>NZ_JBSSEQ010000001.1:4802500-8125000 GCF_054061875.1 Bradyrhizobium sp. S3.7.6 | reverse complement strand
GGCCTTCAAGCCGTCCAAGAACATCTTGTTGGGCTCAATTTCGACCGGAGTAACCGATATTTGCATAAACGCGCCGGCACGACGCAGCCCCAGCACAACTTCCTTGCCGACCTTGCCACGGAATGACTGTACCGGCTCAAACGGTGCACCATCGGCGAAGACGATCGCATCGCCAGCGAGCAGGCCGGCTTGTTGGGCTGGCGTGCCTTCTATAACACCGGTGATCATGTTGCGACCCTGCGTGTCGAGACGCGAGAGGATGCCAATGCCGGGATAGGAGATACGGCCATTCGGAAAAACACGTTCCAGTCCGCGCCGCCTTAACGCACCAGCAAAGATATCAGAAAGCTGGTAGTACTCTGGTTCGTACGGTGTGTAGTAGCGGGTGTGCGAAGCATGCAGCTCAGAGAGCATACTATTAATGACGCCGGCCAGCGCCTCTTCGGAACTCGCCCGCGCGGCGTCCGGCAAGTAACGTTCCCGGACGGCCGACCAATCGAGCCCGTCTAGGTGCGGATCGTAAAAACGATCTCGCACGGTCCGCCATACCTCCTCGAACGTGGCGATGCGTGCGGGCACGGCCTGGGATGTGGCCGAATCCGCTGCTTGTTGCTGCTCGGCCCACAACACCGTTGGAGTCAGAGCTGATGCCGCGGCCACTGACGTGAGCCGCAAAAAGCGGCGGCGCGACAGTGCTGAGTTGACTACCTTCTTCATCGTGCAACCTTGCGATGGAGCTCGTCGCTGTCTCGATAATCGGACATTCTCAGAGCCAGAGGGAATGTCTCAAACGGGCCGAAAGCGGCCATTGAACCGGATTTGAGGCCGCGCACGCCAATCCGCGCTTTTCGTTGGTTACGATCCACGTAGCCCAGCACGCCGCTGCAGTTCTGAGCGTTACCTCAACGCGCGTTGAAGGTGAGGCCGGCGCGCTCCTTTAGACGCTTGCGCAACGCCGGACCCATCAGCGCGCCCGGCGTCCAGGTGCCGCCCTCGCCCTGCACGTCGCGCACGAGGCAGAGAGCGCTCTCGGCGATCATCTTGCTGGTCGAGCCGTAGCCCGGATCGCGGTCGCCCGTGACGACCGCCTCGACCCGTCGGCCATCCGGCAGCTCGCCCAGGAAGAGGATGTCGTAGAAGCCCTTCGCGCGCTCTTCCCGAGTCGGGCCTGCACCGGGTTTGAGACCGCCGGTCCCGAGCAGGGAAAATATGGTGGCGAAGGTCTCCGTCGTCACGCGACCGATTTCCCCAAATCCGGGCGCGACCATCATCTCGTCGTAAACGAAGTCCGTGCCGTAGGGATGACCCAACAGGAAATTCGTGCGGTGTACGTTCTTGGTGTTGACCGGCGCCATGGGAAACGGCACGAGCCACACGTTCATGCTCGGGTCGTATTCGGGGATAAGGCCCGACGGCTGAGACGGCCCGGTGAACCCCGGTGTCAGCGCGAAGGGATCGGTCAGCAGCCGGATCAGGGCCGGGTCGCGCGCCGCGGCCGCCAACGTCGCCTGGGCGCTCGCTGCGGTGCCGCCCGACATGCCGCCTTTCACCTTGCGCAGGCGGGCTTTAACCCGCCGCGCCGGGCGTCCGAATTTCTCGCGCGCCTTCTCCTGCAACGTGAGCACGCCGAGATCGAACGGGATGGAATCGAAGCCGCAGGAGAAGACGATGCGCGCGCCGGTCCGTTTCGCCTCTTCGTGATGGGCGTCGATCATGCGCCGCATCCATGCCGGTTCGCCGCACAGATCGACATAGCTAGTGCCGGTGGCCGCGCAGGCCGCCACAAGCTCGGGGCCGTAAAGCTGATAAGGCCCGACCGTCGTGATAATCACGGCCGCACGCTCGCACATCGAACGTAGGCTGGCCGGTTCGCCGGCATCCGCTTTCACCAAAATCAAATCGTCTGGTGCGCCGATGTCGGCACGCACTTTCTGAAGCTTGTCGGTCGAGCGTCCCGCGATCGCCCAGGACGGAGCATCGTCGCCGCGATAGGACGTCGTCAGATATTCGGCGACGAGACGGCCGGTGTAACCCGTCGCGCCATAGACGATGAGGTCGAAGTCCCGCTTCACGACGCTGGTCCTCCTCGAACCCGGGAGAGCGTTACCCCTTACTCGGACCGGTCTTCCGCCGGCAGGATCGCACCAGCTTGCCTAGCGCGCTCATTCGATCACCTCGTCGGCGCGGGCCGAGCAGGCGCCTAAGAGGTGGGGATGCCAGGCCATTTTGTGCTGTCCCGGAGCCCGGCGAGGACACGAGGACGCGCAGTAAGTGCCACTAGAGGGGGCAGCCGCTTTCGTTGAACCGTCCCATCGCATTTGACGGAGGATACCACAGTTCCTGTCTTGGGGTGCGCAACGTCCGGTTGGAGTCAATACGCCATTTTGACCGCGGGCGAGCCACTTCCCGTCTCCCCTCGACAAGCGGACAGTTTCCGGGCCGGTTGGCGTGCCCCAAACGGGCCAACACCGGAAGAACTCAGGGTGAGCAAATCTGGTCCGAGCGCTCGACAGGAGTCGATCGGTGTCGCAAAAGCGACGCAGCACTGACGGGTCGGATTGTAGGAGCCGAAGCCTCGTGTTGCCCCGGAAGCAGACCTGAAGGAGAAGGGGCGAACGCGACTCCGGCAGCAGCCGCAGGGTCCTCGTGATGCCGCTAGTCAAATCGCACATGTGCAGCAAATGCTGCCGCACGCGGCGGTCTCAGATACGAAACCTGTTGACAGGGATCGGCTTCATTCGTCCTTCCATTTGATCGAGCAGCCAATAGACGCCTTTTGGTCAGCCGGCGCAAGACCGGTGGTCGTAATCGCGCGCATGGCCTCGACAAGCTCTCGGGGCGCCCCCGCGCGAGGCGGAGTCGCACGCCCTTCGTCGAGCCGGCCGCGATACTTGAGCTTGCGGTCGGCATTGTAACCGAAGAAGTCCGGCGTACAGACCGCCCCATACGCCCGAGCGACTGTCTGGGTCTCGTCGTGGAGATATGGAAACGGGAAATCATGAGCCCTCGCGAAACGCTTCATATTCTCAAACGAGTCTTCGGGATAGTTCGCCGCATCGTTCGAGCAAACCGCCGCAAAGCCTATGCTCTCCGACATCAGCACGCGGGCGTCCGAAACCATGCGGTCGATCACCGCTTTGACATAGGGACAATGGTTGCAGATGAAGACGACGACCGTGCCTTTTTCGCCCGCAACGTCGTCCAGTGCGTAAATCTTGCCGTCGGTGGCCGGAAGCTGGAACACGGGCGCCGGCGTATCAAGAACGACTTGGGTAGCTGCTGTCGCCATTTCGCACCTCCTTGTGCCCAAATATATGCTGACTACGGCCTGCTGGGGCACAGTTTCCAAAGCCTACTCGCCAGTCGCGTTGTTTTGGCCATATGTTAGCCATTTCCGGTCGCCCCTTAACAGCCGTCATTGGGACGAGCGCGGGATTTCGTCGGTGTAGGCCACGAACGGACGTTAGCAGCTCCAATGTCCCGACGCGTGGGGCTGCGACCATGATAAACTGCTGTCCAAAGTTTGTTCGCCCGGCGGCTCTGAATGATCGTCTCGACACTCACCGCCGGCCGCGCTCCTGCGATTTTTTTGCCGATCAGACAGGGCACCCGGGGCTCTTTCTCGGCGGCTGGGACGATCCCGCTCTCTGGCGTGAGGCCCGCAACTTCGCGAACAAGCTTGGTCCGGATCGCTGCCTGGAATTTTTCGCGATCTTTGATCGTCATGATGAAGGCGCCCGGCCCTCCGATCACGCAGTCCTCGTAATAGAGATCGAGGTTCTCGATATCGGTCGTCGAGAGGGATGGCTCCTTCACCATGATCGGGAGGCCGTTGATGATGATGCCTTTCTCCAGGGCAGCGTCGCGCGCGCCGGTTACGGGGGCTCCGTCGTTGTTCGGCCCATCGCCGGAAATGTCGATGACGCGCCGCAACCCGCGATACGGATTCTTTTCGAACAGCTGCAGTGCGAAATTAATCGCACCGGAAATTGAGGTCGCACGGCCGCGACCTCATGTGCCGCTAATGCAAGCCACCGCCCGCGCGGACTTGCGGGCTAGGCTTTCTGTTGGCGCTGGCGGCGTGCTGTTTACACCTCCAGAAATTCCTCGCCGACGAAAGGGCCCACGCCGATCTGGCCGATCGCCTGGACATGTTTTGCACTGCGAGACCAGGACATTCGACCTACCGCAGGCTTCGCGACGATCTCTTCGGGCATGTAGCGTTTTTGCCGTTTGTAGTCCTCCTTGAGGCCCAACACATACCTCAAGTCGGATCACTTCCAGGAGGTGGATAAGTGTGGCATTCGCAAGGACCAGCAGGATATTATAAATTCCGACATTCGCGCTCAGGAATAATGGTTCGAACGGACAAAGCGGCGCGGCTCCTGGCGCGGTTCATTCTATTCAAGGGAGACCAGCGTGGGCACAGCGATTCGTAGCAGCGGAATGATCCGCGAGGCCTCTCGGCTCGCCGCAGCCGGCGAGCTCGGAAATTCGGATGTCATTCGACTCTTGCAGATTCCTCATAGCAAAGAGGACGTTCAAGAAGTCCTTCGCACCTTCGAGCAGCAACTGTCCCGAGAAGCGAAGAGCAAGTTGACTTTGGACGCGTTCGTGCCGCCACCGTCCGATATCGATAATGAGCGGTACGAACCACTCTTCGACAAGTACATCATCACGGGCAAGACCTATACGACCGCCAGCGGCGCAGTCGTGCCGAATGAGCTTCAGTATTATAACGGTCAAATGGTGCACCTCTACGGCGAGTGCTCCAATGTACCTCTCGTGAATGCCGCATTGGCCGGCAGTGGCTACAGGCCGATAATCTTGAAGTACGCGGACGGCAGGCACGCGGCTGTCGCACAGCTCTGGTCGAATAAGTTCACCGACACCTCGATCCGGCCGTATGCCGCCATGTTCATAGTGGTTGCTGCCGTGGCGGACAACGCTCCCGAAAGCCATGCGTCCCTGAGGGCGGCCTCCAACGGCTCATCGAGCGTGCTTGTGATGCTTGATGGATCGTTCGATCCCGCAATGGCGGTGTATGAGAACGAAGCGCGGATGTACATGTTCCGACTGCTCGATACAACCCAGGTTGCGATCGACGTCGGCCGTGAGCGCATGGGTACCGACAAGCGGCCCGGGACCATCGATATGGCGTGCATCGGTCGCCGGCTCCACTTGTCGATCAAAGACCAGCACAGACGTGGCGTCGTCCAGGGAGACCTGGCGCTTACCGGGGATCCGACGGCATACGAGTCAGTGGTAGCTCAGGCGGCCAAAACAGCCGGCGTCACGCTGCAGGCGCTTCCGCGCGGTGCCGAATGCGTCTACCCGGCGGTCGCGCGCATCGGGCAGGGGTCGGTCGTTTGCTGGCAGTGGCGAAGCGATGTCGCCCCTCGGCTGCAACCGGTGATGCCAGGATCTTTGCACTTCGACCGGAGCTCGGAGGAAGGTCGGACCCTTCTCGCATGGGGCTTCACGCCCAAAGTGCTGGGTTTTTTTCCCAAGGTGCGGGGGGTGATCACCGGCCTGGCGGATCAGACCCCGCGTTGCGCCCGCGACAGTTCGGCTGCATGCGAGGGAATGGCAAACGCCGGCTCGCGCCTTCGTTGGGGGGCATCCGAAGAGGCCGCCTCTGCCCCATTCCGCTTGGCTTGGAATACGAGCTTCCTCGGATCATTGAAGGTGGTGCTCCGCAAAGAATTGGTCGGCCCAATGTCCGACGGCCTCCGGGTCAATTGGCACATCACGGAAGGGACCTTCGTTGGGCCGGGTCACGATGCCGTCGTGTTACCCGGCGCGGCGGACTGGATGCATATCCGCCCGGATGGAATTGCGATCGTCAACGTCCGGGCGTGTTTCGAGACGCGGGACCGTGTTCGCGTGTACGGCGCCTACGGCGGGGTCGCCGATTTTGGTCCCGACGGCTACGCTCGGGCGCTGCGCGGTGAGTATGACCAGCAAATCTCCGCCGTGGTCACACCGACATATGAGACTGCGGATCCGAGGCTCGAATGGCTCAATCGCGTCCAGTGCATCGGTGTGGGGAAGGTGGACATGAGCGCGCTTCGCGCGCAGTTCGACATGTACGTGGTGCGGGTGGGGGAGCGAGCACAAGAGGCGTCCAGCGCTGCAGCACAGTCACCGATACCGGAGCAGATCATCACCGCGGTTGAACGTTTT
Source organism: Bradyrhizobium sp. S3.7.6 (assembly GCF_054061875.1). Taxonomy (NCBI): domain Bacteria; kingdom Pseudomonadati; phylum Pseudomonadota; class Alphaproteobacteria; order Hyphomicrobiales; family Nitrobacteraceae; genus Bradyrhizobium; species Bradyrhizobium sp. S3.7.6. The sequence goes on along the minus strand of NZ_JBSSEQ010000001.1, from coordinate 8,118,814 downwards.
CGCGCCGCGATTCCTGCCAATTTCGATCCGATCTACGTCGAGAAAGTCGTCATACCGTTCTTCCTGACGAACGTTTACGAAGGGGAGCGGCCCCTTTTGCCAATGATTGACCTTAATTTCAGTAAGGAGAATGCACTCCCTCGTGATCGTTTTGGTCTCATCTATCGTGACTGGAAACCGACCCCTGAGGAGGGCGTGATGGTTTTCCTGCAAGGTCTCGAGAAGCGGGGTCAGAATAATCTTCGCAAGCGAATCTATTTTTCGGCGGTGACGCCCGATCTCTATAAGCCGATGTACCGCGCCAAAGTTACAGCTTTCTTTGACAAGCTCTTAGATCAGAAATTCGCTGACAGGCCATTCATGCAGCATTACCTCGACCACTATTTCGACCTCTATTGGGACCTTCACCTTGGACTTGTTGGCAGCGATATTCCCCGTGAGGTTCGTGAAATAGGAGAGGCGTTCAATACGGTCTTTGCCTATCGGGATCCGTTGCTGCCAGTTACCTACCAAAACTATATGAAGGTTCGTGAGCTTCAGGATTTTCTCAAATCGTGGATCGGCAAACGCATCGACGATATCCAATCGGGCAAAATCAAAAATCCCGAGAGAACCATGGCTTGGCATTGGCTGAAGAATGCCCAGGACGGCGGTCATTTCAGCAAGAAGGACATGGTCATTGAGTGCCTCCACGATTTCGTCGCGCTAAGCCAATGGGGCAATGCGATTTTCCGGGTCATGTCGCTCCTGTCGGAAGACCGCGGCGACCAGGCCGTGCGAGCATCATTTCAGAAGACAATGAGCGGAAATTTCGACACTGCCGGAGGTGCGTCTTTCTCGCCACTTGAGCTATTCGTAATGGAATTGTTTCGCGTGATTTCGCCGAACGGTGGCAGCGTCTCCGCCATCCATGATGCGAGATTAAGCGTCCGCGGGGAGGCTCCGCAGCAAAAGCTCGGCATGCCGTTTGAAAGAGACAGCTATGTATCCACGCCGCATGCCAGCACCAGCCTGGATCCGGTTCACTGGACGGATCCGAATACGTTCGATCCGCAACGATATCTCCGCGTCCCGACCAGCGCGCAGATCAACGATGACAAGTGTCGGCAAATCGGCCTGGCACGGTGCCCGTTCGACATCACCAATTTCAAGGTCAAGGACGGACGAAACGCCCATATTACAAATAGCGGCTTCGGCACCTTATTTGTCGTTGCGGACGAACGAAGCTACCCGGTTTGTGACTATGCCGGCTTTGCTCCGTTCGGCTTTGGATACCGACGATGTGCGGGTGAACAACTGACAATTCTCGTATTTGAGGATTTTTTGCGAAAGGTCTGGCGCGACAAGATCGTGTTTCGGAAGCTTGATCTGGCAAATCCTGCTCGCGTACCAGTCGGACTGGACGCGGTGATCCAAGACGATATCGGGTTCTACAGATCCGCCTTGCGATAGCGTATCGCGCCGCTGGCACGCGGTTTTTAGCCGTCGCAAGCGGACTGGCGCCGGCGTGGGGAGATCCAGCAGGTCGCCAACTACCGGCAGCAGCCCCTGTCCTGTACACGCAATACAATATAGTCTATTAGACAGAACCAGAATGCGAAGTCGGTCGAGCAAATGCCAGGCAAATGCTATGGATCGAAAAGCGCGGTCGAGGACTCGGGGCTCTCTCCCCCGGGGGCGTCGCCGCTGTCGCGTTTGCCGGGACTTGCCGATGCGGCTGGCGTCCAAACCGGGGCGGCCCAAAAGCGCGGCCTTCTTCGACAGCCTTCTGACGCGCTTCAATCGGTACGCCAAAACGCTGCGCGCTCGGGAGACTCCTCGGTGCGGCAGGCGGCGCCTTGCGCCCCCCCCTTGGTGACCAATCCCGGCGATCTCATTGCGCGCGCACTCGAAATCCTCGCCGAGGAAGACGAAGCATGGCGGATGCGCAGGGGTCTCGATCTCACGCCGCGGAGCGTCCCGTGAATTCCCCGTCGCGCGGATTCGTCAATAGACGGCCGTGCGTTTTTGCGGAAGCTGCGGCAAAGCCCTCACCTATTCCGGCGTGTGACCGGTTTCTTCCGGCGCCTTCCCTGACGCTGCAAACGGATGAAGCTCAAGCTAAGGCAGCATGCATGCCTTCGATGCAGCGCGCACGGGACGGCTCGGAGCTGCGATGGGGCGAGGCGGATACGCCCGTGCCCGCTGCAGTGATTTCTCCGGGAACCCCGGCATCGGTCACGGTAGCGGTCTCTCCAGTGCGGCCGGGTCACGCTGTCACGGTAGAGTACCGGGTGAACGGAGGCCCGGTCCGCCAGGCAATCGGGCAATCCGCGCCGCGCGTCCACGGTGCGAACGGTCGGCTATTCCGGGCGCTCCTGCCGGGCCAATCCGGCGGAACGGTGGAGTTTCTGCCGGTGCTTGGCTTTGCCGGCCAGCCGATCTCTCCGCGCCTACGGGAGTCCGCCAAATGTCCCCGGTATCAGGTGGGTTGCGGAGCGGCCCCGGTCGAGACCGCTGCTCTACCTGCGGGCGAGCCTCGCTGGGACTGGGATGCCACGTTCCTCTGGGCCGGCACGGTGGCCATCCGTACGGAGGTAATAGGCGTTATGCCGGATGGACTGCGGGTCAACTTGCACGTCACGGAAGGACGCTTCGTTGGGCCGCGCTTCGAGGGGATCGTCCGGCCCGGCGGGATCAACTGGCTGCGCATCCGCAAGGACGGTGTTGGAATAGTCAATGTGACGGAGTGTCTGCAGACGCGGTCTGGTGCGCGGATCGACTGCTTGTATGATGGCATCCTCGACCTGGGTGCGGACGGCTACGCACGTGCCATCCGCGGCGACTTCGGTATACTGCCGCCGTTCGTTCTTGCTCCGACCTACGCGACCGCTGACAAAGAACTCGCTTGGCTCAACCGCGCCCAGTGTATTGGCGTTGGCAGGGTGGACATGAAGAAGCTGCGCGCCGCGTACGACATATACGTCGTAACAGCGGGGGCCGCAAAACATGTGGAGTGAAGACTCAATAGAAGCCGCACTCGTGGAGTGCGCGCCAACGGTGTTCTGAGCTCAAGATATTTGCGTTCGTGCGCAAGGACGAACGACATCTCGTTCCCGATGTATTAAATTAGGGGGGCCTTTGAGATGACAACCGATAACCCGCAAGTGCCTTGGACCGACGAGCAGTGGGCTCGCGTCAACAAAGTCGTTCAAGAGGAAGCTAGCCGCGTACGGATCGCGGCGACGTTCCTTCCGCTGCTTGGACCGCTGCCCGGAGATACCGACTTCGTGAGGGAGGAAGTTGTCCAGGTTGCTCCGCGGCCATTACGTATCCAGGACAGGGATGTCATCCAGTTGGCGACCTTACAGGTAAGAGTGTCCGTGCGGGGTGCGCAGATGGCCGATCCGGAGATGACCAGCGTGCTGGCCTTATTCCGGCGCGCTGCCAACGTACTGGCTCGTCTTGAGGACGCCGTCGTCTTCAGGGGATTGGTGCCAGACCCGGCATTCCTGGGACAGGATAGGTTTGCCCCTCCCATAAATGTCGGCCCACGGCAAAGGCTCTGGGAAATCACCGGCGGGGGGGTAAGCCGTGGACTTTGGACAAACTCAGCCGCCGTTCAGGCGCAGCAGGTTAATATTCAATTGCAGCAGCCAGACAGAGACGCGCGGCTGGTGGCCGGGATAGCCGACGCCATTGGCCGCCTGGAAGAGCGGGGCCACTTCGGACCGTTCGCGGTGGTTCTTGACCAGCAGATGTTTCTCGTCGCTCAGTCGCCAACGGAAGCTCTTGTATTGCCGCAGGATCGCATCCTCCCGTTCCTGGGCGGCGGTCCGCTGCTCCGCTCGTCCACGCTTGACGTCGCTCCCGGTCTGCGGTCCGGCGTGGTTGTGGCGCTTGGCGGCGAGCCAGTCGAGCTAGTCATCGCCACAGATTTATGCGTCCAGTTCCTGCAGGTCACAGCCGAGCCGAATTTCGTCTTCCGTGTGTGCGAGAAGATGGCGCTGCGCATCAAGGAACCCGATGCGATCATACGGCTGACGGCATAGGCGCCACGAAATTTCGAGGCACCGTAGCGATTGAGATTTTCCGATGATCGCGGCGTGTACGGAGAAATGTCTCGGGGTCGCTTGATCGCTACTTCACCTCGGCAAAAGACTAGGGAGGAGATGCAAATGAAAATCCCAATAGACATTGAAGTTTTGAAATCTGTCCTTCGGATCGATGACGAGGCCGCCCAGCAGAAAATTAATCAAACCAAAGCAGTGAGCGTCGATGATGAACCTCCAATCGTATCGAAGCGCCAGAAAGACGAGTTCACTGTGGAAGCGTCGACCAACCGCAGTGACGGTGTATCGGTCATTAATTTACTTGACGAGCACGGGGGGATCATCACTCCCCTCGCAGTTGATCTGAAAACAGGAAAATTCCGTCAACTTGAGCCAGACCCCAAACCCGCGGCTTCCGCTAAGGCCAATCCGCAGGCCGATCCAGGGCGCGACCTTGGGCTCGCGCTGCAGATCGGTAACAGGACTGCGGTCACAGCGTTTTTGAAACATCATCCCAAGGGGTTCTACGCCGACCTGGCAAAGGCTCAGCTTGAGAAGATCGAGACCGAGGAAGCCGCAGCCAAGAAACCGTGAGCTTTTCTACTTGGTCAAATACAGATGGCTGCTGACGTACGTTTGGCAACTTTGGGTGAATGAAGCTCATGCTTGAAAGGGCTCGGGAGATCGTCGAAACTGATCCGATGTATCGCGTCCCGCGCGCTCGGTGACGCCTCCAAAGCTGGCTAAAAGTCGGACTAAGTGGTCATGGCTCGGTGAAGCATGCCTACTAGGGTTATCGTCTTGGGCGGTGGTGTCGCCGGCATGAGTGCCGCGCACGAGTTGGTCGAGCGCGGCTTTGATGTCGTGGTGCTCGAGAGTGGCGATATTGCGGGAGGCAAGGCCCGCAGCATTCCCGTCTTCCACGAGGGCGAGGACACCAGCGGACATCAGGTCGCCGATGGCGCTGGGAGTTCGGTTCAGCATCGGGTGCCCGGCGAGCATGGGTTTCGATTCTTCCCAGGTTTCTACAAGCACGTAATCGAGACAATGCGCCGCATACCGTCGTTTGACGGGAGCAAGGTTGCGGATCACCTGGTGCCGACCACGCGACTGGAGTTCACGCAATACGACGAGCCCCCGTTCGTCGTACCCGCCGGCTTTCCGCTCTCGCCCCGCGATGCCGGCACCATGTTGCGGGACATCCTGCTGTTGTTCGAACACTCCACTGGCCTCACACCCGACGATCTGGCATTCTTCGGTGCGCGCGTCTGGCAGATACTCACTTCGTGCCACCAGCGCCGGCTCGCAGAATACGAGCGCACGAGCTGGTGGGAGTTCGTCGGCGCCGAGCAGCGGTCGGAGTCATACCAGAAGTTCCTCGCCACCGGCATTACGCGCTCGCTGGTGGCGTCCAAAGCGCGCAAGGCCAGCGCGCGCACCATCGGCGACATCTTTGTGCAGCTGGTGCTCACGATCCTGAACCCGATCGCGGGATCGACTGATCGCGTGCTCGATGGGCCAACGAATCTCGTCTGGATCGACCCGTGGCTTGCGTATCTCGAATCGAGAGGGGTGCGGTACGTCAAGAACGCGCGGGTCGAGGAGATCCTTTACGAGAACGGACGGATCACCGGCGTCGTCGCTCGCCAGCAGGGCCAGCAAGGTCAGCGCATCATGGTGCATGGCGACCACTACGTGGCGGCGCTCCCGCTCGAGGACATCGCCCCCCTGGTGAGCGACCGCCTGGCGGCAGCCGACCCGACGCTCGCCAACCTGCGCGCGCTGGCTCCGAACCTGGAGTGGATGAACGGCGTGCAGTTCTATCTGCACCGCGCGGTGCCGTCGGCGCACGGGCACGTGATTCACATCGACACCGAATGGGCGCTCACGAGCATCTCGCAGCTTCAGTTCTGGCGTGATGTGCCGTCTGAGCTGTTCCGAGACAGCGATGTGCACGGCATCCTCTCGGTCGATCTTTCTGATTGGACGGCGCCGGGATCGGACGGACGCCCAGCCATGCGGTGCTCGCGTGAAGAGGTGGTGCGCGAGACATGGAATCAACTCAAGCGCTCGCTCAATGATGCCGGTGATGAGGTGCTGCGCGATGAGGATTTGCATTCGTGGTTCCTCAGCGCAAACATTGAGAACGATCCCGCACGCCCGGGCTGGCTACGGAATTCCGAGCCGCTTCTGGTGAACCAAGTCGAAACCTGGGCCTTGCGTCCCGAGGCGACCACCGCCATTCCAAACCTTTTTCTGGCGTCGGACTACGTTCGCACGCATACCGACCTCGCGACGATGGAGGCAGCCAATGAGGCAGCTCGGCGCGCAGTGAATGGCCTGCTTGACGCCGTGAAATTCGACGGAAGCCGCTGTGAGCTGTGGCCGCTGCACGAACCTGAAATCCTCCTGCCATGGCGGCTGCACGATGCTGCGCGATACCAGGCCGGCCTGCCGTGGGACGCTTCACTCGCGCAGGTAGCTGCCCACGCCTTACGCGGTGCGTCGCCGCTGCTGGAGCTGGCGAGCTCCCTGCTCGAGCAGGTATCGCCGTTCACCCATGCCGTCGCCGACACGCTCGACTCGCACAGTGCCGCCGCGGATGATGTCGGCGCGCTTGATGCGGTCGACCCGGCGACGATGGCGCGCCGCTTGGTTGATGTGCCCACCCTGCAGGATGCGTTGATCAAGGTCGCGGATACTGTGCCATTGGCCGGCGAGATCGTAGGCCCGGCCGGCTTTCTGGACCGCCTGGTGTGGTATCGCGACATGCTGGCCGATATGCTCACAGAAGGTGTACCGACGTGGGAACCGCAGCGCCACCTGTATGGGCTCGTGACGGATTTCATGGGCCGGTCAGGCAAGGGCCTTCGTCCTGCCCTCTGCATCGCGACCGCGAGAGCGCTGGGCGGCCGCGCGGAGGATGCGTTTCCTGCCGCCGCCGGCCTGGAAATGCTGCACAATGCATTTCTCGTGCACGACGATATTGAAGACGGTAGCGACTGGCGGCGTGGCGTTGCGACAATGCATCGTCGTGCCGGGATTCCAATTGCCGTGAACACTGGCGATTCCATGAACGCACTCGCTATGCGCCTTTTCCGCAAGACCGGCGAGCGGCTCGGCCCGGTGACGGCGCTGCGCATCTTCGACGAAGTCGATCACATGGTCGTCGAGACCTTGGAGGGGCAGGCCAACGAACTAGGATGGGTACGAGACAATGATCTCACAGTTACGACAGACGATTATCTGCGGCTCGTGCTCAAGAAAACGGCCTGGTACAGCTTCATTCACCCCATGCGGATTGGTGCACTCGTTGCCAACGGCGAGGACCAGAATCTCGGTCGATTTGATCGGTTTGGCTATCTGCTTGGACTGGCTTTCCAGATCACCGACGATGTTCTTAACCTGGTTGGCGACATTGGGCGTTACGGCAAGGAGATCGACGGAGATCTCTGGGAAGGCAAACGGACGCTTCTGCTCGCGCACGCCCTGGGTCGGGCGAATCCCACTGACCGTGCGTGGATTAGCACCTTTCTGGCGCGGCCCCGCGAGCGACGTTTGCCGCGTGAAGTGCTGAGGCTACATCAGATCATCGCGGAGGGCGGGAGCATCCCATGGGCGCAGCGAGCGGCAGCCGAATTTGCAGAGGCTGCAGCGCGCGAATTCCACAACTCGGCGTTCGCCGGTGTGCCTGCAGGTCCAGACCTCGAATGGCTGCGCACTTGCATAAACTTCCTGACCCAGCGCGACGCGTAATCGGGTTCAGGTTGGAATGAATGGGGACATCGTAACCCGATTGCTCTTAGATCCCTTGATTGAGTCCCGCCAGGAAAGCTGCATCTGCGCGCGACCGCGGCACAGCCGTCCTACTGCAATTTTCCAGGGTTATAGTAGGTTGTCGCGGAACGTCTGCGCGACAACGTTCGGCAGCACCGGAGAATCGTATGGAGCGCCTCAGCAAGCCAATCGATGCGGACATCCCGTTGCTTGAGAAAAGCGCTGATCAGCTCGGCTATGTGGTGCCCGATCTTGAGCAAGCCATCAAGAGCTGGATAGACCAGGGTATCGGGCCCTGGCTCACGGTTGGTCCGGTGGTGGTCACTGATAACAAGTATCTGGAGAGGCCCTCACGCCCGCTGATCATGTTCGGATTCTGCCAGGTCGGCGGGGTGCAGCTGGAGCTTATTCAGCCGCTCGACAATGAGCCGTCAAGCTGGCGCGCCTTCCTTGCGGCCGGAAGGAGCGGTCTTCAGCACTGCGGTTTTTGCGTCGAGCCGCACGATTATCAGAGGTCCGTCGCGCAGACCAAGGCGTGTGGCGCGACGATCCAGCAGATGATGTCTTTTTCGGGCGCCCGCTTCACCTATTTTTCCCTGCCTGCTCGCGCCGGTCCTCTGATGGAACGAATTCGTCTTGGAGAGGTGGCGCCTGAAAAAGCTAATGCAGTGCGCAATTCCATCGCGGGGGGGTGCGAGATCGTAGAACTGATCGAGTTCCAGCCCCGTATCCGCGAGATGTTCGCAAAAGTTACGCAAGCAGCGGCCACTTGGGACGGCAAGGCCAGGCCCGTTCGTCACCTGATAGGGCCTGTCGCAAAGGCAGCAATCGGTTCGCACTTGCTCCGAACTATGCGATTCCGGTGATGTATTTTCGTGGCGGCGCGACGCACGGTATGTGGCGGCATGCTCGCCTTTGACGGCGGCGCATTGGCCTTGATCGCGATCCGCTGCACCGGCATCACGCCGAACGAGCGCGGCCGGTTTGCGAGGCTTGGCGGCCAAGCTCGATCCGCCGACATCGCGCGGCGATCCTTTGAAATCGATGGTTGCGGTCATGGCGGCGTCGATGCGCGCGCCTGTTCGAGCGATCAATTGCGCGACGTTTCGCTGCTCTCGCTCATGCCTTGAGCTGCTCCAGCAGCGATTTGGCCTCCTTCAAGTCCAGCGTGTCGAAACCCTCGGTGAACCAACCATAGACCGGGGCGAGAATATCGTGGGCCTGCTGTCGTTTGCCCTGATCGTACCACAGCCGCGCCATGCTCACAGCCGCACGCAGTTCCCAGGACTTTGCCTGCTGCTGACGAGCGACCGCCAGCGCATGTTCGAAATATTCTTCCGCTTTCGTTGCGTTTGGGTTGGGCGACGATAGCTCGATTTCGCCTGCCATGCGCTTGATCTCGGCCTCAAACCAACTTTCCTTGGTTGTTTCTACCTGGGTCATCGCTTCGCGAATGCAGTCCCGTGCATCATCGAAGTGGTCGAGTTCAGCATGAGCGCCCGCCAGATACGACAAGCAGAATGGCACTAGCGCTGTTGCCGCCGTTGACCGACGTGCTCTGATACCCGAGTCGATCACATGGACCGCGTCTGAGGCCTTCCCAGTGAGGGCCAAGACGCAACCTTGGACCACCATTCCGAGCGACCCCCAAAACAATGAACCTCTCTCGTCTGCCAGGGGGACAAGTTCATTAGCTTCGGCGCTTGCTGCCGCATAGTTTCCGCAGCAGATATGGGTAAAGGATGTATGGAACAGGGCATACATCAAAGTGGCTGCTTGGCCGATCTCGCGCGCTTCCTTGAGCGCCTGTTCAGCGTCTCTGCCTGCAGCCTCGGGGAAGCCAAGAAGCCATAGAGCCCAGGACCGATAGGATAGGGCTGCGACCCTAATGTCCTGGCCAAATCGAGCCGCCAGCGTACGATGCTCGGCGGGTTCGTAGATCGCGATCGCCTGATCGTAATGTGCCAGACTTTCTGCAAGGACGCCCGTACACGTCAGAGACGTAGCCATAATACGATGCCCAAGCATGAGCGGAACCATCGTTCCCTGCTTCTCGGCAAGCGCCAAGCACTCTGTCGCAAGGTCGAGGAGAGCGTCGCTTTTGAACTTTATATAGTTCGTGACCCAGAACCCATAGAGGACTGAAAACAGGAGCAACGGGTCTTCAGGGGGCTCTCCGAGTGACTCCGCTTGCTCGATGAAGGCGCGGGCTCGATCGAGAGATGCGATAGTCTCAGGGGCCGCGTGGCCCTTGGTGTTCATCAAGGCATTCACAAGCGCGACCTCCAGTTTGATCTGGTCGCCACGCAGCGCTGGTGTGCCCGGCAGCGTCGCAATCTGTGAAAGAGCGCGGATTAGCTGAACCGTCGCCTCTACTAGCGCTGAACGCGCTAGCGACCGCTGTCCCGCCTTGCCCCATAAGGCCGCCGCCCTCTCGATCAGCCCGGCCTCAGTGCAGTGATGTGCTAGCCGTTCCGGCTGGCTCTCGGCTGTTTCGGCGAATTGGCTTTCAATTGCTTCGGCAATGCGTGCATGGAGCGCGCGGCGGGGCTGGCGCAGCAACGTGCTATAGGACGCGTCCCGCACCAAAGCATGCTTGAATAGGTAAGTTGCATTCGGCGGCGAGCCTAACCTGAAAAGCAAACCAGCCTTTATGAGACGGTTCAGCACTGATCCCAGTTCCGCCGCTGGCACGCGCACCACCGCCGCCAGGAGAGCATGCGAAAACTCCCGGCCGATCGCCGCGCCAATCTGTGCCACTTCTTTGGCGGGGCCGAGCCGGTCGAGCCGCGACATCAATGAGGCGTGCAAACTTGCGGGGACTGCCCAGGCCGGGGACGGAATGACGGCAATCGTGCGTTCGACTGCGCCGTGGCCCTCCGCCTCCAGCACTGCCTTCGTCATCTCCTCCACGAACAGGGGGACGCCATCGGTACGTTCGATGATGTCCTGCCTGATGCCCGCCGGCAGCAGCTTGCTGCCGACTACGCCGTCGATCATGGCGCCGACTTGGTGTTTCGTCAGCCGATTGATCGTCATGGCGGTCACGTGCTGCCGCCCGATCCAGGGCGGATCGAATTCCGGGCGGAATATCACAATCATTAGCGCGCGAAGGGTCTCAATCCTGGCCACGATCCGGCCGAAAGCTTCTAGGCTCGTAGGATCGGTCCAATGCGCATCCTCAAAGATTATCAAGACTGGGCTTTGCCGTGTAAGCGCTTCTAATTGTGAGATGAGCGCTTCGAATGTTCGCTGCCTGTGCTGCTGCGGGGTCAATTTGAGGGCGGGATAGCGTCCATCATTCGGAAGCGACAGCATCTCGGCAAAGAGCGAAGCGTCCCCGATCGAGGTCGAGGTCTGAGCGAGCAGGGTATCAAGCTTGTCGAGCCTCGCGTGCAGTGTATCGTCGTGCGCCAGCCCGGCGGCACGTTCCATCTGCCCGATGATCGGATATAGCGCGCTGTCGGTGTGCTGCGGCGAGCAGACATAGCGCAAACGCGTATGCGGCTCTCCGGCGAGTCGTTCCAGAAGCGCGGCAGTGAGACGCGACTTGCCGATCCCAGCCTCACCGGCGATCAGGACCGCCTGGCCTTCACCTGTCTTTGCCCTGGCCCAACGCTGTAGAAGCAATTCGAGTTCTTCCTCCCGCCCGACGAGGGCAGTCAGGCCAGTTGCGTGTAGCGCCTCGAAGCGGCTCTCCACGGAGCTCGCCCGCAACGCCACCCAGGCCCGCGTTGGCGCGGCGATGCCCTTGAGGTCCTGCGGCCGGAGGTCTTGTAGCTCGAAGAGGTTTCCGAGCAGCCTTCGGGTGCCTTCGGCGATGACAACCGTGCTCGGCTCAGCGATCCCCTGCAGACGAGACGCCAGGTTCGGCGTCTCGCCCACCACCCCGCGTTCCTGGGCCTCGCCGGCACCAACGAGATCGCCAACCACGACCAAGCCTGTCGCGACCCCGATACGCACCCGGAGCGGCTCCTGGATACCCAGATTGCCGATCGCCTCGATGATCGCCAGTCCTGCGCGGACGGCACGCTCGGCATCATCCTCATGAGCGTGGGGATAGCCGAAATAGATGAGCACCCCATCGCCCATGTACCTGGCCACGAAGCCGTCGAACCGGGCGACCGTCTCCGCGACGCACTTATGATAAGCGCCGATTACCGAACGCAGATCCTCTGGGTCGAGCGTGGTCGAGAGCGCGGTCGAGCCAACGAGGTCGGTGAACATCACCGTCAGTTGGCGACGCTCGGCGTCGTCTCGCCGAGTTGGCTCGATATCCACGAGTGCAGAAGGTGCCGTTACGGCAGCCGAGACGTTGCTGAGATCGCGGATCGCATGCAGCATTTTCAACCGGTGGCCGAGCGAAACGCCAAGGTCTTTGAGATGTTGGTCGGTCAAGTCGGGGAGAACGGCCATATCAATGTCGTTCTCGGCGAACCTCTGCGCATACTCGGACATGCCGAGCTTTTTGAGCCAGTCCGCAATTTGTTGCACCGCGGTCACCGTGATCCGTGCGTCGCCTATCTAAGTGTTGGCCCGACGACTACAGAAAGAGATTACACAAGAAAGACCGCGAAAGCACGTCCTCACGGGCGCGGAATCGCGATACCAATCGAGCCCTGAATGCCCGCCCTGTGCGCTAGCGATTGGTATAGAGGACCAACAAATCAATGCATGACGTACCGACGCTCGACATGGAGCAGGCCCGGGCGCTATTCCGACAGTTTGTCGAATCCGTGCCCGCGCGGACCTCGGACCAGCGAATTGCTGATCGATGCGCTGGCGAAGATCGCCTGCCCGGGCCCCCCGGCAAAATTGATTTGCCGCTCGGGGCACCGGACCGTTCTCTGGAAGTCGACGACCTTGCTTCACGCAGTCGATGCAGATGAACACCGCATCGATCCAAGAGCGCAACTGCGTCCGCCCACACCCGCCGCAGTAGCGAACATGTTGCCCGCTAGACTAGGCAAATCCGCCGAGGCGCTTGGCGATGCGGTGCGGATGGCAAGTGATTTTGCTCAGCGCGTCGACATTGTCGAGCGCTGGGTCGGGTCGATGCTCGAAAGCGGCACGCAGGACTGCGCGATCGGCCTCTCGTCCCGGATGATGGTCGCCGCCGGCGGCCGCGCGCGGATCAAGGACTGTGTTGCAAAATCCGGCCTTAGCCAGTCAATTCCAGCGCCGGTTTGCGACGCAAGTCGGAATGGCACCAAAGCTGTTCGCACGCACCATCCGGTTCGACCGGGCGCTGGCGTCTCGTCGCAATACCCCGAGCCGTCGAGCCTCTGGTCCGTTATTTGCGCAATGATCTGAAGGCTGCGCGTACCTCATCTGAAAACAGCTTCGGCTCCTCCCAGGCGGCGAAATGTCCGCCACGTTCGACCTCGCTGAAGTAGGCGAGGCCGGGGTACATAATCTCGACCCAACTTCGGGGCGCAGCAAAGATTTCGCCGGGGAACGTCGAAAATCCCACGGGAACCGCGACCGCAGGAGGAGACTTGCCGGCCGCACGGGCTGCGGCCTGTCCGGCCTCCCAGTACCACCGTGCGGCCGAGGCCCCAGTGCCCGTCAGCCAGTACAGCGTGATGTTGTCGAGGATGCTGTCCCGGGTGAGATTGCCCGCGGGCTTACCCTCCACGAACGCTTGGGAAATCTTGTAGTAGCTGTCCGTGTCATGGTCGAGCATCCAGCTCGCGAGCCCGAGGGGTGAATTCAGCAGGGAGTAGCCGATCGTCTGTGGCCGCGTCGACTGCTCTAGGAAGTAGCCAAAGCCACTCGCCCTAAACGTCGCGGCCGCCTTCTGCGCCGCGCGTTCCTTCTCGGATTCTGCGGGCAGCTTGTCGGACATTGCCGCCACACCCGCGAGCAAGTTGACGTGGATGCCGAGAAGTCCCTTGGGTGCCTGGCGCCCCATCGCATCCGTTACTGCCGCTCCTACGTCGCCACCCTGGGCGACGTAGCGCGTGTAGCCGAGGCGATCCATTAGCCCCGTCCACGCACGCGCGATGCGCGCGGCGTCCCATCCGAGTTCGGTCGGCTCACCCGAGAAGCCGTAGCCTGGCAAGGACGGCAGCACCAGGTGGAATGCATCGTCGGGAGTGCCACCATACTTGGTCGGGTCAGTCAGGGGACCGACGGTATCGAGGAGTTCGATGACCGAGCCAGGCCAGCCGTGCGTCATGATCAGCGGCAGCGCGTTCTCATGCCGGGACTTGACGTGGATGAAATGGATCTTCACCCCGTCGATCACGGTCGTGAACTGTGGCAACGCGTTCAGCCGTGCCTCGCACTTGCGCCAGTCGTACTCAGTCGACCAGTAGCGGGCGAGCGCCCGCAGCGTCGCCAGTTGCACACCCTGCGACCGATCCTCAACGAGCTCTTTGGTGGGCCAGCGCGTGGACGCGAGGCGCCGGCGGAGATTAGCGAGGTCTTCACCCCGGACATTGACGCGGAAGGGAAGAATTGCGTCGGCTTTGGTCGTACCAAACGGGGACCCTCCTTGCTTCGATTGCGCGCGTGCGGCGACGAAATGTATTGGCAGCAAGCTGACGGCACCAGTTGCGACTGACCCTGCGAGGAGGCTGCGCCGGGTGGGTGAAGAGGAGATTGCAGTCATGTTCGGCCTCCTTGTTTACAAGCCCGCTCCTAGACTAGTGAACTGCGATGCGTCGCTCTGACCCACAAAAGGTTGGCCGAGACATAGGCCCGGTAGGCTCGCACATAGTCGCGGAACTCTCGAACCCACTCACGCACAGGGCTCTAACGCCTGATGTTTGCCGCTCGCCTTGACGATTTTACTCTACTTGCGAACGGCACGCCGCCAAATTCAGCGATCCTTGCTCGGCGCAGCTTGTTGAACCAGGGCCCCAGCGCTCGGCCATCGAAGTGATCCGCGATTAGCGCGCGACCTCCCTGTGATGCCCCAGGTTCGTCGGCATGGTAGTCAGCGAAAGTGAACTCACGGTCGGTATTGGCCCGAACGCGAAGCCCTGGAATCGAATCGGACCCAATTTGGCGCGACAAAGCGAGCGAAGGCTGGTGGGCCCGGCAGGACTCGAACCTGCAACCAGACCGTTATGAGCGGCCGGCTCTAACCATTGAGCTACAGGCCCCGCCGCGGGACGGCCGCGGATGTGCGGCCAGCAACGGTGCGCGGTTCGTTTACAGGGATGGAGGCGGGGGTGCAATGCTGGCTCCGGCGGACGGAAACCCCTGGCGCAGCATTGCCGGTGATTTTTGAATTACCGAAATTGACGATGGTGCCCTTATGCTCCTGTTTTGCCCGACGAGTCAAATCGGCTCGCGAAGGCCCTTTTTTCGCTTCCGTAACCCATTGTGATTACGTGGCTTTTCTACTGTGCATGGGGTTGTTTTCGCACATTGTGATTCCGGAGGGGCCTGCAGGTCCCTCCGAATGCTTTGCTGGCGCGCTACGGGCGCCGCGCAGGGCCACCCCTAGTCCACCGAAACCCCGGCGAACTCCACCACCTTCTTCCACTTCTCGGTCTCGTCGGCGACCAGCTTGCCGAACTCGGCTGATGTCATCGGCTTCGGGATGCCGCCGTTCTCGGTCAGCCGCGCGATGACCTTCGGGTCCTTGAGGACTTCGCCGACGGCCTTGTTGAGGATCTCGATCACTTCGGGCGGCGTGCCCTTCGGCGCGGAGATGCCGTAGAAGCCGACCGATTCGAAGCCCGGCACGGTCTCGGCGATCGCCGGCACGTCGGGCACGGTTGGCCAGCGCTGCGGCGAGGTGACGCCGAGGGCGCGGACAGTGCCGCCGCGCGACTGCTCGAGCGCGGAGGGGAGGTTGTCGAAGATCAGCTGCACCTTGTTGGAGATGATGTCGGGGAAGGCGATCGCGGAGCCGCGATAGGGCACGTGCACCATGTCGCATTTGGTCATCACCTTGAACAGCTCCGCCGACATGTGCACCGAGGTGCCGTTGCCGGACGAGGCAAAGGAGATCTTGCCGGGATTGGCCTTGCAGTAGTCGATGAACTCCTGAACCGTCTTCACCGGCATCGCATTGGAGACGACCAGCATGTTGGTGAGCTGCATGATGCTCGCGACCGGCACGGTGTCGCGCAGGAAGTCGTAAGGCAGCTTCTTGTAGAGCGAGGTCGAGATCGCGTTGTTGGGCGCGACGAACAACAGCGTATAGCCGTCGGGGGCCGCGTTGATCGCGGCGGCGGCCGCGATGTTGCCGCCGGAGCCGGCGCGGTTCTCGACGATGAATTGCTGGCCGAGGCGATCCGAGAGCGCTTGCGCCATGATCCGCGCCACGATGTCAACGGGGCCGCCGGCGGCGAAGCCGATCATCCAGTGCACGGGGCGGTCGGGGTAGCCGGCGGCGGAGGCGGGAGGGGAGGCGTTGAGGAGAGTTGAAAGAAACAGCAGCCCAAAAACAGTGTTACGCAAAATTCGCAACATGACGTCTCCCATTGTTCTATTGTCGTTGGGCTGCATGCTTTCACAAAAACCGCCCGCTGCCTACATCGCCGCAAGTCGATGTTGACGCGGGGCGGCCGGGACTCATCATGAGATTCGCAATCACAATTCTTCTCGGCGCGGCGCTGCTCGCAAATCCACTCGCAAGCCCCGCCGATGCTCAAACCGGAGGCAAGGCCATTCCGACCACCACACTCAGCCTGGGCACCGCGACGCCCGGCGGCGGCTTTCCGCTCTATGGCAACGCCTTTGCGGAAGCGATGAACGCGGCCGATCCGCAAATCACCATCGCGCCCCGCAACACCAAGGGCAGCAACGAGAACATTCCGCTGCTGGAGACGGGCAAGCTCGATCTCGCACTGGTCGCGGGCGAGCCGGCCTATGAGGCGTTTGCCGGCATCGGCCGCGTGCCTGTGCGGTTGAAGATACTCACCGCGATCTATTCCAACCCCGGCATGTTCGTGGTGCAGGCGGACAGTCCGTACAAGACCATTCGCGATCTCGTCGGCCAGCCCGTCGCGTTCGGCGCCAAAGGCTCGGGCCTGCCGATCCTGGCGCGCTACGTGCTCGATGGCCTCGGCCTGAAGCAGGACGAGGATTTCAAGGCGATCTATCTCGACCGCGCCGGCGATGGCCCCGCGATGGTCGAGGATGGCCGCGTCGCCGCGTTGTGGGGTGCCGGCATCGGCTGGCCCGGCTTTGCCGCGGTGGCATCGAGTGCGTCAGGCGCGCGCTTCATTGCGCCGACCGCTGAGGAGATCACGCGCATTCGCGCCAAGCATGCGTTCCTGAAGCCGCTCACCGTGCCGGCCGGCTCCTATCCGAAGCAGGCCGAGCCGATCGCCTCGCTCGGCTCGTGGAGTTTCGTCCTCACGCGCGAAGACCTGCCCGATGACGTCGCCTATCGTCTCGCCAAGACGCTGCACGGCGCCGAGGCGGCGTTCTGCAAGCAGCTCGCGCAGGCCTGCGAGACCACGGCGTCGAACACGGTCGCGGCGGCGCCGAAGCCGGAGCTGATCCATCCAGGCGTGAAAAAATACTTCCGCGAAATTGGTGTCATGAAATAGGACACGACTGCATCGACAATCGTCGTGCCCGGGCTTGTCCCGGGCATCCACGTTCTTGGCGCCGTACGAAAGATCGTGGATGGCCGGGACAAGCCCGGCCATGACGACGACCTCTCGCTACAGCATCACTTCTTCACCAGCGGACACGCCGGGTCCGGTGGACCAAACGCCTTCTCGCCCGAGATGGTCGTGAGGATCTTGTAATAGTCCCACGGATATTTGCTCTCCTCCGGCGTCTTCACCTGCACCAACCAGAGGTCGTGCACCATCAGATTGTCCTCGCGCAGTTTGCCGTTGCGGGCGAAGAAATCCTCGATCGGCTTTTCCCGCATCTTCGCCGCGACCTTGAGCGGATCGTCGGTGCCGGTCTCCTTGATGGCGTTGAGATAGTGCATCACGCTCGAATAGACGCCGGCCTGCCACATCGACGGCATCTTGTTCATCTTGGCGAAATAGCGCTTCGACCATTCGCGGGTCTTGTCGTCCATGTCCCAATAGAACGACGTCGTCAGCAACAGCCCTTGGGCGGCCTGCAGGCCGAGGCCGTGGATGTCGGTGATTAGCGCCAGCAGCGCCGCCATCTGCTGGCCGCCCTTGAACACGCCGAACTCCGAGCCGGTCTTGATCTCGTTCATGTTGTTCGGGGGACCTGCGGCAATGCCGATGATCTTGGCCTTGGAGGCCTGCGCCTGCAGCACGAAGGAGGAGAGGTCGGGGGTTGCCAGCGGCGGCCGCACCGAGCCCAGCACCTTGCCGCCATTGGCGGTGACGACGCTGGAGGCGTCGCGCTCCAGCGAATGGCCGAAGGCGTAGTCGTCGGTGATGAAGAACCAGCTGTCGCCGCCGCGCTTGACCACCGCATCCGCGGTGCCGACCGCGAGCGCGCGGGTGTCGAACACCCACTGGATCGCGTAGGGCGAGCAGAACTTGCCGTGGAAATCCGCCGTGCCGGTCGAGTGGGTGATGAACAGCCGCTTCTTCTCGTTGGCGATGTTCTGTACCGCGAGCCCGACCGCGGAGACCGGCACGTCGACGATCAGGTCGACCTGATCAACGTCATACCAGCGCCGCGCGATGCCGCCGCCGATATCGGCCTTGAGCTGGTGGTCGCCGATCACGATGCTGATCGGCTTGCCGAGCACCTTGCCGCCGAAATCGTCGATCGCCATCTGCGCCGCCGTCACCGATCCCTGGCCGGTCGGCGCGGAGGCGGGGCCGTTCATGTCGGTGAGCACGCCGATCTTGACGATGTCGTCGGAAACCTGCGCCGACGCCGTACCCGGCAGCAGCGCCGCCGCCAAGAACGTCGCTGCAAAGCCGGCCGCAACCGGCAGTCCAAATCTCGTTGGATTCACGCTTGTCCTCCCCTGATCCGGCTCGTTGGCCGGTGTTGCCCGGGTATGGCCCGGCTGAATTGGTTTCTTTTGCAACTATTTGGGGTCGGGCGTCAACGTCAGGCCGCGAAGCGGATCTGTCCCGCCGGCGAGGGATCGTAGCCGGTCAGTTCCTCGGCGCGCTGTCGCAGCCGCCTTTCGCTGAGGAACCGGATCAGGGCCTGCATCGGCGGGCGGAAATAGCTGCGCTGCCGCATTGCGAGATCAAAATTCTCCCAGACCAGCGGCACGAAATCGAGCCCGGCCGAGCGCGCCGCCGCACGCGTCGCGATTCCGCAATCGGCCTGTCCGGCGCGGACGATCTCGGCGAGATCCGGCCCGGTGAGGGCCGGCGTCTCGATCCGGCGCAGATCGCGGGTCGAGGCGCCGGCGCGCTTCAACAGCACGTCGAGCAGCATCTGCGCGCCTGTGCCCTGTTGTCGCATCGCCATCCTGACACCGAGCGCAAGCACGTCGGAGAGGCCGCGCAGCCGTTTCGGATTGCCCGGCGGCAGCACGAGACCCTGCTCGCGGCGCACGAATGCGACCAGCACCGCATCATGCAGGTCAGGCGCGTCACGCAGCGTCGTCGCACTGGCGTCGGAAGCAAGATTGCCGTCGGCCTCCAGGCTGTGGAAGTGCACCGCCGCCGCCATCACCTCGTCGCGTTGCAAGCGCTCGAGCCCGCGCGCGCTGCCCTCGCTCATCGATCCCAGGCCCGAGCCGGATTCACGCAGGCTCCAGTCCAAAAGCTCGTCCTGGCTGCCGCCCACGACCGGCGGCGGCTCCGCAGTCAGCATGCCGGCCGGACGCGCCAGTCCCGACAGGACCCAGAGGTCGAGCTCGTGCCGCGGGAAGAGCCACTTCCCGGTCACCTTGGTGCAGGGAATCGCGCCGGTGGTGACGAGTTCGTAGAGCTTGCGTTCGCCGAGCCGAAGGTAGTCGGCGGCTTCGCTGGTCGTCAGGAATTCCATCCTGCATTCCTATGCAAATTCTTGCTTCTTTTTGGCGTTCGACGCAGGTGGAATTCTGCATTTCAATTTACGTCCGCCAGGACCATGCCCGATCATCTCGCTGCTTTGCAACACATCCTCACGCGCGATCTCTGCTTTGGTGAACGATCCTGAAGCACCCGCGTGGCGCGGGCCTTGCGGCCATCGCGCTCGCAATTGCAATGGGCGCACCGCGCGGGCCGCATTGCCGAAATATCCCGAGTGGGGAGCGCAACGCGCAAACGCGTCACGAGTGTGGCGCAATCGATCATCATGATTGCGTCATAGCCAATGGGAACCCGATCATGGTCGTCCGCCGCCTGTCCGTTGCACTCGCGCTTCTCTGCGGCCTCGCCGCGGGCGTGGCGGCGTCATTTGCGGAGGACCGCGCGATCGTGCTGGCCTCGACCACGGCGACACAGGAGTCCGGCCTGCTCGATCATCTGCTGCCGATCTTCCGCGAGAAGACCGGCATCGAGGTGACGGTGATCGCGCGGCGTGCAGATGAAGTGCTCGACGGCGCGCGCAGGGGCGAAGTCGACGTCGTGCTGATGCACGCACGGCCGCAGGAAGAGAAGTTCGTCGCTGACGGTTTTGGCGTGAAGCGCTTTGACGTGATGTACAACGACTATGTGCTGATCGGACCGAAGAGCGATCCCGCCGCCGTGAAAGGCAAGGACATCGCCACCGCGCTGAAGGCGATCGAGGCCAAGGGCGCGCCGTTCGTGACGCGCGGTGACCGGTCGGGCACCCATGGCGCGGAGCTCGCGCTCTGGATCGTCGCCGGCATCGATATCGCCGCCGCCAAGGGCGCATGGTATCGCGAAGTCAAGCAAGGGATGGACGCAGCCCTCGACGCGGCGCGCACGGCGAACGCCTATGTGCTGTCCGACCGCGGCAGCTGGATCGCCTTCAAGGATCGCGGCGATCTCGACATCGTCGTCGAAGGCGACAAGCGGCTGCTTAATCAGTACGGCGCGATGCTGGTGAATCCGGAAAAGTTTCCGGACGTGAAGAAGGAGCTGGGGCAGACCTTCATCGACTGGCTGATTTCGCCGGAGGGGCAGGCGGCGATCGCCGGCTACAAGGTCGACGGACAGCAGCTGTTCTTCCCCAATGCGGCCAAGTCCGGCGGCTGAGCTTCGCGTTGCCAGCGGTTGCCAAACCGGACGATGCATGGTCCATCATGGCGCATGACCCAGCGCCTGCCGCCAGCACTGACGCCGCTCGACACTGCGCTCGCCGCGTTGCTGCGAGGCGTTGATCCGATCGCGACGATCGAGTTGCCCCTGACGGAGGCCGCCGGCTGCATCGCGGCAGGGACGCCGCCGCTTGCGGCCTGTCCGTCGTGCGACATCGCCGCTGCGGACGGCTGGGCGCTCTGCGCCAACGATATTGTCGGTGCGTCCGCCTATTCGCCGCTGCCTCTGACGACGGCGCCCGTTTGGGTCGATGCCGGCGACGCGATGCCGCCGGGATGTGATTGTGTGCTCGATGCCGACGCAGTCGAGGTGTCGGGTCCACTCGCCCAGGTGCTGGCGGAGGGCGTGCCCGGACAGGGCGTCAGGCGCGCCGGAAGCGACATCGCCGGGCGGGCGCCCGCCGTGGCGGAAGGGCATTTGATCCATCCTGCCACACTGCTGCTCGCGCGCACCGCCGGTGTTGAAAAGCTAAGCGTACGGCAGCCGCGGCTGGGCATCGTCAACGTCCCGGGTGCGGCTTTGACGGCGCACATGATTGCCGAGATCGCGCGCGCGGCAGGGCTGCAGGTGCAAGCGCGCGAAGCTGCCGCGCGAGATGCGGCATCGATCGCGGAAGCGCTCGGCGATCTCACTTGCGATCTCACTTGCGATCTCGTCGTGACGATCGGCGGCAGCGGCGCCGGCCGCCGGGATGCCGCGGTCAGCGCGCTGGCCCGGCATGGTGACGTGCTCGCCCATGGCCTCGCGCTCCAGCCCGGACGCACCGCCGCGGTCGGGCGGCTCGGACCGGTTCCAATCGTCGCCTTGCCCGGCTCGCCCGATCATGCGCTTGCCGCCTGGCTCGCGCTCGCGCTGCCGCTCGTCGATCGGCTGTCGGCGCGGCAGTTACGCCGACGCATGACCTTGCCGCTTGCGCGAAAAATCGCATCCAGTGTCGGCATCGCCGAAATCGCCCTGCTGGCCGAGGAACATCATGCGTGGCTCCCGCTTGCGGTGGGGGAATGGCCGCTTCAGGCCATTGCCCGGGCCGATGCATGGCTGCTCGTTCCCGCCAGCCACGAGGGATTTGCGGCAGGAACGCCGGTCGATGCCTATCTGATGCGGGAGTGATATGAGTTTGGCATGACGATGATCCCGCAATCCCAAGACCGTAGCACGCTCGAACAGGAGCAGTTCCTCAAGATCCTCTCGCGCGAGGACGCGCTGGCGCGCTTTGAAGCTGCGTTGTTCCCGCGCGCGGTCCCGAGCGAGACGCGCAAGCTTGCCGATGCGCTCGGCGCGGCGCTGGCCGAAGACATCACGGCGCCCCTCGACGTTCCGCCGTTCGACCGTTCCAACGTTGACGGCTTTGCCGTGCGCTCGGCCGATCTCGCCGCGGCCGGCGAAGGCGCGCCCGTTCGCCTTGCGCTGAACGGCGAGACCATTCACTGCGGCACCGCGCCGAAGCTGCAGGTGGCGACGGGAACCGCAACGCCGATCGCAACCGGCGGGCCGCTACCGCGCGGCGCCGACGCCGTCGTCATGGTCGAGCATACCCAGCCCGCCGGATCCGATGCGATCGACGTCCGGCGAGCCGTTTCGCCGGGACAGTTCGTGTCCTACGCAGGCTCCGACATCGCGCGCGGCGAGGCGCTGCTGCGCGCCGGCACGATCATCGGCTCGCGCGAGATCGGCATGCTGGCGGCCTGCGGCATCGCCGAGGTGACCGTCGCGCGCAAGCCGCGTGTTGCCGTGATCTCCACCGGTGACGAATTGGTTCAGCCCGGCGAGGCGCTCGCGCCGGCTGCGATCTACGACACCAACGGCGCCATCGTCGCCGCCGCGATCGACGAGAACGGCGGCGAGGCCGTGTTCCTCGGCGCCATTCCCGACGATGAGGCAAAACTCGAAGCCGCCATGCGCCGCGCGCTGGCGGACGCCGACATGCTGGTGCTCTCGGGCGGCACCTCGAAGGGCGCCGGCGACGTGTCCCATCGCATCATCGGCCGGCTCGGCCAGCCCGGCATCCTCGCGCATGGCGTCGCACTTAAACCCGGCAAGCCGCTGTGCCTTGCGGTGTGCGACGGCAAGCCGGTGGTGATCCTGCCGGGCTTCCCGACCTCGGCGATGTTCACCTTCCACGACATGATCGTGCCGGTGCTGCGCAGGATGGCCGGGCTGCCGCCGCGCTCCGATGCCAAGGTGAACGCGACCGTGCCGGTGCGCATCGTCTCCGAGCTCGGCCGCACCGAGTTCGTCATGGTCTCGCTGGTCGGCGGCAAGGACGGCCTGATCGCCTATCCCTCCGGCAAGGGGTCCGGTGCGATCACGTCGTTCGCGCAGGCCGACGGTTTTCTGCGCATCGACGCGCTCGCCGACCAGATGCCGGCCGGGACCGACGCCGAGGTGACGCTGTTCACGCCGCATGTGCGGGTGCCCGATCTCGTCATCGTCGGCAGCCATTGCACCGGCCTCGATCTCGTCACCGCACGGCTCGCGCATGCGGGGCTGACCGTGCGCTCGATCGCGGTCGGCAGCCTCGGCGGACTTGCGGCGGCGAAGCGCGGCGAATGCGATCTCGCGCCGATCCATCTGTTCGACGACAAGAGCGAGACCTACAACACGCCTTACCTCGTTGAGGGGCTCGAGCTCGTCCCCGGCTGGCGGCGGATGCAGGGCATCGTGTTCCGGAAGGGCGACAAGCGTTTCGAGGGGCTCGGTGCGAAGGAAGCCGTTGCCGCCGCGCTCGCGGACCCCGCCTGCATCATGGTCAACCGCAACCAGGGCGCCGGCACGCGCATCCTGATCGACCGGCTGCTCGGCGGTGCGCGCCCGGAAGGTTACTGGAACCAGCCGCGCTCGCACAATGCCGTGGCTGCGGCTGTCGCGCAGCACCGTGCCGACTGGGGCATGACCATTGCGCCGGTCGCCCATGCGGTCGGCCTCGGTTTCATTCCGTTCGCGGAAGAGCATTATGATTTCGCGCTGGTGACGGCGCGCAAGCAGCGGCCGGCGGTGCAGGCCTTTCTCGACGCACTCGGCTCGGATGAAGCGCGTACTGCGCTGGAGCGGGCGGGCTTCCGGCCTGCGTAGAGGCGACGACGCGGCGTTCAAGCCGCGCGACAGGGTGGGGGACGCGATGGCGAGGCCGCTTTCGGTTGCGATCGTCGGTGCCGGCATGGGCGGGCTTGCGACTGCTGCGGCGCTTCGGCGCGTCGGTATCGATGTGATGGTCTACGAGCAGGCCTCCCAGTTCGCCCGCATCGGCGCCGGCATCCAGATCGGCTGCAACGCGATGAAGGTGTTGCGCGAACTGGGGCTGGAGGCGCGGATGCGCGAGCACTCGTTCTATCCACGCTCCTGGAACAACCGCGACTGGAAGAGCGGCGACATCAAGTTCGACATGATTTTTGGCGAGAGCGCGGAAGAGAAGTTCGGCGCGCCCTATCTGCTGGTCCATCGCGGCGATCTCCATGCGGCGCTGGCGAGCGTGGTGTCGAACGAATTTGTGCGGCTCAATCACAAGCTCGTTGGCCTCGACGAGACCGGCGATGGTGTCCGGCTGAGCTTTGCCGATGGCACGCGTGCCATCGCCGATGCCGTGGTCGGCGCGGACGGCGTCCATTCGACGGTCCGCGATCTCCTGTTCGACACCTCGCCGGCCAAATTCACCGGCCGCATCGCCTATCGCACCACCTATCCTGCCGCGCTGCTCGGCGGCGCAGGGATCGACGACTGCACCAAATGGTGGGGCGAGGACCGCCACATCGTGATCTATTACGTCAAGCCTGATCGCAGCGAGGTCTATCTCGTCACCAGCCAGCCCGAGCCGGACTTTCGCATCGAGTCCTGGTCGGCGAAGGGCGACGTGCGCGACCTGCGCGCATCATTCGAAGGCTTTCATCCGCAGGTCACTCGGGTGCTCGCGGCATGTCCTGACGTGCACAAATGGGCGATCATGGACCGCGACGCGCTGGAGCACTGGGCCGACGGCAAGGTGACGCTGCTCGGCGATGCCTGCCATCCGATGACGCCCTACATGGCGCAGGGTGCGGCCATGGCGATCGAAGACGCCGCCGTGCTGTCGCGCTGCCTCGACGGTGTCGGCCGCGACGGCGTCGCCAATGCGTTCCGCCGCTTCGAGGCAACCCGCAAGGTGCGCACGACGCAGGTGCAGGAGACCTCGCGCGCCAACATCTGGCTCAAGGAGAGGACCGATACGAGCTGGGTCTACGGTTACGACGCCTGGTCAGTGCCGCTGGCGGCTTGAACTGCCTGCTCGCGCTTGCGCCGACGTTTCTTGTCAGGAGGCGGCATCCAGCGCGGCCAGCCGCTCGGCTTCGGCGATGTCCTCGACCGTGTTGGCGTTGAAGAATGGATCGAGCGGCGCGGTCGGCCACGTCACCGTCGCGAGCGGATAGCGCGCGGTCCAGCGGTCGATCTTGCGGAGGTCCTCGACGACCAGCGCGTGACGCAGCTCGTCGCGCAAGGCGACGCGCCACAGACCGATCACCGGATGCGACTGGTCGCCTGATGCGGCGACCGCGAGCTGGGCGTTCTCGCGCTCCCGCGCCTCGTGCAACTGCGCCACGAGATCGCGCGGCAGGAACGGGCAGTCGCCTGCGGCGCTCAGTACCCATTCGATGTCAGGCCGGTTCGCCGCCGTCCAGTCGAGCGCGGCAAGGATGCCGGCGAGGGGCCCGGGGAAGCCGGGTACGTCATCGGCGACAACGGGCAGACCGAACGCCGCGAAGCGTGCGGGATCGCCATTCGCGTTGAGGATCAATCCGCTGCATTGCGGCGTCAATCGCGCGATCACGCGCTCAAGGATGGTGCGGCCGCCGATGGTCCGCATCGGCTTGTCGCCGCCTCCCATGCGCCGCGCGAGGCCGCCTGCGAGCAGCACGCCCTGCGTGGCTGGAATGTCAGTCGTCACCACCTTCACCCTTGCGCTTGTGCTTCGCCGATTCCTCCTCGACGTAAGCAAGGTTCTGGTCGTAGACGATCCGCTCTTCGCCCGCGAGCACGATGAAGCGCTTTCCGCGCGTGCGGCCGACCAGCGTCAGTCCGACCTGGCGAGCGAGATCAACGCCCCAGGCGGTGAAGCCGGACCGCGATACCAGGATCGGAATGCCCATGCGCACGGTCTTGATCACCATTTCCGAGGTCAGGCGTCCCGTGGTGTAGAGGATCTTGTCGGAGGCATCGACGCCGTGGCGGTACATCCAGCCCGCGATCTTGTCGACCGCGTTGTGACGGCCGACGTCCTCGGTGTAGCAGAGCGGTTCGCCCTCTCTGCACAGCACGCAGCCGTGGATCGCGCCGGCCTCCAGATAGAGCGAGGGCATGGTGTTGATGGTCTGCGTCATCTGGTAGAGCCAGGAGGTGCGCAGCTCTGCCTTCGGCAACGCGACGCTCTCGACCGCCTCTAACAGGTCGCCGAACGCGGTGCCCTGCGCGCAGCCCGAGGTCTGGGTTCGCTTCTTCAGCTTGGCTTCGAAATTGGTGTGATGTGAGGTGCGCACCACCACGACCTGGAGGTCGTCGTCGTATTCGACCTCGGTGACCTCGTCATTATATTTCAGCATGTTCTGGTTGAGCAGATAACCCAGCGCCAGATATTCCGGGTAGTCGCCGATCGTCATCATGGTGACGATCTCCTGCGAATTCAGGTAGAGCGTCAGCGGCCGTTCCATCGGCACCTTGATCTCGACCTTGGCGCCGGTCTGGTCGGTGCCGGTCACGCGCTCTGTCAGGCGCGGGTCGTCAGGGTTCGGAACGATCAGGGGCACCGGGGCTTTGTCGATCTTCATCATGGCCGCGACGTTAGCATGACATTCGGGTCAAGCCGATATAAGCATGCTCACGACGATGGAGAAGGCGGTTCCGGCCGCATGACACGGCTGGCGGAGATCGAGTTGCGATGAAAGTCATCGGCCTTGCGGGCTGGAGCGGTGCGGGCAAGACCACGCTGTTGACGCGGCTGATCCCGCATTTCAACGCGCAAGGCCTGCGCGTCTCCGTCATCAAGCATGCCCATCACCAGTTCGACGTCGACGTGCCCGGCAAGGATTCCTGGCGCCACCGCGAGGCCGGCGCGGCCGAGGTGCTGGTTGCGTCATCGAACCGCTGGGCCCTGATGCATGAATTGCGTGGCGCCGAGGAACCGCGGCTGCCGGAGCTCCTGGGCAAGCTGTCAAGCGTCGATCTCGTCGTGGTCGAGGGCTTCAAGCGCGAGCCGCACCGCAAGATCGAGGTGCATCGCGCCGCCAACGGCAAGCCGCTGCTGTTTCCCGATGATCCCGGGATTGTCGGGATCGCGACCGACATCGCCATTGAAACCCGCCTGCCGACCGTCCATCTCGATGATATCGAGGCTGCCGCGGCGTTGCTGCTGCGTGCGGCGATGCCGGTCGAGGAAGCGGTGGCAAAAAGCGCCGCGATACGCTGACGAGGCACCATGGCGCAACTGTCGGACGATTGCTTTGCCTTCGGCGGACCGATGATGTCGGTCGACGAGGCCGTTGGTCTGATCACCACGCGCGTCAATGCGATCGCCGATATCGAGACCGTGGCACTCATTGACGCGGACGGACGCGTGCTCGCGCACGATATCGCGGCGCCCCTGCCGCTGCCGCCCTTCACGAACTCCGCCGTCGACGGTTACGCCGTGCGCAACGCCGACCTTCCGGAAAGCGCGGAACGGGCATTCCCGCTCGACGGCCGCATCCAGGCCGGCGGCCTTGCGCAGGCGCCGATCAAGGCCGGCCACACTGCGCGCATCTTCACGGGCGCGCCGATGCCGCCCGACGCGGAGACCGTCTTCATGCAGGAAGACGTTCGCCTCGATGAGGCCGGCAGAATCGTGCTGCCGCCGGGGCTGAAGCCCGGCGCGAATGTCCGCCCTGCGGGCGAGGACATTCCGCAAGGACACGTCGCGCTGCGGGCCGGCCAGCGGCTGCGGCCGCAGCATGTCGCGCTTGCTGCAGCATTCGGCCTGACCCGGCTCGACGTCGTCAGGCGCATCCGCGTCGCCGTGTTCTCGACCGGCGACGAGCTGGCTTCGCCCGGCGAGCCGCGCGCGGCCTCACAGCTGTTCGATTCCAACCGCTTCATGCTGATGGCGATGCTGCGCCGGCTCGGCTGCGAGGTCTCCGACCTCGGCATCTTGCGCGACGAGCGCAATGCGCTCGCGGATGGATTGAAGCAGGTTGCAGGCAGCCACGATCTGATCCTCACTACCGGCGGCGTCTCGACCGGCGAGGAGGACCACGTCAAGGCGGCTGTCGAGAGCATCGGCTCGCTGGTGCTGTGGCGGATGGCGATCAAGCCCGGCCGTCCCGTTGCGATGGGCATCATCGGCGGCACGCCGCTGATCGGCTTGCCCGGCAATCCCGTCGCCAGTTTTGTCACCTTCGTCCATGTGGTGCGGCCGACGGTGCTGGCGCTTGCGGGCAGTCTGCCGGAGCCGCTGTTGCCGATCCCGGTGCGTGCCGCGTTCACCTACAAGAAGAAGATCGGCCGCCGCGAATATGTTCGCAGCTCGTTGCGACGCGGAGAGGACGGTGCGTTGGAAGCGGTCAAGTTTCCGCGCGAAGGCGCAGGCCTGTTGTCGTCGCTGGTCGAGACCGATGGCCTCATCGAACTCGGCGACGACATCACGCGTGTCGAGCCGGGCCAGAGCGTGGGTTTCTTGTCCTATGCGGATTTGCTCTGAGCCTCGCGTTGACGCCATCGCCTCACCCCGCCATGTTGCGCCCATGACCAGAACCACGCTCGATCTCACCGGGTTGAAATGCCCGCTACCTGCCCTGAAGACGCGCAAGGCGCTCAAACCGTTACAGCCGGGTGATCAGCTCGAAGTGCACTGCACCGACCCCTTGTCGGTGATTGACATTCCGAACCTGATCCGCGAGACGGGCGACACGGTGGAGATCACCGAGCGCAACGAGGCGCGCATCGTGTTCTTGATAGAAAAGATCAATGGATCGATAGAGAAAACCAATGGTGCGCTGCGTTCGTAGTGCACGGTCACTCTGCTGATACCTACCTTTTGTCTATCGACATCAATCGTGGCTTCTGCCCCAATTGACAACCTCCGTGCAGGCGCGGAGGTTGAGTCTTGTCTGCGATACGCGGATGAACGGGCCAAGCTCACGAAGCCTGCACGGTGTATCGGCATAGAGCCCCGCTCGAGGGGTTAACGACTCGGACGCGCGTGACGATCCTGGCGCGCGTCGAATGATTGTGCGGAGCAGCAGGGACCGTTGGCTGCGTCGCGAGGGCTGAGGACCAGGATTGCAGCGGCAGGCTTGCTCAGAAGGGCAACTGCAGGGGAGGACTACATGGCAACAATCGAGAGCGCTGGAACACTTTCGGGTGCCGGCGCAGGTTTTCTGGATCGCGAGCGAACCATCGCGACCGCCGGCTTCAATCGCTGGCTGGTGCCGCCGGCTGCGCTCTGCATCCATCTCTGCATCGGCATGGCCTACGGCTTCTCGGTGTTCTGGCTGCCGCTGTCGCGCGCGATCGGGGTGACCGCGCCGAAGGCGTGCGCAGACATGTCGCTGTTTCAGGAGCTGTTCACGACCAGCTGCGACTGGAAGGTCGCCAGCATGGGGTGGATGTACACGCTGTTCTTCGTGTTGCTCGGTATCGCGGCCGCGGTTTGGGGCGGCTGGCTGGAGCGCGTCGGTCCGCGCAAGGCCGGCTTCGTCTCGGCGCTGTGCTGGTGCGGCGGCCTCTTCCTCGGTGCGATCGGGGTCTACACCCATCAGCTCTGGCTGTTGTGGCTGGGTTCGGGCGTGATCGGCGGCATCGGTCTCGGCCTTGGCTATATCTCGCCGGTGTCGACGCTGGTGAAGTGGTTTCCGGACCGCCGCGGCATGGCGACCGGCATGGCCATCATGGGCTTCGGCGGTGGCGCCATGATCGGCGCGCCGCTGGCGAACCTGTTGATGAACTACTTCAAGACCCCGACCTCGGTCGGCGTCTGGGAGACCTTCGTCGCGATGGGCGTCATCTACTTCGTGTTCATGATGATCGGCGCGTTCCGCTATCGCTTGCCGCCGCCCGGCTGGCAGCCCGAGGGCTGGACCCCGCCGTCCAAGGCCAACGCGATGATCTCGAAGAGCAACGTCCATCTCAACGACGCGCACAAGACGCCGCAGTTCTGGCTGATCTGGTGGGTGCTGTGCCTGAACGTGTCGGCCGGCATCGGCGTGATCGGCATGGCCTCGCCGATGCTCCAGGAAATCTTCGCCGGCAAGCTGATCGGCCTGCCGGACGTCGGCTTCAACGCGCTCGACGCCGGGCAGAAGGCGCAGATCGCCGCGATCGCCGCGGGCTTCGCCGGATTGCTGTCGCTGTTCAACATCGGCGGCCGCTTCTTCTGGGCATCGCTGTCGGATAAGATCGGGCGCAAGAACACCTATTACACGTTCTTCATCCTCGGCATCGTGCTCTACGCGCTGGCGCCGACGTTTGCAGCGATGGGCTCGAAGCTCCTGTTCGTGCTCGGCTTCGGCATCATCCTGTCGATGTATGGCGGCGGGTTCGCCACCGTGCCGGCCTATCTTGCCGACATGTTCGGGACCCAGTTCGTGGGCGCCATCCACGGCCGGCTGCTGACGGCGTGGTCCACCGCGGGCATCATCGGTCCCGTCGTGGTGAACTACATCCGCGAGTTCCAGCTCGCGGCGGGCGTGCCGCGCGATCAGCTCTACAACACGACCATGTACATCCTGTGCGCGATGCTGATCGCGGGCCTGATCTGCAACTACCTGATCAAGCCGGTCGATTCGAAGTGGCACATGAAGGACGCCGACGTCGCCAAGCTGCAAGCGGCGAGCGCCAGCGCCGCTGCCGCGGGGCCGCACGGCTCCTACGGCATCGGATTTGGCGGGCTTGACGTCAAGGCGGCGCTGTTCTGGGCCTTCGTCGGCGTGCCCCTGCTTTGGGGTGTCTGGAAGACACTGGAGAGCGCGGTCAAGATCTTCTGATCGCCGTCGAGACTGCCGCGGGATGCTGATCATCGGCGTCCCGCGGCGTTCGCCTTTTAGACATCATCGAGAGTCGGACTTAATCAAGAGTGGGACTTAGGGGGATTGAAATGCTTCGCACCCGAATTTGCCTTGTGGCCGTGTTGCTTGTCGCCGGCCTTCATGCCGCATCCGCGCAGACGACGCCGCCGGCGGCGCCTGCCGCAACGACCGAAGCCAAGCCGGGCAAGATCAAGCTCACCATGCAGAAGCTGAAGGACATGAAGGCGAAATGGGCGGCCAACAAGCCGAAGCTCAAGGCCTGCCGCGCCGACGTGAAGTCCAAGGGCCTCGCTGGCGACGACCGCTGGTTCTACATCGAAGAGTGCATGAGCAAGACGTGAGGCCGCGCCGCAAATCGGGTCGATGAAGGGGCATGAAGCTGGGCGGCTGCATGCCCCTTAAATGCTTATCGGAACGCATGAATTCTCTTGGCATCTGGTATGCCAGGGGCTAGAGTTGGACTCGTTCTAAAGAAGAGATACGAGACGCATCGATGAGTCACGACGTGCACGAGGTCCGCCCGTTCGAACATCCGGGCGAGGGACGGAAGCGAGCCAAGGCCACGCCCAAGGGGCGGCAGGTCGATCCCACCGCCGCGCACGAAATCGAGCAGCTGCTCGGCGACAAGCCGCGGCGGCGCGATCTCTTGATCGAATATCTGCACCTGATCCAGGACAAATATCACCAGATCTCGGCCGCGCATCTCGCCGCGCTCGCCGACGAGATGAAGCTCGCCTTCGCCGAGGTGTTCGAGACCGCGACCTTCTACGCGCATTTCGACGTGGTGAAGGAAGGCGAGCCTGATATCGCGCCGCTGACGATCCGCGTTTGCGATTCTCTGACCTGCGCGATGCTGGGCGGCGAGAAGCTGCTCGCCGACCTGCAGAGCACATCGGGTCCGGGCATCCGCGTCGTGCGCGCGCCCTGCGTCGGCCGCTGCGATACCGCGCCGGCGGCTGAGGTCGGTCACAACTTCGTCGATCACGCGACCGTGGCCAATGTGATGGCGGCGGCGAAGGGCGGCGACACCCACGCGCATCTGCCTGAGTACGTTGACTACGACGCCTATGTCGCCGGCGGCGGCTACAAGCTGCTCAATCGCGTGCGCTCGGGCGAATTGCCGAAGGACGATCTGCTGAAGGCGCTCGACGACGCCTCGCTGCGCGGCCTCGGCGGCGCCGGCTTCCCCACGGGCCGGAAATGGCGCGCGGTGCTTGGCGAACCCGGCCCGCGGCTGATGGCGATCAATGGCGACGAGGGCGAGCCTGGCACGTTCAAGGACCGCGTCTATCTCGAAAGCGATCCGCATCGCTTCATCGAAGGTATGCTGCTCGGCGCGCATGTCGTGCAGGCCTCCGACGTCTACATTTATCTGCGCGACGAATATCCGGCATCGCGCGAGATCCTCGAGCGCGAGATCGCAAAGCTTCCGCCAGGCGGTCCGACGCTGCACATGCGCCGTGGCGCCGGCGCCTATATCTGCGGCGAGGAATCCTCGCTGCTCGAAAGCATCGAGGGCAAGCGCGGATTGCCCCGGCACAAGCCGCCTTATCCGTTCCAAGTCGGCCTGTTCGGCCTGCCGACGTTGATCAACAACATCGAGACGCTGTGGTGGGTGCGCGACATCGTCGAGAAGGGCGCGGACTGGTGGAAGGGCAACGGTCGCCATGAGCGTCACGGCCTGCGCAGCTTCTCGGTCTCGGGCCGCGTCAAGAACCCCGGCATGAAGCTGGCACCCGCCGGCATCACCGTGCGCGAATTGATCGACGAATATTGCGGCGGCATGGCCGACGGGCACCAGTTCTATGCGTACCTGCCGGGCGGCGCGTCGGGCGGCATCCTGCCGGCGTCCATGGACGACATCCCGCTCGATTTCGGCACGCTGGAGAAATACGGCTGCTTCATCGGTTCGGCCGCGATCGTGATCCTGTCGCAAAAGGACAGCGTGCGCGCGGCGGCGCTGAACCTGATGAAGTTCTTCGAGGACGAGAGCTGCGGCCAGTGCACGCCGTGCCGTGTCGGAACCCAGAAGGCGGCGCAGCTGATGCAGAAGCCGGTCTGGAACCGCGCACTTCTGGAAGAATTGAGCCAGGCGATGCGCGATGCCTCGATCTGCGGGCTCGGACAGGCGGCATCGAATCCGCTGTCTACCGTGATCAAATATTTCCCTGACGAGTTCAAGGAAGCGGCCGAATGACCAAAATTACGTTCGAGCTCGACGGCAAGCAGGTCGAGGCCAAACCCGGCGAGACGATCTGGCAAGTTGCAAAACGCCAAGGCCGCGAGATTCCGCATCTGTGCTATTCGCCGGCGCCCGACTACCGCCCCGACGGCAATTGCCGCGCCTGCATGGTCGAGATCGAGGGCGAGCGCGTGCTCGCCGCGTCCTGCAAGCGCACCCCGTCGGTCGGCATGAAGGTGAAGACCGAGTCCGCGCGTGCGGTGTCGGCGCAAAAGATGGTGATGGAGCTGCTCGTCGCCGACCAGCCGGCGCGCGAGACCTCGCACGATCCGGATTCGAAGTTCTGGCACTGGGCCGAGACCACAGGCGTCACCGAGAGCCGCTTCCCCGCAGCCGAGCGCTGGGCGACCGACGACAGCCATCCGGCGATGCGCGTCAATCTCGATGCCTGCATCCAGTGCGGCCTCTGCGTGCGCGCCTGCCGCGAGGTCCAGGTCAACGACGTCATCGGCATGGCGTATCGCAGCCATGGTTCGAAGATCGTGTTCGACTTCGACGATCCCATGGGCGAGTCCACCTGCGTCGCCTGCGGCGAGTGCGTGCAGGCCTGCCCGACCGGCGCGCTGATGCCGGCCGTCATGCTCGACGAGAAGCAGACCCGTGTCGTCTACGCCGACAAGAAGGTGGATTCGCTCTGCCCGTTCTGCGGCGTCGGCTGCCAGGTGACCTACGAGGTCAAGGACGAGAAGGTGATCTACGCGGAAGGCCGCGACGGCCCCGCCAATCACAATCGTCTCTGCGTCAAGGGCCGCTTCGGCTTCGACTACATCCACCATCCGCATCGTCTGACCAAGCCGCTGGTTCGGCTGCCGAATGCGAAGAAGGATTCCAACGACCAGGTCGACCCCGCCAATCCCTTCACGCATTTCCGCGAAGCGAGCTGGGAAGAAGCGCTCGACATCGCAGCCAAGGGCCTCGTCAGGATCCGCGATGAGAAGGGCGTGAAGGCGCTGGCCGGCTTCGGCTCGGCCAAGGGCTCGAACGAAGAGGCCTATCTGTTCCAGAAGCTGGTGCGCACCGGCTTCGGCTCGAACAATGTCGATCACTGTACGCGGCTCTGCCACGCCTCGTCGGTGGCGGCGCTGTTCGAAGGCCTGAGCTCGGGCGCGGTGTCGGCGCCGTTCTCGGCTGCGATGGATGCCGAAGTCATCATCGTGATCGGCGCCAACCCGACCGTGAACCATCCGGTCGCCGCGACCTTCATCAAGAACGCGGTCAAGCAGAATGACGCAAAGCTGTTCGTGATGGATCCGCGCCGGCAGACGCTGTCGCGCCATGCGACCAAGCATCTGCAATTCAAGCCGGGCTCCGACGTCGCCATGCTGAATGCGATGATCAACACGATCATCACCGAGGGTCTGACCGACGACCAGTATATCGCCGGCTACACCGAAGGATTTGAGGACCTCAAGGAGAAGATCAAGGAATTCACGCCGGAGAAGATGGAGGCGATCTGCGGCATCCCGGCGCAGACGCTGCGCGAGGTCGCGCGGACCTACGCGCGGGCAAAGTCGTCGATCATCTTCTGGGGCATGGGCATCAGCCAGCACGTCCACGGCACCGACAATGCGCGCTGCCTGATCGCGCTCGCGCTGATCACCGGCCAGGTCGGCCGTCCCGGCACAGGTCTGCATCCGCTGCGCGGCCAGAACAACGTGCAGGGCGCCTCCGATGCCGGCCTGATCCCGATGTTCCTGCCGGACTATCAGCCGGTGAGCCGCGACGATCTGCGCGGCGCGTTCGAAAAACTGTGGCACCAGGATCTCGATCCCGTCCGCGGCCTGACCGTGGTCGAGATCATGAACGCGATCCATGCCGGCGAGATCACGGGCATGTATATCGAGGGCGAGAATCCCGCGATGTCCGATCCCGATCTCCAGCATGCGCGCCAGGCGCTCGCCATGCTCGATCATCTCGTCGTGCAGGATCTCTTCGTCACCGAGACCGCGTTCCATGCCGACGTCATCCTGCCGGCCTCGGCCTTTGCCGAAAAGGACGGCTCGTTCACCAACACCGATCGCCGCGTGCAGCTCGCGCGCCAGGTGATCAAGCCGCCGGGCGATGCGCGGCAGGATCTCTGGATCATCCAGGAGATCGGCAAGCGGATGGGCCTGCCCTGGAATTATTCCGGCCCCGGCGACGTCTACACCGAGATGGCGGAGTTGATGCCCTCGCTCAAGAACATCAGCTGGGAGCGGCTGGTGCGCGAAGGTGCCGTGACCTATCCGGCCGACGATCCGAACAAGCCCGGCAACGAGATCATCTTCACCACGGGCTTCCCGACCGCGAGCGGCCGCGGCAAGATCGTGCCGGCCAAGGTCATCCCGCCGGATGAGCTGCCCGACGCCGAATATCCGATGGTGCTCTCGACCGGCCGCGTGCTCGAGCATTGGCACACCGGCTCGATGACGCGCCGCGCGCAGGTGCTTGACCAGATCGAGCCGGAGGCGGTCGCATTCATGTCCCCGAAGGACATGCACCGGAAGAAGCTCGCGCCCGGCGATTTCATCCGGCTGGAGACCCGCCGCGGTGCGGTCGAGGTCAAGGTCCGCTCCGATCGCGATGTGCCCGAGAACATGGTGTTCATGCCGTTCTGCTACGCGGAGGCGGCGGCCAACTTGTTGACCAACCCGGCGCTTGATCCCTTCGGCAAGATCCCGG
Source organism: Bradyrhizobium sp. S3.7.6 (assembly GCF_054061875.1). NCBI lineage: Bacteria > Pseudomonadati > Pseudomonadota > Alphaproteobacteria > Hyphomicrobiales > Nitrobacteraceae > Bradyrhizobium > Bradyrhizobium sp. S3.7.6. The sequence goes on along the minus strand of NZ_JBSSEQ010000001.1, from coordinate 8,082,996 downwards.
AGTTCAAGTTCTGCGCGGCCAGGGCCGAGCGTGCGGAGATGCGGGACGCGGCGGAGTAATACTCCGCCGTCGTTGGGCGGCGTAGCACCGTCAACGCCCACTGTCGTCCCGGCGAACGCCGGGACCCATACCGCGTGATCTCGCGATTGCGGACGGTCGCAGCCCCTAACGACTAGGCTTCGCCAAACTCCTTCCTGTGGTTATGGGTCCCGGCGTTCGCCGGGACGACACTGAAGGTGTGGCGCGTATAGACATCCTCCTTGCCATGGCTTCGCTCCTCGCAATGACGGTGGTAAACATCGTGCATGTCCAAAGTCACCCCAGCCACGCGCGCGCTTGCAGCCGCCGGCGTTGCCTTCACTGTCCACACCTACGACTACGATCCTGACGCCGAGAGCATCGGGCTCCAGGCGGCGTCGGCCCTCGGTGAAAATCCGTCGCGCGTGCTGAAGACGCTGATGGCGCTGGTGGACGGCAAGCCGATCTGCGTCGTCGTCCCGTCCGACCAGGAAGTCTCCATGAAAAAGCTCGCCGCTGCCGCGAGCGGCAAGTCGGCGCAGATGATGAAGCCGCCGGAGGCCGAGCGCGTCACCGGCTACAAGGTCGGTGGCATCAGCCCGTTCGGGCAGCGCAAGCCGGTGCGCACCGTGATCGAGCAGAGCGCGCTCGCGCATGATCAGGTCTATCTCAACGGCGGCCAGCGCGGCTTGCAGGTTCGGCTGAAGCCGGGCGACGTGCGGGATGTCCTGAAAGCGGTCGTCGCGGATGTGGTCGCGTGAGCGCCGCGCGTTACTGCTTCTGCAGCAACTTGAGCCGGCAGCGCAATGCCTCGCGGATATGCGCCCGCGCAAGCTGTTCGGCCTTGTCGCCGTCGCGCGCGGCGATGGCGTCGATGAGGGCCTGATGCTCGCCGTGGCTGGTCGAGGGTCGGCCTGTCACCGTGAAGGTGGTCGGGCCCAGCAGCGCAATCCAGTCCTGCAATTCGCGCGAGGCGTTGTCGAGATAGCGGTTGCGCGCGGCGCGGCAGATGGCTTCGTGGAAGGCGCGGTTGAGCCGCGCCATCTCGGCAGCGTCTGGCGCCGACGCCTCGATAAAGGCTTGCTCGATATCCCTGAGCGCGTGGACTTCGGGCGCTGAGGCGTGCTCGGCGGCCAGGCGCGCTGCAGCACCTTCCATGATCTCGCGCATGGCGTAGAGCTCGAGCACCTCGGAAATGTCGAGGTCGCGCACGATCAGCCCGCGGCCGCCGGCGGGCTCGACGAAGCCGCGGGCCGCGAGACGGCCAAGCGCCTCCCGGACCGGCGTGCGGCTGACCTTGAGCCGCTGCGCGACCTCTTCCTCGCGCAGCCGGTCGCCGGCGCGGTAACTGCCGGCCTGAAGCGCCTCGCACAGCGAGCGGAACACGGCTTCGCCCAGTGCCACGCCGCCGCCGCGTGCGATCGATCCGCCTGACTTTGCCGCGCGCTTGGCCATGTTTCCTCACGGCGCATCCTGCCCATGCAGAGATGGCACTTGCAGTACCGATGTATATCTTTGTATACAAACGTACGCAATGGCTGCCCTGGGTCGATCGGGGTCCTCGGCGGCAGAATGTCTCTAACTTCGTCGCATCGGGCAGACGGGATGAGCAGCAAATACGACGTGCTGGTGATCGGCGGCGGCAATGCGGCACTGTGCGCGGCGATCTCGGCGCGCCGCGGCGGGGCCTCGGTGCTCGTGCTGGAGGGCGCGCCAAAATTCTATCGCGGCGGCAACACGCGTCACACCCGCAACATGCGCTGCGCCCACGATGCGGCGACTGAGATCCTGACCGGTCCCTACACCGAGGAGGAGTTCTGGCAAGATCTGCTGCTGGTGACGGGCGGCCAGACCGACGAGGACCTCGCGCGCCACATGATCCGGGAGTCCAAGGACATCCTGAACTGGATCGTGGAGCAGGGCGTGCGCTGGCAGCCCTCGCTCGGCGGCACGCTGAGCCTTGGCCGCACCAACTCCTTCTTTCTCGGCGGCGGCCGCGCGATGTTGAACGCGCTCTATCTCACCGCCGAGCGGCTCGGCGTCGACGTCGAATACGACGCCGAGGTCACCGATCTCGTGATCGAGGACGGCATGTTCCTCGCCGCGCGTCTCAAGCGGCCGATCAAGGGCGAGACCGAGATCCGCGCGACGTCGCTGGTCGCCGCTGCCGGCGGGTTCGAGGCCAACATCGAATGGTTGAAGCAATATTGGGGCGAGGCCGCTGACAACTTCCTGATCCGCGGCACGCCCTATAATCGCGGCTCGATCCTGAAGATGCTGCTCGACAAGGGCGTGCAGGAGGTCGGCGATCCCACCCAATGCCATGCGGTCGCGATCGACGCCCGTGCGCCGAAATTCGACGGCGGCATCATCACCCGCCACGACTCCGTCGTGTTCGGCATCGTCGTCAACAAGCATGCCCAGCGATTCTACGACGAAGGCGAGGACATCTGGCCGAAGCGCTACGCGATCTGGGGCCGGCTGGTCGCGGCGCAGCCCGACCAGATCGCCTATATCATTTTCGACTCGACCGTCGTCACCAGCTTCATGCCGACGCTGTTCCCGCCGATCGCCGGGCAGACCGTCGCCGAGCTGGCCGGCAAGCTCGAGCTCGATCCGGCCGCGCTGGAAAAGACCATCACCGAGTTCAATGCGGCCGTGCGGCCCGGCACCTTCGATCACACCATCCTGGACGATTGCGTGACTGAAGGCATCACGCCGCCCAAGACGCACTGGGCAAGGCGGATCGAGACGCCGCCCTATCTCGCTTATCCGGTGCGGCCCGGCATCACCTTCACCTATCTCGGCACGCGCGTGAACAAGGAGGCGCGGATGCTGATGGCTGACGGCAAGCCGTCCGCCAACATGTTCGCGGCCGGCGAGATCATGGCGGGCAACGTGCTCGGCAAGGGCTACGCGGCCGGCATGGGCATGACCATCGGCAGCGTGTTCGGGCGGATCGCGGGACGGGAAGCGGCGAAACATGCACGGAACTAGAATTCTGGACGAAGCCGACCGTCTGATGACGGTCTGTAATTCCTGCCGCTACTGCGAGGGTCTTTGCGCGGTATTTCCCGCCATGGAGATGCGGCGCGCCTTCTCCGATGGAGATCTCAACTATCTCGCAAACCTCTGCCATTCCTGCGGCGCCTGCTACGTCGATTGCCAGTTCTCGCCGCCGCACGAGTTCAACGTCAACGTTCCGAAGACGCTTGCGGTTGCGCGTGCCGAGTCCTATGCGGCCTATGCCTGGCCGCTGGCGTTGTCCGGTGCCTTCGCCCGCAACGGGTTCGTCATCAGCGTCATCGCCGCGCTCAGCATGGCCGCCTTCATCCTCGGCTTTGCCGCCCTCAACGACCACAGCGTGTTGTTCGGTGTGCACACCGGCCCTGGTGCCTTCTACAAGCTGATGCCGCACAACGCGATGGCCGCATTGTTCAGCGCCGCCTTCCTCTACGCGATCCTCGCGCTGGTCATGAGCGTGCGTGCCTTCTGGCGCGACATCGGCACCCCCATTGGCGGTCGCGCCGACGGCGGCTCGATCTTCCAGGCGATCCGCGATGCCGGGGAACTGCGCTATCTCCACGGCGGCGGCGTCGGCTGCTACAACGAGGACGACAAGCCGACCGACCGGCGCAAGCTTTTCCACCACCTGACGTTCTACGGTTTTCTGCTGTGCTTCGCCGCGACGTCGGTGGCGACGCTCTATCACTACCTCTGGAGCCGGGAGGCGCCGTATCCGTGGTGGGATTTGCCCGTGGTGCTGGGGACACTCGGCGGCATCGGTCTCATCGTCGGTCCGATCGGCCTGTTCGTTGCGAAAACGCGGCGTGCACCGGAGTTGCTCGACGAGCAGCGCTACGGCATGGACGTCGGCTTCATCGCCATGCTGTTCCTGACCGGCTTCACCGGCATGGCGCTGCTAGTCCTGCGCGAGACCGCGGCCATGGGGCCGTTGCTGGCCCTGCATCTCGGCGCAGTGTTCGCGCTGTTCATCACCATGCCCTATGGCAAGTTCGTGCACGGCATCTATCGCTTCGCGGCGCTGGTGCGTTATGCGCAGGAACGGCGCAGCGAAGCCGGCTCTTGAGAGGCATGCGCGGCTGACGTATTTCTTGGGCCGTTCGCGCACAGCGCGAATCGCTTAGGGAGCCCGCGCTCATGTACATGTTTCTGCCTTTCCTGCTGGCGCTCGCGGGCTGCGCGAGTGCCTGGCGTTCGCGTGCGGGACTGAGCTATGCGCTCTGGAGCGCAACAATCGTGGTCACGGTCGCATGGTTCTTCCACCACGCGACCGATCCGCTCAAATTCTCGTTCTGACGGTGTCGAGATGAGCCCTGCAGAGCTGAGCGAGCAACGGCCGGTCGGCGCGGTCCTGAACATGCTTGGGCTGCTTGGGATCTCGTTGATCCTGACGGTGGCGTTCGCCTATCAGCTTGCGCTCGGCGAGCTGCCTTGCCCGCTTTGCCTGTTGCAAAGGGCCGGGTTCATCGCGGTCGGCATGGGGTTCCTGTTCAACCTGCGCCTCGGCGAACGCGGGTCTCATTACGCGATGATCCTCGTGGCCAGCCTCGTCACCGGCTTCATCTCGATGCGGCAGGTATCGCTGCATCTTGCGCTCGGCGATCCCGGATACGGCTCGGCGCTGTTCGGGCTGCATTTCTACACCTGGGCGCTGATCGCGGCGATCGGGATCGTGTGTTATGTCGCGCTCGTCTTCATCCTGAAGGATGTGACCGGCAAGCGAGACGGGGACGCGCCTTTGAACGGTGCGGCATCGAACACGGTCTTCGCGATCTTTGCGTTGCTGGTCGCCGCCAATCTCTTGTCCACCGTGCTGGAGTGCGGCGCGGGGCAGTGCGACGACAACCCGGTTCGCTATCTCCTGCTCAAGTGATCGGATTGAAGCGGCCTTCGTGCAGGAACGCGATCGTCTGCTCGATCGCGACGGCATTTCGTGGAAGTCCGGTGTGCGATGCCTTGACGACGATGTGGTCGGCCATGTCGGCCAATTTCGCGCTTTCGACGGAAACGCGTCCGTCATTGGGCCGCGGCAGGACAAAGGCCGAGGTGATTGGCGCGGTGGTGCGGCATCCCGCGATGACGCCGATCGCATAATCGGGCGACGGCAGGGCGGCGAGCACAGGGGGCTGGGCTGTCGAAAGCTGCGAGCCGGCCGGACCGAAAACAGCGCGGTAGAGCGAAAGGTCCTTCAGGAGATCGGCGACTTCGCTGCCGCCGTTGGGCGTGCCCAGCATCACGACACGGCCGAGCCGCACCGGACGATATCTCGCGATGTAAACCCGGGCGAGTAGCCCGCCCATGGAATGGGCGACGAAGTGGATAGCGCCGTCGCATTGCGCTGCAAACGCGGCGACCGGCGCGTGGATGTCTTCCGCAAGCTCCTCGAGCGGCTTCTTGCGGCTGGGGTAGCCGAGATTGAGCGTGGCGAAGCCGTGACGCTGCAACGCCCGATCCAGCCTCTTCAGCGTCCAGGCACCGACGCCGATGCCGTGAAGCAGGACGACGCCGTCGCACCGGGCTTCCGCCGGAGCGACGGCCGTGGACTTGTCGTCTTTACGCAACCTCGCGCTCCGGCGAGGACGCCTGCTCACGGGCCATCGTCGTTGCCGTGACATAGTCGGTCTTGCCGGTGCCGAGCAACGGCACCTTGTCGACCACCATGATCGCCGCAGGCACGGTCAGCTCGGACGCGCCAATCGCCTTGGCCTGGCCCTGCATCGCACTGCGCTCGGCGGTCTTCTCCGTCGTCAGCAGCACGATGCGCTCGCCCTTGCGCTGGTCGGGGATCGACACGGCGACCGAGGCGGCTTGCGGCCACAGCGTCGTCGCGATGCTCTCGACCGCCGACAGCGAGACCATTTCGCCCGCGATCTTGGCGAAGCGCTTGGCGCGTCCCTTGATGGTGATGAAGCCGGCCGCGTCGATCGCCACGATGTCGCCGGTGTCGTGCCAGCCCTCGGCGAGCGGTTCGAGCACGCCGGGGTTTTCGGCCCTGAGGTAACCGAGCATCACGTTCGGTCCGCGCACCGAGAGGCGTCCACCTTCCTCGATGCCGGGGACCGGATCGAGGCGGCTTTCCATCAGCGGCGAGAGGCGGCCGACGGTGCCGGGGCGATTGGCCATCGGCGTGTTCATCGCCAGCACCGGCGCGGTCTCGGTGACACCATAGCCTTCCAGGATGCGGATGCCGTAGCGCTCCATGAACACCTGACGTGTGCGATCCTTCACCGCCTCCGCGCCGGCGATCACCAGGCGCAGCGTGCGGAAGTCGTAGGCGTGCGCCGAGCGCGCATAGCCGGTGAGGAACGTATCGGTGCCGAACAGGATCGTGGCGCCGGTCTGGTAGATCAGCTCTGGCACGATGCGGTAGTGCAGCGGCGAGGGGTACATGTAGATCGGAATGCCAGCGAGCAGCGGCATCATCATTCCGCCGGTGAGCCCGAACGAGTGGAACACCGGTAGCACGTTGAACACCTTGTCATTGGCGTTGGCGTCGACTCGCGCCAGCGCCTGTGCGGCGTTTGCGAGGATATTGCGGTGGGACAGCACCACGCCCTTGGGCGTGCCTTCCGAGCCCGACGTGAACAGCACGACGGCCGGATCATTCGCCTCGCGAGCGACACGCGGCGCGGTGCCTGCGAGCAACCCCTTGATCTTGTCGGCCGTACCGATCGAAGCGCGGACATCCTCGAGATAGACGACGCGGGCTTCCGCGGAGATCGCGGCCATCAGCTTGTCGAGCTTGCCCTTCTCGATGAACGCTTTCGAGGTCAGCACGGTCTTGACCTGCGCGGCCTTCATGGCGGCGAGGACGTTGACCGGGCCGGCGGAGAAGTTGAGCATCGCCGGGACGCGGCCGATGTTTTGCAGCGCCATGAAGACGACGGCGACGCCCGCGGAATTCGGCAGCAGCACGCCGACATTCTCGCCGGCTACCGTGCCGGCTTCGAGCTTGCGGCTCAAGACCTGCGCGCCGAGGATCAGCTTGCGATAGGTCAGCTTGGTGCCGAGCGCGTCCTCGATGATGACCTTGCCGGTATCGCGGTCGCGATAAGCATGTCCGAGCGCTTCGAACAGCGTGTGATCGAGCATGGCGTTCTTGACCATGGCGTCGATCATCACGTCCTGGAGCGCGGCGCCCGCGGCATTGCGGCGTGCCTTGCCCTTCAGCGACGGATCGACCGGAAGCTTGACCGGCGGCAGGATCGTAACCGTCACCCGCGGAAACCACGAGCGCTTGATCTGGCTGCCGTTGAGATAGCTGAGATGCGAGCGCTGCGCGCCCTCGATGCGAATGGGCACGACCACCGCGTCGGCCTTGTCCGCGATCATCGCGGTGCCGTCATAGACCTTCATCAGCGAGCCGGAGACGGTGATGCGTCCCTCCGGGAAGATGACCACCGGCTCGCCGGCGGCGACGAGCTTGATCAGGTCGCGTGCGGCCAGCGGCTTGGTCGGGTCCATGGTGTAGTGCTTGACCACCCGCAGGAACGGCTTGGCCCACCAGGCCTTGGAGATGCCGGTATCGACCGCGAAGCTGGCATCGATCGGGAGCACGGCGTGCAGCAGCGGGCCATCGATCAGGCTGACATGGTTCGGTGCGATCAGCATGCGCGTGCCCGGAGGCGGCAGGTTCTCGAGGCCACGAACCTCGGTACGGAACAGCGCGCGGAACAGCAGCCCGCCGAAATCGCGTACGCCTTCCTTGCCCCACTTGGTCAGCACGAACCACACCGCGCCGAAGCTGGCGACGCCGAGGCCGAAGAAGATCCAGCCGATATGGAGGCCAGCTGCCTGGAGCAGTGCGACGAACAGCGAGCCGACCACCATGAAGGCAGCCTGCAGCACGTTGCCGGCGGCGATGATGCGAGCGCGCTCGGTCGGTTGCGACCAGGCCTGGACGGCAGCAAAGGACGGAACGACGAACAGGCCACCGCCGAATGCGAAGGCGACGAAGTCGATCAGCATGCGCAGGCCGGCGAACGAGGTTGCGAAGTCGACCGCGGCGATGTCCTGCCCCTTGGCGGTCACACCGATGGCCCAGGCGAGATCAAGGCCGGCAAACCCCATGATGATCGCGCCGATCGGCACCAGCGCGAGGTTCGGGCGGACGTGGCTCAGGCTGGCCGCGAACAGCGAGCCGATGGCGATGCCGATCGCGAAGGTCGCAAGACACAGCGTCACCACGCCTTCGGTGCCACCGACGACCTCCTTGACCAGCGCCGGCAGCAGCGACAGCACGATGGCGCCGACCAGCCAGAACCACGAGACGATCACGGTGCCGTCCCACAGCCGCTTGTCCGCGTAGAGCGTCTTCAACAGGCCGACCGTCGAGGTCCAGGGATTGGCGGTGACGGGCAGGTCGGGGGCGGATGGCGTCGTCTGCGGAATGCGGGAGGCGAAGGCCCAGGACAGCAGGGCCAGCAGGACCACGGCCGATGCAACCCAGCCCATATGCGCGGAGCCGGCCACGAACTGGCCGCCGGCGACGGTGCCGAGCAGGATGGCCATGAAGGTGGCGCCTTCGACCAGCGCGTTGCCGGTTGCGAGCTCACCGAGCTCGAGCTGGTCCGGCAGCATGGCGTATTTCACGGGACCGAACAGGGCGGCGATGACGCCGAACAGCGCGAGCGCCGTGAACAGCAGCGGCACCGAGTGCAGGAAGAAGCCGGCGGCGGCAAAGGCCGCCGCAAAGATCTCCGCGAATTTGAGCCGCCGAGCAACGACGGATTTGACGTATTTGTCGGCGAGCTGGCCGCCGAGCCCCGACAGGATGAAATAGGGGAAGATGAAGACGGCGCCTGCGACCGTCACCAGCGCGTCGCCGTGGCCGGTCGCGGCACTGTAAAGCAGGATGATGACGAGTGCGTTCTTGAGCACGTTGTCATTGAGCGCCGAGAAAAATTGCGCCCAGAACAGCGGCGCAAAGCGGCGTGACGACATCAATTCCCTGATCATGACAAGTCCTGTTTTGGGAAGGCAGCCTGAGATTGTTACGTTGTCGGTGAGGCGTCACGACCGGAAGCTTACGGGACGAACGATGGCTGGATGACGACGGTCGCCGGCCTGCTCTGTCCCCTCGACCCTTCCGATCCTGTTGGTCTCCAAATGGTCTCGTTAGGTTCGCAAATATCTGGTCGCAGCCGTGGTTCGGACGGACTGGCCGCGCTTTTCCGGATACCGCGCGGAGCGATGAGGAAAAGTTGAACCGCATCGCCAAAGGCCGCGACATCGGCTGCGAATGTCGGGACATGGTAAGTCCTTCCTTGCAACCGGGTCTTGCATTCGAGCCGACCGGAACGTCCCGGGTGCGCACGCCTCAGGTGAGATGAGCGAGGTGGCGAAAGGGCGAGAGGCGGCCGAGCAGGCTGAACCGACGGCCCGCGTGACGGCTACGGGCGCGGCTCGCCCGCCACATCCGAAAGGTCGCGCGGCGCTCGGTGAGCACGCCAGCGATGTCGCAGGCATTTGCGATGCGATCGATCGGTTGCATCGCGAACTTGAGGACGGCCCGGCCAAGGCCGGCCACGAGAGCTGCGGCGTCGTCGACGAAGGTGGTGGCGATATCAACAGCGAGGGTTTGCATTTTGCAGATCTCCGGGTTAATTTGAACAATGTTCACATGAGTAGCTTGAAAATGAACAATGTTCAAGAAGAATCGCCACGCGACCAGAAAAAAAATCGGCGGAGGCTCCAGATCCTGGAGATCGCCCGCGACATTATTTCAGCTAAGGGGCTGAGATCATTGAAGGTTCGTGACGTTGCGGAGGCTGCCGGCTGCTCGGTGGGCAGCGTCTATAACGAGTTCGGCGACTTCGACGGGGTGATCCTGACGGTCAATCGGGAGACGGTTCAGGCGCTCACGGTGCGGCTTGGCGAGGTCCCGGGGGAAGATCCCGTTCGCCAGCTCTACGGGCTGGCCGCGACCTATCTCGAATTTTTCGCCGAGCACGCAAACCTGCTGCGCTCGTTGTTCGAGCATCGGATGGAGGACGACCGTCCTTATCCCGACGACATCCTTCAGATGGTGATGGACGCTTTCGCGCTGATGCATCCACCCCTGGTGCAGCTGCTACCGGCTGCGGACGACGTGCGGATCGCGCTGCTGTCGCGCACGCTGTTTTCCGCCGTGCACGGAATCATCTCGCTCGGCCTCGAGGAGCGCATGGTGGCGGTGCCGCCCCAGATGCTGCGCCAGCAGGTCGAGCAATTCGTCGATACGCATCTCGCCGGCCTCGGGATCGTGCCGGTCGGCGCACGGTCGCCTTGAGGAGGCCAAGCGGCTACCAAGCGTATCGCAGGCTCGCGGTGCCGGAATAAGTGGTGCTGCGCGCCGCGAACTCGCCGTCGAACTTCGCCGACAGGGCAACGCCGTTCGAAAACTTCAGCTCGGCACCGGCAGATGCGAGCGCGGTGTTCTTGGCCGGCGTTGCGCCATTGACGATGAAGCTCGCGCCGGGCAGCGTCTGGAATGCGGCGACGAGCGTCGGATCGCTCACCCAATCATGGGCCCAGGCCGCGCGGCCGCGCAACGTGAGGACCGAGTTCGGCGTGACCAGCGTCGCGCGATCGAAGCGCGCGCCGAGCTCACTCCGTGTGTCGGAGGCCGTGCGTCCCTGATAGGTCAGGCCAAAGCCGCTGCCGGCCAGATCGGCCTCGGTATAAGTCGGTGTGCGAAAAGCCTGCGCCTGCGCCGCCACGTACGGCGTGAAGCCGCCAATCGGCGTGGCGAAGCGATAGCCGCCCTCGATGCGGCCTCCGACGGTTTGCGCGTCGAATTTGGCGGTGAGCTGGTTGCCGAACGGAGCGAGCCGGTCTGTCGACATCCAATGATTGGCCACGGCGAGAGAGGCGGCGAAATAGGCCGGCCCTGTACGCACGGCGGTGTAGACGCCGGCCTGGATTGCATCGCTCTTGCCGCCGCCGATCGCCTGCGCGAGGTCCCATTTGGTGCCGCCGCCCGACAGCGCGAAACCGACCAGCGCATCGCGGCCGAAATGATAATCGGCGCCGGCCGCGACGCCGCCGGTGCGCGCGCCGAGGTCGTGACTGCCGATCACGACGGGGTCGCCGCTGGTGCGGTTGGTACCGCCGAACGCCGTGCCCCAAGCCGTCCAGCGCTCCGCAAAGACCGGCGCTTTCATGGCAGGCGTCCCCAGCACCTTGTTGTAGGCGAGGGCGATATCGTCCGGCAGCGCGGCGCGTTCGGGGCTGAAACCAAGCGCCGTGTCGCCGGTGCTCATGCCACTGCGTCCACCTACGAACGGATCAAGCATGAGGCCGAGGAATTGGCTCGTGAACTGGAAGGCGCCCTGCTGGGCGCCGGTGGCGGCTTCACCCGAAAGCTGGTCCAGACTGTAACGGAGTTGGGCGTCGCTCTGGCCTGCGAAGGAGGAGAGGAAAGGCAGGTTGGGACCGAACGCGCTCAAGGCGCCGGCCACGGCCTTCTGGTTCTGCGTCTGGGCGAGGGAGAGGAATGCGGCGTTGTTGTAGTTGAGCGTCAGGAAGACGCTGAACCCGTCATAGCTGAGGGAGGAAGCGAAGAGCAGCGGATTGTATCCGCTGACAGTCACGCCCGAGAAGCTGCCGGTGACGCCAGTCGTCGTGCTCAGGATCGTGTATTGCGTCGAGGGGTTATAGGCGCCGGCGATCGTGTTGACTGCGACGGTGCCGCCGTTCAACGCTGCGCTGACCGCGAGGATCTTCTCGGATTGTCCGGTAGCGGTGACGGAGATCGCGTAGGTCGAGCCGGCGTTGAATGTGACATTGCCGGAGCTCGTCAGCGTACCGAGATTGCCGGGCAAGACCGTGCCGCCCGATAGCACCGTGATATTGCCGATCGCGCCGTTACCGCTGAGGATGCCCGCGCTGACGGTCGTCGCGATGTTGGGCATCGAGCCGTTCACCTCGACGGTGCCGGCCAGGACATTCATGGTCGCGATCTCCGTCGTCGAGCCGTTCATCGTCCAGGTGGAGCTGCCGGTCTTTTCCAGCACCTCGAATTCCCGGAACTGACCGGCCGCGCCGAATATGCTGAGATTGAACGCTGCGTTGGTGGCCCCGCCCAGGCGCAGCGTGTCCGTTCCGTTGCCGCCGAGGACCCATCCCGTGATGCTCGATCCCGCTCGCAACTCGAAGACGTCGTTGCCTCCCTTCAGGTCGACAGCCGTGCTGACGCCACCGCTGATGATCGTGCCTGAGTTGATGATGGTGTCCTGATTGGCCGAGCCGATGATTGCCGTGCCCGAGGCACTCGAGATCGTGCCGGCGTTGCTGACGACGTTGCCGTCGGCCGCGCCGCTCAGATCGACGGCCGCGACATTGATGGCATGGACAAAGCCGCTCGACAGGATGTTCGCCTGATTGTTCGCCGACCCGGCACCGATGCTGATGCTGATGGCTCCGGTGACGCCGTTTCCGACCGTACCTCCGATCACGATGATGTTGTTGCTCGAATTGGCCAGTGCGAGCCCCGACGTGCCGAGGCTCGATGACCCAACCATGGCGCCGGCATCCACGGTGATGGTGTTGCCGCCGCCGCCGATCACTGCAATGCCGTCGCTGTTGGCGGATGTGACCGTTGCGTTGCCGAAGACCTTGGCCGCGCTATTGGATGCCGCCTCGAGGACAACGCTGGCAAAGGTCGGGTCATTCAGAGAGGTCGCGGTGCCGTCTCCAATGTTGACGGTGACACCGCTGACCACGGGCGCCGTCTTGATCTGGGTGTTGCCCGCTCCGGTGCAGGTGATCGAATCGCCTGACTGCAGCGCTGCCTGCGCGCCGCTTCCAGTCACCACACAGGCCGCCTCTGCCGGCGTCGCGAGCCACGGCAGCGCACCACCTGCGGCAACAGCGCCGATCGCGGTGCTCAAGAGAAACGCACGCCGCCGACACGTCTTCGCGCGACGGATCCGGGGCGGGGGCAACAAACCATTCCAGGGCACCTGCAAACTCCTCTTTCGGCACGGTCCGGGCGGAATTCGGACCGCAACGTTGGCTGGTGCCATGCTTAGCGAGGGAGGTTCTGGCCATCGTGGATCAGCGCGCAAGGCGGTGTGGCGGAAAGCGAAAGACGCAGTTTTTTGGGAGCAATGTGGCCGCGGCGTCACATAGCCGCGCCGCTGCGACGCCGTTGGACGATGTCTGCAATCGGATGCCGGGGTTGAGAGGGCGCCGGCGCCTGTCAACCTCGCGCTGCGACGGCCTCGCGCGGACGGGCTGCAACGACGACGACGTCCGGTCTGCCATTGTCGACCTGTACCCGGTTGCGCCCCTTTTCCTTGGCGCGGTAGCAGGCGGCATCCGCGCGCCGCATGGCGTCCTCGAGCGTGGTGTTGCCGTCCGCGATACAGGCGACGCCGATGCTGGCAGTCACCGCGAAGCAACGATCGTCCCAGGCGAAGGTGAACAGCTCGAGCGATCTGCGCAGGCGTTCGGCGATATCGACGGTGGTCGAGGGCGAGCACTGCGGCAGGATCAGGCCGAATTCGTCGCCGCCGAGCCGGGCCACCAGATCATGCGGCCCCCGGTCCTGTTGCAGCAGGCGCGAGACCTGGCAGAGCAGGCGGTCGCCGGCGAGGTGGCCGCAGGTGTCGTTGACGCTCTTGAACTGGTCGAGGTCGAGCAGGATCAGGCCCAGCGAACCCGCCGCGGTGGTGTCCAGCACGCTTTGCAGGCGCGCCTCGAAGGCGCGGCGGTTGGACAGGCCGGTCAACCAGTCGTGCGATGCCTGCCATGCCAGGCGCTCCTTCTCGGCATGCAAAGCATCCTCGAACGCCTGTCGTTGCAGCATCAAGCGCCGCGTGTGCCAGATCAGGAGCAGGATCAGCGTCGCGGCCGCCACGATGTTGATGCACGTCAGCGTGACCTTGATGGCGCGCGAGCCTTCGCCGAGGACGGTCGAGAACCGCTTTGCATGCACCGTGAACTGCGTGTTGAGTTCCGAGAGCCGCGACGACAGCAGCCGCAGGCGGTCGCGGTCCTCAATGGGTCCGTGCGCCAACTCGGACCGGATGACCTCGCCGAAGACGCTGAGCTCCAGCAACATGGGATCGGTGGCCGCCCACTCGTGGATCGCTTCCTGGAGGAAGCTGACGCGGTTGAAATAGCGGAACAGCCAGATCAATCCCGGAACGTCATCGGGATGGTTGCCGCCTTGCAGAAACCCGACGCGGGCGGCCTCGACGTCGACCGGATCGCGCTCGAGTGCCCAGCGCGCGAACTCATCGCCGATGGGAACGGCGAGGGACGCCTGGTAGTGGGTGAACTGGCTCGGTTCGCCTGAATGCAGATAGAGATTGAGGAAATAGACCGCGTTCTTCTGTGACCGCGACCACATCGCTTCGCCCGCGACATAGGCGCGGACCGATGACATCACCTCGAGGCTGAATCCCGCGATCGTTGCCTGGAGCACGACGACCATCACGAATGGCGAGACAAGTTTGATGACGTGAAGGAAACTACGCCCCTTCGTCGACGTCGCTGTTCTGCGAAACACCCTGCATTCCCCAAATCGATCAACGACCCCACCGGAGCGTCGCGCCTGCAACGCCAAGTAGAGGGGAAAGTTGCTTAACTCGACCCCAAGGACGCAGGCGACTGCACTGCAGGGTGAAAGCGTCGTGAAGCGGATGCCCGCAGATCGTTGCAAATGCCGACCAACCGGAACCGATGCGGTCGTGGCGAACCAATGCCTCGCATTCGTCCTGCGCGGTTTACCTGATCGAGAGAGTTTGGTCCGGCGCTAGACCAGCACCGGCTTGCGCACCCGGCCAGCGTCGCCGAACACGCGCAAATAGCGTTCGATCTCGGAGGGCATGCCGGTCGCCTTCTCCGGATTGTCCGAGAGCTTGACGGCCGGGTGGCCGTCAACCGACGACACCTTGCAGACCAGCGAGATGGGATCGAGATTGAACGAGCCGTCCGGCGGGCAGCCGACGAAATCATTGGTGAGGTTGGTGCCCCAGCCGAACGAGAGCCGCGAGCGACCGGAGAAGTGGTGATAGGTCTCCTCAATCGAGCCGACATCCATCGCATCGGAGAAGACGAGCAGCTTGTCCTTGGGGTTGCGGCCCTTCTTTTCCCACCAGGCGATGATCTCCTCGCCGGCCTGGATCGGTGGCGCGCTGTCGGGGCGGAAGCCGGTCCAGTCGGCGACCCATTCCGGCGCATCGCGCAGGAAGGATTTGGTGCCGAAGGCGTCGGGCAGCGCGATCAGGAGATTGCCGCCATAGGTCTGGCGCCATTGGTCGAGAATGCGATAGGGCGCCCAGCGCAACTCCTCGTCGTCCTTGGCAAGCGCAGCCGCGACCATCGGCAGCTCATGCGCATTGGTGCCGATGGCTTCGAGATCATTGTCCATCGCCAGCAGCACGTTGGAGGTGCCGATGAAGGACGGGCCCAGGCCTTCCTTCACCGCCTCGACGCACCAGCGCTGCCAGAGGAAGCCGTGGCGGCGGCGGGTGCCGAAGTCGGAGAGCCGCAAATTCTCGAGCTGGCGCAGCCGCTCGACCTTGGTCCACAGCTTGGCCTTGGCGCGGGCATAGAGCACGTCGAGCTCGAAGCGGCCGCGGCCCTTCATCGCGGCGCGCGACCGCAACTCGTTGAGGATGGCGAGCGCCGGAATTTCCCACATCGTGGTGTGGGTCCAGGGGCCGTGGAAATGCAGCTCGTACTGGCCCTCGACCTTGCGCAGCTCGTATTCGGGCAGCCGGAATTCGGCCAGCCAGCGGATGAAGTCCGCCGAGAACATGTGGGTCTTGCCGTAGAAGGTGTTACCGGCAAGCCAGATCAGCTCTTTCTTGGCGAAGCGGATGGTGCGGGCGTGGTCGAGCTGGGCGCGCAGCTCGCCCTCGTCGATGATCTCGGCCAGCCGCACATGGCGCGAGCGGTTGATGACCGAGAAGGTCACCTGCTGATTCGGATAGTCCTCCCGAATCATCTGCAACATCAATAGCTTGTAGAAGTCGGTATCCAGCAGGCTGCGGATGATGGGGTCCAGCCGCCAGCTATGATTGTAGGTCCGGCTCGCAATATCGGTCACTGTCATGGGACAATTCTAGCGTGGCGGCCCTCGCGCAACCAGTGGGTTTGGCGAAGGGCAGACTTCCCTGAAACCGTAACCGAGGCTCAGTCTCCGGCCGCCGTTGCCGCCACGGTTTCGAGCTGGCCGCGGATCCAGCGATGGGCCGGGTCTTTCTGATAGCGCTGATGCCAGACCATGAACATCGGCAGCTCGGCCAGCGTCTTTGTCCGCGACGCCAGCGGAATCGGTACATGCGCAAAGCCGCGCATCACACCGGAGGCGAGCAGGCTCGGCATGCTGGCCAGCATCTGCGAGCCGTGCAGGAAGGGCGGCACGCCGGAAAAGCTCGGCACGGAGATGGCGATGTCACGAAGAAAGCCGTTCGCCGCCAGCCGGCGGTCGAAGTCGAGCCGCTCGTTGTCGGTATAGACCACCGTGATGTGGCGTGCTGCGAGATAGGCGCTGCGGCCGGCCGGCGCGGTGCGCGCCTTGGGATCGAAGTAGCAGACGTAGTGATCGCTGAGCAGCCGCTTCTGCACGATGTCCACGCCGGATGGCGGCAGCGGCGTGACCATGAGATCGCAGCGGTTTTCGCGCAGCATCGCGGGCGACGGCGATTGCGAGGGGATCACGCGCAGGTTCAGGCTCCTGACCTGTCCCGCGACATGATCGAAGAACCGCGGCAACAGCAGATCGCGCTGGAAATCATTGGCGGCGATCGTCAGCGAAAGCTGCGCGCGCGCCGGCTCGAAGGTGACGCCGCCGGCAAAGCTGCGCATCTCGTCGATCAGCGCCCGCGCTTTCGCAGCCAAGGCCTGGGCATGGGCGGTGGCGACGATGCCGCGGCCGGATTTGGCAAACAGCGGATCGCCCGCGATCCGCCGCAACTTGTTCAGCCCGTGACTGACCGCCGATTGCGTCAGACCAAGCCGCGTCGCTGCCGCCGTGACCGAGCCTTCCTCCAGCACGGCAAGGAACAGTTCGAGGGCGTGGCCGTCGAGCGCCAAATGATCGATTTCCTTCATGTAATTCATTATAATCGATCTATTTATCTTGAGAATAGATCGTCCCATGATCTCCCGATAAGCCGCGCCCCCGGACCCGGGCGCCACAGGGAGAGACAACGCCGATGAACGTCCAGGCGCCAGCCTTGCAGGATCCCCGCCTCAACCGACCCGAGCCGTTCAGCCTTCGCGACGGCGGCTTCTTCCAGCGCGACCGCTCGATCCATCCACCGGCACATGCGCCCGGCTACAAATCCTCGGTGCTGCGCTCGCCGCGCCAGCCGCTGCTGTCGATCGAGAACTCGGTCTCGGAGATCACGGGTCCGGTGTTCGGCCACAACGATCTCGGCCCGCTCGACAATGATCTGATCCGCAACTACGCCAAGGATGGCGATCCCGTCGGCGAGCGCATCATAGTCCATGGCCGCGTGCTGGACGAGACCGGCCGCGGCGTGCCGAACACGCTGGTCGAGTTCTGGCAGGCCAATGCCGGCGGTCGCTACCGGCACAAGAAGGACACCTATCTCGCCCCGATCGATCCGAATTTCGGCGGCTGCGGCCGCGCGCTGAGCGACGACACCGGCTACTATTATTTCCGCACCGTGAAGCCGGGTCCCTATCCCTGGCGCAACTTCGTCAACAGCTGGCGTCCCGCCCACATCCACTTCTCGGTGTTCGGCTCGGGCTTTGCGCAGCGGCTGATCACCCAGATGTATTTTGAGGGCGATCCCCTGATCCCGGTCTGCCCGATCCTGACGACGATCCCGGACAAGGACGCGCTCGACCGCCTCGTGGCGCCGCTCGACCTCAACGCCTCGACGCCGTTCGACTCGCTCGCCTACCGCTTCGACATCGTGCTGCGCGGCCAGCGTTCCACCTATTTCGAAAATCGCACCGCGGGGAACTGAGCCAATGCCGCAGCCGCTCGACTATCTCAAGGAAACCGCCTCGCAGACCGCCGGGCCCTACGTCCATATCGGCCTGATCCCGGCCATGGCCGGCTTCGACATTTTTAAGAAGAACTTTTCTAACGTGCTGGTGACGCCGAACACGCCAGGCGAGCGCATCACGCTGGAGGGCAAGGTGTTCGACGGCAGCGGCACGCCGCTGCGCGATGTGCTGCTCGAAATCTGGCAGGCCAACGCAACCGGCCGCTATAACCATCCGGCCGATCGCCCGGCCGGCCCGGTGGACGAGGAGTTTCGCGGCTGGGGCCGCGCCGGCTCCGATTTCGAGAGCGGGTTGGTGACGTTCGAGACCATCAAGCCGGGCGCGATCACGGACAAGGCAGGCCGCAAAGGCGCGCCGTACGTCAATATCTGGATCGTCGCGCGCGGCATCAACATCGGTCTCAATACGCGGCTCTATTTCTCCGACGAAGAAGCCGCGAATGCCGCCGACCCCGTGCTCAACCTGGTCGAGCCGCCGGTGCGGCGCGCGACGCTGATCGCCACGCGCGGTGAGCGCGCCGGCAAGGTCGTGTACTCCTTCACGATCAATCTGCAGGGGGCGGAGGAGACGGTGTTCTTCGACGTCTGACGATCCGCCGATCGCCCCGCAGGATCATTCCACCTGGTCGCCTCGATTGATCGATCCGCGCGTGGTGGCTTGCGGTGGTTGCGGGCGCATCTCGCGCGATCCCGGCCGCTCGGCCGGGGCGCGCCCCACTCTTGGCTTCAGCTCTGTCAAATCGATGAAGACGTCGGCCTGCCGGCGCAGTTCGTCGGCAACCATGGGAGGCTGGCTCGCAAGCGTGGAGACGACCGTCACGCGGACGCCGCGGCGTTGCACGGCTTCCACCAGTGAACGAAAATCCCCATCGCCCGAGAACAGCACGATCTGATTGACGTGCTCGGCGAGTTCCATGGCGTTCACGGCGAGTTCCACATCCATGCTGCCCCTCATCTTGCGGCGGCCGGTCGTGGCGTCAACGAACTCCTTGGCGAGCTTGGTGACGACGGTGTACCCGTTATAGTCGAGCCAATCGATCAATGGGCGGATTGACGAGTATTCCTGATCCTCGCTCACGGTCGTGTAGTAGAAGGCTCGCAGCAACGTACCTCGGCCGTGAAATTCGCCGAGCAGGCGCCTGTAGTCGATATCGAAACCGAGCGCCTTGGTGGCGGCATAGAGATTGGGGCCATCGATGAAGACCGCAATCTTCTCAAACGAAGACATTATGCACTAATCCCCAGTTCCGCATTGAAGCCGGCAGGTTCAGCCGCCAGGGCTGTGTGCCGGCCGGAAAACGTCGAAGTCGCCGATGGCCCGCGGAAAAAGGCGGCGCAGACGGCCGGAGGGGGGGCCGTCCCGCGCCAGTTAAGGGAGGTTGCTGCTATCAGCGCCAGGATTCCGAATGCAGTCACGTTAATGCGTGCGCATGCCACGCTCAATTGTACGGAGGTAAACGGCGCGTATCCAAAGGGTTGGATGCTCTATACGAAGGTAAGTGGCGCGCTGGTTCGGATCTCGACAGCCCGGCGCGATCGCGGATACGACCGGCCGCAAATGCGCGCCGCACGTCGATGTCTGGATTGTTGCGCGCACCCGAGGACCGGATCATCGACGTGGGATGGCCTCAAGCCTCGCCGCCATGGAGTTGGGCGCGAAAGGCGCGCGGCGACAGGCCCGTGGCCGCGGCATAGACGCGGCTGAAATAGGCGGGATCCTCGAAGCCGAGCGCGTAGGCGATCGTCGAGACCGGCAAATTGGTGTAGACGAGGTTGCGACGCGCCTCGCGGGTCAGCCGGTTGAGGATCAGGTGGGAGGCGGTGTCGCCGGTCGCCGCCCGCGTCAGCCGGTTGAGATGGGTCGGCGTGATCGACAGCGCGCCGGCATAGTCCGCAACGCTCCAGCGTTCCAGATGATGCTGTTCCAACAGCGCCTCGAAGCGGCGGAACAACCCGCTTTCCGCCGTGCCGTTGCCGCCGCTCTCGCTGGTGAGCGCGCGGGCCACCAGCCCGATCATGGCCGCCGACAGTGCACGCAGCACGTGCGCGCGGCCGAAATCGCGCGCGGCGTGCTCGGCGAAGATCTGCTTCATGGTGGTGCGGATCTGCGGCGTGCCGCGCACCACGGCCGATCGGGACAGGGCGCCGCGCAGTCCTTCCGAGGCAAGCAGTGCCTCGTCCAGAATTTCCGCAGCGATGGTCAGCACCCAGCCCTGGGTATCGGGCTCGAAGCGGAAGCCGTGGACATGGCCGACCGGCACATTGACGACCTGCATTGGCCGGAGCGGCACCACGCGCCCGTCGAGCGTCGCCTCGCCACCACCGCGCTCGATCAGCAGCACCTGGTGCAGCCGGGCATGGCGGTGCACGGCCAGCGTCCAGTCGTGCAGCACCGAGCGTGACGCGATCGTCTCGCAATGCACGACGTCGGGCAGATCGCCGGACTCGCCGAAGAGGTTGTAGACCCGGATTGCCGGGGCTGAGGCTGCGCTTTTCATGTTCGAATAGTACAAGACAAAGACGAAACCCTCCATCGGTTTGCGGCGGCGGATCTGCAAAAAACGCAGCGACGGGAGGACGTAAAAATGAAAGTTCAGGTCTGCATCATCGGCGGTGGGCCGTCCGGGCTGCTGTTGTCCCAGCTTCTGCACCTGAAGGGCATCGATACGGTCGTGCTGGAGAAATACAGCCGCGACCACGTTCTCGCCCGCATCCGTGCCGGCGTGCTCGAGCACGGCTTCGCCAGGTTGATGCGCGAGGCGCAGTGCGGCGAGCGGATGGACCGCGAGGGCGAGATCCACAACGGTTTCGAGATCGCGCATGACGGCGTGCTCTCCCACATCGACCTGCACAAGCATTCCGGCGGCAATTCGGTGCTGGTCTACGGCCAGACCGAGCTGACGCGCGACCTCTACGAGGCGCGCGATCGCCTCGGCGGCAAGGTCGTGCACAACGCCGAGGACGTGACGCCACACGATCTGACGTCGGACCGGCCCTACGTGACCTATCGATCGAACGACGAGATCGTCCGCATCGATTGCGACTACGTCGTTGGCGCCGACGGCTTTCACGGCGTCAGCCGCAGGTCCATCCCGAAGGACGTGCTGCGCGAATACGAGAAGGTCTATCCGTTCGGCTGGCTCGGCGTGCTGTCGCGCACGAAACCGGTGTCGCCCGAGCTGATCTATGTGAAGCATGAACGCGGCTTTGCGCTCTGCTCGCTGCGCTCACAAGTGCTGAGCCGCTACTACGTCCAGGTGCCGTTGACCGACAAGGTGGAGGACTGGAGCGACGATGCGTTCTGGACGGAGCTGAAGCGTCGCCTGCCGGACGAGGTCGCCGGCCACCTGATCACCGGGCCCTCGATCGAGAAGAGCATCGCGCCCCTGCGCAGCTTCGTCGCCGAGCCGATGAGCTACGGCCGCCTGTTCCTCGCCGGCGATGCCGCCCACATCGTGCCACCGACCGGCGCGCGCGGGCTCAACAGCGCCGCCTCCGACATCTACTATCTCTACCACGCCATGCTTGCGCATTATCAGCACGGCGACGATTCCGGCCTTGCGGGCTATTCCGCCAAGGCGCTTGCGCGGATATGGAAAGCGCAGCGTTTTTCGTGGTGGATGACGATGCTGCTGCATCGTTTTCCCGACCGTTCCGAATACGAGGACCGGCTTCAGCAGACGGAGCTCGAGTACCTGCTCTCGTCCGAGACGGCGCAGCGGCTGCTCGCGGAGAATTATGTGGGATTGCCGTTTTAGCGACGGTTTGTGACCGCTCAGCTGACGTTGCCGCTCCAAAGGGGAGCTCTCCTCGCGGCACGAGGCGAGTTCGCCTGTCAGGCCGGTTCCCTTTCAATAAGTGGTGACGGACGCCGAAATGCTCTGTTGCCTCGTGCGATCGTTCCTACCTCCTCAACCGAACAGGAGGGCGTAGCGATGACGAACACAGCGCTTGTGGTCGGCGCCAGCGGTATTGTCGGCAGCAATCTCGCCCGCCATCTCAGCGATCGCGGCTGGCAGGTGCTTGGGCTCGCAAGGCGCCCACCAAGCGGCCTCGATGGTGTTCGTCCCATCGCGGCCGATCTGCAGGATCCGGCCTCGCTTCGCGACATCCTGGCGAGCCTTCGTCCCACTCACGTGTTTCTCGCCACATGGCTACGTCAGCCAACCGAGGCGGAAAATATCCGCGTTAACGCTGCGATGGTGCGCAACGTGCTGGGGGCACTTTCCGGCGCAGATACGCTTTCTCATGTCGCGCTGGTCACCGGGCTAAAGCATTACCTGGGACCGTTCGAGTCCTACGGTAAAGGCAGGCTGCCCGCGACGCCATTCCGCGAGGAGCAACCGCGGCTCGATGTCGAGAACTTCTACTACGCTCAGGAGGACGAACTATTCGATGCGGCCAGGCGCGGTGGTTTCAGCTGGAGCATTCACCGCCCGCACACGATCATCGGTTATGCGATAGGCAACGCCATGAACATGGGAACGACGCTTGCCGTCTACGCGACGATCTGTCGAGAAACGGGGCGGCCATTTCTCTTTCCAGGCTCGGCGATGCAATGGACCGGCTTGACGGATATGACGGATGCCAGATTGCTGGCGCGGCACCTGGAATGGGCCGCGACGACGACGGTCGCGCGAGACCAGGCATTCAACGTCGTAAATGGCGATGTCTTCCGATGGAGCTGGATGTGGGCGCGACTGGCCGGCTGGTTCGGGTTGCAGCCTGCCCCCTTTCCAGAGGAAATTTCGCCGCTTGAGCGTCAGCTTGCCGATTCAGGTCGTATATGGGCTGATATCGCGCTCAAGTATGATCTCGTCGAAAGAGACCTCTCCGTCCTTTCGTCGGCATGGCACACCGATGCCGACTTGGGCCGACCTATCGAAGTCGTCACCGATATGAGCAAGAGCCGTAAGCTCGGTTTCCTTGAATATCAGGCGACGGACGACAGTTTTTTCGATCTCTTCAGCAGGTTGCGTGCCGCGAACGTCATTCCTTGAGCCTTCTGACGAAGAGTAAACAACCGCTACTTTCCTTCCAGCGTATTGACTGGCGTCCACTCTGGCGATGGTGGATTTGCGGCGAGGGCTTTTGCGCGCTTGGCGAACAGCGCCGACGCCGGGTCGATCTTCGCGACGCCGTCGAACGCCTCGGCCGCCTTCGCAAACTCCCTTGCCCGCCAGCACGCCAGCCCCTCCGCATACGCTGTGGCCACCTTCGTCTGCTCGGCGCTCTCCGCGCCCTTGTCCGCGAGCGGCTCGAACACCTGGATCGCCTCGCCGCGGCCGAGCACCCTGATCGCATCGAGCTCACGCCAGGCGAAAGTGTCGCCGGTCTGCGCCATCGTCGTTTCCGAGGCCATGATGGCGGTGCCGTAATATTTGTTGGCGCCCTCGAGGCGCGAGGCGACGTTCACGGTGTCGCTCATCACGGTGTAGTTGAAACGGCGGCGCGAGCCGATATTGCCGACCACGGCTTCGCCGCTGTTGAGCCCGATGCGGTGCGACAGGCCGTGGCCTGCGAAGGCGGGATTGCTGGCGTTCAATTCCGCGAGCTTCTCGTGGCACTTCAGCGCGGCGTGAACCGCGTTGCGCACGTGGGCCGGATCGTCGGCCGGCGCGCCGAACATCGCGACGATGGAATCGCCGATATATTTGTCGACATAGCCGCCATGGCTCTCGATGATGTCGGTCATGGCCGAGAGATATTCGTTCATCAGGGTCACCAGCTCGCCCGGCGTCATCGTCTCTGCGATCGAGGAGAAGCCGCTGAGGTCGGAGAAGAACATGGTGACGTTGCGCATCTCGCCGCCGAGCGCCGGCATCTTGCCGGAGGCAACCATGGTGTTGATCACTTCGGGCGCGAGATAAAAGGCGAAGCTCTTGCGCAGAAAACGCTCGTCGCGATCGGCCAGCATGAAGCGGTAGCCGATCATCATCGCGAGCGCCGCCAGGCTCGCGAGCGCGGGCTCTGTCAAGGGCAGCGCCAGGGCATGCACGAACGCGCCGACCGCCACGGCGGCGTAAACGGCGGTGAGGGCGAGCCAGGCGATCACCGCGCCGCCGGGTGCGAGCATGCAGGCCGCGCAGGCGATGATCGCCGCGAACGCAATCGTGAGGACGGTCCGCGCCGGAAAGCCGAGCTCCGTCACGGCGTCGCGCTCGATCAGGTTTCGCACGACGGTAGCATGCACGAACACGCCGGCGATGTCGCTGCGGGCCTTCTGCGCGGTGCCGGCCGGGGCGGGCAGGGCGCAACGCGGTGCGGGCGAGCCGTCATATCCGCCGGAAAGCCGCATCGAGGTGAGCTTGCGGTCCTCGAAGTTCAGGACGGTGCCGAGCAGCACAACCTTGCCGTCGAAGGCGCGGCGGAAGAAATCGCGGTCGCCTTTCTCGACGCAGGCACGCAGGTCGGCGAAAGAATAGGCCGGGACGTCGCGGCCCATGCCACGGTAGTTGAGCGTCAACGTGTTGGGGACCGCGCTCGGGATCGTGTAGCCGGGCAGCTGCATCGCGCCGGATGGTCCGTTCCCGGGCGTCGTGCCGAGCGCACGCGCGGCGAGTTCGACCGCCATCGCAGGGACAGGCTTGCCGTCGATGGCAAAGCTCAGCGGCATCCGCCGGATCACATCATCGGTGTCGGTATGCACGTTGAGGGCGCGGACATTGTTTTTCACCGCAAGTCGTTGTGCGGGGTAGGGTACGTCCGGATGGTCATTGCTGAGGATCTCGCCAAGCACCAGCTTGCCGCCGTCGGAGAGTTGCCGGAGTGCGATGAGGTAGTCCCGGTCAAAGCCCTTCAAGCGGCTGCCGAACGACGCATCGCCGAACGGAATCTCCGATTGCTCGATCGAGCTTGGAAAGATCACGTCGAAGCCGATGACCTTGGCGCCGCCTTCGGTGATGCTTCCGAGCACCCGGCCGATCTCGCGCGTCCAGGTCTGGGTCGGCGATCCCTTGAAAGGGGGAGTGTCGTAGGTCTCCCCGTCGATCGCAACCACGACGACCGGCGATGTTGCGGGATCACGGTGGTCGCCGACCAGCTTGCCGCGCATCGCGGTGAGGATATCGAGCGAGAGACCTTGCAGTGTCTGAAGCGGCGGGGACGTGAAGATCGCGCCCGCAACGAGCGCAATCAGGATGGCCGCAACGATGTCCCGTCCCCCGATCCGCCGCATCGCCCCGTCGCAGACCGCCTATTCGAGCCGCAGCAGCCGACCGACGATCGGCGTCGGCGATGACGTGGCGCTGGCATCGACCTGGAAGGCGTAGCGCTTGGCGCCAAGGATGGCGAGATAGCTGCCGCCCGGGGTCAGTGTCTTTCCGGCCTTGGCAAAGTCGTAGAACTTGCCGCCGACCATGATCTCGCTCTTGAGCGGCACGCTGATCGTGGGCTCCTTGCCGTCGGTACGTTCGATCACCAGCGTGCTGCCGCTCTTGGCCTGTATCAGCGGGGCGACGCCATAGAGCGTCGGCAGCTTGGCCGGCGGCGCTCCCTTGACGTCCGATCGCATGGTGCGGAAGGTCGTTGCGGCGCTCTGGTTGGCCTCGCGCTCGGACAGTTTTGCTGCATTGGTATCGCAGGGCACCTTCTCGCGCTTGACCTCGCCGAGCTGCACGGTGCTCTGCTCGGCGCCGACCAGGACGACGCCTTCGCTGATGGTCTCGCGCTGGCAGGATTTGAGGTAGCTGAGCGTGATGCTGGCCTTGGGCCCGAGCTTGATGATCTTGCCGGGCGCGACATAGTCCATGAACGCGATGCCATCGACCTTGCCCTGGACGTCCTCGACGATCGCGGCAGGGGTCTCCGCCAAAGCGGGGGCCGCAAGACAGAACGCGCCGACACCAGCGCTGATCAGGCTTCTCATGGGAATTCTCATCCAATTCGACCGATAAATCGCCGGTCCCCGTCCTGGTCCGATGCTTAGCAGCGGCGCGTCCAGACAAATGTGACCGGAATCACTCTTGGTTGTTGGTGCACTCTAGCAGGAACAGGTTCAAACCTGCGACCGGAGAAGCGAAGCCGCGGCAAGCTATTTGCCGGATGGATCATGTCAGGCGGCCGGGACGGGCTCAGGCAACCGGTCCTCGACCGCAGGGCTCTCTGCCGCACACTCTATAATGGGCGCGAGAGGGGCTTCGGTCTTCTGATACGGCGTCGCCTGCTGACCGGCGGCGATTTCCACGACCTCGTCCCAGCGCGACAGGAAGGCCTCGACGCAGGCCGGGTCGAACTGCCGGCCCTGGTTCTCGACCAGATAGTCGCGCGCCACGTCGAGCGGCATCGGCTCTTTATATGGCCGGCGCGTCGTCAGGGCGTCGAAGACGTCGGCGACCGCGACGACGCGTGCGGCGACCGGGATCTCGTCTGCCTGAAGGCCGTTCGGATAGCCCGCGCCATCCCAGCGTTCGTGATGGCCTGCGGCAATTTGCGCACCGAGCTGGATCAGCTCGCAGCTGGAGTCCGCCAGGATCTTTTCGCCGATCGTCGCATGGGTGCGGATCACCGCCATCTCATCGTCGGTGAGCCTGCCGGGCTTGAGGAGGATATGGTCGGGGATGGCGACCTTGCCGACGTCGTGCAGGGGCGCGGCCAGATAGATGTCGCGGCAGAGCCGGGGCGGCAGGCCGAGCTGCTCGGCGATGATGCGGCTGTAGCGGGCGACCCGCAGCGTGTGCTCGCCGGTGTCGTTGTCGCGGTATTCGACCGCAAGCGCGAGCCGCAGGAT
The DNA here is from genome assembly GCF_054061875.1 of Bradyrhizobium sp. S3.7.6. Taxonomy (NCBI): domain Bacteria; kingdom Pseudomonadati; phylum Pseudomonadota; class Alphaproteobacteria; order Hyphomicrobiales; family Nitrobacteraceae; genus Bradyrhizobium; species Bradyrhizobium sp. S3.7.6. The sequence goes on along the minus strand of NZ_JBSSEQ010000001.1, from coordinate 8,056,248 downwards.
GATCTCCTCCTCGCGCTCGCCGAGCTTCTGGGTCGCGGCCGCGACCGCGCTCGCCAGATCGGCGGCACGGTCGTTCTGCTTGCGCACGGCTGCACCAAGGCGCACCAAGTTGCGCAGGCGCACCGTCATCTCGAGGCTCTGTGGCTGTTTCGGTAAGAAATCGGTTGCACCAACCTGCAGCGCTTCCATCTTGACGTCATCGGTCTGTCGCGACGTGATCATTGCGATCGGGATGTCGGCGCAGCCGGGCAGGGTGCGGAAGGCGCGGATAAAGCTGATGCCGTCCATATGCGGCATCTCGTAGTCGACCAGCACGAGGTCGAAGACGCGCTCGCGTGCGCAAGCCAGCGCCTCGACGGGATCGAGGAACGTCGTGGCCTCGACCAGGCCTTCGGCTTCGATATGACGTTTCAGGAAATTGAGGACAGAGCGGCTGTCATCAACGAGAAGCGCTTGGGTCAGCATCGGCGGCCGGTCTCGTTCGGATGCGAGGCGTGACCTCCACGAATAGCCTTTGCGATTTAACGCGGAGCAAACGCCCGGGCTGCGGCGAACTGACTCAAGACTGCGCACAGCGCATGCGAATTGAGCGAACCATGCACGCCTGCATGCATGCGCGAAGTTCTTCGGTTTGTGACCCGTAGTTGTACGGTGATGCCCATTAGGGGTTTGCACACTCTCCCAAGCGAATAGTCGTCGCGCGAGATTCGCGTCATGCGTGCAGCGAATCCCGAGGAAATCTGGGGGACGAATGCCGTCTGACGTCACTGAGCCGAAGTGGTCCCTACGGCTGCCTGCAGATTGCAGCATCGCTGCGATCCGCAGTGTCTATGACCTGATCCGCGAAGCTTTCGGCCGGCAGGACCGGCTCGAGATCGATTGTTCGAGCGTCGACAAGGCCGACGTAACCTCGATCCAGCTTCTGCTGTCGACCGCCAAGACGGGCGAGGCCCAAGGCCGCCCGGTGGTGCTCACATCGTTCTCCCAGTCTCTGCGCAACACCCTTCGCCGCGCCGGCTTCGCCAGCGATGCGATGATCGATCAGCACTTCCCGCAAAAGAAAGATGGCACCTGATGGCCACGATTCTCACGGTCGACGATTCCCCCAGCATCCGTCAGATGATCAAGGTCGTGCTCGAGCCGGCCGGTCACAACGTGATCGAGGCCGGCGACGGCGCACAAGGGCTCGCCAAGGCGCAGGCCGGCAAGCTCGACCTCGTCATCACCGACCTCAATATGCCCGTCATGAACGGGCTGGAGCTGATCCGGGCGCTGCGCAAGCTGCCGAGCGCGGTCGGCATGCCCATCGTGTTCCTGACCACCGAATCCAACGACACGGTGAAGCAGGAAGCCAAGAGCGCCGGCGCCACCGGCTGGATTACCAAGCCGTTCAAGCCGGAGCAGCTGCTCGCCGTGGTCGGCAAGCTGGTGCGTGCATGAACGCGATGGACCCGACAGAGGTCTTTCGCCAGGAAGCCAGCGAGTTGTTCGAGGTCCTGGAAGGGGCCCTGCTCGATCTCGGCCAGCGTCCCGACGACCGCGAGTTGGTCGATTCCGCCTTCCGCGCCCTGCATACGATCAAGGGCTCGGGCGCCATGTTCGGCTTCGACAAGGTCGCCTCCTTTACCCACGAATTCGAGACCGCGTTCGACCGCGTCCGCAAGGGCGAGATCAAGCCGACGCAGGAGCTGATCTCGGTCGCGCTTGCGGCCAAGGACTATATCCGCGCGCTGATCGAGGATCCGCAGTCGACCGACGACATCATCGGCGAGGCCATCCTCGACGACCTCAAGCGCTTCGTGTTTCCCGACCAGTCCGCCGCGCCCGTCGCCGAAATCGCCGAAGCGCCGCCGCTGGCCCCCGGTGAAAGCAAGCAGGCCGGCTGGCACCTGTATCTGGAATTTGAATCCCACATCCTGCGCAACGGCTCGAACCCGCTCGATCTGCTGGAAGACCTTTGCAAGCTCGGCCCGTGCTTCGTCGTGCCCGTGACCGACGGCATCCCGTTCCTCGACGAGATGGAGCCGGAAGATTGCTATCTGAAGTGGGACGTCAAGCTGCACGCCGCCTGCGACAAGGACGCGATCGACGACGTCTTCATGTTCGTCCAGGACGAGATGAAGCTGACGCTCTCGCCGCTTGAGCAGGTTGAAGCGCCCGCGCCGCTGCCGTTGTTCCAGCTCCTCGACGAAGAGCCGGCTCCCGTGGCCGAGATGGCCGCGCCGGCGGTCGAGGTCGCTGACGCGCCCGTCGCCGCGCAGCCCCTCCTCAAGGCAGAGCCGAAGCCGGAAGCCAAGCCTGAATCGAAGTCTGAACCGAAACCCGAGGCCAAGCGTGACGATCGCGGCATCGCCACCGTCCGCGTCCAGGCCGAGCGTCTCGACGAGTTGATGGACCGGGTCGGCGAGCTCGTCATCGCCCAGGCGCGGCTGACGCAGCTCGCCTCGTCCGGCTCGGATCTCTCGATCAAGATGATCGCCGAGGAAATCGAGCGCCTCGCCTCCTCCCTGCGCGACACCACGATGGGCGCGCGCATGGTACCGATCGGCTCGCTGTTCGGCCGCTTCCGCCGCCTGGTGCACGATTTGTCGCGCGACCTGTCGAAGCCGGTCGAATTCGTCACCACGGGCGAGGACACCGAGCTCGACAAGACCATGATCGAGTGCCTGGCCGATCCGCTGGTTCACCTGATCCGCAACGCCATCGACCATGGCATCGAAGACACCGCGACCCGCTCCGCCAACGGCAAGACGGAGCAGGGCCGGATCGAGCTCGCGGCCGTTCATTCCGGTGCGCAGGTGCTCGTCACCGTGAAGGACAATGGCGGCGGCCTCAACACCGCGCGCATCCGCGCGAAAGCGGAAGAGCAGGGGCTGATCGCCTCCGGCGCCGTGCTGACCGATCACGAGATCCACCAATTCCTGTTCCACCCGGGCTTCTCGACCGCGCAGACCATCTCGGCGCTGTCGGGCCGCGGCGTCGGCATGGACGTCGTCAAGCGCACCATCGAGAACATGCGCGGCACGATCGATCTGTCGACCCGGCCGGGCCAGGGCACCACGGTGACGCTGCGCCTGCCGCTGACGCTTGCGATCATCGAGGGTCTTTTGATCCGTGTCGGCGAGGGCCGCTACATCATTCCGTTGTCGGCCGTGGAGGAATGCATCGAGCTGACCGCCGAGGACGAGCGCTCCCGCGGCCGCAACTTCCTCAACGTGCGAGGCAATCTCGTGCCCTTCCTCAGGCTGCGCGAAATCATGACTGCGTCGGGTACGCCCGACCGGCACCAGAAGACGATCATCATCTCGACCGGTGAGACGCACGTCGGTCTTGTCGCGGACCAGATCATCGGCAACCACCAGACCGTGATCAAGTCGCTCTCCAAGCTGCACTCCGACGTCACGATCTTCTCCGGCGCGACGATTTTGGGTGACGGCACGGCGACGCTGATCCTCGATGTCGCGCAGCTCGTCACGCTGGCGCAGTCGAAGGTCGAGAAACAGCATATCAGCGAGGCGGCCTGATGAACGATGGTTTGACGGGCGAGCATCACGCCGACGCGATGCAGGTCGTAATGATTGGCCTCGGCGAGGAGAAGTTCGCGCTCGACGCAGGCCTCGTGCGCGAGATCATCGATCCCGTGCCGGTGACCAAGGTGGCGGGCGCGCGGGCCTTCGTTCCGAGCGTCATCAACGTGCGCGGCAACGTCATTCCGCTTGCGGACCTGCGCATCCGCTTCGGCATGCCGCAGCTCGACAATTCGGCCGACACGCGCATCGTCGTCATCGAGCTCACGCTCGACGGCGAGCCGGTCCTGGTCGGCGTCACCGCCGACAAGGTCTACGAGGTCACCGAGATATCGCAGACCGACGTGCAGCAGACGCCGCGCGTCGGCATGCACTGGAAGCCGGAGTTCATCCGTTTCATCGCCAAGTGGCGAGAAGAGTTTGTCATCGTTCCCAACATGGAACGCATCCTGAATTGAAATGAGGTCTCGGGGCGAGACTGGGGTAGGGGCTGGAAATGAGATTCACGGTCAAGGCAAAGCTTGCCATCGCGTTCGGTGTGGTCCTATTGCTGTCGATGGCGGCGGGCGGCCTCGCTTATGTGAAACTGAGCGAGATGATCGACACCGCCGACAGTCTGGTGTCGCGTGCCAACCGGATGGACCGTGCGGCGGAGATCGAGAAGGGTATCCTGCTTCAGGTTCGCGCCGAGAAGAACCTCATTCTCGCGCCTGAAGGCGAGGCGGATCGTTTTATCGCCGAAATCGCCAAGCAGCGCGAGACGCTCTCGAAGTTGAAGGAAGAGATCCAGGCCGCGGCTTCCCCCGAAGGCAAGAAACTCATGGAGAATTTCGGCGTCGCGTACGCGCGGATGAACGCCGTTCAGGACGACGCCCTCAAGACCGCCCGGACCGACAAGGCGAAAGCCGCCGAGCGCTCCATGACCGAGGTCCGCAAGGCGGTCGCCGAGGCCATGGAAGCCGCCAACGTCTACGTCACCAACGTCAAGAAGAACATGGCCGCTCAGGCGGCCCAGGCTCACGAGGACGGCAACCGGGCCCAGCTCCTGCTGATCTCGGCCGTGCTGGCTTCGCTTGTCATCGGCCTGATCGCCGCGATCTGGATTTCCTTGAGCATCTCCCGCGGTCTCGGCCGCGCCGTCGGGCTCGCCGGCGCGGTTGCCGATGGCGATCTCAGCCAGTCGATCAAGGTCACAAGCAACGACGAGATCGGCGATCTTGTTACCTCGCTGAACTCCATGGTCGAGAAGCTCAAGCAGATCGTCGCCGAAGCACTCACCGCGGCGCAGAACGTCTCGGCCGGAAGCCAGGAGCTTTCGGCCAGTGCCGAGCAGCTGTCGCAGGGCGCGACCGAACAGGCCTCGTCGGCCGAGGAAGCCTCGTCCTCGATGGAAGAGATGGCCTCGAACGTGAAGCAGAATGCCGACAACGCCAACCAGACCGAGAAGATCGCCGCGCAGTCGGCCAAGGACGCGGAAGCCAGCGGCGTCGCCGTCGGGCGCGCCGTCAATGCGATGCAGACCATCGCCGAGAAGATCACGATCGTGCAGGAGATCGCGCGCCAGACCGACCTGCTTGCCCTCAACGCCGCGGTCGAGGCCGCGCGCGCCGGTGAGCATGGCAAGGGCTTTGCCGTGGTCGCGTCCGAAGTGCGCAAGCTCGCCGAACGCAGCCAGGCGGCCGCGGCCGACATCGGTACGCTGTCGACGGAAACCGTGAAGGTCGCTCGGGAAGCCGGCGACATGCTGTCCAAGCTCGTGCCCGACATCAAGAAGACTGCCGAGCTGGTCCAGGAGATCACGGCGGCCTGCCGCGAGCAGGACGTCGGCTCAGCCCAGATCAATCAGGCGATCCAGCAGCTCGACAAGGTCGGCCAGCAGAACGCCAGCGCCTCCGAGCAGGTGTCCTCGACATCCGAGGAGCTCGCCTCGCAGGCCGAGCAGCTTCAGTCGACCATCTCGTTCTTCCGCATCGAGCATGCCGGCCGCGGCGAGGCTGCCGCGCCCGCGCCGATCGACCGTGCGGTCACCCAGCTCCGCGCCAAGGCCGCGCACATGGCGGCAGCGGACCGCGGCGTCAAGAAGCCCGCGCCCGCCCGCAAGCCGGCGCGCGCGCTGAAGGTCGCCAATGGCGGCGGCTTCGCCTTCGACATGCATGACGGCGAAGACGACCGCGACGCCGAGTTTCAGCGCTGACCGCAACTTGAAAACAATCTGACTCTGGACCGTACCATGGCCGCAACCTCGCAATATCTGACGCTCGGGCTCGCCGGCGAGACGTTCGGCATCAGCATCCGCAATGTCCGGGAAATTCTCGACATGCGGCCGATCTCACGGCTGCCGCATGCGCCGAATTTCCTGCTCGGCATGATCGACGTGCGCGGCAGCGGCTATCCCATCGTCGACCTCCGCACCAAGCTCGGCCTGCCGGCCGTGGAAGCGACTGAAGCGACCCGCATCATCATCCTCGACGTGCCGATGAAGGATCGCCTGGTCGGCGTCGGCTTCGTCGCCGATTGCGTGTTCGAGGTCACCGATATCGACGAGCAGGCGATCGAGCCCATCCCCGAGGTCGGCGGAAAATGGCAGTCCGACTATGCCGCCGGGATCGGCCGCAAGGGCGAGAAATTCGTCGTCATCTTCGATCTCGCCAAGCTGATGGCGAACGACGAGATCCCGGAAGGGCGCGATACCTCTCGCGCCGCCTGAATTTGCAAGCGTGAAGCGTGGTCAAGCGTAAGCACCCCAATTCGAACCAACGAGACTGACATGAGATTCACCGTCAAAGCCAAGCTTGCCAGCGCCTTCGGCGTCGTCATCCTGCTGTCCATGATCGCCGGCGCGGTCGGCTATGTGAAGCTGGCGGACATGGTCGGCACCACCGAGCTTCTGGTCAGCCGTGCGGGCCGGATGGAAAAGGCCGCCGAGCTGAAGGAAGGCATCCTGTTCCTTGTGCGCGCGGAGAAGAACGCGATTCTCGCAGCGTCCGATGCGGAACACGAGCAGTTCCAGGCCGACCTCATCAAGAACCGCGACGCGATCACCAAGTCGAAGGACGAGATCTACGCAGCCGCCAGCGAAAGCGGCAAGAAGCTGATGGAGGTCTTCAACGTCGCCTTCGCCAAGCTCAACGCCTATCAGGACGAGACGGTCAGGCTTGCGAAGACCGACAAGCCGAAGGCCCTGGATCGCTCCATGCATGATGGCCGCAAGGTCGTTGCGGACGCGATCGAAGCGGCCGATGTCTACATCAAGAATGTCAAGAAGAACATGGCTGAGCAGGCCGAGCAGTCAAAGCAGGACGGTGCGCGCGCCGAGATGCTGCTGATGAGCCTGGTCATTGCCTCGCTCCTGATCGCCGCGGTCGCGGCGACCTGGATTGCGCTGAACATCAGCCGTGCGCTGGCGCAGGCGGTGGGCCTCGCTGATGCGGTGGCGATCGGCGATCTCAGCCACAAGATCGAGTCCTCCAGCAATGACGAGATCGGAGATCTCATCAAGTCGCTGAACGCGATGACGGTCAACCTCAACGTGACGGCGGCGCTCGCCAACCAGATCGCGCAGGGCGATCTCATGGTCGAGGCCAAACCGCTGTCGGACAAGGATACGCTCGGCCTCGCGCTCGAGCGCATGGTGGAGAAGCTCCGTCAGATCGTGTCGGAAGCCCTGACCGCGGCGCAGAACGTCTCCGCCGGCAGCCAGGAGCTCTCCGCCAGCGCCGAGCAGCTCTCGCAGGGCGCGACCGAGCAGGCCTCGTCCGCCGAGGAAGCTTCTTCTTCGATGGAAGAGATGGCCTCGAACGTGAAGCAGAACGCCGACAACGCGAACCAGACCGAGAAGATCGCCGCGCAGTCCGCCAAGGATGCCGAGGCCAGCGGCGCCGCGGTCGGCCGCGCCGTCAACGCGATGCAGACCATCGCAGAGAAGATCACGATCGTGCAGGAGATCGCGCGCCAGACCGACCTGCTCGCGCTCAACGCCGCGGTCGAGGCCGCGCGCGCCGGCGAGCACGGCAAGGGCTTTGCCGTGGTTGCGTCCGAAGTGCGCAAGCTCGCCGAACGCAGCCAGGCCGCCGCCGCCGAGATCGGCACGCTCTCGACTGAAACCGTCAAGGTTGCGCAGGAGGCCGGCAATATGCTCTCCAGGCTCGTCCCTGATATCAAGAGGACGGCAGAGCTCGTCGAGGAAATCACCGCCGCCTGCCGCGAGCAGGACGTCGGCTCGGCCCAGATCAACCAGGCGATCCAGCAGCTCGACAAGGTCGGCCAGCAGAACGCCAGCGCCTCCGAGCAGGTGTCCTCGACCTCCGAGGAGCTCGCCTCGCAGGCCGAGCAGCTTCAGTCGACGATCGCCTATTTCCGCATCGAGCAGGGACGCAGCCAGGCCGCTGCGCCGATCGACCGAGCGGTCACCCAGCTCCGCGCCAAGGCGGCGACAATGGCGGCCGTCGAGCGGCCGGCCAAGAAGCCGCAGGCGAGGCCGGCGCGCGCGGTGAAGGCGGCCGGTGGCGGCGGCTTCGCCTTCGACATGAACGACGGCGAGGACGATCGGGACGCCGATTTCCAGCGCTGAGACCCGTCAAGAGGTCGGCCCATCCTTCGCCGGTGGGCCGATCCGCCGTCAGTGATCGTGTAAACGCGTGGGATTCAAGATGGCCCGTTCGGCCCGACATTCAGTGCAGGCGGCCATCGCGGACCGGGGCATTCAGCCATGATGCCCGCCGTGCAGGATACGGTCGTCCATCTGTCCGACCGCCACTTCCGGACCATCGCCGAACTGATCGAGGGCCAGGTCGGCATCAAGCTGCCGCAGGGCAAGCGGCTGATGCTGGAGGGGCGGCTGCACAAGCGCGTGCGCGCGCTGAACTTCTCCGACCTCAACGAGTATGTCGACAACCTGTTCGAGGCCGATCATTTCGACACCGAGCTGACCCATCTCATCGATGTGGTGACGACCAACAAGACCGACTTCTTCCGGGAGCCCCAGCACTTCACCTTCATGAGGGACGTCGCGATCCCGGCCCTGCTCAAGTCGCACGGGCGGAAAAACGCGAACCTGAAGATCTGGAGCTCGGCGAGTTCCACCGGCATGGAAGCCTACACCACCGCCATGGTGCTCGACGACATGACGCGGAACGGCTCGCGGTTTCAGTACCGCATCCTCGGGACCGACATTTCGACCGCGGTACTGCGTCTTGCCAAGACCGCGATCTACACCCGCGACGTGCTGGCGCCGGTGCCGGAGCATTTCCTGAAGCGATATTTCCTGTCGTCACGCGACAAGTTGCGCGGCGAAGTGCGGGTGGTGCCGGAATTGCGGCGCATGACGCATTTCATGAGGATGAACCTCATGGATAAGTCCTACCCCGTCGACCGGGACGTCGACATCATCTTCTGCCGCAACGTCCTGATCTATTTCGAGCGCGAGACCCAGCGCAAGGTGATCGAGCAATTGTGCAGCCATTTGCGGCCCGGCGGCTATCTTCTGGTCGGTCATTCGGAATCGATGATTCACAGTGCAGTGCCGGGTCTGAAGCAAGTTCAGCCAACCATTTTCAAGGTCTAGCCGGAGCGCAACCAGAATGCCGAGGGAGAAAGTTCGCGTACTGATCGTGGACGATTCGGCGTCGGTGCGCCAAATCCTGCAAACGATCCTCAACGACGATCCTGACATCGAGGTGATGGGGGCGGCCTCCGATCCGTTCGCGGCGGCGCGCCGCCTCCAGAACGAAATCCCCGATGTCATGATCCTCGACCTGGAAATGCCGCGCATGGACGGCATGACCTTCCTGCGCAAGATCATGGCGCAGCGCCCGATCCCGGTGATCATCTGCTCCTCACTCACCGAGGAAGGCTCCAACGTGATGTTCGAGGCGTTCGAGGCGGGCGCGGTCGACATCGTGCCGAAGCCGAAGATCGACACCCGGCAGGCGCTGCTCGAATGCTCGACGCGGCTGCGCGAGGCCGTGAAATCGGCAGCGCGCGCGCGGGTGCGCCCGCGGGCGGAGCGCCGTATGATCGAGAGGAAGCTGACCGCCGACGCCATCATCCCGCCGCCGGTGCAGGGTAAGGTCCGGCCGACGACTGAACGCATCGTGTGCATCGGTGCATCGACCGGCGGGACCGAAGCGCTCAACGACGTCCTCGAGATGCTGCCGCCGCACTGTCCTCCCATCGTCATCGTCCAGCACATGCCGGCTGGTTTCACCGCCGCCTTCGCCAGGCGCCTCGACAGCGTCTGCCAGGTCCGCGTCAAGGAAGCCGAGGACGGCGAGCCGGTGCTGCCGGGCTGCGCCTATATCGCGCCGGGCGCCCGTCACATGCTGCTCCAGCGCATTGGCCTGCGCTATCAGATCGCGATCAAGGACGGCCCGCCGGTGTCGCGGCATCGCCCCTCGGTCGACGTGCTGTTTCGCTCCGCGGCCCAGCATGCCGGCGCCAACGCGCTCGGCGTGATCATGACGGGCATGGGCGACGACGGCGCGCGCGGCATGCTGGAGATGCGCAAGCTCGGCGCCTCGACGCGCGCGCAGGACGAGGAGAGCTGCGTGGTGTTCGGCATGCCCAAGGAAGCCATCGCGCATGGCGGTGTCGAGAAGGTCGTCTCGCTGCATCATATCCCGCGCGAGATCATGCTCTGGTATCAGGCCGGACACGTTGCGGTGGCAGGTTGATTGCGATGTCCGCCATTCCGGCCAATACGCTCACCGAGGCGATCGTCGCGATCGAGGATGTCTCGTCGCGGATCGAGGACGTCTTCGCGCGCGTCGGTCACGAGCTCGGTCGCGGTCACCTCATCTTCAAGGAGCTGAACCAGGGCCTCGCGACGCTCTCGGAGGAACTCTCCGGCGCCGAGATCGAGGGCGCCGCCACCGCGCTACAGGAGATCGCCGCGCGGCTCAGCGAGCTGGCAGAGGCGCTGCCGGCCGAGAGCGCCCTGCTTGCGACCATCGGCACGAGTACGGCGGAGGCGTCCGCGCTGCTCAAGCCGCTGTTCAAGCACATCCAGATGATCACCATCATCGCGCGCAGCGCGCGGATCGAGGCGGCCTCGCTCGACGGCGACCGCGAGGGCTTTCTCGCCTTCACGCAGGAAGCCTACGATCTCGGCAAGGCGGTACAAGGTTCGATCGAGGGCTGCGCGCGGGACCAGCAGCGCCTGTCCGAGGCGGTTGCTACGGCCTCCGGTCGGCAGAAGGAGTTCGAGAGCCGTTATCGGAATCAATTGGTGTCGGAGAGCGCCGAGCTCGGCGCAGCCTATTCCGGATTGCGCGGCCAGCGCCGGGACAGCAGCCAGCTCGCCGACCTCGCGAGCACCAGCACCAGGAAGATCGCCGAGGCGGTCGGCGGCGCAATCATTTCCTTGCAGGCCGGCGACAGCACGCGCCAGCGCCTCGAACATGTCTGTCATGGCCTCGGCCAGGCGTCGGAAGCTGCGCCGGGCCTTGTTCCCGAACGGGGCGCGAGCGAGGACGGCGCGCGCGCGATCGGCCAGTTGCAGGCGGCCCTGCTCAGGGACGCCCAGCGCGAATTCGGCGGCGACATCGGCCAGATCGTTCGCGCGCTCACCGCCATCCTGCACGATGCGGGCAATGTCGTCGGCCATGGCCGCAATCTGTTCGGCGGCGCGGATGGCGGCTCGTCATCGTTCCTCGCGCGCATCAAGCAGGCACTGGCACATGCCTCGACCCTGATCGCTACCTGCGAGAGCGCCGGCCGCTCGGTCGACGAGGCGCTGGCCATCGTCGAGGGCACGTTGGCAAAGTTTCGCCAGGCCATCGCAGGACTTGCCGAAGCGACCGTCGACATTACCCTGATCGGAATGAATGCCGGCCTCAAGGCAAGCCATCTGGGCAGCCGCGGCAGCGCGTTCGTCGTGATCGCCAACGAGCTCAAGGCGACCGCCGACCAGGTCTCTGTGGGCGCGGGGCGCCTGCGGCCCGTGCTCGACGGCATCGAGCGCTCTGCGAACGAGCTGAAGGAGCTCCGCGTCCGGGGCGATCCCACGCAGCTCGCCAAGTTCGAGCCGCAGATCCTCCAGGCGCTGCGCGAGGTCGAGGTCGGCAACGAACGGCTCGGCAAGCTGATGAGCCGGCTCGTCGATGAAGGCGCGGAATTCGAGGGCCTGATGAATTCGGCGCAAGGTCTGATGAGCTCGCTAGGCGAGAGCTCCGCGGCCTTGCCTGCGGTTGCCGCGCGGCTCGAGACCGCGAGCGCCGGCGCGCAGCGGCCGCAGCCGGAGGCGCAGGATCAGGCGATGCTCGATGATCTCTTCGCGCGCTACACGATGGAGCGCGAGCGGGACGTTCACCGGGAATTCCTGCAAACGCTTGGCCTTGCGTCGATCGCCGCCACGCGCCGCGTCGAAGCGGTCGAGACCGCGGATGACGGCATAGAGTTGTTCTGACGTTCGCCGCCGGCGTCGCGCGTCGGCGGCAATTCGACGGATTGGGTTTTCCGAGCATTAACCTTGCCCGAAGGGCTGGCCGTTAGGTCATTGTCGCGCCCCAGAGTTGGTCGCAAATACAGGGCGATCTTCACCTCGGAAAATTCCCCATGCTGAGAGACGGTAAATACGCTGCCTGGTTCAGGACCCCACGAGGTCAGGGCACCGGCATCGTGGATCTGGCCGAGGGCCGGATCTCGGGCCGCGACAGCTTCTTTACTTATGGTGGTTCCTACCGGGTCGATGAGCAGCACTTCTCGGCCGTCCTGACCGTGAACCGGCATGCTGACGGTCCGTTGAGCGTCTTTGGGCCTGATGAGGTCGAGGTCAAACTTTCGGGTGTGTGCAACGGCCTGGTGGCGAGCTGTTCGGGAACGGCCAAGGAAGCACCCGACGTGAAGTTCGAGGCGACGCTGATCTACAGCCAGGAAGATGCGCCGGCAGCCGACGCCAAATGCGCGGTCGTGAAGCTCAACGCCGACAAGCTGCCCAAGGGCCTCGACAACCGTTCCCGGCCGCGTCACCCGTTCACGCCGCCCAAGGCGCCTGTGTCGTAAGGTGCCGGTTTTTAGCTTTGCATTGACGCTGTTGTCGCGAAATCACGGCGCGACTGGACTGCGGCAACACTAGTTTTAGAGGTGAAATCTAGGTTGGGGCCCATAACAAAAGGCGGACAGGGACATGCCTCAGATCTGGATGACATATGACGAACTCGCGACCCTCAGCGGCTGCAGCGCTGCCGAGGCCAGGATGCAGGCGATGCATCTGTCGCTCGATCGCCGCAAGAGCCGCGACGGGAACACCCGCGTCAAGCTGAACCTCGCCTTGATGGCCCGGTTCTTCGAGACCGTTCGCGAAGCCGAATTCGACCTCGATGACGCGATCACGGCGCTGCGCGATGCTCACCGGCAGATGTCCGGGGTTCTTTCGACGAGTCAGCCGAGCTTGCGGAGCGGAGTGGCGTAAGTTCTCGCGGCGCCGGCGGCCGCCTCAGGACGGCGGCCTCGGCAGGAAAGCCAGGATGGTTTGGGCCAGAAGGACGCCGACGGTGCCGCCGGCGGCCTTTTGCAGCACATCGATGAATCGTGGATCACGATCCGGCGTCACGGCCTGCAAGACCTCTAACCCGACTGCGACGGCGATCACGAACGCGCAAGCCAGCTTGACGCGCCCCGGTAGCAGGAAGGACAGCAGGAAGCCCAACAGGCCGTAGGCGCTGAAGCGCTCGATCACGACGACCCAGTAGGCCTCCGCGTGGCCCATGAGTGCCGGCCGGCCCGCGAGCTTGGCCAGCGTCGCATAGACGATGAGCACGAGACAGATAACCGCGGCTGCGATGAGATGATTGCGGCGCATTGCGCCAACATAGCCGGTCGACCGGCTGGCCGCTTTCGAAAGCCAAGAACATCGTTAAGGTTCACAAACCCTCGATGGCATGAACCGAGGTTCACGGGCAAGCCGCGCAGCCGTGGCTACGGCCCAATCCGCACGCATGCAGTTGACGTCAAACGTGGCGGTGTAGTCGCGATCTCACGCGGACGGCGCTGAGTTGGCGAGGGCAGGCATTCATCTGCCAGTTCTTCGGCCTGGTGATCCAAAGCCGGACTGCCAAGAACAGGATGTTGATGCCGAACCAGATCGACATCACGATAAGGAAAGAGCTTGCCATGACGGCTCCGCCTCCCGCTTTTCTTTCGAAAACAATGCGGAGCGCGGCTGAGAGTTCCACCGTCAGGGGAACGGGCAGGCGATCGTCCCTGCCCAAATTCTCGTCATCGACAAAACCAGGCCACCCCGGTCAAGCACGAAGCAACGCGCCAGACCGCATGACCAAGCTGTTCGCAGGGACCGACGTTCAACGCCGATTGTAGGTCCAGCCCTTGTCGACATTGGTCGGGTAGTGGGCTGCGAAGTACGGATTCTTGAGGCAGTTGCGCGCGGGATCGAAAATCCAGTCGGCGCATTCCCGGTAATTCAGGAATCGGCAATCGAAACCGAAGGCGCACCACGGCGCGCCGTTTGGAAATCCGAACCCCACGGGGACTTGCGCCGACGCTACTGAGGGCAGAGCCAGGAGCAGAGCTACGGCGAGCGCGCGGGACAACATGGTGCATTCCTCCAACAATCTATCAAACTGAGACCGAAGCCGGTCCGGCGATCGTTCTGCGCCGAAAAGGGACGATGTTCAATCTTCATCGTTGGATAGTCTAACATCCGGGCACGGAGAGATCGAGAGCGCCGAAAGCGATCGGCCCATGTCGATTGGCGGCTGCCATTCATCGATTGATGAGGCGGACGCGCCCGTCCATGACGTGTCGCGCGCGGCCGACGCTAGCCCTTCTTGGGGCCCTTGGATTTCAGCGACAGGCCGAGGCGCAAGGCCATACGCTTGATCGCATCGGGCGAGCGCCCGAGAAGTTTTGCTGCCTCTTCCAGCGAAGTCGAAGACTTGGCCAATTCCATCAGCCGGCGGTCTTCCTTGAACGACCAGGGCCTGCGCGCCATAACCGAAATCATCCTCTCGTCGACACAAAGACAAAGCCGCCAAGCGGACCCACGTTCGCTCGACGGCTTTGCTTGGGTGGGGCCGGGCCTGGGGGAGCCCGGTGAGAAGATGGATATGCGATCCACTAAGGTTCGCAACAAACAACGCGGATTAAGCTAACTGCTCAACCTTACCGCGATGAAATCGGCGCGTTGCGCTCCGTATAACCACGGAGTTTCGCTAACCAAGATCGGTCTGCACGCTTTGATGGTGGGGATCGAGGATGCTCTGCCACGACGTCCGGTTGTCGCAGAACCGGCGCACGGTCTTCGCAAGTCCGCGCTCGAAATCCTTGCAGGGGGCGCCTGCCGATATCGGAAGATCACGACCCCGCGTCTCGGCGCTGCGGCGAGACGCGGCAGCTCCACCAATCCGCGCGGACTGTTCTGACGAGCATGGAAGAAGTGTCGGCCGATCGTCGAGCCGTCGCCGACAGCCGTCGAAACAGTGACCGGTCCTTCGACGTGGTGGCGATGAAGATGTTCCTGATGCCTGCGAGCGTCAGGATGAATCGCAGACACTGGATCATCGGCTTACCGAAGACAGGCAGGAGCTGCTCGGACGCCATGCTGACGATGGAGGCGAGCAGGGAACTTGTTCCCTGCGCCCTCAATGTCCTCCAAGCTCAGGCGGCAATCTCCCCTTGATAATGGATGGCACGGCGTTTCGGCGTCAGCACTTGTGCGCGATTAGGAATTAAGTGCTTCGAGATCACGACATTGTTTGCTTCGAAATCACGACGTCGATTCGAGCGATCAACTTGAATTGAATCGGCGCCGGTTGGTCGCAACGGCTTCGAACGAGAAAAAAATTCAATCGCGATGCATGCGGCAGCGGTTTGACGAGCAGTATTGTGCTTCTCTCGGTTGAGTCGTCACGAGATCGTCGAATTCGTTCGGCTATGGTGCGCGCGCACGAACAAATCAAAATCAACAAAATCAAGAAGACCGAGATGCTTCAAAAGGCGCGAGCGGCACTTCCTCTCACCAAGCTCAGAGAGCGGGCGTTTGAAGGCGCGTTTTTCAGCGTTGCGCTGATCGCGATGGCGGGCTGGGTGTATTTCATCACGCTGATGCTGGTGCGATTGTTCCTCTGGTTTTTCGGTTGACGCACGAGCCCGATCAGTTCGCATGCAGGGTGCTGCCCAAAAAATCCCTGGCATGACGAGAAAATCAGCGGCGGTGATCATGATCTCGACACAACTCGAGGATGAGACTGCCAGTGTCACTGGAACGAATTGCGAATGATGCTGCTCGCGATCCTTGTCTCGCTCCTCGCTGGCTTTGGCGCAGGCTATGCGACACGCGCGCTGCGGCCTCGCGAGCGCACGGAGCGCCATCCGTTCCACCGTCCCTACAGTCCCACCGCGTTCCGGCAGAACAGTTCATTGGCGAGGGCGCGGCGTGCATTCTAAGGATTTACAACCGGCGTGCGGTTCTCGCCGTTGCGACTCGCATGGCGGCGGAGGGGAGTGAAGCATGACGGGATTTCGGGGAGACGCCATGACGAGCCCGACGTACAACGCGCCACGGCGGTATTTCGTCGACGGGGGAGGTCGCCGCGTCCTGATCGGCCTGACGCCCGAGGAGACGTTCGAGTTCGAGCGGCTCGACAGCGAGCAGGCGCAGGTCGCGCCCGATGCCGGCGAGCAGCGCAGGCTCGAGCTCTATGAGAAGCACGAGGGTGCCTGGAGGGCCTGGATGGCGCAAAGCCGCACCGAGCGACGCGAAGGATTCAGCCTTTATTAACCATCGCGGGCCCATTTTCTGGTCTGGCGCCTCGAACCGGAAAATGCACGCATGTTTCAGCTCTTCCTGCGGGCCCGCACCCATAACTTCCTGAAAGACCGCTTCGGCGGCGAGCAGGTGTTCCGCGCGCGCTCGCCCGAGCGCGACGCAGAAACAGATCGCACCCGCATCGAAGCCATCATGATTGCGATCGATGACGCCCTGCATGCGGCGGAGCGCGAGCAGTCAGGTCTCAACCGCCGGGTCGAGGACGTGCTGGCGCGCGCCGCCGTGACGATCGGGAACGGCGACGACGAATATCTCGAGCGCGAGGCGCTCGACAATCACCACCAGGACCTGTTCGACAAGGAAATCCTGAACGGCCAGCGCCGGCTCAAGGAGCTCGGCGCCTCGATCGCCCATTTCAAGTTCCTGAAGGCGGCGATGCTGAGCCGTTTCCCGGACTACCGGCCTCCGGCGAGCCCCACCAACTGACGCCTGATACGGCGCGCGAGCGAGACCGCTAGATCGCGAGCATGCTGTTGCCCTGAATGGACAGCAGCGTCAGGTTTCCGGTGGCATAGGCCCCGGTATCGATGTTGGCCCGGTTCTCGAGCAGCTCGGCCTGCTTCACCGGCGTATGGCCGTGCACGACGTATTTGCCGAAGCGCCTATTGCTTTGCAGGAACTCGTCCCTGATCCACAACAGGTCCTGCTCGCGCTGCTCGGAGAGCGGAATTCCCGGACGCACCCCTGCATGGACGAAGAAGAAGTCGCCGCATGTGAAGGTCGGCCGCAACTGGCGCAGGAACGCGATGTGCTCCGGCGGCATCACGGATGTGAGCTCGCGAACCAGATCGGGCAACTCGTCCTTGCCAAGGCCGGGCGCGGCCGACACGCCGTACGACATCAGGGTCTGGAGCCCGCCGAACTGAAACCATTCGGCGGCGCGGGCGGGATCTTCCAGCACCGAGGTGAAATAGGCCTCGTGATTGCCCTTGAGAAAGACGGTGTTGCGGCGGCGGCTGCGGTTGATCAGGAGATCGAGGGTATGACGCGAGTCCGGTCCGCGATCGATGTAGTCGCCGAGGAAGACCTCGATCGCGCGAAACGGCCGGCTGTTCGCCATGTCCGCATCGATCACGGCGAACATCTGCTCGAGCAGATGCGCGCAGCCGTGGATATCGCTGATCGCATAGATGCGCACGCCGTTCGGTAGCTTCGGCCGGGGCGAACTTCGGGGCGCAATCATGGACATGGGGTGCAACTCTTTCAAAGAGCTTCGCCCGGGATGTCAATATGCTATCGGAGAATTTGGGTGTCCGAGCAGGTTTTTTTCTACCCCTGCCGGCAAGCCTGCGCCTGCCCGATCATTCACCCGCGCTGCGAATCACCTGTCCACAAGCTTGCGCGAGGCTAGCCGAAGCTGCGGCTGTCGAACGAGGGTGCGGCCTTGCCGCGATAGGCCCGCCGCTCGCGCGCGCACCAGAACCGCGCCGCAGAAATAGCCAAGCTGGAGCACCGACGCGAAGACGAGAATCGTCACAACGATGTGAGCTGAATCATGTCCCTGCCACGCGGAGCCCACACCGAGGATCGTCGCACCGAGAACGATGGCGGGCGGCAGGATGAAGATCCGGAATCGGCCTCCCAGCAACGATCCGATCAGCAGACTGAAAATGGCAACCGTACTCACGACGCAACTCCTCGAATTGGTCACGAGTGTTAATGGCCGCGGCCTAATAACGGCTTAAGCGGCATGGTTGAACAGCCGTTCAAATGCGCGCGACAATGCTGTGCGAAAATGACGCGATTTGGTGTGAAACGCGGCGTGATGCCTGCTTAATTGTCACGCGTGTGACAGTAGT
Organism: Bradyrhizobium sp. S3.7.6; assembly: GCF_054061875.1. NCBI lineage: Bacteria > Pseudomonadati > Pseudomonadota > Alphaproteobacteria > Hyphomicrobiales > Nitrobacteraceae > Bradyrhizobium > Bradyrhizobium sp. S3.7.6. Next base: position 8,038,138 of record NZ_JBSSEQ010000001.1, on the reverse strand, counting down.
TTGAGCATTGTTTTGCTGCGACGCTGCATTGCATGAAAATCGATTTGATTTTTTCGGTGCACTGCCGCAATGTCGCTTTGTTTAGTTAAGATATACTTCGGCGCACATCGAAAAAATTAGATCGATTTGCTCGCAATTCTGATTGCGAGTGGTGACGAGGCAGCGAGGTTCGGATGGCTGTAGCAACTTACGGTTCGGAAAACTATTATTCGGTTATCTCGAACCGACGCGGTGCCCTCCAAAGACCCCTGCAAGTGGCTTTGATCGCCGGAGACTTCGTCGCCGTACTGCTCAGCTATTTCGTGGCGAGCGGCCTGTATCGCGTGCTCGTGATCGAGCAGGACTCATCCGTCGGAGCAGGCTTGGTCGTCGGCGCGGTGTTCGTGACCATCGCTTACTTCCAGGGCGTCTACGATCACCATCGTCTGCTGAGCACGGTCTGGCAGCTGCGCAAGGCCCTGGCGGTCTGGCTGATCTCGCTGACCATTCTCGCCGTCGAGGCGTTCCTGCTCAAATCGTCCGCGGACCTGTCGCGCGGAACCACGCTGCTGTTCGCCGCGACCGGCGGCGTCGCCTTGGGCGGTCTGCGCGTGCTGTGGCGCCTGGCGCTGACCTCGAGCTACGCCAAGGGCCGTCTGGTGGACCGCAAGGTCGTGCTGCTCAGCCTCAAGCCTCTCGATTTCACCTCGACCCGGTTCAAGGATCTGCGCAAGCACGGCTTCAACGTCGTGCGACATTTCGTGCTCGATCCGTCTGAAGAGGGCGCGGGCTGGGATCACGAGATTCGCGACATCACCCGTCAGGCGCGCACGGCGGATGTGGAAGAATATCTCCTGGTCATCGACTGGGACGAGATGCCGCTTCTCCAGAAGCTGAGCCAGCATCTGCGCGTTGTCCCCCAGCCGATCCGCCTTCTGCCAGATTTCCCGATCGCCGATCTGGTCTCGCGTCCGTTCCAGCCCGTCAGCGGCACGGTCGCGATCGAGATCCAGCGCGCGCCGCTCAGCGTGTTCGAGCAGGCGCAGAAGCGCTGCCTCGACATCGGCCTTGCCTCGTTCGCGCTTCTGCTGCTGGCGCCGCTGCTGATCACGGCTGCGATCATGATCAAGCTCGATTCCAAGGGCAAAGTGATCTTCAAGCAGGCCCGGCGCGGCTTCAACGGCAAGCAATTCGATATCTGGAAGTTCCGCTCGATGACGGTGGCGGAGAACGGTCATGTGGTCACGCAGGCGACGAAGAGCGACGCGCGGGTGACCCGTGTTGGCCGTGCGCTGCGGCGGACCAGCATCGACGAACTGCCGCAGCTCTGGAACGTTCTGCGCGGCGAGATGTCGCTGGTCGGGCCGCGCCCGCATGCGCTCGCGCACGACAATTACTACGATCCGATCATCAGCAACTACGTGTACCGGCATCACATGAAGCCGGGCCTGACCGGTTGGGCCCAGGTCAACGGCTTCCGCGGCGAGACGCCGACCATCGATCTGATGGAAAAGCGGGTCGAGTACGACATCTGGTACGTCAGCAATTGGAGCATCTGGCTCGACATCAGGATCATCCTGAAGACCGCGCTGGCGCTGATCCATCAGGAAGCCTACTGAGCCAGGCCGACGTCGGGCGCGCGTTGCCGCGCCCGACCCGCACGCCGCCCGTGCAGAGGGGAAACGGCCTGCATTTTGCAGCATGTGATTCGTTGCTGCCCCTTTGACGATTTGCACCCCCGAAACGCCGAGCCTTGCAGATTGAGCCATCGCCTCGCCAAGTTCGTCGCCGTGCCGTTGCTCGTCACCTGGGCGATCGCTGCCGCCTGTTCTCATGCGAACGCGTTGGAGTGGGGGGTCGGCGGACCGCCGCAAAAACGCAGGGATCTCGCGCCGATCTTTCAGCTCATGAGGGAGCGGGGGCTCACGCAATACAGGACCGGTCTCAACCTGACGCAAGATGCCGAGCCGGGCGAAGCCACGATGTTCCGGCAGACCATTGCGCTCGCCAGAAAATATTCGATCACGCTTCACCCTCTGATCAACTTCCCCTTCCGCTACGGTGACCGCACCGACAAGGGGCGGTACCCCAAGGGAGACCGGGACGCGCTCTACAGGCAGGGCTACGACCGCACCTACGCGTTCGTCCGGCAATTCAAGGACGATGTGTCCGACTGGGAGCTTGAGAACGAGATCAACCTGCTCGCGGTCGATTCCGACGGGAAGAAGCTGTTCGGGCGCGGCATGACCGCGGCGGACTTCGAAATGCCGGTGATGGAAGACTGGGCCCAGGTGTTGCACGGCGCGTCCGATGCCATCGACCAGATCAACCGCGAGACCGGAAGTCGTCTGCGCAAGGTGCTGAACACGACGTCGACGATGCTGGGCTTCCTCGACTTCATGGAGTCCCGGGGCGTGAAATACGACGTGATCTCCTACCACTATTACGAGGTGGCGGGGCAGAACCCGCATCGGCACTGGAATGGACGCAATCCGCCCTTCGACCTCTTCAAGAAGCTGGCGTCCTATCACCGCCCGGTGACGTTCAACGAGGTCAATTGCGCCGAGATCTACAAGCCGGCCTATGGAAATCGGCCCGGCGATCCCCTGACGGAGCAATGCCTCCGCTCACTGCGGGACACCTTCCAATATCTGAAGAACCAGAAAGACGTCGAGATCGAGAGTGTGATGGTCTACGAGCTGTTCGACGAGCCGCAGAAGAAGCCGCCGGAGAACAGGTTTGGGCTGATGTACGAGATCGACAGGCCCAAGGTTGCGCTCTTCCTTCTTTCGGAATTTGCCGGCGGCCGCCTGTCGGCTGAAGAATCGACTGAGTTGAGAACCAGGGGACTGTAGCTTTTCGGTCTCCGTGCGAAGAAAAGAACCTGCAATGCCTTTACCTGGATCTGAGCGCGTCAACACCGAGAAGTCGGGCAGCATCTTGGGCTTCAACGGGCTGCGCGGTCTCTCGGTCGTCCTGGTCTATCTCAATCACAAGTGCGGACTGCAGTTCTACTCGGGCAGCGTCGGCGTCTGGATATTCTTCATCCTGAGCGGCTTCCTGATCATCGGCGAGCTCAACAGGCAGCGAGGCAAGGTCGGGACGGCCGCGTCCCGGCCCGCGGCGGAAATCGTCACCTTCTGGGTCAAGCGGGCGACGCGCATCTTTCCCGCATATTATGCGCTTCTCGCCATCCTCTTCCTGGCCCGGTCCTATTTTCAGCACGCGGGGCCCGATCTCGGCTTCCGCTATCACGTCGTGTACCTGTCGAACTACTGGATCGGCAGCGTCATCGGCGGGACTGCCGGTCCCTTCGGCGTGCTCTGGACGCTCTCGGTCGAGCAGCAGTTCTACGTGATTGCGCCCTTCCTGTTCATCCTGCTTCCGCTGGAGCGCCATTTCGTCACCTGCATGAGCGTCGTCGCCCTCGGGTTGATCGGCCATTTCCTGATGTATTCATCGGGCTTCAATCACACCGCCATCCACACCTTGTCGCCCTGGAATTTCAGCCTGATCGCGTTCGGTGGCGCGATCACGATCCTGCATCTTCGCAGGCAGGGATGGGCCCCGAACGGCAACGGCATATTTGCCTGTCTCCTCATCGTCGCGTTCGCGCTGTGCTCGAACGGCGTGATTTACGAGGCCCCTTCGTATCTTTCTCCCGCGATCGACATTGCGATCGGGCTGTGCCTGGTCGCGCTGATCTGGTGGGTGCGCGCCAACCAGGACAGTGCCTTTGTTCAGGCGCTGGAGTGGAAGCCGCTCGAGCATCTCGGGAAGATCAGCTACGGCTTCTATCTCGTTCACAACTTCATCCCGAACCCGCTGGGCAAGGCGCTGACGCTCTATGGCGGGATGTCGGTGCCCGAGAGCGTGAAGATCACCGCGGGCGCAGCCATCGGTTTCGTGATCTCCTACGCTGTCGCGCATGTGTCCTGGAAGTACTTCGAATCGCCGATCCTGCGCAGCCGTCGCGGCCTGACCAAATTCTTCCTGCAATACCTGCCCGAAAATCCCTCGCAGGGCGTGCCGCGAACCGAGCTGAAATAGCCTAGCGGCTCATCCGAAAGCCATCGCCATCGACTGGATAACAGCGATGGCGAATTCGCAGGCCCTTCTCCGCGACGAAATGCGAGAACAATTCCCGATCGGCTTCGGGCGCGGCGCAGGTGCGTTCGAGCAGCGCGATGCGCGCCTCGGCGCCTGCCGCCTGATAGAACGTAGCTGCGCTTGGGAACAGGCGGGCCTGGAAGATATCGGCGAAGTCCTGGGTGGCGTAATCCCTGAGCTCGGGCGAGGCCGCATTGAAGGCGCGAAGCGCCAGTGGCGCGCGGATGAGCTGGAGCCAGGCCTCGTGTGGTGCGAAGCGATAGGAAAGACCCAGCAGTTCCGCCGTTCGCGGCCCAAAGCCGGCCTGGCGAATTTCGGCCCAGTAGCTGCCGAACCAGCCCAGTGCTTCAGTCGGCGCGCATGCCAGCAAGGCACGGCTCGTCGACGCGACGGCGTCTGCATCGAGGTCGATCTGCTTCAGGTCGCCTGTGCGTGTCGATTCGTCGGCGATTGCGAGCTGGAGCAGCAGGAGCTCGCGCAGCGTCTTGGCGCTGCATAGGCGACGGGCGGATGGCAAATTGTCCGATACGATCCGTCTCAGGCGATCGACTTCATATCGCTCGCCGCGCGCGACGCGTCCTGCAATCTGCGGAACCGCGGGATTGGTCACATCCGGGGCGATAGCCGCGATCCACGCCAGCGCGGCTGCGGCCAGCGCGATGGTCGAGCCGCGCAGAAGCCAGCGATACGCGGTCCCCGCTGCCTGTGCCGCCGGCTCGGTGGCGCTAGGCTCCCTCGACATAGTAGCTGTTGTAGTGCGAGCCCTTATACGCCTCGATCCTCTTGAGCATCTTCGGATTGGCGCGATTGAGCACGGCGCCCAGAAGCTTCTTCTGAATGCCTTCGGAACTCGCCATCGACTCCTGGAGCGCGTTGCGGGTCGTACGGCCCCACTCGATGACGTAAACCATCGCATCGACGAGATGGCTGACAGCCTTGGCGTCGGTGACCGGCATCACCGGCGCCAGATCGATGACGATGTATTCGTATTCCTCGCGCACCACTGCAAGCAGGTCAGCCATCGACTTGGAGGCGATGACGTCCGCCGAGTTCACCATGCGCGATGCGACGACGGAGGGCAGGAAGTCGAGCCCGCTCTCCTTGCTGCGCTGGATATGATAGCCGAACGAGCGCGGATCCTTGAGGGCTTCGACCAGGCCGGTCTTGGAATGGGGGGCCAGCGCCCTCGTCAGCGAGCGGGTATGGAGGTCGCCGTCGATCAGTAGCGTGCGATGTCCGGTCAACGCGGTCAAATGACCGAAATTGGCGGCAACCGTCGTTTTTCCCTCTTTCGGCAAGGACGACAGGATTCCAATGATCTTGACCTCGCGCGACAGGCGCGCGACGTCGATCGACACCTTGATGTTCCGCAGCGTCTCCGCGAACCGCGAGAACGGGTGCTCGACGACGTAGCTGGATATGTTTCCTTCCGGATGATCTGCCGAAGCCCTCGCCGCGCGGATGTCGGGAAGAACGCCGAGGCATTTCACCCCGAGCTGATCCTCGACGTCGCTCGGAGATCGCAGCACGTCGCTCATCAGTTCCTTCGTGAAGGCCGCCCCGAAGCCGAAACAGAGACCGCCGAGCAGGCCGCCGACCAGCGCCAGCAGCGTCTTGGGTGAGCTCTTCTTGTCGGGTTTGACCGCCGTGCCGATGATGCGCGCTTCGCTGATCGGGAAGCTCTGGTTCTGCGTCGCGTTCTGCAGCTTCTCGAGGAAGTTGTTGTAGAGGTTACGATAAGTATCCGCCGCGCTTTCGAGGTCGCGCAGCTTGACCTGCGCCTGACTCGTGCTGCCGGCCTGGGATACGAGATTCTTGAGATTCTCCTCAAGCGCCGTCTCGCGGCTCTTGGCGATCTCGTACTCGCTGCGATATGCGTCCGCGATACGACGGACCTCGTCCGCGATCGCCTTGCGCAGCTCTTCCATTCGGTTGGCGAGGTTGACGGCCGCCTGGTGGGTCTTGCCGTAACGGCTCGACCAGTCGGCATATTGCGCCGCCAGGTCGAGATATTGGGCGCGCAGGCGCGTGATCACCGTGTTGTTGAGTGCGTCCGTCACGGTCGGCTGCACGAGATCCTTGTCAAGCAGCGCCTCGATCCGGTCGAGGCGGGCCTTGGCCTCGGCGGTCGCGGCATGAGCGGCAATAAGCTGAGAGTTGACGTCCGCAAGCTGTTGCTCGCTCATCAGACCCCGGCTGGTGCCCACGATGTTGTTTTGCGCCTTGAACGTCTGCACGGCGCGGTCGCTCGCCGTCGCCTGTTCACGCAGCTCGGCGCTGCGTTGCTGGAGCCACTCGCCGGCGCGCTTGGTCGACTGATATTTCGCCTCCAGCGCGCCGACGATGTAGGCGTCTGCAATCGCGTTGGCGATCTGCGCAGCCTTGTTCGGATCGATCGAACGGTAGTTCATCGAGAGGACATAGGTCGTCAGCACGCGCTCGACCTTAAGGTTCTTCTGGAGAAGCTCGACCGCGCCGCGCTCGACCCGCTCCTTGCTCGGAGGACCGTCCGACCCGAACATCGAGATGACCTTGCCGATGACCAGCGGAATCAACCCGGGATCCGAGCCGTTGAACTCCGGATCCTCGGTGAGCTTCAGGCGACGGACGATCGACAGGAGGAGGTCGTCAGACTGGAGAATCTCGACCTGGCTGTCGACGAAGCCCGGGTCGATCAGCGCGTTGGCGGTTCCGCTGTCCTTGTCCAGTACCTGGGTTTGGCGTGTGTCCATCAGGATGCGCGCATTTGCCGTGTACATCGGCGTTGCCACGATCAGGTAGACGAGAACGATCGCGAGCGTACCGGCCACGATGGCGACGATCAGCGGCCATTGGCGGCGTACGATGTCCAGAGCGCGCTCGGCGCTGAGCGTCGTGCCACCGACCTCGATGGCATATCTCGGGCGTTGCGGAAACTGATCTCGTGGCTGAAACATCTCTGGGAATCTTGAGGTTGTCACTCGGGAAGGGGAACGGGTTTGAACGGGTCGGCGAGTTCGGTCTTCCACTCACCCGACATCAGACCGGCGCTTGCACCCGGACCCGCCGGTGCATTGCTGGCCGTGGCGGGAGCCGGGCTTCCCGGAACGGGCGCAGCCGCGGCGTCCTGATCCGTGAGATATCCTTTGAGGATGGACCCGTCGTGCAGCTTGGCAACGAATTCGCTGATCCGGCGCGCGACGTCGGGCTTGGTCGCGATGCAGCGCTCTTCGGCACGGTGAAGCCCGGCGCCGATTGCGACACGGTCGGCCTGGCTCGCCTGGCGCAGCATGTCCCGAACCGGATCGAGCGCGGCTATGTCGGTCACCAGCAATCCGGTGAGCCGGCCCGAAAGCTTGTCCCTGTCGTTCTTCGACTGTCGCAACAAAACCGAGGGGTCCGAGACGAATGCGCTGACCGCGGACGACGGCGCTCGTTCGGCGCGATCGACGCATTGAGCCTGTGCCGGCGCCGACAGCGTCGCAGACACGGCAACGGCGATCACTGCCGCGATCCGTAAAACCGGCAGGGAGCCACGCAACAAGCTATCGAGTTTGATTAGGATCGCGCTCATATCTCGTTGCAAACTAGCGATGACGTATGGATTTAGGCCCTAGGTCCTTGATGACCCAAAACTATGTCAAATTCTTGTGCGGCGCAAAATATAAACCAGTACGGACCAAATTGCCATACTTGCCCGCTCTGCATCCCCGTTTCGCATGAACGAAATTCTTGCTGCGATCAGGCGCGGATTCGGCGAATGGTTGCGCGCGCTCGTATGCGATAAGCACGAATTTTAGGCAAGCGCCATGCCAAGGCCAAGCACCATGCCAAGGCAAAGGCGCGAGGGACGGTCTGGCAGACCATCGCCTCGCGCCTGTCGCAACCTGCGATTGAGGGCGGTAGAGCGAAACTTCGCGCGGTCTATTCGGAGGTCCGCAACATCGCGAGACGCGTGGCGCGCAGGCGCTCGCCATGCTCGCCGATCGCGACCCAGAAGCGCGGATTTCCGCCGGACTGCATCGAGATCCACTCGTAATCCGCGGCGTTCCAGGGGCGCACCGAAGCGGAAAGATTGTCCAGGACGAAGTCGCCGTCGGCAAGTCGCGCCACCAGCACGAGATGGCCCTGGCCGCCATTTGTCAGGACCACTGCGAGGCGCAGTGCCGACTTGGGCCAGCCCATCTCGATCAGTTGATGACGCTTGGTGACCGCGTAGTCGTTGCAATCGCCGGCGGACGGCGAAAGGCTCCAGCGCGCCACCATCGGATTGGTCGATTTCTGCATCGGTGTGATCGACGCGTTGACCGAGCTGTTCACCTCGCGCAGCATGCTCATCGCCCGGTCGCCCGAAGGCAGTGTCCGGTCGGCGGCGTCGCTCGCGCATTCGCCGTCGTTGTTCATGCAGAACTTGACGAATTGCAGCGGCGCGAGCGCATTGTCGTACTCGCGGATGAACGCGCTCTTCGCCTGATTGAGCGAACTGTCGTTCAACATCTCGGCCTTGGCGGCGGTGCCGGTCGACGCGATCCCGATCGCGACCAGCGATTTGATAATCCAGCTCATGACATCCCCGTCTCGCGTTTTCTTTTTTGACGCTACGGGTATCTCACAAACGATTTGAGCTTTGGTTCCGCGGAAATTTACAATTGTAGCTAAATAGGCCGGTCACGGGACCGGCCTGGGAGGGGTGGTTAACGGTTCCAGCCGTCAGCGCGACGGGCTTACCGAGGTCAGAACGGCGGTCGACGTCGCCGCAAACAGCGTCTGCGTCTGTGACGCCGCACCGGGCCCGCTCTGGTTCACGACCGTGGGTGCGGTCGAGCTTGCTCCGCCACCGCGTGCCTCCGCCGCGGTCGAACCAGGTCCGCCGCCGGCTGTGGTCTCGCCCGTCGGATCGGCGCCGTTGGTCGCTTCGGTCGGGATATCGCCGGTGATGCTGGTGAACGATTGGATCAGGTCGGGATTCTCGGTCTTGAGAACCGCCTCCTGGATCAGCTGGGCAACGCCGGGCTGCGACAGGACGCAAACCGAAGCGGCGGTGCCGAGACCAGCGCCAATGGCGCGGCTTTGATCGGTGCTGCTGGCCTTCGCCAGCGAGACAATGCCATCGACTGTCTCGGGACGCGCGGTCAGAAGGTCGCGCACAGCCGAGGCGAGGCCGCCTTGTCCGTCCTTGAACTGGTCGAGCAGCCCGCCGGGATTGGCCAGAAAGTCGGTGGCGCGCTCGGCTGAAACAACGCCCGTGTTGGCAACGCAGCCCGAGCTGACGCCCGTTGCGCCGAATGCTGCCGGCATTCCGGCGAAAATTGCCAGCGCTCCGACGACCACGGTGAAGCGCCTACCAGAATTCCAGCTCATTGCCCTGCCCACTTCAATCAATTTGGCTTTAAACTTCAATTAATTTGACTTTAGCTCGACTTGCACGGATTTGCCACGTTCTTTTCGCATCTGTGATGGTAGCGATTGCGCGAGGCCGCACCCGACGATGGCTGCGAAAAACACGCCGTAACCGGGTATCTGCAACGAGAAATCGATGCAGCTATGTGCAACTCCCAATACAGCGACGCTGGCGCCGATCACGGGTATGTAGCGGTCGCGTTTTCGGCGCAAGCTTCCGGTAAACAGATGGTAAAGATACCAGAGGCAGGCCAGCGCGATGACGCCGAAGGCGGGGATGCCTAATTCGACGGCAATTTCCAGCGACGTGCTGTGAGCGCGGTCCCAGATGCCGAGACTGCCGAGCGTTGCGGGTCTGATGGCGGGAAAAACAGCTTCGAAATTGCCCAGCCCGACACCGAGCAGCCGATGATCAGCGATGATCCCCAATGATGCCTGGTACGCAGCAAGCCGCTGCGGATCGACCAGCCCGTGTTCGACGATTCGCCCCGCCACGAGGCCGCCTACGAGCTGCAAGAGCACGAGCCCTGCTGCCGCTGAGCCGCCGAGGACCAGCCACTTCCGCGATCTGCCGAGCTCGAGCGGCACGAGATAAAGGATGATGGCCAGCACGAACGTGCCAACCGACAGCAGCAGACCCGCCCGCGATCCGGTCATGGCAAGCGCGATCGTGCAGATCGCGAATCCCGCACCGAGCGCCACCGGCGCGGAGAGGATTTGCTCGAGCCGCGATCGCCAATCCGGTTGTTCCGGCGGCCCGCCTTCCTGGCGGTGCATGGTGCGCAGAAGCGGCACCAGAAACAGCAGGGCGCAGCTGCCCCAGAACGTCGCCGCCGTGTTTCGATTGACGAAGGTCCCTGTGGCAAAGCCCAGGTAGGCTTCTTTCTGCCTGAACAGCACCATGTCCGGTGCGATCAGCTCCGCCAGAATTCCGTACAATGCATACAGGCATCCCGCCCATGCCAGTATGCGTAGCAGCGAACGTGCGGCTCCCGCATCGCTTGCAAGAATCACGGCGCGCGTGAAGGCGAGCGACAGCAGCAAGACCGATCCGAACGCCAGCCACGTTCCGCGTGCGGTGACCGAGAGGCGGTCAGGCAACACGAGGCCGAAAAAACGCCGCGGCAGTTCCCAGACCGCTGCTGATTCACTGGACGGATCGCTCCACGTTTGCAACGCCACGATGACAACCACCGCCGCGATCGCCACTGCCAATGGAATGAGCAACATGGCATTGCGACGGCTCACGGCCGAAAGATCGGCGGTCAGCAGGCTGCAGACGAGCAGAAAATTCCAGAAGCAAATCCACGCGAGGTCGAGGGATCCGAGCGGAAGTGGCGCCAGCACAAACACGGCTGTGGCGAAAAATCGCGATATCGCGCCCAAAGGCCCCTCTGTCATTCAACTCAGCCGCGATGGAGCTATCAGAACTTCGCGCGAGATCAAGTTAATGCGAGGCTAGGTCGTTGATGGCCATTCGCAACATTGCAAACAAGGCCGCAGCTCGCGCGTGCAGCCCTGATCTGTTCCAAACGCAATGCCCGTTGCCTCGCGAAAGCTGAATTGAAGTCTATGAGCATGTCGTCGGAGCAAAGATGCCGACCGGCGTCTTGCTGCCGCATCTGTCGTGCACTGTCCTGGTCGAGATCGGCGCTTCGCGGCTCTTTTCAGTTGAATAAACCATCCCGGTGGAGGCATTATATTGCACCGCAGCATTTCGCTTTGGTCGAATCGTAGAGCCTCTATCAAGTGCTAGCTCATCAAACAAAGGCGCACTACGTTCCGCTGGACAGCGTTCGTGGCCTCGCCGCCCTCTGCGTGGTCGTCCATCACTTCGTCGGATCGGATCCGCTCGCCGCTGCGCTACCTCATCGCGCCTGGATCGACGTCGCGTTTTTTCACAATTCCTGGCTCTTCGTCGATTTGTTCTTCGTGTTGAGCGGCATCGTGATTTCGATGAGCTATGTTCAGTCCGAATTCAGCGGGTTCGACTTCCGAACGTTCACCTTGCGTCGTATCGCACGCATCTATCCGCTGCACATCGTCATGCTGTTCGCCTTTCTGGCGTTTCGGCTGATGCGGCTCACGCTCACCGAACTGGACCTGCTGCACTTCTCGACCAACGAGACGGCGGATCTCCAGGTTAACAATGTGTACTCGTTTGTCGCGAATGTGTTCTTGCTCCATGCTATGGGCGTGCTCGACTATCTGAGCTGGAACGGCCCGAGCTGGAGCATCAGCGCGGAGTTCTACACCTATCTCGTGTTTGGCGCCGTCGTCGTCCTGTCGCAGCGCCTTGGCTACATCAAGCTCGTCTATGTTTTCAGCGCCGTGCTGGCCGTGATGGGCGCGGCTCTCATTATCTTCGTGCTCAAGAATGAAACGCTCGACTTCCAGACCAACGCCTTCACCCGATGCTTCCTGGGCTTCTTCGTCGGCGTGCTCACGCTTCGTTTCGTCTCGGGAAAAGGTCGTTCAGTGAGCCCCTTCGTTCAGTCGGCCTGCCAGATCGGCGCGGCCGTCGTCGCCATCGTGCTGGTTTCAGTCGTCGGCTTCGACGAACGGCTCAGCTTCGTGGCGCCGATCGTTTTCGGCGCCCTGCTGGGCTCGCTGATGGCGTTTCCGGAGCGGCTCCTGCCGAGGCTGCTGTCCGTCCGTCCGCTGGTCTGGCTGGGCAAGCGCTCCTATTCGATCTACATGACGCATGCGCTGATACTTGTCCTCATCCAGTACTTCGCGCGTGGCGTGGGCACCGAGCGCCTGCAAATCGTGGACAACATTCTTCCCGGACTGGCAGCCTCGCTGCTGCTCGCCGTCTTCGTGGCCGCCGTGCTCGTGCTCTCCAACCTCACCTACCTCTGGGTCGAGATGCCGGGGTCGCGGTTCGTGCTTCGGCTTTTCAATCGCCGCGCCGTTCCCGTTGTGGTCGCGGCGGAGTGACGGGCATGTCCAGCAGCTCTTCGGCTCTACCGAGGTCGGACTGGCGCATGGTCGATCCGGTGGCCTTGCCCCGGCATCACCAGCAGGAGGGCAGTGCATTCTTCAGTCTCGAGGCAATCGCGCTCTTGCTTTATTTCTACCGCGATGCGCTCGCAGGCGCGTTGCGCTATTATCTGGCCGTTCTCAAGATCAGCCCGCTGTGGTTCCTGCCTGACATTTTCGCGCTGGTCTGCATTTTTGCCTTCGTGCAGCGCTACGTCCTGATGGGACGTAACCTCGTCGCGATCCTCACGCTGTTCTACATCTGCTTTGCGCTTTACCTCGGATACGTGTTCCTGGGCTATTTCAGCGGCATGATGTCGTCGTTCAAGATGATCGCGCCGGTGTTCGTCGGCTTCTGTTTCTGCGGGCGCAATTTCGGCGACTACGATCGACTGCTGCGGTGGCTTCACCCGATCTTCTACCTGACGATCGTCGGGATCATATTGTCGTCCCGCATGCAGTTGCCTTGGGTGGGATATGCCTACGAGACTTTCGGCACGACGCGGCAGGCGACGCGGCTGTGGTGGTCGGCGTCCGAGACGCGCCTCGCCGGACTTGCCGCCGACAGCACGATGGCCGCATTCTTCGTGTTCATTTCGTTCACGATCAGCTCGGTGCGCCGGAGCCTGCTGTGGTGCCTGTTCTGGGCGCCCATCGGTCTCTACGCCATCAAATTGACCACGAACAAGACCTCGCTCGGCGTGATGGTGATCTACATCGCTTGCCTGATCATCGTTCGCCTCGTTCCCGAGCGTGAGAAGTTTCCCATGCTCCGGCGCATGGCGCTGCTTTCGTTCCTGTCGATCCTCGTGCCTGCGGTGCTGATCGCCCTGTTCTCCGGCAACGGGCTTGTCAGCATGTCGCGCGGCCTGTTCAGCCTGCAGGACCGCGTCAACAACAGCTGGCAGTTGCCGTTCGTCTACATGGCTGAGCTCATGCCGGTCGGCTTCTTCACCGGCTGCGGCCTCGGTTGCTTCAACTATCCGCAGCTGCTGTTCTCGAACAAGCTCAGCTATTACGTTCCGGTGGATAATTTCTACCTCGGCACCTACCTGATGTTCGGGCCGATCTTCGTGTTGTTCATGGTCATGGTCATCCTCGCGGTCGCAAGGACCAGGGACATCTACAAGCTGTCTTTCGCGGTCGCCATGAACCTCTTCACCATCACGGTTCTGGCCTATGGTCCCGCAAGCGGCCTGATCATGCTCGGCGTCGCCTTCAGCGAAGTCTTCGCCCGAGAGAGACGTGACGAGACCGTCGCGGACGCGGTGCCGCTCGCGCCTGACGTCGACGATCTGGTCTCTCGGCCGGCATGATCGCGATGTTGCCGCATGCAATGAGCTGCAATGCGCAGCACGGGCTCTGGTCCGCAACTTTCCTTCGTCTTGATATCGGATCGCGGCGGTGAGCGCAGATAGCAAGAATTTCGTGGAGGCGATCCAGGGGCTGCGCGGCGTCGCCGCGCTCACCGTGCTGATCGTCCATCTTCAGGACATGCCGCTTCTGGCGGGCTTCCTGCCTCCGATCTGGCCGTGGCTGGAAGCGACGGTCAACATGGGCGGGCACGGGGTCGAGCTGTTCTTCATGATCAGCGGCTTCCTGATTCCGGCGAGCCTGATGCGTCACCGCAGCGTCGGGAAGTTCTTTCTCGATCGCGCCCTGCGAATCCTGCCCGTGTTCGTGATCCTGCACCTGATCCTGTTCACGGCAGGCCCCCTGGTTGGCTACAAGTTCTTCAAGGGGATCGACCTGCCGACCTATCTCAAGCTGTTCTTCGTCAATCTGGCGTTCCTGCCGGACGCGCTGGGATTGCCGATCGGCCAGCAGAATGCATGGACACTGAGCTACGAATGGGCGTTCTACATTCTGTTCGCGGTGATCTTCGTGATGTTGGTGCGGCGGAGGAACTGGCTGCTGGCGGCGCCGTTCATCCTGCTCGGTCTCGCGGGCATTGCCTTTCGGCCGATCGCCGCGTTCTTTCTGGTCGGGCTGTTGTTCAGCCTGATCGATTTGCGAATCCGCGTCGTCGGCTGGCCCGGATTGCTGGCGGGCATCCTTTGCGGGATCGCGATGTACGTGTCGATCGAATATGCGCATCCGCTGGTCGGGCTGCTGCCGGGCGCGCTGCTGTTTGGAATGGTCCTTGCTCCGGACTCCGGTATTGCCGCCGCTTTGAGCGGCAAATTCCTACAGTTCCTCGGAAAGATCAGCTATAGCCTCTATTTGGTCCATCCTTTCGCGCTATTTCCGTTGCAGGTCATCGGAGTGAAGCTGGCCGCGCATGGCGTCAATCTCTGGCTCCTCTGGGCCGGGTTCGCGGGCCTCGGCCTGATTGCCGCGCTGATAGCGGGAACGGTCAGTTACGAGCTGATCGAAGTGAGACTCCGCCGCTTGCTCGATCCGGTGCTGCGGGGCCTGTTGTTCGGAGTGCGCCGTGAAGCTCGCTATGTCGCCTGAGCGCATCCCTTCGCAATCGTTTCAGCCGGATCACGTACGAGAGATGTCATGATCATCAAGAATCTGCTCTCGATGTCGAGCGTGAACGTCGTGAAGTCGGCCGTTCAGTTCCTCATCACGCTGCTGATCACCTATTTCGTGACGCCCACGGAATTCGGGCTCGTTGCGTTTTCGCTGCCCTTCATCGCCTTCATCTCCATGCTGACCGACCTTGGGCTGTCGAGCGCGATGATCCAGCGGACGTCGCTCACCAGGGAGGAAGCCGGCGCGGCGACGACTCTGATGGTCGCGATCGGGATTGGTTGTGCCCTGGTGCTGGCCGCCGCCTCGAAACCGCTGGGGGCTGCCGTCGACATGCAGGGGCTGCCGTCCGTGCTGGCTGCTCTCTCCGGTTCGGTCGTCTTGTCCATTTCCGCGATGGGGCCGCGCGCGGTCCTGGAGCGCTCCCTGCAATATCAGACCATCGCCTTGATCGAGGCCGGCGCGGCTCTAGCTTCCGCGACGGTGGGCGTGGCCGGAGCCCTGCTCGGATGGGGGATCTGGGCGCTGATCGCATACTATGTCCTGATGCAGGCGGTGCGCGCCGTCGCCTTCTATGTGAACACCAGGCGCCATATCCATCTGTCCTTCAAATGGCGCGGCGTCGCGCTGATGCTGTCGTTCGGCGGTTGGGTGCTGGCCTCGAACGTCCTCAACTTCACTGCGAGAAACGTCGGCAATCTCATGATCGGCGCCAAGCTGGGCGCGGCGGCGGTCGGCCTGTTCGGTCTCGCCTTCCAGTTCATGACGCTTCCGCTGATGATCCTGTCGTGGCCGGGCGGCGGCGTTCTGATGGCCACCCTGAGCCGGATGAACGGCGAACGGGAACAGGAACGGCGCCGGTCGGCGATCTGCGCGGTGCTCGGCATGACCGCGATGATCACATTCCCGGCGATGATCTATCTGACATTCGGGCTGAAATATCCCGTTGCGACGTTCCTCTCGCCGCATTGGCAGGAAGTCCTGCCGCTGATTGCCATCCTCGCGCCCGCAGGCGCGGCACAGTCGATTGCGGCCTATGCCGGGCCGATTCTGCTGGCTCACAACAAGGCCCGGCTTCAGTTCTGGGTGAGCACCGCCAACAGTGCCAGCATGATCCTTGCCTTTGTCGTGGCGTTGCCGTTCGGGCTCACGGCCGTGGCGGTCGTGTACCTGATCGTATCGATCCTCGTTTGCGTCCTGATGCTGATGATTGGAGCCCGCAACTGCGCGATCTCCTATGCCTCTTTGTTGGGCGCCCTGATGCCGGCCACCGTCGCCACCGCGCTCGGCGCATTGTGTGCGCTCGTCGCCACGAAGGCAGACGTCGCAAGCCTGTCACATTGGCTGTTGGCGACGGCCGTCTATGCGCTGATCGTGCTTGGCAGCTACGTGATATTCAGGCGTCGTATCTGGAACAGCATGCAGTCGCTGCTCGGCGGCTCGGTTCCGCCGATCCAGGCGAATGTCTCCTCGGCAGGTTAGTAGAGAACGTTTGATGTCATCAGTTGAGGGAATGAGCGGCAAGTCCCAGGCGGGATTTCCGTGGCGCGAGGACCTGATGGCAAACACCGGCAGGTCCGGTGTTGGTGCCGCTTTCGTCGCCATGCTGACGAGCCCGGGCTTTGCCGTGATCACGACCTGGCGCATCGCCAGGATGCTGCGATTCCAGACACGCTGGGGACATCAGATCACCTGGCTGCTCGTGCGGGCGCTAATGCGGCGCGGCTGCTACATCTCGGTTCTCGCGGAGATCGGTCCAGGGCTGATCTTGCCGCATCCGACCGGCGTCGTGATCGGCGAGGGGGCGCGGATCGGTCGTTCCGTGATGCTTTATCACAACGTCACGCTCGGCCGGCGTGCCTGGGATGAACCGGGTTGCCCGACCATCGGCGACGGCGCCGTCATCTACACCGGTGCCGTGATCGTTGGCCCGACTTCGATTGGTGCGGGAGCAAACGTTGCCGCCAACGCGGTCGTGACGCGTGACGTCCCGCCGCATTCCGTCGCCGCGGGAGCACCTGCGCGGATCGTGCGCTCCGAAGCACCAGGTCGCCTGCGCGCCTGACCGGCCGCGAACCGACGGCGAGGTTCCGGCGATCCGCGGTTGGTCCGCCGGTTCAACCCGGTCACAATTCTGATTGCTTGCCATGTATAGTTGTGTCTGGAAACGTCTCGGACACAGGAAGCAAGCCCATGTCGTCGATCATTACCGATTTTTCGCAGGTCTATCCCTATCTCGACGGCTCGAAGTTCAAAGACACCATCGTCGTGCAGTATCGGGGCGACGGCGACGTCAGATACAGATGCGACGTCCTCGTGGACATCTGTCGGGGCAAGCGAGTCCTGCATGTCGGATGCTGTGATCATCTGCCGCTCATCAAACGAAAGATCGACAACCGGGACTGGCTGCACGGCCTGATCACCGAGTGTTCCGAATACACCGTCGGCGTCGACATCGATGCGGATGCGGTGCGGGAGGCGTCGCGGATTTCCGGGCTCGACAACATGGTCGCGGGCGACGTGACGTCCGGCCAGAAGATCGAGGCAATATCCGGCCGGAAGTTCGACATCGCCGTGTTTGGCGAAGTCGTCGAGCACATTCCGAATCCGGTCTCGTTCCTGTCGCGCTTCAGGGAGAATTACGGCGACGTCGTCGATCAGATCGTGATCACCGTTCCGAACGCCTTCAGGGGTGGCAACATCAAGGGCATCTTGAAGAACGTCGAGACGATCAACAGCGATCACCGGTTCTTCTTCACGCCCTACACCATCGCCAAGGTCGCAATCGACGCCGGCTATGCGCCCGTCGAGGTGAAGATGGCCACCTTCATGCGCGCCGGAAAGCTGAAGTCGATGCTGCTGCGGCGGCTTCCGCTGCTGGCCGAGGATATCATCTTCATCGGTGCGGCCACACCCGCGCGGCCGCACTGACGTTGCTTCACCCGTCTTCCTATTTCAGCTGGCAGGGGGCACCTGCCAGCTGGTTCGGCATCAGACGAACAGGAAGTTGCCGTGATCCAGGGTGGTCGAATTCACATTCTTCAACAGGATGGAATCGGCCGAGGTGAGCTGGATCAGCGTGTCGGACCCTGATTGCGAAATCTGCAGGTGGCTGTAGTCGGCCACCAGTGATTTCAGGATTTCGATCGTGTCGTGGTTCGCCGCGGTTCCGGCGTGGAAGCTCTTGATCTGGTCGTTGCCGCCGTCGAACATGACGGTGGTCGTGCCCGGCGCCGCGGAGAAGATATCGTTGCCACTGCCGCCCGCCAGTGTCAGTCCCGCAGTCACCGCCGTGACGGCGTGGGTCCCATCGGTGTTGAGGACGTCGATCGAGAGCAGCGAGCCGCTGGTATTGTAGCTGTCGTGCTCGACGGCGCCCGGCAGGCCGGCGACCTTGAACTTGAAGACGTCGGATGTTCCATCGGCGTTGTTGATGGTTTCGGTCGTCTTGACCCCGGTGCTGTCGTAGACGTCGGAGATTTTGCTGCCGTCCGACTTGACCACTTGCGTGTAGTCGAGCGTGCCGTCCGCGTGCGAACGGATGATCGAGGTCATCTTGCCCGCAGCGTCGATGTGCTGCTGCTCCGTGACGTAGCTCTTGCCGGTGATGTTGTAGATCGTGTTGTCGTGCGAGCCGTCGGCGTTATTGGCGTAGACCGCGGTCTTGACGCCCGACGTGAACACGGTGGTCGAGTTGGAGCCGTCCTTGTTCAGCACGTAGTCGCTGGTGAGGCTGCCGCTGCCGTCGAACAGCTTCGTTTCCTTGGAACCGTCGGCGTTGACGACGTAGATCGACGAGTTCAATCCGTTCGCGTAGTTTGTCGTCGTCACGTCGCCGCCCGCCGTCTTGTGAACGTCCTGGACCAGAGCTCCCGACGAATTGTACGTGTCCGTCGTGGTCGATCCATCGGCGGCATTCAAGATCTCGCTCATCTTGTGGCCGGTGCTGTCGTAGAGGTCGGTGACCTTGCTGCCGTCGCTATTGATCACCTGCTTGTAGGCAAGCGAATCATCGGCATGAAGGCGGGTCAGGGCCGTAAGCGCGCCGGCGGCGGTGAGGTGTTGGATCTCGGTCGTATAGCTCTGGCCCGTGATGTTGTAGAAGGTGTTGTCATGGCTGCCGTCGGCATGGGTGACATAGAGCTTCGTCTTGACGCCGGCGGAGTAGACCGTGTTCGAGGACGAACCGTCCTTGTTCTGGACCAGGTCGCTGGCGATGATCCCCGCTGGAATCGTACAGCTTGGTGTCCTTTGACCCGTCGGCGTTGACCACGTAGACCGACGCCAGCTTGGCGCCGTTGTAGTTCGTCGTTGTGGTGTCGCCGGAGTTCGTCTTGGAGATCTCCTGCTTCAATGCGCCGGTCGATGCATCGTAGATGTCGGTCGTCGTGCCCGACGACGTGACGGTGATGACCGAGATCTTGTGGCCTGTGGAATCGTACTGGGTCGTGACCTTGCTGCCGTCGCTGTTGACCACCTGGCTATAGGCCATCGAGCCGTCGGCATGGGTACGGCTGACCAGAAGCAGCTTTCCGCTCGGATCGATGTGGTCGTGCTCGTTGGTATAGGACTGGCCGGTGATGTTGTAATAGTAGTTGTCGTGGCTGCCGTCGGCATTGGTGCCATAGACCTTGGTCTTGACGCCGGCCGTGTAGAGCGTGTTCGAGGACGAGCCGTCCTTGTTCTGGATCAGGTCGCTCGCGATGAGGCCGTTGGAATCGTAAAGCTTCGATTCCTTCGACCCGTCGGCGTTGACCACGTAGACCGACGCCAGCAGCGAGCCGTTGTAGTTGGTCGTGGTCACGTTGCCGGAGGTCGTCTGCACGACCTGCTGCTTGAGCGCGCCCGCGGTGGTATAGAAATTGGTCGTGGTGGCCGTCGACGTTATGGTGACGGCCGAGGTCTTGTGGCCGGTCGAGTCGTACTGGGTCGTGACCTTGCTGCCGTCGCTGTTGAACACCTGGCTGTAGGCCATGGTGCCGTCCGCATGGGTGCGGCTGACCGACAGCAGCTTGCCGCTCGCGTCGAGGTGATCGTGCTCGCCGGTATAGGACTGGCCGGTGATGTTGAAATAATAGTTATCGCGGCTGCCGTCCGCGTTGGTGACGTAGGCCTTGGTCTTGACGCCTGCCGTATAGAGCGTGGTCGACGACGAGCCGTCCGCGTTCTGGACCACGTCGCTCGCGATGACGCCCTTGGCGTCGTACAGCTTGGAGTCCTTCGAGCCGTCGGCGTTGACGACGTAGACGGACACCAGCAGCGAACCATTGTAGTTCGTGGTGGTCACGTTGCCGGAGGTCGTCTGCACGACGGTCTGCTTGAGAACGCCGGCTGTGGTGTAGAAATCGGTGCTGGTCGCCGTCGATGTCACGGTGACGACAGAGGTCTTGTGGCCCGTGGCGTCGTACTGGGTCGTAACCTTGCTGCCGTCGCTGTTGTAGACCTGGCTGTAGGCCATCGAGCCGTCGGCATGCATCCGGACGACTGATAGAAGCCTCCCGCCCGCGTCGAGCTGGTCGTGCTCGGTGGTATAGGACTGACCGGTGATGTTGTAATAGTAGTTGTCGTGGGTGCGGTCGGCATTGGTGACGTAGACCTTGGTCTTGACGCCGTTCGAATAGAGCGTATTCGAGGACGAGCCGTCCTTGTTCTGAACGAGATCCGCGGTGAGATTGCCGCTCGTATCGTAGGTCTTGGTGTCCTTGTCGCCGATCGCCGAGACGGTGACGTCACGCACCATCTTGCCGCCGGTATAGGCGATGTTCTCCGACGAGCCGTCGGTATTGAGCGTCACCTTGCTGGTGATGACGCCGTCGGTGAAGTTGGACGTGCTGGTCGACAGAAGCTTTGCGGAGGAGTCGTAGACCCTGGTCACGCTCCAGGTGTCGGTCGAGTTGGTGACGGAGAACTGGTAGCCGCCCTGGATGGCTGCGAGCGCCTTCCCGTAATGCGAGATCATGTACTCCATGGTGGCATTGGAAGCGACCGGAAGCACGTGGGTGTCGGTGAGCGTGATGGTCTTAAGCGAACCCGAGGCGTTCAGGTCGGACATCTGCGATACGATGTCGGCGGCGGTTCCGCTGACGTCGGTCACGGCGGGCGGTGCAGTGCCGCCTCCTGCGGGAGCGTCGATCTCGATGATGAGCGGGTGGTCCGTGATCGGAACCACGATCTGGCTGACATCGGTGTAGGTCGCGATCGGCGAGCTGCCCTTTAGCGGGTCATAGACGTTGATCAGGTGGTGGACGCTGCCCAGGTTGACGGTAACCGATATCGTCGGATTCGCGATCTCGGTGTCGGTGGCGTCGTTCCAGACCTTGGGTTCCGCCCAGACCACGAGCTCATAGGCGCCGTTGCTCTTGCCGAGAACCATGCTGTTCCCGCTCGCCGGCATGTTGTCGAGCGTATAGTTCAGCGAGGCAGTCGGCGTGTGGCCGCCCTTGCCGTCGTCGGCCAGGATCGTCGTCAGATTGTGGACCGCGGTCGCCGCGAGCTTCGGGGTTCCGTCGGCGTTGAACAGGCCCCAGTGCGATTCGGGATCCGTAGGGTCGTTGCTCGCCGAGGCGTCGAGCAGTTGATAGAGATAGGTGGTGCTGACGCCGTCCTTGTAGGCATCGACCAGCGTGTTCAGGATCGATTTCGCCTGTACGTTCTCGCTGGCGCCGACATACGGGGTATCGCTCTTGGTCGTATAGCCGGTCTCGGTGATCACGACCGGTTTGCCGCCGGTGACCGACGTGGCGTTACCGAGCAATTGCTCGAGGGCGGTTTCGGGTGTCAGGCCGGTGCTGACATAGGCGTGAGAGTTGGCGTAGTCGGTCGATCCCGACATGTTTCCGAGATTGGCGTAGTCGGCCGAGTCATTATAGCCGATCGACAAATTGTAGACGGGGATGTCCTTGAGCGCGGCGTCCGCCTTGATGGCGCTGTAATAGACAGCCTGGAACTGCGCTGCGGCCGAGACGCTCGAGCTCCCATTATAGCTGAAGCCCTGGATGTTGACCTCGTTGAGGCCTTCCAGCGCGATGACGCTGCCGGGATGGCTGGCCGCGAACTCCTTGACGGATTCCAAATAAGACTGGAGCGCAGCCGCGCCGCCGGCCGGAACGCCCGACGGAACCACGAGGTCGAATTTGTAACCGTCCTTCGCAAGTCCCTCGACGATCGGTTGCGCTTCCGGGCTCGTGGCGAGTCCGCCCCGCAGTTTCGTCACCCCGAGATATTTGAGATTGTCCTCGACGAGGGCGAGGTTGTCGTAGGCGCCCCAGGAATATCCAACGTGAACATTGACGCCGATGGAACTGACAAAGGTGCTCGCCGACAGGATCGTCTGATCTGGTGATGCGGTAGTCATCGGTATTTCGGAGCCTTTTCTGAAACGCGAGAGTTCGGTGCCGCCTGCGTCTGTCGTATCGGCCAATCTCTGTTTTTCGAGTTGGTGAGATCGGTAAAAATGGAAGCACCCGGAGATTTTCTCACCGACGCTTCCTGCGCGACGCCCACAGCGCACGAATCTGCGTGGACTGAGATTGATCGATGAAGACCACGGCAATGTGCTTGCAGCGTGACGTTCGAATGGCGATGCAACGACGATGTTCGATCGATGTTGTGCCGGTGCCTAATCGAAACGCATTTGCTTGTCGCGCGAGCAGCCTTGCTTCGAATCTGTTGTGTTAAGCGCCGTTAAGCCTGTGGCGTGGGCGGATCGAGTTGCCTGCGAGTCACGACCGCAAAAAATATCGATCGAACTTCGAATGTGACAGTTGTTCGGGCGTTGAAGGCTTGCAGCGCGCTTCCAAATTTTCCCGCGTGCAGTCGGGAAGCGAGAAAGTAAATCTATGGAACTCGCCACCGGAGTTTTGTTTTCTCTCCTGGTCGCTGCGACATCGTGTCGACGTCAATGCAGAAGGATATCGAGTCTGTCTTTGGCCGATGAAGAAACGCCTCGTTGATGTGCAGGGCCAGTCGAACGAACGACGCCGACCAGATGAGAGGTCCAATCTGTGTGCACGAGGTGCGGCGATCGGTGCGTTGACGGCGGGACAATCGGTCGCGGACCCGGCGGGCAAGGGGCCGGGGGACGTTTCAACCGGGCGTTGCTTGCGGAATTTGAAGGGAACGCCGACTTCCGGCGGAAGGTGCGAACCCGAGAAGCGGACTTCGGACGTCGTCTGCAGTGCCGGGGCGGAGTGTCGCAGATCCGCAACGTCAATATGTTAGGCGCGCAATGCTGTTGCGGGCAAACCGCTGGCACGGCATGGAATTTGCCGCTAAGCACTGACCGAAATGTCGTCGATTGAACGGAGTAAGGCCATTCCCATGCAAGATCCCGCCCCGAATGTCATGTTTCTGGTTGAGGTCGTGAATTGCAATGACGGGATTGCATCCTATTGCGAGACCCTGGCCACGGGATTGCATGGCCGGGGCGTGCAGATCCACCTGGTCTCCGGTGCCGTGCGCTCGGACGACAAGTCTGAATACAAGCGTCAGAAGCTGGCGGCGGCCGTCAAGGAATGGCACGTCATTCCGGGACTTCGGAAGTTGCCCTCGCTGTCGATCTTCATGCAGCTGTTGAAGCTGATCCGGAAGAACAACATCACGGTGATCAACGTCCACGGGCTGGGCATGCTGATGTGGGGCAGGCTGCTCGCGCTGCTCACCGGCGCGCGCTGTGTTGCGACCTATCATCCCTCGGTGCTCGGGAACATCGAGAAGGTGCAGAATGCGCCGCAATCGACCTTCAGCCCGGTCCAGGTCCTGTTCTTCAACCTCTTCTTTCCCCACACCCTCATTCTGATGTCGGAGGAATCGCTCCGGCATCTGCGCCGCTACGTGCTGTTCGGCAAGAACCGGATCGCCAAGGTCTATGGCGGCGTCGACACGGTTCATTTCCGCCCGCCCTCGGATGCCGAGCGCCGCGATGCGCGCGCGAAATTCGGCGTTGGCGACGGTGAGTTCATGTGCCTGTTGGCGGCCCGTCTCGCCTGGGTGAAGGGTCACGACCTCCTCATCAAGGCGGCGCGCAAGATCCGCGACGGCGCCAGTTCTCCGCCGATCGACATCAAATGCTACTTTGTCGGCAGCGGCGGAGCCGAGCGCGAGAAGGAAATCAAGTCGTTCGCTTTCGCCGGCGAGAAGGACAAGGACACCTTCAAGTTCCTCGGTTTCATGGGCGACGTCCGCGAAATTCTCTGGGCCGCCGACGTGTTCGCGCTGCCGAGCCGGTTCGAGGGATTTCCGCTCGGCGTTGCCGAGGCCATGGCGACGGGCCTCGTTCCGGTCCGGACTCCGGCGGGCGGCGCGACTGATCAGATCATCCAGGGCCAGACCGGCTTCATCGTGCCGTTCGAGGACGTCGACGCGCTCGTCGGTGCGCTCGAGAAGGTGGCCGACCCCGCGATGCGCGCCGCGCTGTCGCGCAATGCTCTTGCGCGCGCCCAACAATATTTCGGTGTCGGGCCGATGGTCGACGAGACTCTCAGGATCTACGGTTTGACCGGCGATACCAGCGGCAACGCGCTGGCTCACGCGGTGAAGGCCTGATCTTAACTGCGTGCCGAGGCCAGCAGATCGCCTCGCCACGTCACCAGAACGACGGCGAGGCCGGCAAAGACGATCTTTCCCGCGAGCCAGGTCAGGGAGTCCGACGGAGCTGCCGCGAGCATCGCGATCGCGGCGGCCGCGACGGTCGCTTCCAGGATCAGCAACACCTTTGGCGCCGCCCTGAACCGGATCAGCGGACCGCTGGCGAAGAGGATGATGAGGGCGGTGGCCAAGGCCGCGCTCGCGATCTGTCCCGCCACCGATATGTGCAACAACGCGCCGATCGAGGACGCCGCCGACACCAGCAGCAGCTGGCACGCGGCGACGACCACCAGCCTCGTCGCCGATTTGGTCAGATGTGGCACGATCGCGAGCGTGGCCTGAAGGTGGGTGTGGAGGAAGTAGAAGATCGCCGCGACCGGCGCCGCGTTGAGGAAATCGACCAGCAGATCGGCGGGCACGAACAGATGCGCCGCGTCGGGCAGGAGGCCGATCAGCCCGCCCAGCATCACGATCGTCGCGCAGAGGATGAATTCGAGCATGCGGGCGGTGGCCTTGCGCGCTTCGCCGTCGACGCCGCGCTCGAACTGGACCACGACATTGGGATAGCAGACGGTGTGAATGGCGGCCACCAGGACCGAGAACGGTCGTTGCAGAAGGTCGATCGCCATCGAGAAGCCGGCCGCTCCGGTCGACGCCCGGCCGAGCGTGGCGATCACGATCAGGCGCAAGGTGACGGGTACGGAGAGATGAATGACGGAGGCGGCCGCAGCCATGATGCCGTAGCGGCAGAAATTGCCCCAATCGGTTAGCATGGCGTGCCGCGACGCGCGCCGTAGCGAGGTGCGATGCACGACCAGGCTCAGGAGAAGCACCGCGCCGTAGCTCGCGGCCATGCCGCACAGCGTCGCTGCAGCCGTGCCGTGGAGCAGCGCGCCGGCGACGGCGCCGGCCAGAAGCACGCTGGCACGCAGGATCAGGAGGACGGACGCGGTCCCCAGCCGGTCGGACACGCGGACGATCATGAAATAGAGGTCGGTGGCGCCTTGCAGCACGGCCATCGCCAGCGCGAGGGCGACGACGCTCGTCTCGAGCGTGCCCAGCAGTCCCGCCACGCCGCCGACGAGCAGCAGCACCAGCGCGCTGAGCAGCCCGGCGCTGAACAGCGAGAACCGCAGGCGCGCGGCCTCTTCTCCGGAAGCTGCGGCGAGGAAACGAACGCCGGCCAGTTGCAGCCATTCGAACACGAAGACGCAGAACAACTGGCTCGTCGCCAGCGCCAGCGAGAACGAGGTGTACTGGGCCGGCGAGAGGATATGGCTGACGGCGAAGATCAGAATGATCGCGGACGCACTCTGGTAGATATAGCTGCCGAATGCGAGCAGGCTGATCATGTCTGGCAATGCGTGAGAAAGAACATGGCGGGATGGTTGAGGGCCATTGGCGGCATCTGCGTCAGCTTCGGCTATGTGCGAGGCGTGCCGCGGCCGCGCGTGAGCTCGTCGTAGACGTTGCGATAGCCGGCGACGACGTCGTCAAAAACCCATTTGTCGATGCCGGACTTCAATCGCTCGCTCATCTCCACGATCTGCTGCGGCGCTTCGATGATCGCCGAAATGCTCTTGGCGATCGAGGCGGGATCGGGCGACGTCAGCCAGCCGGTCACGCCAGGCTTGATCGCCTCCTGAATGCCGCCGAACGGCGTGCCGAGCAGGGGTTTGCAGGCGGCCTGCGCGTCGGCGACGACGAGCGGGCAGGGATCTTCCCAGACCGAGGGGACGACCACCACGTTCACCTGTTCGTAAAACTGCTTCGGCTGTACGAAGCCGAGAAATTCGATCCGTGCATTCGGAGCGAGCGCCTTGAGCTGCTTCTGCTGGCTCTCGGTTGTGTGGCCTGCGATGACGAGCCGAAACCGGTCAGGCGGAATCGTCGCGATGGCGCGCACGAGATTGTAGATGCCCTTCTCTTCGGTCAGGCGTCCGATGAAGCCGAACGTGACGGTGCCGTCGACCATCGCGGTGTCTGCGTTGCCGACGTCGGCGGTCGAGGCGTTTCGAATGACGATCTTCAGCGGTGTCTGCGTGAACAGGCCGAGCTGGGTATGGATGTCGAGAATGCGCTGGCTGACGCCGACGACGGCATCCAGATGTCGCGTCGCCCCGCGACGGCGAAGGGTCAGGATCTGACAGCTCATGCAGCTCGATTCGCAGGCATGTCCGTCCGAGAAGCGCGAGCAGCGCGGGCAGGTGAGATAATAGTCGTGAAGCGTGTGCAGGACCGGAATGCCGAGCTCGGCGGCGGTCCGCCACACCGCGGTCGTCAGGCCGGAGAGATTGTTCGAGTGCAGGATGTCAGGCTTGAAGGCCTTGATGCGCGCCGCAACGAGCTCCGACATTGTCTGCCAGTCCTCGATCGCGTGCCAGATGCCGCGCACCGGCGAACTGTGCTGCTTGGCGAAAGGGAAATAGATGTTGTGTACGGGCGCCGAATACACGTCGATGCCGTTGCAGGTCTCCATCTGCTGGTTCGATGCGGACGCGGCACGTATCACTTCCACGCCGTCGTTCTGCCCGACCAGGGTCTCGGCGAGGCGGCGGACGAACGTTTCCGCGCCCCCGACCACCTTCGGTGCCAATGGCGTTGGATAGAGGGATGACGTGATAAGGATCTTCATCGAAAAGGTCTGTCCAGCTATCCTGCCAAATGGCTTTGCTGAAATCTCCGTTTCGGCTTATTGCCGGTTGGTTCGATTGTTGTTCAAATAGACGTCCAAATATTGTCCTGTCACTGAATCCGCCGAAAACCTCTCGGCGAATCCTGGCTGCGGAGGCCGGGAGACTTTCCAGTGTGACCTTTCGTTGACGGCCTTCAGCATCAATTCTCCCAGTCGCCTATGATCGCTGGGCTCGTAGGACCCAACCATATTGGAAAACCCCGCGATCTCGGGAATCCCACCGGCCGTCGAGCAAATCGTCGCCCGGCCGGCGTTGATGCTTTCGATCAACGTGCGCGGCAGCGGCTCCGGCCAGACCGAACTCACCAGGCAGACGTCGATGCTGGCATAGAATTCAGCTGCCTTGGCAAAGCCAAGCCATTCGATCTTCTTTCCGCTGCGGCTTTTTAGCCCCCGCACGTAATCCTCAAGCCCTTTTCCTGCGATTTTCAGTTGCCAGCCCTCGTCGGGAAGCTGCTCGGCCGCCTTGAGGACTACCTCGATACCTTTTTCAGCCTCGAGCCGCCCGATGAACCCGAATATCAGATCATCCGAGCTCGAAGCTGGTGACGGCACCACGGAGCTTGGATCGGCGATGTTGAAGATGACGCGGCCATCGGTGCCGGGGAAATATTTCAGCCTGGTGTGCTGGTCGAGCACGAATTGGCTGTTCGAGACCACCGCATCGACCATACGCGAGGCCAGCAGATAAGGCGACGTCATGGCGGCGCAGACGGTGCAGCGCTGCGCGCATGTCGCATCGCCCCGAAACAGCGTCGAGCGTTTGCAGAGCAGGGAATAGTCGCGCAGGGTGTGCACGATCCTGATGCTGCGCCGCCTGGCTTCCGACCACAGCGAGACCGAGAAGCCCGTGAGGTTGTTGGTGTGGACGACGTCGGGCTTCTCGATCTCGAGAATTTCGGCGAACCGCGCCGCGGATTTGCGATTCCATGTGTCCTTGAGATGCCACTTCAGGCGCTGGACCGAGGAGGGCTTCCTGTCGTTGCCGAACGGCCAGTAATCGTTGTCTATCGGCACGCGGTATACGCGCACGCCCTTGAGTTCGTCGATCGTGCGTTCCTGCTTCTTCTGAAGGCAGACCACCGACACCTGATGGCCGCGCTGGACGAACGCCTCCGCGAGCAGCGACACAGACACTTCGGCGCCCCCGATGATCTCGGGCGGATAGAGCGTGTTAACGATCAGTATTTTCAAGGATAGCCTCGGATTAGCAGCCCGCCGCAGCGTCAGTTCGATGGCCGGATCTCGAAATCCGGCACGGCCGTGCCCTTGACGCTGACAAGCAACGGCGTTGTCGATAACGCCGTCCAGGCGCCGGCGGCAGGGCCCGGCGCTTGCTGACATACATATCTGATCTCGGCATTCGGTTCCGCATTTTTTAATCGAACTTCGAAGCGCTTCGACGCAGTCTCCGACCAAAGCGCGAGTTTCGTTTCCGATCCACTGTCACTGCGAATCTGCACGACGCCGGGCGCCGGCGTGGTTCGCGTTGCCTTCAAGCTGGTGCGGATGAAGGCCCAGCTTTCGCGAATGGAACACACGGCAGGCTTCGGCGAATTGTCGAAATGATAAATGCCGAAATTGTCCTCCAGTTCACCAGGCTTCGTCCCACTGTCCTTCAGCTCGTAGAGCCATATCCCCTTGAGCCAGGGACCGGCGGTCGAGGCCCAGAGGATGATCTGCGCCATGTTGTCGGCGGCAAGCTGCTCGGTCACGCCGCATTTCGCGCTTGGTGTCGGCCAGCCCGTTTCGGTCAGATAGATCGGATAGTCGGGATTGCCGGTCGCCTGTGCGACGCGTTGATGAAGATTTTGCAGCCGTTCGATCGCCTCGGCTGCGGTCCGCCCGGCCGGTGACAGGCAATGGTTGTAGATGTGAATGGACATCCCGTCCGCGATACGAAGCAGGTCGGTCTTCAGCAGGGCGTCGGTCCATTTCCAGCCGGGATCGTCGCCCAGCGCTCCGACCACGAAAGGCGCGGACGGCACCGCCTGCTTGACCGCGGGCTGCACCGATCGGGCGAGCGTCACATAATTTTCGACGGTGAACAGCGGCTCCGCGCGCGCTCTGAGATTGTACTCGTTCCACAACTCGAAGATCGGCTGCCGCGATGCGACCGCTTGCGCGGCTGCCGCGGCATAGGTGACGAATCTTTGGCGCGCTTCGTCGGTCGTCGGCGGATCGGAATTCGGGACGAGATGATGGCCGGTCCCGAGAATGAGCAGCGGGATTCCGACGCCGGACCTGATCTGGGTCTCGAGGCGGCCGTTCAGGGCATTGAAGCCGAGCCGCTTGCCGGGCAGCTCGAAATCCGACCAAGGGAAGTCGTCGCGGAACGAGGTGACCCCCAGCTCCTTCATCTGCTTGATGGCGGTCGCGGGCACATAGCCGCGGGCGCTGGTGACGCCGCCGAGGCCCTGGTGCGTGCCGACGCCCAGCAGGAAGCGCTGATCGAGCGGCTGCGCGTTCTGTGCGTCTGCAGGATATGAGAGGCCGGCCGCGACGCAGAGCCCGCACATCAACATCCGGAAACGACGCAGGGCGCGTTTCCTGTTTTGCTCGGTCACGCTCGTGTCCACTCCTGCTCGCGTCAACCCGACAAGGCTAATACTCTTCAGTGGCCCCAATGGGGTAGGGCCGCCTTGTCTGCACGCTCGTCATTGAGCGCGCTGAGTTGGGCTATTTGGAGTTCACGACCACCGAGCTGATGTTGTCCGCGTTGGCGGTTGCCGCGTTCAGCGGGGCCATGAGCTTGATGAATTCGATCGACGGCGATTCCGCCACCGAGATCACGTCGTGATCGCGCATCCTGAACGTATCCGCCTGGAACCAGCCGTCCGGCTTGCTCATGTCGAACTTGTAGACGGCAGGGACCGACTTGGTCGGGAACTGGGATACGGCGATGCCGATCCTCTCCAGCAGCGGCTTGGGCTCGAAACGGTAGACGTAGATCGACTTGGAGTCCGCACGGGCGCCGTCGAGACCGCCTGCCTTCGCGATGGCTTCAGCCAGCGACATGTTGTCGTTCTCGAACGTGAAACGACGGTTGTTGGTGCCGCCGATCGATCCCGGAGACGGCGTCGAACCGAACACCATGTAGACGCGCGGAATGCGGGTCAAGAAGACGACGTCGCCTGGAGCGAGCAGCGCGTCCTCGTTGGGGTTGTGCACGACCGAGGACATCGTCTCGCTGTAGGTGCGGCCCTCGCGCTTGATCGTGATCGTGCTCTCGTAGGACGGATATTTCGGGCCGCCGGCGCGCGCGATCGCGCCCATCAGGCGAATCCCGCCCGGATCGACCGGGAAGCGGAGCGGCGAGTTGACTTCGCCGAGCACGCTGATCTGGTTGCCGCGCTGTTCCGCCACGCTCACGACGGCCTGCGGGTCGATGGCGCGGTCCTTGAGACGCTCGCGGATGATGTTCGACACGGCGCGCGGCGTCAGCCCTGCGACCTTGATCGATCCGGCGTAGGGGATGTTGATGTTGCCGGACTGGTCGACCTGCTGGCGCGGAATGTCGACGAAGTTGCCCGGCCGCACGCCTGCTTCGCGCGGAATGAACAGGCCGCCTGCCTGCGCTTCATACACGGTCACGGTGACGATGTCGCCGATGCCGATGGTGACGTCGCGGTAGTTGCCGCCGGGAAGGCGGGAGAACACCATTCCGGCGGAGTCCGTGAACGCGTTGGTCGCCTGCAGGATCGCCGGATTGACCGGCATCAGGGCATAGGCCAGCGGCGCGCTCGGCTCGGTGATCAGCGCCGCATTTGTTTGCGTTGCGACGGCATCAGGAGCGTCTAACGGAATGAAGCTACCGCAACCCGCCAAGGAGAAGCTGATCGCAGCAACGGCCAGGATTCGGCTAATACCGAAATCAAAATCAAAACGTTCGGTCTTAGCCACCACTATTCCCTCGCACTCATCTAAAATCGGAATCACCGTACAAATCCCGTGCTGCGGAGTCACTGCTACGTCTTCGACTTTATGGTAAAGCACTTGTGGCTGTGACCTTATTGCCACTTGTGAACGTGGATACACGCCGAAATCTCTGTCCAAAATTTGTGCGGAACATCCTCTTAAATAAGCAGTTCGCAAACCATACATACACGTGTCAGATCGATGTCACGATTGAGACTGCGATCGAACCAATGAGCAGCGTGCGGCGACGGACATGCAGATGCGACGGCATTGTCGCGAGATGACATCGCCATAAACTTCAAGTGTTGGATCCCGTCCTGAGTGATTCTGCGTTGTGTTTTCGTCGTCCTGCGGCGGGCATCGCGCCCGAGCGGACGTTCTCGCCGGGGCATCGGACCAATGTTTCTGCGACGGGATTCCACCTCCGTTAACGCTTAGATTTGGAAGCTGGCGTCACGCTGGCGTCCGTAAGGTCTTCCTAATCCTGATCCGGCTAGTGGTCGGCCAAACAAAAGGAAGGCGAAGACGATGTTGCACACCGGATCACTGCTGTTCGCGGCCGGCTTTCTCACCTGCGCGATGATCGTCGCATCGGCCATTGCTTGGTCGTTCTCCGATAAACGCGTGAATGACGGCGAGTTCGCGCAGGGCGATGCCCGCCGGCTGGCCTGATCAGCCGGTCGCTACGATCGCAGATTGTTCGGGAAATCGGACTGCAACTTCGCCTGCTGCCCGGATTCGCTCATCCGCACATGCACGACGTCGGCATAAACCTGACTGAGCGTGCGGTGGGTCTGTTCGATGTCGTAGAGGCGGGTGAAACGCTCATATCCGGCACGGCCGACCGCAGCCAGGTCGAGCCTGGTTGCGCGTTGGAAACCTTCAACCAGCTTTTCGGCCGAGACTTCGTCGCACAGCACGCCCGTCGCATTGTCTTCGACGATTTCGGGCAGGGCGCCGATGCGGAAGGCAATGATCGGCTTGGCCGCCCGCATCGCCTCGATTGCGACCAGGCCAAACGCCTCCCCAGCGCGAGGGAATCGCGACCATGTCGGCCTGGTCGAGCTCGGCCTCGATCTGGTTGCGGTTCATCCAGCCCAGAAAAGAGACGTTGGCGGGCAGATCGCTTCTGCGGAATTTGCTGACGACCGAGGCGCCGATCAGGCGCACGTCGAGCTTGTCTCCGAGTGCGCGCGCCGCCTCGATCAGGAGATCGTAGCCCTTCTGACGGTCGAGGCGCCCGATGAAGAGGACCTTGATCTTCTCCGACCGCCATTGCGCTGCGCCCTTGTCGAGCGCAGGACGCTGCTTGGAAATCCCGTTGTGCACAAGAACCAGGCGATTCGCCGCGATTCCGACCTGCTTGGCGTCGGCCTGCTCGCTTTCCGAGATGCAGACGATGCGATGGGTGAATTTCGACAGCACGAGCTCGGTGAACTTCGTCACCTCGCGGCTGAGGCGGCCGGTTTCGCGGCCGAAGGCCCAGCCGTGCGGGCAATAGACGATGCGCGAGCGCCGATAGGTGAGCCAGAGCACCGGGCGCACCACGAGCCCGGCGAACGACGAGTGCAGGTGGATGACGTCAGGACGAAGCTGCCGGACCGCGCGCATGGTTGCAAACAGCATGCGAAACAGGCCGACCGCGTTGCGTCCGTCGCGCGGAAACGTGGTGACCGCGTCGTCCTCGATGTTCACCAGGTCGCTGCGATGGTCGGAGGGAACGACATAGTTGACGTTGCCGGGGCCGAAGCTCGCGCTCTGGTGCGGATGCAGCTCGTTGAGGTAGGTCGCGATGCCGCCACGGACCGTTTCGGCGACATGCAGAATCTTCAGGCCGCTGGACAACGGTCATTCCTTCCTTGTCTTGAAGGCGCCAGATACTGGAGACGCCGGATCTTGCAGGCGCACGTCTAACCTCGCTAAGCAGCAATAATCGGGCCGCGTCATTGTTTCGCACGGTCGGATGTGGATCGGGATGCCGGTTTGGCGAGGAATTCGAGCATCGCTGCGGCGGACTTGGCCCAGGAATATGTCATAAGGCGCTGCCGCTGCTTCTCCTGTTCCGCCGGCGATATCCTGCCGAGTTCAATTCTTTCGCGCATCCGCGCCGACAGCTCGTCCGCGTCGAGCGGATCGAAATAGACGGCGGCATCGTTGCAGGTCTCGCGCACGGCATCGGCGGAACTCGCGATCACCGGACAGGCGAAGAACATCGCCTCAAGGGGAGGCACGCCGAATCCCTCATAAAGGCTCGGAAACACGAACGCGGCGGCCTGGGAGAACAGCGCGGCAATCTCCTCGTCCTTCAGGCGCCCGGCGATGACAACGCCGGACCTCGATTCCGTGGCCGCGCCTCCGAACACTTTGCTGTTATCGCCTCCGACCACGACCAGCGGAAAGTCGGCGCGGCCAAGCTGCTCGGCGGCGCGAATGGCCGTATCGACATTCTTGTTCTTCGTCATCGAGCCGACGAAGAGGAAGAATTGATGGGGCGCAAGACGCAGCTTGTCGATGATCGAGAAGTCGGGCGCGACGGTCGCAAAATGTTCCGCGCTGTTCGCAATGACGGGGATCGAAGCCGGATCCAGCGACAGCACCTCGGCAAGTTCGTTGCGTGAAAACGCCGAAACTGTTGCGATCGTTGCCGTGCGCGCCAGCAGATGGCCGAGCGTCCGGTGCAGGGCGAGGTAGCGCCAGCTGAAGAAGTCCGGCCGCCGGAAAACCTGCGCGTCGTGAATCACGACGAGATGGTCGCGGTGGAGTACGGGGCCGGAATTGGCGAGACTGACGAGACGGGTGCCGGCCGCGGCGCGCGCCAGATCGATCTGGTCCCACGCGTGCCCCTGCAAAGATCCGATCTGCTTGATGGCGATGCGGCGAAGACCTGGAAGCGTCTGCGCATTCGGCGGCGCAAGGATTTGCCACTCTGCATCCAGCAGTTGTCGCGGGGCCTCTCCGCTCGCGAGCAAGCGGTCCATCGCCTTGACGATCTCGGCGGCGTAGCGCTGCACGCCCGTGAGCGATTGTGACAGGAACCTGCCGTTGATGGAGAGTTTCAAAGTCGATCTTTTTCTTTGCGGGTTCTTGCGCGAACAATGCTCGAAGACTGAGCATCAGGCGCCGAATATACGTTCTATGACGTCTAGCACATGTGGCGCTATCGTCCGAGCATCCTTGCAGGCGGATAGCATGCGATCGTGCATGACGCCATCATGTTTCCTACACATTTCGATGCGCTTACATGGGCCGACTGATTTGATGATTGTCGTGACTGTCCAAACCTTGCCTCTCATGTCCTGGTCTGGCAATGCTCCGCGGAATGAACGAGATGACAACTTTGCGGCCAGTGATCGTTACCGGTGCTGCCGGCTTTATCGGAATGCATGTTTGTGAACGGCTGTTGGCACGTGGCGAGCAGGTCGTCGGCATCGATGCAATCACTCCGTATTACGATCCCGCGCTGAAGCGTGCGCGTCTCGCAACGCTCGAACACCATCCAGGGTTCAAATTCCACAAGATCGATCTCGCAGACTTCGCCGCAGTGACGCGCGTCTTCGACGAGGTCTCGCCCGATCGCGTCGTGCATCTGGCGGCGCAGCCCGGCGTGCGCGCGTCGATCGACGATCCCATCACCAGCATCCGGGCCAATTGTGACGGCTTTGTCACCGTGCTCGAAGCCGGCCGGCGCCATGGTCTGGC
This sequence comes from Bradyrhizobium sp. S3.7.6, assembly GCF_054061875.1. Classification (NCBI taxonomy): domain Bacteria; kingdom Pseudomonadati; phylum Pseudomonadota; class Alphaproteobacteria; order Hyphomicrobiales; family Nitrobacteraceae; genus Bradyrhizobium; species Bradyrhizobium sp. S3.7.6. Next base: position 8,003,313 of record NZ_JBSSEQ010000001.1, on the reverse strand, counting down.
GCATCTCGTCTACGCCTCGTCGAGTTCGGTGTATGGCGCCAACCGCACCTTGCCGTATTCGACCGAGCATTCGGTGAACCATCCGGTCAGCCTTTACGCCGCAAGCAAGAAAGCCAACGAGCTGATGGCGCATACCTTTGCGCATGTTCACAAGCTGCCGGTGACCGGGCTTCGCTTCTTCACCGTCTACGGCCCGTGGGGCCGGCCCGACATGGCCGCCTATCTGTTCACGCGCGCGATCTTCGCGAATGAGCCGATCAGGATTTTCAATAAAGGCGACATGTGGCGCGACTTCACCTATGTCGACGACATCGTCGAAGGGGTGATCCGCACCCTCGATCGGCCCGCGGCGCCGAATCCCGCGTGGAATGCCGAGCGGCCGGAAAATTCGTCGAGCTATGCGCCGTATCGCGTCTACAACATCGGCAACAACAGGTCGGTCAACCTGATGGAGTTCGTCGAGACGCTCGAGAAGATCATCGGCAAGCCGGCGATCCGTCAGCTGTTGCCGATGCAGGCCGGCGACGTCCTGGAGACGCGCGCCGACATTTCCGCGCTCCAGCGCGACGTCGGCTTCTCGCCGTCCACGTCGATCGCGGATGGCCTCGGCCGCTTCGTCGAATGGTATCGGAAGTACCACGGCGTCTGATCCCGCGGGCGACGGCACCTGCGTGTCGCCCGGGAATGCTGGCTCTTAAGCCGGTTCTTGCGCTGGTTCTTGCGCTTTTGACCGCCGGCGGCCTTGTCAGCGGGCGCGAACGGTGGTTATCCCGTCCCTCTGAACCTCTTTGACCCCGAACCAGGCGCGGGCCCATGGCTGAGCGGATCGCTCTCATCACCGGCGTGACCGGTCAGGACGGCGCCTATCTCGCCGAATATTTGCTGTCGCTCGGCTATGTCGTGCACGGCATCAAGCGGCGCTCGTCCTCGTTCAACACCGCGCGCGTCGATCACCTCTACCAGGACCCGCATGTCGGCAACGTGCCGTTCCTGATGCATTACGGCGACATGACGGACTCGACCAATCTGATCCGTCTGGTGCAGCAGATCCGGCCGACCGAGATCTACAATCTCGCAGCTCAAAGCCACGTCGCCGTCAGCTTCGAGAGCCCGGAATACACCGCCAACGCCGACGCCATCGGCGTGCTGCGCCTGTTGGAAGCGATCCGCATCCTCGGCATGGAGAAGGAGACGCGGTTCTACCAGGCCTCGACCTCCGAGCTCTACGGCCTGGTGCAGGAGATCCCGCAGAAGGAGACGACGCCGTTCTATCCGCGCTCGCCCTATGGCGTCGCCAAGCTCTACGGCTACTGGATCACGGTGAACTACCGCGAAGCCTACGGCATGTTCGCCAGCAACGGCATCCTGTTCAACCACGAGAGTCCGATCCGCGGCGAGACCTTTGTGACCCGCAAGATCACCCGCGGCGTCGCGCGTATCGAGGTCGGGTTGGAACAGACGCTCTATCTCGGCAATCTCGAAGCCAAGCGCGACTGGGGCCATGCCAGGGACTATGTCGAGGGCATGCACAGGATCCTGCAGGCCGACAAGCCCGACGACTTCGTGCTTGCCACCGGCGAGATGCGCTCGGTGCGCGAGATGGTCGAGCTGTCCTTTGCCCATGTCGGCCGCCGCATCGCATGGCGCGGCAAGGGCGTCGAGGAGACCGGCGTCGATGAGACGAGCGGCAAGCCCGTGGTGAAGATCGATCCGACCTATTTCCGTCCGACCGAGGTCGATCTCCTCGTCGGCGACGCCAGCAAGGCGCGCGAGGTGCTCGGCTGGACGCCGAAGCGCAGCTTCGCCCAGCTCGTCGAGGAGATGATGGCAAGCGACCTGGCGGAGGCAAAGCGGGATGCGGCCAGTGGCAAACGCACCGTTTGAGCTGAGGGGAAAGACCGTCTATGTCGCCGGCCATCGCGGCATGGTCGGAGCCGCGCTGGTGCGCCGGCTGGCGCGGGAGGACGTCAACCTCGTCACGGTCGACCGGCGCGAGGTCGATCTCTGCAACCAGGCCGCCGTGTTCGACTGGTTCGTGAAAGCGCGGCCGCAAGTGATCTTCCTCGCCGCGGCCAAGGTCGGCGGCATCGTCGCCAACAACACGCTGCGTGCCGAGTTCATCTACGACAACATCGCGATTGCCGCGAACGTGATCCAGGCCGCGCATCTCAACGGCGCCGAGAAGCTGATGTTTCTGGGCTCGTCCTGCATCTATCCGAAGCTGGCGCCGCAGCCCTTGCGCGAGGATTCGGTGCTATCAGGCCCGCTGGAGCCGACCAATGAGCCCTATGCGATCGCCAAGATCGCCGGCATCAAGATGGCGGAGGCCTATCGCAGCCAGTATGGCAGCGACTTCATCAGCGTGATGCCGACCAATCTGTACGGTCCCGGCGACAATTATCACCCTGAATTGAGCCACGTCGTCGCCGCCCTGATCCGGCGTTTCCATGAGGCAAAAGTCGCAGGCGCAAAGAGCGTCATCGTGTGGGGCACCGGCACGCCGCGGCGCGAGTTCCTCTATGTCGACGACATGGCGGATGCCTGCGTGCACCTGATGAAGACCTATTCGAGCGCGGAGCTGGTCAACATCGGCACCGGCGAGGACATCACCATCGCCGAGTTCGCGCGGGTCGTGGCCGACATCGTCGGTTACGGCGGCGAGATCGGCTTCGACACCTCGCGTCCCGATGGCACGCCGCGCAAGCTGCTCGACGTCAGCCGTCTCGCCAAGCTCGGCTGGCGCGCCACGACCTCGCTCGAGGACGGCGTGAGACGCGCTTACGCGGCGTATCTGTCGCATACGTAGAATGCAACCAATGCATGTCGCGTATTTCAGGAGATGACCGCAACGCCTGTCACGCGCGGCGGTTAAGGTTTATTCGGTTCGCGAAGCAACCTGCCCTAATGTTGGGCGTGCGGCCGGATACAGAAATGGTCTAGGGTGTTCAGTGGAACATCCGTCTTCAACGGAAAGAGTTTTTCATGCGAATCGCGATGATCGGAACGGGCTATGTGGGACTGGTGTCCGGAGCCTGCTTTGCGGATTTCGGTCACGACGTCACCTGCGTCGACAAGGACGAGAAGAAGATCGCGGCGCTTCATCGCGGCGAGATTCCGATTTACGAGCCTGGGCTCGACGAGCTGGTCGCGACCAATGTGAAGGCCAAGCGGCTCGACTTCACCACCGATTTGTCGAAGCCGGTCGCGGACGCCGATGCCGTCTTCATCGCGGTCGGCACCCCCTCGCGCCGCGGCGACGGTCACGCCGATCTGTCCTATGTCTACGCCGCCGCGCGCGAGATCGCGCAGTCGCTGTCGGGCTTCACCGTCGTCGTGACCAAGTCCACCGTCCCGGTCGGCACCGGCGACGAGGTCGAGCGCATCATCCGCGAGACCAACCCCGCGGCCGACGTCGTCGTCGCCTCCAACCCCGAATTCCTGCGCGAGGGCGCGGCGATCCGCGACTTCAAGTATCCCGACCGCGTCGTCGTCGGCACCGCCGACGAGCGCGGCCGCAAGGTGATGGGCGACGTCTATCGCCCGCTGTCGCTGAACCAGGCCCCGCTGATGTTCACGGCGCGCCGCACCGCCGAGATGATCAAATACGCCGCGAACGCGTTCCTCGCGACCAAGATCACCTTCATCAACGAGATCGCGGACCTCTCGGAAAAGGTCGGCGCCAACGTCCAGGAGGTCGCGCGCGGCATTGGCCTGGACAACCGCATCGGCACCAAGTTCCTGCACGCGGGTCCCGGCTTCGGCGGCTCCTGCTTCCCGAAGGACACCAAGGCGCTGATCAAGATCGCGCAGGACTATGACGTGAGCTTGCGCATCGTCGAATCCGTGCTGGCCGTCAACGAGAACCGCAAGCGCGCGATGGCGCGCAAGGTCAGCCAGGCGCTCGGCGGTAGCTTGCGCGGCAAGACCATCGCCGTGCTCGGCCTCACCTTCAAGCCCGATACCGACGACATGCGCGATGCGCCGTCGATTCCGCTCGTCACCGGCCTGATCGACATGGGCGCGACGGTCAAGGCCTTCGATCCCGTCGGCATGGAACAGGCCAAGGGTGAGTTGCCGAACATCACCTATTGCGAGGACGCCTATTCCTGCGCGCAAGGCGCCGATGCGCTCGTCATCGTCACCGAATGGGTGCAGTTCCGCGCGCTCGATCTCGGCCGGCTGAAGGCGGCCATGACCCAGCCCGTCGTGGTCGATCTCCGCAACATCTACCCGCCCGAAGAGATGCGAGCCGCCGGCTTCACCTACGAGAGCATCGGGCGATCGTCCCAGGCTTAAGCCAGTCGTTTGAAGTTCGGCTTCGCCCGCCTCATCCTGGGGCGGGCGAAATCGTTTCTGATGCGATATGATCCGGTCGCATCAGGTCGCCGCGTTTGGCCTCGTTGCCGCGATGGAGATTGTCATGACCGACGACACGCACACGATCCGAAGTGGCGGGCTCACCGCGACCATCAAGGCACACGGCGCCGAGCTGTGCTCGTTGAAGGACGGCAGCGGTGTCGAATTTGTCTGGCAGGCGGGGCCGGCCTGGCCACGCCACGCGCCGCTGCTGTTTCCGATCGTCGGGCGTCTCGCCAATGACGAAATGCGGCACCGGGGCAAGACCTACCGGATGACCCAGCACGGTTTTGCGCGCGACAGCCGGTTCGCGTGGGTAGAGCGCGGCGAGAACCGTTGCGCGCTGGCGCTCGAAGACAGCGAGACAACGCGCGCGCTCTATCCGTTCGCATTTCGCCTGACGGCCACCTACGCGATCGACGACGCTGGTCTCGATCTCTCGCTCACGGTCGTGAACACCGGCAAGGAGACATTGCCGGTGTCGCTCGGTGGCCATCCCGCCTTCAACTGGCCGCTTCAGCCTGGAATGTCGAAGGAGAGCTACGCGCTGACGTTCACGAACGAGGAGCCGTCTCCGGTTCGCCGTGTCGAGGGCGGACTCCTGCTCGCGGCAACGGATCCGAGCCCCGTCAGAGGCACCGTGCTTCCTTTGTCGGAATCCCTGTTCACCAATGACGCCGTCATCCTCGACCCCGTCAACAGCCATGCGGTCCGCTATGCGGCCGGGCAGGGGGCCGGGCCCTGGCTCAAAATGTCATGGCGCGGCTTTCGCGAACTCGGCGTCTGGTCGAAACCGACAGGCGCGCCGTTTCTCTGCATCGAGCCCTGGCGCGGCTATGCCAGTCCCGTCGGTTTCGAAGGCGAGTTCAGCGACAAGCCGGGTCTGATGCACATTGCGGCCGGCGCGAACGAAGAACTGTCGTACCGGATCGAGGTCGGGTCGTCCTGAGGCAGGCCTTCGCGTGCCTGTGGCTCTCAGACCTCGATCCGCGTGAGGTCCTCGCCGAGCACGACGGGACCTGCGTAGTCTCGGCGGACGTCCGCGAGCAACGCGTTCAGCATGGAATCGTCAGTGCGCGGCCGGTGATGGGTCAGCGCGAGCTTCTTGACGCCGGCCTTGGCGGCAACCTTGCCGACCGTATCGCCGCAGGCGAGCGTATATTTCGCGAGCCGGCGGAAGTGGTCGTTGGTGATCTCAGGCGTCGCGAGAAAGCAGCACTGGACCAGCAGGTCGGCTCCCTGTGCCAGCCGCTCGAGACCGGGGCAGGGGACCGTGTCGCCGGAGATCGCTATGACCTTGCCCTCGGCTTCGAAGCGGAAGCCGAGACACATCCAGCGCGCGAGAAACGCCGGCGACATGTCGAGACCGTCGCCATGTGAAACGAGCTCGGCGCTGATCTTCCAGCGACCGGTGTCGAGGACGGGGCCGGGAATGATGTCCGTCGCGACGACCGGCTTCCATCCCCCAAAGGTCGGCTCGCCCTGATCCCGCCAGGCGATGTCCTTGTCGTAGACCTGTGTGATCAGCGTGTTGACGAGCCGTTCGGTATCGGGCGGACCGTAGATGCGCAGATCGTCCTTGCGCCCATGCATCCACGAATTCAACATCACATCGTAGAGGTCGCCGATGTGGTCGAAGTGGTGATGGGTGAGAAAGACCGTGTTGATGGCGCCGAGCGGCACGCCGGCCTTGTGGAGCTGCACCATGACGCCGCGGCCCGCGTCGAACAGGATATTCTCCTCGCCAAGCCTGATCAGCGTGGTCGTCGCCATGCGGCGCGGGTCCGGGCGTGGGCCGCCGGTGCCGAGCAGTATGACTTCCATGGCGCCTACTCCAGCGTGAAGCCGGTCGACCTGATCACGCCGCCCCGGCGTGTCTGAAGATCTTTCGTGGCGTACTGTAGATTCGAAGGCGTCAGCTAGACAAGTCGCGCGTCAGTGCAGACCGGCCACAGTGGCAGCAATGGTTGGCCGGATCGTCGAGCGGCCCGATCCCGTGGACGTCAGGCGATGCGCAAAATCCTGCGCGCGCCGTTCGACCAGATGCCAGGTCGCGCGTGCGACGAGATAGCTGAGCGCGGCGATGACGGCATAGGCGATCAGCAGCGAGACCAGTCCGTCCGTAAGCGGCCAGATCTGGCGCAGGCCGTAGATCACCGCGAAGTGCGACAGGTACATCGAATAGGAGTTGCGGCCGAGCGCCTCGATCGGCCGGCAGCGGATCGCGAGGCGGATGCAACCTGCAACCAGCGCGCCGAGCACGAGGTTGATCATCAAATAGTTGAATTCATGCGAGTCGGTGGCGCGATCGGCGATGAAGGACAGCGCGATGAAGGCGGCGAAGATCGCGGCGCCCGACTTCGCAAAGCCGTCGCGCAGCGAGAAGAACAGCGCGCAGCCCACGAGGAAGACCGGCAACTGGTTCAGGAAGCTGATGTGCAGCGCATTCCAGACGAAGGCCTCGTGGCCGGGCCCGTAATGGGCCGAGAACAGTGCGAACGCCCAAGGCTTGAACAGGCAGACATTGACGAGATGCAGCGCGATCGCGAGCGCGAGATAGAGGTGGCGGCGAGATCCGAAGGCCGTGATCACGAAGGGGAAGACGAGATAGAACGTCATTTCCGCCGCAATCGACCAGTCGCCCGGCACGACGCTGTTGACGCTGTCCGGCCAGAAGCCGTGCAGGAACGTCGCGGTCAGGATCACCTGGAGCGGTCCGATGCCGTTGGGCGCGTTGTAGCTGGGACCCGTGCCGTTGACGGCGAGGTAAACCGGGATCGCGAGCCAGAACAGCGGCGCGATGCGCAGGAAGCGCCGGATGTAGAATTTGCGCGTCGGGTCGGTTTCGGTGCGCTGCGTCCACATCAGGCACATCGTCATGGCGCTGACGAAGTAGAACACGTTGACGCCGGTCCAGCCGCACATGAAGGCGAAGTCGACGGCGTGGATCTTTGAAGGAAAGGATTGTGAAACGTGGATCGCCATCACGCCGACGATGGCGAGGCCGCGCAGGACGTCGAGCGTGTGAGAACGGCCGAAAGGCGTTGCACCTTGCTCGGTTCGTTCGGCGGCCAACCGGGCCTGCCCCTGCATCACGCCTGCTCCGTGGTTTCGCATCTGCAAGCGGAGACCATAGAGGCGCGGCCGGCTGTTTCGAAGCCGAAGCCTTTCTTTACGTTAACCAGCGGTTGAGTCCGATGCCGAATGTACGGGATCGGCGGTGTCGAGGGCCCCGGTCGGCGCTCGCACGCGCCACGCCGGCATGATGATGCGCGCGATGAGAATTGTGGGGCAATTCATACTTAATACGCCAATACCATGACCAATATTGTTCGGGCAGCACAACACGCCTAGTATTCCAGCAGGCAAATTTCGGGGGCTCGAATAAGTCGTGAATGTTCGTTCACAGGACAGTGCGCTGCGCGACGACTTGAACTTTCAAGCCGCGCCACAAGCACACAGGACATCCAACAACGTGGTTGATTCCGCACGTCAGGAATTGAGGCCTGCCGGCCGCGAGCGGCTGATCGTCGTCGAAGACGATCCCGTGACGCGGACGATGCTGGTCGGCTATTTCAGCGAGAACAATTTCGACGTGGTCGGCGCCGGCTCCTGCGCGGAATGCCGCCAGGCGCTGCGCTCGCGCACGGATCTCGTCTTCCTCGACGTGCAGTTGCCTGACGGCGACGGCTTCGAGCTCGCCAAGGAGATCCAGGCGACCAGCAACGCGGGCATCATCTTCGTGACGCGCCGCGACACCGACGTCGATCGCATCCTCGGGCTCGAGATCGCCGGCGACCATTACGTCACCAAGCCGATCAATCTGCGCGACCTGCTCGCGCGCGCGCGCAGCGTGCTGCGGCGGCGCTCGATCGACCGCAAGGCGGCGCGCAACCACAATTCGATCGCCTTCGGCGACTGGATCATCGACCTGACCCGGCGCGAGCTGCTCGGCAGCGACGGCAAGCCGGTGGCGTTGACGCGCGCCGAGTTCGACCTGCTCGCGGCGCTGGTCGGCGCCGACGGCCGGCCGCTCAGCCGCGACTATCTGATCGAGGTCGTCAGCAACCGCCAGGCCGAGGTCGACATCCGCACGGTGGATGCGCTGGTGGCGCGGCTGCGGCGCAAGCTCGTCGGCAGCGGCACGCCCGTGATCGCGACCGTCACCGGCGTCGGCTACAAACTCGCGCTCAGCGAGCGGCTCTAGCCTCAACCGTCGAAAGATCCGATCACCCTCGCGCCTATCGCGCGCGGGCGCTCTGATCCGTCGATGTCCTTTGCGCCGCCCCGGCCAGCTGGTCATCGACCGCATACAGCGTGCAGGTCGGCGACCATTTCATGCAGGCGCTAAGCGAATCGCGCCGGGCGTCGTCGGCGGTGGTGCGGCCCGAACGCCAGCCGTAACCGCCGTTCGGCGACACCGCAAAAGCCTTGTGCGGCATGGTGCTGGCGAGATAGCGGGAGAATTCGGCGCGCGCGGCCTCGTTGAGCTGGCCCGGCGGCGGCAGCGGATCGGGAAGGCTCAGGATGTCATGGCCGAGCCCGCGCTCGCGCAGGAAGGCGTCGAGATAGGGCGTCCATTGCGGGCGGCCCACCACCGAATAGAGATAGTGGCCGTCATCGCCGTAAGGCGGCGCCGCAATGAATTTCGCGTGACCGCCATTGCCGCGAAATCCGTCATAGAGGCGGCGCGCGAGATCGGGACCGAAGAACGAATCGTTGGCCGCATAGACCCACAGCATCGGCACGCGCGAGGTTTTGCCGAACGTGGCGAAGGCCTGCACCAGCCCGTCCTCGTTGCAGACGTCGTCGTCATCGCGCGAGCCGCGGCCGCCGGCAAAGCTGATCGCGGCGACGAGACCACTCGGTGCCTGCGCGGTCAGCGCGACGGTGGCGAGCCCGCCGGCGGAATGGCCGGCCGCGATCATGCCCGATGTCGTGACGTCGGCCCTGCGACCCATCGCGTCGATCGCCGCGCGCAAATCCGCGACCGCAACCGCCGCCGCCGGCAGATAGGCGGCATTGGCGCAGCCGCCGACGCTGTCGACGCGTCCGCCGGGCGAGGTGCCGTAGCCGCGCCGCATCACGATCAGCGCGGCAAAGCCGCGCCGGGCATATTCGAGCGCGATCCCGTAATATTTGTGCGCCGACATGGTCGCGCGGTCGTCGAAACTGCGCGGCGAGCCGTGGTTGAGCAGCGCGAGCGGATAGCGCTTCGTTCCGGCCGGCCGGACCAGAAAGGCCTCCAGCCCCTGCGGCCCGGCCCCCGCCATCGGAATGCGCAGGTCTTCCGTGTAGAACTCCGCGGCCGTCGCATTGGTCACGATGCCAGCGGTCGCAAGCCAGGCCATCAGCACAACCAAGAGCCTGTGAAACAGCGTCATGCCCCGACTCGAAAAAGCCCCGATTTGAAAGACCATAGCATGATCTCGGGAACGGCCAGCCCGCCGCGCGTGTTGTGCCCTTGGCGGGGGTCCGGCCGATGCTATGGTACTCCACAAACTCTGCACGACAGGACGAGGATATTTCAGTGGCTGATGTTCATCCCGCGGCGGGCAAGCTGGTCTCGCCGGACGCGCTCACCAACGTTCCGCGGCTGGTGACGGCCTATTTCGCCGGCAAGCCCGATGTCGGCGATCCCGCGCAGCGGGTGGCGTTCGGAACCTCCGGCCATCGCGGCACGTCGTTCAAGAACAGCTTCAACGAGGGCCACATCCTCGCGACCACGCAGGCGATTTGTGACTACAGAACAGAAAAGGGCCTGACCGGCCCGCTCTTCATCGGCATCGACACCCATGCGCTGGCCGAGCCCGCGCTGGTCAGCGCCGTCGAGGTGTTCGCCGCCAACGGCGTCGACATCATGATCGACAAGGACGGCGGCTACAGCCCGACGCCTGTCATCTCGCACGCGATCCTGACCTACAACAAGGGCCGAACTAGCGGCCTTGCCGACGGCGTCGTCGTCACGCCCTCGCACAATCCCCCCGAGGACGGCGGCTACAAATACAATCCGCCGCATGGCGGCCCGGCCGACACCGACGCGACCTCCGTCGTCGAGAAGCGCGCCAACGCCTATCTCGCCGACGGCCTCAAGGGCGTGAAGCGTATCGACTACGCCAAGGCGCGCAAATCCGCGAACGTGCACGCCTACGACTTCATCACGCCCTACGTTGCCGATCTCGGCAATGTCGTCGATCTCGATCTCGTCAAATCCGCCGGCATCAATATCGGCATCGATCCGCTCGGCGGCGCCGCCGTGCATTACTGGCATCCGATCATCGAGCGCTACGGCCTGAAGGCCACCGTCGTGAACGAGGCGATCGATCCGACCTTCCGCTTCATGACCGTCGACTGGGACGGCAAGATCCGCATGGATTGCTCCTCGCCCTACGCGATGGCGAGCCTGATCGCGATGCGCGACCGCTTCGACGTCGCCTTTGCCAACGACACCGATGCCGACCGCCACGGCATCGTGACGCGCACCGGCGGCCTGATGAATCCGAACCATTATCTGGCGACCGCGATCTCCTATCTGTTCGCGAACCGCCCGAACTGGGGCAAGGATGCCGCGATCGGCAAGACCGTGGTGTCGAGCTCGATCATCGACCGCGTCGCCAAGAAGCTCGGCCGCAGGCTGGTCGAGACGCCGGTCGGCTTCAAATGGTTCGTCGACGGCCTCCTCACGGGCGGCTTCGGCTTCGGCGGCGAGGAGAGTGCAGGGGCCTCGTTCCTGCGCCGCGACGGCGGGGTGTGGACCACCGACAAGGACGGCATCATCCTCGGCCTGCTCGCAGCCGAGATCATGGCGAAGACCGGCCGCGGCCCCAGCCAGCTCTTCAACGACCTCACCGCGGAGCTCGGCGTGCCGCACTATGCGCGCATCGACGTCGCCGCCACCGCGCCCCAGAAGAACATCCTCAAGTCCGTCACGCCCGAGCAGCTCGGCCTCAAGGACCTCGCCGGCGATCCTGTCCGCGCCACGCTGAGCAAGGCGCCGGGCAACGGCCAGCCGTTCGGCGGCATCAAGGTCGAGACCGATTTCGGCTGGTTCGCCGCAAGGCCGTCGGGGACCGAGGACGTCTACAAGATCTACGCGGAAAGTTTCCGCAGCACCGAGCACCTGAAGCGGATTCAGGAAGAGGCCCAGGCAGGGCTGAAGAAGGTGTTCGGGGCGTAGGGCACTGAGCCCAGTACGACTCTTCGGTTGCTGCTCCGAGGAAGTGTTTGCCGCATTCTCCGCTGTCATCACCAGCGAAAGCGGGTGATCCAGTACGCCGCCGCCGTGCCGTGATGCGGAGAAGCCGCGGCGTACTGGATTCCCCTCCTTCGGGGAATGACATGTGGGTAGAATTGTATACACCATCTGGATAATAGGTATCCAAATACGCCATATTTAGCCTTGAACGATTCTATCCCTCCGCTATTGTATACATAAAGCATACACAAGCCTTGGGAGAGCGACCCGTGACAAAACCCTTCCCGATGAACGCGTGGTACGCCGCGGCCTGGGACGCTGAAGTCAAGCCGGCGCTGTTGCCGCGGACGATCTGCGGCAAGCATGTCGTGATGTACCGCAAGGCCGATGGCTCGGTGGCCGCGCTGGAGGATGCCTGCTGGCACCGTCTGGTGCCGCTGTCCAAGGGCCGGCTGGAAGGCGACACCGTCGTCTGCGGCTATCACGGCCTGAAATACAATGCGCAGGGGCGCTGCACCTTCATGCCCTCGCAGGAGACCATCAATCCGTCGGCCTGCGTCCGCGCTTATCCCGTGGTCGAGCGTCATCGTTACATCTGGCTCTGGATGGGCGATCCCGCGCTGGCCGATCCCGCGCTGGTGCCGGACATGCACTGGAATCACGATCCGGCCTGGGCCGGCGATGGCAAGACCATCCGCGTCAATTGCGACTACCGCCTCGTGCTCGACAATCTCATGGACCTCACCCACGAGACCTTTGTGCACGGCTCCTCGATCGGCAATGATGCGGTGGCCGAAGCGCCGTTCGACGTCACCCATGGCGAGAAGACGGTGACGGTGACGCGCTGGATGCGCGGCATCGAGGCGCCGCCGTTCTGGGCCAAGCAGCTCGGCAAGCCCGGCCTCGTCGACCGCTGGCAGATCATCCGCTTCGAAGCCCCGTGCACGATCGCGATCGATGTCGGCGTGGCGCCGACAGGCACGGGCGCGCCGGAAGGCGACCGCTCGCAGGGCGTCAACGGTTTCGTGCTCAACACCATCACGCCGGAGACCGAGAAGACCTGCCACTATTTCTGGGCGTTCGTCCGCAACTATCAGATCGGCGAGCAGCGCATCACCACCGAGATCCGCGAGGGTGTCTCCGGGATCTTCCACGAGGACGAGCTGATCCTCGAGGCGCAGCAGCGCGCCATGGACGAGAACCCCGATCGGATCTTCTACAACCTCAACATCGACGCCGGTGCGATGTGGACGCGCAAGCTGATCGACAGGATGGTGGCGAAGGAAAGCGCGCCGCAGCAGCTCCAGGCCGCGGAGTAGGCCAGGTGAAACCAGCGCCTGAGCGAGAGGTCGACCGCTCCGTCTCGCAGACCGTGAAGGCGCAGCTCGCGCTGCGCGACCAGATCCTGTCGGGTCGCTTACGGCCCGGCGAGCGCATCTCCGAGCTGCAGGCGGTGGAGACGACCGGCGCCTCGCGCACGCCGGTGCGCATGGCGCTGGTGCGGCTGGAGGAGGAAGGCCTGCTGGAGGCGATTCCCTCCGGCGGCTTCATGGTGAAGGCGTTTTCCGAGCGCGACATCTCCGATTCCATCGAGCTGCGCGGCACGCTCGAAGGGCTCGCCGCGCGCTTCGCAGCCGAGCGCGGCGTTTCCGCGCGCGAGCTCGAGCCGTTGAAGGAGTGTTTGGCCGCGATCGACGAGTTGCTGCGCCAGGTGCCGATCTCGGTCGACGCGTTCTCATCCTATGTCACGCTGAACGCGCGCTTCCACGCACTGCTCACGGAATTGTCGCGCAGCCCGCCGCTGATCCGGCAGATCGACCGCGCCTCGGCGCTGCCGTTCGCCTCGCCCAGCGGTTTCGTGATGGCGCAATCGGCGCTGCCCGAGGCGCAGCAGATTCTGATCATCGGGCAGGAGCACCATCGCGTCGTGATCGACGCCATCGAGAACCGCGAAGGCGCCCGCGCCGAGGCCGTGATGCGCGAGCACGCGCGCCTCGCAGTGCGAAACCTGCGGCTTGCGCTGCGCAACCGCACCCATCTCGACCTCTTGCCGGCGCTCGCGCTGATCAGGACCGCAACCGACTAGGGCAATCGCCATGCGCTTCATCGAAACCTGGATTCCGGCAACGCTGGTCGCGACGCGCGATCTTGCGCCGGGCATCCGCGAATTCCTGATCCTGCCGGATCAGTTCGACGGCACGGCCTATCCGGTCGGCAGCCACATCAATATCAGCGTGACCATCGACGGCCTGCCGGAGACGCGATCCTATTCGCTGGTCGGCGAGGCGTCCTCGCGCGGCTTGCGGATCGCGGTGCGCCGTGCCGAGGATTCCCGCGGCGGCTCGCGCTATATGTGGCAGCTCGCACCCGGCGCTCGGCTCGACATCACCCGGCCGGCTTCGCTGCTCGCGGTCGACTGGGCCCGCGAAAACTATTGCCTGATCGCCGGCGGCATAGGCATCACGCCGATCCTTGGCGCCGCTCAGGCGCTGGCGCGTCGCGGCGCTGACGTCACGCTGCATTATGCCGTGCGCTCGCGCACCGATGCCGCCTACCTCGACGATCTCGCCAAAATGCTCGGTGAGCGCCTGGTCGTTCACGCGAGCGACGAGGGCCGGCGGCTCGACCTCGATGCGCTGTTCGGATCATTGCCGCAAGGTGCGCTGGCGCTGTTCTGCGGTCCGATGCGGATGCTGGATGCCGCGCGGCACGCCTGGATCGGCGCCGGCCATCCGCTTCCCGATCTCCGCTACGAGACCTTCGGCTCCAGCGGCACGCTGCCGACCGAGACGTTTCGCGTGCGCCTGAAGGGGACCGATGTCGAGCTCGAAATCCCGCGCGAGCGCTCGATGCTTGATGTGCTCAATGCCAGCGGCCACGACGTGATGTACGATTGCAAGCGCGGCGAATGCGGCCTGTGCGCCATCGACGTGGTCGAGGTCGACGGCGAGATCGACCATCGCGACGTCTTCTTCAGCGATCACCAGAAGCAAAGCAACCAGAAGATCTGCGCCTGCGTCTCCCGCGCCCGCGGTACCATCACCGTGGACACGCTGCTGCGGGCGGATGCGGTCTGACCGGGGCTGGAAGGCGTACTCGGAAACCGCGATCAGCCTGAAAGCTCGCGCATCCGCCCTACTTTCGGAGCGGGCGGGTGCAGGTCGTCCTGGCGAGGCAGCTAAGGGCGGTGACGAAGCGGGCTTCGTTTGCAGCGCCAACGGGCCGGTAAGAGCGCTTCGTGCGGTCCATCAATCATGATAGGTTTGCTCTCGCAGTAAAAGTGTTCAGCCGGTCTTGGACAGCAAGGGTGGAGATTCTGCCATGAAATCCAATTCTGTCTCGCTGGCAGTCGATGAGTTCGCCAAAGGGCGAGCTGACGCGCTGATTTTAATCGGCCGCATTCTCCTCGCGTGGGTATTCGTCGGAAGCGCGTATGGAGCAATATCCAACTTCAGCGGCTCTGTGGGTTATTTCAGGTCCCTGAACCTTCCAGCACCTGAGCTGTTCACGATGACGAACATCGTACTGGAGGTATTGATATCCGTCGGTTTGATATTGGGCGTCGGTACGCGCTACTGCGCAATTCTGACGTTTGTGTTCGTATTGGCGGCAACGGCTATTGCGCACCGCTACTGGGAGTATCCCGCGGGTGCGCAGCAGATCGGTCAATACAACCACTTCTTGAAGAATGTCTCGATCATGGGAGGCGCGATGTTGATCTTCGTCACCGGGGCGGGCCGGTTCAGTTTCGATCGGGCATCGTAGCCGAGATCACTTCAAGTCGGGCTTGAAAGCTTCCTCTATCGCGCGGCGGATGCTCTTTGAGAGCTGCTTCAGGGTCTTGCTCACGAGGGCGAAGAGAAGCATCAACCATGTCGCAAGCGCGGCACACCACAGCACGACTTCAAATATCTCAGGCATGATGATGCCCCTCAAAATAATTACTTTGAAATGAGGCAAGTGTTGCTTAATGGGGCCGACACGGCAAGCCGTCTTGAGAGTGGTAGCGCGCCGAAACACTCGGAAACGCCCTCAAAACAGCGGGCAGCCTTAGGTCAGGGATGCAGACCAACCCTATGACCGCGAAGACTGGCGCGGGATGCAGAACTGCCTGGCAGCGATTCATTTGCGAAGGGTGGCTTGAAGAAATTCTGCCCTGCGCGAGTCTGCTTCACCCCTGGAAGCGGACCGCCTCACATTTGCGAGTATTTCCCTACGCCGCGTAAGTCGCCCGCAGCTTCTTCGTGTTCAACAGCGCCAGAACGCCATCGGCCGACACCGGCCGGCTGATCAGATAGCCCTGCGCTTCGTCGCAACCGAACTGGCGCAGAAACTCGAGCTGGTCGGCGGTCTCGACGCCTTCCGCAACCACGCCGATGCGCAGGTCGCGCGCCAGCGAGATCACCGACTTCACGATCGCGGCGCAGTCGGGCTGCACCAGCATGTCGCGGATGAAGGACTGGTCGATCTTGATACGGCTGAACGGCAGCTTGCGCAGATAGGTGAGGGAGGAGAAGCCGGTGCCGAAATCGTCCAGCGCCACCGTGATGCCGAGCTCGAGCAGCGCGTTCAGGATCGACGCCGCGGAGCCATATTTCGACAGCAGCATCGATTCCGTGATCTCGACCTCGAGCCGGTGCGGGGCGACCTTCGCGTCCGCGAGCGCCTGCACGATGGTCTGGAGGATGCCGGTGCTGTGAAACTGCGCGGCGGAGAAGTTCACGGCGACCCTGATGTCCTCGGGCCAGTCCGAAAGCGTTGCGCAGGCGCGCCGGATCACCCATTCGCCGATCTCGTGGATCAGCCCGGTCTCCTCGGCGATCGGGATGAATTCGCTCGGCGGTACCAGTCCGCGCCGGGGATGCTGCCAGCGCAGCAGCGCCTCGAAGCCGGTGATGCGGTTCTCGCCGAGATCGAGGAACGGCTGGAACACCAGGAACAGCTCGTCCCTGGCGATGGCGCCTTCGAGGTCCGCTTGCAGCGCCTTGCGATCGCGTGACACCCTTTCATCGGCTTCCTCGAAGAAGCAGACCGTGCCGGGGCCGGCTTTCTTGGCGCGATACAGTGCGGCGTCGGCATTCTTCATGATGTCGAGCTGCGTGGTGCCGTCGCGCGGCGCCAGCACGATGCCGACGCTGGTCGCGCCGACGATCTGGCGGCCCTCGAACTGGAACGGTTCGTCGAAGGCCGCGACGAAGCGTTCGGCGATCTCGAGCGCATCCTCCGGCCGCGCCAGATTGGCCATCACCAGCGCGAACTCGTCGCCGCCGATTCGCGGCGACGTGCTCGGCGGCGCGCGTGCAGCGTTGCAGCCGGCTTGTGACCTGCAACAGGAATTCGTCGCCCGCGGGGTGGCCGAACTTGTCGTTGACCTCCTTGAAGCGGTCGAGGTCGAGCAGGAGCACCGCGAATTCCTCGCCGGACAGGGCCATCCGCCGCAGCGCGGCTTCGAGCGTCTCGTTGAAGGCGAAGCGGTTGGGCAA
Organism: Bradyrhizobium sp. S3.7.6; assembly: GCF_054061875.1. Classification (NCBI taxonomy): domain Bacteria; kingdom Pseudomonadati; phylum Pseudomonadota; class Alphaproteobacteria; order Hyphomicrobiales; family Nitrobacteraceae; genus Bradyrhizobium; species Bradyrhizobium sp. S3.7.6. The sequence goes on along the minus strand of NZ_JBSSEQ010000001.1, from coordinate 7,986,279 downwards.
CAGCGTGAGGGGATCCTGCCGGACCGTGCGCTCGGCCTCGATCTGCCGGATCACGCGTCGCGCGAACGCGAATGAATTGACGAACACCGCGCGCAGCAGCACGCTGCCGTAAACCACCACCAGGATGGCCATCAGCACATAGGCGGGATCGCCGTCGCGGCCGAGGCAGATGGCGATGCCGACGAAGATGGGGCTGGTGAAGGCGATGGCCGCAATCGGGATCGTGGCGAAGGCAAGCGCGCCGCCGGCCAGCATTCCCGAGCAAAGGCAGGTGATGACGAGCTGGCCGCCGGTCGCGGCATTCGCGAAGAAGGCGACCGGGACGATGCCCCAGGCAACGCCGAGCACGAAGGCGTTGCGCACCAGCCGATGCATCGCCCGGCGCGAAACGAATTGCGGTTTTGTGATCCGGCGCGAGGCGTGGGATTGCAGGCCGAACGCAATCGCGGCGCCGGCCACGATCGCGGCCCAGGCCAGTGCAAACTTCCAGTCCGGCGAATGCCAGAGCGCGATGGCGAGCACGGCCGCGTTGCAGGCATTGGCAAGCATGATGCCGACGGAGTAGCCGAGCACCAGTGACATCTGATCGGCGCGGATATGTCCGGCGACGGCTTCGTCGGTTGCAGGACCGCCAAAGGTCGACAGATCGCCGGCGAACAGCCGTGCGAAATAGCTGGTCGTTTGAGTCCGCATTCCAGGGCCTAGCAGCATGGGCCGTTTGTCCGGCTCGATCAGGAGGATTCGCTGCAAACCTTTGACGAAATATGAATTATCCCCGCTGGCCACGATCGCCATGGCCACTTCTGCGTGTTCAAGCGAGGGTATCGATAACAAATCGATACAAATGCGGCGCCCCGCGTTACGGTTGTAACAGTGGGCCGATTGCAGAACGCGCTCGGCCTTCATGGTTCGAGACGCGCCGCAAGGCGGCGCTCCTCACCATGAGGGTCCAAGATGTTGCCGCGGAGCAGACCTCATCCTGAGGAGCCCGCTGAAGGCGGGCGTCTCGAAGGATGGCCGCGAGGAGGCTGCCAACCCGATCTGTTGCCAAATGTGCCGAACGTCACCGCCCGAGCTGCTTCGGATCATAGTAGAACCGCTCCTCGACCAGCTTGTCGCCCTGCCAGGTCTGCCACGCGATCTCATCCAGTGTTCGGGTGGCGCCTTCGGCATTGGTGAAGCTGAACCGCCAGCGTGTCGCGACAGTGTCGCCCTCGATCAGGCTCGGCCCGATGCGGACGGCCTTCACCTCCCTGGATGCCGCGAGCACGCCGCGCTCCTTGGCGACGAGCTTGTCGCGGCCAACCGTCGGGGCGGCGTTGTTCTCATAGGTCGCGGCATCGGACGTGTAGTACTGCTCGATCGCTTCGACAAACTCCCCATCCTCCAACCGCTTCGCAAAAGCTTCGACGACGTCACGGCTCGGCATGGCGCACCTCACGATTAAAACCGACTGATAGTCGGTAAATACCGACCGGTAGTCGAAAAGTCAACTGGCCGGGTGCGACGAATTGGACTAGACGGGAGCGATGGCAAAGCAGGCGGAGCGGCGGGCGGCGACATCGGAGGCGATCCTGACGGCGGCGCGCCGCCTGTTCGGGACGCAGGGCTTTGCCGCGACCACCATGGACGACATCGCGGAGGCCGCGGGCGTCGCCAAGGGCGCGGTCTATCATCACTTCAAGACCAAGGAGGCGGTGTTCGAAGCGGTGTTCGATTCTGTCTCGCGCGATCTCGTCGCCGAGATCGACCGCACCGCGCGCGCCGAGAAGGACGTGCTCGCCGCGATGGTCGCCGGCACCCAGCATTACTTTGCGGCGACCGCCAAGGGGCCGACCGGCCAGATCATCCTGCGCGACGGCCCGGCCGTGCTCGGCTGGGAGCGCTGGCGCGAGATCGACGCGCAGCATTTTGGCGGCAAGATGCCGCGCGCGCTGTCGGTGGCGATGGAGGCCGGCCTCATCGCAAAGCAACCGGTCGAGCCGCTGGCGCGGCTTCTGCTCGGCGCGGTGACGGAAGCGGCGGTCGCCTGCGCCGGACGCGCCGATATCGCAAGGGCAGGGGCGGAATATGCCCGTGCGTTCAAGTCACTGGTCGAGGCGCTGCGTCTACGCGCATGATTGTGCTAGTGACGAACCGGAAACGCCCACCAACAAGAAGAACAGTAGCGCATGAACGCAAATTCCTCCCTCGCGCCGTCCGATCCTGAGTTCGACTACATCATCGTCGGCGCCGGCTCCGCTGGCTGCGTGCTCGCCAACAGGCTGTCGGCGAACGGCAAGCACAGCGTGCTGCTGCTCGAGGCGGGACCTAAGGATTCCAACATCTGGATCCACGTGCCGCTCGGCTACGGAAAACTGTTCAAGGAGAAGACGGTCAACTGGATGTATCAGACCGAGCCGGAGCCCGAATTGAAGGGGCGCCAGGTGTTCCAGCCGCGCGGCAAGACGCTGGGCGGATCGAGCTCGATCAACGGCCTGCTTTATGTCCGCGGCCAGCACGAGGATTACGATCGCTGGCGCCAGCACGGCAATGCCGGCTGGGGCTATGACGACGTGCTGCCCTATTTCAAGAAAGCCGAGAACCAGGCGCGTGGCGCCGATCAATATCACGGCAGCGGCGGCCCGCTGCCGGTGTCCAACATGGTCGTGACCGATCCGCTGTCGAAGGCCTTCATGGATGCCGCGGTCCAGACCGGTCTGCCCTACAATCCCGATTTCAACGGCGCCACGCAGGAGGGCGTCGGCCTGTTCCAGACCACGACGCGCAACGGCCGCCGTGCCTCGACGGCGGTGGCCTATCTTGGACCCGCGAAGACGCGCAGCAATCTCAAGGTCGAGACCGAGGCGCTCGGCCAGCGCGTGCTGTTCGAGGGACGCCGCGCGGTCGGCGTCGAATATCGGCAAGGCGCAACCGTGCGCCGGGCCCGCGCGCGCAAGGAGGTCGTGCTGTCGAGCGGCGCCTACAACTCGCCGCAGCTCCTTCAGCTCTCCGGCGTCGGCCCTGCCGATCTCTTGCGCAAGCACGGCATCGATGTCGTGCTGGACGCGCCGGGCGTCGGCCACGATCTCCAGGACCACATGCAGGTCCGCGTCGTGATGCGCTGCTCGCAGAAGATCACGCTCAACGACACCGTCAATAATCCGTTCCGCCGCACGTTGGCCGGTGCGCGCTATGCGCTGTTCCGGAAGGGCTGGCTGACCATCGCGGCCGGCACGGCCGGCGCCTTCTTCAAGACCAGTCCGCGGCTTGCTTCGCCCGACATCCAGGTGCATTTCCTGCCGTTCTCGACCGACAAGATGGGGGAGAAGCTGCATGATTTTTCCGGGTTCACGGCGTCGGTGTGCCAGCTGCGGCCCGAAAGCCGCGGCTCCTTGCGCATCAAAAGCGCGGACCCGACCGTGCCGCCGGAAATTCGCATCAACTACATGTCCACCGAGACCGACCGCACCACCAATGTCGAAGGCCTGAAGATCCTGCGCAAGATCCTGAATGCGCCGGCGCTGAAGCCGTTCGTGGTCAGCGAGTACGATCCCGGGGCGAAGGTATCCACGGACGCCGAGATTCTGGATTATTGCCGCGAGCGCGGCAGCACCATCTACCATCCGACCTCGACCTGTCGTATGGGCAATGACGCGCTGGCGGTGGTGGACCAGCGGCTGAAGGTGAGGGGGCTCGAAGGCCTTCGCATCGTCGACGGTTCGATCATGCCGGACCTCGTGTCGGGGAATACCAACGCGCCGATCATCATGATCGCCGAAAAGGCCTCCGACATGATATTGGAGGATGCGCGATAAACATTGCGCTGAAAGGACATTCGACTTGGCTACGCGACTGAAGATCGGCACACGCAAGAGCGCGATGGCGCTGGCGCAGACGGAAGAGATTGCGCGCCGCCTGACCGCCGCCATGCCCGATCTCGACGTCGAGATCGTCAAGTTCGACACCACGGGCGATCTCGACCAGACCAGCAAGCTGTTGCCGCATGGCGGCAAGGGCGGCGCCTTCGTGGCGCAGATCCGCGCCGCGGTCCTGTCGGGCGAATTGCAGGCCGCTATGCATTCGCTGAAGGACATGCCCGGCAACGAGGACACGCCCGGCCTCGTCATCGGCGCTACGCTATCGCGCGATCCCCCGAGTGACGCACTGGTGCTGCGCGATGGCGTGACGCTGGAAGCGCTGCGCCAGTCCCGCGGTAAGGGTTTCAAGATCGGCACCAACGCCGTGCGCCGCGCCGCCTATGCGCGGCGGCTGTTTCCCGATGTCGAAGTGATCCACTTCCGCGGCGCCGCCGACACGCGCGTGCGAAAACTCGACAATGGCGAGAAGCAGAAGTTGCCGGATGGCGGCGCGGTTGGTCCCGCCGATGCGCTGATCATGGCGCGTTCCGGCCTCGACCGCGTTGGCCTCTCTCACCGTATCGCCTATGAATTCACCGCGGCGGAGATGCTGCCCGCGGCAGGCCAGGGCATCGTCGCCGTGGAATGCGCCGCGCAGGACTGGCAGACGCGGCAGATCCTGTCATCGATCGACGATCCCTCTGCGCACGCTTCTGCCGATGCGGAGCGCGAGGTGCTGTGGGTGCTCAACGGCCATTGCAATTCGCCGGTGGCGGGTTTTTCGACCATCGCAGGCGATCAGATGTCGCTGACGGCGTCCGTGCTCGACCTCTCCGGCAACACCATCATCGAAGCCTCGCACACAGGCCCCGCCAACCGCCCGCGCGAGCTCGGCCGTGCGGTGGGACTGGATCTGCTGACGAAGGGCGCCGCCGAGATCATCGAGCGCAGCCGGCCGCGCTAGCTGGCCTGTGAAATCGCAATCGGTGGGATGATGCCATCCTGCTCCTGTTTTGCCCGACGTGTCAAACGTCGGCGCAATCTAGTGCGATGACCGCGCATCTGATTTCAGTGCCCTTTAAGTCATTGATCGGGCGTGGTCTCTCTACTGTGCATGGGGTTGTTTCGCGGTTTTTGTTTCCGCTCCCCTCCGGGACGCAACAAATTAGCCCCGCACGCGCTTCAGCATCTGCTCGACATGGGCGATCGGCGTTTCCGGCTGGATGCCGTGACCGAGATTGAAGATGAAGCGCCCTTGCGCAAAGTTCGCCAGCACGTTGTCCACGGCGCGGTCGAGCGCAGCGCCGCCCGTGATCAGCACCAGCGGATCGAGATTGCCCTGCACGGCGACGCGGCTCTGCACGCGCTCGCGGATGAAGGCCGGCTCGGCAGTCCAGTCGATGCTGACGGCATTCACGCCGGTCGCTTCGACATAACCCGGCAATTGCGCGCCAGCGCCGCGCGGAAAACCGATGATCTTCGCATCGGGCACTTTTGCGCGCACGCCTTCTACGATGCGCCGGGTCGGCTCGACCGACCAGCGCGCGAACTCGGCCGGCGGCAGCACGCCGGCCCAGGTGTCGAAGATCTGCAACGCATCGGCACCGGCCGCGAGTTGCGCCAGCAGATATGCGATCGAGTTCTCCACGAGCACGTCGATGATTGTCGCAAACGCCTCCGGATGCCGGTAGGCCATCATCCGCGCCGGCGCCTGGTCGGGCGTGCCCTGGCCGGCGACCATGTAGGTCGCCACCGTCCACGGCGCTCCGCAGAAGCCGATCAGTGCGGTCTTGGGATCGAGCGCACCGCGCACGAGCCTGAGCGCTTCGAACACCGGTTTGAGCTTGCTGAAGTCGGCGTGCGCGGCGAGCGTCACGACTTTTGCGGGATCATCCAGCGGCTCCAGCCGAGGACCCTCGCCAACCTCGAACCGCACGGAACGGCCGAGCGCATAGGGGATCACGAGGATGTCGGAGAAGATGATCGCTGCATCGAAGCCGAACCTGCGGATCGGCTGCAGCGTCACTTCGGCGGCAAGCTCCGGGTTGAAGCAGAGATCGAGGAAGCCGCCGGCCTTGGCCCGCACCTCGCGATATTCCGGCAGATAACGCCCGGCCTGCCGCATCATCCACATGGGCGGGGTAGCCTGGCGCTGGCCGGAGAGCACGTCGATGAAGGGCTTTGTCGCAGACTGGGGCACGGACGGTCCTATCAAGATTGAGGTTCCTGATACACTGCCGGAAGCCGGAGCGGAACAGTGGAACCAGCGCAAATGCGCCGCGTTGACCTCCCAATCGAGGAGGACTCCATGGCTGAGACATTCAATCCCGCGCCGCACGACAAGCACGCTGATGATCTTGGCAAGGCGCTGGCCGCCGATCGCCATACCAAGCTTGAAGCCGGGCTGGAGGACAGTTTCCCTGCGTCCGATCCGGTCAGCGCTGCGCAGCCGACACCGTCGAAGGCCGATGCGGACGCCGACAGTCCCTCGCTCTGGGACAAGGTTAAGTCGATCTTCAGCTAAGGCCGACGTTCAGCGAGCGCCGGGGCGCTCGGTTTCCGATAGGGTCGCTAACGCATTGTTAGCGATCCAACGACGCTCCAGTCCGTAGGAGTACGGGAAAACCCGCATAACGCTGCGAATGTCCTCAAGCGTTTCAGGGTTCAATAACAGAAGCGGTGGAAGTTCCGGCGATCGGAGATTTCTGCCGCATGACCGTCGCCTCACAAAGAGCCGGATGGAGCCGCCTGCCGTTGCGCGCGGCGGCGTTCGTCGTGCTCACTTGTGCGACCATCCTCGGCGTCAGCGGCTGGCGTGAATGGGCCGCGCGCGATGCCGTGCTCAAGGGCGCCGAGACCGAGATGGCGAATGTTGCGCGCTCGCTGACGCAGCATGCGGAGGACAGCCTCGACCTGCTGGATTCCGGCGTCGTCGGCGTCGTCAGCCGGCTGGAGATGGACGGCGCCGAACCCGCCACGATCGCCAAGCTCAGGAACCTCTTGGAGGCGCGCAAGAAGGCGATCGCGCGCATTCACAGCCTCGCCATCATCGACGACCAGGGCAACTGGCTGACCTCGCCGGGCACGATCGGCTCGACCCTCAGCGACGACGCTTTCTTCCGTCATCACCAGCTGTCCTCGAAACGGGAGCCTCATGTCGGCCATCCGGTGCGGAGCCAGCTCGATGGCGAATGGGTCGTCACCCTGTCGCGCCGCTTCAACAAGCAGGACGGCAGCTTCGGCGGTGTCGTGCTTGCGACCATCAGTGCGAACTATCTCGCGCATTTCTACGAGCAGTTCGAGCTCGGCCGCAACAGCTCCGTGGCGCTCGTGCACGGCGACGGCATGATCATCGCGCGCAATCCAAGCAACGACAGGTTCGTCGGCCGCAGCGTCGCCGACACCCCGCTATTCCGCGACGCGAGCCTGCAGCAGCCGGGCGGCGCATACCATTTCAGGTCGCCGCTGGACGGCGCCGAGCGCGTCAGCTTCTTCAAGCGCTCTGGCCGTTATCCGCTCGTCCTGCTTGCCATGGTCGACAAGGCCGAACTGCTGGCGCCCTGGCGCGCCGCGGCGATCTCCCGCATGCTCTACGTGCTCGCGCTGGTCGTGCTGATCGCGGTCATCGGCGCGGTGCTGGTGCGGCAGTTGCAGCGGGGCCAGCGCATGGCCGCGGCCCTGGTCGAGAAAGAGGCGCATTTCCGCCTGCTCGCGGAAGGCTCCAGCGACATGGTGACCCGCATCGGGCTCGACGAGCGGCTGCGCTATGTCTCGCCCTCGTCGGTTCGCGTCGTCGGCTGGCGGCCCAATCAGCTGATCGGAACGCCGGCGCTCGCCGGCATCCATGCGGATGATCGGCCGCAGGTCCAGGCGCTCGTCGATGCCATGAAGCGCGGCGAAAAGGACGAGGCGCGCGTCACCTATCGCAACGCGCACCGGCAAAACTCGGAAGTCTGGCTCGAATCGACCATGCGGGTGACGCGCAAGGAAAACGGCAACGTCGACGGGGTGGTCGCGATCTCGCGCGACATCACCGAGCAGAAGAAGCTGGAGACCAGGCTCGAGACACTCGCGATCGAGGACAGCCTCACCGGGCTCGCCAACCGCCGCCGCTTCGACGAACGGTTGAAGGAGGAATGGGCGCGCGCCTATCGCGACCGCTCCAGCCTCGCTTTGCTGATGATCGACGTCGATCACTTCAAGGCCTACAACGACGAATACGGCCACCCCGCAGGCGATGCCTGTCTGCGTGTGGTGGCGAAGGTCATCGCGGCCGAGATGCAGCGCGCCGGAGATCTGGCTGCGCGCTACGGCGGCGAGGAATTCGCCATGCTGCTGCCGAACACCGATGCCGCCGGCTGCGCGCGGATCGGCGAGCGGATCCGCCGGGCGATCCGCGAGGCGGGCCTCGTCCACAGCACCAATCACGCGTCGGGCTGCGTCACCGCTTCGCTCGGCGGCGCGGCCTGCCGGCCCGCGCTGGAACGCACCGCCGGCGTGGGCTCGCTCGTCGAGGCTGCCGATCAGGCGCTCTATGCGGCGAAGCAGGGTGGGCGCGACCGCCTGATGATGTCGGTCGAGGTGGCGAGCCTGCTGCCGAAGGCGTCAGGGCTGTAGCCCATCATCCTCAATAATGCGGCGGGGGCTCGTTGGCGGGGCCCGGCGCATTCGTCTCGGCTTCCTGAAGTCGCTCGCCGAGCTCTGCGATCTTCCGCGTCAGCGCGTCGATCTGCTTCCATTGCGCGGTGATCGTCTGGTTGAGCGTCTCGATCGTATCGTCCTGATAGGCGATGCGCGTCTCCAGCGTGTCGATGCGCTCGCCCAGCGTCTTGATGTCACTCGTCACGGTCGTGCCCCAATTCCTGTTCGCGTAGGCCCCGTTCGCGCAAGCCATGACTGAGTGCGACGCGCTCGTCGAATACAAAACATTCGCCGCGCCAGCGGCTCTGCGCCTCCGGCACCTCTTCGAGATATTTGAGGATACCGCCCTTGAGGTGATAGACCTCAGCAAAGCCGCGCGCGAGCAGATGCGCGCTCGCCTTCTCGCAGCGGATGCCGCCGGTGCAGAACATCGCGATCCTGCGGTGCTTTGCCGGATCGAGCTGCTCGGCGGCAAAATCCTTGAACTGGCCAAAGCTCTTGATCTCGGGATCGACCGCACCCTCGAACGTGCCCATCGCCACCTCGAAGGCGTTGCGCGTGTCGAGCACCAGCGTGTCGGGTGCTGCGATCAGCGCGTTCCATTCGGCGGCCTCGACGTACGTGCCGACCTGCCGCGTCGGATCTGCGGCCTCGTCGCCGAGCGTGACGATCTCCTTCTTCAGCCGCACCTTGAGCCGGCCGAACGGCATCGCCTCGGCGGTCGAGAATTTCAGCTCGAGATTGTTCAGCCGGCCGCCGAACAGGGCGCCGTGCGCGAGCTCGTGGACGAAGGCGTCGATCGCCTCGGGCGCACCCGCAATCGTGCCGTTGATACCTTCCTGGGCGAGCAGCACGCTGCCCTTGAGCGCGAGGCCTGCGCAGAACGCGCGCAACGGCTCGCGCAGCTCGCGGTAATCGGGCAGGGCGGCGAATTGGTAAAAGGCGGCGACCTTGTGGATCATGGCGGCTCGTTTAGCAGGCGGCCGCCGCCCAGAAAACCCGCATGGCCCCGGACGGCAAAAGGTCTATACGCCCAGCGGATGGCAGCTATTTCGCTGGTATGCCAGCATTGCCCCGACGGGCCGGAATGTGTCATGTAGGCCCGGTTTTTCCGAGACGGCGCGCCCTCCGCGCCGACGGCCCAAGAGAGCCCCCCAAGAGAGCCCTGAGAGAGCAAAACTTCGATGAGAAACTTCCATTTCCCCGGCAGGTCCACCGTCCACGCCACCAACGCGATGGTCGCGACCTCGCATCCGCAGGCCTCCCTGGCCGCGATCGAGGTGCTGCGCGAGGGCGGCACGGCGGTGGATGCGGCGGTGGCGGGTTCGGCGCTGCTCGGCGTGATCGAACCGCAATCGACCGGCATCGGCGGCGACTGCTTTGCGCTGATCCAGCCGCGCGGCGAGGGCAAGATCATCGCCTATAACGGCTCCGGCCGGGCCCCGAAGGCGGCGAACGCCGACTGGTATCTCGAGCGCAAGATCAATTCCGTGCCGCTGACCTCGGCGCATGCGGTCTCGATCCCGGGCGTGATCGACGCCTTCGCGACCGTGCTGCGCGATCACGGCAAGTTCGGCTTCGACCGCCTGCTGCAGCCCGCGATCAAGGCGGCCGAGGAAGGTTACGTGGTTGCCCCCCGCATCGCCTTCGACTGGAAGAACCAGTTCGAGAAGCTGAAGGGTGGCACCAATACCGTGCGTTACCTGTTGCCGGGCGGCAAGCCGCCGGTCGCCGGCGACATCATCCGCCAGGCCGAGCTCGGCAAGACGCTGCGCGCGATCGCCAAGGACGGCCGCGACGCGTTCTACAAGGGCGCGATCGCGGAGGACATGGTCGAGACCCTCAGGGAGATCGGCGGCCTGCACACGCTCGACGATTTCGCCGCCCACACCACCGAGACGACGACGCCGATCGGTACCAACTACAAGGGTTACGACGTCTGGCAGTGCCCGCCGAACGGCCCGGGCGTCACCGCGCTCTTGATGCTCAACATCCTGTCGCGGTTCGACCTGACCAAGTACGCGCCGCTCAGCATCGAGCGCTTCCATCTCGAAGCCGAAGCCGCGCGCATCGCCTACATGAATCGCGAGATGCATGTCGCCGACCCTGAGCATATGAAGATCGACGTCGCCGAAATGCTCGCGAAGGGCTTTGCCGACGAGTACATCAGCAAGATCCGCATGGACGGCATGCTCGACCTGCCGAACGTCGCGCCGCCGATGAATCCCTCGACCATCTACATCACGGTCGTGGACAAGGATCGCAACGTCTGCTCGTTCATCAATTCGATCGCGCATTCCTTCGGCTCGGCGATCGTCTCGAACAAGACCGGCGTGCTGTTCCAGAACCGCGCCGGCGGCTTCCGCATCCAGCCCGGCCATCCCAATTGCATCGCCGGCGGCAAGCGCCCGCTGCACACGATCATGCCGAGCCTCCTCACCAAGGGCGGCCGCTCCGTGATGCCGTTCGCGGTGATGGGCGGACAGTACCAGCCCGTCGGCCAGACCCACGTCGTGACCAACATTCTCGACTATGGCTGCGACGTGCAGGAGGCGATCGACATGCCGCGCGGTCTGCACTACGAGGGCCAGTACCAGCTCGAGGACAGCGTGCCTGCCGATATCGTCGAAGGCCTGAAGAAGCTCGGCCACAAGACCACCAGCGTGGTCGGCCCGCTCGGCGGCGCCCAGGCGATCTGGATCGACTGGGACAAGGGCACGCTCACCGGCGGTTCCGATCCACGCAAGGACGGCTGCGCGCTGGGCTATTAAGGGCCGAGGGCTGGAAACGATTGCTTCGTTGCGCTAGACACCTTCCGCCTCAAACGGAAGGTCTCTTATGCAGCGTTTCCAGCGCGCGCTCCTCGCCATCATGTCGGCACTCGCGATCACCGTGATCGGCAGCGTGTCGACATTCGTTTCCACCACGGCCTCGGCCCAGACCGCAGGAAAACCCATGACAACAGCTTCAGGCTTGCAGACCATTGATAGCGTCGTCGGCACCGGTGCCTCGCCGAAACCCGGCCAGATCTGCGTGATGCACTACACCGGCTGGCTCTACGAGAACGGCCAGAAGGGTAAGAAATTCGACTCGTCGGTCGACCGGAACGAGCCGTTCGAGTTTCCGATCGGCAAGGGCCGCGTCATCGCCGGCTGGGACGAGGGCGTTGCCACGATGAAGGTCGGCGGCAAGCGTACGCTGATCATCCCGCCGCAACTCGGCTACGGCGCCCGCGGCGCCGGCGGCGTGATCCCGCCGAACGCGACTTTGATGTTCGACGTGGAATTGCTCGCGGTGAAGTGAGCCTGCTTCGTCATGCCCGGGCTTGTCCCGGGCATCCACGTTCTTTCCTTCGTGCAGCCAAGACGTGGATGGCCGGGACAGGCCCGGCCATGACGGATAGAGATCAGCGCAAAACAAAAAGACCGGCCTCGCGGCCGGTCTTTTCGCTTTCAGATTGACGCGCGTCACTCCGCCGCGCGCTTTGCCGCGGCTGCGGCGCGATCGATTGCTTCCTTCGCGGCGTCCTTGGCGTCGCCCATGGCCTGCTGGCCCTTGCCCTTCACTTCCTGGACCACGCCTTCGCCCTTCAGGCGATCGGAACCGGTGGCTTCACCGATGCCCTACTTGGCTTTGCCAATGGCCTCGTTGGCGGTGCCCTTGATCTTGTCGCTCGTGCTACCCATGAAACTCTCCTTCCAGTTGGCTCGCGAAAACAACGCCTGCCGACTACGAGAGTTCCGATTTTGGGTATGGCTTGATAGGCCCGCTTTGGTTAGCTTGCCGCGCACGGAACCAACAGAAAGCAAGTCCCATGACCGGCCATGACCACACGCATTCCCACCATGACCACGATCATGACGATCGCTGGAAACATGACGGTGTGCGCGTCATTCCCGGCAATCAGCTCGATACCAACGTGCCGTCGACGGCGGGCATGGACCGCGCGGCCGCGATCAATTTCGCACGCGTCGGCGCGCAGAAATTGTGGGCGGGCACGGTCAGCATCAAGCCGGACGCCAAGACCGGTGCGCATCACCACGGCCATCTCGAAAGCGTCATCTACGTGGTGAAGGGCAAGGCGCGGATGCGCTGGGGCGAGAGCTTGCAATTCACGGCGGAGGCCGGCCCCGGCGATTTCATCTTCGTCCCGCCTTACGTGCCGCATCAGGAGATCAACGCCAGCCGGGACGAGGTGCTGGAATGCGTGCTGGTGCGCAGCGACGGCGAGGCGGTCGCGATCAACCTCGACATCGAGCCGGTCGAGAAGCCCGAGACCGTGCTGTGGATCGACCCCGTGCACCGGGATCCCAACGAGAAGAAGTAAGGGCCTGAAAGCCTGCTGGTTCTGTGCGACAGAACCACGCAGGGCACAGCCTTCAAAAAATATTCGGAAGCCGTGTCGGATGGCCGTCGGGCCATCCGTCCTTGGGCAGAACCCCGCCCAAGGAGCCTCCGATGCCCAAAATGATCTTCGTCAATCTGCCGGTGACCGACCTCAAGCGCGCGACGGCCTTTTACGAGGCGGTCGGAGCGGTCAGGAACCCGCAATTCAGCGACGAGACGGCGAGCTGCATGGTCTTCTCCGAGACCATCTTCGCCATGCTCCTGACCCACGACAAATTCCGCAAGTTCACGCCGAAGCCGATCGCGGATGCCAAGACCTCGAACCAGGTGCTGCTCTGCCTGTCGGCCGACAGCCGCGACGAGGTCGATGACGTCGTCGGCAAGGCCGAGGCCGCGGGCGGTGTGGCCGATCCAAGCCCGAAGGACGAATACAGCTTTATGTACGGCCGCAGCTTCGAGGATCCGGACGGTCATATGTGGGGCGTGAACTGGATGGACATGGCAGCCTTCGCCGCGCAGTCCGACATGGCGAACGCCTGACCGAAGCCAACGAACATCGACCATCTCAAGAGGAGCATTCACGATGTCCAAGCTCGTGCCCTGCATGTGGTTCAACGGCGATGCCGAGGAAGCCGCGAAGTTCTACGTGTCGCTCGTTCCGAACTCGGAAATCACGCACGTCCAGCGCAACGTTTCGGACGGCCCGTCCGGCAAGACCGGCTCCGTGCTCGTCGTCGAGTTCACGGTGGCCGGGCAGCCCCTGGTCGCGCTCAACGGCGGCATGAAGGTGGAATATACCCACGCAATCTCCCTGATGATCCATTGCGACGACCAGGCTCAGGTCGACAGCGTCTGGAGCGCGTTCCTTGCTCATGGCGGCAAGGAGCAGCAGTGCGGCTGGATCAGCGATCGCTGGGGCGTATCCTGGCAGGTGGTGCCGAAGGTGATGTTCGAATTCCTGTCGAGCCCCGACAAGGCCGCGGCTGCGCGCGCGATGCAAGCCATGATGACGATGGTGAAGCTCGATGTGGAAGTGCTCCGGCGGGCGTTCGAGGGCAAGTCGGCAGCGTGACGTGGCATGCTCTGGCCACATATTGACTGTCATCGCCCGACTTGATCGGGCGATCCAGTACTCCGAGACGCTAGTGGTCAATCGATAGGCCGCGGCGTACTGGATGCCCCGGTCAAGCCGGGGCATGACAGCGGAATTTGGGGCGAGATCCCGCCCTAGTAATTGATCCTTAGCCCCACGCCGCCATGGATGGTGTTCCCCACCGGCTGCGGGCCCAGCGTGCCGTTGGCGAACAGGTCCACGATCCAGCCCTTCTGCACGCGGAAGCCGAGGCGGCCGCCATATTCGAACCAACCCTGGTTGCCCATCGTCGGCACCACCAGGCCGTCGCCGGTCACGGTGGCGACGATGCCGCCATGGCTGGCGAAGGACTGCACCCAGCCGCCATTGACATTGGCCTCGATGTTGCTGCCGAAGAGGTGCGTCCACTGGCCGCCGATCTTGACCAGGCTGGTGCGGTCGGTGCCGGTCGCAATGGAGGCGTCGAACGGATTGAACGCCACGGCGCTGTCCGAATAGCCGGAGACGCGCTGCCAGAGCTGCCAGACTTCGATCGAGGCCGCGAATTCGTCGCGCGGGGACACGCGGCTCATCCAGCCGGCACGGCCATAGACGGCGTAGTTCGACGCGTTGGTCGAGCCCGTGACGCTCACCGGCCCGAGGCTGGCGTTGTAGTTGCGGGTGTAGCGCGCCTTCTCCCACGGCGTCAGGATGGTGCCGACGTCGAAGAACGGGCGCGACGAGCCCCAGTCGGTGAAGTCATAGCGCAGAGCGAAGGCGCCGATCGGCGCGCTGGTGATATTGTAGCCGCCCTCGCTGTATTGCGTGTAGGCGATGCCGGCGAGCAGCGACAGGTTGTTGGTGAGCTCCTTGCGGCCGTGGATGCCGGCCGAGAACGAGCCGGCGGAGCCGAATGCGCTGATGCAGTCGCTGCAATTGACCTGCTCGTTGACGCCGAGCAGCACCGTGCCGAGCACCCGGTTGGTGATCATCTGGTTGAAGCGCTGGTTGGCGAGGCCGCCGATCGAATTGCCGCTGGAGTCCGCGCCGGTCGGGCCCGAAGGTGGAGGCGGTGGATACGGGCTCGGCGAGGACGACGGATAGGGGCTTGGCGAAGGGGAGGGGGTCGGTGTGGGTGTCGGCGACGGCGACGGTGAATAGGTCGGCGACGGAGAGGGCGTCGGCCCACCGCATCCGGACTCGCAAGACGCCTGCGCTGCCGCCGGTCGCGCATTGAACGCGAAGAACGCAAACGCAGCGGTTGCGGTCAGCGCGGCGGCGAGGACGAAGCGCTTGACGTCGAGTTTCGCCATCATCACCGCCCGCACAGCATGCCGTCGTCGTGGACGGCAGGCGTGATGGTCGGCGAGGCGTCCGCATACTGGTTGACCGAGCACAGCCCGGCGCTTGCGGCGCAGTTGGCGGCAAAGGTCCAGGGCGGCGTGTTGGTCTTGGTGATGCTAACCTTGCCGCCGGCCGAGGTGATGATTGCAGTGTCGCCGGGCTGGGTGAGCTGCACGCACTGGGAGCTCGTCGTGCAGACGCTGGCGGCTCCGTCCTGGAGCACGACGACGGAGCGGCCGCGCTGGGAGAGGATGTCGAGCGTGGTGCCGCGCACGCCGATGGTCGCGAGCGGTGTCGTGATCTTGTAGGCGGTCTTTTCCGAATGTCCGGTGACGAAACGGAATGCGCCTGTGGTCATGCGGATCGCGACGTCGCGATAGCTGTGCTCGTCGTTGAAGACGGTGCGGTCGAGCTTCAGCGTGGCGCTAGGGCCGAGCGACAGATTGGTGCTGTCGGCCATGACGAAGCGCGCAGCGCTATCGGCGCCGGTGCGCACAGTCTCGTCGCGCAGCATGCTGTCGCCGACACTGATCGGCGTCGTGGTCGTGGCCACGCGCACCACGTCGTTCTGGATCACGACGGCTTCGCCGACGCGCGTCTGTGCCTGCGCGCAAGGCGCCGCGCAGACGAGTGCCGACAACAGAGTGGGGAAAAGCCAGAAACGCAAATTCATTTCGCAACCGATCGATATGTCCCTGATCGTACCGGATCGCGCGCGCTTCTGATGTGGCGAAATTATCACAAGCGGCGCTGGACGTGCGTTATGCTTAGTGACAGTTGCGGCAGAATGCGTTCAATGAAAAGTGCCGTCTTTGTTTTTCTCCGCGGTGAAGCAGATTTGCCACGCAAAATAGCCCCACAGCAGCCGTTCGAATTGCCCTCGGTTCCGAAGGTGTCGCAGAGCGCAGTGATCGCTGTCGCGATTTTCCTGGTCGCGCATCTCGCGCTGCTGATCGGCCTGACGGCGCCGGAGAAGTTCGTCTTCGACGAGGTGCATTACGTGCCGGCGGCACGGCAGATGCTGACACCCACGATGTCGCAACCGATGCTCAATCCGATGCATCCGCCGCTGGCCAAGGAGCTGATGGCGGCATCGATCGCCGCCTTCGGCGACAATGCGCTGGGCTGGCGCTATCCGTCGACCTTGTTCGGTGCGCTCGCGATCGTCGCGATCTATCTGTGCGGGCTCGCGCTGTTCTCCGCGCAAGGGCCCGCGATCGCCGCCGCGGCGATCGCGGGCTTCAACCAGATGCTTTACGTGCAGGCGCGCATCGCCATGCTGGACATTTACGCGCTCGGATTCGGCCTGCTCGCGATTGCCGCCTTCATGCACGGCTTTCGAAGAGAGCGCCCGCATGCGTTGTTCGCGCTCGCTGGCGCCTTGTTTGGCCTCGCCGCGACTTGCAAATGGAGCGGCCTGTTTCCGCTCGGCATCTGCATCGTGATGGTTGCGGTGATCCGCCTGATGCAGGGCTGGCACACACTGTTTGCCGACGCGAAGCCGAGCGACTGGTATCGGCCCGATCTCTGGCCCGGTTTTCGGGTGCAGCATGTCGCGCTCTGTTTCGCCGTGCTGCCGGCGCTGACATATCTTGCCGCTTTCGTGCCGCTCTACGGAGCGTCGCTGCCGGATCTGATCGAGGCGCAGCGCCGGATATTCGCCGACAACACCACGACCGCGATCGCCGGCCATACCTATATGAGCGCGTGGCCATCCTGGCCGCTGCTCGCGCGCCCGGTGTGGTTCCTATTCGACAAGACCTCGGAGAACAATGTCTCCGCGATCGTCTTCCTCGGCAATCCGCTGGTCGCGTGGCCGGCGCTGCTCGCGCTCGCCGTCGTGTTGCGCGACTTCATCGTCGCTCGCCGCTGGGATGCGTTCCTGATCGCGACGTTCTATTTCGGCTCCTGGCTCGCCTGGGCCTTGCTGCCGCGCACGCTCGGCTTCCTCTACTATTATCTGCCGGCCGCAACCGTGGCGTCGCTTGCGCTGGTCTATGTGCTGCGACGAGAGGGGCTGCCGCGCTGGCTGCTGTGGGCCTATGTCGGGGTCGCGGCGATCGGCTTTGCGGTGATGCTGCCGATCTCGGCGGCCTTCATCGGCACGTCCATGCAGACGTTCAACCGGTTGATGCTGTTCCAGAGCTGGATATGAAATCGCCGCCTGTCACGATCGGGGCAGGCGGCGTATTTCACGCGGCGATGATTTGAAGTTCACTTGGACAGTTTACTTGGACAATCTACTTGGACGCCGTCGTCTTGGCTTCCATGTTGACGACCTGGACGCGGCGGTTGATCGGGTCGGCGCCGTTGGCGGTGTCCTTCAGCTTGGTCTTGCCATAGCCGACGGTGACGAGCTCTGTGCCGTTGAGACCATAGTTCTGCACCAGGTACTTCTTGATGGTGTCGGCGCGCCGTTCGGAGAGGCCTTGATTGTACTCCTCGCCGCCGATCGCATCGGTGTGGCCGGCGACCACGAAGGTCGAGCCCTTCAGCGACGGATCGGACAGCGCCTTGCCGAGCGCCTGCACCGACGGCACCGACGTCTTGGCGATGTCGGCCGAGTTGTAGTCGAACTGGATCTCCAGATCGATCTTCGGCTTGGTGGCGGCGAGCTCGGCGATCTGCTCGCGCTCGCCCATCGAGAGCGACCGGGTCGAGCGGTTGCGCACCGTGTTCAGGAACGTCGCTTCCTTGGCCTGCGCGGTCGGATCGGCCTGCGGACCGACGGACAGGCCGCGGGTTGCCGGCTTCGGCTTCAGCGCATCCAGAATCTGGTTAGCAGAGACGTTATCCCCGGCGAAAGCCAGGCCGGCCGTCATCGACAGCGCGGCCGTGAGGGTAATCGCCTTCAATCCAAAAAACTTATCAAAACGGGTCATTGTCGCATCCTCGCTGTTACGCCTGATGGCGATTTGATGTTGCGAGCGTAGGGAAGGTTCAACAGCCTCGATGTGATGCGGGTCACATTCCAGACGACCGAAATGACCCGTGCATCCTAGCGCCGGCGCCGATCGGCATCCATGGCATGTCGGGCCAGCGGCGGTGCCCTGCCACCGGGAAGAACCGCCGTCTCATTCGGCATCGACAGCTGAACCGGCTGGACTCGCAGCCCGAGCAGGTACAATCTTTCGGCCATTGTTCGTCACCAGCCGTATTGCCCGCTGCGTCAGCAGCCCGAAAAGCGACCGTCGCAGCGACTCTCAGCTCGGTTCGAGCAGCAGAAATCCCCGAGTGATCCAGATCACAGTGCGTCGTTGTGAACTGGATCAGATTGCTCTCATCGGATCGGCTCAGGCCGAACCGAGAGCAGCGAGGAAGTTTGGATCAGGGGAGAATGATCATGCGCTTCTTGATCGCAGCAATTTCAATCGCAGTATTTCTCGTCAGCGGCAACGCGGCCTTCGCGGACAAGCGCGTCGCCTTCGTGGTCGGCAACGCCGCCTACAAGAATGTCCCGCAGCTTCCCAACCCCGCGATCGATTCCAAGGCGATGGCCAGGGTGCTGCGCAATGTCGGCTTCGACGTCGTCGAGGGCGCCAACCTCACCCGCGATGCCATGACCGCGAAGCTTCTGGAGTTCGGCAAGAAGAGCGAAGGCGCCGACGTCGCTGTGTTCTTCTATGCCGGCCACGGGATTGCCGTGAACGGCGTCAACTACCTGTTGCCGGTCGACGCAGACCTGAAATCCGAGATGGACGTCAAGCTGGGCGCGGCGATCAATGTCGACCTCACGCTCGATCAGACCATGTCTGACGCGAAGGTGAAGCTCGTGTTCCTGGACGCCTGCCGCGACAATCCGTTCGCGGCAAAGATCCGCTCGGCCAAGGCCACCCGCTCCGTCAACGTCCAGACCGGTCTTGCCGAGATGAAGTCGGGCGAGGGTACGCTGATTGCCTTTGCCACCGGCCCCGGCCAGACCGCGCTCGACGGCGAAGCCGGCACCAACAGCCCGTTCACCCGCGCGCTCGTCGCCAACATTGCCCAGCCCGGGATCGAGATCCAGCAGGCGATGACCAAGGTCCGTGCCCAGGTCAGTGACGAGACCAGCAAGGGGCAATTGCCCTGGGGGCACACCAACCTCACGGGCAACGTCTATCTCAATCCGGTCGGCGTGCCGGCTGCGGCCACGACCGATCCGTCGAACGCACCGGTGTTGGCCGCGAGCAAGCAAGGCTCCGACGTCGAGCTCGAGTTCTGGCGCTCGATCAGGGACTCCAACAAGGTCGAGGAGCTCAACGCCTATCTCACCAGCTATCCCAACGGCACGTTCAAATCGATCGCGCTCGCCCGCATCGCGGCGTTGCAGGATGGTCCATCCATCACCACCCGCAACCTCTCGGCCGGGATCGATCCCGCGACCTTTACGGAAGAAGCCAACCAGGTGTCTGAAGACCAGATCGGCCTGGACAAGAACCAGCGCCGCGACGTGCAGCGCCGCCTCACCGGGCTCGGCTTCGACGTCAAGGCGACGGGCAAGTTCGATGATGAGACCCGTTCCGTGATGAGGCGGTGGCAGGCTGCCCGTGTCTATCCTGCGACTGGTTACCTTAACAAGCTCCAGCACAAGGCCCTGCTGTCGGAGATTGTCTCGACCCGCGCGGCCTCCTCCGAACAGGCAGACGACGAGCCGGCGCGTCGCCGGTCCTCCGGCGGTGGCGGCCGGCGCCATTACGGCGGTGGCGGTGCCGGTCCGCCAGGCGGCCCCGGCGGTCTGTTCGGCGGTATGATGGGCGGGTTGTTCGGCCGCCGCTGAGCCGGCAGGCAAGCAACAGGCGGCCCGGCTCGGGCCGCCAATTTGTTCCGGAAACCCTTGCTCACCGATCGTCGCAAAGCCGTCGCGTGATGGCCTGCGTGCGAACAAGAATTCGGCCAGTTGGGCGCCTAGCAGGACTCCGCGTCCAATAACCGCCGAGGAACGGAGCCGAGTTCAGTCCAGTGCCCAGGCCGAGTGATTACCAGTTCTATCGTGGCGGGCCGCCGGATCGGACAGTCTTTCTGAGCTCAATGCCCATCTATGTCGGTGCGGCGATGATCGCGGTGGCGATCCTGCTGTCCACGCTGATCACCGGGCTGAGCAGCCGTTATGTCGGCCTCGACGGTCCGAACGACGAGAACATGTGGCTGGTCGACCGCCTCACCGGCAGCGTCTATCGCTGCCAGGCGGAGGTGCGTGGCAAAGCGTCCTGCGAGCCTGACGTTGCCACCGGCAGCCTCGGTGACCGGCCCAAGGTGCAAAAGAACGGCAATTGAGGCCTTTCACCCTCGCAGCGCAGCCATGGCCAACACCGTTATGAGCAACGGCAAGATGAAGAGCGCCTGCACGCATTACATGAAGGCGCAGAAGGCCATGTCGATGAAGTGAGGCGCGAGGCGCGCACGGTTCGGCCGCGCTGTCAGCAGTTGGCAGCGCGGCTTTTTCTTGAGAAAGCTTCTTTGGCGTCTCTCTTTTTCCTGGCGCGAATCCGGCTACATTGCCTCCTGCAATGTCACGCGCGCCCAAACCCTTTCCGATCCCCACGACACAGGCCCGGCAGATCTGGCTGCATGCCCAGCGGCTGGACGAGCGCGCGCCGTTCGGGGAGGGCGCGCGCGCGGTGGCGGATGCGATCGACCATCTCGGTTATGTGCAGATCGACACCATCAACGTCATCGAGCGCAGCCACCACCACATCCTGTTCAGCCGCATTCCGTCCTACCGGCGTGCCGATCTGCGCCAGGCCCAGAGCGTCGACAGGAGCGTGTTCGAATACTGGACCCATGCGCTGTCCTATGTGCCGGCGAACGATTTTCGCTTCTTCCTGCCGGCGATGCGCGAGCACCGGCGCGAGGGGCACAAATGGTACGCCTCGGTCAAGCCGGCCGATACGCGCAAGGTGATGCGGCTCCTGCGCGCCGGTCCGCTGACGATCCGCGACATCGAGGACGACGTGCTCACCGAGAAGGAGCATCTCTGGCAGAGCCGAAAGCCCTCGAAGCGGGCTTTGCAGCTCGCCTTCTACACCGGCGTCGCGACCGTCAGCGCGCGCCAGGGCATGCTCAAGACCTATGAGCTGATGACGCGGCACTTCGGCTGGGACAAGCTGCCGAAGCCGGCGTCGGCGAGAGACATCACGGCCTATCTGCTCGACCGCGCGCTGCGGTCGCAGGGCTTGGTCAGTCTGGATTCGATCTGCCACCTCGATGCGCCGAGCAAGAAGGCGATCGCTCAGCTGGTCGCCTCACGCATCCGCCGCGGTGAGCTCGTGCCCGTTGCGATCGAGGGCGCCGGCAAGCAGGAGCATTGGGCCGCGCCTGCGGCGCTGGAGCCGGGTGAGGGCGCTTCGCCCGATCTCGTTCACATCCTCTCGCCGTTCGATCCCCTGATCATCCAGCGCAAGCGCACCAATCTGTTCTTCGGCTACAACCACCTGTTCGAAGCCTATGTGCCGAAGGCCAAGCGCAAGCTCGGCTATTTCGCGTTGCCCGTGCTGGTGGGCGATGAGATCGTCGCGGCGCTTGACCTCAAGACCGACCGTCAGGCGAAGAAGCTGTTGATGCAGAAATGGACCTGGGTCGGGCAGGGGAAGAAGACGGCGGGGCGCAAGGAGCTGAAGCGCGTGATCGAGGAGGAGCTCGATCGCTTCGAGCGGTTTCAATTGACAGAGTGAGGGGCGCTCGCCACGGCGTCGGTCCCGTAGGGTGGGCAAAGCGACTTGTCCGCCGTAGCTCGAAGAGCGAAGGCGGAAGCGTGCCCACCATCGTGGTCCGCGAAGGAGAACGGTGGGCACGGCGCTAACGCGCCTTTGCCCACCCTACAAGACCATCAATCCAAACGCCGAACGCAATCCCGACCGCATAGGCCACCAGATTCCACAGCGAGAAGATCCGTCCTAACAGCAGCGCGCCCGCGGTGGTGAGCCGAAACGCATCGAGCCAGGGCGCATGCACCAGCCGGGAGAACTCGACGGCGATCGCGATCGCCACGGCGATGGCTGCAAGTCGGCTCCGCGACATCCCCGGCAGCAAAACCCCGACTAGCAGAAACACCATCGTCGCCCATAGCAGCGAGCCGCCATATTTCACCACGAAGGCGGGAAGCCCAAGCGGAAAGCCGTACCAGCGCAAGGACAGCCCGCAGGCGATCACGACCAGCGCAAGGGCGGCGCGGGTCAGCGACCTCCGTCGCAGCGCAACAGGTTTATCCGGCTGCGCCCCGTGCATTGCTTGCTCCATTGACTCTTTCGCAGCGATGCTGAAAACCCCGGATCAGCCCATAAGAGCAACAACCCCGGGGGGAAGCCTTGAGCCAGACCACGACCTATGCCGGTTCCGCCGGCTCAGCCAAGTCGGAAATCGAGACCTCGACGATCCGTGCCATCTCCTGGCGCCTGATTCCGTTCCTGGTGCTGGCCTACTTCTTCTCCTATCTCGACCGCGTCAATCTCGGCTTCGCCGCGCTGACCATGAACGCGGAGCTGAAGTTCACGCCGCTGATCTTCTCCTGGGGCGCCGGCATCTTCTTCATCGGCTATTTCATTTTCGAGGTGCCGAGCAACCTGGCGCTGGAAAAATTCGGCGCGAGCCGCTGGATCGCCCGCATCATGGTGACCTGGGGCATCATCTCGGCGCTGATGGCGCTGGTCAGCGGCGTGACGAGCTTCTACGTGCTGCGCTTCCTGCTCGGCGTCGCCGAGGCCGGCTTCTTCCCCGGCATCATCCTCTATCTCACCTACTGGTACCCGGCCGAGTATCGCGCCCGCTTCCTCGCCGCCTTCGCCATCGCTGTCCCGGTCTCCACCGTGATCGGCGCGCCGGTCTCGGGCCTGCTGCTCGGGCTCGACGGCGCGATGGGGCTGAAGGGCTGGCAGTGGTTGTTCATCATCGAAGGCATCCCCTCGGTGCTGCTGGGCATCGTCACCTGGTTCTATCTCACCGACAGGCCGGAGAAGGCGGACTGGCTCTCGGCCGATCAGAAGGCCTGGCTCAAGTCCAGGCTCGATTCGGAAATCGCGGCCAAGCAGGCGGTGAAGCATCTGTCGCTCGGCGAGGCGCTGTCGTCGCCGAAGGTGATCATGCTGAGCCTCGTCTATTTCGGCTTCGTCGGCGCGCTCTATGGCATGCAGTTCTGGCTGCCGCAGATCGTCAAGGCGTTCGGCCTCACCAACGCCCAGACCGGCTTCGTCACCGCGATCCCGTATCTGTTCGGCACCATCGCCATGATCCTGTGGGCGCGGCATTCCGATGCGACGCGCGAGCGCGTGATGCATGTCGGCGCGCCGCTGCTGCTCACCGCCGTCGCGCTGGCCGTCTCCTCCTATCTCACCGATCCCACCATGACGATGGTGGTGCTCACCGTCGCGGCGATCGGCGTGTTCTGCTGCTTCGGCGTGTTCTGGACCCTGCCGACCGCCTGGCTCTCCGGCACGGCGGCGGCCGGCGCCATCGCGCTGATCAACTCGATCGGCAACCTCGCCGGCTTCGGCGGTCCCTACCTGATCGGCTGGGTCAAGGAAGCCACCGGCCAGACCTCGACCGGCTTGCTGGTGCTGGCCGTCCTGCCCCTGATCGCCGGCATCCTAGTGTTTGTCGGCGGCCACGAGAGCAAGCACGAGTTCGCCGGGCAGGGGCGTTAGAGCTGCACCCACCACTGCGTAGCCCGGATGGAGCGAAGCGAAATCCGGGAGCGCTCGAGCTACAGCCTGCAGGCCGCGGATTGAGCTGCGCTCCATCCGGGCTAATCTGCACTGGCGCTTCTCTGCGAACCAGCCAGTCCGAGAAACACCAGAATAGCGCGATTGAGACGCAGCAGGTCGTCATCGTCTAGGCGTCCCACTAACGTTCCTACCTTGGCTTTTGGCACTGTAGTAATCTTGTCGACCATAAGTCGAGACGGAGCTCGAAGGCCGTTGCCGTCGTTCGGCTCGACCTTGAGCCGGAAAAGTGGCGCCTCGGTTTCGTCGGTCGTGAAGGCGCAGACAGTGATGGAGTTCGTCGCGTCAAAGCTGTCGTCCTGCACGATGACGACGGGGCGCGGCTTGCCCGCATAGTCCTTGCCGCCTGCCACCGTCCCAGACCTCACCTCGCTTCATTCATCGGTCCAATCGGATACGGCATCAATGAAGCCTTGGTCTTCGGATTCATGTGAGCTCGTTGCGACCGCAAGCGATTGGCGATGGGCTTCCGATTGGAAGGAGGGCGAGCGGATATCCGGCACCCAGATCTGGATCGGCCGCAGGCCTTGTGCACGCAATCGATCGCGGTGGGCCTGCACCTTCATACGAGACGGCTTGGGCTTTGAAGGGCTCATATGTATTTCCGTTGGTTACATGTAACCCTATCAAGAAATGGTGCGCGTTGCTAGCGGCACAAGGCTCACCAATCCTTACCGCCCCTTAACGATCACGCTTTCCTGATGACTGACGATTATTGACTTTTATCAGTGATTAGTCGACATTCCTCTCATTGCAGTCGCGGGAGTGTCCTCCGATGTTCGTTCGGTCAGTTTTGTCCAGCTATTCCAAGCTCTTGGCGGGTGTGTCGCTGGCCCTGATGGTCGCCGCGCTGGCCGGGTGCAATGACACCGTCGCTGAAAAGGCCGAGCCGCCACGGCCGGTTCTGGTCGCGACCGCCCATTATGATGCCGAGACGCCGGAGCGCAGCTTTGTCGGCACCGTCAGGCCCCGGATCGAGAGCGATCTCGGTTTCCGCGTGGCCGGCAAGGTTGCCAAGCGCCTGGTCGAGGTCGGCCAGACCGTCGAAATCGGCCAGCCGCTCGCGACCCTCGACGAGGTCGATCTGAAGCTCCAGGCTGAACAGTCCGTCGCCGAGCAGACCGCTGCGACCGGCGTGCTGGCCCAGGCCGCCGCGGCCGAGCAGCGCGCCAAGGATCTGAAGGCCAAGGGCTGGACTACGGATGCGGCGATGGATTCGAGCCGCGCCGCCGCCGATGAGGCCCGCGCGCGTCTGGACCGAGCCGTGCGCTCAGTCGAGCTGACCAAGAATTCTCTTTCCTACGCGACGCTCAACGCCGACGCCCGTGGCGTCGTCACCGCAACGCTGATCGAGCCCGGCCAGGTGGTTGCCGCAGGCCAGACTTCGATCCGTGTCGCCCGCTTTGCCGAGAAGGAAGCGGTCGTCGCGATCCCTGAGACGCTGGTTGGACGTGCCAAGTCGGGCGCCGCCAGCGTCACTCTTTGGTCGGAGCCGGACAAGAAATATGCGGCCAAGCTGCGCGAGATCGCGCCGACGGCCGATCCGTCGACGCGCACCTATCTAGCAAAATTCTCGCTGCCTGAGGCCGACGACAAGGTTTCGCTCGGCATGACCGCGACGCTGACGCTGTCGGATGCCGCGACCGAGCGCGTCGCGCGGCTGCCGCTGTCGGCGCTGTTCAACGAAGGCGGCAAGCCCTCCTTCTACGTCGTCGACGACAATGGCGCCGTCACGCTCAAGCCGGTCGTGGTGAAGTCCTACGAGAGCAACGACGTCATCATCACCAGCGGTGTCGAAGAGGGCGCCAAGATCGTGGCGCTCGGCGTGCAGAAGCTCGATCCGAGCCAGCGGGTGCGGATCGTCTCGTCGCTGTCTTTCTAGAGTTTACGAGTCACGTCGTGTGAGGTGAGTTTCGGCCCAAGCGCAAATGCCGGGGCTGAAGCGGCGAAGCGATCCAGAACCTGCCCAGCCCCCTGGATTGCTTCGCTGCCTCGCGACGACGGTTTGAACAGAGTGGCTGTGGTTTTTTTGCAATTGGACCATCTTTGGAGAGTGCGATGAAGCGCTTCAACCTTTCGGCCTGGGCCGTCAGCCATCCGACGCTGGTCCTGTTCTTGATGATCATACTCGGCGTCGCCGGCTTCTTCTCCTATCAGAAGCTCGGGCGAGCCGAGGATCCGTTCTTCACGGTGAAGGTGGTCAACGTCTCCGTGATCTGGCCGGGCGCGACTGCGCAGGAGATGCAGACGCAGGTCGCCGACCCCATCGAGAAGAAGATCCAGGAGCTGCCCTATTTCGAGAAGGTGCAGACCTATTCCAAGCCGGCCTTCACCGCGCTCCAGGTGACCTTCCGCGATTCCACGCCGCCAAAGGACGTGCCGTATCTCTTCTATCTCTTGCGCAAGAAGCTCGCCGACGTGCAGGGCCAGTTGCCTTCGGGCATTCTGGGACCCGTCGTCAACGACGAGTTCTCCGACGTCGATTCCATCCTCTACATGATGACCGGCGACGGCGCCGACTATGCCCAGCTCAAGAAGGTCTCGGAAGGCTTCCGCCAGCGCCTGTTGAAGGTGCCTGGTGTGACCAAGGTCGACGTCTACGGCAACCAGGACGAGCGCATCTTCGTCGAATTCTCGCACGCCAAGCTCGCCACCCTCGGCATCACGCCGCAGGCCCTGTTCGATTCGCTCGCCAAGCAGAACAACGTCGTGCCCGCCGGCACGGTCGAGACCTCGTCGCAGCGCGTGCCGCTGCGCGTTACCGGCGCGCTCGATGGCGCCAAGGCCGTCGCCGAGACGCCGGTCGAGAGCAACGGCCGCGTGTTCCGTTTGGGTGATATCGCCACCGTCACCCACGGCTATGTCGACCCGCCGAGCTTCATCGTGCGCCAGGAAGGCAAGGCCGCGATCGGTATCGGTGTCGTCACCGCCAAGGGCGCCAACATCCTCGATCTCGGCAAGGAGGTCGAGAAGGCCACCGCCGAGTTCATGAAGGCGGTGCCGCAAGGCATCGACGTCAAGCTCATCGCCGACCAGCCCAAGGTGGTCGAGCACGCCGTCGGCGAGTTCGTGCACTCCTTCATGGAAGCGCTCGTCATCGTGCTGTTCGTGTCGTTCCTGGCGCTCGGCTGGCGCACCGGCATCGTGGTCGCGCTGTCGGTGCCGCTGGTGCTCGGCATCGTCTTCGTCGTCATGAACACGATGTCGCTCGATCTGCACCGCATCACGCTCGGCGCGCTGATCATCGCGCTCGGCCTGCTGGTGGATGACGCGATCATCGCGGTCGAGATGATGGTGGTGAAGATGGAGCAGGGCTGGGACCGTTTCCGCGCGGCCTCCTTTGCCTGGGAATCCACTGCGTTTCCGATGCTCACGGGAACGCTGGTCACGGCCGCTGGCTTCCTCCCCATCGGCTTTGCCAATTCCGCGGTCGGCGAATATGCCGGCAGCATCTTCTGGATCGTGGCGATCGCGCTGGTCGCGTCCTGGTTCGTGGCGGTGATCTTCACGCCCTATATCGGCGTCATGTTGCTGCCCAACATCAAGGTGCACCACAATCACGATCCGCACGCGGTCTACGAGACCCGCATGTACCGCGGCCTGCGCGCCATCGTGCAATGGTGCGTCAACCACCGCATCACCGTGGTGGCCGCGACCGTCGGCGTCTTCATCGCCTCGATCGTCGGCTTCGGCCATGTCCAGCAGCAGTTTTTCCCGCTGTCGGAGCGGCCCGAGCTGTTCCTCCAGCTCCGCCTGCCCGAGGGCACCGCCTTCAACGTCACCGAGAAGGCGGTGAAGAAGGCCGAGACGCTGCTCAAGGACGACAAGGACATCGAGACCTATACGTCCTATGTCGGCCAGGGCTCGCCGCGCTTCTGGCTCGGCCTCAATCCGCAGCTTCCGAACGAGGCCTTTGCCGAGATCGTCATCGTCGCCAAGGGCGTCGAGGCGCGCGAGCGCATCAAGGCCAAGATCGAGAACGCGGCTGCGGAGGGCATGCTGACCGAGGCGCGCGTGCGCGTCGACCGCTTCAACTTCGGTCCGCCGGTCGGCTTCCCCGTCCAGTTCCGCGTGATCGGCCCCGACGCTAACAAGGTGCGCGAGATCGCCTATCAGGTCCGCGACGTCATGCGGCAGAACAAGAGCGTCAAGGACGTCCAGCTCGACTGGAACGAGCAGTCGCCCTACCTCAAGCTCGTCGTCGACCAGGATCGTGCCCGCGCCATGGGCCTGACCCCGCAGGACGTCTCGCAGGCGCTGTCGATGCTGATCTCGGGCGCGCAGGTCACGACCATACGCGACGGCATCGAGAAGGTGGCCGTGGTTGCTCGTGCGGTCCCGTCCGAACGTCTCGATCTCGGCGGCGTCGGCGATCTGACCATCACCTCGAAGAACGGCGTCGCCGTGCCGCTCCAGCAGATCGCCAAGATCGAGTATGCCCATGAGGAGCCGATCATGTGGCGGCGTAACCGCGACATGGCGATCACCGTGCGCTCCGACGTCGTCGACGGCGTGCAGGCGCCCGACGTCACGAGCCAGATCACGCCGAAGCTGAAGGCGATCAAGGACAATCTCGAGCCGGCCTACCGCATCGAGCCGGGTGGGGCGTTCGAGGAATCCGCCAAGGGCAACGCCTCGATCTTCATCCTCTTCCCGTTGATGGTCATGGTGATGCTGACGCTGCTGATGTTCCAGCTGCAGAGCTTCTCGCGCCTGATCCTGGTGTTCCTCACCGCGCCGCTCGGCATCGTCGGTGCCTCGTTCGGCCTCAACGTCGCCAATGCCCCGTTCGGCTTCGTGGCGCTGCTCGGCCTGATCGCGCTCGCCGGCATGATCATGCGCAACACCGTCATCCTGGTCGACCAGATCGAGACCGACGTTTCCCACGGCCTGACCCGCCGCGAGGCGATCGTGGAGGCAACCGTCCGCCGCGCCCGGCCGGTGGTGCTGACGGCGCTCGCCGCGATCCTGGCCATGATCCCGTTGTCGCGCTCGGCCTTCTGGGGCCCGATGGCGATCACGATCATGGGAGGCCTGTTCGTCGCGACCTTCCTGACGCTGCTGTACCTGCCGGGCCTCTACGCCCTGTGGTTCAGGAAGAGCCTGGACGAGGCGGGCACCCCCGAGCAGCCTGCCGCGCCGCAGCATGGGAGCGATGACCAGCACGCAATTCCGCTTGCTGAAGCGGCTGAATAAATGAGAAGACTGCTGATGGACGAGTCCTGACACATGACACTGGTTGCGGAACATATCGAAGGCGACACCCGGGATCGTATCCTCGAGGTGGCTGAGCGGCTGTTCCGCCAGATCGGTTACCAGAAGACCACGGTCGGGGACATCGCCAAGGAGCTCAGGATGAGCCCCGCCAATGTCTATCGCTTCTTCGAATCGAAGAAGGCGATCCACCAGTCGGTGGCGCGGGCCTTGATGGGCGAGGTCGAGATCGAAGCGCAGCGGATCGTGGCGAGGCCTGGTCCGGTGCTCCCGCGCTTCCGCGAGCTGCTCACCACCATCCACCGCATGAACACCGAGCGCTATGTCGGTGATAACAAGCTGCATGAGATGGTCGAGATCGCGATGCAGGAGGACTGGGACGTCTGCGTCGCCCATATGGAGTGCATTGCTGGCGTCATCGGCCAGGTGATCGCGCAGGGTACCGCGTCCGGCGAGTTCGAGGCGCCGGACCTGCAACTGGCCTCGATGTGCGCCTGCACCGCGATGATGCGCTTCTTCCACCCCCAGATGATCGCCCAGTGCGCCACCAAGCCGGGCCCGACCATCGACCAGATGATCGATTTCGTCATCGCCGGTCTGTCCCCGCGCCACTGACGGGCGCTGGAATTTCCCCTATAAACTGCTTAGCGCCGCCCTTAACGGGTGGATGGCGGGCAATGACGGACCAACAAACTCCGTCATTGCGAGCGCAGCGAAGCAATCCAGACTGTCTCCGCGGAGGGATTCTGGATTGCTTCGCTGCGCTCGCAATGACGAAAAGGAAGCAGCGCGTGACCGACAAAGACCTCTACTTCTACGAGCCCTCCAAGGGCCACGGCCTCAAGCACGATCCCTTCAACGCCATCATCGCGCCGCGGCCGATCGGCTGGATCTCCTCCCGCGACACCAAGGGCCACGTCAACCTCGCGCCCTACAGCTTTTTCAACGCCTTTTGCTACGTGCCGCCGATCATCGGCTTCTCCTCCACCAACTGGAAGGACACGGTCTCGAACATGGAGCAGACCCGGGAGTTCGTCTGGAATCTGACGACCATGGATCTCGCCAAGCACATGAACGCGACCGCCGCGCATGTCGGCCCCGAGGTCGACGAGTTCAAGCTCGCAGGGCTGACCGCCGTCCCCGGCAAGCTCGTCAACGTGCCGCGCGTGGCCGAGAGCCCGGTTGCCTTCGAGTGCAAGGTGTCTGACATCGTCCGCCTCAAGGGCGCCGACGGCAAGGAGGCCGACGCCTGGCTGACGCTGGGCGAGGTCGTCGCCGTCCATATCGACAAGGCCATGATCAAGGACGGCGTCTACCAGACCGCCGCCGCCCACCCCATCGTCCGCGCCGGCCGTCGCGGCGACTATTTCGAGATCAAGCCGGAAAACATGTTCGAGATGGTGCGGCCGGACTGATCTGATCCAGGTTAAGCCACTCTCTCCGCATCGTCATTCCGGGGCGCGCCGTCAGGCGCGAGCCCGGAATCCATACTCCCGATGGTGGTTATGGATTCCGGGCTCGACGCTTGCGCGTCGCCCCGGAATGACGA
This sequence comes from Bradyrhizobium sp. S3.7.6, assembly GCF_054061875.1. Classification (NCBI taxonomy): domain Bacteria; kingdom Pseudomonadati; phylum Pseudomonadota; class Alphaproteobacteria; order Hyphomicrobiales; family Nitrobacteraceae; genus Bradyrhizobium; species Bradyrhizobium sp. S3.7.6. The sequence goes on along the minus strand of NZ_JBSSEQ010000001.1, from coordinate 7,955,580 downwards.
CGGGGCATTCAGCCCGATTCGCCTCCCCGGAACTGCCCCCACGCCCCGACCGTTATGGCCTCCGGGGCGGCCGCCCGGCCGCGTCAATTCGCGTCTTTTTGCTCGCGAAGTGTTCACTTACCCCGGCCACTTTCCGCTAAAATGCCGATAACCGCGCCGATGCATGAGGTCAGCCATGAGCTTCCGCCGCGACACCATCACAAAGCCGATCTTCTCCTGGGCGCGCGGCGTGCTGCCAGCGATGTCCGACACCGAGCGCGAGGCGCTGGAGGCCGGTGACGTCTGGTGGGATGCCGATCTCTTCACCGGCGACCCCGATTGGTCGAAGTTGCTGAAGGTGCCTCAGGCGACGCTCACCCCCGAGGAGCAGGCCTTTCTCAACGGCCCGGTCGACGCGCTCTGCGCCATGCTCGACGAGTGGAAGATCTTCTGGGAATGGCGTGACCTGCCGCCAGACGTCTGGCACTTCGTCAAGCGTGAGAAATTCTTCGGCATGATCATTCCGAAGGAATTCGGTGGTCTCGGCTTCTCGCCCTATGCCCATTCGGAAGTGGTGCGCAAGATCTCGACCCGTTCGATCGCCGCGGCCGTCACCGTGATGGTGCCGAACTCGCTCGGGCCGGGCGAGCTCCTGATGCGCTTCGGCACGAAAGAGCAGCAGGAGCGCTGGTTGCCGCGCCTCGCCGACGGCCGCGACATTCCCTGCTTCGGCCTGACCAGCCCCGAAGCCGGCTCCGACGCCGCCTCGATGGTCGACACCGGCATCATCTGCAAGGGCGATTTCGAGGGCAGCGAGGTCATTGGCCTCAGGCTCAACTGGCACAAGCGCTACATCACGCTCGGCCCGGTCGCGACGCTGCTGGGCCTCGCCTTCAAGGCCTATGACCCCGACCACCTCGTGGGCAGCCAGGAAGAGCTTGGCATCACCGTCGCGCTGATCCCGACCAATCTGCCGGGCGTCAAGATCGGCCATCGTCATCTGCCGTCGATGCAGGTGTTCCAGAATGGCCCGAACTGGGGCCGCGACGTCTTCATCCCGCTCGACTACGTCATCGGCGGCAAGGAGAGACTCGGGCAGGGCTGGAAGATGCTGATGACCGCGCTCGCCGCCGGCCGCGGCATTTCTCTTCCATCGTTGTCGGCGGCCGGCGCCGCCTATGCCGCCCGTACCACCGGCGCCTATGCCCGCATCCGCGAGCAGTTCGGCATCTCTATCTCCAAATTCGAGGGCGTCGAGGAGCCGCTCGCGCGTATCGTCGCCACCGCCTACCAGCTCGACGCGGCGCGCCGGCTGACCTGCGCGGCGCTGAATGCCGGCATCCATCCCGCCGTCATCTCCGGCATCATGAAGCTGCACGCGACCGAGCGGATGCGCACGGCGGTCGACGACGCCATGGACATCCATGGCGGCAAGGCCGTGATCGACGGTCCGCAAAACTATCTCGGCAATCTGCACCGCGCCGTGCCTGTCGGTATCACGGTCGAGGGCGCCAACATCCTGACCCGCAACCTCATCGTGTTCGGGCAGGGTGCCATCCGCGCGCATCCCTATCTGCTTGACGAGATGAATGCGCTTGCGGACGCCGATCGCGAACGCGGGCTCACCGCCTTTGACAAGGCGTTCTGGAAACATGCCGGCCACAGCTTCCAGACGCTGTTGCGTGCGTTCGGCCGGAGCTGGAGCTTCGGCGCCTTCGCGCTTGCGCCGGATGCGGGCGATGCCACGCCATTCTATCGCCAGCTCGCGCGCTACTCCGCGGCCTTCGCGCTCTGCGCCGACATGGCGCTGCTCACGCTCGGCGGCGCGCTCAAGCGCAAGGAGATGCTGTCGGCGAGGTTCGGCGACATCCTCTCCGAGCTCTATCTGCTCTCGGCCGCGCTGAAACGCTGGCAGGACGAGGGCCGGCAGAAGGAGGACTTCGCTGCGCTGGAATGGTGCATGGCGACCGGCTTCAAGACCATCGAGAACCGGCTTGCTGAGATCCTCGCCAATCTGCCCAATCGTTTTGTCGCTGTCATCCTCAAGCTCGTGGTCCAGCCCTTCGGCGCGCGGGTGCTCGGCCCGTCTGACCGTGTCGTGCACCAGTGCGCCAGCCTCGTGCTGGAGCCGTCGGCGGCGCGCGAGCGCCTCACGCCGGATCTCGCTTATGTCGATGACGACGGCGGCTTTGCCCGGCTGGAGCGCGCGTTCAAGCTCGTTGCGGCCACCGATGCCATCGCCAAGCGCATGCGCGCCGCGCACATCCGCGACTGGAAGGACGCCGTCACCAAGGGCGTGATCACGCAGGCCGAAGGCGAGCAGCTTGCGGCCGCTCATGAAGCCGTCACAAAAGTGATCGAGGTCGACGATTTTGCGCCCGAAGCGCTGTCGCCGATTTACAAGAAAACCGGAGATGTGCATCAGTTCTTCCAGGAACTCGGTGAACAGAGGGCGGCGAGCTGATGGCACGACCGGTTTTCATCGTCGACGGCAGCCGGACGCCGTTTCTCAAAGCGCGTTCGGGGCCGGGGCCGTTCACGCCAGTCGATCTCGCCGTGCAATGCGGCCGGCCGCTGCTGGCACGCCAGCCGTTTTCACCCGATGATTTCGACCGGGTCATCCTCGGTTGCGTCAACGTGATCGCGGACGAGATGAACCCGGCCCGCGTCGCCGCGCTCCGGCTCGGCATGGGCGAGGACATGGTCGCCTTCACCGTGCAGATCAATTGCGGCTCCGGCATGCAGTCGATCGACACGGCCTACCGCTACATCCGCGAGGGTCATGCCGACATGGTCCTCGCCGGCGGCACCGAGGCGCTGAGCCACGCGCCGCTGGTCTGGCCGAATTCCGGTGTGCGCTGGTTCGCCGGCCTTGCCACCGCCAAGGGTATGGCCGCGAAGCTCGCTGCCGCCTTCAAGCTGCGGCCGCGCTACCTCAAGCCGATCATCGGCCTGGAGCGCGGGCTGACCGATCCCATCACCGACTTGAACATGGGCCAGACCGCCGAGGTCGTCGGCCATCTCTTCGGCATCACGCGGGCACAGTCCGACGCTTATGCCGCCGAGAGTCATCGCCGGCTCGCGCATGCGCAGGCCGAAGGTTTTCTCAAGGGCGAGGTCGAGACAGCGTTCTCCCGCGACGGAAAATTCTTCGACCATGACGACGGCGTGCGGCCGGACTCGACGGCCGAGACGCTCGCAAAGCTGCGGCCGGTGTTCGAACGCCCTTGGGGCCAGGTCACCGCCGGCAATTCGTCGCAGATCACCGACGGTGCCTCCTGGGTGATCCTCGCCTCCGACGCGGCGGTCGCAAAGCACAGACTGACGCCGAAGGCTGTCATCGTCGACAGCCACTGGGCGGCGCTCGATCCCAGCATCATGGGACTGGGACCCGTGATGTCGGCGACGCCGCTGCTTCACCGCAACGACCTCACCGTCAAGGACGTCGAAACCTGGGAGCTGAACGAGGCTTTTGCGACGCAGGTGCTCGGCTGTCTCGCCGCCTGGAACGACGACAAATTCTGTCGCGAGATCCTGGGCCTCGACGGCGCGGCCGGCGAGATCGACCGTGACAGGCTCAACGTCGATGGCGGTGCCATCTCGCTCGGCCATCCCGTCGGCACCTCCGGCAACCGCATCGTGCTGCATCTCGTCAATGCGATGAAGCGGCTCGGCACGCGCCGCGGCGTTGCGACCGAATGCATCGGCGGCGGGCTCGGCGGCGCCATGCTGATCGAGGCGGTGTGACCATGGATTCCAGGATCATGACCGCGCTCGGCGACCGCGTGCTGGAGCTTGGGCCCAGGCCCGCGACCGACTGCCCCTACAAGCACTTCAAGCTGACGCGCGATGCCGACGGCGTCGCCTGGCTGCTGTTCGACCGCGCAGATGCCAGCGCCAACACGCTGTCCGCGGACGTGATGGAGGAGTTCGATGCCGTGCTCGCGGCGATCGAGACCGAGCGCCCCGCCGGCCTCGTGATCCGCTCGGCAAAGCCGTCCGGCTTCATTGCCGGCGCCGACGTCAACGAATTCCGCGGCGCCAGCGATCCCGAGATGGTCGAGACACGCATCCGCGCGGCGCATGCGGTGGTCGATCATCTGGAGGCGCTGAAGCTGCCGACGGTCGCGGTCATCCACGGCTTCTGCCTCGGCGGCGGGCTGGAGGTCGCGCTGGCCTGCCAGTCGCGCATTGCGATCGACGGCGCGCGCTTCGGCTTCCCGGAGGTGATGCTCGGCCTGCATCCCGGCCTCGGCGGCACCGCGCGCTTCACCGCGCTGGTGAACCCGACGCAGTCGATGGCGCTGATGCTGACCGGCCGCACCATCGATGCGCGCCGCGCCAGATCGCTCGGCCTCGTCGATACCGTGACGCAGGAGCGGCACGTCCGCAACGCGGTGAAGGATGCGCTGTTCGGCCGCTTGAAGCGGGCGCGTCCGGGCCTTCTGACTCACGCGGCCAATTTCGGTCCCGTGCGCGGGCTGCTGGCCAGGCGCATGCGCTCGGAGGCGGCGAAGGCCGCGCGCCGCGAGCATTATCCGGCGCCTTACGCGCTGATCGATCTCTGGGAGACCCATGGCGGCAGCAAGGCCGCGATGCTGAAGGCCGAGCAGGCCTCGTTCGCCAGGCTGATGGTGACGCCGACCGCGCAGAATTTGATCCGCGTGTTCTTCCTGCGCGAGCAGATGAAGAAGACGGCCGGCGGCGGCAACACGATCAAGCACGTCCATGTCATCGGCGCCGGCGCCATGGGTGGTGATATCGCGGCGTGGTGTGCGGGGCAGGGGCTGCGCGTCTCGCTCGCGGACATGAAGCCGGAGCCGGTCGCCGGCGCGGTGAAGCGCGCGGCCGAGCTTTACGGCAAGATCATTCGCAGGCCGACCGAGGTGCGCGATGCGCTTGATCGTCTGATCCCCGACATGGACGGCGAGGGCGTTCGCAACGCCGATCTGATCATCGAGGCGGTGCCGGAAAAGCTCGAGCTGAAGCAGAAGGTCTATGCGGGCCTCGAGCCGAAGATGAAGCCGGGCGCGATCCTTGCGACCAACACGTCGAGCATTCCGCTCCAGGATCTGCGCACCACGCTGGCGCGGCCCGATCGTCTCGTCGGCCTGCACTTCTTCAACCCGGTGTCGCGGCTGCAGCTGGTCGAAGTCGTCAGCCATGACGGCAACGACGCGCGGGTGCTGAAGGAGGCGCTCGCCTTCGTCGGCGCGATCGACCGTCTGCCGCTCTCCGTGAAGAGCTCGCCCGGCTTCCTCGTCAACCGTGCGCTGACGCCCTACATGCTGGAGGCGATGGTGATGCTGGATGAGAGGATCGACCAGCGCCTGATCGACGCGGCGGCCGAGCAGTTCGGCATGCCGATGGGGCCGATCGAGCTCGCCGACCAGGTCGGGCTCGACATCTGCCTCGACGTCGGTGACATGCTGCGGACCAAGTTCGGCGATCTGCTCCCGCCGACGCCGGCTTGGCTGCGCGAGAAGGTCGCCAAGGGCGAGCTCGGCCGCAAGACGGGCAAGGGATTCTACACCTGGAAGGACGGCAAGGCGGAGAAGGCGCCGTTGCCCGAGACCGGCCCGCGCGTCACCGACCCGATGATCGACCGCCTGGTGCTGCCGATGTCCAATGTCTGCGTCGCGGCACTCCGCGAAGGTATCGTCGACGATGCCGATGCGGTCGACGGCGCCATGATCTTCGGCACTGGATATGCACCGTTCCGCGGCGGTCCGCTGAACTACGCGCGCACGCGCGGCGTGGAAAATGTCGTATCCACCCTGCGCGCGCTGGCCGAGCGATTCGGCGGGCGCTTTGCGCCCGATCCGGGCTGGGACAATTTTAGGTGAGACCGACATGACCGAGAAGTCCGACACCGAGCCGCGCGGCGATCTCTGCATTCGCACGCTGGCAATGCCCGCCGACACCAATGCCAACGGCGACATCTTCGGCGGCTGGCTGCTCAGCCAGATGGATGTCGGCGGCGGCGTGTTCGCATCGAAGCTCGCGAGGTCGCGTACGGTCACCGTGGCGATCGAGGCGATGAATTTTCGCAAAGCGGTCTATGTCGGCGATCTCGTTTCGGTCTATGCCAATCTCGTCCGCGTGGGCCGCACCTCGATGACCGTGCATCTCGAAGCCTGGGCGCTACGGCGCAGGGAGCTCCAGCCGATCCTCGTCACCGACGGTCATTTCACCTACGTCTCGATCGATGATGACGGCCGTCCGCAAGCGATCCAGCGCAACGATCCGCCGATCGCGACGTAATCGCGCGCGACGCTCTGCCCCATCTCACGCAAACTTGCGGCACGCCAAACGCGGCGCGACTGAGTCACCGCGTCGCGGCTTCGCCAAGAACAAGTCATAAAACGGATGAGGTCCCGGCGTACTCAATTGCGTGTCGATTCGGGGTGGAGACGGCCTCAAATGCTCAGGAACCTTTGGGCAGGATTGCCGTTATTTGCCCGCACTGAGGAATCTACGGACCATGCCGGACAGCTACATTATCGAAGTCGACTCGCAAACCGCAGGTATCGTCGTTCGTTCTCAGGGAGGCTATTGTTTCTTCGCCTCGTCGCACCGCTTCAATCGCCTTGAAGGCCAGCTTTTCCGCAACGCACGCGAAGCCGAGCGTGCCGCGCGCAAGCTGGTTAACGGCGATGTGAAGGAAGCGGCGTAAACGCCGCCGCTGGCGATTTCTGGCGCGCAAAGCGTGGTCGGGATTTTTTGCAGCCCTTGATGCCGCTGCCTTTTCCTTCTCCCTTCATGTCCGCCGAAGCCTTGGCGAAGGCGGATGTGGGAGAAGGTGGCGCGAAGCGCCGGATGAGGGGTTGTTTCCGCGAATTCAATCGTGAGAGGGTCGCCCGCGGGGGCAACCCCTCATCCGTCTCGCCGCCGCGCGGCGAGCCACCCTCTCGCGCAGAGGGAGAGGGAAAGAATCGCAATCACAACTTCGTCGCGGAGCGCGACAACAACTTCCACTCGTCGCCTTGCTTCAGCCAGTTCATCAGGATGTGAAGGCTGTTTGCCACTTTCTGTCCGCCGGTCATCATCTCGGCCAACCAGTGGAAGCGCACGATCGCGGCGGGACCAACGATCTTGATGGTTGGATCCTTGTACGTAATCGACAGGAATTCGGTCTTGCCGTCGGTGGCGTTGGCGATAAAGGCCGCCTTATCCTCGAGGAAGCCGCTGGAATGGCTGTAGCTCAGATCGTCCGCGCACAGCGCGCCGAGGGCCTTCGGATCGGCCGCGATCTGGGCGAGGCGAAATGCCTCGACGTTCTTTGCCACCGCCTCGTGGTCCGTCGTGGCAGCATGGTCGCGATTCAGTGTCATCATATCCTCCGTCCTTGATCTTGCGCCCACTGTTGCAGCCGCACTTGATTGTGTCGAGCGCCAGGTCGCAATCGTCGTCGCAATACGCTGCATTGCGCCAGGCGGCGCGATTTCTGACGCGCAAAGCGTGGTCGGAATTTTTTGCAGCCCTTGATACCGCTGCCTTTTCCTTCTCCCCTTGTGGGAGAAGGTGGCGCGAAGCGCCGGATGAGGGGTTCTATCGGCGCATTCGGAAGCGAGAGAGTTACTCGCGGAAGCATACCCCTCACCCGTCTCGCCGCGAGCCACCCTCTCCCACAGGGGGAGAGGGAAAGAATCGCAATCACAGCTTCGTCGCAGCCCGCGACAGCAGCTTCCAATCGTCGCCCTGCTTCTGCCAGTTCATCAGGATGTGAAGATTGGTCGATACTTTTTTCCCATCGGCCGCCATTTCCTGTTCGCCCATCCAGTGGAAGCGCACGATCGCGGCGGGGCCGACGACCTTGATGGTCGGGTCCTTGTACTCGATCGACAGGAATTTTGATTTGCCGTCGGTGGCGTTGGTGATGAAGGTCGCCTTGTCCTCGACCTTGCCGTTGGAATGGCTGTAGCTCACCTCGTCGGCGCAGAGCGCGCCGAGCGCCTTGGGATCGGCCGCGATCTGGGCAAGGCGGAAGGCCTCGACCTTTTTCGCCACGGCTTCCTCATCCGCCGCGGCCGCCAACGCCGGTGCTGTGAGAGCAAGCGCGGAGACGGCAAGGGTTGAGACGGCAAGAGTCGAGAGAGCCAGATCGCGTCGGTTGATCGTCATCGTTTCCTCCTTTTTGGTCTTGCGCGGAGTGTTGCAGCCGCGCGCGACTTTGTCGAGTGTCGCTTGGCGGTCATGTCGATGCGTCATTGCGCGATCGGGGCTGCATTGATACGTGTTTCGCATTGATGCATCGTGCATTCGGGAAAGTACGGAAATGATCGAGGCCAAAGGGCAGGCGCAGGGGCAAGTGACGGGCAGGGCGCTGCTGTTCGACATCGACGGCACGCTGGCCAACACCGACCCGCTGCACCTCAAGGCGTTCAACCAGGTGCTTGGGCCGCTGGGCCATGTGTTCGATCACGCGCGCTTCTCCAGGGAGCTGCAAGGCTTCGCCAATGCGTCGATCGGCGAGCGCTTTCTGCCCGACGAAACCGTGGAACGGCGCGCCGTGATCCTCGGAGAGAAGGAGGTCGTCTTCCGCACACTCGTCGCCGGACAGATCGAGCCGCTTCCGGGCCTGATGGCGCTGCTCGACCGCGCGGATGCCGCCGGCATTCCCATGGTCGCCGTGACCAACGCGCCGCGTCCGAATGCCGAGCTGTTGCTCTCCGGTCTCGGCATCACGCACCGCTTCAGGGCACTTGTGATCGGCGACGAGCTGCCGCACGGCAAGCCGCACCCGCTGCCCTATCAGGAGGGGCTGCGTTTCGTCGGCGGGAGCGCGACGGCTTCGATCGCGTTCGAGGATTCCCGCTCCGGCGTGCAGTCGGCGACGGCCGCCGGCATTCCGACCATCGGCATCCGGACGAGCCTCAGCCATGCCGACCTTGTTGGCGCCGGCGCGGTTGCTTCCGCCAGCGCGTTCGACGATCCGGAACTGCTCGCGCGTCTCGCCGCCGCGATGGCATGGTGAGAGGCTTTGTCCGTTAACCGTGATCGCTGAGCGCATTGACCGAACGTGCGAACCGCCGCACCATGCGCCTTCCTGATTTGAGGCCATCGCCGTGACCGGATTGACCCATCGCCAAGCCGAAATCCTCAACATCGCGCGCGCCTCGGGGCGCGTCATGGTCGAGGAGCTCGCGCGCCGGTTCGAGGTCTCGGCGCAGACGATCCGCAAGGATCTGAACGATCTCTGCGAGCGCCGCTCGCTGACCCGTATCCACGGCGGCGCCATCATCGCCTCCGGCGTCGAAAACCTCGCCTACGAGGCGAGGCGGTTCGTCGCCGCCGACGAAAAGAAGGCGATCGGGGCTGCGGCCGCCTCGCTGATCCCGAACGGCTGCTCGCTCTTCATCAATATCGGCACCACGACCGAGGAGGTGGCGAGCGCGCTGACCTCGCACGAGGACCTCCTCGTCATCACCAACAATCTCAATGTCGCGATGCTGCTCTACCGCCATCCCCGCATTGAGGTGGTGGTCGCCGGCGGCACGGTGCGGCGGGCCGACGGTGCCGTGGTCGGCTCGACCGCGACGCAGCTCATCGGCCAGTTCAAGGTCGACTATGCCATCATCGGGGCGTCCGCGATCGACGAGGAGGGCGCGCTGCTCGACTTCGACTATCGCGAGGTGCAGGTGGCGCAAGCCATCATCGCCAATGCCCGCAGCGTCATGCTGGTTGCCGACTCCACCAAGCTGCGCCGCAGCGCGCCGGTGCGCATCGCCCATATCACCCAGATCCAGACCTTCGTGACCGACCAGGAGCTGCCCGAGCGCCTCGCCACCATCTGCCACAGCAAGGGCATCGAGGTGATGGCGGCGATGCCGAAGGATGCGGCGGATATCGATGATGCGCAGGCCGAAGCGCAGGATGCCGCGCCCGAAGCCGCGCCGGTGGTCCGGCTGAGATAGCGGCTTAGGCGTCGCTCCATGGGTCGAGCAGCGGAACGCCGAAGGCCGCAAAATCTTTCACATTGCGTGTGACGAGCGTGAGATCGTTGGCGAGCGCGGTGGCCGCAAAGAAGCCGTCCATCACGGACAACGCAACGCCATTGCGACGGCTCTGCGCCATCAGGTCGCCCCAGCGCTCAGCGACCGCGTGGTCGATCGGCAGGATGCGCTGCGCGAACCGAGCCGGCAGGTCATGGGCGAGCCAAGCGACCAGTGCGGCGCGCCGACGGCCATCGTCCAGCAGGGCGATGCCGCGGCGAAGCTCGGCGATCGAAGCAACGCTGATGAACGTGCGATCCTCATCGACCGTATCGAGCCATGCCAGGACTTTCGGGGAAGGCGCCGGCCGCTGAACCTCCGACAGCACGTTGGTGTCGAGGAGCAGGTTCACGGCATCTCGTCGCGCGGTTCGTCCTGCACCCGTTCAAGTTCGAGGTCGGCACCGCGCAGCGGCGAAGCCAGCAGGAATTCAGCTAGCGTGCCTTTGCGTGCCGTCTTTCGCGCCCATTCATCCGCGGAAACGACAACCGCATTGGGCCTGCCGTGTCGGGTGATGATCTGGGGGCCAGTTTGGGCGCGATCGACCACCTCGGACAGGCGTGCCTTGGCATTGGCGAGCGTCCACGTGTCAGTCGGGGGCGAATCGGGGGCGGTGCTGCGGTCTGTCATGCCGAATATAACTAATGTGACTATTATGACTATATTGGCTCTACGTGACTATTCAAGATCGTATTGCGGTTTCGATTGGCGTCCGAACTGCCCATTTCCACGGCTGATTGCCCACCAGAAAGTTCCTCTTTCACTTCCCTTCGCCTCTCTTTCATCTTGCTTTCGTTTTTCGGTGTGATCTAATCAAAAACGAAAGTAGTCGCTCGAAGGAACGAGCGGTCGCCGGGGGATGCGTCTGTTGGAGCGTATTTTCGACCTCGCCATTATCGGAGGCGGTGTTAACGGCTGCGGCATCGCGCGCGACGCGGTGGGCCGGGGCAACACGGTTTTCCTGTGCGAAATGAACGATCTGGCGAGCGGGACCTCGTCCTGGTCGACCAAGCTGGTGCATGGCGGCCTGCGCTATCTCGAATATTACGAGTTTCGCCTGGTCCGCGAGGCGCTGATCGAGCGCGAGATCCTTTGGGGCATCGCGCCCCATATCATCCATCCCCTGCGTTTCGTTTTGCCGCATCACGCCGGCCTGCGTCCGGCCTGGCTGCTGCGCCTCGGCCTCTTCCTCTATGACCATATCGGCGGCCGGCACCTGTTGCCGGCGACGCGTTCGGTCGATCTCAGGCGTGACGAGGTCGGCCGCCCGCTGATCCCGAACCGCTACAGCCGCGCGTTCGAATATTCCGACTGCTTCGTCGACGACGCCCGTCTCGTCGTGCTCAACGCGCGCGATGCCGCGGACAAGGGCGCCGAGATCCGCACCCGCACCCGCGCGACGGATATCAAGCAGTCCGGCGGCATCTGGACCGTCAGCATGGTCAGCACGCTGACCGGCGAGCGTTCGCAGATCCAGGCCCGCGCGGTGGTCAATGCCGGCGGCCCCTGGGTCGAGGATGTGCTCGGCCGCGGCGCTGGCGTGAACGCGAAGGCCAAGGTGCGCCTGGTGCAGGGGTCGCACATCGTAGTCAAAAAGCTCTACGACCACGACCGCGCCTACATGTTCCAGAACGCCGACGGCCGCATCATCTTCGTGATCCCGTACCAGGACGATTTCACGCTGATCGGCACCACCGATCGCGATTATGACGGCGATCCCTCCAAGGTGAAGGCGACGCCCGAAGAGATCGAGTACCTCTGCGCCGCCGCGAGCGAATACCTGGCCAAGCCGGTGACTTCGGCGGACGTGGTCTGGACCTATTCCGGCGTGCGGCCGCTTTATGACGACGGCGCCAGCGAAGCCAAGGCCGCGACGCGCGACTACGTGTTCGAGCTCGACACACCCGGCGGCGTGCCGCTGCTCTCGATCTATGGCGGCAAGATTACGACCTACCGCCGACTCGCCGAAGAGGCGCTGGAACGGCTCGCGCCCTATCTTCGCAGTGCGAAAGCGCGCGAAGGCTGGACCGGCAAATGGCCGCTGCCCGGCGGGGACATGGGCGTGTCCGACGTCGACGGCCTGATCGCCGAGCTCCAGCGCGGCTATCCCTTCCTCAGCCATGAGCATGCCCGGCGCCTCGCGCGCGCCTATGGTACCCGCGCCATCAAGCTGCTTGGTGATGCCAAGTCGGTCGCCGATCTCGGCCAGGCCTTCGGCGCGACACTGACCGAACGCGAGGTCCGCTACCTCATGGCCAATGAATGGGCGGTCACGGCGGAAGACATCGTCTGGCGCCGCTCCAAACTTGGCCTGCGACTATCTGCCGACGAGGTTGCTGCATTGAACGACTGGATTGCAACCCACGCTGTGCCGCAAAGTCCCCTGCTGGAAGCGGGAGGACGCCCATGACCGTGACGCTCGATCATGTGACCCGGACCGTCGAGGGGATACCGCACATCCGCGACGTCTCGCTGACGCTCGAGAGCGGGACGCTCAACGTGCTGCTCGGGCCGACGCTGTCAGGCAAGACCTCGATCATGCGGCTGCTCGCCGGCCTCGACAAGCCGACGACGGGCAAGGTGCTGGTCAACGGCAAGGACGTCACCGGCGTCGACGTGCGCAAGCGTTCGGTCGCGATGGTCTATCAGCAGTTCATCAACTACCCCTCGCTCACGGTCTACGAGAACATCGCTTCGCCCTTGCGCGTGCAGGGCAAGCCGCGCGAAGAGATCGAGAAGCGCGTGGCGGAAGCCGCGCGGCTGCTCCGGCTCGAGCCGTTCCTGAAACGCACGCCGCTCCAGCTCTCCGGCGGCCAGCAGCAGCGCACCGCGATGGCGCGCGCGCTGGTGAAGGGCGCCGATCTCGTGCTGCTCGACGAACCGCTCGCCAATCTCGACTACAAGCTGCGCGAGGAGCTTCGTACCGAGCTGCCGCGCATCTTCGAGGCGTCCGGCGCGATCTTCGTTTATGCCACGACCGAGCCGACCGAGGCGCTGCTGCTCGGCGGCAACACGGTCTGCATGTGGGAGGGGCAGGCGCTCCAGATCGGCGAGACGCCGAACGTCTACCGCCGTCCGCAGACGCTGCGTGTCGCTCAGGTGTTCTCCGATCCGCCGCTCAACCTCGTCGGCATCGAGAAAAAGAACGGCTCTGTGCAATATGCAGGCGGCATCGCCGCGCCGGCCTCCGGGCTCTATTCATCGCTCGCCGACGGCGCCTATCGCGTCGGCTTCCGCGCGCATCAGCTCGCCCTCGCCAATGGCGAGACCGACCGCCACGCCTTCCACGCCACGGTGACGGTGACCGAGATCACCGGTTCGGAGAGTTTTGTGCATCTGACCCGCGACGGATCGAACTGGGTGGCAGTGCTGCACGGCGTGCACGAGTTTGAGCCCGGCCAGACCATCGATGCCGTGCTCGATCCCAATGATATCTTCGTCTTCGACGCGGCCGACCGTCTGGTCGCCGCGCCGAGCTCGTAAGGGGGAGATGCGACATGGCCCGCATTGACCTCGTCGATCTCGCCCACTCTTACGGCGGCAATGATGCGCCGCAGGACAGCTTTGCGCTGAAGCCGGTGACCATGACCTGGCGGCAGGGCGGTGCTTACGCGCTGCTCGGCCCGTCCGGTTGCGGCAAGACCACGCTGCTCAACGTCATCTCCGGCATCATCACGCCGTCGCGGGGGAAAATCCTGTTCGACGGCCAGGACATCACACCGCTGTCAACCCAGAAGCGCAACATCGCCCAGGTGTTCCAGTTTCCGGTGATCTACGACACCATGACGGTGGGGCAGAACCTGGCGTTCCCGCTTAAGAACCGCGGCGTGCCGAAGGCCGAGATCGACAAGCGCGTCGCCGAGATCGGCCGCCTGCTCGACCTTGAGCCCTATCTCAATCGCAAGGCGACGCGCCTCACGGCGGATGCCAAGCAAAAAATCTCGCTCGGCCGCGGCCTGGTCCGCTCCGACGTCGCCGCCGTGCTGTTCGACGAGCCGCTGACCGTGATCGATCCCGAGCTGAAATGGCAGCTCCGTTCCAAGCTGAAGGCGTTGCATCGCGAGCTCGACCTGACGATGATCTACGTCACCCACGACCAGACCGAGGCGCTGACCTTCGCCGACACCGTTGTCGTCATGCATGACGGCCGCGTGGTGCAGAGCGGCACGCCCGCCGAGCTGTTCGACAAGCCGGCGCATACGTTCGTGGGCTATTTCATCGGCTCGCCCGGCATGAACATCCTGCCGGCCGAGGTGAAGGGTCGCGAGGCGCGCATCGGCGGGAATGTCATCGCGCTCAACCGCAGCTATGACAGCCTGCCAGCCGGCGCCAAGATCGAGATCGGCGTGCGTCCGGAGTTTGTCGACGCCGTCGCGCCCGCACCCGGATTGCTCAGTGCGAAGATCGACCGCATCGACGACCTCGGCCGCATCCGCTTCGCGCGCGTCCGCATCGGCGAGGCCAAGATCGCGGCGCGCGCGCCGGCGGGCTTCACCAGCGCGGACGGTACCGCCGGGCTGAAGTTCGATCCGGCGCATGTCCACGTCTATGCCGACAGCCTTCTGGTGGAGGGAGCCGCCTGATGGACAAGACCGTCAACCAAAAAGCCTGGTTCCTGGTGCTGCCGGTGTTCCTGGTCGTGGCCTTCTCGGCGGTGCTGCCGCTGATGACGGTCGTGAACTATTCGATGCAGGACACCTTCGGCAACAACCAGTTCTTCTGGAACGGCGTCGGCTGGTTCAAGGAGCTGCTCGATCCATCGACCGATCTCGGCGGCCGATTCCTCGCCTCGCTCGGCCGCAATCTGTTCTTCTCGATGGTGATCCTCGCGATCGAGGTGCCGCTCGGCATCGTCATCGCGCTGTCGATGCCGCGTCAGGGCTGGACGGTGGCGGCCTGCCTCGTCATCCTCGCGCTGCCGCTGCTGATTCCGTGGAACGTGGTCGGCACGATCTGGCAGATCTTCGGCCGGCCCGACATCGGTCTGATGGGCTATGTGCTCAATGCGATCGGCATCGACTACAACTACGTCTCCAACGCCGTCGATGCCTGGGTTACCGTCATCGTGATGGACGTCTGGCACTGGACCAGCCTGGTCGCGCTGCTGTGCTACGCCGGCCTGAAGTCGATCCCCGAGGCCTATTACCAGGCAGCTCAGATCGACGGCGCCTCGCGCTGGGCTGTGTTCAAGGCGATCCAGCTGCCGAAGATGAACCGCGTGCTCCTGATCGCCGTGCTGCTGCGCTTCATGGACTCGTTCATGATCTACACCGAGCCGTTCGTGGTGACGGGTGGCGGACCCGGCAACTCGACGACCTTCGTGTCGATCGAGCTCGTCAAGATCGCGCTCGGCCAGTTCGACCTCGGCAAGGCCGCGGCGCTCTCGCTGGTCTATAATCTGATCATCCTGATCGTCTGCTGGATCTTCTATACCGTCATGACCAATGCCGGCGTCGAACGCAAAGTCCAGGCCGAGACCGAGCCGGCGACGGAGCCCAAGCCTTCGGCCGTGCTCAAGCCCGTGACTGCACTCAAGCCAAAGGAAGGAGTGGCCTGATGCACTCAATTCCCGGCCGCCGCGTCATCATGGCGCTGTTTCTGATCTTCCTGTTGTTGCCGATCTACTGGCTCGTCAACATGAGCTTCAAGACCAACGCAGAAATCGTCTCGACGATGACGCTGTGGCCACATGCGCCGACGCTGCAGCATTACAAGCGCATCTTCACCGACGAGAGCTGGTACTCCGGCTACATCAACTCGCTCAAATACGTCGTCCTCAACACCATCATCTCGATCTCGGTGGCGCTGCCCGCGGCCTACGCGTTCTCGCGCTACCGCTTCCTCGGCGACAAGCACCTGTTCTTCTGGCTGCTGTCGAACCGCATGGCCCCGGCGGCGGTCTATGCGCTGCCGTTCTTCAACCTCTATTCGGCGATCGGCCTGTTCGATACGCCGTGGGCGGTCGCGCTCGCGCATTGCATCTTCAACGTTCCGCTGGCGGTGTGGATCCTCGAAGGCTTCGTCTCCGGCGTGCCGCGCGAGATCGACGAGACCGCCTTCCTCGACGGCTATTCCTTTCCGCGCTTCTTCATCAGGATCCTGGTGCCGCTGATCGCGAGCGGCATCGGCGTCGCCGCCTTCTTCTGCTTCATGTTTTCCTGGGTCGAGCTCCTGCTCGCGCGGACGCTGACCTCGGTGCAGGCAAAACCGATCGCGGCGATCATGACGCGTACGGTGTCGGCTGCGGGCATGGACTGGGGCCTGCTGGCCGCGGCCGGCGTGCTTACCATCATCCCAGGCGCGCTCGTGATCTGGTTCGTCCGCAATTACATCGCGAGCGGTTTCGCGCTCGGTCGGGTCTAGGGAGGCATCGATGGAATCTATTGCATGGATGGCCTGGACGCTGCCGACGGCGATCTTCTTCGTGGCGCTCGCCTCCACCCTCGCGGTCATGACGTGCCTCGCCGCGGTCTATCCCGAAGCCGAGCGCGTCGGCGTGCTCAGCATTCCGACGACGCGGGGCGACCGCCTGTTCATCTCCTTGATCACGGCGGCCGTCATCCACCTTCTGTGGATCGCCTTCGCCGGCACCGACACGCTCGCCACCCTGCCGATCGGCGAGGAAGGTTTTGAGATCTCGAGCCTGTGGCTCGCAAGTGGGATTTCGCTGGCCACGGCCGTGCTCATTTTTCGCACGGTCTGAAGCTCGCGAAGGGACGGCCAGATCCGGGGGCAACCCGGGCCTGTATAAAATTTTGTCGCTGCAACGGAGGAACAACATGCGACAGTTTAGGAGAAGGAAAGGTCCATTGACCAAGAATAGCTTTCTGACCATGTCCAGCGCCGCCGCCATCGTGGCGGTGTCGTTCGCCGTCTCGGCGCCGGTCCGCGCCGCCGACGACGCCGCGATCCAGAAGTGGATTGCGGAATTCCAGCCCTCGACGCTGTCAAAGGACGAGCAGAAGAAGGAGCTGGAGTGGTTCGCCAAGGCCGCCGAGCCCTTCAAGGGCATGGAGATCAACGTCGTCTCCGAGACCATCGCGACCCACGAATACGAGTCGCAGACGCTGGCAAAGGCGTTCTCCGAGCTCACCGGCATCAAGCTCAAGCACGACATCATCCAGGAAGGTGACGTCGTCGAGAAGCTGCAGACCCAGATGCAGTCCGGCAAGAACGTCTATGACGGCTGGATCAACGATTCCGATCTGATCGGCACACACTTCCGCTACGGCCAGACCATCGCGCTGTCGGACTACATGACCGGCGAGGGCAAGGACGTCACCGATCCCCAGCTCGACGTCAACGACTTCATCGGCAAGTCGTTCGGCACCGCGCCGGACGGCAAACTCTATCAGCTGCCCGACCAGCAGTTCGCGAACCTCTATTGGTTCCGCTACGACTGGTTCACCAACGCGGACTACAAGGCCAAGTTCAAGGCCAAGTATGGCTACGAGCTCGGCGTGCCCGTGAACTGGTCGGCCTATGAAGACATCGCCGAGTTCTTCACGAACGACATCAAGGAGATCAACGGCGTCAAGGTCTACGGCCATATGGACTATGGCAAGAAGGACCCGTCGCTCGGATGGCGTTTCACCGACGCCTGGCTGTCGATGGCCGGCAACGGTGACAAGGGCATTCCGAACGGTCTGCCGGTCGACGAATGGGGCATCCGCATGGAAGGCTGCCGTCCGGTCGGCTCCTCGGTCGATCGCGGTGGCGACACCAACGGTCCGGCCGCGGTCTACTCGATCACCAAGTACCTCGAGTGGATGAAGAAGTATGCTCCGCCGCAGGCCCAGGGCATGACCTTCTCCGAGTCCGGTCCCGTGCCGGCGCAGGGCAACATCGCCCAGCAGATGTTCTGGTACACCGCCTTCACCGCCGACATGGTGAAGCCGGGCATCGCCGTGATGAACGCGGACGGTACGCCGAAATGGCGTATGGCTCCGTCGCCGCACGGCTCGTACTGGAAGGAAGGCATGAAGCTCGGCTACCAGGACGCCGGCTCGCTCACGCTGTTGAAGTCGACCCCGGCTGACCGCCGCAAGGCGGCCTGGCTCTATCTCCAGTTCATCGTCTCCAAGACGGTGTCGCTGAAGAAGAGCCATGTCGGTCTCACCTTCATCCGTGAATCCGACATCTGGGACAAGTCGTTCACCGAGCGTGCGCCGAAGCTCGGCGGCCTGATCGAGTTCTACCGCTCGCCCGCGCGCGTGCAGTGGACCCCGACCGGCAACAACGTGCCTGACTATCCGAAGCTCGCGCAGCTCTGGTGGCAGAACATCGGCGATGCGTCGTCCGGTGCGAAGACGCCGCAAGCCGCGATGGATGCACTCGCGGCCGCTCAGGACTCCGTCATGGAGCGCCTCGAGAAGTCCGGCGTGCAGGGCGCCTGCGGTCCGAAGCTGCACAAGAAGGAGACCGCCGAGTACTGGTACGCCAAGGCCCAGAAGGACGGCACCATCGCACCGCAGCGCAAGCTCGCCAACGAGAAGCCGAAGGGTGAGACGGTCGACTACGACACGCTGATCAAGTCGTGGCCGGCATCCCCGCCCAAGCGCGCGGAAGCGAAGTAAGCGGCGCATAGCGTCATCAAACACGAAAGGCCGGGAGCGATCCCGGCCTTTTTCCTGGCGGATGTCGAGAATGGCGATTGTGCCGACTACACACTCGCTGTCATCGCCCGACTTGATCGGGCGATCCAGTATTCCAGAGACGGTCGTGATTGAACCGAAGAGCCGCGGCGTACTGGATGCCCCGCCTTCGCGGGGCATGACAGCCGTCGTGTGGTTGGTACTTACTCCGCCGGCTCGGCCGCGAGCGTCGGATAATCCGTGTAGCCCTTCGCGCCGCCGCCGTAGAACGTGTTCTTGTCCCAGTCGTTCAGCGCCGCGCCCGTCTTCAGCCGCTCGACCAGGTCGGGGTTGGAGATAAACGGCTTGCCGAAGGCAATGAGATCGGCCGCGTTCGCGTCCAGCACCTTGGTCGCGAGATCGAAGTCGTAGCCGTTGTTGGCGATGTAGGCGCCGGTGAAGCGCTTGCGCAGGCCCGCATAGTCGAACGGCGCGATGTCGCGCGGGCCGCCGGTGGCGCCTTCGACCACGTGCAGATAGACGAGCTTGAGCGCGTTGAGACCGTCGACGATGTGATCGAACAAGGCCTGCGGATTGGAGTCGGAGAGGTCGTTGGCTGGCGTCACCGGCGAGATGCGGATGCCGGTGCGGTCGGCGCCGGCCTCGGCGGCAACAGCCCTGGAAACCTCCAGCATCAGCCGCGCGCGGTTCTCGATGGAGCCGCCGTAAGCATCGGTGCGCTTGTTGGCACCGTCCCTTGCGAACTGGTCGAGCAGATAGCCGTTGGCGCCGTGGATTTCGACGCCGTCGAATCCGGCCTCGAGCGCATTCTTGGTGGCGCGCTTGAAGTCATCGATGATGCCGGGAAGTTCGGAGAGCTCGAGCGCGCGGGGTTCGGAGACGTCGGCAAAAGTGCCGTTGACAAAGGTCTTGCCCTTGGCGCGGATCGCGCTCGGCGCCACCGGGGCTGCGCCATTGGCCTGGAGATCGACATGCGAGATGCGGCCGACATGCCAGAGCTGGATGAAGATCTTGCCGCCGCGCTCATGCACGCGGTCGGTGACCTTGCGCCAGCCGGCGACCTGGTCCTTGCTGTAGATGCCGGGCGTGTCCTGGTAGCCCTGGCCCTGCTGTGAGATCTGGCTCGCTTCGGTGACCAGGAGACCTGCGGAGGCGCGCTGGCCGTAATAATCGGCGGCAAGCGGGCTCGGCACGAACGTGCCGGGCGCTGCGCGGTTGCGCGTCAGCGGCGCCATCACGAGGCGGTTGGCCAGCGTGATCGGGCCGAGCTTGTAGGTCTCTAGCAATTTGGTCGGGCGGCTCATGGGAATGCTTCCAGGCGGTGAGAGATCACGAACACTTGTGCATCGCGACAATCAGCGCAAGGGAGGAGCCATACGGAAAGTGCAGGCGAGCTACGCGGCCTGGCCCGCGTAGCATGATTCATGTGCAATCCCGGCCATGACAGCGGATTTGCGCTTCCACGGCCTGCGATCCCTCAGTTCGCGCCGAGGAAATCGCGCTTGCCGATCTCGACGCCGTTGTGACGCATGATGCCGTGAGCGGTGGTGGCGTGGAAATAGAAGTTCGGCAGCGAGACCCCGCTGAAGAACTGCTGGCCCTTGAGCGTCATGGTCCGGTCCGGGCCCGCCGGGAAGGTCACGTCCTTGGTGTCGGCGCCTTCGAACTGCTCCGGCTTGTACGATTTCACGTAGTCGATCGTCTTGGCGAGCCGCTGCTTCAGCTCCTCAAACGTCTTTTCCGTGTCGGGCATCGAAGGCACCTCGCTATGGGTCAGCCTGGCGCAGCCCTTGGCGGCGAAATCGCTGGCGAGCTGGATCTGCTTCGACAGCGGCAGCATGTCCGGGAAGAGGCGCGAGCCGAGCAGGACGCCCGGGTCGATCTTTTTGGCCGCGCAATGCGCCTCAGCCTTGGTGAGCAGGCCGGTCAGGCTGTTCAGCATTTGCAAGTACGCGGGGACGACGGCGTCGTGGAAGGACATGTGATGCTCGCTTGTGAATGGGAAATCTCAGGAGAAACCTGAGCCACTCACATGGGAGCATCACAGAAAATTACAATCGCGAGAGCGGCTTGTGCGGTGCGAAAATTCTAGCGAGCCACACCCGCAGTGTCATCGCCCGCGAAGGCGGGCGATCCAGTACGCCGCAGCGGTTCGATTCC
This sequence comes from Bradyrhizobium sp. S3.7.6, assembly GCF_054061875.1. NCBI lineage: Bacteria > Pseudomonadati > Pseudomonadota > Alphaproteobacteria > Hyphomicrobiales > Nitrobacteraceae > Bradyrhizobium > Bradyrhizobium sp. S3.7.6. The sequence continues at coordinate 7,934,852 of NZ_JBSSEQ010000001.1, read as the reverse complement.
GGCCGCGCTGTCTCGGAGTACTGGATGCCCCGCCTTCGCGGGGCATGACGGAGAGTAGAGGCCTTAGCGCACCATCCCCGCCGGCTGCGCCTGGGCCGTGCCGCCGCGCATCCGCGCGAGCAGCTCGGCGGTCGGCCAGGAATCGGCGGGCAGGCCGTATTTGATCTGCATCGCCTTCACGGCGGCACGGCTCTGCTGGCCCAGCACACCGTCGACCTTGCCGACGTTGAAGCCGGCCTGGACCAGGAGCTGCTGCAATTGCTTGAGTTCGTTGAACGGCAGTTGCGCGACCGGTTGGGCCGGCTTGCGCATCGGAGCCGCGCCCGCGATGCGCGTGGCGAGATAACCCGCGGTGGTCGAATAGATCAGCGAATTATTCCACTCGGTGTAGGCCGCGAAATTCGCATACGCCATGAAGGCAGGTCCATTGCGTCCCATCGGCAGCAGCACGGACGACGCGAGATTGTCGTTCGGCAGCGGACGGCCGTCGGGATAGGTGACTCCCAACTGCGACCATTTCGAGCGCGGCTGCTGCACCGTGAGGTCGGTCTGATCCCAGGGCAGGTTCTGCGGCACCTTGATCTCTTCGAGCCACGGCTCGCCGCGCCGCCACTTCAATCCGTTGGCGATGTAGTTCGCGGTCGAGCCGATCACGTCGTCCTCGCTGCGCAAGAGATCGCGCCGTCCGTCGCCGTCATAGTCGACGGCGTAGTTGACGTAATGCACGGGCAGGAATTGCGTCTGCCCGAGCTCGCCGGCCCAGGAGCCGACCATCTCGTCGGGTGTGAGATCGCCACGATCGATGATCTTCAGCGCGGCGATGGTCTCGTTCACGAACATCTCCGAGCGCCGGCAGTCATAGGCCAGCGACACCAGTGATTTCAGCGTCGGCAGATTGCCCATGTTGACGCCGAAATCGCTCTCGAGGCCCCAGAACGCGGCGATCACCGCCGGCGGCACGCCGTATTCCTTTTCGGCGCGTGCGAACGCAGCCGCGTGGCTCTTGATGTGCTGCTGGCCGTTCTGCATGCGATAGGGCGCGGCCATGCGGCCGGCAAATTCGGTGAAGAGCTGGCCGAACACGCGCTGGCCGCGGTCGCGATTGACGATGCCCTGGTCGTAGACGAGGTAGGGCGAGGCTTCCGATATCGTCCGCTGCGACACGCCGGCGGTAACGGCCTGCTTTTTCACGTCGGCCAGGAAGCGATCGAAGCTCGTGCCATTGTGGCACGAGGCCGCGCGCGGCGACGGGGTTGTGGCTTTGGGCGCGATGGGCTTGGCGGGTGGTGGCGCGAACTGGGCGGAGGCGGGGAGGGCGAAGGCGAGCAGAGCGGCGGCCGCGATCGCAAATCGGGTCTGGAGCATGAGGTTTCCGGCGGGGAGAAGGGCGCGTGTGGAATCTTGCTAAAGCTTAAGTGAATTGAGCGCCTCAAACCATCCCTTCGTCATGGCCGGGCTTGTCCCAGCCATCCACGCCTTTCGGGCCTTGTGTAGAGGAAGAACGTGGATGCCCGGGCCTTCGCCGCGCCGAAGCGGCTTCGGCCGCGCAGGCGGGACAAGCCCGGGCATGACGGAAATGCAATGTTGGGCATAGCCGCGGCCCCGCGACGCACCTTGAAACCTTGCACCCGGGCCGGGGTCATCCCTACCTGAATAGCGCCGGCCAGAGGTTTGCCCGCGGCCGCCCTGGGAGACGGCCATGAACTATCTGCGTACCGCAATGCTGCTCGCCGGCCTCACCGCCCTGTTCATGGGCGTCGGCTATCTGATCGGCGGTGCCACCGGCGCCATGATCGCGCTCGTCATTGCCGCCGCGACCAATCTCTTCACCTACTGGAACTCCGACCGCATGGTGCTCCGCATGTACGGCGCCCATGAGGTCGACCGCGCCAGCGCGCCGGAGCTGGTCGGGCTCGTCGCCGAGCTTGCGGGCCGCGCCTCGCTGCCGATGCCGCGTGTGTTCGTAATGGACGAGGCGCAGCCCAACGCGTTCGCGACCGGGCGCAACCCGCAGAATGCCGCGGTCGCCGTCACCACCGGCCTTGTGCATCAGCTCAGCCGCGAGGAACTTGCCGGCGTGATCGCGCACGAGCTCGCGCATATCAAGCATCACGACACGCTGCTGATGACTGTTACCGCGACCATCGCCGGCGCGATCTCGATGCTGGCGCAGTTCGGCATGTTCTTCGGCGGCCATCGCGACAACAACGGCCCCGGCATCGTCGGCTCGATCCTGATGATGATCCTCGCCCCGATCGGCGCCATGCTGGTGCAGATGGCGATCAGCCGTACCCGCGAATACGCCGCGGACAATCTCGGCGCGCGCATTGCGGGCCAGCCAATGTGGCTGGCGTCGGCGCTGCTGAAGATCGAAGGCGCCGCGCATCAGGTCCCGAACTACGATGCCGAGAGAAACCCCGCGACCGCGCACATGTTCATCATCAACCCGCTGTCGGGCCATGGTGTGGACAATCTGTTCGCCACCCATCCTTCGACGCAGAACCGCATCGCGGCGCTCCAGCAGCTCGCGGCCGAGCTCGGCGCGCAGGCATCTCCGTCGGTCGGCGCCAACGAAAACTATCCGCCGCGGAGCCCGTGGGGGCAGTCGTCCTCACGCGGCCCTTCACCTGGTCCTTCCCGTGGCCCTTGGGGCTGATGCGGAACCGGCCGGAATCGCGCCCGGCTTTGTGACCGGCTTTTGTGACCTGGCGCACACAGGATGGTCCCGGCCGGTGTTAACACCATGGCGAGACTGTTCCTTCGAAAGGGGATGCGTGGCCGGTCCTCTGCCTGCCACGGTCGAAGATGACCAAAGCTGCGGTACCATTGTTGATCGTCCTGGGCGTGCTCATTGGCCTGTCCACGCACACGGTCGTCAATTGCGGGGACGAGGACGAGCCCGACATCTGCTCGGCGGTGATCGGATTCTCGCCGCTGCGGGGATCGCTGATCGCGTTCGCCTATGAAGGGCGCGGACGGATCGCGTTGCGCCACGGCGACTGGCGGCGGGCGATCGCGGATTTCGACGAGGCCATCCACCTCAATCCCAACCGCGCCTCGCTGTATCGCGACCGGGCGCAGGCGCGCCGGCAGAACGGCGACCTGGAGCTTGCCATCGAGGATTACGACGAGGCGATCGCGCATGATCCCAGGCACGCCGCGCCCTATCACCAACGCGGTCTCGCGCTCGCCGCCACCGGCGATCTCGATCGCGCCATCCTGAGCTACAACACGGCGGTCCGTCTCGACCCGTCGGATGCGCAGGCCCGCCTCGACCGCGGCCTTGCATTCCTCGCCCGCGGCCAGGCCGACGACGCACGCGCCGATTTCGAAGCCGCTCTCGCGCTGCCGGCCGGCAAGGACGACCGCACCCGCGACGCAGCCCGCGCCAAGCTCGCCGAGCTCGCGAGCGCCGAGCCGAACCAGGCCCCCGCGCCGAGGCGGTAGAGATATCTAGAGCCGCATTCGCCGCTGCAACCCTCTCCCCTTGCGGGAGAGGGTGGCTCGCCGCGATAGCGGCGAGACGGGTGAGGGGTATCTCTCCACGATTGATCCTCTCGCAGACGAGTACGCGGAAAGAACCCCTCATCCGGCGCCATAGCCGAAGCTTCGCTTCGGCGTTCTTAAGAACGGCGGCCGAAGGCCGCCTATGCCACCTTCTCCCACAAGGGGAGAAGGAAGAAAGTGCGCGCTTACTTCGCTTTCTTGGCTTTGGCCTTCTTCGCCTTTTTCACCGGCTTCTCCTTCGCCTTCTTCTCCACCTTCGCCGGGATCGGCGTGCTGGCGACGAGGCGCATCGAGCGGGCGTAGCTGTCGGCGACGTTGTCGGCGGACATCTGGAGGCGCTTGGCGGCGGCGGTGGCCTGCTCCATCGTGGCCTTGGCCATCATCTTGAAGCGGTCGCCGGTCTCCTTGCCCTTGGCCTTGGCCGCAAGGCCGTTGAAGCGATCCCGGCGCTCCTTGGCGCGGGTCAAAAGGCCCGTATGCAGCTGTCTGGCCAGTTGCCGGATCACGACATCCAGGTCGGCGTCCGCCATGTTGTTCTATCCTCTTAAAACGGTATCGATGCGGGCGGGACTATGCAGATCGGGCCCCGCCTTGGCAATTCCCGGCGGTGCGTCATCCGCAGCTTCCGGTTACCAAACCAAAAAAGCCGCGCATTTTTGCGCGGCTTTCTGGGGTGGCTTGGCGCAGACGCCTTATTTCAGCGAGGCAACCGGTCCGCTCGCCGGTGCCGGATCGGGGTCGAAGCCGAACACGCCGACCAGATATTTGTAATAGTCCGGCATCTTCTCCTTGAGCGCCTCGCGCGACTTCGGGTCGTGGAATTCGCTCTTGCCGGCCAGGAAGATGCTGGCGGTCACGGCAAAGAATTCCATGGGATTCTTCATCGCATAGGATTCCTTGGGCAACAGGTCCTTGGACTTGGCAAGGGCGAAATAGCCGATCACGCCCTTGTTGGCGTAGCCGTCCGGCAACAGCCGCGCGTGATAGGCGTGCAGCAGCTCGTGCAGCAGCACGGCTTCCTTCTCGTAGCGCATCATGTCCGGCCGCAGCATGATCACGCCGAGGCCCGAATCGACCGCGAGGTCGACGGCGTTCGGATTGGTCCAGCGCTGCTTGTCGGGGTCCCAGACCGTCAGCGTCCGGGGTGCGGTGCGCTGGATATCCGGCGTGACCCGGCCGTAGCATGCGGTCGCGGCGCCTTCGTCGAGGCAGGCGAGCTCGCTCGCGACGATCGGAACGGTGTGGAAGAAGCGCAGCACGCGCGGCGACAGGCCGGAAGCCTCGACGACGTCGATCTGCTGCTTCAGATTGTCGGTGAGCTTGTCGACGTCCTTGCGCTCGGAATTCTCCGTCAGGTCGAACATGTAGCCGCGGTAGCTCTGGAAGCCCGGCGGCAGCACCTGCGCTGCCCCGGCCGACGCGTCGAGCGATCCGGCATGGGATGGATTGGCGAAGAGCGCGCCCACAACGGTCGCGGTCAGCAGCAGCGCAGCGCGCATGATGAACCCCCTGTTGTCACTTCACCCGGCAGAATAGGCCGCCGCCGTTTGCGAAAAGTGAGTGGGGCGAGACTAAGGCACCGATGTTGAGGCGTGCTTAACCGTTGGTTGCAGATCGCGGGAATGGATTAGTGGCGGGTTAACCAAGCGTGGATTGGTCGCGCGCTTCGGCGTAGGATCGAAGCCGGGCACATGCCCGACAGCAATAGCCGGAGGAGGATGCCATGTATGCCGCCATCCGTCAGGCCAAGGCGAAAAGCGGGAGCGCCGAAGAGCTGGCGCGCCGCATCAAGGACGGCGCCGTTCCGATCATCAGCGACGTCGACGGTTTCCGTGCCTACTACGTCGTCTATGCCGGCGACGACACGGTCACCGCCATCTCCATCTTCGACAAGTTCGAGCAGGCGGAGGAGGCGAACCGGCGAGCGATCGCCTGGATCGAGAAGGATCTGGGGCCGCTGCTCGCAGGGCACGCGAGCGCCGCAGCCGGGCCGGTGATCGTGCATACGCTGGCGTAGGTGGACGGATCGCTCTCGCCTCACACTCAACTGTCATCGCCCGGCTTGACCGGGCGATCCAGTACTCCGAGACGGCTGTGATCGAACCGATAAGCCGCGGCGTACTGGATGCCCCGCCTGCCGCCTACGCTAAAGCTTCGGCGCCCCTGGACCGCAGCCGCGGCGAAGCCTTGGCGTAGCCGGGTCGCGGGGCATGACAGCGGTGTGCCTCACAACTCCCGTGCATTCGAGAACGCGAAACTCGACACCCGTCTTGTCGTCTCATCCAAAATCAGCGTGCGCGTGATCGGCGGCTCGGCGCGCTGGGCGCAGTTTTCGCGTTCGCAGAGGCGGCAGTTGACGCCGATCGGCGTGCCCTCCGTTTTCTCCAAATCCAGGCCGGAGGCGTAGACGAGGCGGGCGGCGTGACGGATCTCGCAGCCGAGGCCGATGGCGAAGCGCGGCTGCGGCAGCGGATGCGGCGCGACGGGGCGTCGCACCATCTGCGCGATCGAGAAATAGCGCGTGCCGTCGGACAGCTCAATCACCTGCTTCAACAGGCGATCCGGCGTGTCGAAGGTCGAGTGCACGTTCCACAACGGACAGGTGCCGCCGAATTTCGAGAACGGGAACGTGCCGGACGAAAAGCGTTTCGACACGTTGCCGGCATTGTCGACGCGCAGCAGGAAGAACGGAATGCCGCGCGCGTTCGGCCGTTGCAGCGTGGTGAGGCGATGGCAGACCTGCTCGAAGCCGGAGTTGAAGCGCTGCGCCAGCACGTGGATGTCGTAGTTCAAGGCCTCCGCCGCGGCGAGGAAGGCCGGGTAGGGCATCATCACGGCCGCCGCAAAATAGTTGGCGAGCGTGATGCGGAACAGGCGGCGTGGCGCGTCGTCGAGCGGGCCGGCGCGGCCGATGATGGTCTCCAGGGCTTGCGCGCATTCGCCCAGGCCCAGCTGGAAGGCGAGCTGGAACGCGCGGCCGGGCGGATCGACCAGCTCGGAGATCAGGAGCTGGCGGCGATGGCGGTCGAAACGCCTGAGCGTCTCGCGCATCACGTCGACCGGCATGATGCGGGTCTGGATCGAATGCTTTTCGCGCAGGCGTGCGGATAGCGCGGCATAGAGCCCTTCGGCCGGCACGTTCAGTTCGTCGCGAAGCGTCTCCGCGGCCTGCTCCAGCTCCGGAAAATAATTGCGGTTGGCCTCGATCAGCTCGCGCACGCGCTCGACGGGATTGGCCTCATAGCGCGTGCCGACGTCGCGGTCGGCCATGTGCGCCGCGGCCAAGGTCTCGCCCTGGCGGGCCTCGGCATAGGCGGCATAGAGCCGTTGCAGCGCATGGGTGACGCCGGGACAGAGCTCGGCAAGGTCGCGCAGTTCCTGCTTGGGAACGTCGATCTGGCGGAACAGCGGATCGGAGAAGATCTCGTTCAGCTCGGCGAAGAAGCGGTCCTCGTCGGCGGTCGCGAGGTCGCGCAGGTCGAGGTCATAGGTCTCGGCCAGCCGCAGCAGGATCTGCGCCGTCACCGGGCGCTGGTTGCGCTCGATCAGATTGACGTAGCTCGGCGAGATCCCGAGCCCCTCGGCGATCTGGGTCTGCGACAGCCCCAATTGCTGCCGGATCCGCCGGAAGCGCGGGCCGACGAACAGTTTTTTCCCTGATACGGCGGGCATTTTCAGATCTCCCAACGGAATAACAGGCACATCAAGGACAGTCTTGTTGACTCATATTCTTTACAAGATTTACAAAATAACATCTATTACATGTTCTGATGTTACATGACATCACCATTCGAATACAAGGCCTCTGTACGAACTTCGCTTTCTGGCGTTTAGCTCATGACACGCATTTCGCAATGCACTGTCAAAAATGTCGATGACAAGTTGAGTTGTCATCAGCGAAAGGATCGAGCAGATGAATTACCAGCCCCGTGGCATCAACGCCCTGCAGAGCCCGGCCTCGTATCAGAGCGAGATCGAGGCAGCCCAGGCGCTCCTCAAGACCCAGCCGACCTGGAACGGGGTGTCGGCCGAGGCCGTCGCGCGCATGCGCCTGCAGAACCGCTTCAAGACCGGCCTGGACATCGCCCGCTACACCGCGGCTTTGATGCGGGCCGACATGGCGGCCTATGACAACGATCCGACCAAGTACACCCAGTCGCTGGGCTGCTGGCACGGCTTCATCGCGCAGCAGAAGCTGATCTCGGTCAAGAAGCACTTCGGCGGCAAGACCGATCGCACCTATTTGTACCTGTCCGGCTGGATGATCGCGGCGCTGCGCTCCGAATTCGGCCCGCTGCCCGACCAGTCGATGCACGAGAAGACCTCGGTGCCCGCCCTGATCGAGGAGCTCTACACCTTCCTGCGCCAAGCCGACTCGCGTGAGCTGAACGACATCTTCCGCAGCCTCGATAAGGCGCGCAAGGAAGGCGACAAGACCAGGGAGAAGGAGCTGATCGAGAAGATCGACAACTTCCAGACCCATGTCGTGCCCGTCATCGCCGACATCGACGCGGGCTTCGGCAACGCGGAGGCGACCTATCTGCTCGCCAAGAAGATGATCGAAGCGGGCGCCTGCGCGCTCCAGATCGAGAACCAGGTCTCGGACGAAAAGCAGTGCGGTCACCAGGACGGCAAGGTCACCGTGCCGCACGAGGTGTTCCTGGCGAAGATCCGCGCCTGCCGCCACGCGTTCCTCGAGCTCGGCATCGAAGACGGTGTCGTCGTGACCCGTACCGACTCGCTCGGCGCCGGCCTGACGCAGCAGATCGCCGTCAGCCACAAGCCTGGCGACCTCGGTGATCAGTACAACAGCTTCCTGGATTGCGAGGAAATCACGCCGGAGAACGCCCGCAACGGCGACGTCATCATCAACCGTAACGGCAAGATGATGCGTCCGAAGCGGCTGCCTTCCAATCTCTACCAGTTCCGTCCCGGCACCGGCGAAGACCGCTGCGTGCTCGACAGCATCACCTCGCTGCAGAACGGAGCCGACCTGCTCTGGATCGAAACCGAGAAGCCGCATATCGAGCAGATCGCCAAGATGGTCGATCGGATCCGCAAGGTGGTTCCGAACGCGAAGCTCGCCTACAACAACTCGCCGTCGTTCAACTGGACCCTCAACTTCCGTTGGCAGGTCTACGACGCAATGAAGGAAGCCGGCCAGGACGTCAGCAAGTACAACCGTGCCGAGCTGATGAAGCCGGAATACGACGATACGCCGCTGGCGAAGGAAGCCGACGAGCGCATCCGCACCTTCCAGGCCGACTCAGCCAAGCGTGCCGGCATCTTCCATCACCTGATCACGTTGCCGACCTACCACACGGCGGCGCTCTCGACCGACAATCTGGCGAAGGAATATTTCGGCGACCAGGGCATGCTCGGCTACGTGAAGAACGTGCAGCGCGCCGAGATCCGCCAGGGTATCGCCTGCGCCAAGCATCAGAACATGGCCGGCTCCGACATCGGCGACGACCACAAGGAATACTTCGCCGGCGAGGCTGCCCTGAAGGCGGGCGGCGCCCACAATACGATGAACCAGTTCGGCTAACGTACCACGCTATTCGACAGGAGACTGACAATGACCAAAGGCAGCAATTTCTGGGTGATCGGCGGCGAGTTCGGTTCGATGAACTTCCACAAGCTCGTGGAAGGCTCGGCCCAGGTGCAGGGTCCGTTCAAGACCCGCAAGGAAGCCGAGGATGCCTGGCGCTCGGTCTCGGAAGAGAACCGCCACAAGGCCGGCGTCCGCTTCTCGATCGTGGAGGAGCCGTCGCGGGTTTCGGCCTGACAATCTGAACTAAGAAGACGTCCAAGGACGGAGGGTCCCATCCGGCGCAAGCCGGGTGGGATCGTCTGTTTCTGGGACAGGTCAATCGGCTGTGGGCGCCGTAAGTCTCTGGAATTGTGGACCCTTTGCGGAGGGTGTGGTTGCTGATAGGTTAATGGCGTAAAGTCGAGGACGAGGCCGACAATGTCAGAGCCTGAGACCAGCGGGACCCATCCCAGCCAGCCGCGCCCGGTGCGGCTGCGCGACGCGCTGCTGCGCGCACGGATCGAGGCCGCCGACCGGACCGGTGTGGTCGTCGATTTGCGCGACGCGGAGGTGGCGCGGCTGGAGATCCTCAATGACGCGCTCGATCCCCTGTTCGCGCAGGTGCCCGACCAGATCGACCTGTTCGATCGCGGCATCAGCCAGGGCGATACGCCCAGACTCTGGATCGATGTCGTCGCACACATCATGATGGGGCGCGACAAGCGGATGTACCGCTTCGTCCAGGACACCCGCTTCGGCCGCATCGTGCTCGCCGAATCGCACGACACCGCAATGATCGTCGAAGCCGTGACCGACTACGTCGCCCGCCGCATGATCGAGCGCGAGCACGCCATGGTGGTGCCATCAGAGCCGAAGCCCGCGGCCGCCGAGCCGCCGCGCCGCTCGCGCCTCTGGCCGTTCGTGTTCGGATTCATTTTCGGCGCGGCCGCCTTGTTCGGCCTCGCCGTGCTGGCGGCCCTGCGGAGCTGGTGAGACGCTCGCCGTCGTCATTGCGAGCGCGGCGAAGCAATCCAGGAATCTTTCCGCGGAGAAACTCTGGATTGCTTCGCGGAGCCTGTCATCGGGCCGCGCTTCGCGCGGACCCGTTGGCTCGCAATGACGGCGAACTAGATCAACCTTGCCTGCTTGATCTGCCGGATCTGAAATCCGGACCCGAGGCCCCGCACCGTCTGCTCGCAGCGCCAGCCGGCATTGTCTTTCTCGATCGTGAACAGGTTATACGCTGCCGCCGGGTAGCGCCCGTGGGCGAGCGCGGAGGCCGACGGCACGCCGACCGCGGGGATGTTGCCGTTGGGGCCCTCGAACCACATCGTCGAATGAATGTGGTCGTGCCCGTGCAGGATCAGCTCGACGCCGTGGCGCTTGATCAGTCCCAGCAGCGCACCCGCATCGGTCATCCGTTTCTGGCGCGCGCCGGACTTCAGGGGATGATGCACCAGCAGCACGCGGAAGGCGTCCTCGGCGGCGAGGCGGTCGAGGACCGCTTCGAGGGATGCGAGCTGATCGCGGCCGAGCGTACCCGTCGCCATCAGGGGCAGGGTCGGCACCGCCGTGGACAGGCTGATCAGCGCGAGCGGCCCGCGCCGGCGCAGCGAAGGAAAGCCGATGCTGCCGTCGTCGCCCGCAAGATAGGGTGCAAAGATCTCGCCGAATCGGTGAGAGGTGGCGTGGACATAGGCATCGTGATTGCCGGGAATGGTGGTGACGCGGTCGGGCGGACCGACGCCGTCGAGCCAGGCGCGCGCCGGCGCGAACTCCGCCTCCAGCGCCAGATTGACGAGATCGCCTGTGACCGCGATGTGGTCGGGCGTCTGCGCCTGGACGTCGGCGACGAGCGCGTCGAGCACCTCGCGGCGCTGGTATTTGTGGCGGTTGCGCGTCCAGTTGACGTAGCCGAGCGCGCGCTTGCCGGCGAGCTCGATCAGCCGTGGCTTCGGCAACGGGGGCAGATGCGGGTCGGACAGATGGGCGAGCGTGAAGGGGGCCATGGCGCGCGATTGCCTCGCTATTCGTCCGCTGTAATGGCAAGGTCGCGAGGACTGTGCAAGCGGGGCCCGGGCAGGGGCCTCTTGGGAGTCTTCTCGGGAGTTTTCTTGGGAGTTTCTTTGGGAGCCTGATGGGGGATCGTCTGAACAGCGTCCGACGGACATTCGAACCGCTGCTGCGGCGAATCTTCCACGCCTATTTCCTGCTTGTCCGCGGCATGACGCTCGGCGTTCGCGCCGTGGTGCTGGATTCCGAGAACCGCGTGTTCCTGGTCAGGCACAGCTACATCTCCGGCTGGTATCTGCCCGGCGGCGGCGTCGATCTCGGCGAGACCATGGAGCAGGCGATGCGGCGCGAGCTCAAGGAGGAAGGGGACATCGATCTCACCAGTGACGCGGTGCTGCACGGTATCTTCCTCAACAGCCACGTCTCCCGCCGCGACCACGTCGCGGTCTATGTCGTCAGGCAGTTCAAGCAGGATCGCCTCCCTGAGCCCAACCACGAGATCGTCGAATGCGGATTCTTCGCGATCAATGCGCTGCCCGAGGGCACCACACACGGCACGCGGCAAAGGCTCGCGGAAGTGCTGGACGGCAAGCCGCTGATCGCGACGTGGCGTTAAAGGAATTTGCCGCTTTAGCGATGTGACGTTGAAGCGATGTGACGTCGAAGCGGCCTGGCCGAATCCTCAAGCCCGAACCGGCTGCCCGATCCCCAGCAGGTTGCCTTCGCTGTCGCGGAACCAGGCGCCCCGCTCACCAGTACCCTTGCTCGGATAGTTTCCCGCGATCTCCGCAATTCCATCGACGGTCTTCAAGCTGGGCAAATCATAGTCCTCGAACGCCACGCCGCGTGTGCGAAGTTCGCGCACAGTTGCCTCGATATCCTCGACTTCCCACCCCATTTGCGTGTGCGTGCCGGATTGCGTGCCGGCCGAGACGAATATCGCAAACTCGCCGGCCGCACAGACGTAACGGAGCCCACCCTCGCGCTGTTCGACCGGCTCGAGCCCGAGCTTTTCCGAATAGAACGCCCGCGCACGGTCGAGGTCTTTGGCTGGAAGCCGGGTTGCCACCTTCGCGTTCTTCAGCATGCCCGCTCTCCCTGTCTTTGCCTCGCGACGACGCTGGATTTCCTCGGCTACGCGCTCATGACTCGACGCCCTGACGGCCCTGCTTCGCCTGCAGCTCCAGCACCAGCAGGCTCTGCTCCTGGATCAGCGCGCAGTTCTGCCGCTCCAGCCTGTGCAGTCGCGCCGTCATGTTGTGCATGAACGCGAACACCACCAGGAACAGGGCGCCGAACATCACGACGAACGGAAACACGACGCCGGTCAGATGGCTGACCAGATAAGCCAGTGTCGGAAACAGCGTGAAGCCCGCGGGGATGATCGCCACCATGGACAGCATCAGGAAGTCATAGAGATCGAACTTGCCCTGCATCGTCTTGCGCAGCAGCACCAGCATGTAGATCAGCGCAAAGGCGGAGACGACGACGACCGTCTCCGGACTTGGAAGGGCATCTGTCACGGCTGCCTCCTCAGAATGTTCGACGAGATGATGAGACCACAAATCGGAACGGGGACGCTCGGCGTCATGACGCCCTCACGAGGCGCGCGAGCAGGATATAACCGAGGACGCGGATCATGTAGCTCGCCGACTTCAATCCGTCGATCGAGCTGACGCCGGTCTCCCGCGCCCGCATCTCGACCGGAACTTCGCTGACCGTGAGGCCTGCGCGCATGGCCCAGGCCAGCGAGATCGGCTCCGGAAAATCCGTCGGATACGCTTTTGCGAAGAAGGCGATGGCGGAACGGTCGAGCAAACGCATGCCGCTGGTCGGATCGGTGATGCGGCCGCCGCTGAAGAGGCCGTTGAGCGCAAGCACGATCAGCCTGATGCCGGCGCGCCGCATGCGCGTGGAGCAGAAACCGGCATGGTCGATGAAGCGGCTTCCGATGGTGATGTTGGTCGGGTCGTTGCGATAGGCCTCCAGAAGCGTCTCGATGGCGCGCGGATCATGCTGCCCGTCGCCGTCGATCTGGATGCAGAAATCAAAATCCTGACGCGCCGCGTATTTGATGCCGGTCTGCACGGCGCCGCCGATGCCGAGATTCTGCGCGAGGCGGGCGACCGGCGAGCGGCAGCTTGCCACCGCGGACGTCGCGTCCGACGAGCCGTCGTCGACGACCAGGGTGTGGTAGCCGCGGCCGGTCGCCGCGATCTCGCTCAGCAGGCCGCCGACCGAGGCCTCCTCGTTGAAGCAGGGAATGATGATGAGGACGCGCGACGTGCCCTGCTGCGGTGCGGCAGCACCGTTGCGGCACGTGTCAGTTGAACCCAAGCCCAGTCCCATATCGGCCACGTCCGCCTCACCTCCAGAATCCCCACTTTGCTATACTTGCCGGTGCTTTTCCTGTACAGGCGGCGGGCCATTTCAAGCTGCGGGGGCCGCCCGGCGAATGCCGATGAGAGCTGTCAAAGTATTTTTTTCAATTGTGTTTCTGGCAATTCTGGCCAGCAACATCAGGCTGACCTCGCATTGGAGCGAGAGCCGCGGCGTCTATGACGACATCTGCTATCTCAGGCAGGCGCATCTGTTTCAGCGCTTCGGCTGGCAAGGGCTCGACACCAGTCTCGCCCGTGAAACCGACGGCTATCTCGCGGCCAAGTTGCGCAGTATCGATTTTCCGAACTGGAACGAACCGACGCGGGCACCCTGCCACACACAGACTGCCGACGGCAGCAAATGGGTGATGACGCCGCCGCCGGGCACGGGCTTCGTGCTGGCGCTGTTCCCGGAGGGGTTCCAGGTCGTTCCGCTCTATATGCTGGCCAACGCGATCGTCGCCGGCCTTGCGCTGTTCGGCTTGTGGCGGGCGCAGGAGAAGGTCGGCTTGACGCTCGCCGCATTGCTCGGCGCGCTCTCGATCTACTTCATGATCAATCCGACGAAGGCGAGCTATTCGATGGCGCCGACCATGGTCGTCTGCGCGCTGGCGGGTCTGTTCACCGCAAGACTGTTCGTCGATGAAGGCCGGCGCCGCCTGCTGATGGTCGCTGCCGTCGGCGTGCTGCTCGGCCTGTCCGCGAGCTTTCGGATCGCCAACGTGGTTCTGTCGGCCGGCTATTTCCTGTTCTTCGGATTGTCCTTCCTGATCCGGCGTAACCGCGAGACGTTCGTTTCGGGTCTCGCGCTCGGCCTTTCGTTCCTCGTCGGGCTGTTGCCGGTGTTCGCGGCGAACCTGGTCAATTCAGGCAATCCGCTGGTCTCGGCCTATGGCGGCCAGGATACGGCCCCGCCGAGCCTCGACCCGGCCGTGCTGCTGGCCTATCTCCGCGACACGCAGTTCCCGTTGATCGTGATCGCCTGCGTCGGGACCGCGCTGTTGTGGCGCTACGCCGGCCATGGTGGCGTCAGGAAACTCGCGTTGCTGGTGGCGGGCAATCTCGCGCTGAATCTGGCGTTCTTTGCCACGCATCCGGTCTTCACGCAGTACTATGTCATCCCGATCCTGATGCTGTCGCTCTGGACGCTGCTGTTCGCGGCGGTCCTCAGTCGCGGTCCGGCACAGGGTTTTATCGCCCACGAGGCCGATGGACCGCGGCCGTCTGAGATGTTATCCCGCATCTCGCATTGACGCGTTTTCCTGACGCGAACCTGAAACCACTTCGCTCGAAGACGCATGCCGACATGACCGATCTCTCGCTCACCATCCTTCCGGAAGCCGCCGGCGACGCCCAGGCGATCGAACGGCTGCACGAGCGCACCTTCGGCCCCGGCCGTTTCGTGCTCAGCGCTTACCGCATTCGCGAGCATGTCGACCATCTGCTCGAATTGTCTTTCACCGCCCGCATCGGTACGCTGCTGGTCGGCTCGGTCAGGCAATTGCCGGTGCTGGTCGGCGAAACGCAGGCCCTGCTGCTCGGACCGCTCACCGTCGAGCCGCCGTTCCGCGACCGCGGCATCGGCCGTCTCCTGATGGAGCGCGCGCTGAAGGACGCCAAGGAGAAAGGTCACCGCCTGGTGCTGCTGGTCGGCGACGAGCCCTATTACAGCCGCGTCGGCTTCAAGCCGGTGCCGAAGGGCCGCGTCACCATGCCGGGCCCGGTCGACGCCGCGCGCGTGCTGGTGTTCGAGCTCGTCGACGGCGCTTTCGAGGGCGTGTCGGGGCAGGTAACGCCTGACTGGAGCAAGGCGCGAGGCTAGGGCTACGATACCTCTTGCGGAGTATCCATGATGCAGGTGCGGCCCGCTGATGCCGGTGAAGTCGATCATCTCGCTCAGCTGTGGCACGATGCCTGGCATGGGTCGCATGCCTCGCTTGCGCCGCAAGAACTGGTCCGCCTTCGCACGCTCCCGAATTTTCGCGATCGGCTGGCGGTCATGCTTCCCGACATCCGCGTCGTCGGCCCGGCCGGCGCGCCGCTCGGCTTCTGCGCCGTCAGGGCTGACGAATTGTATCAGCTCTTCGTATCGCCGAAGGCGCACGGCGCGGGCGTGGCCGCGGCGCTGATCTCCGACGCAGAGGCCCGCCTTGCCGCGCGCGGCGTGGAGCTGGCGTGGCTCGCCTGCGCCGTCGGCAACGCGCGCGCTGCGCGGTTCTACGAGAAGAGCGGTTGGCGCAACGCCGGCACCTTCGTGATGATGACGGACACCTCGAACGGGCCGTTCCCCGTCGATCAATGGCGCTTCGAGAAGCGGCTGACGCGCAGCCCGTAGCCCGGATTTCGCTCCGCTCCATCCGGGCTACGGTTCACTCAACGCGCATGTGCCGGGGCCCGCGGGCCCCGGCTGTCGCAAGGCTAGAACTTGAAGTTGGCAAACGCCCGCACGCCGATGCCGGGCATCAGAACCTCGTCCTTGGTGTAGGACACCGAGTTGCGGATGTTTTCGTTGAGGAGATTGTTGCCGACGATGCCGGCCGTCATCTCGCGCGCGCCGAACAGACGCGGATCGAGCTTGGTCTTGTAGCTGACCTCGGCCTTCAGCAAATTGTAGCCCGGCGTTGGCGTCTCCGCGATCACGGCGACGTTGTTCTGCGCGAACGCGTGCAACAGGTTGACGCGCATCAACCAGTTGTCGTCGCGCCAGAACACGCCGCCGCCTATCCGCAGCGGCGGAATGCGCGGCACGTTGGTGCCGTCGGTGAAGGTGGCGCGCACCACGTCGAACTGGTTCTCGATGCCCCAGATGCCGCCCTGGAATGCGCCGACGTCGAGCTGCGACTGGAATTCGCCGCCGCGGAAATTGGCATTGCGTTGCGAATAGACGGCCTGGTTCAACTCGGCGCCCGGCGTGCCGCAGGACGCGAAACTGTCGTCGCACATCACGCCGGTGAGGCGGCGAAAGATGAAATTGTCGAAATGCGTGTAGTAGACGGTCGCCTCGAACCGGAACGGCCCCGTCGCCTTGCGCAGTCCAACCTCGACCGACTCAGCGGTCTCGATCGTGAGGTTCGGATTGCCGATGTCGAACGTCGCGGTCGCATCATGCGCACCGCGCGAGAACAGTTCGGCCGGCTTCGGCGCGCGCTCGACATATTGTGCGGTGATGCTGCCGACCATGCCGCCCGGCAGGTCCTGCAACAGGCCGATGCTGCCGCTCTTCGGCGTGAAGGACGGATTGCGTGCGATGCCCACCTGCGGCGTGCCGTCGGGTAGATAATCCGGCGGGAAGTTCGGCGTCGTGCCGTGCAGCTCGACATGCTCGATGCGGCCGGCGATCTGGGCTCGCGTCGCGTCCGTGAACTTGAACTCGTTGAAGGCGTAAGCGGCAACGCGGGTGTTGTTGTTGGGGTCCCACAGGCCGTTGAACAGCGTACCGGGATTGTCAGGGCTCGGCGCGGTCAATTCCTGATGGCCGACCTGAAAGCCCAGCGCCGTCGTCACCTCGGCGAAGCGCGCGTTGAACGGCATCAACTGCACCTCGGTGCGGATCTCCTGCTCCTTGTTGGTGAAGGTCTGCCGCACACCGTCGGTGTTGGGATCGGCGGGATCGGCAAGGCCGATCTCGTTGTGTCGATAATCCGTGGTGCCAGCCCAGAAGCGGATGGTGTCGATCGCGGCGGCATCGGGCCGGTACTCGCCCTTGACGTTGATCTTGGTCTGGTGCGCGTCGATCCGGGTGTTGTGGTCGGCGCCGTCGATGCCGGGGATATGGTAGAGCGAGTCGTTCTGCGTGATCGACGCGCCGATATAGCCGCCCTGGAAGAAGTAGGAGCCGCCGATCGAGGCGCCGTCCGTGCGCGACGCCGAATTGGGCTGGCGCCCGTTTGTGATGGTCCGGGTCTGGTCGGTCAAATAGGGGTAGCTCGGGATGCCGTAATCCGTCGTGTTGCGGCCGTAGACGTCGGCATGGAACGCGAAATTGCCGGCGCCGGTGTCGAGCAGCACGCCGCTCTCGACACCGCGATCGACCGAGCTGAACGCGGAACGCGTCTCGGCCGTGACGCAGGGCGATGTCCCAGCGGTTGCGAGTGGCGCCTTCACCGGCATGCCATAACTCTGGAACGGCTGGGCACCGCAGGTTGGCAGCGCGTCCGGAATCCGGTTGTTGGTCGCGCTGACGACGCCGCCGATCGAGGTCGATCCATAGCGCAAGGCGGCCGGCCCGCGCACCACTTCGACCTGATTGGTCGCGAGCGTATCGATCGGGACGAAGTGATCCTCGCCGAGATCGGATGCGCCGTTCGCATTGGTGCCGTTCTCGACGATGCCGACGCGGTTGACGTCGAGGCCCCGGATGATCGGCCGGCTTGAGGCGCCAGGTGCGAAGCTCGAGCCGGTGATGCCGGGCTTGGAGAACAGGAGATCGCCGAGCTGGCCGCCGCCCTCGCGGCGGATCTCCTCGTTCGGCACCACGGTGACGGTGGCGAACTGGTTGGTGACGATTGGCAGCACGCCCTGCTGGGGCGTGGCGGCCGTCGCTGGCGCCGCCGGCGTTGCTTCCGCCGTGCGTTGCTGGCCGCGCGACCGTCCGGTGCGCGCGACATGGACCGGGCTGCGGGTCGGCACCACCCTGCGCACGATCGGGCTCGGCGCCGTCACGGTGACGGCGGGGATCTCGGTCGATGATTTATCTTGCGCAGGCTGTTGTACCGGCTCTTGGGCGAGCGCCGATGTGGCGGCGGCGCCGAGCAGGAGCAGGCTTGCTCCACCCAGACGCTGCGCGCGTCGCAATTCAAATGACATAGTCCTGATTCCAGTCAGGCGCCGTCCGCAAGATTTGGTGCTGATCGGAGGCGGCCTGCCGTCGCAGCGCGACGGAATTCGACTTCAACTTCTCCCGTGCGTTCGCCGGAAAGCGGCGAGCCGGGCGTGATCAAGTGATGTCTGGAGTCAGGACGCGGGAGGGGCGCGGGGCTGGAACGCCGTGCCGGCCGATTTCAGATGGACGAATTCGGCATCGGTGGTGAGCTGAAGCAGCTCGATCGCCTGCGGCAGCAGGAGCACAGGCGGCGTCGCGGATACGACGGTACCCGCCATCGCGACCACGGCGCAGATCGCGCAATTGTCCTCGCCCGGCTGCTCCCGGTCGGGGCCGGCGGGCGATTGCTTCTGGACCGCGGCGCGGTCGATCGAAGCGATGCTCTTGCCGCTGTCGGTCTGCTGGAGCGAGGACTGTGCGAGGGGCGCGGCCTGGGCGAACCAATGGCTGTGGCCGAACGTCAACGCGAACTGCACCAGCATCGCGAACAACGCGAGCCGGGCGCCGTGCCTGATATTCGACCGGAACCACTTCATCTGGAAAAGCCACCCCACATCGCGAGGCGCCGATCCCCTCGGCTTCCTGCGATGTTATAATGTAACATCGCAGGAACGGTCTGCTTATGTCAACGGAAGTCAAACGATCTCGCGCGGGTGGCCGCGCGATGTGTCGTTCAGGCAACTAGCGCCCTTCGCGGACCCAGGTCGCGGCAAACGCGCCGAGCAGCAGCAACAGGCCGATCAGGCCGGCGAAGATCGGCAGCACGCCGACGCCCTTCACGACGCTGGCGTCGCGCATCCGCACGCCCATCCAGCCATCGCCAGCGAAGACGCTCGCCGAACGCACCGGCACGATGCGCGGTAGCTCGACGCTGGTGCCGTCGACCACGCGCACGGCATTGCCGCCGGTCGCCTGCGTCAGCGGCTTCAGGGTTTCGGTCGTCGAGGTGACTTCCGAAAACTCCTTCGGATTGGTCGGGCCGACATTGATCAGCGCCTTCAGTGTGCCGTCGGTCGCCTGCCACAGGCCGAGCTCGCTGGCCGGCAGGCTGGCGCGCCACTCGCCGGGATCGGCAGGGCTGAGCGTCAGGTCCTGCGATACGCCGGACGGCGAGGTCACGCTGACCGGCTGGACACTGTCCGACATGGTCTGGCGCACCACGACGAGGTCCTTGCCCTGCACCTGGAGGCGCAGCGCCTCTTCATCGAGGTCCGGCTGCTTCATCAGCCAGTGCGACATCCGCCGCAGCAGGTCAAGATGCGGGCCGCCGCCTTCATAGCCGCGCGCCCACAGCCAGATATGGTCGGAGAGCAAGAGCGCGACGCGGCCCTCGCCGAAGCGCGACAGGAACAGGAGCGGCTTGCCGTCGACGCCCGTCATCACCGGCGGGTTGACCGCATTGCGGGTGTCGACGGTGCGGAAGAAGCGGCTCCAGCGCGGCGGTTCGCTCGCGGAGCCCTCGAGGCCGCGCGTGACCGGATGGCGTTTTCCGATCTCCGACAGATGCGCATAGAACGGCTTTTCCGTCACGCCGACCGGCTCAGCCGGCAGCACCGAATCCAGCGGCGTGCGCCAGATGCTGGTGTTGGAGGCATAGTCGGGGCCGGCCGAGACCAGCACCGCGCCGCCCGCACGGACGTAGCGCGCGATGTTGTCGAAATAGGCGATCGGCAGCACGCCCTGGCGGGCGTAGCGGTCGAAGATGATCAGCTGGAATTCGTTGATCTTCTGCTGGAACAGCTCGCGGGTCGGAAACGCGATCAGCGACAGCTCGTTGATCGGCGTGCCGTCCTGCTTCTCCGGCGGACGCAGAATGGTGAAGTGCACGAGGTCGACGCTGGCGTCGGACTTCAGCAGGTTGCGCCAGGTGCGCTCGCCGGAATGTGGTTCGCCCGAGACCAGCAGCACGCGCAGCTTGTCGCGCACGCCGTCGATGGCGACGACCGCGCGGTTGTTCACCGGCGTCAGCTCTTTCTCGAGCGGCGAGGCCTCGATCTCGACGATGTTGGGGCCGGCATGCTTGATGTCGACGTCGACGCTTGCGCTCTGGCCGCTCGATAGCGTGCGCTCGCCCAGGACCTCGCCGTCCCTGCGGATCGTGACCTTGGCGCGCTCGCCGGTGACGCCCTGGTCGTCGAGGCGGTAGGTGATGGTCTGGGTCTGTCCGACGATGCCGAAGCGCGGCGCGGCCGTGATCGCAATGCGGCGGTCGCGCTCGTCCTTCTGCCCGGTGATCAGCGCGTGCACCGGCGCCTGGAAGCCGAGCCCGGCGGTATTGGCCGGGATGTCGTGGACCCGGCCGTCGGTGATCAGGAACGCGCCGGCGACGCGGTCGACCGGCACGTCCGACAGCGCGGTGGCCAGCGCCCCGAACAGTTTTGTGCCGTCGGTCTCGCCATCGGCCTGTCCGGCGTCGACGACGCGGACCTCGAGGCCCTTGATCTTCTTCAGGCTGTCGACCAGCGCTTCCTGCGCTTGCGCGGCCTCGCGATTGCGGTTGCCGAAATTCTGGCTCGGGCTCTTGTCGATCACGACGGCGGCGACCGAGGTGAGGGGATCGCGGTCCTCGCGGGTGAAGGAGGGATTGGCGAGCGCCAGCAGGAACAGCGCCAGCGCGGCCACGCGCACGGCTGCACCGCGCGCACGCGCCACCAGCAGCACGAGCGCAACGACGACGATCGCGGCGAGCGCGAGCCACAGGACGATCGTGGGAACAAGCGGCGTGAACGCAATGCCGTAATTCATGTCGATCCTATTGCCCCAACCGTTCGATCAGGGCCGGTGCGTGCACCTGGTCGGCCTTGTAGTTGCCGGTCAGGGTGTACATCACGATGTTGGCGCCGGCGCGGTAGGCGAATTCGCGCTGGCGGGCGTCGCCGCCGGACATCGGCAGCATGAACTGACCGTCGAGCCGCTGCGCCCAGGCGCCGGCCAGATCGTTCGAGGTGATGATGATTGGCGAGACGCCGTCGCCGCCGCGGGCCGGCCGCTGCGCGCTGTCGTCGTCCTCATCGCGCGGCAAGGCCTCGACCCAGGTCTGGCCGGTGCTGAAACGGCCCGGGAAGTCGCGCAGCAGGTAAAAGGTCTTGGTCAGCACGTGCTCGCGCGGCACCGGTTCGAGCTCGGGCACGTCGAGCGACGACAGGATCTCGCGCAGCGTCTGCATGCCCGGGGTCTGTGCGGCGCCGTTCTCGCCGGGCGGCGCTTCGATCGCGTCGCGGGTGTCGAACAGCACGGTGCCACCCTGCTTCATGTAGGCGTCGATCTTGTTGATGGCATCCTGCGGCGGCTTGGGCGCGCCCGGCACGATCGGCCAGTAGATCAGTGGGAAGAAGGCGAGCTCGTCGCGTCCGGGATCGATGCCGACGGGATCGCCGGCCTCCAGCGCGGTGCGCTGCGCCAGGAATTGCGTCAGACCGGACATGCCGGCCTTGACGATGGAATCGACGTCGGCATTGCCGGTGACGACATAGGCGAGGCGGGTTTGCGACACCGCCTTCATGGCGAACTCGTCGGACGCGCCATCGGCGCGCGACGGCGCGGGCGCAAGCGACACCAGGCCTGCAAGCGCCAGCCCGACGACGATCATGGCTGTCGCGGCGCGCCGGCGCAGCAGCGCGGCGATCCCGCCGCCGAGCACCGCGACGATGATGGCGTCGATCAGGAACAGCGCGAGCGCCGTCGACAGCAGCCAGCCGCGCAGGTCGCGCGGCTCGGCGTTGGTGTAAGTCGCGTGCCGGGCGCGCAGGCCTGCGGTGTTCAGCGCGGCGATGCGGTCGGAAGCTGCGAGCGTATTCACGGCGAGCGGTCCTTCTGCCGGACCATAGAAGCCGGGCGGATGATCAGGCGTAGCGCGGTCGCGATAATCCGCGGGCAGCGGCTTTGCGGTGGCCGGCGGCGGACCGAACGCGCCGAAGCCGTCGAGGATGTGCAGCGGCGCCACCGTCTCGGTGCTCGCCTCGGCCGCGACCCCGGGCCCGGGCTTGGCGGTGTAGCCGGACATGTCGACGACCCGGCGCAGCATTTCGACGAAGGTGCCCGACATCGGCAGGTCAGACCAGCGCATGTCGGCGCTGACGTGGAACAGGCTGACCAGGCCCTTGCCGCGATGCTCGCCGGTGACGAGCGGCGTGCCGTCTTCCAGCGAGGCCCAGCTCTTGGTGGCGAGCACCGCGTCGGGCTCGGCCAGCACCTGGCGGTTCACGGTGACGTCCTTGGGGACGGCGACGCCGGCAAACGGGCCGTTTGCCGCGAAGGCGGCGAGATGCTGCGGCTTCTCCCAGGTCAGGCTGCCGCCGAGCGTGCGGCCGCCCTTGCGCAGCTTGACCGGCACGAGATCGTCCTCGGCCTGCGCGAGCCTTGGACCGGCGAAGCGCACCAGCACGCCGCCCTGGTCGATCCAGGCGTTGAGGCGCTCGCGGATTTCAGGAGCGACGGTGCCGACATCGGCGAGGATGATCATCGGCAGCTTCTGGTCGAGGAATTGCGTGATGCCCTGCTGCGGCGAGCCCCGGTCGGCGAGCCGCACGTCGGCGAACGGCGCCAGCGCACGGGTCAGGTAGAAGGTCGGCGCCAGCAGCGGCTGCGCGGTCTCGCTGGTCGTGCCGGTGACGATGCCGATGGCGCGGCGGCGCCACCGCTTGTCGAGCAGTTGCACCGCGCCGGCCGAACGCTCGCCCGATATGTCGAGCCGCGTGATGTCGTTGCGCAGCTCGACCGGCAGGTCGAACGAGGCTTCGGTTTCCTTGTCCTGCGGGCCGAACGAATAACGCGCTTCGCCGATCGGCGAAGACTTCTGGTCCAGCGCGCGCACGGTGCCGACGGCGATGCCGCTGTCGGTGCGCAGCACCTTCACCGTCATCTTGGCGGCGGCGTTCTCGGCGGCGACGAGCGCCAGCGGGGAGGACGTGCCGCCTTCGAACACCGTCAGGCTGCGATCTCCGATGGTCTTGCCCAGGCCCTGCACGAAGTCCTCGCCGCGGCCGGTGTCGACGCCATCCGACAGCCAGGCGATCTCGCAGTCGCCGGTGGCCTTCAGGAAACGGTCGATGGCGGTCAGGGTTTCAACGCGATCGATCGAGTAGGGCTTTGGCGCGAGCTGGCGCAGTGCGACGCGCGCCGCACCCGCCGGCATCAGGGTGATGTCGCGGTTCGGCTCGGACAGCGGCACCAGCGCGATGGCGCGGCGGTCGTTGTCGGCATTGGCGATCAGCTCGTCGGCGGCCCTGACCCTGACATCCCAATGCGATGCGGCGCTCCAGCCGTCGTCGAACATGATCATCAGCGGCGCCTTGCTGCCGGCGGCGCCGGTCTGCGGATTCCAGATCGGGCCGGCGGCGGCGAAAATGACGAGGGCCGCAGCTAGGAGCCGCAGCGCGGTCAGCCACCACGGCGTCCGCGAGGGCGTCTCTTCCCTTGGCGCGATGTCGAACAGCAGGCGCGTCGGCGGAAACTCGATGCGGCGCGGCCGCGGCGGCATCACGCGCAGCAGCCACCACAGCACCGGCAGGCTGACGAGGCCGATCAGGAGCAGCGGTTCGGTGAAGGCGAGCGGCAATCCCATCATGCGGCCGGCCCCACCTTGATCGTCGTGGTGCGGGTGCCCGATTTGCTCACCTGCATGCCGGCATGCAGGAACAGCAAGAGCTCGGCGGCGGAGCGGTCGGTCGCATGGGTCGTGAACAGCCAGTTGAGTCTGCTGGTCTCGGCGCGGATCTGGTCGCGGTGCAGCGCGAGCCGCGCGGTGTAGTCCTGCGCCCAGCTCTCGGCGCGGCCCGCCGTGATCACGCCGAAGCCCTCGGGCTCGACGAACTCGACGCGGCCGGAATAAGGGAACGACTCTTCGGCGGGATCGACCACCTGCACCATCGTGCCATGCGCGCCGGAGCCGGACAGGCCCGCGAGCGTGGATTTGATCTCCGCGATCGGCGACCAGAAATCCGACAGCACGATGATCTCGGCGAGCGCGGAAGGCACGAAGGACGGCGGCAGGCTCAGCCGGTCGGCATCGTCATGCAGCATCGCCTGCGCCATCTTGTCGATGACGCTGCGGCTCGCGGTCGGCGCCATCAGTCCGGGAATGCCGACGCGTTCGCCGCCCGAGACCAGCAACTCGGCCAGCGCGAAGGCGACGATCAGCGTCCGCTCGAGCTTGGATTCGCGCGCGGTCTTGGAGGCGAACGCCATCGAGGGCGAGCGGTCGGGCCAGATCCAGACCGTGTGCGAGGCTTCCCATTCGAGCTCGCGCACATACAGATGGTCGTCGCGCGCCGAGCGGCGCCAGTCGACGTTCTGCGCCGGCTCGCCGGAGACGAAGCGGCGGTATTGCCAGAAATTTTCGCCGGAACCGGCGCGGCGCCTTCCGTGCAGGCCATGGATGACGTTGGCGGCGATACGGCGGGCTTCGAGCACCAGGCGCGGCAGTGAAGCGGCGAGCGTACGGCTTTCGCCATCGGCACGTCGGATCGCGATGATCTCCTTCGCTGTGTGCCCGTTGTCTGCGGCCATCAACCGATCCGAGCCTTCAATTGTTTGATCACGTCCGGAATCGTGCGGCCTTCGGCGCGCGCCTGGAACGTCAGCGCCATGCGGTGCTTCAATATGGGCTCGGCGAGGTCGAGCACGTCGTCGATCGAGGGCGCGAGGCGTCCGTCGATCAGCGCGCGTGCTCGCACGGCGAGCATCAAGGATTGGCTGGCGCGCGGGCCGGGACCCCAGGCGATGAACTTGCCGGTCTCGCCGCTCTCCTCGCCCGGACGGGCCGAGCGGACCAGCGACAGGATCGCCTCCACCACGGAATCGCCGACCGGCAGACGGCGGATCAGCCGCTGCGCGGTGATCAGCGCATCTGCGTTCATCGATCCCCTCGCCAGCGTCTCCTCGGCACCCGTGGTCTCGAACAGGATGCGGCGCTCGGCGTCGCGATCGGGATAGTCGACGTCGATCTCCATCAGGAAGCGGTCGAGCTGGGCTTCCGGCAGCGGATAGGTGCCTTCCTGCTCCAGCGGGTTTTGCGTGGCCAGCACGTGGAACGGCTTCGGCAGGTCGTGACGCGCGCCGGCGACGGTGATGTGCTGCTCCTGCATCGCCTGGAGCAGCGCCGACTGCGTGCGCGGGCTGGCGCGGTTGATCTCGTCCGCCATCAGCAGCTGCGCGAACACGGGACCGGAGATGAAGCGGAAGGAGCGTTTGCCGGCGGTGCTTTCGTCGAGCACTTCGGCACCGAGAATATCCGACGGCATCAAATCGGGCGTGAACTGGATGCGCTTGGCGTCGAGGCCCAGCGTGATGCCGAGCGTCTCGACCAGCTTGGTCTTGGCGAGGCCGGGCACGCCGATCAGCAGCGCATGACCGCCTGAGAGGATGGTGACGAGCGTGTTCTCGATCACCCGATCCTGGCCGAAGATGACGGACGCGATTGCGTCTTTCGCCGCGCGAATCTGGCTCGACACCTGCTCGGCCGAACGGACGATTCCGTCTTCCAGTTTCTCGACACTTTCCGCCATCCGTCAGCTCCTTAAGTCCGCCACGCGGCCCGCTTGCGTCGTCAGATCATCACAAGTCGCACATGGGCCCTATGCTAGACTTGCAGGAAGGCCATGTATTCGTTGAATTAACCTATCCCCACCTTATCGGCTTAGGGATATGTAGGGCATCACGAAGTGGCGACCTCCACACCGGGTTAATCCGGTGTGGAACCGCGCACCCGGGTACAACGTAAAACCTGCACCAATCGTGCCAACAGACAAAGTCAGGGCAAACCATGGCGAACCAAGGGCAGAGCGCCGATCGAGGTCTTGAGGGGCTGACTGCCGCCGCCAAAACTGCCGCCAATACCGAAGGCGCCACGAAGGGCCTACCGCCGGTGCATCTGTGGAATCCGCCGTTTTGCGGCGATCTCGACATCCGAATCGCGTCCGACGGTACTTGGTTCTACATGGGCACGCCAATCGGACGACACGCCCTGGTCCGCCTGTTCTCGACCGTCCTGAAGCGCGAGGGCGACAAGCATTTCCTCGTCACGCCTGTGGAGAAGGTCGGCATTCGCGTCGACGATGCGCCGTTCATGGCGGTCGAGATGCAGAAGGACGGCGAGGACAACCATCGCGTGCTCCGCTTCCGCACCAATGTCGACGACTGGGTCACCTGCGATGCCGCGCACCGGCTGCGCTTCGAGCAGGCCAGGGAGGGCGGGCTGACGCCATACCTGCATGTCCGCGCCGATCTCTGGGCCAAGGTCACCCGCGCACTCTACTACGATCTGGTTGACATGGGTGAGGAGCGGATGGTCGATGGCCAGCCGATGTTCGGCGTCGAGTCGGCCGGCGAATTCTTCGCCATGGCCGACGCGGAGCAGGTGAGGGCCGCACTTTGAACAAGCCTATCCTGAAGAGCGGTCCGGTCGTGATCGGCGCGGCCGATTTCTTCGCCCGATCCCGGGCGAGGCTCGGGTTCGACGTGCCGCCCGGCCTCTACGATCCGAACGTCATCCCCGCCTCGGGCGATCCCGGCACCGACAAGATGCTCGAGATCGTCGCGCGCGAGCAGCCGGTGCGGCCGGCTGCGGTCCTGATCGCCGTGGTCGACCGTCCCGAGCCGACCATCCTGCTGACGCAGCGCTCGGCGCATCTCAATGACCACGCCGGCCAGATCGCTTTCCCCGGCGGCAAGATCGACGCGATCGACGCCTCGCCGCTCGATGCGGCTTTGCGCGAGGCCGAGGAGGAGGTCGGCCTGTCCAGAGACTTCGTCGAGCCGATCGGCTATCTCGATCTCTACGGCACCGCTTTCGGCTTCCGCATCCTGCCGACGGTCGCCAAGGTGCGGCCCGGCTTCGAGCTCACCATCAACCATTCGGAGGTTGATGATGCCTTCGAGGTACCGCTATCCTTCCTGATGAACCCGGTGAACCACCAGGTGCACAGCAAGGAATTCCGCGGCATGGAGCGCTTTTACTACGCGATGCCGTTCGCGGAACGCTACATCTGGGGTGCGACGGCCGGAATGTTGCGTGTGCTGTATGAGCGGATCTACTCATCATGATCCGGCCGGTTCTGACCGAGATCGGAATTTTCCTCATCCCCTTTGCCGTCTATGCGCTGTTCCTGGCCGCCACCCGCTCCGGCCTGTTCGCGCGATCGTCCTGGCCGGTCACCGTCGTCGCGCGCCTTGTCCTGGCCGCGCTCGTGCTTGTCATCGCGGGGCTGATCGGCTTCGCGCATTTCTCCGGCGCCGCACCGGATTCGACCTACGTTCCCGCCCATATCGAGAACGGCAGGCTCGTGCCGGGCGTGGAAAAATAGGGGCTGGACCATGAGCGCAGAGCCGTTACTCGCCAATGCGCCCTGGCTGACCTCTGGCGGGACGGCGCGCGTCCTGACGCTGCTCAACGGCAACGGCGAGGAAGCGCGCGTGGTCGGCGGCGCCGTGCGCAATGCGTTGCTCGGTCTCGTGCCCGGCGACATCGACATCGCGACCACGGCGCGGCCCGACGAGGTGATGCGGCGCGCCAAGGCTGCCGGCATCAAGAGCGTGCCGACCGGCATCGACCACGGCACCATCACGCTGGTCATCGACGGGCAACCTTACGAAGTCACGACGCTGCGCGAGGACACCGAGACCTTCGGCCGCAAGGCCAAGGTCGCGTTCGGCCGCGACTGGGTGAAGGACGCCGAGCGCCGCGACTTCACCATGAATGGACTTTCGGCCGATGCGATGGGCGTCGTCTACGACTATGTCGGCGGGATCGCGGATGCGGCCGCGCGGCGGGTGCGCTTCATCGGCGATCCCGACCAGCGCATCGCCGAGGATTTCCTGCGCATCCTGCGCTTCTTCCGCATCCACGCCGCCTTCGGGGCCGGCAAGCCCGACCGCGACGGCTATCTCGCCTGCATCCGCGGCCGCGCGGGTCTTGCGAGCCTGTCGGCCGAGCGGGTGCGCATGGAGATGCTGAAGCTGCTGGTCGCTCACGGTGCCTCTGACGCCGCGGTCGCGATGGCGGATGGCGGGTTGCTGCAAGTGCTGAGCGGAGGCGTCGTCTATACCGGGCCGCTGTCGGCCATGATCGCGATCGAGGGCGAGCTTGGCTTGCCGGCAAGCAGCACGCGGCGGCTCGCCGCGCTGACGGTCGCCGTGACCGAAGATGCCAAGCGCGTTGCCACGCGCTTGCGGCTCTCCAATGTAGAAAGCAAGGCGCTGGATTCGATGGGGCATCGCTGGTGGCGCTTCGCCACCAAGGACGAGGCCAATGCGCGGCGGTTGCTCTATCGGCTCGGCGCGGAGCGCTATCACGATCGCGTGTTGCTTGGCTGGGCGCGGGCCGGCGGCGACGTCGGATCGTCGCGCTGGCGTGCGCTCGCCGAGTTGCCGCAGCGCTGGATTGCGCCGAAATTTCCGCTGCGCGCCGCCGACTTCATCGCCCGCGGCATGGCGGAAGGACCCGCGCTCGGGCATGTGCTGACGCTTGCCGAGGACGCTTGGCTTGCGGCGGATTTTCCCCTAGAGGAAGCCGCGCTCGCTTCCATCGCCGATCAAGCAGCGGCACGCGTCAGCCGCGATGAGAGAACGTGACCATCGTCTCAGGCTTCGCCGACATCTCGATCCTTCAGCTCCTGCTGGTCGCGTTGATGGCGTTGTTTGCTTCGATCATCGGTGGTCTCGCCGGCTACGGCACCGGCGCGCTGATGCCGCTGGTGCTGGTGCCGCTGGTCGGCGCCGAGCCCGTGGTGCCGATCATCGCGATCTCCGCGATCTTCACCAATTCAAGCCGCGCGCTCGCCTATCTGCGCTATGCCGATCGCCGCCGCGCGCTGATCGTGCTCGCCTGTGCGGCGCTGACGACCGCGCTCGGCGCCTACGGCTACACGCGCCTCACCAATGCGGGCGCCGCGCTCGTGATCGGCTCCATGCTGATCCTCAGCGTGCCGCTGCGCCGCGTGCTCCGCCGCCGCCAGGTCAGGATCGGCGACACCGGCCTTGCCGCCGGCTCCGTTGGTTACGGCGTGCTGGTCGGCGGCACCTCCGGCTCCGGCGTGATCCTGCTCTCGCTCTTGATGGCCGCGGGCCTCGAAGGCGCCGCCGTGATCGCGACCGATGCGATGATCTCGCTCGGCACCGGTCTCATCAAGATCTCGGTGTTCGGCCTTGCCGGCGCGGTGAATGCGCAGGTGCTCGCCTTCGCGCTGCTGATCGGCGCGATTGCGATCCCCGGCGCGTTCCTCGCAAAGGCTTTTGTCGAACGCATGCCGGTGCATATCCACACGGCGATCCTCGACGTCGCCGTGATCACCGGCGGGCTGGTGATGATCTCGGCTGCGGCAAGGTCGCTGATCGCATAGATGACTCCGGTCCGATTGGCGTTCGCGATGTCCTTTCAAGGACGGACATTCCGTCCCGATGCTTGCACGCCACCAAATGCTAGCCGAAACGCCCGATCCTGACTGCCGGGGGTTGAAAAGATTTCCGCCGATGACGGCCGTGGGCCGGTGGGCCAAGCGGGACGCTTTCTTACAACTGCAATCGGGCATGTCAGGACTGAAATGCTTCAGTAGCACCGTCGAGGCAGGTTTGAGACTTCATATCAATGGAAGCGGGCGCAGGCATGCGCACGCATCGTGGTCTCGACGTGCACGGAGGAGGGTGAGGCATGGGACGATCCAACACAGAGTGCCAATGGCCTGAAAAAAAGTCGCGCAATCGGTCCAGGATTCAGATTGCCTTCCGTGAGATCAGTGCCGTTCTTGTTCTCTTTCCTGCTCTCCTGGGTCTTTCTCTCCCTTCCAGTGCATGGGCGCAGACCGGGACCGACGCGAAGCCGGACCGCATCAAGGCGAATATCTCGAGAGTCGACCGCGACTTCATTGAAGCCAATACCAAGAGATCCAGGGATTGGCCGACCGTCGGCCTCGACTACGCCGAAACGCGGTTCAGCAAGCTCAATCAGATCAACACTGACAACGTCAGGGATCTCGGGCTCGTCTGGAGTTACAATCTGGAATCATCGCGCGGCATCGAGGCAACGCCCCTCGTCGTCGACGGCATCATGTATCAGTCGGCCCCCTGGAATGTGGTCCATGCCATTGACGCGCGGACCGGGACAAAAATCTGGTCGTTCGATCCGGGTGTTGACCGGTCGAAGACCTATCGCGGGTGCTGCGACGCTGTCAGCCGTGGCCTCGCACTCTACAAGGGCAAGGTCTTCGAAGCCGCCTATGACGGGCGCCTGATCGCGCTCGATGCCGCGACCGGGGCCAAGCTCTGGGAAACGGACACGCTGATCGATCACGATCATTCCTACACGATCACCGGCGCGCCTCGCGTCTTCAACGGCAAGGTCGTGATCGGCCAGAGCGGTGCCGAATATGGTGTGCGCGGCTACGTCACGGCCTACGACAGCGAGACCGGTCATCAGCTCTGGCGCTGGTTCACCGTGCCCGGCGATCCATCCAAGCCATTTGAAGACGCCTCGATGGAAGCCGCGGCGAAGACCTGGGATCCCTCAGGGAAGTATTGGATCAACGGCGGCGGTGGCGCGCCATGGGACTCGATCACGTTCGATCCCGATCTGAACATGGTCTATGTCGGCACGGGAAACGGCGGTCCCTGGAATCGCAAGCTTCGCAGTCCGTCGGGTGGCGACAATCTCTATCTGGGCTCGATCGTCGCGCTCAACGCCGACACGGGCCGGTATGTCTGGCACTACCAGGAGACGCCCGGCGACAATTGGGACTATACATCGACCCAGCCGATGATCCTCGCCGACATCAAGATCGACAATGTGCCGCGCAAGGTGATCCTGCACGCGCCGAAAAACGGCTTCTTCTTCGTCATCGATCGCACCAACGGCAAGTTCATCTCGGCGAAGAATTTTGTCGATGTGAATTGGGCGACGGGATACGATGCCAACGGACGGCCGATCGAGCTGCCTGCGGCGCGCGATGCAGATCAATACGAGTCGATTCCGGGACCGGACGGGGCTCACAATTGGCAGCCGATGTCGTTCAATCCGCTGACCGGCCTCGTCTACCTTCCGGCGCAGCACATCCCGGTCAATCTGTCGCCGGAAAAGTCGTTCGTGCAGAATGCTGCTGCGCCGGGCAAGCTCGGCGGCTTGCGTGGGCGGGAATATCGGTTTCGTTTTCAACCCTCCGAAGTCGGCCCCATTCGGACGTCTGCTCGCCTGGGATCCGGTGCATCAAAAGGAAGTCTGGCGCGTCGAGCACGTGTCGCCGTGGAACGGCGGGACGCTGACCACCGCCGGCAACCTGGTTTTCCAGGGGACGGCGGATGGCCGCTTCGTCGCTTATGATGCGGCAAACGGAACCAAGCTGTGGGAAATGCCGACCGGCACCGGCGCGGTGGCGGCCGCCGCAACCTACATGGTCGACGACAGGCAATACATCTCGATTGCGGTCGGCTGGGGCGGCTCCTACGGCCTGACGCACCGCGCGACCGAGTACCAGAACCCGGGAACGATCTACACATACGCACTCGGCGGCACGGCGAAGCTGCCAGCGTTCGTCAAATATCAGACCGAAGGTCTGCTGCAGGGCGTGAAGTACGATCCGAAGGACATCAGGGAAGGCGGCGAGATCTATGTCGCGGCAGCCTGCGTCGCCTGCCACGGCGTGCCTGGCGTCGGCCGCGGCGGCAACATCATCAATCTCGGTTACGTCAGCGCCGAAGAGATCACCAATCTGAGGCATATCCTCTTCCACGGTCCATTCCGCGACCAGGGCATGCCGGATTTCAGCGGCAAGTTGACGGAAGGGGACGTCGGGAAACTCCAGGCCTTCATACAGGGAACTGTTGACGCCATCAGACCGAAGAGCAGGTGATGAGTCAGCAGGCGCTGCGGCGGCGAGCGGCCCGTTCGACCGTGGCCGCTCGTCACGCGCCTTTGTCGATCTTCACCCAGAGCGCACTGCCGAGCGTCGATGAGTTCCTGGCCGCGTAGGCCCATGCCGGCAAGCGTGATGGTGCAAGCGCAAGTGCGATCATCGCTTGCCCAATCCGCTGCGCTTTGCTTCGCGGCAGGCCGCGCACGAACTCACTGACGCTGCCCGGCTTCTCCGCCCTGCGCAAAAAGCTGTCCACGATGTCTTCCCTGAGGAACTTCAGGAGATCGAATGGCTCCCGCTCGCAAACGCTCAATTGCAGGCCGTGTCGTCGACATACCGCATCAAACGCGTCCTTCGTCCAGCGGCCAATGTGGTTCGGCGGCATGTCGATGAGCGATCCGTGGCCCTCCATGTAGTGCGTTCGGATATCATTCGGCACGGCGATGAAGACAGAGCCTTGCGCCTTGAGGAGGTATTTCAATCGCGCGAAGACGTCATCCACCCGGTCCATGTGCTCGAACACCTGAAACATGAAGATGATGTCGAAGGCCTCCTTCATCGGAGTGAAGCCATCCTCCCGAAGGTCGACCGAAAAGGTCTTGTAGCCTTTCGATCGCAAGGCCTGTTGCGCTGCTTCGTTGTAATCGACCGCGTAAATATCGGACGCGCGAAAGAGTTTGTCCTTGATGTGATCGAGAAAATAGCCAAACCCGGCCCCGACATCGATCGCCGTTTTTCCGGCAGTGCCGAGGCCGCTCAGCTCCTCGATCGTCCTCTCATACTCCCATTTCATGGTTGGATAGGAAGGGTGGGGCGCGGCCAGGTTATAGAACTCGGCGCCGCCCGCGACGAACGGATCTGCAAATCCAAATCCGCAATCCGCGCATTTGCGGATATCGCAGGTGTCGCGGCCCCAGAGCAGCGACAGGTGGCTTATTAACTTTCGAGAGCGATCCGGATACTGGCGCGGACTGACGAAGGATCGAGAGGCCTGATCTGCGGTCACTTCAAACAGTTTGGCAGTTGATCCACTGCCGCATGCTGGACAGGTGCTCATCTCTCCTGACCTCATTCAGGTCTTTCGGTGGAAAGTGGTTGCGACCAATTGTCTCGTCATCATTCAAATGAAGGTTGGCGGAGCGCGAGGTCCGGGGCAGTGGACAGGACAGGGGAGGCAGGCCGCTCGCGGCGCGAAGGCGCCTTCGGCAGCGCCGATTTCCTACTGCCAGAATCTGTCACTGGCCTGCGCTAGGTCTTCTTTCAGGGCATTTTTACTGAAAGGAAGACGATGAAAACCCAGAGCAACGGCCAGGCGCTGCAGATCGCCAAGACCTACATCGAGGCCATCGCCAGCAGGAGCGTGGATACGATTACTTCCGTGTCGGCGGACGACGTTGTTTGCACGTCGCCACGCGGGCGGATCGTCGGCATGCAGAAGTTTCGCGAATTCCACCAGGGTTTCGCCCGCATGATCAAGAAGGTCACGGTTCTCGCCGTCTACGGCGACGATGATCAGGCTGTCGTCCTTTACAGCGCGGACACCCATCCGGTTGCCAACGCCGTCGTCGCGGAACTCCTCAAGGTGAAGAACGGCAAGATCGCGTCGACCGAAGTGATCTACGACGCGACTCCGTTCGCCGCCTACACGGCGACCGTCCAACCGCACTAAGGCACGATCGACCATGAAACGGATTCAATATGACAGCTACGGCGGCCCTGAAACGATGAAGCTCGAAGCCTTCGAGCTGAAGGCTCCGGGGACCGGCGAAGTCGCGGTCAAGGTCAAGTTCGCCGCCATCAATCCCATCGATTGGAAGGTGCGCAATGGCTATCTCAAAATGGTGACGGGGAAGAAATTTCCGCGTGCCATGGGCAGCGATTTTTCCGGCATCGTGACCGCTGTCGGCGCTGGTGTCACGCGCTTCAAGATTGGCGATCCCGTATTCGGCATGGCGCAGATAAAGCATGGTGGCGCGCTTGGCGAAGTCGTCATCGCTCCCCAAACCTTCGTCGCCAGGAGGCCGGATTCAGTCTCGTTCGAGGACGCGGCTTGCCTGGCTACGCCGGGGGTCACCGCATGGAACGGCCTCGTGGACAAGGCTGCCCTGAAATCCGGCGGCCAGGTGTTCATCAACGGCTGCACCGGCGCTGTCGGCGAGGCCACGGTGCAGCTCGCAAAGATGTTCGGGGCGACCGTCGCGGGGACATGCAGTGCGCAGGCGATGCAGCGAGCCCGTGACTTGGACGTCCAGCCTCTCTTCGATTATCGGGCCACCGATCTGTCGAAGATCCGTGAACGCTTCGACGTAGTGTATGACTCGGCGGGAACGATGGCAGTTGCCGCCGGGGTTGGCCTGCTTCGCGAAGGCGGCGTGTATCTCGATATCAATCCAGCGCCAATCAAGTTCATCCGTGCGATCTTCAACCGGAAACTCAAGCCGATCGTCTGCGCCGCGCGGGCTGATATCCTTGACGGCCTTGCCGTCGCTTCGGCGAATGGAAAGCTGCGCTTGCCAGTTGCTGAGACCGTGCGTCTGAACGATGCGATCCCGCTCATCGCGGCGCTTGAAGCCGGGCACAAGCTCGCCGGAAAGGCTCTGGTAGCGATGTAAATGCCGTCTGGGCCAGTAAAGCCCCGCCGCCCGTCGCCCGCGATGCCTACTGCCATTTTTTGGCAGGATTCGTGCTAGACTTGGTCTATGTCGAAGAGCCAACGATTATTCGACCTCATGCAGATTTTGCGGCGGCACCGCACCCCGGTGTCGGGCAACGACCCTTGCGGCTGAGGCGGGTGTGTCGTTGCGAACGATTTATCGCGACATCGCCGACTTGCAGGGCTTGGGCGCACAAATCGACGGCGAGCCTGGCTTTGGCTATGTCTTGCAACCCGGCTTCCTCCTTCCTCCCCTGATGTTCTCGGAACAGGAAATCCAAGCCTTGGCGCTGGGCGCCCAATGGGTATCTCGCCAGACCGATGACGAGTTCGCGCTGGCGGCGCGTGACGCGCTCGCTAAAATTGGCGCGGTCCTTCCCTCGGAGCTGCAACACAAGCTGGACGACAGTGCCTTTCACGTAGGGCGCAGGTTGAAGCAGCCCGAAGCCGTCGACCTTCGCGTCGTGCGGCAAGCCATGCGCGACCAACACAAGCTTTCCATTGTGTATCGCGACCCGCAAGGCGCGAAGACGACGCGGATCATCTGGCCAATTGGCGTCGGCTTTTTCGATTCCCGGCGCATCATTGCCGGCTGGTGCGAAATGAGAAAGGACTTCCGCTCATTCCGGGCGGATCGGATAGAAAAGATCAAGCTCAGGACGGAACGCTATCCCGGTCGCCGGCGCGATCTCGTCAAGCAATGGCGGGCTCAAGTTGACGCGGAACGTCGCAAGACTCTCAGCTGATCTCACCACCGGGTCCGACGCTGATGCTGGCGAGCTATCACCTGCTGGTGCGCTTCACCATCGCCGGCGTAAGGGCCGCCTGACGCCTTCCGGGGTTAGAGCGGGCGCCGAAAATTACCGCGCCCGCTAGGCTCGAACCTTAATTTGTGACGGGCGCCGCCTTGCGGACCAACACTTCGTTGCCCGCCCGGCTGATTTCAAGCGCACGTGGCTGCTGGGACGTTGAGAGAACAACGCTTTGGCCTGGCGCGAGAACAGAGACTACGCGGATTGGCGTTCCCGTCTCGCCCTGAGCAAGGGTCGTCACGACATGGAACCCATCGCGCTCAACGGTGTAGTAGGCGACGCCGGACACCCCGCCGAGATCGATGCTCTTTGCCTGAATTGGCCTGAGGCTATCTGCATGAGCGGTTCCAAAAGCGGCTAAGGCTAGTGTCGCGGCTAAGAGGCTACTGCGGATTGACATGTTGATCTCCTTTAGCTGGGCGGTGGGCCACGCCCTCCGTTCCCTTGCCACATAAGATGGGCGGCCTATGCTCATTGATCAAACAGATTGGATCGATGATGGGTATCGATGCCGTCAATCTAAGCCATCTCGACCTAAACCTACTGGTTCACCTCGATGCCTTGCTTCGCGAACGTAGCGTCACGCGAGCTGCAGGCCGCGTAGGCATTGGTCAGTCGGCGATGAGCCACAACCTCGCCCGCCTGCGTGACCTGTTCGGCGACGAGCTTCTGACGCGAGGGCCCGACGGCTTGCGCCTCACTCCTCGTGCAGTGATGCTGGTAGAGCCGGTGCGGGCTACGCTGTCTCAAATCCAAACGATTGTCTCACGCGACGACGCATTCGATCCAGCGACGGCAGAGCGGACCTTCAGGTTCGGACTCCCAGACAGCATGGAAATCCTGGTCCTTCCCGCTCTCCTCGCACGCCTGCGCGAGGTCGCGCCTGGCGTCCATCTGCGGCTCTACAACATCGACTCGTCGAGACTTCTGGATGATCTCGATGCCGACGAACTGGACCTCGCTATTGGCTATGACGTCTTTCCTCAGGGCCAGATCCACCACAAGCGGCGTCTGCTGTTCAATGAGAGCTATCTGTGCATGTTCAACAAGGAGATAACGGGCATCACCGACGCCCAAATCTCGCTCGAAGATTATGTGCGGTTACCTCATGTTCTCACGAGCCTGCGGCCGGGCCGGACTGTGCGCGGCGTGGTAGACGACGCCCTTGAGAAACTGGGATTGCGGCGGACGGTTGTCCTGACCACGCCTCGCTTCCTCACTGTCCCTGCCTTGGTGGCACGCGCACCTGTCGTCGTGACAATGCACGCGCGGCTGGCTCGGTTGTTCGCCACAGAACTCAAGCTTAGCCTGAGCCAGCCTCCGGTGGATTTGCAGGACGTAGCTGTTTCACTGCTCTGGCACGCTTCCTACGATCACGATCCATCTCATGCGTGGCTGCGTCAGATCTTGGTGGAATTGGTCTCCGAGCTTTGAGCTGGCCACCACCCGGCGTGGAGCGGTGCAGACTCCACAGGCCACTTGTCGCCCTTTGGCCCTTAGCAGACGTTCCAGCGCTCTGGGTCGATGCCGGCTTTTG
This sequence comes from Bradyrhizobium sp. S3.7.6, assembly GCF_054061875.1. Lineage (NCBI taxonomy): Bacteria > Pseudomonadati > Pseudomonadota > Alphaproteobacteria > Hyphomicrobiales > Nitrobacteraceae > Bradyrhizobium > Bradyrhizobium sp. S3.7.6. The sequence continues at coordinate 7,897,756 of NZ_JBSSEQ010000001.1, read as the reverse complement.
ACCCAAAGCAGAAGTCGCTGTTGAAACCAATCATTGCCCAGCAATCCATCGGTCCGGCGGCACCTCACGCTCATGTGTCCGCGGCGAGGCCGCTATTTCTATTGAATTACGATCGTAATTTAATATTGTGACCGTAATGGCATCAAGCTGAGCCGCTGTTGGGCGGCGGCCGGGTGCCGCCAAACAGCTCCCAGCGAGGATTTCATGGACGACACGACCACGGCCTCACGCCACATCGCATCGCGACAAACCACAGATGTCGGCTCGCTTGGGCTCGCAACCGCTGCAGCAGCGGTTCGCAACGGCGATATCACCTCGGAGGCCTACACCGCGGCACTTTTACAGCGCGCCCGAGCGCTTGCCGAGCTGAACGCCTTCATCACCATCGACGAGGCCGGGGTGCTGGCGGCCGCGAGGGCCGCAGACAAATCGCGTGCGGCCGGATCGGCGGCCCCGCTCCTCGGCGTGCCGCTTGGGGTGAAGGACAGTTATTTGACGGAAGGGCTACCTACCAGCCTGGGCGTCGAAGGTCTCGCTCACTTCGTGCCGCGCGAAGATGCCGACGCTGTCCAGGCCATTAAGGGTGCGGGCGCTTTGGTCTTCGGCAAGAACAACCTCGTCGAGATGTCGTACGGCTTGACCGGTCACAACGCGCGTTACGGCCAGGTGAAGAATCCGCACGCACGAGATCGCGTGTCGGGCGGCTCCTCGAGCGGCTCCGCCGCATCCGTGGCCGCCGGCATCGTTCCCGCGTCCTTGGGCGGTGACACCGTTGGGTCGATCCGGGTGCCAGCATCGTTCTGTGGGGTCGTGGGATTTAAGCCAACCACCGGGCGTTGGCCGCGCTACGGCGTTGCGCCGATCTCCCATACGCTCGACACGACGGGCGTATTCGCGCGTAGCGTTGAGGATTGCATGCTGGTGGATCAGGTCGTGACCGGCGAACAGGCGGCGGAGTCCTCCGACGGCGGCTACGGCTTGAAGGGTGCCCGGCTGGCCTTCGCGCCGCGACAGTTCCTGGATCTGGTGGACTCGGAGGTCGAGACCCGCTTCCGCGAGGTGGTTCGGCGCTTGCAGGACGCCGGCGCCGAGATCGTTGAAGTAGACCTTGGCGACGATTTCAATTCCCTCGTCCAAACCGCAACATGGGGCATCTTCGCTCATGAGACGATGGGCGAAATTTCAGAGTTTCTTCGCCGCCATGACATTCCGACCACGTTCGAGGCCATTTACGAGGGCCTTAAGCCCCAACTTCGGCAGGCGTGGGGGCACATCGTGCTGCCGGGTGGCGCAGGTGCTACCTCGGCAGAGGCCTATCAGGTTGCGCTCGACGTGAGCCGGCCGGAAATCCAGCGCCGGCTCAACACGGCGTTCGTCTCTCATGGAGCGCTGGTCATTCTGCAACCGACCACGCCCTGCACGGCGCCTTTGATCGAGGAGCAGGCGACCGTCCATATCGCGGGGCAGGAAGTTAGCTACCTCGCTTTGGCGAACCACACCGTGTCGGCAAGCAGCGTAGGGTTGCCCGGTGTCAGCCTTCCTGTTGGCTTGTCTCGCGCGGGGCTGCCGATCGGGCTTGAGCTGGATGCCCCCTTAGGGAGCGACCGGGGGCTTCTAAACCTTGCCCGCGGCATCGAGGGCATCTTGGGCGCAGAGTCGAGTGCGATCTGACGTCGTGATCGACCAGCGTCGGTTTCAGTCAGCTTGGCAGCGATAATGTCGATCCAGTGGCCCAGCAACTTGATCGCGACCTCCAGGCTTTGCTGGAAGCGGCCGCAGCGTAAGGGCCGCGGGATATTGGTGGAGGGGAGAGAACATGCGCTTCGAGAAAGGTCATAAGGCGGCGACGCGACTGCACATCATCGATGTGGCGTCGAAGTGCATGCGCCGGAACGGCATCTCCGCCGCCGGGATCGCCGGGATCATGGACGAGGCCGGCCTGACCAAAGGCGCATTCTCTCCGCACTTCGAATCCAAAGACGCGCTCGTTCGCGAGGCGCTGGCGAGCGCGCTCGACGACCAGCAACATCGCCTCGATGAGGATCAGCGGAGAGGCCTGGACCTTGAGGGAGCGATCCGGAGATACCTGAACCGCGCTCACCTCGAAGACCCGACGGGCGGATGCCCCTCGGCGGCGTTGCTCCCCGAAATCGCCCGACAGCCCCTGTCCACCAGGAAAGATTACGAGAAGGGGCTGCGAAGCTACGTTGCGACATTGGCTGCACTGCTTCCTGACGCAGATGCATCAGCGAGCCGCCGCCGCGCGACCGCCATCTTCGGTCTCATGGTGGGCACCCTTCAGTTCGCGCGGGCCGTGCCCAACGCTGCGCAGGCCGAGCAGATCCTGGAAGGCGGCGTTGAGGCCGCCTTGCACTTGGCACGAGCTCCCTCTCGCTAGATTAGGAAGCCGGGAGAGGCGGTCCCTCGAGGTCCGCTTCACCAAACAGAGCAGACACGGCGTCGCATTGTCCGCCGCGAGCAGCGAAGGGCGTCGCTGGCTCCGAGCGCAACGATTGGGCGATCTAATTCGCGCATTCAATCGCGCTTTGATGCTGCTTTGGTTTTGCTTCATATGATTGGCAGGCCGCCCGGGCGGCTCAATAAGGGGGTTTTGAAATGAGGAAGTTTACACTTGTATTGCTGTCGACAGTCGCTCTCGGCCCGATCACAGCCCAGGCTGCGGATCTGGCGCCGGTCCGTATGTCGTCGAAGGCTCCCGCTCAGGTGGGCAACTGGACGGGATTCTATATCGGCGGCAACGTTGGTTATGGCTGGGGCAGCTACGGCGCGTCGAACGCCACCGGGACAATCGTGAACTCGAATGGCGGTTCGGGCATCTATGGCTTCAACGCTGTATCCGGAAACGGCAATGGGGTCACGGCCGGTATCCAGGCCGGCTACAACTGGCAGATCGAGCAGACTGTGCTCGGCATCGAGGCTGATTGGCAGTATCTCAATTCAAAGGCCAGCACCGGCAACTCGGCTATTGCTGTTCCCGTCTTCATCGGCGGCAATTTCAGCGGCAGCACGTCCGTCAGCACCGATTGGTACGCGACCTTCCGTGGCCGAGTGGGTTATGCGTTTGGGCCGGCGTTGCTCTACGCGACTGGCGGTATTGCGTTGGCCGATACCAAGGTCAGTGCGAGCGCTACGGGCAGTATCGTTACTGCCCTCTTCCCGCCAACCCTGGGACCGCTGGGCTCCATGAACGCTTCTGACAGCGCCGTCCTGATCGGCTACACGGTTGGCGGCGGTTTCGAATATGCTCTGGGGGCAGGGTGGTCGGTCAAGGGCGAGTATCTGCACATGGGTTTCGGCACGAAAGGCTACAACTTGACCGGCTCGCTTCAATCGCCGGCCGGGTTGACGGGCGTCATCGCGACTCACGTCGATATCAAGCCGAGCTTCGACATCGCCCGCGTTGGTGTGAACTATCGCTTCTGATCAGCGGATCTGAAGACGTGAAGAAAGGGAGACTTCAGGTCTCCCTTTCTCGCAATCGCAGGCCGCTTAGGCGTGCCTACTCGTCATCCTCGTCTTCGTCCTCATCCTCGTCGTGATCTTCCACTTCCAGGCGGTCGAGCGCGGCCAGCGGCAGTGTCTCGCGGAACAGATCGCCTTCCGAGCCCATCCAGAGGCAGAGGATGTCGTCGCCTTTCACCTCTGCGACGGTCAGCGGCTGGCCGCCGGATTTCAGCATCACGACGTCGCCGGTTTTCAGTTCCATGGATGGTCCTTTCGGGGTTGATCGACGAGAGGGGAGGCTAGCAAGCCGTCATGACAGGCCGATCACGGGCTATGGGACCCGTGAATTCGCTGCGGCTTGCACAGACTGCCGACACGTCGATGGCAGAGGTTCGAGTGGGGGATCGCTCGAGGTCACCAGGGGCTATTCCGTCCCAGGCACGGCGATGATGGCATCATGCGCCTGTTTTGCCCGACGCGTCAAATGATTTCGTAAAATCAGCAATGAATTGCGTTTGCGGCAAGCTCTTGAAATTGCAGCAGCCGGCTACTGTGCATGGGGTTGTTTTCGATGTTTTGTTTTCGCCTGGGTTACGGCTGGTCCGGCACGAGTTCGGTCAGCGAGCGGATGATGCGGTCGGGCTTGACGGCCGAGCCTTCGGGCAGGCCGTCGCCATGCACGTCGATCCAGATCGAGTAGATGCCGAGGCGCTGCGGCGTCACGACTTCCCATTCCAGATTGTCGCCGATCATCCAGGTGTCTTTCGCGGTGACGCCGAGCGCCTCCATCGCGTGCAGATAGGCGCGCTCCTCGGGCTTGCCGAAACCGTGCTCGCCCTCGATCTGGATGTGATCGAAGCGATGCGCGAGCTCGAAGCGCTCGACCTTGGCGCGCTGCATGTCGGCGGCGCCGTTGGTGACCAGCGCGAGTTTGACGCCGCGTGCCTTGAACGCGTCGATCGCATCATGCGCACCGGGGAACACGAAGATCGCTTCTTCGCGATAGGTCGTGAAGCGGTTGGCGAGGCGATCGGCGAGATCGTCGGAGAGGGCGCGGTGGCCGTCGGCGGCGAGCGCGGCGAAGCCGCCCCGCACTGTGAGCCGCCGTGCCTCGCCAAGCTTCATTCGCCATGCGGCTTCCGCATTGGCCCAGAAGTTTCGTGCGAAGGCCAAAACTGCGATCGCGACCTGCTGCGGCGGCAGCGGCGCGAGCTCGTCGGCAAATTCTTCTGCGATCGTATTCCAGGCGATCTCGGGCCGGCCGTAGGCCGACAGGATGGTGTCGTCCATGTCGATCAGCATGGCGCGCGGCAGCGGAGGCATCGCGGTGCTCATGGCCATTTCACCTCCGGCGGCAGCGACGACAGGATGGAGTCCACGTTGCCGCCGGTCTTGAGCCCGAAGATGGTGCCGCGGTCGTAGAGCAGGTTGAATTCGACATAGCGACCGCGCCGGATCAACTGCTCCTCGCGATCCTCAGCGGTCCAGGCGCTCGCGAAATTGCGCCTGACGATGTCAGGGTAGATTTTCTGGAAGGCGCGGCCGACATCCTGGGTAAAGGCAAGGTCGGCGTCCCAGTCGCCGCTGTCGTGCCAGTCGTAGAAGATGCCGCCGATGCCGCGCGCCTCTCTCCGGTGCGGCAGGTAGAAATACTCGTCGCACCATTTCTTGTATTTGTCGTAGTCGGCAACACCGTTCGGGCCCGTGCAGGCCTCCTTCATCGCGGCGTGGAAGGCGAGCGTGTCGGGATCGTCCTGCGTGCGCCGGCGGTCGAGCACCGGCGTGAGATCGGCGCCGCCGCCGAACCAGGCTTTTGTGGTGACGACGAAGCGGGTGTTCATGTGCACGGCGGGCACGTGCGGATTGCGCAGATGCGCGATTAGCGAGATGCCGGAGGCCCAGAACTTGGGGTCGTCTGCTGCGCCCGGGATCTGGGCGCGAAACTCGGGCGCGAATTCGCCGTGCACCGTCGAGCAGTGCACGCCGACCTTCTCGAACAGGCGGCCGGACATCATCGACATCACGCCGCCGCCGCCGGGCGCGCCGGTATGATCGGTGCGCTGCCAGGGCGTGCGTTTGAAGCGGCCGGCCGCGCCCGGATAAAGGCTTTGGGGGGCGTCATCCTCCAGCCGCTCGAAGCTCGCGCAGATGTCGTCGCGCAAAGCTTCGAACCAGGCGCGGGCGCGCGTCTTGCGGTCTTCGATTGTCGAGATGTCCATATCCAATTCCAAAACCGGTCTCGTAGGGTGGGCAAAGGCGCTCTTGCGCCGTGCCCACCATCTTCACTGTCGTCCTGAATGGTGGGCACGCTTCGCTTTGCCCACCCTGCGAATTTCACCCCTGCGGACCGTAATAGGTGCAGCTCTCGTTGCAACTGTCGCGGTGGATGCTGACGCGGGTGAGCTCGCCGATATGCTGGAGCCGCTCCCAGACGAAGCGCGAGAGGTTTTCCAGCGTCGGCGTGCCCAGCGCCTCGATCTTGTTGAGGTATTTGTGGTCCAGCGTCAGCCGTACGTCCTCGATGGCGCGCTGGACGAGGCCGAGATCGACCACCATGCCGGTCGCAGGGTCCGGCGTGCCGCGCAACGTCACCTCGGCGCGGAATGAGTGGCCGTGGATCTCCTCGCTCGCGGCGCCAAAGGTCGTCCCCGATAGTGAGTGCGCCGCCTCGAAGCGGAACGATTTCGTCAATTCCCACATCTGTTCGAAAACCAATCCTATCTGATGCCGAGCGATTTATGTGTCTGCACGCTCAGCCGCCATTGCGGATGGCGCAGGCAATAGTCGATCGCACGCACGGTGTTTTGGGCAACCTCGGGTCCGTCCATCGGCTGCAGCGAGAAGCGTTCGAAGGCGAGGTCCTCGAAGGTCTCGGGGGCGGCGAGGGCCTGCGGATAGACCAGCTTCAGCTCGTGGCCGCGGCGCTGGACGAGTTCGCTGCCGCCCTTGGGGCTGACGCAGATCCAGTCGAGCCCCTCAGGCGCCGCAATCGTGCCGTTGGTCTCGACGCCGATCTCGAAGCCGCGGGCGTGGAGGGCGTCGATCAGGGCGGCATCGACCTGGAGCAGCGGCTCGCCGCCGGTGAGCACCACGTAACGGTTGTTGTCAGCGGCGGCCGTCCATTGCGCGGCGATGGTGTCGGCGAGTTCCGCGGCCGAGGCATAGCGGCCGCCGAGCGTGCCGTCGGTGCCGACGAAGTCGGTGTCGCAGAATTTGCAGGTCGCGGCCTCGCGGTCGGCCTCGCGGCCGCTCCAGAGGTTGCAGCCGGCAAAACGGCAGAACACCGACGCGCGCCCGGCATGGGCGCCTTCGCCTTGCAGGGTCAGGAAGATTTCCTTGACCGCGTAACTCAATGATCTCTCCTCAACATCTCAAACTTGCGGGTTCCGGAGCTGCCGCAGCGCCTCGCCTGCGGCCATCGCCGCGGTCATGGCAACATTGAGCGACCGCAGCCCCGCATTGATCGGGATCACCAGCCGCGCGTCCGCAGCCTCGACCACCGCGTCGGTGACGCCGGCGCTCTCGCGCCCGAATAGCAGGATGTCCGCCGTCTGGTAATGAAAATCGCGGTAATCGGTGGCGGCCTTGGTGGTGAACAGAAGCAGGCGGTAGCCCTGTGTCGCACGCCAGTCCTCGAATTTCGACCAGGAGTCGTGGCGGGTCACGCTGACATGATCGAGGTAGTCCATTCCCGCCCGGCGGAACAAGCGGTCGGAGAACGGGAAGCCCGCCGGCTCGATGATATGGGCGGCCATGCCCAGGCAGGCACAGAGCCTGAGAATCGTGCCGGTGTTCTGGGCGATGTCGGGTTGGAAAAGCGCGATCTGCATGGGCTGTATCAGGGTCGGTGCGGGCCGGAAATGTCTCAATAAAACATCGCTGGCTGCGGAATTCGTGCATTGCACGCCCCCACGCCGTTAGCGGGCTTGCGCTCGCCCGGCAAGGGTGCCAATAGAACGATTCTGGACTGCTGTTTTCGCCTTGTTTCGGTGGGGACAAGTGAAGTTCTGCCGCCGCGGGGGGCCGCGGGCGCCGGCACGCTGTTTTGGGGACCTTGGGGGCTCCCGGAACGGTTCCGTCGGCAGCATAAGAAGAAAGGGTTGGAATCGTGACGACAGCGTCTTCGGCGGACCATCCGACACGCCGTGATTTCTTATTCGTTGCAACGGGGGCAGCTGCAGCAGTAGGGGGCGCAGCTGCGCTCTGGCCCTTCATCTCTCAAATGAATCCTGATGCGTCGACCATCGCCGCCGGTGCGCCGATCGAGGTCGATCTCAGCCCGGTCGCCGAGGGGCAGGACATCAAGGTGTTCTGGCGCGGCAAGCCGATCTACGTCAGCCACCGCACCAAGAAGCAGATCGACGAGGCGCGCGCCGTCAACGTGGCGAGCCTGCCCGATCCGCAGTCCGACGAGGCCCGGGTCAAGCCGGGCCACGAGCAGTGGCTGGTCGTGATCGGTATCTGCACCCATCTCGGCTGCATCCCGATCGCTCATGAGGGCAATTACGACGGGTTCTTCTGCCCCTGCCATGGTTCGCAGTACGATTCGTCCGGCCGCATCCGCCAGGGGCCCGCGCCCGCGAACCTGCCGGTGCCGCCGTACCAGTTCGTTTCCGACACCAAAATCCAGATCGGCTGAGCTTCGGGCCTTCGCCCGAAGCTTCGCGCCGTCTCGTCGTTATATTTCCTCAGGATCGCATCATGAGCGGACCATCCGACTACCAGCCGAGCAATCCGGCCCTGCAATGGATCGAGCGACGTCTGCCGATCATCGGTCTCGTCCATTCCTCCTTCGTCGTCTATCCCACCCCGCGCAACCTGAACTACTGGTGGACCTTCGGCGCCATCCTCTCCTTCATGCTGGGGATGCAGATCCTGACCGGCGTGGTCCTGGCGATGCATTACACGCCGCACGCCGATCTCGCCTTCAAGTCGGTCGAACTGATCGTCCGTGACGTCAATTACGGCTGGCTGCTGCGCAACATGCATGCCTGCGGCGCGTCGATGTTCTTCTTCGCGGTCTACGTCCACATGCTGCGCGGCCTCTATTACGGCTCCTATAAGGAGCCGCGCGAGGTGCTGTGGATCCTCGGCGTCATCATCTACCTCCTGATGATGGCGACGGGCTTCATGGGCTACGTGCTGCCGTGGGGCCAGATGAGCTTCTGGGGCGCCACCGTCATCACCAATCTGTTCTCCGCCATTCCCTATGTCGGCGAGAGCATCGTGACGCTGTTGTGGGGCGGCTATTCGGTCGGCAACCCGACGCTGAACCGCTTCTTCTCGCTGCACTATCTGCTGCCGTTCCTGATCGCTGGCGTCGTCGTGCTCCACGTCTGGGCGCTGCATGTCGCCGGCCAGAACAATCCTGACGGCGTCGAGCCGAAGACGGAAAAGGACACGGTGCCGTTCACGCCGCACGCGACCATCAAGGACGGGTTCGGTGTCGCCTGCTTCCTGCTGCTCTACGCCTGGTTCATCTTCTACATGCCGAACTATCTCGGCGACGCCGACAACTACATCCCGGCGAACCCGGGCGTGACGCCGCCACACATCGTGCCGGAATGGTATTACCTGCCGTTCTACGCGATCCTGCGTTCGATCCCGAACAAGCTTGCGGGCGTGATCGGGATGTTCTCGGCGATCATCATCCTGTGCTTCCTGCCCTGGCTCGATGCCGCCAAGACCAGGTCGTCGAAGTACCGTCCGCTGGCCAAGCAGTTCTTCTGGATCTTCGTCGCGGTCTGCATCCTGCTCGGCTATCTCGGCGCGCAGCCGCCGGAAGGCATCTACGTGATCGCCGGCCGGGTCCTGACGGTCTGCTACTTCGCCTATTTCCTGATCGTGCTGCCGCTGCTCTCGCGCATCGAGACGCCGCGGCCGGTGCCGAACTCGATCTCGGAGGCGATCCTGGCCAAGGGCGGCAAGGCGGTGGCCTCGGTCGCCATCGCGCTCGTTGCCGCCGGCGCGTTGTTCCTCGGCAGCCTTCAGGACGCTCGCGCCTCCGAAGGCAGCGACAGGCCGCCGGGCAACAAATGGTCGTTCTCCGGCCCTTTCGGTAAGTACGACCGCGGCGCGCTCCAGCGCGGCCTGCAGGTCTACAAGGAGGTCTGCTCGAGCTGCCATGGCCTGTCCTACATCGCCTTCCGCAACCTCGCGGAAGCCGGCGGCCCCGGCTATTCGGTGGCGCAGGCAGCGGCGTTTGCGTCCGACTACAAGGTCAAGGACGGCCCGAACGATGCGGGTGACATGTTCGAGCGCCCGGGCCGGCCGGCGGACTATTTCCCCTCGCCATTCCCGAACGAGCAGGCGGCCCGTGCGGCGAACGGCGGTGCGGCGCCGCCCGATCTGTCGCTGATCACCAAGGCGCGCTCCTACGGTCGCGGCTTCCCCTGGTTCATCTTCGACTTCTTCACCCAGTACCAGGAGCAGGGCCCGGACTATGTCGCGGCGGTGCTCCAGGGCTTTGAGGACAAGGTGCCTGAAGGCGTGACCATCCCGGAAGGCTCCTACTACAACAAGTACTTCCCGGGCCACGCGATCAAGATGCCGAAGCCGCTCAGCGACGGCCAGGTAACCTATGGCGACGGCTCGCCGACCACGGTCGCGCAATATTCCAAGGACGTCACCACGTTCCTGATGTGGACCGCCGAACCCCACATGGAAGCGCGCAAGCGCCTCGGCTTCCAGGTGTTCGTGTTCCTGATCATCTTCGCGGGCCTGATGTACTTCACGAAGAAAAAGGTCTGGACCGACTCCCACTGAGCGGATCGAGAAGAAAATGAAGAAGCCCCCGCGAGGGGGCTTTTTTTGTTGGACACGAGCGTGTGTTGTTTGGCGCGATTGCCTATCGCGCTCCCAGCGGCCAAAATACTGCCAACCGCTCCCCCAGAAACTCATCGGAGGACACCATGGGAACCGCCATCACCTTCAAGCGCCCGGACGGCAAGGACGCCTCGGGCTATCTCGCCAACGCCGCGCGCGGCAACGCGCCGGGCGTGGTCGTGATCCAGGAGTGGTGGGGCCTGTCGGACCAGATCAAGGGCCTGTGCGACCGCTTTGCGCTCGCCGGCTTCGATGCGCTGGCGCCTGATCTCTACAAGGGCAAGGTGGTGCCGTATCACGACACGGACGCCGCCGGTAAGGAGATGAACTCGCTCGATTTCATGGACGCCACCACGCAGACCGTCCGCGGCGCCACGCAATATCTGTCGCGCAACGGCGCCAAGGTCGGGCTAACAGGCTTCTGCCTCGGCGGCGCCGTCACCATCATCGGCGCGACCAAGATTCCGGAGCTTGCGGCCGGCGTCGTGTTCTACGGCATCCCGCCAGAGCAGGCGGCCAAGCCCGCCGACGTCAAGATCCCGCTCCAGGCCCATTTCGCCAACAAGGACGACTGGTGCACGCCGCAACTGGTCGATGCCTTTGAAAACGGCATGAAGGCCGCCGGCAAGTCGCTCGAGCTGTTCCGCTATGATGCCGAGCACGCTTTCGTCAACGAGCAGCGCCAGGCCGTGCACGACCGCGAAGCCGCCGAGCTCGCCTGGGGCAGGGCGACGGAGTTTTTCAGGAAGCATCTCGGCTGATCGCCTGGAGCCCGGACGGCATCGGGCCCACCCTTGACGCCGTCCCCGCGCCATGGTGAGTATCCGCCCCATGAGCACCGCCGTCCGCCCAGCCCGTCTTTGGTGGCGCACCTCCTAAAGAGGTGGCCGGTGCGATTTCATTTCTCAAAATCGTCGAAGGTCGCCACGCAGTGCGGCGGCCTGATCGTTTGTCCTGTGTGGCGTTTCCTCGGCAAGTTTCGTAAGAGGACGACATGAACAGGACAGTCTTTGCCCTCCCGGCCCGAAGCGACTACGTGACCCGCGGCGGTCTCGCGATCACGCGTGTAGCGGAGCAGTTCACCGGCGGCGCCAACAGGCTCGACGATCTCATCAACCTGCTCGACCGCCGCCGCGGCGTGGTGCTGTCCTCGGGCACGACCGTGCCCGGCCGCTACGAGAGCTTTGACCTCGGCTTCTCCGATCCGCCGCTCAAGCTCGAGACCACTGGCGTCAATTTCAAGCTGGAAGCGCTCAATGAACGCGGCCAGGTGCTGATCGCCTTCCTCGCAGACGTGCTGCACGAGCCCTGCGTCGTGATCTCCGAGAAGAGCGCCACGCAGCTTGCCGGCCACATCATCCGCGGCGATGCGCCGGTCGAGGAAGACCAGCGCACGCGGCGCGCCAGCGTGATGTCGCTGGTGCGCGATCTCGTCGCCGCCTTCTCCGCCAACGATGACGGGCTGCTCGGCCTGTTCGGCGCCTTCGCCTACGACCTCGTGTTCCAGATCGAGGACCTCGTGCAGAAGCGCGCACGCGAAAATGATCAGCGCGACATCGTGCTCTACGTCCCCGATCGCCTGCTCGCCTACGACCGCGCCACCGGCCGCGGCGTGGTGCTGAGTTACGATTTTGCGTGGAAGGGCAAGTCCACCGAAGGCTTGCCGCGCGAGACCGTCGAGAGCCCGTACCTCAAGACACCGCGCCAGGGCTTTGCCGATCACGCGCCTGGTGAATATCAGGCCACGGTCGAGACCGCGCGCGCGGCTTTCGCGCGCGGCGATCTGTTTGAGGCCGTACCCGGACAACTGTTCGCCGAGCCCTGCGATCGCTCGCCGGCGGAAGTGTTCCAGCGCCTCTGCGTCATCAACCCGTCGCCCTACGGCGCGCTGATGAATCTCGGCGAGGGCGAGTTCCTCGTCTCCGCCTCGCCGGAAATGTTCGTGCGCTCGGACGGCCGCCGCGTCGAGACCTGCCCGATATCAGGGACGATCGCGCGCGGCACCGATGCGATCGGCGATGCCGAGCAGATCCGCCAGCTCCTGAACTCGGAGAAGGACGAGTTCGAGCTCAACATGTGCACCGACGTCGATCGCAACGACAAGGCGCGCGTCTGCGTCCCCGGTACGATCAAGGTGCTGGCGCGGCGGCAGATCGAGACCTACTCAAAACTGTTCCACACCGTCGATCACGTCGAGGGCATGCTGCGTCCCGGCTTCGACGCGCTCGATGCCTTCCTCACCCATGCCTGGGCGGTGACGGTAACCGGCGCGCCAAAACTCTGGGCGATGCAGTTCGTCGAGGATCACGAGCGTTCGCCGCGGCGCTGGTATGCCGGCGCGATCGGTGCGGTGAATTTCGACGGCAGCATCAACACCGGCCTCACCATCCGCACCATCCGCATGAAGGATGGTCTCGCCGAGGTGCGCGTCGGTGCCACCTGCCTGTTCGATTCCGATCCCGCGGCCGAAGACCGCGAGTGCCAGGTCAAGGCTGCAGCCCTGTTCCAGGCGCTGCGCGGCGATCCGCCAAAGCCGCTCTCGGCCTTCGCGCCCGACGCGACCGGCTCGGGCAAGCAGGTGCTGCTGATCGATCACGACGACAGCTTCGTGCACATGCTGGCCGATTATTTCCGCCAGGTCGGCGCCGACGTCACCGTGGTCCGCCATGTGCATGCGCTCGACATGCTCAAGCGGAAGAAATGGGATTTGCTGGTGCTGTCGCCCGGACCCGGCAGGCCCGAAGATTTCGGGATCAAGAAGACCATCGATGCGGCGCTGGAGAAGAAGCTGCCGGTGTTCGGCGTCTGTCTCGGCGTGCAGGCGATCGGCGAATATTTCGGCGGCGAGCTCGGTCAGCTCACCCATCCCGCGCACGGCCGGCCCTCGCGGGTGCAGGTCCGCGGCGGACGCCTGATGCGCAATTTGCCGAACGAGATCGTCATCGGCCGCTATCACTCGCTCTATGTCGAGCGCGACAGCATGCCCGAGGTGCTTGATGTCACCGCCAGCACCGAGGACGGCGTCGCCATGGCGCTCGAGCACAAGACCCTGCCGGTTGCCGGCGTGCAGTTCCACCCGGAATCGCTGATGTCGCTCAGTGGCGAGGTGGGCCTGCGGATTGTCGAGAATGCGTTCCGGCTGGATGCGCGCGTTGATTGAGAGGCACCAATGACCTTTGACCACGATCTGAAGGCGAGCGTCCGCACCATCGTCGACTATCCCAAGCCGGGGATCATGTTCCGCGACATCACGACGCTGCTCGCCGATGCGCGCGCCTTCCGCCGCGCGGTCGACGAGCTCGTCAATCCCTGGGCCGGCAACAAGATCGACAAGGTCGCCGGCATGGAGGCGCGCGGCTTCATCATCGGCGGCGCGGTGGCGCATCAGCTCTCGGCCGGCTTCGTGCCGATCCGGAAAAAAGGCAAGTTGCCGCACACCACCGTGCGCATTGCCTACTCGCTCGAATACGGCATCGACGAGATGGAGATGCATGTCGACGCGATCCAGCCCGGCGAGCGCGTCATCCTGGTCGACGATCTCATCGCCACCGGCGGCACCGCGGAAGGCGCGGTGAAGCTCCTCCGCCAAATCGGCGCCAATGTCGTCGCCGCCTGCTTCATCGTCGATCTGCCCGATCTCGGCGGTGCCGCCAAGCTGCGCGCGATGGACGTGCCGGTGCGCACGCTGATGACGTTCGAAGGGCATTGAGCCGCGTCGGCGCCCCGGCGGTCGTCAGATCGCCTCGGCCTTCAATGCCGACCGCCAATGCAGCATGCGCTCCTTCAGGAGCGCGTTCCTGACGTAGTCCGTCTCCTCATCTTCCAGCCGCTCGCATTCGCCGAACGTCAGGCCCGCCTCGCCATGCGCGTTCCAGGCGGCCTGGAGGGTACGGCAGGTGTGGCTGCCTTGGCGGAGCGAGAACCAGATGCGGTTCTGGATGGTCTGCAGGTTCGGCGCCTGGCCGACCCAGGCCTCGCCCGATGCCGCGCAGCGGACGACGTAGATGCCCGCAATGGTCTTGCGCTCCTTGTAGGCGGCGATGGCTGCCTTCCGGTCGATGCTCACGGGGGTGGGACCTTGCTGAGAGGGATACCGATCTCCGCCTCAATAGGCGCGGTCAGCCCCGCAGTCAATATTATCCGGGTAAAATTATCGCCTCAGGAGCTTTGCAGGATCAGGCTGAGCTCGAGCTCGCGGAAGGCGAGGTAGTTCCGCCGGGTCCACTGGTGCAGCTCGGTGGAGGCGTCCTTCTCCTGGCGCAGATAGCCGGTGAAGGAGAAGTTGAGCCGGTCGATATAGGTCTTGAGGAAGCCGGGTAGCGCGGGCAGGCGGAACAGCCGCCCGGTTGCCATCGCGGCCGGCAGCTCGCCGCGCACGATGTGCTCATTGTCCACCGTGATCAGGTTTATCCGGGGGATCTGCCCGCGCAGCATCTCGTGGGCGCGGGCCGAGACGCGATCGGTATCGGCCACGAACAGGATCATCGGCGCGACGTGGCGGCGCGCGGCCTCCTTCAACAGGCCGATCTCGTCGCTCATCTTGAAGAACTCGTCGAAGGCGTGGAAGCCGAGGTCGATCACCTTGGCCATGCCGTCATCGACGATGACGCGGTCCATCAGCTGCATCTTGCCGTAGGTGTCGATCACATCAGCCGTTTCGGTGACCTTCGGCAGATAGTCGAGTAGCGACGGTTCCTTCAGGTTGACGTCGAAGGCCGCGACGTCGCCGTTCTTGAGCAGCAAAAATTCGCTCAAAAGCCGCGCCAGCAGCGTCTTGCCGACCTGCGGGCGGGGCGAGCAGATGATGTAAAGGGGCGTCGCGGGCATCGACAGCTATATCAGGCGAACTCACCGCCCAATCCAGCCGTATCCGCCCGGGCTCTGCAACTATTTTTCGCTGTTGCGGGTGGCGGGCTTCGAACCGACGATGTCGGTCAGCCGGATCCGGTCGAACTCGCTCCAGACATTCGCCAGCCAGTGGCGGACATAGCCGCGCAGCACGAAGGAATAGTTCGCGGCTTCGTCGTTGATGCCCTTGTTGGCGACGAATTTCAGGAACGGGACGGAGGACACCTCGACCTGCTCATAGGCCATTTCGTTGAGCTTGGGGATGGTCAGCTCGGTCGCGTCCTTGATGCGGTGGAAGTAGGAATTGTAGGTCGCCTGGTCCCACTGGAAGAACTGGGTGTCGTTGATGAAGTTCTTCACCAGGAAATATTTTGCGCCCCCCATGAAGCCCGCGGTCTCGGCGATTTCGTCGAGCGACGCGATCGAGGGGCCCAGGATGTGGAACACCGCGAAGGTGATCTGGCCGGCCTTGGCGGCGTCGAGGAAGCCGATGTCGCGCAGCGAGGCCAGCGCCGGCGAGAGCAGGCCGGCGCGGACGTCGATCACGGTCACCGACGGGCTCGCCGCGTTGAGCGTGTCGAAGATCTTCATCTGGTCCGAGGTCGTCATCATGTCGACGATCTCGGTGATCTCGGGGTGAAAGCGCTTCAGGGTTCCGCGCGGCGACTCCGTGTCGAAGGCGCGCGTCGGTACGTTGTTGGCGGAAAAATAATCGAGCAAGGTGCGCGACACCGTGGTCTTGCCCACCCCGCCCTTGTCCGCGCCCACCACAACCACTGCCGGCTTTGCCATTGCTGTCCCCTAACGCGCCCTCCGATTGCGCCTTGCAATCGGTCGGGCCCCAAATCGATGTCCCAAGTCTGCTGTTGGGCGCGAACATGGCAGAAACAAGGGAGAATTCAAATCCTCGGCCTATGGTTGTGGCAATTTCCGAGGTTTTTCCCAATCGCAACGCAACCCTTCGCAAGTCGCTTAAAATCCCGCCCTTAACGACGGCCCCATGGACCCATCGGATTGCCGGCTGCAGTTCCGGAGGGTGCGGGTACGGGCGGCGGACTGGCCGAGCCGCCTGCATCGTCCCAAGGCCCCTGGCGCAACGGCGGCGGGCCGCCCTGCCGCTCAACCTGTGCCTCAGGCTCGTCCGCCTCGTCGGGCGGCGGCAGCGGGCCGGGATCATGGCCGCCGGCGAACTTGACCAGCGCGTCGACCCGGGACTGCACCGAGGGATGGGTCGCGAACAAATCGGCAAAGCCCTCGCGCGGATTGTCGACGCAGAGCTCCATCACCGCCGAGGTCGCGCCCGGCAGCTCGCCGCGGTTCTCGATCTTGCGCAGCGCCGAGATCATGGCGTCCGGATCTTTCGTCAGCTCGACGGAGCCTGCGTCGGCGAGATATTCGCGCGAACGCGACAGCGCGAGCTTCACCACCTGCGACAATAGCCACGCCACCACGATCAACACGACCGCGATGATGATCACGATCACCGCGCCGCCGCCGGAGCTCTTGCTTTCGCTCGATGACGAGGATGATCGCGACGATGAGGACGAGCCCGACGACCACGAGCCGCCGGAGCCGGAGCTCCAGTTGAAGCTCGTGAACAGGCGGAAGAACAACTCGCCGAAGAAGCCGACCACGCCGGCGATGATGACGGCGACCACCATGAGCTGGACGTCGCCGTTCTTGATGTGGGTCAGCTCGTGGCCCAGCACCGCCTCGATCTCCTTGTCGTTGAGCGCATTGAGGAGACCCGTGGTTACGGTGATCGAATATTGCCGCGGATTGAGGCCGGTCGCGAACGCGTTCAGCGCCGGGCTTTCCATGATCTTCAGCTTCGGCATGGTGATGCCGCGCGAGATGCAGAGGTTTTCGAGCAGATTGTAGAGCCGCGGCTCTTCCTGCCGGGTGACGTCGTGGCCGCCGGTCACGGCATCGATCATCGACTGGTGGAAGAAATAGGCGATGACGATCCAGACCGCCGCCGCGATCGTCGCGAACGGCGCGGCGACGATGAGGTCGTGGAAAGCGCGGCTCAGATAGTAGGCGACAGTGCCATTGCTGTTGATGACGACTTCGGCGACCAGCGCGCCGGCATAGACCAGCACGTAGACCAGCATGAACAGGCCGGCGAGCAGCAGCATCGAACGAAACTTGTTCGAGGCGATGTGCGTGTAGAGACCATACGCGGCCATGACGCGATGCCCTGCCGGCCTATCGGCTCAACTCAGAACTTCACCTGCGGAGTGGCTTCGACTTCGGTGCGGCTGGCGCCGAGATCGAAGAAGTCCTTCTTGGTGAAGCCGAACATGCCGGCGAACAGGGCGGCGGGCATCTGCTGGATGCCGGTGTTGTATTCCTGGACCGCGTTGTTGAAGAACCGGCGGCTCGCCGCGATCTTGTTCTCGAGGTCGGAGAGCTCACTGGCGAGCTGCTGGAAGTTGGCGTTGGCCTTGAGGTCCGGATAGGCCTCCGACAGCGCGATCAGCCGGCCGAGCGCGCCGGAGAGCTGGTTCTCGGCGGCGGATACCTGTGCCGGCCCCTGTGCGGACATCGCCGAGTTGCGCGCCTTGATGACGTCGTCGAGCGTGCCACGCTCATGCGAGGCATAGCCCTTCACCGTCTCGACCAGGTTTGGGATCAGATCGTGGCGCTGCTTGAGCTGCACATCGATGTCGGCAAAGGCCTGGCCGACCCGCTGGCCCAGCGCCACCAGCCGGTTGTAGGCGCTGAACGCCAGGAACACGAGGACGACGATGACGCCGAGAACGATCCAGCCGGTCGACATGGAGAACTCCTGAAGGGGGGAAGAAGGCGGGCGCAGCCTAGACCAAATTGGCACAGGACGAGAGCCCGGCGCAGAGGAAGGTAAGACTTGGTCGAATGGGGAACCATCCGAGTTCAAGGCAAAAGCGTCCGACGAAGTTAACTTTCGGCAATGACCGCGTCACCCCAGCGCCAGCGCCGGGCGTTTGCATAGGCGGCCTTGTCGCGCCGCGAGACCTTGGTGATGGCGAGGCCGCCCTCCGTGCAGAGCTTTGCGGTGATCTCGGCCTTGCCGACATCCGGCGGCGCCAGCACGCGCGCGGCGCGTGTTGCGGGCGCTGTCCGGGTCAGGGCGATGTAGATGAAGCGCTCGTCCTCGAACGGCACGTCGGCGCCCTTGATCTGCCGGTGCGCCTGCGAGCGCGGCAGACGCTGGCTGAAATGGCACCAGTCGGGCGCTACGAGGGGGCAGGGTTTTTCGTGCGGGCAGGGCGCGGCGACGTAGGCACCTAGCGCGATCAGTTGCTGGCGCAGTGCCAGGATGCGGGCGTAGCCGGCCGGTGTGCCGGGCTCGATCACGACCAGCGCGTGGCGTGCTTTCGCCCACATCGTTTCCGCCAGCTTGCGCTGATCACCCTCGCTGAGCTCGCCGACCACGTAGCTCGCGACGACGAGATCGGCTTGCGAGGCTTCCGCGAGGTTGGTGCCGGCGTCGCCCGGCAGATAGCGGCAATCAGCGAGCCGCGTGCTGTCATGCGCGAGTTCGAGCGCGAGACGGCTGAGGGTGGCGTTGGCGTCGAGCAGGGTGAAATCCTGCAGCGACGGAAAGGCCTCAGCAGCGGCCCAGCTCGCGGTGCCCGGGCCTGCGCCGACGTCGAGCAGGGTTTCCGGGGCGAGGTCCGGCGCCATCTCGGTCAGCGCATTCAGGCTGGCCGCCACGGCCGCATAGGTTGCCGGCATCCGCGCCAGCGCATAGGCGAGCGCGTCGGCCTCCGACTTGATGGTGCCGGAGGTGCCGCCTGCGCGATAGGCGGTCGAGATTTTTTGCGAGCGCTGTGCGGCGTCGGTGCGGGAGAAGCCCTGGAGCTTGCCGTCGAGGGCTGCTTTTAGCTCAGCGGGGAGGGTGGGTGAGATCATTTTCTCATCGTCATGCCCCGCGCAGGCGGGGCATCCAGTATTCCGAGACGGCGCCGTCAACCGAGAGCCCGCGGCGTACTGGATCATCCGCTCCAGTGCGCAATTTGCGCACAAGGCGGATGATGACGTCAATGGGTGTGGAACGACCGGAGGCTCACGCCACGTTCTGGTCGAGAATGTCCACCGCCTCTGACAGGCTCACCGACACCAGTTGCGAGACGCCGCGCTCGGCCATGGTGACGCCGAACAGCCGGTTCATCCGCGCCATCGTGATCGGGTTGTGCGTGATGATGATGAAGCGGGTGTCGGTCGAGCTGGTCATCTCGTGCAGCAGGTTGCAGTAGCGCTCGACGTTGTGGTCGTCGAGCGGTGCGTCGACTTCGTCCAGCACGCAGATCGGCGAGGGGTTGGTGAGGAACACCGCGAAGATCAGCGCCATCGCGGTCAGCGCCTGCTCGCCGCCCGAAAGCAGCGACAGCGTCTGCGGCTTCTTGCCCGGCGGCTTTGCGATGATCTCGAGACCGGCTTCGAGCGGGTCGTCGCTCTCGATCAGGTGCAGCGCGGCCTCGCCGCCGCCGAACAGCTCGACGAACAGGCGCTTGAAGTGGTTGTTGACGACCTCGAACGAGGTCAGGAGCCGCTCGCGCGCTTCCTTGTTGAGGCTCTGGATACCCTGGCGCAGCCGCTTGATGGCTTCGACGAGGTCATCGCGCTCAGTGACGAGGCCCGTGTGCTGGGTCTCGACCTCGCGCAGCTCTTCCTCGGCGCGCAGGTTGACGGCGCCGAGGCGCTCGCGGTCGCGGCGCATCTTTTCGAGGTCTTCCTCGATGCCGTGCAGCGGCGGCAGCTCGGCGCCGGGCTCGATCTCGGCGAGGCCGGCAACGGCCTGCGGCTCGACCTCCAGCATGTCGCGGATCTCGCGCTCGATGTCCTCGAGCCGGCGCCGTGCGCCTTCCATGCGTTCCTCGGCGCGCGCGGTGGCCTCGCGGGAGCTCGACAGCGCTTCGAGTGTCAGCTTGGCGACGCGATCGGTTTCGGCCATCGCGGTCTCGGCCGAGGCGAGCGCGTCGGCGGCCATGCGGCGGTCGTTTTCCGCGTATTCGATCTCGGTGATCAGCGCGCTGCGCTTCTCGGCGAACACGGCGGGCGCGTTTTCGAGATCGCTGCGCTCGATCGAGACCTCGGTGATGCGGGTCTGGATGGTGTCGATGTGAGAGGCCGCACTCTCCTTGCGGTTCTGCCACTCGGTGCGCTCGGCGAGGATCGCCTGCACGCGGCGGTCGGCGAGCTCCGCTTCGCGCGCCAGCGCCTGCGCCTCGGCGCGGACCTGGGCGGCCATACGGCGATGGCCTTCGATGTCGCTGCGGACGGCGGCGAGACGGGTTTCGGTGTCCTCGCTCGACGGCAGCTCGGTGATCCCGGCCTCGGCATATTCGTACGCGGCCTCGGCCTCGGCGCGGTCGGCGGCGAGACGGCTATGGGCTTCCGACAGCGTCGCCTTGCGCGCGGCGCGGCGGCTGATCTCGCGCTCGGCGGTGGCATGGCGCTCGCGCGCGACGTTCACCTCGCGCTGGGCGGCGCGCCAGGCCTCGCGGCTCGCACCTTCGGTGCTGGCGGCCATCTGCAGCTCGGACTCGGCGTTCTCCAGCGCCTGACGCTTGATCTGCGCGTCGATGCGGGCCTGCTCCAGCTCGTTCTCGATGTCGACGAGGCGGGCGCGCTCGGCGAGGCGCCGTGCCGCACCGGTCGGGGCGTGGGCTGCGGCGACAAAGCCGTCCCAGCGCCAGACGTCGCCTTCGGGCGAGACCAGCCGCTGGCCGGTCTTGAGCTGCGAGACCAGCTCGGCGCCGCGCTCGCGCGGCACCACGCCGATCTGCGCCAGGCGGCGCGCCAGCTCGGCGGGCGCCTGAACGTGGCTCGCGAGCGGCACGACGCCCTCGGGCAGCTCCGGATCGCCGTCGGTGACGCCGGCATTGGTCCAGCGCATCGGCGCGGACGGATCGACCGGCGCGTCGAGATCGTCGCCGAGAGCTGCGCCGATCGCCTTCTCAAAGCCCTTGTCGACGGTGATGCCGTCGATGATCGGCGGCCACAGATTCTTGGTCTCGCCGTTGACGATCTTGGAGATCGTGCGCGCTTCGGTATCGAGCCGCTGCACGCGCTTGTCGGCTTCGACGAGCGGTGAGCGTGAGGATTCCAGCGTCT
This sequence comes from Bradyrhizobium sp. S3.7.6, assembly GCF_054061875.1. Lineage (NCBI taxonomy): Bacteria > Pseudomonadati > Pseudomonadota > Alphaproteobacteria > Hyphomicrobiales > Nitrobacteraceae > Bradyrhizobium > Bradyrhizobium sp. S3.7.6. Next base: position 7,876,516 of record NZ_JBSSEQ010000001.1, on the reverse strand, counting down.
GGCGCGCGGCAACATGCGCAGCTTCGCTGGCCTGGGCCGCGGCTTCCGAAGCGGCAAGGGTCTGCTCCGCGTTCTCGACCGTTGCGGTCAGCTCGTCGAGATCGCCGAAGCCGCCGGTCTCGTCGGCAAGCTTCTGCTCCTCGGCCGCGACGTTCGAAATCTCCTGGTCGAGGCGGGCGAGCTTGTCGCGATGGGTGCGGACATTGGCCTCGAGCTGGTTGCGCTTGGCGGTGAGGTCGGCGAGCGCCGTGGTGAGCTCGGCGAACTGGTGCTCGGTTTCGGTCAGCACCGCCTCGGCTTCGCCGACGCGCTCGTCGACGCCGGAGCGCTTCTCGACCCGCGACTTGATCTCTTCCTTCAGCTCGGCGTCTTCGGTGTCGAGCCGCTGGAGCGCGACGTCGGCGTCCATGGTCTGCTGCTGGGCGCGGGAGATGTCGCCCTCGAACTGGGCCAGGCGCCGCTCGAGCTCGGCGACGCGCTCCTTGGCGCGCTCTTCCTCGCGGTCGAGCAGCTCGCGGGCATTGGTCAGGCGCTGCAGCCCGGCCGCGGCGCGCGCTTCGGCATCGCGCAGCGCCGGCATTTCGGTGGCGCGGATCGCCTGGATGCGGGCGGCTTCGGCCTGGTGCTGAGTGCGCTCGGCCATCTCGCGAACCGCGAGATCATGGGTCTGGCCGGATTCGTTGACGTCGGCATGCGCGCCGATCCAGCGCAGGTGGAACAGCGTGGCTTCAGCCTTGCGGACCTTGGCCGCGACCTCGCGATAGCGCACGGCCTGGCGGGCCTGCTTCTTCAGGCCTTCCATCTGGCCGGCGAGCTGGCCGATCACGTCCTCGACGCGGGTGAGGTTGGTTTCGGCCGCCTTCAGCCGCAATTCGGCCTCGTGGCGGCGGGCGTGCAGGCCGGCGACGCCGGCGGCGTCTTCCAGCACGCGGCGGCGCTGCTCGGGCTTGGCCTGGATGATCTCGCCGATCTTGCCCTGGTGGACGAGGGCGGGCGAACGCGCGCCGGTGGCGGCGTCGGCGAACAGGATCTGCACGTCGCGCGCACGCACGTCGCGGCCGTTGATACGATAGACCGAGCCGGCCTCGCGCTCGATGCGGCGGGAGATTTCGAGCAGCTGGCTGTCGTTCATCGCCGCCGGCGCGGTGCGATCGGTGTTGTCGATCGTCATCGTCACTTCGGCGTGGTTGCGCGCAGGACGGTTGCCGGAGCCGGCGAAGATCACCGCGTCCATGTCGGCCGCGCGCAGCGACTTGTACGAGGTCTCGCCCATCGCCCAGCGCAGCGCTTCGACGAGATTCGACTTGCCGCAACCGTTGGGTCCGACCACGCCGGTCAGGCCGGGCTCGATGACGAAGTCGGTGGCCTCAACGAAGGACTTGAAGCCGTGAAGGCGCAGGCGGGTGATTTTCATAAGCACGCATCTCTGTTGGCAGGCGCGAATCCCCCTGCCGGGACAATACCATGGAAGGCAATGTCACTCTCTGGGTGAGTCGCGCGAGGCGCCTCATGCGGTCGGACAATGGCCGCGGTGCGCCGCGAGGGCAACCGGCGAAAGCCGCTTTTCCCAAGGGATTTATGCCGGGAAAGATACGGCTTTCGAGATGCGAATCAGGCGTTGAGCGGGGAAAATCAGCTCTTCAGCAGCGGATTGATCTTCTTGGCGAATTCATCGAACGAGGCTTCGCCCTTGATCTTCTCGCCGTTGATGAAGAAGGTCGGCGTCGAATCCACCTTCAGAACGTCGCTGGCGTATTTCTGGTCGGCGGCGATCTTGTCGAGCAGCGCCTGGTCCTTCAGGCAGGCCTCGACCTGCTGCTGGGTGAGGCCGGCCTGCTTGCCGATCCGCGTCAGGGTCTCGGTGGTGTTCTTCAGCACCCAGTCGTTCTGCTGGCGGAACAGCATGTCGGTGACCGCGAAATATTTCGGCGCGTCGTCCTTGGCGATGCAGCGCGACAGCATCGAGCCGGCGGCGGCTTTGATGTCGAGCGGGAACTCGCGGAAGATGTAACGCACCTTGCCGGTGTCGATGTATTCCGACTTGATCTTGGGGAACACCTGCTCGTTGAACGCCGCACAATGCGGGCAGGTCATCGAGGCATATTCGGTGATGGTGACGGGGGCATCCTTGGGACCGAGTGCCATGTCGGGCAGCGACACGGGCTTGGCCACATCGGCGGCCGACTGCGCCATCGCTTCGGAGATGAACCGCAGCGGCGACAGCCCGGCGAGCGCGGCAAAACCGGTCAGCGACAGCATCGTGTTGAAGGCGCGGCGGGTGATGATCAAGGTCGGCTCCCGGATTGATGTGGTCTCGCCCCAAGGGTCCTATTGAGTTCCCGTTCAGGCGGCCTGTCGCTAGCTTGAAACGTAGTTCGAGGCAATGGCGAGCGACAGGGACGGGTCCAGATTACCGTCGGAATGAGGCTCAATTTCGCTTGATGGCGGCCCCGAGCCGCGCCAGCGCTGTCTTCAATTCTTCATCTTCGATGTCCCCCAGGCTCTCCGCCACCTTGGCCACCGATTTGGGATCCGGCGGACCGGGCCGGACCGGCGGCCGGGCGCGCGACAGGGGGGCCTGGCGGAAGGCGAGCTTGCCGACCGCGCTCCAGCCGAAGAAGCGGTTGACCCGCTCCAGGATCACGTCGGCGGAGTGCTGGATCTCCAGCGCCATCGGCCCCTCGACCCGCAGCACCAGGGTCGCCGGCTCCTGCGGCTGGCCCTCGACCGGCCGCGGCCATTGTATCTTCAAGGGCTCGGCATGGGCCGCAATCTCCGGCCCGGCAATCTGCGCCCACCGGGTCACGAGCTCGCGCGCGGCAAAACCCTGCTTGGCATAGGCCTCGGCAAAGACGTCGTTGAGCAGCAGCGAAAGCGGCTTGGCGCTGATGGGACCGGGTCTGGGAGGGAATTTGGACATGGACCCTTATAGCACCTTGGAGCGCAGGCCTCACCATTGGGGAGCGTTCCGCGAAGAAAGACGTGGATGCCCGCGACGAGCACGGGCATGACGTGGAGAGGCCGGCGCGTTGCCGCTACAGTGAGAGCATGAGCCCCAAATCGGCACTAATGGCCAAGTCGGAACCAATTCAGTCGGAGGCATCGGCTCGCCCAACGCTGCTGCTCGCCTGGTACGACCGCCATCGCCGCCGTCTGCCATGGCGCGCGATGCCCGGCGAGACCTCGGACCCTTACCGCGTCTGGCTGTCGGAGATCATGCTCCAGCAGACCACCGTGAAAGCCGTCGGCCCTTATTTCGAAAAGTTCGTCGCGCGCTGGCCGGATGTCACGGCGCTGGGGCGGGCGTCGCAGGATGACGTGCTGCGGATGTGGGCTGGCCTCGGCTATTACTCCCGCGCGCGCAATCTCCATGCCTGCGCGGTCGCCGTGACGCGCGAGCACGGCGGTGTGTTTCCGGACACGGAAGAGGGGCTGCGCGCGCTGCCGGGGATCGGGCCCTATACGGCGGCCGCGATCGCCGCGATCGCCTTCGACCGCCGCACCATGCCGGTCGACGGCAACATCGAGCGCGTGGTGTCGCGCCTGTTCGCCGTCGAGGAGGAGCTGCCGCAGGCCAAGCCGCTGATCCAGCAACTGGCGGCGACGCTGCTTGCGGACGCTCGCGCCGGCGACGAGACGTCTCGCGCCGGCGACAGCGCGCAGGCGCTGATGGATCTGGGCGCCTCGATCTGCACGCCGAAGAAGCCGGCCTGCTCGCTCTGTCCGCTCAATGAGGGTTGCACCGCGCGTGCGCTAGCGACGCAGGAAACGTTTCCGCGCAAGGCGCCGAAGAAGAGCGGAACGTTGCGGCGCGGTGCTGCCTTCGTCGTGACGCGCGGCGGCGAGCTGCTGGTGCGCTCGAGGCCCGAAAAAGGCCTCCTTGGCGGCATGACCGAGGTCCCGGGCTCGGACTGGCTGGCCGGCCAGGAAGACGCGACGGCGAAGCAGCAGGCGCCGGACCTGAAGGGACTGTCGCGCTGGCAGCGCAAGGTGGGCGTCGTCACCCACGTCTTCACGCATTTTCCGCTGGAGCTGGTGGTCTACACGGCGAAGGCCGAAGCGCGCACTCGCGCGCCCGAGGGCATGCGCTGGGTGCCGATCGCGACCCTCGCCGGTGAAGCGCTGCCCAACGTCATGCGCAAGGTGATCGCGCACGCGCTGGACCCTTCAAGGGCCCCACCTTCCTGACAGCACGCTGGCAGCAGCGCTACGCTATCAGCGCCCGATACGGAGGCTGCCAATGGTCAAGACCGCACTCGACAACTTCAAGAGGCCGCCCTGCGCCGAGCTGCTCGGATGGCGCCTGCTCGATGCCCGTCCGGAGGAGGGCTGGATCAGGCTCGCCTTCCAGGGTAAGCCCGAGTTCTGCAATCCGGCGGGCTTCATCCAGGGCGGCATGCTCTCTGCCATGCTCGACGACACCATGGGGCCGGCCGTGCTGGTGATGAGCGAGGGCCGGCTCTACACCACCACGATCAGCATGACCGTGAATTTCCTCAGCCCCGCAAGGCCCGGTCCGATCATCGGTGAGGCCAAGGTGACGCAACTCGGCAAGACGATTGCGTTCGTCGAGGCGAAGCTGATGGCGGAAGACGGCACGGTGCTGGCGACGGCCAGCGCGAGCGAGCGGCTGCTGGAGGCGGCGAGGGTGGTGGGGAAATAGTCGAGCCGCGCATTCCTCTTCCCTTCTCCCTTGCGGGAGAAGGTGGCATAGGCGGCCTTCGGGCCGCCGTTCTTAAGAGAACGCCGAAGCGAAGCTTCGGCTATGGCGCCGGATGAGGGGTATGTCTCCGCGAACTCAAATGCGAGTTGGACTCGCGGAGACAGACCCCTCACCCGAGTGAGCCTGCGTCCACCGGCGTCGCTGCCCTCTCCCGCAAGGGGCGAGGGCGCATTCATGCACATCTCGCTTTGAGCGAGAGCATCACGCCCTCGCGCGCGCACCAGCACTCACGATCGGCGGCTTCGCATTCAGCGCCTCGACCTGGAAGCCGGCGACGCGCTTGTAGTTGGCGGCGATGTCTTCCAGCTCCTTTTGCGACAGCACGTCGGTGACGACGTCGTATCCGTCAGGCGCGCGCTCCTCGACGAGCTGCATCACCTGCTCGGGGCCGTTCTTGCGGTTGAGCAGGACGAGGTCGGTGGTCGCGGGCCTGCGCTCGGCCTCATAGGCGAGCAGCGCCGCGGTCGTCGGGCCATGCGCCAGGATCTCGCGCGTGATGGTGCGGGCATCGAGGATCGCCTGCGAGGCGCCGTTCGAGCCGATCGGGTACATCGGATGCGCCGCGTCGCCCATCAGCGTGACGCGGCCAAAGGTCCATTGCGACACCGGATCGCGGTCGACCAGCGGGTATTCGTAGGCGTGCGGGCAGTTCTCGATCAGGCCGGGGACGTCCAGCCAGTCGAACTGCCAGCTCTCGAACCAGGGCAGAAACTCCTCGAGCCGCGCGGTGCGGTTATAATCCTCGCGCCGCCACTGATAGGTCGGCGGCATGTGGCGCTCGGCAACCCAGTTGATCAGATGGTTGCCCGCTGCGTCCGGCGCCTTCGAAATCGGATAGCAGACGAATTTCAGGATCTCGTGCCCGGCCATGATCATGGTGCGGCCGGTGAGGAACGCCTTTGACGGCGTGACGCCGCGCCAGAGGATGCGGCCGTTCCAGATCGGCGGTCCCTCCTGCGGATAGAGCTTTTCTCGCACGGCGGAATGGATGCCGTCGGCGGCGATCAGGATCGCGCCGTCGTAGCTGCCGGCAGCCTTGCCGGTCGCCCTGTCGACGAAATTGGCGCGCACGCCGCTGTCCGTCTCGGTCCAGCCCGTCAGATGGTGGCTGGTCAGGATATTCTCGCGGCCGAGCCGCTCGATCGCGGTGTCGAGCAGAAGCTGCTGGAGCGTGCCGCGATGGATCGAGAATTGCGGCCATTTGTAGCCGGCCTCCAGCCCGCGCGGCTCGCTCCAGATCGGCTTGCCGTGCTTGGAGAAATAGGCGAGCTCGCGGGTGCGCACGCCGCTTTCGTCCAGCCGGTCCATCAGCCCGAGCTCGATCAGCTCGCGCACCGCATGCGGCAGCACGTTGATGCCGACGCCGAGCGGCTTCAGTTCCGCGACGCTCTCGAACACTTTTACGGGAACGCCGATTCCGTGCAGGCTGAGCGCGAGCGTCAGCCCGCCGATGCCGCCACCGGCGATGAGTACGGTCATGACAAAACCCCTCCAATTGCAGGCGTCTTGGCACAGGCGGGCGGCGGTGGGCAACTGCGAAGAGCAAAGCACCTAGAACAGCGTGCTATGGACCTGGCGGCCCGCAGCCGTTAGTTTCCAATTTTCCCATGAGGTCCGACATGCTCAAGCTCTACTACGCCACCGGCACCTGCGCGCTCGCCACCTACATGACCCTGGAGGAGGCCGGCGCCGACTACACGGCTGAACGGCTGAGCTTCAAGGATAACCAGCAGAACAGCCCGGACTATCTCGCGATCAATCCGAAGGGCCGCGTGCCGGCGCTGGTGACCGATCGCGGCGTGCTGACCGAGACGCCCGCGATGCTGGCCTATATCGCGCAGACCTTCCCCAAGGCGAAGCTCGCCCCGCTCGACGATCCCTTCGACTTCGCCCAGGTGCAGTCGTTCAATTCCTATCTCTGCTCGACCGCGCACATCAACCATGCCCACAAGATGCGCGGCGCGCGCTGGGCGACGCAGGAGAGCTCGTTCGCCGACATGAAGGCGATGGTGCCGAAGAGCATGGGCGCCTGCTTCTCCTTGATCGAGCAGAAGATGTTCAAAGGTCCCTGGGTGATGGGCGACCAGTTCACGATCTGCGATCCCTACCTCCACACGCTCTCGCACTGGCTCGAAGGCGACAGCGTCGACATCAACGCGACGCCGAAGATCGCCGACCACTTCAAGCGCATGTCAGACCGCCCCGCCGTGCGCAAGGTGATGGACGCGCAGAAGGCGTAGGAACGCGGCCACATATTCCCCTGTCGTCCCGGGCAAGCGTTAGCGCAGACCCGGGACCCATAACCACAGGGAGAAGTTGTGACACGAGCTGACGACCACGAGTCTTCGCCAAACCGCGCCCTGTGGTTATGGATCCCGGATCGGCGCTCCGCTTCGCTGCGCTTGTCCGGGACGACACCATTTGTTTTGAAGCTGCGTCCTACCCAGCACGCCGTTCCTTCTTCTCCAATTCCCGTCCCGTCGCCAGCATCAGCCGCCGCAGCCAGATCGAGCCGGGGTCCATCTGCGCCCGCGTCGGATGGAACATGAACTGCTCGTCGATCCCTGGATCGAGCGGCGGCGTCACCGTGACGAGGCCGAACTGCTTCGACAGCGCCGCGATCAGCCGGCGCGGCACGAAGGCGACGAGGTCGGTGCGGGCGGCGACGTGCAGCGCTTCGAGATAGCCTGACACCACCAGCGAAATGTGCCGCTCGATGCCCTTGGTCCGCAGCCAGGTGTCGATGAGATCCTCCGGTTGGCCGCGGATGATCACGCCGACATGGCGTGCCGCCAGGAACGTCTCGCGCCGCTTCAGCTTCGCAGCCATGGGATGGCCGCGCCGCACCGCCAGCGCGTCGCTGTCGGTGTAGAGCAACTGGCGGTGAAAGCCCTTGAAGGCGTTGCCGATCGAGATCACGAGGTCGATGGTGCGGGCGAACTCGGCGTGAAAGATCGCAGGGCCCCGCCACGGTACGACGTCGATGCGGACGTTGGGCGCGGCCCGCGTCACCTTCTCCATCAAGGGCGGCATCAGCAGCTCGACCGCGAGATCAGGCATCATCAGGCGGAATTGCCGCTCGCTGCGCGCGGCGTCGAAGTCGTCGGGTATGAACAGCCCGCGCACCTGGTCGAGCGCCTGGGCCAGCGGTGCGCGGAGGGCTTGCGCCCGCGGCGTCAGCTCCATGCGCGCGCCGGTGCGCACCAGCAGCGGATCGCCGAAGATGTCGCGCAGGCGTTGCAACGCATGGCTCGCGGCCGGCTGCGACAGCCCGATCCGAAGCGCGGCCCGGCTGACATTGGCCTCGCGCAGCAGCGCGTCGAGCGCGGTCAGGAGATTGAGGTCAAGCGAATTCAAATTCATGAAGCGAATAGATATCATATCCACTATCGATTTGAAGAATTCTCATCCGGCGGGGATGATCTCCGTGTTGCCACCAAACGGAGATGCCGCCATGAGCGCGAGCGCCAACAAGAAACTGATGCAGGATATCTTTGCCGCCGCCGCCAGCCCCGATCCGGCCGCGCGCGACCGGGCCCTGTTCGCCGCAAGCCTTGCCGACGATGCCAGATGGGTCGTGACCGGACAGTACTCCTGGTCGCGCACCTTCACCGGCAAGGAGGCGATCCTCAACGATCTGCACGGTTATGTGCGCACCCGCTTGCGCGATCGGACGCGCACCGTGGCTCACCGTTTCATCGCCGATGGCGACGTCGTCGTGGTGGAAGCCAAGGGCGACAACGTCACGCCCGAGGGCGTTCGTTATGACAACGACTACTGCCTGGTGTTTCGCCTCGAGGACGGGAAGATCAAGGAGATCCGGGAATATTGCGACTCGACCCTGACCGAGAAGGCGCTCGGTCCGTTTCCGCAGACGCCCGTGAGGGCCGCGAGCTGACCGGATCGAGGACCATCTCGTCCGCCGACCGGTGCCGTCGGCCCCGTTCGGCGATGGTCGTGTCGATCTGGCGCAGGCTGATAGCGATCGTCCATGTCAGGCGCGAGCGGTCCCGGGCCCGGTGCCAGCTCGCCGCCATGAGCGAACGGGAGCTTCAGGACTGCGGCATGACCCGGGCGGAGATCGCGTACGAACTGAGGAGACCGGTGCGACGGAGTTAGACAAACGGACGAGATCCAGGCGCCGCCTGCCTCCCATTTTATCGTAGCCGGCGGAACCTTCGGGTTCCGCCGGGCGTTTGCTCGGTTCGGGGGCAATCGCGCCCCGGCATTGCACGCGTTTGGGACATTTCATGCTGGCTGGGGTTTCGGACGTTTCAACACAGGTGGGCCGCAGCTTTTCCGGACTCCGCGAACGATTGAGAGATGCGACTGCGAATGCGCACCGGGAGCTCGATGCGCAGCTTTCGTCGTTCGACCTCACAGTCCTGTCCGGTTACCGCCGCTTCCTGCAAGCCAGCGCCGGCGCACTTCTTCCGCTCGAAGCTGCGCTTGTGCAGGCCGGCGTCGCCAAGATGTTTCCGGATTGGCGGGAGCGGGCGCGTAGCGCCGCGATCGCGGCGGATCTCGCGCAGCTCGGCAGCGCCGCGCAATCCACCGTGTCCGTGCCGCCGCTGACGCGCAGTGGCATGCTCGGCACGTTGTACGTTCTGGAGGGCTCCCAGCTCGGCGCAAAGTTTCTGCTGAAGGCGGTTGCCGATGCGGGCGATCCGCGCATCGGCGAGGCCACCGCCTATCTCAGCCATGGCGCGGGCAAACGGCTCTGGCAGAGCTTTCTGGCGAAACTTCAAAACGAAGAGGCATGCGACGAGGACGAGGCGATCGAGTCGGCACGTCTCGCCTTCGCGGCCTTCGAGCAGGCGGCGGACCGCGCATGAACGAGGCGGTCAATCTCACCAATTGCGATCGCGAGCCGATCCACATCCCCGGCAGTGTCCAGCCGTTCGGCTTCCTGCTCACGGTGCTGTCGGATTTCACGATCTGCATGGCCTCCGACAATGTCGACAGCTTTCTCGGGACTGACGTCGCCGACCTGCTCCAGCAGCCGTTGTCGCGCGTCATCTCGGAAGCCGCGGTCGAGACCATTCGCAGCCGCGTCGATCATCTCAGCGGCCCCGATACGACCGAGCGCATGTTCGGTGTCGAACTCCAGGCCGGCAAGCCGCCTTACGATCTCTCCATCCACTTCTCCGGCGCCTATCTGGTCATCGAGGCGGAGCCCAGCGTCAACGAGCCCGGCGTCAATTCCGGCGAGCTCGTCCGCCTGATGCTGGAGCGAATCCGCAAGACGCGCGGCATGACCGAGCTCGCCCGCGAGGCGGCGCGCCAGCTCAAGGTCCTGACCGGATTCGACCGCGTCATGGTCTATCAATTTCACCCGGACGGATCGGGTGAGGTGATCGCTGAAGCTGCGGAAGCCGGCCTCGAACGGTTCCTCGGCCTGCACTATCCGGCCTCCGACATCCCCAAACAGGCCCGCATCCTTTATCAGCGCAACTGGCTGCGCATCATCGCCGATATCAATTCGAAACCAGCCGCGTTGTTTTCGACGGCCACGCACAATGCGGGGCTGCTCGATCTCTCCATGAGCGTACTGCGCTCGGTCTCGCCGATCCACATCGAATATCTGCGCAACATGGGCGTCGGCGCCTCGATGTCGGTGTCGATCCTGCGTGACGGCAAGCTGTGGGGCCTGTTCGCCTGCCATCATTATTCGCCGCGCTACATCTCGTTCGAGAAGCGCACCGCGTCCGAGCTGTTCGGGCAGATGTTCTCCTGGATCGTGGAGGGGCGCGAGCGCGAGGGCAATGTCGCCTATGAGATGCGCGCTCACCAGGTGCAGGAGCGGTTGATCGAGACCGCGGCCTCGCATGAGCACAGCCGGCGCGCGATCGTCGACTTCCTCGGCGACTATCGCGGGATGATCGATTGCGACGGCGTGGCGGTGTGGTCCGACAACAAGATCACGCTTCAGGGCCAGACGCCGACCGAGGACGAGGTGAAGGATCTGGTTGCCTTCATCAACCGAACCTCGCCGGGACGGATTTTCGCCAGTGCCGAGATTGCCAAGGTCTATGCCGCGGGCCAGTCCTTTCGCGACCGCGCGGCGGGATTTCTCGCCATTCCGATCTCACGGACTCCGCGCGATTGCCTGATCTTCTTCCGGCGCGAGGTCGTGCGCTCGGTGAACTGGGCCGGCGCGCCCGACAAGGTCTATGACGAGGGTCCGAACGGACCGCGGCTGACGCCGCGCAAGAGCTTTGAGCTCTGGCAGGAAACGGTGGCGGGCCAGTCGAAACCGTGGTCCACGGCCGACATCCGCATCGCCGAGAGCCTGCGCGTCACGCTGCTCGAAGTGATCCTGCAACTGTCCGACCTTGCCGCCCGCGAGCGTCGCGGCGCGCAGGAGCGGCAGGAGCTGATGATCGCCGAGCTCAATCACCGCGTCCGCAACATTTTGAGCCTCGTCCGCGCGCTGGTGGCGCAGAGCAAGGACACCGCCACGTCGGTCGAGGAATTCGCCGGCGTGCTCGGTGGCCGCATCGAGGCCTTGGCTCGCGCCCACGACCAGATCACCAATTTGAACTGGGCGCCGGTTGCGCTGCGCTCGCTGGTCGAGTCCGAGGCCGGCGCCTATCTCGGCGCGCGCGCCGGCCGCGTGAAGATGGGCGGGCCCGACGTCGCGCTCGATCCCAAGGCGTTCGCGACGCTGGCGCTCGTCGTGCACGAGATGATGACCAATTCCGCCAAATATGGCGCGCTGGCCGATTCCACCGGCAGCGTCGAGGTGGTGTGGCGTCTCGATCCGTCTTCAAGCCTTGTCATCGAATGGAAGGAGAGCGGCGGTCCGCCAGTGCAGCCGCCGTCGCGCCGCGGCTTCGGGACCACCATCATCGAGCGTTCCGTCCCCTTCGACCTCAAGGGCGAAGCCGAAATCCGCTTCGACCTGCTCGGGGTCCAGGCCAAGTTTATCATCCCGCCCAATTTTGTCGAACTGGTGCCATCAATCGGAGGAGCCGCCATGCGCGTCGAGGAGCAGCAACCCGCCCGTCCGCGAATTTCCGAGACGGCACTGATCGTCGAGGACAATCTGATCATCGCCATGGCGGCGGAAGTCATCCTGCTCGATCTCGGTGCCCGCCATGTCGATACTGCGGCGAGCGTCGACCAGGCGTTGCGCGCGATCGAGCGCACGCGTCCGGGTTTTGCGCTGCTCGATCTCAACCTCGGTAACGAGAGCAGCATCAAGGTGGCCGAGAAGCTGAAGGAGATCGGCGTGCCCTTCATGTTCGCGACCGGCTATGGCGAGCGCGCGCCGATCCCGGAAGAGCTGGCGTCCGCGCCGGTGGTCCAGAAGCCCTACACGCTGGAAGTCGTCGAGAACGCGCTCGGCAAATTGCAGGGGACGGTCGCCCAATAGACATCCATCCCGGCGACGCGTGCAGCGCTCTGCAAGCGGCTGCGGGCTTTGCGCCGAAACCTGCGCAACTGCCGATAAAATCAGCAGGTCTTGGGCGGGCCGGCGCACACATGCGCGAAAAATCGGAAGGTTCAATTAACGAGTGTCCCTCATTGTACCGCGGTGCAGCGTGGGTGCCGAAAAGCGACTCGCGGCTGCCGGGGGTGGCCGTGACGATTGCCGGGGTCGTTCGTCCGCCCGAATTCACATGCACCTGGGTGGACAGTGGGAATGCCGAACTTTCGTTTGCGGATCAGGGGGCGCCTGTACGCAGGCTTCATGGCCTTGGTGGCGGTTGGTCTCGTGATGGCGGTGGTCGCCATCTGGAATTTGCGGTCCGTGCAGGACCAGGTCGCAAAGGCTTCGGCGTTTTCGGACAGCACGGCGCGTGTCCTGGAGGTCTCGACCCATCTTCAGGCGATCCAGCGCGCCAATCTGCGCTACATCTACGACGCCAGCGAGCCCGCAATGAAGGAGGCCGCAGAGCGGGAGACCGCGGCGACCGAGCTGTTGAAGGTCGGGGCGCAGGGGACGCTCTCCGAGGAGCGGCGGAAGCTCTACAACGATCTGATCGCCGACATCGCGAAAATGCGAAGCCTGCGTGACAATCTCGGCGACGCCGTCAACGAGGCGCGGACCGGCAAGGCGACGCTGCTGCCCAGCGGTGACGAACTGACTGTCAAGATGGGCAAGCTGGTCGATGTGGCGCGCGCAGCCGTCGACGAAGACACCGGGGCCCTCGTTGCGGATCTCGAATCCAGGCTCCTTCTCGTCCAGATCGCGAACTGGCGTTTCCTGGCCCTGCGCGACAGCAAGGGGCCCGCCAACTTCAGAACCAATGTGGACAGGGCGTCGCAGCGCCTCTCGGCGCTCGAAAAGAGCCCGCAGGCGACCGAACTGCGCACGACGCTCGCGCCGGTGAAGACCTCACTCGGAATCTACAAATCCGCGTTCGAGACGACGTCGGCCGCGATGCTCCAGGCCGACGAGATCTACCACAAGAGCCTCGCGCCCCTCATCGTCGACAGCATCGCCAAGCTCAAGGTCGCGGAAGCCGCCCTGAAGAAGGACTACAAGGAGTCGCGCAGCCAGGCCGAAGCCGTGATTGACGGCACGACCACCGTGCAGGCGATCGCTGGCTGCCTTGCCACCCTGTTCGGATTGATCGTCGCCTTCCTGATCGCCCGCAGCATCGTCGGTCCCCTGACCTCGATGACGCGCGCGATGGGGCTGCTGGCCGGCGGCAATCTCGAGGTCGAGATTCCCGGGCGCGGCAAGGCCGACGAGATCGGCGACATGGCCAAGGCGATCGAGGTGTTCAAGACCAACATGATCGACACCGAACGGCTGCGCACGGAGCAGACCGAGACCGAGGCGCGGCAGGCGGAGAGCCGCAAGGCCGACATGGTCCGGCTCGCCGACCAGTTCGAGCAGGCGGTCGGCGAGATCGTCGACACCGTGTCGTCGGCATCGAACGAGTTGGAGGCGTCGGCGGGCACCCTGACGACGACCGCGACGCGCGCACAGAATCTGTCGACCGAGGTGGCGTCGGCGTCACAGGAGGCCACGGCCAATGTGCAGGCGGTGGCGTCCGCGACCGAGCAGCTGTCCTCCTCGGTCACCGAGATCGCCCGCCAGGTGCAGGAATCCGCCCGGATCGCCAACGAGGCCGTCGGGCAGGCGAGCAGGACCAATGAGCGCGTCGGCGAGCTGTCCAAGGCGGCCGCCCGCATCGGCGACGTGGTCGAGCTGATCAGCACGATCGCCGGCCAGACCAACCTCCTGGCGCTGAACGCCACCATCGAGGCCGCGCGCGCCGGCGAGGCCGGCCGCGGCTTTGCGGTGGTCGCCTCCGAGGTCAAGGCGCTGGCCGAGCAGACCGCGAAGGCGACCGGCGAGATCGGCCAGCAGATTTCGAGCATCCAGGCCGCGACCGAGCAGTCGGTCGGCTCCATCCGGGAGATCAGCGGCACGATCGAGCGGCTGTCGGAAATCTCGTCGGCGGTTGCCGCCGCCGTGGAAGAGCAGGGCGCGGCGACGCAGGACATCTCCCGCAACGTCCAGCAGGCCGCCCATGGCACGCAGCGCGTCTCGATCAATATCGGCGACGTCCAGCGCGGCGCCTCCGAGACCGGCTCGGCCTCCTCGCAGGTGCTCTCGGCGGCGCGCTCGCTGTCTTCAGACAGCAACCGGCTGAAGCAGGAAGTCGCGAAGTTCCTGGACTCGGTCCACGCTGCCTGATCGGCGCGGACCCGCAAAAGCAAAGGTCCACGCGCATGCGCGTGGACCTGCCATGGCGGTGTGGTAGGATGAGGACATCGATCGCGCGCCACCGCTTGATGTCCGGAATACGGTGGTGTCTTCGTCGGCTTCTCCGTATTCGACACCGGTAAAAATACAGCCGCAATTAACAATTGTTCCGCATTGTACGGCAGCGCAGCGCGATTCTCGGAGGCGTGGTTGCAATGATCTGTCGTTGCAATCGCGCGAAGGTCGTCGGCTGCTTCTGCTTTTCTGCTGCAATGGGTGGACAGTGATGCCGAGCTTGCGTTTGAGAATTCGGGGGCGTCTCTACGCCGGATTTTCGGTTCTCGTGGTCGTTGGTTTGATCATGGCCGCGGTTGCGGTCTGGAATTTGTGGGCCGTCCAGGGCCAGATGGCACGGCTCTCCGCGCTCTCGGACAACACCGCCCGCGTCCAGGAAATCTCGATTAACCTCCAGGCGCTGCGGCGTGCCAATTTGCGTTACATCTATGACGCCAACGAGCCGGCCTTCAAGGAGGCTGCGGAGCGGGAGGCGGCGACGGCCGAGCTGTTGAGGGCCGCGGCCAAGTCGACGGTCTCCGAGGAGCGGCTCAAGATCTACAATGGCCTCGTCGGCGACGTCGACAAGATGAAGTCCCTGCGCGAGCGCATGGGCGCTGCCGTCAACGAGACGACGAAAGGCAAGGCCACTTTGCTCGCCGCCGGCGACGAGCTCACCGCTAACACCGGCAAGCTGGTCGAGGCCGCGGGTGCAACCGGCGACACCAGCGTGACCGCCCCCGTCGCCGATCTCGAATCCAAGATCCTCCTTGTTCGTGTCTCAAACTGGCGTTTCCTCGCCGTCCGGGACGCGAAGGGGCCGGCGACCTTCAGGACCAATGTCGATCGGGCGCAGCAAGCACTCAAGTCACTTGAGGGGGCCGGTCTGCCGGACGAGGTCAAGGCCGCGTTCGGGCCGATCAAGAGTTCACTTTCGACCTACAAGGGGGCTTTCGAGACGACATCCGCCGCAATCCTCCAGGCCGATGAAATCTACCGCAACGAGATCGCCCCCTTGATCAGCGATAGCGTCGACAGGCTCAAGGTGGCGGAGACCGGATTGAAGGCCGACTACCAGAAATCGCGCGCGGCCGCCGATGGCGTCATTGCCAGCACGACCTGGATTCAGGAAGTCGCCGGCGGCCTTGCGGTCCTGTTCGGCGGCCTCGTCGCCTTCCTGATCGCGCGCAGCATCGTCGGACCGCTGACCACGATGACCCGGGCGATGGGAGCCCTCGCCGGTGGCGATCTCAAGGTCGAGATCCCCGGCCGCGGCAATCGCGACGAGATCGGCGAGATGGCCAAGGCGATCCAGGTGTTCAAGGAGAGCATGGTCGAGACCGACCGCCTGCGCCACGAGCAGGTCGAGGTCGAGGCGCGGCAGGCGGAGAGCCGCAAGGCCGACATGCGAAACCTGGCCAATCAGTTCGAACGAGCGGTCGGCGAGATCGTCGACACCGTGTCGTCGGCATCAAACGAGCTCGAGGTTTCCGCGGGCACCCTGACCACGACGGCAACGCGCGCCCAGGATCTGTCGACGGAAGTCGCCAGCGCCTCCCAGGAGGCCTCGGCCAATGTGCAAGCCGTTGCCTCGGCGACCGAGGAACTGTCCTCCTCGGTCTCGGAGATCGCCCGCCAGGTGCAGGAATCCGCCCGCATCGCCAGCGAGGCTGTGGGTCAGGCAACGCGGACCAACGAACGGGTCGGTGAGCTGTCCAAGGCCGCCGCCCGTATCGGCGACGTGGTCGAGCTGATCAGCACGATTGCCGGCCAGACCAATCTGCTGGCACTGAACGCGACGATCGAGGCGGCGCGTGCGGGCGAGGCCGGTCGCGGCTTTGCCGTGGTCGCCTCCGAGGTGAAGGCGCTGGCCGAGCAGACCGCGAAGGCCACGGGCGAGATCGCCCAGCAGGTCTCCGGCATCCAGGCCGCGACGGAGGAGTCGGTCGGCTCGATCCGGGAGATCAGCGGCACCATCGAGCGGCTGTCGGAGATCTCGTCGACGGTCGCGGCGGCCGTGGAAGAGCAGGGCGCTGCCACACAGGAAATCTCCCGCAACGTCCAGCAGGCCGCCCATGGCACGCAGCGCGTGTCGACCAATATCGGCGACGTGCAGCGCGGCGCCTCCGAGACCGGCTCGGCCTCCTCGCAGGTGCTCTCAGCGGCGCGCTCGCTGTCTTCAGACAGCAACCGGCTGAAGCAGGAAGTCGCGAAGTTCCTGAGCTCGGTCCACGCCGCCTGAGCCGCAAACGCAAAAGGCCACGCGCATGCGCGTGGCCTCCAAGAGCTGCGTCGCGCGATCAGGCGACCTTCGTCGTCATGTGCTTGAACATGTTGGCGCGCGCCTCGTCGTCCATCTCGGCCTTGAAGGTGAACTTGTCCTTCAGGGCGATCGCACGCGCCGCCGCCGGCCGCGCCGAGATCTCGTCCACCAGCCGCTTCACGTTCGGGTAGCGCGCAAAGGCATCGTCGCCGAGCTTGAACGGCACCATCCGCGCCCAGCCCCACAGCGCCATGTCGACGATCGAATAGCTGTCGCCGACCATATAGCTGCGGCCTTTGAGGTGACCGTCCAGGATCTTGTAGTGGCGATCGGTCTCGTACTGGTAGCGGTTGTGCGCGTAGTCGTGGTTCTGGTCCTTGGGCGCAAAATGCTTGAAGTGCACGGCCTGGCCCGAATACGGCCCGACGCCGGTGGCAATGAACATCAGCCATGACAGCGTCTCGCCGCGGACGTTGGCGGCGGGGAGGAACTTGCCGGTCTTCTCGGCGAGGTAGAGCAGGATGGCGTTCGAGTCGAACACGATGGTGCCGTTGTCATCGATCGCCGGCACCTTGCCGTTCGGATTGATCTTCAGATAGTCCGGCGCGAACTGTTCGCCCGTGCGGGTGTCGATCTTGACCGGCTCGAAGGCCAGGCCGACCTCTTCGAGATAAAGCGCGACCTTGGTCGGGTTCGGCGATCCGTTGAAATAGAATTTGAGCATGTTTGTCTCCCCGATTCCCTTCTTAGAGAATGAATGCAGCGTCGCGGCCTTCTGTGCCTGAACATGGCCTGGGAGAGCAACCGGCGAGTTTGCCGGGCGGTGTCTGCGCGGTACGCAGATCAGCCGGCGTAACAAGGGCCGATCGCCGCCGTAATGGCGGTTCAAGTCCGGCTGAGCCGTTCCCGCAGGAATTCGATGAAGCGCTGCGTCTTGGCTGGCAGCAGGCGCGTCTCGGTGACTGCGTAGACAGTGACGGGCGAGCCCTGCCATTGCGGCATGATGCGACGCAGCCGGCCATTCGCCACTTCGTCGGCCACGATCTCTTGCGGCAGAAAGGCGATGCCCATGTCGAGCGTTGCGAGGCGGCGGATCAGTCCCACGTTGTTGAGCCGAAAACGGCCGCCGACGTCGGTCTGCTCCATCTGCGTGCCCCTGTGTAACGTCCACGCACTCACCTTCGTCATGCACAGGCATTGATGACGGGTGAGGTCCGCCGGTTCATGCGGCTCGCCGTTGGTCTCGAGATAGCGCGGCGAGGCGTAGAGATATCCCGGCATGCGGGCGAGCGGCCGCGCGATCATGTGGGACGGCTCTGATTCTCCGACGCGGATCGCCAGATCGAATGGCTCCGATACGAGATCGACACGTCGCGGCGTCAGGTCGAATTCGAAATCGATGTCGGGATATTGCTGCGCGAATTCGGCGATCAACGGTGCGAGGTAGGTGTTCGCGAAATCCACCGGCAGCGAGACGCGGAGCATGCCGCTCGGCTGCGCCAGCATCCCGTCCAGTTGCTCATGCGCCAGGCGCGCCTCGTCCACGATGCGCTTGCAGCGCTCGAAGTAGATCTGGCCGGCTTCGGTCAATTCGATCTTGCGGGTCGTCCGGTTCAGCAGGCGAAGCCCGATCTCCTTCTCCAGGAGATCGATCCGGCGCGACAGCGTCGAATTGGGCATGTCGAGGGTCTTGGCGGCGCGACGGAAGCTGCGGGCCTTCGCGACCTCCACGAACAGCGCCATATAGTTCAGCAACGCCATTTCATTATTCCATCAATGGATCAATCAGTTCCAATTTACGGTATTTATTCCATTGAGTGGAAGGTCCATCTGCCCTTTGCTGACATTGCAGGGCGAGCCATCCATGAAACGCGTAGAACTCGACAAGAACCTGAAGGTGAATCCGCCGGCGCTCGAAGGCCTCAGGCTCGCTGGATTGAATGTGGCGGTGATCGGCGGCACCGGCGGCATCGGCCGGGCGTTCAGTCGCCAATTGGCGGCCAAGGGGGCGCGTGTCCTCGTCGTCGGCCAGACGTTCCGCGATCAGAACGTGCCGGGCATCGCATTCATGCAGGCCGATCTGAGCCTGATGCGGGAAGCCAGGCGGATCGGCCGTGAGCTTCCCGCCGAGACGCTCGACATCGTCGTCTTCACGACCGGCATCATGGCGGGGCCCAGGCGTGAGGTGACGGCGGAAGGCATCGAACGCGATCTCGCCGTCAGCTATCTGAGCCGCTTCGTCATCCTGAACGCGATCGCCTCTCGTCTTGGAAGGGACAGGGCCACGGCCACATTCAAGCCTCGGATTTTCGTCATGGGATTCCCCGGGACCGAGCAGAGGGCCGATGTCGGCGATCTGAATTCGGAACGGAGCTACAAACGGTTCGCAGCCCACTCGAACACCGTGGCGGGCAACGAAGTGCTCGTCCTCGAGGCCGCCAGGCGCTTTGCCGATGTCGATGTGTTCGGCCTCAATCCCGGCTTCGTGAAGACCGATATTCGCGCCAATCTGCTCGGGTCGCGCGCGCTCGTCTCGCTGATCAACTGGCTGACCAGCTTCATGATGGTCGAGCCGGACGCCTATGCCGAGCGACTGGTGCCGCTCCTGGTGTCGCCTGATCTCAACGGCCGCAGCGGTGTCATGTTCAACAACAAGGCTGAGGCGATCCTGCCGAGCCCTTCGTCTGCGGAGCGATCCTACGCGACGGCGCTCATGGATGCCTCCGATCGATTGATCGCTCGTCTGGCGCCGTGAGGCCGCGCCTCGACGCTCAACTGGAATAGAGCAGGCCGACGATGGCGATGACGATCATCCCGGCGCCGACAGCGTCCAGCCGCATCGCGAGCCGCGTTGCGGCGTGCATGCTGGAGGCCCGTGCCTTGCGCTCCGATCCGCGCGCGTAGCCGTGCACGATGACGTCGTGATTGAAATTGTCGTGGGCCTCGTTGCTGCTGGCCAGCCCGACGCAGACCACCAGCACGCCGAAGATGGCGAGGCCGAAAAAGCCGAGCAGGGCGATCAGGAACATCGGAAACATGCCGAGCAGGAAGATCGGCAGCAGCGGCACCAGCAGCAAAGTCTCGGACTGTCGTCGCATCGGAGCCGGACCGGTCAGGACGGGGCTGATCGGTGAAATCTAGTCCTGGCTGTGGCGGCATTCAAGGAGCCGTAGGGTGGGCAAAGGCGCGAAGCGCCGTGCCCACCGCGTCGCTTGCGGCATATTCTAAGGTGGTGGGCACGCTTCGCTTTGCCCACCCTACGGGACCGCGGAGAAAACTACTCCGCCCCGATCCCCGCACGGATCTCGGCACGGAACTCGTCGATCAGCTTGAGACCCTTCTTGGTCTCGACATGCCAGAAGGTCCAGCCGTTGCAGGCTTGCGCCCCTTGCGCCACGGCGCCGATGCGGTGGATCGAGCCGACCTTGTCGCCCAGCATGATGGCGCCATCGGCACGCACCAGCGCACCAAGCTTCTTCTTGGCGTCGAACAGCTTTGTGCCGGGCATGATCATGCCGCGCTCGATCAGCTCGGAGAACGCGACCCGCGGCGCTTCGCGCGCGGTCATGAACGGGGCGAGGCTTTCTTCCGGCAGCGGCTCGATCGCAGCGATGCGGGCTTCCGCCGCCTTGGCATAGGTCTTGTCGCGCTCGAAGCCGATATAGGAGCGGCCGAGACGCTTGGCGACAGCACCCGTGGTGCCGGTGCCGTTGAAGGGATCGATCACGAGATCGCCGGGCTTCGACGACGACAGCAGCACGCGCGCGAGCAGGCCTTCCGGCTTCTGCGTCGGATGCACTTTCTTGCCGTCGGCGCCCTTGAGGCGCTCCTCGCCGGTGCAGAGCGGGATCAGCCAGTCGGACCGTGCCTGCACGTCCTCGTTCGCCGCCTTCAGCGCCTCGTAGTTGAACGTGTAGCCCTTGGCTTTTTCGTCACGCGCGGCCCAGATCATCGTTTCGTGCGCGTTGGTGAAGCGGCGGCCGCGGAAGTTCGGCATCGGGTTCGACTTGCGCCAGACGATGTCGTTCAGGAGCCAGAAGCCGAGATCCTGCATGATCGCGCCGACGCGGAAAATGTTGTGATAGGAGCCGATCACCCAGATCGTCGCCGACGGCTTCATCGCGCGGCGGGCGGCAAGCAGCCAGGCGCGGGTGAAATCGTCATAGGCGGAGAACGAATCGAACTTGTCCCAGTCGTCGTTGACGGCATCGACATGGGATTCGTCGGGGCGCTTCAGATCGCCCTTGAGCTGGAGATTGTAGGGCGGATCGGCGAACACGAGGTCGACCGAACCGGCCTGAAGCTTCGACATCTCGGCGACGCAATCACCGAGGATGATGCTGTGCGAAGCGGACTCAAAATTTGTGCGGGGCGCCCTTGCAGACGCCCCGCGACGCGACACTACCATGACTCAAGAACTCTGACTCAGGCGACGCTGTCGGCGACGCGGGACCAAACAACCGACTGACCGCTACAATGGAGCGGCAAAGTAAAAATCGACTTAACCCGCCGCTTTGGTGAGCAGCCCTCGCATCACGCATTGTGCGCGTTTCGCTCTGCGCATTCGTCGTGTTTTCCAGTGTATTTCGTATTTCTTCGCGTTGCGGGAGCAGTCAGGTCGCCAAATTTCTCTCGGAAAAAATTGCACGACCCCGGAAAAAATTGCTGGCATCGGCATGCTGTCGCACTAGGCAATAATTGCCGAGCGGGATATTGATTAACGCATTGGAAATTTTACGTGTGTGGCGCGTTGAGCTTTCGCGCTTCTGCGCCCAAATGACGCCAATTGAGGACTGAGGGAAACCCGCCATGCGTTATGATGATTTCCGCCGCAGCGACGACATTGAGGATCGCCGCGACGGCGGTGGCGGCATGGGCGGCGGCGGAGGCGGGTTCGGCCTGCCGATGGGCGGCGGCGGTCTGGGCATCGGCACCATCATCGTGCTCGGCCTGGTCGGCTATGCCTTCGGCATCGATCCGCGCATCCTGATCGGCGGCGCCGAGATCCTCACCGGCGGCGGCCAGGCGCCTTCCTACCAGACCGATCGTCAGTCGACCTCCGCCAAGCGCGGCGCGCCGACCGACGAGATGGGCAGCATGATCTCCGGCATCCTCGGCGAGATCGACGACCGCTGGAGCGAGATCTTCCAGGCCAGCGGCCAGTCCTACACCGGTCCGAAGGTCGTGCTGTTCCGCAACGTCACCAATGGCGGCCGCTGCGGCCGGGCAGAGTCGGCGATGGGGCCGTTCTACTGTCCGCCGGATCGTACCATCTTCCTAGACACCAGTTTCTTCCGCGAGGTCGAGACGCGCTTCCGCGGCTGCTCCGCGCAAGTCCGCCTGCAACTTCACCACCGCCTACATCATCGCGCATGAGGCCGGCCATCACATCCAGAACCTGCTCGGCA
Source organism: Bradyrhizobium sp. S3.7.6 (assembly GCF_054061875.1). NCBI lineage: Bacteria > Pseudomonadati > Pseudomonadota > Alphaproteobacteria > Hyphomicrobiales > Nitrobacteraceae > Bradyrhizobium > Bradyrhizobium sp. S3.7.6. The sequence continues at coordinate 7,854,401 of NZ_JBSSEQ010000001.1, read as the reverse complement.
TCATTCCGCGCGTGACGCGGCTGCAGCAGCAGGCCGGCAGCAAGGCCGAGGCCAATGCGCTCCAGGTGAAGGTCGAATTGCAGGCCGATTGCCTGTCCGGCGTCTGGGTCAATCGCGAGTCGAAGAAGCGTCCGAACTTCCTCGAGCCCGGCGACATCGACGCCGCGTTGACCACGGCGAGCGCGATCGGTGACGACACGCTGCAACGCCAGGCGACGGGACGCGTCGTGCCCGATTCCTTCACGCACGGCTCGGCGGCGCAACGCAAGCAGTGGTTCATGACCGGCTACCAGCAAGGCACCGTCCAGGCCTGCAACACGTTCGGCAGCGGGTCGTAGTCGCCAGGACATCGTGCCCCGGACGCAGCGCAGCGCTTCTTCAGCGGTGCGCTGCAGAGCCGGGGCCCACAATGCCGGTCTCCCAAGCCTCGGAAATGGGTCCCGGCTCTGCGACGCACCGCTGACGCGCTGCATCGCGTCCGGGACACGAGAGGAAGGACCAATGGCCTCGATCGACGACTCAAAACAATTCATCCCGCTCAACATCGCGGTGCTCACCGTCTCTGACACGCGCGCGCTCGCCGACGACAAGTCCGGCCAGACGCTGGCCGACCGCCTCACCGCGGCGGGCCATCATCTTGCCGCGCGCGAGATCGTCACCGACGACGTCGAGGCGATCCGCGCCGTCGTCCGCCGCTGGATTGCTGATGCCGGCGTCGACGTCGTCGTCACCACCGGCGGCACCGGTTTTACCGGGCGCGACGTCACGCCGGAGGCGATCGAGCCGCTGTTCGAGAAGCGCATGGACGGCTTCTCGATCGCCTTCCACATGCTGAGCCACGCCAAGATCGGGACGTCGACGATCCAGAGCCGCGCCACCGCCGGCGTCGCCGGCGCCACCTACATCTTCTGCCTGCCGGGCTCGCCCGGCGCCTGTCGTGACGGCTGGGACGGCATCCTCGCCGCCCAGCTCGACTACCGCACGCGTCCCTGCAATTTCGTCGAGATCATGCCGCGCCTCGACGAGCATCTGCGAAGGGCGAAGGCGCAGGGCGCGACGGTGTGAGTGCGTTGCTTTGACGCTGCTTTGCTGAGCTAGGCGCGGACCTCTTCCCTTCCCCCTTGTGGGAGAGGGTGGCTCGCCGCGGAGCGGCGAGACGGGTGAGGGGTCTCCATCCGCACGGACCGCTCGGAGACATACCCCTCACCCAAGCGAGTTCGTATCTACTGGCGTCGCTGCCCTCTCCCGCAAGGGGCGAGGGCACAATCATGCGCATCGCGCCCGCTGCGCCAGCGACTAGCTCTTCCGTCTCAGCGAGCTCCACACCACGCGCCACATAGTCCGGCGCGCCTCCACGTGCAACCGTCGCGCCCGGCGCTTGTAGAGATCGACGAGCTCTCCCGTGATGAGCGCGTGCCGCCGCATCAGAGATCGCGCTCCCAGGTTTCACCGGTGAGGTTCTGGCCAAAACTGCGATGCGGCTCGGTGGCGGTCAGCTTGAAGCCGGCATCCTGATAGATTTTTCGCGCGGCGACCAAATTGCTCTGCGTCCACAGCGTCATCCGCCGATAGCCGCAGGCGCGGGCAAAGGAGACGCATTCGGCGACCAGCCGTTGGCCTAGCCCCTGGCCTCGCGCGGCCGGATCGAGCAGCAACAGGCGCAGCTTGGCAACGTCGTCGCTGGCCTTGACCAGAAATACCGAGCCGACCGGCCGGCCCTCGATGTCGGCGATCCAGCAGCGCTCGCGCGAGGCATCGTAGGAGGTCATGTATTTGGCGACGATCTCGGCGACCAGCGCCTCGAAGCCGGAGTCGAAACCGTATTCGCTGGCGTAGAGCGCGCCGTGGCTCTGCACCACCCAGCCCATGTCGCCCGGGCGGGGCTCGCGCAGGGTCGCCCGCGGGGATGGCGTGCGCGGCATGGCGAGCAGCCGCTCGATCGTCTCCATCGCACCGGTGAGCTTGCTGCGCTCCTCATCCGGCAGCGGCCGCAGCATCGCGGCGACGTCGTCCTGGGACGAGCGTTCGAGCCTGGCGAACGCCTGGCGGCCCTTCGCAGTCAGGCTCAGCTGAACCTGCCGGCGGTCGCTCGGAAGCGGCTTGCGCGCGATCAGGCCGCTTTCATCGAAGTTCTGCACGATGCGGCTGAGATAGCCGGCGTCGAGCCCGAGCGCGATGCCGATCTCCTTGGCCGACTGCTCGCCACCATGGGCCAGCTCGTAGAGCACGCGCGCCTCGCTCAGCGAGAACGGGCTCTTCAGGAGCTGCTGGTCGAGCACGCCGAGCTTCTGGGTGTAGAAGCGGTTGAAGGCGCGAACCGCCTGGACCTGGTCGTCGGCGACCTGTTCGGTCGAAGCGGGGCCGGATGGCGAAGGGCTGGATGACGAAAGGGCTGATGGCATGGGTCACCTCGATACTTGCCATTGTCAAACAATTATTTGACTTTGGCAAGTATTAGATCGGTGACGTCAGCCGACCATGACGATCCGGCTGCGCAGCATGGTCCGGGACGAGCGGCCGAGCCGCCGGAGCAGCCGCGCCTCGGAACGGCGGGCCTGGGGCGGGTAGCCGCCGATCCGGTCGTAATGATCGCGCGCGATCAAGAGTCCCTGATCGCCGAGGGGGCCGACCAGTTTGCGCACCACGGCCCAGAGGACGTCGCGAAACCCGGTATCGGCATAAGGCGACCGTGTGTAGCGGAACACCGCCGCGCGATCCCTGCCGCTGGTCGAGACAGCCTGGATGAACTGGGTGGTTTCCTCGATCCAGCCGGTCTCCAGCACGGCGCCGGCCGGGAGGAACATCAGCCAGGGCGAACGGGCCTGGAGCGCACCGGCGGCAAGCGCCGCGCCCTGCGAAGAACCCTCGAAGCCGATGAAACGGCAGCCTGCGACGTCGGCAACGCGCTCGATGACACCGTTGCGGGTGCCATCGACCAGCAGGACTTCCTTGATGATGCCCGCAGCGGCACCGGGTACCAGCGCGGCCAGAGTTGCGACCGCCGTCTGCTCGACGCCTTCGGTCGGTATGATGACGCTCAGCATGATTGAGGCTTCGATGTCTGCACTTCGGGAGAAGCGTAGCTTGTTATGAATGTGTCATAAACACGCGGCGTCGCCGAGTGCAACTTTTCGCCGGTGTTCCGGCATGCGATGGTAAATCGCCGCCGGTCTATCGCAGCCGAATATGTCGTGCGCGGGGTGGCCCTGTTGCCCAATGTTTCCGCGAATGTCGTTTCCGTGAGCTTCAAACGGGGGCTTTCTCTGCCGATATGATCGGGGCGAGGACGGCACGTTCCGCAAGGCTGCACCGGCAGTCTGACACAAACCTTTCGACGGGAAAAACGTGCAACGCTCGCCGCGCAAAGTGAGATAGTCCAGTGAACGCCGATCAACTTCCCGTTGGCACCACGCCAACATCGCCGAAGCCGGAGGCCGCGCCGACCCTGCGGATCCGCGCCGTGATGCTGGGCGAACGCATCAATCCGTCCGGGCTCGAGCTTGGCGCACCTGTCTCCTCGACGCCTGCTGCCTTCCGCGTCCATGCCGGGCTCGTCGTGATCTTCCGCTACGGCGTCGTGGTGCTGATCGGCCTCCTCCCTTCGGAGGAGAAGGTGCTGATCGACAGCCTGAAACCGCGGGTGACCGGCGAGCTCAGCCCTTTTGAAGAGGAGATCGCACAGGCGCAGCTCTGCAAGGATGAGAACGCCGAGGCGATCCAGCCCGGCGGGCCGATCTGCCTCGCCAAATTCTCCGACGATCGCCTGCTGATCGTTGCGGACGCGCTCGCCAAGAGCACCTCGCTCGCCCGCGACGAGCGCCGCGTCGCCGCGGTCTTCGACGTGATCGAGCCCTTTGCGCGGGGACTCGCCGAGCAGGGCCGCACGCCGCCCCGGCGCAAGGGCATCTTGCAACTGATCGGCAATGCGCTTCTGGTCCAGCAGCGCGTCGCCGGCCGTGTCGCGGTGGCCGAGAAACCGGACGTGCTCTGGGAGAAGCCCGAGCTCGACCGCCTCTATGCCCGTCTCGAAGACGAGTACGAATTGAAGGAGCGCCTCGATACGCTCGAGCGCAAGCTCACCGCGGTGTCGGAAACCGCCAACGCGCTGACCGACATCATCGACACCCAGCGCTCGCTGCGTCTGGAAATCGCAGTCGTGGTGCTGATCGTGATCGAGGTCGTGATCGGGTGCATCCAGATCCTGTCGGGCACGCATTAGATCGGCCTGAGATCGGCCTGCACGCCACTGTGCGGGCGGGGAACCGTCGTTCATGTAGATGAACGTTGATCCAAATCAAAGGCACGAAGCTCCAGCGCACGAGACTTCGATCGGACCCGCGGTCAACGCGATGTGCAGCTGTCCGCGGCTTCCTCCCTCGAAGAAGGAGTACGCTGATGTTGCGTCAAGCTCTCATCGCTTCGGCAGCCGCAGCTATGCTGCTTGTCGCCTTCACTCCCGATGACGCATCTGCCCGCGGCGGTCGCGGCGGCGGCATGCGCGCAGGAGGTTTCCACGGCGGTGCCGTGCGGGCAGGAGGCTACCGCGGGGGCGCGGTCGCGGCGCGTGGATATCGGGGCGGTGCTGTCGCCGTGCGCGGCGGGCGTTACGGCTATCGGGGCGCTTATGCAGGGTATCGCGGATATCGTTACGGCGTCGGTGCGGCGGCAGTGGGGGCCGCGGCGATCGGCGCAGCTGCGACGGGGGCCTACTACCGCAGCGGCTGCGGCTATGACGCTTACGGAAACTATGTTTGCCCGGGCGGGTACTCTCCGTACTGAGCGGAGCGACGTAGTTGGCCCATGGTGCTCGAAGCGCTGGCGAAATCGTTTGCTTTGCGCACCATGGTCATTTCGACAGTGGCGCAGCAGCGCTGCGACAAGTCATGGCCCGACAAGTCATGGTCCGCTGAAATTCTCCCACGGGGGAGAAGGGAAAGATGCAGCGGTCGACCGGGCTTTCATTTCGCTCGCAGCACAGCCGCGCAATGCCGAGCGATCGTCAGCTCCTCATTCGTCGGAATGACGAACACATTGACGGTGCTGCCACTGCTGCTGATCCGCTCGCGTGCCGCGTCATTCGCACCCGCGTCAATATGTACGCCGAGCCACCCAAGCCGCTCACCAATCGCGGCGCGGATTTCCTTCGCATGCTCGCCGATGCCGCCGGTGAAGACCAGACAGTCCAGCCCGCCCAGCGTGGTCGCCATCACCGCGACCTGCTGCGCCGCACGGAAGGTGAAGAGCTCGACCGCCTGCCGCGCCGCAGCCTCACGGCTCGCCAGCAGCGTGCGCATGTCGGCAGAGATGCCGGAGACGCCGAGCAGGCCTGACTCGTGATAGAGCAGGTGCTGGACATCCTCGACCGACATCCTCTCGTGCTGTTGCAGATAGAGCAGCACGCCGGGATCGATCGTGCCGCTCCGGGTGCCCATCACGAGGCCATCGAGCGGCGTCAGCCCCATCGTGGTGTCGACGCTGCGGCCATCGCGCAACGCGCACAGGCTGGCGCCATTGCCGAGATGCGCGATGACGGTGCGCTTGGCAACGAACTGCGGCGCGATTTTCGCGAGGCGCCCCGCGACATATTCGAACGAGAGGCCGTGAAAGCCGTAGCGCCGGATACCGCGCTCTTCATAGCGCCGCGGGATGGCGAAGCGGCTCGCGGGTGGCGCCATGCTGTGATGAAAGGCGGTGTCGAAACATGCGATCTGTGCCAGGTCGGGCTTTATTGCCCTGATGGTGCGGACTGGTTCAAGGCACCGCGGCTGGTGCAGCGGCGCCAGTGGCGTCAGTGCGTCCAGCTTTGCGTAGACGTCGTCAGTCAGCTCAACCGGGCCCGAATAATCCGGCCCGCCATGAACGATGCGGTGACCGACGGCGCGCAGGCGGTGGTCGGCAAAACGCTCCTCGATGAAGCCGAGCACCTCCGCGAACAGATGACCGCTGTCCGCATCGGATGCTTCCCTCTGCGTCTCGAACAGGTCTCCGCCCGCAGGGCTTTTCACCACGAGCCGCGGCTTCGCCTCATGCTCGTCGAGCAGGCCCTTGCAGAGCAGGGCAGGCTCGTCCGCCGCGATGTCGAACAGGCCGAACTTGATGCTCGACGAGCCCGAGTTGAGCACGAGGGCCGACGCCGTCATGACGTCAACCCGCTTTGCCCGGCCAGACCCAGTCGCGAATTTCAGGCATGTCCTCGCCGTGTTCGCGCACATAGTGCGAATGTTCGATCAGTCTGTCGCGGAACTGCTGTTGCACCTGCGCGGCCTTGGTCGCCAGACCCGGCACGCGCGCGATCGCCTCGATCGCGAGGTGATAGCGGTCGAGCCCGTTGAGGACGACCATGTCGAACGGCGTCGTCGTGGTGCCTTCCTCGGCAAAGCCGCGCACATGCATTCCGGCATGGTTGGTGCGGTTATAGGTGAGACGGTGGATGAGATAGGGATAGCCGTGATAGGCGAAGATCACCGGCTTGTCTGGTGTGAACAGGCTGTCGAAGTCACGGTCGGACAGGCCGTGCGGGTGCTGGTCTTTCGGCTGCAGCGTCATGAGGTCGACGACGTTGACGACGCGGATCTTCAGGTCGGGCAGCGCCTTGCGCAGCAGATCGACGGCGGCGAGCGTCTCCAGTGTCGGCACGTCGCCGGCGCAGGCCATCACGACGTCGGGCTCGCCATCCGCATCCTCCGTGCCGGCCCAGGTCCAGATGCCGATGCCGGCATCACAATGCGTGGCGGCGTCCTGCATCGACAGCCATTGCGGCGCCGGCTGCTTGCCGGCGACGATGACGTTGATGCGGTCATAGGTGCGCAGGCAGTGATCGGCGATCCACAACAGCGTGTTGGCGTCGGGCGGGAAGTAGATGCGGACGATGTCGGCCTTCTTGTTGGCGACGAGATCGACGAAGCCGGGATCCTGATGGCTGAATCCGTTATGGTCCTGCCGCCAGACATGCGAGGTCAGGAGATAGTTCAGCGAGGCGATCGGTCGCCGCCAGGGCAGATGTCGCGTCACCTTCAGCCATTTGGCGTGCTGGTTGAACATGGAATCGACGATGTGGATGAAGGCCTCGTAGCAGGAGAACAAGCCGTGCCGTCCGGTGAGCAGATAGCCCTCGAGCCAGCCCTGGCAGAGATGCTCGCTCAAAACCTCCATCACCCGGCCGTCCTGGGCGAGATGCACGTCGTAAGGCTCCGTCGGCTCCATCCAGACCCGTTCGGTCGCCTCGAACACGGCATCGAGCCGGTTTGACGCGGTCTCGTCCGGACCCATGATGCGGAAGTTGCGCGTTTCTGCGTTGAGGCGGATGACGTCGCGCAGGAATTTGCCGAGCTCGCGCGTTGCTTCGCCGGTGACGCCGCCGGGCTGCGGCACGTCCAACGCAAAACTGCGGAAGTCCGGCAGCTTCAGCTCCTTCTTCAGCAGGCCGCCATTGGCGTGCGGATTGGCGCCCATGCGCCTGTTACCGTCGGGCGCCAGCGCCTGGAGCTCGGGAATGAGCGCGCCGCTGCCGTCGAACAGCTTCTCGGGCTCGTAGCTGCGCATCCAGTCTTCGAGGATTTTCAGATGCGCCGGGTTCTCGCGACAGCTCGCAACGGGAACCTGATGCGCGCGCCAAAAGCCCTCGACCTTCTTGCCGTCGACCTCCTTCGGGCCGGTCCAGCCCTTCGGGCTGCGCAGCACGATCATCGGCCAGCGCGGCCGCTCGACGCTCTTGCGGCCGTCGCGGGCATGCTGCTGGATCGAGCGGATGCTGGCGAGCGCGACGTCGAGCGCATCCGCCATGGCCTGGTGCATCAATTCGGGATCGTCGCCCTCGACGAACAGCGGCTCGTGGCCGAACCCGCGGAACAGGTCGCGGATCTCCGCGTCGCGCATCCGTCCGAGCACGGTCGGGTTCGCGATCTTGTAGCCATTGAGGTGCAGGATCGGCAGCACAGCGCCGTCATGGGCGGGATTGAGGAACTTGTTCGAGTGCCAGGACGCCGCGAGCGGGCCGGTTTCCGCCTCGCCATCGCCGACGACGCAGGCGACGATCAGGTCGGGATTGTCGAATGCGGCGCCATAGGCATGCACCAGCGCGTAGCCGAGTTCGCCGCCTTCGTGGATCGAGCCTGGCGTTTCCGGCGCCGCGTGGCTCGGAATGCCGCCGGGGAAGGAGAACTGCCTGAAAAGTTTTCGCAATCCGTCTGTATCGCGCGCGACGTCAGGATAGATCTCGCTGTAGCTGCCTTCGAGATAGGTGTTGGCCACCATGCCCGGGCCGCCATGGCCGGGACCGCAGATATAGAGCACGTTGACATCGAGCGCGCGGATGACGCGGTTGAGATGGGCGTAAATGAAGTTCAAACCGGGCGTCGTGCCCCAATGGCCGAGCAAGCGCGGCTTGATGTGCTCCGGCCGCAACGGCTCGCGCAGCAGCGGATTGTCGAGCAGATAGATTTGCCCGACGGAGAGGTAGTTCGCGGCGCGCCAATAGCGATCGAGCAGATCGAGCTCGCTGCTCCCTGAGGCCGATTGTCGTTGATTTGTCATGTTCCTGCTGACCTTCACCCAGCGATCGACACCAACTTTGTTCCGGTGCGATTGATCCCTGTCCGGCATCGAACAGGATCGCCGCGACGGGTGTGTTGCGTGAGGTCAAGGGACCGCGCCCGAAATTTGGGCGGCTACTGTGCATGGGGTTGTTTTTGAGTTTTTTGTTTGTGTTCTTGATTTGTTCCTTTTGCGTGCTATCTTGGCTTCATGAGTCCAGCATCCTCTCATGCTCTCAAGCACCCGCCGGTCACGGCGCCCTCCGAGCCGGCGGGTGCGGACTCTGATTTTCCCGAACTGGCGGTCGCCATCGACAAACAGCGCAGGCGAGGGCGGGGCGCCCAGTCCAATGCCAGCGGCCGCTTCGAGGCCGAGGCCCGCGTCGCCTTCGACGATGGCTGGCAGAGCCTGGAGGAGCTGCCGCCGTTCAAGACCACCGTCGGCGTCGATACCTCGCGCAAGGTGATCACCCGCAACGAATCCCCCGATATTGGCTTCGACCGCTCGATCAATCCGTATCGCGGCTGCGAGCACGGCTGTGTCTATTGCTTCGCGCGGCCGACGCACGCCTATCTCGGCCTGTCGCCGGGGCTCGACTTCGAGTCAAAGCTGTTTGCCAAGCCCGATGCGCCGGCGCTGCTCGAGAAGGAGCTGGCCGCGACCGGCTACGAGCCGCGGATGATCGCGATCGGGACCAACACCGATCCGTATCAGCCGATCGAGCGCGAGCGTAAGATCATGCGCGGCATTCTCGAAGTGCTGGAGCGCGCCGGCCACCCCGTCGGCATCGTCACCAAGTCGGCGCTGGTCACGCGCGACATCGACATTCTCGCGCGGATGGCCAAGCGCAATCTCGCCAAGGTCGGAATTTCCGTCACCTCGCTCGATCCAAAGCTGGCTCGCACCATGGAGCCGCGCGCATCGACGCCGCCGAAGCGGCTGGAGGCGCTGAAGCAGCTTTCGGACGCGGGTATTCCGACCACCGTGATGGTCGCGCCCGTGATCCCCGCGCTGAACGATTCCGAGATCGAGCGCATTCTCGATGCCGCCGCCCATGCCGGCGTCAAGGAAGCCTCCTACGTGCTGTTGCGGCTGCCGCTGGAGGTTCGCGATCTCTTCCGCGAATGGCTGATGGCCAATTATCCAGACCGCTACCGCCACGTCTTCACCCTGATCCGCGACATGCGCGGCGGCCGCGATTACGACGCGAAATGGGGCGAGCGGATGAAGGGCACCGGACCGATGGCCTGGACCATCGGCCGCCGCTTCGAGATCGCCTGCGACAGGCTTGGGCTGAACAAGCGGCGCTCCAAGCTGACGACGGATCACTTTGCGAGGCCGAAGCGGAACGGCGATCAGCTCAGCCTGTTCTGATCGGGAAACGGAAGAGGCGTAGCATGAGCCAGGAACTTACCGCGCCGGTGCCGCGGCTCACGGTCATCACACTGGGTGTGAGCGACATTCGTGCCAGCATCGCCTTCTATGACGCGCTCGGCTTCTCGCGTCGGCTGAAGGCGACCGGCGAGGCCGTCGCCTTCTACGATACCGGTGGTCCGGTGCTGGCCCTGTTTCACTGGGACAAACTCGCGGCCGACGCCAAGTTGCCCGACAATCCGAGGCCCGCGACCTTCCGCGGCATGACGCTCGCCTGGAACTGCGCCACGCGCGGCGAGGTCGATGCGGTTCTGGCCTTCGCCGTCGGCAAGGGCGCGGCGCTGCTGAAAGCGGCGCATGAGACCGACTACGGCGGTTATTCCGGCTATTTCGCCGACCCCGACGGCCATCCCTGGGAAGTCGTGGTCGCGCCCGACATCGAGGTCGGTGAGGACCGGCGGGTGCATCTGGCGGAGTAGGCGGCTGGTCTGAATAACGGGAATTGTCCGGGGTTCCCGGTTGCGCCGGCCGGGCCGCTTGCGCACGATCCCGCCCATGATTCGGGACAAGTCCACCAGGAAGCCGGCCAAAGACGCGCCAAAGAAGGGCGCGTCGAAGAAGGATGCCGCCAGGAAGGCAGCGCCTGCGAAGACGGCCAAGGGGGCGGCCAAGGCCCCGGCCGGTAGGCAGGGCGCCATCATCGCCGTCGCATCGCCGACCTTCCGCCGCGAGCGCGCGCTGATCAAGCGCGGCATCTGGCCGGTTGCCGGCTGCGACGAGGCCGGCCGCGGGCCGCTGGCCGGACCCGTGGTCGCGGCCGCCGTGATTCTCGATCCCGACCGCATTCCCCGCGGCATCGACGATTCCAAGCGCCTGACGGCCGAGGAACGCGAGAAGCTTTTCGACAAGATCTGCGCCACCGCGCAGGTCTCGGTCGCCGTCGCCTCGCGCTCCCGAATCGACCGCGACAACATCCTGCGCGCCTCGCTGTGGGCGCTGAAGCGCGCCGTGGTGGCGCTGCCCGACTCGCCGCGTCATGTGTTTGTCGACGGCCGCGACCGGCTCGACACCGCCTGCGACTGCGAGGCCGTGATCGGCGGCGACGGCATCGTCCTGTCGATCGCCGCAGCCTCGATCATCGCCAAGGTGACGCGCGACCGGCTGATGTGCGCGCTGGCGCAGGACTGCCCCGGCTATGGCTTCGAGCAGCACAAGGGCTACGCCGTCCCGGAGCACCTCGACGCGCTCGACCGCCTCGGTCCCACCATCCACCACCGCAGCTTCTTCGCCCCCGTTGCCGCCGCCCGCGCCAAGCACATGCCCTGGACCGTCGAGCCGGTGCGGGACCTGTTCGCGGTGACCGAGATGGAAGTGCAGCTAGAAGCAAGCGTTGAAATTGATGCGTCAGCGGGCCTGTAGGGCAGACGGTCGTTGCCACAACGCGCAGCGCCCTTTATCAAAACAGATGTGAGCGAATAGGGCCGGCTGGACGGGTTGGCTGCATCTTTCGGACGTTGCATGCGGTTTACCTCCCTGGTCATCGAGCTCATTCGCGCCCGGCCGCGGCTGATCGTGTGGATCGCCGTGCTGCTGCAGGCCGCGATGTGGCTGTTCGTGGCGCTGGTATTTTACCGCAGCCCGCCCGGCACGCTCGCGACCCTGCTGGCGTTCGGCCGCGAATACCAGGTCGGCACCGATCTCGGGCCGCCCTTGCCGGTCTGGCTCGCCGACATCGCCTATCGCGCCGCAGGCGGCCACGTGTTCGGCGTCTATGTCCTCGCCCAGCTCTGCGAGGTCGCGACCTTCATCGCGCTCTATCATCTCTCCCGCGCCGTGGTCGGCTCACAGCAGGCGGTGCTCGCCGTGCTGCTGACCATGACCGTGCTGGCCTTCTCCTCGCCGGCGCTCGACTTTGGCCCGCTGGTGCTGGCGCGGCCGCTCTGGGCGCTGCTGCTGCTGCATTCCTGGCAGATCATCGGCCAGCGCCGCGGCAATGCCTGGTTTGCCTGGTCGATCGAAGCGGGCCTCTTGCTGCTGACGACGCCCGCGGCGATCTTCCTTCTCCTCCTGCTCGTCGTCTTCGCGGTCTCGACCGCCGGCGGACGCCGGACGCTACGCGCGCTCGATCCGCTGTTCGCGCTGATCGTCGTCGCCGTGCTGGCGCTGCCCTATGCAGTCTGGCTGATGCGCGCGGAGACGCTTGTCATGCCGACCCTGCCTGAGGTCGCCGAGCTGAACGCTCGCGCGCTGCACGCGGCCTGGCTGCTCGGCGGGCTCGTGCTCGGCGCGGCGGCGATCCCGGCGCTGACCTTTCTCAATAGCGGCCTGTTCGTCGCCAAGGGCGAGGAAGCGCCGATCATCTACCGGCCGCCGGTCGAGCCGCTCGCGCACAACTTCGTCTATTTCTTCGCGCTGGCGCCTGCGCTCGGCGCGGTCCTGATCTCCGGCGTGCTCGGGCTCGATGCCGTTGTCGGCGGCGCCGGTGTCGTGCTGGTGGTGTCGGGACTTGCCGTGGTGGTGGCGGCTGGCGACCTCATCGCGATGCGCCGCGCGCGGGTGCTGCGGACGGTGTGGGCTGCCGCCGTCCTGGCGCCCGCAGCCGGCGTCGTGCTCGCCGTGCTGTTTCTGCCCTTGACCGGCGCCAACGAGATTGCGACCTCGATGCCGGCGCGCGCTATCTCGGATTTCTTCGACGAGAGCTTTGCCCGCCGCACCAATCATCGCCTGCGCGCGGTCGCCGGCGAGACCCAGCTCGCGAGCCTGATCACGCTGCATTCCGGCCGGCCGCATCTCTTCATCGATGCCCAGCCCGCGCGTACGCCGTGGATCAATCAGGCCAAGTTCAGCGAGACCGGCGGCGTCGTGGTCTGGCGCGCCTCCGACACCGCCGGCACCCCGCCGCCGGAAATCCTCGCGCGCTTTCCCGGCATCGTTCCGGAAGTGCCGCGCGCCTTCGAATGGCTGGTGACCGGCCGCCAGCAGCTCTTGCGCATCGGCTGGGCCATCGTGCGGCCGAAGGGGACGTAAGTCGGGAATCGTAGGGTGGGCAAAGCGAAGCGTGCCCACCACGCATCCATGATCGCGGAGAGAGACGGTGGGCACGGCGCTTTGCGCCTTTGCCCACCCTACGAGAGCTCGCTATCCCGCCAGCACCTTCGCGATCGCGCGCAGATCCTGCCAGGCCAGCCGCTTGTACGATGGCGAGCGCAAGAGATAGGCCGGATGGAACGTCGGCAGCGCGCGGATGGTGCGCCCACCCGTCTCGTAGTCGAACCAGCGGCCGCGGGTGCGCATGATGCCTTCGCGCGTCGACAGCAGCGTCTGCGTCGAGGGATTGCCGAGCGTCACCAGCACGTCGGGATTCACCAGCTCGATCTGGCGCTGGATGAAAGGCAGGCAGATCTGCGTTTCCTGCGGCGTCGGCGTGCGGTTGCCGGGCGGCCGCCAGGGAATCACGTTGGCGATGTAGGCAGTGGTGCGGTTGAGCCCGATCGCGCCGATCATGAGGTCGAGCAGCTTGCCGCTGCGCCCGACGAAGGGCAGCCCCTCGATGTCCTCGTCGCGGCCCGGCGCCTCGCCGACGAACATGATGCGCGCCTGCGGATTGCCGTCGGCGAACACCAGCTGCGTCGCGGTGTGCTTCAGCGCGCAGCCTTCAAAATTCTGCATCAGCTCGCGCAGTGCCTCGAGCGTCGGCGCGGTACGCGCGGCCTCGCGCGCGGAGGCGATCGCAATGTCCGGCGCAGGTGCGGCCTCGCCGCGCATCACCGCGGGCGCGGCAACAGGCCGTGGTGCCTCAACCGGAGGTGCGGCGCGTGGGGCCGGCGGCGGAGCATCCAATTCCGCCAGGCGGTCGACTGGTTCCTCCGCGAGCGCGCAGTCGACCCCGGCCTCCAGATAGAAGGCGAGAAGCTCTCGGACGGTGGGTGCGGGTTCGGGGATCATTTGGAAAGTCAGACTTTTACTATATCAGTTTGGGGTGCCTTGCATCCCAGTGGAACGCATTTCCGTGGTTGTCCTACCCGGAAAAATCGGAAACAAGGGGGCGCAAATGACGAGGAACCGTCTCAAGGGCTGAGATCAGATGAGCACCGAAGAACTTCCCCCGCGCGAATCCATGGAATTCGACGTCGTCATCGTCGGCGCCGGCCCGTCTGGCCTGGCGGCCGCGATCCGGCTGAAGCAGCTCAATGCCGATCTCAACGTCGTCGTGGTGGAGAAGGGCTCCGAGGTCGGTGCGCACATTCTCTCCGGCGCCGTGATCGATCCGGCCGGGCTCGACAAGCTGATCCCGGACTGGCGCGAGGATTCCGACTGTCCGCTGAAGACGCAGGTGAAGGACGATCGCTTCTACTGGATGACCGCTGGCGGCGCGATCAAGCTGCCGAACTTCATCATGCCGCCGCTGATGGATAATCATCACTGCTATATCGGCTCGCTCGGCAATGTCTGCCGCTGGCTGGCGCGCAAGGCCGAGGCGCTCGGCGTCGAGATCTATCCGGGCTTTGCCGCAGCCGAGGTGCTCTATGACGAGCAGGGCGCGGTGAAGGGCATCGCCACCGGCGACATGGGCATTGGCCGCGATGGCAAGCCGAAGGACTCCTTTACCCGTGGCATGGAACTGCTCGGCAAGTACACCCTGTTCGCCGAAGGCGCGCGCGGCAGCCTGACCAAGCAGCTGATCGCGAAGTTCGCGCTAGATGCCAACAGCGAGCCGCCGAAGTTCGGCATCGGCCTCAAGGAAGTCTGGCAGATCGATCCCGCCAAGCACCAGAAGGGTATGATCCAGCATTCGTTCGGCTGGCCGCTCGACCTGAAGACCGGCGGCGGCTCGTTCCTTTATCACTATGACGACAATCTCGTCGCCGTCGGCTTCGTCGTGCATCTCAACTACGACGATCCGTATCTGTCGCCGTTCGACGAGTTCCAGCGCTTCAAGACCCATCCCTCGATCCGCGGCACCTTTGAAGGCGGCAAGCGGCTCGCCTATGGCGCGCGCGCCATCACCGAAGGCGGCTACCAGTCGGTGCCGAAGCTGAGCTTCCCCGGCGGCGCGCTGGTCGGTTGTGCGGCGGGCTTCGTCAACGTGCCTCGCATCAAGGGCGTGCACAATGCGATGGGCACCGGCATGCTCGCCGCAGAGCATGTCGCGGCCGCGCTCGCTGCCGATCGCGCCAATGACGAGATCGTCGACTACGAGAACGCCTGGCGGTCCTCGGCGGTCGGCAAGGACCTGTTCCTGGTCCGCAACGTCAAGCCGCTATGGTCGAAGTTCGGCACCGTGCTCGGCGTCGCGCTCGGTGGCTTCGACATGTGGTGCAACACGCTGTTCGGTGGCTCGCTGTTCGGCACGCAGTCGCATGCGAAGCCCGATCGCGCCACGCTTGATCCGGCGAAGAGCCACGCGCCGAAGAACTACCCGAAGCCGGACGGCAAGATCTCGTTCGACAAGCTCTCGTCGGTGTTCCTGTCCAACACCAATCATGAGGAGGACCAGCCGGTCCATCTCAAGGTCGCCGACATGAACCTGCAGAAGACCTCGGAGCACGACGTCTTCGCCGGTCCCTCGAATCGCTATTGCCCGGCCGGGGTCTATGAGTGGGTCGAGGAAGGCGCGAGCCCGCGCTTCCAGATCAATGCCCAGAACTGCGTCCACTGCAAAACCTGCGACGTGAAGGACCCCAACGGCAACATCACCTGGGTTCCCCCGGAGGGCGGCGGCGGCCCGAACTACGAGGCGATGTAAGCCGGGATCATTGGACCAAAGCGATCAGGCCGGGGTCAATGTGACGTGCCCCCGGCATTGTGACGCACGTTCGCGTGAGAACCGGCCCGGGGTAGCGGTCCGCGGCCACGATAAGGCCATACTGGCAGCGTCTTGGGGCGTAGTAGGCCGATTTGGGGCGTGCGGAGGGGATCGCATGCCCGAATCCTTGCGGTGAAGCGCCAAAAGCGGCATTGTCGGCCCGACGGTTCCGGGTCCCCATGCCACCGGCCGCGTTCGCATGCGATACGGCCTACTGCTGCAAACCCAGGCACTACAACTCAAGGCGAGCCCCTGATGTTCTCAAATCGTTTCAACCGCTGGACTGTTGCCGCCATCGCCCTCATGGGCACCGCGATTGCGACGGTCCCCGGCGCGGTCCTGGCGCAGACGCCGGACCATCCGTCCGACACGGCGGCGCAATTCCCGACCCGGAACGATCTGAAGTCGCTGACGACCTCCGGCAGCTATCTCGCTGCCCGCCACGCCAGCGTCGAGCGCGATGCGGCCTCGGCCGCCGCCTTCTACCGCTCGGCGCTCCGCACCGATCCCAAAAACAATGAGCTGCTCGATCGCGCCTTCATCTCGTCGGTTGCCGACGGTGACATCGACGAGGCGGTCAAGCTCGCCGAGCGCGTCCTGACCATCGACAAGACCAACCGCGTCGCACGTCTCGTCGTCGGGGTGCACGATCTCAAGATGAAGAAATACGCGACCGCGCAAACCAACATCAACCAGTCGATCCGCGGTCCGATCACCGATCTCGTCGCCACGCTGCTGTCGGGCTGGGCCGCCTATGGCGCGGGCGATGCCAAGGGCGGCGTCGCCACCATCGACAAGCTCGCCGGTCCGGAATGGTATCCGCTGTTCAAGGACCTCCATGCCGGCATGATCCTCGAGCTCTCCGGCAAGGAGAAGGACGCCGGCGTCCGCTTCGAGCGCGCCTACAAGCTCGACGATTCCATGCTGCGCGTCACCGAGGCCTATGCCCGCTGGCTGTCGCGCAACAAGGATTCCGCGGCCGCGACCACCGTCTACCTGGCTTTCGACAAGAAGCTCGCCCGCCATCCGCTGATCGTGGAAGGCCTGCGCGACACCAAGGCCGGCAAGAAGATGCCGCCGCTGGCCGACTCCGCCCAAGCCGGTGCCGCCGAAGCGCTGTACGGCATCGGCGCCACGCTGACCCGCCGCGGCGGCGAGGATCTGGCGCTGGTCTATCTCCAGCTCGCGCTCTATCTCCAGCCGACCCATCCGCTGGCGCTACTCTCGCTCGCCGACCTCTATGAATCGGTGAAGCGGCCGCAGATGGCGATCAAGGTTTATGAGCGGGTGCCCGCGACCTCGCCGTTGAAGCGCAATGCGCAGATCCAGCTGGCCATCGATCTGGATTCCGCCGACCGCACCGACGAGGCGATCAAGATCCTCAAGGGCGTCACATCGGACGATTCCAAGGATCTCGAGGCCATCATGGCGCTCGGCAATATCGAGCGCGGTCGCAAGAAGTTCGGCGATTGCGGCGCGACCTATTCGCGGGGCGTCGACGTGCTGCCGGCGGGCAACGACAAGGCCAACAGCGTCTGGTACTATTATCGCGGCATCTGCGAGGAGCGTTCCAAGGAGTGGAGCAAGGCCGAAGCCGACATGAAGAAGGCGCTCGAGCTCCAGCCCGACCAGCCGCATGTCCTCAACTATCTCGGCTATTCCTGGATCGACCAGGGCGTGAATCTCGACGAAGGCATGAAGATGATCAAGCGTGCCGTCGAGCAGCGTCCCGACGACGGCTACATCGTCGACTCCCTCGGCTGGGCCTACTACCGCATCGGCAATTACGAAGAGGCGGTGAAGAACCTCGAGCGCGCGATCGACCTCAAGCCCGAGGATCCCACCATCAACGATCACCTCGGCGATGCCTATTGGCGCGTCGGCCGCACGCTGGAAGCGAAATTCCAGTGGGCCCACGCCCGCGATCTCAAGCCCGAGCCGGAGGAGCTTCCGAAGATCGAGGCCAAGATCGCCAACGGTATGACCGACGATTCGAACTCTTCGGCCGCGCAGGCGGACAAGAAGAAGGACGACGGCAAGGGCGGCTAAGAGTGCGTTTGGGGACTGATCGCCAATGTCGGCGTTGATTGAAGAAGGGCGCGCGAAGGTCAATCTGAGCCTTCGCGTGGTCGGCCGTCGTGCCGACGGCTATCATGATCTCGAAAGCGTGGTCGCGTTTGCCGACTGCGCGGACCAGCTGACGCTGGAGCCGGGCGGCGAACTGAAGCTCGTCACCACCGGGCCGCTGGCCGCGGCCTGCGGCGACACCGCCGACAATCTCGTGGTCAAGGCGGCCAGGCTCCTGGCCGAGGCCGTGCCGAACCTGAAGCTGGGCGCCTTCGCGCTCGACAAGGTGCTTCCCGTCGCGGCCGGCATCGGCGGCGGCTCGGCCGATGCCGCGGCGGCGCTGCGGCTGCTCGCGCGTCTCAACAATCTGTCTCTCGATGATCCGCGCTTGCAGAAAGTCGCGCTCGCGACCGGCGCCGACGTGCCGGTGTGCCTGGTCTCGCGCGCCTGCGACATGACCGGCGTCGGCGAGCAGCTGCTGCCGCTCGCGCTGCCGAGCATGCCCTGCGTGATGGTCAATCCGCGCGTGCCGGTCGCGACCAAGGACGTGTTCCAGGCGCTGGGCTTGCGCAACGGCGAATTGCTGGTGGGCGCCACCTCTGTCCTCGACGCCCCGGCCTGGCCGGACGAGGGCGCCTCCATTGCCGATTGGGTCGACGTTCTCGAAACCGTGGCCAACGATCTCGAAGCCCCTGCGTTGCGGATCGAGCCCGTGATCGGCGAGGTGCTGGAAGCCTTGCGTGACTCCGCCGGCGTCAAGCTTGCCCGCATGTCCGGCTCCGGCGCGACTTGCTTTGCGATCTGTGGCGCAGCGAGCGATGCGCATGCCGGCGCGGAAAAGATCCGGCGCGACCACCCCGGCTGGTGGGTGCATGCGGGGACGTTGAGCTAGGTTTTTCCCCGACGACGGTGCCGTAGGGTGGGCAAAGCGAAGCGTGCCCACCAAACTTATTCTCGCAATCTGGCTGCGTGGTGGGCACGGCGCTTTGCGCCTTTGCCCACCCTACGGCAGTGGAGCTAGCCGCCGTCTTCGGCCAGCCCGAGAAACCGCCGGATCTCACCCAACACCTCTTGCGGCTTGTCATGCTGCAGCCAGTGTCCGGCGCCGGCGATGGTTTCGATGCGCGCCTGCGGGAAGTAGCGCTCCAGGCCCGCAGCCTTGGCGCCGGCGAGAAAACTTTCACCGGCATTGAGCAGCAGCGTCGGGCAGGCAATGCGCGACCACAGCGCGACGTGATCGTCCGGCCAGAGCCGGTGCGGCGCAGAGGCGCGCTGGTAGGGATCGAACTTCCAGCTATAGGTGCCGTCGTCATTCCGCCGCGAGCCGTGCGTTGCAAGATGCAGCGCGAGGTCGCGGGCGAGGCGCTTGTTGTGAAGCACCATCTGCGCGGCCGCGTCTTCGAGGGTCGAATAGCGGCGCGGCGTGCGGTCGTGCAGCCTGTCGAGCTGGCTGACCCATTTGCTGATGCGCTCATGCGTCGGCGCTTTGGGGGTGTCCGGCAACATGGTGACGCCGTCGAGGACGACGAGCTTCGAAACCAGTTCGGGGAACGACCCCGAAAAGATCAGGCTCACCATGCCGCCCATGGAATGGCCGATCAGAGTCACCTGAGGCGCTGCGATGCTGCGAATGAGCTGCGCGAGGTCGTAGACATACTCGGTCAGCGCGTAGCTGCCGCCCTTGGTCCAGTCGGAATCGCCATGACCGCGCAGATCGGGCGCGAGCACGTGAAAATGCGGCTGAAGCGAGCGGGCGATGGCGTCCCAGCTCCGGCAATGATCGCGGCCGCCATGGACCAGGATGGCGACGGGCGCGCCGTGATTGCCCCAATCGGCATAGTGCAGCCGCAGGCCGTGGGACTCGTAAGTGCGACTTTGCGGGGCGAGCATCGGGCGTCGATCCTTCGAAATGCCGGACGAGATAACAGCACGACTGGAGTAGCCTGCTGCCGGCCATTCCACAAGCAAGCCGCAGGTCACGGGCGCTTCGGCGGCGAGCTCGTGCCGGCTAGGCGGCGCATGGCGCGTCGGCGCTGCCGGGTCTTGCGCATCTTCGCGTCGTGACAGCGACGCGCGGTGCGCGACAACGACCTTGTCAGGAGGCGATAACGCGACCAGGACATCATCCTCATCGAACTCTCCATCGCAACAACCATGGGTGAGCCGCGAGCGATGGGTCGTTCGAATTCCACGCGTTACATCTAGGTCATTACGGGTCGGAAAGTCTTTCGGGCCGATGGCGACAATGTCGCGCGCACGCCGTCATCGCGAGCGGATCGCCTCATCGAAATCGTTCATCGGTATTAAACCTGCGTAAGGCGCCGAACGCAGGACGCACTCGTCGCCTCCAACGGATGTTAGGAGGTGAACATCATGAAACTTGTATCTGCGTTTGTCGGCCTTGCCGCGCTTGGCGGGGTCACGCTGTCGAGCGGGGCTGCGTCAGCAGCACCGATCGAGGTGCCGACCGGCTATGTCTGCAATGAATGGGGCCATTGCTGGCAACGGCACTACCATGGAGGCTACTACCATCCGCACTACTGGGGTGGTTACGGCTGGCACCATCATTGGGGTGACGGCTGGCGCTGGCATCATTGGGCTCGCTGGCACCGCTGGCATCATTGGCATCAGTGGTGAAATCCGAGAAAGGGGCTTCGGCCCCTTTCTTTTTTCGGCGGATGCCGTCGGGAATGACGCGAGCTAGGTCTGCACCGGCCGCCGCGCCAGCGCAAGTGAGAGGCCAAGGCCGGTGATGAAGACGCCCGAGCCCTGCGTGAGACGCCGCATCAGATGCGGCCTGCCAATCAGCTGCGTGCGCGTTGCAGTTGCCATCAGCACGACGACGACATCGGCGAGCGTGTTCAGGATCACCGAGATCGCGCCGAGCACGATGAATTGCAGCGTGGGGCTCGATCCCGCGGGATCGAGGAACTGCGGAATGAAGGCGAGGAAGAATGCGGCGGTCTTCGGGTTCAGCGCCTCGACCAGCACGCCGTCGCGGAACGCGCGCCTGTCGCCGACGGGCTCGCTCTCCAGCGAGAGCGCGCGGCCGGCGCTGCGGAAGGTCTTGATGCCGAGCCAAACCAGATAGAGCGCGCCGATGAATTTTACGACGGCAAACAGCTCCGCACTGGCAAGGATGATCGCGGAGATGCCGAGGCTGCCCGCGACGACATGAACCAGCCCGCCGAGCGCCGTGCCCGCAGTTGACGCAAAGCCGCTGGCGCGCCCCTCCGACAAGGTCCGCGCCGCGACGTAGAAGATGCCGGGGCCGGGAACGGCGGCAATGAGACACGCTGCGGCCAGGAACAGCCAGAAATTCGTTTCGATCATCCCGTTTTGGTAACGTAGCGTGCTGCGATTGCAAGGCCTCTCGTTCAGCCCATCCGGCGGAAGATCACGCTGGCATTCACCCCGCCGAAGCCAAATCCGTTGGAGATGGCGTTGAGCATCGGCATCGGCCGCGCGCTGCCTGCGACGATGTCGATGCCATCAGCGCCGGGATCTGCGTTTTCGAAATTGCGCGTCGGCGGCGCGACCTGGTCTCGCAAGGCGAGGACGGTGAAGATGGCCTCGAGGCCGCCGGCGGCGCCGAGCAGATGGCCGGTGGCCGATTTCGTCGCGCTGACCGCGATGCCGCGGTTGCGGCCGAACAGCGCGGCGATCGCGCCGAGCTCGCTCTCGTCGCCGGCCGGCGTCGACGTCGCATGCGCGTTCAGATGCTGCAAATCCGCGGGCGCAAGCTTCGCCTGGCGCAGCGCGATCTCCATGGCACGGCGGGCGCCGTCGCCGTCGGGCGGGCCCGACGTCATGTGATAGGCGTCCGCCGTCGTGCCGTAGCCCACGATTTCCGCAATCGGGGAGGCGCCGCGCGCCAGCGCATGCTCCAGCTCCTCGATCACGAGGATACCGGCGCCTTCGCCCATGACAAAGCCGTCGCGGTCGCGATCGAACGGGCGCGAAGCGCGCGCGGGCTCGCCGTTGAATCCGCTCGACAGCGCGCGGGCCGCGGCAAAGCCGCCGATGCTGACGATATCGATGCAGGCTTCCGCGCCGCCGCAGATCGCGACATCGGCTTCGCCTGCACGGATCATGCGCGCGGCATCGCCGATCGCCTGGACGCCGGCGGCACAGGCCGTGACCGGTGTGCCCAGCGCACCCTTGTAGCCGTATTTGATCGAGACGTGGCCGGCGGCGAGATTGGCGAGAAACGAGGGGATGGTGAAGGGCGAGAGCCGGCGCGCGCCGCGCTGCTCGGTGATGCGCACCGCCTCCGCCATTGCCGGGAAGCCGCCGACGCCGGAAGCGATGATCGTCGCGGTGCGTTCCTGTGCGCTCGCATCCTGCGGCGCCCATCTGGCCTGCGCGACCGCCTCTGCGGTCGCGAGCAGGGCGAACAGGATGAAGCGGTCCATCTTGCGCTGGTCTTTTGGCGCGGCAGCTTGCGCGGGGTCGAAGCCGCCTTCGGCATCGTCGGCCTTGTCGGGCACGAGACCGGCAATGCGCGCGGGCAGTGCCTGCGACCATTCCGGCAGAGGGCGCAGCCCGCTCTGGCCGGCGCGCAGCCGGCGCCAGGACAGTTCAACACCGCAGCCGAGCGGCGACACCGCCCCCATTCCCGTCACGACGATACGACGCATGTCAGTCTCCAGCCGGCGCAACGGCCGGGTTCATGGCTTTGAGCGAGGCGAGCCGCTTGCGCATCCCGCGACTGGCGCGGGGACCCGGGACGACGACCGCATTGGCGAGGGTGATCGGACGCATCTCGGCGGCATCGACCACGATCGGATCGAACGGGCGAGCGTCACTCCGATTCGCCAGCACGATGGATTCGCCCTTGGGCGCGAGATGCCTGTTGCCCCAGGCCAGCAGCGCCACGACCACAGGGAAGAAATCCCGCGCCTTCTCCGTCAGCACATATTCGTAACGCGGCGGCCGTTCATGATAGCGGCGGCGGACGAACATGCCGCTCTCGGTGAGATGGGCAAGGCGCCGCGACAGGATGTTCGGCGCGATGCCGAGACCTTGCGAGAATTCGTCGAACTTCGTCGCGCCCTGGAACGCATCCCGCAGGATCAAGATGCTCCACCATTCACCGACCGTCTCAACAGCGCGGCCGACCGGGCATTCCAGGATGGAGGGGGATTTGGGCTGCATGGCGGGAACGTAGGAGAGTGGCTTGCAAAATGCAAGTCACTGGGCAGGCGGCGGCGGGTAGAGTGAGCGGTGAGGATGCGGAGGTGGGGCTGGCGGTGAGGTGCGCGGCGGGCGAGCGGTAAGTATGTGAAAGCAGGTCTGGTGGTGGGATTTAAGGTAGCCGCCGGATAGCCGCTATCGTGCCCCGGACGCAGCGCAGCGCCTCTTGGCGGTGCGCTGCAGAGCCGGGGCCCATGTTGCGGAGAGCCTTGCGTGTCGCTTCCCGGCTCTGCACAGCAGCGTTTCCCGCTGCAGCGCGTCCGGGACAAGAGAGGGAATGCGCCGTTGCCTAGCTCTCCGTCATTGCGAGCGCAGCGAAGCAATCCAGACTGTTCCCGCGGAGGGATTCTGGATTGCTTCGCTGCGCTCGCAATGACGACGTGGAAAGAGCGTCAGGCCCTCGCGCCTAATGCGACCTTGCCAGACAGAACGCGACCACCTGCTCCAGCGCGCTCTTCATCGGCGAGGACGGGAACAGCGCCAGCGCGTCGACGGCCATGGCGCCGTAGTGCTGGGCGCGGCTGAGCGTATCTTCCAGCGCGCGGTGCTTGTTCATCAGGCCGAGGGCGTGGTCGAGGTCGGTGTCGCCGATCTCGCCGCGCTCGAGTGCCCGGATCCAGAAGGCGCGCTCGGTGTCGTTGCCGCGGCGGAAGGCGAGCACGACCGGCAGCGTGATCTTGCCCTCGCGGAAATCGTCGCCGGTGTTCTTGCCGAGCTTGGCGCTCTTGCCGCCATAGTCGAGCACGTCGTCGACGAGCTGGAAGGCGATGCCGAGATTCATTCCGACCGAGCGGCAGGCGGTCTGCTCCGCCTTCGGGCGGTTGGCGATCACGGGGCCGACCTCGCAGGCGGCCGCGAACAGCTCCGCGGTCTTGCCACGGATCACGGCGAGATATTCGTCCTCGGTGGTCGCGGTGTTCTTGGCGGCGGCAAGCTGCATCACCTCGCCCTCGGCGATGGTGGCGGCGGCCGCGGACAGGATGTCGAGCGCGCGGAGCGAGCCGACCTCGACCATCATGCGGAACGCCTGGCCGAGCAGGAAGTCGCCGACCAGCACGCTCGCCTCGTTGCCCCAGAGCATTCGCGCCGACAGCTTGCCGCGGCGCATCTCGCTCTCGTCGACGACGTCGTCGTGAAGGAGCGTCGCGGTATGCATGAATTCGACGGAGGCAGCGAGCTTGATGTGACCGTCGCCGGTGTAGCCGGCGAGGTTGGCCATGGCGAGCGTCAGCATCGGGCGCAGGCGCTTGCCGCCGGAGGAGATGAGGTGGTTGGCGACCTCCGGGATCATGGTGACCTCGGAGCCGGTCCGCGACAGGATCGTGGCGTTGACGCGCTCCATGTCACCAGCGACAAGGGCAACCAGCTGTTCGATCGACGCGCCGGGAGTTTCGAAAGGTACGATGACGGCCACGCCGGTCTCCAATATTTGCCCCGGAGGGGCTATTCTGATGCAAATACAATAGAAACTGGCAGCGGATGCGGCAAGTGCCGCGGAACCATTGACATTTGCCGCTTTAGCCCCTTTCAGGCAGGAGACGTGCGTTTTGCGTGAACTGGTTCGGACCAACGACATGGTGCTGGTGTCGGCGATCGGCGCGCTGCTCGACGGCGCCAACATCCATCATCTGGTGCTGGACCAGAACATGAGCATTATCGAGGGCTCGCTGGGTATCCTGCCACGGCGGATCCTGGTCCATGAGGATGACGCCCAGGAGGCCAGGGAGCTCCTCACCGAGGCCGGCCTCAGCCATGAACTGCGCGGCGATGATTGACGTCGTCACAGACTTCACCGAGGACGCCTTTCTCGGCGGGCAATTGCGCTTGAAGCAGAAGCGGTCCGGCCACCGCGCCGGGCATGACGCCATCCTGCTCGCGGCGGCGACGGAAGCGCGGGCGGGCGACCGCGTCGTCGATCTCGGTGCCGGCATCGGCACCGCCGGGCTGGCGCTTGGCCGGCGCGTCGCGGGAATCAGCCTCAGCCTGGTCGAGATCGATCCGGAACTGGCGGAACTCGCGCGCGCCAATGCGGCGGCGAATGCGATCGCCGCCGAGACGATCGTGCTCGACGTTACGGCCGACGCACAGGCGTTTGCGGCTAATGGCCTCGCGCCCGACAGCGTCGACGTGGTGCTGATGAACCCGCCCTTCAACGATCCCGCGCGCCATCGCGGTTCGCCCGATCAGGCGCGCCGCACCGCGCATGTTGCGAGGGAGGAGACGCTGAATGCATGGGTGCATGCGGCGCGGCGCATCCTCCGATCGGACGGCGCGCTGACCCTGATCTGGCGCGCCGATGGGATCGCGGAGGTCTTGACTGCGCTGTCACGCGGCTTCGGCAGCCTGTCGATCCTGCCGGTTCACGGCGAGGCGGGACGGCCCGCGATCCGCGTACTGGTGCGCGCCGTCAAAGGCGGCCGGGCTCCGACGCGACTGCTGCCGGGCCTCATGCTCAACGACGAGTCAGGCGTGCCTAAAAATCAGGTGACGGAGATTCTGGAGGGGAGGGCGCTCTTGCCGCTGGCGGAGCCGCGACGACTTACTGCGGAAGCGATTCCGACTGCTGCTCTTGCGGGGTCGTCAGGCGGATCGCCATGAACAGCGCACCGACCAGCAGCAACAGCAGATAGATTTTCATGGTGTTCTCCGCTGCCTCATTGCAGCTTCCCAACGGGGAATCTGCAAAACACGTTCCGGGCACTTCCAATGACAGTCGCGTGATAAGAAATGGTTAAGCAGAGGTAACGGCATGGCCGAACAATTGAACGATCGTGAGGGTTCCGGCCTGGCCGACAAGCTCATGCAATATCTGCCGGCGCGCTTCCGTCCCGGCACCGCGGTGGTGCCGGTGGTGCGGCTGTCCGGTGTGATCGGTGCGGTGACGCCGCTGCGCCCGGGCATGACGCTTGCGGGCGTCGCGCGGGTGCTGGAGCGGGCATTTTCGTACCGGAACGCCAAGGCGGTGGCGCTGGTGATCAATTCGCCCGGCGGCTCGCCGGTGCAGTCGCGCCAGATCTATCTGCGCATCAAGCAGCTCGCGGCGGAGAAGAAGCTGCCCGTGCTGGTCTTCGTCGAGGACGTCGCGGCGTCCGGCGGCTACATGATCGCCTGCGCCGGCGACGAGATCATATGCGATCCGTCCTCCATCCTCGGCTCGATCGGCGTGGTCGGCGGCAGTTTTGGTTTCCAGGAGGCAATCAGGCGGCTCGGCATCGAGCGGCGGCTCTACACGGCCGGCGCGCACAAGGCGATGCTCGACCCGTTCCTCCCGGAAAACCCCGACGACGTGGCGAGGCTGAAGGCGCTCCAGCGCGAGATCCACCAGATCTTCATCGCGCTGGTGAAGGAGAGCCGCGGCGCGCGGCTGAAGGGCGCCGACGACACCCTGTTCACCGGCGAATACTGGGCCGGCGAGAGTTCGATCGCGCTGGGGCTTGCCGACGGCATCGGCGATCTCCGCTCAACTCTTCGTGCCCGCTATGGCGAGAAGGTTCTCACCCCTGTGATTGCGCAGCCGACCGGTCTGCTCTCGGGCCTTTTGGGGCGGAAATCGCCCGGTGCGGGCCAGCTTTCGGCCATGGAATCAATGGCCGGCCTGCCGGACGAGTTGATCTCGGCGGTCGAGACGCGGGCGATTTGGGCGAAATTCGGGTTCTAGGCGACACCCTCCCGCGCCATTTGGTCCGGGCCGAGCCAATTGCGGCGCGGCCCGGTCTGCGCAAGAATGTGCGTGGGGGCTGAGCACTAGACAAGGATCGACCGATGCCGCCGTTTGTCGCTTTCGCGGGCGTCCTGGGCGGGCTTGCCGTGGTCCGCTGGGCCTACAAGACCGCTGTCCGGATCAACCATGAGCTGGAGGAGATGCGCCTGTCGCGCGTCGCTGAAGCCGCCCATGCCGGGGATATTCAGAAGCTGAAACGTGACCCCGTGACCGGAGCGTATCGGCCCGGCTAGGCCGCGCTGCCGTAGGGTGGGCAAAGGCGCTCTTGCGCCGTGCCCACCATTCCCTTTGCAATTGTGGTGACGATGGTGGGCACGCTTCGCTTTGCCCACCCTACCGCACCGTCTCCGGACCAAGGCGATCGGCCCGAATCCGCCCCCTTTGCCTTGATTCCCATCCCCGCCGTCGATACGGTCCCGCGCGATTCAAAACCCCCCGCGAGAGCCTGATCTGACGATGGACGCCTCATTGCCCGCCCATATGCGCCCGGAACGCTCGTTCCAGGGCTTTATCCTCGCGCTCCAGCGGTTCTGGGCCGAGCAGGGCTGCGTGATCCTGCAGCCCTACGACATGGAGATGGGCGCAGGCACCTTCCATCCGGCGACGACGCTGCGCGCGCTTGGGCCAAAGCCCTGGAACGCCGCCTATGTGCAGCCCTCGCGCCGGCCCAAGGACGGCCGCTACGGCGAGAATCCGAACCGGATGCAGCACTACTACCAGTTCCAGGTGATCATGAAGCCGTCGCCGCCGAACCTTCAGGAGCTGTACCTGAAGTCGCTCGCCGCGATCGGCATCGATTCCGCCGTGCACGACATCCGCTTCGTCGAGGACGATTGGGAAAGCCCGACGCTGGGCGCCTGGGGCTTGGGGTGGGAGTGCTGGTGCGACGGCATGGAAGTCAGCCAGTTTACCTACTTCCAGCAGGTCGCGGGATTTGAGTGCGCGCCTGTTGCCGGCGAGCTCACCTATGGGCTCGAGCGCCTCGCGATGTATGTGCAGGGCGTCGACCGCGTCTACGACCTCAACTTCAACGGCCGCGAGGGCGACGCCAAGGTGACCTATGGCGACGTGTTCCTGCAGGCCGAGCGTGAATATTCGAAGCACAATTTCGAAGTCGCCGACACCGCGATGCTGTTCGAGCAGTTCAAGATGGCGGAGACGGCGTGCAGAAAATACCTCGAAGCTGGCTGGAAGGACGGCAAGCGCGAAGCGCACCTGATGGCGCTGCCGGCCTATGACCAGTGCATCAAGGCCAGCCACGTCTTCAACCTGCTCGATGCGCGCGGCGTGATCTCCGTGACCGAGCGGCAGAGCTACATTCTTCGCGTGCGCGAGCTGGCAAAGGCCTGCGGCGAGGCCTGGATCCATACTGAAGCGGGCGGAGCGGCCTGATGCCCGATCTTTTGCTTGAACTGTTCTCGGAAGAAATCCCCGCGCGCATGCAGGCCAAGGCGGCCGACGATCTGCGCCGCATGGTCACCGACAAGCTGGTCGCCGAAGGCCTCGTCTACGAGGGTGCGAAGGCGTTCGCGACGCCACGTCGCCTTGCGCTCACCGTGCACGGCATCCCCGCGCGCCAGCCCGATCTGAAAACCGAACGCCGCGGTCCGAAAATGGGCGCGCCCGATGCGGCCGTGCAGGGTTTTCTGAAAGCGACAGGTCTAAACTCGCTCGACGAAGCAAAGATCCAGCGCGACCCGAAGGGCGACTTCTACATCGCGTTGATCGAAAAGCCCGGCCGCGACGCGATCGACGTGCTCGCGGAAATCCTGCCGGTCATCATCCGCACCTTCCCCTGGCCGAAATCGATGCGCTGGGGCGCGCGCTCCGGCAAGCCCGGCTCGCTGAGCTGGGTGCGTCCGCTGCACGCGATCACCGCGACCTTCGGGCCTGAAACTGAAGAGCCCGATGTCGTCAAATTCTCGGTCGACGGCATCGAGACCGGCCAGACCACCTACGGCCATCGCTTCATGGCGCCGGCGGCGATCAAAGTACGCCGCTTCGAGGACTATGAGGCGAAGCTGAAGGCTGCAAAAGTCATCCTCGATCCGCAGGCGCGCAAGGACATCATCTTCGCCGATGCCAAGGAGCTGACGTTCGCGCAAGGGTTCGAGCTGGTCGAGGATCAGGTGCTGCTGGACGAGGTGTCGGGCCTCGTCGAATGGCCCGTCGTCATGATGGGATCGTTCGAGCCGGAATATCTCGCGATCCCGGAAGAGGTGATCCGCGCCACCATCCGCAACAACCAGAAGTGCTTTGTCGTCAGGGATTCCAAGACGGGCAAGCTGACCAACAAGTTCGTCCTCACGGCGAATATCGAGGCGGCCGACGGCGGCAAGACTATCGTATCAGGCAACGAGCGCGTGATCCGTCCGCGCCTGTCGGATGCGAAGTTCTTCTATGAGACCGATCTCAAGACGAAGCTTGAAGACCGCCTGCCGAAGTTCGAGCAGATCGTGTTCCACGAGAAGCTCGGAACTCAGGCGGAACGCATCAAGCGCATCGAACGCCTCGCCGCCGAAATCGCGCCTTTGGTCGGTGCCGACGTCGCGAAGGCCACGCGTGCCGCGCATCTCGCCAAGGCCGATTTGCTGACCGAAGTCGTCGGTGAATTCCCGGAAGTGCAGGGCTTGATGGGCAAGTACTACGCGCTGGCCCAGGGCGAGGATGCCTCTGTCGCCGCCGCGTGCGAGGAGCACTACAAGCCGCAGGGCCCGACCGATCGCGTGCCGACCGATTCGGTCAGTGTCGCCGTCGCGCTTGCCGACAAGGTCGACACGCTCGTCGGCTTCTGGGCGATCGACGAGAAGCCGACTGGCAGCAAGGACCCGTATGCGCTGCGGCGTGCGGCGCTGGGCGTGATCAGGCTGATCGCTGAGAACAACCTGCGTCTGTCGCTCATGAAGGTGGCGGCATCTGCACTCGCGGGCCTGTCGCTGAAGTCGGCCGATGCGGAGAAGCTTCCAAGCGATCTCCTCGCCTTCTTCGCCGATCGCCTGAAGGTCCAGCTGCGCGAGCAGGGCGCACGGCACGATCTCGTCGACGCCGTGTTCGCCCTCGGCGGCCAGGACGATCTCCTGATGATCGTCCGCCGCGTCGAGGCGCTCGGCAAGTTCCTCGAGAGCGATGACGGCAAGAACTTGCTCGCTGGTATCAAGCGCGCCAGCAACATCCTCGGCATCGAGGAGAAGAAGGACAAGCGCGCGTTCGACGGTGCGCCGGATGCTGCGCTCTATGGCCTCGATGAGGAGAAGGCGCTGGCGAAGGCGATCGGCGAAGTGCAGGCGGAAGCAAGCGCCGCTGTCGCCAGGGAAGACTTTGCCGCCGCGATGAGCGCGATGGCAAAGCTGCGTCCGCCGGTCGATGCGTTCTTCGAGAAGGTTCGTGTCAACGACGACGATCCGAAGGTGCGTGAGAACAGGCTGAAGCTGCTCAACGAAATCCGCAGCGCCACGCGTGCGGTCGCGGATTTCTCGAAGATCCAGGATTGAGGCTCTCGTGCCCCGGACGCAGCGCAGCGCTTCTTCAGCGGTGCGCTGCAGAGCCGGGGCCCATGTTAACCTCGTGCTCGTAGCTTCTGGGTCCCGGGTCGCGCTGCGCTTGCCCGGGACACGAGAGCGTGCACAGACGACGCCCAAAAAAGCCCCGCCCGGCGGGGGGAGAACCGGGCGGGGCCTGATGTCCGTACTACGCGATGCGCGCCAGCCTGATTGAAGTGACACGCCGGACATCGAGTTGATCGGAAGCGTTTTCAAGCGAAGTGGATACCGGTTCGCGTGAAGAAAACGCGTTCAGACGAGAATCTAATCCATCACCTCGACGACGCGCCGCGAGCGCGGCTCGACCAGCACGGTTGCGCCGTTTACGACGGTGTAGCGGTAGGTGGTGGCGCCGAAACGTTGCGGCACGTCATAATAAGTGACGCCGCTTTCAGGTAAGGTGGCGCCGACCACCACGCGATCCGGGACACGGAAGGCCGGCACACGTTGCTCGACGACATATTCGCGGAATGCCGGCCTCTGTTCGACCGCAATCGTCGGGCCGCTGTCGACGACGACAGGCGCGCGGCCAACGGTGAGACCGGATTGCGCAAACGCTGCGATCGGCGAGCCGAGCGCGGCGCCAAGCGCAGCGAGGGCGAGAATCCTGTTCCGCATGGGCAACTCCTTCGAACTGATTTCAGCCGGCGCTACTGGCGCGACCGGTTGCCAATGCATGTCCCCTTCGCAATGTTCCGGGAAAAGCCCTGCCGCATCAGCGGCAATTTCGGGCAGTTTTCGCGAAGCCGGGAACCTGTTCGCGCCTTGTGCGTCTCTACCCGCGGAACCCGGTCCGGTATGATCCAGCCGCGATTCGCCTCACGTCACGGAAAGACAATTCATGCACATCACCGTCGCCCACATCTCGCCGCTTCTGTCGCTGCTTGCGGGCGTGCTCATCCTGATCATGCCGCGCCTTCTCAACCTGATCGTCGCGATCTTTCTCATCATAAATGGTGCGATCGGGCTCGGATTGTTGAAGTGGCTCCATCTCTAGGCCTTCATTTTCCGGAACTCTTCGACTTGCGCGGGCCTGCCCAAAGTGGTGTAAGGCGCGCGATTTCCCTTTCCTCTCGCAGGTTGTGTGCAAGCTATGGCCAAAGCCGCCTCGAAGCCCAATAAAACTCCAGCGAAAACGCCAGCGAAATCAAAGTCCTCCGCCGCGGCGAAGGCCGCGCCGGCGGCTCGCAAGGCACTCGCCAAGAGCGCCCCGAAGCCGGTCGCCAAGGCGGCTGTAAAGTCGGCTGCAAAGCCGGCTGCGAAGCCCGCGGCGAAGGCTGCGACCAAGTCGGCTGCGCCGAAGGTTGCCGTGAAGCCCGCCCCCAAAAAGGCCGCGCCCGCCAAGGCGGCGCCAGCCGCGGCCAAGGCCGGCAAATGGGTGTTCACGTTCGGCGACGGCAAGGCCGAGGGCCGGACGGAGATGCGCGACCTGCTTGGCGGCAAGGGCGCCAACCTCGCCGAGATGGCCAATCTCGGCCTTCCCGTGCCTCCCGGCTTCACCCTCCCGACCTCGGTCTGCACCTACTTCTACGCACACGACAAATCCTATCCGAAGGAATTGCAGTCGCAGGTTGAGAAGGCGCTCGACCATGTTGGCAAGTTGACCGGCAAGGTGTTCGGCGACGTCAAAAACCCGCTGCTCGTCTCCGTGCGCTCCGGCGCGCGTGCCTCGATGCCGGGCATGATGGACACCGTGCTCAATCTCGGCCTGAACGACGAGACCGTGGAAGCGCTGTCGGAACTGTCGGGTGACCGTCGCTTCGCCTATGACAGCTATCGCCGCTTCATCACCATGTATTCGGACGTGGTGCTCGGCTTCGAGCATCATCACTTCGAGGAAATCCTCGACACCTTCAAGGACAGCCAGGGCTATACGCTCGATACGGACCTCAGCGCCGAGGACTGGGTCGGACTGGTCGGCAAGTACAAGGACGCGGTCGCGCGCGAGACCGGCAAGGATTTCCCACAGGATCCGCACGACCAGCTCTGGGGTGCGATTGGCGCGGTGTTCTCATCCTGGATGAACGCGCGCGCAGTGACCTATCGCAAGCTGCACGACATTCCGGAATCCTGGGGCACCGCGGTCAACGTGCAGGCCATGGTGTTCGGCAACATGGGCGAGACGTCGGCGACCGGCGTCGCCTTCACCCGCAACCCCTCGACCGGCGAGAGCAAGCTCTACGGCGAGTTCCTGATCAACGCGCAAGGCGAAGACGTGGTGGCGGGCATCCGCACGCCGCAGGACATCACCGAGGAAGCGCGCAAGGAATCCGGTTCCGACAAGGCGTCGATGGAAGCGGCGATGCCGGAAGCCTTCAAGGAGCTGACGCGGATCTACACGCTGCTCGAGAAGCACTACCGCGACATGCAGGACATGGAGTTCACGGTCGAGCAGGGCAAGCTGTGGATGCTCCAGACCCGCGGCGGCAAGCGCACCGCCAAGGCGGCGCTGCGCATCGCGGTCGAGCTCGCCAATGAAGGGCTGATCTCGAAGAAGGAAGCGGTGACGCGGATCGATCCCGCCTCGCTCGACCAGCTGCTGCATCCAACCATCGATCCCGACGCCAAGCGCGACGTGATCGCGACCGGCCTGCCGGCCTCGCCTGGTGCGGCTTCCGGCGAGATCGTGTTCTCCTCGGACGAGGCGGCCAAGCTCCAGGCCGACGGGCGCAAGGTGATCCTGGTCCGCATCGAGACCAGCCCGGAAGACATCCACGGCATGCACGCCGCCGAAGGCATCCTGACCACCCGCGGCGGCATGACCTCGCATGCGGCGGTGGTCGCGCGCGGCATGGGCAAGCCCTGCGTCTCCGGCTGCGGCACCATCCGCGTCGATTACGGCCGCGGCACCATGAGCATCGGCTCCCGCACCTTCAAGACCGGCGACGTCATCACCATCGACGGCTCGCTCGGCCAGGTGCTCGCCGGCCGCATGCCGATGATCGAGCCGGAGCTGTCCGGCGAGTTCGGCACGCTGATGAAATGGGCCGACCAGGTCCGCAAGATCGGCGTGCGCGTCAACGGTGACACGCCGGAGGACGCGCGCACCGCGATCAAGTTCGGCGCGGAAGGCATCGGCCTCTGCCGCACCGAGCACATGTTCTTCGAGGAGACGCGCATCCGCACGGTTCGCGAGATGATTCTCTCCGAGGACGAGCAGTCGCGCCGCGCCGCGCTCGCCAAGCTGTTGCCGATGCAGCGCGCCGACTTCGTCGAGCTGTTCGAGATCATGAAGGGCCTGCCCGTCACGATCCGGCTTCTGGATCCTCCCCTCCATGAATTCCTGCCGCACACCCATGCCGAGGTCGAGGAAGTGGCGCGCGCCATGAACACTGACCCGCGGCGCCTGGCCGACCGTGCGCGCGAGCTCTCGGAGTTCAATCCGATGCTCGGTTTCCGCGGCTGCCGCATCGCGATCGCCTATCCGGAGATCGCGGAGATGCAGGCGCGTGCGATCTTCGAGGCCGCAGTCGAGGCCGAGAAGCGCACCGGCAAGGCCGTCGGCCTCGAGGTGATGGTGCCGCTGATCGCCACCAAGGCCGAGCTCGACCTCGTCAAGGCGCGCATCGATGCCACCGCGAAAGCCGTGATGCGCGACACCAACACCAAGATCGCCTACCAGGTCGGCACCATGATCGAGCTGCCGCGCGCCTGCTTGCTTGCGGCAGAGATCGCGGAGAGCGCGGAGTTCTTCTCGTTCGGCACCAACGACCTCACGCAGACCACCTACGGCATCAGCCGTGACGACGCGGCGAGCTTCCTCGGAACCTACGTGTCCAAGGGCATCCTCCCGGTCGATCCCTTCGTCGCGCTCGACCAGGAAGGCGTCGGTGAGCTCGTCAAGATCGGCGTCGCGCGCGGCCGCAAGACGCGCCCGCAGCTCAAGGTCGGCATCTGCGGCGAGCACGGCGGCGATCCCGCCTCCGTCGCCTTCTGCCACGATATCGGCCTCGACTACGTCTCCTGCTCGCCCTACCGCGTGCCGATCGCCCGTCTCGCCGCGGCGCAGGCGGCGCTCGGCAAGGCGATCGCGAGCCAGGCGTAAGCGCAGCGTTGAAGTGTTGAATGCGAAGAGGCGGGGCTAAACCCCGCCTCTTTCATTTGAGGCACACTCCACCCACACTTCATTGCGAGCGCCCCACACTCACTGTCATCGCCCGGCTTGACCGGGCGATCCAGTATTCCGAGACAACAGTGATTGAATCGAGAAGCCGCGGCGTACTGGATGCCCCGGTCAAGCCGGGGCATGACAGCGGTGTTTGCGGGACGTGGTTCCCGTAAACGATGGAGCCCCCCGCGTCCCGTAATGAGACGCGCGCGCAAGAGTTCCTTCACCATTCGCGTTGACCGAATGTTTACCGCTTTACGAGAGGCGGCGTTTACCAACGTGCATCATTGCCCGTGAAAACACCTGCAATCGCTTGAGTGTGCCGCACGCGCAACGCCGATTAACGCCCCGGCAACCTAAATTGGATATTGACGATAAAGATCGAATTGTACGGACGTACTGCGGTTCGATTTTTCTGGCGTAAGCGTAGCGTGAGCGTGTCGATGTCAGTGTTGCGTAACCATCCGAAGGGCGCGCGGTTCGCGTCCTTCGGAATCGGTCTCTGCATCTTCGCATTGATGCCGAGAGAGACCGGTTATCAGGATATCGCGTCGTTGCTGGCGCGGCAGCCCGGCGTCGCCGAGCGCTGGCAGAAGCAGGTGTTCTCTGCCGCGTCCTCGATCCAGCTCGCCACCTACAGCTTTTCCCGTCCGATCGGCACGTCGCTTCCGCAGAGCGCGATGGTTCGCCTCGCGAGCCTCGATGGTCGCGACGTCACCGGCGCGATCAGCCGCAATCCTGCGCTTCAGGCGCCGCCGCGCTACCAGGCCGCCGATTTTCCCAAGGTCGATCGCTCCATGAAGGGGGATCGCCTCGCAAGCGTCACACCCACGCAGGTTCCCGAGACGAGCGCACCATCGGCCGCGCCGGCGCTGCAAGATCCCGCGACATCGAACAGCTCGGTGTTCGGCGCCAAAACCGCCGCGTTGCCACAAATCATGTCGCCGGAGTCCGCGGCGGCGCTCGATCCTGAGCTTCAGGAAGCGCTGCGTGCGCCGCCGCTGCCGCAATATGCCAATCCGCCACAAGCCAGTGACGCGGCGCGCGCGTTCGCAGTCCAGCCGCTCGAGGCGCTGAAGCAGGCGACCCTTCCAGACGTGGCGCCGCGCGATCCCTTCCGCGTCAAGACCTCGAACCTGTTTTTCGGGAGCTCCTCGCTCGGCGGCAATCTCGAGAGCATCGAGAGCTGGCAGCCCGGCGCCGAGCCGCTGATCGTGATGCCCGATCCTGACATGAAGGTGACGGCCGCGCTGTCGCCGCCGTCGGCCGAGATCGCCAGGGACATCGAAAGCGGCGAGAGCGTCGCGCCGAAGGGCGAGGTCAACGCCGACAACCAGCGCGCCAGATCGCCGGCGGAGCGGCTCGCGCTCGACGACAAGTCGCGCGCAAAGGCCGAGAAGTGTCTCGCCGAAGCCGTCTATTTCGAATCGCGCGGCGAGGCCGTGCGCGGCCAGATGGCGGTTGCGCAAGTCGTGATGAACCGCGTCTTCTCCGGCAAATATCCGGACACCGTGTGCGGCGCGGTCTATCAGAACAAGCACCGCCATTTGGCGTGTCAGTTCACCTTCGCCTGCGACAACAATGCCGACGTGATCCGCGAGCCCGAGATGTGGGAGCGCGCGAAAAAGATTTCGAAGGCGATGCTCGACGGCCAGATCTGGCTGCCCGAAGTGGGCAAGTCCACGCACTACCACGCCTACTGGGTGCGTCCGTCCTGGGTCGCCGAGATGAAGAAGATGTACAAGACCGGCGTCCACACCTTCTATCGCCCGCGCGCCTGGGGCGACGGCAGCGAAGAACCGAGCTGGGGCACCCCGGCCCAGACCGCCGCGCTCTCTGCCGAGCTCGCCCAGGAAGCCAAGAGCTCCGCCGAGATGGGCGTGAGCGAGCGAAGGTAATCATTCACGGAAGTTCGTCATGCCCGGGCTTGTCCCGGGCATCCACGTTCTTTGTGTTGCGAGGCGAGGCGTGGATGGCCGGGACAACCCGGCCACGACGGTGTGGCTCACGCCTCGATATCCAGCGCACAGTCGAAATTCGGCGCCGAATGTGTCAGCGCGCCGGATGAGACGTAGTCGACGCCGGTCGCCGCGATGGCCGCGATCGAGTCCAGCGTGACGCCGCCGGATGCCTCCAGCTCGAGGCGCCCCTCGTTGAGCCGCACCGCCTCGCGCAGCGTCGCAAGGTCCATGTTGTCGAGCAGCACGGCATCGGCGAGCCCGGTGCCGAGCACCTCGCGCAATTGCGCGAGCGTATCGACCTCGATCTCGATCTTGACGAGATGACCGGCATGGGCGCGGGCGCGCTCCAGCACCGCACCGATGCCGCCGGCGACCGCGATGTGGTTGTCCTTGATCAGGATCGCATCGTCGAGCCCGAAGCGGTGGTTGAAGCCGCCGCCGCAGCGCACGGCGTATTTCTCCAGCGCACGCAATCCCGGCGTGGTCTTGCGCGTGCAGCAGATGCGCATTGTCGTGCCTTCGGTCTGCGCGACGTAGTCGGCCGTGAGCGTCGCGACGCCCGACAGCCGGCCGACGAAATTCAACGCGGTCCGCTCCGCCGTGAGGATGGCGCGCGCCGGGCCCGTGATCGTCAGCACGTGCTGGCCGCGGGCAACCCGTGCGGCGTCGCGGACATGCGCGCGCACGTCGATGTCGGGCGAGAGCTTTTGCAGCGTCGCCAGCGCCAGCGGCAGGCCGGCGATCACGCCGGACTGGCGGGCGACCAGGACGGCCTGCGCCTTGGTCGCCTCCGGGATCGTCGCAAGCGAGGTGATGTCGCCGGCGCGGCCGAGATCCTCGTCGAGCGCGCGATGCACGGCCTCGTCGATCGCAAGCGGCGACAGGAAGGCGTCGGGATAGAGCAGTGACGTCGGGGTGATCATGGGGAACTCCATCAGGCGATCATCGGTCGGGCGGTGCGTGGCAGCGGACGCTCGGTCAGGCGCTCCGCGATCTCACGTGCCTCCGTGAGCGTCGTCATCGTTCTCTGTGCCAGCGTGGGGACATCCGCCGGATGGTCGGAGCGGAAATGCGCGCCGCGGCTTTCGCGCCGCCTCCACGCGGAAGCCGCGACGAGCAGGGCTGATGCCGCCATGTTGCGGAGAGCGATGCTTGCGGGCCCGCGTTCGACTGCGGCGAAGTTGCGCACGGCCTCCGCAAGCCCATCACTGTTGCGGATCACGCCGACATGCGCGCTCATCATCGTTCGCAACCGCTTCACGTCGGCAGCGTCCGGCGTGCCGCCGCGCGACGTCACCAACGCATCGGGAAGGCGGGCAGGTGAGGGGATCGCGCGGCCGGCGATGTCGTCGGCGATGCGGGCGGCGTAGACCACGGCCTCCAGCAGCGAATTCGACGCCAGCCGGTTGGCGCCATGCGCGCCGGTGGAGGACACTTCGCCGCCGGCCCAGAGCCCGTCGATCGAGCTGCGGCCGCGCTCGTCCACCGCGATACCGCCCATGTGGTAATGCGCGGCCGGCGCGATCGGGATGGCCTGCGTGGCGGGATCGATGCCGGCCGCGATGCAGCTTGCATGCACGGTCGGAAATTTGTCGGCGAAGCGTGTGCCGAGCGCCTGCCGGGCATCGAGGAAGGCGCCGCGGCCGGCCGCGATCTCGGCGAATACGCCGCGCGCCACGATGTCGCGCGGCGCGAGCTCTGCGAGCGGATGGAGCGCCGTCATGAAACGTTCGCCATCGCCGTTGATCAGCGTCGCGCCTTCGCCGCGCAGCGCCTCCGTTGCCAGCGGCGCCGGATCGCGGCCGACCATGATGGCGGTGGGGTGGAACTGCACGAACTCGGGATCGGCGATCACGGCGCCGGCGCGCGCGGCGATCGCAAGGCCGGAGCCGCTGGCCTCAGTCGGGTTGGTGGTGACGGCATAGAGATGGCCGAGGCCACCGGTCGCCAGCACCACCGCGCGAGAGGCAAGCAGGAGCGGACGTGCAGCGGGATTGCCGGCCTCGCGCAATTGAATACCCGTGACCGCGCCGTCCTCGGTCAACAGCGCTTCGGCGACGAGACCTTCGATCAGTCGGATCGACGGCGTGCGGCGCACGGCCTCGCTCAGCGCCGCAATGATCGCGGCTCCGGCCCCGTCGCCGCGCACATGCACGATGCGCCGCGCCGAATGCGCGGCCTCGCGGCCGACCGCGAGCTGGCCTTCGAGGTCGCGGTCGAACGGCACGCCATAGGCGAGCAGGTCATGGATTCGTGGCGCGGCCTCGCGCGCGATCCCGAGTGCGACCGCCTCGTCGACAAGACCGCCGCCGACGGCGATGGTGTCAGCGGCGTGCGCCTCCGGGCTATCGCCTTCAGCCACGGCCGCTGCGATGCCGCCTTGCGCCCATGCGGACGACGCGCCCTGTCCGAGCGGGGCGGCCGAGATCAGCGTTACCGGCCGCGGCGCGAGCTTCAGTGCACAAAAGAGTCCGGCGAGGCCACCGCCGACGATGACGACGTCATCGGTGCTGCGGGTGAGATTGTGGATGTTGTCTTGCATGCTTCACTCTCAATTCTTCAGATTGATCATCCGCTCGACCGAGCGCCGCGCGCGTTCCGCGAGCGCGGGGTCGATCGTGACCTGCTCGCCAAGCGTGAGCAGGCTGTCCAGAATGTTGGCGAGCGTGATGCGCTTCATGTGCGGGCAGAGATTGCAGGGGCGAAGCATCTCCACATCAGGCAGCTCGGCGCGGACATTGTCGGCCATCGAGCATTCCGTGATCATGACGAGTCGCCGCGGCCGCCGCTCGCGCACCCAGTTGATCATGTGCGCGGTCGAGCCGGTGAAGTCGGCTTCCGCCAGCACATCAGGCGGACATTCGGGATGCGCGATGATCTGCACCGACGGGTCGGCCTCGCGATAGGCGCGCAGCTCCTCGCCGGTAAAGCGTTCGTGCACCTCGCAGGCACCCTTCCAGGCGATGATCTTCACGTCGGTCTTCGAGGCGACATACGTTGCAAGGTAGCGATCGGGCAGGAAGATCACGGTCGGTGCGTTCAGGCTCTCGACCACTTGCACCGCGTTCGACGAGGTGCAGCAGATGTCGACCTCCGCCTTCACCTCTGCGGAGGTGTTGACATAGGCGACGACCGGTACGCCCGGAAATTTTTCGCGGAGCAGGCGAACGTCCGCGCCCGTGATGCTGTCCGCGAGCGAGCAGCCGGCGCGGCTATCCGGGATCAGCACCATCTTGTCCGGGTTGAGCAGCTTTGACGTCTCCGCCATGAAGTGCACGCCGCATTGCACGATGATGTCGGCCTTCACCTTGGTTGCTTCGACCGCGAGCTGAAGCGAGTCGCCGCCGATGTCGGCGACGCAATGAAAGATCTCCGGCGCCTGATAGTTGTGCGCGAGGATGACCGCGCCCCGGGCCTGCTTCAGCTCGTTGATTGCCTTGATCGTCGGCGCCATCAGCGGCCACTCGATCGGGGGGATCACGTGCTTCACGCGCTCATAGAGCGGCGCAGTGGCCCGCTCGACGTCCGCAGTCCATTCCAGTGAGGGCTTCGGCAGCGCGGGGCCGGTTCGCGCTGCTATGGCGCGCGGAGGGGCGGGGACTTGGCCCTGCGGCCGGTTGGCAAAGTCGTCGGGGCCGTAAATTCCAGTGATGGGCATCGAAGCCTCCCGTGAATGCTAATTATGCTCAATGCGAGTATATATAGGGTCTGAGAAATCCGGCCGAGAGGGCCGGTGGGTTTCGCTAGAGCTCACATATACTCAATCTGAGTAAATCAAAGATAACACGCGCCCGAGCTGGCCGCTAGCCCCGGCCGCACACATTCCCGTCAAATCGCGCTCGGCGCGTCGGAGAGGGCCGCGATGGGCAGCCCTTCGTGGAACGCAATCATTTTTGACTTGGGATCTTCATGCATCTGCATTAAACGCGTGACTCGCGGTTGCCTATCCCGGATCCGCCAGTGACTGATGAGGAACCCATGTCCACTCAAGCGGGCGAACTCGGTCCGGACTCGCGTTCCTCCTCCTGGCGCACCCCGGCGATCATCATTCTCTGCGGCTGTGCGATCGGCATGCTCGGCTTCGGGCCGCGCTCGGCGCTCGGGTTCTTCGTGCAGCCGATGAGCCACGAATTCGCCTGGGGCCGCGACGTGTTCGGTCTCGCGATCGCTTTCCAGAATTTGCTGTGGGGATTGGGCCAGCCCCTTGCCGGCGCCGTCGCCGATCGCTTCGGCCTATTCCGGGTGATGTGCGTCGGCGCGCTGCTTTACGCCGGCGGCCTATTGCTGATGCGCTATTCCTCGACGCCGCTGTCGCTGAATCTCGGCGCGGGCGTCATGGTCGGCTTCGGTCTCGCCGGCTGTTCGTTCAACTTGGTGCTGTCGGCCTTCACCAAGCTGTTGCCGGCGGAGAAGCGCGGCCTTGCGCTCGGTGCCGGCACTGCGGCGGGCTCGTTCGGCCAATTCCTGTTCGCGCCGATCGGCGTCGCACTGATCGACAATTTCGGCTGGCAGCAGGCGCTCACCGTGTTCGGCTTCCTGATGCTGCTGATCATCCCGTTGTCGCTGGCGCTCTCGACGCCGCCGGTCGCAACCACGGCCAACGCGGCGCCGGCGGATGAGCAGACCTTTACGAAAGCGCTCGCCGAAGCCTTCGGCCATCGCTCCTATGTGTTGCTGGTGCTCGGCTTCTTCACCTGCGGCTTCCAGCTCGCCTTCATCACCGTGCATCTGCCGGCGTTCCTGGTCGATCGCGGCATCTCGACTCAAACCGGCGGCTG
Source organism: Bradyrhizobium sp. S3.7.6 (assembly GCF_054061875.1). Taxonomy (NCBI): domain Bacteria; kingdom Pseudomonadati; phylum Pseudomonadota; class Alphaproteobacteria; order Hyphomicrobiales; family Nitrobacteraceae; genus Bradyrhizobium; species Bradyrhizobium sp. S3.7.6. The sequence continues at coordinate 7,813,319 of NZ_JBSSEQ010000001.1, read as the reverse complement.
GGTGATCGCGGCGATCGGCCTGTTCAACATCATGGGATCGCTGAGCGTCGGCTATCTCCAGAACTCGCTGCCGAAGCGCTACATCCTCTCCGCGATCTATTTCACGCGCGCGCTTGCGACGCTCGCCTTCATCTCGTTCCCGATCACGCCGTTCTCGGCGATCGCATTCGGCGCGGTCTCCGGTCTGACCTGGCTGTCGACGGTGCCGCCGACCTCGGCGCTAGTGGCGCTGATGTTCGGCACGCGCTGGCTCGCCACGCTCTATGGCTTTGCCTTCGTCAGCCATCAGGTCGGCGGCTTCCTCGGCGTCTGGCTCGGCGGCATCGTGTTCGAAAAGTTCGGTTCCTATACGCCGATCTGGTGGCTCTCGATCCTGTTCGGCGTGCTCTCCGCGCTGATCAATCTTCCGATCGTGGAGAAACCGGTTCAGCGAGCGGTTGCGCAGCCTGCCTGATCGGCTAAACATCCCCTGAAACAAGTCCAGGGAGTTCAGTCGTGGCCACATTCAAGGCGATCCGGATCGACAAGGCGGACAAGGGCACCACCGCCGCACTCACGCAGTTCGACGACGCCGAACTGATGGACGGTGATGTCACGGTCCGCGTGGAATGGTCGACGCTGAACTACAAGGACGGCCTCGCGCTCACCGGCAAGGCGCCGGTGGTGCGCCGCTTCCCGATGATCGCCGGCATCGATTTCGCCGGCACGGTTGAAACCTCCGCCCATCCGCAATGGAAGGCGGGCGACAAGGTCGTCTGCACCGGTTGGGGCATGGGCGAGACCCATCTCGGCGCCTATGCCGAGAAGGCGCGGGTCAAGGGCGACTGGCTGGTCGCCTTGCCGCAGGGCCTGTCGGCGCGTGACGCCATGGCGATCGGCACCGCCGGCTTCACCGCGATGCTGTCTGTGCTGGCGCTGGAGAAGCACGGCCTGTCGCCGAAGAGCGGCCCTGTGGTGGTGACGGGCGCGGCCGGCGGCGTCGGCTCGGTCGCCACCGCCGTGCTCTCGAAGCTCGGTTATCACGTCATCGCCTCGACCGGCCGCGCCTCGGAAGCCGACTATTTGAAAGAGATCGGTGCGGCCGAGATCATCGACCGCAATGAATTGTCGGCGGCGGCCAAGCCCCTCGCCAAGGAGCGCTGGGCCGGCGGCGTCGACAGCGTCGGCTCGACCACGCTCGCGAATCTCCTGTCGATGACGAAGTATGGCGGCGCGGTCGCGGCGTGCGGCCTGGCGGCCGGCATGGACCTGCCGTCTTCTGTCGCACCCTTCATTTTGCGCGGGGTGTGCCTTCTCGGCATCGATTCCGTGATGTGCCCGATCGAGCCGCGGAAAGCCGCCTGGCAGCGTCTGGCCTCGGATCTGGATCGGACAAAACTATCTGAAATTACTCATGAAATTCCGCTCGAGGAAGTTTCGGAATGGGGCGCGAAAATCCTTGCCGGCCAGGTCCGCGGCCGCATCGTGGTAAAAATTGTCTAACGGCGTTCAGACTTTACCAACCAAGCTGCTTCAATGTTGCCTTGGTTAGTATGGTAAGCAGCGGGTAAAGAGATAAGGCATCGCCCGCGCTGGGGTTGGTTCGGAGTTGAGCATGCTTGCGCGTATTGTGTTGGGGGCTGTCACGGCGGCAGCGACGTTTGCGCCGGCCATTGCAGGAAGCATGAACGCCGACGAGGCGCGCCGCTTCGTTGCCGGTAAGGTGTTCGCCTTCACTTGTTTCGACGGCACCCGCGGCGCAGGCCGCATCCTGGACGATCTCGGCGCCGCCGGCGCGGTGCAGTTCTCGGGCGCAGGCCCGGTGAAGCATCTCCGCCTGCCCGGCAACACGCTCCAGATCCGTGGGCAGAACGTTTGCGCCTCGATCAAGGGCATTCCGTTCGAGCCCTGTTTCAACCTGGAAAAGACCGACGATCGCAGCTTCCGCGGCTCGGTGTCGGGCATGGGCTTCGCCTATTGCGACTTCCACCACCAGGGCGGCAATCAGATGCTGATGGCCCGCGCCGTGGCGCGTCCGCGTTCACTGCGCTCTTCGGAGCGCACCGGTTCGGTCGCTGCGTCCAACACTGAAGTCGCCGCGCGCGTCGAGACGCCGCGTGTCGAGAGCAGCCGGCTCGAGCCGGTGAAGTCCGAAGCCAAATCGGAGCCAGCCAGGAACGACGCTCCGCTGGAATTGCGCCGCTCGACCCAGTGAGCTGGCTGCGCGGGACCGCCCGCGCATTTTGTCGTTGAAAATATTCATCGGTCACCAAGCCGCCGCGCCGTAGTCATACGGACGGCGGCTTTCATGCCTTGGTAGGGACTCGCGTCCCAGTTTGCGCAGGGCCGGGGGGTGCAAGGATTCTACGATGTCGTTGTATTTCTTTCGCATCAGCACCGGTCGTTATTCCGGCGCCGCCGACCAGCCGTACGAGTTCGAGGATCGCGCCGCCGCCTGGGCCGAGATGAGCGAGGTCTGCGCCAACCTGCTCGGCAGCATCGCGCGCAACCTGAAGCCGAACGCGAAGTGGAGCATGGAGCTGCTCGACGAGAACAAGAAGCCGGTCTTCCGCGTCAGCCTGGTCGGTGAGACCGTGTGCTGATGACCGCGAACGGGCAACCGTTAACGGACGCCAGCGCGTGCAAATCCGCGAGTTCCGTTTCATTGCACGTGAAAAGTGCGCAACTGCAGTAGTTTAAGCACGATTTCAGTATTTCTACCCAGGCTGCCGCGGCCACCCTTAACGTTAATGAGTAACCTCGCGGTTAGCCTTCCCGGACTGTTCACGCGCGTCGGCGCGGCAATGCGTATCCGGGGATTATGTCGATGATGTTCATTCAGAACCTGCGAATTGGCACCAAGCTCGCTGTGACCTCGGCACTCACCATCGCGCTCGTCGCGCTGATGATCGTCCTCCAGATGAACGGCGACGCTGCGGTTCAGAAGCTCAGCAATGGGGCATCGGGGCAGCAGTCGATCGCGCAAAGCGCCGCGGAAGCCAAAGCGTCGGTCCGCGGGATGCAGATCGGCATTCGTGACATCCTGAGCTCCACGTCGCCGGCCGAGTTGCAGAAGGCCGTCACCTATTTCAACGATCGGCAGACCGCGGCCCTGAAATTCGCGGACGAGATGGCGAAGCTGTCGCGCTCGCCGGAGAATCACAAGCGGATCGACCGCCTGGTCGTGTTGGTCGGCAATTTCAGCAAGGGGCAACAGCAGATCGAAGCGATCCGCAAGCAGGAGCTCGCCCTGAGCGCGAAGAAGGACGGCGAGGCGGCAGCACCGCTCGCAAAGCTCGTGGCCGAGGTCGACCGCATCCGCAAGGAGATGCTGGCGCCGATCAACGAAGAGATATCGGAGCTGACCAACGAGATCATCAACTTTGCCAAGCAGAAGAGTTCCGAAGCCCGCGCCGAAGCCGAAGCTGAGGCCGCGTCCGTCGCGCGGACCTCGTTCGTCGCCGGCGTGCTGGTCGCGCTGGTTCTGATCGGGGCGTGCATCTTCTCCGTCTTCAGCATTGCGCGGCCCATGCGCGCATTGACGGCGGCGATGGAGAAGCTCGCCGGCGGCGATTTCTCCGTGGTGCTGCCGGGCCTCGGCCGCAAGGACGAGGTCGGCGAAGTCGCCGGTGCCGTCGAAAAATTCAAGATCGTGTCCGAACAGAAGGCGCGGGAGGACGCGGAAGCCAAGTCGCGGCAGGATCAGCTCGCGGCCGAGCAGCGCAAGTCCGAGATGCGCAAGCTCGCCGACAGCTTCGAAGGCGCCGTCGGCGAGATCGTCGGTACGGTGTCGTCGGCTTCCACGGAGCTTGAAGCATCCGCCACCACGCTCACCTCGACCGCGGAGCGCACGCAGCAGCTCACCACCGTGGTCGCGGCGGCTTCCGAAGAGGCCTCCACCAACGTGCAGTCGGTGGCGTCGGCAACGGAGGAGCTGTCGTCGTCGATCACCGAGATCAGCCGCCAGGTGCAGGAATCTGCGCGCGTCGCCAGCGAGGCGGTCGGCCAGGCCCGCACCACGACCGACCGTGTCAGCGAACTGTCGAAGGCGGCGACGCGGATCGGCGACGTCGTGGAACTGATCAACACCATCGCCGGCCAGACTAATCTGCTGGCGCTCAACGCCACGATCGAGGCCGCGCGCGCCGGCGAAGCGGGCCGCGGATTTGCCGTGGTCGCCTCCGAAGTCAAGGCGCTCGCCGAGCAGACCGCGAAGGCGACCGGCGAGATCGGCCAGCAGATCGCCAGCATTCAGGCCGCGACCGAGCATTCGGTCGGCGCCATCAGGGACATCAGCGACACCATCGAGAAGCTGTCGGAGATCTCCTCGGCGATCGCGGCTGCGGTCGAAGAGCAGGGCGCCGCGACGCAGGAAATCTCTCGCAACGTGCAGCAGGCCGCGGAAGGCACCCATCAAGTGTCGTCCAACATCACCGACGTGCAGCGCGGCGCAAGCGAGACCGGCTCGGCGTCCTCGCAGGTGTTGGCGGCGGCGCAGTCGCTGTCCGGCGACAGCAATCGCCTCAAGCTCGAAGTCGGCAAGTTCCTGGGTACCGTTCGCGCGGCCTGACCAAAACCGCAGGGAGAGCCTTGCTCCCTGCGCAACTCTCGGAATGCAAGAGCGGCGTCGATCGCGGTGAAAGCTCCGTGTTTCTACGGCAAACGTGGTTAAGGGAAGCGGAATGGTTTTGGACGAAGTTCATGGGAATTCAGCCGCTTGAGCGGCAACGTCCATAAAGGGTTCCAGTCATGCATTTTCTCGGCCGCTTCCGCATCCTGAGCAAGATCCTCGGGATCGTCCTCCTGCTGTGCGGGATCGGTGCCGCGATCGCCTGGATTGGCGTCTCCGCCCTCAGCGATCTCAGCGAAAAGGCCGACGTGATGTCGACCGCGGCCAAGCGGGCCTTGCTCGCCGCGCGCGCCAACCAGAACGTCATCGCGCTGAACCGCGCTGAATTCCGCAGTGCGCTCGATCCGCGTGACGACAATCGCCTCGCCGCGCGTGATGTCATCAACGCCCAGCTCAAGCAGTATCAGGAGCGTTTCGACGAGGTCAGCCAGACCCCGGACGAGAAGGCCAAGACGCTGCTCCCGGGCGTGCGCGAGGCGTTCTCGGCCTACAAGAGCCAGATGGACACGACGCTCGCGGCCGTCGATGCCGAGAAGTCGGCGAAGCTCAGCGACAGCGCAGACAAGCTGCGCGACATCGCGATGAAGAGCAGGACCGCTGCGGAGAACCTTCAAGGCAAGATCCGCGAACTCGCCGATCGGCTGAATACGCGCGTCGAGGAGAAGAGCAAGGAAGCGCGCGAGCAGTATGAATCGACGTCACGCTTCCTGATCATCCTCGCAGGCCTCGGTGTCGTCATCGGCGGCGCGTTGGGCTTCATCATCGGTCAGTACGGCATCGCGCGGCCGATCCGCATGATCGTCGGTGTGCTCCAGGAGCTTGCCGCCGGCCGCTATCAGGTCGAGATCGCCGGCCTTGATCGCAAGGACGAGGTCGGCGAAGTCGCCAAGACCGCGGAAGTGTTCCGGGAGAACGGCCTTGCCAAGATTCGGATGGAAGCCGAGCAGAAGGAGATGGAGCAGCGCAGCGCGGCGCAGCGTCGCCAGGACATGCTCCGGCTTGCCGATCAGTTTGAAACCGCGGTCGGCGAGGTGATCGAGACCGTGAGCTCGGCCTCGACCGAGCTCGAGGCTTCCGCGACGACGCTGACCTCGACCGCGGAGCACGCGCAGCAGCTCGCGACCGTGGTCGCTTCGGCCTCTGAGGAAGCCTCCGCCAACGTGCAGTCGGTGGCCTCGGCAACGGAAGAGCTGTCGTCGTCGATCACCGAGATCAGCCGCCAGGTGCAGGAATCCGCGCGCGTGGCGAGCGAAGCCGTCGGCCAGGCCCGCACCACGACCGAACGTGTCAGCGAACTGTCGAAGGCGGCAACGCGGATCGGCGACGTCGTCGAGCTGATCAACACCATCGCCGGCCAGACCAACCTGCTGGCGCTCAACGCCACGATCGAGGCTGCGCGTGCCGGCGAAGCTGGCCGTGGCTTCGCCGTCGTCGCTTCCGAAGTGAAGGCGCTTGCCGAGCAGACCGCGAAGGCGACCGGCGAGATCGGCCAGCAGATTTCCGGCATCCAGTCTGCTACCCAGGAGTCGGTCGGCGCCATCAAGGACATCAGCTACACCATCGAACGCCTGTCGGAGATCTCTTCGGCGATCGCGGCGGCGGTGGAGGAGCAGGGCGCGGCGACGCAGGAAATCTCCCGCAACGTGCAACAGGCGGCGGAAGGCACCCATCAAGTGTCGTCCAACATCACCGACGTGCAGCGCGGCGCGAGCGAGACCGGCTCGGCGTCGTCGCAGGTGCTTTCGGCTGCGCAGTCGCTGTCCGGCGACAGCAACCGCCTCAAGCTCGAGGTCGGCAAGTTCCTCACCACGGTGCGCGCCGCCTGAGGGCGCCCGTCCTCACCCATCATTCGCCGATTGCAACCGCCGCGCGAGGACGCGTGGCGGTTCGCATGCGTCCACAGCCGATGCCGCGGTGAGAAGGTCTGCACGGTTAACCTTCCGGAAAACCGATGCAGTCATGATCTCGCAATATTCGGGTGCCGAGTCGCCCTCCCTGTATTGCGTATCGAACGTATCGGAGCACATTCAATGAGCGGCTTCTCCATTCGCCTCACCCACAAGGTCATGGCGATCGGACTCTTCGGCCTTGTCGGCCTCGTCGTCTTCGGCGCGATCTACGAGATCGGCAGCCTCTCTCAGGACGCCTCCCGCACCGTTGCCAACCGCGCCCGCGCGATCGCTGACCTCAACAAGCAGCTCACGATCGAGATGCTGGAGGCGCGCCGCAACGAGAAGAATTTTCAGCAGCGTCGCAACGAAAGCTACGCCAAGGCCCATGCCGAGCTGATGGGACCGATCAACCGCGATTTCGACCAGGTCGAGCGGTTGATGGCGGCCGGCGGCATGAGCGCGCTGTCCGACAAGACCAGGCAGGCACATGACGGCTTCAAACGCTATGCCGAGGATTTCAAGGCGCTTGTCGTGGCCGAGACCAGACTCGGGCTGAACGAGACGCTTGGCCTGTCCGGCTCGCTCCGCGCCGCCGTGCACGACATCGAGGTGAAGCTCAAGGAGATCGACGATCCCAGGACGACGAGCTGGATGCTGATGATGCGCCGGCACGAGAAGGACTTCATGCTGCGGCGCGACCCCAAATACATCGCCGAGGTGAAGAAGGCCGCGATCGAATTCTCCAAGGCGATCGAGGTGGTCGCAGTCCCGACGGCGGTGATGAACGACATCACGGCCAAGCTCCAGAAGTACCAGTCCGAGTTCGCGGCCTGGGCCGAGACCGCGCAGCAGAGCGCTGCGCTGGACGCCAGCATGATGAAGACGTTCCGCGAGCTCGAACCCTCCATGGTCGAGGTGCGAACCGCCGTCGACGCCATGTACAAGCAGGCCGACGCCGCGGAAGCCGCAACGCGCGATGCCGTGCGCCTGTGGATGATGATCGCCTTCGCGCTCACCGTCGTCGTGCTCGCCGTGGTCGGCTTCGTGCTGGGGCGCTCGATCTCGAAGGCATTGTCCGGCATGGTCGGCGCGATGACGCGGCTGGCGCGCGGCGAGCTTTCGATCTCCGTCCCCGGCGTCGGGCGCAAGGACGAGATTGGCGAGATGGCCGGTGCGGTCGAGGTGTTCAGGACCAACATGGCGGAGGCCGAGCGGCTGCGTGCGGAGCAGGCCGAGGCTGACGCGCGCGGGCGCGAACGGCGCAAGGCGGACATGCACCGCCTCGCCGACGGGTTTGAAGGCGCGGTCGGCGAGATCATCGACACGGTGTCGTCGGCGGCAACCGAGCTCGAGGCGTCCTCCAATACGCTGACCCAGGCCGCCGAGCGCGGCAACGGGCTCGCCACGGCGGTGGCGGCGGCCTCGGAGGAGGCGTCCGCGAACGTGCAGTCGGTGTCGTCCGCGAGCGAGGAGATGACCACATCGATCTCGGAGATCAGCCGCCAGGTGCAGGAATCGGCCCGCGTCGCCGACGTCGCGGTGGAGCAGGCCCAGCGCACCAACGCGCGCGTCGCGGAGCTGACCAAGGCGGCAGGGCGTATCGGCGACGTGGTCGAGCTGATCAACACGATCGCCAGCCAGACCAATCTGCTGGCGCTGAATGCCACGATCGAGGCGGCACGTGCGGGCGAGGCCGGCAAGGGCTTCGCGGTGGTCGCGACCGAAGTCAAGGCGCTCGCTGAGCAGACCGCGAAGGCCACGGGCGAGATCAGCCAGCACATCGGCGCGATCCAGACCGCGACGCAGGATTCGGTCGGTGCGATCAAGGAGATCGGCGACACCATCGCGCGGATGTCGGAAATTTCCTCGGCCATCGCCGCAGCGGTGGAGGAGCAGGGCGCCGCGACGCAGGAGATCTCCCGCAACATCCAGCATGCCGCGCACGGCACCTCGGAGGTCTCCGCCAATATCGGCAACGTCCAGCGCGGCGCAGGCGAGACCGGGGCTGCGTCGGCCCAGGTGCATTCGGCAGCACAATCGCTGTCTCAGGAGAGCAACCGGCTTAAGAGCGAGGTCGCGCGCTTCCTGGAGTCGGTCCGGGCGGCCTGAGGTCGTCAGTTGCTCCGTTCGAGCCGCGCATCGCGGTGCGCGGGTGTGGCGTCGCGCGATGTCTGCTGCGCTGCAACCAATAATTGCGGAACATATAACGGCGGCGACAGCGAATTCCGTAGTTCACGTAGGTTCCTGTTAACGCCTGTTTGCAACTATGAGCGCAATCTTACGGGATAAAAATCAGCCAGCATTGTTGAACTGACTTTCGCCCTGTCGTCCGTCGTGACGATGGCGGCGCAGGTGATTTGCGCGTTGCTAGGTCTCATCGGGATTTGCTGTGATGTCGAAGTTGTCGATCGTGTTCAAGCTTCTGACCGTGTTGTCGGTCCTCGTGCTGTCGCTCGCCGGCGTCGGCGTGATGGCGATCGGCACCATGCAGAGTATCAATTCCCACACCGTCGAGATCGCGGAGAGCTGGCTGCCGAGCGTGCGTGCGCTCGGCTCGCTTCGCGCCGATATCAACGAGCTGCGCGTCGCGCTGCGCCTGCACCTGATGCAGGACACCGCCGAGGGCAAGGAAGCCGCCGAGAAGCGCCTCGCCTCGCTGCAGGCGCGCATCGACCAGACCCGCAAGGTCTACGAGCCGCTGATCACCTCAGCCGAGGAGCGTTCGCTCTATGAGCAGTGGAGCAAGGCATGGGCCGAGTACCTGAACGGGGTGCAGGACGTCATGGCGCTGTCGCGCAAGGGCGTCGGTCGCTTCCCGGCCGATGCCAACGAGCTGTTGCAGACCAAGGTCGCGAAGATGGCCCAGGCCGCCGACCCGCTGCTCCAGAAGGGCATCGAGATGAACAACCGGGGCGCCGAGCTGGAGACGAAGCAGGCGGCCGACAGCTACGCCACGATCTTCCGCGTGTTGGTCGGCATCATCGTGTTCTCGGTCGTGATCGCGATCGGTGCCGCCTATTATCTCGTGCGTGACGTTTCTCGCGGGATTGCCTCGATCATCCATCCGATGCAGTCGCTTGGCGAAGGCGACCTCTCCGCCGAGGTGCCGCATCGCGGCGAGAAGACCGAGATCGGCTCGATGGCGGATGCGCTCCAGATCTTCAAGGAGGCGTTGATCGCCAAGAAGGCCGCCGACGAAGTCGCCGCGGCCGACGCCGAGGCCAAGATCGAACGCGGCCGCCGCGTCGACGCCATCACCCGCAAGTTCGAGGCCATGATCGGCGAGGTCGTCGGCACCGTGTCGTCGGCCTCGACCGAGCTCGAGGCCTCCGCGACCACGCTGAGCAGCACCGCGCAGCGCGGGCAGGAGCTTGCGACCGTGGTCGCCGCGGCGTCCGAGGAAGCCTCGACCAACGTCCAGGCGGTTGCGTCCGCATCGGAGGAGCTGTCGTCCTCCATCACCGAGATCAGCCGCCGCGTGCAGGATTCGGCGCGGATGGCCGCAGAGGCCGTCGAGCAGGCCACGCGGACCAACGACCGCGTCAATGCGCTGTCTCAGGCGGCATCGCGTATCGGCGCCGTGGTCGAGCTGATCAACACCATCGCCGGTCAGACCAACCTGCTGGCGCTCAACGCCACCATCGAGGCGGCGCGTGCCGGTGAAGCCGGCCGCGGCTTCGCGGTCGTCGCCTCCGAGGTCAAGGCGCTGGCCGAGCAGACCGCGAAAGCGACCGGCGAGATCGGGGCGCAGGTCTCCGGGATCCAGTCCGCGACGCAGGAATCTGTCAGCGCCATCCAGGAGATCGGCGGCACCATCGAGCGGCTGTCCGAGGTGGCGGCGGCCATCGCAGCCGCCGTCGAGGAACAGGGCGCGGCCACGCAGGAGATCTCGCGCAACGTGCAGCAGGCTTCGGTCGGTACGCAGGAGGTCTCGATGAACATCACGGACGTGCAGCGTGGTGCGATCGAGACCGGCTCGGCGTCGACGGAGGTGCTGTCGGCGGCGAAATCGCTGGCGACCGACAGCACGCGGCTCAAAGTCGAGGTCGCGCAGTTCCTGGAGTCGGTCCGCGCGGCTTGATCCTCAAGTGCTCGCCTGCGGAGCCGGCGGCGGTGCTATCTGCCGCCGGAATAGGATGCGCTGGTAGAGCCACCCGATCGCGACCAGCACGATGCCGAGGCACATGAACGACAGCGCGCGGTAGACGCCTGTCAGCGTCGACATGTCGATCACGAAGGCCTTCAGGATCGTCAGCGCGATCACCGCGGCCGACGCCAGCCGTGCCCGCTCGGAGTTGACGAGAATGCCGACGCCGAGCAGCACCACACCGAAGCCGAGCCAGCCGATCGAATAGGTGTATTGCTCCGCGCCCGTGGTGGCGCCGTAGAGCAGGACCGGGCCGTGATAGAAGCGGCGGATCTCCAGCGTCAAATAGGTGAGCGCGAACACCAGCGCAGCGCCGGCAATCGTGTTCGCATAGGCGACGGGGCGATGTCCGGCCACCGCATAGGACAGCAGCAGCATCAGCACCGCCGGGAGAGCGTAGCCGAGCAGCAGCAGGTTGAAGACGAGACCGCCGACATCGACGCTGGAGAGCAGCCACGGATTCTCCAGGATCAGCAGGCCGAACACGCTGATGAGCCCGGCGATCGCGGTGAGCGCGACCGCGCCGACATTGTGAACGATGCTGTGGCTCCTCAGCCGCAGCCGCTCCAGCCCGATCGCCATGGCGAGCGCGACGCAGACTTGCAGGGCAAATTCGAGCAGCGAGGGCGGCGACGTCATGCGGCCGCCGGTGGCGAGATGCCGGATCTCCATGAAGGCGAGCAGCGCGGTGAACAGGATCGCGGCGGCCTCCACGATGCGCAGCGGCGGATCGTCACCGCGGCGGCGCAGGAAGATGCTCGCGCCCCAGAACGAGGCCGCCGGCAGGCCGTAGCCCCACAACAGCCAATTGAAGATCGGCGTGGTGCCGACGGCATCGCCGACGATGCGCGGATCATAGCCGATGCGCGCGGTCACGATCGCGGCAAAGATGGCGGCGAGCCGGCGCAGGACCGGGATCGGCCGCTGCAGCGAGATCCAGGCCGTGCCGAGCGACATCAGCGCCAGCGCGATGGTGAGCCAGCCCTTTTCGAGGGCGAAGGTCAGCGCCAGCGCCAGCGCGCCGAGCGTGCCGGTCGCGAACAGCGCGACAGAGGTCGCAGTGCCCGGCCGATCTTCGCGGCGCGCCAGCGCTTCGGTCGCAGCGCCAAAGGCGGCGGCGAGCAGCACCGCGAGGATCGCGAACGGGATCGAGCGGTCGAGATGGGCGACGCGCGCGTAGAGCGCAACGAGGATCGCGATCGGCGTCGCGACGGCGGCCGCAGACCACACCACCGGAATGACCGCCGAGTTCGAGCGGCCCTGCGCGAGGAAGCCTGCGATGCCGAAGCCGGCAGCGAAGATCGCGGCCATCACCAGATGCAGCGTCACCGAACCGTCGGTGGCGACCGGTCCGACGCCGGGGATCGGGCCGCCCGGCAGCACCAGCATGTCGGGATTGGCGCGCACCGCCCATTCGGCGAACACGATGAAGACGGTTGCCGCGGCCGCGCCCAGTGCGCCGGTCGCCGCCGGCGCACGCCAGGCGACGAACAGCGTCGCGCCGACGAGAAGCGTGAACGCGATCAGCGCAAGGTCCGCATGCGCGCTCGACAGCACGATCAGCATCGCGCCGAACAGATAGGCGCCAAGCGAGCTCGACGACACCGGCTCGATCTCGCCGTCCTCGATGGTCGGGCCGAACATGAAGCCGCAGACCACGAGGAGGGCGGCGAGCACGAAGCCCGCGATCGCATGGAAGGTGTGCGGCGCGACCTGCAGCTCGCTGGTATCGAGACCCGGGAAGATCCAGAGCACGGCGAAGGCGATGGTGGTCACCGCGAGCCAGCGCCACAGCCGGATGCGCGCGAGGCCGAAGCTCGCGGCGGTGACGATCGCAAGATAAATATAGAGCGCCCAATAATCCGGCTTGCCGCTGGAGACGAGGATCGGCGTCACGAACGCGCCGACCACGCCGAGGCCCGCGAGTGCGGGCCCATGCAACAGTGCCGCGGCGAGCGTGCCCATCGCGACGATGCCGAGCAGCACGAAAGCGGTGGCGGGCACGAGGAAGCCATAGAGCGCATAGGCCGCGTAGATGGTCGCGAACGCCACGGCCGTTCCGGCCGCGGTGAGGATCGCGGGGATGTTGGCGATAGGCAGCGCCGCGATGTTGGAGATGCTCTCCTTGCGCCGCGACCATTCGCCGGCGCCCAGCAGCGCGGCTGCGAACAGCCCGCCGAGGAACACGCGCACGCCGGGGCCGACGAGACCTGCCTCGATCGAATAGCGCACCATGAAGAAGCCGCCGAGCGCGAGCGCGAGGCCGCCGATCCAGACCACCCAGCGCGTGCCGAGCCGTTCCTCGAAGCCGGGTGCCGGCGCGGGCAAAGGCGGCGGTGCGTAGGCCTCGGTGTTCGCCGCAAGCGGCGGCGGTGCATCGGCTTCGGTGCTCGGCGCGAGCGGCCGCGGTGAAACCTCTTCGGTGACGAGCGGAGGCGGTGCTGCCTCGACTTCGGGCGCGAGCGGCGGCGGCTCGGCGGCCGTCGTCGCGGGCGCCTCGGCCTGCACCTGCGTGGGCATCAGCGGCGGCGGCTGCACCTGCCGCTGCGCGTAAAACATCTCTTCGAGCGAGGCCAGCCGGCGGCGCAGCTCGGCCGCCTGGCTGGAGGCCTTGATCGCGATCAGGACAGCGATGATCGCAATGATCAGCGCAAAGACGTCAAACGGGCCGTCGGACATGAAGCCTCCAGGCAACCGGCGGGCAGGGGCCGGTCACGCAAATCCTAGGATCTAGCGCCGGGAGCGTACGCGCAAGCCCGGCGCGGGTCGTTCCTGGAGCACGTCGCGGCGGAAGCGGTAGAGCGCCGCCGGCCGTCCGCCGGTCTGTGTCGACATCACCCCGGTCGGTTCGACCAAGGCTTCGGTTTCGACCAGGCGGCGGAAATTTTGTTTGTGCAGGTGCCGGCCGGAGATCGCCTCCACCGTGTACTGCAGTTCAGTGAGTGTGAACTCCGCGGTCAAAAGTTCAAACACCACAGGACGATACTTCAGTTTTGCACGCAGCCGCGCGATCGCTGTCGCGAGAATCCGGCGGTGATCGAACCGCATGGAGGTGCCGAGCGCGGGAAGCTGCTTGCGCGCCAATGCCGCAGGACGGCCGTCGCGCCGCGCCTCCTCGATCAGCCCGGCCTCGTACAAGAGCTCGTAGCGGTCGAGCACGCGCTCCTCGTCCCAGGGCGCGCCGTCGAGGCCGAAATAGAACCGCACGCGATCCCGGCGCGGCAGCGCGCGTGTGGTCTCCGGCGTCTCCTCCTCGGCCCATAGCGTCAGCGCCGGAATGATGTCACGGGCGATGATCGCAGGCGGCTCCTCGCGCCAGTCTTCCCAGGGGAGGAAGCGATACCACGGTTCGAAGCTCGCGCCGGTCGCTGCGAGCTCGCCGCCCACCGCGCGCGTCAGCGCCAGATAGCCGATCGACACCATATGCGCACCGGTGTCGCCGGCCTCGGCATGACGGCCACGATCGCCGAACGTGTAGAGCTGCTCGACATAGCCGAGCCGCAAGCCCGCCTGCGCCTCGACCCAGGCGCGCAGGCCGATCTCGAACGTGCGATGGCTGGGCGCATCGAACGGCCCGAACGGCAGGCCCGCCAGCCCATCACTGCTGTGCGCGGTGAGGATCAGCGGCTCATGATCCTCGATCGCGACGATCGCCGCGGTCAGGCCGATCTCGATCGGCGTCAGCTGCGTGTCGCTCATGCGGCTGATGTCGCAGTTGTCATTCGAGCTCGATCACGAAGGGGCGGCCCTCGACCATCATGGCGCCCGGGCCCATCTCGTCGAGCGCGCGCAGCATGCGGCCGTTGCGTCCGAGCGCGCGGTCGGCAAGACCGACGATGCGGCGGTTCGGCGAGGCGATCGGGGAGGCCGCGCGGATCTTCTTGGCGATCTCGATCTCGTCGCGATCCGGATTGAGGGCGCAGACGGCCGCAAAGGCGCTCGCAGTGGAGCGGCTGATGCCGGCATAGCAATGCACCACCAGCGGCGCGCTGCGGTCCCAGCCGCGTACGAAATTCAGCACCTGGTCGATATGAGCTTCGGATGGTGCGGTGAAGCCGTCCATCTCCTCGGTGATGTCGTCCATCGACACCTTGAGATGGTTGGCCGGCAGCACCGACACCGGACGTGCCACCTGCTCGACATTGGCCATGACGGTCAGCACATGGCTGGCCCTGGTGAGGCGGACGGTTTCGGGAAGGGCGGCGAGGGAACAGACGTGGATCATGGCGGACCTTTTTGCCGCTGATTATAGCGAGCGCTCGTAGGGTGGGCAAAGGCGCATCGCGCCGTGCCCACCGTTTCGCACCGCGCACACCGCGGCTAGTTTGGTGGGCACGCTTCGCTTTGCCCACCCTACGAAGGGATGATGCTACGCGAACACCGCGTTGAACCGCTCCAGAAACTGCTTCTCGGCCCGCGCCGCGGTCCAGGGCGTGAGGTAGTCGCGCCGGACGCTGTCGGAGAGGCTGGGGTCCCTGCCGAACAGGCGCTTCGCCTCGCTTTCGCTGAAGCCGGCAAGCTCGGTTGCCTCCAGATAGGCCGCCCCGCGATCGGCGGCCTTGATGGCTTGCGTGATCTCCTCGGGCAGCGCCGGCGGCAGGCCGAAGCGGATGTGGATGGCGCCGAGCAGGCGCTTCTCCACCGCCTTGTAGTGGCCGTCGAGCACGGCCTTGAACGGCGAGATCATGTCGCCGATCACGTATTCGGGCGCATCGTGCAGCAGGGCGGCGAGCCGCATGCGCTCGTCGACGCGCGGCATCTCGTGCCGCATCACGGTCTCCACCAGAAGCGTATGCTGCGCGACCGAGAAGATGTGCGCGCCGGTGGTCTGCCCGTTCCAGCGCGCCACGCGCGCCAGCCCATGCGCGATGTCGGCGATCTCGACATCGAGCGGAGAGGGATCGAGCAGATCGAGCCGCCGGCCCGACAGCATGCGTTGCCAGGCGCGGGATGCCACGTCGCGTGCCGTTTTCTTCGCGGTCATTTGGCCTTGAGGCGCGGCTTGCGCTGCGTCTTGCCGCAGCTCGCGTGACAATGGCAGTCGACGAGATGGTCGTTGACCATGCCGGTCGCCTCCATGAAGGCGTAGACGATGGTCGGACCGACGAATTTGAAACCGCGCGAGGACAGTTCCTTGGAGATCTGCGTCGACAGCGGCGTCGAGGCCGGCACGCTCGCAGTGGTCTTGAAATTGTTGACCTTGGGCCGGCCGTCCATGAAGTCCCACAACAGCTTCGAGAAGCCCAGGCCCTTCTCCATGATGTCGAGATATGATTTCGCGCTCAGGATCGCGCCGTCGATCTTGGCGCGGTTGCGCACGATGCCGGCATCGTTCATCAGCGCGTGCACCTTCTTGTCGTTGTAGCGCGCGATCTTCTCCGGCTGAAAATCATCGAAGGCTTTGCGGAAATTGTCCCGCTTGCGCAGGATCGTGATCCAGGAGAGGCCGGCCTGGAAGCCGTCGAGGATCAGCTTTTCGTAGAGCGCACGGTCGTCATATTCCGGCACGCCCCATTCGGTGTCGTGATAGGCGACATAGAGCGGGTCTTCGCCGGGCCAGGGGCAGCGGGTCTTTCCGTCGGGATGCAGGCGGGGGGCTCGGCTCATGCGATGGGCTGCTTCAGGGGAATGCGGACGACGTCGGGTTCGGCGAGCCTCACGGCGAGGCCGCCGGCGGTGAGCGGCTGGCCGGCATCGAGCGCGTCCGCAACGCGGTCGATGCGTACCAGCGCGATGCCCTTGCCCTGTGCGGACGAGCCCATCGTGCCGACCGGCTTGTCGCCGGCCATAACACTGACGCCGGCCTCCGGCGAGAGGTCGTCGAGCAGCACCTTGACGCTGCGGGTGCGCGCGGTGCCGCGATGCTGCATGCGCGAGACGACCTCCTGGCCGACATAGCAGCCCTTGTCGAAATCGACGCCGGCAAGACGGTCCATGTTGGTCTCGTGCGGGAACGCATCGCTGTACATGAAATCGAGCCCGCCGCGCGGCACGCCGAGCGCGATGCGATGGGCCTCGTATTCGGCGGCATCGACCAGCTCGGCGCCGATGAGATCGGACAGCTTCTGTTTGAGATCTTCGGGGATCAGGATGCGAGTGCCGAGCGCATCATTGCGCGGATCGGCGAACGCAAGGTCCGGCTGCGCCGCAAGCTGGCCGTCCCAGGCCGCGAGCACGCCGAGATCGAGGTTTTCCACCGTGACCTTGGCGCGCAGCTTGTAGAATTTCAGCTTGGTGGCGAGGCCCTCGGCCAGCGCCTTCGGACAGTCGATCAGGAACCCGCCGCCATGGCCTGCGGGCACCTCTGTGATCAGGAAGTCCACGATGATCTTGCCCTGCGGCGTCAGCAGCGCACCGAATCGCCCCAGGCCCGGCTTCAGCCTGTCGAGATCGGTCGTGATCAGGCCGTTGAGGAAGTTGCGCGCGTCCTCGCCCGCGACCTTGACCACGCTCCGGTCGGGAAGAAACGCTGATTTCATGTGAAAATCTCTTGCGACATGTTGCTCCGGAACGTAAGCCCGCAAGGCATAAACGACAAGACCTCAAGCCCCGCGCTTGGGGATGAGAGAGGCCTTCAGCCATGACCCAGCGCTTCGATGTGATCCTCAAAGGCGGCACCGTCGTCAACCAGGACGGCGAGGGTGTTCGCGATATCGGCATCACCAACGGCCGCATCGCGGAGCTGGGCCCGCTCTCGCAGGCCTCCGCCGCTGAGGTGATCGACTGCAAGGGCCTCCACATCCTGCCGGGCGTGATGGACACCCAGGTGCATTTCCGCGAGCCCGGGCTGGAGCAGAAGGAAGACCTCGAGACAGGGTCGCGCAGCGCCGTGATGGGCGGCGTCACCGCCGTGTTCGAGATGCCGAACACGGCGCCGTTGACCGTGACGGAGGCTACCTTCACCGACAAGGTGAAGCGTGCCCATCATCGCATGCACTGCGATTTCGCCTTCTTCATCGGCGGCACCCGCGAGAACGTGCAGGATCTGCCGGTGCTGGAGCGCGCGCCCGGCTGTGCGGGCGTCAAGGTGTTCATCGGCTCGTCGACCGGCGCGCTGCTGGTGGAGGACGACGAGAGCCTGCGCCGCATCTTCCAGGTGATCCGCCGCCGCGCCGCCTTCCACGCCGAAGACGAATACCGCCTCAACGACCGCAAGTCGCTGCGCATCGAGGGCGATCCGCGTTCGCATCCGGTCTGGCGCGACGAGACCGCGGCGCTGATGGCGACGCAGCGATTGGTCAAGCTCGCGCACGAGACCGGCAAGCGCATCCACGTGCTGCACATATCGACCAAGGAAGAGATCGAGTTCCTGCGCGACCACAAGGACGTCGCTTCCTGCGAGGCGACGCCGCATCATCTGACGTTGGTCGCACCCGAATGCTACGAGCGGCTCGGCACGCTGGCGCAGATGAACCCGCCGGTGCGCGGGGCCGATCACCGCGCCGGCATCTGGCGCGGCATCGAGCAGGGCATCATCGACGTGCTCGGCTCCGACCATGCCCCGCATACGCTGGAAGAGAAGTCGAAGACCTATCCGGCCTCGCCCTCCGGCATGACCGGCGTGCAAACGCTGGTGCCGCTCATGCTCGACCACGTCAACGCCGGCCGCCTGTCGCTGGCGCGCTTCGTCGACCTCACCAGCGCCGGCCCCGCGCGTCTCTACAACATGGCCTGCAAGGGCCGCATTGCCGCAGGCTACGACGCCGATTTCACGATCGTAGATCTCAAGCGCAGCGAGACCATCACCAACAAATGGGTGGCGTCCAAAGCCGGCTGGACGCCTTATGACGGCGTCCGCGTCACCGGCTGGCCCGTCGGCACCTTCATCCGCGGCCGCCGCGTGATGTGGCAGGGCGAACTGGTGACGGCCTCGCAGGGCGAGCCGGTGCGGTTTCTGGAGACGCTGAAGCAGTAGAGGGCGGCCCGCTTCTCGCTCCGCTGTCATGCCCCGCGGAGGCGGGGCATCCAGTACGCCGCGGCTTCTCGGTTCGATCACCGCCGCCTCTGGAATACTGGATTGCCCGCCTTCGCGGGCAATGACAGAGTGCCAGGAAGCGTAGACTCAAATTGGGAGAGAGCAATGTCCCAACCGACGCCCCTCATCACCACTGTGCAACTCGCCGCGATTCTCGGCGATCCCAACCTCCGCCTCTACGACTGCACGACCTATAACGAGCCGGTGCCGCCCGGTAGCGATGTGCCCTATCGCGCGGTGCCCGGCGACAAGACGTTCGCGGCCGGCCACATCCCCGGCGCGGATTTCCTCGACCTGCAAGGCGAGTTCTCCGACACCTCCGCGCAACAGCTCTTCATGATGGCTGGCGTGCCCCAGCTAGAGGCCGCCTTCGGTCGCCACGGCGCTGACGCATCCAAGACCATCGTGCTCTACAGCATCGGCACCATGATGTGGTCGACGCGGTTCTGGTGGATGCTGCGCTCGCTCGGCGTCGATGCGCGCGTGCTCGACGGCGGTTTTGACAAATGGAAGGACGAGGGGCGGCCGGTCGAGACGGGCGCGCCGAAGGGCTATCCCGCCACGACCTTCAAGGCCGCGTCGCACGCGGGCTTCTTCGTCGACAAGACCACCGTGAAGGCGCGGATCTGCGATCCCTCGACCGTGATCGTCAACGCGCTCGGGCCGCAATTTCATCAGGGCCTCGAGCCGAGCCGCTACGGCCGGCCCGGCCGCGTGCCCGGCAGCGTCAACGTGCCCGCGGCCACGCTTGCCAAGGCCGACAAGACACTGACGACGCTTGCCGACGCCGAAGCGAAGTTCGCGGCCCAGGGCGTTACGCGCGACAAGAATGTGATCTGCTATTGCGGCGGCGGCATCTCGGCGACGATCGACCTGCTCATGCTGACACAGCTCGGCTACGACAAGCTGACGCTGTACGATGCCTCCATGGGCGAATGGGCGAGGGATCCGGCACTGCCGATCGAGACGGATTAGCTCTTACCCTCCCCTGAAGGGGGAGGGTCGCTTCACGTCGAGCGAAGCGAGAGGTGAAGCGGGGTGGGGTGATCTCTCCACTCGGGCACCGCCTCAAAGGTATAGACTGTCACCCCACCCCGCTCGCGCTGCGCGCGATCGACCCTCCCCCTCCAGGGGAGGGTAAGAAAGTCGGGAACCTTTATCGCTGGCCTGCATCCAATGTCCGGAACGAATGGAAACAGGTGACCACCATGCAGCGGACCGCAGCCGGCCTGTCCGCCGGCGCTAGAGCATCGGAAGCCGAACTGGTCGATCGCGCGCGGGGCCGTGACGAGGCCGCGTTGCGCGAGATCATGCAGGCCAACAACCGCAGGCTCTACCGTCTAGCGCGCGGTATCCTGCGCAGCGACAGCGAAGCCGAGGACGTGGTGCAGGAAACCTATGTCCGGGCCTTTACCCATCTGGACGACTTTCGCGGCGAGTCCGGGCTGTCGACCTGGCTGTCGCGCATTGCCATCAACGAGGCGCTTGGCCGGGCGCGAAGCCGCAAGCCGCATGTCGAGCTCAGCGCGCTGCCGGAAGGGGCGCTCGACGCGCAGATCATAAAATTTCCCGTTTCTCCCGCAGGCGATCCGGAAAGGACCATGGCCCAACGTGAAATCCAGCGCGTCGTCGAACGCGCAATCGACGAACTGCCGGATGTGTTCCGCATGGTCTTCGTCGCGCGCGTCATGGAGGGGATGAACATCGAGGAGACCGCCGATCTGCTCGGCGTCAAGCCCGAGACCGTGAAGACGCGGCTGCACCGTGCGCGCACCATGTTGCGCGAGAACGTCGAGAAGGAGATCGGTCCGGTTATGATGGATGCGTTCCCGTTTGCCGGGTGGCGCTGCGAGCGGCTGACCGTATCGGTGCTGAAGCGGCTCGGCAGCGGCGGCTGAAGTTTTTCGGGAACGTTTGCGCGAAAATCCCATCCAATGCCTGTGAAGCAACGCCGGCAAACCCTCCGGCAGCACAGGAGTTTCAAACATGTTCACCCGATGGAGCGCGGCGATCGCCGCGGCAATTCTGTTGTCGAGCCCGGCGCTACTGCAAGGCGCGAGCGCAGCCGACAAGCCCACCGATCCGCAGATCGCTCACATCGCCTACACCGCGGGCGTGATCGACATCAACGCGGCCAAGCAGGCGCAGAAAAAGGCCAAGAACAAGGACGTCAAGGCGTTTGCCGAGGACATGCTGCGCGACCACGAGGCGGTCAACAAGCAGGCGCTGGCGCTGGTCAAGAAGCTGAACGTTACGCCTGAAGACAACGATACCAGCAAGACGCTGTCGAAGCAGGCGAGCGACAAGCTGGCTGAGCTCGACAAGCTGAGCGGCGCGGCCTTCGACAAGGCCTATGTCGCGAACGAGGTCGCCTACCACAAGGCGGTCAACGGCGCGCTGGAAACCCAGCTCATCCCGTCCGCCGGCAATGCCGAGCTCAAGAGCCTGTTGCAGACCGGCCTGAAGATTTTTCAGGGCCACCAGCAGCACGCCGAGCATGTCGCGGCCGAGCTGAAATAGGGGGTGTGGGATGAAGCCGCGACACCTCGCTTCGATCGCGCTTGCGGTCGTCTTGCTGTCGATCGTCGTCCCGGCGCGCGCCGCGACCATGCAGATCATAATGGACAATCTCGTGGTTTCACCGGCCGAAACGTCCGCGAAGGTCGGCGATACCATCGAATGGATCAACAAGGACGTGTTCGCGCACACCGCCACGGCGAAGAGCGGCGATTTCGACGTGATGCTGCCACCGAAGAAGTCGGCAACGTTTGTTCTGAAGAAGGCGGGAATTGTCGACTATTACTGCCGCTATCATCCCAACATGAAAGCGACGCTCAAGGTCGCGCCGTGAGGGAGGAGGGAGTGCATTCCCGATCGTAGTGGGAATATCTCCCGGTCATCGCGAGACTAATGCTTGTCTGGGGGAGGCGGCTTCCGTGCGATAAACGCGGCAGACTTCGCGAACCTGTTCGCCAGATCCCGTTCGCCAAGTCATTCATCCGTAGACTGGCCCCGCCCGTGTGGCGGGGTCATTTTTCGCAAGAAGCTTACTGCCTTGCGAGAGTGACCGAGAATTCGCCGTTGCGGATGCGGCCCGGAAAGCCCTCGACGAATTTCGCCACCGCATCCTCGCCGTAGGTACCGACGAGCTCGGCGAATGCCGCAAACAGGCTCGCCTGCGCCAGGCAGTCGCCGTCGACGCCATCATGGCGCGCTTCGGCCCAGGCCTCGTTGAGATAGCTCAGCGCGGCCTGTTTCTGCTCGTGATCGGGCAGCGGCGCGCGGGCGGGGGCGTAGGACACTGAATGGCTCATGAAACTCGATCAGGGCTGGGGCGCGATCCACGGCGATGCGCTGTACGAAAGGTGTAGCACGCGTATTAACGCCCGCTAGGCCACATCTTTAGGAACGGTTAACGGCTGTGAACAAAGTCGATGACAGGGTTCCAGATGCGCGTTCGACAGCCAAACCCTCATGTGAGGAGGCGCGTTAGCGCCGTCTCGAACCATAGAGGCCGTGCTGCGGCAGCGGGGCCTTGCATCCTTCGAGACGCGCGCGAAGAGCGCGCTCCTCAGGATGAGGAGATGCGCTCAGTTCGCGTAACGCGCCGTGAGATCGCGCGAGATCTTCGAGCCTTCCTCGATATAGCGGCGGATCGCCACCGTCGCGGCCGGCGTGCAGCTCCGATAGGTCTGCTGGAAGCCGTTATAGCCGCGGTTGAAGCCGGCGATCATACGGGTGCGGCGCTCGCCCGAGGGGGTTTCGGCATCGATCAGCGCCTGCATCTCGCTGCGCCATTTGTTGCCCTCGTTGGACCCGCAGATGCCGCGCAGATAGTGCAGGCCGCCCAAAATCTCCGCCAGCCGCTGCAAATCGGCGTCAAACGGCGCCGCCACGTCCTGGGCCCTTGTGGGCACGGAGGCGCAGGCGAGAATCAGGGCAAAAATGGCCAGAAATCGCGTGGACATCGGCGGGGTGTATGCCCCCTCGGAGCGGAGGACGCAAGACGGGGCGGTCAGGGCCCGATCAGCCCGGCGGCCGACAGGATGACCTCCTCCAGCCCCCCGGTCAGCTTGAGGTCGCCGAGGCTCGCCAGGGCGTCGGGGGCGATCCAGCGGTAATCGTCGAGCTCGTCGTTGAGAGCCGGCTCCTTGGCCACCCAGCGGGCGGCAAAGGACATGATCAGGTAATGGCCGGCGCCGGCTGCGGCCGGCAACACCTCGCGCCAGCCGGCGAGGCCAATGATCTCGATGGCGAGCCCGGTCTCCTCGTCGACCTCGCGCGCCAGCGCCTGGTGCAGCGATTCGCCGAACTCGACCCGGCCGCCGGGCAGCGAATAGAACCCCTTGACGGGCGAGCGGGCGCGGCGGGTCAGAAGTACCTTGCCGTCGCGGAAGATGGCGGCGCTGACCGCGATCTGGGGGTGGGTGGGCTGGATGACCGCAGACATATCTTCAACAACCCTTCAACAGCCCTTGGCTCAATTCGCCATGATGGTGTCGACGTCGGCTTCCGCGCCGCCATTGATGATGCCGCCGCAGGCCGCGATCAGCGGCTTGACCCAGAGCGTGGCCTGCTCGGCGAGGCGGACGCGGGTCGTGTCCTTCTCGACCTCGCGCATGGCCGAGCCGACCGCTGTCAGGATCGAGGTCATGGTATCAGTGATGTGGTCGAACTGGGCGCGCACATTCGGATCGGCCTTCTCATAGGCTTCGATGGCCAGATCCCGTGCCTTGAAATTCGACGCGGTGAAATGCTCGGCATAGGACAGCGGCGACCAGGTCAAAAAATCTTCGGCGCATTCCGGCATGTCCGGGACCATTTCCAGCAGCATCACGGCTTCATTGAAATGGTTGAGATAGTCGGTGGCAAGCCCGGTTCGCGGGTTGATGTTGGCCACGCGCAGCCGCTCGGCCCAGGCGGCGGCCTCGGGGCCCGTCTGTACATGCGTCCGCGCGGGTTGGGAGGCCGTTGAGCTCATCTGCCGCAGTGTTAACGTTCGGGGTTAAAAGGACCTGAACGGACCCTATATAGGCCCCCAAGGATGTGTGGACGCTTCGTCATAACTTCGGCCCCCGCGGCTTTACGGCAACTGTTCGGCTACATCGAGCAGCCGAATTTCCCGTCACGGTACAACGTCGCGCCGACACAACCGATTCCGGTCGTGCTGCTCGAGAATGGCGCGCGCCATTTCCGCTTGATGCGCTGGGGATTGTTGCCGAGCTGGGTCAAGGATCCCAAGGGATTTACGCTCCTGATCAACGCGCGCTCCGA
This sequence comes from Bradyrhizobium sp. S3.7.6, assembly GCF_054061875.1. Taxonomy (NCBI): domain Bacteria; kingdom Pseudomonadati; phylum Pseudomonadota; class Alphaproteobacteria; order Hyphomicrobiales; family Nitrobacteraceae; genus Bradyrhizobium; species Bradyrhizobium sp. S3.7.6. The sequence goes on along the minus strand of NZ_JBSSEQ010000001.1, from coordinate 7,789,422 downwards.
GACGGTGCTGGAAAAGCCCGCCTTCAAGAACGCGATTCGGAGGCGCCGCGGCCTGATCCCGGCCGACGGCTATTATGAATGGAAGGCGGAGGGTGGCCGCAAGCAGCCCTTCTTCATCCACCGCGCCGATAGCGAGCCGCTCGGCTTTGCTGCGGTATTCGAGACCTGGGTCGGGCCGAACGGTGAGGAGCTCGACACCGTCGCGATCGTCACGGCGGCGGCGGGCGAGGATCTCGCCGCGCTGCATGACCGCGTGCCCGTCACCATCAGCCCGCGCGATTTCGAGCGCTGGCTCGACAGCCGCGGCGACGATGTCGATGCCGTGTTGCCGCTGATGTCCACCCCGCGCATCGGTGAATTCGCCTGGCACCCGGTCTCCACCCGCGTCAACCGCGTCGCCAATGACGACGATCAGCTCGTGTTGCCGATCAGCGCGGAGGAGATGGAGGCGGAAGCTGAGGCGGCGAAACCGAAGAAGGCGGCCCGGAAGGTCGCTGCTAGCTCGTCAGATGACGGGCAGGGGTCGTTGTTTTAGGCGGCGGTGCCGTAGGGTGGGCAAAGCGAAGCGTGCCCACCATCGTGTTTCAAGCAAGTGGGTAGACGGTGGGCACGGCGCGTTGCGCCTTTGCCCACCCTACGCAATCTACACGATCTCTTTTGCCCTGAGCGCCGCGATCTCCGCTGCATCGAACCCCAGCTCGCCCAGCACCGCATCCGTATCCGCACCCAATTCCGGCGCCATCCGGTCCAGCCGGCCGCCGCCATGGCCGAGCTTGAAGCCGCTGCCGGCAAAGCGCAGGCGGCCGTAGGGCGTATCCAGCTCCTGGATCGCGCCGCGCGCCTTGATTTGCGGATGATCGATGACCTCCTCGACCTTCCAGATGCTGGCGCAGGGCGCGCCGGCATCTTCCAGGATTGTCTCCCACTCGCGCGCAGGCCTGGCCGCCAGCGCCTCCTCGATGATGGCGCGCAATGCGCCCTCGTTCTCGTTGCGCGCGAACCAGTCGGCGAAGCGCGGGTCTGACAGCGTGTCCTCGCGGCCGAGCGCGGACATCAGCGCGCGGTACTGCTTCTCGTTGTTGACGGCGAGCAGGATGTGGCCGTCGCCGCATCTGAACAGATTTGCCGTGGTCCGACGGCTGACGGCCTGGTTGCCCGACAGCTGCTGGCGATGGCCGGCGACCGACCAGTCCGCGATCTGCCCCGAGAGAAACGCCATCGTCGCCTCAAGCATCGAGACGTCAATCAGCTGTCCCTTGCCGGTACGGTCGCGCTGGTACAGCGCGCTCGACACGCCGAACGCGGCCGTCGCGCCCGACAGCACGTCGCACACCGCAAAACCCGCGCGCGTTGGCCCCGTCTCGGGATGTCCCGTGATCGCCATGATGCCCGACAGCGCCTGCATCTTGCCGTCATAGCCGGGCCTCAGGCGGTCCGGGCCGGTCTGGCCGAAGCCGGACACGGCGCAATAGATCAGCTTTGGATTGATCGCGGAGAGTGCCTCGTAGCCGATGCCGAGCTTGTCCATCACGCCCGGGCGAAAGTTCTCCATGACGACGTCGACTTGCGCCACGAGCTTCTTCACGATCGCGATCGCGTCGGGCTTTTGCAAATCGAGCGTCAGGCTGCGCTTGTTGCCGTTGATGGCCTGGAACGCCGGCGCGAGTCCGCGCTCGGCCCATTCGCGGCTGAGCGGTGTGCGGCGCATGTCCTCGCCCTCGCGCCGTTCGACCTTGATCACGTCGGCCCCCAGAAGCGCGAGCTGGTAGCTCGCATAGGGGCCGGCCAGCACCTGCGTGAAGTCCAGGATCTTCACGCCCTCGAACGGTCGCGTCACGTCGCTCTCCCCTTAGTTTGTTGTTGTCGGAGGACGTCAGGCGGCGCGGTTGCCGCGCGCGATCTCCTTCTGCTTGTCGAATTCGGCGCGGCGGCGCGCCAGCTCTTCAGGCGAGAGCTGTGCGACGTTGTTGTAGTCGAGCTTCCAGGAGGCGTCCTCGCTCCAGCGCAGCGGCGACTGCATCGTGGTTTGCGGACCGCTCGCGCTTTCCAGCAGCGTCAGCGCGAGCTCCAGCGTCTGTGCCTGCGAGGCGACGTCGTGTGGCTTGCCGGCGGAATTGCCGAGCGGGAAATCCGAGAACAAGAAGCGCGGCACGGCGGCATGCTCGATGATGTCCTTGGCGCAGCCCATCACCACGGTCGGAATGCCGTTGGCCTCGAGATGCCGCGCCACCAGTGCGGTGGTCTGGTGGCAGACCGGGCAGTTCGGCACCAGCACGGCGACATCGACCTTGTCAGCGAGGCAGCGCGCCAGGATTTCCGGCGCGTCGGTGTCGAGCGTGACGCGATGGCTCCGGTTGGTCGGCGCGCCGAAGAAACGCTGGCTCACCTCGCCGATGCGGCCTACGGCAGATGCCTTCAAGAGCTGCGGCAGCGGAAACCAGGTGCCGTTGTCGGTCGCCGTGGTGTGCTTGCGGTCGTAGCCGATGTGCGAGATGCGCAGATCGTGCTGCTTCGAGGTGTCGCCGTCATAGACCTGGTAGAATTTCGCCCCGCCATTATACGCCGCGCCCGGCCCCTGGTCGCCCTTGGTGGGATCGTAAGGCGCGGCCGTGGTGATGATCGTCACGCGCGATTTTGCCAACGGTTTCTTCAGCGGCTGGAACGGCGCCTGCGTGTAATGCGCCCAGCGATACGGCGTGGTGTAGCCGATCGCGGTGTAATATTCGCGCGTGCGCTGCATATAGGGGACGGGGGAGTCGTAGTCGGGCGCAAAGCCGAATTCGTCGTCGCGCGAAGCGGACATGGGGCGCGTCTCCTGGTTCTTGGTTCGCGCCAGACTAGAGATAGTTTTGGTGTTGCTCAACCGGGGCGGGGCGGCGCAGGGCAGAATTGCAGGCTTAGTGGAGCCGATTGCGCTGTCTTCCCCTCTCCCCTTGCGGGAGAGGGTGGCTCGCCGCGGAGCGGCGAGACGGGTGAGGGGTATCTCTCCGCGAGTCCGCTCTTTCTGAATTTGCGGACGCGTACCCCTCATCCGGCGCTTCGCGCCACCTTCTCCCACAGGGGGAGAAGGAAGAAAGCGTAACTCACCTGAAAATATGCAGCGCCGCGTACTGCAGCAGCATGATCGCCTTGGCGTCGATGATGCGGCCGTCCGCGATCATTGCCAAGGCCTCGTCGATCGAGAGCTCCAGCACCTCGATGTCCTCGCCTTCGTGCTCGAGGCCGCCGCCGTCGCTGACCCGCATCTCCGGCTCGTATTCGGCGACGAAGAAATGCAGCTTCTCGGTGATGGCGCCGGGGCTCATGAAGGCCTCGAACACTTTGTGGACGTGGTGCAGGCGATAGCCGGTCTCCTCCTCGGCCTCGGCGCGGATGCGCACCTCGGGGGAGGCATCGTCCAGCACGCCGGCGGCCGCTTCGATCAGGAGATCGTCGTAGCCGCGGATAAAGGCCGGCAGGCGGAACTGGCGTACCAGGATCACCGTACGCCGTGCGCGATTATACGGCAGCACGGCGGCGGCGTTGTCGCGCTCATAGGTTTCCCGGTGCTGCGTCTGCCACTCGCCATTGGCGCGCCGGTACTCGAACGTCGTGGTCTTCAGCGTGGTCCAGCCGTCCGAGAGCACGCGGACGTCCTTGATGCGGACGCGGTCGGATACGGTCATTGCTGTTTTCCGGCTACGTTGTGGAAGCGCGGCCGTCGAGCCACTTCTGGAACATCACCGAGGTCGATTCCTCGAAACCCAGCGACTGGTAGAACGCATTGGCTTGCGCGTTCTCGCGGCGGACCAGCAGCTGCAGCTTCAAAATGCCGGCCTGGCGCAGCCAGTCCTCGGCCGCGGCCATGATGACGCGGCCATAACCGCGTTTGCGCCCATCGGGATCGACCGCGACGTAATAGACCCAGCCGCGATGGCCGTCATGGCCGACCATGGCGGTGGCGACGATCGTGCCGCCATCGCGGCCGATCAGAACGGTCGAATTGTCGCGCCGCCGCGCCAGCGCGATGTCGGCATGCGGATCGTTCCAGGGGCGCGTCAGGCCGCAGCGTTGCCACAGCGCGACGACGGGCTCGACATCGGCATCATCGATCGCATCGATCGTAAGGGAGACGCTCACAGCACCTTCCCCGGATTCATGATGCCCTGCGGATCCAGCATCGCCTTGATCGCGCGCATCAGCTCGATCGCGGTCTTGTCCTTCACCTCGGGCAGTTCGTCGCGCTTGAGCACGCCGATGCCGTGCTCGGCCGAGATCGAGCCGCCCATGCGCAGCACGATCTCGAACACGACCGCATTCATCTCATGCCAGCGCGCCAGATAGTCCGCGGTGTTGGCGCCGATGGGCTCGCTGACATTGTAATGCAGATTGCCGTCGCCGAGATGGCCGAACGGCACCGGCCGTGCGCCGGGGATCAGTTTCACGACGGCGGCATTGGCTTCGTCGATGAAGGCGGGCACGGCGGCGACCGGCACGGAGATGTCATGCTTGATCGAGCCGCCCTCCGGCTTCTGCGCCGACGACATTTCCTCGCGCAGCTTCCAGAAGCCGTTGCGCTGGGTGAGGTTGGCCGCGATCACGGCGTCGTCGACGATCTCGTCTTCCATGGCGCGCGTCAGGATCGTCTCCAGCGGCGTGCGGGCATCATCGCCGGGCGAGGACAATTCCATCAGCACGTACCAGGGATGTTTTGCTTCGAGCGGATCGCGCACGTCGATGCCGTGGCGGACCGAGAAGTCGACCGCCATCTCCGACAGCAACTCGAAGCTCGTCAGCGCGTTCGCAGCTTCGCCTTGCGCGATGGTCAGCAGCTTCAGCGCCGCCGCCGGCGATTTTAGCCCGACGAACGCGGTCTCGACCGCCCGCGGCTTCGGAAACAGCTTGAGCGTGGCCGCGGTGATGATGCCGAGCGTGCCTTCCGCGCCGATGAAGAGGTTGTGCAGATTGTAGCCGGTGTTGTCCTTCTTCAGCTTCGACAACACGTTGAGCACGCGACCGTCGGCGAGCACCACCTCGAGCCCCAGCGCCATCTCGCGCGCCACGCCATAGGCGAGCGCGGCGGTGCCGCCGGCATTGGTCGAGAGATTGCCGCCGATGGTGCAGCTTCCTTCGGCGCCGAGCGAGAGTGGAAACAGCCGGTCCACGTCGGCCGCCTTCTGCTGCGCGACCTGGAGCACGACGCCGGCCTCGCAGGTCATGGTGTTGGAGGCGGTGTCGACCTCGCGGATCTTGTCGAGCCGGCGCAGCGACACCACCACTTCGCCGTTGTGGGGCGTCTGGCCGCCGACGAGCCCGGTGTTGCCGCCCTGCGGCACCAGCGCGATTCCGTGCGCGGAGGCGAGCTTGCAGATCGCCGAGACCTCCGCCGTCGAGCCCGGGCGCAGGACCAGCGGCGAGCGGCCGTGAAACAGGTTGCGCTCCTCGGTAACGTAGGCCTCGATGTCGGCCGCGTCGGTGATGGCATGTCGGTCGCCGACGATTTTGCGGAATTGTTCGATCAGCTCTGGCGCAAGCGGCGGGGTGGCAGATTTATTGACGTTCATGCTCTTGTCTCTTCTTCGCTCTTATCTCTTGCGCATGATCTTATCGGAAAACCGCTGCATACTTTTCCGGATCATGCGCTATCGGGCGACCGCGGCCCGGCGCAGCCGGTCGTTGATGGCCTCGCCAAGTCCTTCTTCCGGCACCGCCATCACCGCGATCGCTCGCGGGCTCGTCGCATCGAGGGCGCGAAGATAGCCGAACAGATTGGTGGCGGCTTCATCGAGATCAGCCGCGGGCGACAAATTCATGACAGCGGCGGCGGCCTCCAGGCCCGGCAGGCGATCGGGGCCGAACGCGAGCAGCGCTTCGCCCGCGGCCACATCACGCGCATTGAGCCGCACGCTGGCGCGCGGCGCGTAGTGCGAGGCCAGCATGCCCGGCGCCAGCGGCTGGCTGTCGTCGCTCTCGGCCTCTACAGGCGGCCGCGCCAGCGGCGCGCCGAGCACGGCCTCGATCCGCTCGCGCGACAGCCCGCCGGGGCGCAGCAGCATCGGGGCGTCGAAACAGCCGACGATGGTCGATTCGACGCCGACCGTAACAGGTCCGCCGTCGACGATCAGGTCGATCCGCCCGGCAAGGTCGCTTTCGACATGGGCTGCCAGTGTCGGCGAGACATGGCCGGAGATGTTGGCCGACGGCGCCACCACGGCCCCGCCGAAGGCGCGCAGGATCGCCTCCGCCACCGGATGGGCGGGAATGCGGATCGCGACCGTGTCGAGCCCGGCGGTGGCCAACTCGGCCACCGGACAGTCGTCCGTTTTCGGGACCACGAGCGTCAGGGGCCCCGGCCAGAACGCTTCCGCAAGCCTCAACGCACGCGCGTCGAACCGCCCGATCCGGCGCGCGGCGGCGAGATCGGCGACATGGGCGATCAGCGGGTTGAAGGCCGGCCGCCCCTTGGCGGCGTAAAGATGGGCGATCGCGGTGGCATTGGCGGCGTCCGCCCCGAGCCCGTAGACCGTCTCGGTCGGAAACGCGACCAGCCCGCCGGCGGCCAAAATCCGGGCGGCAGCTTCCGCGCCGGCCGCGCCGGCCGGTAAAATCAGCGTTTCAAGACCCGTTTTCACAGGGACAAAATTCCTCATGCCGGCCGCTTGCGGTGCGTCAAACCCGACGCTATAAGCCGCCTTCTTGTCGGAGTGTGGCTCAGCCCGGTAGAGCACTGCGTTCGGGACGCAGGGGTCGCAGGTTCGAATCCTGCCACTCCGACCATTCTTCCAAAAGTCGACGTTTTCCAGAGGCTTGGCGGACCGGCCGCCAGCGCCTCGGGAGTGCCTTTTTGCAACGATTTTCGGGGCGGGTCCACGGCCGATTTGGTTGGGCAGGGGCATCTGCCGCGGCGGCATGGCTCTACATTCGCCGGCCGATGGTCCGATGCTGGACAGTAGGTCAGTAGACTACCGCCGCGCGACCAGCACGCCCACCAGGAACGCCACCATCAGTGCCGGCAGTGGCGCCTCGCGCACCATGCCGCGAACGATGTCCGGCCAGTGCTGCTCCGGGACGAGGCTTGGAGACCTGACTTCAGCCATCGGTGTCATGCCCCAGTCCGAGGCAAGTTCGGCGATCTCGCTCGAGGCCAAACGCACGTCGTCGCGGACACGGAAGATGGCGGCGTCGGATCGCTCGCGCGGCGCCAGCGCCATCAGCGTCGCGACAGCAGTGCGCAACGTCATCTCACCAAAACCTTGCAGCCTCACCGACTCCTCGGGATCGGATGTCATGCAAAATCCCTCACAGCGCGAAGTGGTGCGCGATGGTGAATGCTGCCGTCGCGCATAGGACCAGCGTGGACACCGCGCCGGCCACCCCGCGCGCGAGATGGGCTCGCGTCAGGTGCCTGGTCATGATTCTGCTCCATGCTCAGCATGGCAATGGCGTCGAGGAAGGTTGGTTCCTTGCGCGTCGCTCGAATCGCCCGAAGCTCTACTTCCGCAAGAGCTCGCTCAAGGCCGCCGTCGCCTCGGCGCAGCGGATGTCGTCGATCTCGCGCGACAGGCTCAGCGCGCTGGATCTCAGTTCTTCGAGCCTCCAGTTCGCCGGATGCTGGCTTTCGAGCTGACCGAGACGCTTGTTCAGGTCATCCAGTCTCGATTGGAGCTGCCCGATGCTGGCGGCCCCATTCACTTTCCAAACGCGCTGTGCACGCATCGTAGTTCCCCTGCTAGTCTCACGGCGTTGTGAGCGGGGTTCGTGGCTGGAATGGGAGTTTCTTTTGTCCGGCTTCAGACGGCGGGGAACCGTTGCAAAAGGGCAACGCGGGTTCCTGCGCGTTGACCGGCGCGGACAGGGCTATCGCCCATCGCCCGCGCCCTTCTGTAGATGCCGTCGCGGTGCCTGGTCGGGCCCGGCACGATCCGCGTCAGGCGGCGCTCGGCCACTCGGTTGATCGCTTTTCGATGCGGCTTTCCAGGATCGCGATGCTCACCTGGAGATTGTCGCGCCGGGCTCTCAGGTTCTGCGCGAGCATCGGGTAGGCGAGATTGTTTGGATCGGAGATTCCGGCCCTCCGCTCTTCCTCCTGAATGTCGGCGTCGAGCATTTGCGTGCGCCAACGCAGATCGGAGATCAGGACGTGGAGCTGTGTCGGGATGGTCGCTTCGAAACGGGACGTCGATTGCATGGGATCGCCTCACTATGAAACAGACCCACTGCGGGTCTGAGGGATTGGCGGGCGAGCAGCAAGGAGAGTGCCAGCGCGTCGGCTGAGGGCGAAGGCCTGCCGGGCGGCCGAAGCGGTGACACTCTCCCCTTCGTCATTCCGGGGCGATGTGCAGCATTGAGCCCGGAATCCATCGGGCCGCAGTTGCGCGGCGACATGGGATCTCAGATGCGCAATTGCGCATCATAGCTCGCCGCTTCGCCGCGCTCCGGAATGACGGTGGCATGCCCGGGTGTTTCGCTTTGCTGTCAACCCAATCGCGCCAAATATTCCACTTTACCGAATTTCGGAAATGGCGTATGTGTAGCCCATCCCGGCTCATTCGGCTCGTAATGTTTGGCTGGCTATTCCCGAACGAAAATGTGGGACTTAACCTTCCATTCGCCGTTGGACTGGTGTTCGTAAAGCTTAACGGTGCTTCCGGACAGCTTGGTCGTTTCCTCGCCTTTGACCAAGGAAGCTTTGAAGCGGGAGGTCACGTATGCGTAGTTCCCCATTGGCAAAACCTCAACAAGTTCAAGCTTGTGATTTCTGACGCTCGTTCCCCTTTTGGCAAAGAAGTCGCGTATCGCAGTCGCACCCGAAACGGGCGGTGCGCCGGGCGGGATTAGACTGGCATCGGTGGCATACATTGGCAGCAAGGCATCGAAATTTGGATCGTTGATCGCTGCATCCCATTGCGCATTGAGTTTCGTCATGTCCTCATTGAGCGGGTCCGCCCGCGCATGGCCGATAGTGACGAACAACAGCACCAGCAGCAGCGATAAGCTTTTGCTCATGACTTTGCCCTCTTTGATCTGATCGTGTCCGCCAGTCGGGCGCGCCTATGCGACGCGCACGCTGGTGATCTGTGAATGGCTGGTTCTGAAGATCGCGCCTGCCAATGGCACCAAGGCTGCAATTTGAAGAGAAGCGGAGAGTTCGGCGTTTCTCCGTTTTGTGGGCAGCAGCTTCCGGCAAGCAAAGAGCGTGACGGTGCGGGGAGGCTACACGGTTCTCGGAATAATGCCTACGGTTGTTTTGGGTCAGAAAGCCAGCGAATGTCGGCCCCGAACGCGGCATCGTCGATGGCTCGCACCGTGTCGTGGTGATGACGTGATGCCCGCAATGGCTGGCGGCGACCGTCGAAGGATGGGCGGTCCCTCCGCAATCGGTCGTCAGGGTTCTTCAGAGGGCAAAAAGAAACGCGGGGACCGCGCCACCGCACCTATTGAGAATATCTGGTGCGAGAAAATGCGTGGTTGCAGTTGCAGGGGACGCCGGAACGTTCGCTATGCGCCGATAGCGAGCAGCGAGCGCTTTGCAGCGAAATGACGCGATGGGCCCAAAGGCGACACTCAAGAAAAGCCGCCAAGCGAGGCGGACTTAGACCGGCGTCTCCCGGCGGACTGGCGGTAAGAGTGCCAACGCAATGTAGGGGAGTGGATAAAGCAATCCGCCCCAGATGAACCAGGCGGCCCTAGAGCGTCCCCTCTGTTCGGCATAGTTCGCAGTATAGTGCCCGCACGCAGAGATGAGGCTGAGATAAAGGATTGCAGCAACAATTAACGGAAACATGGGCCGGCTCCGATCACTGCTACGAATAAACATAAGGGATTTGGGTCACGGGGCAATACACGCCCTCGTCAACGAATGAGTTCAAGACCGCATGGCAAGGTCCGGTTAGGCGCAATCGCGCCCAAGGTCGACCAGCAGCAAATCTGGATATGGTCCGCTCTGCCGCCGGAAGCGAAAGTGAGCTATCCCGCTGCGATGCAGCAGGAATGACGCTGATGACCGAAACCGTCGCGCCCGTCGCCAAGCCTGTTCCTCGACCGCGATCCAGAAGCGCCGAGACCGTCAGCGCGTCGGCGCTGGCGCAGCACCTCGATTGCAGCCGGACCTACATCGGCAAGCTCGAAGCCGAAGGCGTAATCCAGCGGCAAGGTGACGGCTTCCCGCTCGATCAGAGCCGCGTCGCTTATCTGCGATACCTGCGGCGCGAGCGGCGGCAATCGTCGCGCAGTGAAGCCGATGCTGCGCAGGGCGCGGCAATGACAGCGGGTTTTCGAGAACGCTGCAATCTCCTCATGCTGTTGCCGAAAGGCAACTGATTTATTGTTTCTTCGTTGAACTGTTCCATTTTGCGTTTACGCCGCAACAAACAGTTTTAGATTTGCGGTCTCCGGGCTGGGGCGTGTTTTACGACAGCGAATTTTCGAACCCGGAGGCTTTTCGAAATGATTTTGGAATTCCTCGCAATTTTTTCTCTCGTTCAGTTCGCCAACATAATTTCGCGACTGATCGGTCAGCGGAATGACGTACTCTCCTACGTTTCAAGATCAGGTCCTCACCGGTAAGTGTGGCTAAAGCGGCATTGCTGGCACCGTTTTGATGGCATCTATCCTGCACGGTGCGCGACGTAGCGATCTTGCGGCCCGGCGCGCCATCGAGCATGTGTGTTCGAGGTGCGCACAGAGATTGCCAAGGTCTAACAGGAGATGGCCGACAAGTGAGGTGAGCCGCCACTGGATGACGACACATGATGACCGCCGCTCAAGTCGCGACACAGGTCCTACGTCGCCTCCGTTGTGCCGGCGTGCCGGCACGCCATCCACCGCAATCTGTAGCGGCGTGCTAGTCCATCGTAGGCCGGGCGGAGTTGTTTGCTATTTCTGCTCCCCGCGATACTCTGACAATCGGCTGGGGGCCTTAGAATGTTCGATGTGTATCTTAACACCAGGCGAGATCTGTTGGTTGTGCGAAATGGTTTGCCAATTCCGCTTCCCGACGCGTCAGGCAGATGGCATAAGAAGAAAAAAGTAGCGAGCGTCAGTGAGAACATTAAGCTCGCCGTTCAGCGACAAGGCTACTACCTGCGCAAGCTAACGGACTTTAAAAAGCGTTAGCCCGCGAACCGCATGTGCAACCTCTACAGCATCGCGACGAACCAAGCTGCGTCGCCGCACTGTTTCGCGTCGCCAACCGATACGTCGGCAACCTCGCACCGATGCCCGGCGTGTTTCCCGACTATCCTGCGCCGGTCGTCCGCAACACAGACGCAGGATGGTGTTGATGCGGTGGGGCATGCCGCCGCCACTTCGCACAGGCGTGCTGCCAGTCACGCCCCGCTGACCCCGGCCGTCGGGCAAAACACCGGGTCATTCCGATCTGCGCCGGTGTCAAGTTGCGCTTGCAAGAATATTCCACTTTACCGAAATTCGGAATTGGCGTATGTGTCGCCCATCCCGGCTCACCAAGAGGGGCGATCTTGTGTCGTCACTGTCGCGAGCCGGGCTTGCGGTGGACGCGGCAGCGTCGGGCGCGAGAGGCCAAGGGCAGGGCGGATTGCTCTCCGTGAGCCCAAGACTTCGTGCCGGATGAGCGGCGCTGTCAGGTTCGTCTCGTCTGCAAGTTTCCGGCTCCGTCGACAGGGCTGGAAAAACTGCGGCGAAATGGCGGGCCGTGCGTACGGCAAAACCGTGTGGGCTATATTTTGAAGGACGGTGAAAGACGCTGAAAGCAACAAAACCCTTTATTTATAGGGTTTTTCTTCTACCCTCATTCAACGGCTTTCAGCGCATTTCGCCAAATCTAGGGCCCGGCCCTAAGCCTCTCGCGACCCTCCAAGGACTGAGAGGCCCAAGGCCGGACCCATGGTCCCAAACCCTTCAGGAGCTCAGAAACCACATGGACACTACCACGACCACCGAGGCCGCCAAGCGCGGGCGCAATTCCGCAGTCATCCTGACCGACCGCATGTGCGAGAAGCGGGTCGATCAGCGCGACAAGGTGTACGACCGCAAGGCCCCAGGCCTGTACATCAGCCGCACCGCGTCCGGCGTGACGGCCTTCAACTTCAAATTCACACATCCGACGACCGGCAAGCAGTGCTCGACCAAGATTGGCGACTACAGCCCGGCCTTCGGGGTCGATGCCGCCCGCAGCAGGGTCTACGCCATGAAGGCGATGGACCCGGCCGAGCTTGTCGCGCTGCTTGCACAGAAACAGGCCGACAAGGTCGCGCAGGGCAAGACCGTCGATGAAATCATCAAGGAGCGGGTCGCGTGGATGAAAGCGCCAGTTCTCAAGGCCGATGGCGAGCTGCGTCCCCGCATCGAAACATGGAGCAATGGCGAGAGCCATCTGCGGCGATTCCTCAGCCCTCGCTTCGGCAAGATGGCCGCCAGCACGGTCACCAAGCGCGACATCGCCACGCTCTCGGATGATCTTGTCGCTGGCCGGTATCCGGGCAGCAAGGCATCGCTCAGCAACGCCCGCCACATGCGGCGCGCTGCTTCGGGCTTGTTCAATTGGGCGATGGAAGCCGGTCGCGAATACGTTACCGCGAGCCCGTGCGCCAACCTGCCGCCGCTGGACAAGGAACATGCCAGGACCCGCGTGCTATCCGAGGACGAGATCAGGATTTTCTGGCATGGGCTGGACCGCGCCGACCTGCCGTGGGATCGCCGCACCCGGTTGGCGCTGAAATTCCAGTTGGTCACCATGCTGCGCGGCGGCGAGCTGCTGGCCGCTCATCGCGACGAGCTGATCGGCCTCGACGGCGAATTCCCGCACATCCGCGTCCCGGCCAAGCGGGTCAAAAAGCGCCGCGTGATCGAGCAGCCACTGTCCGATCTGGCGGTAGAGATCATCCGAGAGGCGCTGGCCAGCGACGAGCAAGGGTTCGTGTTCGATAGCCCGGTCTATCCGGGCCAGCCGATTTATCGCACCTCGACATCGCTGGCGCTGCGCGGCACCAAGCACGAAACCAACAAAGACAAGAGCAAAACGCCGGGCCTGTGTGAGCTGCTTGGGTTGCCGCGCTTCACGCCGCACGATCTGCGGCGGACGGCGGCGACGCTGGCCGGTGAGCTGGGCCACTCGGATGCCGCCATCGCGAAGTGCCTCGACCATGCCGTGACCAAGGATGGCGGCGAGAAGATCGCGCGGGTGACCGGCGTCTATGTTCAGTCGAAGCGCATGGTGCAGAAGCGCGCGGTGCTGGACGGCATCGCGGCCGAGCTGCGGCGGATCATTGGTGAGCCCGCGCCGAAGGCCGCTGAGGACAGGCTGCGCCTCGTCGCCTGATCATCGAACCCGACACAGCGTCCCGGCCCGGTCAGCGCAAAGCTGGCCGGGTCTTTTCTTTTGAGATCCGGTGAAACCGCCATTTGGCCGCTGATGCGTTCGGCGTCCTGCCCGGTGTCCGATAGCGGCGACTCCGAAATAGCGCATCAGTGACGCGCAGCCAGCGCCACGCCATCGCCTTCCGGCGGCATCGATGACCTTGATCGGCTGCGCCCACGCCCGTCAAGGTCGTCAGGATGCGGCGGCTGCGGCGGTGATCGCTGCAATATCGTGCGACGCGCTCGCCTAATCGCGGAACCGCAGCGTAAACCGACTTTACGCTTGATGCAGAAAAATCGGCCCAACTGCACGAAAACCGGTCCAACTCTGGTTTGAGCGTTGACTGGGAAAAAAGGTGCGTACTTATAGGGTCGCCCGCATTTTGGAGGCGACCCTGCTGTCGATAGGAGGTCGCCCAGCAATTGGAGCGACCCGATGGAAGATCATCCAACCGACCGGACATCGCCACCGACCGAGGCCGCTGAACTGGAGCTTTGGGACCGTGTGACGGTCCAGAAGTTCTTCGGTGGCAGCAAGCCGATCCACATCTCAACATTATATCGCGGCGTGCACAGCGGTCTCTATCCGAAGCCGGTGAACGTATCCGAAAACGTGGTCCGCTGGATCGGCCACGAGTGCCGGGCGGCACGGCAACGCATGATCGCCGAACGCGGCGAACCTAAGCCGCTGCCGCACCGGGGCCGACCGCGAGGAAGCAGGCGTCGCGAGGCCGCAGCCAAAGCCGCCACGCTGACCAATGAACCCTCTTGCGCGCATGAGGGCTAAATGACCGTCTCGCAAACCGAAGCCGCTGCACCGCCTCGACCGCAAGCCGAAAACGAAGACGCCACCGACAAGGCCGGGCTTCGGGTCATGCTCTCCGAAGCCCAGGTTCTGGCGGTCGTGCCGGTTTCTCCGGTGACGTTGTGGAGGATGGAGCGGGATGGCCGCTTTCCGCGCGGCACCTTCATCTCCCCGAACAAAAAAATCTGGTGGGCCGACGAAATCGCTGCGTGGCAACGGGAGGTCGATGGACGCCGTCGCGGGCGTCGGCATCACCCGTCTGGGTCGAAGTCCACCGAAACCACATAAAGCAAACGCCGCCCGGCCGGGCGGCGCTTTCATTCAAGCTGCATCGTCAACTGCCTTTGAGCGGGCGGCGACGATGTAGCGCAAAGCGAACGCTGCATCAATGCCGACCACCAACATCAAACGGCCCGACCTCCAAGTTTCGAATGAGAAATGGGGCTTGATCAAGGGCGCGGTCGATAAGCTGCGATGGTTCGAGTGCGTTGACGCATGCATCGCTGCTGGCACCGTTGATCGGTCGTTTGCCCATCTGGCGATCAGGATCGCCACCCAATGGATCAACAAAGAGACCGGCCTTGCATGGCGCAGCGCAAAAAACCTCGCCGTTGATATTGGCATGTCGGAGACGAGTGTAGTCCGGTTGTTTGGCGAGGCGGTCGCTGCCGGGCTGCTCGGAATCGCCAAGCCGGGACGGCGCGGAAGCGGACATTTCTCTATCTATCGGCTCGCAATGCCGGAAGCCGGAAAACCTCCACCGATGGAGATTTCCAAGCCCATCAATACCTCCACCGACGGAGATTTTGATCGGGTCGAAACCACCATTGGTGATGCCGGAAAACCTCCATCCGTGCCGGAAAAAACCTCCGTGGGTGGTGATGAATCCCTTAAGAGGAATAAACCCCAGAGGAAAGAACCCCAAGAGCGCGGCGCGCATGCGCACGCCGCGCATACTGCCCGTGTGGATGGAGGGTATGTAACGGCGGCAGAGACCGCCGTCTCTGACGCACTTCTGAACCCAGCCAAAACCAGTACCGGTGACGTACCGGTTTCCGCGACGGATGGACCTGTTGCGCGCACCGCTCACGCGGCGCTGCAACAACCGCTGGCAGAGCAAAACCAAGCACCACCACCTTGCCGAGCCACTTCTAAAAAAATGGGGCGTCCCGTGAACGCGGACGCGGACCCCCCCTTCGCCGAAGTCTACCAGCGTGGCCGTGAAATCCTTGGTGACGAGGCCGACGCGGTGATCACCGAGTTGCTCGCGGCCCACGACGGCTACGTTGACGCCGTGCTCGACACGCTCGCCGTCGCCGCGGAGGAGAGCGATCCGCGCCAGTACGTCCAGATGGACATTGAGACTGAGGCGGCTGCGCGCCGCCGCAGGCAGTGACAACCAAGCGAGAGGAGCAAGCGATGAGGATCATTCGAAGCAGGCCCGCGACGGGCAAGCCGCCCAAGATCATCTGCACCGGCTGCGGCGAGCGAGCACGCGAGGCGGGCGTCGCCGTCCCCGACTGGGCCGTCGAGAAGACCCACGGACCCGAATTCCAAGGCCCCGATGGGCCGGTCGGGGTCAGCGTGATCATCGATGAAGATGAGACACAGCCGCTGTGCGAGGCGTGCCTCATCGCATTTGAGCGCGGTCAGGCGCACACCACCGGCACGCAATGACAACAGCGGGAGGAGCGAGAGCATGACCAGCAGCATGACGAGACGAGCCGTTGCCGCCGCAAGGTGCGCCAACATTGGGGCCGATGATCAGTTTGAGCATACCGTCCACAAGCCAGACCTGCGCGGCAAGCTGCCCGAGAGCTGGGCGTGCATCGACTGCGGCGTGAACACCGCGCCGGGGTTCTTCAACCGGAAGCAGATGGAGCAGGCGATGGCGCTCGACTGGAATGATCAGGGGGTGAAGCAAACCTTCGATGCCTTGTCGGAGGTCTACACCGTCAAGCCGAAGATTTGGAAAGTTGCGGACATGGAGGAGAACGGCGGCTGCCTGTGCATCGGGTGCCTTGAACGGCGGATCGGGCGGATGCTGGCGGCGGAGGATTTCCTTCGCAACGATCCGTTCAATGCGATGCCGGGAACGGAGCGACTGCGGTCGCGGCGTGGGCGCAGGGGCCAGAGGCCGAAAGGCTTGAGGCCGTGAAAGCGAGCATCGCCATGAACCGCCACGCTCGCCGCAGCGAACTCGCTCGCTACCGTCAGGAGACTGGCGGGCGCTGGACACGTACCTCGTTGCTGTCGATCAGCCGCTCGACGTGCCGATCCTACAGAACGCAGCCCGTTCTTGGCTGGATGATCTGCCGCGTCGGATGAGAGCCTGCATCGTGTGTTCGGGCCTGATCTGGGAGAGACAGCGCGTCGGCTGGCTGTTGTTGAGCATGCCAGCGGTGCCGAAGCCGCCAGCGGCATCCGTGTGCGCTATTTGCTGCGAGTGCGCCGACCTTCCGCTTCCGGCGCTGGAACGTGCGGCGACGGTCGCGTTGCAGACAGCAGTGCCAGGAGGACGCTTCGAGCCGCTGGACACGAGGACATGAAGCCGGTTCGACCATTAACATTTGCAGGTGCGTTTCCGGTCGGTCGCGGGCATCCAACGCCCGCTGAAATGCTTTCGCGAGACGAGCGCGACCGGTATCTGATCGCGGCGGCGGATCGATTTTACGTCGGCGTGAGCGACAATTCAGCAGCAGCCGATCTGGTCACCAAGCTCAGTCTGTATCGCGCAACCGCTTGGCACAACGACGGCCCCGAGGCGCTTTGCCCCGCTCGACATCGAGGCACCATCAGGGAATTTTTCTGGATGATCTTGAAGTCCCGTGATCGTCTGCCGGGCGAGAGGTTAGTCCGCGAGGTGTTGCGGGCGAGCGAGCGAGAGCGGGGCTGACGCTCAGAGCAATTCAATCGCGCCATCGAGCCGACCCCGGTATTTTTTGCCAACTGCCCGCGTCACCGTGTGTCTCCGATCATCATGGGAGGCGACACGTGAGCTTCGAACCCGGACCCGCGAACCCGCAACCGTTTTCCGCTGGGATACATCTCCAGCCGCAACTCGACGTGATCGAGTGGCTGCCGCCCGCTGCTGCCGAACGGCTGCGGCTGCTGCGCCAGCGTGCCGCCGATGCGCATCGGCTCATTCCAGAGTTCGAGACTGTTCGTGAAGCGAGCATGGCGCGCATTGACGCCGAAAATCGGCTGAAGACGTTGCTGGCCCATCCGCAGGATTTTGGCCGCAACCTCAAGCCGGATGATCCGCTCGTCAAAACCGCAACCAAGCATCTCGAAAAGATGACTGCCGATTTGAAGCGACTGACAGAATTGCGGGAGGTGCGGACGGCGGCATGGCATGCAGCATCCGCCGCGCTGGCTGCCTGCGAGAGCTGGCTGCGCGATGGGAAGCCGCACGGCACCACGCTCGAAGAAGTTGAGACCGAGCCGCCGAAGCTGAACAAGGGCGAGGACGTTCTGTCGGGCATCGAGCGCTTGCGCCGTCGCGTTCGCGAGTTGCGCGCCGACCTGCATCGGATCGCGTCCGCGCCTTACCCGAGCGCCTTCTGCAAGCAGCGCATGCGCGAGCAGATCGAGGCATTGGCGCAGCGTGGAACGCCATCGGTCAGCCGGTTGATCGAGCTTGATGGGCCGGTGGATTTCCAGACGCAGAGCCTCACATCTGAGGTTCACGCGGAGCGTCGTTCACTGGCCTTCACCGAAACCGCCGACGCGCTCGCGCTGGTCGCGTGGCTGCATCGGGATGCGCTGATTACCGCGCTTGATCGCGAGATCAGCACGGAAGCCGATGACAAGGCTGCGCTGTCGCTCGAAGCACGCCAGAAGGCTGAGGCCGAGGTGATGGGCGACTTGCTCGCGGTCGAGCGCGATGAATGCGCGCTGATTTGGCAGGCACAGGCGCAAAACCTTCCGTGTGAACACCATCAGGATGTTTCCATTTTGGCGCTGCTCTCGGTTGCTCTCGTCACGGCACCGAGCGCAGACGCATCGCCGGAATCATCGCCGGGCCTTAGTTGGCCGTGGCGGCGGTGAACGAGATGCGCGTTCGTCCTCTCGGCTCGTGCCAACGGCTTGGGGATGGACGCGCGGCGGGCAGACAGGTTCGCTCCTTGGCCGGTCTGCCCGCACAACTACCACAAGATCGCGCTGCCGGGCATCGGCTGCTCGGCGCTCCCGACCGCGACGGGCCAATCCCGGCACAAGGTCAGCCGTCGCGAGGGCCGAGATGGGTGCTGGCGCAGACATCTCGGCCCGCCTCCAACAGCGAAAGCAACCGCGCATGATCAACACCTATCGCACCGCCGACGAGGCCGACCGGGACAAGGCTCAACTCGTTGAACTGTTCGAGGCCCTGCATGCCTCGCCGTCTGTCCTGCGGCGGAATGACGATGGCTTATGGACCCAGCGTGGTCGTCCCGGCTGCTACATCTCGACATGGGGCAACGGCAAAGGCTGGCAGCTTGTCGTCGCGCCGGAAGATGAAATCAGCCCGCTGCAATGGACATGGTTCAAGAAACGGCTGCCGTTCTGCGAGGTGACGCAGGACGGTGACAGCGAGGGCTGCTTCCGCCTCAGCCGGTTGCCGACAGCCGCCGAGGCCGAGGTGATCCGTGACATCATCGGAATTCGCAAGCGGATGGACTTGTCGGCAGAAGCGCAGGCCGAGCGAACGGCCCGACTTCCAAGGCGCGGAACCGGCTAGAAAAGGCGACTGTTTGCCTCCTGCATTCGACAGAACGGAGCGACCGCACTGGACGAGGGTCACGACCATGAGGCCGCTCGTCGCGTCCGCTCGCTGCGGAGGCTGACTGTCAGCGCCACTGCTCCTCGCGCTCGCGTCTCACCGCATCGCTCTCCGGGTTCACGTTTTTGGACAACCCGCGCGTGATCCACAAGGCTACTTCACCACCGCAATCTCGCTCGGTCGCCAGTCCTTCGTGAAGAACGGTTCAAGCGGGCTGTACAAGCGCAGGATCGTGAACCAGCCCTTTGTGGGATCGGTCTGGATCCAGTTGCCGCGCTTGATCCCCGCTGGCTGGGTTGGGCTGAAGTAGACCGTTGTTGAACCATCGGCGTCGGGTTCGGCGGCGGGTGACGGGTAGCTCTGGCTACCAGCGCGGGGGTAGCGCTGCGGCGTGTCGAGCATTGAGCGCGTCTGGTTGTCGTAAAGCGTGAACGACCAGAATTTCTCGGCGGGAATGCCTTTCGGCAGCGCCACCTTGTAGGTCTTGGCGCCGTCGAAATAATTCTTGTCGGCATCCAGTGACGTGAACAGGTACTGCGAGCCGATGCCGGTCATGCGCATCGCCATCGCGGGCGTGATGCCGGTGACGCCATAGAAGAAACTGGTGCGCGCATCCAGCGTGCGGAAGCCGGTGGGCGGGAAGGGTTTGGCGGCTTCAGGAATTTGCATTTCCCCCCGGATCGGCCCCTCAATCATTGGAATGGGCGTCTCGAACTCGTAACCGCTGATGAACAGCTGGTTGAACCACGCCGAACCGGGATAGTAGAACCAGGTGGGATTGCGCGGATGCATGAGCAGGCTGCGCGAGGTGGCGTTGGCGAGCGCGAGCGCCTCAGTCAGGATTTTCTTCATGCGTGCATCGGGCGCGAACGGCTTGCCCTTGATGATGCCGATGGCAGCGAGCGGTCCCATCAGCTCGGGGTCGAGCGAGGTGGCTGGCTCGTCCTGCACGATCTGGTTGAGCATTTCGTAATAGGTCCAGTCGTTGGGCGGAACGGTGTTCATGACCTTGCCGCTGACTTCGTGGAACACAGTCGGCGGCGGTTCAGTGACACGGCCAAGTTTGGCCTTGCCGTCAAGGAATTCGGCGATGGGTGTGCCGACGCCTCCGGCTTCATAGGGGTAGATCTTGGTGAATTTTCGGATCAGCTCGGCGGAGGGCTTGGGATCGTTGTTCTCCATGAACATGCGCCCCAAGATCAGGACGCGGGTGGTCCGCGCGCGGGCAACATAGAAGCCGCCCTCGGGGACCGGGCCATCGTAGCCGGGCGGCAGCAGAAGGTATTTGCCGCCCGTTCCACGATCAGGACCGGGGAGGCCGAAATCGGTGACCCAGCGCCACCACATGTCATCAATCGTGGCGAGCGCCTTCGGCGGCGTCTCTAAAACCATAGGCCCCTTGTTCAAGTCGATGAAACCGAAGAAATAGACGGTGTCCGCGTTCGCCGTCATAAAGAGCGACTTGGCGTCCATCAGGTTGCCGAATACGGCGATCTCGTTGTCCTTGATCCCGATATCAAGAACACCCTTGCGGGCGGCGGCGGCGTTCACGCCTTGGAAGGTGTTCACGAATGCCTCGAAGGCATGGGTGAAGTCGAGGTTGTCGTAGACCTTCGCCAGCGTCGCTGGGCTGGGCATGCCGTCCTTGAAATCGAGCGTACCGAGGCGTGTCTCAACTTTGTCCGGCGTGGTGATCGAGGGAGAGATTGCCGGTGCCGTTTGGGCGGTGGCTAAGCGTGGCAGTATCAGAGCGGCGCAAACGACGGTCGCTGCAAGCGGTCCTATCGGCTTCATTAGTCGCCTCCATTGATGCTACTGGAAAACGGAGCGTCAGCCGGAGGGACGCCGCACGATCATGGGAGAATAACGGCGAGGGTCATCGTGGTCACGCTGCCGCCGCGATCCTCTTTGTCGGCTCCGCGCATCACGCACATCATCCGGCAACGCCTTTGCAATGACTTCGCCTCGTCCCCACGGCCATGCGAGTGAGGATGCGCCCGGTCACGATGGACAGGCAAGCCGCTAGAGATAGCGGGACGGCGCAGCGGGCACACCACGGTTGGCGGGGATAATGAATTTCCGAGCGAAACTTGGTTTTACTGCAACGGCCACTGGTGGCTGAACCGGGACAGGACGGCACCGCCGCCCACAACCCCGGAGCAAGCCAGTGCGAAACCCGAAACCCTTCACCGTCTTTCAGCCCGTCGCGGGCCAGAACCCGAAGCCGCTATTCATCGTCTACGCCTACAGCGCCGAACAGGCCCGCGCGCTCGCCGCGTCCAAGGTCGCGGGCGAGACCATCGTTGTCGCCGTCAAGGGGACAGGCCGATGATCCCCGACATCAAGCACGGCCTTCCCGCGATGGCTTGTGTCTCCGCGATGCAGAAGAGCATCAGGCGCGGCCTTGAGCGAGAGGCGATGGAATTCGCCGTCGAGCTGATGCACACCTCGAAAGCCTTCCATTCGATGGTCTGCAACAGGTTGGAGGTCATCTGCCATGAAGACCTCGACTCGCTGGCTGCGCCGCACGTCGTTCCGTTCGTCGCAGCCGCAATGGCGCAGTCGAAAGCGCGTTACGACAGCAAGATCGGTGAAGCCCGGCTGATGGTTGGCAACGCGATCCGCATGATGGCACGCGCGCCGAAGTCTCGCGCGGGCTGTCACTTCGCAGCCGCCATTGGCCTGCGGTCATCGCTGGAGGATTTCGCACCGACAATCCCCGACTGGGCGCGCGACCAGCACACATTGGCCGGTCGTAAGCTGGGGCGCGGTCTCGACCACTTCCGCGCGGAGGGCGCGAAGCTGATCCCGCCGCCGACAGAACCTGACCCCTACGAGGATGAGGCGTACAGGCTGTGGGCGGCCAAGCAGCAGAGCAAGTGACGGCGCGGGCCGGTCTCGGCGTGAACGACCTAAGCGCAACGATATGTTCGGTGTTGGATGGAAACCGGAAGTAGTCAGCGCAGGGTCAAAACGACGCGAATGACCCGAAGGCGACATCACAGTTGCGTTCTCGGCTCTGTTGTGTAGAAGGACCATGGGTGCTCACTGCATAAAGCAGTGACAGGTTAAGCGATGGTCGGGCCGCCACGCAGGGTGCGTGTGCCCATGAACGATCAACTGCCCAGCAGAAACCCTTTAAAGTCCCAATCTCTTGCCGAGCGAGCGCTCGCGACACTCCAGCACTTCCTGCATGTCGAGGCGATCAGCGGGATTGTGCTGCTCGCGGCCGCGGCGGCCGCATTGCTGTGGGCCAACTCGCCGTTGGCCCATTCGTATCATGACGTCTGGAGCCTGACGATTCCACTTCGCCTCGGCGCATTTGCTTTCGAAAGGCCGCTGCATTTCTGGATCAACGACGCGCTGATGACGATGTTCTTCCTCGTCGTCGGCATGGAGATTCGCCGCGAGATCCACGAGGGCGGGCTGAGCAGGTTCGATCAAGCTATTTTGCCGGTGCTGGCGGCATTCGGCGGAGTCGTCGTTCCTGCGCTGATCTATCTGAGCTTCAACGCCGTTCCGGGGCGCGGCCATGGCTGGGCGATACCGACCGCCACCGATATCGCTTTCGCCGTCGGCGTGCTCGCGCTGCTCGGCAAATCGATCCCAGGCAGCATTCGGGTCTTTCTGCTGGCGCTCGCTATCATCGACGACATCATCGCGGTTCTCATCATCGCGCTGTTCTACACCAGCGGACTCGATCCCAGCGGCTTCGCCGTCGCGGCGCTCGGCGTTGTCATGGCGCTCGGCTTTCAGCGCCTCGGGATCGGTTCCGCCTATGCTTATGTCGTGCCGGCGTTCATCGTCTGGGCGGGCTTTCTCGTGGCAGGCGTTCATCCGACGCTCGCAGGCGTCGTGCTTGGGCTGATCACACCGGCACGGTCGCGGCATCCCTGGATCGTGCCGCCCGTCATTCGTGTGGAGATGGCACTGCATCCCTGGGTCGCCTACGCCATCATGCCGGTCTTCGCGCTGGCTAATGCGGGTGTCAGTTTCAAAGGTATGGAGCTATCAGGCGACGCTCAGTTCGTGACGCTCGGCGTCGCACTCGCGCTGTGTGCGGGAAAGCCGGTCGGTGTGATCGGGGCGACGTGGCTTGCGGTGCGCACGGGCTGGTGCCGCCTCGCGCCGGACGTGTCATGGAGCGGCGTTTGTCTCGTCGGGCTGCTCGCCGGCATCGGCTTCACCATGTCGATCTTCATTGCCATGCTCGCCTTTAGCGACGACAAGTTGCTCGATGCGGCGAAGCTCGGCGTGCTGTTCGGCTCGCTGATCTCGGTTACCTTGGGACTTGGATGGGGGGCCGAGTACGCCCAACGACAGCGAAAAACCAACTGATGGAAACTCGAGTAGACGACTAATGAACCATGATAAAATCCTAACATGGCTCTCAGTGATGATGGGCATTCTCGTCATCGGCTATTCGCTTTACGTTCTCTACGTCCTTGTCTGGTGAGAACGCATTTCCGAACGCGGCTCTCGCGCGCCCCGCATTGTCGCCTGCTGGCCCCTTTCCGGACATGACTGGTTTAGCTGAGGATGTCCGCTCACGAGGCAAAAGCGGTCATCAAGCATTTGGCCTATCGTAAACCGCCATTGTGTACGAGGTGGTGCATAATTTAGGGCGGTGTGATGATTTGCAAATATATTCATACGGAGCGGTCGCGCGGTCCCCCCGCTTCATTTTAAGCTTCAAAGGACCCCACGCGCAGACCGTCGCCGCACGTCCATCACGTCACCGAGCGCAGCGGCACTTGCACAGTGCGAAAAGCCGTCGCTGCTCATGCCCCTTGCCGGTCGTCCCGACACGAGATGGCGCCTGACCGATGGGCAGCAGGTTCCAGTCGTATATGTAAGCTGTAGCCGGCCCAGCGAGCGCGCCGCCGAACCAGAAACCCGCCTTTTTCTCGGTGCCCCACGACATCTCGAATGGATCGCGCTTGAGGTTTACCATGCCGGCAGCGAACATCGTCTGGACACCCGGGTTCACGAACCCGGTCGCGGTTTCGGGCGCAATCGCGAAATACATCTTCCAATTCTTGTAGCGCACCGCCGACGGATGCGCGCTGGAATAGTAGAAGAAGACGTCGCGCGCGGACTTCTCGGTCTTTCCCTCCAGATAGTCGCGCTGATTGAAACCGTCGAGCGTGGTCTTGACGATGCCCGGATAGCTGCCGGCCTCGATTTGCGCCTTGAGGCCGTCGCCCTTGGGGCCGCCGGCGATATCGACGAGCGTGGGCAGCCAGTCGAGCGAGGCGAAGATCTCCTCCTTCACCGTGCCTGGCTTGATGACGCCCGGCCAGCGGATGACCATCGGCGCGCGCATGCCACCTTCCCAAGTGTTCATCTTCGAGCCCTTGAACGGCGTGACGCCGCCGTCAGGAAAGGTGAAGGTCTCGGCGCCGTTATCAGTGGTGAAGGCAACGATGGTGTTGTTGAGCTGGCCCATCTCTTCCAGCTTCTGCAGCACGTAGCCGATATTGTCATCCATCTGTTTCATACCGGCTTCGTTGACGCCCCAATCCTTGCCGCCGGGCTCGCCGACCATGGCCATGTACTTGTCGTTAAGCACGGTCGTGACGTGCATGCGCGCCGGGTTGTACCAGACGAAGAACGGCTTGTTGGTCTTCTTGGGATCGTTGCGGTCGAGGAAGTCGATGACCTTGGCCGAAATTTCCTCGTCCACCCCTTTCGAACGCTCGAGGGTCAGCGGGCCCTGGTCCTGGCATGTCTGGTTCTTCGCCGTTCCGTCGGAGGACTTGCACCAGATGACCGGACGCGGCGGCGTCAGGCAGGTCTTTGTCTTCGTCACCATCTTCGGATCCACCGCGCCCGGCACTTCCGCAAGACCCGGGATCGGTGTGTTTCTGCAAGGTGGGGCGACGGTCTGCTGGGTCGGGGTCTTGTTAATGTCCGGGAAGCTCACGCCCTGCATCGCATCCAGGTGGTATAGATAGCCCCAGAACTCATGGAAGCCGTGGGCGGTCGGCAACGCGTCGGTGTGGTCGCCCAGGTGATTTTTGCCGAACTCGCCGGTGTTGTAGCCGAGGTCGCGCAGGAACCATGCGAGCGTCGGCGTGCCCGGCTTCAGGTAGGTCGGGCTTCCCGGCAGCTGCGGCGGGATCATGCCGGTGCGCAGCGGGTTCATACCGGTGAAGAACGCGTTGCGCCCCGCCGTGCAGCTCTGCTCGGCGTAATAGTGCATGAACTTGGCGCCCTCTTGTCCGATGCGGTCGATGTTGGGCGTCTCGCCGACCATGAGCCCTTGATGGTAGATGCGCGGCTGCATCCAGCCGATGTCATCGCCCATGATGAAGAGAATGTTTGGTTTCTGCGGTGTTTGCGCTACCGCCGGTGTGGTGGCCGGTCCGGACAGCGATAGCGACATCAGCATCGTAGCGCCGAGCAGCGCGGCGTAGGATCGCTTATGCCGGCCTGTTGCAACTTTGCACAGCCGGCTCGGGATAGCAGATGGTCTGTCGTTGTGTGCGCAGCAAAACATGACGTAACCCTCCCTTTTTGCGGGCGTCAAAGACGCCGAGCCAAATGCATGGAAAGCTAGGTTGGCTTGCAGAATGATGTCTTTCTCGTCCAGTGAGTGTGACCCCCACGGACGTTAGCTTCGCCGAGCAGTGAAATTACTTGGCTGCGCCGGTAGTTGTACCCGCTGGAGCCGCGCCCGCAGCTGTACCTGTGCGCCGTTCCTCACGTCGCTCGGTACGCCCCATGCGACGGTCGTCACGCCGCTGATGCCGCCCTTCACGCCGATCCTGACGCCGCTCCATACCAACTGTCTGAGCCTCAGCCTCGGATACTGTCAGTGCCGTAGGAACGGTCGCGAGGCCGAACGCAGCAGCTAATCCCATGAGAGAAAGGGCTTTTCGGCGAGAGACCATTTCCGAATTGATGATCATGGCAACCTCCCTGACTGGATGAACGCTCCTGCCAGTGCATCCACGACGGAGCGGTTCACATTGATCCACATCAACAGGCAAGCGAGAGCAGGCAACATCGAGAACCGCGCCTATCAGGGCGAGGCCACGGACAGGCTGCAGCATCGGGCGAGCGGTCAGGCTTCAGCGCCAGCGTCCAGGCCGCAGGACGGCCGCACAGCGCCCGGAGCGGCAGGCCACAGGACCCCGGGCAAGCCGCGCCATCGCATCCAGCAGGCCCGCGCGCCGCGAACCGCCGGGCCATCGGGCGCGGCCCGACCGGATCAAACCTCGCCGGGCGCGGCCCAAATTCTCGCCCAAAACGGCAGGTTGTGAAACTAGGGCCTATTAGGGCCCAGCGCGTTTCCACCGGGTCGCCGGGCCGGGCCGAAAACTCACAGAAATCCTTGATTTGCAGGGGTTTCTAGAGTTTCCCCCAAGGGCAAAAACAGCTAGACATCAAGTCGTGTGGTCCTGGCCGTCGTTGCTACGGTCAAGTGCTTTGCGAATGCGGCAGTCGCGTCAACCGGCGCGGTGCTGGTGACTTTCGCAGGCGTGAGGGAGGCCAGAAGGAATTCGGCTCCCGGGAGAGCACGGCATAAGCCGTCCAACCATCGCGCAGGGAAGGCCGAGTGATTGGCACCACCTGCTGCTGTGCGGTTTCCCTGCGCACCATCTTCGCGCAGCGGACCGCGGGTGCGAGGTCAGCACCCGGCCTTCCCTGCGCCCTCTTGGCTTAGAGAGGGTGGAGCGACCAAGCAAAGCTCGGGCGAATTGGGCCGCGAGGATGCGAAGGCGTGTCTGCGACCAGGCACTCGCTGTCGTCGCCCGGCTTGACCGGGCGATCCAGCATTGCAGAGACGGCTGTGATTGAGCCGAGAGGCCGCGGCGTACTGGATTCCCCGCTTGCCGCCTACGCTAAAGCTTCGGCGGCCCTGGACCTCAGCCCCGGCGAAGCCTTGGCGTAGCCGGGTCGCGGGGAATGACTGTGGTACTTGGAGGACGACGCCGATGCCCCTTGCTCCGTCATTGCGGGCGCAGCGAAGCAATCCAGAGCCTTTCCGCGGAGGGATTCTGGATTGCTTCCGCCTTCGCTGAAGCTTCGGCGGACAAGTCGCTACGCTCGCAATGACGATGCGGAGAGAGCGTGCCTTCCATCCACCCCCCATTCACAACTCCGTGCCTTGATTCGGGAACAATCATTCCCTATTATCCCGCAATGCAAAAAGCCGCGCGCCGTCCCCAGCCTGCTGCCCGTCCACCCGGCCGTCCCCGGGAATTCGACATGGACACCGCGCTCGACCGCGCCGTACGCGTATTTTGCGAGCGGGGCTATCATGCCACCTCGATCGGCGACCTGACAGCCGCGATGCGGCTTGCCACCGGCAGTGTCTACAAGGCGTTTCGCGACAAGCAGGCCGTGTTCCTGGCCGCTTTCGAGCGCTATGCCGCGGTGCGCCGGGAGCAGACCCGCAGCGCGGCGGCGCGCGGCGCCAACGGTCGCGAGCGACTGCGCCATATGTTGCTGTCCTATGTCGAGCACTCCCAGGGGATCGAGGGCCGTCGCGGCTGCATCGTGGTCGGCGGCGCGGTCGAGCTCGCCGCGCTCGATCCGGACGTCCGTGCCCGCGTCAACGCCCAGCTCGAGACCAACGAGGCCTTCATCGCCGGCCTCATTCGCGAGGGCCAGGCCGATGGCTCGATTCCCGCCCATGTTGCGACCGACGACACCGCGCGGCTGATGATCTGCATCACGCAGGGAATGCGCGTCGTCGGCAAGGCGCGCCTGCCGCTCGACGGCGAGCGCCTGGTCGGCGTCGCGATGAAACTGCTCGACTGAATTTGTGTCATATTAGGGAATGATCATTCCCGATATCTGGAGTCTGTTGGAATGACGATGAATGCCACGATCGAGACCGCACCCGGGCCGGATGCGGTGTCGCAGCGACTGACCTTCGTGCTTGCCGCGGCCTGCGGCATGGTCGCCGCCAACATCTACTACGCCCAGCCGCTGATCGCCCCGATCAGCGCCGCGCTCGGCCTCTCGCATGCGGCGGCCGGGCTGATCGTCACCATGACGCAGATCGGCTACGGCGTGGGGCTTCTCTTCATCGTGCCGCTCGGCGACCTCGTCGAGAACCGCGCGCTGATCTGCTCTGTCATCACGCTCGGCGCCGCGGCGCTTCTGGCCGCCGCGTTCGCCACCCACGCGCTGCCGTTCCTGATCGCCGCGCTGTTCATCGGCCTCGGCTCGGTCGCCGTGCAGATCATCATTCCCTACGCTGCACACCTTGCGCCGGAAGCCATTCGCGGCCGCGTCGTCGGCAATGTCTCGACCGGATTGATGCTGGGCATCATGCTGGCGCGGCCGGTGTCGAGCTTTGTCACGGCAGCGCTGTCATGGCACGCGGTGTTCTTCATGTCCGCCGCGCTGATGATCGTGCTCGCGGCGGTGTTGTGGACGACGTTGCCCAAGCGCAAGCCGGTCGCGCGCATGCATTACGGCACGCTGCTGCTGTCGATGCCGCATCTGGCGCGGACCACGCCGCTGCTCCGGCGCCGCGCGCTCTATCAGGCGAGCCTGTTCGGTGCCTTCACCCTGTTCTGGACGGTGGCGCCACTCCAGCTCGCCAGTGAATTCGGCTTCTCCCAGCGCGGCATCGCGCTGTTCGCGCTCGCCGGCGTCGCCGGCGTGTTCGCCGCGCCAATCGCGGGACGGCTCGCCGATCGCGGCCATAGCCGCATCGCGACGCTGGTCGCCATGCTGCTCGCGGCCGCCGGCTTCCTGGTGACCTATGTCGGTGCGGCCGGCTCGACGCTGAATCTCGCCTGCCTGGTCGTGGCCGCGATCGCTATCGATATCGGTGTCCAGGGGAACGTCGTGCTGGGCTTCCGCGCCATCTTCGCGCTCGGGCATGAGCACCGCAGCCGTCTCAACGGCCTCTATATGGCGACGTTCTTCGCCGCCGGCGCTGCCGGCTCTGCGGTTGGCGCCTGGGCCTTCGCGCAAGGCGGCTGGACGCTGGCGTCGGCCATTGGCCTTGCTCTGCCCGTCGCGGGCCTGCTCTATGCGGCGACAGAGTAGCGGTACGATCGTGCCCGCGGCCGTTTACCAAGCCCTGGATACGCAGCCCGGCACCGTGCGATTTCCGTCTCGCGGTTTCCCTGCGGCTGTAGTACTTTGGTCGCAAGCGAGCCCGGTTAACGGGCGGCAGGGGGAGGCTGATGAGGCGTGCGGGACTGGTTGGCGTACCGCGGGTACGGCCATGGTCGTGGCAGGCGTTTCTGCTCGGATTTATCGTCGTCGCGGTGTCGGCCGCGCTTCAAGGCGTCTGCGTCGCACTCGGCGCCAAGCTCTATTTCGCGGCGTTCCTGCCTAGCCTGTTCGTGCTCGGAATCGTCGCGGGCGCGCCGGCGGCGGTGTTCGCCGCGCTGCTCACCGTTCCGCTGGTGTGGTGGGCGTTCATCCCGCCGTTCTTCCAGTTCATGCCGCTCTCCAGCGCGGGCGCGGATTCCATCAACCTGTTCTGCCTGCTCGCGGTGCTCTTGATCGGCCTTGCCGATCTCTGCCGCGAGATGATGGCAATGATCAGCCGCGGCGGGCTGAAGCCCTCGGGCGAGAGCACGGCAACGAATTCGCAATAAATCCGCCTCGTGCGGAAGGGGCGCGTTGCGCCGGCGCAACAGTCCGGCAACCATCCGCGAGCTTGGTGCGCGCCGCTAACTTTTCGAAAAAGATTTGGCCGCAATTTCTCCCCCGGGAATGACGAGGGAGTTTTTGAACATGAACGGTCACGCCATCTTTGAGAACGTGCGCCGCTATCGCGGCATCGCATCGCTCTATCGCCAGACCGCTGCATTCCGCCCGGGCCAGAGCTGGTCGCTTCTGGAGCAGGCGAGCGAGTGGGAAGCGCGGGCGCTGTCGGAGCTGGAAGCCTATTTCGCCGCGCGCGCGGATTACGCCGCCGTCCAGCGCGCTGCCTGATCGTTAACCATCACAGGTATTCGTATCGATGACGAACGGCGCGAACGACACGCGATGGGACGCAGACGTTCGCGCCATAGCCGTCAGAACCGGTAGCTCGCCTGGACCCTCACGGTGCGGCCCTGGCCGGGCGAGATGTTGTTGTTGCCGTCGGCGGACGCCCAATAGCCGCGGTTGAAGATGTTCTCGACCGTGAGCTGCGCTCGCCAGTTGGCATCGATCGTGGCGTAGACGCCGGCATCGAAGCGCACGAAGCTCGGCAGTCTCACCGTGTCATCCGACGATGCAAAGGAATCGCCGAAATAGATGATGCCGAGCGCGGCCGCCCACATCGGCGTGAACTGGTACTTGTTCCACCAGGCGAACTGATTGTACGGCACCAGCTGCACGCGATTGCCCGGCACCACGGTCGCCGACGTCGCGCTGGTGATCTTCGCATCGGTATAGGCATAACCGAGCGTGGACTGCCATTGCTCGGTGACGTAGCCGACGAGGCTCGCCTCGAAGCCGCGCGTCAGCGTGCTGCCGGAGGGCAGGAAGAAGCCGGGATTGTTGCCGTCCGCGATCGGCTGGTTGGTGCGGTTGAGGTTGTAGATCGCGGTCGAGAACAGCAGCCTCGGATTGATGTTCCACTTCATGCCGACCTCGGTGTTCTCGAACTTCTGCGGCTGGAGGATCAGCGTGCCGTCGTTGAGCGAGGAGAACTGGTCGCCGGACGCGGGCAAATAGGAGATGCTGTAGGCGGTGTAGACCGACATCGTCTCCATCGGCTTGAGGAGGACGGCCGCTTGCGGCGACACCAGATTGTCGGTGCGGTTGCGGTTGAGGTTGGTGTTCATGTCCAGCGCCGACATCTCGAGGCGGTCGAACCGCGTGCCCACGATGAGCTGGAGCGCGCGTGAGAATTCGATGGTGTCGCGCAGGTAACCGGACTCGACGTTGAGCGCATATTTACTGTTCGAATCCGGTGTCGTGACGCCATCGGTGTTGGTGCCGGTGAAGTGGTGGACGAAGGTGACCGGTCCGAAATAGGTCGGAGCGAACGGGTTCTGCACGATGGTGTTGGTGCCGTTCGGGAAGACGCCGGTGTTGCGGATGTCGACACCGGTCTGGCGGCCGAACTCGGTGCCGAAGCCCACCGTGTGCGCGATCGGCCCAGTCCAGCCCTTGTAGGTGAAGTCGGTCTGGTTGAAGACGTTGTCGCGGTTGGTCGTGTGCTGATAGGCGCCAAGGTTGACCGCGGTGTCGGCTGCGTTGACGGCACCGGCGAGCGGCCCGCCGGTGGGATAGACGTTCTGGTAGAACTTCTGGTAGTCGGCCGCCATCGTGCCGTTGCGCACCGACAGTCCGTTCTGGAAGTCGTGCTCGATGATCGCCATGCCGGTCTGCACGGTCGCCTGCGCGGTGTTGAGGCTGGGGCTGCCGAAGAAGGTCTGAAGATTGCCGTTCGGCGCGAACGGTGTCGTCGGATTGAATCGCGTGACGCCGCCGGGAAGGCCCTGCGAGGGATTGCCGCGATCGGCGGTGCGGCCGTCGTGGTAATATTCGTAGGACAGCTTGATCTTGGTGAAGTCGTCGGGCTTCAGCGTGACGGTCGGGTTGATGCCGTAGCGCTCGAGATGATTGAAGTCGCGGAAGGCATCGCTGCCCTCGTAGAACACGTTCAGCCGTGCCGCCACGTTGTCGTTGACGGCTTGGCCCGCGTCGAGCGTGACGCGCCGGTCGCCCCACGAGCCCGTTTGCCCCGTCGCCTGGTAGATGCGGGTGCCATCGGCCTCCTTGAAGGTGCGGTTGAGCACGCCGCCGCCGGCGCCGCGGCCGAAGGTCAGGGCGCTCGGGCCCTTCAGCACCTCGATGCTTTGCGCGTTGTACAGGTCGCGGAAATATTGCACGTCGTCACGAAAGCCGTTGACGAAGAAGTTGGCGCTGGAATCGACGCCGCGGATGACGAGCTCGTCGCGATTGCCTTCGCCCTGGTGGACGGCGACGCTCGGGACGTAGCGCGTGACATCGGTCAAGCCCTGATAATTCTGGTCGCGGATTTGCTGCTGGGTGATGACGGAAAGCGATTGCGGGATGTTGACGATGGGCGTGTTCGACTTGGTGGCGACGGAGGTGCTGTTGGCGAAATAGCCGACGGTGCCGGTGCGCGCGTCCTGCGATGGCAGGAAGGGTTGTGGCGCGGCGGTCGTCCCCGGCCGCCGTGCCGTTTGCGTCCGGCGGCTCCGCGTGCCGCTCGACCGGCGTGCGGCCGAAGCGGGATTGGTACGGCGCTGTGCGTCCGGCGCGGTCACGGTGACGGATGGAATCGTCACGCCTTGCGCGGGCGTGGATTGCGCAAAGGCCTGCGGACTGGCGAAGAACGCAGCTGACGTCATCAGCGCGGTCAACACGCCTCCGATACCCGAAAAATTGCGCTTGGACATGTAGCTTGCGGCAGACAAAAGCTCTCCCGCGGCGGCGATGTGGCTCATCGCGCCCTCCCCGACTCTTTCAAAACTCGCCCGGATTCCCCATTGCACGGCCGGATGCGGGGTAAGGCGCATCCGTGCACGCGAAGTCACTGTGTGCATGAACAAAGTGACCGCGCGGCCATTCCGCGCAGGATGATTTGAATCGTTCGAAACTTGTCGGGTTCCAGGCGATCACATGTTTCGGCGCACCGGCAGGATCCGTGGCGACTACGGAGTTATCTCGGCGCCCGCGTGTGCTAGCAACACGCCGATCGAGATCTCCTACGTCGGCCGGGCCAAGCGATGACCACCTTCAACCGCATCTTCACGACGGAGCGTCTGCTCCAGATCATCGTCGTTCTGGCCGCGACGATCGCGATGAAGCTGATGGGGTGAGTATCGGCAGGCTATTGCCCGCCGAACTCGGGCACGTCGGGCAAATAGTTCGAGCCCTCGGAGCCCAGGAAATCGAACATCGCCTGCGCCGGTGGCAGCAGCACCTTGTCGCTGCGGCGGATCACGTACCATTGCCGGACGATCGGAAGGCCCGCGACATCGAGCACGATGAGACGACCTTCGGCGAGCTCATGCGCCACCGTGTGGGCCGAGATGAAGGCGATGCCGAGCCCGGCGATGACGGCCTGCTTGATGGTCTCGTTGCTGCTCATCTCCATGCCGATGATCGGCTCGAGATCCGATCTCTGGAACATGCCTTCCATCAGCGTGCGCGTCCCTGATCCCGGCTCGCGGGTGAGGAAGGTCTCGTGCACGAGGTCGGTCAGGTTGAGGCCGGAATCCTTCCCCAGCCAGTGTCCCTTGCGCGCGACGATGATGTGCGGATTGCGCCCGAGCTGACGCACGTCGACGCTGACGTCGGCCGGTGGCCGACCCATCACGGCGAAATCGAGATCGTAGCCGTGCATGGCCTCGCGGATCTCCTCGCGATTGCCGATCGTGAGCTTGATCTCGATCTTCGGATGCCGCTTCGAGAACGCCGCGATCGCATGCGGCACGAAGTATTTCGCGGTCGAGACCGCGCCGAGATGCACCGTGCCGCCGGTCCGTCCAGCGAGCAGATCGAGCGCGCCCTGGCAGTCCATGATCGCGGCCTCGACGCGTTCGGCGAGCGTCAGCACCTCCTTGCCTGCCTCCGTCAGCAGCATGCCGTCGCCGGTCCGCTGCACCAGCGGCAGGCCGGCGAGGTCCTGGAGCTGCCGGAGCTGCTGGGTGACGGCTGGCTGGGTCAGGCCGAGCTGGCTCGAGGCCGCAGTGACGCTGCCCTTCGCCGAGAGCGCCGCAAGCGAGCGCAGCTGCCGGATCGTCAGATGCCGGAGCTGGGCCGCTGCGTGGCCGGGGCCATTATAAGAAAATTCTTTGGCACTCATTATGAATAGAAATTTTCCTTATTAAGCCGCCCCTGTCAATCTCCTCGTGTTGGGACCGACCGCACCGACCTCCAGCGGGGAGGGAACTGGAAGCGGCGCCCGCAAGGGGATGGACGCAGATGACCGGGCAACTCAGGTTGGACGACCACCTTCAACGGTATTCCGAGACGGCGCCGCATGCGCTGGCCGTGGCAGCCGCAGTCGATGCCATCGCGGCGGCGGCGATCGAGATCGCCGACCTCATCGCCACCGGCGATTCCGCGGACGCATCGGGCCTGACCACCGGCCGCAACAGCGACGGCGATCTCCAGCGCGACCTCGACCTCCAGGCCGATGCGATCCTGCGCCGCTGTCTCAGCAGACTGCCGATCGCGGCGCTCGCGTCGGAGGAGATGCGCGAGCCGCAAATCGGCGACCGCGAGGCAAAAATCTGCGTCGCGATCGATCCGCTCGACGGCTCCTCCAACATCGACATCAACATGACCGTCGGCACGATCTTCTCGATCCTGCCTGCCCCGGATGACCTGGCTCTCGCCTTCCATCAGCGCGGCTCGGCGCAGCTTGCCGCGGGGTTCGTCACCTATGGGCCGCAGACCTCACTGGTGCTGACGCTCGGCGACGGCGTCGACATCTTCACGCTCGACCGCAGGGCGGGCTGCTTCCGCCTCGCGCGCAGCGCCGTGCAGATCTCCGAGACGTGCGAAGAATTCGCGATCAATGCGTCGAACCGCCGCCACTGGGATACGCCGGTCCGCGCCTTCGTCGACGAATGTCTTGCCGGCGTCGAAGGGCCCGCCAACCACAATTTCAACATGCGCTGGATCGGCTCGCTGGTTGCGGAGGCCTACCGAATACTCACCCGCGGCGGCGTGTTCCTCTATCCCTCGGACGCGCGCCCCGGCTATGGCGACGGCCGCTTGCGCCTCACCTACGAGGCGCACCCGATGGCCATGATCATCGAACAGGCCGGCGGCTCCGCCACGACCGGGCGCGAGCGCATCCTCGAGCTATCGGCGCAGAGCCTGCACCAGCGCGTGCCGCTGATCATGGGCTCGAGCAACGAGGTGCAGCGCGTCGAGGAACTGCATTGCGATCCGCTGCTGGTCGCCAGCATCTCCGCACCGCTGTTCGCGCGGCGCGGCTTCTTCCGGCTGTGAGCGAGGCGACCCATGTCCAGGAAGCATCCGATCATCTCCATCACCGGCTCCTCCGGCGCCGGCACCACCTCGGTCAAGAAGACGTTCGAGCAGATCTTCTTCCGCGAGAAGGTCAACGCCGTCTACATCGAGGGCGACGCCTTCCATCGCTATGATCGTGCCGAGATGCGCACGCAGATGGCGCAGGAGGCCGAACGCGGCAACAAGCATTTCAGCCATTTCAGCCCCGAGACCAACCTGTTCGAGGAGCTGGAGCGTGCCTTCCGCGACTATGGCGAGACCGGCACCGCGACGACGCGGCACTATGTCCATGATGCCGAGGAGTCCGCACTGCATGGTACGGCGCCCGGGACCTTCACCGAGTGGGAGCGGCTGCCGGAAAATTCGGACCTGTTGTTCTACGAGGGCCTGCACGGCGCCGTCGTCACCGACAAGGTCAATGTCGCGCGCTACGCCGATCTCAAGATCGGCGTCGTGCCGGTCATCAATCTCGAATGGATCCAGAAGCTGCACCGCGACCGCAGCGCCCGCGGCTATTCGACCGAGGCCGTCACCGACACCATCCTGCGGCGGATGCCCGACTACATCCACTACATCTGCCCGCAATTCACCGAGACCGACATCAACTTCCAGCGCGTGCCGACGGTGGACACCTCCAATCCGTTCATCGCGCGCTGGATCCCGACGCCGGACGAATCGATGGTCGTGATCCGCTTCAAGAATCCGCGCGGCATCGACTTCCCCTATCTGCTGTCGATGCTTCCCCACAGCTGGATGTCCCGCGCGAACTCCATCGTGTGTCCAGGCGCGAAGCTCGATCTGGCGATGCAGCTGATCCTGACGCCGCTGATCATGCAGCTGATCGAGCGCAAGCGAAATCTGAAGTGAACAGGGAGAGAATCCGATGAATATCTCCGTCCACGCTGAAGCCGACATCACGGCAGTCGCGCACAACGATCTCGCCAATGCCGTCCGCTTCCTCGCGGTCGATGCGATCGAGACCTCGCAGTCCGGCCATCCCGGCCTGCCCATGGGCATGGCCGACGTCGCAACCGTGCTGTTCTCGCGGTTCCTGAAATTCGACTCGGCTCACCCGAATTGGCCGGATCGCGACCGCTTCGTGCTGTCGGCGGGCCACGGTTCGATGCTGCTCTATGCGCTGCTGCATCTCACCGGCGGCGACGTCAGCCTGGACGACATCAAGGCGTTCCGGCAGTGGGGCTCGAAGACGCCGGGGCATCCGGAATACGGCCACACGCCGGGTGTCGAGACCACGACCGGGCCGCTGGGGCAGGGGATTGCGACCGCTGTCGGCATGGCGCTCGCCGAGCGCATGGCCAATGCACGGCACGGCGACGGCCTGGTCGATCACTTCACCTATGTGATCGCGGGCGACGGCTGCCTGATGGAAGGCATCAGCCAGGAGGCGATCTCGCTCGCCGGTCATCTCCAGCTCGGCCGTTTGATTGTGCTGTTCGACGACAACGGCATCTCCATCGACGGGCCGACCTCGCTGGCCACTTCCGATGATCAGCTCGCGCGCTTTGCGGCGTCCGGCTGGTCGGTCCGCCGTGTCGACGGCCATGACCCCGAAGCGGTTGCGCAGGCGATTGCCGAAGAGCGTGAGAGCACAAGACCGTCGCTGATCGCCTGCCGTACCATCATCGGCTATGGCGCGCCGGACCGTCAGGGCACCGAGAAGGCGCATGGTGCGCCGCTCGGCACCGAGCAAACAGCGGCGGCGCGGCGGACGCTCGGCTGGGACTATCAGCCTTTCGTGGTCCCGATCCCGATCCTCAAGGCATGGCGGATGATCGGACAGCGCGGGCAGGTCGAGCGTCTTGCCTGGCTCGACCGCTACGAATGCGCGACGGCCGCGCAGCGCGAGCTGTTCATCGAGGGCAAGGCCGTTGCCCTGCCGGAGGCCTATGCCCAGGCCTCGGCGAAATTGCGCGAGCGCTTTGCCAGCGAGCGTCCGAAGCTGGCGACGCGGCAAGCCTCGCAACAGGTGCTCGACGGCATTGCCGGGACAATTCCCGGACTGGTCGGCGGCTCGGCGGACCTGACGCATTCGAACCTCACGCACGCCAAAGCGCAGACTCCGGTGACGCGTGGGGCGTTCGCCGGCGGCTACATCCACTACGGCATCCGCGAGCACGGCATGGCCGCCGCGATGAATGGCCTCGCGTTGCATGGCGGATTCATCCCCTATGGCGGCACCTTTCTCGCCTTCTCCGACTACAGCCGGCCGGCGATCCGTCTTGCGGCCCTGATGCGGCTGCGCGTCATCCATGTGATGACCCACGACTCCATCGGTCTTGGCGAGGACGGTCCCACGCATCAGCCCGTCGAGCATCTCGCGGCGCTGCGCGTCATCCCGAATCTTCTGGTGTTCCGCCCCGCCGACGCGGTCGAGACGCTGGAAGCCTGGGACTGCGCGCTCGAGGCGGAAGATCGCCCCTCCGTGCTGTGTCTGTCGCGTCAGGCGCTGCCGACATTCCGCAGCGACGTGCGCGGCAGGAACCGTGTCGCGCGCGGCGCCTACCTCATCGTCTCGCCGGACGGCGGTCGCGACGTCACGTTGATGGCGACCGGCTCCGAAGTCTCGATCGCGCTGGAAGCCGCTCGCCTGCTCGCGACGGAACATATCCGCGCCGCCGTGGTCTCCGCGCCATGCTTCGCGCTGTTCGAGGAGCAGCCGGAGGACTACCGCGCCTGTGTGCTCGGCACTGCCCCGCGCGTCGGCATCGAGGCCGCAGTCGCCGGCGATTGGCATCGCTGGATCGGCACTGACGGCGAGTTCGTCGGCATGCGCGGCTTCGGCGCCTCTGCGCCGGCGCCCGTGCTCTACCGCGAATTCGGCATCACGCCGCAAAGCGTTGCCGAAGCCGCCCGGCGGACGATCACCCGCGCCGGCAAGCCATAACAGGAGGAACTTTCGTGGCCCGTATCACCCTTCGTCAGCTGCTCGATCACGCCGCCAACCACGGCTACGCGGTGCCGGCGTTCAACATCAACAACATGGAGCAGGGTATTGCGATCATGCAGGCCGCGGCCGAGGTCGATGCGCCCGTGATCATCCAGGCCTCGCGCGGCGCGCGCAGCTATGCCGGCGATCTCATGCTCTCGCACATGATCGACGCGCTGGAGCGGACCTATCCGGACATTCCGCTCTGCATGCACCAGGACCACGGCAATGACGAGGCGACCTGCGCCTCCGCCATCGCCCACGGCTTCACCTCCGTCATGATGGACGGCTCGCTCAAGGCCGACGCCAAGACCGCCGCCGATTACGACTACAATGTCGACATCACCCGCCGCGTCGTCGATCTCGCGCATTGGGTGGGCGCCTCCGTCGAAGGCGAGCTCGGCGTGCTCGGCTCGCTCGAGCATGGCGGCGGCGAGCAGGAGGACGGCCACGGCGTCGAGGGCAAGGTCAGCCACGACCAGCTCCTCACCGATCCCGACCAAGCCGTCGACTTCGTCCGCGCCACCAAGGTCGATGCGCTCGCGATCGCGATGGGCACGTCCCACGGCGCCTACAAGTTCAGCCGCAAGCCTGATGGCGACATCCTGGCGATGCGGGTGGTCGAGGAGATTCACCGCCGCCTGCCGAATACGCATCTCGTGATGCACGGCTCCTCCTCGGTGCCGCAGCCGCTCCAGGACATGTTCAATCAGTTCGGCGGCGAGATGCCGCAGACCTGGGGCGTGCCGGTGGAGGAGATCGTCCGCGGCATCAAGAGCGGTGTGCGAAAGGTCAACATCGACACCGACTGTCGCCTCGCGATGACCGCGGTGTTCCGCAAGGTCGCCGCGCAAACGCGCTCGGAGTTCGATCCGCGCAAATTCCTCAAGCCTGCGATGGATGCGATGCGCGAGCTCTGCCGCGATCGCTTCGAGCAGTTCGGCACCGCGGGCCACGCCAGCAAGATCAAGGTCATTCCCTTGAGCGAGATGGCGCGGCGCTATCGCGCCGGCGAGCTCGACCCGCGCATCGGCGCCCGCGAGTCGGTCGCCGCCTAATCATTCAGAGAGAGAAGAGCAGGAGAGAGCCATGAATGCACACGCAGGAACCGTCCGGGGCAAAGAGCGCTATCGATCGGGCACGATGGAATACGCGCGCATGGGCTATTGGGAGCCCGACTACACGCCGAAGGACACCGATGTCATCGCGCTGTTCCGCGTGACGCCGCAGGAGGGCGTGGACCCCATCGAGGCGTCAGCGGCGGTTGCCGGCGAATCCTCGACCGCGACCTGGACGGTGGTGTGGACCGATCGCCTGACCGCTGCGGAGAAGTATCGCGCAAAGTGCTACCGTGTCGATCCGGTGCCCGGCACGCCGGGCTCGTACTTCGCCTACATCGCCTACGA
This sequence comes from Bradyrhizobium sp. S3.7.6, assembly GCF_054061875.1. Lineage (NCBI taxonomy): Bacteria > Pseudomonadati > Pseudomonadota > Alphaproteobacteria > Hyphomicrobiales > Nitrobacteraceae > Bradyrhizobium > Bradyrhizobium sp. S3.7.6. The sequence goes on along the minus strand of NZ_JBSSEQ010000001.1, from coordinate 7,750,255 downwards.
CCTCGACCTGTTCGAGCCGGGTTCGATCGCCAACCTGTCGGCCTCGATCATCGGCAACGTGTTCGGCTTCAAGCCGCTGAAGGCGCTGCGTCTGGAGGACATGCGCTTCCCGGTCGCCTATGTGAAGACGTTCCAGGGGCCGGCGACCGGCATCGTGGTCGAGCGTGAGCGGCTCGACAAGTTCGGCCGGCCGCTGCTGGGCGCGACGGTGAAGCCGAAGCTCGGCTTGTCCGGGCGCAACTATGGCCGCGTGGTCTACGAGGCGCTCAAGGGCGGGCTCGACTTCACCAAGGACGACGAGAACATCAACTCGCAGCCCTTCATGCATTGGCGTGACCGCTTCCTCTATTGCATGGAGGCCGTGAATCGCGCGCAGGCGGCGTCCGGCGAGGTCAAGGGCACGTACCTAAACATCACCGCGGGGACGATGGAGGACATGTACGAGCGCGCAGAGTTCGCCAAAGAGCTCGGGTCGTGCATCGTCATGATCGATCTCGTGATCGGCTACACCGCGATCCAGTCCATGGCGAAATGGGCACGGCGCAACGACATGATCCTGCATCTGCATCGCGCCGGTCACTCGACCTATACGCGGCAGAAGAGCCACGGCGTGTCGTTCCGCGTCATCGCGAAGTGGATGCGGCTCGCCGGCGTCGACCACATCCACGCCGGCACGGTGGTCGGCAAGCTCGAAGGCGATCCCAACACCACGCGCGGCTATTACGATGTCTGCCGCGAAGACTTCAACCCGACCAAGCTCGAGCATGGCCTGTTCTTCGACCAGTCCTGGGCGAGCCTGAACAAGATGATGCCGGTCGCCTCCGGCGGCATCCATGCCGGCCAGATGCACCAGCTGCTCGATCTCCTAGGCGAGGACGTCGTGCTGCAATTCGGCGGCGGCACCATCGGCCATCCCATGGGCATTGCGGCTGGCGCGATCGCCAACCGCGTGGCGCTCGAGGCGATGATCCTCGCCCGCAACGAGGGGCGCGACTACGTCCATGAAGGTCCCGAGATCCTGGCGAGGGCGGCCGAGACCTGCACCCCGCTAAAGGCCGCGCTCGAGGTCTGGAAGGACGTCAGCTTCAACTATCAATCCACTGATACGCCGGACTTCGTGCCGACCGCGCTCGAAACCGTTTGAGGAGTTTTGACATGAAACTGACCCAGGGCTGCTTCTCGTTCCTGCCTGATCTGACCGACGACCAGATCACCAAGCAGGTGCAGTATTGCCTGGCCAATGGCTGGGCGGTGAATATCGAGTTCACCGACGATCCGCATCCCCGCAACACCTATTGGGAGATGTGGGGCCTGCCGATGTTCGACCTCCAGGACGCCGCCGGCGTGATGATGGAGCTCGCCGAATGCCGCAGGGTTTACGGCGACCGCTACATCCGCATCAGTGGATTCGACTCCAGCCATGGCTGGGAATCGGTGCGGATCTCGTTCCTCGTCAACCGCCCGCCGCAGGAAGCCGAGTTCGACCTGGTGCGGCAGGAGGTGGGCGGACGTGCGATCCGCTACACCACCGTGCGCCGGCCGGCCGCGCACGCGTCGACCTAGTTACTCCTCTCCGCGCGGAGCACTCCCTGCTCCGTTTCCTTGGCGGACCACTGCTTCGCCGCTCCCCCCGCGGCGAAGCTCTTTTCTTCGAGGTGCCGATGCTTGATGTCCCTCATGCGACGACCGCTGAAACCAGCGAGACCAGTTTCGATCTCCGCAAGGAGGCCGAGGCGGCCGGGATCACCGACACGCTGCAACAGCTCGAGCAGGAGCTGATCGGCCTCCGGCCGGTCAAGAACCGCGTGCGCCAGATCGCGTCACTGCTGCTGATCGAGCGCATCCGCCAGCGTGCGGGACTGGCATCGTCGCCACCGACACTGCACATGTCGTTCACCGGTAATCCGGGCACGGGCAAGACCACGGTGGCGCTGCGCATGGCAAAGATCCTGCACGGTCTCGGTTTCGTGCGGCGCGGGCAGGTGATCTCGGTGACGCGCGACGATCTCGTCGGCCAGTATATCGGCCATACCGCGCCGAAGACGAAGGAGATCTTGAAGAAGGCGATGGGCGGCGTGTTGTTCATCGACGAGGCCTATTATCTGCACCGGCCTGACAACGAGCGAGATTACGGCCAGGAGGCGATCGAGATTCTGCTCCAGGTGATGGAGAACCAGCGCGAGGACCTCGTCGTGATCCTCGCCGGCTATGGCGAGCGGATGACGAGCTTCTTTGCCTCCAACCCGGGCTTCCGTTCGCGCATCGCCCATCACATCGACTTCCCGGACTATGCGGAAGCCGAGCTTCTCGTCATCGCCGAGCTGATGCTGAAGGAGCGTGGATACCGCTTCTCGGCGGCGGCGCGCGGGGCCTTTGAAAAATACATCGCGCTGCGCCGGACCCAGCCGTTCTTCTCCAATGCGCGCTCGATCCGCAACGCGGTCGATCGCATCCGCCTGCGGCAGGCCGATCGCCTCGTCTCCGATCTCGACCGCATGCTCGATGTCGCCGATCTCGAAACGATCGATCCGACGGATGTCCTTGCGAGTCGCGTTTTCAGCGGTGGTGCGGACGCGCAGAGGAGTGCGAAGCCATGACGAGAGAAATCCTCATCGCGCCTTCGATCCTGGCCGCCGATTTCGCGCGCCTCGGCGAGGAGATTAGGGCTATTGATGCTGCCGGCGCCGACTGGATCCACTGCGACGTCATGGACGGGCACTTCGTGCCGAACATCAGCTTCGGCGCCGACGTCATCAAGGCGATCCGACCGGCGACGGCGAAGATCTTTGACGTGCATCTGATGATCGCGCCGACCGATCCCTACCTGGAGGCGTTCGCAAAGGCAGGCGCCGACGTCATCACGGTCCATGCCGAAGCCGGCCCGCATCTGGACCGCTCGCTCCAGGCCATCCGTGCGCTCGGCAAGAAGGCTGGCGTCAGCCTGTGTCCGGCTACACCGGAAGCCGCGATCGAATACGTGCTTGATCGTCTCGACCTCGTGCTGGTGATGACGGTCAATCCCGGCTTCGGCGGCCAGTCCTTCCTCGACTCCCAGATCGAGAAGATCAGGCGCATTCGAAGCATGATCGGCGACCGGCCGATCCGGCTCGAGGTCGATGGCGGCATCACGCGCGACAATGCCGCCGCCGTGGCTGCCGCGGGCGCCGACACCCTCGTGGCAGGATCGGCCGTGTTCCGCGGCAAGAGCAGCGCCGATTATGCGGGCAACATCGCCGCCATCCGCGCTGCTGCGGAGGCCGGCCGGGTTTCGAAGCTGCAACATGGTTCGGCACAGACGATCCGGGCCGGCGAGGCCGCGCTCACCCGGTAGAATACGGCATACAGGCGTGGCAGCGCCGGCGTCGCACTGGTTGTGCCATGGCGTGCCATCCCGTCCGAGGTTCTACAGGGCATGCCGCACAGCGCAGCGGGCCTTCCTCGCCCGAGAGTTCTGCGCAGAAATGCAGGGCAATCTCATCGGGTGGCCGGAATCGATCGAACGGTATCTTGATCTGATCGGCATCTCCGTCGCGCGCCAGCGCTACGCCTGGCCAATGAGTTCCACGTGGAGTTCTCCGATAGGAACCAATGGAGGCCTGCGCGTTTCCCAGACGTTAACCCAGGTTGCGCGGGGCGCCTCGCACGCAGTAAATGTTTTGCATAACCGCCATCGGCCTGACGTAAATCAGGGCAATAAGCTCAGTGAATGCGAGGGAGGGTCTCATGGAGAACGTACGTCGCTACCGGGCGCTGGCGTCTCTCTGTCGTCAGCAGGCGGCCTATCGGCCGCTCCAGAACTGGCAACTCCTTGGCCAAGCCGAACATTTCGAATATCTCGCCGAGATTGCGCTGAAGGCGCATTTCGACGCGTGCAATGCGCAACCCGAGGACGACGCCATCGCCACCGCGCCATTTGAGACCCCTGCTGCGGCCTGAGGGCGTCGGTCCGTTGCGGATCATCTCTCGATCAATGCGACATCAGCGTCGGGACCGTCATGGCTTCCAGCATGGCGCGGGTGACGCCGCCGAGGAAACGTTCCTGCAATCGTGAGTGGCCGTAGCCGCCCATGACCAGGAGATCGAGGCTCTCGTCGGCGGCCAGCGACAGGATGGTCGGCTGGATGTCGGCGCGTGCCGCCGACAGGCTGACCGTGCGGGTCGACAATCCGCGCCGGCCGAGGTGTCTTGCCAGATGGCTTGCCGAGACTTCGTCGGGAACGGCGTCGGCTTCGTTGATCGTGATGATCACGATCTCCTCGGCGCGGGCCAGGAAGGGAGCGGCGTCGCGCATCGCGCGGGCGGCGAGGCGGCTGCCATCCCAGCAGATGCCGATCCGGTTCGCCCTGAATGACCCACGAAAGGTGTAGGGCAGGAACAGCACCGGTCCGCCCGCCTGGAACAGGATCTCGCCGGGCATATCATTGTCGAATGAGCCTTGCGCCGGATCGGGCTGCAGCACGATGCTGAGATCGTGGAGCCGCGCCATCTCGCCGAGCGAGCCGGCTGCGTCCGCCGGGATTGCGCCGAGCGGGTGGCAGGTGCAGGAGATGCCGGCGTTCGTGGCTTCGCTCCGAAATATCGCCAACGCGGCCTCGGCACGCTCCACCGCGCGCTCGCGCTCCATCTCGAACACCGCCGCTACGGCGGCACCGCCATCCAGGACGTAGGCAGTGCTGCTCGCGACGTACCCGACGGCGACCGCGTCGACGTGTGCGTTGAGTCTCGCCGCGAGCGAGATCGAGCCGTCGATCACCGCGCTCATCGGGCGCTCGGTCGGGATGTGGACGAGAATGTCTTTGTACATGGCGCGCCTCCGGTGGACATCATCCAGTGGCCGCAGTCTATCACGGCGCACGGGGCCTGCGTTGAGCCGCATCAAATGTGCAGCCCTGATTTTCGCGGCACCTTTGCCAAGATTTAATCGGACGGACGGGACGCCGTAAGGTGACGATGTCCATGTTGGTTGCAAGGCGACTTACCCAACATGGACATTTCGACATGAACGATCACGTCAATTCCGACACCACCACGTCCCGCAAGATATTGAAGCCGCGCCGGCTTGCGCTGCTGGGCACCGTGGCCGCGCTTGGCGTGGCCGTGCTCGCTGCCTCTCCCGCCTCTTCGCAGTTCGGTCTGAATTCCTTCATCGGGCCGGCCCAGGCGGCGGAAGCCGCCGCGACGCCGCCGGGCTTCGGCGATCTCGTCAGCAAGGTCAAACCCGCCGTCATCTCGGTGCGGGTCAGGATCGACCAGGACAATGACAAGAGCGCGATGCTGCAACAGAACCGGATGGATTCGGACGAGGATTCGCCGTTCGACCAGTTTTCGCGGCAGTTCGGCTTCCGCGGCCCGGGTGGCATGAACGGCATGCCGCGCCAGCGCCACCAGATGATCACGGGCGAGGGTTCCGGCTTCTTCATCTCCGCCGACGGCTATGCCGTGACCAACAACCACGTCGTCGATCACGCCGAGTCGGTACAGGTGACTATGGATGACGGCACGAGCTACACCGCGAAGGTGGTAGGCACCGATCCGAAGACCGATCTCGCGCTGATCAAGGTCGATGGCAAGAGGGACTTTCCGTTCGTCAAATTCTCCGACCAGAAGCCGCGCATCGGCGACTGGGTGGTCGCGGTCGGCAACCCCTTCGGCCTCGGTGGCACCGTGACCGCCGGCATCGTCTCGGCCAATGGTCGCGACATCGGCAACGGTCCCTATGACGACTTCATCCAGATCGACGCGCCGATCAACAAGGGTAATTCCGGCGGTCCGGCCTTCGACATGAACGGCAACGTGATCGGCGTGAACACCGCGATCTTCTCGCCCTCCGGCGGTTCGGTCGGTATCGGCTTCGACATTCCGGCTTCGACCGCGAAGCTCGTCGTCGCGCAGCTGAAGGACAAGGGCTCGGTCACCCGCGGCTGGCTCGGCGTGCAGGTGCAGCCGGTGAGCGCCGAGATCGCCGACAGCCTCGGCCTCAAGGAGGCGCGCGGCGCGATCGTGGACAATCCGCAGGACGGCAGCCCCGCGGCGAAGGCCGGCATCGAGGCGGGCGACGTCATTACCGCCGTCAACGGTACCGCGATCAAGGACTCCCGCGATCTCGCCCGCACCATTGCCACCCTGGCGCCGGGCACCTCCGTGAAGCTCGACGTCTTCCACAAAGGCGCGAGCAAGACGGTGACACTCGCCCTCGGCGAGTTGCCGAACGAGCGGCAGGCCAAGGCCGGCGAGGGCAAGGCGCAGCCGAACACCGGCACGCCGCGCCTCGGTCTCAGCCTGGCGCCGGCCGGCGACGTCCAGGGCGCGGGCCAGAAGGGCGTCGTCGTGACCGAGGTCGATCCGCAGGGACCCGCCGCGCAGCGCGGCATCCAGACCGGCGACGTCATTCTCAACGTCGGCGGCAAGGCCGTTGCCAATGTCGGTGATGTCCGCTCCGAGCTGGCGCAGGCCAAATCATCCGGCAAGAACAGCGTGCTGTTGCAGGTGAAGAGCCAGGAAGCGACGCGGTTCGTCGCGGTGCCGCTGGCCTAAGCCTCGCGCTTCCCGCGGCAAACTCAAAAGGCGGCCTGCGGGCCGCCTTTTTCGTGCGCGTCTGGAAGATTCCCACAGGTGTCGATAACATTCTCGTTAACGGCAGCGTTGATGACGGGTTCGTCCGAAAAAGCCGCGTTCGCTCGTCACAGTTGGGAATCACGTGTTGGGCTTTGGCGTCAATGAAGACGCCCAGGCGAATTGCAGGAGTGGAACTTCGAACGCCCGGCCTTCTTGTGGAACCGGTGGTTCGCATTTGATCGGTGCCGACATGGATCGATTGAAGCTCTCGCTGAGGTGTGCGCTGCTTGTGGCGCCGCTTGTCCTGACGACCGGAAGCGCCTTGGGGCGCGACGATGGCCGCTACGCCAACTCGCCGCTAAAACCCTGGTTCGACAGTTTGCGCAGCCATCTCGGGCCCTGCTGCTCGGATGCAGATGGCTTTGCTGTATCCGACCCCGATTGGGAATCGCACGATGGGCACTATCGCGTGCGGCTCGACGGGCAGTGGGTGGACGTGCCTGATGAGGCCGTCATCACCGAGCCAAACCGGGCTGGCCACACCATGGTGTGGCCGGTGAAGACTGCGTTCGGGATTTCGATCCGCTGCTTCATGCCGGGCAGCATGATCTGACCCGGATCGGCGTTACCGCTTGCTGGACTTGCGCTTCGCGGTCTTCTTCGTTGTCTTGGCCGTCTTCTTGGCTGTCTTCTTCTTGGACGTTTTCCGCTTCGACGCCTTCTTCGGGACCTTCTTGCCCTTCGCGCGCGCTTCCGACAGGCCGATTGCGATCGCCTGCTTGCGACTCTTCACGCGTCCGCCACGACCGCCGGGGCCGCTTTTCGCGGTGCCCTTCTTATAGCGGCGCATCTCGCGCTCGACATCACCGCCGGCGCTGCGTGAGTAGCGGCGCTTCTTTGCCTTGCGTGCCATCGACTCTCTCCCTTGGCCACGGGAAAGAACCGCATCACTGACCCTACGTTCCAAATGCGCTGGCCGCGCTCCTCAGAAGGAGTTCGCCAACTCGATCTCGTCTTCCAGCGCTCGAATGCGGCGCGCAGCCTCAGTCGAGGACAGAGCCCGATCGTATTGGGTGGGCTGATAGGCCTCCTCGCTCAGACGCTTCAGCCTCAGCCCCTGCGCTCTCGTCATCTGTTCCGCGAGGAAAACCCTGGCGTCGTATTTACCCTGAACCTGCATCTGGCCTCTCCGTTCTCAAATCCTGACTTGACTATATGTTCTTATTTTGTTCTAACAAGCCATGGACAACAGAATTAATGAAATTCGACGCAAAATCAGCGCCTTGAGGCTTGAGATGGCCGACATTGAGGTGTCTGTGCGCGACCTCGTCAATCGCGACCGCGACTGCACGGAAAAGGCCCTGGCGCAGATGGATCTGCGCCGGAAAATCAACCTGCTGATCGGCGAATGGAAGGCGGCCGGTGGCGGCGATGTCCTGCCTGACGTCCGCGAGCGGGTACGCCTTCGTCCTGCAACGACATCCGGCAGTCCGCTGCGCGTGATCGCGCGCCGCTGAGAATTTTGGGAGCGTGCGGTGGACGAAGACCCGGACACGTACCGGATTCTAAAGCTGCGCGCCGAAATTCTCGAACTCGGCTCCGCCATCCGGCAATTGCAGCGCGAGGGTCTCGACGATGCCGCAGCCCAACTCCTGATCGCACGCAAACGTGCACAGCTCGAGCATCTCGTGAAGGCGAATGCCGCGGGACGGCCGCTTTAGCGATCTGACGCTGGAAGGATTCCCAATCCAGCTCCAAGCTCCAGCTCCAAAGCGAAAGGCCCCGCGTCGCCGCGAGGCCTTTGATGGTCGGCCGGAGCTCACTTGGTGTTGCTCATGCCGCCCTTGTTGTTCGTCATGGTGCCGCCTTGGTCGGAGCCGGGGCCAGAACCACCTTGACCGGAGGGATCAGCGCCCTTGGAGGACTTGGTGTTGGCACCCGTGGTCTGCGACGAGGACATAGCGGATCCATGCTTGGCCTTATGCGACTTGGCCTGCACGGCGAACGGAGCGGCGGCGAGGCCAGTTGCCAACATCACGGTAAGAGCGAGCTTGGTGGTTTTCACGCGCGGGAACTCCCTGAGTTGAATTGACGCAGGCAGCCAACTGCCATTTGCCGCAGGAGTTCCGAACGAAAGCGCCCGGTGCGCGTCACGCGCGCTTCAAAATTCCTTGTCCTCGGCGAGGATGAACATGAGGCCCGTGAGCGTCGCCCCGATCGCGAACGTCGTCACCAGTGTGATGATGAAGACCATGGCGGCCGAATGTCCGCCGTGGTTCAGCAAATTTGCGACTGCCGGATTGAACAGGACGAGGGCGAGCCCGAAGACAAGGCCGAGGGCTGCGCCCATCATCGCATGCGTCATCAGCTTGATGACGCCGGTCGGAGAGATGAGGCTCGGCGACTTTTTCCCGCGCATGGAACCGCCTCGCGGTGTGGCATAAAACGCGCACGACGATTGCGGGTTCCATTGTCATGACGATTTTGTCATTCCCCGCTTCATCCGACGTTCATGGCGGTCTTGCGAGGATGAATGCCATCAACACGGGAACATTCGATATGGGTAAGGTCGTCTTTCTCTATCGCTCGCTGGCCTATCGCAACGCGGCTGCGGATATGCTGCGCAAGGCGCGCAAGCTGCCGCGCGGCGCCGAGCGGAGCGCAGCCCGCCGTTACGCGCGGGCGCTGCGCGAGCTTTCGCAAACGGAAGCCTGGCTGGAAGGACGTGTCGCTGACGAACCGCAGGCGATGCAGAGCATGAGGGTCGCCGCGACGCGCTAGAGCATGATCGGTTCTGAGTGAATCAGGGCCGAAGCTCCAGATTCCTGTCTTTACGCGCGAACCGGAGCCCACTTCGCTCGCAGACGCGCTAGCCTGAGGCCTGCTGAAGGGGTTCGGACGGAGCCGCGTCGAACTTGCTCGCGGCCGACGGCGCTACGGTCTTCCGCGTCAGCGGCACCTCAAGGCGGCACAACAGGCCTTCGGCACGCCAGTTGAATTCCGCCTGTCCGCCGAGTTGCGATTCCACACTGGCAAGCAGGCTCCGCGTGCCGAAGCCACGGGATTTCGGCGTCCTCACCAGCGGGCCGCCGGTTTCGTCCCAGGTCAGTGTGAGGTGGTCGTCCTCGACTTGCCAGCCGATCGCGAGCCGCCCCGACCGCGTCGAGAGCGCGCCATATTTCGCCGAGTTGGTGAAGAGCTCATGCAGCGCCAGCGCCAGCGTCTGCGCTGTCGCCGGCGCCAGCTGAACTTCCGGACCGGCCAGCTTGATCTGGCCGCCGAGCGAGTAGGGCGCGAGTTCCTCGTCGATCAGCCTCGAGAGTTCGGCGCCCTGCCAGCTCGACAGCGACAGGATCGTGTGCACGCGCGCCAGCGCGTTGATGCGCCCTTCGACGGCGTTGACGTAGGCCTTGACCTCGTCGGCGCGGGTGAGGCGCACGATCGATTGCGCCAGCGCCAGCGCGTTCTTGGCGCGATGATCCACCTCGCGCGCGAGCAGGTTTTGTCTCTCTTCCGCGCGTTTGCGTTCGGTGATGTCCACGGTGACGCCGCTCACGCGCACCACGCGGCCGCCCTGGTCCACCGTCGCGGCCGCCGTGCCGACGCACCAGCGCACCTCGCCATCGGGCCGGCTGACGCGAAACTCGCCTTCATAGGCGTGCGCGCCGGTGTTGAACGCGGCAATCGCCTGGCTGAACTGGTCGACGTCATCAGGGTGCAGCAGCGCCTGGATATTGGCTGAGGTGACATTGAAGGTCTCCGGCGTCACGCCGAAGATGCGGTACTGGCCTTCGTCCCACATCCAGTCGCCGTTGACCCAGTCCCAGTCCCAGGATCCCATCTTGCCGGCGGCAATCGCCATGCTGCGCCGCTCTTCGCTCTCGCGCAGCTTTGCGGTGGAATTCTCCAGCTCGGCCGTGCGCGCGCGAACGCGGTCCTCGAGCTCCCGGTTCAGCCGTTCGAGCTCGCGCGTCTTGCGGTAGAGTTCGGCGAACACCTTGATCTTGGCGCGCAGCACCTCCGGCACCACAGGCACCGGCACGTAATCGACCGCGCCCATCTCGTAGCCGCGCAAACGGTCGATGTCGCTCACCTGAATGGCCGAGATGAAGATCATCGCGGTCTTCTGGAAGCGCGGATGCTCCCGGATCATCGCGGCCAGCTCGAATCCGTCGAGCTCGGGCATGCAGACGTCGACCAGGATCACCGCGATCTCGGTCTTGAGGAGCACCTCCAGCGCCTCGCGGCCCGATGATGCGATCACGAGGTTCTCGCCGAGTTCCTTCAGGATCACCTCGTAGGCGAGCAGCTTGGCCGGCTGGTCGTCGACGAGGAGGATGTTGACCTTTTCGTGGTCCATTCGCGGATCCAAACTCAGCGGTGCAGCCACATGCGGATTGCAAGCAGCAATTGATCGGTGTTGACGGGTTTGGCGAGGTAGTCGGACGCACCGGCTTCCAGGCATTTCTCACGGTCGCCCTTCATCGCCTTGGCTGTCAGCGCGATGATCGGAAGGCGGGCGAAGGCCGGATTTTCGCGAATGACGCCGATGGTCTGATAGCCATCCATCTGCGGCATCATGATGTCCATCAGCACGATGGCGATCTCCGGATTGGATTCGACCAGCGTTACCGCCTCGCGGCCGGTCGTGGCCGTCAGCACCTTCATGCCCCGCCGCTCCAAGACGCTCGACAGCGCGAAGATGTTGCGGGCGTCGTCGTCGACGAGCAGGGCGGTCTTGCCGATCAGGTCTTCGTCGGAACTGTTCAGCTTCTCCAGCATGCGCTGCTTCTCGACCGGCAGTTCCGTGATCACGCGATGCAGGAACAAGGCGGTCTCGTCGAGCAGGCGCTCCGGCGATTCCACGCCCTTGACCACGATGCTGCGCGCCATGGTGTGGAGTTCCGCATCTTCCTCCGCCGAGAGCTCGCGGCCGGTGAAGACCACCACCGGAACGTTCGACAGGCTCTCGTCGTTGCGGATCTGGTCCAGCACCTCGAAGCCGCTCATGTCGGGCAGCCGCAGGTCGAGCACCACGCAATCGCAGGGTGCCTCGCGCAGCGTCGAGAGCGCGCCGGCGCCGGTATCCGTCGTCACGATCTCGATGTCGTCGTGATGCAGCAGCTCGCGGATCGAGAGCTGCTCGGCCTCGTTGTCCTCGACGATCAGGAGCCGCTTGCGCCGCGGCCGTGCATATTCCTTGATCTGCGTCAGCGCGGCTGAGACGCCCTCGGTCGTGGTCGGCTTGTTGACGAAGGAGAAGGCGCCACGGGCCAGCGCATGTTGCCGGTCCTCGTCGAGCGTGATGATCTGCACGGGGATGTGGCGGGTCAGCGGATTGTGCTTGAGCTGGCTCAGCACCGTCCAGCCCAGCATATCAGGCAGGAACACGTCGAGCGAAACGGCCCGCGGCTGGTACTGCTTCGCAAGCTCCAGCGCCTCCGCGCCGCGCGCGGCGACCAGAACCTTGAAGCCCTTGTCGCGGGCGAGATCGACCAGCACGCGCGCATAATGCGGATCGTCCTCGACGATGAGCAGGATGGTGTCACCGGGCTCGAGATTGAGCCGGTCGTCGGCAATCTGCTCGATGACGCGCTGCTGTTCGGGTGCAGCCGCTTGCAACGCCGGTGGCTGACTGTACTGCTGCGGCGCGGGCGCACGCGGCGCGAGCGTCGGGCCGGAATATTTCAGCGGCAGATAGAGCGTGAAGGACGAGCCCCTTGCCGGGCGCGCTGCGCAGATGGATCTCGCCGCCGAGCAGGCTTGCGAGCTCGCGGCTGATGGCAAGTCCGAGACCGGTGCCGCCATATTTGCGGCTGGTGCCGGCGTCCGCCTGCTGGAATGCCTCGAAGATCAGCTTCTGCTTCTCGAGGGGAATGCCGATGCCGGTGTCCGTCACTTCGAACGCGATTACCGCCGGCGCGGAGTTCAGCACCGGATGATCCGTGCCCCAGCCGCCGACCGCGGCGACGACCTTCAGGCGCACCTCGCCTTCGGCGGTGAACTTGAAGGCGTTGGAAAGCAGGTTCTTGAGAACCTGCTGCAGGCGCTTGGAGTCGGTGACGATGCTGCGCGCAAGGTTCGGGTCGACGTCGATCTTGAACGACAGGTTGCGGTTTTCCGCCTCGTGCCGGAACGGCCGCCCGACGGTCTCGAGCAGGTTCGCAGTCAGAATCTCCTCGGCGTCGACCGTCACCGTGCCGGATTCGATCTTGGAGAGATCCAGGATGTCGCTGATGAGGTTGAGCAGGTCGGTGCCGGCGCCATGGATGGTGCGGGCGAACTCGACCTGCTTGGCAGAGAGGTTGCCATCCGGATTGTCGGTGAGCTGCTGTCCCAGGATCAGGATCGAGTTCAGCGGTGTGCGCAGCTCGTGGCTCATATTGGCGAGGAATTCGGACTTGTACTTCGAGGTCAGCGCGAGCTCGGTCGCCTTTTCCTCCAGTGCGCGGCGGGCCTGCTCGATTTCCTGGTTCTTGCGCTCGACCTCGACGTTGCGCTCGGCGAGCTGCTGCGCCTTCTGCTCGAGCTGGTCGTTGGTCTGCTGCAATTCGCGCTGCTGGGTCTGAAGCTCGCCGGCGAGCTGCTGCGACTGCTTGAGCAGGCCTTCGGTCTGCATCGTCGCCTCGATCGAGTTGAGCACGATGCCGATGGAGTCGGTAAGCTGCTCGAGGAATGTCATCTGCGAGGTCGTGAACGAGGTCAGCGAGGCGAGCTCGATCACCGCCTTGACCTGGCCTTCGAACAGCACCGGCAGCACGACGAGGTTCTTTGGCGCGACGCGGAACAGCGCCGAGTTGATCGGCACCACGTCGGGCGGAATATCGGCGATGACGCGCGGCCGTCTGTCGAGGGCGCATTGGCCGATCAGGCCGTCGCCGAGCGGGAGCACGCGCTGATAGGGATAGACGCCGTCGCCGGCATAGGAGGCGAGCAGCAGGAGCCGCGGACTATCCTCGTTCTCGACCTGGTAGATCACGCCGGTATGGGCGTTCACCAGGGGCGACAATTCGGTCAGCAGCAACCGGCCGACGGTGGTGAGATCGCGCTGGCCCTGGAGCATGTTGGTGAATTTAGCGAGGTTGGTCTTCAGCCAGTCCTGCTCGGTGTTCACGTCCGTCGTGAGACGGAGGTTCGTGATCATGGTGTTGATGTTGTCTTTCAGCTCGGCGACTTCGCCGCGGGCGTCGACCTGGATTGACCGCGTCAGGTCGCCCTTGGTCACGGCGGTCGCGACTTCCGCGATCGCGCGCACCTGCGAGGTGAGGTTGGCCGCGAGCAGGTTGACGTTGCCGGTGAGATCCTTCCAGGTGCCGGCGGCACCGGGCACGTCGGCCTGGCCGCCCAGCCGTCCCTCGACGCCGACCTCGCGCGCCACCGACGTCACCTGATCGGCGAAGGTCGCGAGCGTCTCGGTCATGTTGTTGATGGTGTCGGCGAGCGCCGCGACCTCGCCCTTGGATTTCACGGTGAGATTTTGTTTCAAATCACCGTTCGCAACCGCGGTCACCACCTTGACGATGCCGCGGACCTGCTCGGTCAGGTTCGCCGCCATGAAGTTGACGGTGTCGGTGAGGTCCTTCCAGGTGCCGGCCACACCGGGCACCTGGGCCTGGCCGCCGAGCTCGCCTTCGGTGCCGACTTCACGCGCGACGCGGGTGACTTCGCCGGCAAACGCGTTGAGCTGGTCCACCATGGTGTTGATGGTGTTCTTCAGCTCGAGGATTTCGCCCTTCACGTCCACGGTGATCTTGCGGGACAAGTCGCCGCGCGCCACGGCGGTCGTGACCTCGGCGATGTTGCGGACCTGCGTCGTGAGGTTCGCGGCCAGCAGGTTGACGTTGTCGGTGAGATCCTTCCAGGTGCCGCCGACGCCGGGCACGACGGCCTGACCGCCGAGCCGGCCCTCGGTGCCGACCTCGCGCGCCACGCGCGTCACTTCGGCGGCGAAGGAGCGCAGCTGCTCCACCATCGTGTTCAGGGTGTCCTTGAGCAGCAGGATCTCGCCGCGCACGTCCACCGTGATCTTCTTCGACAGGTCACCGCCGGCGATTGCGGTCGCGACCTCGGCGATGTTGCGGACCTGGGCCGTCAGGTTGGAGGCCATGAAGTTGACGTTGTCGGTGAGGTCCTTCCAGGTGCCGGCAACGCCGGGCACTTCGGCCTGGCCGCCGAGCTTGCCCTCGGTACCCACCTCGCGCGCCACGCGCGTCACTTCGCCGGCAAAGCCGTTGAGCTGGTCCACCATGGTGTTGATGGTGTTCTTCAGCTCGAGGATTTCGCCCTTCACGTCCACGGTGATCTTGCGAGACAAGTCGCCGCGCGCCACGGCGGTGGTGACCTCGGCGATGTTGCGGACCTGTGCGGTCAGGTTGCCCGCCATCGAGTTGACGCTGTCGGTGAGGTCCTTCCAGGTGCCGGCGACGCCGGGCACGTTGGCCTGACCGCCGAGCCGGCCTTCGGTGCCGACCTCGCGCGCCACGCGCGTCACCTCGCCCGCGAAGCGGTTGAGCTGGTCGACCATCGTGTTCAGCGTGTCCTTGAGCTGAAGGATCTCGCCGCGGACGTCCACCGTGATCTTGCGCGACAGGTCGCCGCCGGCGATGGCGGTTGCGACCTCGGCGATGTTGCGGACCTGGGCGGTGAGATTGCCCGCCATCGAGTTGACGTTGTCGGTCAGGTCCTTCCAGGTGCCAGCGACGCCCGTCACCTGGGCCTGGCCGCCGAGCTTGCCTTCGGTGCCGACCTCGCGCGCCACGCGCGTGACTTCGCCGGCGAACGCGTTGAGCTGGTCCACCATGGTGTTGAGCGTTTCCTTCAGCTGAAGGATTTCGCCCGACACGTTCACGGTGATCTTCTTCGACAAGTCGCCCTTCGCAACGGCGGTCGCGACCTCGGCGATGTTACGGACCTGACCGGTCAGGTTCGAGGCCATCGAGTTGACCGAGTCCGTCAAGTCCTTCCAGGTACCGGCGACGCCGCGCACTTGGGCCTGGCCGCCGAGCTTGCCTTCGGTGCCGACCTCGCGCGCGACGCGGGTGACTTCGCCGGCGAAGGCGTTGAGCTGGTCCACCATCGTGTTGATGGTGTCTTTCAGCTCCAGGATTTCGCCGCGCACGTCCACGGTGATCTTCTTCGACAGATCGCCGCCCGCGACCGCCGTCGTCACCTCGGCGATGTTGCGGACCTGTGCGGTCAGGTTTGACGCCATCGAGTTGACGCTCTCGGTGAGGTCCTTCCAGGTGCCGGCGACGCCGAGCACGTTGGCTTGACCGCCGAGCCGCCCCTCGGTGCCGACCTCGCGCGCGACGCGGGTGACTTCGCCGGCAAACGCATTGAGCTGGTCCACCATGGTGTTGAGCGTTTCCTTCAGCTGAAGGATCTCGCCCGAGACGGTCACCGTGATCTTCTTCGACAGGTCGCCGCCTGCGATCGCGGTCGCGACGTCGGCGATGTTGCGGACCTGCGCGGTCAGGTTCGACGCCATGAAGTTGACGTTGTCGGTGAGGTCCTTCCAGGTGCCGGCCACGCCGGGCACTTGGGCCTGGCCGCCGAGCTTGCCTTCGGTGCCGACCTCGCGCGCCACGCGGGTCACTTCGGAGGCGAAGGAGTTGAGCTGGTCCACCATGGTGTTGATGGTGTCCTTCAGCTCCAGGATCTCGCCACGCACGTCCACCGTGATCTTGCGCGACAGGTCGCCGCGCGCCACGGCAGTGGTGACGTTGGCGATGTTGCGGACCTGGGCGGTGAGGTTGCCGCACATCGCGTTGACGGAGTCGGTGAGGTCCTTCCAGGTGCCGGCGACGCCGGGCACGATCGCCTGGCCGCCGAGCTTGCCGTCGGTGCCGACCTCGCGCGCCACGCGCGTCACTTCGGAGGCGAAGGAGCGCAGCTGGTCCACCATCGTGTTGATGGCTTCCTTGAGCTGAAGGATCTCGCCGCGGACGTCGACGGTGATCTTCTTGGACAAGTCGCCGTTGGCGACCGCGATCGTGACCTCGGCGATGTTGCGAACCTGGTTGGTCAGGTTGTTCGCCATCGAGTTGACGCTCTCGGTCAGATCCTTCCAGACGCCGGTCACTTCCGGCACCTGGGCCTGGCCGCCGAGCTTGCCTTCGGTGCCGACCTCGCGCGCGACGCGCGTCACCTCGGAGGTGAACACGCCGAGCTGCTTGATCATGGTGTTGACGATGGTCGCCGACTGCAGGAATTCGCCGCGCAGCGGGCGGCCGTCGACGTCCAGCTTGACGGTCTGGAGCAGGTCGCCTTGCGCCACCGCCGCGACCGCGCGCGTCACCTCGCGCGTCGGCCACAGGAGGTCGTCGATCAGCGTGTTGACGGAGCCTTCCATGTCGGCCCAGGAGCCGCTGGCGAGGCCGAACTTCACGCGCTGGCGGGTCTTGCCCTCGCGCCCTACGACCTGACCGACCAGCTCGAGCTGCTGCGCCATGCGCTGGTTGGCGGCGATGATTTCATTAAAAGTGTCGGCGATCTTGCCGTCGATGCCGAGATAGTCCCCGCTCATCCGCACCGAAAAATCGCCGCTGCGCATGGCCTGCAAGGCAAGCAGCAATTCCGGCCGCGAATCCGGGTCCGACATACCGTTGGTTTTTGGCTTTGGAACGCGACGACCGGAGCGTGATGCAGTTCCGGGATCGAGGTCGCTCATACTGATTCCCCCGCGGCGTCGGCCGAATCCAAGGCGTGACGCAGTTGTCAAAATAGACCGTCAGCCAAATTCGAAATCAAGCGCCAACGTTGCAGCGCTTGGAATTGGAACCTGCCGTGCTCAGCCCGGCCAAAATAACGGTGAGGAGTGACGATGGTTCCATCCCGCTCAGGAAAAAGCCGGCCGGCCGCTGCACCAGAGCTCAGAGCCGTCCTAGGAGAGGCGCTGGCGCGCCCAGCGGGCGCGGGGCTGTGACTGGCGACCCCGCCGCAAGCTCCGCCACGCCGCACGCTGATTCGCAGGCCACGAGGACCGCGACCAGATCGAGCCCCAGCGGCAGCGGCGCCTCGACCTCGGGCGGCAGGGACGACAACGGCGATGCCGGCCCCGAGAGTAACCGTACGGTGCGGCCGGAGAGCCAGCAGCATCATCCGGAAGACAAATAGGCTGCTATTTGTCCGCCATGGTGCGCTCCGCATCTTTCACCTGCGTGCGCAGCATCGGCAATTGCTCGCGCGCGAAGGCGGCGAGCGCAGGATTGTCGGGCGCTTTCAGATAGCGCTCGAGCAGGCTGATGGCGGATTCGTATTCGGGGATTTGCGCGGCATAGAAGCTTCTGACGTAAGTTGGTCCATCCGCATTTTCGGGCTCGACGAGGCTTGCGCTCACTGACGTCGTCTTGCCGGCGTGCGGCTCCGCACCGATTGCGTCCTGAATCTGCTTCAGGGTCTTGTCGCGCTTGCCCGCCTCCTCGGCGCGCAGGGCCGCGAGATTTTTCACCTCCGCATTGCCTTTCAGGTCGGTGCTCTCCAGCAGGCCCTGCTGGAAACGGCTGAAGCTATAGAGGCCGGTGATGACATCGGTTGCGGTCGGCACGCGGTCGCCGGCCGTTCGCTCGCCCATATTGTCGGCGAACGCCGAGGTGCTGACGAGAGCCAGGATGATTGCCACGAGAATCCTCATGCATCTCCAATGACCGATGGCGTGCGAAGTTCCCCCGGCGTTACGATCCGGTAAAGGCGATTGCGGAGCGAGAGTTCCGTTCCCACATCTTCTGTATGAAACAGTCTGACATCTTCAGGGATAACGCCGACAACTGCCTTCAGCTCGCCGAGCGCGCGGAAGGGCAGCCCACCCACAAACGCTATTTGCGCATGGCGGATGCCTGGACGGCATTGGCGAACGAGCAGGACTGGCTGGACGGTGAAATCCCGCCCGTAAAGGTCCGCGTCCTTCGAACGCAGGATGCGTAAGCGCTCTCATTTTCGTGAATCTGCATGTGAGACTGCTCACGGAATGCAAGCAACCAATCCAGGATCATCCACGAACAGTCGATCGCGTTGATTTTGATTCCAGAAGGAGGTTTTGCGATGGCTCCACGTCTGGCTCTTCTCTCGCTCATTCTCGCCTTTGGCGTCTCGGTCGCGTTCGCGACAGTGACGACGGTGCGGCAGGTGCATCTGGAGAATGCATCGGCGGCGATCCACGCCACGCATAGTTAGCGCTGCGGGCCTCGCGCGCTGGAACATTCGTTGTGCCGGCGCGTAAGCGCTTCAGGACATCTGGAGAGGCGAGAGGACATCATGGCGCATTCCGACCACGGCATCGTCAAGGACAAGCGGGCGGAAGATCAACCGCGCGACAAGCAGCGCGCGCAAACCGTGCACAAGACGGATTCGAAAGGCTCGCCGTCGCGCGAAGCGACGCGCGATCCCAAGCTCAACGACAACACCAAGACACCGGGCTCCGGCGTGATGCCGGACGATTCCGGCGACGCGCCGACCGGCTAGTTCTCGCGAGGAACGAATCCCTTCGCGACGAGTCGACGGATTGCTTCCGGCTGTCATGCCCCCGGTGCGCCGGAAGCAATCTCCAAGGACGGCCCTAGCACCCCACTGTGCCGGGGTCGTTTTTGCTTGGGAGAGACTCAATCCTCGGTGTCGCCCTCGGGCTTCGCGGGCGCGTGTCCTTCGGGACCGCGACCAAAGACACCAAACTCGCTTGATTTGATGCCTGCCGACGGGTCGATGCTCGTCTCGATGCCCGCGGCTGCGAGCCCGAATTTGAGAAGCTCTCGGACCGCCGCAGCGCGCGTCGGCATGCGGTGCTTGAATCGGAAATCATCGACGGCGGCCAGCTCTTCCGGCGAGAGCATGACCTGGAGGCGCTCGGCGCGAAGGTCATTCATGGTCGATCACGCAAAGTGAGTAAGTTGAGTAGTTTGCTCAACGAACGAGTTTGGCGCGAGTTCCACAAGAGTCGGAAAAATCGTCAGATGAGTAAAAATAGTTAGTAAAATCAATAAGTTATTATTGAAACAACTCTGGCGGTGGCGCATTCTTTCGGGAGAGAGGGAGAAGAGGCCATGGCGGAGGAAGTCAGGTTACCCCGCAAGCTTTCCGAAGAGCCCGAGGCGCCCAAACCGGTGCGTCCGAGCCATCAGAAGGTCATCGAGCAAGTCGAGCGCTGGGCCAACAGCTCGGGGCTGCAACCACCGAGGACGGAAGATGCGAAGACGATCTGAGCCCCACACGTTCGAACAACGTCTCAAGGCAGAGCAGCTGCGGCTCGAGCACGAACTGTCGGGCTTGCCGGATGGACAGCAGCGCGATTCTGTTATGGCGCGCATTGATCAGCTTCAGACTGCTGCCGCGATGCATGATTTCCTGATGCTACCGGAGGCCGCGGCCGCTCGCTGATCGCCCCTGGCGACCGTGCTCCGTGTCTGACGCGACCACCAGAACATGCGCCGGAACGTTCGCTCGCCGACCCGGTTGGTCCACACGTTGGCCGAGTGGAGAATTGGAATGCTGAAACAAGGCGAGTTGGACCGCAGCGAGATGGACAGGTTGATCGGCAGCGACAAGGTCGAGGGAACATCGGTCTATGGCGCCGATCGCAACAAGATCGGTTCGATCGAACGCGTGATGATCGACAAGGTCAGCGGCAAGGTGTCCTACGCCGTGCTCGGCTTCGGCGGTTTCCTGGGCCTCGGCAACGACCACTATCCGCTGCCCTGGCAGTCGCTCAAATACGATACGGAGCTCGGCGGCTATGTCACCGGGATCACCGCCAAGACGCTCGAAGGCGCGCCGAAATACGGTGAACGCAGCGATTGGAACTGGGGTGACGACGCGGCAGTCCGCGGCATCAACTCGTACTACGGCGTTCCCTTCGCGTAAGCCCCCATGGAAAGCGATCCGATGAGCAAGGAACGGCCCACCGACTGGATGCCCCGGTCAAGCCGGGGCACGACACCTTTGCTCTCCGCCACTCTACCCCACCGCCTCCTTCCGCCCCGGCCCCGCATGCACATGCACCTGTTTCGCATGTAGCGGCTCACCGCATTCCGAGCAGACCATCACGGGGTCGAAATCCTTGCCGCAAGTCTTGTGCTGGTGCAGCAGCGGGCGGCCGCGCTCGTCGCCCATGTGGGTGTCGCCCCAATGCACCATCGTCATGATGATCGGGTAGAGGTCGAGGCCCTTCTGCGTCAGGATGTATTCGTAGCGCTTGGGCGCCTCGGAATAGGGGACGCGGCGCAGGATGCCGAACCGCACCAGCTTCTTCAGACGCTCCGAGAGGAGGTGCCGCGTGATCTGGAGCGAGGACTGAAACGCCTCGAACCGGCGCACGCGTAAAAAACATTCGCGCAGGATCAGCAGCGTCCAGCGGTCGCCGACCACGGCGACGGTCCGGGAGAGCGAGCAGGGCTCTTCATCCAGCGTGTCCCACTTCATGTAGCGAATCTCCGGCAAAGGGTAGTAAGTCAGAAAAAGGAACTGACTTGAATGATCAGCGCTATTTCTAATAGAGAATATCATTCACCCCTGTAGTTTGACAGTTCTATTTTAGAACTATAGCCTCCGGCCCAATCACATACCGTTCTCACCGGAGGAGGTGACCTTGCCCAAGCGAAACGCGACAGCCGCCGTGATCGGGGCCGGCGATTTCATCGGCTCCGAGATCGCCAAGAAATTTTCCGCGGAAGGTTTCACGGTCTTTGCCGGGCGCCGCAACGGCGACAAGCTGGCGCCGCTGGTGAAGGACATCGAGGCCGCCGGCGGCGAGATTCACGCGCGCTCGCTCGATGCACGCAAAGAGGAGGAGGTCATCTCCTTCCTCAATGACGCCGACCAGCATGCGCCGCTCGAAGTCTGCATCTTCAACGTCGGTGCCAACGTCAATTTCCCGATCCTCGACACCACCGAGCGCGTGTTCCGGAAGGTGTGGGAGATGGCCTGCTATTCCGGCTTCCTGGCCGGCAGGGAAGCGGCGCGGCTGATGCTGCCGCGCGGTGGCGGCAACATCTTCTTCACCGGCGCGACGGCGAGCCTGCGCGGCGGCAGCGGCTTTGCTGCCTTTGCCAGCGCAAAATTCGGACTGCGCGCGGTGGCGCAGGCGATGGCGCGCGAGCTCGGGCCGAACAACATCCACGTCGCCCATCTCATCATCGATTCCGGCGTCGACACCGAGTGGGTGCGGCAGCGCCGGCTCGAAGCGCTCGGGGCGAATGCGCTTGATAATCCCGATCTTCTGATGCCGCCGTCATCTGTCGCGGATGCCTATTGGCAGCTCTATCAGCAGCCGAAGAGCGCCTGGACCTTCGAGATGGAGATCCGTCCCTTCGGAGAGAAATGGTGACCGCGGAGCAAGACTGCGGCTAGACTGATCTCAATACAAACTGAAATCCGGGAGGCCCCTACGTGAAGACCGCGATCACCGAACTGTTCGGCATCGAGCACCCGATCATCCAGGGTGGCATGCATTTCGTCGGCTTTGCCGAACTCGCCGCTGCCGTCTCCAATGCCGGCGGGCTCGGCATCATCACGGGCCTCACGCAGAAGACGCCGGAATTGCTCGCGAAGGAAATCGCGCGCTGTCGCGACATGACGGACAAGCCGTTCGGCGTGAACCTCACCTTCCTGCCGACCTTCTCGGCGCCGCCTTATCCGGAATACATCGCGGCCATCGTCGAAGGCGGCATCAAGGCGGTGGAGACGGCGGGGCGCAGCCCGGAGCAATACATGCCTGCGCTGAAGGCCGCCGGCATCAAGGTGATCCACAAATGCACGTCCGTGCGCCACTCCCTGAAGGCCGAGCGCATCGGCTGCGACGCCGTCAGCGTCGACGGCTTTGAGTGCGGCGGCCATCCCGGCGAGGACGACATTCCCAACATGATCCTGCTGCCGCGCGCGGCGGAGGAACTGAAGATTCCGTTCGTGGCCTCCGGCGGCATGGCTGACGGGCGCAGCCTCGTCGCGGCGCTGTCGCTGGGCGCGGCCGGCATGAACATGGGCACGCGCTTCATCGCCACCAAGGAAGCACCGGTGCATCAGAACGTGAAGAACGCGCTTGTTGCGGCAACCGAGCTCGACACCCGGCTGATCATGCGCGCTCTGCGCAACACCGAGCGCGTGCTGAAGAACGCCAACGTCGATCGTCTGCTCGAGATCGAGCGCGAGAAGGGCGCCAAGCTGAGCATCGACGACATCCACGACCAGGTCGCGGGCGTCTATCCGAAGATCATGCTGGACGGCCAGATGGACGCGGGTGCCTGGAGCTGCGGCATGGTCGCAGGGCTGATCCACGACATCCCCTCCTGCAAGGAGCTCGTCGATCGCATCATGGATGAGGCGGAAGAGATCATCCGCAGCCGCCTGATGGGGTTCCTGGACGGGACGGGTGCGGCGCGAAAGGTCGCCTGACTCCGCCAAACTTCTTAACCACGGCGGCACTTGGCCGCTGGAATTGCGCGTGACGCCTCCTAAATAGGAGTAAATTACCCCTTGAAATAAGCAATTTCAGGAGGCGTCCGTGGTCCTGAAGAGCGTTCCATTTGCAGTTGCCGTTGCCCTCGTGCTCGCATGGGGCGGCATTGCGCGCGCTGACGACTACAAGCCCGACGAATATCTCGGTCTCGATCTCTCCAAGGCGGTGCTGTCGCCAAAGCGGCTCGGGCCCGAGACGCAGTTCGCCCCGGTTGCGTTGGAGGCGAAGGGAGGCAACGAGGCGCAGGCGCGCGGCGAACCCATCGACGTGCCGAAGAAAGTTGCCGCCGAACGCGTGCACGTGGCCCAGCCGAAGGTTGTTCATGCCAGGGGCGCCCAGCCACGCGGCGCAGCGCGCACCAAGCTTGCACATCGTCGCGGCAATCCGCTGGACGCGCAGGCGATGGACACCCGCATCCAGACCTGGCCGTGCCGCACCGGCGGCATTTGCAACTGGAAGCACTAGCCGGATCTCTCGCGTCATCCGGGCGTCGCAAAACCGTAGGCGCGGAGTCAAGAAACCGTCAGGATAGGAGTCAAGGAGCGCAGGCACCTTCCGTCGCGATTCGACGAAGGTTTCCTGAATGGCAACGCTCCGCGCCTCGCGCGCATGGACCCGGCGGCAGTTCCTGGTCCGCTCGACTTCAAGCCTCGCCGTTGCCGCGCTCGGCACAGTCGCAAAGCCATCCATCAGCCGCGCCGCCGATCGCCCGCAGATCGCGGGCGGCATTCAGTCCGGCGACGTCTCGGATGGCTCCGCCGTGATCTGGGCGCGCGCCGACCGGCCCGCGCGGATGCAGGTGGAATGCGCGACCGTCGAGAGTTTCAAGACGATCATAGCGTCAGCTTCGCGCGACGCGCTGCCCGATGCCGACTTCACCGCAAAACTGCTGCTGAACGATCTGCCGTCCGGGCAGGATATCTTCTATCGCGTGCGTTTCGACGACATCGCGACCGGCATTGCCGGCGAAAGCCGCGTCGGCCATTTCCGCACCGCGCCGGCTGCAGGGCAATCTATCTCGTTCGTGTGGTCGGGCGACGTCGCGGGGCAGGGCTGGGGCATCGACATCTCGCGCGGCGGCTATCGCAGCTATCGCACCATGCTCGAGAATCGCCCGGACTTCTTCATCCACTCTGGCGATCATATCTACGCCGACTGCACGATTCCCTCCGAGCAGAAGCTGCCGAACGGCGAGACCTGGCGCAATCTGGTGACCGAGGAGAAAGCCGAGGCCGCGCACACGCTGGCGCAATTCCGCGGCAACTACAAATACAACCATCTCGACGAGCATTTTCGCGCCTTCCACGCGCAGGTGCCGATGTTCGCACAGTGGGACGATCACGAGGTCACCAACGACTGGTCGCCGACCGGCAGCTACGACAACGCCGGCTATGAGGACGACGGCACGCCGCGCCTGGTCGCGCGTGCCCGCCGTGCCTTCTTCGATTTCATGCCGATCCGCGACATCGGCACGCGACAGGGGCGCGTCTATCGCAAGATCGCTTATGGTCCGCTGCTCGACGTCTTCATGATCGACATGCGCAGCTATCGTGACGACAGCTGGAACAAGGGCGAGGACCATCGCGGCTGGATTCTCGGTGCCGAGCAGCTCGCATGGCTGAAGCGGGAGCTCGCCGCTTCGCGCGCGACCTGGAAGGTGATCGCGGCCGACCTGCCGATTGGCCTCGTCAGTCTCGATGCCGTCGCGCTCGGCAACGGAGCGCCCGATCGGCGTGAGCATGAGGTCGCCGATCTGCTGGCCTCGATCAAGCACGCGGGCGTGCGCAACATCGTCTGGCTCACCGCCGACATGCACTACACCGCCGCGCATTACTACGATCCGAACAAGGCGCAATTCCAGGATTTTGAGCCGTTCTGGGAGTTCGTCTCCGGACCCCTGCATGCCGGCACCTGGGGTCCGGGCGAGCTCGACAATACGTTTGGCCCGGTCGCGATGTACCAGAACGGCTGCAGCGAGGCGCAGGGGGAGAACCTTGCGCCGTGCTTCGGCCTGCAGTTCTTCGGCAGGGTCGATATCGACGGTGCGAGCGGCGTGATGACTCGTGAGTGGGCAACTCTCTCCGTCGTCATGGCCGGGCTTGACCCGGCCATCCACGCCTTGCTGCTCGGCCCTGAGAACGTGGATGCCCGGGCATAGGCAAGCGGAAGCGACGCCGTCCTTCGGACGGCTATGCCCGGGCATGACGGTGGGGACGGATCGCGCATCCCAGCACTAACCCGATCTTGATTGGCCGCCTCGCGTCTCCTGCGCTATAGTCTCTATCCCCGCCACCTCTTTTCAATCACCGAAGAGTCTGCCCTTGCGGCCCCACCGCGTGTTCGGCGGCTGAAATACGTCAGGAGTTAGCTCATGGATCATCTGAAGACACAGGGCATCAGCATGCCCAAGCTCGGCCTTGGCACTTTCCGCATGCAGGGCGATGCCTGCCGCGCGGCGGTCGAGAGCGCACTGTCGATCGGCTATCGCCACATCGACACCGCCGAGATGTACGCCAACGAAGAATCGATCGGTGCCGCGCTCGCCGCGGCCCGGCTGCCGCGCGGCGAGCTGCATGTCACGACCAAGGTCTGGCACGAGAATCTCAGCCCCGATGCGATCCGCCGCGCCTTCGACGCCAGCCTGACCAAGCTCCGGCTCGACCATGTTGATCTCTACCTCGTGCACTGGCCGTCGAAATCCGCGAACTGGGGCGCGGTGTTCGAGACCCTGATGAAGCTGAAGGAGGAGGGGCGTACGCGGGCGATCGGCGTTGCCAAATTTCACCACGGCGCTGCTCAAGATCGCGGTCGAGGACATCAAGGCGCCGATCGCCTGCAACCAGATCGAATATCACGCCATGCTCGATCAATCGAGGGTGCTGGCCTATCTCAACGCCAAATCGATCCCGCTGGTCGCCTATTGCCCGCTCGCGCAAGGACGCATCGCGTCAGATCCGGCGTTGGCCGAGATCGGCGCCAGGCACAACGCGACCGCCGCGCAGGTCGCGCTGAAATGGCTGCTCGACCAGGGCGGTGTCGCTGCGATCCCGAAGGCCTCGCGCCGGGAGAGCCAGCAAGCCAACCTCGATGCGCTGAAGATCACGCTCGACGATGCCGACCGCAAGAAGATCGCGGCGTTGCCCAAGGACAGGCGTTGCGTCAATCCAGGCTTTGCGCCGGTGTGGGATTAAAACTCGACGCTGAACGCGCCGCCCTTACCCTCTCCCCTTGCGGGAGAGGGTGGCTCGCTGCGTAGCGGCGAGACGGGTGAGGGGTCTCCATCCGCGAGTCCAATTCTCATTGAATGCGCTGAAGCAACCCCTCGTCCGGCGCTTCGCGCCACCTTCTCCCACAAGGGGAGAAGGAAGAAAGAGCGCAAAGAAATGGCCCCGCGAGGGGCCATTTCCATCATGCGTTACGCATTAATCCCAGTGGTGATGGTGACCGCGCTTGACCACGACGACCCGGTCGTGATGGTGCCAGCCGCGATGCCAGCCGTGGTCGCGATGCTCGCGCATTTCGGCGCGGGCGCCGTAGCCATGATGGTAGCCGTTCTTGATCACCACCGTTTCGGCATTCGCCATCGTCGGTGCAACGATCGCGAGCGCGCCGAGAGCCGCAACCACATAACCAAGCTTCTTCATGATGTCCTCCTCCAATGCAATGCACATGAGAACGGCGCATGTGTGCGAACGTTCCGGAGGAACTGGAAGAGAATTCTGAATGGATGTTCAGACAGACCATGATCCGGAAAAGTGTGAAGCGGTTTTCCAAACGATCATGCTCAAACGTGATGCTCAATCGCAGCGTTGCTGCGCTGGTGTCGGCGCGCCTGTCGCGACGTATTTGCCGTCCCTGATCGTGTACACACCGCGCTCGCTGCGATTGTAGATCGCGCGCAAGCTGCCATCCTTCGCCAGCAGCAGCCCGAACTCACGCGTCTGGTGCAGCGAGGGGAAGTACACCATCACATTGAGCAGGCCCTCGGCTTCGACCGTGGCGGACACAACTTCGTTCTCGTCCCTGGCCTCGCCGAAATCGCGCCGGTACATCACCCGGCCGTCCTTCCTGATCTCGTAAGTCAACAGCGAGCCCTTGTCGCGGTCCGGCCGCGCCGCGCAATCGACCGCCCATGAACCGAGCAGGCCCCATTGCTCGACCGTCGCCGCAAGCGTCTCGGCGCCCGCCGCTGGCGTGAACGCAATCCACAGCATCGCCGCCGCGATCCAGCAGCCTAGACAACGCTTCATGTCCTGAAAAACCCCGCCTCGAACAAGTCCAAGTGTAGCATCCCGCGCGCGATCGTCCATGCGAGCTGGCAATCGCGCGCGAATTTGATCCGCGTCAATGAGGCCGGTCGTATCAAGGGTAGGATGGCGCTCCCGAAGGCGAAGTTGGTGAGAGCGATGCTGAATCAAGTCGTGGATTTCGCGGGCGAGGTACTGCCGGGGAGCTGTGCCGTGCCGCCTTATTCCGAGACCGCGTTCCTGGCCGAGCTGGGCGAGCGCTTGAGGTCCTCGCGTGCGCGGTGCGAGCTGTCGCGCCGGGAGCTGGCACGCCGCTCCGGGATTTCCGAGCGCTACATCGCCCAGATCGAGGCCGGCAAGGGCAACGTCTCGATCGTGCTGCTGCTGCGGCTGGCCTCCGCGATCCACGGCAGCCAGCCTCAGGTGGCCTAGAGCGAGCCTTAGGCCCGCTTCTCCACGTTGGCGCTGCGGGCCGGCACGCCGAACTCCTTGCGGCAGACCTCGGCCAGCACGGCGACGCCCTCACGGATCTGCTGATGCGAGGGGCTCGCAAAGCACAGCCTGAGCCGCGAGCTGGAATGGGGCTTGTTGGTCGACCATTCCGGGCCCGGATTGATCGACACGCCGGCGGCGAGCGCGGCTTGATAGAGTTTTAGCGTATCGACCTGGTCGGGCAGCTTCACCCACAGGAAGATGCCGCCCTTGGGCTCCTCGAACTCGGCCGCCGTCCCGAACTGCTCGTTCAGCGCCTCCATCAGCGTATCGAGCTTGGTGCGCAGCGCCTTCGTCAACGCGGGCACGTGGGTCGAGAAATGCGGCTTGCAATAGGCGGCCAGCACCATCTGCTCCAGTGCGCCGGAGCCTGCATCCGTCTTCAGCGCCAGCATCCGCGACATCACATCCCAGGGCGCGACGATGAAGCCGACGCGCAGCGCCGGTGCGATCGATTTCGAGAACGAGCCGATATGGATCACGCCGCCGTTCGGGCTCATCGCGTGGATCGCCGGCGGTCGCTGCCCCGACCAGACGAGATCGGCGTAGCAATCGTCCTCGAAGATGGGCACGCCATATTCGGCCGCGAGCCGCACCAGTTCGGTGCGGCGGCTCTCCGGCATGATGCTGCCGGTCGGGTTCTGCACGGTCGGGATGGTGTAGATGTATTTCGGCCGGATGCCGCGGCTCTTCAAATCGGCCAGCGTCGAGGCCAGCACATCCATGCGCATGCCGTCCTTGTCGAGGGGGATACCGACGACGTTGACCCCGAGCCGCGCCAGTCGGGTCAACGAGCCCTGATAGCTGTCCTGCTCGAAGATCACGGTATCGCCGCGTGTCAGCAGCGTCGCGTTGACGAGGTCGAGCGCCTGGAGCGAGCCGGAGACGATCAGGAGATCGTCGACGGTGCAGTTGATGCCGGCGTCGCGCTTCAGTTTTGTCACCAGGAATTCGCGCAAGGGCAGGTAGCCCTGCGGCCCGTGCGCCAGGCCGTAGGTCGCGAGCGAGCGGCCTTCCTTTTGCAGGGCGGAATTGGTCGCCTCGATCAGGCCGTCGAGCGGCAACTGCTCGGAATCGTTGTTGCCGCCGACGAAACTGTACTTGGCGAGGCCCGTCCAGCGCGCGGAAGGGGCCGGCAGCCCTGCGGGAAACAGGGGCGCGAAATCGAAGCTGGACGTCATGGGGGCGTTCCTCGTTTTGTTCTTGTTGAGCGGCCGGCCTTGCGCCGGCGTGCCTTACTTCTTGCCGGCCGTCCTCGTCGGACGGCCCAGGCTGATGAAAGCGTAATGCGCATTGGCGACGCCGCCAACCATCAAGGCCTCGACCACTGGCTCGGCGATCTCGCCTGTTGCGGCCCAGTCGACAAGGAAATTGGCCCCGGTCCCCCCGCGCACATCGTCGGTCGGAATGAAGATCGAGACGGTGGCCAGAGGCTTCAGCGCCACCTGGCCCTTCAGGTAGGTCTCGACCTGCTTGCCTGCGGTGTCGAAATAGGCGATGCGTTTGACCACCAGCGGCTGGGTCTCGGAGGCGTTGTGAACGCTCAGCGTCACCGAGAAGTCGACACGTAGTTTGCCCTGGCTCATCGCGACGCTGGAATAGGCGGGCACATAGAACCCGCCGGAGACGGCGAGTTCCTCCTTCGGCAGTGTGGTGAGCGAATCGGCAAAGTTTTGTTCGATATTGACTTTGGATTGCGCGGCTGCGGGCGCGGCAGAGGCGAGGGGACATAGCAGCATTGCTGCGAAAAGCCCTGCTCGCATGTGACGAATTGCTCGCTTGCCGCGCCGCAACCTGGCCCTAGGGTGCGGCAAAACGGACCAATTTGGTATGCACGAACTCATTCGCGACATCACTCTCTGTATTCTGTTTGCCTGGATGCTGGGCCTGCTCGCCCATTTCTCCCGGCAGCCGCTGATCCTGGCCTACCTTATCGCCGGCTTCTGCATAGGTCCATTCGGTGCCGGCTGGGTCAAATCGCAGGAATCGATCAGCGTCATCTCCGAGCTCGGCCTGATCTTCATGCTGTTCATGATCGGGCTCGAGATCGACCTGAAGAAGATCGTGCGGGCGGGAAAGGTGATCCTGTTCGCGGCGGGCGGCCAGCTCATCGGCGGCTGCGTGCTCGGGGTGCTGTTCTTCGTTGGCATCGGCCTGTCGCTCGGCGGTGGGCATTTCGATGCGGTCTATCTCTGCGTCGCCTGCGCGCTGTCGAGCACCGTGATCATCGTCAAGGTGCTCTACGAGAAGCGCGAGCTCGACACGCTGCCCGGCCGCATCACGCTCGGTGTGCTGGTGCTCCAGGATATCTTCGCCATCCTGTTCCTGGCGGTGCAGCCGAGCCTCGCCAATCTCGAGGTCAGCGTCATCCTGCTGTCGATCGGCCGTGTCGCGGTGCTGGTCGCCGCCGCGCTGCTGGTCAGCCGCTACGTGCTGCCGCGCCTATTCCATCAGATTGCCCGCCGCCCCGAGCTGATCCTGCTTGGCGCGCTCGCCTGGTGCTTCCTCGTCGCCGAGACCGCGGAGCGGCTCTCACTCTCGCGCGAGATGGGTGCGCTGATCGCCGGCGTTTCGCTGTCGACCTTCCCTTACGCCCTCGACGTCACCGCCAAGGTCACCACGCTCCGCGACTTCTTCATCACGCTGTTCTTTGTCGCGCTCGGCATGACCATTCCCGTGCCGGGCCTCTCCGTGATCGGGCTTGCCTTGATGATCGCGGCGTTCACGGTGGTCAGCCGCCTCGTCACCACCTTCGCCCCGCTCTACCTGATGAAGCAGGGCCTGCGCGCCAGCCTGTTGCCGGCCCTTAACCTCGCGCAGATCTCCGAGTTCTCGCTGGTGGTGATCCAGACCGGCGTCGCCGACCATCATATCGCGGCCGAAACGGCGAATGCGGCCTCCTTTGCCTTCGTGGTGCTGGCGGTGCTCTCGACCTTCGTGATGACCCGCAGCGACGAGATCACCCGCTGGGCGATCGGCCCCCTGAAGCGGATCGGCCTGCGCGACCTCGACCATGGCAACGGCCACGCCGAGGAGGGGCACGAGGGCGGCCACGGCGAGGCCCGCCGCATCGTCATCCTCGGCTTTTTCCGTGCGGCGAGCGCGCTGCTGGCCGAGATCGAACGGCAGGCGCCGGTGCTGCTCGAGCAGATCACCGTGATCGACTTCAATCCCAATGTGTACAAGACGCTGCTATCGCGCGGCCTGCACGTGATCTATGGTGACATCAGCAGCGCCGACACGCTGCTCCATGCCGGCGTCGGCAAGTCCGAGATGATCATCCTCAGCGTGCCGGACGCCCTTCTCAAGGGCGCCAGCAACGAGAAGCTGGTCCGCCACGTCCGTACCCTCAACCCGACCGCCATGATCGTGGCCACGGCCGATCTTTTGTCGGATGTGAGCGAGCTCTACGCGGCCGGCGCCAGCTACGTCACGGTGACCCGGCTCAGCGACGCTCATGAGCTGTTTACCGTGATCGAAGCGGCCCAGGCTGGCCTGCTGGCCGACAAGCGGGCCGAGCTCGATGTCCGGCTCGGCGAGCGGCGCGAAGTGCTGCCCTGAAGGCGGCGCGGCCGCTTTCCGTCCGGGCCGTGTGCGCCTATATCCCTGGTATCTTCGGTGCAAGCCTTAGACCCGCGGGCCGGCCCGCCATCAGGCATATGCGGTTGCGTCCAGGACACTAGCGCTTGGGGCCAAGTCCGGCTAAGGCGTCCGGCTAAGCCTCCCGGCCATAACCGATAGAGATTGGGAAATGCCCGATAACGTTCAGGAAGTCTTGCAGGCCTTTGCCCGGGGTGAGCTCGTGGTCGTCACCGACGACGAGGACCGCGAGGGCGAGGGCGATCTGATCGTCGCCGCCTCGCTCTGCACCGCCGAGAAGATGGCGTTCATCATCCGCCATACCTCCGGCATCGTCTGCGCGCCGGTGACCACCGAGGACGCGCGCCGCCTCCGGCTCGATCCGATGGTGGCCCACAACGATTCCGCGCACACCACCGCATTCACGGTCTCGATCGACTACAAGCCCGACGGCGGCACCGGCATCTCGGCCGAAGAGCGCGCCTCGTGCTGCCGCGCGCTGTCCAATCCCAATGTCGGCGCCAACGATTTTGCCCGCCCGGGCCACATCTTCCCGCTGATTGCCAAGGACGGCGGCGTGCTCTTGCGCTCCGGCCATACCGAGGCCGCGGTCGATCTGTGCAAGCTCTCCGGCCTGCCGCCGGTCGGTGTCATCAGCGAGCTGATGAACGACGACGGCAGCGTGATGAAGGGCGAGCAGGTTGCGCAGTTCGCCGCCAGGCACAAGCTCAAGCATGTCACCATCGCCGACATGATCGCCTACCGCCAGGTGCGCGAGAAGCTGATCGAGCGGGTCTCGACCTTCGTCACCGACAGCCCGATCGGGCCGCTTCAGGGCTATGCCTACCGCTCGCCGTTCGATTCCATCGCCCACGTCGCGTTCGTCTATAACGGCGTCGGTGACGGCAAGAACGTGCTGACGCGCTTCCACAAGCCCAACATTGTCAAGGACATCTTCACCGGCCACAAGCGCATGGCGGCGGTGCTCGAGCACTTCAAGAAGTCCGGCCGTGGCGTCTTGGTTTACCTGCGTGACGGCGCCGCCGGTGTCCCCGTTGCTCCGCTGCCCGATGAGAGCGCGAGCGAGGCGGACCGCAACCGCCAGTGGCGCGAGGTCGGTGTCGGCGCGCAGATCCTGCGCGACCTCGGCGTCACCTCGATCCGCCACCTCACCTCTTCGGTGCACGACTACAAGGGCCTGTCAGGCTTCGGCATCGAGATCGTCGCCAACGAGCAGCTTGAAAGCTAGCGCTGTCATTCCGGGGGCGCGCGTTGCGCATCCCCGGGGTTCACGCAGAGCCATCCATCTGCAACGCAATTGCACTTGTTGCCGCGGCGCTTTACTTTGTCGGGCAAATTTTGACGGAACCAGACGAAAGGACGTTTCATGAGCGTGCGCCCTCAGACCAAGGACAAGCCGGCTGCGGCTTCTTTCCAATGGGACGATCCGTTCCTGCTCGACGAGCAGCTTACCGAAGACGAGCGCATGGTGCGCGACACCGCGCGCGCCTATGCCCAGGACAAGCTGCTGCCGCGCGTCACCAAGGCGTATCTCGAGGAGAAGACCGACCGCGAGATCTTCAACGAGATGGGCGAGCTCGGCCTGATCGGCATTACGCTGCCTGAGGAATATGGCTGTGCCAATGCGAGCTACGTCGCCTACGGCCTCGTCGCGCGCGAGATCGAGCGGGTCGATTCCGGCTATCGCTCGATGAACTCGGTGCAGTCCTCGCTGGTGATGTACCCGATCTACGCCTATGGCGACGAGAACCAGCGCAAGAAGTACCTGCCGAAGCTCGCCAGCGGCGAATGGGTCGGCTGCTTCGGTCTCACCGAGCCCGACGCCGGCTCCGATCCGGCCGGCATGAAGACCCGCGCCGAGAAGGTCTCGGATGGCTATCGCCTGACCGGCAGCAAGATGTGGATCTCGAACGCGCCGATCGCCGACGTGTTCGTGGTCTGGGCCAAGTCGGCCGAGCACGACAACCAGATCCGCGGCTTCGTGCTGGAAAAGGGCATGAAGGGCCTCTCCGCGCCGAAGATCGGCGGCAAGCTGTCCCTGCGCGCCTCGATCACCGGTGAGGTCGTGATGGATGGCGTCGTGGTTCCCGAGGACGCGCTGCTGCCCAACGTGTCCGGCCTCAAGGGCCCGTTCGGCTGCCTCAACCGCGCCCGCTACGGTATCTCCTGGGGTGCGCTCGGCGCCGCCGAGGACTGTATGCACCGCGCCCGCCAGTACACGCTCGATCGCAAGCAGTTCGGCAAGCCGCTCGCCGCGACCCAGCTCGTGCAGAAGAAGCTGGCGGACATGGAAACCGAGATCGCGCTGGGCCTCCAGGGTTCGCTTCGCGTCGGCCGTCTGATGGACGAGGGCAAGTTTGCCCCCGAGATGATCTCGATCATGAAGCGCAACAATTGCGGCAAGGCCCTCGATATCGCCCGCGTCGCGCGAGACATGCACGGTGGCAACGGCATCTCGGCCGAGTACCACGTGATGCGCCACGTCCATAACCTCGAGACCGTCAACACGTACGAGGGGACTCACGACGTCCACGCCCTGATCCTGGGACGTGCGATCACGGGCATCCAGGCGTTTTTCTAGTCGCAGCGTTCTTCGGCCGCGGCTAGTTTGCTCCGCTGTCATCGCCCGCCCTGTGCGCAATTGCGCACTAGAGCGGGCGATCCAGTATCCCAGAGACCTCGCCTTCGCCTCAGGCGCCGCGGCGTACTGGATACCCGCTTTCGCGGGGTATGACGGTGAGGGTTGGGGCTGCAGTGCACAGGAAGTCCCATGTCCGACAACGACGACATCCCGTTCAACCGCAACTTTCCGCTCAAAGCCGGTGTCGTCGAGGAAGTCCGTCCCGGCGTGCGGCGCGTGCTCTGTAACAATCCGAGCCCGTTCACCTTCACCGGCACGGTCAGCTACATCGTAGGCCAAGGCAACGTCGCGATCATCGATCCCGGCCCGGACGATGAGGCGCATGCGGCGGCGCTGCTCGATGCCGTGCGCGGCGAGACGGTGAGCCATATCTTCGTCACCCACACCCATCGCGACCATTCGCCGAACACGGCACGGATCAAGCAGGCGACCGGCGCGCCTGTCTATGCCGAGGGCCCGCACCGTGCCTCGCGACCGCGCTTCGAGAGCGAGAAGCACAATCCGGAGTCCGGCGCCGACCGCGATTTCGCGCCCGATATCAGGATCGCCCATGGCGACGTCGTCGAAGGCGACGGCTGGCGTCTGGAGGCCGTGGCGACGCCCGGCCACACCGCCAATCATCTCGCCTTCGCCTGGCCCGAACGGAAATTCAACTTCGTCGGCGATCACGTGATGGGCTGGTCGACCTCGATCGTGGCGCCGCCCGACGGCTCGATGATCGACTACATGGAGTCGCTCGACCGCCTCGCCGGGCGCGAGGAGGATCTGTATTTCTCAGGCCACGGCCCGGAGATCCCGGACGGCCAGCGCTTCGTGCGCTTCCTGATCCGCCACCGCAAGGCGCGCGAGGCCTCGATCCTGCATCGCCTAGCCAAGGGCGAGGCCGATATCCCGACCATGGTGCGCGCGATCTATATCGGTATCGATCCCAGGCTGACGACGGCCGCCGGCTATTCGGTCCTGGCGCATCTGGAAGATCTGGTCGCGCGCGGCGTGGTGACGACGGACGGCGATCCCGTGATCGGTGGAACGTATCGAATGGCTTAGGGGCGAATGGCGAATAGGGAGCAGCGAATAGGTGCTTTCCACTCGCTATTTGCTACTCCCCATTCGCCGATCTCATTTCTTCACCGTCTTCGCCGGTGCCTTCGGCGGCGCGACCGGCGTCTTCTTCACCGGTTTCAGCGCGTCGGCGTCGGCGGCGGTGTTGAGATCGTCGATGAATTTTTTGACGCGCGCGGCGTTGCTGCCGAGATCACTGTCGAAATAGCGCGACGCCGAGCGGATATCGACGCGGGAATCGTCACCGTCGGGCACGACCCGGATCGAGATGTCCTCGCGGAACCCCATGATCGGCGTCCGTGCCACCGCCTCGATGCGACCGATACGGCGCGGCGGCTGCGGCTCGCGCTCGTCGATGACGAGCCATTTGCGCTTGATGACGAGCTGGCGCGCGATCGCATAGGCCCGATCGACGGGGATCTCCAGCTCGATCGGCTCGATGTCCGGGTAGAACTGGCGCTGCTGCTCGGCCGAATAGAGGCCGGCATAGACCGCGGTGTTGGTGCCATCGCCGGTGCGCAGATGCGCGAGCGCGTCGAAGCGCGGCGGGTCGATCGGGTTGGTCGTGATGTCGTAGATCGGGGGCAGCTTGCGGTATTGCAGGGCGAGATAAGCGGGATAAGCGAGGATCGCGCCGTTGATGAGGAAGGCGAGCAGGATGCGCCCCATGCCGCGCGAGCCGTTCTGCCAGATCGCGGCAAAGCCCGCGAGCCCAAACAGGATCGAGAGGCCGGCGATCGCGAGCCCGCCGAAGAACGTCATCAGCGCCGGCCTCATCTCCAGGAAGTCGAAGCGGACGATGATGATCGAGACCACCACCGCCACCACCGCGAACACGGCCAGATTGCGCGCCCAACTCGCGAGGCTGGACACGGGCTCCGACTGATAGGGAGCGGAAAACCTGCGGGCCATAGGGTGAAGCTCTGCCGGGGGTTTGGGCGATGTCGGCCGATTTGGCGCGACGATGGGCCGTTGAGACCACGGCCCGGAGGCAAATTCAAGGGTTCCGCATGCGCCCAGACCGTCATGCCCGGGCATAGCCGTCCGAAGGACGGCGTCGCTTCCGCTCGCCTATGCCCGGGCATCCACGTTCTCCGTGCCGCGGGGCAAGGCGTGGATGGCCGGGACAAGCCCGGCCATGACGTTGTGGGGCTTCAATGCGTCGAGCGCTCACGCCCTCCAGGGGAGGGTGGTACCGAGGGTTACGCCGCCGCGTTCGGGAAACGGTAATCCTTGAACTGGTCGCGTAGTGCGGTCTTCAGGATCTTGCCGGTCGCGGTGTGCGGAATGCCTTCGACGAAGGCGACGTCGTCAGGCATCCACCATTTGGCGATCTTGCCGTCCATGAACTTCAGGATGTCCTCGCGGCTGGCCTGCTGGCCCTGCTTGAGCTGCACGATCAGCAGCGGCCGCTCGTCCCATTTGGGATGATAGATGCCGATCACGGCGGCCTCCGCCACGGCGGGATGGCCGACCGCGAGGTTTTCGAGGTCGATCGAGGAGATCCACTCGCCGCCGGACTTGATCACGTCCTTGGAGCGGTCGGTGATCCGCATGTAGCCGGCCTCGTCGATGGTCGCGACGTCACCGGTGTCGAAGAAGCCCTCCTCGTCGAGGATGTTGCTGTCGACGCGGTAATAGGCCTTGGCGACGGCGGGGCCGGAGACCTTGAGACGGCCGAAGGTCTTGCCGTCCCAGGGCAGCTCCTTGCCGGCATCGTCGGTGATCTTCATCTCCACCGCAAAGGGCGCATAGCCCTGCATCTGCAGCACGTCGAGCCGCGCCTCACCGGTCGCATTCTGGAACGGCGGCTTCAGCGCCGCGA
The DNA here is from genome assembly GCF_054061875.1 of Bradyrhizobium sp. S3.7.6. Taxonomy (NCBI): domain Bacteria; kingdom Pseudomonadati; phylum Pseudomonadota; class Alphaproteobacteria; order Hyphomicrobiales; family Nitrobacteraceae; genus Bradyrhizobium; species Bradyrhizobium sp. S3.7.6. The sequence continues at coordinate 7,713,392 of NZ_JBSSEQ010000001.1, read as the reverse complement.
CGCTGCCGATCGGGCTCATCTCGGTCATGCCCCAGGCGTGGCGCACGTTCGAGCCCATGTCGAGGAAGGCCTTGATCATCGAGCGCGGCATCGCCGAGCCGCCGCAGATCACCATCTTCAGAGCCGGCAGCTTCAGATTGTTGGCGGCCATGTGCTGCAGCAGCATCAGCCACACCGTGGGCACGCCCGCCGTGTGCGTCACCTTCTCGGTCGAGAGCAGCTCGTAGACGGAGGCGCCGTCGAGCTTGGCGCCGGGCATGACCAGCTTGGTGCCTTGCGAGGGGGCCGAGAAGGCGATGCCCCAGCTATTGGCATGGAACAGCGGCACCACCGGCAGCATTGTCTCGGACGCGCTGGTGCCGAGCGCATCGACATTGTTTGCCATCAGCGCGTGCAGCACGTTGGAGCGATGCGAATACAGAACACCCTTCGGATCGCCCGTGGTGCCGGATGTGTAGCACATCGCGGCGGCCGTGTTCTCGTCAAAGTCCTTCCATTCGAATTTGCCGTCGGCCTCCGCGATCCAGTCCTCGTAGGCGACCACATTCTTCAGCGTGGTCTCAGGCAAATGCGCCTTGTCGGTGAGCACGACGTAGCGTTCGACGCTTGGCAGCTTGTCGGCGATCTTCTCCAGGACCGGAACGAAGGTGAGGTCGGTCATCACGATGCGGTCCTGCGCATGGTTGATGATCCAGGCGATCTGCTCGGGGAAAAGGCGGGGATTGACGGTATGGCAGATGGCGCCGATCCCCATGATGCCGTACCAGACCTCGAGATGGCGCCAGGTGTTCCAGGCGATCGTTGCGACCCGGTCACCGAGCTTGATGCCGTCTCGCTCCAGCACCTGCGAGACCTTGAGCGCCCGCTTGTGGATTTCGCCGTAGGTGGTGCGATGGATCGGTCCCTCGACCGATCGCGTAACGACCTCCTGCTTGCCATGAATCTTGGCGGCGTGTTCGATGATCCGGTGGCAGAGCAGGGGCCAATCTTGCATCAAACCAAGCATTCAGACATTCCTCCGAGGTGGGCTGGACTTTTTATAGCTCTCAGCGCTGGGCCAAAGAATTGTCATGAGTTTTAGCCTGCCGGACTTTCGCCGCAAATGGTCTTGTCGCGGCTATATGTCCGCAGGCGCGGCAATGGTTACCGCTGCGCTCGGGCTGTCGCTTGTGCTGGCGGAGCGGGCAGAAGCACGAAAATATGCTGCGCCGCTGGATATCTTTGGCCTCGGGACACCACGGCCACGTACGAAGGTGCACTCCGCCAGGATACCGCTACCAAAGCCCCGTCCGGAGGAGGCCCCCCAAGCAACGGACGAGGCCGCGCCGGAGGCAGAGGGGAAGCCTTCCGCAGACAAGCCGAGCGCGACCAAGCCCGCCGAGGCCGCGCCGCCGCCCGAGAAGCAACTCTCGGCCTGCCGGCTCGCCTTGACCGAGGAGATCGCAGTCGCGCCGTCCATTCCCGATATTCGCGGCCCCGGCGCCTGCGGCGGCGAGGATCTGGTGCGCCTGGAGGCGATCGTGCTGCCGGACAAGCGCAAGGTGGCGGTCAAGCCGGCGGCGATCCTCCGCTGCACCATGGCGTCCGCGATCGCCGATTGGGTGCGCAAGGACATGGTGCCGCTGGCGGCGAGCCTCGGCTCGACCATCAGCGATCTCGACAATTTCGACAGCTTCGAATGCCGAGGCCGTAACCGCGTCGCCGGCGCGATGCTGTCCGAACACGGCAAGGCCAACGCGCTCGACGTCCGCGCCATCAAGCTCGCCAACGGGCGGTCGATCGGCCTGACCGACCGCGGCATGCCGCGCGATGTGCGCGAGCGCGTGCTGCATTCAGTCTGCGCGCGCTTTTCCACCGTGCTCGGTCCGGGCTCGGACTGGTATCACGAGGACCACATCCATCTCGACCTGGCGCAACGGCGCAACGACTACCGGATTTGTCAGTGGAACGTCTGGGATCCCCTGCCGCAGGTCGCCCCGTTGCTGCCGGCGGGACGGCCCGAGGAGGCGCCGCCGCGCGAGGTCGCGGCCAGGCCTGAGGCCAAGGATGGAGCCAAGGACGGAGCTGATGACGAGCCGGCGCAGAAATCCCCTGCGCCGGCGGACAAGTCGGCCGCCGATGGCACCAAAGCCGAGCCGCACAAGCCGGCAACAAAAAAGCGCCGGTAAAACCGGCGCTTTTGAATGTCCGAGAGCAGGAAGCGATCAGTAGCTGCCCGCCTGGCCCGTCTGGCTGCCGCCGAGCGCGAGGCGCGAATTGTAGGGCGAGTCGCCATGCTTCGGCTCGAGCACCACGACGATGGTGCCGACCTTGACGCGGCCATAGAGGTCGATGGCATCCTCGTTGGTCAGGCGGATGCAGCCCGACGAGATCGAGGCGCCGATATATTCCGGCTGGTTGGTGCCGTGAATGCGGAACAGCGTGTCCTTGCCGCCGGAGTAGAGATACATCGCGCGGGAGCCCATCGGATTGTCCGGACCCGGTGCAACGTAGGTCGGCACGCCCAGTCGCGAAATCTCGCCCGGGGTCGGATGCCAGGCCGGCCACTCGGTCATGCTGCCAACCTTGGCAATGCCCGACCATGCCATGGCTTCTTCGCCGACGGTAATGCCGTAGCGGATCGCCTTGCCGCCATCCATCACCCAGTAGAGGTAATGGTTGTCGGAATCGACCACGATCGAGCCCGGCGATTCCTTGCGGTGGTAATCGACGATGGCGCGGCGGAACGGCTCGGCGACCGGGGTGTTCTCGTACCGGACCTTGGCGAGGAGTTCCTTGTCCTTCGGCTTGAAGGCCTTGGTGTCGGTCGCTTCAAAATGTGTGGCCTGCATGCAGCCCGACAGCATCAGGCCAGCGGCCAAAATACCCAGCATAACTTTCAGCGACGACATGATTTGGTTCCAATCGACAACAACTAGCTTTCGCGGGGCTTGAGACGCGCCCAAACCACGACTCCGTTGGGCCCTATTATCGTTGAAATCTGCCACAATTCCAGCGTTTCGGACCTTTTCCCGCGCTGCAAGAGCCGAGCTGTGGCTTTTTTGCCGCAAGTTTTGCGCTCCTGTGCTGGTTTTTAGGCAAAGCACGCCCGACTGTCGATTCCGTGCCACGGTTGGGCCACGGCGCCGCCACAAATGCAAACGCTCCGTTAATGTGCTTGTCATCATGAACTTGTCAGAATCGCGCTAAGGGCTGTCACTCTGTCGCAGGCCCCTGCTGGAGTTGTGCATGTTTTCTGTGTTCGTTCCCACCGACTCCTCCCTCAAGAAAGCGGTTGTCGAAGACCTCGCGGCGGTTCCAGAGCATGCGGTGTGGATCGACCTGGTCAACCCGACCGCGGCTGAGGACAAGGCGGTGGAGCGGCTCTCCGGTATTGCGATCCCGACCCGGGAGGACATGCAGGAGATCGAGATCTCCAGCCGCCTCTATATCGAGAACAGCGCCCGCTACATGACGGCAACGCTGATGTGCCAGTCCGACACCGACATGCCCCGGACCACGGCTGTGACCTTCATTCTCGGCGACCATCGCCTGGTGACGGTGCGCTACGACCAGCCCAAGCCGTTTGCGCTGGTCGAGGCCAAGCTGGCCCGTTCCTGCACGCCCGCGATCACCGGCGAGATGGTGCTGATGGAACTGCTGGACGCCGTGATCGACCGCTGCGCCGACATCCTGGAGCGCTGCGGCGCGGAGATCGACCAGGTCTCGCACGACATCTTCGAGCCCGAGAGCGAGCGCCACGGCCACGCCAAGCAATATTCCCAGATCCTGATCTCGATCGGCCGCAAGGGCGACCTGACCTCGAAGGTTCGCGAAAGCCTGGTGTCGATCGGCCGCGTCGTCACCTTCCTCTCCGCGGTGGTGGAGGGCGTGAAATGGTCGAAGGACATGCGCGAGCAGCTCAAGACCATGCAGCGCGACGTCGCCTCGCTGACCGACCACGCCTCTTATCTCTCCAGCAAGATCACCTTCGTGCTCGACGCCATGCTCGGCGTCGTCAATCTCGAGCAGAACAACATCATCAAGCTGTTTTCGGTCATGGCCGTTGTCCTGATGCCGCCGACGCTGATCGCCTCGATCTACGGCATGAATTTCAAGGCGATGCCGGAACTCGAATGGGTCCACGGCTATCCGATGGCGCTGGTGATGATGCTCGCCGCCGCGATCGTCCCGTACTGGCTCTTCAAGTGGAAGAAGTGGCTTTGATACCTACCGAGACCTTACGCTGTTCAACGAGACACGATGGTTGGTGTCGCAGAATAGAGCGGGATTGAGGCCGCGCCGTGATGTGTGCCCGCCGCCCCAATTCCTCCGGTAAAATTTGAGCAGTGGGCTGAACGTTTGCGCGAAACTTGTCTGCGATAAGCAGCATGTTAGCCGCGAGGAACAGCCATGGTTGAAAAACACATAACGTCGCCCCGCAACGTCATCGATCTGGCGAATTACCGTCAGGTCCTGGCGAGCGGCAAGGCGTCGTCGATGTCGGCGCGCATGTGCCGGCACTGTGGTGCTCCGCTGCTCGACGGTGAGAACGACGACGACTGCTCGACTGCGTTCAGCACGGCCGCTCCGCGGCTGCGCGATCGGTCGCGTCGGATTCGAGTCGATTGAGGAACGGAAGGGTAAAGGCGATCCAGGTCCTGCGGCGGCGTTGTCTGGATCGCCTTGCTTCCCGCGCTTCGAGCGGGAAAATCATCTAGCGCTTCACGATCTGGGCCGTCGAGACGACGGTCTCGGCGATAGCACCGTCGCGACTGAAGGGAGCGAGATGCTGCCCGACATCGCGCAGCATCGCGTCGGCATTTTCGCCAAGCGCTTCCGGCGATGACGACGAGTAGGTGAGGGTGCGTTTCGCCAGGTCGTGCAGGCCGACCAGATGGCTGGTCTCGATTGAGACGAGTTCAGCGGGCTGAAACGAACTGCCGCGAAAGAATGCTGGGAGGTCGCGGTGAGTCCGCGTGCCCCGACCGGCCTCCTCCCACAGCTTGGCCGGTGACCATCGGCGGCGCGCTTCATTGTAGCCGTCAAGCCACGGGTTGCGGCCGTCGGTGGCCGAGAATGAGGCGCAGATGGCAATTGCGCCGTCGTGCGCGACGAGCCGGTCGAGCAGTGCAAGCGTCAGGTCGCGATCCATCCAATGCAGGGCGCGCCCGATCGTCACGACATCGAAGCTGCCGATGTCGGGAGCCAGCGTTTCGGCCTTGCCTTCGATCAGCGTGATATTCCGCCCTGCGCCCGCTGCGGCGCGTCGCGCCGCCTCGATCATCTCGGGCTCGGGATCGACGCCGACAACGCGGCCGACATAGGGGCCGAAGCCGAGCGCCAAGAGTCCGGGTCCGGTGCCGAGGTCTATCAGGCTGCTCTGTTTGGTGAGACCAAGCTTGTGCGCGACGCTGCGAAAGAATTCGCTCGGGTAGGGCGGCCGCAAATGCTCGTAGAGTGACGCAGTGCTCGCGAACCGGCCCATGCTTCGCCTGCCTGGCCTTTACACGTGCTGGCCGCCGTTGATGTGGATCTCGGCGCCGTTGACGTAAGAGCTGGTGTCCGTGCACAGCACGTAGATGATCTTGGCGACCTCGTCGGGCGTGCCGAGCCGGTGCATCGGGATCTGCTGGTCGACGATCTTCTCGGTGCCCGGCGACAGGATCGAGGTGTCGATCTCGCCCGGCGCGATCGCGTTGACGCGGACGCCGACGCGGCCGAAATCGGAGGCCATTTCGCGCGTCAGGGATGCAAGCGCAGCTTTCGATGTGGCATAGGCGGCGCCCGCAAAGGGATGCACGCGCGAGCCCGCGATCGAGGTGACGTTCACGACCGAGCCCCTGGCCGCCTTCAACTCCTCGATCAATCCCCGCGCGATCATGATCGGCGCAAAGAAATTGACGTGGAAGACGTGCGTCCAGGTGTCGAGGTCGGTGTCGACCGAGCCAAGCCGCGAGCCACCCGGCCCCTTCGGCGAGATCGCGGCGTTGTTGACGAGCGCATGCAGCATGCCGCCTTCGAGCCGGTTGCGGATGTCGGTGATCGCGCGCGCGGTGTCCAGGGGGTTGCCGAGGTCGACCTGGATGTGATCCTCGGGGCCGGCGTCCCACGGACAGTCCTCGGGGAAGGGATGCCGCGAGCAGGTGATGACGCGCCAGCCCGCCGACGAGAAGCGGATCACTGTGGCGTGGCCGATGCCGCGGCTCGCTCCGGTCAGGAGCAGCGTGCGGCGCGGCGCATTGGACGAATGCGGCATGGACATCTTTCAGGTCGGCCTAAGCTCAGGGATACATCCGCGTCTTGGACCATGGCTGGCCGGCCGCGTCACGGCGAAATTCGATACGGTCGTGCAGGCGGAACGGGCGGTCGTGCCAGAACTCGATACGCGAGGGCGTGATGCGCCAGCCGCTCCAGCCCGGCGGCCGCGGCACCTCGCCGATGATGTGCTTGGCCGCGACTTTGGCGATGGCTTGTTCGAAGGCGAAGCGGCTTTCCAGCGCCTCGGACTGCTTGCTCGCCCAGGCGCCGATCTGCGCCTGCTTGGGACGGGTGGCGAAGTAAGCGTCGGCCTCGGCGTCGGTCACCGGCGTCACGTTGCCGCGGATGCGGACCTGACGGCGCAGTGACTTCCAGTGAAAAAGTAACGCCGCCTTAGGATTTGCGGCGAGTTCGCGGCCCTTCTGGCTCGCGATGTGGCTGTAGAAGACGAAACCGTCGGCATCGAAGCCCTTCATCAGCACCATGCGGACGTCTGGCAGCCCGTCGGGGTCGACGGTTGCGAGCGCCATGGCGTTCGGATCGTTCGGCTCAGTCTTGATCGCCTCGTTCAGCCAGGCCTCGAACAGCGCAAATGGCTCGTCGGCGGCGGTGAAATCACCGGATGTTAAGGGTGTCTGGTGTTTCATCGAGGTCGTGTCGGTCATGTCCGGAGTCCGAATTGCGTCCAGCGGCCCAAAACGCGTTGTTGTCCGCTACCGCCCTATATAGGGCATGGGGACGCGTTGGCCTATCGGCGATCCGGCCGTCCGGCTTTGTCATGACAATGATTCTGATCGGGCTCGGCTCCGGCGGCTGCAGCTTTTCCCGCAACGACACCAGCGCCTACGCCAAGGCCGACGACAGTGACCTGACCGGCTCGATCGCGCGGGCGGCAAAGGACGCCCCGCCGACCGACACCGATCTTGCCTTCGCCCGTAACGCCGCCTCCGACGTGCTGAGCAAGGGCGACAAGGATTCCAGCCAGCACTGGGAGAATCCGGAAACCGGTGCGCGTGGTTCGGTGACGCCGATCGCGCAGTCCTACGCTGCCGAGGACGGCCGCAAGTGCCGGGACTTCCTGGCGAGCTACGTCAATGGCAGCACCGAAAGCTGGCTCCAGGGCGCCGGCTGCCAAAGCAGCCGTGGCCGTTGGGAGATTCATACGCTAAAGCCGTGGCGGAGCTAGGAATCGGCTCTGCGGCTAGTTGCAAAAATGCCACTCGCCTCCCACATGACGAGCAGATGGGGCGGGGAGCCCTTTGAACAATTCGATTTCTTGAAGGAGACGTGACGGATGCGCGACCCCTATGAGGTCTTGGGGGTGCCGCGGAGCGCCAACGCTGCCGCGATCAAGAGCGCCTATCGCAAGCTTGCCAAGAAGCACCATCCCGACAGCAACAAGGATGACCCCAAGGCCGCCGAGCGCTTCTCCGAGATCAATTCGGCGAACGAGATCATCGGCGACGAGGACAAGCGCAAGCAGTTCGACCGCGGCGAGATCGACGCCGACGGCAAGCCGCGCTTCCAGGGTTTTCCGGGCGGCGGCGGGCCGCGCGGCCGTGCGGGTCCCGGCGGGTTCGAAAGCTATACGTTCCGCAGCGGCGGCGCGGGCCCTGGTCAGGGCGGCGGCGCGTTCGAGGACATCCTCAACAGCATGTTCGGCGGGACGCGTGGTGCGCGGCCCGGGGCCGGCGGCGCCGGGCAGTTCGAATTCGACACCGGAGGGATCGGCCTCGATCTCGACGTCAATGTCGCGATGAGCGTCTCGCTGGAAGAATCGGTCAAGGGTGGCGAGAAGCGCGTCCGGTTGCCGACGGGCAAGGAGCTCAACGTCAAGATTCCGGCCGGCGTCACCGAGGGCCAGCAGATCCGGTTGCGAGGGCAGGGCGAGAGCGCCCAGGGCCATCCGCCGGGCGATCTCCTGATCACGATCAGCATCGCGCCGCACCCGTTCTTCAAGATCGAGGGTGCCGACCTCAGGATCGACCTGCCGGTCACGCTCTACGAGGCGGTGCTCGGCGGCAAGGTCCGCGTGCCGACCCTCGGCAATGCCGTGGAACTGTCGGTCCCGAAAAACACCTCCAGCGGCCGGACCTTCCGCCTCAAGGGCAAGGGATTGCCAAAAACTGGCGGAACCGGGGATCTCTTCGTCACCATCAGGATTATGCTACCGGACGGGAACGACGCCGAGCTTGAGGCATTGATGGAGAAGTGGCGGGACCAACACCCCTACAATCCACGTAGCGGGCTTGGCTAAAGCATGATCCGGACCCGGAGGGCCGCGTGAGAGCGAGGCGTTCATGCGGCGTTCAGCCGTTTTCCGAAAAGATCATGCGCAAAGAAAATTGCTAAAGCGCGAGCCATCGCGCTTTAGGGCGAGATCGCAACTGAAGGGGGGTCTCCCAAAGGACCAGAGCATCTCTCAACAGATGATGCTCGTCATATGCCTGAGGCGTGAGAGCGCCTCTCGGCTCATGTGGTTCGACGTGTCGGCTGTCCGGCGGGGCAGTCGATAATAGGTGCGGCCTCGAGAGGGGGACCAGCGCGGTACCAAAAACCCCAATCGAGGCCGCCCGCGTCGATCGGCGGATCGAACGCTACTCATTTTCTCGTGAGCATCCGGTGCGATAATGAGACGCACCCATGTCTTGATTCCAAATTTTCAATGTCGGAATCGAGGCACCGCCTTCAAGCGGTTGCTCAGGTACCGTTTTTCTCGGCCTGGTCGTAGACCGCCTGCGCGACCTTGGTCAGGCGATCGCGATCGCTGCCGCCGCTGACGACGTAGCCGACGCCGCGCTCGGCCCAGAACAGTGCGCCGTCCTTGTCGGCTTTGGCGTAGCGCATCTGAGTCGCGCCGGTCTCGGTCTTGGCGGTGTAGATCGTGTACCGCTCGCCCGAGGCGCCCTCATACATCAGGAACGACGCCGGACCGTTCGGCCCCGGCAAGAGCCGGCCGCCGACGAGCTTCAGCCCGCTCGCCTCCAGGTTCGGCGCGAACACGGTCCAGCCGCAACGCCTGGTCAGCCAGGCTTGGAGATGGTCGCGCTCGTTGCCGCCGACCTCGACGGGGTGGCGAACCTCGACGACATAGAGGCGGTGGGCGTCGAGCGCGTCCGCTGTAAAGCTCTGGAAGGTCGAGGGGGCGTTGGCCGCGCCATGCGCCACCCAACCGGCGGTGCCGCCGGCCACGAAGGCGACCAGCACAGCCGCCGCGGCGCCATAGAGCCATTGCCGGGGACGGCGCTCCAGCCGCTCGAGCTCCAGCCGGGCCGGCACCGGCTCCTGGACGACAGAGTCGTAACGCGCGTGAAGCATCTCGGCCATGGCGCGCCAGGACTGCACGCGTCCGGCATCGTCAGGGTGTGCGGCAAGCCAGGCCTCGACGTCGGCGCGGCGCTCGGCCGGCAGCTCGCCGTCGACATAGGCGTGCAGCTCGTCTTCGGTAATGGGAATATTATGGTCGTTCATATCGATCGTCTCTGGCTCTGCGGCCCAAAATGTCTTTCGCAGTTCAACTGCGCTGCTTCCCGCGCCATGCAGGCGAAGCGACCTGCGCGATGCATCAACACTGCCATCACTTCACCCGCTTGAGCGCCGGGCGCTCACCTTCCAGCGAGGCTTTAACGTGGGCTCTCGCTCGCGCCAGGCGCGACATCACGGTGCCGATCGGCACGCCCTGGATGTCGGCGACCTCGCGGTAGCTCATGCCCTCCAGCATCACCAGCAGAAGCACCGAGCGCTGCTCCTCGACCAGCGTCGCCAGCGCCTTCTCGATGTCGCGCCCTTCGGCCTCGGTCCCGCTGGCATCCGGATTGTTCTCCGTCAGCTGCGTGAATTGCGGGCGCCTTGCCAGCGAGCGCCGCCGGTTCTTGTTGAGGTTGGTTAGGATCGTATAGAGCCAGCTCCTGACATCGCCTCCGAGGAACAGGCGCTCCGAACGCAGCGCCCGCACCAGCGTATCCTGCACCAGGTCGTCGGCCGCATCCGCATCGCGCGTGAGCGCGCGGGCGTAGCGGCGCAACGCCGGGATCATGGCTTCCACACTCTGGCGAAACGCACTCATGCCGTCTTGACGTCCTGCTGTCCGGCGCGAGCGCCTCAATCATCATAACACCCGAACGGAACGGCTATTCCGGCGCTTGAAACAGCGTTAACGCCGCGTATTAGGACTGTACCGCGAAGGAGGGCTGGTGTACCTCCAGACCTCAACGAGAGCTCGACGGGACGTTAGCAAATGGCGCAGAATTCAGGTCTGATGCAGGGCAAGCGCGGGGTCATCCTCGGCCTTGCCAACAACCGCTCGATCGCCTGGGGCATCGCCAAGGCATGCCACGCAGCCGGCGCCGAGCTCGCCTTCACCTATCAGGGCGATGCGCTCAAGAAGCGCGTCGAGCCGCTCGCTGCCGAGATCGGCGGCCTCGTGCTCGGCCATTGCGACGTCACCGATGCCGCGACCATCGACGCCGCCTTCGCAGTGCTGAAGGAGAAGTGGGGCAAGATCGACTTCCTGGTGCATGCGATCGCCTATGGCGAGCAGCTCGACGGCCGCTACGTCGACACCACGCCGGAGAATTTCTCCAAGTCGATGCTGATCTCCTGCTACTCGTTCACGGCCGTGGCGCAGCGCGCCGAGAAGCTGATGAGCGATGGCGGCTCGCTCATCACGCTCAGCTATTACGGCGCCGAGAAGTGGATGCCGCACTACAACGTGATGGGCGTGGCGAAAGCCGCGCTGGAGGCCAGCGTGCGCTATCTCGCCGCCGATCTCGGCGAGAAGAACATCCGCGTCAACGCGATCTCGGCCGGCCCGATCAAGACGCTCGCGGCATCCGGCATCGGCGACTTCCGCTATATCCTGAAGTGGAACGAGAACAACGCGCCGATGCGGCGCAACGTCTCGATCGAAGACGTCGGCGGCAGCGCGCTGTATTTCCTCTCCGACCTCGCGCGCGGCGTCACCGGCGAGGTGCATCACGTCGATTCCGGCTATCACGTGCTCGGCATGAAGCGCCCGGACGCGCCGGACATCTCGTTCGGCGGCAAGGACTAGCTTATAAATCTGGAATGCCGGTGCCCACGATCTATTACCTTCGCCACGGTGAGACCGAGTGGAATGCGCTCGGGAGGCTTCAGGGCACCAAGGACGTTCCGCTGAACGCGCGTGGACGCGGTCAGGCCGTGCAGGCCGGCGGCGTGCTGGCGGATCTCTTCAAGCGCGACGGCAAGGACAAGGCGGCGTTACCCTACGTGTCGAGCCCGCTCGGGCGTGCACGCCAGACCATGGAACTCGCGCGCGGCAAGCTCGAACTGCCGCCGGCGGACTACGCGCTCGACGATCGCCTGCGCGAGATCGGCTACGGCAGCTGGGAAGGGCTGACGCTGGCCGAGAGCGAGGCGGCCGATCCGGACGTCTATGCCAGGCGCCTCGCCGACAAATGGACGGTCGGCCCCGCGGACGGGGAGACCTACGCCGATGTGCAGGTCCGCGTGCGGGCCTGGTACAACGAGCTCCGGACCGACACCGTCGCCGTCGCCCACGGCGGGACTTGCCGGGCCCTGATGGTTTCGCTCGGCCTTGAGACGCCGGCCAGCGCCGCCGAGCTCTATATCGAGCAGGGCGCCGTCTACGTCTTCCGCGACGGGCGGCTTGAGAAGTTTAGTTAGGTCGGTTCGCCGTCATCCACGGTGGCTATGGGTTTGACCCCCGGCCCCCCGCGCGTTACCACACGCCCGAACCGACCCAGCGAGCAGCGATGTCCTTCAACACCTTCGGCCACATGTTCCGCGTCACCACCTTCGGCGAGAGCCATGGGGTGGCGATCGGCTGCGTGGTCGACGGCTGTCCGCCCATGATCCCGCTCACCGAGGCCGATATCCAGCAGGATCTCGACCGCCGTCGGCCCGGCCAATCGCGCTTCACCACCCAGCGCCAGGAGCCGGACCAGGTGAAAATCCTGTCCGGCGTGATGGCGCATCCGGAGACCGGCGTGCAGGTGACGACGGGCACCCCGATCGGGCTCCTGATCGAGAACACCGACCAGCGCTCGAAGGACTATTCCGAGATCAAGGACAAGTTTCGTCCCGGACATGCCGACTTCACCTATGAGGCCAAATACGGCCTGCGCGACTATCGTGGCGGCGGCCGCTCCTCGGCGCGCGAGACCGCGATGCGCGTTGCCGCCGGTGCGATCGCGCGAAAAGTGCTGCCCGACGTCAAGGTCCGCGGCGCGCTGGTGCAAATCGGCCCGCACAAGATCGACCGCGACAAATGGGACTGGGACGAGATTGCCAAAAATCCGTTCTTCTGTCCGGACAAGGACAAGGCCGCCTTCTTCGAGACCTATCTCGACGGCATCCGCAAGAGCGGCTCGTCGATCGGCGCGGTGATCGAGGTCGTCGCCGAAGGCGTGCCGGCAGGCTTAGGTGCCCCGATCTACGCAAAACTCGATTCTGATCTCGCGGGTGCGATGATGACCATCAACGCCGTGAAGGGCGTCGAGATCGGTGCCGGCTTTGGCGCGGCCGAGCTCACCGGCGAAGAGAACGCCGACGAGATGCGCACAGGCAATGATGGCACGCGCTTCCTCTCCAACCATGCCGGCGGCGTTCTGGGCGGCATCTCCACCGGACAGCCGGTGGTGGTCCGCTTCGCGGTGAAGCCGACCTCGTCGATCCTCCAGCCGCGCCTCACTGTCGATCGCAAGGGCGCCGACACCGAGATCATGACCAAGGGCCGCCACGACCCCTGTGTCGGCATCCGCGCCGTGCCCGTCGGCGAGGCCATGATGGCCTGCGTGCTCGCCGATCACTTCATTCGGGATCGCGGGCAGGTCGGCCGCTAGAGCATTCGTGTCGCGGTACTAGCCCACCGCGCAGCTTGACGTCCCCACAACTTCGTCCGCAAATGCGGTCATGCAAAACTCCGAGATCCAGCGCATCACCAACTGGCTGATCGACGGTGCGAGGTCGTCTGGGACCCCTTCCGAGATGATCGCCGAGGTCTGCGAGCATCTGGTCGCGGCCGGCCTGCCGCTGTCGCGGTTCGGTATCTTCATCCGAACGCTGCATCCGGAAATCTTCGGCCGCAATTTCATTTGGCGGGAAGGTCAGAAGGTCGAGATTGGTACTGTCGATTTCGAGATTCTGGACACGCCTGAATTCGCCAGGAGCCCGCTCCGGATCGTGTTCGAGGAGGGGCTGGAGGTCCGGGGACGGATGGACGACCCGGACAGCAAGCGGTTTCCGTTCCTCGACGACATGCGCGCCGAAGGCGTGACCGACTACCTCGCGATGCCGATGCACTATCTCGACGGCTCGATCCACGCGACGAGCTGGGTGACGCGGCAGCCCGGCGGCTTCAGCGACGACGACATCGCGGCGATCCGGACCCTTGCGGCACCGCTCGCGCGCGTCAGCGAGATCATCAGCCTGCGCCGCACCGCCGAGATGCTGCTCGACACCTATGTCGGCAACCGTGCCGGCGCGCGCATCCTCGGCGGCCAGATCCGACGCGGCCACAACGACACCATGCAGGCTGCGATCTGGCTCTCGGATCTGCGCGGTTTCACTGCGCTGTCGGACCGGCTGCCGGCCGAGACCGTGGTCGAGATCCTCAACCAGTATTTCGACTGCCAGGTCACCGCGATCCGGGGCCATGGCGGCGAGGTGCTGAAGTTCATGGGCGACGGCCTGCTCGCGGTGTTCCCGATCGACGAATATGTCGGCGATGCCGCCCATGTCTGCACCCGCGTGCTGGAGGCCGCGCGCGAATCCCGCGCCAGCGTCGAGGCGCTCGCTTTCCCGGTCGGCGACATCGTCGAGCGCTTCCGCTTCGGCGTCGCGCTGCACGTCGGCAACATCCTCTACGGCAATATCGGCGGCGGCAATCGCCTCGACTTCACCTGCATCGGCCCCGCCGTCAATCTCGCGGCAAGGCTTGAGAAGATCACGGGCAGGCTGGGGCGGACCGTCGTGGTCTCGGAAGTCTTCGCGAACGCCTGCCGCCATGACTGGCGCGAGCTCGGCGAATTTCCGATCGCAGGGTTTTCGAAGGCGCAACGCGTGTACGGGCTCGCCGAAGAGACGCCGGTGGTGATGGCCTGATGCGCGATGAGATGAAGATCATTCATCGTCGCAACATGAAGCCCTATTCCTCGGGCTCCGTCGTGAACAGCAGCGGATAGCCCTTGGCGCGGCCGGCGTCGGTGGCGCGGGTGGCCTTGGTTTCGGCGACGTCCCTGGTGAACACGGCGACCACGCAGGCGCCCAGCTTGTGCGCGGTGATCATGACCTTGTAGGCCTGATCCTCGGTCATGCGGAACTCGGCCTTGAGGATCATCGTGACGAATTCGCGTGGCGTGAAGTCGTCGTTGATCAGGATGACCTTGTGCAGCTTGGGCCGCTCGACCTTGGTCTTCGTCCTGGTTTTAGGCTTGGTAACGGTGTCGTTCATTCCGCCTCCCGGAAACGGCGGGCTCGGTTCAGCCGCGGTGCTCAGTGTGCGGTCCTCTCACCATATTGCAGGACCTGCACCTTCTCCAAGGTGATCAGGCCGCTCGACATCATGCCATCCAGGATGGGCAGGAATGCGTTGATGCTGTCCTCGCTGTCGACGATCTCGATCAGCAGCGGCAGGTCTTCCGACAGCCGCAGGATCTTCGAGGTGTGCAGCCGGCTCGACTTGCCAAACCCCATCGGGCCGCGCAGCACGGTGGCGCCCGCGAGATGCCGCTCGCGCGCCGTCATCACGATCGCTTCGTAAAGCGGCTTGCCGCCGAAATGGTCGCTCTCGCCGATGAAGATCCGGAGCGAAACAGCCTGATTGGGGATTTGCATGGTCAGCTCCTCGTCAAGCGGTTGTAGCGGCTTGCCATCATATGGCCGAGCCACACGGACACCAGCCAGCAGATGACGGATGCCGCGATATAGGCGAGTGCCGTGTATTTCATGCCGCCGTGGAACAGGCGGAAGGTCTCCAGGCTGAAGGCCGAGAAGGTGGTGTAGCCGCCGCAAAACCCGGTCATGACGAACTGCCGGTGCTCGGGCCGCGCCAGCACGCGGCCGTCGGGGCCGGTCAGCGTTGCGTAGAAGCCGATGATGAGCGATCCCGTGGCATTGATGAACAGCGTCGCGACGGGGAAGCCCGGGCCGGTGTCGAGCACGAGGGAGACGAAATAGCGCGCGAGGCCGCCAAGGACGCTGCCGAAGGAAACCCAGGCATAGAGCATCGCGCTGCGCCAGCGGTCGGTGGAGGAGGGAACGGTCATCCGCCTCTAGCCTCCAAGACCGTCAGCGATGACAAAGCCGCAACTGACGGCGGCAAGGCAAAGCCCGACCGAGAGCGCGACATTGCCGAGCGCATGCATCGGCTCGCCGTTGCGCGCGAGTGTCAGCGTCTGCAGGCTGAACGAGGACACCGTGGTGTAGCAGCCGAGGAACCCGGTCACCGCGAACAGCCATGGATTGGGCGCGGCGAAGATCGAGCCGGGATGGGTTGCCAGCGCGCCGAAAATGCCGATCAGGAAGGCGCCGGTGATGTTGATGGTCATGGTGCCCCAGGGAAAGGTCTCGCCCAGCCGCCGCGCGATCGCGCCCGAGACGAAATAGCGCGCGCAGCCGCCGAGAACGCTGCCGACCACGATTGCGATCACTCCGCTCAACACGACGAACGCTCCTCCATCATCATTTGTCCTCCGCTGCCAGACCATTGCCGACGGCGAGCAGCCCTGCGAGCGCGACCAGCGCGAAGCCGAGCCCGGCCAAAAACGTGCCCGCAGGACCGTAGGCATCCCACAGCGCGCCGGCGATCACGCTTGCGGCTAGCAAGGCCAGTCCGGTGAACAGGTTGAAATAGCCGAATGCGGTGCCGCGCAGGCTCGGCGGCGCGGCGTCGGCGACGAGGGCCGACAGCAGGCCTTGGGTCAATCCCATGTGCAGCCCCCACAGCACGACGCCGAGCGCGAGGCCCGCGAGGCTAGGCAGCAGCGCGAGCGCGAGATCGGCGCCGGCGAGGAAGACGAGGCCGAGCGCGAGCAGGCCGGTCCGGTTGATCCGGTCCGACAGCACGCCGGCCGGATAGGCCGACAGGGCATAGACCACGTTCATCAGCACCAGCACCGCCGGCACCCACATCGCCGAGAGACCGATGTTCTGCGCGCGCAGGATCAAAAAGGCCTCGCTGAAGCGCGCGAGCGTGAACACCACGCCGACCGCGACGACGCGCCAGTACACGGATCCGAGCTGCCGCATGGCGGAGGTGTTCAGCGGATTCTTCGTAGTCTCCCGGCTTGGGTCCGGCTCCGGCTCGCTCACCGCGAATGCGATCAGGCCGAAAGACAGGAAGGCCGGCAGCACCGCTACCCAGAAGACGAGGGCAAAATTATCTGCCGTCCACCACATCAGGCCGATCGCCACGAGCGGTCCGACGAATGCGCCGATGGTGTCGAGCGACTGCCGCAGGCCGAAGCTCGCGCCGCGCAGACCCGCAGGTGCAATGTCGGCGATCAGCGCATCGCGCGGTGCGCCGCGAATACCCTTGCCGACGCGGTCGATGAAGCGCGCGGCAATCAGCCAACCGACGCTGGGGGCAAGCGGGAACAGCGGTTTTGTCAGCGCGGCTAGGCCGTAGCCGAGCGCCGCGAGGAGCTTGCGCCGGCCGAGCCAGTCGGACAATGCGCCGGAGAAGATCTTCGTGATCGAGGCGGTCGCCTCCGCAATGCCCTCGATGAAGCCGACCGTGAGCGTGGAGGCCCCGAGCACGGTGACGAGATAGACCGGCAGCAGCGCGTGGATCATCTCGGAGGAGACGTCCATCAGCATCGAGACGAAGCCGAGCACCCAGATCCCCCTGGGCAGCCCCGCACGCGCAGCATTCGGTGTCGTCGTCGTCACGCCCTGACCTTCGCCTTCAGGCAACAAAAAACCCGCCATCGGCGGGTTTGTCCATGCTCCCGCCAAAGGCCGAGGCTTTGAGATTGCCCCTCCTCGAGCAGGAGTCATCAGCCCACTACGGTCACAGGCCGACGGGCGGTTGTCGGGGGACTCCATCCCCATCTGTACATCCAACCTAGCATGGAAATCGCACCGGACAAGTGGGCGGGGAAGGTCTGTCTTCGGCTCGATGCTGCTGGACGCTCCGGAATGATGGCGTGAGCGATCGCGCATGTCCCCGTGGCGCAAGCGCGGCAACACGGCGGCAGCTTTGCGTGACGTGCGCATTCCCAACTCGCGAATTCCTAACCGGAATGTGAAGCGCAAGCGATCTTCGGACTTTGCGGCAAGGCGATTGCATGTCACCATCGCGTCATACGACGGGAGACTGCGATGCGCATGCTGTTCTCGATCGGGGCTGTGCTGGTGGCCGGCGTACTCGCCGGAGGGGATGTCGCGGGCATCGCGGCACCAGGGCCCAAATTTGAACCGAGCAAGAGTTCGCCACAACGGCTAGCGGCCGATCGGGACGCGCAGACGGTCGATGTCGAGCTGGTCCTCGCGGTCGACGTCTCCTACTCCATGGACATGGACGAACTCGCGATCCAGCGCGAAGGCTATGCGCAGGCGATCCAGTCGAAGGAATTCCTCCAGGCGCTGAAGCTCGGGCCGAATGGCCGGATCGCGGTGACTTACTTCGAATGGGCCGCTTCCAGCGACCAGAAGATCATCATCCCGTGGCGGCTGGTGGACGGACCGGAGACGGCGGACGCGGTCGCCGCCGAGATCTTGAAGACGCCGATCCGGCGCGCCTCGCGCACCTCGATCTCCGGGGCGATCACGTTCGCGATGCCGTTGTTCGACGAGGATCCCTATCGCGGCTTGCGCCGCGTGATCGACATTTCCGGTGACGGCCCGAACAACAATGGCGGCCCGGTGACGGCCGCGCGCGACGCCGCGCTCGAGAAGGGCATCGTCATCAACGGCCTGCCGATCATGGTCAAGGAGCCGTCCTATTCGACCATGGATATCGACAATCTCGACTACTACTACGAGGACTGCGTTATCGGCGGTCCCGGCTCCTTCGTCATCACGATCAAGGATCGCGACAAGTTCAAGGAAGCGATCCGCACCAAGCTCCTGATGGAGGTCGCGGGCCGCATGCCGGAGCGCCCCGTGAGGCGCGTTGCCGACAAGGAGCCACGGGTCAGCTGCTTGATCGGCGAGAAAATCTGGTCGGACCGCTGGGGGCGCTGATCCGCACCACCCCGAATGAGACCTTTTGCCCTGTCCCGCCCGCGGTCGAATTTAACCACGCGTTAACTGCTGCGTGGCCCTAATCGGCCTGCTTCCCGTTGTTTCCGGATAAAGTTCTGACTTCGCCGTCCGGCGCGCGAACAGAAGCGGGTCTGTCAGACAAATCCGCCGAGCAATCCAATGGCCATCGTCACATCGAGCACCAGCCAGATTTCGCCCGCCAACGAGCGGGTGTATCACCAGAGCAGTCTGGTGGGTGACTGGAAGGGCAATTGGGCAGGCAACAACCAGGCCGTCGGCTTCAAGGTCGTGAACATCCGCGGGGCCAGGGCCCAAATCGAGTACACCCATAACGGGCACACCGAGCGCGGTATCGGCGAGGTCAATGGTGCAACGATAAGCTACGGCAACGTCACGGTCGGCACCAAGGACGGCAAGAACCTAGTGCTCCTGTTCTCCTCGGGCGTTGGCAAGCAGAGCGCGACTTTGCAGAAACAGGCGGCGCCGGGTTCCGACAGCATCCTCATGGGAAGCTGGGGCGGCTATTCCGCCGACATCGGCAAGAGTGCGAGCTTTCGCGTGCTGGCCATCAACGGCAAGGAGGCGACGGTCAGCGTCACCACCGACGGTATCACCCGCCAGGGCACCGGCTACGTCTACAGGAACGTCATCATGTTCGGGCAGTCGCAGATATCGACCGACAACGGACAAAACGGCAAGATCATCTATCAGGTCGGCTCCAAATCCTTCACCGTGCCGGTGACGAAATATCCGCCTGCGGATTCGTCGTCCTCGGTGGACAGGACGGCCTGAACGCCAGCCTCCCTGGGCGGCCGGCGGCCCCCCTCACCATTTCGGCGCCCGCTTCTCCACGAACGCCCTCAATCCCTCCTGCGCTTCGTCCGACGTCGCGACATTGCAGAAATCGTCTACTGCACTTGCGATGCTGCGCCGGTAGTCGAGATCAATCTGGCGCATGAAGGCGGCGCGGCCCATCCGCAGCACGGCGGCCGACTTGCCGGCGAATTGCGCCGCGAGCTTGATCACCTCGGTGTCGAGCTCCGCATCGGCGACGACGCGGTTGACCACGCCGAGTTCCCGCGCCTCCGCGGCGGTGAAGACGCGGCCGGTGAACAGCAGCTCGAAAGCGCGGTGGCGTCCGACGATGCGCGGCAGGTGTGCGTAGTGGATCGCGGGAATGACGCCGACGTCGATCTCGGGATAGCCGAACGTCGCGCTCTCGGCCGCCAGCACCACGTCGCAGGACACCGCCATGGTCATGCCGCCGCCGCGCGCCGCACCACCGACCGCGGCGATCGACGGTTTTCCGAGCCCGTACTGGGCGTCGTAAAGGTCGATATAGAGCGACTGGAGGAATTCGCGGATCTCGGCGCCGGATTTGCCAAGCAGGATGTCGAGGTCGAGGCCGGCCGAAAAGCGCTTGGCGATCGCGCTCGCCAGCACGACAACGCGAGCTTCCGGATCGTTCGCTGCGCGACGCAGGGCCGCGACCACCGCACGGATGACCTCGAGGCTCAGTGCATTGACGGGCGGGCGGCGCAGCGTGATGCGGGCGATGTTGCCTGCGCGTTCGTAGGCGACGGGATTGTCAGATGTCACCGGGTTCTCCATGCTTTCGGGAAACGTGCGGCATCGATCGAGGTGGTGGCCCGGTTATTTCGCGGCGAGCGGCGGCGGCGGGACGCTGTCGTTCGGTGCTTCCGCCTTGTCCGGGCGACAGCTTACGGTGCGGCTTGGGCCGTGCAAGACCTCCAGCGCGCATGCTAGACTGCGTGCAGGAGATTGCTTGCCGGATGGAGGGACCAATGACCGACGAACACCCGATGATGGCCGGCTCCGCCACCGTCTTCGTCGTGTCCGACATCACAGCCAGCCTCGCTTATTACCGCGACGTGCTCGGCTTCGAGGTCACCTTCGAATACGGTCAGCCTCCGTCCTACGCCTGCCTCTGCCGTGACGAGGTCGGCCTGCATCTGCTTGCGGCGGCGGTAACGAAGCGGTTGCCCGGGCACGGCGGCATCTGCATCTTCGTCAGGGACGTCGATCAGATCTATGCCGAACTATCGGGACGCGGCGCCAGGCTGCTCAACCGGCCGGAGGACCGTGACTATCGCATGCGCGATTTCGACGTCGTCGACGCCGACGGCAATCAGCTCACGTTCGGTATGGGAACGGACGACGCGGCCTGACATCGCCGGCCGCGCGTCCGCCATTGCATCAGATCCTGGCCTCCAGGATCAGGTTGAAGGGTGTTTCGGCGGCGCGGCGGAAGCGCGACAGGCCGCCTTCGCTGGCGACCTTGCGCAGCCTTGCCTCGCCGGCTTGGGCGCCCAGCGCGAGGCCCACCTCCTGATCGAGCGAGGCCGGCGTGCAGATCATGGTCGATGCCGCATAGTAGACCCGCCCGACCGGGTTGAGATTGTCTTCGAGGCGGTCGCCTGCGAACGGCTCGACCAGCATGCAGGTGCCGTCCTTCGCCATGGTCTTGCGCACGTGGCTGATGGCGCCGACGGGATCGCCCATGTCGTGCAGGCAATCGAAGAAGCAGACGAGATCGTAGCCCTCGGCGGGATAGGTCTTCGCCGAGTGAACCGCGAAGCTGACACGATCGCCCAGCTTCGCCTCAGTCGTCGCCTTTCGTGCGGCCGCGATCGAGCCCTCGTGATAGTCGAAGCCGTAGAAGCGGGAGTTCGGGAAGGCCTCCGCCATCAGCCGTGTCGAGACGCCGTGCCCGCAGCCGACGTCGGCGACCTTGGCACCGCGCTTCAGCTTGTCCACGACGCCTTCGAGCGCGGGCAGCCACTCCTGCACCAGATGATGCATGTAGCCGGTGCGGAAGAACCGGGCGGTGCCGCAGAACAGGCACTCGCTGCGACGATTCCAGCCGACGCCCTTGCCGGACTTGAATGCGTCCGTAATTTTCGGCTCGTCGAGGAACGCCGCGGCAATGACATTACCGACCGCGCCGAGGAAGACCGGGCTGTCATCATCGGCAAGCGCCATCGCCTGCTCCGGCAGCATCGAGAACTTGCCGGAAGCGGAGTCGTATTCGACGTAACCAGAAGCCGCCTGGCTCGCCAGCCACTCGCGGACGTAGCGTTCGTTCGTTCCGGTGGCGCTTGCGAGCTCGGCAGAGCTCATGGGTCCCTTGGCGGCGAGGGCGCGGTAGAGGCCGAGCTTGTCGCCCAGCAGGACCAGCGATGCGTTCATCGCGGCACCGACCTCGGTGATCATCTTGCCCATAAAGGCATTCAACCTGTCGGAATCGACCTCCATGACAGCCTCCATGTTGTGTCTGGCATTTTCAAAGGTCTGCGCAATTGCGTCTTGCCGGACTGCGCCGGCCGATCAGGATCGAAGCGACGGCTCGCGTTCGCGCGTCCTCTATGTGGGTCAATCCGTCGCGCAGGAGGTTCAACACGTCAGGATAACGTGATTTTGGAACTCGATGGCGCGACCACCGGCATCGCGTCACTGGTATTCGTGTGATCCCCGGCATATAATTTCCGCACTTTTTTGACGGTTACCTGAATGTCCAGCCTTGCACGTTCCTGCGGTCTCGCAACTCTCTTCGTGGTGTTCTGCCTCGGCGGAGCGCCGGCTCATGCGCAAGTCGCGCCCCTGCAATATTGGATCCCGGGCGGGCCTTTCGGCTTTGGTGGCAGCGCCGGCCAGGGCTCCGATGGCTACGGCAATTTTCCGAGCTTCAAGGGTGGCGATGCCAACGCAGGCTATGATTTTCGTCCCGGTTTCTTCGTCGGAAGCGAACGCGGCAATCTAGGCCTGGGCGGCCTCAGCCAGCCTGCGCCGGCCGGCAATTTCAACGCGCTCTCCTACGATGGCACGCAGTTCGGTTACAACTACAAGACCGCGGGCGGCATGCCCGTCACGTTCTTTGCCGGGTTCGACACGCTGAAATACAATGGCGGCATCGGCAGCTCGCTCGCCCCGCTCACCTCCAGCGCCTCGCCCGGCTACGGCGCTTTCGCGGGTGTCGAGTTCAAGCCGACCTCCAACCTCAGCCTGTCGTTCGGCGCCGGTTTCACCCAGCAGCAATCGGGACGCATGGACAGCGACATCAATTCGTCAATGCTGCCCGGCGAGTCACCGGCGTTGGGTGGCTTGCGTCGTTGAGCGGTCACGCGTCGCTTTCGCCGCCCGCTTGACGGCAGCCGCGTTGGCTTACGACAAGCCCGCCACCAGCGGGCGTTGCAGGTGCTTCGCCATCAGCTCTGCCGCTTCGGCGTAACGCCGCGTTTCCAGAACCTCGAGCAGGCGCAAATGCTCGCGCACGTGCCGCCGCATACCGTCGCGGTCGGCGAAGCTGCGATAGGCGAACAGGCGTCTGATCGAATTCACGCGCCGGAGCGATTCAAGAAAGAAGGGATTGCCGGCGCCGCGAATGATCTCCTCATGGAATTCGCAACCGGAAAGAAAGACCTCGCCGATCGTCATCTTCTCGAGCTCGCCTTCGAATACGCGCAGCTGGCGCTCGCGCAAGCGTGCAATCACCTCCTGCGGCAGCGCAAAGCTGGGCTGCGCGATTGCCGCAGGTTCGATCACCGCGCGAAACGCCATGGCCTTGGCGTGAGCTTCGGGGTTCGAGACCGTCTCCGCGAAGCGCCAGCCATAACCCGGCAGGCGTGCAATCCAGCCCTCGGCAGCGATCCGGTCAAGCAGCCGCTGCAACTCGGCCCGGCTGAGGCCATAGCGGCGCATCAGCTCCGCCTCGGTGACGTCAGCCGGCAGCCGGCTTGCGAGCACGTCGCCTGCGATGGACGTATAAACCTGTTCGCTGCGCCTGACCGCCGCGAGGGCTGGCTGGGCTGCGCCGCTGGTCGGATGCTTGGCCAGCACGAACCCGCGATGTGGCTCGCCGCGCGCGAGCCCTGCCGCTTCCAGAGCCTTGAGGCCGAGCCGGATCGGCGCGCGTGAAAGATCGAGCGCATCGGCAAGCCTTTGTTCGATCAAGCGATCGCCAGCCTTCATGCCTTCGCGTCGGGCGAGCGCCATGATCAGCCCGGCGAGGTGCTCGGCGCGCTCGGAACCGCCTTTGCTTGAAGCGGGCGGTCGGGAATTGTCGGAGGCGGTCATTGCAGTGCACGCGGATTTTGAGCTTGACAGACTGTCCCACGGATTGTTCTTTTACGCAATAATATACAATCGAACCAGGGAGAGCCTGATGGCGCATGCGCCGGATGTCCTGATTTGCGAGGTCGGCCCCCGCGATGGGCTGCAAAACCTGGACGTGTTCGTTCCCACCGAAGCCAAATGCGCGCTGATTGATACGATCGCCGCCGCCGGCGTGCGCGAGATCGACGCGGGATCCTTCGTGCCGCCGAAGGTCGTACCGCAATTCGCCGATGTCGATGCGGTGATGGCGCACGCGCTCGCGCACAGGACCGCGACCATCGGTGCACTTGTGCCGAACGTGAAGGGCGCCGAGCGCGCCATCGCCGCCGGTGTCGACGCCGTCTACTTCGTCATCTCCGCCAGCGAGACGCACAACCGCGCCAATGTGCGGCGCTCGATCGAAGAGCAGCTCGACGGGTTTCGCGCGGTCCGCGCCGCGATCGACGCCTGTCCGGCGGGCCGGCGGCCGCACCTGATGGGCGCGATCGCCACCTCCTTCGGCTGCTCGCTGGAAGGCGAGGTGAGCGAAGCGGCGGTGTGCCGGGTCGCGCGCGCCTTTGCCGAGGCCGGTGCCGACGAGATCGGGCTCGCCGACACCGTCGGCTACGCCACCCCGAAACTGGTCAGGCAGATCGTCGAAGCCGTCAGGCGTGAAGTCGGATTGCAGATGACGCTGCGGCTGCATCTGCACGACACGCTCGGTGCTGGCCTCGCCAATGCCGTCGCCGGCCTCGAAGCCGGGATCCGGCGTTTCGACGCCGCGGTATCAGGACTTGGCGGCTGTCCTTTCGCGCCTGGTGCCCGCGGCAACATCGTCACCGAGGATCTCGTGTTCATGCTGGAACGCATGGGACTTTCGACCGGCATCGACCTCGATCGGCTGATGCAAACGCGCGAGATTCTGGCCCGCCACATCCAGGCAAAACATCTGACCGGGCACCTGCACGAGGCCGGCATTCCCAAGGTGCTGCGGAGGGCGGCATGACGACGGCCGCGCCCGAGGCGGCAACGGAGCTGCGTCCGCTGGCCGGCCTTCGTGTCATCGAGTTCAGCCAGATGGTGATGGGGCCGAGCTGCGGCTTGATCCTCGCCGATCTCGGCGCCGACGTGATCAAGGTCGAGCCGCCCAAGGGCGACCGCACCCGCTATTTCAAGGGGCCCGCTGCCGGCTTCTTCGCCACCTACAGCCGCAACAAGCGCAGCATCGCGCTGGATACGTCGACCGCGGAAGGCCAGACCATCGCGCGGCGGCTGATCGAGAGCAGCGACGTCCTGATCGAGAATTTCCGACCCGGCCTGCTGAAGCGGATCAGTCTCGACTACGAGTCGGTTGCCGCTTTTGCGCCGCGCCTGATCTACTGCTCGCTCAAGGGCTATTTGCCCGGCCCGTACGAGAATCGCCTCGCGCTCGACGAGGTCGTGCAGATGATGGGCGGCCTTGCCTACATGACGGGCCTGCCGGACCGGCCGATGCGCGCCGGTGCCTCGGTCAACGACATCATGGGCGGCATGTTCGGCGTGATCGCGATCCAGGCCGCGCTGGCCGAGCGGCAGCGCACCGGGCGCGGCCGCTACATCCAGAGCGCGCTCTACGAGAACAACGTGTTCCTGATGGCGCAGGCCATGATGTGCGAGGTGGTCAGCGGCCAGCCCTCGATCCCCTATTCGATCAAGGACAGCCCCTGGCCGGTCTACGATCTCTTCGACACCAGGGACGGCTCGAAGCTGTTCGTCACCATCGTCGGTGAAGAGCAATGGGAGGCGTTCTGCCGCGCCTTCGATCGCGAATCCTGGCTTGCCGATCCGCGCTTTGCGACGAGCAACGACCGCGTCGATCATCGCGGCTGGCTGATCCCGGAGATCGCGAAGATCTTCAAGCAATGGGACAAGGCCGATCTCGCGGCACGCCTCGAGCAGCTCGATCTGCCCTACGCGCCGGTCAACAAGCCCGGCGATCTCTTCGACGATCCGCATCTGAACCAGTCGGGCGGGCTGACCAACATTCACCTGCCTGACGGCGGCGAGGCAAAAACGCCGCTGTTGCCGATCTCCATGGACGGCCGCCGGCTGCCCAACCGCTACGATCCGCCGCAGATCGGCGAGCAGACGCGCGAGATCCTGAGCGAGATCGGCATTTCGTCGAGTGAAATCGAGACGCTGCAAAAGGCAGGAACCATCCGGATTGCGCCTGGGCCGTCCTGACGAACGGATCGATCAAACAAGAATCAAGGAGGAGCACATGAACATCACCAGACGCCAGGCGCTGATCGCGGGCTCCACATTGGCCGGCGCATCGATGCTGCCCGGGCAGCTCCGCGCCGAGACCAAGCAGGTATCGCTCGCCTTCGGGCCGGTGTCGCCGGTCTACGCCATCGGCATGATTGCCGAGCTGAAGGGTTACTTCAGGGACGAAGGTCTCGACTCCAAGCTCGTCACCGGTAACGCCGGCACGTTCGGCCGTCAGACGCTGGCGGCGGGACAAGCCCTGTTCGCGCACGGCGATGCCAGCCATCCGCTCCAGCTCAGTGCGCGCGGCAAACCCTGCAAGATCCTGCTCGCGACCGAGATGGTGTGCTCCTACGCCAACATCGTGGTCCGGCAGGACCTTTACGACGGCGGTATCAATTCAGTCGAGAAGCTCGCCGAGCATAAACGGCCTGACGGCGCCAAGCCGATCGTCGCGGCCACCGCGATCGGGTCGGGCACCTGGGTGTTCGGCACCTATGTGTTCGAAACGCGCGGGCTCGGCGACAGGGTGAACTGGGTCGCCGGCGGCGGACCCAACACGATGTTCCCGTCGCTGCAGACCAAGCAGTTCGACGCCATCATTGGCGCCGCCAAGCTGGATCGTCGAGGTCGAGAAGAAGGGCTTTGGCAGGACGATCTACGACACCTCCAAGCCCGGCGTATTCGAGAAGGATTTCGGCGGCACGCTGCCCGTGCTGGTGATCTACACGCTCCAGGACACGATCGAGCAGGACAAGGCGATGGTGCAGGCCTATGTGAACGCGATCCACCGCGCGATCGCTTTCGTGAAGGCGACGCCGCTCGCGGACGTACAGGCACTGGTCACGCCGAAATATTTCTCGGGCATCGACCCCGATGCAGTCAGCGCCGAGCTCGGCTTCGACAAATCGACCTGGGCCTATGACGGCGTCATCGACAAGTCCTCGTTCGAACGCGGGGCCAAGCCCTGGTACCGCAAGGGAACGGATATTCCCGAGACGAAATACGAGGATGTCGTCGACATGAGCTTCCTCCAGGCGGCGATGGCGAAATACAAATGATCGCTGCGCCAGGCCCAGGATTCGCGCTCGCGCGAGACGAGGTGGAGGAGCGAACCCGCATCGCGGTGCGAGGTCTCGCCAAGCGCTTCAACGCGTCCGGCCGCGAGTTCGTGGCGGTCGATGACGTTTCCTTCGAGGTCAAGCAAGGCGAGTTCGTCGCGCTGCTCGGTCCGTCCGGCTGCGGCAAGAGCACCATCCTCAACATGGTTGCGGGGCTATTGCCGCGCTCGGGCGGACGCATCCTGATCGATGAGGACATGGTTGAGACCGGAAAGGTCAACCGCAGGGTCGGCTATGTCTTCCAGCGCGACACGCTGTTTCCCTGGCGAACCGTGGAGCAGAACATCGGCTATGGGCTGGAGATCGCGGGGCTGCGAAAGACCGAGCGCGCCGGGCGCGTCGCTTCGGCCGTCGAGAAGGCCGGGCTCTCCGGCTTTGCACAGAGCTTCCCCAGCATGCTGTCCGGCGGCATGCGTCAGCGCGTCGCCTTGATGCGCACGCTGATCATGGAGCCCGAGATCCTGCTGATGGATGAGCCGTTCGGCGCGCTCGACACCCACACCAAACTCGAGATGCACAAGACGCTGCTGGAGATATGGGAACGCGAGCGGCAGACTGTGCTGTTCGTGACCCACGATCTCGGCGAGGCCTTGACGCTGGCGAGCCGCATCATCCTGCTCTCGGCCCGGCCCGGGAGGCTCAAGGAAGATTTCGACGTCGCCATCCCGCGGCCGCGCGATCCCGTGGACGTGCGCGAGACCGCCGAATTCGGCCGCCTCTACTCTCACATCTGGCATTCCCTCGGCGAAGAATTCCGCCGCACCAGGGCCGAATGATCATGTCCAACAGCCGTAGCGCCGTCCTGTTCTGGCAAGTGGCCATTCTCGTGGTGGTTCTCGTCGTCTGGCAGTGGGGCTTCGAATGGAGCAAGGCGCTGTTGCCGAAGGCCTATGTGCCGAAAATCCTCGATCCCTATTTCGTCGCCAAGCCGTCGTTGATCTGGCAGAGCTTCCTGCGGCTTGGCTGCTTTGCCGATCCCGCCGGCTTTGCCGCCTGCATCAACGGCAACGACAACAATTTGTGGCTCGCCACGCTCGTCACGCTGAAGAACACCTGGTGGGGATTTCTTTTCGGCTCAGCGAGCGGAATCGCGGCCGGCCTGGTCCTCGGCCGTTCGGACTTCCTGGCCCGCGTGTTCGGGCCCTATGTCGTGGCGCTCAACTCGATACCGCGCATCGCGCTGGTGCCGCTCGTCATCCTGATCTTCGGCCTCGGCGATCTCTCCAAGATCGCCACGGCATGGCTCGTCGTGTTCTTCGTGGTGTTCTTCAACACCTTCGAGGGAACGCGTGCGGTCGACCGCGACCAGATCGCCGCTGCCCGTCTGCTCGGTGCCAGCGAACTCACCGTGCTGCGCACGGTGGTGATCCCCTCCGCGCTGGCCTGGGTGTTCGCGTCGCTGTTGCCGGCGGTGTCTTTCGCGCTGATCGGCGTCATCGTCGGCGAATTCATCGGCGCCGAGCGCGGGCTCGGCAAGCTCATCATCGAAGCCGAGGCGCGCGCCAATGCCAGCGAGATGATGGTCGCCATCTTCGTCATGATGTTCGTCGGAATCCTGTTGGCGATCGCGGTGCGCTCGCTGCAGTTCTACCTGCTGCGATGGCAGCCGCAATTCGAACCGTCGGCATAGCAGTCTGGAAGGGTTCGGACGGTGAGCGGCAGGTAGCGCGTCAGCGCGTGAACCGCGCCACCAATTCCACATGCGGCGTGTGGCGGAACTGATCGACCGGGACCACGGTCTCGATCCTGTAGCCGCCGTCGATGAGGAGCCGGGCGTCGCGAGCGAAGGTTGCGGCGTTGCAGGACACCGCGATCACGACGGGTACCTTGCTCGCAGCGAGTTTCAGCGCCTGCGCCTGCGCGCCCTGGCGCGGCGGGTCGAACACCACGGCGTCGAAGTCGCGCAGCTCCGGCGGCACCAGCGGGCGGCGGAACAGGTCGCGCGGTTCGGCCTTGATCGGCTTCAGCCCGGGTGTGCGCGCAGCCTTCACAAGCGCCGCGACGGCGCCGGCGTCGTTGTCATAGGCGGTGACGCGCGCCTTCTCGGCGAGCCTCAAGGCAAACGGGCCGACGCCGCAGAAGAGGTCGAGAACCTCCTTGGCCTTGCCGACGCGCTCGGCGACGAGCGACGCCAGCGTCTCCTCGCCCGCGACCGTTGCCTGCAGGAACGAGCCCGGCGGCAGCGTCACCTCGGCGCGGCCCATCCGCACCGTCGGCGGCAGGCGTTGCAGCACCAGCTCGCCGTGCCGCGTCAGCCGCGCCAGCCGATGCTGCTCGGCGACGCGCGAAAGCGCCGTGACCAGCGGCGTCGGCAGCGGGCCGGAGCCGCGCACGTCGACATCGAGGCCGTTGGCGGTCGCGGTGACCTGGATGTCCAGCGGCTTCGTCACCGCCATCCTAGACGTCAGGGATTCGGCAAGCGCCCAGGCGGCATCGAGCGCGCCCTCGAGCCCGGGATCGAGGATCGGGCAGCGATGAATCGGGATCACGTCGTGCGAGCTCGCCGCCGAGAAACCGACCTTGAGGACGTCATGCGTGCCGAACCGCCCGTGCAGCGTGACGCGCCGGCGGCCGGCACCATGGGCATCGACCAGCGGCGCCACCTCGCAGTCGATCCCGGCCTGGGCCAGCGTCTCGACCACGATGCCGCGCTTCCACGCGTGATAGGGCTCAGCCGCCCAGTGCTGGATGGCGCAGCCGCCGCAGACGCCGAAATGCGGACAGAACGGCTCGATGCGATCGGGGCTGGCGACATCGACCGCGAGCAGCTTGCGGCGGTCGGGATGGCTGCCGGCGACGTGGTCGACCTCGACGGTCTCGCCGCCAAGCGCGTAGGGCACATAGACGGGATCGCCCGCAGCGAGCGAGACGCCGTCGCCGCGATGGCCGACGTGATCGATCCTCATGCGCTCAACCACGGCGCGCGCCCAGGAAGAATTCGATATTGCCGTCACCGCCGGTGATCGGGGAGGGGAACACCTCGATGTCGGTGCAGCCGAGCGAAGCGGCAAAGACCGCGATGTCGTCGCAGATCTCCTGATGCACGGCGGCGTCGCGGATGATGCCCTTCTTGTTGTGCTTCCGATCGGCCTCGAACTGCGGCTTGATCAGCGCCAGCAGGCTCATCGGCGCCGCCGCCAGTGACAGCGCCACGGGCAGCACCGTCTTGAGCGAGATGAAGCTGACGTCGATGACGACGACGTCGGGCCGCGCCGGCAACCGTTTGCCGTCATAGCTGCGGATGTCGGTCTCCTCCATCGACACGATCTTGGGATGGTCGCGCAGCGAGGGATGCAGCTGGCTGGTGCCGACATCGATGGCGAACACCAGGCTGGCGCCGTTCGCCAGCAGCACCTCGGTGAAACCGCCGGTGGAGGCGCCGACGTCGAGGCAGACATGGTCCTCGATCTCGATGGGGTAGCGCTCCAGCGCGCCGGCGAGCTTGACGCCGCCGCGCGACACATAGGGATGCGCAGGCTCGGCGACGATCACCGCGTCCTCGGCGATCGTCTCCGAGGGTTTGGCGACCTGCTTGTCGTCGGCGGTGACGAGCCCGGCCTCGATCGCCGCGCGCGCCCGCGCCCGGCTCTCGAACAAGCCGCGCTCGACCAGCAGAACATCCGCACGCTTGCGGGCAGGGGACATCGGATCTCCGGAGGCGACTGAAACGTCTATGGTGCGATCAATCGCGCGGCCGCGATCCGGACGCAAGCCTCGAACGCGGCCAGATCGTGCCAGACGTCGATCGGCATCTGCGCCGGCGTCACCAGCGGGCAGCCGTGCAGCTCCAGCGCATGGATCATCATGAGGTTGTCGACGAGGCCAAAATCCTCGACCGTCAGCCCCTGTGCATCGACCAGCCGTCCGTCCTCGGAGGTCACGTCCATGAAGCGGCCGACGCGGTCGGCATAGACGGCGCCGTCGTTGGAATAGGCCAGGCAAATCTTGCGGCGGCCGGCCATGTAGCCGAGCTCGTAGACGGTGCCGGGGTCGGCGCCGGCACCGCGGAACGGGGTGAGGTTCGCGATGATGGCATCGGCTTCGTCCATCATCGCCTCGTTGCCGCAAAAGATCTGCCGCGAGGCGTCGGGCGAGGTGAGATCGATCGCGTTGTCGAGGGGATAGAGGCCGGTGAGCCCATGCGCAGCGCAGATCGCGGCCTTTTGCCGGCCGATCTCAACCGCATCCGGCAGGAACACGTCGGGCCCTGCCAGATAGATTTTCATGAAGGTCGCGCTGGTTCGCGAAGGTCGAAGCTCGCCGTTAGGCGAGCTTGACCGTCTCGGTCTTGACGTCCTTGCCCAGCGCCTCGAACACCTTGGCGACGATGCCCTTGGCGTCGAGACCGGCACGGCCGTACATCGCGGCCGGCGTGTCGTGGTCCTGGAACACGTCGGGCAGCACCATCGAGCGGAACTTGACCATGCCGCCGTCGAGCGCGCCCTGATCGGTCAGGTACTGCGCGACATGCGAGCCGAAGCCGCCGACCGAGCCTTCCTCGATCGTGATCAGGATCTCGTGGTCGCGGGCGAGCTTGAGAACCAGCTCGGTGTCGAGCGGCTTCATGAAGCGCGCATCGGCGATCGAGGTGGAGAGGCCGTGGGCGGCGAGTTCGTCGGCCGCCTTCTCGCATTCGGCGAGGCGCGTACCGAAGGAAAGCAATGCGATCTTGCTGCCCTGGCGAATCATGCGGCCCTTGCCGACCTCGAGCGGAACGCCGACTTCGGGCATCTCGATGCCGCGGCCTTCGCCGCGCGGATAGCGCAGCGAGCTCGGACGGTCGTCGATCGCGACCTGGGTCGCCACCATGTGCACGAGCTCGGCTTCGTCGGCCGCGGCCATGATCACCATGTTCGGCAGGCAGCCGAGATAGGCGTTGTCGAACGAGCCGGCATGCGTCGCGCCGTCGGCGCCGACGAGGCCGGCGCGGTCGATGGCGAAGCGGACCGGCAGGTTCTGGATGGCGACGTCATGCACGATCTGGTCGTAGCCGCGCTGCAGGAAGGTCGAGTAGATCGCGCAGAACGGCTTGTAGCCTTCGCTCGCAAGACCGGCGGCGAACGTCACCGCGTGCTGCTCGGCGATGCCGACGTCGAAGGTGCGGTCCGGGAAGGCCTTGTTGAAGATGTCGACGCCGGTGCCGGACGGCATCGCCGCGGTGATGGCGACGATCTTGTCGTCCTTCTGCGCTTCCTTGACGAGGCTCTGGCCGAACACGTTCTGGTAGGCCGGCGCATTCGGCTTGGCCTTGGCCTGGGTGCCGGTCGCGACGTCGAACTTGACGACCGCGTGGTACTTGTCGGCGGAAGCTTCCGCCGGGCCGTAGCCCTTGCCCTTCTGAGTCACGACGTGGACCAGGATCGGGCCGGTCTCCATGTCGCGCACGTTCTTCAGCACGGGCAGCAGATGGTCGAGGTTATGACCGTCGATCGGGCCGACATAATAGAAGCCGAGCTCCTCGAACAGCGTGCCGCCGTCCATCATGAAGCCGCGCGAATATTCCTCGACGCGGTTGGCGCGGTTGGCGATGATCTTGGGCAGGCGCTTGTTGATCTGCTTGGCCGCATCGCGCAGCGTGCGATAGGTCTTGCCGGAGTAGAGGCGCGACAGATAGGCGCTCATCGCGCCGACCGGCGGCGCGATCGACATGTCGTTGTCGTTGAGGATCACGATCAGGCGCGAGTTCATGGCGCCGGCGTTGTTCATGGCTTCATAGGCCATGCCGGCTGACATCGCGCCGTCACCGATCACCGCGATAACGTTGTTCTTGCCGCCGGAGAGGTCGCGCGCGACCGCCATGCCGAGGCCGGCGGAAATCGAGGTCGAGGAATGCGCTGCGCCGAACGGATCGTAATCGCTCTCGCTGCGCTTGGTGAAGCCGGACAGGCCGCCGCCGGTGCGCAGCGTGCGGATGCGGTCGCGCCGGCCGGTGAGGATCTTGTGCGGATAGGCCTGATGGCCGACGTCCCAGATCAGCCGGTCGCGCGGCGTGTCGAAGACATAATGGATCGCGGTGGTGAGCTCGACCACGCCGAGGCCGGCGCCGAAGTGACCGCCGGTCACCGAGACGGCATCGATGGTCTCTTGCCGCAGCTCGTCGGCGACCTGGCGAACCTGCTCGATCTTGAGCTTGCGCAGGTCATCCGGCGTATGGATGGTGTCGAGAAGCGGCGTTTTACTGTATGCGTTCACGGCGATTTCCAATTTGTCAGCGCCGGAAGATCGTTCCGGTGCGCGATGGGTTTGCACAATATCGGCGCAGCGCGAGTCCTTAAACCGTCGGAGCCACCTGCATGGGGCAGGGCCCCGTCTTCAAGCTTAGGTGAGCTTAGGTGCGCTCCGGTTCAGTCCCTGTGATCCCTGTCACTTAGATCGGCTTCGTCCGTCCCAGCCAATTTCATTAGCAGTTTGAAGCGCTTGTCGTCGGTAATTTGTGCCCACGCAAGGCTTGCAAAAAGCCACACTCCGCGCAGCTTTACACCAAAGCTTGGGCCAAAGCCAACCCGCAGGGTCGTTTAGGGGTATGCACCTGCAACCCGCGGGCCAGCTTGGTTAATCCTGGCGCCGGCGGATGGGTTCCAGTCTTGCCCGGTTCCTCGCCTGCATTTTGGGCGAGAGGAAGGCCGTTTTGGCCAGATTCGCGAGCCCGAGAGGCCCTGGCCGGGGGAACTCTTCGATGTCAGTGCTTGGCCGCCGAGGGCTGTAAGCCCAAACAGCGGCGTGCGATCATGAAAAACTGCAGATGGCCGATGCTTGAGGCGGGCGGCTTGAAACGGGGACCTTACTGCACGTCGAGCGGTGCGGTGCCGGTGGCCTGGCCGCTGGCATCGGTGGTGATCTTGTCGACGCGTGCCTCGGCTTGGCGCAGCAATTCCTCGCAGCGGCGCTTCAGCGCCTCGCCGCGCTCGTAGATCGTCACGGATTCCTCGAGCGGCACCTTGCCGTCCTCGAGCCGCTTCACGATGGTTTCGAGCTCCTCGATGGCGCGTTCGAAGGTGAGCCTGGAGACGTCGACTTGGGTATTTTCGGCCATATCCGTTTCCGATTGCCCGCTTCACGTGAGAAAAAGCGCAGTTTTGCGGGCGTAATGTGGCGGGTGCGTCAAGCGCCCATCAGGGCGCCGACATGCGCCGTAACAGATTCTTTCAATCCTTGCAGGTCATAGCCGCCCTCGAGCACCGAAACAATGCGGCCCCCTGCGGACTTGTCGGCAAGGTCCATCAGCTTGCGCGTGACCCAGGTGTAGTCCTCCGCGCGCAAATTCAGCGAGGCCAGCGGATCGCGGTAATGCGCATCGAAGCCCGCGGAGATGACGAGAAGCTCGGGGCTGAATTTTTCGAGGCGCGGCAGGATCAGTTGCTCGAACGCGGCGCGGAATTCTGGTCCGCCGTCTTCGGAAGCGAGCGGCGCATTGACGATGGTGTCGTGGTCGCCGCGCTCGCCCTTCGCGCCGGTACCCGGAAACAGCGGCATCTGATGCGTCGAGCAGTACATCACGGTCTGATCGGACCAGAAGATGTCCTGCGTGCCGTTGCCGTGATGCACGTCGAAATCGACGATGGCGGCGCGCTGGACGCCGTATTTGCGCTGCGCGTGACGCGCGGCGATCGCGGCATTGTCGAAGAAGCAGAAGCCCATCGGCTTGCCGATCTCGGCGTGATGTCCGGGCGGGCGCACCGCGACGAAGGCGTTGCGATGCTCGCCATTCATCACCGCTTCGGTCGCAGCCACTGCGCCGCCGACGCCGCGCATCACTGCTTCCCACGTGCCTGGTGACATCGAGGTGTCGCCGTCGATATAGACTTGGCCGCTGGTCGGCGCGATGTGGCGCAGCTCGGTGACGTAGTGCTCGTTGTGGCACAGCGTCACGAGATCGAGATCGCCTTCCGGTGCCAGGTCGCGCGCCAGGAACTGGAAGCGTTCCTGCGACAGCGCTTCCTCCACTGCCCGCAGGCGGTCGGGCCTTTCAGGGTGTCCCGGCGGCGTGACGTGGTCGAGGCAGGCCTTGTGGGAGAGGAGAAGCGTGCTCATCAGGTCGGCCTCACAGGGAACGGGCTCTTGACGTCGCTTGGCGCATCCCGAGCCAAAACGCAAATGCAAAACGCAATCTAAGCGCTTGGGCGGGGATGGCAAAGGGTGGTTCCGGACAAGTCCGTTTGATCCGGATCAATTCACGCGCAGGATGCGGGTGGGCGGCAGCGGACCGATCGGTCCGTGTGCCCTGAAGAAGGCGAACAGCGCGTCCGCGTCGTAGCCGCCATATTGCTGCGCTGTGCCTTGTTTGGCGGCCGTGAAACCGTCACCGCCGACGGCGAGGTAATCGTTGACGGTGACGCGGTAGCCGCTCCCAGGCTCGATCGGCTTGCCGTTGAGCGTCACCTTCTCGATGCTGATTCGCTCGCCGAAAGGTTTCGTCGCATCCCAAGTGTAGCTGAACCCGTTCGACACCTGGAGAATCCGCGGGCGCTTCGGATCGAGCCATTGCTGCTCCAGCATGTCCTTGAGCTGGCTGCCCGTGAGCGTCATCGTAACGAGGCGATTGCGGAACGGCTGGCTCGCGAACAGTTCGCCGAACGACACCGCGCCGTTCTCCTTCGGAACAATGTCGGTGCGGATGCCGCCGGGATTGGTGAACGCGATGACAGCGCTGCCATCCTTGGCGTCCTTCGTCGCGGCGAGCTGAGCGTCCGCGATGACGTCGCCGAGTGCGCTCTCGCCGGCCTCGTTCGGCACGCGCGACAGCGTCTGCGTCACCGATCCGGCAGGGCGATTCGCAATCGGTGCCGACAGCTTGTCATAGGCATCGATCAGGGCGGTCTGTTCGGGATCCTTCGCCAGCGAGGCATTGGCGACGATGACGTTCTCGGCTTTGGCGCCGACGATGTCGCGGGTTACAGGATCGAGCTTGAGGTCGATCGCGGTGACCAGCGTGCCGTATTTGTCGCCGCTGGTGACGAGCCGCCCGTCGATGTCGCAGACATAGGCGCGGTGGGTGTGGCCGCTGACGACGACGTCGACGGCGCGGTCGAATTTCTTGACGATGTCGACGATCGGCCCCGTAATGGCAGGGCATTCATTGTAGTCGCCCGAGGGCTCACCGCCCTGGTGGATCAGCACCACGATCGCCTCGACGCCACGCGCCTTCAGCTGCGGCACCAGCGCGTTCACCGTCTCGGCCTCGTCGCGGAATTCGAGCCCGGCAATGCCTGAGGGCGAGACGATGCCCGCGGTCTCCTTCAAGGTCAGTCCGATGAAGGCGACGGGGATGCCCTCGACCTCCCTGATCTCGTAGGGCGGCAGTACGCTCTTGCCGGTCGCGGTCTCGATGGTGGAAGCCGCGAGATAATGGAATTTGGCGCCGGTGAAGGGATGCGGCCCCTGGCAGCCGTCGACCGGATGACAGCCGCCGTTCTGCATCCGCAAGAGCTCGGTCTTGCCCTCGTCGAACTCGTGATTGCCGACCGATGTGATCGCAAGTCCCATCATCGAGAGCGACTCGACCGAGGGCTCGTCGTGAAACATCGCCGACAGGAACGGGCTCGCGCCGATCAGGTCGCCGGCGGCGACGAAGATCGTGTTGGTGTGCCCCTCGCGCAGCTGCTTGACCAGCGTCGCCATATACTCCGCGCCGCCGGCCGCGACCGTCACCTTCTTGCTCTTGTCCTCGGGATCCCCGATCCGGATGCCGCCCGGCGGCGGACGCAGATTGCCGTGGAAATCGTTGATCGCGAGAATGCGCAGCTCGACGGGCGCGGCGGTCTGGGCCGAGGCGGGGAGGGTGGCGAGAGCGGCAAGGAGGAATAGGAAGGCGTATCGCATGGAACAAGTTTAGTCGTTCCCCGCGAAGATTTCACGAACGTTCTCGCTGTCATTCCGGGGCGCGCGTAGCGCGAGCCCGGAATCCATTCATCCACCAACTCTGCCGCACGATGGATTCCGGGCTCGCGACTTCGTCGCGCCCCGGAATGACGACCATTGGCTGGGCGCCGGCCGCCCCCTACCTCTTCTTCCGATTCGCAAACGCCTTGAACGCGGCAATCGCCTCGTCCGACTTCAGCCGCTCGCCGAACAGATGGGCCTCCTGGTCGATGCGGCGGGTGAGCTCCTCGGGCGCGGCGCGCAGCAGCTTGCGCGAGGCCGCGACCGCCTCGGCCGGCAGCCGGCAGATATCGCGCGCCACCTTGCGCGCCTCGACCTCGGTATGTCCCGGCGAGACCACGGTGTTGACGAAGCCTGCCGCGTGCGCCTCCGCGGCGGTGAAAGTTCGCCCCATCACCAGCATCGCGAAGGCGCGCTGGTAGCCCATCGTGTTCGGCATCAGGAGGCTGGCCGCGCCGACCGGAACGAGCCCGAGATGGATATAGGGCGCGGAGAAGGTCGCGGCGTTCGAGGCAAGCACATAGTCGCAATGGAACAGCATCACGGTGCCCATGCCGATCGAGGCGCCGTCGACGGCCGCGATGATCGGCTTGACGTTGAGGGCGAGCGAATAGAGAAATTTTGCGCCGTCCGACAGCGTCTCGGAATTCGGTTCGGCCTGCATGAAGTCGTCGATGTCGTCGCCGGCGGTGAACACGCCGGAGCCGCCGGTGATGATCATGCAGCGGATGTCGGGATTGTTCTGCGCGGTGTCGATCGCGCGGCTCATCTCGCGATACATGTCCTGCGTGATCGCGTTCTTCTTGCTCGGGCGGCGCAGGGTGATGACGCGCGTTCCGCGCTCTTCGGTGACGACGATATTGCCATTCGGCATGAGAGCCCCCTGCGGTCGCCGCGACGCTTGCCTTGGCGAGTCTCGCAAGCCTCAGCCTACATCATCTTGCAGGCGTGCCAATCCGCCCGCTCGGCCTTTTCGAGAACGTCCTCGTGAGTCCGCCATATGGCGCGCTGTCGTTTTTCTGATCGGGAACCGCACCGCACCGGATCATGCCGGTTGTATTGCTTCGCACATGCAGTTGCGCATTGCAACAAATGGCTACAATGTTTCATTTGAAAAACCGGGGGTTGTAGGGCACGATTGCCCAATGCCGTTCCACTTGGCCGATTGCTCGTTTGATGATTGCCGCAACGGGCGTTGACGAATCCTCGCTGCGTTATCGCGGCTGGCGCGTCGTGCTGGCCTGTTTCCTGATGGCCTTCTTCATGTTCGGCTTCGGCCTCTATGGCCAGGGCGTCTATCTCGCCGAGCTCCAGCGCGCCCATGGTTGGCCGGGCACGCTGGTCTCCGCGGCCAGCACCTTCTCGTTTCTCCTCACCTCCGTGCTCGTCATCTTCACCGACGATCTGCTCGCCCGCATCGGGCTGCGCGCGCTGATCCTGTGCGGCCTGTCGGCGCTCGGCGCGTCGACCGTGCTGCTGGCGCTGATGCAGACGCCCTGGCAGCTTTATCTCGCCTATGCGCTGATGTCGGTCGGCTGGACCGGCATGGGCACCGTGGTGATCGCCACCGTGCTGAACGCCTGGTTCGAACGGCGGCGCGGGCTCGCGCTCAGCCTCGCCTTCAACGGCGCGACCTGCGGCGGCATCGTCCTCGTTCCGCTGCTGCTGTCGCTGACCGGCAGCATCGGCTTCCAGTCCGCCATGCTTGCCGCCACGATGGCGATGGTGGTGCTGGTGCTGCCGGTGGTTGTCATCTTCATCGGCTGGCCGACGCAGATATCGCCGGCATCGGGCGGCCGCTCGTCCGCTGGCATGGCCGCGCCGGCCCATTCCCGCAAGACGCTGCTCGCCAACGCGGCGTTCTGGACCATGGTGCTGCCGATCGCGATCGCGCTGCTGGCGCAGATGGGATTCATCATCCACCAGGTGACGTTCCTCGAGCCGCTGATCGGGCGTTATGCCGCAGGCCTTGCGGTCACCATCATGGCGGCGATGGCGGTGGTCGGCCGCCTGTCGCTCGGCCTGTTCGTCGACCGGCTCGATCCGCGGCTCGCCTGCGCGGCGTCGATGACGAGCCAGGCGGCGGCGCTGTTCGTGCTTCTCCCAAAGCACGAACCCGACCGTGCTGCTCGTCTGCTGCGCCGTCTACGGCTTCTCGATTGGCAACATGATCACGTTCCCACCCTTGATCATCCAGCGCGAGATCGGCGCTGCCGCCTTTGCCGCCGCAATGGGATTGGGCACGTCGATCAGCGGCGTCGTCAGCGCCTTCGGCCCCGGCATCATCGGCCTCGTGCGGAGTTTCACCGGCAACTACACGAGCGCGTTTGCGATCTGTGTGATGCTCGATCTCGTGGCGGCGGGAATCGTGCTGTGGCGGCCGGGGAGAAGGGCGAAGCTCGCCGCTTCGTAGGGTGGATGGAGCGAAGCGCAATCCGGGATAGGCTCGAGTGTGGCACGTGCGTCCCACATGTTCGCTGTCATCGCCCGACTTGATCGGGCGATCCAGTACGCCGAGACGTTTGTTGTTTTATCGCGAGGCCGCGGCGTACTGGATTCCCCGCTTTCGCGGGGAATGACAGCGGGGAGGAGGAGAAATCTCCCATGACAACGCGTTGGCAGTATCTCGCTTACAACAACACCGCATCCGCCGCAGCGACCGACTCCGCGCTCTCCGTCACCGTGCGCTCCAGCGCGCCGGCCTGCACCGTGATGTTCTCGGCGAAGAAGCGCGCGAGCGAAACGTAGCGCGGGGCGTCAGTGTTGCCGTCGGACTTGGCGGCGAGCGCCTCGGAGGCCAGCATGCAACCGCCGAGCGTCGAGCCGAACTGCTGCAGATACGGCGTCGCGCCGGCGAGCGCCTCGTTCGGCGCGGAGGTCACGCGCTCCAGCAGCCACTTGCTGGTGCGCGTCAGCGCCTCCAGCGCCTCGCGCAGCTTGATACCTGTGGTGCCGAAAGCGGGATCGTTGGAGGCTTCGACCTGCTTCACGGTTGCCGAGAGCTCGTCGAGCAGCGCCCACACCGCAGCGCCGCCATTGGCCGCGAGCTTGCGCGTGACGAGATCGATCGCCTGAATGCCGTTGGTGCCCTCGTAGATCGCGGTGATGCGCGCATCGCGATAGTGCTGCGCGGCGCCGGTCTCCTCGATGAAGCCCATGCCGCCGTGCACCTGCACGCCGAGATAGGCGACCTCGTTGCCGATATCGGTGGAATAGCCCTTCGCCATCGGCGTCAGCAGCGCCGCGCGCGCGGCGGCGTCCGCGCGGACCTTCGGATCCTTGGCGCGCGTGGAGACGTCGATCGCGACCGCGGTCGCATAGCAGATGGTGCGTGCGGCGGCGGTCTGCGCCCGCATCCGCATCAGCATGCGCTTGACGTCCGGATGCACGAAGATCGCGTCCGAACCGTCGCCCTTCTTGCCGATGGCGCGGCCCTGCTTGCGCTCCTGCGCATAGGCCAGCGCCTGCTGGTAGGCGCGATCGGCGACGCCGACGCCCTCCAGCCCGACGCCGAGGCGGGCCTGGTTCATCATCGTGAACATGCAGCGCATGCCCTGGTTCTCTTCGCCGACGAGGAAGCCGATCGCGCCGCCATGATCGCCCATGGTCATGGTGCAGGTGGGGGAAGCGTGCATGCCGAGCTTGTGCTCGACGCCCGACGCATAGATGTCATTGCGCGCGCCGAGCGAGCCGTCGGCATTGACCATGAACTTCGGCACGAGGAACAGCGAGATCCCCTTGGTGCCCGCGGGCGCGTCCGGCAGGCGCGCCAGCACGAAATGCACGATATTGTCGGTCATGTCGTGCTCGCCATAGGTGATGAAGATCTTCGTCCCCTTGATGCGATAGGTGCCGTCGGCCTGCTTGTCGGCGCGGGTGCGCAGCGCGCCGACGTCGGAGCCGGCCTGCGGCTCGGTGAGCTGCATCGTGCCGGTCCATTCGCCGGAGACGAGCTTTTCCAGATAGATCTTCTTCAGCTCGTCGCTGCCATGCGCATCCAGCGCCTCCATCGCCGAGGCCGTCAGCAGCGGGCAGAGGCCGAAGGCGACGTTGGAAGCGCTCCAGATCTCGGTGCAGGCGGCGTTGATCGCGATCGGCAGGCCCTGGCCGCCGAAATCCTCGGGGCCGGAGACCGCGTTCCAGCCGCCCTCGGTCCAGCGCTTGTAGGCGTCCGGCCAGCCCGGCGCAGTCGTGACCTTGCCATCGCTGAGCTTGATGCCGTGCTCGTCGCCGACCTGGTTGAGCGGCGCCAGCACGTCGGTTGCGAACTTGCCGGCTTCCTCCAGCACGGCGCTCACGATGTCGCCGTCGAAATCGCCGTAAT
This sequence comes from Bradyrhizobium sp. S3.7.6, assembly GCF_054061875.1. NCBI lineage: Bacteria > Pseudomonadati > Pseudomonadota > Alphaproteobacteria > Hyphomicrobiales > Nitrobacteraceae > Bradyrhizobium > Bradyrhizobium sp. S3.7.6. Next base: position 7,672,259 of record NZ_JBSSEQ010000001.1, on the reverse strand, counting down.
GGCCGGCCTCCACGGCAGCCTTGAGGCCGGCGCCATGGTTGAGCGACAGCAGCATGTCTGAGATCGGCGCGCGGTAGGTCATGGCTCACTCCCGTGGACAGGTATTGGCGCCGTATTCCCATGAAACGGGGGAGGTCTCAACTGCCCGAACGCCGGGACTGCGCCGGCCCGGAACGGCGCCGCCGCCGGGCCTATAATAAAGGGTGGCTCGGCCAGCGCCGGCCCCGGTCCTGGACCTCAGGTATTTTGCCCCTCCAGGCGGTTGAAATGGCGCGCCGCTCCCTATAGACCGGCTGCGACCAGCGGGAATCTGCGGTAGCCGGTTCTTCCGCCCGTTCCCTGGTCGCCTGTTGGGGCGTAGCCAAGCGGTAAGGCAGCGGATTTTGATTCCGCCATTCGGAGGTTCGATCCCTCCCGCCCCAGCCAATTGATATTGCTTACCAAATCGACGTCATCGTTGCCCCATTTGGAGAGCGGATGGCGCCGTCCGCTGGAGACGTTGCTGTTTTTGTTCGCCACCATTCACTCAGAACATCTTCCAGAAACTCGAGATCAGTTACCCGGACGGTGTTCGCGAATTTCGCACAACGATCGCGCGGGTCGCAAGACAAGCTGACCACCTGTAGGACTGAGCGCAGTACGAGTGACGGTCGTACCTTGTGAAAGGATCGCATCAACTGCCGCCGGGCTGAGCTCGTGAGTCATTTCAGCGGAGCCAACTAGCTGTTGGCTTGAGCCGATAGCGCGGGTGAGCCGAGAGAACTACCACTGAAAATTAATTGCAGCGACGATCAACAGCCCGAAGAAGATCACGAGGCTGGTCGCACTTAATTTTCGTGGACAGTTGTAATCCGATTCCAGAGTAGCCATTTATGGTTTAGCGCAGCCGGATCGCTCTCAGAACCTATTCCCGTTGCGCAAACTTGATCGGACCCAACCATGATCGAGTTTCCGAATTTCAGTCGTTCATATGACCGAACGCGGCACGCCGTGCGTTTTTGGGGATACGATAGCGCGTTAGAGGCATCGTTCTTCATAGAGGAAGACGCGCTGAGGCGACTTGAACCGGGCGCTCACTCCAACAATGAATCGGATTTCCTGAGCGCATTCGATTCCAATCGTGATGTGATATGCGCCGCCGCTGCCAGGGTGTACGTCCGCGGCAGCAGGGGCTCTTACGATCTGGTCGCCGCCAATTTTTGAGACGAAGCCTCGCGTCTTGATGGAAGCGGAAGACTTCGTTTACGGCACGTGCTTCATTACGACTGCCAATCCAGAAATAATCACAAAAGCCAGGGAGGATCGCATGAAATTCCGTCCGCTCCATGACCGCGTCGTGGTCAAGCGCATAGAGGCCGACGACAAGACAGCCGGTGGCATCATCATTCCGGACACCGCCAAGGAGAAGCCCTCCCAGGGCGAAGTCATCGCCGTCGGCCCCGGTGGCCGCGACGAAGCCGGCAAGCTGATCCCGATCGACCTGAAGGTCGGCGACCGCGTGCTGTTCGGCAAGTGGTCCGGCACTGAAGTCAAGATCGACGGCGTCGACCTGCTGATCGTGAAGGAAAGCGACATCATGGGCGTCCTCACTGATCTGCCGGCCGCCAAGAAGAAGGCCGCGTAAGCGCCAGCCGGTTTTCCTTACCCTGAGGATTCGGCGTAGCCGGGTTCTCGAAGGATGAGGCCCGCAATTCAAATCTCATCCCTCAAGAGCTCGCCAGTTGCGCGGCTTTTGGGATCTGACCAGTTGAAAACGGAGATCGCCATGTCAGCCAAAGAAGTCAAATTCGGCGTCGATGCCCGCGACCGCATGTTGCGCGGCGTCGAAATTCTCAACAACGCGGTAAAGGTGACGCTCGGTCCGAAGGGCCGCAACGTTGTCCTCGACAAGTCGTTCGGCGCTCCCCGCATCACCAAGGATGGCGTCACCGTCGCCAAGGAGATCGAGCTCGAAGAGAAGTTCGAGAACATGGGCGCACAGATGGTGCGCGAAGTTGCCTCCAAGTCGGCTGACGCGGCCGGCGACGGCACCACCACCGCCACCGTGCTCGCGGCTGCGATCGTGAAGGAAGGCGCCAAGGCGGTTGCCGCCGGCATGAACCCGATGGACCTCAAGCGCGGCATCGACTTGGCAGTGGACGCCGTCGTCGCCGACCTCGTCAAGAACTCCAAGAAGGTCACCTCGAACGAGGAGATCGCTCAGGTTGGCACCATCTCGGCCAACGGCGATGCGGAGATTGGCAAGTTCCTCTCCGACGCCATGAAGAAGGTCGGCAACGAGGGCGTCATCACGGTTGAAGAAGCCAAATCGCTCGAGACCGAGCTCGAAGTCGTCGAAGGCATGCAGTTCGACCGCGGCTACATCTCGCCCTACTTCGTCACCAACGCCGACAAGATGCGCGTTGAAATGGACGACGCCTATATCCTGATCTACGAGAAAAAGCTCTCCAGCCTGAACGAACTGCTGCCGCTCCTGGAAGCTGTCGTACAGAGCGGCAAGCCGCTCGTTATCATCGCCGAAGACGTGGAAGGCGAGGCGCTCGCCACCCTCGTCGTCAACCGTCTGCGCGGCGGTCTGAAGGTCGCGGCCGTCAAGGCTCCGGGCTTCGGCGATCGCCGCAAGGCCATGCTGCAGGACATCGCGATCCTGGCCGGCGGCCAGGCGATCTCGGAAGATCTCGGCATCAAGCTCGAGAACGTCACGCTCAACATGCTCGGTCGCGCCAAGAAGGTGATGATCGACAAGGAGAACACAACGATCGTCAACGGCGCCGGCAAGAAGGCCGACATCGAGGCGCGCGTGGCCCAGATCAAGGCGCAGATCGAGGAGACCACCTCGGACTACGACCGTGAGAAACTCCAGGAGCGTCTCGCCAAGCTCGCAGGCGGCGTCGCGGTGATCCGCGTCGGCGGCGCGACCGAGGTCGAGGTGAAGGAGCGCAAGGATCGCGTTGATGACGCGATGCATGCGACCCGCGCGGCGGTCGAGGAAGGTATCGTCCCGGGCGGCGGCGTCGCCCTGCTCCGTGCCTCCGAGCATCTCAAGGGGCTGCGCACCAAGAACGACGACCAGAAGACCGGCGTCGAGATCGTGCGCAAGGCGCTGTCCGCGCCGGCTCGCCAGATCGCGATCAACGCCGGCGAAGACGGCTCGGTCATCGTCGGCAAGATCCTGGAAAAGGAACAGTACGCCTACGGCTTCGACTCGCAGACCGGTGAGTATGGCAACTTGGTCGCCAAGGGCATCATCGACCCGACCAAGGTGGTTCGCGTGGCGATCCAGAACGCGGCTTCGGTTGCGGCTCTCCTGATCACCACCGAAGCCATGGTGGCCGAGGTGCCGAAGAGGAACGCCGGCGGCGGCGCGCCTGCGGGTGGCGGCGGCATGGGAGGCATGGGCGGTATGGATTTCTAGGTCAACCCGCTCATGGCCGAACGGAGACAAGGGAAGGGATGGCCGATTTCCAGGAGGCAGAAGCGACGATCTGCTCACAGGAAAGGGTCAGTTGAGAACCGCATGCGCACTCCGCAGTCCGGCAAACCCTTCCAGGGAAGCTTCTCCTCGTTTGCCGAGACGCCGAGGTGAGACTGCTGTTCTATCGGCCTCGACTGCGAACGGCCTTCCCAAGCGAAAAGCCCGGCCGCGAGGGCCGGGCTGATCGGTAATATATTCAAGTCAGGCAATGCAGGAATAAAGCGGGGAGAGGCGTCGCCGTCTGTTCGAAAAGGAACACCTGAACCGATTATTGGTACCGCCAGCGCTCAACCGCGAAAGGCGGAGAATCTCACAAAGGCCCTGCATTTCCAGGAGCATCAAGGGTGCAGATACTCGCCGTGGCGCGCTGGCATCAGACTGCAGCGAGCCGGCGCATCAAGCCATCCCGAAGGTATCCCTACGCGAGTGCAGTGAGCAATTTGGTACAGACGCCGATCCCTCTACGTGTCTAGCCTCCTTAACCGGTGAAGCTCAACATACCTCTAAATCAAGGCGAAGATCATGGAAATCTCCAGGGAGACGAAAGCTGCCGTGCGGCCGGCACTGTGGGGAGCCGTGGCCGGAGCAATTGCTCTGGCAATCGTGGGTTTCAGCTGGGGCGGCTGGGTGACGGGTGGGGCCGCCGAGACGCTCGCGAGGAATAGTGCTGCGACGGCTGTCGTCGCAGCTCTCACACCCATCTGCGTTGAGAAGTTTCAACAAGCCGCTGATGCGTCGGAAAACCTGGTCGCAATGAAGAAGACGACCTATGCGTGGGATCAGAGCAAGTTCGTCGAAAAAGGCGGTTGGGCCACGATGCCGGGAAGCACTGAGCCAAATTCAGCCGTTGCGAAAGCTTGTGCCGAATCGCTTGGTAGCAAGAAAGCTGTGGAGCTGCGCGGATAGTCAGGCAAGTCGCGCGGCGGAAATCTGCGCATAGACGCGCCGGCCCCTCGACACGTCTGCATCTTGCGCAGTGGAAGGGGGCTCCTGCAAAGCAGACCAGGCAGTCGTCGCCAGATGGTCAAGCATCAAATTCGTCGTATCTACTTTGAACGGAGAACTCGATGGGACGAAATCCCTGAAGCCCAGGTCGAGCCGAGCGCTTCCCCTCGTCATTTCAGTTCCCGATTTGCCGCACGCCACGCGGCCTTCCAACGGGTGAACATCCTTTCAATTGTGGTAGTATGATTGCGTGTTAATGGTCCAGCGAACGAGAGTCCTGCCTTGGTGAAAGCGGCGAAGGACTTTGATCCCAGAGCATTCCTTGCCAAGGTCGGGGCCGGGAAATCGATCTCGAAAGTTGGCAAAGGTCGGAGCGTGTTCGTGCAGGGAGATGCTGCGGACGCGGTATTCTACATTCAAGAGGGAAAGATCAAGCTCACGGTCGTTTCGGACCAAGGCAAGGAAGCCGTCGTTGGGATTTTGGAGCCCGGACAATTCTTTGGCGAGGGCTGCCTCAATGGTCATCCATTGCGTCTTGCCACGACTACGGCAATGGAGTCCTGTGTCATCACGAGAATATCGAAGACGGCGATGACTACAGCGCTCGAAGGCAAGCCGAAGTTCTCTCAATTGTTCATGGCGTATTTGCTCGCGCGCAATAGCCGGATTGAAGAAGACCTGATCGACCAACTCTTCAATTCGAGCGAGAAACGCTTGGCGCGCCTGCTGCTTCTGCTGGCGAACTTCGGCAAGGAAGCCAGCTCGCAGCCCATTGGCGTCAATATCAGCCAGGAAACGCTGGCCGAAATGATCGGTACGACCCGATCACGGGTCAGCTTCTTCATGAACAAGTTCCGGAAGCTTGGCTTCATCAGCTACAATGGAAAGATCGAGGTCCATAGCTCGCTTCTGAACGCGGTTCTGCGCGACAAACCCGAGATAGACCGGAAGAACTGACCGCCGCGCGGCCAAACCGAGCGCCGGGCCAAACGCGGGACATTAGCCCACTCGAATAGCGGATCAGGGCGGCAGTTCGTCGCGGACCGAGCCTCCCTCGTTCTCCCATCGTGACAGAGCGGTTGCGCTCGATCTCGCATCGCCAGGCGTGTCCTTTTTCAAAGGCAGCTTGTTGCGACCGATTTCATTGTTGCGCCTGTGATCCGTCAAAAAGACGAAGCCGGCCCGCCAGGTGTTGAATTTACAGCTTTCCTCAGCGCTGGCCGAATCCTTAACGAGCTCGCCGGACGCGGTCGCTCTTGCGCGATGCTGCTGAGATTTGGACATATGCAGAGCCCTTTCGTTGGAAGTCTCCGCGCACTCCGGCCAATCTCGACGGTTGACCAAGGTGGACTTAAATGTGGGGATCGAAGCGATGAATAGCGAGCCCTCGGCATAAATAAGATTGCCAGAGGAGCGCACGGATCGCTTTGCCGTGCGTCCAATCGTGCCGCGCGGCAAAAGAGCTGCTGTAGCGGATTGTAGTCAGAAACAATTCACTGCCATCTTCGACGACATCGTAGTTGCGAGCGATGGAGTCGGCAGCAATTGGCGGCGAGGAGCACGCGCCCGGCAGCGTCCGACCAATCCCTCAGGCGCGGCAATGATGCTGACAGACAGAAACACCGCAATCGCGTCCCGGCGCTGGTTTGCACCCAAGCTTCTGATCTATCGACCAGTGGGATTCGCTGCCGGATGGTAAGACAAGCTGTCCTGGCTTCATTTGGAAATGTCGCAGTCCGTTGCCCGTTGGAGAGAGATCGGGCAGCGACGGCGGCACGGTGAGGCCGTTGGCGATTGACGATCAACTCGGCGGTCGCAGCTTGCTGCTGTTTGATGATGGGACCGCTGAGGCTTGCCGTTCCTTTGCTTCGTAATATTCGGCCGAGAACTTGATGGACCATCGCGCGAAGAACGAACGCAATTCCTGAGTGGGCTTCTCGACGCCCAAATGCTCTGCGACATGCGCCTCGCGCAACCACCTCACCGCCGACGTGAGGCCGGCAATGCGCTCGAGCCTCTCAACCGCTGCGGTCCCGGCGATCTCTGCCTGCCGATAGCGAAGGCCGACCTTTCTGATCACATGCACGCGCTTGATGATGTCGTAGCCCTTGAAGACGAGCTGAACGAGTGGATGCTTTCTGGCCTGCGGCCAGGCTGCCGGATAGACCGGTAGCACCAGAAGCTTGCTCTTCGCGATGACCGTTGCGAGCGGATGCAGGAGTTGCATCCAGGCTGGCCAGGATGTGACCTTGGCAAACAATATCGCGTGCATCGCCGTTGCCGCACCGAAAGAGATCGGCAGCCAAAGGACCGCGCACAGGATCACGAGCAATGCGGCATTCGGCGTGAGATGCCGGCATGTTCTGAACACCCATGCCATGCCGCCTTCAAAGGCATCATGCACAGCGTGTTCGAACGCCCGATAGCTGATCTTCCGCCGGAACCACAACCAGTTTCGGCGAATCGATCTACCCCACTGTCGACGCTTCGACGCGGACAGGGGAAGCAAGCGCACCGCGCCATTGATGACAGTTACGATGACATCGCCGACAACCCTGGCCGCGAACAGCGGCAGCCAGACAATCTGCATCGCAAAAGGGAAGGCGAAGTCAAGCATCCGCATCAAGATCGCAAGAACGAAACGCAGGATCTTGTTCGTGGCGAGCGCAACAACAACAAGTGGGATGATAATCACATCGTCGAGCGCACCGCGAAAGCGGCTTTCCTCGGTCCATGCCGGGTGACGACCATCGGTCACGGTGCACCGTCCGGGCTGAGTGCCGGCTCAGACTAGCACATTGCAAGCTCGAGGGGGGGCCTCAGGTACCGGTCGTTAGGCGACAGCGAGCACTCCGCATAAGGGGCCAGTTCGCATGACCCGCGTTAACCCTGTCTCTGATCTTGTCCGGTCGCCCCGCCGGCTGGTTCGGTTCTGCCGCCAAGCCGCCTTATTGGATGTCCGCAATTGGTCTCCGATTTTCGGGAGCTTATTTTTCGGCAGGCTTTGAACGAGGCGTCGCGTTCGGGAAGCGTGAAATCAGATGAAGGCGGCTCTCATCCTCGTTGGCTTCAGTACACTCGCGGTGATGGAGCTTGAGACGGCGCCGCGCATGACCAAGCCCGTGAACGCGCCGCCTGTTCAGGCGACCGTCGGGTTACGCGTCTCAGCCGATACGCTGACGACGGCAGACCGGCTCGGGACCCCGCACATGCACATGCAATTTGAAGCGCCTCCGCAGCCGGTCTCCTTGAGCGAACCGATGCCTCCGCCGGATCAAACGGCGAATGTTGCGCCAGAGCCTTTGAAGATCATCGCGCCACACCAGCGCACCGCAAGCGGGAGAAAATTCGCGGTCATGCTGCCCAGACCTCGGCCCGTGCAGGGAACGTCCAAGGCATTTGCGAATGCCAAGCGCGCCAAGCCAGTCGCGGAGGTCAAGCCCTGCCGGTCAGGTGTCTTCGATGGCCTGTTCAAGGCATTGAACCTGTCAACGGGATGTCAGAGCTAGCCCCAAGATACCTCTCTATCAGCGATATCGTTTCCGCCACGCCGGGTTCACGCGGCCACGGTATCAATCGAGCGGCGGATCACCTGGCGCACCTCCGCATTCGACAGGAACAGGTCGTGGTTGATAACGCCCCAGCCTGCCTCGGAAGCATCGACCACGCGCACCCCAAGCCCTTCGATGGCGGTCTTCTCGGCAGCGCCGACCCGTGTCATCCCACCAGCGATTTGCCCCGACAACGCCAGCGCGCGGTCGTTCGTCGCGGCGATGACGGTGATCTTGCGCGAAAGCGGACCGATGCGGTTGATCGACGACGAGAACACGTCCATGTCGATGTCCGGCGCGGCGAACACCACGGCCCCGATCTTGCCCGCAACGGCGTCACCGGATCGCGCATAGAGCTGGCGCAGGCTTTCGAGCGTGAGCATGGTTCCCATGCTGTGCGCGACGATGTGGACGCGGCCGGCGCTTGAACTCGTCACGACAGATTGCAGCACGCGTTCGAAGCCATCGCGGGACCACATTGCGCTGTCGCGGTCATAGGCGTAGTCGAACAGTCCAGCCTTCGAGGGCCAGGAGAATACCATCGTCTGGCCGCGGAACCTGATGCCATCGGAGAGATGCGCGGCATCGAGCGCCGCTGTCTCGAACGTCTGCTTGAAGCCGTGCACGTAGATCAGGACGTCCGGTCCGCCGCCGGCCTGCGCGACAAGACTGCCGACATCGCCCGATACCGGCTCGACCCCATCAAGACGCCAATCGTCAAGCCCCGCTGCAGCCAGAGAAAAACGGCTGTCACCAGGCGCCACAAGCTTCGCGCGTGCGACGGTCATCGTAGAAGCCCGCTCCGGCCCGAACCACGGCTTCGTCCGGCCGCCGTTCACTGGCTTGCGCGTGGTTACGACGAGCAATGTAGGGTCGACCGAGAGCGACGAAGCGTCGTAGCGTGCGCCGGTAGCACCCAGGCTGGCGCATCCGCCCAGCGCGACAACGCAGGCTGACGACGCAAGCCCGCCAAGGAGCGCACGGCGGGACGCAATCACTTCGTGTTGCACTAAACGTCGGATGATCACGCAGAACCTTTGGGAACTGCCCCCTGGAGGAGCCCGCCCCCTGCGCGCGTTCCTGAATGATGATGGCGGCGAGAATAAGGGCGGGGCGCGCCACGCCGCTTGTTCCAAATGCGGATTGAAATCGTCGAAATCAAACAGGTTTTGGTTCCGCCATGCGGAGGTTCGATCCCTCACTGGCCTAGTCAGGTCGCAACCCCAACTCAGGACTTCGTGGGGCTGCGGACCGCCACGCCGGGATCGATCGTCTGCGACGGCAGGCGGCGTTCGGCGGGGCGCGCGACCAGCAGATAGAGAACCAGGGCGAGCAGCGACGTTGCCGCCATCACCGCCGTCATCGACAACGCGGTCCGCCCGTCGAAGCGAAGTGCGACCAGTCCGCTCGATATCGCGCCGGCGGTCAGCTGAATGCTTCCGGCGGCAGCGCTGACGGCGCCCGCGATCTCCGGGAGACGCTGCATCGTCGCGCTCATCACGTTCGGCACGCTGAACCCGAAGCCGAGTGCGACCGCCATCAGCAGCGCGACCACGAGTGACGTGGGCATCCAGCCGGCCAATGTCATCGCGAGCAGGGCGGTGCTGGCGGCGGCCGACAGCGTCAGCCCGGTTGTGAGCATGCGCGCCGACTCTACGCCGCGCCGGCCGAGCTGGCCGTCGAGAAAGGCGCCGACCATGACGGCCCCCGAGCATGCGCTGAAGATCAGGCCATATTGCTCCGGGCGCAGTCCGATGGCGCCGACGAAGAACAGCGAGGCGCCGGTGACGTAGGCAAACACGGTCGCGCCGCCCGCGGCGCCGACCAGGATGAAAGGCAACGACACCGGATGCGTCAGCACCTGGCGGTAGCTGTCGATGACAGCAGAAAGCCCCAGGCGGCCGGCGCGGTCGGTCGTCGCAGTCTCCGCGAAGCGAAACATCACCACGACCAGCAGCATGAGACCGATCCCCGCCTGGGCGGCATAGATCGATCGCCAGCCGGCGATCGCCAGCAGGGCGGCGCCGGCCGTCGGTGCGATCACGGTCGCGACATTGACCGTGACCATGACGTTGGCGATCTTGCCTCGCGCGGCGTTGCCGTCGAAGAGATCGCGAATGATGGCAAAGGTCGTTGCGGTGGCGGCGGCGCCGATGCCCTGGACGAAGCGGCCCAGCAACAGAACCGGCAGCGAGGACGCTTTCGCGCAGGCAAGGCTTGCTGCGACGAACAGTACGAGGCCGAATGCCAGAATCGGCTTGCGGCCCAGGCGGTCGGAGATAGGTCCGTAGATCAGCGGCGCGGTGGCGAGGCTGAGCATGAAGGCGCTCATGGTCAGCCCGACATCCGACGCGCTCGCGTCGAGCGTCGCACCGGTTGCTGCCAGCGCCGGCAGATTGATGTCGATGCCGGAATAGGGCACGGCCGCCAGAAAACCGAGCAGCAGCGTGAAGGCGAAGGATGCGGGGTCGATTTGCATGGACAGATTTCCGGTTCCGGCTTGGTCGATGTGCATGAGGCGATGGAGGCGCGGTCGCCCGCCCTCCATCGCTGCGTTCGGCGATTACGCGCGCCGTTCGGCGCGCCGCCCCCGGGTTGCCGCCATCGCGCCGGTGTGCGAGCTCTCGTCGGCCACAAGCTCGCCGATGACCCGGAGGATTTCGGCCCGCGTGTCGATCCCGGCAAATTCGTCCGCGATCTGCGAGGCTCGCGACTGGAAGCGGGATTGATCGAGCACCGTCCGCACCGCGTCGCGCAGCGCCTTCGGTGTCGGCTCGTTGGTCGCGAGGTTGATGCCGACCCCGGACCATGCGACCCGCGCGTTGACGTCGGCCTTGTCTTCGGTCAGCCCCGCAGTGACCAGCGGGATGCCGAAGCTCATGGCCTGGTTGACGCTGCCATAGCCGCCGTTGGTGACGAGCACGTCGACGTTCGGCAGCAGCCATTCGAACGGCAGATAGCTGGCGATGCGCGCGTTCGACGGGATCTTGCCGGGGATGGCGTCAACCGGGCGGCCGCCTGCCGTCGCGATCACCAGGATGTCTTTCTCGTCCGCGAGGGCCGCCAGCGTCGGGGCAACCAGCAGATTGAAATTGTGATTGGCCACCGTTCCCTGCGTCACCAGAACGATCTTGCGCGATCCGTCGAGCTCTTCGGCCCAGGGGGGCGGCGGGACCTGGTTGGCGATGATCGGTGGGGTGCCGACGAAATGCACTGAGGGCGGAATCTCGCGAGGAAATTCGAAGCTTGGCACCGACAATTGCAGATAGGCATCCCCGAGAGCGACCACAGAATGGAACATCGGCATCGCGATCGGCCCGACCCCGAGAGACTTCAACGCCCGATTCAGGCGCAGTGACACCGGCTGATCGACTGCCGCATCAAATTCCCGCGCCATGGCCGCATAGCGATCGCGCTCCTCGCCGCTCTTTGCCGGCGGCAGACCGAGGAAATTGGGCGCGCCGTCCTCGCGCGCCCAATGCAGAAACGAGGTCCCGCAGAGCGCGATGGGAGGCCGCTGCGAGCGCGGTCCGAGCAGCATCGGCAGTACACCGAACAGCATGTCGTCGGCGACAATGATGTCGGCGGGGAATTGCCGCAAGATTTGCAGCAGCCCCTGGTGCTGAGCCGGAATGGCGTCGACGAAGATGCGCTCGCAAGCAACACGGAACCACTCCAGTCCCGGCGGGATGGTCTTGAGTTCGGGGAACCGCGAGAAGACGTCGTTCGGATCAAAGTCCGCGTCCTCGGGAAGGGGAAAGAATTTGACGCCGCTGGCTTCGACGCGGGCACGAAAGGCGGTGCCCGTCAGGAAAGCGATCTCGTGGCCATCGCCACGCAGGATTTGCGTGATCGCCAGCATCGGATTGAGATGACCCGTCGCCGGTGTCGAAGCGATAAGAATCTTCATGTGAGTTGACCTCTTGATGATCGATGCACGGTCGCCCCAGAGCGTCCGGTCGAGTGAGAGGCAATTGAAGCGATCGCCGTTACGCCAAGACTTCCGGCGGCAGCGAAAATGGTTACGGCGGCAACGCATCGTGGCGCTGCCAAGGCCGGGCAAAAAGGCCGGTGCAAAAACCGGTGACATCGCGCCGGAAGCCGATAACTCGCACAGGATTACAATTGTAACGCGAGCGGCGGGCGATGAAACGGCACGGAAACACCGCGCTGTTAATCCGGCAGACCTCCGCATGGCACACCTTCGCAGATATTGGCGCGTTGGCGTCGGCCGAAATTCATTTTTGACGATCCGGATGTCGCGCGGCATCGGTCGCGCCCAATTCATTGAGGACTGGCATGGAAAATATTGTCGCCCTGATTGCGATGGTTGCGTTCATCGCGTTTCTGGCCTGGCTGGGCGTTCGCGCCTCCCGGACGAAATCTGCTCTGGCGAAGTGGAGCGGCATGGTGCTGACGGCCATGCTGGCCATCTCAGTGTTCGGCGTTGCCGCTTTGACCGCGGTCGGTATCGTCCGGCAACACGCCCGTTCTGCACCGGTCCCGGATGTGAAGATCGAGGCGACACCGGACCAGATTGCCCGAGGCATGGCCGTGGCCGACGGCTTTTGCGCCGCATGTCACTCGCAGACCGGGACGCTGACCGGCGGCGGCGACGTGGCCAAGGATCTCCCGATTCCCATCGGCTCGTTCGTGCCGGCCAATCTCACGCCCGCCGGCGTCTTGAAGAATTGGTCCGATGCCGAGATCTTTCGTGCCATTCGCAATGGGATCGACGCGAGGGGGCGCTGGCTGGCGATCATGTCCTTCACCAATGCCGGCCGGCTCAGTGACGACGACACCAAGGCGGTGATCGCCTACATCCGCAGCCTGCCCGCGAGCGGTACGCAGACCCCGGATCCGCCGGATCGCTTCAGCCTGCTGGGCATCGTGATGCTGGGCGCCGGACTGTTGCCGGATGCGAAGCCCGTCTTCACCGGCGTGATCACCGCGCCGCCGAAGGCGCCGACGGCGCTCTATGGCAAGTACCTGCTGTCCTATCAGGATTGCCGCGAATGCCACGGCAGGGATCTCGGCGGCGGCGTGCCGGGACAATTGCCGCCGCTCGGACCGGACCTCGGTATCGTCAAGAACTGGAGCCTTGCGCAATTCGTCGACACCATGCGCACAGGCGTTGATCCGAACGGGCATCGGCTCGGCGAGCAGATGCCGTGGCGGCCGATCGGGCGGATGGATGACGACGATCTCGCCGCGATCTACCAGTACCTGTTGGCTCTGCCGGGCTCCTGATGATTCCGTGAAGCCCGCAAACGATCGCGCCCTGCGGGGGCGGGCAACAGCCTGCGCAGCACATCGCAGTCGCTGAACGACAGCGCAGGCCGCAGGCTTCCTATCGCCCCAAAGTAGTAAGCGTTGGGATCACAATTATTCACGTATGCGACATCCGGCGGAATTAGCCGCAGAATTACCCTGTTGCGACGTCATCACGGCATCATAGATAGGCTCAGTGTGTGCCGATGGCCTCGGATATCCCGTTCTATTTTGAGCGATTCCAATTCGGATGACATCAATATCATTTCACCACAGCCGGACGTTGACGTTCGCAATTCTTAAGTACAGCTCACTCGGCGGACGGCGAATTTTGAGAGTATGGAATGCTTGCAGATATTGGCCACATCGTCGTCGTCGATGACGATCCGACGTTAAGGCAAATGGTGATCAAATATCTCGAGGAGCACAATATCCCGACAAGGGCGGCCTCCAACAGATCGGAATTGAACCACTATCTCGATGGCAGCCAGCCGAGCCTGATCATCCTCGATCTTCGGCTTGGTCAGGATGACGGTCTGGACCTGTTGAGGGAAATCCGGTCGCATTCCGACGTGCCGGTCATCATCACGACGGGCCATCGTCCCGACGAGATCGATCGTATCGTCGGGCTCGAGCTTGGCGCCGACGACTACATCATCAAGCCGTTCTCCCTGAGGGAGCTGCTGGCGCGCGTCCGCGCGGTGTTGCGGCGGCAGGAGATGGGACGGGCCGCGCGCGCCCGCGATCCCGAGCGCGGGGGCTATCGCTTCAGCGGCTGGAAGCTCGAACGCCGTAGCCGAAAGCTGACCGATCCCGACGAAGCGCCGGTGCCGTTGAGCAAGGGAGAATATGCGCTGCTGCTGGCCTTTCTGGAGGCGCCGCAGCGTCCCCTGACCCGCGAGCATCTGCTGCAGGCGACCCGTATCCATGAGGATATCTTCGATCGCAGCATCGACGTCCAGGTGCTGCGGCTGCGGCGCAAGCTGGAGACCGATCCGAGCGCGCCGCGCGTCATTCAGACCGAGCGCGGCGTCGGCTATGTCTTCGCGGTGCCGGTCGATCCGTTCTAGAAGCAATTGGCGGATTGCAATTGTAGCCAATTTGCCGATGGCGGTGACCTTGGCGTAACAGCGGGCCGTCAGATTGCCTCCCACCAACAGCGTGTGGGAGATTTACGATGGAGAAGTATTCTCACAGTGTGAGCCGCGTTGCCTTGCCGGGTCACATGGAACTCGACAGGGCGAACTGGGTCGCACGATCTGACGGTCGCGGCATGGTCCGTCTCGGTGCGGTTGCCGCGAGGCATCGCGCGCCGGACATTGCTTCGCCTCCGGATGTGCCGCCTGCCGGGCAGGATCAGCCCGTCACCACATTCTGGTGGGCGGTCTTCGCCTCCCTGATGGAGGGCTTTGCCCTCTACGGTGCAGCCTTGCATCCGACCGCAGCCGCGCCGGTTCAGGCGATGCTGGAGGCCACGAGAGATTGCCGATCGCCCTCGGCGGGTCGCGAGCCCGCGGAGAAGAGCGGCAACGATGGAGCCGACAACAATGGGAATGACAATAATGGGAATATCGTCAGGCTCGATCGCGCCGCGCCGCGCGATGCGCGACTGGAGCGCAGCTGGAATCGGCTGGGGTCGCTCGGCGCGACCCTGGGGACTCTGATGGACCTGCCTGCGTACTGGCGTCGGGAACGTGAGATCAGGAAGGCCGTCGCTGCGTTGATGGAGTTCGATGACCGGACCTTGCGGGACCTCGGGATTTCCGGCAGGTCGGACATCGAGCGGGTGGTGAGGTACTGCCGTGATTGCTGACAGCATCGCCCGGAGCATGTGGCGGCCACCTTCGCGAAATCATCCAGCTTCGATCAAAATTCCTTGAGCAGCCGCGACAATTCTCGCTTCACCCCCACATTGCTGGGCGTGCAGCAGTTCGCCAGATTTCTCGGGGCCGGACGAGGTGCCGGCCTTCGACGTTGCGCGATCGTGATTTGCGCACTGGTGCCGTGCTCTCTGAAGGTCTCTCCGGCACCGTCGCAGTCGCCGCCGGCCTTCGTGTCGGTCCGCAAGGATGAGCCCATCACGCCCATTCCGGCACCGCCGGCAATCAATCCGCTGAAGGTCAAGCTCGGCGAACGACTGTTCTCCGATCGCAGGCTGTCGCACGACAATTCACGCAGTTGCGCATCGTGTCACGATATCGCGACGAACGGCGCGAGCCCGAGGCAGCACGATGTCGGCCCCGACGGGGCGGCGATCACGCTCAACACGCTCACCGTCTTCAATGCGGCGCTCAGCTTTCGCTTCGGCTGGGAAGGAAAATTACGCAACATCGAGGCCGATACCAGGGCGTCGCTGGAAAGCCCGCGCACCATGGCGAGCAGCTCGGTCGAGATCGCAGAGAAGCTCAATTCCGATCCCGACATGCGCGAGAGCTTCTTCGCGGCTTACGGCCACCGCCCGGAGCGCGGCGATGTCGTCGACGCGCTCGCGAACTTCCAGCGCACGCTGGTCACGCCGGGCGGCAAGTTCGATCGTTGGCTGGCGGGTGACGCCGCGGCGCTGTCGGAGGACGAGCTGGGCGGCTACCAATTGTTCAAATCGCTGGGCTGCGCGTCCTGCCATCAGGGCGTCAATGTCGGCGGCAATCTGTTCCAGCGCCACGGCATATTCCACCCGCTCGCATCGCCCGAGCCGAAAATTCTGCGCGTGCCGAGCCTGCGCAACGTCGCGACCACGCCGCCGTATTTCCATGACGGCAGCGCGCCGACGCTCGATGACGCGGTTCGCAAGATGGCCTTTGCCCAATTGAACGCCACGTTGACGGAGAAGCAGGTCAAGGCGCTCGTCGCCTTTCTGAACAGTCTGACCGGCACCTATCGCGGCGCGACTGTCGGAGGCTCCCCATGAAATTTGCCCCCGCCGTGATCGGCGTAACCTGCGTGCTCGCCCTGCTGACCTGGCTGTTGTTGAACGGGCTGAACTTCAATTCGGTGCGTTACGACCGTCAGCTCCAGGCGCTTGGCGACTTCACCCGGTTCGAACGCGCGATGACCAGGGAAGTGCTGACCGCGCGCGTCGGCCTGTCGCGCAACTATGACAAGCTGGTGCAGATGACCGATGCCTATGACGACGCCCTGACGCGGCTGCGCGAAACGCCGGGTCTCAATGCCGAAGAGACCAGGGCCATCGATGTGCTGTCGGCACGCGCCCTCCGGCAGGAGGATCTGGTCGAACGGTTCAAGAGCCGCAACGCGTTGCTCCAGAACTCCTTTGCCTATTTCGGTCTGTTCAGCGACAAGTTGGCTGAGTCGGATCAGCGGGCGCTGGTCACGGCCGCCTCCGCATTGGCGGCAGCGATGCTGCGCCTGACGCTCGATACGTCGGACGTCGTGGCGCGTCAGGTCCAGGGTCGATTGGAAGAGCTGGCGCTCGTGCAAACGCCGCCGCAGGACATGGATTCGGTCCGCGCGTTGTTGATGCACGGGGAGATGCTGCATGACCTTCTGCCCGACATCGACACGATCGTGAAGACGCTCGTCGCCGAATCGAACAACCGCGAGCAGGATGCCGTATTGGCATTGATCACCAGGCGTCAGCTCGCCTCGCGGGCGTCGGCGCGCCGGGTACGCCTGTTGCAGTTCATGACGTCGCTGCTGCTGCTCTGCGGCGTGGTCTATTTCGGATTGCTATTGCACCGGCGCGCGGTCACGCTGCGCCGCCGTGCGGCGTTCGAGCACGTCATGGCCGGCATCTCGATGCGGTTCATCGATTCGAGCCGCGAGAGGATCACCGCTGACGTCGAGACCGCGCTGCAACAGCTCGCCGGATGCATCGGTGCGGATCGCGCCTATTTCGTCGGCGCGACCGGGACGACGACAAGCACCTATCGGTGGTCCCGCGACGGGATCGCATTCGAGCCGGGTTGGCCGGATCGCGCGCTGAGCCTCGCGCCACGCTTCGACAGTGGCGAAGGCGGTATCGTCTATATTCCCAAGGTCAAGGCCGCCCATCCCGACGACACGATGAACCTGCTCGAGGACGCCGGCGTCGGTGGCTGGCTGTGCGTGACGGCGGTCAGGGGACATCGCGATGAAATCCTCGGCTTCGATACCGTGCCGGCCGGGGCGCTCGCATACTGGTCCGAAGTCTCGTTGTTTCGCATGGCGTTCGACGCCATCGGCAACGCGATCCGCCGGGTGCGGCTCGAAGGCGAGAAGGAGCGCTTGCAGGCGAGCCTGCAACAGGCACGCCGCATGGAAACCCTCGGCACCTTTGCCAGCGGTATCGCCCACAACTTCAACAATATCGTCGGTGCGATTCTCGGCTATGCCGAGATCGCCGAAGCGCGAATCCGGTCAGGAGGCCGGCCGGCCGGCAGCCTTGCGGAGATCCGCCGTGCCGGCGAGCGGGCGCGCGAACTGGTCGAACAGATTCTCGGCTTCGGCCGCCGCGGCGAGGGCAGGCGGGAGCGTGTCTGCGTCAGGACCCTGATCGACGAAACCAGATCGCTGCTGGCGGCTTCGTTGCCTTCGCACGTCCAGTTCGAGGTGAACGAGTCGGCCGAAGAGGCCACCGTGATGGGCGAGCCCGCCCAGTTGCAGCAGGTGATCCTGAATCTTTGCAACAATGCGGCTCAGGCGATGACGGAGCCGGGTTGCATCGAACTCGGCATCAAGGTGCGCGATCTTCAACAGCCATTGTCGATCGGACGCAGTGAGGTCGGCCCCGGCCGCTTCACCGTGATTTCGGTCACCGATCCGGGGCCGGGAATGGACGAGGCGACGCTGGAACGGATCTTCGAGCCCTTCTTCACGACGCGCCCGGACGGCAACGGCATCGGGCTCGCAACCGTTCGCGAGATCGCGGAGCAATATGGCGGCGCCGTCGCCGTGCAGAGCGAGCCGGATGCGGGCACGCGCTTCGACGTCTGGCTGCCATCCGGCGACCCCGACGAGGCGGTGCCGGTTCAGCACAGCCCCGATCTGGCGTTCCGTGGCGCGGGCGAGACGGTGCTGGTGCTCGACACCGATCGCCGTCGCCTGTTGCGCCATGAGGAAATCCTCGCGGCGCTGGGGTATGAGCCGGTCGGGTTCACCAGGCTGGCGGAGGCGATCACCGCCTGCCGCACCGCGCAAGCACGCTTCGATGCGGCGCTGGTGTGTCACATGCCCGGAGGCTCCTCGATCGAGCTGGCGGCGGCATTGCACGCGGCGGCGCCGGCCTTGCCGATGATTCTGGCGAGCCCATCGACGCGCGAGCTGGCGGTGCCGTCGCTGGAGACGTCAGGGATCACCGAGCTCGTTCATCACCCGCTGATATCGGCGGAGCTCGCCGGCGTCCTGGCGCGGAGCGTCGCCTCGTCGGCCGCGCGACGACGCGTGAGGCGGGCCGCCGTGGCGCGGTAGAGCGTTTTCGAGCGAAGCGGAAGCCGGCTCGCGCGAACGAAGCGCGTCAAAACAGGAATCCAGAGTTGGCGCACGACAATCGGCGATCGCGGTTGCAATGGTAACGCGATGTCACCGCGGGCGAAATGGTCGAGTAGCCGGGACCTCCTATCCATCGTGTGCGCATCGTCGCAACGTCACCGCGATAGGAGAATGATGATGTCAATCAGACTTGGCGTGACCGTCGTCGCAGCTACGTTTCTGTTCGGATCGGTTTCCAGCCTCAGGGCTGCCGGAGGCGCAAGCGCGCCTGTGACCATGTCCTCGCCTGGCAGTGTGGACGCAATGAAGTTCGCGGACCTGTCCCGGCAGGCTCCCATCGGTCACCGGCAGCCGCGACGCAGCGACGTGCCCGGGTCGACGCAAGCCTCGCCCCAAGACGCGGAGCTGCAGCGGCTCGACAAGGAGATCGACCGCCGGCTGATCATCTGCCGTGGCTGCTGATGGCCGGCCGAGGTCATGGATCGCGCGCGCCGCAAGGCGCGCGTTCGCCGTTCCCTATCCCTCGTATTGATCCGGCCCCATCGCCCAGAGCGAATGGTCGTGGCCGAACGCGTAATTGCGGTTGTTGATCGCCGGATTGCGATTGACCATCGGCCGCATGAACATCGGATGGGTTGCGCTGCGGACCTCGTGCTCGACCGTGAAGAGATGCCTGCCGCTGTCGAGATCGACGATGTCGCAGAAGCGGTACTGGTATTGATTGTCCTCACGCGAGATCAGGTCGCGCGCCAGCAGTTTGCGGTAGGGGCCGGAGAAGTCGGTGATGTACATCTGCACATGGTGGCCGTCGTAGTCGCCCTGCGGCCGATCGGTCTCGCGGAATAACAGATGCTGGTCGCGGCCGGTCCTCACGGCGGCGATCTGGCCGTCGCCGTTTCGCAAGCTTGCGGGCATGCCCATGATCTCGGGGTAGAAGGCGCAAATCGCCTTCGTGGTGCCTTCCGGCACGTCGAACTCGACATAGGGAATGCCGAGCGCGATGCGCCCGAAGCGCGCAGCGTCCGGTTCGTAGCAGCGCAGTCGGTTGCCCCACGGACAGGTCGCCTCGACATGATCGTTGTGCTCGGCGAACGCGAACGTCGTGCCCTCGAGCTTCTTCGCGACCGACGCGAGCCGCGCCAGCAGCGCCTCGCGGCCCTCGATGACCAGCCCGACATGGCCGCGCAGCACCTGCGGCCTGCCGCTCGGCAGGTGAAACTGGCTCCGTCCGGCATTGATCCACATGTTGGTGTCGGACACCATCAGGTAGGGATCGCGGGTCAGTCCAAGCCCGGTCACGTAGAACAGCGTGGCGAGGCGCTGGTCGGGGACCTGGATGTTGACGTGCTCGAAATGGATCGCGTTGCCGAGATCTTCTGCGGATCGATCGAATTGTTGCGGCATGGATGTGCTCTGGCTGGGGGACGGACGGGGCAATACTAGAGCAGAATTTCCGCCAGCCGAAACAGTCAGGCGATCACATCTTGGGGGCAGGGGCATGATGTCCTCTGCCGCCTTGCCGTGGCGGCCAGTCCCTGTAATCTGGCGAGAACATATGAATATGGGAAGGGATCGATGGGAGGAGTTTTGGAGGGCGTGCGCGTCCTCGATTTCGGGCGCTATATCGCGGGGCCCTATTGCGCGACCTTGCTGGCCGAATTCGGCGCCGAGGTCATCCGCGTGGAAAAGCGCGACGGCAGCGAGGACCGCTTCGTGGCGCCGGTCGGCGAGGGCGGCGAAGGCGCGCTGTTTCTTCAGGTCAACCGCAACAAGAAGTGCATCACCCTCGATCCGATGAAGCCGGAGGGGCAGGAGGTGATGCGCCGCCTGATCGCGACCGCGGACGTCGTCGTCGCCAATCTGCCGCCGCAGACCCTGCGCGCGATGAAGCTCGACTACGACTCCTTGAAGGCGATCAAGCCCGACATCATCCTGACGACCGCCACCGCGTTCGGCGGGCCGGGGCCATGGTCCGACCGCGTCGGCTTCGACGGTGTCGGCCAAGTCATGTCGGGCTCGGTGTACATGACCGGTGCCGGCGACCCGCCATATCGGGCCGCGGTGAATTGGGTCGATTTCGGCACCGCGCTGCATTGCGCGTTCGGGACCCTCGCAGCCCTGATCGAGCGCGGCAAATCCGGACGCGGCCAGATCGTCGAGGGCGCGCTGCTCGCCACCGCGCTGTCCTTCACCAATGCCACGCTGATCGAGCAGGCGGTCATCAACGTCAACCGTGTTCCGACCGGCAATCTCGGCCAGACCGCAGCGCCGGCCGACATCTATCGCACCAGGGACGGCTGGGTGCTGTGCCAGGTCACGGGGCATCCGCTGTTCAAACGCTGGGCGAAGCTGATGGGTGAGGAGGAGCAGTGGCTGAACGATCCGCGCTTTGCCGACGATATCAGCCGCGGTAACAACGGCCCCGTCATCAGCGCGCGGATGGCGCGCTGGTGCGCCGAGCGCACCACGCAGGAGGCGGTCGATATGCTGGGCAAGGCCATGATTCCGACCGGGCCCGTCCTCAGCCCGCAACAGGCGCTGGACCATCCGCATATTCGCGCCGCTGGCTTCATGCAGGAGGTCGAATATCCCGGCCTGCCGAAACGCGCTCCCGTCGCCCGCGCTGCCGTCCGACTGTCGGAAACGCCCGGCGAGATCGCATCGCGTCCGCCGATGCTCGGCGAGCATACCGACCTCGTCCTGACGGAGCTTGGCTACGACGTGGCTGCGATCGCGACGCTTCGGCAGGGCGGGATCGTCTAGGAAGCGCGCGCGCCTCACGCCAGGAGATTTTCATTGAGGACTCCAGTGGTCGTCAATACCATGGCAAGGTATTGATCGATCAAGCGTTCGACCGACGTGGCGGGGATGGTGGCAGGTTCAAAGAGAGCGCGTGGAGGCAGCGGCCGCGTCAAGCTCGAGGAGGTCGCCCGCAAGGCCAATGTCTCGACCGCGACCGTCTCGCGCGCCTTCAACGAACCCGACAAGGTTTCCGAAGAGGTCAGGCAGCGGGTCAAGGACGCCGCACGCGCGCTGAACTGGATTCCCAATGCTGCCGGACGGGCGCTGGCCTCGCGCCGGACGCATATTGCCGGCGCCATCATTCCCACCCTGGACGATGAAATCTTCGCCCACCAGATCGGCGGCATGCAGACCGTCTTCAGCGAACGCGGCTTCACGCTGTTCCTCGGCTGCTCGAACTACGATCCGGACGAGGGCTTGCGGCAGGCCGAAGCGATGCTTGCGCGCGGCGTGGAAGCAATTGCCGTGGTCGGTGAAAATCATCCCCCCGAGCTTTTTGATGCGCTCAACTCGCGCGGCATTCCCTATGTGGTGACGTACTCCTACAACAAGCTGTCACCGCATCCGTGCATCGGCTTTGACAATCGCGCCGCGTTCAGCCGCATGACGGAGCATCTGCTGTCGCTCGGCCATCGCCGGTTTGCCGCCATCTTCCAGCCCGACACCAACAACGACCGCGTCAAGGACAGGCTTCGCGGCGTCAGCGAAGCGCTCGCGGCCGCGGGTTTGGAAATTGCCGCGCAGGATCTGATGATGGGTCCCTCGACGCTGGAGTTCGGGGCGGCCAGCTTTGCCGGATTGATGACGCAAGCCGTCGACGTTCGGCCGACCGCGATCGTTTGCGGCAACGACAATCTGGCGCTCGGTGCGTTGATGGCTGCGCGGGAATGCGGCCTGGACGCGCCCGGGGATTTTTCGATCACCGGCTTCGATGATCTTGCGATTTCATCGCGCTTTTCTCCGGGGCTTACGACGATGAAGGTCGACAATCAGGAGATCGGCGTCCTCGCGGCCAACGAGCTTCTCGCCGTGATCGCGGGCCGGCAAGCGCAGGCGCAGTCCCGCGAAGTCGTGCCCGTCCTGAAAATCCGCGACAGCGCAGGTCACGCCAGGGGCGCCTGATCCCGCAGAGAGCGGTCGTCTCTTCGATAGCGCGCATATCGTCCCGCCAAGAGGGCTGCTTCCCTCTCAAAGGGCTGCTTGACTCCTCATATGTAAGCGCTTACATAACTGCGTTTTAAACGCCATGAGAGCAACCGGCGGGCCCCTCGCCGGATGAGACGGAGAGGAAACGACAATGCGGAATAGCGTTTTGCGGTGGGCCAGAAACTGTTCGATGGCGGTTTCGCTGGTCTTGCCGATGATGGGAACGGCGAGCCCCGCGGCCGCCGAGGAGAAGCTCGTCGTCTGGTGGAACAAGGGCTACTACAAGGCCGAGGAAGACGCGCTGCTCGCCGTCATCAAGAAGTTCGAGGCCAAGACCGGGGTCAAGGTCGAGCTGTCGCAATATGCGACGCAGGACATGATGCCGAAGCTGGTGGCGGCGCTCGATGCCGGCAGTCCGCCCGACGTGACCTATGCGGACACCTACCATTTCCAGGGCGCCGGCAAGTGGGCCTCCGAGGGCAAGCTGGTCGATCTCGGCTCCGTGCTCGCGCCGATCAAGGGCGAGTTCTCTCCGCAGTCGCTCGAAACGGTCATGCTGTACAACGACAAGACCAAGGCGAAGGCCTATTACGCCTTCCCGCTGAAGCAGGCGACGCTGCATCTGCATTATTGGAAGGACATGCTGGAGGAGGGAGGTCTCAAGGAGACCGACATCCCGAAGGACTGGAAGGGCTATTGGTCGTTCTGGTGTGACAAGGCGCAACCGGCGGTGCGCAAGGCGTCCGGCAAGCGCATCTACGGCGTCGGCCATCCGATGGGTGTCGACGCCACCGACAGCTTCATCTCGTTCCTGGTGTTCATGGACGCCTACAACGTCGTGCTCGTCGACGACAACGGCAAGCTCCTGGTCGACGATCCCAAGGTGAAGGCGGGCCTCGTCGCCGCCATGACGGACTATGTCGAGTTCGCCGCGAAAGGCTGCACGCCGCAATCGGCGACGAGCTGGAAGGATCCCGACAACAACGTCGCCTTCCACAACAAGACGACGATCATGACGCACAATTCGACGGTTTCGCTCCCCGGCAAATGGCTCGACGACGCCGGCAACGAGACGCTCACCGCCGAGCAGCGCGACGAAGCCAAGAAGAACTATAATGACCGCATCCGCACCATGGTCTGGCCCAACAAGCCGGATGGTACGCCGGTCCACACCCGCGCCTCCGTGGTGGTCGGCCTGATCTTCGAGCAGGCCAAGAACAAGGACCGCGCCAAGGAGTTCGTCTCGTTCCTGCTGCGTGACGAGAACCTCCAGCCCTACGTCGAAGGCGCGCTCGGCCGCTGGTTCCCGGTCAAGACGGCCGCACAGAAGTCCGCCTTCTGGGACGGCGACGTTCATCGCCGCGCCGTGCGCGACCAGTTCTTCGCCGGCGTCGGCGGCTACGAGATGAGCAAGAACTACAAGTTCACCACCCTGAACAACGAGAACGTCTGGATGAAGGCCGTGAACGCCATCGTCACCAACAAGGTGCCGGTCGACAAGGCCGTCGACGACATGATCGCGCGCATTAAGGAAGTAGCCGGCAACTGACCGCCAGCCCGAACAGCTACGCTCACGCGTTGCAAGACGCGTGAGCGGCAGGCTCCTGCCTGTCACCGAATTCAACGTCTTGGGAGCCGATTTGTGACCGCAACCATCAAGGGCATCATTCCGGTGATGCTGACGCCGTTCACTGAAGCCGACGCGATCGACTATGCGGGCCTCGAAAACCTCGTCGAATGGTACATCGCCAATGGCGCGGATGCGCTGTTCGCCGTGGCCCAGTCGAGCGAGATGCAGTTTTTGAGCCTGGAGGAGCGCGTCGCGCTGGCGCGCTTCGTCGTGCGGCAGGCGGCGGGCCGGGTGCCCGTCATCGCGTCAGGCCACGTCAGTGAATCCCGCGACGATCAAGTGACCGAGCTGACCTCCATCGCCGCGACCGGCGTGGACGGACTGGTGCTGGTGACGAACCGGTTCGATCCGAAGGGGCAGGGCGGCACGGTCTTCATGGACAATCTGCGCCATCTGCTCGACGCGCTGCCCGCCGATCTTCCGCTCGGCCTCTACGAATGTCCCGCGCCGTTCCGGCGGCTCATGTCCGACGACGAGCTGGCGTTCTGCGCCGAGAGCGGGCGCTTCGCGATCCTCAAGGACGTGTCCTGCGACCTCGAGACCGTGAAGCGTCGCGTGGCGCTGACGAAAAATTCCTCGCTCGCCATCGTCAATGCCAATGCGGCGATCGCCTTCGACGCCATCAGAAGCGGATCCGCCGGCTTCACCGGCGTGTTCACGAACTTCCATCCCGATCTCTACAAATGGCTGTTGACCGACAGCGCGCGGCATCCGGCGCTGGCGGACGATCTCTCCGTCTATCTCGCGCTCGCGGCGATGGCCGAGCCGATGGGATATCCCAAGCTGGCGAAGCTGTACCATCAGAGGCTCGGCACGTTCGCCTGCGCCCACAGCCGGACCATCGATTTCGACATCCGTGAGCGCTTCTGGGCGCTCGATGCACTGCTCGACAAGATCATGCAGGGGCAGGCGAGCTTCCGCGCAAGGATCGCGGCCACGCGCTGATGGCGGCCGTTGCCATCTCGATGATGTGAGGGTAACCGCCGCGCGAGGGCTGTCCCTCGCGCAATTGCGGGTCGACCGTGATTGCGGCCGTGCGCCTAGAGCGAGCTGCCGCCGCAGATGACGAGCTGCTGTCCGGTGATGGCCGCAGCCTCCGGCGAAAGCAGGAACGCCACTGCGTGCGCGACTTCCTCCGGGCGAATGAAGCGGCCGATCGGGGGCAGTTTTGGTGCGACATTGGCGCGGGTCGGGTCTTTCAGCATCGGCGTCTCGGTTGCGGCGGGCGCAACGACGTTGACCGTGACGCCGCGCGGCGCGAGCTCGATGGCCCAGGATCGCGCGAGCGCCACCAGCGCCGCTTTGGTCGCGGCATATTGACCGCGGCCGGCCGCGCCCGAGGCGGTGCGGCTGCCGATGAGGATGATGCGTCCTCCTTTCGGCAAGCGCGGCGCCAGCGCGTTGGCGAGACGCTCGGCGACATCGACATGCAGTCGCCACATCGCGGTGCCGTCGTCATGGTCGAGCGATCCGAGCTCGCCGACCTTGAGCATGCCGGCCGCGTGAACCAGTGCGGTCGGCGCGATGCCTGCGACGGCGTTCGCAATGTTATCGACCTCTCCGAGATCGAGCGAGAGGTGATCGAAGGCCGGATGGTTGAATGGCGCGGGACGGCGGCTGATGCCGGTGACGCGCCAGCCATCGCGCAGCAGCCGTTCGACGATCGCAGCGCCGATCCCTGAGCTGGCGCCCGTGACGAGCGCGTGCGGGCTCTTGTCCATGCTCTCAGTCCCGGATGGCGCGTTTCACCCATGGCTCGGTCACGCGCACATATTTGATCGCGCGGCGATGGAAGGTGAAGGCCATGTGGATCGCTCCGTCGGCGGTCTCCTTGACCGAAGGATAGGACAGTTCGCGATTGGTCTGATCGCGTGAATTGTTGGTCATGCAATAGCCGTCACCGGTCTCGACGTTGCGTTTGCTCCACGTCCGCCCGCCGTCGGCGGAGACGGCCAGCGTCATCGGCGCCCGCGGCGCGCCCCAGAACGCGGTGCGTTCATCCGTTCTTTTGCCGTCGCCGGCGAGCACGGGCGGCAAATCGTCCTCGATCTCGTCATAGAGCGAGAGGCGGCGCCCGGTCGCATCCCTGGCGCTGGAATCGTTGAAGACCAGCGCGAGATGACCGTTGCCAAGTCGCGTGACCTGGATCGAGGAGTTGTTGTTGGGCAGCACGGTCTGGACCGGCGCCGACCAGGTGCGGCCGTGATCGGTGGACCGGCTCTGATAGATGTTGTCTGCCCAGCGGCTGCGGTAAAGGGCGATCAGCGAGCCGTCGTCGAGCCGCGCGATGCACATATGCACGCAGCCGCGGCTGCCGGGGACGTCGATGTCGCGCCAGGTCGCGCCGGAATCGGACGAGATCTTCACCGCGCTGGTGTCCTCGTCGCCGTTCCATTTCCGACCCGGGGTGCTGTGGCAATAGAACACGGGCAGCAGCCAGTCGCCATTGTCGAGCACGACGATCGGCTGCCGGATGAAGGTGCCGCGGCCGCGCTGCTCGGGAAACAGCGTCTCGATCGGGCCCCAGTTCTTGCCGTTGTCGCGGGAGAGGCGGCGGCGGATCAGCGCGGTGTCCTGGTTTCCCGCCAGCTGCGCCGTCCACATCAGCCACAGCGTGCCGTCAGGTGCGGGAAACAGCACCGGGTTCTGCTCCGAACGTCCGTTGTCGTCGGACAGCTTTTCGGCGGGAGACCACTGCGTCGCGCCGCGGGGCAGGCGCGAAAAATAGACCGAGATGTCCGACATGCCCTCCTGCGTGCCGCCGAACCAGACGCAGGCCAGATCGCCGTTCGCGAGCGGCATCAGATTGGCGGCGTGGTTCTGCACGCAAGGCGAGGGAATGAAAGCGTCGGACCGGTCGGGATCGCCGGCGGCCGGGCGAACGACGCCATCGGCGGCGGTCCCGATGTCGGTGGTCACGATCCCGGTATCGATGATCATGTCGAAGTCCTTTCCATCAATGCATTTGGCTGCGGCGTCGTGGCGGCGGCCGGAGCGCGGCCCATCACCAGGCGCTCGACCGCCATCACCACCAGCGGCGTCGCGGCCGCGACATACATGTTGTCGATGCCGAAGGGGTTTCCGAGCATGTACCAGGCCGTCGTCGAGATCGCCGCGCCGATCAGGCCCGCGGTGGCGCCGCGGTTGCTGGCAAACAGCGGCAAATAGAACCCCATCATCGCGATGATAGTGATCGACAGGCGCAGCGCGCGCGTGAAGAACGACAGCTTGAGGATTTCCGGGATGAAGAAGACGAAGACCAGCGGCGCGATGCCGATCGCCACCGAGAACAGGCGGGTCATCTTCAGCTCCCGCTCCGGCGTTGGCTTCCAGTAGGGGACGTAGAAGTCGCGGACCACCAGCGAGGCGATCGCGAGCGCAACCGTGCAGACGCTGACGAAGATCGAGGCGACGAGCGAGGTCGTCACGAAAGCCGAGGCCAGCGGCGGCATCTTCTCCAAAAACACCGGCAGCGCGTAGAGGCTGTTCATGTCGGGATAGAGGAATTTCGCGGAGACGCCGATCAAGGCGAGCAGGAATCCGAGCGGCAGGCAGAACGCCGCCGCATAGAAGGTGGCCCTGCGCGCGTCATCGGCGCTCGGCGTCGATGAGATCGCCTGCACGATGAACTGGGTCGAGAAGATCGCGCCGACGGTGCCAAAGGTCCAGGCGAAGATGGTCGCAAAGCCGATCTTGCCGTCCCAGCTGAAGTAATAGGCGGGCAGCTTGGCCTGGATCGGCGCGATGCCGCCGGTCAGCGACATCGCAACCGAGAATATGATGACGATACCGACGACCTTGATGGCGCTGTGCAGGATCGTCACCCAGGCGACGCCCTTCAGCCCGCCGAACACGTAGTAGAAGGTGCTGACCACGGCGATGATGCACATCGCAACAGGCATGCTGACATGCAGTGCGGTGGCGATTGCGGCCGCGCCGCTCACATAGTTGCCGACGTTCACGAGCAGCAGCGCGTAGATCATGATCACCGACACCGTGAGCATGGTCGACTTGCCGTATTTCTGCGCGATCGCCGCCGAGATGGTGTATTCGCCGGAACTGTAGAGCTTCTTCACCATCAGGAACCCGAACAGCAGGAAGCCGATCGAGGCGCCGAGCACGGCCCACCCCGCCGCTATGCCCGACTGAAACGCTTCCTGCGCCGTGCCGACGGTCGATTTGGCGCCGACGAATTCGGACATCATCAGCACGCCGACGACCACCGCCGGCATCGCGCGTGCGCCCGTCATGAACTGATCGCTGGTCCTGCTGCGCAGCCTGAACGTGAGCCAGGACGTGAAGGCGATGTAGGCGACGATCATCGCGACGATGAGCGTGCTGTCGCCATTGAGGATGGCTTGCATCGATGACGTTTCCTCTGGTGGCGCGGATGCGGTGTTGTGAGCCCGCTTGATCCCCCTGCATATTGTTCGGAATGCGAACAATTGTTCTTTAATTTCATTATTCCTGCCCGCACGTCCCGCGTCAAGCGCGCGCAGCGGTGCGGTGCTGCAACGCGCCCGGTCGGGCAGTCATCGCCGCTGCATGTTCAAAGGGTTGCAGGCCAAAGAAAAAGTGTCGGTGGGACAGTGCGGCGGGACGGTCGGCGCACGGCCGACGTCATGCGCAGGGAATCCGAGGCCCTGCCGTTCCGGGGTCAGTTCGACTTCAGCGCCACCTTGGCGACCTCGGCCATCCAGCTCGAGGCGACCGGCAAAATCGCGTCGTTGAAATCGTAGCGCGGGCCGTGCAGCTCGGCGCCGTCGCGCAATTCACCGTTGCCGATCCAGGCGAAGGCGCCGGGGCACTGCTTGAGAAAGAAGGCAAAATCCTCGCCGGCCATGCTCGGCGCGAGATCGCGTCGCACCTCGGTCTGCACCCTCTCCGCGGCGAGGCGCGCCAGGCCCGCCTCGGCCGGCGTGTTGACCACCACGCCGACGCCCATGACGATTTCGGGCGTGACCTTGACGCCGAAGGTCGTTGCAATGCCTGCGCAGACCTCTCCGATCCGCGCCAGGATGACGTCCTTCACCGCGTCGCGATGATACCGCAGCGTGCCGCCGATGGTGACGCGTCCTGCGATCTGGTTGCGCGCCGTGCCGCCTTCGAGCGTGCACAGCGAGAGCACGGCGGTGTCGAGCGGATCGATGCTGCGCGACACGACCGATTGCAGCGCCACGATCAGGTGTCCCGCCGCCATCACGGGATCGCGGGTCAGATGCGGCATGCCGGCATGTCCGGCATGGCCGTCGATGGTGATGCTGACGCGGCCGCCGGAGGCCATCACGACGCCGTCATGGACCGCGATGGTGCCGGCTGCGAGCCCCGGCCAGTTGTGGAAGCCGAACACCCGCGTCATCGGAAAGCGGTCGAACAGGCCCGCGCCGACCATCGCGCGCGCGCCGCCAAGTCCTTCCTCGGCCGGCTGGAAGATGAAGTCGACGGTGCCGCTCCAGCTGGTGTCGGCCACCAGCAGCGCGGCCGCGCCGAGCAGCGAGGCGGTGTGCCCGTCATGACCGCAGGCATGCATCACGCCTGATGTCGTCGAGGCGTAGGGCAGGCCGGTGTCCTCGGTGATCGGCAGCGCATCCATGTCGGCGCGCAGGCCGACGCGGCCCTGCGCCGACCCTCGCGTCAGCGTCGCAACCACGCCGTGGCCCCCGATGCCCGCTTCGAAGGGAATGCCGAGCTCGGTGAGCTTCTCCTGCACGAAGGCCGAGGTGGCCTTCTCGTGGAGGCCCAGTTCCGGGTGCGCATGCAGATGCCGGCGCCACTGGGTCAGTTTCTGGTGCAGCTCGGGGGGCAAGGCGGGGATCTTTCGTAAGGAGGGCCGGCTAATGCCAGCATAGCCGAATATTGAGCCGACCCGTCAAGCGCCTGCGAGTGTCTCGCGTGCAGCAACATCGTCATGGCCGGGCATAGCCGTCCGAAGGACGGCGTCGCTTCCGCTCGCCATAGCGGTCCGAAGGACGGCGTCGCTTCCGCTCGCCTATGACCCGGCCATCCACGTCTTGCTTCGGCCATGACGGATTGCCCTACGGCGAGAGCTTCGCCAGTCCCTTCCAGTCGAAGCTGATGCCATGGCCCGGCCGGTCCGGCGCCAGCGCCTTGCCGTCCGCGAGCACCAGCGGGTGCTCGATATACTTGTCCAGCCCGAAACCATGCGCTTCCAGATACGAGCGGTTCGGGCAGGCCGCGAGCAAATGCACCGTGATGTCGTGCGCGCCGTGGCTGGTGACCGGGAGATTGAACGCCTCCGCGAGCCGCGCGATCTTCATGAACGCACTCACGCCGCCGCAATTGGTGACGTCAGGCTCGGGGTAGGATACCGCGCCGGCGACGATGTAGTTCTTGAACTCCCACAGCGAGCGCAAATTCTCGCCGGCCGCGATCGGCACGCCGCCGGCCTGCATGATGCGGGCATGGCCCGCGACGTCGTCGGGGATAACAGGCTCCTCGAGCCAGGTGAGGTCGTAGGGGACGAATGCGCGGGCGGCGCGGATCGCGTCCTCCACCGTCCATTTCATGTTGGCGTCCGCCATCAGCGGAAAGCCGTCGCCGAGATGTTTGCGCATGGCCGCGACGCGCGCGACGTCGGATTTGAGATCGGGCCGGCCGACCTTCATTTTGATGGCGCAAAAGCCCTTGGCGAGATTGCCGTCGGTCTGCGCGAGCAGCGCCTCGACGGAGAGATCGAGGTCGATGCCGCCGGCATAGCAAGGCACGTGCGCATCGAAGCCGCCGAGCAGGCGGAACAGCGGCAATTTCGCGCGCCGCGCCTTCAGGTCCCACAACGCGATGTCGAGCGCGGACAGCGCCAAGACCGCCGGTCCGCCGCGCCCGCCATAATGCAGGCCCCACCAGACGTGATGCCAGATCGCCTCGGTGTCGTCGGCCTCGCGTCCCTCCACGAGCGGCGGAATCTCGCGTTTGAGGATGTCCGCAGTCGCCCCGCCATTGCGCCCGACCGTGTAGGTGTAGCCGACGCCTTCGGCGCCGTCGGCATCGCGGATGCGGCAGGTGATCAGCTCGAACGCCGCGATCTCGCCATGCGTTGAGTCCGACAGCGTGACGGGGAGCGGGATCCGGTAGAACCCGGTCTCGATTGTCGAGATGCGTGCCATGTTTCCTTCCTGCTTTTCCTTGCAGGCTAGGCCGGCAGGCATCGGCGGGCAACCGCGGGCGATGCAGGGCAGTTCTGTAGGATGGGTAGAGCGCAGCGAAACCCATCATCTTCGTGACCGCGGCGATGGGTTTCGCTGCGCTCTCCCCATCCTGCGGACGACTTCATGCGAAGAAACGACGCAGCTCCGCCGCAACGCGAATCGGGTCGCCTTCGTTGTCTGCCGCGATGTGTCCGGCGCCCTTGAATTCAACGCGCGTCGCGTTCGGCAGGATCGCGGCGAGAGCATCGAGAGCGGTGGCGAGATAGCCCTGGCTCCGATCGCCGCCAAGCAGCAGCGTTTCCGTGCTCAAGCTCCTGAAGCGGTCAAGATCGCCGGCCTTCTCCGCAATCAGCTCGATGTCGTAGTGGACTGTGGGGATGAGCGTGGCCAGAGGCGGCCCGTTGCCAACGGCCGCGTTGGGACGGAGCCGCATCATCATGGCGAAGAACGATTTAAGGACAGGCGCAGGGAGCCTTGTCATGATCTCGTTGTCGCCGGTGCCTTTGAGCACGGCAACAAGGGCGCCCGGCAGATCCCCCTTCGCCAGGGCCGCCTCATAGCCAGCGGCCCAGTAGCGCGGCTGGACCCCGCCGAATTCGAGCGGCGGCTCGTAAAGCGAGAGGCGCGCGATCGCCGGATTGGCGAGCGCGGTGTGCATGGCAACCAAGGCCCCGGCGCTCAATGCAAACACATTGCGTGCGCCCGTCTCGGCGAGAAGCCGGCCGAGATCATCGATCTCGGTCGCCATGCAGTGGTCGGGCCGGAACGGTCCGCTCAGACCTCGACCGCGCCGGTCCGGGATCAGAACGGTGAAGCGGTCGGCCAGCGCTGCGCCAAGGTCAGTAAAGCTCGCTGCGCTCTGCAGCGCGCCATGGAGCAGCACCAGTCCGGGGCCTGAGCCCAGTTGCCGATATCCAATGACGGTGCCGTCATTGGCGACAAATGATCTCTCTGAGCTCACGCGCAACGCGCCTCACCGCATCGTCGCAAGCTGCACGGCCAGCGCGCAGGCGCGATCGTATTCGTCGAGATTGATCCACTCGTCGATCGTGTGCGCTTCGTTCTGACCGGCGCCGAAGGTCACGGTGGGAACACCGTGGCGGACCATCCAGTTGGCATCCAGGCCGCCATTGGCGGTGCGGACGTTCGGGGTGCCGCCGACCGCGGACACCGCCTCGATCGCGCGCTTGATGACGGGCTGATTGTCCTTCATGCGGAACGGAAAATAGTCGGTCTCGGCCTTGAACTTGACCTTGCCGGATTTGCCTTGCGCGTTCGTCACCTTCTTGGCGGCCTTCTCGAACGCGGCCTTGTAGGCCTTGGTGATCTCCTTGAAGAATTTGCCGTCGTGGCTGCGGCTCTCGCCGCGCACATGGACGTAGTCGGTGACGACGTTGGTGGCATCGCCCGCCGGGCGGCCCTCGCCGCCGGTGACGGGGCCGACATTGCTGGTGCCTTGGCTCTTGCCCTTCACGACCTTGCCGAACCAGCCGCCGGCCTTCACGTCTGCAAGCGCGAGCGCCATGATCATGGTCGAGGAGATGCCGCGCTCGGGTGCGACGCCGGCATGCGAGGCGCGGCCGAAGATCTCGACATTCCAGCGGTCCGCGCCGACGGCGCCGATGATGACGTTGGAGGCCGAGCCGCCGTCATAGTTGAAGGCCATCGCCGGCGAGCCGAGCTCGTCCAGCTTGACGTGGCGTGCGCCGTAGAGCCCGCTCTCCTCGCGCACGCAGAACAGCAGCGTGATCGGGGGATGATCGAGCTTCTGCTTGGCGAGCTCGGCGGCCAGCGTCACCAGCACGCCGCAGCCGCAGCGGTTGTCGCCGCCGAGCGCGGTCTTGGCCTCGTTGACGATCTTGCGGCCGGATTTCTTCGGCTTGGCGCCGGCACACAGCGGCACGGTGTCCATGTGGGTCATGAACATGATGCGCGGCTGGTTGTGCAGCGCGCCGCGGCCGGGCAGGTCGACGATGAGGTTGCCGGTCTCGGTCGGCACGGGAATGCGGGTGTTGGCGTCGTCGAGCCGGATCGCCTTGGCCGGCACGCCGCTTTCCTTCAGCGCGGCGGTGAGCTCACGCCCGATCGCCGCCTCCTGTCCGGTGACGCCCTCGACGGAGAGGAAGCGCATGAGGCGGTCGGTGGCGGCTTTGGTATCGACAGGCATGAGATGGTCCTTTGATGCACGGTACGCGTCAGCATCCTTCGCTGCGCCGTGTTTCGCAAGGCCTCTCGGACAGTCCGGTGAGTTTTAGGGCGGGGCAGACCGCATCAAAGCCACGGCGGCTGCATGCGGCGGCGCGCCGAACACGACGCGCCGCCGACGCTTTCGGCACAAAAATCAGTATCGCGCGACGAGCGGGGTGAGGGCAGAATTGAATCGCCAATTCACGCCCAGCATGACGGTTTGCATGTTCTGCCGGACGGTGGCCGGGAAGAAGGGAGTAGCACATCCGGGACTGCTGGTGCAGTTCAGGGTGTAGCCGTTCGTTCCAAAGTCGAAATAATTGTATTCGGCCTTCAACGACAGGTTTGGCAGCAGCGCATATTCGAGGCCGGCGCCGACGACGAATCCCGTCACATCGCGCGACCCCTTGAAATCAACCGAGAAGGCGGCGAAATCGGTCTGCGTCATCTGATAATTGAAGCGGGCGAAGGCGGCGCCGCCCTTGGCGTAAAACAGCACGCGATCGAAGGCGTAGCCGATGCGGCCGGTCGCGGTGGCGACGCGATCGAGCTGGGTCGTCAGCAGGAAGCCGGCGGCGCCGCCCGGAATCAGTGTCGTGCTGGTGTCCTTCATGTCGGCCCAATCGAACTGGCCTTCGAGGCCGACCACCAGGGAGCCGACCTGATAGTCGCAGCCGCCCTGCACACCGGCGAGCCAGCCGCTGTTGTGATTGGCGGTGAATGCTTGCCCGACGATGGGCTGCTGCTCGTTGACCCCGCGGCCGCCGCCGCCATTGCCGCCGACATAGCAACCTGTCCAGGAGAAGGCCGGGGCCGCGGGCGCCGCCTTGTACGGCATCGACACGTCCGCCGCCATGGCCGAGGTCAACGTCGAAACGGCCAGCGCAATGGCGCTGAAAAGGGTTTTGGTGGTCATGCGAGGATCTTCCTTCAACTAACGGCAATGGCGCCTGAGGCGCATCGTGCGTGTCGGCATCGCACAGGCCAGCGACTTCATCTGGTGAGTTGTCCGACTTCGCGATCCGGTCACAATATCCGGCGAGTCATGCGGCGGCTGTAACCACCGGGTCACAGTGGAAATAACGGCCACTGCAGGTTGCGACTTTTCACAGAGGCTGGCGCGACAGGAAGAATCGGGAGCATCCCCTGCGCCACGCTGTTGTACGAGGCTGCTTCACGCAGTGCGCGTATAGGCCAGGAAGAACAGCGCGCCCAGAAGTAGCGCCGCCGCCATGAACAGCAGCACCGCCGGCAGCCCCGCGAACGCCGCCACCGCGCCCGTCATCGACTGCATCAGGGCGGCGCCAAGGAAGAAGGCGAGGTTGATCGCCGCGAGCGCCTTGCCCGCGGTTTGCGCATCGACCAGCTGCCGCGACATGCCGAACAGCAGCGGCTGGGCGGAGGTCGCAAGGCCGATGAGCACGAACAGCACGAGATCATATTGCGGCGGCATCACGGGCACGCCGAAGAGCATCGAGACCGCATAATGCGGCGCCCCCAGCGCCATCAGCGCCAGCAGCAGCGCGCCGACCATATGCGTGCCCGCCACCAGCTCGCGGCGGCGACTGAGCCTGCGGTCGATCATGCCGATGCACAGGGGACCTGCGATCATCGCCAGCGTGAACGCGCCGAGCTGGTTGCCGGCCTCGACCCGCGTCAGTCCCTTGATCTCCATCAGCCAAGGTCCGCCCCACAGGCCGCGCAGCACCAGCGAGGTCGCGAGCGACACCAGCGCCAGCGCGATCAGGCCACGCAGGGGGCGCGAGAGTCCGAGCCTGAGCACCTCGATCATCTGCGACAGCGGCGAGGACTCGTCCTTGTGCTCGGCCGGCTGCCTCGGCACCAGCAAGAACACCGCGAGCGCGACGAGGACGCCGCCGAGCGCCGAGATCCAGAACCCGGCGCGCCAGCCGTAATGATCGACCACGAAAGCGAGCGGGCTCGACGACAGCAGCATGCCGATATTGCCGATCGAGAGGATCGCGCCGGACCACAGCCCGAACCGCGCCGCCGACAATTGTTTGGCCGCCAGCGTCATCGGGCACATCAGCATGCCTGATGTCGCGATGCCGAGCATCACCTGCCCGACCGCGAAGCTTTCGGGCCCCGTCGCGAATCCCGACGCGATGGCGCCGATCACGGTTCCCATAAGCAGGCTCAGCGACACCGGCCGCACGCCGAAGCGATCCATGGCCGCGCCGACCGGAATCTGCGCGGCGGCAAAGGCAAAGGGATAGACCGAGGTGAGGCTCGCCAGCGCCTGCGGCTCGATGTGGAAATCCGCCGCCATCAGGTCGAGGCTGACGGCGGGAATCGTGCGCAGCAAGGTCGAGAGCATGTGCCCGCAGGCGAGCGCAAGCAGCGCAAAGATCAGCGCGCGGGTGCCATCTCCCGCGTTATCAGTGGCAACCGCACTCATCAGCGTCCCGTCCCGGCGAGGGTTTCGGCCGGGTTACACGATTGGCGGGACGGTGCCAATGGGGGAGGGCCGATCCGGTGTGTGATGCTTTGTGTCTTCCGGAGAGCCGATGATCGAGCCAGGCCCCGCGTCGATGCCGCTGAAACTGCGATTCGTCGTTACGCCGTCAGTTGATGACGAGCGCTGTTCAATTCCTGCATTCCGATTTATCGAAGCAAAGGTTCGATTGCTCGAGCCTGGAAAAGTCCTCTGTCGCGATGAATACGAGAAGTCCGAGCAGAACCATTGCCGCGATGTTGGAACGCATGCTGGGGCGGTTCTCGACAGCGGGGCGATGGTGTTCGAACTTCGAGAGGTCGAGCATGCGCAAGATGTTGCCGGACCGTGCATGATCAACCGGATCTCTGCCGCTTCCCGATCGCGTCCGAAACGGTACGACATTTCCCCGGAAGTTCGGTTGATCAGCCTTCATCTCGCGCCTCGTTCCCATCAAGCAGCGCTTGCTGAACTTCAATGATAAGGCCTGACTTGAGGCGAGCGATCCTGAAATTCGCGAGCACCGGCGCAATTCAGCGTGATGCCGCGGTGATCTCTCGCGTCTTTCCATTTCGTTTCTGTTTGTTTCTGCCTGTCCTTCGTTGGACGCTTTGATTGCGCGACTGCGTTTTGCAGCGAGCGAACATGAAAATTTGTACAGATTTTCGCACGCGATCGTCATTTTGACGCTGGGATTTTGTCCGCGATACTTCCAATCCGAGGCGGCGGTTTCACCTGCAATCAGTCGGTTTATCTGAAGGCAGGTACAAACAGTTAGAGGGCCATCAATTTGTCAACGCGACCGAAGCTCAGCGTTGCGCTGTTTGGAATCCTTGCAATAGCCGCGGTGGCCTATGGCGTTTGGTATGAGCTCCTCGGGGGCGTCAAGCCAGCCGCAGCGGCCGCCCAAAGCGCTGCCAGTCAGGCTGCGGCGAAGATTCCCGTCACCTCGTTCGTGGTGAAGAAGGCCGACTTTCCCGTACGCGCCTACGGTCTCGGAGTCGTCTCGCCGTTCAAGACGGTCACGGTCAAGAGCCGCGTCGACGGTCAGATCATCAAGGTGTTCTTCAAACAGGGGCAGATGGTGAAGGAGGGCGATCCGCTTCTGGAGATCGATCAACGCCCCTTTACCGCGGCTCTCGAGCAGGCGGTGGCGAAGAAGGCCCAGGACGAGGCCAATCTGAGGAACGACCGGTTGAACCTGGAGCGATTTCAGAAGCTCGCGAAACAGCAATTCGAGACCCAGCAAAATCTCGATACCCAGCAGGCCCTGGTCGATCAGATGATCGCGCAGGTGAAGGGCGACGAGGCCGCCATCGACAATGCGCAGACCAATCTCGGCTACACCTCGATCAAGGCGCCGATCAGCGGACGAACGGGTTTCCGGCTGGTTGACCCCGGCAACATCGTGCATGCCGCGGATACGACGGGGATCGTCACCATCGCCCAGCTGCAGCCGATCGCCGTGCAGTTCACGGAGCCTGAAGAGCAATTGCAGGCCATCGACAAGGCCTTTGACGCCGGTGAGGTGCCCGTCGAGGCGCTGACCTCGGACGGAACCAGGACACTGTCGCAAGGCAGGCTCGTGGTCATGGACAATTCGGTCAACCAGGCCACCGGGACCATCAGCCTGAAAGCGCGCTTCGACAACAAGGACAATGCGCTGTGGCCCGGCCTGTCGGTCACCACGCGGATGCTGATCGATACGCGCAAGGACGTCATCGTCGTGCCGCAGGATGGCGTGCAGCACGGGCCGTCGGGTCTGTTCGCCTACGTGATCGGCGACAATGGCAAGGTCAGCGCGAGGCCGATCAAGGTCAGTCAGAGCGGCGATGCAAATGCCGTGGTCTCCGAAGGGCTGAACGTCGGAGACAGGATCGTGGTGGCCGGACAGTCACGCCTGTTCGATGGCGCGTTGGTCGAGGAAGCGCCTGCGGCTGCGCCGATGGCGGATGCAAGCGCCACTGCCACTCCGGCCACGAGCGGAACCAAGAGCGGAACCAAGACCGGATCGGCTGACTGACATGGCTGGCGGTATCTCGGCTCCCTTCATTCGCCTCCCCATCGCGACGTCGCTGCTGATGGTCGGCATCGTCTTCGTCGGGATCATCGCCTATCCGCAATTGCCGGTGGCGCCGCTGCCGGAAGTCGACTTCCCCACCATCCAGGTCTCCGCCAACCTTCCCGGCGCGGATCCGGAAACGATGGCTTCTTCGGTGGCGCAACCGCTCGAATCGCAATTTGCGCTCATTCCCGGCGTCTCGGAGATGACGTCGCAGAGCCAGACCAGCTCGACCCAGATCGTTCTGCAGTTCGATCTCTCGCGCAACATCGATGGCGCCGGCTCCGACGTGCTCGCAGCCATCAATGCGGCGAGCGGGCAATTGCCCAAGAACATGCCGACCCCGCCGACCTACAGAAAGGTCAATCCGGCCGACTCGCCCATTCTCACGCTTGGCGCCACCTCGACGACGCTGCCGATGACGCAGGTGTCCGACGAGACCTACACCAAGCTCGCGCAGGCGATCAGCCATATCAGCGGTGTCGGCCAAGTCAGTGTCGGTGGACAGCAGGCGCCGTCGATCCGTGTCCAGATCGATCCCGCCAAGCTGGTCGCCAAGGGCCTGTCGCTGGAGGACGTGCGCACCCCGCTCTCGGTGATCACCGTCAACAATCCCAAGGGAACCCTCAACGGCGACACCCGCACCTACACCGTCTATGCCAACGACCAGTTCACCAAGGCCGAGGCCTGGAACGACATCGTCATCGCCTATCGGAACGGCAGTCCCGTCCGTGTCGGCGACATCGGCCATGCCGTCAGTGCGCCGCTGGACAATACCCAGTACGGCTGGGTCGACGGCAAGCCCGGGGTGTTCCTGGTCATCTTCAAGCAGCCCGGCGCCAACGTCATCGATACCGTCGACAGCGTCATGAAACAGCTGCCGCACCTGCAGGCCGGCATCTCGCCGGCCATCAAGGTCTCGGTGCTGTCGGACCGCACGCAGACGATCCGCGCGGCGGTGAAGGACGTGCAGTTCACGCTGCTGCTGACGATCGGCCTCGTCGTGATGGTGATCTTCGTCTTCCTGCGCAGCGTCTGGGCCACCATTATTCCGTCGATCACGGTGCCGCTTGCGTTGCTGGGCGCCTGCGCGCTGATGTGGATAGCCGGCTACAGCCTCGATAATCTGTCACTGATGGCGCTCACCATCGCGGTCGGCTTCGTGGTCGACGATGCCATCGTGATGCTGGAGAACATCACCCGCTACATCGAGGAGGGCGAGACGCCGATGGCCGCCGCGCTCAAAGGCGCCAGCGAAATCGGCTTCACGATCATCTCGATCTCCGTTTCGCTGATCGCGGTCTTGATTCCGCTATTGCTCATGAGCGGGATTATCGGCCGCCTGTTCCGCGAATTTTCGGTGACGCTCGCGATGACGATCGCCGTGTCGGCCCTGGTATCGCTGACGTTGACGCCGATGATGGCGTCGCGCTTCCTCAAATCGCACGACGAGGAGCATCACGGCAGGCTCTATATGCTCAGCGAGCGGATGTTCCAGGGCCTCGTGGACGGCTACGCGCGCGGCCTCGACCTCGTGCTGCGCTTCCGCTTCGCCACCTTGATGGTGTTCTTTGCGACGATCGCGCTGACGGTCTATCTGTTCGTGATCATCCCGAAGGGGTTCTTTCCGCAACAGGATACCGGGCTGATCACCGGAATCGTCGAAACGTCGCAGGACGTGTCGATCGCCGACATGGCCAAGCACATGCAGGAGATCGGCGCGATCGTGCTGAAGGACCCTGCGATCGACCACATGGCGATGCGGATGGGCGGAAGCGGAAATACGCTCAACGACGGCACGATGTACATTACGTTGAAGCCGCGGGATGAACGCACCGACTCGGCCGACCAGGTCATCCGTCGTCTGCAGGTCCAGACGGCGAAGGTTCAGGGCGCGCGGCTCTATCTCCAGTCGGCGCAGG
Organism: Bradyrhizobium sp. S3.7.6; assembly: GCF_054061875.1. Classification (NCBI taxonomy): domain Bacteria; kingdom Pseudomonadati; phylum Pseudomonadota; class Alphaproteobacteria; order Hyphomicrobiales; family Nitrobacteraceae; genus Bradyrhizobium; species Bradyrhizobium sp. S3.7.6. The sequence goes on along the minus strand of NZ_JBSSEQ010000001.1, from coordinate 7,632,220 downwards.
ACGTACGTGTCGGCGGCCGGGCGTCCCGGACGCAGTTCCAGTTCACCCTGCAGTCGACCGACATGGACCAGCTCAACACATGGGCCCCGAAGCTGCTCGCGAAGATGAAGGAGATGCCCGAGCTTCGCGACGTCGCGTCCGACCAGCAGACGTCGGGCACCACGCTGACGCTGTCGATCGACCGCAATCAGGCCGCGCGTTTCGGGATCACGCCCGACGTGATCGACGCGACCCTTTATGACGCATTCGGGCAGCGGGAGATCGCGACATATTTCACCCAATTGTCGACCTACTATGTCGTCCTCGAGGTGCTGCCCTCGCTGCAGAAGAACCCGTCCACGCTGGAGCAGATCTACCTCCGCTCCCCGACGACGGGAGGCGAGGTGCCATTGTCGGCGTTCACCAAGTGGACCACGGCTCCGGTCCGGCCTCTGGCCATCAACCATCAGGGCCAGTTTCCCGCGGTGACGATCTCCTTCAACCTCGCGCCCAACGTCGCGCTCGGCCAGGCAACGCAGGCGATCGACGCGATGGAAAGGCAGATGAACGTGCCGGCCGCGATCACCTCGACTTTCGCAGGCACGGCGAAGGCGTTCCAGGAGTCGCTGTCCTCCGTGCCCCTGCTGATCGTGGCGGCGTTGATCGTGGTCTATCTCATTCTCGGCGTGCTCTACGAGAGCTACATTCACCCCTTGACGATTCTGTCGACCCTGCCGTCGGCCGGTGTCGGCGCGCTGGCGACGCTCCTCATCTTCCATTTCGACTTCAGTCTGATCGGGTTGATCGGCCTCGTCCTGCTGATCGGCATCGTCAAGAAGAACGGCATCATGCTGGTCGACTTCGCGATCGCGGCGGAGCGGGATCAGGGCCTGTCGCCGGTTGAGGCCATTCGAAGGGCATGCCTGCTGCGCTTCCGTCCGATCCTGATGACCACGATGGCGGCGGTGCTCGGCGGCGTGCCGCTGATGCTCGGCCACGGCACCGGCTCGGAGCTGCGTCAACCGCTCGGCTACGCCATGGTCGGCGGTCTCTTGGTCAGCCAGGTCCTGACGCTCTTCACCACGCCGGTTGTCTATCTTTATCTGGACCGTGTCTCGCAATGGTTCAGTCCGAAACCACACGCAGGAAGCGATCCTCAGGAAGAGGACGTTGTCGACGACGGCGATCTGGACGTCTTCAAAAAGCTGGACCGGAAGAAATCAGGGGTCTTTGCGGCGGAGTGACTGTTTGACATCCACGCCGACGGCGAGCGCGGTCCGGTCAATTAGAAAAATTTTTTGATGGTGGCTCTGCCGGCACTTCACATGTCGGCTCTCAGGGGAGCTGACAGAAACCGAGGAGTGCTCGATAGATGCGAATGACCCAAAGCGGTCCTTCACTGCATCAGAGAGCCTGGCCACGAAACGGTATTGCTAGCGAGTGAACTGATAATCGATCCAAACCTGAATTTCCGATAGTCCGCTCAAGTCCAACGAGCCCGCTTCGATTTCGTGCGGCTCAATCGTCACGTCCCAATCTCCGCCCACGCCGCGGCCCCAGATGGCCAATGACGTAGGAGCATCGATCGGTGGGTCGGTGTTCTCGACGGGGCGGTCCAGCCGCGTCGTTTCCGCCCGGCGATTGACGGTCTGCGGCGCCAGATGCTGCACCTCAACCGTTCCATCCAGTCGACGCTGCTCATACTGCGCGCCGTGCCGCACCACGCATGAGATTTCTCCGCTTTGATTGCGCGCTCCAACAAAGGAGACGAGCACGTTCTTGACCTTGGTCTCAAAGTGGCCTTCGGGCAGGTCCGTCGCTTCAAGCCGAAAGCTGAAGCTATGTGTATTGCGGAGCGATGCTAATTCCGGACCGTCCGTGAACGAGAGCCTATGGGTGTCCCAGTCGGGCCTGGCGTCAAAGTAGGAGATATAGGACAGCTGCATATTGACGGGGTTCAGGATGCTGCCCCAGGACGCGATCAAGGCGTTTGCGAGAGCGGCTTCGTCCTTTTCGCCTTCGTAGAAGGCCCGGCTGACGTCCGGACTAATCATTCCAGCATCCAGGAAGACGTTCTGTTCCTGGTCGTCGAGCGTATATATTTCGACCGATCTTTGCGCCCGGAAGGCCAGTGTCTGCAGCGATTGGGCCTTTGAGGCTGCTATGTCTATGGCGGCCAGTCCAACTTGCCGAATCGTGTGCTGCCTGTTCAGCAGGTCGGATATCAGCTTATTCACCGATGCAACCACCGCTTCGGCCCGCGCAAGTTTGGCGGTTGCGGCGTCAAGGCGCTGCTGGGCCAAGGTCGCCCGGTTCCCGGCAAGCATCAGTTCGTGAGCCAACTCGACACCCTGTTTGACCAGCGCGACATATTTGGAGCTGTCGGGCGCCGTGGTGGCGTTGAGATTTTGCACCAGCTTCACGAAGCTCACGATGGACTTGCCGCCCTTGACGACAGCGTCGACGTTCTTGCCCACCTCCTCGTAGGCTTTTTTGACCTGCTTGAGGTCTGCGTCCTTGACCTTTGCGTCGTCGATCAGAGCCTTTACGATCGGTTCCGCGTTGTCGCTGAGGGAGTTGGAAAGCGCGACCAATGACGGCACAAGCGCGACGACGCTCGCGCCCGCTGTCGGGATAGCGGCTACGATGCTCACCACCGCCGCGCCGATCGACGCCACCGTGCCGAGGAATCCGCCGAAAGAGAAACTCTTGGTCGCCATCACCGGCAGCGCCGTCTGAATTTCGGCGGTCACCTTGTCGAGCCGTTGCTTCGCATAGGTGACTTCGTCAACTGAGTTCTTCAGTTCGGTCTTCGCTATGTCGAGCTCGTCACTGCTGTTTGCGCGCGCCGCGAGGACTTCCGTGAGTTGCTGCGCCGCGAACTCACTCATGACCGCGATTCCCTCCGCGCCCAAAAGCCATGACGTGCCGATGGTCAGGAAGCTCAGCGTCAGGGACCCAAAGCCGGTATAGGCGGCGATGTAGTAGTCAAACCGCGGCAACAGGTCCATCTCGCGCGGCAGGCCCAGCGCGTTGTTGCCGCCACCCTTCCACACCACCTCGTTCGTCCCTGCAACGGGTTCAGGAAAGCCCACCATCTGTCTTTGCAGACGAAGGGCCTCCACATTGTCCGGCTGAAACTGCAGTGCGGCCGCGAACTCACCTGCAGCAAGCGTCAGATAGCCTGCGCGATCGGTCACGCGAGAGTTGTACCTGTGATAAAAATAGTCCCCGACAGCAATACGGAACGGGGCCCAGTAATTGGCGTAAACGCCAAGATCACCGCGCACAAGCGCCAGGAACTCCGCTTCGGAAACAACGGTGTAAGCGATGGCCGACGAGATGCCCGAAGCTCCGTCCGCGCCAGACTGGGCTTGTTCGTCACCCAGGAACCCTCCGGCGCCGCCCGCACCACCGCCACCGCCCTCCGCTTCAAGTGCGGGAAAGCCATCTTCGGTCATGGTCGTGAAGGTCAGCGTGCCGGCATTTCCTCCTGCTCCGCCGCTGGTGCCCATGCTGGGAGGACTTCCTGGCGTGCCGGGAATTATCTCGCCGGGAACCCATTCCTCGTGTGTGGTTTCCATGGGCCAGGGATCGGGGACCGTGATCCAGTATCCCTCGATAATGGTGTCGGGCACGCCTTCGGTGCCATCGGCTCCCGTTAGGCCGGCGGCTCCGTGGCCACCAGACACGCTGACATAGGCGCCGGTTGATCGTTTGCACCGGACAATGACGGTGCCGCCACCCCCGCCGGGGTATGCTCCCCTTGCGTTAATTATCTTCCCGTTGCCGTGATACTCGTCGGCGATGATGATCAGGGGCTTCTGACCTACTATGAGGTCAACCTCATGGATCACAACTCGCCCGAGTAGAAAGACGGGGCCCGATCCTACAAAATTATTATAGAAGCCCTGCACATAGGCATTAATGACGACTGTGTCCCGTATATATGGATAGTTGTGCGCATCCATGACGTCGTCGTCCCTGTGTTCAGGTGTACTGCCTGGATCATCGTTGGTGTTACAGGTATCTCGCCGTAGCCGTGATGCACGCTTGAACGCCTCAGCCAGTCATCAGTCGAAGGCTAGTCTCAACCGCGGACGGTGCTCTCAAGGGGCGCAACCTACGACAGCGCGTCCAAGCTCAAGGGGCGTCCACGCGAGCTACTGATACCAATACACTAAAGGTTGTGCTTTCACCAGTTTCGGGCCGCCTCAGGCCACCGCGTCACAACACCACATTGATGACGGCTCGTGGCCCTTAGCCGACTTTCATGACCCAGCTCAGTGTGCCGCTCTCGCCTTCATCAAAACGAACAAATGGGAGGCTAAAGCGACCACCGAGAAAATGACTATTCCTAGTTCAACGCCGTGCACGCTCTGCGGCGCATAGGTCGAAACCAGCCAAATAAAAAGCCGAACAGCTCCCATGAAGACAACCACTCCCCACATCGCGAACCATTTTGGGGCGCTCCATGTTGGCTCGCCGTTGCGTCCCCACTGCATTGCGATGCGGTCCCGCTCGATACGAGGCGCGAAATAGAGGTTTAGGGTTACAACTAACGCAACAGCCAGATCAAAAACGTAATCTGCGGGTAACATATTTTGCGCCTTCCCGGGCAAGCACACTTGGCCCCTCGTGAGACGAACTGCCGCAATCTATGCTTGTTTGAGCCGAGCCGGTCGCGTCTATTTCCCGTATGGTTGCCAGCAGGTTGAGCGTTGCCCGAGGTCTCCCCCTGTTTCACGCCACCGCCTGGGCAATGAAGTTGCGGACGATCTTCGAGGTCTCGCCACGCCGGAACGCCAGAGCCAAGCGCACGATTGGAGCGTCCCCTTTGACCTCACGATAGGTGACGCCGGTTACATGAAGCTGGCGCATTGACGCCGGCACGAGCGAAAAGCCAAGCTCAGCTGCCACCAGGCTGACGACAGAGCTGATCTGCGGCGCGGACTGCCCGAGGGTCGGCTCGAAGCCCGCCCGCCGACAGGCCGCGATGACTGTGTCAACCCAGGCCGATCCGCGCGGCGTCAGAATGAGCGGATCCCCTTTGAGCCTGATAAGATCGATTTCAGTCGACTTCGCCACCGGATGGCTTGCGGGCAATACGACGAGCATCGGCTCGCTGGAGAGACGCCGAAACTGTAGATCGTCCTCGCCCTCATCGGGGCGCAGGAACACCGCGTCCAGCTCTCCTTCCCGAAGGCCCGCAAGGAGGCGGGATGTGCTTGCTTCCTCCAGCGTCAGATCCACATCGGGATAAGCTCGGCGAAACGATCGGATTGTCGAGGTAACAACGGGATTAAATGGTGCCGAGTTGGTAAAGCCGACCCGCAGCGAACCGATTTGACCCCGCGCAGCCCTCTGCGCGGCGCGAATGGAGCGCTCCGCCTGCATAGGAATGACCCGCACGTTCTCTAGAAAAGCGCGCCCTGCCTCGGTCAGTTCAGCACCCTGGGGAATGCGATGGAAGAGCGCAGCCCCGACTTCGGCCTCAAGATCCTTGATCTGTTGGCTCAGCGGCGGCTGCCCGATTCCAACGCGCGCAGCGGCGCGTGTGAAGTTTTTCTCCTCGGCAACCGCGAGGAAATAGCGGATGTGGCGCAGTTCCATGTCAGTGCCAAAAGCTATCGAGATCGTGCTTCCTATATATTTGACTGCGCGATTATCGAAATCAAATATCTCCTATCGGGGGCGCCGATTGACTTGGACGATCGAAATTGGACCAGAATCTGAACGTCAGTCTGAAAGACAAGTCCATCCCCGAGCCGGCGATTGGGAACATGGAACCCCGTCTCCCGGTTGCTGCACCTTCGCTTTCCGCGACACCCGAACTCGATCGATCGCGCGTTTTTTCGCACCGCCGGCGCGCCTTGCTGTTCCTCCTCGCCGTTGCAGCAACTGTCTTAGCCTGGTGGATATCGGGCCATCTGTTCGCCTATACGGACGACGCATACGTCACGTCCGATGTGCTGTCGATCACGCCGGAAGTTACGGGTCCGATCGCAGCGGTTCTTGTGAAAGACAACGAATGGGTGAAGCGGGGAACCCTCCTCTTTACCATCGATCCGGTTCCGTTCAGATTGGCCGTAGAGCAAGCGCGCGCGCAGGAGGCGCGAACTGAGGCTCAGCTGCCGGTCGACCGGGCGCAGTTGCAGGTTCTGCAGGCGCAGAAGGAAGCGGCGGGTGCTGCCGAGAGGCTCGCTGCGGCAAACCTGCGCCGTGACACGCCGCTTGCCCAGTCCGGTACGATCTCCGCGCAGGCCCTCGACACGACTCGTACCACCGAGGAGCAAAGCGCGGCCCAGCAACATGCTGCCGAAGCTGCCTTGCAGAAGGAGAGCGAGACTCTCAGCCTGGATAAGGCTGCCGTCTCATCGGCCCACGCTGCACGTCTTCTCGCCGAATGGCGCTTGGGCTGCACCAAAGTCGTGGCGCCCGTTGATGGTTTCGTGACGCATCTTGCCATTCAAACTGGCGACATGGTTTCCACGAGCCAGGCAGCGGTTGCGATCGTCGATGGAAACGCCTGGCGCGTCGTTGCCAATTACAAGGAATATTATCTACGACACCTCCATCCCGGCGGCCTCGCCTGGATCTGGCTCGACAGCCATCCCTGGCATCTTTATCGCGCGCGCATCCAAGGTCTGGCGCACGGCATTAGTCGCCAGCAAGGAAGCGAGACACTTGTCCCTTACGTATCTCCAACGGTGAACTGGATTCGCCTGCAACGACGGATTCCAGTTCGATTCACGCTGCTCGAATCTCCTGGGAGCGACCAACTCTTCATGGGCGTCGACGCCCGCGTCCTGGTCATCTACTGATTGGGAGAATCTTGACGATGCCGCTCCTGATATCGGCCCTGCGACCCATACCGCAAGCCCTGGTGCGTGAGCTCAAATCGCTCGAGCTTCGCGGCCCGCGCGCCAGAGACGCAGCAAAACTCGCGATCTCGGTGCTGGTTGCTGTCGCGGCGGCAACCATTCTCAACCTTGATGATCTCTCCTGGGCAGCGTTCAGCGGCTACATGGTGATACGTGGCAGCCTCGCCGAGACATTCCGGCGGGGACTGATGCGAATCGTGGGCACTGCCGGTGGAGCACTGCTGGGGCTCCTGCTTGCGCCCAGCGCAGCGGACGCCCCTTTGCTGCTAATCGTTTTCCTCTTCCTTGTGTCATGGATCGGCACCTTTCAGTCGCTGGCGACCAACTACAGTTACGCATGGCTGTTCTTTGGCCTTACGGCCGGGATGGTCATCACCGAGGCGCTCGCCTCGCCAGACTCTGTCGTGCATTTCGCCGCCACGCGGGTGGCGGAGATTACGGTCGGAACGTGCGCATGCCTTGTTGTTGCAAGCCTGTTCCCGGATACACCGAGCCGCAGGGAACAACATGCTTACGACATGCTCTGGTGTGGACGCCTGCGTGATGTGTTGAATGAGAGCTGGCTACGAGAGAATTGGCTGCTGCTCGAGCACTGTACGCGCGCGGCGCTGGCCGTCGCCTTGCTTCCCCTCATCTGGCGGTGGTTCGGCATTGAGGAGTTCTCACAAACTGCGGTCACATCGTACGTCATCATGATCGTCCCATCGGCCGCGGTGGGGAACCGCCGATATGCTACGATCTACGAGAGGATAGCCCACAGGGCGTTCGGATGCCTGCTTGGTAGCGCGGTCGCTCTTGTCTCTATTGGCCTGTTCGGCACAGGATTGCCGGTAACCGTGCTCACCCTCGCTGCCGGCGTCTGGATCGGCTACCAAATCCAGACAGGACGGGAGATCAACTATCTCGGAACGCAGTTCACGCTCGGGCTTCTCATCACCCTAGTTCAGGGACCAGCTCCGATCACAGATATTACGCCTGGGCTAGAGCGTTTAGTTGGCATCGCGATCGGCTCCGCCATGCTGTGTCTGACGACCTTCGCTTGGCCTTTGGTTCAAGACCAGTAGCATCTCCGACGGAGGCTAACCGCCGTCTTCCCAATGTCGACCGACCAGTCTTCGTATGTCCCCTCAAGCGGCCGGACATCGCGAATGCGATCGTCGAGCCGAACCGTGCTTCAGGTCTCAGCGTGTCAGCTGACGGAGGTAAACCCGACACACCCCGCGCTTACCCCTGATCGCTGCTTTTGACCAAAAGCCGACCTCTGCTGAGATCCGCTATTGCGCCGCTATCAGGGGCACAGCGGACCTCATACGCGCCCTGACTGCCGGGCGTTCTGCGAGTACAAGCCTCGGTGCGCCTCGTGAAACCGGCTCAAGAACCTTCAGCCGTTTCGCTGCGCGGCTGGCGGATGGTTTCCTCGGGCGTGCCGATCCTCGGCCATGATGCCGGCATTCATGAAGCCGACGCAGGTCGAGACATCGGAAGAAGGCCATCTCGTGCGTGACCAGCATGATGATGCCTTCGGCGCTTCTCGCCCCGGTCACCCCTTGGCAGCAACGTACCCATAAAAATTCATAAGAAAGTCCCGAACGGCGAGGGGCTTGACGGCACCGGTTTTTTCCTGCGGATGCGGTATCACGTAGTCTCCATCGCCATATGAGAAGACCTTCGCCTTCACGTACCCGTTCATCACTTGTATCTTCTCGCGCAGCACGACCCAGTGCATTGTAAACGCGGAGCCTTTATCGGACTGGTCGTCATAGTCGATCATATTGGCGCTTATGAAAAGACATACGCGATATCCGCTGTCGAGCAGCCGGTTGGCTTCGTTTACATCGTCGATGTCTTTGTTGTATCGCGAAATGTTGGTATTCTCCCGCACGTCCCGGTATCCTGCCTTGCGAAACCATTGCTCCATTTCGCTCGGCAGGGTGACACCCGCAAGATCGCTGATCTTGCCTGTGTCGTCGAAATCGAGGAACCAGTTCTCCGAATCGCGTATGGAGGCGCATGTCAGCCAATCGACGTGGTCCAGCGACCAGGGTGGCGTGAAGTTCCTCACATCCTTTCCCGGCTTGATCAGCAGGCGGCCAAGGTTCGCCTGCCCCTTCTGATAGAGATCGATCGCGAACCGCGCGTAAGACCCTGGCTTGTCGGACGCGTAGCCGAACATCAGGGCGGATGGCCCGCACAGACTTCCCTGATCTTGATTGATGAGGCTCGGCTTCGCAATGCGCCTGAGAATACCTATGCCGACGCGGTGTGGGTCGAGCTTCGGAAAGAACGTCGTCCTCGTGTTTTTCAGGAAATCGCAGACCATTTCCGCGGCTAGTTTTTTCTGGTCGGAATTGAGGTCGTACGGTCCGATCCCGCGCTTCTCCTTGTATTCTTCTCCGACGAAGAGCGTGATGAGCTTTTTCGAGGTGGGGGAGAGCGTTCTGGAGGTGTTCGCAATGGTGGTCAGGTCGTCCAGCTCGAATGCGGTGACCATGCCGTCTGCGACGGTAGCCCGGATGATGTCAACGATCTCTGCGTAGTCCAGCTTTGAATCGTCGATGAGGCCTTTGCGAAGTGCAGCATCGACGGAAGGAGTCGCGATTGCGTCCCATTGGCCCTTTGGCAGGGCGGGCTTGGCAGCCGCCTTCGTCGACAGTTCAACGAGCCGACTGAATGTCGGGCCGGCAGGCCGAACATAGCCGTCAGGCGTGCCGGGAAAGTTCTTCTTTTGGAAGTACAGAATCGAGTTGTAAAGGCCGTCGCTGGCGTAACCGGTCACGACCATCTGTGGTTTAAGCGTGTTCTCGGCGCCGCCGTCGGAAATGGCGATCTTGTTGAGCAGCGAAATGACCAGCTCCTGATCCTTTTTCCAGTTTTGGCAGCTGCGCCCTGTCGTCGCGAACCGTCCGACCTTGTCTTTCAACTGCAGCATATCGCGCCTCCCCGGAACGGGAATGCTGCCTCGAACGTCCTGACATGCAGCCGAGGCAGGCGCTGTGGCAAGTTTTCCCGCTGTAGGGTTGGTCGCCCCTGCCGTCCCTTGTGTTCATTCGCAAGGACAGCGGTCGCCCTGTGGCGAGGTTCACGAATGCGTTATGTCTGCCTATCGGGGTAGACCGGAATTCGTCGGCGCACAGCTAGAATGTCGCGAATGGCCCATCGCGACCTCTTGTGCTGCCGCACGAACCTGGTCGCTATTGGGGCAAAGCAGGCGTAGCCTTCGTCGCATCACGCCGCGGGGTTTATGGGTACACGGCCTAGCCCAGCTCTTGCAGCAGCTTCCGCGTCTCGCCCAGCAGCGCCCGTATCGCCCTTCGTTCTGCGATCCGGTCTTGCGTGAATAGCCCATGCTTCCGCGCATTCTGATTTCCTCTCGGTGCGCCTGACCTCGCGGCGCTGCCATGCATGCGACAGCGGGTCTTGCCGTGCACCGCCGGCGCGAGGCAGGCGGTGCCGCTGCGTGTCCTGGCGCCGCAGCGCGGACTCGCCAGCATCGCAGCCATGTTGCGGGAGTGATCGCCGCTCATGCGCTGGCGCCTTGTGCGGCATCGACCAGTTCATGTTCGCCTTCGCCGGCTTCGTGAGGCGAGATCGATCCTGCTCCCATCGGCGTGTCCGCGACGCCTTGCTCCGTTACGATCATTCCAGCGTGCTGTACGGCGTGGCTCGCGGTGGCTCCCGCGCCATCCTGCACCGTCAGACTCTGCACCGTGATCGCCCGCTCGCCATTGTTGCGGTACCGGTTGAGCGTCTCGACCTGGGCCGGAAAGATTCGCGTTAGCTTGGCGAGCGCGCGTGAGGCGCTGTCCTGCCGCGGGATGTCGTCGGCGAAGGCGAGGCGATGGGCGCAGCGCATCGCCAGGACGTGAATGGAGACCATCTGCGCCGCCAGCATGGCCTCGATGGAGTCCCTCGGCGCGATGCTCTTCATCATCGAGATCATGAAGGCGAGATTGGCCTCGTCCGGCTTCTGCGCAATCACGCTGGCTTTCACCAATTGCTTCAAGATGCCGTGCAGCGCATCGCGGTCGACGGCACCGAGCGCGTCGGCCAGCAGCCGTTCGCCGGTTTTCGGGTCGGGATGGTCGATGGCAATGCGGCGCCTGTAGAGTTTGATGCGCGGGCTCGCAGCCGGGTCGCTGCGATCGGTTGCCGCAACCGGTGGCGTGGTGTGGCGATTTGGGGATGTCGTCATGTGTCGTGTCCTTTGCCGGCGCAGGTGCGCGACCGCCCGCCCGCGTGCTGCGCGCGGCTACCAATTTCGAGATGTCGATGAGAGGCTTACGCGCGATCGCGGCGAGGCGCCCGAGGAGCGGGCGGCTTGGACGCTGGCGATTGTTGCGATGATGCCATCATGCCGGTGTTTTGCCCGACGTGTCAAATTGCATTTCGTGGTATCCGAAGGTGCTTGTCCTGCGCAAGTCCTTGTCCTGACCGGGGCCGGCTACTGTGCATGGGGTTGTTTTCGCATTTTTTGTCTGGATGCGGCTCTCGCGTGCCGCGCGACGGAATGACGGCGCGCAAACGCGATTGCGAAATCCGGCGCGACCGCTAATCATGATCTCCAGAGGCGCCGCACCATGCAAAAGCGGCAGCGCGGGTCCGGGGAGAGAACGAATGCAACGAACGATTCGCCTGCTGGCGATTGTCGCCGGATTGTGCGTGACGACCGAGGCTCTCGCGCAGAAATATCCGACGCGTCCGGTCAAGATCATGGTCGGCTTCAGCGCGGGCGGCCCGGTCGATGTGGTCGCGCGCATCATCGGCGACCGGCTGAGCAACAAGCTCGGCCAGCCCTTCGTGGTCGAGAACCGCGCCGGCGCCAACGGCATGATCGCAGCCGAGGGCGTGGCGCGCGCGGACGCGGACGGCTACACCATCCTCGCCTGCAACTCGTCCACAATCACGCTCAACAAGACGCTGTTCAAGGACGCCCGCTACGATCCGCAAGGGGACTTTGCGCCGCTCACCACCGTCATCTCGGCGCCGCTCGTTCTCGTGGTCAATCCCGAGAATCCCAAGACGGCCAACATCAACACCGTCGCCGATCTGGTCGCGGCGGCGAAGGCCGCGCCGGGCGCGCTCGCCTACGGCTCGGGCGGCAACGGCAACCTTGCCCATCTCGCCATGGAGCTGCTCAGCCAGAAGGCCGGCATCAAGCTGATCCACGTGCCCTATCGCGGCGGCGCGGCATCCGAGGTCGGCATCCTCGCGCAGGAGGTCCTGGCGGTGTTCGATCCCTTGTCCGCCGTCCCGCTGGTGAAGGCCGGCAAGCTGCGCGCGCTCGCGGTGTCATCGGCCGAGCGGCTGCCGGCGCTGCCTGATGTGCCGACCGTCGCGGAGGCCGGCTATCCCGGCTTCGACATCTCGTTCTGGGTCGGCTTCTTCATGCCGAAGGCCGTGCCCGCGCCGATCCGCGAGACGCTGCACCGTGAGATCGTCGCCGCCGCCAAAGATCCGGCGGTGCAGGAGCGGCTTGAGTCGCAAGGCGTCGTCAGCGTGCTCAACCCGGCCGACTACGCCGCGAAGATCGCGAAGGAGACCACGGAGCTTGCCGAGGTCGTCGCGGCCGCGAACATCAAGGCGGAGTAGGGGCGTCAGGGCGAGAGGATCTGCTTGCGGTAGCGGATCAGCGCTCGCTCGATGCGAGGCGCACGGCGCGGACCTTCGCGCCGGTCGTCTTCCTCGATGCGCCGACGGAATCCTCATTAAAGCAGCAGGGAAAACTGGCCGCGAAGCGGGCTTCGAGCTAGTCCTTGGGAAAATCCTTGCGCATCGCGATCTCGGCGGCGTCGCCGGGCGACAGCACGGTCTGCTCGAACGCTGCTTGCGGCTTCGTCATGATGTCGTAGAGCGAGATGCCCTTGATCGGCTTATCCATGAGCACGCGAACGCAGTCGGCGAGCGTGCCGTTGTAGACGAGATAGGGCGGACCCCGGTCCTTCTGTCTCTCGCCTTTCAGCGACGGCCACTTCTTCAGCTCGGCCGGCGCGTCATAGGCGATCGGCGATTCCTCTTTGAACATGCGCTTGGCCTCGGGCGGCGTGGAAAGCCCGAAAGTCCTAGTGCCGCCGGGTAAACGCTCGTTAAAGAATTAGTTAAAATCAGCCGGCAACGAAGGCGAGCAGGGTGCCGTTGGCCTTGGCCGGCGGCACGCAGATCGCAGCCCCGCTGCGCAACGTAGCCGGACCCAGCGCCTTCTCGGTGGCTGCGAGATCGCCGCTGACGAGGACCAGGGCCGCGCCGCCGCGCGCGGAAAGACCGGTGAGCGGCACGCCGGGATAGCGTTTGCCGAGCTGCTCCAGCGTCAAATAGACGAAGTCGGCGCGGTCGCCGCCGGACGGCACGGCGACTGCACCATCGGCTTCCGTCCTCGGTTCGCGGTCGATCAGGCGGCCGAGATGCGCCGCATCCTGCGCGGGCTCGGGCGTTGCGATCAGCGTCTGCCTGATCCGCTTCGCCGCATTGGCGTGCTTCATCAATTCAGGAATCCACACCGTCTCGCGGGTCTTGTGCTGGCAGGCGAAGATGCGCACGCCGCCGGGCGCCTCCGCGGTCGGCCACATGAAGGTGCGGAATTTTGCCGCCGAGATCGTGCCATCGGGTAGCGTCACCGGCCGTTCGAAATCGGTCGGGCCGATCGGCGTCAGGCCGCGCGCACGGATCTCCTCGGCGCCGGCCGCGCTGTCGATCGCCGTGAAGGCGATGCGCTCGATGCCCTCGCCGTGCCTGTCGACGAAGGCGCGGGCCGGTGCGTTGTGCTCGGTCGCCACCAGCACGCCGAGCAGCTCCATATAGTCGGGGTCGAACATGATGGTGTAATTGCCGGTGCCCATATGCGCGCTGTGGGTGCCGCGCGGCGACAGGGTGAAACCGAGCTGCCTGTAGTTTTCGGCGGCCCTGTCGAGGTCGCGAACCATGACCACGGCGTGGTCGATACCGATGATGTTCTTGAGGGCCACTGTTCTTTCCCCGCAGCAGATGCAAACTTGGATCTGGACCGCGCCAGCGGCCGCTGGCCCTGTCTACGCCGGATAGGCGATCAAGTCATTTTCAAATCGGGGGCGGATGCGGAATTTCATTTCGCGAAATGCGGTATCGACGCGTGATGGCGTCACTGCGCCTGCTCGATATAGGCGGCGAGGATGGCGCGCTCCTCGCTGGTCATGTCGGTGATGTTGCCCGGCGGCATCGCATTGGACCACGCCGCCACGCGGCCGATCAGGCGGATGTTGCGATGGATGTGCTCGGGCGCGTCGAGCAAGATGCCTTTGGGCGCGGTCACGATGCCGGCCCAGACCGGCTCGGCCGCGTGGCACATGCTGCAACGGGACATCACGATCTCCTCGACATTGGCGCGCGTCGGCTGTGCCGACAGCGCGCCCGTCTTGACCTCGCGGGGGCCGGCCGCGGAGAGCAGGAGGATCGCGATCACGCCCAACGCGGCGACACCCCACACCCACCACGGCGATTTGCGCCCCGCGTGCCGCTCGTTGAAGAAGTGGCGGATCACGGGGCCGAGCGCCAGAATGATCGCGACGATGATCCAGTTGAAGCGCGTCGCGTAGAGCAGAGGATAGTGATTGCTGATCATCAGCACGACGACGGGCAAGGTCAGGTAGTTGTTGTGAACCGAGCGCTCCTTGCTGGCCTTGCCGAGCTTCGGATCGGGCGCCTGGCCCGCGATCAGGCTGGCGACGATCTTCTTCTGGTTCGGGATGATCAGTGCGAACACGTTGGCGACCATGATGGTGCCGATGATCGCCCCGATCTGGTTGAAGGCGCCGCGCCCGCTCAGGACGTGGGTGAAGGCGTAAGTGAGCGCGACCAGGAACAGATAGCCGCCGATGGCAAAGGGCAGCTCGCGCTGCGCAAGCCCGGTGCGGCAGGCCGCCTCATAGAGCAGCCATGCCAGCGCCAGGCTGCAGAAGCTGAACAGCCCGGCCTGGATCGGTGTGAGGTCGAGAATCGACTTGTCGACCAGGAACAGGTCGGCATCGAGATAGTACACCACCACCATCAGCGCGAAGCCGGACAGCCAGGTGGTGTAGGCCTCCCATTTGAACCAGGTCAGCTCCTCCGGCATCTGGCTCGGAGCCACCAGATATTTCATGATCCGGTAGAAGCCGCCGCCATGGACCTGCCAGGCTTCGCCCTGCACGCCGTCCGGCAGGTCAGTCTTCGGCTGCAGGCTGAGATCGAGGGCGATGAAGTAGAAGGAACTGCCGATCCAGGCGATCGCCGCCACCACGTGCAGCCAGCGCAGCAGCAGGCTCGCCCATTCCGATATGATGGATCCCCACATGATCACCCCATCAATTGCGACCTGGATGCCGCAGCTTTGATGACCGCAACCGGCGGTCGCGCCCTTACAATGTGTCGCACCGATCTGCCGCATTTTCCAGTACGATGGGCTGCGGCTGATGCACATCGTGCGGGCATGAGCTGACGTGGGATTCGGCAGGTGTTTGTACTGCCGCAGAACATTTGCGGACCTATAAGCGTCGACGTTCAGGACGCGCTGGCTGGGAGGAAAACGACGTGAAAAGCAGGATTTCGTCCGCAGCAACGGCTGCGGGATTGCTGGTCGCGGTTGCTGCCAGCGCGCAGGCCGAGCCGGTTCTGCAAGGCAAGGACGCCTATGGCGATTGGCAGGCCGACAAGCCCGGCACGGTCAGGTTGATCCGGCCGCAGGACCTCGTCAGGCCCGGCGCGACACGGTCGGTTGCGAGCACCGCGCGTGTGGCGTCGCGACCGCCGGAGGCCACGCCACGTGTGCCGGCGGGTTTCAAGATCGAGCTGTTCGCCGAAGGCTTGCGCGCGCCGCGCATTGTGAGGGTCGCGCCGAACGGCGATGTCTTCGTCGCGGAGACGCGGGCCGACGCCATCCGCGTGCTGCGCGCCGGGGATGGCGGCAAGGCTGCGACCAACGAGGTGTTTGCCAGCGGATTGAGACGGCCGTTCGGCATCGCCTTCTTTCCGAACGGCGACAATCCGCAATGGGTCTATATCGCCAACACCGACAGCGTCGTCCGGTTTCCCTATCAGGCCGGCGATCTCAAGGCGCGCGGCAGGGCGGAGACGATCGTGGCAAGCCTGCCGCAGGACGGCAGCCATTCCACCCGCGACATCGTCTTCACGCCCGACAACAAGCGCATGCTGGTCTCGGTCGGCTCGCTCAGCAACGTCGCCGAGGGCATGGGGACGCCGCCGGGCGGATTGGATGGCTGGTCGAAGACGCAGCCGCTCGGCGCGGCCTGGGCCAGTGAGCTCGAGCGCGCCACCGTGATGGCCTTCACGCCTGACGGCAAGGACCGGAAGATTTATGCCACCGGCATCCGCAATTGCGTCGGTCTTGCGATCGAGCCGCAGAGCGGGCTGCCCTGGTGCTCGACCAATGAGCGCGACGGGCTCGGCGACGATCTCGTGCCCGATTACGTCACCAGCGTGAAGGAGGGCGCGTTCTACGGCTGGCCGTGGTTCTATATCGGCGGCAACGAAGATCCGCGTCACGCCGGCGCGCGGCCGGACCTCAAGGACAAGGTGACGGTGCCCGACGTGCTGATCCAGCCGCACTCGGCTTCGCTCGGCATGACTTTCTATCAGGGCACGCAGTTTCCGTCCGACTATCAAGGCGATGCCTTCGCCGCTGAGCACGGCTCCTGGAACCGCTCCAAGCGCACCGGCTACAAGGTGATCCGTATCAGGATGAAGGACGGCAAGCCCACCGGCGAGTACGAGGATTTCGTCACGGGGTTTGTCGTGAGTGACACGGAGGTCTGGGGAAGGCCGGTTGGTGTCGCCGTGGCGAAGGATGGATCGCTGCTGGTGTCGGAGGACGGCAATGGCACCATCTGGCGGGCGACGCGCGCACCGCAGTGACGCTGTTTCCCTCCCCCTCCAGGGGAGGGTAAGCAGCGCGCTCGAATTACCCCCGTCTCACACTCGCGCCACCGTCCACCGGCAGCGTCACGCCGGTGATGAAATTCGCCTCGTCCGACGCCAAAAACAGTGCGGCATTCGCGACGTCCCAGCCGGTGCCCATCTTCCTGCGCAGTGGCACCTTGCTGTCGCGCTCGGCTTCGACTTCAGAGCGGGGCTTGGACCATTCGCGGGCGCGGGTGTCGACGGCCATCGGCGTGTTCATCAGGCCGGGCAGGATGACGTTGGCAGGGATGCCGTATTCGGCGTTCTGGTAGGCGAGCTGCTCGGTGAAGGCGATCATGGCCGACTTCGTCGCCTTGTAGGCGACGTAAGGATAGGTCGTGATCGCGGCCATCGAGGAGATGTTGACGATGGCGCCGCTTCCTTGCGTGCGCATGATCGGGATCACTTCCTTCGCTGCCAGAATACAGCTCTTCAGATTGATGGCGACGACACGGTCGAACGCCTCCTCGGTGATTTGAAGCAGCTCGGCATCGCCACCGGACAGGCTGACGCCGACATTGTTGTGCAGCACGTCGATGCGGCCCCAGCGCGCCAGCGCATCCGCGACCATCGCCTTGATGTCCGCGGATTTGGTCACGTCGGCCTTGAAAGCCGCGGCGGTGCCTTGCTCCGCTGCGATCAGATCGACGGTTTCCTGCGCCGATTCCAGGTGGTGGTCGACGCACAGCACTTTGGCACCCTCGCGCGCGAAGGTCAGCGCGGTGGCGCGGCCGTTGCCCATGCCTTCACCGGGGCTCTGGCCGGCGCCGACGACGATCGCGACCTTGTCCTTCAAGCGCATGTCACTTCACTCCCGGGATCGGGTACTGCTGGAGTACCTCTTTGTAATACGGTTCGTTGTCGATCTTCATAGTGGCGAGCACGCGTACCACGCCGCAATAGAAGGCGATGGTGAGCACGAGGTCGACCATGTGCTCGTCAGAGAGATCTTTCTTGATCTCGGCGAAGGTCGCGTCCGACATCGCGAGCTCGCGCACCATCTCGCGGGCGCCTTTCAGGATCGCCCTGGCGAGCGGCTCCAGCTTCGACGGCTTGCCGTCGGTCTCCGCCATCAGACCTGCGATGTCCTCGTCGGTGACGCCGAACTCCTTGCCGATCTTCACATGGTGGGTGAATTCGTATTCCGACTTCTCCATCCAGCCGACCTGGAGGATCGCGAGCTCCCGCAACCGCGGGTCGAGCTTGCTCTTGAAGCGAATATAGCTGCCGATGCCGTTGAAGGCGCGCGCCATCTCCGGCGAGTTGACCAGCAGCTTGTGCAGGTTGGTGTTGCGCTTGAGCATGTCGCGATATTCGGGCGCGACCTGGTCGGCCTCGAGATAGGGCAGGCGGGCCATCCGTGTTCCTTTCAGTGTTCCTGTGATTCACGTTCCGGCGCTTGCAGCGTCACGCCGCCGTCGACCACCAGCACTTGGCCGGTGATGTAGCGCGCAAAATTGCTGAGCAGGAATTTGACGGCGTGGCCGACATCCCAGCCGGTGCCTTCGGTCTTGAGCAGGGAGGCCCTGGCGCGGTTGGCGCGCGCCCGCTCGCTCATGCCGCGGGCATAGACCATCGGCGTGTACATCGGTCCGGGGCAGATGCAGTTGACGCGGATGTTGTCGCGACCGTGATCGACCGCCATAGCGCGGGTCAGGCCGATGATCGCAGCTTTTGAGGTCGTGTAGGTCGTGAGCCCGCGCGGCCTGAGCGCCGAGATCGAGGAGATATTGACGATCGCGCCGCCCTTGGCGGTCCTGATCATCGCGGGGATCGCGTGCTTGGAGAGCAGGAACATGGTCTCGACGTTGACCTGCATGACACGGCGATACTGCTCGGGAGTCTCGTCGACCACGCTGCCGCGGCTGCCGATGCCGACATTGTTGTCGAGGAAATCGAGCCGGCCCCAGCGGTCGAGCGTAGCCTCGACCAGTGTCTTGCAATCGGCTTCGCTGGTGACGTCGCCGCCATGTGCTGCTGCCGTGCCGCCCTCGGCCATGATCATCTCCACCGTGCGCTCGGCGAGCCTGAGGTCGCGATCGGCCACCAGCACTTTTGCGCCGGCGCGGGCCAATAGGATTGCTGCAGCGCGGCCGTTGCCGATGCCGTCGCCAGCGGCGCCACCGCCGCTGATCAGTGCCACCCTGCCGGCGAGGCCGGCATCGTCCTCGGGGCCCTGCATGTCGTTTCATCCCAATTATTTTCGTGCAGATTAGCAATCGCCCTGACAGGAGAGAAGGCCGATGGTCCCGCGCAGATGTCATTGACATCGCATGGAATTGCATGCCGCCGGGCGGCACGGCGCACAATTAAGCGGGCGTATCGCGGAACCGTTCTGCCGAGCTTGCGTTTGTTGCGGGGGCTTTTCCGCGCTAGGCTCTCGCCTGGGGTTTCCCAATCGCCAGTGGCTTGCCGATGAATCTGCTCGATCCAAAAGGGCCGGTGGCTGCCGCCAACAGCACCATCCTGGTCGATTCCGTCTTCATCATGCTCGTGATCGTGGTGCCGACCATTTTCGCGATTTTGGCCTTTGCGTTCTGGTTTCGCGCGTCCAATCCGAGAGCACGTTACCAGCCCGACTTCGTCTATTCCGGCCGCGTCGAGATGGTGGTGTGGGCGATCCCAGCGCTCACCGTGATCCTGCTCGGCGGCGTCGCCTGGATCGGCTCGCACCAGCTCGATCCCGCCGCGCCCGTGCCGGGCACCGGCAGTCCGGTCCGCATCCAGGCGGTCTCGCTCGACTGGAAATGGCTCTTCATCTATCCGGACCAGCGCATCGCCACCGTCAACACGCTGACGGTGCCGGCTGGTGCCGAGCTGAATTTCCAGCTGACGTCGTCGAGCGTGATGAACGTGTTCTTCATCCCGCAGCTCGGCAGCATGATCTACACCATGAACGGCATGGTGACGAAGCTGAACCTGCGTGCCGACAATGAGGGCAAGCTGCAGGGTCTGTCGGCGCATTTCTCCGGCGACGGCTTTCCCGACATGATGTTCGACGTCAACGTGATCTCGCCGCTCGCCTTCCCGGATTGGGTCGCGACCATTGCGAAGACCGATGCCGTGCTGAACGAGGAGAGCTATACGAAGCTGATGCAGCAGGGCATCGAGAAGAACAGGCTGACCTTTCGCCTGGACGATCCCCGTCTGTTCGACCTGATCGCAACCCAGCACATTCCGCCAGGGCCCGGCCCGGAGCTACTCTCCGATGCCGGCAGGCCGCATAGTGGAGGCCACGATGCTCGGTAAGCTCGATTGGTCGGCGATTCCGTTCGACCAGCCGATACCCCTCGTCGCGGGTGCCGTCGTGCTGGTCGCGATCCTCGGCGTGCTGATCTGGGTCGTCGTGAAAGGTCATTTGCCTTATCTCTGGCACGAATGGATCACCAGCGTCGATCACAAGCGCATCGGCGTGATGTACATCCTGCTCGCTTCGGTCATGCTGCTGCGCGGCGGCAGCGACGCCATCATGATGCGGCTCCAGCAGGCGGTCGCCTACCAGTCACAAGGCTATCTCCCACCGGAGCACTACAACCAGATATTCTCGGCGCACGGCACCATCATGATCTTCTTCACGGCGATGCCGTTCGTGATCGGGCTGATGAACCTGATCGTGCCGCTTCAACTCGGCGTGCGCGACGTTGCTTTCCCAACGCTGAATTCGGTCGGCTTCTGGCTGACCGCGACCGGCGCGCTGCTGGTCAATATCTCGCTCGTGGTCGGCGAGTTCGCGCGCACCGGCTGGCTGGCCTTTCCGCCGCTGTCGGAACTGTCCTATTCGCCCGGCGTCGGCGTCGACTATTACGCGTGGTCTTTGCAAATCTCCGGCGTCGGCACGCTGGTCGCCGGCATCAACCTCGTCACCACCGTGCTGAAGCTGCGCACCAAGGGCATGAACTATCTGCGCATGCCGATGTTCTGCTGGACCACGCTGGCCTCCAACCTGCTCATCGTCGCCGCCTTTCCGATCCTCACCGCCACGCTCGCGATGCTGCTGCTCGACCGTTACCTCGGCTTCCACTTCTTCACCAATGAAGCCGGCGGCAACGTCATGATGTTCATGAACCTGATCTGGGCCTGGGGGCACCCGGAGGTCTATATCCTCGTATTGCCGGCCTTCGGCATCTTCTCCGAGGTGGTGTCGACCTTCTCGGGCAAGGCGCTGTTCGGCTACCGCTCGATGGTGCTCGCGACCATGGCGATCTGCGTCATCTCCTTCATGGTCTGGCTGCACCATTTCTTCACGATGGGCGCTGGCCCCGACGTCAACGCCATCTTCGGCATCGCCAGCATGATCATCGCGATACCGACGGGCGTGAAGATCTACAATTGGCTGTTCACGATGTATGGCGGCCGCATCCGTTTTGCGACGCCGATGCTGTGGGCGGTCGGGTTCATGGTTACCTTCATCATCGGCGGGCTGACGGGCGTGCTGGTCGCGGTGCCCCCGGCCGACTTCATGCTCCACAACAGCATGTTCCTGGTGGCGCACTTCCACAACGTCATCATCGGCGGCGTGCTGTTCGGCGCCTTCGCCGGCTTCGAATACTGGTTCCCAAAGGCGTTCGGCTTTCGTCTCGACGAGCGCTGGGGCAAGGCGGCGTTCTGGTTCACGTTCCTCGGCTTCTACGTCACTTTCATTCCGCTCTATATCGCCGGCATGCTCGGCATGACCCGGCGCATGCAGCACTACGACGTCGCGGCCTGGCGGCCATGGATGTTCGTGGCGGCCGCCGGCATGGCCGTGCTGTCGATCGGCGTGATCTGCCAGATCGTGCAGCTCGTGGTCAGCATCCGCAACCGCGAGGCCCTGCGCGACCGCACCGGCGATCCCTGGGACGGCCGCTCGCTGGAATGGGCGACCTCGTCGCCGCCGCCCGTGTTCAACTTCGCCTTCTATCCGGATGTGCGCGGCGAGGATGCTTATTGGGATCAGAAGGCCCATGCCAAGCAGCAGCAGCTCGAGCATGATCGGCCGGAGTATCAGGATATCGAGATGCCCAGGAATTCGCCGACCGGCTTCGTCTGCGCGTTCTTCGCCACCATCATGGGCTTCGCGCTGATCTGGCACATCTGGTGGATGGTGATCCTGGGCGGCATCGGCGCCTTCGCGACCTTCGTCGTGTTCGCCTGGCGCGACCATGACGAATACGTCATTCCGGCCGACGAGGTCGCAGCGATCGATCGCATCAATATCGAGGAACGGCGCAGCCTCGTCAGCATGGCGGGAGCGCTCTGATGTCGATGACGGCGACCGCGGGCCGCGCGCATGCCGACCCCCACCATATCGGGCTCGTTGTCGAGCATCCAGGTCCGGCATCGAAGCGGATCGTGACCGCCTACGGCTTCTGGGTCTTCCTGCTCTCCGATATCGTGATGTTCTCCTGCTTCTTCGCGGCCTATGCGGTGCTGTCCGGCCAGACCGCGGGCGGCCCCAGCGGCTCGGAGATCTTCGAGCAGCGCAACGTCGCGATCGAGACGGTCTGCCTGCTGCTGTCGAGCTTCACTTGCGGCATGGCCAGCATTGCCGCCGACGTGCGCAACCGGTTCTGGTTCTATCTCGGCATGACCGTGACCTGCGTGCTCGGACTGATCTTTCTCACTATCGAGTTCCGCGAATTCGCGGACCTCGTCGCACGCGGCTATGGCCCGTCGCGCAGCGCGTTCCTGACCTCGTTCTTCTCGCTGGTCGGATGCCACGGCCTGCACGTCTCGGCCGGCATATTGTGGCTGCTCACCATGATAGCCCAGGTATTCGCAAAGGGCTTTCGCGCCGACGTCTTGCGCCGGATGATGTGCTTTGCGCTGTTCTGGCATGCGCTCGACATCGTCTGGGTCGGGGTCTTCTCCGTCGTCTACCTGCTTGGGAGTGCCGTATGAGCGATCAGACGCATGTGCGGACCGGACACGATCTCGCACCGGGCGAGGAAGAGCAACACAGCGTCGGCGAGCGGGTGCTCGGCTATGTCGTTGGGCTCGGCCTCGCGCTGCTGCTTACGGCAACGTCATTCTTCATCGCCGGAACCGACCTGGTCTGGCAGCCATCGATCCCCGTCGCTCTGATCGTGCTGGCGATCGCGCAGATGGGCGTGCACCTCGTGTTCTTCCTGCACATCACGACCGGGCCTGACAATACCAACAACGTGCTGGCGCTCGCCTTCGGCCTTCTGGTCGTCTTCCTGGTCGTCGGCGGCACCGTCTGGATCATGGGGCATCTGAATGCAAACATGCCGCCGATGGACCAGATCATGCCGATGCGGAAATAGGGCGCACAAAAAAGAAGAGCCGCTTGTTGTGACAAGCGGCCCAAGTCTAGGGAGGAAACGCCCGAGCAAAGCAATCGGACCGAAGCCGGATTGCTGCCAAGGAACGCTCGCGCAAAGCGCTTGCGTACATATTAGATGTAGCAACCACCGAGAGAGTTCAATTCCGGATCAATACTGTCTCCGGCTACCGCTCACATGCTCGTGACGGGCTTCCTCATTTCGGCCGGCGGCAATTGTAGGCCTTGCGGAAGCCGGCGGCCTGCGCGTCGTCCTCCGAGCAGAACCAGCGGTCCGGCTTGGTGGTCGCGGGATAGCTTGGGCAGCCTCTCAAGTGATAGATGCCGATATTGCCGGTGACGCGCGCGCGCACGGCGAGCTTGCCCTTGATGCTGCAACTCGGCGGCATGGTCAGCTCCTCCGGAAACAGCGCCGCGCGGATTTCCTTGTCGCGGTCGGCGCGGCAGGCGGCGCCGAGCAGCGTGCCGTCCTTCTTGCCCATGCGGAATTCTTGCGGTGCAACAAAGCAGCCCTTCCAGATGCCGGCTGACGCGGTTTTGGCATCGGCCGCGGCAGCCTTGACGTTCGCCTTGATCGGCTCGCGGGCGATGGCATAGCCAAGCTTGACCAGCTGCTCGTTCAACGAGACCTTGTCGCCCTCGGCGGTGCAGATCGCCCGGTGCCGTTTGCCGAAGCTCTTTTCCGGCCCGACATCGTCACAGCGCACGCTGCGTTTGTTGATCAGCTTCGCCAGCTGGTCGCGGGCCTCGATGCCGCAGGTCCAGGGATCGGCGTGATCGTCGATGCAGACCTGGTCCAGCTCGGGCGCGTCGACGCCGTCGAGGCGGTAGGTGACGTCGCCGAGCTGGATCGAATTGGCGTCCCGGACGGTCGCGGCCGCCGTCAGCGCGGAGGCGGGCCCGGAAGAGGCCAGAAACCCGGACAGAGCGAGAAACGAAACAAGCGCGAAGGCGCGGGCGGCGGCAAATGAATTCCTAAAGGACATAACGTCTCGCTATCGATTGCTCTGGCGCCTCGTTCCTAGCATCCGGAGGTCGCGATACCAATGGTCTGCGCCCTGCGAAGTGCGACATTCGCGGGCCAGCCTTTACTGACCGGCCGGTCTGCCCCTATCGTTCGGCACGATCAAAAACCTGCGTAGACCGAATCGCCCTTGAAGCGGCGAGGGCGGGAGGAAGAAAGTTCGATGAAAGACCCCGTGGACGTCCTGATCATCGGCGCCGGCGCTTCAGGTGCCGCGATCGCGTGGTCGCTGGCCGAGACCAAGATGCACATCCTCTGCCTGGAGCAGGGCGGCTGGATGAACCCGGCGGAATATCCCAGCACGGGCCGCGACTGGGAGGCCAAGTTCTACGGGGAGTGGTCGTCGAGCCCGAATGTCCGCGGCCGGCCCGAGGACTATCCGATCAACGACGACAATTCGCCGATCAAGGTCGTCAACTACAACGCGGTCGGCGGCTCGACGGTGATGTACACCGCGCACTGGCCGCGGCTGCATCCCTCCGATTTCAAGGTGAAGACGCTCGACGGCGTCGCTGACGACTGGCCGATCGACTACGACGCGCTGACGCCGTTCTTCGAAGAGAACGACCGCATCATGGGCACGTCTGGGCTATCGGGCGATCCGCTGTCACCGCTGACGCATCCGCCGATGCCGCAGCAGCCGATGGGATTGTCCGGCGCCATCATCGGCAAGGCCATGAACAAGCTCGGCTGGCACTGGTGGCCGTCGGACACGACAGTCGCGACCACGGACTATGAGGGCCGCGCGCGCTGCATCAATCTCGGCCATTGCACGCCGGCCTGCGCCCAAGGCGCAAAGTCCTCGACCGACATTACCTATTGGCCGCACGCGATCCGTGCCGGCGTCGAGCTGCGCACGCATTGCCGGGTGCGCGAGATCACCACCGACGAGAACGGCATGGCCTCAGGCGCGGTCTATTACGACAAGGACGGCGTCGAGCAGTTCCAGCCGGCGCATGTCGTCATCATCGCCTGCAACGGCGTCGGCACGCCCCGGCTGCTGCTCAACTCGGCATCCAACCGCTTCCCGCACGGTCTTGCCAATTCGTCGGGCCTCGTCGGCAAGAACCTGATGTTCCATCCCTATGCGCAGATCTACGGCTATGTGAAGGAGCCGACCGACAGCAACCGCGCGCCGCCGACCTGCCTGTGGAGCAAGGAATGGTATGACACCGACCTGTCGCGCGGTTTCGTACGCGGCTACGGCGTCCAGTTCGTGCGCGGGGCAGGACCGGTGTTCGAGGCTGTCGTGAGCGAGCAGAGGGGCATTTTGCCGTGGGGCGCGGATCATCACCGCGTCTTCCGCAAGCTCAATGGCCATCGGCTGGGATTCTCCGCGATCTGCGAGGACCTGCCGGAGGAGCACAATCGCGTCACGCTCGATCCTGTCCTGAAGGACAGCCACGGCATTCCAGCACCGAAGATCGACTACTCGATCAGCGAGAACAGCCGGAAGATGATGGAGCATGCGCTCGCGCGCGGCCGCGAGGTTCTGGAAATGGCGGGGGCGACCGACATCTGCGTCAACTCGCCGATCCCGTGGGGCGGCTGGCATCTGCTCGGCACCGCGCGGATGGGCACCGACCCCGAACGCTCCGTCGTCAACGAATGGGGCCGCACGCACGACGTCAAAAATCTCTTCATCGTCGACGGCAGCATCTTCGTCACCTCGGGCGGCGTGAACCCGACGTCCACCATCCAGGCCCTCGCGCTCTACATCGCCGACCAGATGAAGCAGCGCCTCGCAAACTTGTTCGACTGAGGCCGTCATGTCCGCAGACAATCAACTCACGCGCGCCCAATGCAACGATCTCCGCACCATCGCTGCGATGATCGTGCCCGCCAGCGACGAGTACAAGGTGCCCGGCGCCGACGACCCCGCGATCCAGGCC
This sequence comes from Bradyrhizobium sp. S3.7.6, assembly GCF_054061875.1. Taxonomy (NCBI): domain Bacteria; kingdom Pseudomonadati; phylum Pseudomonadota; class Alphaproteobacteria; order Hyphomicrobiales; family Nitrobacteraceae; genus Bradyrhizobium; species Bradyrhizobium sp. S3.7.6. Next base: position 7,606,234 of record NZ_JBSSEQ010000001.1, on the reverse strand, counting down.
GATATTCTGACGACGCTGGGCCGCGACACCAAATTGGTGGCGGCGGCGCTGGACCATCTGGCCCGGCTCGCAGGGCAACCGTTCGCCGAGCTCGATGCCGCCAGGCGCGATGCGGTGGCGCAGGAGTTCCGCAGCTCCGGCGGCGCGGCTGCCGCAACGCTCGTCCGCGTCGTCCTGCAATGCTACTACCGCGACGACCGGGTGCTGCGCTCGCTCGGGCTCGAGCTGCGCGCGCCGTTCCCCAAGGGTTACGTGCTCCCGGACGGCGACTGGTCGCTGCTCGACCCGGTCAAGGCGAGGGCGGGCACGCTGCGGCGGGCGCCCTAGCCACCTTGGTAGGTCAAGTCCTGACAGCCCAGCCTTGCGCCCCAGGCGGGTCCCTTGCGTTGGCAGGAACAGGCCACCATCTGTGTGAGCCTCAAGGACTCTTGCCATGCTGGATTTTACCTCAGACATCGTCGATGACGCCGCGTCATCGCGAGCGACAGCGTCTGCCCCGGTCGACGACCGGGCTCTGCTGGACGCCTATTCCAATGCCGTGATCGACGTGACCGACCGTGTCGGCCCCGCCGTCGTGCGCGTCGAGACCGGGCCAAAGGTGCCGAACGGCCGCGAGCGCGGCGGGCTCGGCTCCGGCATCGTGATCTCGCCGGACGGGCTCGTGCTCACCAATAGCCACGTGGTCGGTTCCTCCAGGGAGATCCGGCTGCGGGACGTCGAGGGTAACGTCGGTGAGGCCCGCGTACTCGGCGTCGATCCCGACACCGACCTTGCGTTGCTGCGCGCCAATGGTGTGCGCGACTTGCCCTATGCCGCGCTCGGCAACTCCAAGACCCTGCGGCGCGGCCAGCTCGTGATCGCGATCGGCAATCCGCTCGGCTTCGAGTCGACCGTGACCGCCGGCGTGGTCTCGGCGCTGGGGCGCTCGATCCGCTCAGTGAGCGGCCGCACCATCGAGGACGTGATCCAGACCGATGCTGCGCTCAACCCCGGCAATTCCGGCGGGCCGCTGGTGTCGTCGAATGCCGAGGTGATCGGCATCAACACCGCCATCATCAATGGCGCGCAAGGCATATGCTTCGCGGTCGCCAGCAACACCGCGCAGTTCGTGCTGTCGGAGATCATCCGCCACGGCTATGTCCGCCGCGCCTTTATCGGCGTCGCCGGGCAGACTGCACCGGTCCCGCGGCGGCACGCGGTACTGGCCGGCGTCGACAACAAGATGGGCGCGCTCTTGATGCAGATCGAGCCGAATGGACCGGCGGCGAAGGCGGGCCTGTTGCCCGGCGACGTCGTCATCAAGCTCGATGGTGTCGATATCAACGGCGTCGACGATCTGATCCGCGTGCTCGACCGCGACCGGATCGGCCGGCGGCTCGCCATGGACGTGCTGCGGCTCGGCCGCTTGCGGGCGATCGATATCGACCCGATCGAGCGCAAGCCGGCGCGCTAGCGTTGGTGCCTCCGGGCGAGGTATGACGGCGTCATGCCTCTTTCCCGGACCCTTGCCGCATGATGCCGGCGCATGAGACCTACGATGTCATTGTCGTCGGCGCTGGCGCCGGTGGCATGACGGCCGCGGCGGTGGCCGCCGCTGAAGGCTTGCGCGTGCTGGTGATCGAGAAGACGGCGTTCGTCGGCGGCACCACCGCCTGGAGCGACGGCATGGTCTGGATCCCCGCCAATCCCAAGATGAAGGACGTCGGGCTGTCCGACAGCATCACGGACGCGGTCCGGTATCTGTCGAGCACGGTGCCGGAGCCTGCCAATGCCGGCCTGCGCGCAGCCTTCCTCGCGCGCGGGCCGGAGGCGGTCGCCTATCTCGAAGCCAACACGGAAGTGCGCCTCCAGCCGGTGAAAGCCTGTCCGGACTGTTATCCGGAGCGGTTGGGCGCGACATCAGGCGGGCGCGTGCTGGAGCCGGTCGCGTTCGACGGCACCCGGCTCGGCGCGCCTTTCGCGCGGCTGCGCGCGCCGCTGCCGGAGCTCACGCTGTTCGGCGGGATGATGGTCAACCGCCTCGACATCCCGCATCTGCGCCGGGCCGGAAAATCGTTGCGTTCGACCCTGCGCGCGGCGCGGCTCGTTTCGGAATACGCGTTGCAGCGGCTACGCAATCGGCGCGGCACGACGCTGCATCTCGGCAACGCGCTCGCGGCGCGGCTCTATGCCTCGCTGCTGGCGCGGCAGGTCGAGATTCTCTTCTGCGCCGATGTTGAGGACTTGTCGATGCAGGGCGATCACGTCGGCGGCGTTGTCATCCGCCACGGCTCCCGCGACCGCCTGATCTCAGCGCGTCGCGGCGTGGTGGTTGCGACCGGCGGCTTTTCGCACGACGCTGTGTTGCGCAAACGCTTCTTCCCGGCCGCGGCTGGTTTCGTCTCGGCGGCCAGCACCGCTGGCACTGGCGACGGGCTCCGGCTTGCGGCCACGGCCGGTGCCGCGCTCAACACGGAGGCGACGAGTCCGGCCTATTGGGTGCCGGCCTCGCTGTTCCGTCGCGACGATGGCAGCCGTGGCGTTTTTCCGCATACGGTGACCGACCACGCCAAGCCCGGCGTGATCGCCATCAACGCGGCCGGCCGTCGCTTCGTCAACGAGGCGCAGTCGCACCATGAGTTCGTGCTGGCGATGTTGCGCGACGGCAATGGCGAGCCGGACCGGCCGTTTTATCTCGTCTGCGACCGTCAGTTCCTGTGGAGCTATGGCCTCGGCCGCATCAAGCCGTTTACGCTCAACCTCCGGCGCTATCTGGCGAGCGGCGAGTTGCTCAAGGCTCCAGACATCGCGCAGCTCGCGGCGAAGATCGGCGTCAATCCGTCCGTGCTCACGGCGACGATCGCTGGTTACAACGTTGATGCGAAGCAGGGCCGCGATCCCGAATTCGGCCGCGGCAGCACCATCTATCAGCGCCACCTCGGCGATGCCACGCACAAGCCCAATCCCTGCGTCGCGCCGATCCTCCGCGCGCCGTTCTTCGCGATGCGCATCCATCCGGCCGATCTCGGCACGGCCATCGGCATGAAGGTGGATGCCCAGGCGCGCGTGCTGCGCGAGGACGGGGCCCCGATCGCAGGTCTCTACGCCTGCGGCAACGACATGGGGTCGATCATGAACGGGAATTATCCGGGGCCGGGGATCATGCTCGGGCCCGCGCTGACGTTCGGGTATATCGCGGGGCGGCATCTGGCGGAGGGTGGTGCGGCGCGTGAGACGGCTGCCGGCGTGTCAGCTTCGGTCTAGCCACTACCTCCACCGTCATGCCCCGCGAAGGCGGGGCATCCAGTACGCCGCGGCCTATCGATTCAACCACAACCGCCTCGGAGTACTGGATCGCCCGCCTTCGCGGGCGATGACACCGAGAATGAGGCGACAGCACCCCCGCTACTCCGCCGCCGCCGCAAAGCGGCTGTTCTCCAGTTCGGCCTCCAGCCGCGCTGTCTCGGCCGCCGCCAGCTTGATATTGGCTTCCTTGACGTGCCCGAAGCCGCGGATCGTCTCGGGCACGCGGGCGAGCCGCGCCAGCAGCGGGATCTGCTCCGCCTTCAGCCCGGCCATCCGCTGGTCGATCATGCCGAGATAATCCGCGACCAGCTTCCGTTCGGTCCGGCGCTCCTCGGTGCGGCCGAACGGGTCGAACGCGCCGCCGCGCAGGACCTTCAGCTTGGCGAGCAGGCGGAAGGCGTGGATCATCCAGCCGCCGAACTCCTTCTTCTGAAGGTGTCCGGTGGTCTTGTCGCGCTGCGCGAAGATCGGCGGGGCGAGGTGGTACTTCAGCGTGAAGTCGCCGTCGAACTTCTCCGACACCTTCTTGGCAAAGCTGCCGTCGGTGTAGAGCCGTGCAACCTCGTATTCGTCCTTGTAGGCCATCAGCTTGAACAGGTTTTTGGCGACCGCCTCGGTGAGCTCCGTGGACGCGGGCGAGACTGTGCTCTCTGCCTTGCGCACCTTGGCGACGGCCGTGCGATAGCGGTCGGCGTAGGCCTTGTCCTGATAGCCGGTCAGAAACTCCGCGCGGGTCGCGATCACGTCGTCGAGCGACTTCGTCGGCGCGGAAGCGCGGCTCTTGAACTGCAGCACGCTGCGCACGCGCGACATGTCGTGGGCGGCCAGCCGTCCCCAGGTGAAGGCCAGCTTGTTCATCTCGATCGCCGCGCCGTTGATCTCGATGGCGCGGAGCAGGGCCTCCAGCGACAGCGGGATCGCGCCCTTCTGGAAGGCGAAGCCGAGCATGAAGGGATTTGTCGCGATCGAGTCGCCCATCAGGGCCGAGGCAATGCCTGTCGCGTCGATGATGTCGAGGTTCGTGTCGCCGACGGCGTCACGCAGCACGGTCTGCATCGTGCCCATCTCGAAGTCGAGATCGGGATTCTGCACGAAACTCGCGGTCGGCTGCAGGTCGGCGTTGATGAACGCCTTCGTCACCCCGCGTTCGGCACGGCTCAGCGCGGAGGGACCTGCCGAGACGATCATGTCGCAGCCGAGAATGACGTCGGCGCCGCCGGTGGTGATGCGGACCGCGGAGATGTCCTCCGGCCTCCGTGCAATGCGGACATGGCTCATCACCGCGCCGTTCTTCTGCGACAGGCCGGTGAAGTCGAGCGCCGAGCAGCCGCGGCCGTCGACATGGGCGGCCATGCCGAGCAGCGCGCCGATGGTGATGACGCCGGTGCCACCGATGCCGGTGACGAGGATGTTGTACGGCGCCTCGAGCTCGCGGGCAGGAGGCAGCGGCAGGTCGGCGAACAACTGTCCGGAATCGACCGCCGACGTCTTCATCCGCTTCAGGCTGCCGCCGTGCACGGTGACAAAGCTCGGGCAGAAACCCTCGACGCAGGAAAAGTCCTTGTTGCAGTTCGACTGGTCGATCTGGCGCTTGCGGCCGAACTCCGTCTCCAGCGGCTGCACCGAGACGCAGTTGGAGGCCTGCGAGCAGTCGCCGCAGCCTTCGCAGACCAGCTCGTTGATGAAGGCACGCTTTGCGGGATCGGGATAGAGCCCGCGCTTGCGGCGGCGGCGCTTTTCGGCTGCGCAGGTCTGGTCGTAGATCACGACCGTGAGGCCCTTGATGTCACGCAGCTCGCGCTGGACGGCGTCGAGCTCGCGGCGGTGATGGATGGTCGCGCGCTGCGGGAAGTAGTTGCCTTCCGGATACTTCGTCGGATCGTCCGATACGATCGCAAGTCGCTTGACGCCCTCGGCCCAGACCTGATGCGCGATCTGCGCGACGTTGAAGGCGCCTTCGGCGGGCTGGCCGCCGGTCATCGCGACCGCGTCGTTGTAGAGGATCTTGTAGGTGATGTTGATGCCGGCGGCGGAAGCCGCGCGCAGCGCAAGTAGGCCAGAATGGGTGTAGGTGCCGTCACCGAGGTTTTGGAAGATGTGCTTCTCGGTGGTGAAGGGCGACTGGCCGATCCAGTTCACGCCCTCGGCGCCCATATGCGAGATCAGATCGGTACGGCGGGTCGGCATGCTCAAGGCCATGCCGTGGCAGCCGATGCCGGCCATGGCGCGGCTTCCCTCGGGCACGCGCGTCGAGGAGTTGTGCGGGCAGCCCGAGCAGAAGAACGGTGTGCGCGCGAGCTTGATCTGCGTGCTTGATGTGACGGGACTGTCGAAGGCCTCGAGCCGGGCGAGGCGTTGCTCCAGCACCGGGCTGTGATGCCCGAGCTTGCGCAAGCGTGCCACCAGCGCGCCCGCGACGATGGTCGGCGTCAGCTCGCCCTCGCTCGGCAGCAGCGGCGCGCCGCGCTCGTCGCGTTTTCCGGTGACCGTCGGCCGCCTGGAGGCATCGATATTGTAGAGGATGCGCATCAGCTGGTCTTCGATGAAGCCGCGCTTCTCCTCGACCACCAGCACGTCCTGAAGACCTTCGGCGAAACGCTTGGCGCCGCTTTCCTCCAGCGGCCAGGTCAGTGCGACCTTGTAGATGCGCAGGCCGAGGTCCTGCGCCTCCTTGTCGGTGATGCCCAAATCGGCCAGCGCCTGGCGCAGATCGAGATAGGCCTTGCCGGTCGCGAGAATGCCGAGCCGTGCCGGCTTGGAATCGAGCACGATGCGGTCGAGCTGGTTGGCGCGGGCAAAGGCCTGCACGGCGGCCATCTTCGGGCCGAACAGGCGCCTCTCGGCGTCCAGCGGCGGATCGGGCCAGCGGATGTTGAGGCCGCCGGGCGGCATCTCGAAATCATCGGGCAGCACGATCTTGATGCGCTCGGGATCGCTGTCAATCGAGGCCGAGCTTTCCACGGTCTCGCTGATCGCCTTGAAGCCGACCCAGCAGCCGGAGAAGCGCGACAGCGCAAAGCCGTAGAGGCCGAGGTCGAGATAATCCTGGAGCGTTGCCGGATTGATCACGGGGATCAGCGCCGCCGCGAACACCTGCTCGCTCTGATGCGCCAGCGTCGAGGACTGGCAGCCGTGGTCGTCGCCTGCGAGTGCCAGCACGCCGCCATTGAGCGAGGTGCCGGCCGCATTGGCATGTTTGAGCGCATCGACCGAGCGGTCGACGCCGGGGCCCTTGCCGTACCAGATGCCGAACACGCCATCGACCTTGGCGCCGGGAAACAGGCCGACCTGCTGGCTGCCCCAGACGGCGGTCGCAGCCAGGTCCTCGTTCAGGCCGGGGACGAAGGCGATGTCGTGCTGCTGGAGGTGCGACTTCGCGCGCCACAGCGCGTGGTCGTACATGCCGAGCGGGGAACCACGATAGCCCGAGATGAAACCGCCGGTGTTGAGGCCCTGAAGCCGGTCGCGTTCGCGCTGCAACATGGGCAGCCGAACCAGCGCCTGCGTGCCGGACAGGAAGATCCGCTTCGATTCGAGCCGGTATTTGTCGTCCAGCTCGACCTGCATCAGCGTCATTTCAGGAGTCCTCGTCTCTCGTTCGGCGTGGGGGTTTGCGCTGCGGGAGGGATAGCGGCGGCGCGACGCGAATTGCGACAGTCAAGAGCATGGGCCGGCGAAGTCAATACGGCTAGCCGCATCCGTGGCGCTCCTGCTAGTCATGGCTGCCTGTGGAGGACACCATGGCTGCAAACGCATTCGACACCGAGATTACAGAGACGGCCGAGGCGCTGATTGGCCCGTGGCGCCAGCCGCGCCAGATGCTTCACGCGCAAGTCTACGACGCGCACGCCTCGATCCACGACGATGCCACCGCGCAAAAGCTCGGCTTCAAGGGCGGCACCATCGAAGGCCCGACACATTTCAGCCAGTTCGCCCCGCTCGGCGCGCGGCTGTGGGGGCAGGCCTGGTTCGAGAGCGGTTGCCTGTCCGCGCATTACCGCAACGCCTGCTTCGAAGGTGAGGAGGTGCAGGCGATGCTGTCGAAGCCGCTGCCCGGCACGAGCCAGTGCCAGATCCAGATGGTCAAGCGCGACGGCACCGAGGTGCTGCGCGGCACGGCCTCGGTCGGCGAACCTCATGCGGCGACCGCGCTCGAGGCGCGCCTCACCGAGCTCAAGCCGCTCGCCGATCCCGTGATCCTGCGCGATGTGAAGGTGGCGCAGACCAGCAAACGGCAGACGGTGCGGATGGCGTTGGACCAGAACATGGGCGACCTCTATCCGTTCTCTCTCCGGCAGAAGCTCGCCGTCATCACCGAGAACTCGCCATATTATTCAGGCGCCGACAATCCGTGGGGGAAGGCCATCATCCCGATGGAGATGTTGAGCGTACTCTTCCAGTACCGTTCCAAGGACGATCCGCTGCCGGCGAAGGGGCCGGCGGTCGGCCTGTTCGCGGATCAGGAGATCAGGCTGATCAAGGGGCCGCTCTTCGTCGATGAGGAGTACGAAATCGAGCGTGAGGTTGTCGCGCTCTCCGGCAGCCGCCGCACCGAGAGTGCCTGGATTAAAACGCGCGTGTTCGGCAAGACGGGCGCGGTGGTGGCCACCATGCTGCTCAACATGGCGACGCTGAAGGATTCGTATGCGCCGTATGAGATGGAGTATCGGCAGCTGTACGGCACGGGGCGGTAGCGCTACGGCCTCCGCCGTCATTCCGGGGCGCGCGCAGCGCGAACCCGGAATCCACTTTCCTCGCGTACTGCGGCCCGATGGATTCCGGGCTCGACGCTGTCGCGTCGCCACGGAATGACGGCGAGCGAGTCCGTCGCTGCCCGCTCATCCTTTAAGCAACTGCACGTCGCAAAGCCGTCGCACAGGGAATAAGCAGCCGTCAGCCGCTGACGTAACCTTCTGAGTGCGCAGCAAATTCTCTCGCGGCCTGTGCCCCACCGCTATTGTACACAATGGCACGGCGTTTGCAGAACTCCTGGCAAAGAGAGTTCTCGCGGGGGCCTTGAGTTATGTTGAACTCAACCAAGCCGACACTGGGCGTCATCAGCGCCGAGCCCGAGCCGATCAGGCTCGACTGGCCTGCCACCGCACTTCTCATCATCGACATGCAGCGGGATTTCATGGAGCCGGGCGGCTTCGGCGAGACGCTTGGCAACGATGTCAGCCAGCTCGCGCGCGCGGTGAAGCCGATCGGCGCGGTGCTGAAGGCGGCGCGTGACACCGGCATGCTGGTGATCCACACGCGCGAGGGGCATTTACCTGATCTGTCCGACGCGCCGCCCGCAAAAGTCGAGCGCGGCGCGCCGTCCTTGCGCATCGGCGATCCCGGCCCGATGGGGCGCATTCTCATTCGCGGCGAGGCCGGCCACGACATCATTCCCGAGCTTTATCCGCTCGACAGCGAAGTCGTGATCGACAAGCCCGGCAAGGGTGCCTTCTACGCCACCGAGCTCACGGACGTGCTGGAGAAATACGGCATCGAGAACTTGCTCGTCTGCGGCGTCACAACGGAAGTGTGCGTCAACACCACCGTGCGCGAGGCCAATGACCGCGGCTATCGCTGTGTCGTCATCTCGGACGGCTGCGCATCCTACTTCCCGCAATTTCACGAGATGGGCCTGAAGATGATCAAGGCCCAGGGCGGCATCTTCGGCTGGGTCGCGGACTCAGCCGCAGTACTGGAGGCAATGAAGACTTCGACCACACAGGGGTAATGTCATGAGCACATTGACGGGGACGGCCGGTAAATCTGATCTGAGCAAGTCCGAGTTCAAGCCGGCACTATGGACATCGGGCGACTGGAACGCGTTCTTCGGCTTCGGCACCAACATCCTCGTCAACATGCTGGTGCTCACGGGCCTGCTGCGCTTCGTCCTGAAGATGCCTGATAGTCTCGTGTTCGGCCGCATCCTGCCCGCGCTCGGGCTGATGATGTGTCTCTCCACCTTCTACTACGCGTATCTCGCCTATCGGCTGGCGCAGAAGACGGGCCGTAACGACGTCTGCGCACTGCCCTCGGGCGTCAGCGTACCGCACATGTTCATCGTCACCTTCGTGATCATGCTGCCGATCACGATCAAGACCGGTGATCCGCTCAAGGGCTGGTCGGCCGGCCTCGTCTGGGTGTTCTTCCAGAGCTTTATCCTGATGATCGGCGGCTTCATCGCACCGTTCATCCGCAAGATCACGCCGCGCGCGGCGCTGCTCGGCACGCTCGCCGGCGTCTCCGTCACCTTCATCTCGATGCGTCCGGCGTTAGAGATGTACATGACGCCGCAAATCGGCCTGGTCTGCTTCGCCATCATCTTGGTGAGCTGGTTCGGCGGCGTGAAATATTGGCGCGGCATTCCCGCAGGCCTCGTCGCGATCGCGGTCGGCATGGTCATCGCCTGGGGCTCGAACCTGTTCGGCCTCGGTCTCGGTGGGCTGAGCGTCAAGGGCGTCGGCGACGCTTTCGCGAACTTCGGCTTCTCGGTGCCGATTCCGGCGATAGGCTATGTCTTCTCCGGCTTCGAATTCCTAGGCGTCATCCTGGTTACCGCCATTCCCTTCGGCATCTACGACCTCGTCGAGGCCATGGACAATGTCGAGAGCGCGGAAGCGGCCGGCGACGAATATCCCACCACGCGGGTGCTGACCGCCGACGGCGTCGTCAGCCTGATCGGCTGCCTGATGGGCAACCCCTTCATCAACGCCGTCTATATCGGTCATCCCGGCTGGAAGGCGATGGGCGGCCGCATCGGCTATTCGGCTGCGACCGGCATCATGGTGGTGGTGCTGGCCTGGTTCGGCATCATCTCGGTGCTGCTGGCACTGGTGCCCGTCGTCGCGATCTCGCCGATCCTGCTCTATATCGGCATGCTGATCGGCGCGCAGGCGTTCCAGACCACACCGGTCAAGCACGCGCCCGCGATCGTGCTGGCGCTGACGCCGCATCTTGCTGCCTGGGCCAAGCTCCAGATCGACACGATGCTCGGCTCGACCATGATGGCGGCGACCACTGTCGGCGGTCTCGCCGCCGACAAGGCCGACGCGGTCAAGGCCGCGGCGATCGCAGCATTGCCACAGCAGGGCGTGTTCTATCACGGCTTAGAGGTGATGGGCGGCGGCTCCATCCTCGGCGGCCTCATCCTGGGTGCGATCGGTGTCTTCATCATCGAGCGCGACTTCGAGAAGGCCTCGGCCTTCGCGCTGGTCGGTGCCGTGCTCACTTACTTCGGCTTCATGCATGGCGAGGCCGTGGGTATTGGCGGCGGCTTCGGCGTCACGCCCGCGGTGGCGTTCGCCTACGCGGTGATGGCGGCGGGACTGTTTTCCGCCAGCAAGCTCGGCGCCACCGAGCGCTACGCCGCCCATCCGGAGATGCACGCCGCGCCGGCGGAGTAGGCATCGGCCAGTATTGATCGCCGCCGGGTGACACCATGTCGCCCGGCGGCGTTTTTTTAGGCGACGCCCAGATCGGACAGGATATCGGCCCCGGCACGAACCTCGTGACTGGATCCCCGGAAATCCTCGCCAACGGGCTCGCAGGCGCCACCCAGATGCCGTGCAAAGAACGCCTCGGCAATTGCGAGATAGGAGAGCTGGTTCGGCGGCCTCTGGAATCCGTGCCCCTCATCGGGATAGACGATGTAGGTCACGGGAATGCCTTTCGCCTGCATAGCCGCTGCGATGGTGTCGCTTTCCGCGATCTTGCAGCGAACGTCGTTGGCGCCATGAAAGATCAGCATGGGCTTCTTGATGTTGTCGACCTTGTTGATCGGTGAACGTTCGGCGAGCAGCTTACGGCCTTCCTCGGTGCGGGGATCGCCGTAGCTGCGATACATGAATTCCGCAAAGCCGGCCCAATAGGGTGGCATCGACTCCAGCAGGGTTTGCAGGTTGGAGATGCCGACGACCGGCACGGAACAGCAGAAGACGTCCGGCGTGAAGGTTGCGCCGACGAACGAGGCCAGGCCGCCGTAGGACAGGCCGAAAATCGCGACTTTGTCCTTTTGCGCGATGCCTTCGGCGATCGCCCAATCGACCATGTCGATGAGATCGTCGTGCATCTTTCGCGCATGCTCCTTCTCGCTCGCCGCGACAAACGCCTTGCCGAAGCCCGTCGATCCCCGATAATTGACCGAAAGCACGGCGTAGCCGCGATCGGCCAGCCATTGGTGATCCCTGCGATAGCCGTAGATATCCCGTCCCCACGGACCGCCGTGGACGATGAGGACCATCGGCAGCGGCCGAGGCGGGCGATCACCATCGATGTCGGCGGGCAGCGTGAGGTACGAGACGAGGGGCAGGCCGTCGCGCGATTTGCCCTGCACTTCCTGCATCGAAGCGAGGCGGTAGGGCTTCAGCTCGGGGCGCGCCGAAAACAGCTCGGTGATGGTCTGCTTGTCGCGGTCAAGGAGATGATATGTGATGGGTTGATCCGGCGCGTGGCTCGCCACGATCCATCGGCGGCCATCGTCGGTTTGGCTCTCAACATAAAACGCGTGGTCGCGTAGTCGCGCCTTGATCAGATCAAGCTCGGCCGCAATCGCAGGCGTGAAAGCCGTCCATTCCTGCCGACCGGGATCGATGCAGACCGCTTCGGGTTCGAGTGTCCGGGTGTTGAATATGGCTCCCGTCACATCGGCGCGGTCGCTTGCGAACAAGACACGTTCGTCACCCGTCGACCAGTTGATGCTTAGCAGGGCCGACTTGTCGTGCGTGACGCTCGAAGTCATATGGAGGTAGTTGCCCTCCGCGTCGAAATTCCAGGGCCGGGTGCTGATGTAGGCCTCGTATGAGGTATCGCGCCAATGCGTGACCTCGCCGTCGTCAATACGCCAGAGCCGTGTGCCTCCGTCAGGCGCGTTGCTGTGCGCGTAGCGCGGCTTCAACTGCCAGTCGAGCCCGACGTAATGGAACTCCTGGCGATTTTCCCAAACCAGGCTGCGTTCGCCGGTTGCGAGGTCGAGCACGTAGACATCGTGCCAGCGCGGGTCGCGATCGTTGAGGCTGACTGCAATCTTGTCAGGAACCATGTGCGACCAGTGCGTCGGCATCGCTCGGACATTGGCAAAGGGCGTGAGATCCCGGAGCTCTGAACTGCGGGGATCGACGACGAACAGGCGCAGATTCTCATCGCCGTTCTCGTCGTTGAGAAACATGATGTAGCGGCCGTCCGGGCTCCAACTCTGCCAGTTGATTGGTCGGCCCGTGGTGCGTGTTACGGGCTGGCCCGCCGCAATGCTGTCGACCGGAGAAACCCAGACGTTCAGAACGTCATCGACAGGGGCGAGCCAGGACAGCCATTGCCCATCTGGTGACAACTTGGTGCCGACGTAGGTCGGATTGCCAAACAGTTTTCGGCGCGGAATCAGAGGGCGAGCTGACATGTGGCGTCTCGTACGCAGGCGCGACTTCCATCGCGCATCGTAGTGCTACGGTATGTAGCATATACACGCGAAAACCTTGCGTCAACTCCAAGTAGAGCGCGTGCTCGTGGCGCGGGAAGCGCGCAAGAGTGCGCTCCCCAGAGGATTGAGATTGGCGCAGCTACCCGCCCTTGACCGCCCCCGCCGTGAGCCCCGCCACGATCTGTCGCTGGGCGAACACTGTGAGCAGCAGCACCGGGAGAGTGACGATCAGCGCGGCCGCGGCCAGCGGACCCCAGCTCAACTGGTCGAACGAGATCATGTTGTAGACGGCAACGGGCAGGGTGCGCGTCTCGCGTCCGGCCAGCACGATGCCGAACACAAAATTGTTCCAGGAGAAGATCACGGCGAGGATGAAGGCGACCGCGATCCCGGGCTTGGCGATCGGCAGGGCGACGTGTCGAAAGACCTGCCACCGCGTGGCGCCGTCGATCAGGGCGGCTTCCTCCAGTTCCATCGGTGTCGTCTCAAAGTAACCGATCATGATCCAGATCACGATCGGCACCGTCACGACGAGATGGATGATGATCTGCGGCACCAGCGTGCCGAGCAATCCCAGCCACTGGAACAGCAGGAACAGCGGGATCAAATAGGACAGGCCGGGCGTGATGCGCGCGATCAGGATCACGATCGCGGATTTGTGCGCGGCCATGCGCGCGATGCCGTAGCCGGCGGGAACGCCGACGAGCAGGGCCAGCGTGGTCGCGCCGCCGGTGACGATCAGGCTGTTGACGAAATAGGTCAGGAAGCGGTTGGAAGCGAGCACGTCGGCGTAGTTCTTCCAGGCGATGCGATCGGGGATGAACACCGGCGGGTAGGCGGCATTGTCGACCTCGAACTTGAGCGACAGCGACGCCATCCAGAGGAAGAACAGGATCGCCGGCGACACGATGACGAACACCGAGAGCCACAGACCGATCCTGCCAATGACCTGACGTAGGTTGATTCGACTTGGGTTGACTTGACTTGAGCTCATGCGCCGCTCGCGATTTCGGTCCACAGCATGCGCTGGCGGGCATAGAGCATCACGGCCGCGAGGGCGACGATGAGGAGGAAGAACACCACCGCGATCGCCGAGCCGTAGCCGAGGTCGTAATAGGTGAAGGCTACGCTGTAGAGATAGATGTTGATCGTCTCCGACGCCGAGCCCGGTCCGCCCTGCGTGATCGCGAAGATGATGTCGAAACTCTTCACGGCGTCGATCATGCGGATCATGCCGGCGATGAACAGGAACGGCATGATCAGCGGCAGGGTGATGAAGCGGAACACCTGCCAGAAGCTGGCGCCGTCGATCTGCGCGCTTTCATAAGGCTCGGTCGGGATGGCGGCGAGGCCGCCGAGCACGATCAGCATGACCAGCGGCGTCCATTGCCAAGTCTCGACCAGCACGAGCGAGGGAATGACGGTCGCGGGGTGGAAGACCCAGAGCTGTGCGGGGATCCCGACCAGCGACAAGAGGTAGTTCAGCACGCCGAGCTGCGGGTGGAACATCATGGTCCAGACCAGCGCGATCGCGACGGGGGTCGCCATCATCGGCATGATGAAAATACCGCGCAGAAAGCCGCGGCCGACGAATTTCTGGTGAAACACGACGGCCGCGAACGTGCCGAGAATCAGCGGCAGCAGCACCGATAGCAAAGTGTAGACCATGGTGTGGCCCACCGCCTCGATGAAGCGGGGATCGCTCGTCAGCCGCAGATAGTTGGAAAACCCGACGAAGGTGGTCGGTGAGCCGACCTTCCACTCGTTCAGGCTCATCCAGATGGTGAAGACCCACGGGAAGATGATGATCGCGAGCACGACGACCAGCGCCGGCACCACGAACGGCCAGTAGGACGGCGGCCGCAACGCCTTCTCCGGCGCGGCATCAGACTGTGCCGCGGCCGGAGTCGATTGTGTCAACGCACTCACGCTTTTTCGCTGCGCTCCAGGATCGGCCGGTACTGATCGTGAGCCTTCTTCAACTCGGTCGCGGGATCGGCGCCCGATAGTGTCGAGGTGAGGGCCGCGCCGACGAGATCGCGGAATTCGGCGACCGGGATCACGACGGGAAGGCCGAGCTTGCTGATCTTGGCAGAATCGATCACCGACTGCAGCCACTCCTTGGGCATCTTCACGCCGTTCTGGACCTCGGGATCGCCGAGGATCGAGTTGCGGAACGGCACGCCGCCGCCGGCCTGCAACAGCCGTGCGCCCTGCTGCTTCGAGACCGCCCACTGGCAGAGCAGATAGGCGGCTTCCTTGTTTTTGCTCGCCGCGGCAATGCCGATGCCGTCGCCATAGGTGGCCGAATATTGCCCCTTCGGTCCGGCCGGCACGACGGTGTAGCCGACCTTGCCGACGACGCGCGAGGCGGCGGGGTCCTCCAGCGGCGGCGCCCAGCCGACGCCGTCGATCCACATCGCCGAACGTCCTTGCGTGAACGAGGCCATCGACTCCATCCAGTTGAAGCCGGCGACGCCTGGCGGGGCGACCTTCGTCAGCAGCGTCTGATAGAGCTTTGTCGCCGCGACCGCCTCGGGGCCGTCCGTGAGGATGTTGCCTTTGGCGTCGAGGAATTCGCCGCCATAGTCGAGGAAGAAGTTGGTCCACAACGTCATGTTGGCGTTGCGCAGGCCCCGTCCGACGAAACCGTAGGTGCCTTCCTTGGTGTCGGTCAGTTTTTCGGCGGCCGCGACCATCTCGTCGAGGGTCTTGGGGACGGCGACGCCCTTCTTCTGGAACAACTCCTTGTTGTAGTAGAGGATGAAGTAATCGACCGACCAGGGCAGCGACAGCATCTGGCCCTTGTCGTTCTTGGCGTATTGCAGGCCGGCGGCCGAGAAATCGCTCTCGACGAGATCGGGCGCCGTCAGCGTCGGATCCTTCATGAAGGGCGTCATGTCGGCCAGCCAGCCGCCCTTCTCGAACTGCCGCTTCTGCACGTGATAGCTGAGATGGACGACGTCGAAGCTCGGCCGGCCCGAGGTCAGCTCGATCACCACTTTCTGGCGCTGTTGCTGCTCGGGGATCTGTTCGGATTCCACCTGGATGCCGGTGAGCTCGGTGAACTCCTTGATGTTTTTTTGCAGGTTGTCGCCGCGCGGACCCTTGGCGAGGATCACCTCCAGCTTGGTCCCGGCGTATTTCTTCCAGTTGACCTCGGCGCGTGCCGGTAGTCCGGTCAGGCTGAGCGCGCCAGCCGCGGCGGTCCCCGTCAACAGCGTGCGGCGCGAGATGTTATGGTTGGCCACGTCAAATCCCTCCCTCTGATTCATTTTCTTTGGGAGGGATACTAACGGCCGTGCCACGCCTGCCTAGTCCTAATCTGGGGACTCAGGGACGCACGGCAGGCGTCTCCATCGGCAGGCCGCGCGCCCGCGACATCAGGTAGAGTTCAAGCGCGACCAGCTCGGGCGCGCCGTAATCAAAGGCCTGGGCGCGTACGCCGGTCATGCAACTGCGCAACCTTCGCTCGATCGACCCCAACGTCTGCCACTCCAGGCGGTAGAGCGGATAGCCGGTCGGCTGTCCTTGCGTGATCGGCGCGCCCGCAAGACGCTTGTCGAAATTGTCGTCGTGGCAGTTGGTGCAGGCGAGGTTGAGCTGACCCTCGCGCCGCATGAAGAGGTCGCGGCCCTGCGCCACGAAAGGCTTCAGCTCCGGATCATCGCCGGCCGAGATCGCGACGCCGCGGGACTGGTGGGCGATAAAGGCGGACAGCGCCAGGAGGTCGTGGCTCTCGTAGGGCAGCGCCGGCGCCTGCTGATGATTGGCGCGGCAGAGGTTGATGCGCTGGTCGAGGGTGACGGGGCGCGCCAGCGCCTTGTCGAAGGCCGGATAGCGCGCCGCGACGCCCTTCATGCTGGTCGTTGCATCGCCGTGGCAGTCCGCACAGGCCTTGTCGGCGCTGCCGGCCTTCTTCGCCCAGAGCGCCTCGCCGTCGAGCACGAAAAGCATGCCCGGATTGGACGTGTCGTCATCCTGCATCGCGCGCGTGTCCGGCCCCATGAACGAATAGCCGGAGCGGCGCGCGTCCGGCGGAATCTCGCCGGCGAGCAGGGCAGGGGCCGCGGCCAACAATGTTGCCGCCGCTATCGCGCGCCAAAAGATCATTCGACCGTGATCGAGGCCGATGCGGTCGACGAATAGCCGTTGTCGCCGATCCATTCGAATTCGAACTTGCCGCTCTCCTTCGCGACCGTGAAGAAGGAGAGGTATGGGTTGGCCGCGATCGCCGGAAACAGGTCGGCGCGGAAAACTTCGGTGCCATTGTAGCGGCACGTAAAGCTCGTGATGATGTCGCGCGGCACCAGCGCGCCGTCCGCGGTGTGGCGGAAGCCGGTCTCCATGATGTGCGAGGTCAGCGTGCGGATCTCGATGACATCGCCGCGTTTGGCTTTTGCCGGGACGTTGATGAGCGCGGCCATCAGTTCATCTCCTCGGTACAGGCGGCCAGCGTCACGACGATGTCGGCGGCGACCTGCCAGAACGTGTCATCGGACATGCGTGCGATTGCCACCACCTTCTGGGTGTCGGCGAGCCGGATCCGGGTCGAGACCTGGGCGCGGCCGGAGGAGGGATTGAGATAGAAATTGCCGATGTTCGGCTGCGGGTTCTTCTCGTTGAAGACGTGGATGCTCTTGACGTAGTCGTTTGCGGTCATCGGGCTTGCGACGCTCACCGTCATCGGCACCGTGTTGCCGTTCTCGACCAGAGGCGGAATGTCGAGCTTGACCTTGCCGGTGCGAATCTGGGCTTCGCCGACGACGTTGCGGATGGCGGTGCTGAGCATCGCGGGCGTCGCTTCCAGCGGTCGCAGCGTGACGATCGGGATCGTCCCGGCGACCGTCGCGCCGCCTGCAATACTCAGGAATTGTCGTCGCGTGGTTGGCATGAAGCTAGTTCCGAAGCGTTACAAGAAAGGCCACGATGTCTTCGATCTCCGCGGCGGATAATATCGGCTTGCCGGCAAAATTGCGCCCGACCCGGACCAGCCCGTCGTTGCGATAATAGGACGGCATGATGGTCTGCGGGTTGTAGCGCGATGCATCGACCAGCCGCAGCCGCAACTGGCCCGCCGACCACCAGTTTCCGGTGCCGGTGAGATCGGGTGCGAGGTCACCCTGGAACCGCGCCTCCGGGAACGGACCGGAATGGCAAAGGATGCAGGTCGTGGTGCGCGCAACCACCAGCGCGCGTCCACGCGCGGGATCGGCTGGTGAGCCCGTGAGCGGCTCCGGGATGGTGTCACCGATGATTTTGTAGCGCACGAGCTCGTCGGCTCTTGCGCCGCAAGCCAGGGCAACGCCGGCGGCGATCAGCGCTGCGATATGAAGGAATGCTCTAGCCAAAGGTGTCCGCCGTGATGGTTTGAAACCAGCGTTCTGCCTCCGCGGCCTCGCGGGCGCGCAGCTCGCGCGGCGCATCGACCGGGCTGGTCGCGCCGCCCTCGACCTCGGCAAAGATGTCGCCCCTGGGCTGGTAATTGCCGGCGAGCGAGAAGCCGTAGCCGGGCGCGGCCGTGTTGTAGCAGACGCCGGTCAGCCGCGGCGTCTCCGGCGCGCGGCCCGCGAACAGGTTGAGGATGGCGGCGGCGCAGGCCTTGCCCTGTGCGCTCGCGGCCGACGCCGATTTGGGAATGCCGCCGCCGAGGCAGGCGTCGCCGATGACATGGATGTTCGGGACGAGCTTCGACTCGAATGTCACGGGATCGATCGGGCACCAGCCGGTCGCATCCGCCGCGCCCGCGATCTCGGCGATGCGGCCGGCGCGTTGCGGCGGGATGACGTTGGCGACATCAGGCGTGTAGTTGCCGAACTCGGTGATGATGGTCCTTGTCGAAGGATCGACCGAGGTGACGCGACCGCCCTGCGACAGCGCGATACGCTCGATCATGTCGCCATAGAGCTCCTTCCACGCCTTCTCGAACAGCCGCTGCTGCGAAAAATTGTCCTTGGCATCGAGGACCAGCACCTTCGAGCGCGGCTTCTTCGTCTTCAGGTAATGCGCAATCAGGCTGGCGCGTTCGTAGGGCGCCGGCGGGCAACGCGACGGGTTGGCCGGGATGGCGATGGCGACCGTGCCGCCGTCCGCCATCGCCTCCAGTTGCCTGCGCAGCAGCAGCGTCTGCGCGCCGGCCTTCCAGGCGTGCGGCATTTTCTCGGATGCCGCTTCGTCATAGCCGGGCAGGGCCTCGAAATGGAAGTCGATGCCAGGGGAGAGTACGAGACGGTCATAGGGCAGCGCGACGCCGTCGGTCGTCACGACGCTGCGCCGCTGCGGCTCGATTGTGGTGACGGCCTCGTCGATCACGGTGATGCCCTCGGCGGCGAGCTTGTCATAGTCGAACTGCTGCGCGTCGATCTCACGCAGGCCCGCAATCACCTCGTTGCTGAAGGGGCAGGAGGTGAAGACCGCGTTCGGTTCGATCAGGATGATTTGCAGGTTTTCCTGCGCGCGTTTCAGCGCGCGGGCGCAGGCCGCGCCGCCGAACCCGCCGCCGACCACGACGATACGTGCTGCCGACTGCGCACGCGGGACCGATGGCCGCGCCAGCGTTGCGGCGGCCGCGGTGATGCCGAGCACGGCATTCCGCCGTGTCACCGGGCGCGTGGTCATCAGGATCATCCAGGCAAAAATGCCGCGGCGGCCGTTGCAGCCGCCGCGGCGTTTCTCAGGCGAAGGTGATGTTCTGGTCGCGCAGCGGCACCGAGCGGATGCGCTTGCCCGTCGCCGCGAAATAGGCGTTGAGCACCGCCGGCGCCGCGACGCCGATGGTCGGCTCGCCGACGCCGCCCCAGAACCCGCCGCTCGGCACCATCACCGATTCCACCTTCGGCATCTCGTTGATGCGCATCGAGTTGTAGGTGTCGAAGTTGGTTTGCTCGATCTTGCCGTCCTTGACGGTGCAGCCGCCGTAGAACAACGCGGACAGGCCATAGACGAAGGAGCCGGCGATCTGCCGCTCCACCTGCGCCGGATTGACGACGTAGCCGGGATCGGTGGAGGCGACGATGCGATGCACCTTGATCTTGTTGCCGTCGGTCACCGAGATTTCGGCGGCGCCGGCAACATAGCTGCCATAGCCCATGACCTGCGCGATGCCGCGATAGACGCCCTGCGGCGCCGGCTTGTCCCAGCCGATCTTCTCGGCCACGGCATTGAGCACCGCCAGATGCTTGGGATGGTTGCCCATCAGCTTGCGGCGGAATTCGAGCGGGTCCTGACCTGCGGCCTGGGCCAGCTCGTCCATGAAGCATTCCATGTAGATCGCGTTGTGATTGACGTTCACGCCGCGCCAGAAGCCGGGCGGAACGTGCGGGTTGCGCATCGCATGCTCGATCAGGAGGTTCGGCACCGAATAGCCGAACGCGGCTTCGCCGGACTGGGCGACGCCCTGGAATGCGGCCGGATCCATGCCGTTCTGCAGCGCTTCGGGGCGCAGCGAGAACAGGATCGACTGCCCGGACAGGCGGTAGTGCAGCGCCACCAGATTGTTGTTGGCGTCGAACGCGCCGGTCATCTTGCACTGGGTGATCGGGTGATACCTGCCGTGCGCCATGTCCTCTTCGCGCGACCACAACAGCTTGATCGGCGTGCCCGGCATCTGCTTGGCGATCATGACCGCCTGGCGGACGTAGTCGGTCTGGCCGCGCCGGCCGAAGCCGCCGCCGGGCATCACCTTGTACACGTCGCACTTCTCCGCTGGCAGGCCGGAGGCCTCCAGCACCGCCGCGAAGACGGCTTCGCCGTTCTGCGTGCCGCACCAGACCTCGCATTTGTCGGCCGTGTAGAGCGCGGTGGCGTTCATCGGCTCCATGGTGGCGTGGTTCTGGTAGGGGTAGTTGTAGACGGCTTCGACTTTCTTCGCTGCGCCGGCAATCGCGGCTTTGACGTCGCCGTTCTTGTTGCCGACATAGGCCGGCTGCGCGTCGTCGAGGCCCTCAGCCAGCCACTTCGCGATCGACTCGCTGGAGACCTTGGCATTCTCGCCCTCGTCCCAGACGATCGGCAGCGCTTCCAGCGCGGTCTTGGCGTGCCACCAGGTGTCGGCAACGACCGCAACCGCGGTATCGCCGACCTTGACGACCTTCTTGACGCCTTTCATGCCGGTGATCTTGGCTTCGTCATAGCTCTTCAGCTTGCCGCCAAACACCGGGCAGTCCTTGATTGCGGCGTTCAGCATGCCCGGCAGCTTGACGTCGATGCCGTAGATCATCGTGCCGGTGGTCTTGTCGGCGGTGTCGAGCCGCAAGAGGCCCTTGCCCGCGATGGTCCAGTCCTTGGGATCCTTGAGCTTGACGTCGGCCGGCGGCGTCAGCTTGGCGGCGGCTTCGGCGACCTTGCCGTAAGTTGTCGTCTTGCCCGACGCCTTGTGGGTGATGACGCCCTTGGCGACGGTGCATTCGGAGGCCGGCACCTTCCACTCGTTCGCGGCGGCCTCGATCAGCATCACGCGCGCGGTGGCGCCGCCCTTGCGGACATAGTCCTGCGACGAGCGGATGCCGCGGCTGCCGCCGGTCGAGAAATCACCCCAGACGCGCTTGCGGGCGACGCTCTGGCCGGGGGTCGGATATTCGGTCGTGACCTTCGACCAGTCGCATTCGAGTTCCTCGGCGACCAGCTGGGCGAGGCCGGTGAGCGAGCCCTGGCCCATCTCGGAGCGGGCGATGCGGATCACGACGGTGTCATCGGGCCTGACTACGACCCAGGCGTTGACTTCCGGCGCGCCGTCGGCCGCGCGGACCACGGCGGGGCCACCGAAGGGGAGATCGAGCCCGATCGCGAGGCCGGTGCCGACAGCGGCGGTGCCGATGACGAAGGCGCGACGGTTCATCTTGGGAGAAACATGCTTGTTCATGGGACGGCTCCTCAGGCGCTGGCGATCGTGTGGATCGCTTCGCGCACCTGCTGGAAGGTGCCGCAGCGGCAGATATTGGTGATGGCCTCGTCGATGTCGGCGTCGGTCGGCTTCGGCTTTTCGGCGAGGAGTGCGGCCACCGCCATGATCATGCCGCTCTGGCAATAGCCACATTGCGGAACGTCCTTGGCGATCCAGGCTGCCTGCACCTTGTGCAGCGTGTCGCCGGATGCGAGCCCCTCGATCGTGGTGATCTTCTTGCCTTCGGCCTCGCTGACCGAAATCCCGCAGGAACGGATGGCGACGCCGTCCATGTGAACGGTGCAGGCGCCGCATTGCGCAATGCCGCAGCCATATTTGGTGCCGGTCAGGCCGGCATTCTCACGGATCGCCCAGAGCAGCGGCGTATCCGGCTCGACGTCGAGCGTGAAGGTTTTTCCGTTGATTGTTAGGTTTGCCATCGCAAGTCCCCTGATTGGCCCAATCCACCGATCGGACTCAGGGAACAATGTGTCTGGCAAATTGGAACTGTTCAAATCAATAGTCCGAGGGGTGGCCAACAGCGAGGCTGGCATGCGCGGGGAAGAATGTCGGGAGCGCGGTGTTGCCGCCGAAATCGCCGTCCAAGCGGCCGGATGAGCCTCTCCCGGCGCCAAGAGGTGGCTCGGAACGACGCCCGGCGCGTTCCGGGCAGTTCCCATTGCGGCGACAGTTTGTCCTTTTTACCGGGGTGCAAGACGAACGCGCTCTGGTACACTGGGACGAAGCAAAAAGGGATTCCATGAACGTACCGCAGCGCTGCAACGTATTGATGCTCTATCCGCTGTTCTTGGCGGAGTCGTTCTGGAGCTTTGGCGAATCCTGCGAGCTGATGGGTGTGAAGCGACCCGCGGCCCCCCTCGGCCTGATCACGGTGGCCGCGATGCTGCCGAAGGACTGGACGGTCCGGCTGATCGACTGCAACACGCAAGCCTTGGGTGACGAGGATCTCACCTGGGCCGACGTCGTGTTCACCGGCGGCATGCTGCCGCAGCAGGCCGATACGCTGCGCCTGATCGAACTCTGCCGCGCCGCCGGCAAGCCGGTGGTCGTCGGCGGACCCGATCCCACCTCCAGCCCGCACATCTACGAGAAGGCCGACTTCCGGGTGCTCGGCGAGGCCGAAAGCGTCATCGACGAGTTCATCGCGGCCTGGGAAAGCGGGGCCCGCGCCGGCGTCTTCACTGCGCCGAAATTCCAGGCCGACGTAACAAAGACGCCGGTGCCACGCTTCGATCTCCTGAAGTTCGAGGACTATCTCTACCTCGGTGTGCAATATTCGCGTGGCTGTCCGTTCACCTGCGAGTTCTGCGACATCATCGAGCTCTACGGCCGTGTGCCGCGCACCAAGACGGTCGAGCAGATGTTTGTCGAGCTCGAGACGCTCTACCGGATGGGCTACCGCGGCCATCTCGACTTCGTCGACGACAATTTCATCGGCAACAAGAAGTCGCTGCGGCAGTTTCTGCCCCAGCTCGCCGAATGGCAGCGCGCGCACGGCTATCCCTTCGAATTGTCCACCGAGGCCTCGGTCAACCTGGCCGACGATCCCGAGCTATTGGAGCTGATGGGCGCGGCCAATTTCTTCGGCATCTTCGTTGGCATCGAAAGTCCGGACCCTGCAACGCTGGTCGCGATGCGGAAGAAGCAGAACACGCGGCGCAACATCGCCGAGAGCATCCACAAGATCTATGCCGCCGGCATGCTCGTCACCGCGGGTTTCATCGTCGGCTTCGACACCGAGAAGGTCTCGATGGCGGAAGCGATGATCGATTTCATCGAGGAGGCCGCGATTCCCGTCGCCATGGTCGGCCTGCTCTATGCGTTGCCGAACACGCAGCTCACGCGCCGACTCGAGCGTGAAGGCCGGCTGCATCCGGGCCACGATCTGGCGCCGACCATCGGCGCCGATCAGTGCACGGACGGCATCAACTTCGATCCGGTCCGCCCGTTGCGCGACATCCTGACGGACTACAAGCGGGTGCTGGAGCACATCTACAGCCCCGCCGCCTACGCAGGACGCGTCGACCGCCTGATGACGCTGCTCGACCGATCCAGGCAGCGCCCCGAGCTCGCCGAGGGCGACATCCGCTCGCGGGTCGGGGCGATGGAGACGGTGCACCGCGTTGTCACCGCCCTTCCCGAAGCGCGCGGGCCGCTGTGGCAGACCTTCATGAACTGCGCCAAGCGCGACACGTCATCGGCACGGATCGCGGTGCAGATGATTGCCGCCTATGCGCATCTCGGGCCGTTCTCGCGCAAGGTCATCGAAGCCATCGACGGGCGCCTCGCTGCGCTCGATGACGAGACGGTCATCCCGACCGCTGCGACGCTCGACACCACCGCAGCCCGGCACCTGGCCTGAAGGCTTACTTCACCGCCAGCCGCAGGAAGCTCATCACGCTGCCGAGCGCGGCGAAGCCGGCGCCGAGCCCCAGAGCGACGGTCGCGCCATCGTGACCGGCCAGCGCAAAGCACAGCGCCGCGAGTGCGGCTCCCGTCGTTTGCCCTGTCAGCCGCGCGGTGGCGACGATGCCGGAGGCGCTGCCGCTGCGGTGCGGCGGCGCGCTCGACATCACGGCCTTCATGTTCGGCGCCTGGAAGAAGCCGAACCCCATGCCGCAGATCACCATCCGCCAGATGATGTCGGGGATGGCAGGATTGGACGGAAGCATCGCGAGCAATGCCATGCCGAGGCCGAGCAGCACGAGCCCGATGCCGCCGAGCAGGCCGACCGCGTGCCGGTCGGAGAGGCGCCCCGCGATCGGCGCCATGATGCCGACCACCAGCGGCCAGGGCGTCATGAAGAAGCCGGTCTCGACCTGCGAACGCCCGAGCACGTCCTCGAAATAGAACGGCAGCGAGACGAAGGCGAGGCCCTGCACGGCGAACGAGCACACCGCGGTCGCTGCCGACAGCGCGAACATCGGCCGGCTGAACAGGTCGATCGGCAGCATCGGCGCGGGATGGTCGGCATGCCGGCGCGTCAGGATGAAGCCGAGTGCGAGGGCCGTGATCAGCTCGATGCCCACGACGACGGGCGACAGATTGTGCGCGGCGCTGCCGATGCCCGTGATGAACAGGCCGAGGCAGGCGGACGCAAGGACCGCGCCGAGAAAATCAAAGCCGTGATCGGCGCGCGGCGTCTTCGGCAGCATTGCAAAGCCGATCCCGATCGCGACGAGGCCGAACGGGATGTTGACAGCGAACAGCCACGGCCACGGGCCGACTGCGAGGATGGCAGAGGCGATCGATGGACCGATGGTGAAGGCGGTCGCGACCACGAGCGCGTTGTGGCCAAAACCGCGGCCAAGCATCCGGCCGGGATAGACGAAGCGCACCAGCGCCGTGTTGACGCTCATGATGCCGCTGGCGCCCAGGCCCTGCAGCGTGCGCGCGACCAGCAGGCTGTCCAGCGACCACGCCACCGCGCAGAGCAGCGAGGCGATGGTGAACAGGATCAGGCCGCCGAGATAGATGCGCTGGTGCCCGACGATCTCGCCGAGCGCACCGAGCGGCAGCAGGGTCGCCACCAGCGCGATCTGGTAGACATTGACCACCCAGACCGATTGCTCCGGCGTGACGTGCAAATCGGCGGCAATGGCTGGCAGAGCGATATTCGCGATCGCGGTGTCGAGGGAGGCCATCGCCAGCGCGGTGAAGATGGCGGCGATCGCCCAGCGCCGCTGCGTGGCCGGAAGGCCGTCGGCAATGGGATGATCGGGCTCGCGCGCGGCGGCAGGTAACGTGATTGTCATTGCCTGGCGCGTTGCTCCGGCGGCGTGGTGAAAGGGGACTTTTGGCATGTACTACGCCGAAGGCCGCTTCCACAGGCATATGCTTGCATGCTGTGTATGCGCGAAGGTCAGGCGATGCGGCCGGCGGCTGGCGTATGATCGCGCCAACTGCTGCAATCTTGGGGGATCACCATGCAAATCGTCGTTCTGCCCGGTGACGGCATCGGACCGGAGATCACGACCGCGACATCGGGCGTGCTGCGCGCGGCCTCCGAGCGCTTCCAGCTTGACTTGCGCCTCGAGGAGCACGCGGTCGGGCATGCGAGCCTGAAGCTATCAGGCACGACGGTGCGCCCCGAGCTGCTCGACATCGTCCGCGCCGCCGACGGCCTGATCCTGGGGCCGACCGCGACCTTCGACTTCAAGGACGAGGCCCATGGCGAGATCAACCCGTCCAGGCACTTTCGCAAGAGCCTCGACCTCTACGCCAATGTCCGGCCGGCGCGCACCTATGCGGGGCGGCCTGGCCGGCTTGGCGAGTTCGACCTCGTCGTCGTGCGCGAGAACACCGAAGGGTTCTACGCCGACCGCAACATGGAACAGGGCAATGGCGAGATGCTGGTCACGCCTGACGTCGTGATCTCGCTGCGCCGGATCACGCGCCTCTGCTGCGAGCGTATCGCGCACGCCGCCTGCCGTCTGGCGATGAAGCGGCGAAGACATCTGACCATCGTGCACAAGGCCAATGTGCTCAAGATCGGCGACGGCATGTTCCTCGACATCTGCCGCGCGGCGGCGAAGGGCTATCCCGGCCTCGAAGTCGACGACATCCTGGTCGACGCCATGATGGCGCATGTCGTGCGCAACCCCGATCGCTTCGACGTCATCGTCGCCACCAACATGTTCGGCGACATCCTGTCCGATCTCACGGCCGAGCTCTCCGGCAGCCTCGGCCTCGGCGGCTCGCTCAATGTCGGTGATCGCTACGCCATGGCGCAGGCCGCGCACGGCTCGGCACCTGACATCGCGGGGCAGGACGTTGCCAATCCGGTCTCGCTGATCCTGTCGACCGCGTTGCTGCTGGCCCGGCATGGCGAGAAGAGCGGCGCCGTCCGCTACGAGGAAGCGGCGCGTGCGATCGAAGCCGCGGTGGCGAAGGCGATCGGCGAGGGCAGGGCGACGCGCGACGTCGGTGGCAAGCTCGGCACCATCGCGGCGGGGGCTGCGATTGCAGAGGTCTTGCAGGCGGAGTGAGCCATCGTCGCGGATGCCTGCGATTTTTTTGGGGGCCAACACAAAAACTCGAAAAACAACCCCATGCACAGTAGAAGGCTCCTTGATCGATAAGGGATTTTCGGAGCGCGTCGCGACGACCTTCGTGGCAGTGATCACGTTGACCCGTCGGGCAAAACACTGGCATGATGCTATCGTGCCAGCGGTCGGGGACAAGGGCGCATTCTCATCATGCGCGACGTCCGCTTCCTGACGTCCAGTGGCCCGTCTCCTCTGGCCCGCTTGAGCCAGATCAAGACTCACCCCGCGGCGCCGCCGGACCTTTCCATCAACGCTTCCATGGAAAGGGCGGCCCATATGACAACCCTGCTCAGGGAAATCCGGGATACACCTCTGCTCTGGATGCTGGTCTTCGTGCCCATCGTGCTGGTGGCGGAGGCGGTCGCCCCGCATTCCCACACGCTGCTGTTCGTGCTCGCCGTGCTTGCGATCGTGCCGCTGGCGGCGCTGCTCAGCCACGCCACCGAAGCGGTCGCCGCCAGGACCGGCGATGCCGTGGGTGGGCTGCTCAACGCAACGCTCGGCAATCTGACGGAGCTGATCATCGCCATCACGGCGCTGCGGGCAGGCGAGTACATGCTGGTGAAGGCCTCGATTGCCGGCGCGATCGTCACCAACGCGACATTCATGCTCGGCGCCTGCCTGCTGCTCGGCGGCCTGCGCTACCACGTGCAGGAGTACAACCGCGCCGGCGCGCGCCTGTCGTCCGGCCTGTTGCTGATGGCGACAGTCGCCCTGCTGGCCCCCTCGGCAGTCGCCGACCTCGAGCATTTGCCGCAGGACGGAGGCGTCATTCACAAGCTTAGCGTCGGCATTTCAGTCCTGCTGATCGCGGCTTACGCGCTTGGCCTGTGGTTCTCGCTCGGGACGCACAAGGAATTGTTCGCAAGCGTCGATCACGGCGAGCAGGAGGAAGCGCACTGGCCGATCGGGCTAGCCGTTGGGACGCTGCTGGCCGTCACCGTGCTGGTGGCGCTGGTGAGCGAGATCTTCGTGGAATCGGTGCAGAAGGCGGCGGAAACCTTCGGCATGAGTCCGGCTTTCGTCGGGTTCATCATCGTTTCGCTGGTTGGCGCCGCTGCCGAATTTGCAGTTGCCCTTGCCGCTGCGCGCAAGGACCGCCTCGACATGGTCGTCAGCATTGCGCTCGGCAGCGCCTCCCAGATCGCGCTGTTCGTTGCACCCGCGCTCGTGCTGCTCAGCTATGTCGTGGGACCGACGCCAATGAACCTTCAGTTCTGGCCTGGCGCCGTCACCATGGTGATGATCGCAACAGTCACGGCGACCTTCATCACCACCAGTGGACGCTCGGCATGGTTCGTCGGCGCGCTGATGATTTTCATTTATGCGGTGTTTGCGCTGACGCTGTATGTCGTCCCGCCGGCGGGCGAGGGATGAGGTGCACTCGCCCGCCGGCACAGGGGTGAATTGGCTCATCGGAGAATGGCGGCCCGTGGCGAGCCATCCTCCGAAGCGGCGAATACGTTTCCCGCTAGTAGGCCCAGTAGCTGCCGGTGGGCGGGCAATTGTCGCCGCCATAGCCATAGCCGTAATTGCCGCCGCCATAACCGTAATACGATGCGGCCGGGTAGCCATAGCCATAGGCGGGATAACCGCCAGAGTAGCCACCGTAGTACCCGCCATAGCCGCCGTAATAGGCGCTCCGCGCGATTGCGCCGCCGACGACCGCGCCGGCGGCCACACCGTAACCGAGGCCGCGATAGCCGTAGCCGCGATAACCCCAGCCGCCGCGGTAGCCCCAGCCGACGCCGCGATAGCCGTAGCCGCCGCCGCGCCAGCCGCCGACCCAGCGCACTTCGGTGGTGGTCTGATCGACCATCGATTTCATCGTCGAAAGATGCGTCGGGATCGGCCCGGCCTGAGCGATTGTGCCTGATAGCAGGGCGCCGGCTCCGGCGAGAACGAAGGTACGCAGGGAATTCGAGGATGTCATGATCGATCATCTCCTTGGCTTACGGGCGGCGCTTTCTGCGCGGTCGTACCCATTCCGGGATGGCAATGCCGCGGCGGGTTTGATCCAGATCAAGCGTCGACGGCGTATCCGGCCTGGACCTCGACGGGATCAATGTGCGATGCCGTCGGTAAGCACGCGCAGGCTCCTTGCGGGCGGCTACTTCAAGTCGACCGTATCTTCCGCGATGATTTCTTCGTCGAATCCGGTCGTTCGCAACACGCGTACCGCGGCACGTTTGGCGCCGGCGAACTGATTGCGATCGACGTCCACCTCGGGGGTGGGGCGACTCACAGCGATCGTGTCCCACGTCGACTTGTTGTCCGGCTTGACCTGGACCGAGTAGGTCACGCCGGCGACGGGCTGCAAACCGCCGAGCTGGTCGATCCTCAATGGTCGCCGGCTGGCTGCCGCAGCCCCGGCGAGCTCAAGTCCGAAGGTGGCGCCTGCGGTCGGCCCGGGAGGTGCCGCCCCGGCCTCGTACCGGCTGATCTCCTTCCCCTTGAGCTGGAGGCTTACCGACTTCATGCCGCTCACCCGCGGAAGGTCCGCCTGAATCAGACCGACTTCGTTCGGCCGGTCGGGTTCAGCAGATGACCGGCGGATCACGACTGGCTCACGGTAGACTTCCTTGCCGGTGCCGTCGTAAGCCACGAGTTCCACATCCTTGTCGGTGGCGGCGTCCGACGCGATGGTGGAGACCGACGGGTTCACATACATGATCTTGCCGTCACCAGCGGTCTTGTTGATGGTGGCGACGACGTGAACGAATGATCCGGTCTTGATTTCGGTCTTCATCGGATCCTCCTAAGCGACCGGCGGACCGAGGGCGTCCTCTTCCAAAAGCCGGGTCATTATCGCCTGGTAAGTGTACGCCGATAGCCACTGGTTGTCTGCATAGGTCATCACGTCGTGATATGTGAGCCCCGGCAACGCAGCGGCCGGCAAGCCGAGTTCGTGATCCCCGGTGTCGACACCGACATATTTGTTGTCCGGCTTGCTGATACAGCCGTTCTCATAAGGGAATGTCGGATCGCTCGCGTCCTGCGCGGCGGGGGGAAATCCCGGATGAAACCGGCCGAACGTATGTCCGAGTTCGTGAGCGCCGTACCAGTCGGCGTATGACGCGTCGCGATCGCCGGCAAATCCGTTCGGCACGCCCGCGGGTCCGGAAGCGACGGTGTCCGGCTGGGGCGTGCCCGGAATGGCGAACGCCTTTCCTCGCATGAAGTTGTTGGACGCGTTATCGTCGACGAGACCGTAATAGTGCGTGCGCGGGTCGACGCCGCTGCTCACCTCGCGGCTTCGCAGCGCGGCGATCTGGGCATTGGCGAGATCGACCGTCGAGTCGTCGAACGGCGCGGCAAAATCCGCGTCCACCACCATGTGGGACCATTCGAGCGCGGCGACAGGATAGGCGCGGTTGAGAAACGACTTGAGATACGAAAAGTGGACCGCAGCGGGGGTGACGGTCGTTGTGCCCGCCCTGTATCGAAGACCGATCACCCGGATGCGCAGCGGCGGCGCCGCCGCGAATGTTACGGGCGCGATGTTGAACGCCGCCGCCGGAAGGTCGCCGCCTCCGGGCTGAAAGATGCGGCTGATGCGCAAGTTGAGTGTGCCCGCGCCGATGGCCGCGGCCGGCAGGCGGAAGTTCAGGCTCTTGTCGATGTCTTCCCGCTGTTCGCGGAGACTGAAGGGCGAGCCCGGGTCCACCCGAAGCGAGTTGAGGGCCGGGACGAACGTGTCGCCTCCGCCGCTCCGGCTCCACGCAATTTCCGCGGTGATCTGACCGGGCTGCGACACCGAAGTCGGCTCAAGATAGAGGCGAACGAGCGTCGCCTTATCGGCGACCAGCGGCACCGAATTCGTCACGTCCTGAACACACTGGACGATCTCGACGCCGCGCACCTGCACGCCGGTCTGCGGCTGAGCAAGGCCGAGCGGGCGGCGCTTGCGAGGTTTGAGTCTGGGAACGCCCGAGCCGCGATGCACGCACATCATGCACATGGTGTTGTTCCGGCTTTGATGACCCGTAACGCGAGCTTCGCTTTGTCGCGTGGACTTTAGGTCTACATTGATACTATACTACTCGCTATAATTGAACAAAGCCAACCCTGCGGATCGGTCATTTGGACGCAGCGCGGTTGACATAGCCTGTTGTCGGAGCCGGTCGCGAAAGGCCCCCGCACAGCAAGTTCTGCGGCGAATTATTTGCGCGGAGGACGTTCGATGCTGCATCGCTTTCAGTCGCGTGGGCTCGGCGCGGCAGCTGCTCCGCAGAGCACCGCGCCGCCACGTTCGGAGTTCGAGCCGATCGAGGACATCCGCGCCTCGTTCATCGACAAATTCCAGAGGCGGCGGATCGAGGCCGGCGAGAAGCCCGCCGCCGTGAGGCGCAGCCTGAACGGACAGCCGATCGACGAGCCGGACCATCCGCGCTGATGGCCTCGCGGCAAGTCTCGTGCGACGCCTCCGTTTTTGGACAATCCCTTTTGATATCGAGGTCAGACGATGATCGATCCAAACGCAATTGCAGCGTTGAAAGTCTATCCGCCCATCGGCGTCGCCCGCGTTGGCAACGCGCAAGGCGCCGGCGACTACGTCATCGGCCCCGAGATGATCGGCGGTGCGTCGACCTTGCCCGGCACGACGCCGGAACAGCCGGCTCGCTTTGTCGAGGACTTTCGCACCGCGAACGGAGAGATCAAGCGGCAAGCCGCGCGCTTCCGCATCTACGCCCACATGAAGGACGGCAGTGTGCAGGAGGTGACCGCTGCGTCCGCGAAGATCGAGTGGCGCGTCTGCATCGCAAACCTCAAGGCCGGCTGGTACGAGTTCAACCAGGCAATGGACCTCGGCCCGCTGAGCCAGAGCGCGTTGCAGCGAAATCGCGAGCTGGTTTTGCCGGACGCCAGGTGGAAGCTCGACATCACGCCAACCCCGCGAAGCATCGTGGGGCAGGGGGCTGGCCCGATCAGGCTGGACGATGGCGCGTTCTGGGCTTCGCCGGTCTATCTCGGCGAGCTTCGTACCGACGAGGAGGGGCGGCTGATCTTCCTCGGCGGCAATGGAGTTTCGCGGCCGTTCCGCAAAGGGACCCGGCCCCTGACTTTCGCCAACAATCCAGGTTGGCACGATGACGTCAGCGACGGGCCGGTGCGGGCGCAAGTGACATTTGCGGGGCATGCACCGATCGATGCGGAGCCCGGCTATGTCTGCGTTACGCCGCCGAATTACGCGCCGGGGCTGTTCTGTCTCGTAACGATGGACGACGTGGTGCGGGAGGTGTTCTACGACAAGGGCTGGATTCCACGACCGGTCAAGACCTCGTTCGTCAACGACGTGCAACCAATCTTTCAGCGCCTGACCGGACTGCAATGGGTCAACCACGGGCTCTTCGTCGTTCATGGTTTTGGCTCGCCGCTCGACGCGCAGAATGCGCAAGTCCTCGCCAAGCTCAACGACGCGTCTGCTGCGAATGCGGCGTGGCGCGCGGCCGTGCTGGCGTTGTTTCGCGATCCAGGCGCGAGCGGCGCACTGATCGAAGATCAGATAGCGCAGGTGTTCGGCGATGCGGTCGACCAATTCTTCGAAGGTCCGCCGAAGCCTTCGAATTCGCTGCTTGCCGTGACGAAGACCCAGTACGCGCACCTCAAGCGCTGGGCTGCTGGAACATTCGACGCCGACGGGCCGTCGCACCAGCCGCCGCAGGCGCAGGACTTCGATGCCCTGCCTCCCGAGGTCCAGGTCAAGCATCTCGAGCGCGCATCCTTGCACGATTGTCTCGGCGGCCCGTTCCATCCCGCGATGGAGATGACATGGGTGATGCGGATTCCGCTGATGTGGACATCGGCGTATCGGCTGAAGGTCCTGGCCGGTGAGCAACCAGCGCGGCAGGACTTCGGGGGGACTCTCACGCCGGCGGTCTGCACCGGCGCGAACGGCCCACACGACGGTGTTGCCGCAGGCTGCCTCACCCGTTTCCTCGGCGTGCCCTGGCAGACCGATCATACCTCGTGCAATTCGGCGGCCGACTACTTCCCGTCGACGTTCCTGTCGATGCCGACGTTCTGGGGACCGCGTGCCCCGGATCAGGTTCTGGCAGACGGAAACTATCTGCGTGCGGCCGCCATCGCGCCTCTCGGCCAGGCGACGCAACAGCAGACCTTCAAGCACCTGATGAACCGGGTCGACTGGTTGCGCGACATCCGCGGCAACGATTACTATGACCGCCTGTCGAACATGATTGCGGAATGGTCCGAGCTCGGCATGGTGTTGCCGGTGAAGAACGCGCCTGCATCTCTGCCGGTGCAGGATCTGCGGGTCGAGCAGGGACGCCGCGACAACAACGGGCCGATCGATGTCACGGCCGATCCGAAGTACCACGCGGTCGAAGACATGGAGAGCCTTTTCTTGCCGCAGACGACGGCAGGCCTGGCGCAGCGGCGCGGTGCACGCAAGACGGCTCCCCCGCCGAAGCGGACCTATCGCCCGGGCGAGATCTGACCTTGGACGTGCTGCGCACCGACTGTCTCGTGGTCGGCGCGGGGCCTGCCGGCTTGACCGCCGCACGCCTGCTGGCCCTTAGGGGCCGCACGGTCATTCTCGCAGATTCCGGCGTCAAGCCGACGACGCGGCTTGAGCTCCTTGCTCCGGCCTCGCTCGTCACTGTCGCGGCGGTGGGACTTGAACATCTGCTCGACGATCCGGAGATCGCCCGAGCCTGTCTCGGGATTCGGCGAACACACCGTTCGGGCGCGTCGGACTACGAGGACTTTCTGCGTCATCCCTGCCGCGTCGGGTATGTGGTCGATCGCGCCCGTTTCGACGAGCGCCTTCGCGACGAGGCTGTCGCCGTCGGGGTTACATTTTATGGGCTGCGCGCAATCGGCGTCACGCCGGACCGCGGCGTTATCTGTCGTGCGAGTGATAGCGCTGGGGCGAAGGTCGTCCTTGCGGAGGTCGTCGTCGATGCAACGGGTCGCGCCGCCGCGATTGCGCGGCGCCGGGGCGCGCGCGTGGCCGCCCGGGATCGCATGGTCGCCGAACTGGTCGAGGATGCGGCTGATGGCGCGCCGGCCGGTTCCGCATCGTGGCTCGAATACAGCAGCGATGGACCGACCTGGTCTTATCGCATCCATGGACCGCAAGGGCGTGTGCAGACTTGGCGCATTCGCAGATCCGGCACATCGGCGGGAGATGCGCTGCTCAGCGTGGACGCGTCTGCTTGCCTCCTCTCGGAGGCCGCGGGCGAAGGTTGGATTGCAGTGGGCGATGCGGCGATGGCGTTCGATCCGATTGCCTCTCAGGGCCTGTTCAACGCATTGTCGTCCGCCTTGGTCGCGACGGGTGCGCTGTTGTCGGCCGATCGGCTGAGCCCGACCTCGGCGCGATTGTATTCCGACGCGGTCGCCACAACGTTCCTTCACTGCGAAGCAGGCCGTATCAGCGTCTATGGCGCCATGCCTCCGGCGCCGCAGTCATCGGCCGACCCGGCAAGAACGATCGCGCAATGAAGCATGATTTCGCGGGCCGATCGGGCTCCGCCGCCCGCCCCCGAGAACTGATACCTCCGCAACCCTCCATCCACGGGCACGATGTCATCGTGGCAGCAATCGGGAGCAGGGCCCGGGCGAAACCCGCGCCACGCTTTTCCGGATTATGCTCTAAGTGTGCAGCCGGGGAACGAGACGTGCCGCGTTCTGATGGCCGATCGCGTCGAGATCGTCTGTCGAGAGGCCAAGCTTCTGCAACTGCGCGAACTGGCCAAGGCCGAAATACGGATAGTCGCTGCCATAGGTGATCTGCGAGGCGGGCACGAGCTTGAGCAGCGCGGCCATGGAGGGCGCGAAAGTCGCATTCGCGGTGTCGTAGTGAAGCCGGCGTAGTTCGCCTTCGATTCCGTCCGGCGCAAACTCCTTCAGGTCGGGCCGCGCCCCATAGAACGAATTGATGCGCCCGGCCATCATCGGAATCGTGCCGCCGGCGTGCGAGAACAGCCATTTGATGTCGCGATGGCGGGCAAATGCGCCGCTGAGCAGAAGGCTCGTCACGGTCCGTGTGGTGTCGTGCGGGACTTCGATCACCGCCGGAAACGTGCCGACGCTGAGCGCGCTACAGCAACTCGCGACCAGCGGATGCACATACACGACCGCCTTGCGACGGTTCAGCTCCTCGAACACCGGCCTGTAGGCGGCATTGCCGAGCCATTTGTCGCCGTAGCTGCTTTGCAGCCCGATCCCGTCCGCCTTCAGCGTGTCGAACGCATATTCGATCTCCCTGAGCGTGGCATCGACGTCCTGCATCGACAAGGTCGCGAACAGGCCGAAACGGCCCGGATGGTCGCGCATCATGTCGGCCGCGTACTCGTTGCAGGCGCGCGCAAGCCGGCCGGCTTCCGCCGGCCCGAGGTCGAACCACACGCCGGGCGTGGAGGCGACCGACAGGATGCCTGTGCGTATGCCATTGCGGTCCATGTCCTCGACGAGCTTCTCGCGGGTCCAGGCCACCTGGCCGGGAAAGTGCGGCTGCTTGCGTGCGTCTTCGTAGCCAAGCCAGAGCTTTTGATACTCAGGCGGATAGAAATGAAGGTGAGTATCGATCAGCGCCGGCTTGGCCTGTCCGTGTACCGCAACGGCGGGGATGGCCGAGGCAAGGCCAACTGCACCGACGCCAGCGAGAAAGCCGCGGCGCGACGAGGGCGGGCCGTAGCAGGTGGGGCAGGCGTGATGCCCTCGAGATTTTTGATCCCATTTGTTCATGTTGCACGTCTCCCGTGACGAACTGGCAAAGCCAAGGCCTGTGGTGCTTCTATCGGCAGAACGTTTCGTCCCTCCGCTGTCTGTGGTGCGGCCGCAGCGGGGCAATGATTGTTGGGGATTGGAATACGCCGATTTTTCGTCGCCGAACGATGCCTCGCGTCACGCC
The DNA here is from genome assembly GCF_054061875.1 of Bradyrhizobium sp. S3.7.6. Lineage (NCBI taxonomy): Bacteria > Pseudomonadati > Pseudomonadota > Alphaproteobacteria > Hyphomicrobiales > Nitrobacteraceae > Bradyrhizobium > Bradyrhizobium sp. S3.7.6. The sequence continues at coordinate 7,570,709 of NZ_JBSSEQ010000001.1, read as the reverse complement.
TGTGCATCGCCGCCGCAACTTTGTGTGAACGCCTCTCCAATTCTCCCGCGAGATGCTCCCTGATGTCGCGAGGTTGACCCGTCGGGCGAAACACTGGCAAAATGCGATGGCGGCGAAGATTTGCGATGACCGCAATCACTTTCAGTGAGTGGATCGATGAAGTCTGACAGGGATGGCATCAACCTCGCGGCCAAGCCAAGCGGAACGGGTTGCGTGGAATGCTCGGCTGCTGGCGGATGGTGGTTTCATCTTCGCAGATGTGTCGAATGCGGTTACATCGGCTGCTGTGATACGTCACCCAATCAGCATGCAACGAAGCATAACGCGGCGACGGGTCACCCGATCATCACGAGCTTCGAGCCGGGCGAACGGTGGTTTTACGACTATCGCACGGGACAGCCCTTCGCGGGCCCGAAGCTGCAAGGCCCGCACGCGCATCCGTTGGACCAGCCGGTGCCCGGGCCGGACGGCGCGGTGCCTTCAGACTGGCAATCGCTGCTGCATGAATAGGTCGCAGCCTCTGGCAACTGGTCCATAGCCGACGAGCGCGTTTAGCAGCGGGGCTGCTTCCTGGCATCGCGCGTGAACTCACGGGCGGACGTCTTGCGCGAACTCTCGGCACCCGTGAATCCCCCATTGGAACCCTCACTGGTGTCCGTGGCGCCGGATTAGCGACATTGCAAATGCAACGCGATCCTCGCGAAGATGAAATTCTCACGCAACGTAGCATCGAGATATTGCCCTCCCGACGTTCTGCAGGAGCCTCATTGCGCGTGAGGACTACAGATCGTTTGCGTCGATCGCCGCCGCCTCAGCCGGGCCTTCGCGGATATCGAAAGGAGAACGCCTGTGCAGCCTGCTCTCGACCATCCTGCTTCCACGCCATATTGTTCTATGCCTTCACCACCGACCGACATCGAGGTCACGAGAAGGGATGACGGCACCCTGATATTGCGATCGCGGATTATGCTCGCTGGAGTGAGCGGGACGATTTGCGCATACCTTCCCCACTGGGCTCAGGAAACGCCGGACCGCGTCTTTCTCGCGCAACGAACCCGCGACAATGCATGGCAGTCGATCAGCTATGGCGAATTCTGGTCTCGAGTGCGCTCGGTCGGGCAGGCGCTGATTGATCGGGGTGGCGCAGCGGGCGATACGCTGGCCATCCTGTCCGGCAATTCGATCGAGAATGCGGTGATCCAGTTCGCCGCGATGTCGATCGGTCTGCAGGTTGCGCCGATCTCGCCAAGCTACAGTCTTCTGCCAGGTGGCCTCAGCCGCATCGAAGACATCGCGAAGGTCCTCACGCCGAAGTTTGTGTTTGCCCAGAAGGCGGATCCCTTCGTGCAAGCCCGTGCCATCCCCGGCTTTGCGCAGGCCGAATGGATAACGGCGGAAGAGGCGGCGGATACCACGCCGCTGTCGGAGCTATCCGCCGCGAAACCGGGTCACGCGTTTGAGGCGGCGTTCGCAGCACTCGGACCGGAGACCGTCGGCAGAATCCTGTTCACGTCGGGATCGACCGGCTCTCCCAAGGGAGTGATCAATACCCATCGCATGATGTCGAGCGTGCTGCAGATGGCCGCTCAGGTCACGCCGGTCTCGCAGCCCCTGGTTCAGATCGAATGGCTGCCCTGGCATCATACCATGGGCTGCAACGTCATACTGAATGGGATTCTGAAGAACGGCGGCTCTCTCTATATCGACGATGGCCGACCGACGCCCGAAGCGTTTCATCGAACAATCGCCAATCTGCACGACGTTTCTCCGACGGCCTCATTCAATGTCCCAACCGGTTACGCGTTGTTATGCGCCGCGCTCGGCGAGGATCCAGACCTGAGGCGGAAGTTCTTCCATCGCATCGACAGAATGATTTTCGGGGGCGCGGCGATCCCGGCGTCCGTAATGGCAACGCTTCAGGAATATGCAATCGAAGTCCGCGGCGAGCGAGTTCCGATTTTGGCCGGATACGGTGCCACGGAAGCCGGGCCGACCATCTGCGTGTCTTATCGACCGTGCGAAGCGCCGGGAGAGATCGGCTTGCCCGCACCCGGCATCGAACTCAAGCTGGTTCCGGCGATGGACGGTTACGAGGCGCGGGTCCGTGGCCCGAACGTCATGCCCGGTTATCTCGGATTACCCGAATTGTCCGCGGCAGCATTCGACGAAGAGGGCTTCTATCGGGTAGGCGACGCGGTCTCGTTCATCGATCCCGCCGATCTCTGCCGCGGCCTGAGGTTTTCCGGGCGTCTCTCGGAGAATTTCAAAATGATGACAGGCACGTGGGTGCTCGTCGGCGAGCTGCGTGCCGCCATCCTGAACCGGATGGGCGGCGTGCTGCAGGATCTGGTCATCGGAGGCGAGGGCCGCGATTCTCTCGTCGCGCTGGTATGGCTCAATCCGGACCGTGCAAGGCGACATGCTAACGGCGCAGCAGGCGCGGATTCCGGTGACACCCTTTCATTGGATTCCGGCGTTCGCGCATACGTCCATCGGGTCTTGACCGAGCATAACCTGGCGGCAGCGACCAACGCGCGGATATCGGCCGTTGCCATCCAGATCCAGCCGCTGTCGCTCGCGGCAGGCGAGACAACGGACAAGGGCTACATCAATCAGCGCGGGGTCCTGAAGAACCGTTCCGCCATTCTCGACAGTCTCTATAGCGGAGCAGCCTCGCCGCACATCATCCGGCTTGCCTCTCATCCACGCGCGTTGTCGACGGCAGGAAATGCAGTCACGTCGACTGATGCATGACCAGAGAGCCCGGCCGCCGACCTTCCGAGTGTGTTTCTTAAAGGGACCGCCTCTGCGTCATTGACGGCGGCGACGCCAGTAGATGTGGACGAGTGTGCGGCGAACGCCGCAACCCCAACGCACCGCCGCGGCGATGCCGCAGCCGGCACTGCCTTTCATTCAACCCGCGAAGCCCAAACTCTCACCATTGGCCTCGGCTTGCTCGTTTCGGCGGCTTGGAATATGTATAGACATGCGGTCCATCATCGCGGCCGCAACATCACGTCAGTCAACACCGAGGTCGGCCCCGATATGATCCTGATGGACGAGCCGTTCGGCGCTCTCGATGCCCAGACCCGTATGGTGATGCAAAGCGATCTCCAGACGTTGTCGATGGAAGCCGGCGCCACCGCTAGGTCCAAAGTCAGAGCGCAAAATAGACGGTCATCGCTGTAACGATCAGGCCCAGCACAACGGCGAGCACCAGTTCTGTCTTGATGCCGCCGGCGGAATGAGATTGTGCATCGTCAATCATTCGGCCAGTCCTGATGAAGCGAAAGAGCGAAATCACGATGATTGCGATCCCGATCGCGATCAGCGCGAGGCCGTCATAGTGACTGAACGCTCCCGTGAAGCGATCGAATTGCAGTCGGGACCCGATCTCCGTCCTGTTGGCTTCAGCGATAGTTCGGACGAAGAGGTTGAATTTCTCGACGACAAAGCCAAACGCGATGATTGCGATGCCCGTCCTGACCCAGGCGAGAAAAGTCCGCTCGTTTGCCGCGTGGTCTGAGTATCTCTCGATCATCGAGACCTCTCTGGATGTTGTCGATGGGTTTCGTTGCGCGCTATTCCCGCAGGAGCGGAGCGGCGGGGCGCACTGTATGCGAAGCCAGGGCAAGCCCTCAGAACTGATACCGCCGCAGCCCCCCATCCACCGGGATCACCGTGCCCGTGATGTACCTTGCCACCGGTGACGCCAGAAACACCGCGAGCGCCGCGAGGTCCTCCGGCTCGCCCCAATAGCCGACCGGGATCTCTTCCTCCGCAAAGCGCTCGCGATAATCCGGCGGATAGTTGCGGCGGATCTGCTCGCTCATGATGCGGCCGGGCGGGATGCAGTTGATGGTGATGCCGTGCTCGCCGATCTCGCGCGACAGGCCCTTGGCCCAGGCGTGCACGGCGGCCTTTGCTGCGAAGGCGGCGTTGAGGCCCTCCGGCTCGGACTTGCCGGTGATGTTGACGATGCGGCCCCATTTGCGTTCGATCATCTGCGGCAGCAGCGCATGCGCGATGCGGCGGTAACTGGTGAAGTTCAGCGCGATCGCCTCGTCCCATTTGCTGTCGGGCGCATCGACGGGAAGGGGGCGGCTGCCGCCGGCATTGTTGATGAGGATGTCGACATGGCCGAGCTCTTTGAGCGCAAAGGCCGCGATGTTCTCCGCGGCGTCCTTGGCCATCACGTCCTGCTCGAACGGCGTGATCAGGCCGGAGCCGACTTCCTGCACCAGCTCGGCAAGGAGATCAGTGCGCCGCGCCACGCCGACGACGCGGACGCCTTCGGCAGCCAGGCCCTTGGCGATGGCGCGGCCGATGCCGATGCTCGCGCCTGTCACGACTGCGGTTTTCGATTTGAGCCCGAGGTCCATGGTCACACGCTCTCTTGTTTGCTTTTTGCTTCTTGTCGTTCGTTTCCTGCCCGTCCCGCCGGCTTCGCGAATTGCCTGAGCGGGACGAGCAGTGGTAACCAAGAGCCTCGACGAAGGAAACACGAAAAAGAAAAGGCGTTGAGCAATGGTCTGGGATCCGCAGCAATATCTGAAATTCTCCGGCCATCGGCTTCGGCCCGCCGTCGACCTGTTGATGCGGATTCCGGATTTCGCCCCGCGCGCGATCGCCGATCTCGGGGCAGGGGCCGGCAACGTGACAAAACTGATCAAGGAACGCTGGCCGGACGCGACCGTGACCGGTGTCGAGGGCTCGGCCGAGATGGTGGCCGCGGGCCGCAAGGCGGCGCCGGATGTGGAATGGTCGCACGAGGATCTCGGCCATTGGCGCCCCGCCAGGCAATACGATTTGATCTATTCCAATGCCGCACTGCACTGGCTGCCCGATCATGCGGCACTGTTTCCGTCAGTCATGGAGAAGGTGACGCCCGGCGGCATGCTTGCGGTGCAGATGCCGCGCAACTTCCTCGCGCTATCGCATGTGCTGATCGGCGAGACGGCGCTGAACGGCCCGTGGCGGTCAAAGGTCGAGCATCTCGTTACCCCGCCGCCGGTCGAAGGGCCGGCCTTCTATCATGATCTACTCGCGCCGCTTTCCCAGAACGTCGACATCTGGGAGACCGAATATCTGCAGGTGCTCGAAGGCGACAATCCCGTGAAGGAATGGACCAAGGGGACCTGGTTGACGCGCTATCTCGACATCCTGCAGGGCGACGAGAAGGCCGCGTTCGAGGCCGCCTATGGCGAGCGGGTGGCGAAGGCCTATCCGAAGAATGCGGCGGGGCAGACGCTGTTTCCGTTCCGGCGTCTGTTCATGGTCGCCCAGCGCAAGGACTGATCGCACTGCCGCAATGCGACATAACCGTTCGCAACCCGGGACTGGGAGCGGGTCCCGGGTTGCACGGACAACAGCCGTCAAGCTAGCTTGCCTGTGGCAAATTGGGCTTAGGTCTAGTTGTTCGGGTGGTGGATTGCTGCCACTACTGGGCTGCAAACCGGGCTGCAAAACAAAAAGAACCCGGTTTTAGAGGTTGTTGGGAGGTTACTTCATGCGCAAGCTGCTTCTTGCGGTCGCCGCCGCAGGTATTCTCGTGGCCCCAGCCGTGGCACAGGCCCAGAGCCCTGTTGTCATCAAGTTCAGCCACGTGGTCGCCAACGACACCCCGAAGGGCAAGGGCGCGCTGAAGTTCAAGGAACTCGCCGAGAAGTACACCGACGGCAAGGTCAAGATCGAAGTCTATCCGAACTCCTCGCTCTACAAGGACAAGGAGGAGATCGAGGCGCTCCAGCTCGGTTCGGTGCAGATGCTGGCACCCTCGACCGCGAAATTCGCGCCGCTCGGCATCAAGGAATTCGAGGCGCTCGACCTGCCCTGGTTGTTCAAGGACGACGAGACCTATTCCAACGCGATGAAGGGCACGATCGGCAAGTGGCTGTTCCAGAAGCTCGAGGCCAAGGGCATCACCGGGCTCGCGTATTGGGACAACGGCTTCCACATGGTGTCGTCGAATCGCGCGTTGATGAAGCCTGAGGATTTCAAGGGCCTGAAATTCCGCATCTCCGGATCGAAGATCGCGGACCAGTATTTCCGCCTGATGGGCTCGATCCCGCAGATCATGGCGTTCTCCGAAGTCTACCAGGCGCTGCAAACCGGCGTGGTCGACGGCTGCGAGAACACCGCGTCGAACTACCTGACCCAGAAGTTCTACGAGGTGCAGAAGGACATCACAGTGTCCTATCACGCGCATCTGCAATATGCGGTCATCGTCAACTCGAAATTCTGGTCCGGCCTGCCGCCCGACATCCGCACCCAGCTCGAGAAGGCGATGGTGGATGCAACCGAGTACACCAACCAGATCGCGCACCAGGAGAACGAGGACGCGCTGGCCGAGATCAAGAAGGCGGGCAAGACCAAGCTGCATTATCTGACTGACGCCGACCGCAAGGCGTGGCAGGAATCGATGCGGCCGACTTATACATGGGCAAAGGGTCGGGTCGGGCAGGAGGTGCTCGATCTCGTCGCCAAGGAACTCGACGTCAAGATGAACTGACGCGTTTTCCGCAAGGACAATACGAACGGTCGGGAGTGTGCGCACTTCCGGCCGTTTCGCATCGATAGGGGGACTTTGATTTGCTTCGCGTGCTCAATCAGGCGCTCAACCATCTCGAAGAATGGCTGATCGCGACGCTCATCGCGGCTGCAACCGGGTTGATCTTCATCGCCGTGGTGCACCGTTACGGCGCAGGCGAATCGATCGTCCTCTCCAGATGGGCGGCTGCGCACGGGATGAACTGGCTCGCGACGCTGTCGATGGCGGTGTTCACCTTCCTGTCCGAGCTCGACCTGTCTTGGGCGCAGGAACTCTGCATCTACATGTTCATCTGGATGGCGAAGTTCGGCGCGGCCTATGGCGTGCGCACCGGCATCCATGTCGGCGTCGACCTGCTCGTCAACCGCCTGCCCGAACATTCGCGCAAGCACGTGATCCTGTTCTCGCTGCTGTGCGGCGCGCTGTTCACGGGCATGATCGCGGCCTTCGGCGCCTCCTTCGTCGCCGAGATGTTCAAGACCGGCCAGCAGTCCAATGACCTGGAAGCGCCGATGTGGTTCGTCTATCTGGCGATCCCGCTCGGCTCGGGCCTGATGTGCTTCCGCTTCCTCCAGGTCTCGTGGTCCTCCTACTGGACCGGCCATCTGCCGCATCACGACGAGAGCCATGTCGAGGGCGTGGAGGCCGACGTCTCGCCGGCGCTGCATCCGCAGCCCGCCGGCGCGGCGACCAGGGCCGCCGCGCGAAAAGTGTCGCCGCTCGGCGTCATCCTGATCATGGCGCCGATCCTGATCTTCGCGATGTGTCTCGCCGAGAAGTTTGGCGTGGTGGTGCTGCCGCACTGGATGCGTGCCGCGACCGTGTTCGCGCTGCTGATCGCGCTGATGCTGACCGGCATCCCGGTCTCGATCGCGCTTGGCCTCACCGTGATGACGTTCCTGTTCACGCTGACCACGGTGCCGATCGAAGCGGTCTCGATGAAGCTCTTCACCGGCATCGAGGGGTTCGAGATCATGGCGATCCCGTTCTTCATCCTCGCCGGCAATTTCCTCACCCATGGCGGCGTCGCGCGCCGCATGATCAATTTCGCGACCTCGCTGATCGGCCACTGGCACGGCGGTCTCGGCCTTGCCGGCATCGTCGCCTGCGCGATGTTCGCGCTGGTCTGCGGCTCGAGCGTCGCGACCGTTGCCGCGATCGGCGCGATCGTGCTGCCGGAGATGGTCCGCCACGGCTATCCCATGCATTTCGGCGCCGGCATCATCACCGTTGCCGGCTCGCTCGGCATCCTGATGCTGCCGTCGATACCGAAGATCGTCTATGCGGTCTCCACCAATACCTCGATCGGCGCGCTGTTCGTCGCGGGCCTGCTGCCGGGCATCATGCTGACGACGATGCTCTGCATCGTCACCTGGTGGCTCGCACGCAAGCGCGACTATCCACGCCTGCCGAAGGCGAGCTGGGGCGAGACCGTCCGCACCTTCCGCGAGAGCATCTGGGGATTGATGCTGGTCGTCATCATCATCGGCGGCATCTACAGCGGCCTGTTCACCGCCACCGAGGCGGCCGCGATGGCTGCGGTCTACTCCTTTATCATCGCGGTGTTTGTCTACAAGGCGATCAAGATCGTGGACGTGCCGCGGGTGCTGCTGCGCGCCGCCAACACCAGCGCGATGCTGCTCTACATCGTCACCAACGCGGTGCTGTTCTCCTTCGTGCTCTCCAACGAGAACCTGCCGGCGACCTTGGCCGACTGGATCGCGGCGCAGAACCTCGGCTGGGTCGGCTTCCTGCTGGTCGTCAACATCCTCCTGCTGCTCGCCGGCAATTTCATGGAGCCGAACTCGATCATCCTGATCATGGCGCCGATCCTGGCGCCGGCGGCCAAGAAGCTCGGCATCGACCTCGTGCATTTCGGCATCGTGATGGACGTCAACATGGAGGTCGGCCTCTGCCATCCGCCTGTCGGGTTAAATCTCTATGTCGCCTCGATGATAGCGCGCATGCGAATAACCGAGCTCGCGGTCGCCGTGTTGCCGTGGCTCATCACCATGCTCGGCTTCCTCGTCATCGTGACGTATTGGCCCGATTTGACGCTGTGGCTGCCGCGGGTGCTGGGGATGCATTAGCGCCGCGGGCGGGCGGGACATGGCTAACGCGCGGTAAACACGCGCGCTCAAATGCCATCGCTGTGCTGGGAACCCATTTTTACGGGTCTGCGGTAGAAGCATGCCAGCGGATGGGGCTGGCATGTTCTTCAACAGAATGGAATCCGGACGGGCGTCGATTTCCGACCCCGTCTATATGGAAGTCATCACGGGTCTTCACGGCACGACGATGCCCACCGTTCTCGCGGCCGCCTGCCAGGCGATGGTCGGTGCGATTACGACCTACGAGACCGGCGACATGGTGACGGCCGGCCTGTCGGTCGCCGGTGTCGTGGTGGCCATTGTCCGCCTGTTCGAAATCTTCGCCTTCCGTCGCCGCCTCGCGTATCCGCCGCAGCTCGGTCGAGCCGAAGCCGTGCTCTGGGAGCGGCGCTATGTTGCAGGCACCGTCGTCACTGCCCTGGTGCTTGGCGTGTTTGCCGCGCGCAGCATCGTGCTGGGTGACGCGCTCTGTTCCGTGATGGCGATCGGCATCGGCTTCGGCTTTGGCGCCGGCGTGGTGGCGCGGCTGGCGCTGCGTCCCGTCGCGGCGCTGCTCGATCTCGTCGCGATCGCCGCGCCTGCCGCGATCGTGACCTTCATGCAACCTGATCTGCGTCACGTCGGGCTCGGGCTCCTCATCCTGATGTATGTGGTCGCGAGCTTCGAGATGGTGCGGCTGAGCTTCAACGCCTCGATCAACCAGATCACGCTCAAGCGGCAGTTCGAGCAGCTGTCGCGCCTGGACCCGATGACCGGCGTGTCCAATCGTTCGGTGCTGGCCACGGACCTGCCGCAGATGCTGGCGGCCGGGATGATTGCCGTTCATACGCTCGACCTCGACCGCTTCAAGGAGGCGAACGACCGGTTCGGCCATCCCGTCGGTGACGCACTGCTGAAGCAGGTCGCCGGGCGGCTCAAGGCGCTCGCCGCGCAGGATGACCTCGTGGTCCGGATGGGCGGCGACGAGTTCGTCCTGGTGCAGCGTGCGGCGGCTGATGCGGAAGCGATGGCGCAGCGCATCGTGCAGTCGATCAGCGCGCCCTATGATATCGACGGACAAATGATCGAGCTCGGCGTCAGCGTCGGCGTCGCCGTCGCGCCGGACGACGGGCGCACCGCGGAAGCGCTGCTGTCGCGCTCCGACAAGGCGCTCTATCGGGCCAAGCAGGAACGCGGCGGTTATGTGCTGGCGCGGGATTTGCGGATGGCGGATGCGAGCGCATCGGGCCAGATCTTGGCGGAAGAGCTCGCTGCGTAAGCCACGCGAACGGTGCACCCTCTACCCTTGTGGGAGAGGGTGGCTCGCCGCGCAGCGGCGAGGCGGGTGAGGGGTTTCTCTCCGCACAAACAGTCTTGCGGGCGGAGATATACCCCTCATCCGGCGCTTCGCGCCACCTTCTCCCACAAGGGGAGAAGGGAAGAGGCATCTCGCTCGATTTCGGCAGTCTCCTCCGATAGCAATCACCCGCGAGATGCGGTTAGATGCTCGCACAGGCCGGGAGGAAACAAGAATGACCAGCAACGAGCCGAAGGACGCAACACCCTCCGTCATCGCGCAGCAAGCAACGATGCTGAATGCGCTGCCGTTTTCCGACACGCGGGATTTCGACGACGCCGCGCGTGGCTTCCTTGGTACGATCGAAAATGCGGAGATCGCCAACCCGCAGGGGCGGACGGTGTGGAGCCTGAAGCCCTATGGCTTCCTCTCCAGCGAGACGGCGCCGCCGACCGTCAATCCGAGCTTGTGGCGACAGGCGCGGCTCAACATGCATCACGGCCTGTTCGAGGTGGTGCCCGGGGTCTACCAGGTGCGCGGGCTCGACATCGCCAACATGACGCTGATCGAGGGCGACAGCGGTGTCATCGTGGTGGACACGCTGACGTCGATCGAGGGCGCACGTGCCGCGCTCGATCTCTATTACAGGCATCGTGGCCAGAAGCCGGTGGCCGCCGTCATTTTCACCCACACCCATACCGACCATTGGGGTGGCGCGCGCGGCGTGCTGGAGGAGGACGCGCTGGCAACCGGCGCCGTGCCGATCATCGCGCCGAACCTGTTCATGGAGCATGCCGTCTCCGAGAACATCATCGCGGGGCCGGCGATGCTGCGGCGGGCACAATACCAGTTCGGGCCGTTCCTCGCCAAAGGCGTGCGGGGGCAGGTCGACAACGGGCTCGGCAAGTCGATGGCGGCGGGCGCCGTGGCACTGCTGCGTCCGGCAGACCTGATCATGGCAACCGGCGACAGGCGGGTGATCGACGGCGTCGAATTCGAATTCCAGATGGCGCCGAACAGCGAAGCGCCGGCGGAGATGCACTTCTTCATCCCGCGCTACAAGCTGCTGAACCTCGCCGAGAACTGCACGCACAATTTCCACAATCTGCTGCCGTTCCGCGGCGCCGATGTGCGCGATGCGCTGGCCTGGTCGAAGTATCTCAACGAGGCCTTGCGGCTCTGGGACGGCAAGGCAGAGGCGATGTGCGGACAGCATCACTGGCCGGTGTGGGGCCGCGAGCGGATCGGAACGATGATCCGGCAGCAGCGCGATCTCTACAAGTTCGCGCATGACCAGACCATCCGCCTGATGAACCACGGCCTCACCGCAGCCGAGATCGCCGAGACGATCCAGTTGCCGAAGAGCCTGGAGGGCGCCTGGCACGGCCGCGGTTATTACGGCCATATCCGGCATAACGTGAAGGCGATCTACCAGAAGTATCTCGGCTGGTACGATGCCAACCCGGTCAATCTCGATCCGCTGCCGCCGGTGGAATCCGGCAAGAAGTATGTCGAGTACATGGGCGGCGCCGAGGCCATCCTCGCGCGCGCGCGCAAGGACTTCGACAAAGGCGAGTTTCGCTTTGTCGCGCAGGCGCTCGGCCATGTCGTCTTCGCGGAGCCGGAGAATGAAGCGGCGCGTGCGTTGCTCGCGGATACGCTCGAGCAGCTCGGTTATGCCGCCGAGAGCTCGACCTGGCGCAACGCCTATCTGTTCGGCGCGCAGGAGCTGCGTCAGGGCATGCCGAAGACCCCGCCGCGTCCGCCGATGCCGCGCGAGACGCTGGCGGCGCTACGCACCGAGCAGCTCTGGGACGTGCTCGGCATTCGGCTCAACGGCCCCAAGGCCGAGGGCAAGCACATCGTGCTGAACTGGAGCTTTTCCGATACCGGCGAGATCTTCGTGCTCAACCTGGAGAATTGCGCGCTGACTTATACGGAGGGCGTGCAGGCGGAAGGCGCGGACGCCAGTTTCACGCTCGCGCGCGCAACGCTCGATGAGGTCATCGCGAAACTGACGAGCTTTCCGGAAGCGATCGCCGCCGGCAAGATCAAGCTCGCGGGCAACCCGATACGGCTTGCCGAGCTGATGGGCCTGATGGACGAATTCCCGCGCATGTTCGAGATCGTCGAGCCGAAGCGGGCGGTGGTGAGTTAGGGCACCGCTCGCCTCGTTCTTGCTGGCATCGCCCTCCGCACTCTCGCTGTCATCGCCCGGCTTGACCGGGCGATCCAGTATTCCAGAGACCGCAGTGCTTGAGCCGAGAAGCCGCGGAGTACTGGATGCCCCGGTCAAGCCGGGGCATGACAGTGTGTCGTGAGGTGAAAGCGGCCCTTACTCCGCGCTGCTCACCAGCTTGATCCGCGGCGCCTGCGCTTCCGTCAGGCTGCGATAGGCCGCGAGATAATCCAGCGCCATCCGCCGCGCCGTAAAGCGCTTCTCGAACTGCTTGCGGATGGCCGCGCGATCGAGTTGCGGCAGGCGCTTGACGACGCCGGCGGCGCTGATGATGTCCTCGACCACGAAGCCGGTGAGGCCCTCATCGATGATCTCGGGCACCGAGCCGCGGTTGAAGGCGACGACCGGCGTGCCGCAAGCCATCGCTTCGATCATCACGAGACCGAACGGCTCCGGCCAGTCGATCGGCAGCAGGAGGCCGAGCGCGCCGCTCAGGAAGTCGGATTTCTCGTGGTCACCGATCTCGCCGATGAAGTCGACCAGCGGATTGTTCTGGATCATCGGCTTGATCAGTTCGTCGTAATAGTCCTGGTCGGCGCGATCGACCTTGGCCGCGATCTTCAGCGGGATGCCGCAATGCATCGCGATCTTGATGGCGCGGTCAACGCCCTTCTCTGGCGCGATGCGGCCGAGCACGGCGAGATATTCCTGCTTCGCCGGCTTCGGCGTCAGCAAGGTCTCCGGCAGGCCGTGTTGGATCGTCGTCACCCAGTTCGCCTGCGGCACCGGCCTGCGCTGCGCGTTCGAGATCGAGATGACAGGCATTTTCGAGAAGGTGTTGAACACGGGCTGATGCTCCGGCAGGTCGAGCCGGCCGTGCAGCGTGGTCACGAACGGGGTCGGCTGCCGGTGGAACAGGGACCATGGATAGTAGTCGAGATGGAAGTGGAGGAAGTCGAACTCCTCGTCGTCACATTTCTGCCGCACGCGCTCCAGGAGCACCATATGCAGCGCGTTGGGATCACGCACGGAACCGTCGAGGCGAAGCGCCCGCGGCCAAAGTGCGTCCAGCTTCGCCGACGTCTGCGAGTCACCGCTGGCGAACAGCGTGACATCGTGTCCAAGGGCAACCAACTCCTCCGTCAACCAGTGCACCACCCGCTCGGTGCCGCCATACAGCTTGGGTGGAACAGCCTCAGTCAACGGAGCTACCTGCGCGATGCGCATCTCGCCATCTCCTCTGTGATCATGGAAGTAAAACCCCCGCCGTGTCTCGGCACCGGCATGCCAGACGAGGGAACGTTCTCGCAATTGCGAAGTTCCTTCAACGAACGTTACTTCTTCGACACACTTCAGTCGGCCGCGATGCTGCCATCTCCTCTTCTCACATCGTCCGCATCCGCATGTCGTGATGGCCCGGCCCGGGAACCGAGGCGAAGCGGTCGATGTTCAATCGGCTAATAGAAAAATCGAAATCAATACGACGGGGTCGCAGTCACATGGATCATCTTTCTGGTTACGCGCGCAGGCCATTTGCCTTTGTCTTGCGCTATCTGCGACGACGGCCGGCATCGCATCTCGTGATCCTGACCGCTGTCGTTGCAGCCGTTGCCTGTTCCGTGGGCACGCAATACGGCGTCAAATCCCTGGTCGACAGCCTGTCCGCGGGAACTTCGCACGGTGGCAGCGTATGGCTGGCATTCATTTTACTCATGTCGCTGATCGCTGCCGATAATTTCCTGTGGCGGATCGCGAGCTGGACCGCGAGCTTCACCTTCGTTCGTGTCACGGGCGATTTACGCCGTGACATATTTCGTCATCTAACCGGACACGCGCCGAGCTATTTCTCGGATCGCATGCCGGGCATGCTGACGAGCCGTATCACCGCGACCTCAAACGCGGTGTTCACGGTCGAGAACATGTTCGTCTGGAATGTGTTGCCGCCGTGCATCGCCACAATTGCGGCCATCGGGCTGATTGGAACCGTCAGTCCCTATATGGCACTCGGCCTGATCGTGGTCGCGGGCGGTATGGTGATAGCGATGTTCCATTTGGCCGCAGCCGGCAAGCCGTTGCATGACGACTTTGCCGACAAGGCCGCCGTCGTCGACGGCGAGATGATCGACGTCATCAGCAACATGCCGCTGGTCCGCGCCTTCTGCGGCATCGGCCATGAGCACGAGCGGTTCGACGCGACGGTGAACCGGGAACTGACCGCGCGCGGCCGTAGCCTGCGTTATCTGGAAAAGCTGCGGCTCACGCATGCCGGCGTGACGGTCGTCCTGACGGTTGCGCTGATGGCCTGGGCGATCACGCTCTGGCAGCAGGGCGAGGCGACCACCGGCGATGTCGTGCTGGTCTGTACGCTCGGCCTCTCCATTCTCAACGCGACGCGCGACCTCGCGGTGGCGCTGGTCGATGTCACCCAGCACGTCGCGCGCCTGACCGAGGCGATCGCGACCTTGCTCGTGCCGCATGAATTGCGCGATCATCCCGAGGCCGAGCCGCTGATGAAGAGCGGCGCCGCGATCGCGTACAACAACGTCACCTTCGGCTATCCCGGCGGCGAAAAAATCTTTGAACGGTTCAGCCTGCGGCTTCAGCCCGGCCAGCGCGTCGGCCTGGTCGGCCAGTCGGGCGGAGGGAAATCGACCCTGTTCACGTTGCTGCAGCGGTTCTACGATGTCGATGAAGGCAGCGTGACCGTCGATGGCCAGGATATTTCCAAGGTGACCCAGCTGAGCCTGCGTGAGGCCATCTCGGTCGTGCCGCAGGATATCTCGCTGTTCCACCGCTCCATCCGCGAGAACATCCGCTACGGCCGTCCGAACGCGACCGACGACGAGGTGCTGCGCGCGGCGATCGCGGCGCGCTGCGATTTCATCGACAGCCTGCCGGAAGGTCTCGACACCATGGTCGGCGACCGCGGTGTCAAGATGTCCGGCGGCCAGCGCCAGCGCATCGCGATCGCGCGTGCCTTCCTGAAGGACGCGCCGATCCTGCTGCTGGACGAAGCGACCGCCGCGCTCGACAGCGAATCCGAGGAGGCGATCCGCGAGGCGCTGTCGCGCCTGATGCGCGGCCGTACCGTGATCGCGATCGCGCACCGGCTGGCGACGCTGCGCAATTTCGATCGCGTCCTGGTGCTGAAGAATGGCAAGATCATCGAGGACGGCGCGCCCGACCGCCTGATGCAGGGCCACGGCCCCTACCGTGAGCTGGTGACGCAGGAGATGAGCCGGCTGGCGAAGTTCGCCGCGTAAGTCCAACAGTTGCGTTTGCGTTGGTCGCGTTCGAAAAACTGGCCGCAGGGGAGCAGCTCATGGCAGCCGAAGCCGTAACCCAGATCATCTCGGTAACGCAGACGGAGGAGGCCGTCGCGGAGCAGGCGTTCTACATTCCGATGACGGGGCCCGCCGCGCGGCCCCGTCGGTCGCTCAAGCACGACGACACCTTCATCGTGCTGGACAGCCATGGTGACATCGGCGCCTCCGCGGGCGGGCCGGACGGCCTGTTCAACTGCGACACGCGCTATCTGGCGCGGCTGGAGCTCGTGCTCGACGATCTCCAGCCGCTGCTGCTCGGCTCGAATCTTCGCGATGACAATTCGGCCCTGACCGTCGATCTCACCAATCCCGATATCTATCGCCAGGGCCGCATCGTGCTGCAGAAGGACCTGCTGCACATCGTGCGCACGATCTTCCTGTGGCGCGGCACGGCCTATCAGCGCATCGGCGTGCAGAACCATGGCGACCGTCGCGCCAGCCCGGAGCTGACGCTGCTGTTCGACAGCGACTTTGCCGATCTGTTCGAGGTGCGCGGCGAGCGGCGCCCGCACCGCGGGACCGGCACCAGCAAGTTGCTCGGGCCGACCGACGTGCTGTTCCACTATCGCGGGCTTGACGATGCCGTGCGTACCACCGGCCTGCATTTCGACCCGCGTCCGACGCGGCTGTCGGTGAATGCCGCGACCTGGCAGCTCGACCTGGACCCGCACCAGTCGAAATCCCTTTTCGTGGCGGTGTCCTGCAACCGGCCGATCGCGGAGAAGCCCGCGCGCTTCTTCAGGGGCCTGCTCGCCCATCGCCGCGAGATGCGCCAGTCAACGAAGGGCATGGCCAGCATCGAGACGTCGAACAACATCTTCAACGAGGTGCTGTGCCAGGCCATGGCCGACCTCAACATGCTCATGACGGAGACGCCGCAGGGGCGTTATCCCTATGCCGGCATTCCCTGGTACTCGACGACGTTCGGCCGCGACGGCCTGATCACCGCGCTCCAGATGCTGTGGATCGATCCGCGGGTCGCGAAGGGCGTGCTGCGGCGGCTCGCGCATTTTCAGGCAGAGACGGTCGATCCGCTGAACGATGCGGCGCCCGGAAAAATCCTGCACGAGATGCGTGGCGGCGAGATGGCTGCGCTCCGCGAGGTGCCGTTCGCGCAATATTACGGCAGCGTGGATTCGACCGCCTTGTTCGTGCTGCTCGCCGGAAGCTATTTCGAGCGCACCGGCGACGAAAAGACCCTGACCGAGCTGTGGCCGGCGATCGAGGCGGGGCTGGCCTGGATCGACGGCCCGGGCGACCCCGACAGGGACGGCTTCGTCGAATACCAGCGCGCCACCGAAAAGGGCCTCGCCAACCAGGGCTGGAAGGACTCGTATGACGCGATCTTCCATGCCGATGGCCAGCTTGCGGAAGGCAATCTCGCCCTTGCCGAGGTGCAGGGTTACGTCTTTGCCGCCAAGCAGCTCGCCGCACGTTGCGCGTTGCGGCTCGGCAAGCCGGACCTCGCCAAAAAGCTCGAGACCGAGGCCAAGGCGCTGGCCGAGCGGTTCGAGAAGGCATTCTGGTGCGAGGAGCTCGGTACCTATGCGCTCGCGCTCGACGGCAAGAAGCGGCCCTGCAAGGTGCGGACATCCAACGCCGGGCAGGTGCTGTTCAGCGGCATGATCCGCGAGGACCGCGCACGTCTCGTCGCCGCCGATCTGATGGCGCCGCACTTCTTCTCGGGCTGGGGCATCCGCACGGTCGCGCAAGGCGAGGTGCGCTACAATCCGATGTCCTATCATGACGGCTCGATCTGGCCGCACGACAATGCGCTGATCGCGCTCGGGCTCGCGCGCTACGGCCTCAAGCATTCGGTGGCGCATGTCTTCAAGGGCTTGTTCGACGCGGCGACATACATGGACCTGCGGCGGCTGCCCGAATTGTTCTGCGGCTTCCGGCGCGAGAAGCGGCGCGGCCCGACGCTCTATCCGGTCGCCTGCGCGCCGCAGGCCTGGGCCAGCGCGACGCCATTCACGCTGCTGGAGGCAGCGCTCGGCATCGAGTTCGACGTCGCGCGCGGCGAGATTCGCCTGCGCAATCCGCATCTGCCGGCGTTCCTGAACGAGGTGATCCTGCGCGATCTGCGATTGGGCAATTCCAGCGTGGATCTGCGCGTCAGTCGTCACGGCGACGACGTCGCGCTGGAGGTCTTGCGCACGCGCGGCCAGATCCAGGTCTCGATCGTGCTGGCACGCTAGCGGCGCCTGCGAGGAGGGTTTTATGCGTACCGCCGGATGGTTGGTTCTGAGCGCAGCGATCGTCGCGGGATTGACGGTCGCCGCATCGCGTGCCGCGGAGGAACCGCCCGCGGGCCCAACGACGCCCCCCAGCGAAGCGAACGCGCCGGCCGCGGTGCAGCCGTCGACCTCCACCGTGCCGGTCACGCCGAAGGACGCCGCGCCGCCGCCGTCCGTGACCATCATCGGTGCGAGCGACGCCCATGGCGTGCTCGGCCGTGACGTGCGCAGCGCAGCCGACGAGGACATGGGCCGCATCGTCGACATCATCGTCGACCGCGCCGGCCGCGTGCGCGCCGCCGTGATTGATTTCGGCGGTTTCCTCGGCGTCGGTAGCCGCAAGATCGTGGTGGACTGGAACGCGATGCGGTTCGGCAAGATTGCCAACAAGAAGGACAGCATCACACTGGAATTGACCAAGGCGCAGGTCGCAGCCGCGCCGGAATACAAGGAAGACACGCCGATGGTGGTGCTCGGCGCGTCCGGCAGCCTGCAGCCGCTGCAAGCGATTCAGTGAGGCGCGGGGAGGGATGGCCGCCGGTGCTGTTGTCGAGGACGCCGAACCACGCAGATCGCGATAGCCGCGTTGAACGGTACAACGTTGCCGCGCCGCCGCCTGCGGGCCTTCCGGCGCCGTCGCGCCAGAGCCTGCGCGGCCTCGACTGGTTCATCTTCTTCCTCGCCGACGTGCAGACCGGGTTCGGCCCCTTCATCGCGGTCTACCTCACGACGCAGAAATGGACCCAGGTCGAGATCGGCCTCGTGCTGTCGATCGGTGGCATCGTCGCGCTGATCGGACAGATGCCCGGTGGCGCGATCATCGATGCCGCGAAGTCCGAGCGGCTGGTCGCAGCGCTTGCGATAGCGACCATCGGCTTCTGCGCGCTCGCCTATGCGGCGATGCCGATCTTCCCCGTGGTGGTTGCTGCGGCCACGCTGCATGCGGCGGCGAGCTGCGTGCTGGGGCCGGCGATCGCGGCGATCAGCCTCGGCCTGGTCGGTCCGCTTGCGATCGGCGAGCGGCTCGGCCGCAATGCGCGCTTTGCGTCCCTCGGCAACGGCGTCGCCGCCGCCGTGATGGGCACGGCCGGCTATCTCCTGTCGAGCCGCTCGGTGTTCCTCGTCACCTTCCTGCTCGCGATTCCGACCCTGATCGCGCTGTCGCGCATCCGCGAGGAGGAAGTGGACATCGCGCGCTGTCACGGCGAGATGCCGCGCGAGGCGCCGGTTCCAGGCGACACCAATCTCTGGCACCTGATCCGGCAACGCCCGCTCATCGTCTTCGCGCTGAGCGTGCTGCTGCTGCAATTGGCGAACGCCGCGATGATGCCGCTGATGGCGAGCGCGGTGACGGCGCGGTCGAGCCAGTGGGCAACCGTGCTCGTCGCCTTCTGCATCGTCGTGCCGCAGGCGATTGTGGCGCTGCTGTCGCCGACGGTCGGGCGCAAGGCGCAGCTCTGGGGCCGGCGCCCGCTGCTGCTGATCGGATTCGCTGCGCTGACGATCCGGGGCCTTCTGTTTGCGACCGTGCGCGATCCCTATCTGCTGGTCGCGGTGCAGGTGTTCGACGGCATCACGGCGGCGGTGTTCGCGGTGATGATCCCGCTGATCGTGGCCGACGTCGCCTTCGGCAGCGGCCATTTCAATCTGGCGCAAGGCATTGTCGGGACCGCGACCGGCATCGGGGCGTCCTTGAGCACGGCGCTTGGCGGCTATGTCAGCGACAAGTTCGGCAATGCCACCGCCTTCATCGGGCTGTCCGGCGTCGCCGCGACCGGGCTTTTGCTGATCCTCTTTGTGATGCCGGAAACCCGGCGCACCGGCATGATCGCGCCGAAAAAATTGGCCGGCTGAACGAATTCAGCCGGCCAAAGCGGGTGGGGAGGAAGACAGAAATCAGGCGTCGAGATTGTGCAGGCGCTGACGGTTGCGCAGCACGATCTGGCGGGCGCCGGAAAATCCCAAAATACCCTGGGCATGAAGCTGCGACAGCGCGCGCGACACGGTCTCCAGCGTGAGGCCGAGATAGTCGCCGATGTCGCGGCGGCACATCGGCAGTGCCATCATGCCGGCTACCGCAAGGCGGCGGTCCATCTCGAGCAGGAAGGTTGCAACGCGCTCCATCGCGGTCTTGCGTCCGAGCAGCAGCATGTGGTCCTCGGCGTGACGTAGTTCGCCGGCGGTCATGGCCCAGAGCTTGCGCGCGACCTGCACATCGGTGCTGGCGGCCTTCTCCAGGCTCGCGCGCTTCACCAGGCGCACGGTCGTGTCGATGATGGCTTCAGCGGCGAGGCGGTGGCTCGGACCGGATTCAAGGCCGAACACGTCACCGGGAAGATGGAAGGAGCCGATCTGGCGGCGGCCGTCGGAGAGCAGCTTGTAGCTGCGCACCGCGCCGGTGATGACCTGGTAGACATATTCGGCCGGCTCGTCCTCGCCGTAGATCTCCTCGTCCTTGCGGTAGGAGAACTCCGTGGCGACGAGGCCGACATGGCCGGCGATCGCGCCGAACTGGTCGGAGACGGGATGGGCAGGAGCAATCTTGCCACGAATTTGCGTGTTGATCGCCTGGGTGTTGAGCGTCTCGGTCAGCATCTGCGCCATCTCCGTTGTGATGACGCTTTGGTACGCGGGTTCGGGCGCTTCGAAAATTTCGCGAGATATCTTAAGGGAGGTTACCTACGTAGAACCCCGTAGGTCAGTTGCCGCGGCCGCCCTGGATGGCGTGGCGGATGGACTTGACCAGGGTTTCGTCGAGAAGCGGCTTCAAAATCACGTCCTTGACGCCTGCTGCGGCCGCCCGGGCCGAGATATTCCCATCGGGATAGCCGGTGATCAGGATCACGGGCGTGCCCTCGTCGGACTGGCGCAACCGGCCGGCCAGCTCGATGCCGTTGATGTCGGGCATCTTGTAATCGATCACGTAGCAGTCCGCGCCGGGCGCGCCGCTGGCATTCAGCAGCGCCGTGGCATTCCTGAAGGTCCGCACGGCAAAGCCGTCGGTTTCCAGCAGGAATTGCAGGGATCCCAGCACGGCGGCATCGTCGTCGACCACGTAGACGGTGGGCTTTGCGGATGACGTCACTGGAAGCCGCTGTTGGTGCGAGCCGATCTCGATCATCCCCTTTGGCTAGCACGGCCCGGGAGAATGATTTTGACCTGCCTCAATCCTTCAGCATCCCGGCGCGCATCGCCAGCCGGACCAGCTCCGAGAGGCTGTTCGCCTGCATCTTGGTCATGACGTTGGCCCGGTAGACCTCGATGGTGCGGGGGCTGATGTCGTATTCACGGGCGATCAGCTTGTTGGAGAGGCCCGCGATCAGCCCTTCCATGACCTGGCGCTCGCGCGGGCTGAGGGAGGCGACGCGGGCGGCGATGTCCTGCGAGATCGCCTCGTTCTTCGCCGCCGGCTCGGCCTGGCGGATCGCCGTCTCGATCATGGTGATGAGGCGGTCGTCCTCGAACGGCTTCTCGAGAAAGTCGACCGCCCCCAACTTCATCGCCTCGACCGCGAGCGGCACGTCGCCATGACCGGTCATGATCAGGATCGGGAACGGGCTTTGCTGCGCCTTCATCCGCTTCAACAGCTCGATCCCGTCGATTCCAGGCATGCGCACGTCGGAGACGACGCAGCCGAAGGCAAGGCCGGGCAGGACATCGAGGAAGGCTTGCGCATCGTCAAACAGGGTGACGCCGAAGCCGGAGGAATCCAGCAGGAAGTTCAGCGAGTCCCGCATAGCCTCGTCGTCATCGATGATGTAGACATGTCCCTTGGTCGTCATGGATCAATTCTCATCGGCTGCCGGGAGAGTGAAGCGGAATGTCGCGCCGCCTGATGGGTTGCTCTCGGCCCACATGCGTCCGCCGTGAGCCTCGATGATCGAGCGGCTGATGGACAGTCCCACGCCCATGCCGGTTTCCTTGGTGGTGAAGAAGGTCTGGAACAGGTTGGGAATGACGTCGCCCTGGAAGCCGGAGCCGGTGTCGGACACCTCGACCTCGATCATGTCGTCACCGACGCGGGTGTTGGCGACGACGAGCTCGCGCTGCGGCGACTGCGCCATCGCTTCCAGCGCGTTGCGGAACAGATTGACCAGCACCTGCTGGATCTGCACGCGGTCGGCGAGCACGAGATCGGCGTCGGGATCGAGGCTGAAGCGGAGCTGCACGTTCTGCTCGCGCGCGCCGGCAAGCCCGAGCGCGCCGGCCTCCTCGATCAGCTTGGACAGGCTCTCGACCCGCTTCTCGGACTCGCCGCGGGAGACGAAGTCGCGCAGGCGGCGGATGATCTGGCCGGCGCGCAAGGCCTGCTCCGCGGCGCGATCCATCGCACTTTCGATCTTCGGCGTGTTGGGATCGGTGCTGCCGGCCAGCAGCCGCCGCGATCCCTTCATGTAATTGCTGATCGCCGCCAGCGGCTGGTTGATCTCGTGGGCAAGCGCCGAGGCCATCTCGCCCATCGCGGTCAGCCGCGAAACGTGGACGAGCTCGGACTGCAATTCCTGGAGCCGCGCCTGGGTCTGCTGGTGCTCGGTGAGGTCGCGGACGAAGCCGGTGAAATAGGGCTCGCCGCCGGACTGCATCTCGCCGATCGACAGGTGCATCGGAAAGGTCGTGCCGTCGCGGCGCTTGCCGGTCACGATGCGGCCGATGCCGATGATGTGCGGATCGTTCGTGCTGCGATAGCGCGCGATGTAGCTGTCGTGGCGGGTGCGGTCGGGCTCCGGCATCAGGATGCTGACGTTCTGGCCGATCGCCTCCTGCTCGGACCAGCCGAACAGGCGCTCGGCGGCGGTGCTGAACAGTTGCATGATGCCGCGGCCGTCGATGACGATCATGGCGTCGGGAATGGTGTGAAGGATCGAGCGGAGGTGGGTCTCACGCGTGCGCAGGGCTTCCTCGACCTGCTTCTCCTCGTCGATATCGAGGAAGATGCCGCTGAGATGGCGCGCGACGCCGGATTCGTCTCGAATCAATCCGGCGCGCGCCCTGATCCATTTGCCGCGGCCGGAATTGGCGGAAATCCTGAAGGAGACGTCGAAACCGCCGCCATGCTCGGAGACCTGCTTGATCGCGTTCTCGACGCGCGCGCGGTCACCGGGCTCGAGGCGCGACAGGAAGAGGTCGTAACTTGCCGGCTGGCCCCGCTCGATACCGAGCAGCATCCTCGCGGTTTCCGACCACTCCAGTTCGCGCGTCGCGAGGTCGAGATCCCAGGTGCCGACGCCGAATCCCTCGATCCGGACCCGGAAATGCTCGCCGCGACTGTCGTCTGGCGGATGCGTTACGCGGGTCGGCGACAATCGATGACTCCCATCTTCGCGCGGCGGGCGTGGTGCCGCGAACATGACCGCAATTTCGCCCATGGACCGGCCCGAGGCAAGTTCGGATGTCTGATTCCATTGGCGGATTTCCCGCAAGGTCGCGCCCGGCGATTTGATCTACCTCATCCTGCCCCGTCACGGCGAGGCTAGATTTCGCGCCAGTTCATAGCTGAGCGGAGAATCCCAATGACTTACGCGACCGTGATGGTCAGCCTGGCGCTCGACCAGTCCAACGAGGCGCGCCTTCAGGTCGCGGGCGAACTCGCCGAGCGATTCGAGGCGGCCATTATCGGGGTTGCCGCAGGGCAGTTCGCGCCGCCGCTCTATTTCACCGACGGCGCTGAAGCCCAGAGCCTGATCGATCAGGAGGAAGCCTCCATCAGGAAGCGCCTTGCCGATCTGGAGGCGCAATTCCGCGCCGCCACCAAGGCGCGCGGCGGCCGCGTGGAGTGGCGCGGCGCCATGGATTTTCCGACCCGTTTCGTGCTGGCGCAGGCACGATGTGCCGACATCATCGTCAGCGGCGGCCAGAGCCCGGCCTTCTCCGATGCGTTCGCGCTCGCGAGCCCCAAGGACCTGGTGATGCAGGCCGGCCGCCCGCTTCTCGTCGTTCCCGACAAGGTCAACTGGCTCGACCTGCGCAGCGTGCTGGTGGCGTGGAAGGACACGCCGGAGGCGCGGCGCGCGGTGGCCGACGCGCTGCCGCTGCTGCGCAAGGCGAGGGACGTCACCATCGTGGAAATCCCGGAGCGCGACGACGACCGTTCGGCGGTGATGGCCGGCGTCACCGACGTTGCCGCCTGGCTCGCCCGTCACGGCGTCACCGCGAGCGCACGCGTCTCGGAGGCCGTGCGGAACGCAACCGCTGCCGCGCAGTTGGAGCAGGTCGCCGGCGACCTTGGGGCCGGCCTGATCGTGGCGGGCGCCTATGGTCATTCGCGCTTTCGCGAGCTGATCCTCGGCGGCGTCACCGAATATCTGGTCACCCAATCCGCCCGCAGCGTGCTGCTGTCGCACTGACGGCCGCCCGGCCCAAAAGCTAATCGAGGAGGACGCGCCGTGTACAAATTTCTTGAAGAGACCGTCGACAGCTACATGACGCGCAACGTCACGACGGTGCGGCGCGACCACGACCTGCTCGCGCTTAGCGAGATGTTCGAGCGTGATGATTTCAACTCCTATCCGGTCGAGGACGACGGGCAGGTGGTCGGCATCGTTACCAAGTTCGACATCCTGAAGTGTTTCGCGTTCTCGCCGAGCCAGATGCTGCCGCACTATCGCGACCTGATGAGCCGCAGGATCGGCGACGTCATGACGCCCGAGTTCATCTATGTCAGCCCCGACACGCGGCTGACGCGCGTGCTCCAGATCATGGTCGAGCACCGCATCAGGAGCATCATCGTGCTCGACGGCGCGGAAAAGCTGGTCGGAATCATCGCCCGCGAGGACGTCATCAAGGCGCTCAAGGCGACGGCGCGGGAGTGACTCCTTCCTTCTCCCCTCATGTCCGCCGAAGCCTTGGCGAAGGCGGATGTGGGAGAAGGTGGCGCGAAGCGCCGGATGAGGGGTTCTCTCCACCGAAAGACTCTCCGTGCGGAGCCAACCCCTCACCCAAGTGAGTGCGCGGCACCGTCCTCGCTGCCCTCTCCCATAAGGGGAGAGGGCACTTCAACTGGCGGGCGCCGCATCACTCACCCGAATAGAAATCCACCTGTCTTGATTTCAATCAATTCGCCGCGAGGTCGAATGTGGTTTCTGGCGGCGTGTTCTTTCAGAGAGAATCCGCATGAGCCAGCCCTCCATCTCCAAATCCATGACCATCGGTGAAAGCGGCCTGGCCATCGTGTTCGCAGTCACCGCCTTCCTTTGCGTGATCGCCTCGGCCAAGGCGCTCGATTCGGCCTTTGCCTTCCATGCCGCGCTCAGCGCAGCGGCGAGCTTGGCTGTGGTCTTTGGCATCATCAACCGCTACTTCGATCGTCCGGCGGCGCTGCCGCCGGCGGAGATCAACGGCCGCCCCAACTACAATATGGGTCCGATCAAGTTCACCGCCGTCATGGCGATGTTCTGGGGCATTGCCGGCTTCCTCGTTGGCCTCATCATCGCCTCGCAGCTGGCGTGGCCCGCACTGAACTTCGATCTGCCCTGGACCAGCTTCGGCCGGCTGCGTCCGCTGCACACCTCCGCGGTGATCTTCGCCTTCGGCGGCAACGTGCTGATCGGCACGTCGCTCTATGTCGTGCAGAAGTCCTGCCGGGTGCGCCTTGCGGGCGACCTCGCGCCCTGGTTCGTCGTGATCGGCTACAATTTCTTCATCCTGGTCGCCGGCACCGGCTATCTGCTCGGTGTCACCCAGTCGAAGGAATATGCCGAGCCGGAATGGTATGCCGACCTCTGGCTCACCATCGTCTGGGTCGCCTATCTGCTGGTCTTCCTTGCCACGATCATCAAGCGCAAGGAGCCGCACATCTTCGTCGCGAACTGGTTCTATCTCGCCTTCATCGTGACGATCGCGGTCCTGCATCTCGGCAACAATCCCGCGCTCCCCGTCTCGGTGTTCGGCTCGAAATCCTACGTCGCCTGGGGCGGCATCCAGGACGCGATGTTCCAGTGGTGGTACGGCCACAACGCGGTCGGCTTCTTCCTGACTGCCGGCTTCCTCGCCATCATGTACTACTTCATCCCGAAGCGCGCGGAGCGGCCGATCTATTCCTACCGGCTGTCGATCATCCACTTCTGGGCGCTGATCTTCCTCTACATCTGGGCCGGCCCGCACCATCTGCACTACACGGCGCTGCCCGACTGGACGCAGACGCTCGGCATGACCTTTTCGATCATGCTGTGGATGCCCTCCTGGGGCGGCATGATCAACGGCCTGATGACGCTGTCGGGCGCCTGGGACAAGCTGCGCACCGATCCCGTGCTGCGCATGCTCGTGGTCTCCGTCGCCTTCTACGGCATGTCGACCTTCGAAGGCCCGATGATGTCGATCAAGGTGGTGAACTCGCTCAGCCACTACACCGACTGGACCATCGGCCACGTGCATTCCGGCGCGCTCGGCTGGGTCGGCTTCGTCTCCTTCGGCGCGCTCTACTGCCTGGTGCCGTGGATATGGAATCGCAAGGGCCTCTACAGCCTGAAGCTCGTCAACTGGCACTTCTGGATCGCGACCCTCGGCATCGTCCTCTACATCTCGGCGATGTGGGTGTCCGGCATCCTGCAAGGCCTGATGTGGCGCGCCTACACCTCGCTCGGCTTCCTCGAATATTCCTTCATCGAGAGCGTCGAGGCGATGCATCCCTTCTACATCATCCGCGCCGCCGGCGGCGGGCTGTTCCTGATCGGCGCGCTGATCATGGCCTACAATCTCTGGATGACCGTTCGCGTCGGCGAAGTGGAAGTCCAGATGCCCGTCGCGCTTCAGCCGGCGGAATGAGGAGCTTTCCATGTCGTTCTGGACACGCCATCAAATCTTTGAAAAGAACTCGATCGTCCTGATCGTCGGCATTTTGCTGGTGATCGCGATCGGCGGTCTCGTCGAGATCACTCCGCTGTTCTACCTCAAGAGCACGATCGAGGCGGTCGACGGCGTCAGGCCCTACACGCCGCTGGAGCTCGCGGGGCGCAACGTCTATGTCCGCGAAGGCTGCTATCTCTGCCATTCGCAGATGATCCGCCCGCTGCGCGACGAGGTCGAGCGCTACGGCCACTTCTCGCTCGCCGCCGAGAGCATGTACGACCACCCGTTCCAGTGGGGCTCGAAGCGCACCGGTCCCGATCTCGCCCGCGTCGGCGCCAAATATTCCGACGACTGGCACGTGACCCATCTGACCAACCCGCGCGCAATCGTGCCGCAGTCGGTGATGCCGGGCTATCCGTTCCTGAGCCAGACCGAGGTCGATCCCGATACGATCGCCGACCACATGAAGACGCTCAAGGCCATCGGCACGCCCTACACCGACGACCAGATCGCAAACGCAGGCGCCGATCTGAAGGCCCAGGCCGATCCCGACAATGCCGGCTCAGACGCCTTCGGGAAGCGCTACGCCAAGGCCGTCGTGCGCAATTTCGACGGCAAGGCCGGCACGCCGACCGAGATGGACGCGCTGATCGCCTATCTGCAGATGCTCGGCACGCTGGTCGACTTCAAGCTCTACAACGAGAAAGCAAATCTTCGCTGAGAAGGCATCACCGATGAAAGCCATCCTGACACTCGACAATCTCGCGTCCGGTCTGGTGACCACGATCTGGACGCCGGTGTTCGTCGCGATCTTTCTCGCGATCATCGCCTACGCATTATGGCCCCGCAACAAGGCCGCTTTCGACGAAGCGGCGCGCCTGCCGTTGCGGGAGGAGTAAGAGATCATGACCGAACATCATGGCGACATCGATTCCGTCACCGGCAAGTCCACGACCGGACATGAGTGGGACGGCATCAAGGAGCTCAACACGCCGCTGCCGCGCTGGTGGGTGATCTCATTCTACCTCACCATCGTCTGGGCGATCGGCTACTGGATCGTCTATCCGGCCTGGCCGCTGATCTCCAGCAATACCACGGGCCTGTTCGGCTATTCCTCGCGCGCCGACGTCGCGGTGGAGCTCGCCAACCTCGAGAAGATCCGGGGTGACAGGATGGCGGCGCTAGGCGCGGCTTCGCTCGCCGACATCGAGAAGGACCCGGCCTTGCTGGCGCTTGCGCGAGCCAAGGGCAAGACCGTGTTCGGCGACAATTGCGCGCCATGCCACGGCTCCGGCGGCGCCGGCGCAAAGGGCTTTCCGAATCTCAACGACGACGACTGGCTGTGGGGCGGCACGCTCGACCAGATCATGCAGACCATCCAGTTCGGCGCGCGTTCCGGCCATGCCAAGGCGCATGAGGGCCAGATGCTCGCCTTTGGCAAGGACGGCGTGCTGAAGCCGGAAGAGATCGTCACGGTCGCCAATTACGTGCGGTCGCTGTCGGGCCTCTCGACCCGCAAGGGCTTTGATGCCGCCAAGGGTGAGAAGATCTTTGCCGAGAATTGCGTCGCCTGTCACGGTGACGGCGGCAAGGGCAACCCCGAGATGGGCGCCCCGAATCTGACCGACAAGATCTGGCTCTACGGCTCGGACGAAGCGAGCCTGATCGAGACCATCAGCCTGGGCCGTGCCGGTGTGATGCCGGCCTGGGAAGGGCGGCTCGATCCTGCCACCATCAAGGCGATGGCGGTCTACGTCCACTCGCTGGGCGGTGGCAAATAGCCTGCTCGCGACAAGCGGGGGCGAACAAAAGTGTCCCCGCTTGAGCTGGATCAACTGACGCGCTCGCGCCGGGTCTAGGTTTAATCGCACCTTTTCGAGAAGCTTCTTGGCGATGAACAAGACCGTGAACCCGAACGACCTCACATCGAACGATGACAATGGGCCGCTCTACGTAGCCCAGAAGAAGGTGTATCCCCAGAGCGTCTCCGGCACGTTCCGCCGAATCAAATGGGGGCTGATGGCGTTCTGCCTCGGCGTCTACTACTTCCTGCCGTTCGTGCGCTGGAATCGCGGCATCGGTGCTCCGAGCCAGGCGGTGCTGATCGATCTTCCCAACAGCCGCTTCTACTTCTTCTTCATCGAGTTGTGGCCGCAGGAAATCTACTACTTCACCGGCCTGCTGATCGTCGCCGCGGTGGCGCTGTTTCTGATGAACTCAGTCGGCGGCCGCATCTGGTGCGGCTATCTCTGCCCGCAGACCGTGTGGACCGATCTGTTCTATGCGGTCGAGCGGCTGGTCGAAGGCGACCGGCGCGAGCGAATGAAGAAGGACAAGTCGTCCGATCCGATGAAGCTGGAGCGCATCTCCGAGATCGTGCTCAAGCATTCGATCTGGCTCCTGATCGCCTGGTGGACCGGCGGCGCCTGGGTGCTCTATTTCAACGACGCGCCGACGCTGGTGAAGGAGCTCGTCACCTTCCAGGCGCCGATGATCGCCTATATCTGGATCGGCATCCTGACGGCGACGACCTATGTGCTCGCCGGCTTCATGCGCGAGCAGGTCTGCACCTATATGTGCCCGTGGCCGCGCATCCAGGCCGCGCTCACCGACGAATGGGCGCTCAACGTCACCTATCGCTACGACCGCGGCGAGAAGCGCACTTCGGTGAAGAAGGCAATCGAGCTGCGCGCGCTCGGCGAACACGTCGGCGACTGCGTCGACTGCTATCAATGCGTCGCGGTCTGCCCGACCGGCATCGACATCCGCAACGGGCCGCAGCTCGAATGCATCCAGTGCGGACTCTGCATCGACGCCTGCGACAACGTGATGACCAAGATCGGCCGGCCGAAGCGGCTGATCGGCTACGACAACGACATCAACATCCAGCGCCGCCAGGAAGGCAGGGCGCCGGTCTACCGCATCGTCCGGGCCCGCACCGTCGCCTACAGCGCGATCATCGCGGCGGTCGGCGGCATCATGATCTATACGCTCGCGACCCGTAGCCTGCTCGACGTCAACGTGCTGCACGACCGCAACCCGGTCGCGGTCAGGCTCAGCGATGGCTCGATCCGCAATGCCTATACGGTGCGGCTCTTGAACAAGAGCGGCTATGACCGCGTCATCGCGATCGACGCCAACGGTCCGGCCAATCTGACCACGCATGTCGTCGGCATCGATTCCGTGACGCCGGATAGGCCGATGATCGTGATCCCGCGCGACTCCACCAGCGAGCTGCGCCTGCTCGTCACTGCGCCGGCGGAAAGCAATCCGGAAAAGTCGGTTCCTGTTCGCTTCCACGTCACCGACATCGGGCTGGGCGAGGTCGCCACCGCCACCGACAATTTCGTCTCGCCCTAGGATCAGGAGACTGCCATGGCCACCAAGCCGCTGACCGGAACAAAAGTGTTCCTGATGCTGGTCGCCTTCTTCGGGCTCGTGATCGGCGTCAACGTGACCATGATGAAGCTCGCGATCGCGACGCTGCCCGGCACCGACGTCGACAGCCCCTATGCCGCTGGCCTCACTTATGATCGCGAGATCTCGGCGGCGCAGGACCAGGCCGCGCGCAAATGGCAGGTCAGCGCCCATATCGAGCGCCGCGCCGATGGTGCGGCTACGCTGCAGGTCGACGCGCGCGACGCAAAAGGCCAGCCGATGAGCGGGTTGAAATTCGGCGGCCGCCTGGAGCGGCCGACCGACAAGCGCGCCGATCTCCAGGTCGAGCTCTCGGAGGCCGACATCGGCATCTACCGCGGCAATGCCGCGTCGGTTGCGCCGGGGCAGTGGGATCTCGTGATCGAAGGCGAGGCGCGAGGAGCACGCGTGTTCATGTCGCGCAACCGCGTGATCCTGAACTGAGGGAATTCGTCATGCAGGTCACGCGGGATTTTTCGCATTACGTCCGGGCCGCGGGCGAGGGTATCAAGCACATCGATCTC
The DNA here is from genome assembly GCF_054061875.1 of Bradyrhizobium sp. S3.7.6. Taxonomy (NCBI): domain Bacteria; kingdom Pseudomonadati; phylum Pseudomonadota; class Alphaproteobacteria; order Hyphomicrobiales; family Nitrobacteraceae; genus Bradyrhizobium; species Bradyrhizobium sp. S3.7.6. The sequence goes on along the minus strand of NZ_JBSSEQ010000001.1, from coordinate 7,540,302 downwards.
GCGGTCGAGGGCGTTCACTGCGCCGGCTGCATGGCCAAGATCGAGCGCGGATTGTCGGCCATCCCCGACGTCACGCTGGCGCGCGTGAATCTCACCGACCGCCGCGTCGCGCTGGAATGGAAGCAGGGCACGCTCGACCCGGCCCGCTTCATCGATCGGCTCGAGGAACTCGGCTACAAGGCCTATCCTTACGAGACCGAGAGTGCGGAAGCGACGGAAGTTGCGGAATCGCGCTTCCTGCTGCGCTGCCTCGGCGTCGCCGCGTTCGCCACCATGAACGTGATGATGCTGTCGATCCCGGTCTGGTCCGGCAACGTCTCGGACATGCTGCCGGAGCAGCGCGACTTTTTCCACTGGCTGTCGGCGCTGATCGCGCTGCCGGCGGCGGCCTATGCCGGCCAGCCGTTCTTCCGCTCGGCCTGGCGCGCACTGTCGGCCAAGACCACCAACATGGACGTGCCGATCTCGATCGGGGTGTGCCTTGCGCTCGGCATGTCCGTGGTCGAGACCATCCATCACGCCGAGCACGCCTATTTCGACGCGGCGATCATGCTGCTCACGTTTCTTTTGGTCGGCCGCTTCCTCGACCAGAACATGCGGCGGCGGACCCGCGCGGTCGCCGGCAATCTCGCCGCGCTGAAGGCGGAGACGGCGGCCAAGTTCGTCGGGCCCGACGAGATTTCGCAGGTGCCGGTCGCGGCGATCCATCCCGGCGACATCGTGCTGCTCCGGCCCGGCGAGCGTTGCGCGGTCGACGGCACCGTGATCGAGGGACGCTCCGAGATCGACCAGAGCCTGATCACCGGTGAGACGCTGTATGTCACGGCGGAGCAGGGCACGGCGGCCTATGCGGGCTCCATGAACATCTCCGGCACGCTGCGGGTGCGGGTCTCGGCGGCGTCGGAGGCGACGCTGCTCGCCGAGATCACGCGGCTGCTCGACAACGCGCTGCAGGCACGCTCGCGCTACATGCGGCTCGCAGATCGCGCCTCGCGGCTCTACGCGCCAGTCGTGCATGCGACCGCGCTGATCACCATTTTGGGCTGGGTCATCGCGGGCGCCGGCTGGCACGATGCGATCGTGACCGGCGTGGCCGTGCTGATCATCACCTGTCCCTGCGCGCTCGGGCTCGCGATCCCGACCGTGCAGACGGTGGCCTCGGGCGCGATGTTCAAAGCTGGCGTGCTGCTCAATTCCGGCGACGCCATCGAGCGGCTCGCCGAGGCCGACCACGTCATCTTCGACAAGACCGGCACGCTGACGCTGCCCGATCTCGAAGTGATGAACGCGGCCGATATTCCCGCCGACATTTTTGCACTTGCCGGGCGGCTCGCGCTGTCGAGCCACCATCCCGTTGCCGCCGCCGTCGCGCAGGCCGCCGGTGCAAGGTCGCCGATCGTTGGCGCGGTCGAGGAGGCCGGGCAGGGCGTGCGCGCTGTGGTGGACGGTGTCGAGCTTCGCCTAGGCCGTCCGTCCTTTTGCGGCGCCGAGGCGATGGTCGGCGGGGCAACGCTCGATCCTGAGGCCTCCATCGTGGCTTTCAGCAAGGGCAACGAGAAGTTCATCCTCTCGGTGCGCCAGGGCCTGCGGCCGGACGCGCAGGCCGTGATCGCGGCGTTGAGGGCGCGCAATATTGGCATCGAGATTCTCTCCGGCGACCGCGAGCCCGCGGTGATCGCGGCGGCCCATGCGCTGGGCATCGCCGAATGGCGCGCCGGCGTCACGCCGGCCGACAAGATCGCACGGATCGAGGAACTGAAGCGGCGCGGCGCCAAAGTGCTGATGGTCGGCGACGGCATGAACGACGCGCCCTCGCTGGCGGCGGCCCATGTCTCGATGTCGCCGATCTCGGCCGCGCATCTCAGCCAGGCGACCGCCGATCTCGTCTTCCTCGGCCGGCCGCTGGTGCCTGTCGTCGCCGCGATCGACGCCTCCCGCAAGGCGCTGTATCTGATGCGGCAGAACCTCTGGCTGGCGATCGGCTATAACGTCCTCGCCGTGCCGGTGGCAATCAGCGGCGTAGTGACGCCCCTGATTGCGGCGGCAGCCATGAGCGGATCCTCGATCCTGGTGATGCTGAATTCGTTGCGCGCGCGCGGAGCTGCGCGGGAGATCGTGTGATGGAAATCCTGGTCATCCTGGTGCCGCTGGCGCTGATGCTCGGAGGCGCCGGCCTCGTCGCCTTCCTCTGGTCGCTGCGGAGCGGCCAATATGACGATCTCGACGGCGCGGCCTGGCGCGCCATCGCCGACGACGAGCCGCCGCAGGACGCCCCAGCCAAGCGTTAACCGTTGGTTCCGCGCTGCCCTTTTCGGACATGGTCGCTGGACGGCCGGCGGTCGCCGGGCGTAACAATGCCGGAGGATTTTGCGTAGAAGCGACGGGGCAGGCTCTCCGGAGCAGGAGCGTGACGAGCATGCAGAAAAATGTCGGAGTGTGCGGGGCTAACGATCTGCCGGGACAGGTCGTGCTGGTGCTGCAAGGCGGCGGTGCGCTCGGCTCCTACCAGGCGGGCGTCTACCAGGCCCTGCACGAGGCCGGGATCGAGCCGGACTGGGTCATCGGCACCTCGATCGGCGCCATCAACGGGAGCCTGATCGCCGGTAATGCGCCGGAAAACAGGCTCGCGCGCCTGAAGGAGTTCTGGAAGCGGATGGAGCAGAATCCGGTCTGGGCTCTGGGTGGCGCCTTTCCCGACTTCAGCGAGAAGCTCGCCTATTTGTCGACTGTCACCAACGGCATTCCCGGCTTCTTCCGGCCCAACCCGCTGGCGCATGCGGGAGATTCCTTTCCACTCGGCGCCGATCACGCCGGCTTCTATTCGACCGCGCCACTGGAGAAGACGCTGAGCGAGCTGGTCGATTTCGATCTGGCCAATCGCTGCGCGCCGCGACTGACGGTCGGTGCGGCTCATGTCGGCACCAGCGAAATGCGCTATTTCGACAGCCGCGACGGCGAGCTGACGGTGAAGCATGTCATGGCTTCGGGCGCGCTGCCGCCGGCCTTCCCGGCGGTGCGCATCGATGGCGAGCTGTATTGGGACGGCGGCATCCTGTCGAACACGCCGACGGAGGCCGTATTCGACGACAATCCACGCAGGGATTCGCTGATTTTCTCCGTGCATCTGTGGAATTCCGTCGGCGCCGAGCCGACCACGATGGCGGAGGTCTTGAACCGCCATAAGGACGTGCAGTACTCCAGCCGCATCGCGAGCCAGATCGTGCGGCAGCAGCAGGCCCATCGCCTGCGCCACGTCATCAACCAGCTTGCCGCGCGGTTGCCCGAGAGCGAGCGCAACGATCCCGCGGTGAGGGAATTGATGAGCTACGGCTGTCCGACCCGCATGCATGTGGTGCGGCTGCTGGCGCCGCAACTCGATCGCGAAACCCATACCAAGGATATCGATTTCAGTCCGTCAGGCATTACGCGGCGCTGGCATGCGGGCTACGCCCACACGAGATCGGTGCTGGCGCGAAAGCCGTGGATCGGTGAATTCGATCCGCTTGCCGGCGTGGTGCTGCACGAGCATATGGACGAGATGCCGATGGCGGCGGAGTAGGGCCGCGTCCGCTTTCATCGAATTGCCGCAGGCCCTGCGGATTGTCGGTCGTCGTCCGCTTTTGAGAGGCCTTGCAGTTGGTATCCGGGAACGATCTGGAATTGGCCCTCGATCAGGTCCGCGCCGACGCCGCGGGACCGGTTGCCGGCGTGTTCGGCCCTGACACGGTGACCTGGCAGATCGACCGGGAGGCCGTCATCTTTCTCGGCGCCGGCCGCGCGCTGTTGTTGCAGCTGGCGCATCCCTGGGTCGCTGCCGCCATCGCGGAGCATTCACGAACGCTTGCCGATCCGATCGGTCGCTTCCATCGCACCTTTGACATCGTCTTTGCGATGGTGTTCGGCTCGCTCGACCGGGCGCAGTTGTCGTCCCGGCAATTGCATCGGCGCCACAGCATGATCGTCGGCGCGATGCCCGAGGCCGTCGGTCCGTTCGCGGCAGGCTCGCGCTACTGCGCCAACGACATTCCGTCGTTGCGCTGGGTTCATGCGACGCTGGTCGAGACCGCGGTGATGGCGCATGAGCTGGTCCTGCCGCCGCTCTCGGCGGAGGAGCGCGAGCGCTACTGGAGCGAGAGCCGGATGTTCGGCGCCTTGTTCGGATTGACGGCCGACGATTTGCCCGCGGACTGGTCCGGCTTTGCGGCCTACACCGCGGCGATGGCGCAGTCGGACACGCTGACCGTCAGCCCGGCGGCGCGCGAGATCGCCGCGCAGATCCTTGGCGGCGCCCGTCCGTGGCTGCGGCCACCGCGATGGTATCGCGCGCTCACGGCGAGTTTGTTGCCGGAGCGGCTGCGAGCGGGCTTCGGGTTTGAATTCGAGGAGCGCGACAAGAGGGCAGCCGACAACGCGCTGAAATGGATGAGGCGCGTGTATCCGAAACTGCCGGACCGGCTGCGCTATGTCGGTCCATACCAGGAAGCGCAGGCGCGGCTGCGGGGCGAGCCGCAGCCCGACTGGATGACACGGTGTCTCAATCGCGCCTGGATCGGGCGGCCGCAAATGGATGTGCGCGGGAAGGGGTGAGGTTCTCCACTCTTAGGGTGACGGGCGATAGAGTGGCGCGCACTCTCTCCACATCGTCATTGCGAGCGCAGCGAAGCAATCCAGACTGTCGCCGCGGAGACAGTCTGGATTGCTTAGTCGCTTCGCTCCTCGCAATGACGGAGAATGGAGAAGCGCCGCCTCAGCCTCACACCGATGCCAGCCTCCGATACAGCGCGCTGTAGCTGCCGGCGGAGATGCTCCAGGAGAACGATCGTCCCATCGCGCTGCGACGCATGGAGTCGAGCTGGTCATGCGCCACGAAAGCTGAGAAGGCGCGGCGGACGCCGCCGAGGAAGGACGCGCGCGAGGGCTGCGAGAACAGAAAGCCGGTCTCGCCGTCGGTGATGGTTTCGGCCAAGCCGCCGGTCTGGTGACCGATCGGGAGCGAGCCGAAGCGCTGGGCGTACATCTGGCTGAGCCCGCACGGTTCGAAGCGCGACGGCATCAATGTGAAATCGCTGCCCGCGAAGATGCGCCGCGCCTGGGCGTCGTTGAAACCGATCGTAACCCCGATCGCGTCGGGGCGGCGGCGATGCGCGTCGATCAGCGCTTGCTCGAGCGCCGGCTCGCCGGAGCCGGTGACCACGATCTGCCCGCCGGCATCGATGATCTCGTCGGCGGCCGACAGGACGAGGTCGATGCCCTTCTGGTGCACCAGGCGTGCGACGATCGCGAACATCGGCCCGCGCGAGACCGCCAGGCCAAACTGCTTGCGGATATAATCCGCATTGGCCTTCTTGCCGACCCAGTCGCCGGCGCCGAACTGCTGGGCCAGCTGGGAGCAGGAGCGTGGATCCCAGCTCTCGTCGATGCCGTTGAGGATGCCCGTGAGCTCGGCAGCATCCGAGCGGACACGAAGCAGGCCTTCGAGACCGCAGCCGAATTCCTCCGTCGTGATCTCGCGTGCATAGGTGCCGCTCACGGTAGTGAGGTGCGAGGCATAGACCAGCCCGGCCTTGAGGAAGGAGAGCTGGTCGTAGAATTCGACGCCGTCGATATGGAAGGAACTCTCGGGGACGCCGATCCGCCGCAGCGAGTCCTTCGGGAAGAGTCCCTGGTAGGCGAGGTTGTGGATGGTCAGGATCGACGGCAGCCTGGCCCCGCGCCAGGCGAGGTAGGCCGGCACGAGCGAGGCCTGCCAGTCGTTGGCATGGACCAGGTCTGCTGCCCAATTCTTGTCCAGCTTGCCCATGGCCAGCTCAGCGGCTGCCGAGGCAAAGCGCGCAAAGCGGATGTCGTTGTCCGGCCAGTCGTGTCCGGACTCGTCGCCATAGGGATTGCCGGGTCGGTCGTAGAGTTGTGAGCACAACAGCACATAGACCGGCAGCCCGTCCTTGGTCGCAGCCCGGCCGAGCGAGCAGGCCGGCATCTCCGCGAGCGCCGGGCAGCGGCCAACGATCTGAATATGCGTGAGTTGTTCGATGATGTCGCGGTAGCCGGGCAACATGACCCGGATATCGGCGAGAGGGCGAAGCGCCCTGGGAAGTGCAGCGGAAACGGCGCCGAGTCCGCCAACGCGGACGAAATCGTCCATCTCGGTTGTGACGAACAAGACCCTCAAGAACAGCTGCCCTCTTCCGATCCCGTTTATTGCTATGCAAGAACGGGTCCAGTTGTCCTGGAATTCCCAAGCCCGCCCGTGAGACGCGTCCGTTCGGTAAAGACTTTCCTACTCACCCGCCGCCCTCTAGGGTCGGCGCATCAACAAGAGAGAACTTCGATAGTTCCTAAGAGGCCGAGGGGCGCAGCAGGCATGCCGTTAGCAGATAAGCATGAGGGGACGACGACAAAGGCCTTCGCGGGCCTCAGGGTCCTGGATTTTTCGACCACCATCGCCGGTCCCCATTGTGCGCGGATGCTTGCCGACATGGGCGCCGAGGTCATCAAGATCGAGACCGACGGCGGCGAGACGATGCGCACCCGGCCGCCGCTGCGCAAGGGGTGCAGCACCGTATTCGGCCAGCTCAACGTCGGCAAGAAAAGCGTCGTGCTCGATCTCAAGTCCGAGGAGGGCAAGGAGGCGGTGCGCCGGCTCGCCGCGACCGCCGATATCCTGGTCGAGAATTTTCGCCCCGGCGTGATGCACCGGCTGCGGCTCGACTACGACCGCCTGTGCCCGGTCAATCCCAAGCTGATCTATTGCTCGATCTCGGGCTACGGCCAGACCGGTCCCTCGGCCGAGCTGCCGGCCTACGCGCCGGTAATCCACGCGGCCTCCGGCTACGACATGGCGCATCTCGCGTACCAGCCCGGCCGCAGCCGGCCGGATTATTGCGGCATCTACCATGCCGACGTCGTCACCGGCACCTACGGTTTTGGCGCGATTGCGTCGGCGCTCTATCAGCGCACTATGACCGGGCAGGGCCAGCACATCGACGTCTCGATGCTGGAATCGATGCTGACCTTGACGGTGATCGAGCTGCAGAGCTCGCAATTCGCGGTGAAGCCACCGCCGCGCCCGATGTTCGGGCCGACCGAGACGGCCAATGGCTATGTCATGATCACGGTCGCGAGCGAGAAGACGTTTCAGTGCCTGATGGGTGTGATCGGCCGCCCCGACTGGATTTCCGATCCGCGCTTCTCCACCTACGCCGCGCGGCGCGAGAACTGGGCCGACATGATGGACGGTGTCGAAGCCTGGTCGCGGCCGCTCACGACCGATGCATGCCTTGTCGCGCTTGGCGCGGCCGGTGTGCCAGCCTCGGCCTATCGCACCGTGTCCGAGGCGCTGGCCGATCCGCAACTCGCGCACCGGCAGGCGCTCTCGTCCGTGGAGGACGAGGGTGGCTCGTTCCAGGTGCTCAATCTGCCGTTCCGGATGTCGGGCGCCGACACCACGCCCGCCAAAACGATGGCCGTGCTCGGCGAGCACACGGACGCATTGCGCCAGGAGATCGGCCTCGCCGGCGATGCTCCAATTCCGTCAGGCAAAACGGCTGCGACAAACTGAGCGCATCGCAGCACCACTACAGCGTTTGATCTCTCGCGTGTTCCTCTTGCCGTGGCGAGCATTTATCGCCAAGCTCGCTTCCGAGTCATTCAACGATCCGAAACATCGGACGAGGGATCCCGGGAGGAACCATGACGAACCTTGCTGCCGCGGCGCGCAAGCGCGCGCCGATTTTCCTTGTTGCGGCATTTACTCTCCTTCCGCCGGCTGGGCCGGCGCAGGCGCAGAAGGCGGGCGGCAGCATCACCGTCGGTCAGGAGCTGGAGATTACGGGCTTCGATCCGCTCAAGGTCGGGGTCTACGACACCTCGACCTTCACCGCCGCGGCCGCGATCTTCGATACGCTCACCACGCTCGACGACAAGGGCGAGGCCGCGCCAAAGCTGGCAGTGTCCTGGACCCATTCCGACGATTACAAGACCTGGACCTTCAAGCTGCGCCGGGGCGTGAAATTCCACGACGGCACGCCGTTCAATGCGCAAGCCTTCAAGGAGAACTTCGATCGGCAGAAGGACCCCGCCAACAAGTGCCGCTGCGCCTTCTACATCACCAACGTCAAGGAGGTGCTGGCGCCCGACGAATATACTGTCGTCTACAATCTCACCGATCCTTCCGTGAATTTGCCGGCGACGAACACCATCCAGAGCCAGAACAACGTCGTGCATTCGCCGACGGCGTGGAAGACCAAGGGCGACGACTACAATCGCAATCCCGTCGGCACCGGTCCCTACATCCTGAAATCATGGACGGCCGGCGATCGCATGGTTCTGGAGAAGAACCCGGGCTACTGGGACAAGGGCCGTCCCTATCTCGACCGCATCATCCTGAAGCCGCTGCCCGACGCGCAGTCGCGTTTCGCCTCGCTGCAATCGGGCGAGGCCGACATCATCTGGGACGACGAGAACGACGCTGACAACATCATGAAGGCGCAGAAGGACTCCAAGCTCACCGTGCACACCTACAAGGGCTCGGGCGCGCAGGTCTATGCCTTCAACACCAAGGTGGCGCCGTTCGACGACGTCCGCGTGCGGCAGGCGCTGGTGATGGCGATCGACCGTCCAAAGATGTCGCAGGCGATCAGCAACGGCCTGAGCCGGCCCGCGACCAATCCCTACGGCGACGGCTCCTGGGTCAAGTGCAAGGACGACGGCGCGCTGCCGTTCGATGTCGAGAAGGCCAAGGCGCTGATCAAGGACTATGGCAAGCCGGTCGAGTTCAAGACGATGGTGACCGCGACGCCCCGCGGCCGCATGATCGGCCAGGTGCTCCAGCAATTCTGGAAGCGCGCCGGCGCCAACATGGAGATCGAGCAGGTCGACCAGGCCACCATTCCGCCACGCGCGTTCATGCGTCAGTTCCAGCTCATACCCTGGCGCATCGTCGACCTCGCCGATCCCGATCCGCAGATGTATGCGAACTTCCGCAGCGGCAGCCCGCTGGCGCTGGCCAACTTCGCCGATCCGGAGCTCGACCGGCTGCTCGACCACTCCCGCGTCACCGCCGATCCCGCGGCGCGGATCGAGGATTATTGCGCGATCAGCCGCCTGATCAACAAGGAGGCGATCTGGTTCTGGACCTTCCAGAACACCTATTACGCGCTGTCGAGCGCCAGGCTGAAGGGCTTTCCGAAAATCTACAACGGCGTGATCGACGTCTCCTCCACCTGGCTGGAATGACCGCGCGATGCTGAACTTCGTCGTGCGGCGGCTCCTTGCCATCCTGCCGGTGCTGCTCGCCGTCTCGCTGCTCACCTTCCTGATCGCCGCGTTGCTGCCGGGCGATCTTGCCTATGTCATCCTCGGCGATCAGGCGACGCCGGAGAATGTCGCGGCGTTGCGCCGTGACATGGGGCTCGACCAGCCGCTGTGGTGGCGTTATCTGAGCTGGCTCGGTCATGTCCTGCAGGGCGATCTCGGCCGCTCCTTCCGCACCGGGCAGACGGTGTTGCAGGCGGTAGCCGAGCGCATTCCGGTCTCGCTCGAGCTGATGCTGATGGCCGAATTCATCGGGCTCCTGATCGGCGTGCCGCTCGCGATCGCCTGCGCTGCGCGCGCCGGTGGCGCCTTCGACCGCTTCATGACCGGCAGCGCCTTCGCCATGCTGTCGATGCCGTCCTTCCTGATGGCGATTTTGTTGATCTATCTGTTCGCGGTCGAGTTGCGCTGGCTGCCGGCGACCGGCTATGTGCCGTTCACCGAGGAGCCGCTGTCGAACCTGCGCTTCTTCGTGCTGCCGGCGCTGACGCTGGCGCTGGCGGAATGGCCTGGAATCATGCGGGTGCTGCGCTCCGACATGATCGCGACCCTGCAGGAGGACTACATTGCTCTCGCGAAAGCGAAAGGCCTCAAGCCCGCGCGCATCCTGTTCGTGCATGCGCTCAAGCCATCGTCGCTGACCCTGGTGACGGTCACAGGCATCAACATCGGTCGCCTGCTGGGCGGCACGCTGATCGTGGAATCGATCTTCGCGCTGCCGGGCATCGGCCGCCTGCTGGTTGGCGCGATCTACACCCGCGACCTCGTCATCCTCCAGGGCGTGGTGCTGCTGGTCGCCTGCGGCTTCGTCATCGTCAATTTCATCGTCGACATGCTTTACGCCGTGCTCGATCCGAGGATCCGCCATGGCCACGCTTGAGCTGTCGATGCAGGACGAGGTGGTCTCCGAGCCGGTTCGGCGCCGGCGCAAGCTCGGCCTGTTGTTCTGGTTCGCGAGCGCCTGGCTCGCGATTGTCCTGACGCTCGCGATCCTGGCGCCGGTGCTGCCGCTGCAGAATCCTGTAGACATGGACATGCTGGAGCGCCGTGCGGCGTTCTCCGGGGAACACTGGCTCGGCACCGACGGGCTCGGCCGCGACGAATTTGCCCGCCTGATCTTTGGCGCGCGGGTGTCGCTGACGGTGGGGCTGATCGCGCCGATGATCGGGCTTGCGCTCGGCGGCGCGCTTGGTCTCCTCGCCGGCTATTTCCGCGGCCGGTTCGAGACGCTGGTGGTCGGCAGCATGGACGTGCTGCTGGCGTTTCCACCGCTGATCTTCGCGCTCGCGGTGACCGCCTATCTCGGCCAGTCGATTCCCAACCTCACCCTGATCCTCGGCGTGCTCGGCATTCCCGCCTTCATGCGCGTGGCGCGCGCGGCCACGCTGACGCTGGCGCGGCGCGAGTTCGTGATCGCGGCCGAGGCGCTCGGCGCCAGCCATGCGCGCATCCTGATACGCGAGCTGCTGCCGAACGTGATCCTGCCGCTGCTGGCCTTCTTCTTGCTCGGCGTCGCCGTCACGATCGTGGTCGAGGGCGCGCTGTCCTTCCTCGGGCTCGGCGTGCCGCCACCGATGGCGAGCTGGGGCAGCATGATCGGCGAGGGGCGCGACAGCCTCGACGTCGCGCCGCGGCTGGCCTTCCTGCCGGCAACGGCGCTGTTCTTGACCGTACTGGCCTTCAACCTGGTCGGCGACACCTTGCGGGCCCTGACCGACCCGCGTCAGGGGGCGCTATGAGCGCGCCGCTCCTGACCATCGAGGACGTGGCGGTCGAACTGCCGACCCCGCGCGGCAATTTGCGCGCCGTGGATCATGTCGATCTGTCGCTGGAAGCGGGCCGCACGCTCGGCATCGTCGGCGAATCCGGCTGCGGCAAGACCATGCTGTCGCGCGCGGTGCTTCAGCTCTTGCCGAAGAAGGCGAAGCTGACCGGGCGCGTGATGTTCGACGGCCAGGACCTGGTGCGGCTCGATGCCGAAAGCCTGCGGCGCCTGCGCGGGCGCGACCTCGCGGTCGTGTTCCAGGACCCGATGACCTCGCTCAATCCGGTGCTCACCATCGGCACCCAGCTGATGGAGACGATCCAGGAGCATCTCGAGCTCGATGCGCCGGCGGCGCGGAAGCGCAGCATCGAGCTCCTCGCTGCCGTCGGCATTCCGGCGCCGGAGCAGCGGCTCGCGCAATATCCGCATCAATGTTCCGGCGGCATGCGCCAGCGCATCGCGATTGCGATCGCGCTGTCCTGCGAGCCGAAACTGCTGATCGCGGACGAGCCGACTACGGCGCTCGACGTGACCATCCAGGCGCAGATCCTCGATCTGCTGGCGCGCGAGCAGCGCCGCCGCCACATGGCGATGATCATCATCACCCACGACCTCGGCGTCGTCGCCGGCCGCGCCGACGAGGTCGCGGTGATGTATGCGGGCAGGGTGGTCGAGCGCGCGCCGACGCAGGCGTTGTTCAAGCGCATGCACATGCCCTACACCGAGGCGCTGCTGGCGGCGATCCCGAAGCTGGAGACCGCGCCGCATACGCCGCTGCCCGCCATCTCCGGCCGTCCGCCCGATCCGACCCGGCCGCTGAGGGGCTGCTCGTTTGCGCCGCGTTGCCGCTATGCCGTGGGGCGCTGTCACGAGGCCAAGCCCGAATTAAAGGGCGCGGAGATGCCGGGGCATCTCTATGCCTGCTTCCATCCCATCCAGATGACGGAGGGGATTGGCGCATGATGCAGTTTGCCATGCCCGCCGAGCCGCTCCTGAACGTCGACAATCTCGTCGTCGAATATGGTCTCGGCAACAAGACGGTGCACGCGGTCTCCGGCGTCAGCCTCCAGGTCGCGCGCGGCGAGACGCTGGGGCTGGTCGGCGAATCCGGCTGCGGCAAGTCGACGCTGGGGCGCGCGGTGCTGCAATTGCGCCGCGCCAAGTCCGGCCGCGTGCTGTTCGACGGCGAGGACCTCACCGCGATGGAAGGCGAGGCGCTGCGCAAAATGCGCCGCCGCGTGCAGCTGATCTTCCAGGACCCGATCGCCTCGCTCAATCCGCGCCGGCGCATCGGCGACATCGTCGCCGAGCCGCTCATCATCGCCGGCGTCAAGGATGCCACGGAGCGCAAGCGACGCGTTCACGAGGTGTTGTCCGCGGTCGGGCTAGATCCTGACATCGTGGCGGGCCGCCTGCCGCACGAATTCTCCGGCGGCCAGTGCCAGCGCATCTGCATCGCACGATCGCTGGTGCTCAACCCCGAATTCATCGTCTGCGACGAGCCGGTCTCGGCGCTCGACGTCTCCATCCGCGCGCAGATCCTCAATCTGCTCGAGGAGATGAAGGCGCGCTTCGGCCTGACGCTGCTGTTCATCGCGCATGACCTCGCGGTGGTGAAAGCGGTCAGCGACCGCGTCGCGGTGATGTATCTCGGCCGCCTCTGCGAGGTCGGGCCGTCGGAGCAATTGTTCGCAAGGCCCGCGCATCCCTACACGGACCTGCTGTTGCAGGCGATCCCGGTGCCCGATCCGGACGTGCGTCCCGTCGAGAGTGTGGCGACCGGCGAGCCGCCATCGCCGATTGCGCCGCCGTCCGGCTGCCGCTTCCGCACCCGCTGCCCGCGGGCCGACCAGCGATGCAGCGCGGAGATACCGGAGTTGCGCGAGGTCGCACCCGGCCAGTTCGCGGCTTGCCACCATCCGCTGGCCTGAACTAAAGACGGTAGCGGATTTGTTTAGCCCCGCCGGTCATGGCATGGTGGCGACGACAAAGAAGTATGCCGGGAGGACGCCGATGAAGAGTTTCAAGGTCGCCGATTTCAAGGCGCCGCTGCAGGAGTTCGACGAGGCCACGCCGCAGCCGTCGGGCACGCAGGTGCTGATCAAGGTGAAGGCCGCCGGCGTCTGCCACAGCGACCTCCACATCTGGGAAGGCGGCTACGATCTCGGCCACGGCCGCAAGCCGCTGTCGCTGAAGGACCGCGGTATCAATCTGCCGCTGACCATGGGTCATGAGACGGTCGGCGAAATCGCAGCCTTCGGCCCCGACGTGAAGCCGACCGACCAGGGCGATCTCAGGCTCGGCGATGTCGGCCTGGTCTATCCCTGGATCGGTTGCGGCAAGTGCGCCACGTGCCTGGCCGGTGACGAGAACATGTGCCTGACGCCGCGCTCGCTCGGCGTCTATTGCGACGGCGGCTATTCCGACCACATGCTGGTGCCGCATCCGCGCTATCTGCTCAACCTGAAGGGGCTCGATCCCGCCTCGGCGGCGCCCTACGCCTGCTCGGGCGTCACCACCTACAGCGCGCTGAAGAAGGTCGAGCAGCATTTTGACACGCCGATCGTGATGTTCGGCGCCGGCGGTCTTGGCCTGATGGCGCTGTCGCTGCTGAAGGCAATGGGCGGCAAGGGCGCGATCATGGTCGACATCGACGCCAGGAAGCGCGAGGCCGCCGAAAAGGCCGGCGCGCTCGCGACCGTCGATCCCAAGGCGCCGGATGCGCTGGAGCAGCTTGCCAAAAAGGCGGGCGGGCCGATCCGCGCCGTGATCGATCTCGTCGGTAACGCCGCGACCACGCAACTCGGCTTCGATTGCCTGACCAAGGGCGGCAAGCTCGTCATCGTCGGCCTGTTCGGCGGCGGCGCGACCTGGGCGCTGCCGCTGATCCCGATCAAGGCGGTGACGATCCAGGGCAGCTATGTCGGCAATCTGCGCGAGACGCAGGAACTGCTCGACCTCGTGCGCGCGAAGAACGTGCCGCCGATCCCGGTGACGCGTCAGCCGCTCAACAAGGCCAATGACGCGCTGGTGCAATTGCAGCAGGGCGCGGTGGTCGGTCGCACGGTGCTGACGCCGTAGTCTCACTCTCTCCGTCGTCATTGCGAGCGAAGCGAAGCAATCCAGAAATCCGTCCGCGGACACAGTCTGGATTGCTTCGTCGCTTCGCTCCTCGCAATGACGAGCCACGCCTTTCTTCACGCAGGAACCGCCATGTCCGCAAACAACGCCTTCCACATTGCCGTGCTCGCCGGTGACGGCATCGGTCCCGAAGTCATGGCACCGGCCATCGAAGTCTTGCGCAAGATCGAGGCGAAGTCCGGCCTGAGCTTCCGCTTCACCGAGGCGCCCGCCGGCGCCAACAATTATCTCGCGACCGGCAAGTCGATGCCGGATTCCACTATCAAGCTCTGCGAGGAGGCCGACGCGATCCTGCTCGGCGCCTGCGGCCTGCCGTCGGTGCGCTATCCCGATAATACCGAGATCGCGCCACAGATCGAGCTGCGGTTCATCTTCGATCTCTATGCCGGCGTGCGCCCGGCGCGGCTCATTCCGGGCGTGCCGAGCCCGATCGTCGGCGCCGACCAGCGCGGCATCGATCTCGTCGTGATCCGCGAATCCACCGAAGGCCTGTTCGCCTCGATGGGCAAGGGCGTCGTCACCCATGAGGACGCGCGCGAGACCATGGTGATCACGCGCAAGACCTCCGAACGCCTGTTCGAGTTCTCGTTTCGGCTCGCCGAGCGGCGCAAGGCGCGCGGCAAGCCGGGGATGCTGACCTGCGTCGACAAGGCGAACGTGTTCAAGGCCTTTGCGTTCTTCCGCGGCATCTTCGACGAGATCGAGAAGAAGCATCCGAACGTGAAGACCGACCGGCTCTATGTCGATGCCTGCTCGGCGATGCTGGTGAAGCGTCCCTGGGATTTCGACGTGATGGTGATGGAGAACATGTTCGGCGACATCGTCTCCGACATCACCGCGAGCCTGATCGGCGGCCTCGGCATGGCGCCGTCCGCCGACATCGGCGACAAATATGCCGTGTTCCAGCCCTGCCACGGCACCGCACCCGATATCATGGGGCAGGGCAAGGCCAATCCCACCGGCATGATCCTGTCGGCGGCGATGATGCTGGACTGGCTCGCCGACAAGCACGGCGTCGAGAGCGCGGCAGAAGCCGGCGAGCAGATCGAGCTTGCGGTGGACCAGATCTACGCCGGCGGCATCAAGCCGATGGAGTTCGGCGGCAGCAACGGCACGGCTGACATTACGAAAGCGGTGCTCGCTGCGCTGTAGTTACCGCAGGCGGTCGATATCGGAGGAGCCGGAAGTCAATGAGCAATCCGGTTCCCGAGCACTATCGGCACCTCAGGACCTTCGCCTTCGGCGACAATCCTGCGCTCGCGGATGAATTGGTCGAACTCGTCGTCAAGGGCGTCAAGACCGCGACTTGCAGCACGGAAGACGAACCGAACACGTCGACGCCGGGTGAGCGCTGGGTCGTACTCAACGGGCGCGGAGAACCGCGCTGCGTCATCGAATCCGTCGAGATCACCTATCGGCGCTTTAATGAAGTCGATGCCACCTTTGCGCACGATGAGGGCGAAGGCGATCGAAGCCTCGCCTATTGGCGCAGCGCCCATCGGACCTATTTCGGCCGGCTCGGACGATTCAGCGAGGACATGATGCTGATGTGCGAGCGCTTCCGCCTGATCGAGGTGTTTGGTGATCAGGCGCCTGCGCCTTGCTGAGCCCGGTCGCCGAGGCTACTTGCCCGTAAACTGCGGCTTGCGCTTTTCCATGAAGGCCTGCCGGCCCTCGCGAAAATCCGCGCTGTCCATGCAGGCGTGACCGATCGCCTTGATCGCCTCCAGGTCGCGCTGGCTCTCGTCTTTCAACACCTGCGCGATGGTGATCTTGGCGGCCTTGATCGCGAGCGGGGCGTTCTCGGAGATGGTCTGCGCGATCGTCATCGTCTCACCCCACAACTCGTCGATCGGGAACAAGCGCTCGACGAGGCCAATGCGCAGCGCCTCGGCGGAATCGATCCGCATGCCCGTGTACATCAGAAGCCGTGCCCAGGACGGACCGACCAGCGACACCAGATGCTTCAAGCCGTCATAGCCGTAGGCGATGCCGAGTTTTGCCGCGGGAATGCCGAACTGACTGCCATGCGCGGCGAGGCGGATGTCGGCGAGCATCGCGACCTGCATGCCGCCGCCGAGGCAAAAGCCCTCGATGCAGGCGATGGTCGGCTTGGGATAGTCGGCGAGCAGCGCGCGCTGGGCGGCGCTGCGCCTGGCATATTCCTCGGACGCCGCCGCGTTGTGGCGGGTCTTCTCGAACTGGCTGATGTCGGCGCCGGAGACGAATGCCTTGCCGCCTGCGCCGCGCAGGATCACGACGCGCACCGTCTCGTCATCGCGCAGGCTCGTCAGCGCCTCGCCAAATCCCTCCCACATCTCCAGCGACATCGCGTTGCGCTTGTCGGGATTGTTGAAGGTGATCACGCCGACGCCGTCGATGACCTGCTTGAGGATCTTGCCGTCGGCATGGGGTGTTTCGGTCGTGCTGGAAATGTCAGGCATTGCGCGCTCGCTGTCGTAGGCCGGGCGCAATGTGCGGCCGGGGCGCGGCCCGGGTCAACCGCGACGAGGGACGCGGCTCTGCATCCGCCTGTGCCGCGATTGCATGGCGCGAGAAGCGGCTATTCCTTGAGCATGATCTTTTCGGAAAACCGCTGCACACTTTTCCGGATCATGCTCTACTGCGTTGCGTGCATGTGCGCGGTCAGGGGATGGCTGCCGGCATTGCTGAAAAACGCCGCCTCTTCGGCGGTGGCCTCCAGCAACTGCTCGTCCTGATTATAGACGTCGTTGCGGAACTGGACGGTCTGGTCCTTGGTCATCCATGCAGTGAGGTAAATCCAGGCCACCGGCACCTTCTTCGCCATGGCGACCTCGAGGTGCTGGCCGCCCGCAATCTCCGCATCGATCGCGGCGCGGCTCCATTTCGGCTGGTCCTTCAGCAGCCAGGCGGCGAGATCGCGCACATTGTCGACGCGCGAGCAGCCGTGGGAATCGAAGCGGTAGTCGTCGCTGAACAGGTTGCGCTGGTTGGTGTCGTGCATATAGACCGAATAGGCGTTCGGCATGTCGATCTTCACCGCGCCGAGCGCGTTGAAGGTGCCGTTGTGCTGGCGCACGGTGAAGTTCGGCGTGTGCGTGCCCGACCAGTCGACCGAATGCGGGTCGATCGGATTGTCGTGGGCGTCGAGCACCTCCATGTGCATGCGCGACAAATAGGTCGGATCCTTGCGCATATGCGCCGAGATCTCGGTCTTGGCGATCGAGGACGGCACCGTCCAGGTCGGATTGAGCACGACGCTGGTGATCTGGGCCGTCAGGGTCGGCGAGGGCTTTTCGGTCTTGCCGACGATCACGCGATAGCGCCGCGCCACAACATCGTTCTCGACCGCTTCGGCAAAGGCAGCGGGAATGTTGACCACGACATAGCGCTGGCCGAAGCCGAAATTCATGTTCTCGAGCCGCTGGAGCGAAGCCTCCAGCTGCCGGATGCGCTTCTGCACGGAGACGTTCATCGCCGCGAGCGTACGAGGCGTCACCGTGCCGGTCGGCGCCAGTCCATGGCGGGCCTGGAAGCGTTTTACAGCGTCGGCGAGATCCTGGTCGAGGGCGCCGGTCGCCTTGTCGGCGGCGAGATCGCCGGAGAGGATTAGTCGCTTGCGCAGCAGCTCGTCGCTGGCGCCCTGGACGCCGAGGGCGAACTTGGCATCGGCAGGGATGGTCGGCCAGCCGCCGCGTACGGCAAGATCGGAGTAGCTAAGCGCGGCATCCTTGATGCGCTGGGCCGAGCCCTCGTCATAGGTTGGCTCGTGCGTCAGCGCGAGCGCCGCGGCGGAGCGGCTCTCCGCCGTCGAAGCGGGTGCGGTGGCCTTCGGCGCGGCAGCATGGGCCGGGTTCGCCGCTGCCGGCACCGTACCGGCCGCCGTTGCCGGCCTGGGGTTTGCCTGTCCCGTGGTTTCGGTTTGCGCCAGCGCGGAGGCGCTCGCGAGCACGCCGACGGCAACGATCATCGCATGGCGTTTCGACATGTGTCCCATTTTCCCCACGAGGACGAGGCCCGGACGGGCGCTCGCATTGGCAATTCCCGCTCGCCGCGCTGCGTGCGCCGATTCGCAAAAATCGGCGGGAAGCTAGAGCCCCGGAGTTGAGGTCCCATTAAGGGCGGCAGTCGAAAGCCCGCGCGTTCGAGGCGGGGCGTCTCGATTGGGTCGCGGCAGGGGCGGGATCGGTTCGCGAAATCCGCGACAATGGCGGGCAAATTGCCGGGAAATCCGCATCAAGAAATCCGCAAGAAAAAAGGGCGGCTTGGCCGCCCCGAAAGGAGAGCCGCGCGCAAGCGCGCGGACTGGGTCTCGTTCAATCCGGCCGCGCCCCCGTGACGCGGCGGATTGAACATCGGCCGTAAAGGTCAGAGCCCGATCGGCTCAGGCCTCGTTCGCTGCGATCGATTCCATCAGCGAGACGAGCTGACGCTGCACCGTCTGGTCCTTGATCTTGCTGTAGGCGCGCAGCAGGCGGAGGCTGAAGGCGGAATCGAGGAACAGCAGGCTCTCGACTTCGCGCGCCTTGTTGTCGCCGTCATAGAAGAAGGTCACGGGCACATCGAGGGCGGTGGCGATCTGCTGAAGCCGAGCCGCGCCGACGCGATTGACGCCCTTCTCGTATTTCTGGACCTGCTGGAAGCTCACGCCGAGCTTCTCGCCGAGCTCGGCCTGCGAGATCTTCATCTCGACGCGCCGCAGACGGATCCGCTTGCCAAGCTCAATGTCCGGCTTGCCGGCGCTGCGCTGCTTCATTCTTTTCGCCGCTGCTTTCATACTCTCACCTTTGTTCTTCGGTTGAAAATCCCCCGAAGAGCTGGGTCAGGGGTTCGCCCATATACTCGTCCTTGAATTCATGCGGATGCACGAACTCTTCCTTAAACCACGGGAATCGCGCCGGATTGAAAGCTTCGATCAGCCAGTCAATCATGTGCCGCACGCGTGGAATCCGGCCGCTACCAGGGTGGTAGGACAACCAGATATCCAGCGGCCTGTTCAGCTCGACCTCCAGTGGAATCAACTTCCCGCCAAGCGCAATGGCGTAGCTCGGGAATACGCCGATGCCGGCGCCATTCGCGACCGCCCAATAATTGGCGCTTGAGACGTTGGTCTTCATGACCAGCAGGTCACGTTCCGGAACGCCTGGGAAGAAGCTCTCGAAGGTTTCCTTGGCGGCAAGCTGGTCGGCGAATTGCAGCACCAGGCGGTGCTTGATCAATTCGAGCGCCGAGCGCGGCGTGCCGTGTTTTTCAAGGTATTTTTCCGAAGCCCAGAACATCAGGTGCATGCGGCCGAGCCGCACCAGCTTGACGTCGAGCGCGGAGGGACGCGACAGATGGATGGCGACGTCGGCCTCGTGACGAGAGACATCGGCCGAGCGCATCGCGCAATGCAAGTCGACCAGGATCTTCGGATAGGCCTGCTGGAATTCGACCAGCCGCGGGGCGAGCCAGAACGTCCCGAGACCCTCGGTGACGGCCACGCGAACTTCGCCGGACAGGGCGTTGGCCGTCGAATCGCTGGTGCGCAGCACGTCGAAGGCGGCCGCCTCCATGCGCTCGACTGCGGAGACCACCAGTGCACCTTCATCGGTCAGATGCGTGCCGTGGACGTCGCGGGTGAACAGGGTGGTGCCGGTCTGGCGCTCGAAATCATCAATCCGGCGGCGGACGGCGTTGATCGACAGCGACAGGCGTTCAGACGCCGAGCGAAAACTGCCGCATCGAACGACTTCCAGGAATATGCGGGCCGCATCCCAATCGGAGAGGCCGCTGATGTTGATCTTTGGGCGTTCCTCCTGTGGAACGCCCCTTTCCGCCAAGGAGTGCATACAAGTCCCTTCGGGTTGCTAAACTGGCAGAATTGGGCGCAAACCACAACCACTGCGGGTTGGGGAACGGCGACTTTTGAACGCCATCGTTACTGCCTCGTGGGCGGTATCCGAGTGTTACTAAGGCTGAGAATCGAATCGGCCGACCAACGTTGGAATGAGGGGTGTGGCGTGAGTTCCGTTGCGAGCCCTGAAATGGCTGCAGGATTGTCGGCGTTTTCCGTCACGGAAGTCCTTGCGCGCGAGCTGTCGCCGCGCGGAATGGGTCGATCATCCAGTGCCGCGCGTTCGAGTCCCGGCCACGACGATAATGGCGTCCCGCGCAGCGGGTCGATGTTCGCGGGAGCCACGGTTTCCCGGCAAAATCATACTGAAATCATGTTCGGAGGCGTCGGCGCCTCGTGTTATTCTCGGTATCCCATGGGGGCCGAGGGGATTTCCACAAACACGTCTCGCAGGCCGAACTAACGGAAAGAACGCCGGTGTCGCATTCAGACGAACAGTTGCAGTCGGTGCTGGAAACGCTTGAGGAGTGCCGCAAGGTTCTCAACGAGAGCAATAACCGCGAGTCGGCCGAGCTGCTGTCTATCGTCATCCTCGACGTGCGGATGAAGCTCAAAGGAATTGACAGTGCCGATCTCAAGGCGCTGTGCGACGAAATGTTGCGGAGCGCTGGAAGCGAACCGCAGCCCCCCTCCAAGCAGACGCAGGACCAGCCCCGGCGTCCGCTGCTCCGCGTGGTGAAGTAGCCGCGCCGCCGAGTCTCGCTTTTTGGCGAGGTTTGTGCGCGTCCCGATGCCGCATCTGTGATCGCAGACGGCATCGGGAGGAGCCTGGTTTCGTGCGCCTCTGTTGTGCGCATTCCCCGGCATCGGCTACACCAGAGCCGGTTCGGCTCCCGCCCGCGCGCATTCCCGGTGCGCGGCCAAAGAGCCTGAGATGGCTCCGACTGCATCATGCAAAATGTCTCGATCCCGGCGGCCCTGATTGCCGGCCTCGTTAGCTTCCTCTCTCCTTGCGTTCTGCCCCTGGTTCCGCCCTATCTGATCTATCTCACGGGCGCCACGATCGAGCATGTCGAGAACAAGGAGCCGGCCTCGGCGTCCAAGCGCGCCATCATGATGTCGGCGCTCCTGTTCGTGCTCGGCTTCTCCACGGTGTTCGTGGCGCTCGGCGCCAGCGCTTCGCTGATCGGCGGGCTGATTCGTGCCTGGTCGGCCGAGCTGTCGATCCTCGCCGGCATCGTCATCATCATCATGGGCCTGCACTTCCTGGGACTGACGCGGATCGGCCTTTTGATGCGCGAGGGGCGCCTGACCGCGCCCAAGCCTGTCGGCCTGTGGGGCGCCTATGTGATGGGCCTCGCCTTCGCCTTCGGCTGGACGCCCTGCATCGGCCCGATCCTCGCCGCGATCCTCTCGATCGCCGCGGCGGAGGCGACGGTGACGAAGGGGGCGGGCCTGCTCGCAGTCTATTCGGCCGGCCTCGGCATTCCCTTCCTGATCGCCGCCCTGATGATCGAGCAGTTCTCGAAGCTGTTCGCGCGCATGAAGGGCCAGCTCGTCAATGTCGAGCGCGCCATGGGCGTCCTGATGGTGATCACTGGCATCGGCTTCCTCACCGGCACGGTCTCGAATGTCAGCATCTGGCTGCTCGAGACGTTTCCGGCGCTGCAGACGATCGGTTAGCTCACGCTGTTGGTACGGCAGTCAGGTCAAACCGGACATGCGCGACGATGCCGGTCGCGCCGCTCCGGTTCTGATGCATCAGCCTGAAGCCGTGCCGGTCGGCGGTGGATTTGGCGATCGCAAGACCAAGCCCGGTCCCCTCGACGCCTTGGGGCGCAGCCCTGAAGAAGCGGTCGTAGATGAACGGCATTGCATCCTCGGGAATGCCTGGGCCGTCATCGACGATCTCCAGCGCGCAAATCTTGCCGTCATTGACGACCCTGAGTTCCACGGAGCCGCCTGAGCCTGAATAGCGAATGGCGTTGTCCAGCAGGATGGCGATGAGCTTGCCGATCGCGTCGCGATCGCCGAGGAACCTGCACGGTGTCTCCGCCGTCATCGCGAGCTGGACGTTGCGCGCCTCAGCCAGCGGATAGAAGTCCGCCAGCAACGAGGTCGCGAGCGCGGCAAGATCGACGTCGTCGCGCTTCCGGATCGAGGCGCCTTCCGTTCTGGCCATTTCGAGCAACTGGCTCGCCAGATGCGATGCGCGCCGCACGCCGTCCCGAAGTTCGTCGGCAAGCTCGCGAGTCTGTCCGGACAGATCCGCGGCGATCAGGTTTTCCGCTTGAATCTGGAGCGCGGCCAGAGGTGTCCTCAGTTCGTGCGCCGCGTCCGCCACGAAGCGGCGCTGCGCTTCGAGTGCCGACCGGTGACGATCGACGAGCTTGTCGATGGCAACGATCAGGGGAGCCACTTCCGCCGGTACGCCCACCGGACGCAGGGGCTCCTGCGCATCGACGCTGCGCTGGCCGATTTCGGCCGACAGCCGTTGCAGACCGCTCATCGTGCGGCTGATCGACCAACCCAGAACGGCCCAGACCAGCGGGATGGCGAGCAGCAGCGGAAGCGCGGCGCCTGTCGCCGCGTGCAGCGCGATCTCGTGCCTGGCGCTCCACGCCTGCGCGATCTGGATATCGTGCTGCGCGTGGCTCCAGCGATAGACGCGCCAATCCTGCCCGTCGGCGATCTCGTCGGACAATCCCGGCACTGATTGCCACGGAATGTCGATCGGAGGACCCGCCCGATGCAGCAGCGCGCCGGAGCGATCCCAGATGCGGACGACCAACTGATCCTCGTCTTCGCCTTCGAGCAGCGGACCCGCACCGTTGCGGTCGCCTGGACCGACATTGACGGCGATCTCCTGCAACTGCGCGTCGAGGAACTTGTTCATCTCATAGGCGACCAGGCCGAACGATGTTGCCGTCGCCAGGAGGCCGATGGCGGCCAGCAACAGCGTCGCACGCGTGATGATCGTCTTGCGAAGAGAGCTCATGATCCGGACTTTGTGACCATCCACCCGGCACCGCGGATGTTCCGGATGACGTCCTTGCCATACCGCTTGCGCAGGCCGTGGATGACGACGTCAACGGCGTTGCTCTGCACCTCGTCACTCCAGCCGTAGATCCGGCTCTCGATCTGGCCTCGCGACAGAATGGTTCCGGGACGCTCCATCAGGGCGTACATCACCGAGAATTCCCGCGCCGAAAGCGTCGACTGGATGCCGCGGAAGGTCGCCACATGGGTCGATGGATCGAGCGTGATCTCCTTGCTGCTCATCAGCGAATTGGAGCGGTCGTTGACCCTGCGCATGACCGCGCGAATGCGCGCGAGCAGGGCGCGCAACTCGAACGGCTTGACGATGAAGTCGTCGGCGCCGAGATCGAGTCCCGCGACCATGTCCTCGACCCGGTCGCGGGCCGTGATCACCAGGATGGGCGAAGCCTTCCTGCTGCGCGCGGCCTTGAGAATCTCGAAGCCGGTCATGCCGGGCAGTCCGATATCGAGCAGCGTGATCGCGTGCTCGGCGCGTTGTAGCGCGGCGTAGCCGTCCTGTCCGTCGCGGGTCCAGTCCACGGTCATTCCGTTTCGCTTCAATCCGCGGACGAGCGCCTTGCCGAACATCGGATCGTCTTCGATCAGCAGGAGGCGCATTGATTCAGGGAAAATCGCTGTGTTGGAGTGGTGGCGCGTCGCAGCACCAAGCGCCACATTCGACACCGCGGCCAAATGGTCAACCGCCTGCGCCTCAATTTAGAACTCTTACAAATTTGGGCGTGAGCGTAGAGAGGCTCGACCTATTCTAAATCCGATCTAATCCTCATCTAATTCTTCGCATTGCAGATGCGCCCCAGTTTGGGACCGCGAAGCCGTCTTTCAGAGCGGCACGCGAAGTTTTGGGGCGTTGCAGATGGAATTGGGTTGTTGGGCTGGCCGTAAGGCGTTGCGTGGTTTTCTGCTGTCGACGACGGCAGCGCTGTCATTCATTGGCGGGCTGACGATGCAGGCCGGCCCGGCCTCTGCGCAGCAGGGGCAGGCGGCGGGAGCCTTGCCGTCAGTCGTCGTTTCCGCTCCGCAGCAGCGCGCCCGCCGGGCGCAGACCGCGACGGCCTCGCGCGCAGCGCGATCGAATCGCCGGACGACCACCGTCGCACCGGTCGAGAAGAAGCCGCCGAGCGTCAACAATCAGGACGCGCGTACCGGCCAGAAGGGCTATGTCACGCGGAGCGTGACCAGCGCGACGAAGACCAATACGGCTCTCCTCAACGTGCCGCAGTCGGTGACGGTGCTGACGAAGGATTTCATCAGGGACCAGGCCTTCACCTCGATCGGCGAGGCGACCCGCTATGTGCCCGGCGTGATCTATCACCAGGGCGAATCGCATCGTGACGACCTCGTCATCCGCGGCCAGCGCAGCAACGCCGACTTCTACACAAACGGCATCCGCGACGACGTCCAGTATTTTCGCGACTTCTACAACATTCAGCGGCTCGAGGTCCTGAAGGGGCCGAACGCGATGATCTTCGGCCGCGGCGGTGGCGGTGGCGTCGTCAACCGCGTACTCAAGGAGGCCGACGGTACGACCATTCGCGAGGTGACGGTCGGCGGCAATTCCTATCCCGGCGCCCGCGTGACCACCGACGTCGGCCAGGCGATCAACGAGAACTGGGCCTTCCGCCTCAACGCGATGTACGAAAACACGCAGAGCTATCGCGATTTCGTCAACCTCGAACGCTGGGCGATCAATCCTACCGCGACCTTTGCGCCGAACGACACCACGACGGTCAAGCTGAGCTACGAGCATCTGCACGACCGGCGTACCGTCGATCGCGGCATCCCTTCGCAGATCCGCCCCGGAAACGCCTTCCCGCGCTATCCCTACGATACGTCGCCGTCTGCGTTCTTCGGCAACCCCAACCTCAACTATGCGCTCGCCGATGTGGATATCGGAACCGCTGTCGTCGAGCACGATTTCGAGAACGGGTGGACGATCAAGAATTCGTCGCAGATCGCCAACTACGACAAGTTCTACCAGAACATCTATCCGGGCGGAGGAGCCAATTCCGGTGCCGTCAATGCCGCCGGAACCTCGAGCAATCTGCAAGCATACAATAACGAGACCGACCGGACGAACTACTTCAACCAGACCGATCTCAACTACAAGTTCGGGACGGGCCCAATTCGTCACACCGTCGTCTTCGGCGCCGAGGTGGGCCGTCAGAACGGCCTGAACTACCGGCAGAGCGGGCTCTTCAATGGCGTATCGTCGACCATCACGATCGATCCGAGGAATCCGACATCGTACGTTCCGGTCACTTTCGCCAATAACGGGGGCACCGACGCCAACAACACCTACAAGCTCAATCTCGGCGCCGTCTACGTCCAGGACCAGGTCGAGATCACGCGCTATCTGGAACTGATTGGCGGCGTGCGGTTCGATCACTTCGACCTAACGTCGCGAGACCGCCGCACATTCGTCGAGCTCAACCGAGTCGATGATCTGGTGTCGCCACGCGCCGGTGTCCTGTTCAAGCCGCTCGAAAACCTGTCGATCTACGGCAGCTACAGCATCTCGTATCTGCCGAGCGCCGGCGACCAGTTCAGCGCTCTGACACCGGGCCTGGCCATCGCAGCGCCCGAGAAGTTCGTGAACAAGGAAGTCGGGCTCAAATACGACATCTTCCCGAGCCTGCAGTTCGCTACGGCGATCTACGAACTGGACCGGACCAATCAGCGCTTTGCCGATCCCAACAATGCGGGATTCTTCATTCTGAGCGGAGCAACCAAGACCCGCGGCTTCGAAGCGTCTCTGACCGGCTACGTGACGGACGCCTGGCAAATCACGGGCGGCTACGCTTACACGGATGCGCGGATCACCAGCAACAACTCCGCGACCATTGTCGCCGGCAACCGCGTGGGACTTGTGCCGTACATTACCTTTTCCCTCTGGAACAAGTATCAGTTCACGGAGCAGTGGGCCGCGGGCCTCGGTGTGATCCACTACTCGAACTTCTTCGCATCGTCCGACGACACCGTCCTGATTCCGGAGTTCACGCGAGTGGACGCCGCTGTGTTCCTCAGGCTCAACGAGACCTGGCGGGCTCAGCTCAACATCGAAAATCTCCTCGACCGGAAGTACTATTCGACCGCGGACGGGAATAACAACATCACGCCGGGGTCTCCACGTGTGTTCAGATTGTCAGCCACGGCGAACTTCTGATGGTGTTGAGATGACACGCGCGAGTGGCCGAGCTGAAGGCAGGTCGACGGCACGCAAGAGCAATCGCGCCGCACAGGCGGCGCGACAGCGCTGCTTCGTGCTGGAGATCAACCAGAGACCGGTTCTTGCATTCTCGGCCAGCTCACTGCGATCCGCCAAGGCGCGCGTGCAGGAAGCCTGGTTCGTCGAGGAACTGGAGAGCATGCGTTCAGGTGGGCGTCCTCTCCTGTGCCCGGATCATGTCCGACAGGTCAGGCTCGCGCTTCCCGCCGAGATTGCCGCGGTGGAACTTGGACGCGGCATCGATGAGGCGCGCGGCGAGGACGCCAAATATGGCTTCGCGTTTCTCGTTCCGATCGACGTGCCGCCGAATTAACGGTGTCGACCGTTTTTTCTATTGAACCGCGAAGCGCGCGAGCGCCTCGCGGTCGATCTCGATACCTAGCCCCGGTCTGTCAGGCACCCGCACGAAACCCTTCTCGTGCTCGATCGGCTCCTTCAAAATCGCCTGCCGGATCGGATGCTCGGTGCGGTCGAACTCGAGCATCGGTTCGATCGGCGCAAGCGAGATCGGCGTGTGTGACGGCAGCACGGCGAGGAGCTGGAGCGAGGCCGCGATCGCGATCCCGGTGCCCCAGACATGCGGATTGTAGCGGATGCCGAACGCCTCGCTCATGTCGGCGATCTTCTTGCATTCGGAGAGGCCACCCGCGGCGCAGGTGTCGGGCTGGGCGATGTCCAGCGCATGCGATGCGAACAGGTCGCGAAAACCGAAACGGGTGAATTCGCATTCGCCGCCGGCGATGGGAATCGTCAGCGCGGATCGCACCGCGCGATATCCCGCGACATCCTCCGGCGGCACCGGCTCCTCGAACCAGCCGATGTCGTAGCGCTCGATCATGCGGCCGAGCCGGATCGCCGCCACTGCGTCATAGGCGTGGTTCGCATCGACCATCAGCGCGACATCCGGGCCGATCGCCTCGCGCACCGCGCGGGTGACCGCGGCATCCTCGGCGATGCCGAAGCCGACCTTCAGCTTCACGGCGCGGAAACCTTCCGCGGCGTAGCCGGCCGCTTCCTCCGGCAGGTATTTGAGCGGATCGCCTGATTTGCGCCGGTAGAGCCCGGTCGCATAGGCCGCTATCTCCTTGCGCGCGGCGCCGCCGAGAAGCTGATGCGCTGGCACGCCGAAATGCTTGCCCTTGATGTCCCACAACGCGATGTCGATGCCGCTCAGGCCCTGGATCACGACGCCCTTCTGGCCGTGATCGCGCAAGCGTGCGTAGACCATCTGCCACAGCACGTCGGTGCGCAGCGGATCCTCGCCGATCAGCCAGGGCGCGATGCTCTGCACCACCGCCGCCGTCATCCGCGCCGGCCCGTAGCATTCGCCCCAGCCGGTCAGGCCGTCATCCGTCTCGATCTCGACCAGCATCGCGGTGCGCGTGTCGTACCAGGCGCGCGAATAGGCGAAGGGCTGCGAGAGCTTTGCTTCGAGGATGTGCGTGCGCACCTTGGTGATCTTCATCGCCGATGTTCCTTCAATCCGTTCACCGCGCCTCGTCCAGCACGCACGTCACCGTGCAGACGACGCCGCGCGGCAGGAAGTCGACGGTCGCCTCGCCGCCGAGCTGGTCGCGCGCGCTGCGCTCGATCAGGCGCGAGCCGAAACCGCGCTGCACCGGCTCCGTCACCGGCGGTCCGCCGATCTCACTCCAGATCAGCCGCAGCCGGGGCTTCGGCGTGTCGGCGATGACCTCCCAGTCCAGCGTAACCCGGCCGGTCTCGTTCGACAGCGCGCCGTATTTCGCGGCGTTGGTGGCGATCTCGTGCACGATCATCGACAGCACCACGGCGAGCCGCGGCGACAGCGGCACGGCGGGGCCGGCCATGCGGATGCGACCGGGATTGCTCAGCAGGAACGGCTGGAGCACGCGCGCGATCACATCCCTCAGCTCCGATCCCGCCCATTTCTCCTGGCTCAGGAGATTGTGCGCCTCGGCGAGCGCACCGAGTCGTCCCTCGAACTTCGTCCGCTCGTCCCGGCTTGAACTTCGGAAGGTCTGCACTGCGATCGCCTGCATCAAGGCCAGCGTGTTCTTGACGCGATGGTTGAGCTCCTCGATCAGCAGATTGTGCAGCATCTCGCCGCGCGCGATCGTGGTCGCCATCCGTACCGCGAAGGTCAGGCCGGTCAGCAGCAGGATGCCGCCGATCAGGCTGGTGATCGCGATGTCGCGCCAGAGCGGGGCGATCAGCGATCTCTCGGCGACACCGGCCACGACCGTCCAGCCGGTCAGCCGCGATCTCGTATAGGCGGAGGACAGCGCGACGCCGTCGAGCGAAACGGTGGAGAGGGTCGCCTCCGGGGTCCGGGCCATCGCATCGTTCAGTGCGCCGGAGGCCTGCTTGCCGAACGTCTCGGCCGGATTGGGCGCGCGCGCGAACACCCGACCCTTGGTGTCCAGCAGCGACACCGTCCACTGATCGTTCGGCCGCTGCTGCTCGACCAGTTTCTGGAATGTCGCGATCGGCGGGCTGAAGGAGAGCGCGTAGACGACCTCATCGTTGCGCAGCACGGGAACCTCGACGGTCACGATCGGTCGGTTCTTGGTCGAGCCGGTGAACAGGTCGGAATATTGCGGTGACTTGCTCGCAAATACCCGCTCGACGATCTCGCGATTATTGCGGGGTGGCAGGTTTGTCGTTTCACTCGTGACGGTCGAGAACAGCTGGTGCCCGCTCCCGTCCGCCACCAGCAGGACGCTGTCCTCGCCATATTGGCTGATGAACCCGGTTGCCAGCCGGCGGAAGTCGTCGAAGTCGCCGCTTTGCAGGGCGTTGCTGAGCGCCAGCACCTGCAAGCCGCCGGTCATCCGCTGCACTTCGGAATCGAGCACGAGGCGCATGCTTCGCACCGTCTCCAGCACGCGTCGTGTCGCGTCGCTGCGGTCCTGGCGGTAGTTGGAATAGGCAATACCCACCGCAAAGACGATCAGCGGCAACATCGTTCCCGTGACCAGAAGAGCGAGCCGGACCGGCAGAGTGAGCTTTGACAAACGCGGGCGTCCCGGTTCCAGCGCAGCGGCGCCGGATTATGATTTTGGGGAGACCATACGGGTGAGACTTGCACCGCGCCACGATTTTCGCGTCCGGCGAGCGCGTCAGAGCGGGATTTTGCAGCGCGGTCGTGGGCGTCAAGTCGCGCACCGAGGCTGAAAGCGGCATGAAGACCGTCAAGGTCTGCACGTCCAACTGAGGAGCATGACGCAGTTCTGATTTTGTGGGCCGTGCCCGCCGTTCTGGTGCTCGGCGGCGGAATTTATCTGATCGGCCATATGCACTAGGCAACGACGGGCCCTCGCGATCGATCGCGAGGGCCCGTTCTTGTTGAGACGCAGCTCAGAGATTGCTCTCGGTGATCGCGGCATAGACCATGCTGCGCAGTTCGCGCCGGAGCGGATAGGCGCTCGACGGCAGCACCTGCGTCATGAAGATGGTGATCAGCTCTTCGGCCGGGTCGATCCAGAACGAGGTCGTGGCCGCGCCGCCCCAATTATATTCGCCCGGGCTGCCGGCGATCAGCGTCTCCGCCGGCCGCATGGTCACGGCGAAGCCGAGACCGAAGCCGATGCCGTTATAGGTGGCTTCGGAGAACAGCGAACGCGATACCTCCGGCAGCGCGCGGCCGCCCGGAATGTGGTTGCTCGTCATCAGCGCGAGCGTCTTCGGCCCGAGCAGGCGGACGCCGCCCAGCTCGCCGCCATTGAGCAGCGCGCGGCAGAAAGTGAGATAGTCGGCGACCGTCGAGCATAGTCCGCCGCCGCCCGAGATGAACGAGGGCGGAGACAGGAACGAGCTCTTGGTCGGGTCGTCCTGGAGCGTCAGGCCCTCGCGGCGCTGGCCGGCATGGAAGGTCATGCCGCCACCCGGATCGGCGGAGTAGCAGGCGGCGAAGCGATGCGCCTTGGCGGCCGGCACGTGAAAATCAGTGTCGGTCATGCCGAGCGGATCGAGGATGCGCGTTTTAAGGAACTGCTTGAAGGGAATCCCGGAGATTTTGCCGACGAGATAGCCAAGCACGTCGGTCGCCACCGAGTAGTTCCAGGATTCGCCCGGCGAGAACTCCAGCGGAATCTTTGCCAGCGCCTCGATCATGCTCTGCAGCGTGCCGGCTTTCTCGACTTCGCCGATCTTTTCGGTGCGATAGGCGGCATCGACGTTGGAGCGCTGCTGGAAGCCGTAGGTGAGACCGGCGGTGTGCCGCAGCAGGTCGACGATCAGCATCGGCCGGGACGGCGGCCGGGTCAGGAAGGCCGGCGCGGTGCCAGCGACGAACACGCCGAGATCCTTCCATTCCGGAATGTATTTGGCGACGGGCTCGTCGATCGCCACGAGGCCTTGCTCGACCAGCATCATGAAGGCGACGCTGGTGAGCGGCTTGGTCATGGAATAGATGCGGTAAATGGTGTCGTCCTTGACCGGCGCCTTGCGCTCGACGTCGGCAAAGCCCTGCACCGAGCTGTGGGCGACCTTGCCGCGGCGATAGACCAGCAGGTGCGTGCCCGGGAAGCGGCCGGCATCGATGTAGCGTCTCTTCAGATGCGCATCGACGCGGTCGAGCGCGGCCTTGGACATGCCCACGGATTCGGGCGAGGCGGGGGTAGGGGCGAGCATCAGTTCCTCCGGGGCGTTTTGTCGGAAAGTTGATAGCGAAATGCCGGCCCCATTCCAAGCCGGTTGCGCTTAACGCGGCCGGGCCTGCTGGTGTAGGCTGCACTGTGGAACGCCTCCAAGGAGCCCACCCGGGCCAACGAGAAAACTCAGGGCAAACGCACCATGACCCAGTTCAACGAGACCGAACTCACCGAAGCCGTCGTCAAAAGCTTCGACAATACGCCGAACCCTCGGGCAAAATTCCTGCTCCAGGAATTGGTGAAGTCGCTGCACGATTACGTGAGCAAGACCGGTCTCACCTTCGAGGAATGGGAATACGCCATCGATTTCCTGACCCGCACCGGCCACAAATGCACCGACACAAGGCAGGAGTTCATCCTGCTCTCCGACGCGCTCGGGGTCTCCATGCTGGTCGACGCGGTCAACCACCGCGACCGCGAGGGGGCGACCCAGACCACGGTGCTCGGGCCCTTCTATGTCGGCGAGCACAAGGTGACCGCGCACGGCACCGACATCTCGCCGAACAATCAGACCGGCGAACGGATGTTCGTGCAGAGCCGTGTCACCGACCTCAAGGGCAAGCCGCTTGCGGGCGTTCCCGTCGACGTCTGGCATGCCGACGATGACGGCTTCTACGATTCACAGAAGCCGAACTACGACGAGGTCGGCGCTTCGGCGCGGGCGCGCTTCATCACCGACGCCGACGGCCGCTTCTTCTTCCGCACCATTTTGCCTTGCAGCTATCCGATTCCGACCGATGGCCCGGTCGGCGAGATGATCATGCAGACCAAGCGCCATCCGATGCGGCCCGCGCACGTGCACTTCCTGGTCAATGCCAAGGGCTACGAGCCGCTGATCACCCACGTCTTCATGGATGGCGACAAATATCTCGATTCCGACGTGGTGTTCGGGGTCAAGGACGACCTCGTCGCCAAGGTCGAGCCGCGCAACGACCCGGCGATGCCTGACGGCTCCAAGGCAAACGGGCAGTGGCATTTGATGACGTACGAATTCCACCTCAAGCCCGGTGGCGGCATGGCGCCGAAGCCGCTGGGGGTGAAGGCGGAGGAGCCGGCGTGACGGCGCTGCGCTGGAGCGCACATTCGGCCGCCCGGTAGTCAGGGCGCGTGCGACGTCCGCTGTGCTTCTGGTAGCTGCGCAACAGCGGACCTCACTGGATGTCCGAGTTGGGCCAACAACAAACATACTGCGAACATAAAGAAGACGCGAGGCGAGCCGGCCTTAACGCCCCCGGAGCGTCCCGATTAAGCAGGACGGATACCGCCTGTTCGTGCAGCGCGTGGGTTCACATGCCACTCCCTCCGCCACCGCCGCCGCCACCACCAGCTTGTCTGGACGCTTCGAGATTTCTGTCTAAACGACTGGGTTCATTAGGCGCGTAACCGAAAGCTCCCGGATAGCCCTTCTTCGATCCCATTGTTTGCAGCTCATGCAGCGGAGCGTAGCCGGGGACGCCCGGGTGATGTCTCTTAGAGATCTTATGCTGCAGACCAACTGCTTTGCCTGGTACACCCTGCGCAAGCGCGGCTGGTGCGGCGGCGATGAGAGCGGCGGCACAAAGTGCGATGATCGTTGTCTTCACCTTTCGGTCCTCCCTCCTTGAAACAAAAGAGCCCGCGTAGCGGATTCAACGCCGTCGCGACGGCATAGTCGAGCGCAAAAACGTCTAGCCGCAATCAACCTTTAAACCCGGCTAATCGCGCGATGTTTGGGCTATTTGGCCGATGTCGCATATGGGTCACCAGCGGCAATGCTCTGACGAACGATAATGGTTCCACTTGGCCGATAGAAGTGGACGTCTGCGCCCTTCTGCGCCCTATCGCCCGTGCAGCAGCGCCAGCAGCACGACGACTGCGCAAGCAAGCGCTGCCGTGGTCAGCTTCCAGAACATCAGCGGGCTACGCTCCAAGAGCGGCGTGATCCGTGTGTCGAGATAGGCCGGATTGGGCGTGCGAAGCTCGAAGACGAATTCGGACAGATCCTCGTGCCGCTTGTAGGGATCCGGATGGAGCGCGCGCCTGAGCGCGCCGTCGACCCAGGCCGGCACGTTGCGATCGTCGCCGGCCGGGCGATATTGAAGTCTCCGCACGTCTGCCTTGCGCCGGATCCTGGCGATCTGGGTGCCATAGGGAAGCTTTCCCGTCAGCATCTGGTAGCAGATCACGGCCAGCGAAAACATGTCGGAGCGCGGCGAGCCGCCTTGCCCCAGAAAGTACTCCGGCGCCGTGTACTGGACCGTTCCCAGGATGTCGTCGGCCTCGTCTCGCGGCGCGGCTTCCGCGACGCCCGCGACCCTGACCGACCCGAAGTCGATGATCTTCGCGGTGCCCGTCTTGTCGATCAGGATGTTGTCGGGCCTGAGGTCCTGATGCAGCATTTCCATGCGGTGGAAGGCGCGCAGCCCCGCGGCGATCTGCTCGATGATACCGCGGACGGTTTCGAGGTCGGGGCGCGGATTGTCGGTCATCCACTGTTTCAGGGTCTGCCCTTCGACGAATTCGGTCGCGACGTAGAGGTAGCTGCGCCGTCTCGACTGTGACAGCGGCTTCAGCACGTGCGGGCTGTCGATCCGGCGCGCGATCCACTCCTCCATCAGGAAGCGCTTGAGATAGGCGGCGTTGTCGCGCAAGTCGATCGACGGTAGCTTGAGCGCGACCGGCGCCTCGGTCTCCACATCGACGGCGAGATAGATATGACTGCGGCTGCTGCCGTGGATTTCCCGGATAATCCTGTAGCCGTCGAAGACCGCGCGCGGCTCCGGCAACGGAGGAAGCGGCAGCTGTGACGTCTGATTGAAGATACCGGACGGCTCGCGCTGCGGCACCGCGTCGATGCGCAGGATCTGGACGGTGATGTTGTCGTCGCTGCCGCGCCGGTAGGCTTCCTCGACGATCGCCTTTGCCGCGCCATCGAGCCCGGCTGCGTGCTCGCCGAGTACGCTGGTGATAAAACGCTGGTCGACGAATTCATAGGCACCGTCGGTCGCCAGGATGAAGGTGTCGCCGGCCTCGATCTCGACCGTCTGGTAGTCGATCTCGAGCTGCGGATTGATGCCGAGCGCGCGGCCGAGATAGGTCTGCTCCGACGACACGATGATCCGATGATCGTCGGTCAGCTGCTCGAGCGCTTTGCCGGCGACGCGGTAGACGCGACAGTCGCCGACATGGAAGATGTGCGCGGTGGTCGCCTTGATGACCATGGCGGTCAGGGTGCAGACATAACCCTTGTCGCGGTCATAGGCATATTGGCTCTTGCGCGTCTGCGCGTGCAGCCAGGAATTGGTCGCGTCGAGCACGCGGCGGGCGGAGGTCTTCACCGTCCAGGATTCCGACGTGCAGTAATAGTCCATCAGGAAGCTCTTGACCGCCGACTCGCTGGCGATCTGGCTCACCGTGCTGCTCGAGATGCCGTCGGCGAGAACGGCCGCGATGCCCTTCAGGCTGAGCAGCGGTTCTTCCGGAATCAGGACGCCGTGAAAATCTTGATTGACGGGCTTGCGCCCCTTGTCGGAGTGCTGGCCGACAGAGATCAGGAGTCCGCGGGTCATCGTCATCACCAGGCGAAGGGAGCCTCACCCTGGTCGGGCGAGGCTCCTCTGTCGAGACGTATCAGGCCGCAACGCGGGTCGGCGCAGCCTTGCCGGCCTGGCGCTTCGGCTTGGTCATGACGTGGGTGGCGTAGAGGGTCATGCCGGTGAAGGCGAGGCCGCCCACGAGATTGCCGAGCACGGTCGGGATCTCGTTCCAGATCAGATAATCCATGATCGAGAATTTGGCATGGAGCATCAGGCCGGACGGGAACAGGAACATGTTCACGACGGAATGCTCGAACACCATGTAGAAGAACAGCATGATGGGCATCCACATCGCGATGACCTTGCCGGGGACCGAGGTCGAGATCATGGCGCCGACGACGCCGGTCGAGACCATCCAGTTGCACAGCATGCCGCGCATGAACAGCGTCGCCATGCCGGCCGCGCCGTGCGCGGCATAGCCGAGCGTTCGGCCTTCGCCGATGTTTCCAATGGCCGCTCCGACCTTGTCGGGGTCTTGCGTGAAGCCGAACGTCGTCACGAAGGCCATCATGAAGGCCACGGTGAAGGCGCCGGCGAAGTTGCCGACGAAGACCAGGCCCCAGTTGCGCAGCACGCCGCCAAGAGTGACGCCGGGACGCTTGTCGATCAGGGCGAGCGGCGAGAGCACGAACACGCCGGTGAGCAGATCGAAGCCGAGCAGGTACAGCATGATGAAGCCGACCGGAAACAGTATCGCGCCGATCAGCGGCTGGCCCGTGTTCACGTTGATGGTGATGGCGAACCATGCGCCGAGTGCGAGGATGGCGCCGGCCATGAAGGCGCGGATGGCAGTATCCCGGGTGGACATGAAGATCTTGGACTCGCCCGCATCCACCATCTTGGTGACGAATTCCGAAGGCGCGAGATACGACATCAATGGTTCCTTTTGCTTCGTAAGTGAGATCGACACGCCCGAGAGAGCGCAGCTGAACATCATTGGCCGTGCGGACAGCTCTGCCGCACGAGGGCTATGGAAGGTTTGGAAGCCTTGGGAATCGCGTCACGAGGACTGAGCCGGGGAGGGCCGCGAAGCAGTTGAGCTTCCGGGATGCAGCCGCCAGAGGCTGCAACAATGCGGCGAGCCGCAGTCTTCGTTGACGTCGGTGAAGAAGCAAGTTGCGTGCCGTATGGGCGTGTTAGAAAAGGCTAGTGATATCAGACGGATGCTGCGCGCGTTCAGCTGACTTTTGCGGACGCACGGCCTTTTGCTTGGGCCGCTGCATAAGATTTGTGCGGCGCACAAGGAATGAGCAATCCGCAAGTTCCGCGTGCGCAGCAAGCCTGCGACAGTCTGGCGCGGCATCAATAACCCATTCATTTTTCGATAGTTTTCGAAGTGGCGGGCTTGGCATGAAGCTTGAATCATTCAAGCCGACGCCATTGAAGCCGTCCCGCGAGACTTCTCATCCGATTTGCCGACGCCACCAGACGGGGGTCTCCCCCGCCATGCGTTCGCATGCGCCTTTTTCTGGCGTCACGGACGGACGGGCTGCTCGCGAGCACTGACGCCATCAATTCTGCAACGATGCAAAGGACGACACTGCCTATGACCAAGCGCACCCGCCAGCCCTCGGGCCTGAGCCGCCGTCAATTGTTGAAGGCCGCCGGCAGCACCGCCGCTCTTCTCGCCGCCGCCAAGCTGAATTTCCCCGCCGGCGCCTTCGCGCAGGACGCAGGCCCCGAGGTCAAGGGCGCCAAGCTCGGCTTCATCGCGTTGAGCGATGCCGGTCCGCTCTTCGTCGCCAAGGACAAGGGCCTGTTCGCCAAATACGGCGTGCCCGACACCGACGTGCAGAAGCAGGCCTCATGGGGCACCACGCGCGACAATCTCGTGCTCGGCTCGGAGGGGAACGGCATCGACGGCGCGCACATCCTGACCCCGATGCCGTATCTGATTTCCGCCGGCAAGGTGACGCAGAACAACCAGCCGACCCCGATGTACATCCTGGCGCGGCTCAATCTCGATGCGCAGTGCATCTCGGTCGCCAAGGAATATGCCGACCTCAAGGTCGGTGCCGACGCGTCGGTGCTGAAGGCGGCGTTCGAGAAGAAGAAGGCCGATGGCAAGTCGGCCAAGGTCGCGATGACCTTCCCGGGCGGCACACATGACCTCTGGGTCCGCTATTGGCTCGCCGCCGGCGGCATCGATCCCGACAAGGACGTCGAGACAATCACCGTGCCGCCGCCGCAGATGGTGGCGAACATGAAGGTCGGCACCATGGACGCGTTCTGCGTCGGCGAGCCCTGGCCCGGGCAGCTCGTGCATCAGGGCATCGGCTACACCGCCGTCAACACCGGCGAGATCTGGAGCAAGCATCCCGAAAAGTCGCTCGGCATGCGCGCGGCCTGGGTCGACAAGAACCCGAAGGCTGCCAAGGCGATCCTGATGGCCGTGATGGAGGCGCAGCAATGGGCCGACAAGATGGAGAACAAGGAAGAGCTCGCGACCATCATGGCGAAACGGCAGTGGATTAACTGCCCGGTCGAGGACATCGCCGATCGCGCCAAGGGCAAGTTCGACTACGGCAATGCCGGCAAGGTGGTCGAGAACTCACCGCACATCATGAAGTACTGGCGCGACTTCGCCTCCTATCCGTTCCAGAGCCATGATCTCTGGTTCATGACCGAGGACATCCGGTGGGGCAAATATGAAGCTTCCTTCGACAGCAAGGCGCTGATCGGCAAGGTCAACCGCGAGGACATGTGGCGCGATGCGGCCAAGACGCTCGGCGTCGCGGCTTCCGAGATCCCGGCCTCCACCTCGCGCGGCAAGGAGACCTTCTTCGACGGCAAGGTGTTCGATCCCGAAAATCCGGCGGCCTATCTGAAATCGCTCGCGATCAAGCGCGTCGAAGTCTGATGGAGCCAGCGGCCGCCCTTGGGCGGCCGCATCGTCCTTTGAAGCCGGAGAGGGATTTTCAATGAACATGCCTGCCACGAAGATTGAGGTTGAGACCGCAACGCCTGCGGGTGCCGCCGCGCCGGTCGTCGCGATGACGCTCAAGCGTCCGCCGCGCGCCGAGACTTACGCCCGCATCGCCAGGGAGACCGCCGTGCGCGTGATTCCGCCGCTGGTCGTGATCGCGTTGCTGACGCTGGTGTGGGAGCTGGTGTGCCGCCGCGCCGGCTCGGCGCTGCCGCCGCCGTCGCGGGTGTTCAAGGACACCAAGGAACTGATCCTCGATCCGTTCTTCGATCATGGTGGCATCGACAAGGGCCTGTTCTGGCATCTCTCCGCCAGTCTCCAGCGCGTCGCGCTCGGCTATTCGCTGTCGGCCATCGCCGGCATCGCGCTCGGCGTGCTGGTCGGGCAGTCGGTCTGGGCGATGCGCGGGCTCGATCCGCTGTTCCAGGTGCTGCGCACCATCCCGCCGCTCGCCTGGCTGCCGCTGTCGCTCGCGGCGTTCCGCGACGGCCAGCCTTCGGCGATCTTCGTCATCTTCATCACCTCGATCTGGCCGATCATCATCAACACCGCGGTCGGCATCCGCAACATCCCGCAGGACTACCGCAACGTCGCCGCGGTGGTGCAGCTCAATCCGCTCGAGTTCTTCGGCAAGATCATGATCCCAGCGGCGGCGCCCTACATCTTCACGGGCCTGCGCATCGGCATCGGCCTGTCATGGCTCGCCATTATCGCCGCGGAAATGCTGATCGGCGGCGTCGGCATCGGCTTCTTCATCTGGGACGCCTGGAACTCCTCGCATATCAGCGAGATCATCCTGGCGCTGTTCTATGTCGGCATCGTCGGCTTCGTGCTCGACCGCCTGATCGCGGGCATCGGCAAGATCGTCACCCGCGGCACGGCGCAGAACTGAGGGAGAAGGGCACATGACCGCCTATCTGAAGCTCGACCACATCGACAAGGTCTTTACCCGCGGCGCCGCCAGCACGGAGGTGCTCAAGGACATCAATCTGACGATCGAGAAGGGACAATACGTCTCGATCATCGGCCATTCCGGCTGCGGCAAGTCGACCCTGCTCAACATCATCGCAGGCCTGACCGGCGCCACAACCGGCGGCGTGCTGCTCGAGAACCGCGAGGTCAACTCGCCGGGTCCCGATCGCGCGGTGGTGTTCCAGAACCACAGCCTGCTGCCGTGGCTGACCGTTTACGAGAACGTCAAGCTCGGCGTCGACAAGGTCTTTGCCAAGACCAAGTCCCGCGCCGAACGCGACGCCTGGGTCATGCACAATCTCAACCTGGTGCAGATGGCCCACGCCAGGGACAAGCGTCCCTCGGAAATCTCCGGCGGCATGAAGCAGCGCGTCGGCATCGCCCGTGCGCTGGCGATGGAACCGAAGGTGCTGCTGCTCGACGAGCCGTTCGGCGCGCTCGACGCGCTGACCCGCGCGCATCTGCAGGACTCGGTGATGGCGCTGCATCAGAAGCTCGGCAACACCATCCTGATGATCACCCACGACGTCGACGAGGCGGTGCTGCTATCCGATCGCATCGTCATGATGACGAACGGGCCGAGTGCGCGCATCGGCGAGGTGCTGGAGGTGCCGCTCGCACGTCCCCGCAAGCGGCTCGATCTCGCGACCAACTCCACCTATTTGAAGTGCCGCCACCGCGTGCTCGAGTTCCTCTACGAGCGTCATCGCTTCGTCGAGGCCGCGTAAACCAAGGTTTAACGTGGATGATAAGCGCGCCTAAATAATCGACACCTCGCTCAATCCTTGTGCGCCGCACAAGGATTGAGCGAACCGCTAAATTTGCGAGCGAAATACGCCTGCAAGAACTTCGGGCAATGCGAACAAGCTCCTGAATTCCCTGTATTTCCCGTATGCGCGCAATTGGCACGGAAATTGAAATACCTTTTCCGACGCCAACGACGACGTCCCTCAACATCATCAATCAGCATCGTGAACTCGCCACCGGGGCATGGCCTCGGCGCGCGCCTCCGCGTGGAGGCTGAGCCTGCAACGACGCAGCGGTGAGCCAAGAAGGGATTATCAATGACGACGAATCCGACTCGAAATCCGACGTGGATTTCTGATTGGCGCCCCGAAGACGAGGCGTTCTGGAATGCGGGCGGCAAAGTGATCGCCCGGCGTAACCTGATCTGGTCGATCGTGGCCGAGCATATCGGCTTCTCGGTGTGGCTGATCTGGAGCATCGTCACCACCAAGCTGCCGCAGGCGGGCTTCCACTACACCACCGACCAGCTGTTCCAGCTCGTCGCGGTGCCCGGGCTGATCGGCGCATTGATGCGCTTCCCCTATACGTTCGCGGTCACGACCTTCGGCGGCCGCAACTGGACAATTTTCAGCGCGGCTGTCCTGTTCATCCCGACGCTGTCGCTCGCCTACTTCGTCGGCCAGCCCGACACCCCGTTCTGGCTGATGCTGCTGATCGCATCGACCGCGGGTCTCGGTGGCGGCAATTTCGCCTCCAGCATGACCAACATCTCCTTCTTCTTCCCTGACCGGATGAAGGGATGGGCGCTGGGGCTGAACGCGGCGGGCGGCAATATCGGCGTCTCCAGCGTGCAGCTCTTGACCCCGATCCTGATGACGCTCGCGGTCATCAACCTGTTCCAGGCGTCCCCCGTCGACGGCATCTTCCTCCAGAACGCAGGCCTGATGTGGGTGCTGCCGATCGCGATCGCGGTGTTCGGCGCGGTGTTCTTCATGAACAACCTGACCACGGCCAAGTCGTCGATCACGAACCAGCTTGCCGTGGTCAAGCGCAAGCACACCTGGATCATGGCGTATCTCTATATCGGCACGTTCGGATCCTTCATCGGCTACTCGGCGGCGTTCCCGCTGCTGATCAAGACGCAGTTTCCGGCGATCTCGATCTCGATCGCGTTCCTCGGGCCGCTGGTCGGTTCGTTGTCGCGACCGCTCGGCGGCTTGCTCGCCGACAAGATCGGCGGCTCCATCCTCACCTTCTGGAATTTCATCGCGATGGCGGGCGCCACCGTCGGCGTGCTCTACTTCGTCGGGCACAAGGACTTCACCGGCTTCCTTGCGATGTTCCTGATCCTGTTCGTGACGACGGGCATCGGCAACGGCTCGACCTACCGCATGATCCCCTCGATCTTCCGCGAGCAGAACCTGTTCAGAGTGCGCGGCAAGGGCGATGCGGCGCGCGCGGCGGCGTTGAAGACCGCGAGCATCGAGAGCGGTGCGGCGGTCGGCTTCATCGGCGCGATCGGCGCAGTCGGCGGTTATCTGATCCCGACCGGTTTCGGCAAGTCGATCGCCATGACCGGTGGTCCCTCGCTCGCGCTCGCGATCTACCTCGCTTTCTACGCCTCCTGCCTCGGACTGACCTGGTGGTTCTACCTGCGTCGCAGCCCGCAGGGTGAGGGCGCGTCAAGCCTCGCGGAAGCGCGAGTCTGAGTTTGGCACGAATGTCGCTTCTCCCCGTACGCGGGGAGAAGACTCTCTGATGACGTTTGACCCATGAACCTTGTTCGCAATGGCGCGGACAAAGGCAGACCGAAACAGACAGGAGAACATCATGACTTCAGAACAGATCACCCTCGTCCAGCAGAGCTTTTCCAAGGTCGCGCCGATTTCAGAGGCGGCCGCGGTGCTGTTCTACGATCGCCTGTTCGAGGTGGCGCCGTCCGTGCGCGCGATGTTTCCCGAGGACATGACCGAGCAGCGCAAGAAGCTGATGGGCATGCTCGCCGCCGTCGTCGGCGGACTGTCGAAGCTCGAAACGATTCTTCCCGCGGCCTCGGCGCTCGCCAAGCGTCACGTCGCCTATGGCGCCAAGGCTGACCACTATCCGGTGGTCGGCGCGACCTTGCTCTGGACCCTCGAGAAGGGCCTCGGCGAGGCCTGGACACCCGAACTCGCCACGGCCTGGACCGACGCCTATGGCGTCCTGTCCGGCTACATGATTTCCGAGGCCTATGGCGCACAGGCGCAGGCCGCCGAATAGGAGATGCCTTGTGAGTGAACCGCTGGTCATCGTCGGTAACGGTATGGCGGCCGCGCGTCTGGTCGACGAGCTCGCCAAGACCTCGCTCGGCCGCTACGCGGTCGCGGTGATCGGCGAAGAGCCGCGGCTCGCTTACAATCGCGTGCTGCTCTCCTCCGTGCTGGCCGGCGAGACCGGCTCGCACGAGATCGAGCTGAGGCCGGCGGACTGGTGGCGCCATCGCGGCGTCACCGTGCGCTACGGCTATCGCGTCACCGAGATCGACACCGGCCGTCGCGAACTCAAGATCGAAGGTGAAGAGAGCGTCGAATATTCCAAGCTCGTGCTCGCCACCGGCTCGACGCCGCTGCGGCTCAACGTGCCGGGCGCCGATCTCACCGGGGTGCACACCTTTCGCGATACGCGCGACGTCGATCTGCTGCTGACGCTCGCTGCGGCGAAGAAGCGCGTCGTCGTGGTCGGCGGTGGCCTGCTCGGGTTAGAGGCGGCCTATGGCCTTGCGAAAGCCGGCGCGCCGGTGACGCTGCTGCACCTGATGGACCGGCTGATGGAGCGCCAGCTCGATCTGCCGGCGGCCGACCTGCTGAAGACGCTGGTCGAGCGCAAGGGTATCCGCATCCTGCTCAATGCCTCCACCGCCCGCATTCACGGCGACGGACATGTCGAAGCCGTCGAGCTTGCCGACGGCACGCGCATCGAGGCGGATGCCGTGATCTTCGCCGCCGGCATCAGGCCGAATGTGGCGCTTGCCAAAGAGGCGGGCATCGCGGTCAACCGCGGTATCGTCGTCAATGACGAGATGCAGACGGCCTCGCCCGACATCTACGCGCTCGGCGAATGTGCCGAGCATCGCGGCACCTGCTACGGCCTGGTCGAGCCCGCTTACGAGCAGGCGCGCGTGCTGGCGCGACATCTCGCCGGACGTCCCGCCGCCTATCAGGGCAGCGTGGTCTCGACCAATCTGAAGGTGTCCGGCGTCAGCGTCTTCTCCGCCGGCGATTTCATGGGCGGGGACGGCAGCGAGAGCCTGGTGCTGTCAGACCGCAGGCGCGGCACCTACAAGAAGCTCGTCATCGCCGACGGCCGGCTCACCGGCGCGGTC
Organism: Bradyrhizobium sp. S3.7.6; assembly: GCF_054061875.1. Classification (NCBI taxonomy): domain Bacteria; kingdom Pseudomonadati; phylum Pseudomonadota; class Alphaproteobacteria; order Hyphomicrobiales; family Nitrobacteraceae; genus Bradyrhizobium; species Bradyrhizobium sp. S3.7.6. Next base: position 7,497,765 of record NZ_JBSSEQ010000001.1, on the reverse strand, counting down.
CTGATCGGCGATACCGTCGATGCGCTCTGGTATCTCGAGCTGATCCGCAATCGCGACAAGGTGGCGGCGATCCGCACCGACATGATGTTCGGCCGCGCTCTGGCGCGTCCTTCCAAGGCGGCTTGATAAGGCAGCTCGATATGACGGCGATCGATCCCACGCTCCGCGCCACCAAGACGACCTGTCCCTATTGCGGCGTCGGCTGCGGCGTGCTGGCGACGCCCGACGGCAACGGTGGCGCGGCGATCGCGGGCGATCCGGATCATCCCGCCAATTTCGGCCGGCTGTGCTCGAAGGGCTCGGCGCTCGGCGAGACCGTCGGGCTGGAGAGCCGGCTGCTCTATCCGATGATCCGCTGCAAGGGCGTGCTCGAACGCGTCGCCTGGAGCGATGCACTCGACCACGTCGCCCATCGCATGCAACACATCGTGGCGCGCGACGGCGCCGATGCGGTCGCGTTCTATCTCTCGGGCCAGCTCCTGACTGAGGACTATTACGTCGCCAACAAGCTGATGAAGGGCTTTGTCGGCACGGCCAATGTCGACACCAATTCGCGGCTCTGCATGTCGTCCTCGGTCGCGGGCCACCGCCGCGCCTTCGGCGCCGACACCGTGCCCGGCTGCTACGAGGATCTCGACCAGGCTGATCTCCTCGTGTTCGTCGGCTCGAATGCGGCCTGGTGTCATCCGGTTCTGTTCCAGCGCATGCTGAAGAACCGGCAGGAGCGCGGCGCGCGCATGATCGTGATCGATCCGCGCCGTACCGACACGGCGAGCGACGTCGATCTGTTCCTCGGCCTCAAGCCCGGCACCGACACCGCCTTGTTCTCCGGCCTGTTCGTCCATCTCGCCGACAATGGCGCGCTGGACCAGGATTACATCGCGCAGAACACGTCGGGCTTCGATGACGCGCTGGCGCGCGCGCGCAACATCGCCGGCAGTGTCACCGCGACCGCGCTGGCGACGGGCCTGTCCGAACAGGACGTCGCCGCCTTCTTCAAGATGTTCCGCGACACCGAGCGCGTCGTCACGCTCTATTCGCAGGGCGTCAACCAGTCGGCGCAGGGCACCGACAAGGTCAACGCGATCCTGAACTGCCATCTCGCCACGGGGCGCATCGGCAAGCCGGGCGCCTCGCCGTTCTCGCTCACCGGCCAGCCGAACGCGATGGGCGGCCGCGAGGTCGGCGGCCTCGCAAACCAGCTCGCCGCGCATATGAACTTTACACCGCCGGATATCGACCGTGTCAGGCGGTTCTGGAAGGCGCCGCGCATCGCCACCCATGAAGGGTTGAAGGCGGTGCAGCTGTTCGAGGCGATCAACCGCGGCGAGGTCAAGGCGTTGTGGGTGATGGGCACCAACCCGGCGGTGTCATTGCCGGACGCGGACGTCGTGCGTGAGGCGCTGAAGAAGCTCGAGCTGTTCGTGGTCTCCGAGAACGTGCTCTCCAATGACACGGTCGAGGCTGGGCCGCATGTGCTGCTGCCGGCGCTCGCCTGGGGTGAGAAGTCGGGCACGGTGACCAACTCCGAACGCCGCATCTCGCGCCAGCGCTCGTTCCTGCCGGCGCCGGGCGAGGCGCGGCCGGACTGGGGGATTCTGAGCGAGACCGCAAAGCGGCTCGGCTTCGGCGACAGCTTCAACTACAAATCCGCCGCCGATATTTTCCGCGAGCATGCCGCGCTCTCTGCTTTCGAGAACGACGGCAGCCGCGATTTCGACATCGGCGCGCTGACCGCGCTCTCGGACGAGGCCTTCGACGCCTTGAAGCCGGTGCAGTGGCCGGCGCGCGAAGGAGTGGCGCCCGGCGAGCGCTTCTTCGCGAGCGGCGGCTTCTTCACCAATGACGGCAAAGGCCGCTTCGTCGCGCCGGAAGTGCCGGCGCTGCGCGGCGAGACCGGACCGTCGCGCCCGCTGCGGCTCAACACGGGACGCATCCGCGACCAGTGGCACACCATGACGCGCACGGGTCTCAGCCAGCGTCTCGGCGCGCATCTGCCGGAGCCGTTCGTCGAGATCCATCCGGATGATGCCAGCAAACACGGCATCGCGCATGACGGCTACGCCCGCATCACCACCGATTACGGCCAGTGCATCCTGAAGGTCGTCGTCAGCGACCGTCAGCAGCGCGGCACGCTGTTCGCGCCGATCCACTGGAGCGCGATGAACGCCTCGCACGGCCGCGTCGGGGCGCTCGTGCAGTCCTTCACCGATCCGTTCTCGGGCCAGCCGGAGTCGAAAGCCACGCCGGCGGCGATCGCGCCTTATGAATACGTCTTCCGCGGCTTTGCGCTGTCGCGCAAACAGCTCGATCTGCCGCCGAACCTGATGTGGACGCGTGTCACGGTTGCGGGTGGCTTCGGCTATCTCTTCGCCGACAATGCGGATCTGTCGCGCTGGCCGGCCTGGCTCGACGGTGTCGCCGGCGAGGACGTCGCCGACTATCGCGACTTCGGCGGCGGCGTTTATCGCGCGGCCTCGTTCGCGGGCGACCGCATCGAGACCTGCCTGTTCGTCGGCCCCGCGCATGATGCCGGCGACTGGGAGGTGGTGAAGAGTCTGTTCGTGGCCGATCACGTCACCGACGAGCAGCGCCGCATGCTGCTGTCAGGCAAATCGACGGAGGGCGCGGCCTCGACCGGCCCCATCGTCTGCGCCTGCTTCGGCGTCGGCCGCGGCACCATCTGCGACACCATCGCGAGCGGCGCGCGCACGGCGGCCGAGATCGGCGCCAAGCTCAAGGCCGGCACCAATTGCGGGTCATGTATCCCTGAGCTGAAGCAGCTGATCGCGACGACGGAAGTGGCGCCGGCGAAGCAGGCGAAGGTCGCGGCGGCTGCGGGGTAGGGGATCTCTCCAGACTGGGAGACGGTCTCGTGCCCCGGACGCTGCGCAGCACGAAGTGATGCGCTGCAGAGCCGGGACCCATCTCACAGCAGAGTGTTTGGCCTTTCTGGGTCCCGGCTCTGCGCAGCGGCGTTTCACGCTGCAGCGCGTCCGGGACAGAGAGTGACGTGGACGCAGCCATGCCCTTCGCCCAATCGACGCGCCCGCGATTGTGCCCTATGTTGCCGCGATCCCCCTCCACATGCACAAAAACAACAATGATGTACCTGGAAACGCCGCCGCGCCTGATCGAAACCAAGATCTTCTCCGCCATGCCCGACCAATTCCGCCGCAAGGGCGTGCGGACCGATTGGGCCGAGGTCAACCGGCCGGGTGTGCCGACCGATAGTTTCATCGAAGGGCCGTCGTTCGACAAAGACGGCAACCTCTATATCGTCGACATTCCCTTCGGCCGCATCTTCCGCATCGCGCCTGATGGCGGGTGGTCGCTCGTGATCGAATATGAGGGCTGGCCGAACGGGTTGAAGATCGCCGCCGACGGCCGCATCCTCGTGGCCGACTACATGCACGGCATCATGGAGCTCGACGCCGGGGCGGGGCGCATCAGGCCCATCCTGACCGCGCGCAATTCAGAATCGTTCCGTGGCTGCAACGATCTGCATCTCGCCTCCAACGGCGACATCTTGTTCACCGATCAGGGCCAGACCGGTCTGCACGACGCAAGCGGCCGCGTCTATCGCCTGACGCCAAGCGGCCGGCTCGATTGCCTTGTTGACACCGGCATCAGCCCGAACGGCCTGGTGCTCGATCCCAGCGAAACCGTGCTGTTCGTCGCCATGACGCGCGACAACGCGGTGTGGCGGTTGCCGTTCATGAAGGACGGCAGCGTGTCGAAGGTCGGCCGCTTCTGCTCGCTGTTCGGCACCAGCGGTCCTGATGGCATGACCATGGACGCGGCCGGTCGCCTGTTCGTCGGCCACGCCTCGCTCGGCCACGTCTTCGTGTTCGCGCCGAACGGAGAGCTGATCGCGCGGATCAAGTCCTGCGCGGGTCCGAGCTGCACCAATGTCGCCATCGGTGGCGTCAAGAAAGATCGGCTCTATATCACGGAGTCAGGGACCGGCAGCGTGCTGGTTGCGGATATCAGCGGACTGTGAGCTTTGACATGAACGCAAAACCCTTCGGCAAGACCGGCGCGAACGTCTCCGTCATCGGGCAGGGCACCTGGTATCTCGACCATGGCGACCGCAAGCGCGCGATCGCGGCGCTTCAGCGCGGGCTCGATCTCGGCATGACCACATCGACACCGCCGAGATGTACGGCGATGCCGAGCTCGTCATCGCCGATGCGATCGCAGGCCGCCGCGATGAAGTGTTCCTGGTTTCAAAGGTGCTGCCGAGCAACGCCTCGCGCGGCGGCACCATCACGGCGTGCGAACGCTCGCTGAAGCGGCTGAAGGCCGATCGTCTCGACTGCTATCTGCTGCACTGGCGCGGTTCCTATCCGCTCGAGGACACGGTTGCCGCGTTCGAAGAGTTGGTGAAGGCCGGCAAGATCAAATCCTGGGGCGTCTCCAATTTCGACGCCGACGATCTCGACGAAATTCTCGACGTCTCCGGCGAAGGCCGCATCGCCTGCAATCAAGTGCTTTATCATCTGAAGGAGCGCGCGATCGAGCATGCGGTGATCCCGTGGTGCGAGAAGCGTGGCGTTGCTGTCGTTGCATACTCTCCGTTCGGCCACGACGATTTTCCCGCAAGCAACAGCAAGGGAGGCGCGGTGCTGGCACGCATCGCGGAGGCGCGTCGTGTGACACCGCGGCAGGTCGCGCTGAGCTTCCTCACCCGTGCAACTACGGTGTTCGCGATCCCGAAGGCGTCGTCCGCGGAACATGCCGGCGAGAATGCGGCGGCCGGCGATCTCGTGCTGACGAAAGAGGAGATTTCGGCGCTCGATGCGGCGTTTCCGCGCGGTCCGAAGCCGCGCAGTCTGCCCATGTTGTAGTGCACAAACGCCTATTATTAATGGAGTATTGACGCGCGGGGTCGTCAGCGCATATCGGCATCCTGTTTTCAGAAGTTGTGAAAGCGGCGCATTTGTCGTTTTTTACGATCGTTCCCGAATCGTAGTTTTCCCAGGTTCCAGCCGTGACACCGCCGCCCGCCGCAGCCGCAAGGCTCGACAGTATTCCCATGCCCGTGCCGGAGAAGAAGCAGGAGGCTCGCCGCGCGCCTGCGCGCGTCGATCATCCCTTCAAGGGCATCGCGCTGGTGCTGCTGTCGACGGTATTCCTCGGCTGCTCCGACGTCACCGCAAAGTATCTGTCGACGAGCCTGCCGTCGATCGAGATCACCTGGATCCGCTTCGTCACGTTCGCGCTGATGTTCACGCCGGTGATGCTGCCGGGCTCGCCGCTGCGTGCGATGCGCACCGATCGCCTCGGCCTGCAATTGATGCGCGGCGTCGCGCTGCTCGGCTCCTCGCTGTTCTTCATCACCGGTCTCCGTTTCCTCCCCATCGCGGAAGCCTCGGCCACCGGCTTCGTCTCGCCGCTGTTCGTCACCGCGCTGTCGATCATCTTCCTGAGCGAGAAGGTCGGCATGCGCCGCTGGATCGCGACCGCGATCGGTCTCATCGGCGTGATGATCATCCTGCGTCCGGGCTCAAATGCGTTTCACGCCGCCGCGTTCTTCCCGATCATCTCGGCATTCTGCTGGGCCGCTGCGCTGATCCTGACGCGCATGATGAGCGGGCGCGAAGCCGTCCTCACCACCATGGCCTATTCGGCGCTCACGGGCGTTGCGATCCTCAGCCTGATGGTGCCGTTCGTCTGGGTGACGCCGAACTGGACCGCGATCGGGCTCGGCATCGTGATCGGCGTCGCGTCGACCGTGGGCCAGTGGATCATCGTGCTGGCCTATCGCTACGGCGATGCCTCGGTGCTGGCGCCGTTCTCGTACACGCAGTTGCTGTGGGTCAGCATTCTGGGCTTCTTCCTGTTCGGCGAAGTGCCTGACGTCTGGACCGTCACTGGCGCTGCCTTCATCGTCGCCAGCGGTCTATACATCGCCCATCGCGAGCGCATCCGCCGCGCCCAGCTGCTGGTGCTGGAAGAGCGTTCCCCGAACCCCTGACGCAAGTTCGCGTGTCCCGCTTCGTGCTATCAACGGTTCCAACAACACGGGAGGAGCCGGATGCGCGCTGCGATTTTCAGGAACGGTGAGATTGTCGTCGACCGGATGGCCGAGCCGAAGCCGGGCCCCGGCCAGGTGTTGGTCAGGACGCTCGCCTGCGGCATCTGCGGCTCCGACCTTCACGCGCGCCTGCATGCCCCCCGCATGGTGGAGATGGCGAGGAAGACCGGCCGCAAGCCGATGGATCTCGCCCGCGACGTCGTGTTCGGGCATGAGTTCTGCTGCGAGATCGTCGATTACGGTCCCGGAGCCGCGCGCAAGCTCAAGCCCGGCACCCGCGTCTGCTCGCTGCCGGCGCTCGTGACGCCGCAGGGCATCGAGGGCATCGGCTATTCCAACGACAATATCGGCGGCTATGCCGAGGCGATGCTGCTCAGCGAGCCCCTGCTGCTTGAGGTGCCCAATGGTCTCGCGCCCGAACATGCGGCGCTAACCGAGCCGCTCGCCGTCGGCGTCCACGCCGTGGCGAAAGCCAACATCCGTGGCGGCGAGGTGCCGCTCGTGATCGGCTGCGGCCCGGTCGGGCTCGCGGTGATCGCCGCGCTGAGGATCAAGGGTCTGCATCCGATCGTTGCTGCCGACTATTCGCCGGCGCGGCGTGCACTGGCCGCAAAGCTGGGGGCCGATATCGTCGTCGATCCCAGGGTGACGCAGCCCTATGCGACCTGGGCCGAGCACGCGCAGATGTCGGAGGCCGAGAAGGCGGCGCGCCCGCCGTTGCAGGCCATGCTGCCGGCACTGAAGCCCGCAATCATCTTCGAATGTGTCGGCGTGCCCGGCCTGTTGCAGCAGGTGTTCGAGGGCGCCCCGCGTGATGCGCGCATCGTGGTGGTCGGCGTCTGCATGGAGACCGACAGGAGCGAACCCATGCTCGGCATCATGAAGGAGCTCAATGTCCAATATGTGCTCGGCTACACGCCGGATGAGTTCGCAGCGTCACTGCGCCTGATCGCGGAAGGGCAGGTGGATGCGGCGGCGATGGTCACCGCCGAGGTCGGTCTCGACGGCGTCGCAAAGGCGTTCGCTGATCTCGCCAATCCTGAGGCGCACACCAAGATCATCGTGCAGCCGTGGAAATAGGGAACGGCTGAAGCACGCCGCCATCGGGTTTCGCGGCGACGTCGGCATCGCTCATCTGGGCGATCACGGCCCGGCGGTCGACGATCGCCTGATGGAATTGCGCCAGCACGAGACCGAAGGCGGTGAGGTCGCCGTCTTCGATGGCGCCGTCCTCGTGACAGGCCAGCGTCTCGCGCAGGATGTCGTCGGCTGCGCTCTGCATCGCCGCGAGATCGTCGAGCGACGTCGCCTCCCGCACGCTCGAGATCGCGTTGAGCAGGCGGTCGCGATGCAGCGCGTTCTCGCTGCGCTCCTCGCGCCGCAGATAGTGCCGCAGCCACGCGGCCACCGAGCCGAAGCCCGAGAGCAGCAGCACCACGCCCCAGATGTAGTCGCTGTACTTGTCCATGAAGCTGCGCTCGTTGCCGTCGATATAGGCGGCAGCTCCCGGATGGGCCGGCAGCGCGGCGTCTTTGTCGGTGTCAGGCTTCTGGATGTGGCTGGCGCCGGGCAAGTCCTTCACGAGCGACTGACGGACCGTAAACAGCTCGCGGGTGAAGGCAGCGACCGTGTCCTCGGACAATGAAGCAGGCGCGACGATCAGATGATTGACGGCGATGGTGTCGATCTTGTCGTCCGGCCGCTGCGGCGTCGTGGAAAATGCGCTCGCGGGAATTTCTTCGGATTCGTAGAGCGGATGCCGCTCTGCGATGGCGTCGGAGACGTCGACGGACAGGAACTTGGGCTCGCCGCGCAGGCGTGCGGTGGTGGCGATCGTGCTTGCGATCGCCTTGTCGTCGAGTGCGCCCACCATCATGAAGGCGTCGAGCGTTGAGTCCTGGGCCATCTCGGAGATGCGGTCGATACCGAACTGTGCGATCGTGACCTTCTGCGGATTGACGCCTGACTCGGCGAGGATGACACGGAGCAGATTGAGATTGGCATCGCCAAGGCCGACGACACCGATGCGGCGCCCGGTGAGGGAGGCGATCTCCATGATCTTCGGCCTGGCGGCACCCTTGCGCGCCGCTGGCGCCCACAACACCACGAAATTCCGCCGGAGGATCGCCACCGAATTGGTGTCGGCCGGCATGGCGGAGTCGCCGCGAGCCACCGCAAGGTCGGCCTTGCCGGCGCCGAGCAGATTGAGGCTTTGCAGTGTGCCGTCGGTCTCGATCGGCACGGGTCGCACCGCGCCACCCCTGGCGTCGAACGCCTTCGCCACGGCCGCAATCAGCGCCTGGTCGTCACTGCCGGCTGGCCCGACCGCGATGCGTAGCGTCGCCGGCTGCCAGACCCAGTAGGCGAGGGCAAGAGCGACCGTGAGCACCGAGAGCACGCTTGCGAGCGCGAGCCACGGGCCAAAGCGATTGCGGCGGCGAGACGACGCGTCTCTCCTCACGCTCAGATCGCTCGGCACGGGCATCTCGCTTTCCTCATCGGCAAGCTCGCCCGACGGCAGGCGCGGCGGGTGCCGTCAGTATTTCGAAGGCACGTACATCTCCGGCGGAATCGGTCCGCGGTGGTAGTCGGGGTTGCGGACGCGCGGCGGCAGCACCACGGGCACGCGGGCGACCTCCTGGTACGGCATCTGGCTGAGCAGATGCGCGATGCAGTTGAGGCGGGCGCGCTTCTTGTCGACGGCGTCGACGATCCACCATGGCGAGTCCGGCAGATGCGTGTGCTCCAGCATCGTCTCCTTGGCCTTGGTGTACGCCTCCCAGCGGCTGCGCGCCTCGACATCCATCGGGCTCAGCTTCCACTGCTTCAGCGGATCCCTGATGCGCATGCTGAAGCGGAACTGCTGCTCGTCGTCAGTGATCGAGAACCAGTATTTGACCAGGATGATGCCGGAGCGGATCAGCATCCGTTCGAACTCCGGCACCGTCTTGAAAAATTCCTGGTATTGCTCCTCGGAGCAGAAGCCCATCACGCGCTCGACGCCGGCGCGGTTGTACCAACTGCGGTCGAACAGCACGATCTCGCCGCCGGCGGGCAAATGCGAGACGTAGCGCTGGAAGTACCATTGCGTGCGCTCGCGCTCGCTCGGGGCGGGGAGCGCGGCGACACGGCAGATGCGGGGATTGAGACGCTGGGTGATACGCTTGATGACGCCGCCCTTGCCGGCGGAGTCGCGGCCCTCGAACAGCACCACGACCTTCTTCTTCTCGCTCTGCACCCAGTCCTGGAGCTTGACCAGTTCGCCCTGGAGGCGGAGCAATTCCCGGAAATAGAGCCTGCGATCTACCGTCGGGCGGAGCGCGTCCGTCTCGTCCAGCAGCTCGTCGAGCCTGCTGTCATCGAGCTCCATCTCCAGCTCTTCGTCGAGATCGTCGGTCATTTCCCGGATGATGCGCTCGCGTTTGGCCATTTCAGGGGTGCGGTCGGATGCGGTCATGGGTCCTTCTTTCGGCAGGGTGCCTGTCGCCCGTGACCATCGGCGGGGTTTATTGCGCCCATGTGACACCGGTTCCGAAATAGCCCGGCGGAGCCGTCAGACCGGCAGGGCGATCGAATATTTGACCTGGCTCAGCGCAAAGCTCGACTCGATCGAGGCAATGCCGTCGAGCCGGGTCAGCTTGGTCTTCAGGAAGGTCTCGTAGGAGGCGAGGTCGGCCGCCACCACGCGCAGGAGATAGTCGCGGTTGCCGGTCATCAGATAGCACTCCAGCACCTCGTCCCATTTCGAGATCGCGCGCGCGAAACGATTCAGATCCTCCTCCTTCTGCCGCGCCAGCTTGATCGAGATGAAGACGCTGACATGCAGCCCCAGCGCCTTCTGGTCGACGGTCGCGATGTAGCGGCTGATGACGCCGCGCTCCTCCAGCAGCTTGACCCGGCGATGGCAGGGCGACACCGAGAGCCCGACCTTGTCGGCCAGCTCCTGCATGGTCAGCCGGCTGTCGTTCTGGAGCAAAGCAAGGATTTTCCGGTCGATGGCGTCGAGGTCTGGCATTGGGATGAAACCTGTCTGAAGTGCTGATCCATTGGTAAAGTATCCCAATATTTGAGGGCATGGCGCGAAAAATTGAGAAGTTTGGCGCCGCCCGCAGGCGTATCATCGTCGGACCTGTTTCCGGGAGCCATTGTGATGCCCGTTGATACCGCCCGTCTGGACACGTTGACCGCGCTGGCCCGCAAGGCGCTGTGGCTGTCGTCATGGACCATCCATCACGCCAACCACATCCGCGCCAACGCGGACGGGCTCAAGGTCGGGGGCCATCAGGCCTCGTCCGCCTCGCTCGCCACCATCATGTCGGCGCTGTATTTTAGCGTCCTGCGCCCTGAGGATCGCGTCGCGGTGAAGCCGCATGCGAGCCCGGTGTTCCACGCCATCCAGTATCTGTTCGGCCGGCAGACGCGCGAGAAGCTGGAGAACTTTCGCGGGTTCAAGGGCGCGCAGTCCTATCCCTCGCGCACCAAGGATGTCGACGACGTCGATTTCTCCACCGGCTCCGTCGGCCTCGGTGTCGCGCAGACGCTGTTTGCCTCGCTGGTGCAGGACTACGTCAAGGCGCATGGCTGGATGAAGGATCGCCGCGAAGGGCGGATGATTGCCCTCGTCGGCGATGCCGAGATGGACGAGGGCAACATTTTCGAGGCGCTCGCCGAAGGCTGGAAGCACGGTCTGCGCAACACCTGGTGGGTGGTCGACTACAACAGGCAGTCGCTCGACGCCGTCGTGCGCGAGGGGCTCTGGGAAAAGTTCGAGACCATGTTCCGCAATTTCGGCTGGGACGTGGTGATCGTGAAATATGGCCGCCTGATGCGCGAGGCCTTTGCCGAGCCCGGCGGCGAGGCGCTTAAAGCTTGGATCGACAATTGCCCGAACGCGCTCTACGCGGCGCTGTGCTTCCAGGGCGGCGCCGCCTTCCGCAAGCATCTGCACGACGAGATCGGCGACCAGGGCCCGATCACCAAGCTGATCGACAGGCGCAGCGACGAGGAGCTGCTGGCGCTGATGTCGAACCTCGGCGGCCACGACATGGCGAGCATGCTGGAGGCGTTCGAGTCGATCGATCACGATCGCCCGGTCTGCTTCATCGCCTACACCATCAAGGGCGTCGGCCTGCCGTTCCAGGGCCACAAGGACAACCACGCCGGCCTGATGACGGTCGCGCAGATGGAGAAATATCGCGAGAGCCAGAACATCCGTCCGGGCCACGAATGGGACAAGTACGAAGGCCTCGCGCAGAACGCCGCCGAGCTCGACGCCTTCCTCGCGCGCGTGTCGTTCAACCAGGATGGCCGCCGGCTTACCGCGCCTGTTATCGAGGTGCCCCAGCAGCTGGCGTTCAAGCCGTCGACCCAGATGTCGACCCAGCAGGGCTTTGGCCTCGTGCTGAACGAGATCGCGCGCGGCGACAGCGAACTCGCACAGCGCATCGTCACGACCTCGCCCGACGTCACGGTCTCGACCAATCTCGGTCCGTGGGTGAACCGGCGCGGCCTGTTCGCGCGCGGCGAGAAGGCGGATTTATTCCGCAGCGAGAAAATTCCCTCCACGTTCAATTGGGACTTCTCGCCCAAGGGGCAGCATCTCGAGCTCGGCATCGCGGAGATGAACCTGTTCATCATGCTCTCGGCGCTGGGCCTGTCGCACCAGATCAACGGCGAGCGGCTCTTGCCGGTCGGCACCCTCTACGATCCCTTCATCGAGCGCGGCCTCGATGCATTGAACTACGCCTGCTACCAGGATGCGCGCTTCATGGTGGCGGCGACGCCTTCGGGCATCACGCTGGCGCCTGAAGGCGGTGCGCACCAGTCGATCGCGACGCCGTTGATCGGCATGGCGCAGGACGGGCTCGCCTCGTTCGAGCCGGCTTTCGTCGACGAACTCGCCGTGATCATGGCTTGGGGCTTCAATCACATGCAGCGCGATCCGGGCGAGGGCGGCTCGGTCTATTTGCGGCTCTCGACGCGCAGCATCGAGCAGGCGCAGCGGATCATGACGCCGGAGCTTGCGCAGGGCATCACCGACGGCGCCTATTGGCTGCGCAAGCCGGGGCCCAATGCCGAACTCGTGATCGCCTATACCGGCGCGGTCGCGCCCGAAGCGATCGAGGCGACCGGCTTCATCGGCGAGAGCCGCCGCGACATCGGCCTGCTCGCGATCACCTCGGCGGATCGTCTGCATGCGGGTTGGACCGCTGCGCGGAAATTGCGGCGCGATCGGCGGGGTGTGCAGCATCTCAGCCACATCGAAAAGCTGCTCGCGCCGCTGCCGCGCGACTGCGGCATCGTGACCGTGATCGACGGCCATCCCTCCGCGCTCGGCTGGCTCGGCAGCGTTCGCGGCCATCGCGTCGAGGCGCTCGGCGTCGAGCAGTTCGGCCAGACCGGCACCATCGCGGACCTCTACCGCCATTACGGCATCGATGCGAACGCCATCATCGATGCGGCGGAAAGCCTCACCACCGGCGCACCGGTGCTGCATCGGAAGATGGCGGTGTAGTTGAGGTAACTGCCCTGTCATTCCGGGGCGACGCGTAGCGTCGAGCCCGGAATCCATACTCCCGATCGTGGTTATGGATTCCGGGCCCGCGCCAAGTGGCGCGTCCCGGATTGACACCTGAGGGAGCCTTGCCTCGTTCCCGCCATCGGCTCATATATCCTCCGTCCGCCGCAACGCTGGCCCCGCATATGGCGGGTTCAATTGCCGGCGCTTTCGTGCAAGGATGCCTGCCGAAACGCCCCCTCCAAGCCCCCAAGAAGAGGTTAACGATGGTCAATCGCATGCAATTCTACATCGACGGCGCCTGGGTCGATCCCGCCGTCAAGAAGTCCACCGCCGTGGTCAATCCCGCGACGGAAGAGGCGATGTACGAGGTTGCGCTGGGCTCCAAGGCTGACGTCGACAAGGCCGTCACTGCTGCCAAGCGCGCCTTTGCAACTTTCTCCCAGACCAGCCGCGAGGAGCGCGTCGCGCTGCTCACGAAAGTCATCGAGGTCTACAAGGGCCGGCTCAAGGAGATCGGCGCCGCCGTCTCCGACGAGATGGGCGCGCCGCTGCCGATGGCGGAGAAGCTCCAGGCCGGCGCCGGCCTCGGCCACCTCATGACCACGCTCGACGTGCTCAAGGACTATCATTTCGAGGAACCGGTCGGCACCGCCATGGTGCTGCGCGAGCCGGTCGGCGTGGTCGGCATGATCACGCCCTGGAACTGGCCGCTCAACCAGATCGCCTGCAAGGTCGCGCCTGCGCTCGCCGCCGGCTGCACCATGATCCTGAAGCCGTCGGAGTTCACCCCGACCTCGGCTTTGATCTTCGCGGAAATCCTCCACGAAGCGGGTGTGCCGAAGGGCGTGTTCAACCTCGTCAACGGCCTCGGCCCCGAGGTCGGCGCCGCCATGAGCGAGCATCCTGATATCGACATGATCTCGTTCACCGGCTCGACCCGCGCCGGCATCGACGTGGCCAAGCGCGCCGCGCCGACCGTGAAGCGCGTCAGCCAGGAGCTCGGCGGCAAGTCGCCGAACGTCATCCTCGAAGGTGCCGACCTGACCAAGGCGGTGACCGGCGGCGTGATGCACATGTTCAACAACTCCGGCCAGTCCTGCAACGCACCCTCGCGCATGATCGTGCCGCTGTCGAAGATGAAGGAAGTCGCTGCGATCGCGAAGGCTGTCGCCGACAAGACCAAGGCCGGTGATCCCCGCGCTGAAGGCACTACCATTGGTCCGGTCGTCAACCGCGGCCAGTGGGACAAGATCCAGGGCCTCATCAAGAAGGGCATCGACGAGGGCGCAACGCTCGTCGCCGGCGGCCCGGGCCTGCCTGAGGGCGTCAACAAGGGCTTCTACGTCCGTCCGACCATCTTCGCCGACGTCACTCCCGACATGACGATCGCCCGTGAAGAGATCTTCGGACCGGTGCTGACCATCATCGGCGCCAAGGACGAGTCTGAGGCCGTGCACATCGCCAACGACACGCCGTATGGCCTTGCCGGCTACGTCTCGGGCGCCTCGGTGGAGGACGCCAAGCGCGTCGGCCGGCAGATCCGCGCCGGCAACGTCAACCTCCAGGGCGTGCCCAACGACCGCTCCGCGCCGTTCGGCGGCTACAAGCAGTCGGGCAACGGCCGCGAGTGGGGCAAGTACGGCCTCGAGGACTTCCTCGAAGTGAAGGCCGTTGCGGGCTTCAACGCGGCGTAAGTTTTTTCGCCTGAACGAACAAAGCGCCGGAGCGGGAGACCGCTCCGGCGTTTTTCGTTTTGTCGACGTGTCTGCAACGCGGGAATTCGTAGGCTGGGCAAAGGAGCGTAGCGACGTGCCCACCATTCCGCGACGAACAAGAAGCGGTGGGCACGCTTTCGCTTTGCCCACCCTACGAGACCGTCTCTGCGTAACGCCTATCCCCCGACCGCGCCTTGCGTGTTCACATACAGCGCGTAGATCGACTGGCTTGCCGCCATGAACAGGCGATTGCGCTTGACGCCGCCGAAGCAGAGATTGGCGCAGCGCTCAGGCAGCGCGATGCGGCCGATCATGACGCCGTCGGGCGCGAATACGACGACGCCGTCGAGCTCGGGATCGCCCATGCCCCAGCCGCACCAGAGATTGCCGTCGATGTCGCAGCGCATGCCGTCCGGTGTGCCCGGGCCGGCATCGATGTGGACGCGCTTGTTGGAGATCGTGGTGCCGTCAAGCGAGACGTCATAGGCGAGGATCTTTCGGTTCGGCACGCCGCGCGATTCCACGACATACAGAATCGTCTCGTCGGGCGAGAAGCACAGCCCGTTGGGGCCGAGCACGCCTTCGGCGACGATGGTCGCCTTGCCCGTTGCAGGATCGAGCCGATAGACGTTCGGCTCGATCTCGGGCTCGGCCTTGTAACCCTCGTAATTGCCGAGCAGGCCGAAGGTCGGATCGGTGAACCAGATCGATCCGTCGGACTTCACCACGACGTCGTTCGGCGAGTTCAGCCGCTTGCCGCCGAACGAGTCCATCAGCACGGTGATGCTGCCGTCATATTCGGTGCGCACCACGCGGCGGCCGCCATGCTCGCAGGTGACGAGCCGGCCCTGACGATCCCTGGTGTTGCCGTTGGCGAAATTCGAGGGCTTTCGGAAAACCGAGACGGTTCCGGTTTCCTCCTCCCACTTGATGATGCGCTGGTTCGGGATGTCGCTGCAGAGCAGATACCGCCCGTCGCCGAACCACACCGGACCCTCGGCCCAGCGCAGGCCGGTCGCCAGCCGCTCCACCGCCGACAGCTTCAGCCAGTATTTTTCGAAGCGGGGGTCCAGTGCTTTTATCGCCGGATCGGGGTAATAGGTCGCCGGCCGCCAGCCTTGAGTGTGGGACGATGCATCGTTCATGTGCAGGTCTCTTTGTTGCGTTCCCTCTGTCCAAGTCTGCTAGCATCAGTTATCTACGGCCGCAAATCGGTCACCACAGGCGAGGGAAGACATGCCGCGTATTTTGATGACGGGAGCTTCGGGCGGAATCGGCACGAGCCTGCGAAAGCTGCTGCCGCCGATCTATCCGGATCTCCTGCTCTCCGACATCAAGCCGCCAGCCGATCTCGGCGCGAACGAACAATTCAAGGCGGCGGATCTCGCCGATCTCGCGCAGTGCGAGGCGATCTGCGAGGGCGTCGACGGCATCATCCATTTCGGCGGCTATTCGGTCGAAGGCACCTGGGACCAAATCCTCCAGGCCAACATCATCGGCGGCTACAATCTGTTCGAGGCCGCCTACCGCAAGGGCGTCAAGCGCGTGGTGTTCGCCTCGTCCAACCACGCCGTCGGCTTCTATCCCCGCCACCACAACATCGGGACCGACGTCACCCCGCGCCCCGACGGCCGTTATGGCGTCAGCAAGGTGTTCGGCGAGGCCGTCGGCGCGCTCTACGCCGACAAGCATGGCCTGAAGGTGACCTGCCTGCGCATCGGCAATTTCGGCGACATGCCGCTCGACCAGCGCCGGCTCTCGATCTGGCTGAAGCCCGACGACCTCGTGCAGCTCTGCCGCATCGGGCTCGAACATCCCGACATCCATTTCGAGGTCTTCTACGGCGCCTCCCTCAACGAGCGCGCCTGGTGGGACAACCACCGCGCCTACGAATTCGGCTATCGCCCGACGGGGCGCGCCGAGGATTTCCGCGAGCACGCGATGGCCGAGCAGGCCAAGCTGAAGCCGGATCCGGTCGGCGACCACTACCAGGGCGGCGCGTTCTGCAGCAATGAGTTCGACGGCGATGCGAGCCGCATCATTGATTGGAGTAAGCGCTGAAATGCCATGCCCCCTCTCTACAGTCATGAGGTGAGGGGGCCTCTCCGCGGCACTCGCGCCGGCATGCAGCCTAGTCCATGCCTTCATCGGGAATGTTCAAGACGGTGCCACAAGCTTTGCAATGCACCGCGTCGACATCGTGGCGCTGCAGGGCGCAAACCGGACAGGGGAAGCGTACCTTGGAGGGCGCGAGCAGTGCCTTGGCGAGATTCAGGAAAAGGGTCACGCCAAAGATCATGATGACGACGGTGATCAGGCGGCCGACGGTCCCGGGCAAGGTGATGTCGCCGAAGCCGGTCGTGGTCAGTGCGGTGACCGTGAAGTAGAGCGCGTCGGCATAGTTGGCGATCTGATGATTGTGAGACTTCTGCGTCTCGTAGACGATCCCGGTCATCACGAAAATAAACACGCCGAGGTTCACGACGGCAAAAACAACTTCCTCGTTTCGCGCGGAAGAAGGGGCTGTCGACCCGGAGGCGCGCTACCATCTGGTAGTCGCGCAGCAGCCGCAATGTTCGAAATGCGCGCAAGAAGCCGCCGGCCTCTCCGGCGAGCGGCGCAAGGAACGAGATGATGACGACGATGTCGGTCCAGGTCGAAAGCCGCGCCAGGTCGTGCAGCGGCTGACGGCTGATGATCATCCGTGCGGCGAAGTCCGCAAGGATCAGGACGCCGAACACGACATCGAGCGACTCGACGGCCCTGTTGCGAGGCAGGAACGAGGTCGCGATGATGAACAGAACCGTGACGACGTCCAGCGCAAGCAGGGCGTATCGGAATTTTATGCAGCCGAACGTGTCGCCTTCGTAAAGTTGCCGGATCCTGCCCTTCAGGGCCTCAAATGGGACGGCGACGACGTCGAGCGGCCCATGTCCCTTCGTACTGTTGCGATAAAATGCCATGGTCAGCGACCGCCGCGCCTATCTCGGTAGCCTACGCTTCCGAAGGATCGAGCATTTCGCCAATCTTGTTGACGGCGACATTGATCGACATGCCCAAATAGTCGCCGGGATCGCCGAACCACGAGCCAGTCAGCGGCACGGCCTGGCCCGGATGCCGCGCAATGGCCACCGGAATGAGGTCGAATCCGGCGCTCAGACTGTTGGTTGGATCGTAATCCAGCCAGCCGGCACCGGGCAGGAATACCTGCACCCATGCGTGGGTCGCGCCGGAGCCGGTCATGCCCACGGCACCGCCATCGAGCGCCGCATCATAGAGATAACCGCTGACGAAGCGAGCGGCGAAGCCGAGCCGGCGCAACGTCTCGATCATCAGCCAGGCGAAGTCCCGGCAAGTGCCCGATTTCGTGCGCAGCGTTTCGCCGGGTGACTGTGTGCCTTCGGCATCTCTGCCGCGATAGTTGAAGTCGCTGCGAAACTTGCCGAGCATTCGGCGCAGCACGTCGGCGGTCCGATCCTGATCGCCGGCAACGAAGCTCTTGGTCCACGCCGCATGGCTGCCGTCTGCATCGTCGGCATGCGGGCGCAGGTAACCGGCAAGGTCGGTCCATTCGTCCGGGGTGTACTGCACGGGGACCTCCTCGGCCCGGGGCTCCAGCGGAAATGTCTCCAGACCCTTGATGCCGAAATAGACGCCACGAACCCTAAACGTGAATGTCAGCTCGCTGCCGGGTTCGCTGAAGTCCATCACCGTGACGGCATTGGAGCGGGAGTCGGTGACCCAATGCACCTTTGACGGCAGGCTGGTAGCAGCGGACCAGCGAAGCAGCCGGGTCGCGGCGCCGCGCCGCGGCAGGAACATCGCCCGGTGCGTGCCGAACGTCACCGGCTTTGCATAGCGGTAGGTCGTGGTGTGCGTGATCTCGCCAATGATCGCCATGCATTGATCCGCTTCGCGTTGCGGAGCGCATTGAGCGCCTTCCCGCGCAAGAGAGAGCAGGCGCCAGCTTTCGGCCCGGCCGCTTCCACCCATTGATCTAGATCAACGTCGTTCCCGGGATCGTCTGGCCCATCAAGCGATCACGCATTCCTTCAGACGTTGATGTGCAAACCGACCGAATGGAGCGATGGACATGGGTATCCTTTGGACGATCATCATTGGATTTATCGTCGGCGTGGTCGCGAAATTCATCATGCCCGGTGACAAGTCCGAGCCCACGGGGTTCATCCTGACGACGGTCTTGGGAATCGTCGGCGCGTTCGTCGCGACCTGGCTCGGTCAAGCCGTGGGCTGGTATCATTTCGGAGAGGCCGCCGGCTTCATCGGCAGCGTGGTCGGAGCCATCATCCTCCTCTTCCTGTACGGCCTTGTCATGGGTCGTCAGGGGCGCGCTTGAAAATCACGCTATCAGCCGTCGCGATGCTCGCGATGATCGTCTCAGAGCCGGCGCGAGCCGGAGCGCTCAGCGACGCCGAGGCGACGTTCCTCGACCAGCTCGTCACCGCATCCGTGGTGCTGGAGCAGCGATGCGACGGTTACGAGGTCGATGGCGCCGGCGGCGTTCAGCTCGGCGCGCGGCTTCTCGGCAGCCCTGAGGCGGCGATGGCCATGATCGACGCCTATGCTGCGGCCATCAAGGCCCGCGACGGCGAGACCTACGATCCCGGTAAATTCCGCCCCGAGGTGTCCGACGCGGCCGGCAAAACGTTCAGGCGCGTCCGGGCGGACTTGATCAAGAACCCGAAAGGAGCCTGCGCCGACTACGGCGATGCCAGCGTGGATCGTGGCCTGCTGAGGCGATACTAAACGGGAACAAGCTCTGATTGAGAATGGCCTGTCACTCGCGCTATGCTATCGTCTGCTCCGGGACGTGCATTTCCCGTCCCAGGCAACAAGAACAGGGAGGATGGCTATGAAGACGTTAGCGATGTCAGCGTTGATCCTTGCTACCTTGTCGGTCGCGCCGGTGAGCGCCGCACCGATCGGCTCCGCGGCTCACCTGAACCCAAACCAAGGTCCCGGATGCTCGCTCTCCGGCGCCGCGGTTGCGAATTGCAAGAACGTCCTCAACTTCAAGTCTTACTACGAGTGCCGCAGTAACCGCATGGAGCGAGGTTGGACTGGCGTTGAGAGCGGCTACTACTGCCGGGCTCTCGACCTCAAATAAGAGCGCGGGTCAGTTCAGAATTTTGGGAGGCCGCCTGCGTTGGCGGCCTCTTCTACCGCGATGAGTGTCAGGCACGCATCCCGATCGCCGGACGAAATGGCGGACCGTCCCAAGGCTGCGGTGCGGCGGCATAGCGGTCGAAGCGCATTGTGTGGCTGGCGAGCCCCTGGCTCATCACGCGGAGGCTGTTCGCATAGCCGAACATCGCTATGAGCGGTACCGTCGCATCGATCGCGACCGTGTCTTCGTCGACGACCCTGGAGTGGGCGGTCCCACGCCGCGATGTCAGGTCGTCAACGATCGATTGCGCGAACGGCGTCGGTGTCACCACTTCGACCTTCATGATCGGCTCAAGCAAGACCGATTCCGCCGTTTGCAGCGCCCTGCGGAACGCGGCATTAGCCGCGATCTCGAAGGCGAGCGGTGAAGAATCGACGTCGTGATACTTGCCGTCGATCAGCTGGACCCTGACGTTCACCACCGGAAAGCCCGCAATCACGCCGCAGGCCAGTACGCTTTCGAGCCCTTTCTCGATCCCGGGCATATATTTGTTCGGTAGCGCATCCACACCAATGTTGCGTTCAAGCTGGTATCCCTCGCCAAGCTCATTCGGCTCGATGGCAAGCTTGACGGCGGCAAACTCCCCCTTAGGCCCGTAGATCTTTTTGTGAGTGTATTCCGCTTCCGCACGTTTGGTCGGATGCTCAAGAAATGCCACCTGCAGGGCACCAATATTGACGGCTATTCCAGAGGTCCGGTTGAGGGCGTCGATCGCGCTCTCGATGTGGTTTTCGTTCGTTCCCTTCAGGATGATCTGAGCGGAGTCTTGATCAACCGACACGGCGAGCGCTCCGTCCTTGGCGGTGAGCTTCAAGAGCGCAGCAACGAGCTTCTCATGATCGGCCCTGGACTTCGCTTCGATGGCGACGTCAACAAGCAGGGGTGGCGTGCTCACATCATGCGGCATTGTAAGACCTGTAGCGTTGCCTTGGTCTAGCGTCAGCTCTCCTCACCCGCAATCCGCGCCAGATAATCCGACTTGCTGAACTGCATGTGATCCACGCACAGCTGCGCCAGCGCCCAGCTGTCGCGGCCCTTCAACAGCTCGATCATCAGCTCGTGCTGGCGCCGCGATTGCGCCAACCCCTCGCGGTCGGCGAGGTTCTTGGCGCGCATCGGCAGCGTCAGGTTCATGTAGTCCTGGAGCGAGCGCACCAGATAGGGATTGCCGCAGGCCGAGAACAGCGCGAGGTGGAAGGCGTCGTTGGCCTCGTGAATGCCGCGCAAATCCTGCACATCTGCCTTCGCGCAATATTGCCGCTGCAGCCCAGTCAGCTCGTCGATCAGGTCTTGCGGCGCGGGCAGGGGGATCATCAGCGCGGCCTGCCGCGTCAGCATCTCGCGGACCTCGTAGATCTGCCGGACTTCCTCGGCCGAGTAGAACCGCACGGTGGCGCCGACGTTCTTCTCGCGGCGGACGATGCCGCGGCGCTCGGCATCGACCAAGGCCTGCCGCACGAAGTGCCGGGAGGTGCCGTAGCGCGACATCAGCGCGTCTTCGGTGAGGCGCGCGCCCGGCGGCAGGCGGCCGAAGATGATGTCCTCTTCCAGCCGCGCGACGACATCGTCCGGATCGTCGCGCCGGACCAGCATGGCGTCTGCGGTGCGGATGTCGGACATGCCCTCAGCCTCCGGCTCATGCCGGTCCGCCTTGTGGAGCAGGGAGAACCCGGATTGTCAATAATTTGTGTCGGATGGCGGTGTATGGGGCAGAAAGCGCGACGATCTGGCCCAATCTTATTGACAATCAGGGGGCAGGCTGTAGCACAATGGCAAGCGAGAAGGAGCGGTATGATGACGAGTGGTTTGCGCAAAGGGCTGACGAGCTATGGCGATGCCGGCTTCTCGCTGTTCCTGCGCAAGGCGTTCATCAAGGCCATGGGCTATTCCGACGACGCGCTGGAGCGCCCGATCGTCGGCATCACCAACACCTATAGCGACTACAATCCCTGCCACGGCAACGTCCCGCAGATCATCGAGGCCGCCAAGC
This sequence comes from Bradyrhizobium sp. S3.7.6, assembly GCF_054061875.1. Classification (NCBI taxonomy): domain Bacteria; kingdom Pseudomonadati; phylum Pseudomonadota; class Alphaproteobacteria; order Hyphomicrobiales; family Nitrobacteraceae; genus Bradyrhizobium; species Bradyrhizobium sp. S3.7.6. The sequence continues at coordinate 7,476,312 of NZ_JBSSEQ010000001.1, read as the reverse complement.
GCGGCGTGATGCTGTCGGGCGCGATGCCGTTCGTGTTTCCGACCATCTCGATCGCCGAGAGCTTTGCGCATCCGACCTCGATGTATCTGCGCAACCTGATGGCGATGGACACCGAGGAGATGATCCGCGCGCAGCCGATGGATTCGGTGATCGTGATCGGCGGCTGCGACAAGACCCTTCCCGCGCAGGTCATGGCCGCAATCAGCGCCGACCTGCCGACGGTGGTCATTCCCGTCGGTCCCATGGTGGTCGGCCATCACAAGGGCGAGGTGCTCGGCGCCTGCACCGATTGCCGCCGTCTCTGGGGCAAATATCGCGCCGGCGAAATCGACGATGTCGAGATCGAAGCGGTCAATGGCCGCCTCGCGCCGTCGGTCGGCACCTGCATGGTGATGGGCACGGCCTCGACCATGGCCTGCATGATCGAAGCCATGGGCCTGTCGCTGCCGATGAGCGCGACGATTCCCGCGCCGCACGCCGAACGCTTTCGCCTGGCCGAAGCGAGCGGCAGGGTTGCCGCCGAGATGGCCAAGACCAAGGGGCCGAAGCCGAGCGAATTGCTGACGCCGGCGTCTTTCAAGAATGCGCAGGTCGTGCTCCAGGCGATCGGCGGCTCGACCAACGGCCTGATCCATTTGACGGCAATGGCGCACCGCTCGCCCCACCGCCTCGATCTCGAGGTGTTCGACCAGATTGGCCGCGAAGTGCCGGTGCTGGTCGACCTCAAGCCGTCGGGCGAACACTACATGGAGCATTTCCACCACGCCGGTGGCGTGCCGAAATTGCTGGCGCAGCTCGGCGATCTCGTCGATCTCGACGCGAAGACCATCAGCGGCCAGACGCTGCGCGATGTCGTCGCGAATGCGGAGGACGTGCCGGGCCAGGATGCGATCCGTCCGCGCGACAATCCGATCAAGAAGGAAGGCGGCCTTGCCGTCCTGCACGGCAACCTCGCCCCGCGCGGTGCCGTCATCAAGCAGTCGGCCGCGAGCCCCAAGCTGTTGCAGCACACCGGGCGTGCGGTGGTGTTCGAATCCGTCGAGGACATGACCTTGCGGGTCGACCATCCCGATCTCGACGTGAACTCCGACGACGTGCTGGTGCTGCGCAACGCCGGCCCTAAGGGCGCGCCCGGCATGCCCGAGGCGGGTTATCTGCCGATCCCGAAGAAGCTCGCGCGCGGCGGCACCAAGGATATGGTGCGCATTTCGGATGCGCGCATGAGCGGCACCGCGTTCGGCACCATCGTGCTTCACATCACGCCGGAATCCGCTGTCGGCGGACCGCTCGCGCTGGTAAAGAACGGCGACATGATCCGGCTGGATGTTGCCAAGCGCAGCATCGAGCTGCTGGTCGATGCCGCCGAGCTGGAGCGTCGGCGCGCCGCATTGAAGCCGGCCGCAGCACCCGATGAGGCGCGGCGCGGCTACGCCTGGCTGTTCAACGAGACCATCATGCAGGCCGACGAGGGCTGCGACTTCGATTTCATGCAGAGGACTGGGAAGCAGACTGAGAAGGGGTGACGAACCACCCGAACGAGCGCTCAGACCGCACAAGCGGCGGGCGATAAAACAGGGGGAAACGATGATTGCACGATCCATGCGTGGGTTGGTGGCCATGGCCGCCGTACTTTTCGTCACCGGGGCCGGGGCACAGGAGGTGAAGCATTATCGCTTTGCCTACGATCAGCCGCGCAACACCGGCTATTCCATCGCGGGCGACCTCTTTGCCGACAAGCTCAAGGAATTGAGCAAGGGCACCATGATCATCGACCAGTATCCGGGTGCGCAGCTCGGGCAGGAGCCGCAGGTGCTCCAGCTCGTGAAGGCCGGCGACATCGAATTCGCCATCATCTCCTCGGCCAACACCGCGACGATCTCGCCGCAGGCCGGCGTGATGTCGCTGCACTTCCTGTTCCGCGACGAGAACCACGTGGTCAAGGGGCTGGCCGATCCCCGCGTGTTCGAAGCCCTCAAGACCATGATCGACGAGACCACGCAGGGCCTGCACGTGATCGCGACGGGCTCGCAGGGTGTACGCCACATGTACTCCAAGAAGGAGATCCACAATGTCGGCGACATCAAGGGGCTGAAGATCCGCGTCCAGGCGACCGCGACAGAGGACATGATGTTCCCGGCCTACGGCGCCCAGACCGTGCATATGCCGTTCGGCAGCGTCTATACGAGCTTGCAAACCGGCGTCGTCGACGTCGCCGAGAACAGCATCAACGTCTACCTCGTCAACAAGCACTACGAGGTCGCCCCGGTCCTCAACATCACCGAGCACGAGGCCAACAACGCGCTGGTGTTCGTCTCCGACAAGCTCTGGCAGAGCCTGTCGGCGGAGCAGAAGGGGTGGGTGCAGGCGGCGGCCAACGAGGTCAGCACGAAAGAGCCGCAGAAGGCGTTCGACCTCGAGCGCACCGCGGCCGACAAGCTGAAGAAGATGGGCGTGAAGATCGTCGACAACGTCGACAAGAAGAGCTTCACGGTGATCGCCGATCCCTATCTCGACAAGCTCGCCAAGGAGCTCGGCCCGCATGCCGAGAAGATCAAGAATTTGATCCGGTCGGTGAACTAGCCCGCCTGTGGCCATCCTTCGAGACGCCCGCCTATGGCGGGCCCTCAGGATGAGGTCGTGCTTTCCGGCGAGATTTTAGACCCTCATGGTGAGGAGCCCGCCAAAGCGGGCGTCTCGAACCATGCAGGCCGAGCACGTTCGGCAGCTTCCCAGCTGTCACATGCGATAGCTCCGGGACGAAGGGGAAATTGAATGGCCGTCGCCGACAAACTGCTCGTTCAACGCCAGCGTCACCTCAAGTGGCGCTGGCTCGACTGGCTCGAGCTTGCGCTGATGATCCTTTGCGGCGTGCTCTGCTTCGGCTTCTCGCTGTCGGTCACCGCCGACATCGTCACACGCACCATCGGCCACCCCTGGCTGTGGCTCCAGGAAGTCACCTCGACGCTGTTCATCTATGCGATCTTCGTCGGGACCGCGGTCGCGACCCGACGCAACGATCACCTCTATCTCACCGCGATCTCCGAAGCGATGCACGGCACGGCGCGGCTGATCGTCGAAGTGATCATTCGTCTCGTCGTGCTCGGCGTCGCCTTCTGCCTGATTTGGTACGGCTATCAGAACTATCTTCGCGGCTTCGGCAGCTTTCGCTTGCCGTCGGGCACCCCGATCGCCTCGCTCTATGCGATCATCCCGCTGTCTGGCGTGCTGATCGGCCTGTTCACCATCGAGCAGCTCGTCAACGGCTTGCGCAACGGCTTTGACCATCACGAGCCGCCCGAAGAGGACGGAGCGCCCGTCATCACGGACGTGCAGATGAGGGCGCAGCCGTGAGCGCACCTGTTGTCCTGGCGTTGATGTCGATCTGCTTCCTGTCGTTCGGCTATCTCGGCGTGCCCGTGCCGTTCTCGCTGATGGCCGGCGTCTTCATCGGTGCGATCCTGTCGGATGTCTCGCTGGCCGCGATCATCCAGAAGATATTTGACGGCGTGGACTCCGAGGCGTTGCTGGCGATCCCGTTCTTTCTGCTGGTCGGCGAGCTCATGAGCTCGGCCAACGTGGTGGTACGAATAGCCAACCTGTCAGTATCGCTGGTCGGGCACATCAGGGGCGGGCTGTCGCAGGTCGTCGTCGTCTTCAGCATGTTCTTCTCGGAAATGTCGGGCTCGACCACCGCCGACGTCGCCGTGATGAGCCGTGCGCTGGGCGGCCCGATGAAGCGCGAGGGCTACGAGCCCGCCTTCATCGCCGCGATCATCGCGTCTGCCTCGACCATCGCGGCGCTGGTGCCGCCGAGCATCACGGCGGTGGTCTATGGCGCCGTCGGCAACGTCTCGATCGCCGGCCTGTTCATGGCGGGCGTGGTGCCTGGGCTGATGATCGGCTTCGGGTTGATGATCTATTGCTACTTCTTCGGCCCTTCCGGCCTGCGCAAGCCGCGCGCGCCGCTGCGGCAGGTGGTGTTCGCCGCGGGTGACGCCGCCCTGCCGCTGATGATCCCTGTCATTTTGCTCGGCGGCATCCTCACCGGCTGGTTCACGCCGACGGAAGCCGGCGTCGTTGCGGTGGTCTGGATTGTCGTCGTCGTGATCCCCGCGCTGAACCGCGGGCATATCAAAAAGATCCCATACGATTTCTGCCTTGCAGGCCTGATCTTCTCGCTGCCGCTGATCACCATCGGCGCCGCCAATGCCTTCGGCTGGATGCTCGCTTACTTACGCGGTGCGAGTTACATCGCCGACATGATCACCTCGATTGCCGGCAACGATCCGCATCTGATCATGCTGCTGATGGTGCTGCTCTTCACCGTGGTCGGTGACTTCATCGAGCCGGTGCCGACCATCATCATCTTCATGCCGCTGGTCAACGCGCTGACCGAGGCCGGCGACATCAACGCCGTGCATATGGGCGTGGTGCTGATCGCCACGCTCGCCTTTGGCCTGATCACGCCGCCATACGGCCTGGTGCTGCTGATGGCCTCGAAATTCGTCGGCATCAGTTTTGCCAAGGCCTTACGCGCCGCCTTGCCGATCTATGTGGTGTTCCTGGCCACGATCGCGTTCGCGATCTATTTCCCGAGCGTGGTGCTGTGGCTGCCGCAGAAAGTGCTGCCGGAATCGGTCGGCTGCTTCAAGTCGCCGGCGGGGACAGGCTACATCTGTCCTAAGTGACGAGCTGCTCGACGCGCCATTGCTCGCCTTCACGGAGGTAGCGAAACGGCGTGCCGTGGCTGTTCTTGAAATAGCTGCCGGCGAGCGATTTCGCCATTCCCTGCATCACCGCGTCGTGGCAGACGAACAGGAAGTCGTCGTCAGGATGACGGTCGAGCCATGCGGAGACGCAAGCCAGCGACCGATCGGTCATGGCGTCCCAGTTTTCGCCGTCGGCGGGCAGGATCGAGACGAGGCCCGTCGCTGAGTTGACGCCGTGCTTGATCATGAGGTCGCGGACAGGGAGGCCCTCAAAGCTTCCGAAATCGAACTCGATGATGCCGTCGTCGATCGAGAGCGGCGCCGAAATGGCGTCCGCGATGATCTTGGCCGTTCGCGCCGCGCGCACCAGCGGGCTCGCGACGATGCGGCTGATGCCGGTACCGCGCAACATGTCCGCGGCCTCGTGCGCCTGCGCAAGGCCGTCCGCGTTCAGCGGGTTGTCGGTTCGTCCCTGAAACAGCCCCTGCCTGTTCCAGTCGGTCGCGCCGTGGCGCAGGCCGCAGAACGAGCGCGCCTGTGCCGGCGCGCTCACTTGCCTTTGCTCGTGAATTTTTTCACGGCGACGCGGAAATCCTCCGTGTTCATCGCCATGATGATTTTCTGCTCCTCGGCATCGAGCTGCTGCTTCACCGGTGTGGTCCCGGCCTGGTAGACCAGCGACTTGGTGCCGGCGATCGCCGCCGGCGGATTCTGCGCCAGGCGCTCGGCGAGTTTTCGCGTGGCCGCCTTCAGCTCCGCGGCGGGGACGACCTTCGCAACCAGGCCCCATTCATAGGCCTGCTGCGCGGTAAAACTGTCCTCCGACAGGAAGATCTGGAGCGCACGTCGCGATCCGACCGTACCGACGATCCCGACCGTCGAGCCGCCGTCCGGCGACACCCCGATCTTGGCATAGGCCGGCGTGAACTTGGCATCCTCCGCGGCGATGCAGAGATCGGTGACGAAGGCGAGGCCCATGCCGGCGCCGGCTGCCGAGCCGTGCACGCTGGACAGCGAGATCTTCGGCATGCGCCGGATGATCTCGATGAAGGCATGATAATGCTTCAGCAGCTCGCCGACGACCGGCGTGACCGTGCCGGTTTCGGCCGCAGCGCCGATCGTCTGCAGATCGCCGCCGGCTGAGAAGGCGCGGCCTTCTCCTTCGAGCACGACGACCCTGATGTCGTCGGCGCCTTCGAGATAGGCCGCGAGCTGTTCGAGCTTCTGCGCAATTGCAAGGTTGATCGAGTTGAACGCGGCGGGGCGGTTGAGCGTGATGGTTGCGATCGGGCCGTCGATCCGCAGCAGGGCGGGATCGTCGGGTTTTGAGACGGGAGCTGGCATCTGGAATATCCCCGGCATGAGGTCGTTGCTGCAACTAAATCGCAGAAGGTCGGGGGGGACAATCCCCGCATGCCGCTCTTGCGCAGGACGGAATGATGGGCTCAAATGGGGCCGCCTTCGTTTAGGAACGGACACGAGCGCCGGCTCCTCCTGGGCAAGCCAAGCCAATATCAGCGAGAGAGGAGACGACATGGGTGACGCTCGTGTCTCCGGAAATGGGCTGTTCCAATGACGGGTGGTCCGGTGATCATTGTCGGTGCCGGCCATGGCGGCTACCAGGTCGCGGCATCCCTGCGTCAGGCGGGCTTTTCCGACCGCGTCTGCCTGATCAACGACGAGGCGCATCTGCCCTATCAGCGGCCGCCGCTGTCCAAGGCCTATATCAAGGGCTCGGCCGGGCCGGAGAGCCTGATGTTCCGGCCGGAGAAATTCTACCAGGATCAGAAGATCGAGCTGATTGGGGGCCGCGCGGTGTCGATCGATCGCGCCGGCCACAAGGTGCATCTCGCATCCGGCGAGACGCTGCCTTACGGCCACCTCGTGCTGGCCACGGGCGCGCGCAACCGGCTGCTTGATTTGCCGAATGCGAATTTGCCCGACGTGAAATATCTGCGCATCCTCGACGACAGCGAGGCGCTGCGACAGATCATGCCGTCGAAGTCGCGTGTCGTGGTGATCGGCGCCGGCTTCATCGGCCTCGAATTCGCGGCCACCGCGCGGATCAAGGGCCTCGAGGTGGACGTGCTCGAACTCGCCCCGCGCGTGATGGCGCGCGCGGTGACGGCGGAGGTCTCGGAGTATTTTCAGGCGCGGCATCGCGAGGCCGGCATCCGCATTCACCTCGGTGTGCAGGCAACCTCGATCGAGGCTGAGGGCGGCAAGGTCACCGGCGTTTCCTTGAGCGACGGAAGGCATCTGCCGGCCGACCTCGTCGTGGTCGGTGTCGGCGTGCTGCCGAACATCGAGCTTGCGGCGGAGGCGGGGCTTGCCGTCGCCGCCGGCATCATCGTCGACGAATATCTCTCGACGTCCGATCCTGACATCTCCGCGATCGGCGACTGCGCGCTGTTCGCCAGTCCGCGCTTCGGCGGATCGCAGCGGCTGGAATCGGTGCAGAACGCCACCGATCACGCCCGCTGCCTCGCGGCGCGGCTGACCGGCGACCGCAAGGCCTACGACAGTCACCCCTGGTTCTGGAGCGACCAGGGCGACGACAAGCTCCAGATGGCGGGGCTGACCACCGGCTACGACCGCGTCGTGCTGCGCGGCGATCCCGCGAAGAAAGCGTTCTCGGCGTTCTGCTACAAGGGCGACAGACTGCTCGGCATCGAGTCGGTCAACCGTGCCGGCGACCACATGTTCGGCCGCCGCCTGTTCGGCCTGGAGCGCTCGATCACGCCGGAGCAGGCCGCGGATGAAGGCTTCGACCTGAAGAGCGCGCTGGCCTGATCTTTTCCCTCGGCCTGCTCTCGGGGCGAGGTGAAGAAGTCGCCGCGCTCTACAAGACCGCGGCGACTTCCGCTGCCGTCGGCATCGACGGCCCGGCGCCCATCCGCTGCACGCTGATCGAGGCGGCCGCGTTGGCGAAGGCGAGCGCGGTACGCAGGGACACGCCCTCCGCCAGCTGCGCCGCAAGTGCGCCGACGAAGCAATCGCCCGCGCCGGTGGTGTCGACCGCCTTCACCGCGCGGCCGGACACCGCGAATTCCTTGCGGCCGGCGAGCGCGAGCACGCCCCGCTTGCCGAGCGTCACGCAGATGATCTGGTCCTCGCGTGCCTGCAGTTGTCGCGCGACGTCGATGATTGTTGCGGCCTCGTCGCCGTCGGAGAGCTCCACGCCTGCGAGGAAGCCGAGCTCGGTCTCGTTCAGCACGAGGATGTCGACGAGCGCCAGCAGCTCGGCGGACATCGTTTGCGCCGGTGCGGGGTTGAGCAGCGTCGTGGCGCCGGCGCTACGGGCGCGTTGGAAGAAGGCGGCAATCGTCGGCAGCGGAATCTCGAACTGGCTGACGGCCACATCGCCCTTCGCCAGCGGCGCATCCGCGACGTCATCCGCACTGACCAGCGCATTGCTGCCGGGGATGACGACAATGGTATTGTCAGATTCTGCGACGGTGATGATGGCGGTGCCGCTATGCGTGTCGGCGTCGCGGACGGAGCCGAGATCGATGCCCTGGGCGCCGAGGAATGCCCGGAGCTCGGCCCCGAACGAATCCTTTCCGAGCCGCCCGATCAGCGTGGTTTTCACGCCGAGCCGTGACGCCGCGACTGCCTGGTTCGCGCCCTTGCCGCCAGGAAAATACAGCACCTGCCGGCCGGCGACGGTCTCGCCGACTTTGGGGTGGCGATCGGCGGTCGCCACCACATCCATGTTGATGCTGCCGGCGATAAAGACGCGCCCCATGATATGCCCTTACAAAACCCTAGACCCTGACTTCGAACTCGTGCCTGACTTTGGCGATGTCCACAAGGGTCGGCAGCCCGGCCTCGTTGCCGAGGCGCTGGATCTTGAAGGTCGAGGCGGCGCGGGCAAAATCAAAGTGTTCGCGCCAGCTTTTGCCGGGATGGGCGAGGTAGGAATAGACATAGGCGCCGTGGAAGACGTCGCCGGCGCCGTTGGTGTCGATCACGCGCTCGCGCGGGATCGGCATCGCCGGCATGACCTCGACCGCACCCGTCTCATTGTACCAGAGCAGGCCCTTCTCACCCATGGTGACGCCGCCGATCTTGCAGCCGCGGCTCTTGAGGTAGTCGAGCATCTTCTCGGGCGTCAGGTCCATCTGCTCACACAGGCGTTCGGCGACGATGGCGACGTCGATGAATGCGAGCAGCTCATGCGTGTTGGTGCGCAGGCCGCCGCCGTCGAGCGAGGTCAGGATTCCGGCCTCGCGGCAGACCTTTGCATAGTGGATCGCGGCATCGGGCTGATGGCCGTCGATGTGCAGGGCGCGACAGCCACCGAGATTGAGCATCGGGAACGGATGGATGTGCTCGTCATCGCGGCAGCGGACGATGGCGCGCTTACCGTCCTTGGGCATGATGAAGGACAGCGAGGACTGGTTCACCTTCCGCCCGTGCAGCGAGATCGCGTATTTCGCGCACATGTCCTGGAACATCCGCCCCAGCCAGTCATTGGCCGCCGTGGCGATGAGGTCGGGCACGATGCCGAGCTTGGCGCAGCAGAACGCCGCCGTCACCGCGTTGCCGCCGAAGGAGACCGCGTAGTCCGTTGCCACGTGCTTTTCGTCGCCGGTCGGCATGTGGTCGGTGATGAAGACGACGTCGATATAGGTCTGACCGATAAAGAGAGCCTGCATTGGTTGTCCGTGATGCGCTGGGTGGTCCCGGCCGGCGAGCTTACTCTAACACCGGTTCCGCTCTGGGGACGCTGAAATTATTCGCAAATCTGCCGCCCGAGCGCTTGAGGTCGGCATGGGGCCGGAATACGACCATCACCGGTCCATGCCAAGCCCGGACAAACGCCGTCCTTCGGAATGGTTCCAGGTCGATCAAGGGGGGGAATGATGATCACCGGCCTCGATCACGTCGTCGCCCTAGTGAGGGATATCGGTGCGGCCAAGGCGGCGTATCAGACGCTGCTCGGGCGCGCGCCGGCCTGGCAGAATTCCGGCGAGGGCGCCGACCGCGTGCTGTTCACGCTTGCGAACATGACGATCGAGCTGATGGCGCCGAGCGGCTTTAACGTCGCGGCGGACCGGATCCGCGCGCTGCTCGACGACCGCGAGGGCGTGCTCGCCAGCCTGTGCTTTCGTGTCGCAGACATGAGCAAGATGCACCGGCGGCTGGAGCGGGTGGCCTTGAGGCCTGATCCGGTCGCCGAGGTCGAAAGCAGCGACGTCGCGAGCGGCGCGGTCCTGCACTGGAAACGCACGCGTGCCGCAACCGAATTGACGCGCGACGTGCGCATGTTCTTCCTCGAGCTCGCCGAGGAGCGGCCGCTGTCGGCTGCGACCGACATCGCGCCGATCGATGGGCTCGACCACGTCGTGGTCACCACCGAGGATTCCGACCGCGCCGCTGCACTCTATGGCGCGCGGCTCGGCCTTGATCTCGCACTGGACCGCTCGCACCAGGACTGGGGTCAGCTGATGTTCTTCCGCTGCGGCGACCTCATCGTCGAAGTGGTGCGCCGCCCCGTGGCGGGTGGGGATTCCCTGCATGACCGTCTCTGGGGCCTGAGCTGGCGGGTCGCCGACATCGACGCCACGCGCGCCCGCCTGATCGCCGCCGGCCTCGACGTCACCGAGGTGCGCAACGGCCGCAAGCCGGGCACGCGGATCATGACGGTCAGGAACGGCACCTGCGGCATCCAGACGGTGCTGCTGGAGCGTTCGCCGAAGCCGGCGGAGTAAGGGGCCGTACTCTTCCCGCGTCGTTGTGCGGATGCGACGAAGACTCCCGTAGGGTGGGCAAAGCGGAGCGTGCCCACGTCTTTGCCCAATTGATGAGAAGACGTGGGCACGGCGCAAATGCGCCTTTGCCCACCCTACGAAGCTGCGTCCGGGGCACGAGATCGTTCTCAAACGCCCGCCCGCGTGTTACACGCGTCATGACAGCACCCAGCGAGCAACCGGTTTGGCGAAGGCAAAGCGAACTCTGAAATGGCAGCGCGACCCCGAGGGGATGCGGCTGCGCATTCTCGAAGCCGCCAAGCAGGAGTTTTCGGCGCACGGGCTCGCGGGCGCGCGTGTCGACCGCATCGCGGCGAAGGCCGGCGCCAACAAGCGCATGCTCTACTATCACGTCGGCAACAAGGACGAGCTCTATCTCGCGGTGCTTGAAGGCGCCTATGACAAGATCCGCAGCGAGGAGCGGGGGCTGGATCTCGAGCATCTCGATCCGCCCGAAGCGATACGGCGGCTGATCGAGTTCACCTGGAACTACTTCCTGCGCAACCCGGAATTCCTGTCGCTGCTCCAGACCGAGAACCTCGCGCGCGCAAAGCACCTCAAGCGCTCGACCAAGGTCAAGTCGATGCACTCGCCCTTCGTCGAGATGATCCGCACCGTGGTGCTGCGCGGCGTCGACAGCGGCGATTTCCAGGTCGCGGTCGATCCGGTGCAGCTCTACATCTCGATCGCGGGGCTCTGCTTCTTCTATCTCTCTAATTCGGCCACGTTGAGCGTGATCTTCGGCCGCGATCTGCTGGCCAAGGACGCCAAGGACGAGAGGCTTTCGCACATGGTCGGCCTCGTGCTGGCCGCGCTGACGGGCCGATCGACCGCGCTGTTCGAGATCGCCAAGGCGCCGAAGTCGCGCAGCGCCGTGGCGCAGACGGTTTAGCGGCCTAGTCCGCGCGTTGGTGGACTAATCGTCCGTCGTTTCCTCAATCTCCGCCGTCATTGCCCGCGAAGGCGGGCAATCCAGTATTCCAGAGACGGTTGAGATTGAACCGAGAAGCCGCGGCGTACTCCCCCGCCTTCGCGGGGAATGACACCGAAGGTGAGGCGGTCTCGTGCCCCGGACGTAGCGCAGCAGCGCGTCCGGGACACGAGAGGAGGCCAGGAACCGGCACAAAACGTCACAGGGAAAGCTCTGGACAGTATTTATCCAACGAGTTAATTTCTCCCCCGAACGAAGAAGAATGCCGGGAGTGAGACGTGGCTGAGTTGAAGCCGCAAGGTGCGGTATCCAAGATGCTGAATGCGGCCTGGGTCCGGCCGTTTTTGTTCCTGGTCTTCATCGTCGTCGCCTGGGATCTTGTGATCCGCCTGTTCAGGATCCCCGCCTATCAGATCCCGGCGCCGGCCGACGTCGTCGCGGTGCTGCGCACCGAATGGCCGGAATTGCTGCGCCAGTCCTGGCCGACCACCTATGCCACCGTCTGCGGCTTCCTGCTGTCGGCGCTGTTCGGCATCCCCGTTGCGATGCTGATCGCGGGGTCGAAGACAGTGGAGAGCTATGTCTATCCGCTGCTGGTGTTCTCGCAATCCGTGCCGAAGATCGCGATCGCGCCGCTGTTCGTGGTGTGGTTTGGCTTCGGCATCATTCCCAAAGTGATTTCCGCCTTCCTGCTCGGCTTCTTCCCGGTGGTGGTCTCCGCCGTGCAGGGCTTCAAGTCGGTCGACCCTGACATGGTCGATCTCGCGCGCGCCATGCAGGGCAGCCGGTTCCGGGTTTTCCTCGCGGTGAACCTGCCGCATGCGCTGCCGGCGATCTTCTCAGGCCTCAAAGTGTCGGTGACGCTGGCCGTGGTCGGCGCTGTCGTCGGCGAATTCGTCGGCTCCAATTCCGGCATCGGCTACGTGATGCAGCGCTCGATCGGCACGTTCGACCTGCCGACGATGTTCGCAGCGCTCGTGATCCTGGCGCTGCTCGGCGTGATCCTGTTCTGGATCGTGGACCGGATCGAGAAGCTGGTCATTCCCTGGCATGTCAGCCAGCGCGAAGACGTGATTTTCGCCTCGTAACAAAAACTAAGGCAACGAACGGCCATCAACGGCCGACGCAACAAGGGCAAGGGAGAGAAACGATGAAGCGGTGGATAGGAGCTGTCTCGGCTGCGCTGATGGTGTTTGCGACGATGCCCGCGCAGGCCGCCGACAAGGTCGTGCTGATGCTGAACTGGTACGTCTATGGCGAGCACGCGCCGTTCTATTACGGCAAGGCCAAGGGCATCTATGCGGCCGAGGGCATCGACCTCGAGATCCAGGAAGGCCGCGGCTCGGCTGCGACCACGCAGGCCGTGGCCGCCAAGACCGCCGATTTCGGCTATGTCGACGTCCCCACCATGATGCGCGCCGCAATCAAGGGCGCACCTGTCGTCGCGACCGGCGTGCTGCTCCAGACCAGCCCGATGTCGGCCATGGGCTTCGTCGACAAGAACATCAGGAAGCCTGAGGACATCAAGGGCAGGACGGTGGCGATCACACCGGCCGATTCCATGACCCAGATCTGGCCGCTGTTCCTGAAGAAGACCGGCCTGAAGGAGAGCGATTTCCAGACGGTCGCCGGCGACGGCCAGACCAAGCTCAATGCCGTCATCAACGGCCAGGCTGATCTGCTGCTCGGCTACGTCATGGACCAGTCGATGAAGATCAAGGACGCTACCGGAAAGGACGTGTTCCCGATCAAGTTCGCCGACTACGGCATCAACATGGTCTCCTCCGGCATCATCGCCAACGCCGACTATGTGAAGGCCAATGCCGACCTCGTCCGCCGCTTCATGTCGGCGACGACCAAGGCGGTCGAAGCCGCCGAGAAGGAGCCGAAGGCGGCTGCGCAATCGATCCTCGATGCCAACCCCAAGGGCGGCAAGATCGACACCCTGACGCAGGGCTTTGAGCTGACCATTCCGCTCTACCGGACCGCGGAGACCAAGAGCAAGCGGCCGTTCCAGGTCACCGACCAGAACATGACGGACTCCGTCAATCTGATGGTCGAATATGGCGGACTGGATGCCAAGGCCAAGGAGAACCCGAAGGCCTTCTACACCAACGATTATCTGCCGAAGAGCGGATCGTGAAGCAAGCCGCAGTCGTGAGCGAAATCGTGCAGCAGGCCGCGCATCTGAGACTGGTGAGCGACCGGGCTGCCGGCGATGCGTCGGGCATCAAACTTTCCGGCGTGTCGAAGACCTACCGGACGCGCGACGGCGACGTGCCGTCGCTGCGTCCGCTCGATTTCCACATCAACGACGGCGAATTCTTCGTCGTGGTCGGCCCAAGCGGTTGCGGCAAGTCCACGCTGCTCAAGCTGATCTCGGGGTTGCTGCCGCCGACGTCAGGCGAGGTCCTGGTCGAGGGTGAGAAGGTCACGAAGCCGCACGGCAATGTCGGCATCGTGTTCCAGAACGCGCTGCTGCTGCCCTGGCGCAACATCCTCGCGAACGTGATGCTGCCGATCGACATGAAGCGGCTGCCACGACAACACTATCTCGATCGCGCCAAGGCGCTGCTGAAGCTGGTCGGCCTCGAAGGTTTCGAGAAGAAGCTACCCTGGCAGCTCTCGGGCGGCATGCAGCAGCGAACCTCGATCTGCCGTGCGCTGGTGCACGATCCCAAGATCATGCTGATGGACGAGCCGTTCGGCGCGCTCGACGCGTTGACGCGCGAGCGCATGAATGTCGAGTTGATGCGGATCCAGCGCGAGACCAGGAAGACGGTGCTCCTGATCACGCATTCGATTCCCGAGGCCGTGTTCCTCGCCGACCGCGTGCTGGTCATGACCGAGCGGCCCGGCGCGATCGCTGCGATTTACGACGTGCCGCTGCCGCGCCCGCGTTCGCTCGATGTGATGGCCGATCCTGTCTTCACCGAGCTCGTGCAACGCATCCGCAAGCATTTCTTCTCGCAAGGTTCGCTGGATTGAAGTCATGGCGCCGCGCCTGAAGCTGCGAGACATCGCGTTCTTTGAACGTCCCGTGCATTTTGCGCGGCCGTTCCGCTTTGGCGCGATCACCATCAACGCGACGCCGCAGCTGTTCGTGCGGGTCGAGATCGAGGTCGAGGGCAGGGGGAGCGCGGTCGGTGCCAGCGCCGAGCTGCTGGTGCCAAAATGGTTCGACAAGCGGCCGGAGCTGTCGCCGGCGCAGACGGTCGACGGCCTGCGGCGTTCGCTGGAGATTGCGCGGGGCCTTTATCTTGCGCGGACTGGATTCTTGACGGCGTTCGATCTGCATGCCTCGTGCATCGGTGCCCAGATCGCGACTTGCGCGAAAAAGAATATTCCGGCGCTTGCGGCGGCTTATGGCCCCGCGGAAATCGACAAGGCGATCCTCGACGCACTGCTGCGTGGGGTTGAAACCAACTTTTTCGACGGCATGGTTGGCAACGTCGCGGGCATCGATGCGCGACTTTCTCCTGACCTGAAGGAAACGGATATCGCGCAGTTTCTCGCGGGCCGAAAGCCGCTGCCGCGCGTTGCCATCAGGCACACCGTGGGCCTCGACGATACCGTCGAAGGTGAGGGCGGTGTTGCCGATGCACGCGAGAACGCCGGTGCCAATTACTTCAAGCTGAAGCTATCAGGGGATTTCGCGGCTGATGCGGCTCGGTTGACGCGTATTGGCAAGGAGCTCGATACGCTGGGGCGTGACTACAAGGTGACGCTTGACGCCAACGAACAGTATGCCGATCTCTCCGCACTGCATGCGCTGACCGACCGGCTCGACCACGATGCAGCGCTGCGGTCGATCGCGTCACGGCTGCTCTATGTCGAACAGCCGATGCCGCGCGATATCACGCGGCAGTCGCCGCTCGGCTCGCTCGCCGCGCACGGCTTCATCATCGACGAGGCCGACGATTCCTACGATGCGTTCCCGGCGGCGCGCGCGCTCGGCTATTGCGGCATTTCCTCGAAATCCTGCAAGGGCCTCTACAAGTCCATCGTCAATGCGACCCGCGCAGCGAAATGGAGCACGGACGGCGCGCGGTTCTTCGTGACGGGTGAGGACCTGACCTGCCAGGCAGGTCTCGCCGTGCAGCAGGATCTCGCGCTCGGTGCGTTCATCGGCGTTACCCATGCCGAGCGCAACGGCCATCACTATGTCGACGGTTTTGGCGAGACGCCTGCCGCCGAAGCGCAGGCCTTCGCGGCCGCGCATCCCGATCTCTACGCCGACGCCGGGCAGGGCATCCGGCTCTCCATTCACAACGGCGATCTCCTGACGGGATCGCTGACCGCAACGGGCTTTGCGACATCGGTCCATCCGGACTGGTCGGCGCTCCGTCCGCTCGAACAGCCAAAATCACTTCAGGAGCAATTGGCATGACCACCCAACGCCTCGGCCTCATCATGAACGGCGTCACCGGCCGCATGGGGCTCAACCAGCATCTCATCCGTTCGATCGTCGCGATCCGCGAGCAGGGCGGCGTTCGGCTGAAGAACGGCGACCGCGTGATGCCCGATCCGATCCTGGTCGGCCGCAGCGCCGACAAGGTCGAAGCCCTCGCCAAGCGCTACAACATCACGCGCTGGACCACCGACCTCGATGCGGCGCTCGCCGACAAGAACGACATCATGTTCTTCGACGCAGCGACCACGCAGGCCCGCCCCGGCCTGCTGACCCAGGCGATCAATGCCGGCAAGCACGTCTATTGCGAGAAGCCGATTGCGACGAATTTCGAGGAGGCGCTCGAGGTCGTTAAGCTCGCCAACGCAAAGGGCGTCAAGCATGGCACGGTGCAAGACAAGCTGTTTCTGCCCGGCCTGAAGAAGATCGCCTTCCTGCGTGACTCCGGCTTCTTCGGCCGCATCCTCTCGGTGCGCGGCGAATTCGGCTATTGGGTGTTCGAAGGCGGTTGGCAGGAGGCGCAGCGACCGTCCTGGAACTACCGCGACGAGGACGGCGGCGGCATCATCCTCGACATGGTCTGCCACTGGCGCTACGTGCTCGACAATCTCTTCGGCAACGTCCAGAGCGTGGTCTGCATCGGCAACACCGACATCCCCGAGCGTTTTGACGAGCAGGGCAAGAAATACAAGGCGACCGCGGATGATTCCGCCTACGCGACCTTCCAGCTCGAGGGCGGCGTCATCGCCCACATCAACATGTCCTGGGTGACGCGCGTCTATCGCGACGACCTCGTCACCTTCCAGGTCGACGGCACACACGGTTCGGCGGTCGCGGGCCTGTCGGATTGCATGATCCAGGCGCGGCAGGCAACGCCCCGGCCGGTGTGGAATCCCGACGAGAAGCGGCTGCACGACTTCTTCGGCGACTGGCAGAAGCTGCCTGACAACGTCACCTACGACAACGGCTTCAAGGAGCAGTGGGAGATGTTCATCCGCCACGTCTACGAGGACGCGCCCTACAAGTTCACACTGCTCGAAGGCGTCAAGGGCGTGCAGCTCGCTGAATGCGCGCTGAAGAGCTGGAAGGAGCGGCGCTGGATCGACGTCGCCCCGATCAAGGCCTGAGGAGGGACACATGAACAAGCCCGTCCAGCCGATGTCGTCGTTGTCCCTGAAACTGCCGAAGGCCGATCGCTCGATCGAGACCTATCGGCTCGCGGCCTCGCGCACGTTCCCCGCAAAACTCGAAGGCCCTTTGAACCGCATCGCGTTCTCGGCCGTGCACACGGTCGTCGATCCCTTTGCGGACAACGATCCCTGGCTCTCCGCCGCTGTCGACTGGGACAAGACCATCGCCTTCCGCGAGCACGTCTGGGACCTCGGCCTCGGCGTCGCCGAAGCCATGGACACCGCGCAACGCGGGATGGGGTTGGACTGGCCGACTTCGCTGGAGCTGATCACCCGCTCGGTCGGTGCCGCCAAGCGGCGCAATGCGCTGGTGTTCTCCGGCGCAGGTACGGATCATCTTGCGGTCGAGGATGCCAAGAGCCTCGACGACGTCATTCGCGCCTATGAGGAGCAGCTCTCGGCCGTCGAGAAGGTCGGCGGCCGCATCATCCTGATGGCGTCGCGTGCTCTCGCAAAACTCGGCCGCAGCGCCGACGATTACGCCAAGGTCTACAACCGCGTGCTGTCGCAGGTCCGCGAGCCCGTGATCATCCACTGGCTCGGTGACATGTTCGATCCGGCGTTGACGGATTATTGGGGCACCAAGGATTTGGACAAGGCGATGGACGTTGCGGTGGCCATCATTAACAACAACGCCGCCAAGGTCGATGGCGTCAAGGTCTCACTGCTCGACAAGCAGCGCGAGATCGACATGCGCCGCCGCCTCGACAAGCGCATCAAGATGTATACCGGCGATGACTTCAATTACGCGGAGCTGATCGCCGGCGATAGCCAAGGCTTTTCGCACGCACTGCTCGGCATCTTCGATGCCATCGCGCCTGCAGCGTCCTACGCGCTGTCGCGGCTCGCGGCTGGCGACGAGGCCGGCTTCCACGACGTGCTGGGGCCGACGGTGCCGCTGTCGCGCCACATCTTCAAGGCGCCGACGCGCTTCTACAAGACCGGCGTCGTCTTCATGGCGTATCTGAACGGCCATCAGGACCACTTCACCATGGTCGGGGGCCAGGAGAGCGCGCGCTCGATGCTGCATCTGGCCGAGCTGTTCCGGCTGGCCGATCAGGCCGGCCTGCTCGCCAATCCTGAAATGGCGATGCGGCGGATGAAGACCGTGCTGGCCTCGCACGGACTGGAAGACTGATGCGCGATTTCTCGTCCGACCATCGCTGGCTGTCGCTGAACACGGCGACGGTCCGCAAGCAGGGTGACCTCGTCGAGATCATCGAGGCCTGTGCAAGGCATGGCATCCGCGCCATCGACCCCTGGCGTGATCAGGTCGCTGCCGTCGGTCTCGATCGTACCGCGCGCGCGGTGCGTGAGGCCGGGCTCGATCTCTCAGGCTATTGCCGCGGCGGCATGTTCACTTCGGACGCATCGCGCCGGGGGGAAGTGCGCGACGACAATCGCCGCTGCGTGGATGAGGCCAAGGCGCTGGGCGCGCCCTGCATCGTTCTCGTCGTTGGCGGCCTGCCGCAATATTCGCGGCCGGGCAGCGAGGCGTCGAAGGATATCGCGGGAGCGCGCGGGCAGGTCGAGGAAGCGCTTGCCGACATGCTCGTCTACGCCAAACAGGCAAAACTGCCGCTGGCGATCGAGCCGCTCCATCCGGCCTATGCAGCCGACCGCGCTTGCGTGAACACGACGAAACAGGCGCTCGACATCTGCGATCGGCTCGACCCCGGCCGCAGCGGCATGCTTGGCGTCGCGCTCGACGTCTACCACATCTGGTGGGATCCGGAGCTGATGGCCCAGATCGCGCGCGCCGGCAAGGATCGCCTGCTCGCGTTCCATGTCTGCGACTGGCTGGTGCCGACCAGGGACATCCTCAACGACCGCGGCATGATGGGCGACGGCGTCATCGACATCCAATCGGCGCGCGCCGCGGTCGAGGCGCAGGGGTTTGCCGGCTATTCGGAGATCGAGATCTTCTCCAACGACTGGTGGAGCAAGCCGATGGACGACGTGCTGCGCACGTGCATTACGCGGCACAGGACGGTGGTCTAGCCCCCACGCGCGCTGTCCTCACGGGCTTGCGACTTGTTGCCGCGTGTTGAAGCGCGCCTTCCGCTTGACGGCACCGAAGCGGCGGGCTCGCTCAGCGAGCCGGTTGGAGTACCACCAACGAGAGGTGGACAGCCGTCAGCTTTCAGGCAGAATGATATCATCCCGATGCCGCAGCCTCGCCACGGTCTGCGCCAGATCGGATGCGGTAATGAGTGGCATCAACGATCGGCAGGCACGGCGGATGTACCCACGCCTGATGATCTTGGATGGCCCCGACGCGCAATCGTCGGGGCCATTGTTGTGATCGGCGTGCCGAAGGGCCCCGGCGTGATCCAGCCCCGGCCCGTTCTATTGCGGCGATAAGGAAAGACCGCCCGAAGGCGGTCTTGCAGTCCAATGTGCCGGGCCAAAATAGTTTCGGGATCAAACCTTGTCCGGCCCGGTCTGATCGCCAGCTAACCACTATCGCGGGAAGGCCGCTGACAATTAAGATTTCGGTCCTGAAATGAATGCACCTGCGACTTGGGAACCCGTCGTTCGACGCGAGTCTTGTTGCGCGCCTGCGTACAGCGCTGGCCGAAGGGGCTGCGGCGCTGAGAGCTCGACTAGCTCTCAGGGCTGGAGCTGCTCACGTCGGTGAAAAGTCAGACGATTGCGCTATCATCGATTGACCGTCAAACACCGGACTATCACTCGTCAATTCAATCTGCGAAATTGTGACAACATAAATGCGCTTGTAAACAAGCTGGCGCGAAGGGAGGTTCGCAGTGGAGGCAGTGGAGAGAGTGCAGCGCTTGCGTGCGATGGGTTCGCTGTGCCGCCAACAGGCCGCGTACAACAGCATGAACAAATGGAAGCTGCTCGCAGAAGCAGAATACTGGGACCACCTGGCCGATCTTGAGTTGTCTGCTCACTCCCAGCAATGCAACGCCATCAGCTCGGATGAGAAAGAGCGGCCTCAAGCGATCCCAACCGCGAATGACGCTGGACCGAAGACGATTTCCGTCGCGTGAGGTCAAGACGAGGCGGTTGTTTGCATTCCGTGCCACCGCACTTCTCACGGAGAGAAGCGGCTGTGGAGCAGGGCGATGACGGCGCCCCGCGTCGTTCGGCCGCTGCTCGCATTGCAACGAGAGAATGCGACGCCGCCGTCACGGGCCTGCGAGCTGTTGCAGCGTGTTGAAGCGCGCCTTCTGCTCGCTGCTCAGCGTGGCATAGAACTCGTCCAGGGCGGGCTCGACCAGCTTGGCGGCCTGAAGCATGGCTTCGAGCCGGTGCTGCATCGCCTCCAGTCGTCCAACCGGCGTCAGCGGTACATCGTTCGGACAGGCCGCCTGTAGGCCCTCAACGCCCTTCGCCGTCGCCTCGCCGAGGCGGTCGAGCGCTTCCTTCTGCTTGCCCGCGGGGTGAAGCACAGCCTCGATCCTCTGGATCGGCAACTGGGTCAGGCCGGACTTCGGATCACCGCAGCCTTCGGCACTGGCTTCCTGGGCACTGGCTTGCTGCTGCCGAGGCGAGCGGTCGCCGATGTTGGGGCCGAGCGCGTTGAAGCGGGCCTGCTGCTCGTCACTGAGCGAGTTGTAAAAAGTCTCCAGTGCCGGTCGCACGATCTTGACAGCATCCAGTGTCGCGCTGACGCGGTTCATCATCGCCCGCAAGCGGCCAGGCGGCGTCAGTGCATAAGTCTCCGCACAGGAATCCTTGAACACACCGGCGGCGTTGGCCGCCGCGGTCTTCAACGCGTTGAGCAGCGCGCGTTGCTCCGCCGTCGGCCGCACCGCCCGCGTGATATCGTCAAGCGGCCAAGCGGTGACGCCCTTGTCCGGTGTGCCGCATAATTGCTGCAGCGTTTGCGGGCTCGCGCTGGCGCGCTGGCGCGCGCGGGTGCCGCCGCCGGCTTGCGGATAGTCATTCGGGTTGGTGCTGGCATAGGCGGAATAGGGGCTGTCATCGCCCCAGAACACGGTGTCGACGAAGTCGTCATACGCGTACGCCCAATAGCCGGGCTCGTAGGCATAGGACCAGAACGTGTAGTCAAAAATGTCGGAATAGGCGTAGGGCCAGAACACGGGCCCAAGCCATGCCACGAACACCGCGGGATGGCGGTGTCGCCAGGCCTGCCGGGGAGCCCAGCCGCTGTGGCGGGTGACGAGGGCCGCCTGGGTTTGCGCAGTCGCCCGCTCGCGGAAGTGCGCGGCAAACCGCCCGCGCGCGGCGACAGCCGCTGCGGCTGTTGCAGCGGGGGCCTGCGGTCCCAGCCTCTGCTGGCGCGACAGATCGATTTGCTGCGCCCGTTGCTCGTGCTGCAGCAGACGGTTCTGCGCCTGCAGTGCGCGTTCTTGTGCGCGTTGTGCGCGTGCGCCTTCAGGTTTTTGCGACTGCAAGGTCTGCACACGTTGCTGGAGGCGATCGATGCGGGTCTGGCGCTCCGTGGTCTGGCGCGACAGCATCTCGCGCTGTCGCTGCTCGACGTGCTGCTCACGCTGTTGGACG
The DNA here is from genome assembly GCF_054061875.1 of Bradyrhizobium sp. S3.7.6. Lineage (NCBI taxonomy): Bacteria > Pseudomonadati > Pseudomonadota > Alphaproteobacteria > Hyphomicrobiales > Nitrobacteraceae > Bradyrhizobium > Bradyrhizobium sp. S3.7.6. The sequence goes on along the minus strand of NZ_JBSSEQ010000001.1, from coordinate 7,454,821 downwards.
CGCTGCTCGCGCTCCAGCAGCCTATTCTGCGACTGCAGCAACCGCTGCTGCTCGCGTTGCGCTCTTGCGCCTTCCGGCTTTTGCGACTGCAATGTCTGCACACGCTGCTGCAAATGGTCGATGCGGCCCTGGCGTTCCGAGGCTTGGCGCGACAGCGTCTCGCGCGGCTGTTCCCGCCGCTCGCTCACGGTCGGCGGCGCGCTGGGGTGTGAGGGGGCGGCAATATGCGGCGTCGGCGGCGGTGCCATCGCCGGACGTTGCGGTGCTGCCGGAGCGCGGTGGAATTCAGGTCGCGGTGCCGCCACGAGCGGGGCAGCTCGCTGCGGCGGTGCCGCGAAGTGCGGGGCCGGGCGCGGCGGCGGGGAGGCCATGCGAGGCGCCGGATTCGGCGCCATGGCCGGCCGCTGCGGCATGGGTGGGGGATGAAATGCCGGCGCGGCAGGACGCGCCATCGCAGGTGGCGCCGCCGGTCGGGCCATCGCGGGCGGCGCTGCCGGTCGGGCAGCCGCTCCCGGTGGTCCACCCCGATGGTCCTGGGCGGACGCTCCGACGCTCGCCGCGAGCATCGAGGCACCGACCAAAAACGCCGAAAGGCACACGGCACGCGGAAGCATGATCGCAACTCCACGCTCGTCCCAGTCGCCCGGAACCGTTCAACGCGCAGGCGGCGAAATCGTTCGTTGTTGACTGTCAGCGGCCTTGCGGTCTTCCGACGCAGGCAGACCTCAGGCGAAATCCTGCGTCAGGGCGGCAGCGATTCTCTCCAAGGCCCAATCAACCTGGTCACTGGTAATCACCAGCGGCGGGGCGAAGCGGATCGTGTGCTCGTGGGTATCCTTGGCGAGGATGCCTTCGGTCTGCAGAGCCTCACAGTAGCGGCGTGCACGGCCGGCTTCAGGATTGAGCTCGACCGCCAGCATCAGGCCTCGTCCGCGCACGTCGCGCACGGTGTTGGCGCGGATGCTTCTGAGGCCTTTCAGGAAGCGTTCACCTTGCACCGCAGCGTTCTCGATCATCCCTTCCTCGACGAGAACGCGGAGCGCCGCGCGCGCCACCGCGCAGGCGAGGGGATTGCCACCGAATGTTGAGCCATGCTGACCTGGTTTCAGCGTGCCGAGGACCTCGTTGTTGGAAAGCACGGCCGAGACGGGATAGAAACCGCCGGACAAAGCTTTGCCAAGCAGCGTCACATCCGCCTCGATGCCCTCGTGCTGTTCCGCAAGCAGCTTGCCGGTGCGGCCGAGTCCGGTCTGGATCTCGTCGAGGATCAGCATCACGTCGTGCGCCGTGCAGAGCTCGCGCACCCCCGTGAAATAGCCTGCCGGTGGAATGATGACGCCGGCTTCGCCCTGGATGGGTTCGACCAGGAAGGCGACGGTGTTCGGCGTGATGGCGTCTTTCAGCGCGGCGAGATCGCCGAAGGGGATGATTTTGAAGCCCGGCGCAAAGGGGCCGAAATGTTCGCGCGTGGCCGCGTCGGTCGAGAAACCGACGATACCGAGGGTGCGTCCATGGAAATTGTTGGCGCAGACGATGATCTCGGCTTGCCCGTCGGGCACCCCCTTCACCTCATAGCCCCATTTACGCACGGACTTGATCGCGCTCTCAACGGCTTCGGCTCCGCTATTCATCGGCAGCACCTTGTGAGAGCCGGTGAGTTCCGCGATCTCCTCGTAGAAGAGAGCGAGCTGGTCGTTGTGGAATGCACGCGAGGTCAGGGTCAATCGGCCGGCCTGCTCGACCATGGCGGCCAGGATTTTCGGGTGGCAATGGCCCTGGTTGACCGCCGAATAGGCGGAGAGGCAATCCAGATATCGGTTGCCCTGGGTGTCCCAAACGAAGACGCCTTCGCCGCGCGACAGGACAACGCCAAGCGGCTCATAATTGCGGGCGCCGAAGCGCTCCTCCCTCGAGATGAAATCAGCGACTGGCGGACTACTCATTCGTCACTCCAGCTCACGTGTCTTGCGCATTCTAACAGATCTAATGCGTGGCTCGTTCGAAATGATGCGCGCGGGCCTCAACCTATGGAGCAGGGCACGCTCAGGAAGCCGCGGAACCGCACCCGTCCGCCCCGCACCGGACGGCCGCTCACGGCATAATTCGGGAAGCGCGCCAGGAAGCGCGAGATCGCAATCGCGCCTTCGAGCCGCGCCAGCGCCATGCCGGCGCATTGATGTGCGCCGGTGGCGAAGGCGAGATGCCGGTTCGGCGTGCGCGCGATGTCGAAGCGTTCGGGCTCCGGAAACTGGGCGGGATCGCGGTTGGCCGCCCCGATGCACAGCGTCACCGACGTGCCGGCGTCGAGCATGACGCCGCCGAGCTCGATCTTCTCTGTCGTCATGCGGTTGCCGAGCTGGTTCGAGCTCTCGTAGCGCAGCATCTCCTCGACGGCAGTCTTGATCATGTCGGAGTTTTCGATCAGCCGCTGCTTCTGGTCCGGATTCCGGTGCAGCGCGACGAGGCCGTTGCCGATCAGATTGGTGGTGGTCTCGTGCCCGGCATTGAGCAGGAAGATGCAGTTGTGCAGCAGCTCCTTCTCGGTCAGCCGCTCGCCGTTCTCCTCGCCGTTGCCTTCTCCCTGGATCAGGCGCGTCAGCACGTCACGCTCGGGATTGCCGGGCTTTTGGCGCCTGCGCGCGACCAGGGTTTCGAGATAGGTGAGGAAGTCCTTCACCGCCTTGTTGCCGCGCGCAGCCACTTCGGGCGACACCACGGGCTCGAGCGCACCGAGGATCGCCAGTGACCAGTCGCGCAGCGGCTCGCGTTCGTCGTGGGGAACGTCGAGCAGATTGCCGATCACTTCGATGGGGATCGACACGGCGAAGTCGTCGATCAGCTCGCAAGTCCCCTTGGCGGCGATGGCATCGAGCAGGCCGTCGACCAGCTTGACGATATCAGGCTCCATCCCCGCGATCGCGCGCGGCGACAGCGCGCCCATGATCAGGCGGCGCACGCGGGTGTGGGCGGGCGGGTCGTTGAAGACGAGGCTCGTGGTGTGGTGCTCGTAAAGCGGGGTGTCGCCGTATTTCGGCGCGAACTCGCGCTTCTTGTCCGAACTGAACGACTTTGTGTTCTTGTAGGTGGTGACGAGATCGTCATAGCGGGTCAGGAACACAGTGCCGTTGGGAAGGCGCTTGACCGGCTCGTTGTCCCGCAGTGCACGATAAGTCGGGTAGGGATCGTCGTAGAATTCGGGTGTCAGCTTCTCCAGATCGAAATTGGCCGCCAGTTCTTTCGCACTTGCGTTCATCGCCGCCATACTCGCCGGTTGAGACCGATATGCTGTTTTCGCTCTTTCGAGCGGCTCGGCTCACCGTCTACAGTCGTGTCGTGATTTGCAAGCCGACCGGACAGGAAAATGCACGCCCGCGCTGACGCTGCCGACACGGCCCCGAATTGGCCCGACGATATTTTCGCGACATTGCAACGCTTCGACGTCCGGCAGGTGCCGTACGTGCCCGATGCCGGCCATTCGAAGCTGATCCAGCGCGTGCTGGCCTCATCCACGATGCGCGGCATTCCGCTGACGACGGAGGAGGAGGGCGTCGCGCTCCTGGCCGGGGCCTGGACGGGCGGACAACGTGGCGTGCTGCTGATGCAGTCGAGCGGGGTCGGCAATTGCATCAACATGCTGTCGCTGATCCCGATCCTGCGCTTTCCGTTCCTCACGCTCGTGACCATGCGCGGCGAGTGGGGCGAGTTCAATCCATGGCAGGTGCCGATGGGATCGACCACGCAGGGCGTGTTCGAACTCTCGGGCGTCCAGGTGCTGCGCGCGTCCAATGCGGCCGAGGTGCCGGCGGTGATGGAGGCAGCCGCAGCGCAGGCCTACAACGCGCTCACGCCCACCGCCGTCCTGCTGTCGCAGCGCCTGATCGGCGCGAAGGTTTTCACCAAATGAGCAAGGCCAACCTCCTCGACCGCCGCCAGGTGGTGTCCACCCTGCTTGCGAACCGCAAGGACGTCGTTGCGATCGGCGGCCTCGGGGCCTCCACCAACGACATGTGTGCCGCCGGCGACCACGCGCGCAACTTCTACCTCTGGGGCGGCATGGGCGGCGCGGCGATGATCGGGCTTGGCCTGGCGCTGGCGCAACCAAAACTGCCGGTGCTGGTCATCACCGGCGACGGCGAGATGCTGATGGGGATGGGGAGCCTTGCCACCATCGGCCTGCAGAAGCCGTCCAACCTCTCGATCGTGGTGCTCGACAACGAGGCCTATGGCGAGACCGGTGGCCAGACCAGCCACACCTCCGCGGCTGCCGACCTCGTCGGCGTCGCCAGGGCCTGCGGCATCGGGGACTCCCGCGCGATCTCGACCATGGCCGAGGTCGAGGCCTTCGCCAAAGCCGTCCACAACGTCTCGGCGGGGCCGCGATTTGCCAATGTGAAGATCGATAGCGCCAGCCTGGACCGGATTCTCCCAGTCCGGGACGGGACTTACATCGTCAACCGGATCCGTGGCGATCTCGGCTTCCAGCCGATCTAGCCCTGCTTGGCTCCGTCCTGAGCAACGTTCCCGGCCCTCCGGGCGGGGAAGTGTGGCCATTTTCCAACAAGTTTGTACCCACGTAGGTTGCGTCGCAGCATTCTGCTTGACTTTTGCGTGGGTGAGTGCTTACTCACTAACATGAGCTCACTGCGAATGACGAGCGACCTGAGGCGTCAATTGATCCTCGGTGCCGCAAAACGCTGCTTTGCCCGACACGGCTATACCGGCACCACGACCAAGAGCGTGGCGGCCGCCGCTGCCATTTCCGAGGCGCTGCTGTTCAAGCATTTTCCGTCCAAGGCGGCGCTCTACGCCGAAATCCTCAGCGACGAATGCGAAGCCGATCCGGCACTGATGGACCTGCTCGAACGGGAGCCCTCGACGGCCACGCTGGTCGAGTTGATCCGTGGCATGGTCCAGCATTTCCTCCACATCGCCGACGGGCCCGATCAGGAAGAGGCGCAGCGCCTGCGACTGATGGCCACCAGCCATCTGGATGACGGCGAATTCGCCCGTCTGCTATATGCCAAGATCGAGAAGCTGATCGGGGCGGTCTTCCTCGCCTCGCTCGAGCGTGCGGTTGCCAGCGGTGACGCGCGACCGTTCAGCGGCGATCCGCTCAACCTGTTCTGGTTCGCGCATCATTCGGTGATGATGGCTGCGCTGACCAGGCTGCCGGCCACGCCCTGCCTCGTCTACGGCAAGGCGAACGATCTGGAGCGGCAGCTCTGTGAGTTTCTCCTGAGGGGTATCGGACTTAACGACGCCGCAATTGCTTCGCATTTGGGCCGCGATCGGGCCGCGGATGCGGGCAAGACGGCGATTGCAGAAAGCGCATGACATGAACATCGTAACCGAACACAAGATTTCGGGCGAACCGATCGACACCAAGGCTCGCCGGCGTCCGGTTAGGCCAGTGCTGTGGTTCATCATCGTCGGCACGCTCCTGGGCGTGCTCGTTGGCGGCCTCGTCTGGTTCAATTACTTCCGCGGCCAGATGATCAAGCAGTTCTTCGCCAACAACAAGCCGCCGCCGACCGCGGTCAGCGCGGCCGAGGCGAAGTCCGAGGTGGTCCCGAACCTGCTCACCGCAGTCGGCGGCCTTGCCGCCGTGCACCAGGTCGACGTCAGCGCCGACGTCAATGGCCGCGTCACCGAGATCAAGTTCGAGCCGGGTACGCATGTCGATGCCGGCACGCCACTGGTGCAGTTCTTCGACATGCCGGAGCAGGGCGACCTCGCCAACTACAAGGCGCAGGCAACCGTCGCACAGCTCTCGCTCGACCGCGCCAAGCAGCTGGCATCGCGCCAGTTCGGCCCGCAGGCGACCGTCGATAACGCGCAGGCCGCCTACGATCAGGCGCTGGCCGGCATCGCCAAGACCGAGGCGGTGATCTCGCAGAAGCTGGTGCGTGCGCCGTTCTCCGGCGATCTCGGCGTCCGCAAGGTCGAAGTCGGCCAGTACCTGACGGCCGGCACGGCGATCGTCTCGCTGACCGATCTGTCGGAGCTGTGGGCCAACTTCACGGTGACCGAAAAGGACTCGGGCAACCTCAAGGTCGGCCAGCCGGTCCGGCTCAAGGTCGACGCCTACCCCGGCCGCACCTTCGATGCCAAGATCACCACGATCGAGCCGCAGGTCGCGGCCGACACCCGCAACATCCGCGTGCAGGCGACGGTCGCCAATCCGGAGAAGATCCTGAAGCCGGGCATGTTCGTGACCACGACGGTGGTGCTGCCGGCGAAGCCGGCCGTGATCACCGTGCCGGAAACGGCGGTCGATTACACGCTCTACGGCGACTCCGTGTTCGTGATCACCGAGAAGAAGGAAGAGGACGGCAAGACCAGCCTCTCCGCAGTGCGCACCTTCGTGCAGACCGGCAGCCGGGTCGACGGTCGCGTCGAAATCATCAAGGGCGTGAAGGTGGGCGACAAGGTCGTCGCCGTTGGCCAGCTCAAGCTGCAATCGGGCGCTCCGGTGTCGATTTCGACCGACCCGGCTCCGCAGATCCCGGCGCAGCCGCCGCGCTACTGATCAACACCATCCAAGTGATCCGGCTCGACCGGATCACTTTTCTTGAGACAAAGAAATCGAGATCGCCGCGATGCGCTTTACCGATATTTTCATCAAGCGACCGGTCCTGTCGGTCGTCGTCAGTCTGCTGATCCTGCTGATCGGCCTGCGCGCGGCGATGGTGCTGCCGATCCGGCAATATCCGAAGCTGTCGAACACGGTCATCAACATCACGACCGTCTATCCCGGCGCGTCCGCAGACCTGATCCAGGGCTTCATCACGACGCCGATCGAGCAGGCGGTCGCCTCGGCCGAAGGCGTCGACTACATGACCTCGTCCTCGGTGCTCGGCACCTCGACGATCCAGGTCTACATCAAGCTGAACTTCGATCCGAACCAGGCGCTCACCGAGGTGCTCGCCAAGACCAACTCGGTCAAGTACCTGATTCCAAAGGAATCCAACGACCCGATCGTCACCAAGACCACCGGCCAGACCACGGCCGTGATGTATCTCGGCTTCTCCTCCGAGGAGCTGTCGGGCTCGGCGATATCAGACTATCTGACGCGTGTGGTGCAGCCGGTGCTGTCGACGGTCGACGGCGTGGCCTCGGCCGACATTCTGGGCGGCCAGACCTTTGCGATGCGGCTGTGGCTCGATCCCATGAAGATGGCCGGCCGCAACGTGTCGCCGGCCGATGTCGCCGCCGCGATCGCCGCCAACAACTTCCAGTCCGCAGCGGGGCAGACCAAGGGCTATCTGATCGTTTCCAACATCTCGACGAACACCAGCCTGACTGACGTCAACCAGTTCAGGAAGATGATCGTCAAGGCGAAGGACGGCGGCTTTGTGCGGATGGAGGACATCGCCACAGTCGAACTCGCCGCCCAAAGCACGGATGCCAGCGTCGCCTTCAATGGCGAGCATGCGATCTTCATTGGCGTGAACGCGACGCCGCAGGGCAACCCGCTGACGCTGGTCAAGGGCGTGCGCGCGCTGTTCCCCGAACTCGAGCGCAATCTTCCGCCGTCGATGAAGATGAAGGTCGCCTACGACTCGACCAAGTTCATCCAATCTTCGATCGACGAGGTGGAGAAGACGCTGGGTGAAGCCGTGATCATCGTGATCGTGGTCATCTTCCTGTTCCTGGCCTCGCTCCGTTCGGTCATCATTCCCGTCGTCACCATTCCGCTGTCGATGATCGGCGTCTGCACCTTGATGCTGGCGTTGGGTTTCAGCTTCAACCTTCTGACCCTGCTCGCGATGGTGCTCGCGATCGGCCTCGTGGTCGACGACGCCATTGTCGTGGTGGAGAACATCCATCGCCATCTGGAGGAGGGGAAGACGCCGGTTCAGTCGGCGCTGGAAGGCGCGCGCGAAATCGTTGGGCCGGTCATCTCCATGACCATCACGCTCGCGGCGGTGTACGCGCCGATCGGCTTCCTCGGCGGCCTGACCGGTTCGCTGTTCCGCGAATTCGCCTTCACGCTCGCGGGCTCGGTGATCGTGTCAGGTGTGATCGCGCTGACGCTGTCGCCGATGATGTGCTCTATTCTGCTCAAGAATACCGAAGAGGGCCGCTTCGCCAAGCTGGTCAACAAGGTGTTCGGCGCTTTGACGCGCTGGTATGGGCGCAGGCTCGACCGCTCGCTCGATTACAAGGCGATCACCGGTCTGTTCGCGGTGACGATCCTCGGGCTGGTCGGCTTCCTCTACATGCACACCTCGAAGGAGCTGGCGCCTGAGGAGGACCAGGGCATCGTGTTCGCGGTGACCAAGGCGCCGAAATACGCCAACATCGACTATGTCGATTTCTACGGCGAGAAGCTCGACGAGAAATTCCAGAAGTTCCCCGAAACCGATCTGCGCTTCGTGCTGAACGGCATCAACGGCCCGCAGGGCGGCATCGCCGGCATGCTGCTGAAGTCGTGGGACGAGCGCAAGCGCTCGTCGATCCAGTTGAAGCCGCTGGTGCAGGCCGAGCTTTCCAAGATCGAGGGCGTGCAGGCTTTCGCGTTCAACCTGCCGCCGTTGCCGGGTGGCCCCGGCGGTCTGCCGGTTCAGATGGTGATCAATTCCACCGCGGGCTTCCAGACGGTCTATGAGCAGATGGAGAAGCTGAAGGACGCCGCGCGCAAGAGCGGCATGTTCATCGTCTCCGACAGCGACCTCGCCTACAACCAGCCGAACGTGGAGGTCACGATCGACCGCACCAAGGCGCAGGATCTCGGCGTTAACATGCAGAACCTCGGCTCTACGCTCGCGGTGCTGCTCGGTGGCAACTACATCAACCGCTTCAATCTGGAGGGCCGGTCCTACCAGGTGATCCCACAGGTGCCGCGCAGCAGCCGGCTCTCGCCGGAATCGCTCGGCGGCTATTATGTGACGACCAACACGGGCCAGCAGCTCCCGCTGTCGACCGTGGTCTCGGTCAGGACCAAGACTGATCCGAATTCGCTGACGCATTACAATCAGCTCAATTCGGCGACGTTCTCGGCTGTGCCGATGCCCGGCGTGACGGTCGGATCGGCGGTCGACTTCCTCGAAGGCGAGGCCAAGAAGCTGCCGGCCGGCTTCAGCCACGATTATCTCGCGGACTCCAGGCAATACGTGCAGGAGGGCAACCAGCTTGCGATCACCTTCGGTTTTGCGTTGATCATCATCTTCCTGGTGCTGGCGGCGCAGTTCGAGAGCCTGCGTGACCCGTTCGTGATCATGATCTCGGTGCCGATGGCGATCGTGGGTGCGCTGATCCCGCTGTTCTTTGGCATGGCGACCATGAACATCTACACCCAGGTCGGTCTGCTGACGCTGGTCGGGCTGATCACCAAGCACGGCATCCTGATGGTGGAGTTCGCCAACGAGCTCCAGGTCAACGAGCGGCTCGACCGCCGCTCGGCCATCGAGATGTCGGCCCGTATTCGTCTGCGGCCGATCCTGATGACCACGGCCGCGATGGTGACCGGCCTGATCCCGCTCCTGACTGCGTCCGGCGCGGGCGCGGCCAGCCGCTTCTCGATCGGCCTCGTTGTGGTCGCCGGCATGTCGATCGGTACGCTGTTCACGCTGTTCGTGCTGCCCGCGGTCTACGTCGTGCTGGCAACCGACCACCGCGCGGCGGCCGATTCCGAGCGGAACAAGGAGGTCAACGATCTCGACCTCAATTCCAAGGCGCTGCGACCGACCTGAGCCGCAGGTCAGCGAACCAGAAGGGCGGCAGCGGCATCCGTTGCCGCCCTTTTCATTTGCCCCGCAGCCTGCGGACGCCGTCAGGCTTAGGGGGAGCCCTTTCCGCGTTGGCGAGAGACAAGTTCCGGCCTTCTTGCTAGATTCGCCGGGATGAGCATCTCCCTCCACCCCGACACCCCGCAAGCCAGGACGGCGCCGAGCGCGGCCGCGGCTGGCGTCGTGCCCGGCGAGGCGGCGGGGCGCGGGATCAGGACCCGGCTTTTCACCAAATATGTCGCGCTCTTCGTGGCCGTCGTCGCCATTGCGCTGCTGGCCAACGGGCTGTTCGAGGTCTTCTTCTATTATCGCGAGCACAAGGCCGCGCTGATCCGGGTCCAGCATGAGCAGGCGGAGGCGGCCGCGGCCAAGATCGGCCAGTTCGTCAAGGAGATCGAGAGCCAGCTAGGCTGGACCACGCAGCTGCCCTGGTCGGCGGGCTCGATCGAGCAGCGCCGGTTCGACGCACAACGGCTGCTGCGCCAGGTGCCCGCGGTCACAGAGCTCGCCCAGGTGGATGCGACCGGCAAGGAGCGCTTGCGGGTCTCGCGGCTGGCCATGGACGCGACCGACAGCGGGATCGACCTGTCGGCCGACCCGAAGTTCACCGAGGCGGTCGCGCACAAGGTCTATTACGGCCCGGTCTATTTCCGCAGGGAGTCCGAGCCCTACATGACGCTCGCGCTGGCCGGCGCGCGCAAGGATGCCGGCGTCAGCATCGCGGAGGTCAATCTCAAGCTGATCTGGGACGTCGTGTCCCAGATCAAGGTCGGCGAACACGGGCACGCCTATGTGGTCGGCCCGGAGGGACGCCTGATCGCGCATCCCGACATCAGCCTGGTGCTGCGCAACACCGACATGTCGGGCCTCGCCCAGGTGCGCGCCGCGCAGGCTGGAGGCGGCACCCTGTCCGACGCGCTCCCCGAAGCGCGCAATATCCAGGGGCAGAAGGTGCTGACCACATCGGCCCCGATCGAGCCGCTGCATTGGACCATGCTCGTCGAGCTGCCGGTCGAGGAGGCCTATGCGGCGCTCTATGCTTCGCTGCAGCGGCTGGCGATCGTGTTGCTCGCAGCGTCGATCTTCGCGGTGCTCGCCGGGATTTTTCTCGCACGCCGCATGGTCGGACCGATCCAGGCCCTGCGCAGCGGCGCCGAGCGGATCGGCGGCGGCGATTTCTCGCAGCGCATCTCGATCAAGACCGGCGACGAGCTCGAAGGACTCGCCGACCAGTTCAACGACATGGGCGCGCGGTTGCAGGAATCCTATGCGGATTTGGAAAACAAGGTCGAGCGGCGGACGGCTGAATTGTCCGAAACGCTCGAGCAACAGACGGCGACTTCTGAGGTGCTGGAGGTCATCAGTTCCTCTCCGGGCGAACTCGCTCCCGTGTTCTACAAAATGCTCGAAAATGCGACGCGGGTCTGTGGCGCAAGTTTCGGCGTCATGAATCTCTGGGGCGGTGAAAGCTTCACGATTGCGGCGGATTACAATGTGCCGGCTGCGTTCGCTGCTTCGCGAAAAGATGTGGAAATCCGACCTCGTCCGAACAGCGCGCTCGCCGAGGTCGTCAGGACACGTGAGGTCGTCCACGTTCACGATGTGCGAAAACACACCTGCCTATCTTGCTGGTGGGCCTGCCGTTCGCGCGATCTCAGACGTCGCCGGCGCCCGTACGATCGTCATCGTGCCGATGCTGAAGGAGAACGAGCTGATTGGCACGATCGCGGTCTATCGCAAGGAGGTCCGTCCGTTCGCCGACAAGCAGATCGCACTGGTTGAGAATTTCACCAAACAGGCTGTGATTGCGATCGAGAACGCTCGACTGCTCAAGCAGCTTCGTGAGCGTACCACGGAGCTGTCGCAGTCGCTCGACAATCTGCGTACCGCGCAGGATCGCCTGATCCAGACCGAGAAGCTCGCCTCCCTCGGCCAGCTCACGGCGGGGATCGCCCACGAGATCAAGAACCCGCTCAATTTCGTCAACAATTTCTCCTCGGTCTCGACCGAGCTGATCGATGAACTCAACCAGGCCCTGCAATCGGCTTCGCTCGACGGCAAGACGAAGGAGGAGGTCGACGAGCTGACCGGCATGCTCAGGAGCAATCTGGAAAAGGTGGTGCAGCACGGCAAGCGCGCCGATTCCATCGTCAGGAACATGCTGCTGCATTCGCGCGCGGGTTCCGGCGAGCATCGCCCCAGCGATATCAATGCCGTCGTCGAGGAAAGCCTCAATCTCGCCTATCACGGTGCGCGCGCGGAACGGCCCGCCTTCAACGTCACGCTTGAGCGCGAGTTCGATCCCGGGGCCGGGACGGTCGATGTCTATCCGCAGGAGATCGCGCGCGTCTTGCTCAATTTGATCTCGAACGGCTTCTATGCTGCGGCCAAGCGCAAGGAGAGCGCGACGGACGGCTTCGAGCCCACCTTGAACGCGGCCACCAAAAACCTCGGCGACAAGGTCGAGATCCGGATCCGCGACAACGGCACAGGGATTCCGCCCGAGGTGAAGGCGAAATTGTTCAATCCGTTTTTCACCACCAAGCCGGCCGGCGAGGGCACCGGGCTCGGCCTGTCCATGAGCCATGACATCGTCGTGAAGCAGCACGGCGGCACGATCGACGTGAACACCGAGCCCGGTGTATTCACCGAATTCATCATCACGCTGCCGCGCCAGATGGCGGCGGACGATACTCCCGGAGGCAAGAATTGAACGTTTACATCCTGGTCGTCGATGACGAGCCCGACGTCGAGGCGCTGTTCCGGCAGCAGTTCCGGCGTGACCTGCGCGCCGGACGCTTCCAGATGGAATTCGCGCCGTCCGCGTCCGATGCGCTCAGGCTCGCCTCCGAGGTGCGCGACCCCTCGTTGATCCTGATCCTGTCCGACATCAACATGCCCGGCATGAGCGGGCTCGACATGCTGCCCAAGGTGCGCGCCGAGCATCCGGACGTTCCCGTCATCATGATCACGGCCTATGGTGACGCCGAGACGCGCCGGAAGGCGATCGAGCGTGGCGCCATCGGGCTCCTCACCAAGCCGATCGATTTTGCGCTGCTGCGGCAGGAGATCGACACGAGGCTCGAGCAAGCCGCATGACTTCGACCATCCTCTTCGTCGATGACGAGCCAGACCTCGAGGCGCTGATCCTGCAGAAGTTTCGCAGGCAGATCCGCGACGGGCTCGTCGACATCATGTTTGCACGCGACGGCGTCGAGGCGCTGGAGTCCCTCGAGCAGAACCCGCATGTCGACATGGTGGTCTCCGACATCAACATGCCGCGCATGGATGGGCTGTCGCTGCTGGCGAAGCTCCAGGAGGCCGAGGACAAGAAGTCGACTATCATCGTCTCGGCCTATGGCGACATGAGCAACATCCGCACCGCCATGAACCGCGGCGCGTTCGACTTCCTCACCAAACCGATCGACTTCGCCGACCTGGAAGCCACGATCGAGAAGACCATTCGCCATATCGAGATGCTGCGCGAGGTGCGGCGCCGTCAGATGGAGGCGGAGCGGGCCCATGCCGCGCTGTCGCGCCATTTCTCGCCCGAGCTCGCCAAGCGTCTGGTGGCGGGCGGCGAGGGTGAGGGGATCGAGGTGCAGTGGCGCGATGTCGCCACCATCTTCACCGATATCACCGGGTTCACCTCCCTGGTCGAGAGCGCGCCGCCCGAGACGCTCGGCGCGCTCCTCAACGAATATGTCGGCGGGATGACCGAAACCATCTTCGCGCATGAGGGGACGGTCGCAAAAATCATCGGCGATGCGATCCAGGTGCTCTTCAATGCGCCCGGCGATCAGCCGGACTATGCGACGCGTGCGGTCGCCTGCGCCCATGACCTCGATGCCTGGGCACAGGATTTCTGCGCGCGCCAGAGGGCCGTGGGCGTGAATTTCGGCACCACCCGCATCGGCATTCACGCCGGGCCGGCACTGGTCGGCAATTTCGGAGGCAACCGCTTCTTCGACTACACCGCCTATGGAGACACCATCAACATCGCGGCGCGACTGGAGGCCGCCAACAAGCATCTGGGAACACGCATCTGCGCCAGTGCCAGCGTCGCCAAGGCTGCCGAGCATTTTCAAGGCCGTCCCGTGGGTGATCTGATGCTGCGCGGACGCAGCGAACCGCTGCGTGCGTTCGAACCGTTGCCGCAGGATAAATTCGAAGCGCCAAGGACGGCGCAATATTCCGAGGCTTTTGCCAAGATGGAAGCCGGCGACGTCGCGGCCATGCCGGCCTTTGCCGCGCTGGTCGGGATGCACGCCGACGATTCCCTGGCCGGCTTTCACCTGAAGCGCTTGCTCAACGGTGCCAAGGGCATCCGCATGAAACTGGATTAGGAGTTCGACATGATTGGTGATTTCTCCGCCGGCAACTATCGGTTCATTCCGTCCGTGTTCCAGTATTCGGCGGGTGCCGCCGCTGACGACGGATACGAGATTGAGCGGGTTCGGTTCGATCGCCTGGTGCCGCTGGCCGAGGGATTTGCGCTCGCGGCGAAGTATATCCAGGAAGCAGGGCGTCCGCTGACGGCGTTCTGTGCCTGCGAGTTGCGCTCACCGGCGGCCTTCAGCGAGGAAGGCTTTCGCGCATTCAACCTGCATTATGTGAAGACGCTGTCCGAATGGGGCATCTTCGACGGCACCACCAATCCGGTGGCGCGCAGCAATGTCTGTCCGGAGATCGATCCGCCGTCCGAGCCGTCGTTCTATGCTTTCTCCTTCACGCGTCCGACAACCTCGAAGGCACCAAGCTTCGTGATCGCCGGTGGCGCCGAGGCGCGCGAGGGCGGCGGCACCTATGTCGAGCGCACGGTGCGCTACCGCGACCTCAGCCCGGAGGGTCTTCGCGAGAAGGTGCGGTTCACCACGACGTCGCAGATGGAGAACCGGATGACGGCCTTCGGCTTCGGCTGGAAGGACACCACCGGCGTGCAGGCCTATTCCGTGCACGATTTCCACCACGCGCTGGTCGACGAGCTGGTCCGCCACGGCGCGCTGCGCTCCGGCCTGACCTGGCATTTCGCCCGTCCGCCGGTGGTCGACCTCGAATACGAGATGGATTGCCGTCGCGTGATGCGCGAGACCGTGATTTGAGGTCCTCATCCTGAGGAGCGGCCGTCAGGCCGCGTCTCGAACGATGGCTCCAGGTGACAGTCGGGCCTTCATGGTTCGAGACGCGCGTAAGAACGCGCTCCTCACCTGAGGGACTGCTAGCGCTGGCGCGGGTCGAGCGCGTCGCGCAGGCCGTCGCCGAGCAGGTTCAGCGACAGCACCACGAGGAAGATCGCAAGGCCCGGCCAGATCGCCATCCACGGCGCCTGGGTCAGGAAGCGCTGCGCCGCGTTGAGCATGCTGCCCCAGGACGGTGCCGGCGGCTGCTGGCCGAGGCCGAGGAACGACAGCGCGGCTTCGGCGATGATGGCGGCGGCGATCGACAGCGTCGCCTGCACCAATAGCGCGGGAAGGATGTTCGGCAGGATGTGCGAGAACGCGATCCGCCACGGCGGATTGCCGAGCGCGCGCGCCGCCTCGACATAGTCTTCGGCCTTGACGCTCAGCACCTGCCCGCGCGTCAGGCGGATGAAGATCGGCGTTGCCGAGATGCCGATCGCGATCATGGCGTTGCCGAGGCTGGGACCGAGGAAGGCGGCCAGCGCGATCGCCAGGATCAGGAACGGGCAGGCCAACATCGCATCGGTGATCCGGCTGATCAGCGCGTCAACAAATCCGCCGCGATAGCCGGCGAGGAGACCAAGAGGGACACCGATCCCGAGCGCGATCGCGACCGAGATCAGACCCGCCATCAGGGAGGCCCGCGCGCCGTAGATGACGCGGCTGAGGATGTCGCGGCCGAGATCGTCGGTGCCGAACCAGTGGGCGGCGGTGGGCGGCTTGCGCACCAGGCTCCAGCTCGTTGCAATGGGATCATAGGGCACGACCAGCGGCGCAAGGGCCGCAAGCAGGATGAAGGCTGTGATCACGACAAGCCCGAAGACCGCGGCCTTGCGCTTGAACAGGCGCCGCCGCGCACGGCGGGCCGGGCTGTCCAGCTCGTAGGCCTGGGTGGCGGGACTGGCTGGCAGTGCGGCGTCGGTCATCGTCTAACCTCGCAGCCGCGGATTGACGAGGACATAGGCGACGTCGGCGACGAGATTGAGCGTGATGTAGACTGTGGCCGTCACCAGCACCACGCCCTGCACCACCGCATAGTCACGGTTGAAGACGGCGTCCACGATCAGCTTGCCGAAGCCGGGAATGGAAAAGATCTGCTCGGTCAGCACCGCGCCCGACAACAGCGTGCCGAGCTCGAGCGCGCCGAGGGTGATGATCGGCGTCAGCGCGTTGCGCATCGCGTGCTTGAGGATCACCGAGCGCTCGGAGAGACCTTTCGCGCGCGCGGTGCGGACATAGTCGCTCTCCAGAACCTGGAGCATGGCGCTGCGTGTGTGCCGCATCAGGACCGCTGAAATTGCGTTGCCGAGCACGAAGGCCGGCATGATGGTGGCGGCCAGGCTCGCGCGCCAGTCCTCCGTGAGCGGCACATAGCCTGAGGCCGGCAGCCAGCCCAGGTGAATCGAGAACAGGAAGATCATGAGGATTCCGAGCCAGAAATTCGGCGTCGAGATGCCCCATAGCGCGAACAGATTGGCGCCATAGTCCCAAACCGTGCCCTTCTTCACCGCGGAGATGATGCCGGCGGGAATGCCGATGAGGAACGCGATCAGGATCGCCATTGAGCCGAGCTGGAGCGTCACCGGCAGTTTCTGGGCGATCAACTCGCGCACCGGCATCTTGTTGCGCAGCGACTCGCCGAAATTACCGGTGAGGACTCCCTTGAGCCAGTAGACATATTGCACGGGGATCGACTGATCGAGCTTGTACTGCTGCCGGATCTGCTCGATCGCTGCGGGATCGCGCTCCTCGCCGGCCATCACCAGCGCGGGATCGCCCGGCAGCAATTGCTGGAGCGAGAAGATCAGCACCGACACGAAGAACAGTGTCGGCACGATCTGCGCGATGCGGCGGGCGAGGAAGTTCAGCATGGCTCCACGCGTTTCCCGAGTGATGCCGCGATCACTTGAACTTCAGCCCGACCACGCGCACGAGGCCATCAGGCATCTGCCGGTAGCCCTCGAGCTTCTTCGTATGCGCGATCAGGAGCGTACGATGATAGATGTAGATGATCGGCAGGTCGTCGAGCAGGATCTTGGTCAGCTTCCCGTAGATCGCCTTGCGCTCCTCGACATTGGACGTCGCCCGTCCGTCTTCCATCAGCTTGTCGGCTTCGGGGTTCGAATACACGCCGTCGTTCTGCGGCGCCTTGCTGCGCATGAAGATGTAGGAATTGCCGTCCGGGTCGATGCGTCCGCTCCAGTTGATCTGGAACACCTGGAACTCGCCGGCCTGCGCCTGCTTGAAGGTGGTCGCGAATTCAACGACGCGGACCTTGATGTCGAAGCCTGCTTCGGCGGCCATGGACTGCACGACCTGGGCGACGGCCTCGTACTCGGTGCCCTTTGGTACCATGTAGTCGACGGTGACGGGCAGGCTGACACCGGCTTCCTTCAACAGCGCCTTGGCCTTGGCGATGTCGCGACCCGGAATGGGGAAAGCCTTCTGATAGTATGGATGCGTCGGGCTGACCCATTGATTGCCCGGCGTGAACTCGCCGTTGAATACGACCTGGTTGATGGCCTCGCGATCGATCGACAGGCTGAGTGCCTGGCGTACCTTCGCGGATTGGCTGAGTGGCCCCTTGGTCTTGTCGTTGCCGATATTGATCGTCAGGCCCTGATAACCGAGCTCGGGCGCCGTCGACAGCACCAGCTTGGGATCGGCGCGCACATCCTTGATGTCGGTGGCCAGCACGCGCTCGATCAAATCGAGCCCGCCGGACTTGAGGTTGGCAAGGCGCACCGTCGCGTCGACAATCGGCAGGAACACGACGCGGTCGATATGGATGTTGTCCTTGTTCCAGTAGTCGGCAAACTTCTCGAACACCATGCGGTCCTGTTGGACGCGCTCGACGAATTTGTAGGGGCCGGCGCAGACCGGATGCAGGCCGAACTTGTCGCCCGCCTCCTTCGCGGCCTTCGGCGAGACCATCATGCCGGAGCGGTCGGTGAGCTGGGCGATCAGCGGCGAGTAAGGGGTCTTGAGCACCAGCTTGATGGTCAGGGGATCGACCACCTCGACATGGTCGACGCTGGCAAGCTCCGACTTCCGGAACGAGGTCGGCAGCGTCATGTGACGCTCGATCGAGAACTTTGCGGCTTCGGCGTCCAGCGGTTCGCCGTCATGGAATTTGACGTTCGGCCGGAGCTTGATCGTCATCTCCTTGCCGTCGGCCGAAGTCTCGTAGGACAGCGCGAGCTGCGGCACGATGTTGAGCTTCTCGTCGATGTCGAACAGCTTGTCGCAGAAGGCGGAGAAGACGATGCGGCCGACATAGGTGCGGCCGATGCTGGGATCGAGGATATCGGGGTCTTCGGCGATGCCGATGCGAAGCGTGGTCTGAGCCTGGGCTGCGCCCGCGAGCGACGTCAGCACAGCCGACGCCAGGATTGTCAAACGCATGAAACTCATCGCTCTCAACCTCTGTTTTGCGGCTATGCCGGGTCCGTTCCCAATGAACTAACCCCGCTGCCGCGGACTGCTTCCGGGCCCCCGCTGAAGGCGGCGACCAATTTTTCAAGGACCGGCGAGAAGCCGCCGTCGGACGGGACGATCGCCGCGGAGGACGGCAGTTCCGACGTTCGGTGACAGGCCGTTGCATGTCCGATGCCATCCGGCACGAGCTGCGGCATTTCACTGCGGCAGCGGTCGATCACGTAGGGGCAGCGGGTGTGGAAGCGGCAACCCGGCGGCGGGCTGAGTGCGCTGGGGATCTCTCCCTGCAGCACAATTCGGCTGCGCTTTGCCCGCGGTTTAGGCATGGGGATCGCGGACAGCAGCGCACGGCTGTAGGGATGGCGGGGTGCCGCGAACAGGGCGTCCGCCTCGGCAGTCTCGACGATCTGGCCGAGATTCATCACGGCGACATGGTCGGCGATGTGCTTGACCACGGCGAGGTCATGCGAGACGAAGATATAGGCCAGCCCAAGCCGGTCCTGAAGCTCGCGCAGCAGGTTCAGGATCTGCGAGCGGATCGAGACGTCCAGCGCCGAGACCGGCTCATCGCAGATGATCAGTTTTGGTTCGACCGCGAGCGCGCGGGCAATGGCGATGCGCTGGCGTTGGCCGCCGGAGAATTCGTGCGGATAACGCCGCTCGAGCCGTGGCTCGAGGCCGACCAGCCGCAAGATTTCCGCGACGCGCTCGCGCCGTTGCGCCGGCGGTACCAGATCGTGCAGCGCCAGCGGCTCGGTGAGAATCTGGCCGACCGTCATGCGCGGATTGAGCGAGGCGTAGGGGTCCTGGAAAATGATCTGTGCTTCGCGGCGGAAGGCGCGGAGCGCCGCGGCGTCCAGCGAGAGCAGGTCACGGCCGGCGAAACGCACCGTGCCTGCATCCGGCTCGATCAGCCGCAGCACCAGGCGACTGACGGTGGATTTGCCGCAACCGGATTCGCCGACCAGGGCCAGCGTCTTGCCGGCGTCGAGAGAGAAGCTGACGCCATCGACCGCTTTGACATGCCCCAGTGCCCGGCCGAACAGCGAGCGCCCGGCGACAAAATGCTTGACCAGGCCTTCGACCTCGAGAAGCGCCATCACGACACCAGAAGTTCGAGCGGTGCGCGGATGCAGCGCGAGAGGTGGCCGGGGCTGACCTCGACCAGCGGTGGCGGCACCTCCGTGCAGGCGTCCAGCACGAAGGGGCAGCGCGCGGCGAAACGGCAGCCGGCGGGTGGCTGCGCCATGTTCGGCACCATGCCTTCGATCGTGGCCAGCTGCTCGGCGCGGTGGTCGAGCCGCGGGATCGAGCCCAGCAGGCCGACGGTGTAGGGATGCTGCGGCATCGCGAACAGCTCGTCGACCGGCGCGCGCTCGACGATCTCGCCGGCATACATCACCGCGACCTCGTCGCAGACTTCGGCGACAACACCGAGATCGTGGGTGATCAGGATGATGGCGGCGCCGCTCGCCGCCTTCAGTTCGCGCATCAGCTCCAAGATCTGCGCCTGCAGGGTGACGTCGAGCGCGGTGGTCGGCTCGTCCGCGATCAGCAGCCGCGGGTCGCAGGCCAGCGCCATCGCGATCATCACGCGCTGGCGCATGCCGCCGGAGAGCTTGTGCGGATATTCGTCGATCCGCCGCTCCGGCGAGGGGATGTGGACGCGGCGCAAGAGCTCGATGGCCCGCTCGCGCGCGCTGCGCCGTGAGCCGCCGCGGTGGCGCAGAATGGTCTCGATGATCTGGTCGCCGATGGTGAAGCTCGGGTTGAGCGACGTCATCGGCTCCTGAAAAATCATCGCGAGCCGGTTGCCGCGGAGATCGCGCAGCGTCTGGTCAGGAGTCTTCAGCAGGTCGAAGCCGTCGAAGCGGATTGCGCCCGAGATCTCCGCGCTTTGCTTCGGCAGCAAACCCATGATCGCCAGCGACGTCACGCTCTTGCCGCAACCGGATTCGCCGACGAGGCCGAGCGTCGCGCCATTGGCGACGCTGAGATCGACGCTGTCGACGGCGTGGGTCACGCGGCCGTCGTCGCCGTGGAAGCGGATGCGCAGATCCTTGATCTCGATGAGAGGACTTGCGCTCATGATTGCCTTGCTCGGCTCGCAGCAATGCTGGCGTCGATGACGCTGCGATCGGTGTTGCCTGCCGGGTTCTGCCGCGTCGGCATGGAAGAGCGGAAATGCACCCAGAGTTCCTGACTGACGCGCTCCAGCCGTTCGAGTTCGCCCAGCGGATCGGGATGATCGTCGGCGCGAATGTCCAGCGCCGGCCATTCCTCCTCGCCGTGGATCAGGAGCGCAGCGGATTGCTTGCCGCGCTTGTCGCCGCCGGCGGCCTCGCCCGCGCGCATGGCGGCGAGCAGGCGGCGCGGGAAGGGCAGGCTGTCATTGGCGATATAGGTCTTCGCGGTCTCGTCGAGCACGTCGGCGCCGGCCAGCATGTTGCCGGCAATGGAGAAGCCGCTGCCGGCGATGTGTCCGCACCAGTCGACGCAGTCGCGCCCGGTATGCGCGGCGATCGCGCCGCTGGCGTCCATGATGTGGATCTGGCGGCTCTCGCGGCCGTCGTCGGTCGCGAGCTGGGTGGCGAGAACGTCATGCGCGTTCAGGCCCTCGCGCAGCAGCTTGACGCCGTCGATGCCATAATAGGGATTGACGAAGGCCTGGGTCGCGATGGCGCCGAGACCGGCCGCGATGTAGGGCACGCGCGCGCCGACAGCGAAGAAGCGGGTCGCTACCGCGATGCCAAACTGGCCGGTGGCAGGGTCTCGCGCGATGATCGACCAGGTCATGTGCTGCCTTCAGCGCCCTGCGGCGTAGCCCTGCATGCCGCGCGGGTTGGCGGCGGCGCGGCGGCGCACCCCGACGCGCGAGGCCGCGGTGAGGCGACCTTCCGACCAGTCGGGGCCGACCTCGACAATGTGTCCGCGCTCGCGAAGGTTCTCGATCGTCGCCTTCGGCACGCGGTTCTCGACCACGAGCACGCCGGGGCGCGCGGTGCGCGGCCAGAACGAGATCGGGAAATGCTCGGAGTGCCAGGCCGGCGCATCGATCGCTTCCTGGAGATTGAGGTTGCAATGGACGTGCCGTAGGAAGAACTGCGTGATCCACTGATCCTGCTGGTCGCCGCCGGGCGAGCCCCAGGCCAGATACGGCTCGCCGTCGCGTAGCGCCATGGTCGGCGACAGCGTCGTGCGCGGCCGCTTGCCCGGCGCAAGCGCTGCGGGATGGTCTTCCTCCAGCCAGAACATCTGCGCGCGGCTGCCGAGGCAGAAGCCGAGCTCCGGAATAATCGGTGAGGATTGCAGCCAGCCGCCCGATGGCGTCGAGGACACCATGTTGCCGGCCTTGTCGATGATGTCGAAATGCACGGTGTCGCCGCGCACTTCGCCGAAACGCCCGACTGTCGGCTCGCCCGCGCCAAGCGCGCCGACCGCCTCGCGCTGCCCCTCGGCGCGGCGCAGCTTGACCACGCCGCCAAAACCTTCGACCGAACCGGGGAGGAAGTCGAGCGATGCCTTCTCTGAGATCAGTTTGCGGCGTTCGTCGTTATAGGCATCCGACAGCAGCGTCGCGATCGGGATCTCGCTGAACTTGGGATCGCCGTAGAATTTTTCGCGGTCGGCGAAGGCCAGCTTGGCGCATTCGATCTGGAGGTGGATGAATTCCGGCCCGGTCGGATCGAGCCCGTCGAGCGCAAAGCCCTTGAGCAGCGCGAGCTGCTGGAGCGTCACCGGACCCTGGCTCCAGACGCCGGCTTTGCAGACCGTGTAGCGCCCGTAGTCGTAGGTGAGCGGTGCCTCGATCGTCGGCTGCCAACGCGCCATGTCGTCGGCCGAGAGCACGCCGCGATGCGGCGAGCCGCTGACATCCATCACCTCCTGGGTGCGGCAGAACTTGTCGATGGCTTCCGCAACGAAACCTTGCGACCAGGCCTTTCGCGCGCGCTCGATCTCGGCGTCGCGGTCACCGCCGCCGCTCTCGGCTTCGCTGAGAATGCGGGCGTAGGTCGCAGCCAGCGTCTTGTTGGTGAAGAGCGTGCCGGGCCTCGGCACTTCGCCATTGGGCAGATAGACCGCGGCCGAGGTCGGCCAATGCTTGCGGAACAGTTGCTCGACGGTCTGGATCGTGGCGCAGGCGCGCTCGACCAGCGGATAGCCGTCGCGCGCGTAGGAGATGGCTGGCTCCAGCACGTCGCGCACGCGCATCGTGCCGTAGTCGCGCAGCAGCATCATCCAGGATTCGAACGTGCCGGGGACGCAGGCCGCGAGCAGGCCGGTGCCGGGCACCATGTCGAGGCCTTCGCTCTTGTAGTGGGCGATGGTGGCGCGCGCCGGCGCCGGGCCCTGGCCGCAGATCACCTCGGTGCGTGCGCGTTTGACGTCATGCACGATGATGGGCACGTCTCCGCCCGGGCCGTTCAAATGCGGCTCGACGACCTGGAGCGTGAACGCTGTGGCGACGCCGGCGTCGAAGGCATTGCCGCCCTTTTCCAGGATGGCCATGCCGACCGCGGTCGCGATCCAGTGTGTGGTGGCGACGACCCCGAATGTGCCCTCGATCTCGGGGCGCGTCGTGAAGGGATCGGGATTGACGTTGCTGGCCATGGGATTTCGCTACCTTATTTGTCGCGCGCGCAATTGATCACAGGCGATGCCGTGCCGCCAATGCGTGGACCGCATGGCACGCGCGCGTCACGCCGGGACCGGCGCGGTGTTCACCGCATGGCAGGCGACGCCGGCGATCAGTTCCGGGGCTTCCTTGCGGCAGAGATCGAACGCCAGCGGGCAGCGCGGATTGAAGGCGCAGCCGGGCGGCGGATTGATCGGATTCGGGATCTCGCCCTTCACCGGAATACGCTGGCGGCCCGACATTGCGAGATCGGGCACGGCGCCCAGCAGCATCTTGGTGTAGGGCATGCGCGGTCTGGCGAACAGCTCGCGTCCCTCCGCGATCTCGACGATGCGGCCGAGATACATCACGCCGACGCGGCTCGCCATGTGGCGGACCACGGCGAGGTTGTGGCTGATGAACATGTAGGTCAGGCCGAACTTGTCCTGGAGGTCGCGCATCAGGTTCAGGATCTGCGCCTGCACGGAGACATCGAGCGCCGAGGTCGGCTCGTCGCAGACGATGAACTCCGCATCGGAGGCGAGCGCTCGCGCGATCGCGATGCGCTGGCGCTGGCCGCCGGAGAATTCGTGTGGAAATTTCAACCGGTCGTCGGGATGCAGCCCGACAAGGCTGAGCAATTCGCCGACGCGCGCCTGGATATCGCGCTCGCCCTGGATCAGGTCGAAAGCGCGGATCGGCTCGGAGATGATGGCATCGACCCGGAAGCGCGGGTTCAGGCTCGCATAGGGGTCCTGGAAGATCATCTGGATGCGGCGGCGCAGTTTTCGCCGCGCCTGCGCCTGCCGTGGATCGGTCATCGAGATGCCGTCGATCAGCACGTTGCCGGAACTCGGCGGCAGCAGGCCGACCACCATTCGCGCCACCGTGGTCTTGCCCGAGCCGGACTCGCCGACCAGAGCAAAGGTCTCGCCCTTCCTGATGTCGAAGCTAACGTGATCGACAGCCTTGAGATATTCGAGATGCCCGCCTTCGAGCACGCGGTTGAGCCAGGGTTTTGAGACGTCGAAGACGCGGCGCAGATTTGTGGCCTGGACGAAAGGCGTGCTCATGCCGCGCTCTCCGCAGGCACGGTGTCGTAGAGATGGCAGGCAACGGATTGTGTGCCGCGCGATAGTGGCTCCGGCCGTTCAACCCGGCAGCGATCGAAGGCGAAGGCGCAGCGCGGATTGAACGAGCAGCCACGCGGGATCGCCGATAGGCGCGGCATGGAGCCGGGGATCTGCACCAGGCGCTTGTCGTCCCCGGCAAGCGTCGGAATCGCGCCCATCAGGCCCTTGGCGTAAGGGTGCAGCGGATTCCTGACGACGTCCTGTACCGGGCCGATCTCGGCGACGCGGCCGGCATACATCACCGCGACGCGGTCGGAGGTCTCCGCGATCACGCCCATGTCGTGGGTCACCAGCATCACGGCGGTGCCGTGATCGCGCCCGAGCCGCTTGATCAGGGAGATGATCTGCGCCTGCACGGAGACATCGAGCGCGGTGGTCGGCTCGTCCGCGATGATCAGTTCGGGCTCGGCGCAGATCGCCAGCGCAATCACAACGCGCTGGCGCATGCCGCCGGAGAATTCGTGGGGATAGCCGTCGATGCGCTTTTCCGGCGCGGGAATACCGACCTCGGCGAGCAGGTCGATGGCGCGGCGGCGGGCGGCCGCCTCGGACAGGTTCAGGTGGGTTTTGATCGTCTCGATGATCTGGTCGCCGACGCGGTACAGCGGATTGAGCGAGGTGAGGGGATCCTGGAAGATCATGCCGATCCGTTTTCCCCGGATGCGGCGTATCTGCTCGGCGGGCAAATTGTCGATGCGCTGGCCGGCGAGACGAATCTCACCGCCGGCGATGCGGCCGGGCGGATCGATCAGGCCGATCACCGCCAGGCCGGTGACGGACTTGCCGGCGCCGGATTCGCCGACCACGCCGAGCACCTCGCCCTTGGCGATGTCGAAGGAGACGCCGTCGATCGCGCGCAGCGTGCCGCGGCGGGAGGCGAACTCGACCTGAAGATTGCGCACGGAGAGAACGGGTTCGGTCATGGGCGAGGCGATTTCATCGAAGCTTTGCTCATCGAGTCTTGCTCATCGAAGTTTCGGGTTGAGCGCGTCGCGCAGCCAGTCGCCGAGCAGGTTGATCGACAGGATCAGCGCGGCGAGCGCAAGCCCGGGGAAGGCGACGATCCACCATTCGCCCGCGAACAGATAGTTGTTGCCGATGCGGATCAGCGTCCCGAGCGACGGCATGGTGTCGGGCAGGCCGACACCGAGGAAGGACAGGGTCGCCTCGGTGATGATGGCAAGCGCGAGGTTGATGGTGGCAATGACCAGGATCGGTCCCATCGTGTTGGGCAGCACGTGCCGCAGCATGATTTTTGGTGCGGGCAGGCCGATCAGCTGCGCTGCGGCCACGTAGTCCTTGTTCTTCTCGACCATCACGGAACCGCGCACGGTCCGGGCATATCCGACCCAGAAACTAAGCCCGATCGAGATGACCAGCACCACCAGCATGCTGTTGGCATCCAGCCGGTTGCCGAGGATCGATTTCGCGATGCCGTTGACCAGCAGCGCGATCAGAATGGCGGGGAAAGTGAGCTGCACGTCGGCGATCCGCATGATCACGCCGTCGACCGCGCCCCCGAAATAGCCGGCGGTCAGGCCGAGCGCGATTCCGAGCGCGCCGGCGAAGACCACGCCGGCGACACCGACGGCGAGCGAGATGCGCAAGCCATACAGGATGGCGGAGAACACGTCGCGGCCCTGCTCGTCGGTGCCGAGCAGGAACGGGCTCTGGCCGTCGGCGGTCCAGAGCGGTGAGATCCGCGAGTTCATCAATTGCAGCTGCGCCGGATCGAACGGGTTCTGCACCGCGAGCGCGGATGCAAAGATCGCGAGCAGGAAGAACAGCACGGTAATGGCCGCCGCCACCATGGTCAGCTTGGAGCGGCGGAACGAATAGAAGATGTCGCTGTCGAGCGCGCGGCTGAGCCAGCTCCGGGCGGCATGCGTCGGCAGCGTGCTCGGCTTGTCGGAATTTGAGGCGACTACGTCGGACATGAAGGCTGCCTCATGCGGCGCGGCCGATGGTCGAGCGCAGGCGCGGATCGACCACGGTGTAGAGGATGTCGACCACCAGATTGATGGTGACGAAAATCAGAGAGACCATCAGCAGGTAGGCGGCCATAATCGGGATATCGACGTTTTGCACGGCCTGCACGAACAGAAGTCCCATGCCGGGCCATTGGAATACGGTTTCGGTGATGATCGAAAATGCAATAACCGAGCCAAACTGCAGTCCGGCCACCGTGATGACGGGAATGAGCGTGTTCTTCAGCGCGTGGCCGAAATGGATGGCACGGGTGGTCAGCCCGCGGGCGCGAGCGAAGCGAATATAGTCGGTTCGAAGCACTTCCAGCATTTCGGCGCGCACCAGCCGCATGATCAGGGTCATCTGGAACAGGCCGAGCGTGATCGAGGGCATGATCAGCGCCTTCAGGCCCGACAGCGTGAGCAGCCCCGTCGTCCACCAGCCGAGCTTGACCACCTCGCCGCGACCGAACGAGGGCAACCAGCCCAATGTCACCGCGAACAGATAGATCAGGAGAATGCCGATCAGGAAAGTCGGCAACGAGATGCCGATCAGCGAAACCGCCTGGAATAATTTGGCGAGCACGGTGTCGCGTTTGAGCGCCGAATAGACGCCCATCAGGATGCCGAACACCATTGCGAATACGGTCGCGCAGATCGCCAGTTCCAGCGTCGCGGGCATGCGCTCCATCAACAGCGTAGAGACCGGCTGGCGGAACTGATAGGAGACGCCGAATTTGAACTGCGCGGCGTTGCCGAAATAGCGGACGAACTGCACCGGCACGGGATCATCGAGGCCGAGCGATTTGCGCACGGCTTCGCGTTCGGCCGCCGACGTATCGATCGAGACGATCTGGTTGACCGGGTCGCCGGCGAAGCGGAACATCGAGAACGCGATGATGCCGACGGCGAACATGACGCCGATGGCCTGAAGGGCGCGGCGAAGAGTGAAAGCGAGCATGCCTTCCACTATCCTTGGGTGTGCGTTTGGCTGACGTCTTTGTCAGCCGGAAAAGGAAAGGTCCCGGAAGCCTGACGCTGCCGGGACCTCGTGTTCAACTGTCGCTATTCCTTCTTGGTCGCCCAGTGGAACATGACCAGATTGTCGGCGCGCTGCGGCAGGTTGACCTTCTTTGATACGCCCCAAGCCAGCGCCTGCTGGTGCAGCGGGATGTAGGACCAGTCCTTGTTGCCGATTTCGTAGGCCTGCTTGATCAGCTGGTTGCGCTCGGCGGTGTCGGTTTCGACCAGCACCTTGTCGGTGATGGCGTCGAACTCCTTGTTGCAGTAACCGCCGAGATTGGCTTCGCCGCGCGAGGATTTGGCATCGTCGCGGCAGCCCATGATGTCAAAGAGCACGTTGTGGGAATCCATCGTGCTCGGCGTCCAGCCCAGCATGTAGAACGAGGTCTGGTAGCCGCCTTGCTTCAACACCTTGGCGAAGTATTGCGCCTTGGGCTGCGCCAGCAGATTGATCTTGACGCCGATGCGGGCGAGCATGCCGACGACGGCCTGGCAGATCGCGGCGTCGTTGACGTAGCGATCGTTCGGGCAATCCATGGTGACCTCGAAGCCGTCGGGGTAGCCGGCCTCGGTCAGGAGCTTCTTGGCGCCTTCAGGGTCGAATTTCGGCCGGGTGAACTCCTTGGACAGCAGGAACAATTCCGGAGCGATCATCAACGCCGACGGCGTCGACAGCCCGCGCATCACGCGCGTCTTGATCAGCTCGATGTCGATCGCCTTGTAGAAGGCCTCGCGGACGCGGATGTCCTTGAATGGGTTCTTGCCCTTGATGCTGGAGTAGAGCAACTCGTCGCGGACTTGATCGAAGCCGATGAAGATGGTGCGCAGCTCCGCCCCCTTCAGCACCTGGGCGTTCGGGCTCGAATCGACGCGGGAGATGTCCTGGATCGGCACCGGCTCAATGACGTCGACTTCGCCCGACAGCAGCGCGGCGACGCGGGTGGCGTCGGAGGCGATCGGGGTGAAGATGATCTCCTTCAGGTTACCTTCGACCTTGCCCCAGTAATTGGGGTTGGCCTTGAACACCGTCTTCACGCCGGGCTGGTGGCTCTCGATGACGAAGGGACCGGTGCCGTTCTCGTGGAGCGAGGCGTAGCTCGGCGTGGTCGCCGCCACCGGCGTCGGGTCGACGACGTTGTTCTCCTCGGCCCATTTCTTGTCCATGATGTACCAGACATCCCACGCGTTATGCAGGATGGGATTGGGCGAGGGCAGGACGAAATCGACGGTGTAGTCGTCGACCTTGATCACCTTGACGTCCGGAGCAAGGCGGGTCTGCATGTTGGACCCCTTCTTGCGGACGCGATCGGCCGAGAACAGCACGTCGTCGGCGGTGAAGGGATCGCCGTTGTGGAATTTCACGCCTTTGCGCAAATGGAAGCGCCAGCGGGTCGGCTCCGGGGTTTCCCAGCTTTCCGCCAGCGCCGGAATGATCTTGAGGTCCTTGTCGCGCGCGGTGAGGCCTTGATAGACGTGACCGAGATGGGCGTGGGTGGTGCTCTCGTTGAGCGTATAGGGATCGAGCGACTTCAGGTCACCCTGGTTGGCATAACGTAGCGTCTGGCTCGACGCCGGCGAGACCGCCAACGCAAGCGTACCGGCGAGCGTCGCCGCAAACAGAGTTCGACCGACTGACATTCTTGACCCTCTCCACTCTGCCGCGCCGTGATTTTTGATTGTTCGGCGGGCGTCCCAATCCATGTTGCCCAGAGTTCACGACCCGTGCAAGCGCCATTCCAGCAAGGAACGCGCCAAGTTGCGCCGCTGTGCAGCAATGCTGGCCGACAATCTGGCGGCGAGGGGTTCGCGGGCGATATTCGACTTTCGATCGGTGAAGTCCCCGGCCGCGGGGCCCTCGTGCCCCGCCGGGCGCCGAGGAAGCGGGCTCATGGCGGGCGCGATTTCATTGACCATATCCGCCGATCGCGGAAGCAAGGCCGGCCGCCAGCCTCAGGTCGCTTGCGTTGCACACCGTCTCGCGGCGATACTGCGACAGGCCGCTCGAATCTCATCTGGAGGGGACATGAAAGTTAACATCGAAATTGACTGCACCCCCCTTGAAGCCCGCCAGTTCTTCGGACTACCCGACGTGATGCCGATGCAGACCGCCGTGATGGACAAGTTGCAACAGCAGATGATGTCCAACATCGACAAGGTCTCGCCGGAATCGCTGATCCAGAGCTGGTTCACCTTCGATCCCAAGATCGCCGAGCGGTTTCAGGACATGTTCGTCACCATGGCCGGTCTCGGCAGCCCGCGCAGCAGCGACAAGAAGAAATAAATGTCGCCCGGGCCGGACGAGCCGCAGGGGTCGGGCCGGCTTCGTCCGCCGAGCCTCGGCCTGCTGCTGGCCGAAGCCCGTGGACTTTTCGAATTCAACGCCAGCGTAATGCTGTCGCCGCTCCTGATGCGCGCGCCCAGGGGCGACGGCCATCCGGTGCTGGCACTGCCGGGCTTTCTTGCCAGCGATCTCTCGATGGCACCGATGCGGCGCTATCTCAGCGAGCTCGGCTATGAGGCGCATGCCTGGCGGATGGGGCGCAATCTCGGTGGGCTGGAACGGATGAGGGAAGCCCTGCGCGCGCGCCTTGCCGAAATCCACGCCACGAGCGGACGCAAGGTCAGCCTGGTCGGTTGGAGTCTCGGCGGCGTCTATGCCCGCGATCTCGCGCTCCAGGCGCCCGAGATGGTCCGCTACGTCGTCACGCTCGGCAGCCCGTTTGCCGACGACGTGCGGGCGACCAACGCCACGCGGCTGTACGAAGCGCTGACCGGCGAGCGTGTCGAGGATTTCGCCGAACTGCGCGAGGCGATCGCCGGCGATCTGCCGGTGCCGGCGACGTCGATCTATTCGCGCGCCGACGGTATCGTGAACTGGCGAACCTGTTTGTTGCGTCCCTCCGACCGCGCCGAGAACATCGAGGTGCACCTGGCGAGCCATATCGGGCTCGGCGTGAACCCCGCGGCGCTGTGGGCCGTGGCGGACCGCCTGGCCCAACCGGAGGGGGAGTTCTGGCCGTTCGACCGGGCAGGGCCGTTTGCCATTGCATATGCCCCGCCGGAACGGGCAGTATCGGCCTGACGAGAAGCGCCGGCAAAGGCGCCCGTCAAAACGAGCGGAGGGAACTATGGCTGACGGTAAGAAGCTGTCGTCGCTGGACGCATCATTTCTCTATCTGGAAACGCCGGAGATGCCGATGCATGTCGGCAGCATGGCGATCTTTCGCCTGCCTGACGACTACAAGGGCGACTTCTTCGAAGATTTCAAGGCGATGATCGTCTCGCGCTTGCACATCGCGCCGATCCTGAAGGCGCGGCTGGAGAAGGCGCCGCTCGATATCGATCATCCCTCCTGGGTCGAGGACGACCAGTTCGACATCGACCGCCACATCTTCCGCGCCAGCCTGCCGCAGCCGCGCGACCGCGCCACGCTCGAACGCATCGTCGGCTGGATGCACGCCAAGCTCTTGAACCGCGCCCGGCCGCTCTGGGAGTTCTACGTGTTCGAGGGCATGAAGGACAACGAGGTCGGGCTCTATTCCAAGATGCACCACGCCGCCATCGACGGCGGCGCCGGGGCGGCGCTGACCAACATGATCTACGATATCTCGCCCACCCCCCGGAAGGTCGATCCGCCGACGGCGGGCAGCAAGCCCGGACAGGAGCCGCGCGACATCGCCGCCAACCTGCTCGATTCCTATCAGCAGCTCTTCACCCAGCCGCTCGATGCCTCGGCCGCCGCGAAGAACCTGCAACTGCCGCGCACGGGCAAGAGCGACATCGGCTCGATCCTGTTCGACAATGCGATGTACCAGATCGAGAGTGCGGTGCGCTTCGCCGGCAACATCCCGACCATGGTCAAGAGCGTCTCCGACGTGCTCGGCAAGATCTCCGATCCGAAATCCCGGGAAAGCCTCGCCAGCATGGTGTCGCCGCCGACCATGCTGAACAAGACGATTTCCTCGGAACGCAGCTTTGCCGGCGTCTCGATCTCGCTGTCGCGTTCGAAGGCGCTCGCCAAGCAGGCCGGCGGCAAGCTCAACGACGTGGTGCTGGCGCTCGCCTCCGGCGTGGTCCGGCGCTACCTCCAGCAATATGGCACGTTGCCGGCGAAATCGCTGACCGCCGCCGTGCCGATCTCGCTGCGCGAGGAAGGCAACACCGAGGCCAACAACCAGGTGTTCGGCATGATCTGCTCGATCGCGACCAATATCGACGATCCCAAGGCGCGGCTGGAGGCGATCATCGCGCAGTCGACCAAGTCCAAGGAGATGTCGCATCCGTTGCGGGCCCTGATGCCGCAGATTTCCAACATCTCGATGCTGGGTGCGCCGATGATGGTGCAGGTTTTGGCGCTGCTCTACAGCCGCTCGAACCTGTCGGATGTGCTGCCGCCGGCGGCCAACATCACGGTGTCCAACGTGCCGGGGCCGCGGCAGACGCTCTATGCCGCCGGCGCGGAGCTGTTGCACATCTTCCCGGTGTCGATCTCGACGCATGGGCAGGCGCTCAACATCACCGTGCAGAGCTATCGCGACCAGCTCGACTTCGGCTTCATCGTCGGCGCCAACATCATTCCGCACGTGCAGGTGATGTGCGACATGCTGCCGGAGGAGTTCGCCGCGCTGGAGGCGGCCTACGCGCCGCCGGCGGCCGACGTCAAGGGCGCCGCAGAGTAGGAATATTGCGATGATTGAGATGCCACCGCTCAAGTTCGTGCAGACGAACGGAATCCGCATGGGCTACTACGAGGCGGGCCCGGTCAGCGACAAGCCGCCGATGGTGCTGTGCCACGGTTGGCCGGAACTCGCCTTCTCCTGGCGTCACCAGATCAAGGCGCTGAGCGAGGCCGGCATCCGGGTGATCGCGCCGGACCAGCGCGGCTATGGCGCGACCGACCGGCCCGAGCCGGTCGAGGCCTACGACATCGAACATCTGACCGACGACCTCGTTGGGCTCCTCGATCATCTCCAGATCGACAAGGCCATCTTCGTCGGTCACGACTGGGGCGGCTTCATCGTCTGGCAGATGCCGCTGCGGCACATCGACCGGGTTGCGGGGGTGGTCGGCATCAACACGCCTCATACCAACCGTGCCTGGGCCGATCCGATCGAGCTTCTGCGCGCTCGCTTCGGCGACAAGATGTACATCGTGCAGTTCCAGGATCCGGCGCGCGAACCCGACCGGATCTTCGGCAATCGCGTCGAGCAGACATTCGATGCGTTCATGCGCAAGCCGGCGCCACGCCCGCCCGATGCGCCGGCAGAGGAAGTGATTGCCGGCGTGGGCGCCTCGCCGCGGGTCAATCTGGCGTTTCCGCAGATGATTGCGGCTTACGACGCGAAGCACGATCCGCGCACGCCGATCCTGTCGCCGGAAGAGAAAAAGGTGTTCGTCGACAATTTCACCAGAACGGGCTTCACCGGCGGCATCAACTGGTACCGCAACATGTCGCGCAACTGGACGCGCGCCGAAGGGCTCGATCATACGGTGCGCGTGCCGTCGCTGATGATCATGGCCGAGAACGACGCGGTGTTGCCGCCGTCTTCCGCCGACGGCATGGACAAGCTGATTCCCGATCTCGAAAAATATCTGGTCCGCGACAGCGGCCATTGGACGCAGCAGGAGAAGCCGGAAGAGGTCAGCGCCAAGCTGATCGAATGGCGTAGAAGGCGGTTTGGCTAGCGCTCGTCGTTGCGAGGAGCGAAGCGACGAAGCAATCCAGACTGCCTCCGCGGATATATTCTGGATTGCTTCGCTTCGCTCGCAATGACGACATTGAGGCAGGGGGACTACATTTCGATGTCATCCAAGAACCGTCTGGACCCGATTCCGCAGCCGCCGACCAAGCCGGTGGTCGGCAACATGCTGTCGCTGGATTCGGCCGCGCCGGTGCAGCACCTGACCCGGCTTGCCAAGGAGCTCGGGCCGATCTTCTGGCTCGACATGATGGGCTCGCCGATCGTCGTCGTCTCCGGCCACGATCTCGTCGACGAGCTCTCCGACGAGAAGCGCTTCGACAAGACGGTGCGCGGTGCGTTGCGCCGCGTGCGCGCGGTCGGCGGCGACGGCCTTTTCACGGCCGACACCCGCGAGCCGAACTGGAGCAAGGCACACAACATCCTGCTGCAGCCGTTCGGCAATCGCGCCATGCAGTCCTATCACCCGAGCATGGTCGATATCGCCGAGCAGCTCGTCAACAAATGGGAACGGCTCAACGCCGACGACGAGATCGACGTCGTCCATGACATGACCGCGCTGACGCTGGACACGATCGGCCTGTGCGGCTTCGAGTACCGCTTCAATTCCTTCTATCGGCGCGACTATCATCCCTTCGTCGAGTCGCTGGTGCGCTCGCTCGAAACCATCATGATGACGCGCGGCCTGCCGTTCGAGCAGCTCTGGATGCAGAAGCGCCGGAAGACGCTCGCCGAAGACGTCGCCTTCATGAACAAGATGGTCGACGAGATCATCGCCGAGCGCCGCAAGAGCGCCGAAGGGATCGACGACAAGAAGGACATGCTCGCCGCGATGATGACCGGCGTCGACCGTTCGACCGGCGAGCAGCTTGACGACATCAACATCCGCTACCAGATCAACACGTTCCTGATCGCGGGGCACGAGACCACCAGCGGCCTGCTGTCCTACACGCTCTACGCCCTGCTCAAGCACCCGGACATTCTCAAGAAGGCCTACGACGAGGTCGACCGCGTTTTCGGCCCCGACGTCAATGCCAAGCCGACCTACCAGCAGGTGACGCAGCTCACCTACATCACGCAGATCCTCAAGGAAGCTCTGCGGCTGTGGCCGCCGGCGCCGGCCTATGGCATCTCGCCGCTGAACGACGAGACCATCGGCGGCGGCCAGTACAGGCTCAGGAAGGGCACCTTCATCACCATCCTGGTGACGGCGCTGCATCGCGATCCCTCGGTCTGGGGCCCGAATCCAGACGCCTTCGATCCCGAGAATTTCAGCCGCGAGGCGGAGGCCAAGCGGCCGATCAATGCCTGGAAGCCGTTCGGCAACGGCCAGCGCGCCTGCATCGGACGCGGCTTCGCCATGCACGAGGCCGCGCTCGCGCTCGGCATGATCCTCCAGCGCTTCAAGCTGATCGATCACCAGCGCTATCAGATGCATCTGAAGGAAACGCTGACGATGAAGCCGGAAGGCTTCAAGATCAAGGTACGTCCGCGCGCCGATCGCGAGCGCGGCGCTTATGGCGGGCCCATCGCGGCTGCGGTTTCAGCGCCGAGAGCACCGCGTCAGCCGACGGCGCGGCCCGGCCACAACACGCCGATGCTGGTGCTTTACGGCTCCAATCTCGGCACGGCCGAGGAGCTGGCGACGCGCATGGCCGATCTTGCCGAGATCAACGGCTTTGCCGTGCATCTCGGGCCGCTCGACGATTACGTCGGCAAGCTGCCGCAGGAGGGCGGCGTGCTGATCATCTGCGCCTCCTATAACGGTGCGCCGCCTGACAACGCGACGCAGTTCGTCAAATGGCTCGGCGACGATCTGCCGATGGATGCCTTTGCCAATGTGCGCTACGCCGTGTTCGGCTGCGGCAACAGCGATTGGGCGGCAACCTATCAATCGGTGCCGCGCTTCATCGACGAGCAATTGTCGAAGCATGGTGCGCGCGCAGTCTATCCGCGCGGCGAAGGCGATGCGCGCAGCGATCTCGACGGCCAGTTCCAGAAATGGTTCCCTGCGGCCGCGCAGGTTGCCACCAAGGAATTCGGCATCGACTGGAATTTCACCCGCACCGCGGAGGACGATCCGCTCTATGCGATCGAGCCTGTCGCAGTAACCGCCGTCAACACCATCGTGGCCCAGGGCGGTGCTGTCGCGATGAAGGTGCTGGTCAATGACGAGCTTCAGAACAAGTCCGGCGCCAATCCGTCCGAGCGTTCGACGCGCCATATCGAGGTGCAGCTGCCGTCCAACATCACCTACCGCGTCGGCGATCATCTGAGTGTGGTCCCGCGCAATGATCCGACGCTGGTGGATTCGGTTGCCCGTCGCTTCGGCTTCCTGCCGGCGGACCAGATCAGGCTTCAGGTCGCCGAAGGCCGCCGCGCGCAGCTGCCGGTCGGCAATGCCGTCTCGGTCGGACGCCTGCTCAGCGAGTTCGTCGAGCTGCAGCAGGTGGCGACACGGAAGCAGATCCAGATCATGGCCGAGCACACCCGCTGCCCGGTCACCAAGCCTAAGCTGCTGGCCTTCGTTGGCGAGGAGGCCGAGCCGCTCGAGCGTTATCGCACCGAGATTCTGGCCAGGCGCAAATCGGTGTTCGACATGTTGCTCGAATATCCGGCCTGCGAACTGCCGTTCCACGCTTATCTGGAAATGCTCTCGCTGCTGGCGCCGCGTTATTACTCGATCTCGTCGTCGCCGTCGGTCGACCCGGCGCGATGCAGCGTCACGGTCGGCGTGGTCGAAGGGCCGGCCGCCTCCGGGCGCGGTGTCTACAAAGGCATCTGCTCGAATTATCTCTCCAACCGGCGTGCGGGCGATGCGATCTATGCCACCGTGCGCGAGACCAAGGCCGGCTTCCGGCTCCCCGATGAGTCATCCGTGCCGATCATCATGATCGGCCCGGGCACCGGACTGGCGCCGTTCCGCGGCTTCCTCCAGGAGCGCGCTGCGCGCAAGGCGAAGGGCGCCGCGCTCGGTCCGGCCATGCTGTTCTTCGGCTGCCGCCATCCCGACCAGGATTTTCTCTACGCGGAGGAGCTGAAGGGGCTGGCGGCAAGCGGCATCACCGAGCTCTTCACGGCATTCTCGCGTGCAGATGGACCGAAGACCTATGTGCAGCACATGCTTGCCGCGCAGAAGGACAGGGTCTGGCTGCTGATCGAGCAGGGCGCGATCATTTATGTCTGCGGCGATGGCGGCAAGATGGAGCCCGACGTGAAGGCCGCGCTCGTTGCGATCCATCGCGAGAAGAGCGGCAGCGATGCCGCCACGGCTCTGCGCTGGATCGAGGAGATGGGCGCGAAGAACCGCTATGTGCTGGACGTCTGGGCGGGAGGGTGATTGTTCGTCCGATCGTGCTAAAGCTCTCCCATGATTCCCTGGGAAAAGATCGACACCGCCAAAATCCCCGGCTCCGACGAAGAGCTCCGCCTGATGCGGCGCGGCAAGGAGTTCTCCATCAAGCTCGGCACCAACGAGCTGATGAACAATCGCCTGTCGGGCTCTGAGGCCGCGCTCGCAACTCTCGCGGCAAAGCAGATCGAGACGGTCGCAAAACCCGTTGTCCTCATCGGAGGCCTCGGGATGGGCTTTACGCTGCGCGCGGCGCTGACTGTGCTCGGGAGCAAGGCGAAGATCGTGGTCTCCGAGCTCGTGCCGGCGGTGGTCGCCTGGGCGCGCGGCCCGATGGCCGAGGTCTTTGGCGACAGTCTCGATGATGTCAGGGTGAAGATCCGGGAGACTGACGTCGGCGGGATCATCCGCGCGCAGCGGTCGGCCTTCGACGCCATTCTGCTCGACGTCGACAACGGGCCGGAGGGGCTGACCCGGAAGGGCAATAACGCACTCTACAATGCGAGCGGGTTGAAAGCGGCGAAGGTGGCGCTGCGGCCGGGCGGCGTGCTCGCCGTCTGGTCGTCGGGACCCAACCCGGCCTTCACCAAGCGCCTCGGCAGCGCCGGCTTCGATGTGAACGAAGTCAACGTTCGCGCCACCGGACGAGGCGGCGGCGCGCGCCATGTGATCTGGATCGCGAGGAGGAGCTAGGCGGCGATTTGTAGCCCGGATGGAGCGAAGCGAAATCCGGGGCGGTCGATCCGCAAAGAGTGGTCCCGGATTACGCTGCGCTTCATCCGGGCTACGGCTCTAGAACATCGTATTGTTGTTCGCCGGATTTTCCGGGATGTCCTGAACAACGTCCCAGTGTTCGACGATCTTGCCGTTTTCCAGCTTGAAGATATCCACGATCGCGCGGCCCCTGCTGCCGGGCTCGCGAACGGAGTGGACGTGCAGGATGACAAAGTCGCCGTCGACGAATGAGCGCTTGACCTCGCTGTGCGAGCTCGGGAACTTTTCGCGCAGGAAGCCGATGAACTTGCGAAAACCGTCCGGACCATCGGGCGCGTTCGGATTGTGCTGGACATAACGGTTGCCGACATAGGCGAGGGCGGCGTCGGCGTCCTTTTGGTTAAGGCCCTTCTCGTAGAAGGCCAGTACGGCGGCGCGGTTGGCTTCTTCCTGCGCGCTGGCGGCCAGCGCAGCGCCGTTGCCGAGGGACAGCATGAGAATGGAAGCCGCAATCATTGCGACGGACCGGACGATGAGATGCATGTGAGCTCCGAGAGGCCGCAGCCTCTGTCTTGCGATTGAGGAAGGCCTGTATAGCTTTCGCCCCGGCTCGCGTTAAGAGAGTAACCGGAAGCTCACATGGTCACCGCGAGGAGACCGGTCGCGTCTACGCCGCCTGCGCCGCCGCCCCATGAGCGTGTTTGTCGATGGCGCGGATGATGTCGGGCCAGAAGCGCATCGGCAGCGCATGGCCCATGCCGTCGATCATCAATAGCTTTGCGCCGGGAATCGACTCTGCGGTGTCCTTGCCGCCTTCGGGCCGCACCAGCGGATCGACGGTGCCGTGAATGACCAGCGTCGGTGTTTTCACGCCACGCAGCCGCTCCTTGCGGCTGCCGGAGGCGAGTACGGCGCGGAGCTGCCGGCCGACGCCGGCCGGATTGAGGCCGCGTGCGAAGACGCGCTCGGCACGATCGGGGTCGAGCGCTTCCTCTTCCGGAAAGGACCCGGCGCGCAGCACCTTCCAGGTCTCGCCGAAGCGGACGATGAACTCCTCCTTGCTGCGTGGCGGCGGCGCCATCAGCATCGCGGAGGCCTCGCGTGTCGGCGGCGGCACACGCGGATTGCCTGTCGTCGACATGATCGAGGTCAGCGAGCGCACGCGCTCTGGAAACGACAGCGTCACCTCCTGCGCGATCATGCCGCCCATCGAGGCGCCAACCAGATGCGCCGACTTGATGCCGAGCGCATCCATCAGGCCGACCGTGTCCTTCGCCATGTCGATCAGCTTGTAGGTCGCGGCCACGGGAATCCTGAGAAAGCGCAGCTTCAACAGCTCGAGTGGCGTCAGGCGTTTACCGCCCGTCAGATGGCTCGACTTGCCGATGTCGCGATTGTCGAAGCGGATCACGCGAAACCCATGCACGGCGAGCTGCTCGCAGAACGCATCGTCCCAGTGGATCATCTGCGCCCCGAGCCCCATGATCAGCAGCAGCGGCTCGGCATTGTCGTTGCCAAAGATCTCGTAGCAGATGTCGATGCCGTTGGCGCGGATGGTCTGGGGCGGCTGATGGGTGGTCACGGGCGCGTTCCCTCCTGCTGATCGATGCTGTATCGCACGATTTGCCGCCGCAAAGAAGCCGTGTGCGCCGCACCGCGCGACCTGCCGGTTGACCGCTCCCTCGCAACGGTGTGGTATGGCGAAAAAAGAAGGGCATCGCAGCTCTCGATATCAGGAGGACGCCGATGACCGACAAGACCAATGACCCGGTCGCCATGTGGCAGAAGATGGTTGGTGAGATGGAGAAGGGGTTCAACTCCTTCGCCAACCAGGCCATGTCGTCGCCCGAGTTTTCACAGGCGATGAACCGCGCGGGAGGAGTTGCTGCAGGTGCTCAGAAGCAACTCGGCGAGCTCATGGAAAAATATCTGGTCTCCATGAACCTGCCCAGCCGCGATCAGGTCACTGGCCTTGCCGAAAGGTTGCAAGCCATCGAAGGCCAGATCGGTGAGATCAAGTGGATGCTGAGCCAGATGGCGGCACGTTCCGGCGTATCTCAGGG
This sequence comes from Bradyrhizobium sp. S3.7.6, assembly GCF_054061875.1. Taxonomy (NCBI): domain Bacteria; kingdom Pseudomonadati; phylum Pseudomonadota; class Alphaproteobacteria; order Hyphomicrobiales; family Nitrobacteraceae; genus Bradyrhizobium; species Bradyrhizobium sp. S3.7.6. The sequence goes on along the minus strand of NZ_JBSSEQ010000001.1, from coordinate 7,415,906 downwards.
CTCCGATACGGCATTGCGACCGCCGCGCACCAAGCGCCCGCCGTCCGAGGGCGGAGAGCAGACATGAATGCAGCCACCGGACTAGATTTCGCATCGCTCCCTGATCGCATCCAGTCCGAGGTGCAGCGCGCCATCCAGCGCAGCATCAAGGGCGTCGAATATTTTTCGACTTCGGGCCCTTCGCTCGGCTCGACGCCGAAGGACGTGCTGCATTCGCGCGGCACCATGAGCCTCTATCACTACCGGCCGATGTCCGACGAGATCTACCGCGTACCGGTCTTGATCGTGATGGCGACCACCAATCGTGGCTACATCCTCGATCTCGTGCCTGGTCAGAGCTTCATCGAGTTCCTGCTCAAGCGCGGCTACGACGTCTACATGCTGGACTGGAGCGCGCCGCGGCCGGAGGAGAAGAGCCTGCGCATGGAGGACTATGTCCTCGACTTCATCCCGGATTGCGTCCGCCGCGTGCAGGCCGATTCCGGCGAGCAGGACGTCTCCGTGATCGGCTATTGCTTCGGCGGCGTGCTGTCCCTGCTCTATGGCTCGATCCACAAGGACGGGCCGATGAAGAACCTGATCTGCTTCACCACGCCGATCGACTTTCGCGAGATGAAGCTGTTCTCGAATTTCTCCGACCGGCGTTATTTCGACGTCGACCGCCTCGTCGACAGCGTCGGCAACGTGCCGCCGGAGATGATCCTGTCCTCGTTCGAGATGCTGCGCCCGGCCTCGCGCACGGTGAGCCAGATCCAGCTCTGGGAAAACATCTGGAACGACGAGTTCGTGAAATCGTACCGGATGTTCGACCGCTGGGCGACCGACACGCTGCCGCTGGCGGGCGAATATTTCCGCACCATCACCAAGGACCTGATGTGGGACAACAAGCTGTTCAACGACACCATGTCGGTCGGCGGCCGCGCGGCGAAGCTCGAAGACATCAAGGTGCCGTTCCTGCACGCGGTCGCGGAGCACGATCACATCGTGCCGTATGAGGCCGCAAAACACCTGATCGCCAAGATCGGGTCCGAGGACAAGGAAGAGGTGATGCTGAAGGGCGGTCACGTCTCGCTGGTCGCCGGCGCCAATGCGGTGAAGCGGCTGTGGCCGAAACTGGATACCTGGCTGGGGAAGAGATCGACATGAGTGAGCAGCGTTCCTATCCGCGTCAGGTCAAGACCGACGCTGGCGATATCGAGATCCGCCTGATGTCGCCTGCGGACGAGGCCGCGATGCTGGCCTTCGGCAAGGGCCTGCCGACCCATGATCTGTTGTTCCTGCCGCGCAACATCAGCGAGCCGAAGGTGCTCTCGGCCTGGGTCAAGGAGATCGAGCGCGGCGCGATTACCAGCCTGCTCGCGGTCAGGGACGCCAAGGTCGTCGGCTGCGGCACGCTGGTGCGCGATCCGCATTCCTGGTCGCCCCATGTCGGCGAGATCCGGATGGTTGTTTCCCTCGACGTGCGCGGGAAGGGGGTCGGGCGGGCGCTCTCGCAGGAGACCTTTGCGCTCGCGCTCGGCGCCGGCCTGGAAAAGCTTTCGGTCCAGATGACGGTCGACCAGCAGGCGGCGATCGCCCTGTTCGAGAGCCTCGGCTTCAAGGCCGAGGCGCTGCTGCGGGACCATGTCCGGGACGTCGACGGCAAGACCCACGACATTGTCGTGCTCGGCCACAACATCGCACAGGTCCAGGCCCAGATGGAGGCCTATGGCTTGCCGGGAGCCGTCCAGCATTAGGGCGGCCGTCTCGCCTTCCGGGAACCCAACTGGCTAGGGAGGCGCCAAATTGCCTCCCATTAAGGCTGTTCACGATTTCGTGATATCGCAGTGCAATACGAATATTGCATCGCACCATTAATTATGTCATATAAGCCGTGCCCCGGGCCAATGAGGACGGGGTGAGCCCATAGCTCAACCCAATGAGGATGGAGAGAACCCCATGACCACCGAAACCAACACTGCCTTCGAGGGCTTCAAGGACGCTTTCAAGAACATCCAGAACCTGGAAGTTCCCGAGGCCGCCCGCGAGTTCGTCAAGAAGTCCGCCAACACCGCCAAGGACCGTGCTGCCGAGGTGTTCGCTGGCTCCGAGCGCGTGACCGCCGCCGTCGAGAACGCGGTGACCGAGTCCGTCACCGAGGCCGGCAAGATCAGCCGCAACATCCAGCAGGCGATCTACGAGGACGCCGAGGCGTTCTTCGCGGGCATCGACAAGCTCGCGTCCGCCAAGTCGATCAGCGAAGCCGTCGAGATCCAGTCGAGCCTGCTCCGCGCCCGCGGCGAAGTTTTCGTCTCGCGCGCCAAGGCGACCGCCGACTATGTCGGCAAGCTCGCTGCCAACGGTGCGAAGTCCGCTCAGGACAACTTTGCCAAGGTCTACACCAAGACCGCTTGATACGGCACCCTGAGTACAAACTGAAATTTGAGGCCCGCTTCGGCGGGCCTTTGTTTTTTGCGCTGCCGTCATTGCGAGCGAAGCGAAGCAATCCAGTCCGTCTCCGTGGAAAGACTCTGGATTGCTTCGCTTCGCTCGCAATGACGAGTAGGGTGATGCAGTGATGACCCCGCCCGCTACCTTCTCCTTCGACACCCCCGGTGACGCCGAACGCGCGGCGGAGCTTCGCCGCGTCAAAGCACTGGCGACGCTGGTGCTGGCCTCGACGCTTGCCCTGTTCGTCGTTGCGAAATGGCTTCTGCCAGTGCATCCCGTGTTCGGCTTCATCGCGGCCTTCGCAGAAGCCGCGACCATCGGCGGGCTCGCCGACTGGTACGCGGTGGTCGCGCTGTTCAAGCGGCCGCTCGGCCTGCCGATCCCGCACACCGCGATCATCCAGAGCAATCAGGCCCGCATCGCCGACAAGCTCGGCGAGTTCATCCAGGTGCATTTCCTCGAGGCCCGCCCCGTCGAGGCCAAGCTGAGGGAGATCGATTTCGGCTCCTTCGTCGCCGACTGGCTGCGCGACCGCAAGCGCAGCGATGATCTCGCGCGTTTCGCGCTGCGCCTGCTGCCGGAGGCCGTCTCCGCGACGGAAAGCTCGGGTCTGATGACCTTCATCATTCGCCGCATGTCCTCGCAGCTCCAGGCGATCGACCTTGCGCCGCTCGCGGCCGGCACGCTGCGCGGCTTCGTCGCGGAAGGGCGGCATCAGATCCTGTTCGATGATCTCCTGCGCGTGATGCACGAGACGCTGAACCAGACCGAGACGATGGCGATGATCCGCGAGAAGGTGCGCGCGGAGTTGCCGACCCTGCTCAGGCTCTATCGCGCCGACAAGTTTCTGGTGAACAAGATCGTGGCGTCCGCCACGGCTTTTTTCAACGAGGTGCGCAGCGATCCCAAACATCCGTTTCGCGGCGAGTTCGATCGCATGGTGCTGGGCTTCGTCGATCGGCTCGGCACCGATCAGGCCTATATCGATCGTATCGACGGATTGAAGCGCGATCTGCTCGCCCGGCCCGAGCTTGCCGATCTCGCCCGGACCGTCTGGACCAACATGCGCTCCTTCATCGAGCGCAGCGCAAGCGGCGAGACGCAGGTACTGCAGCATCATCTCGCCGGCATGTTCGTCGCCGCGGGTGAGGTGCTCGCCGGCGATGCCGAGCTCCGCGGCGAGATCAACAAGGGCCTGGTGGCGGTGCTGCGCAGCTTCGTTGCGGATCAGAAGAGCGGCGTCTCGACCTTCATTTCCGACCAGGTCAAGGCGTGGGATATGGCGCAGTTGATTTCGCTGATTGAAATCAACATCGGCCGCGACCTGCAATACATCCGCTTCAACGGTTCGTTGATCGGCGGGCTCGCAGGTCTTGCGCTCTACTCCGTAGAATTCCTGCTTCGATGGTTGTGACTTTTGCGTCACGGACGCTGGCATTCACCTGCGGGCCTATTGTCGCCTTGGGCTTCACCCGCTTGAATGTCTGGAACCGGCCGCCTAGCTGATTCATGCTGCGTTGCGGAACGTTCGAGAAGCCGGACTGTTGGAATTCGTACCCATTTGCCGGCATCGCAACCGGTAGCCTTTTCAGCAATTCTGCCCAGGGGACCATTGATGACCGCTACTGCCCAGACGCTGCGTCCGCCGTCCCGTACCTTGATGTTCCTGGAAGGGCGCGCGATCCACGAGTTCGGCGCATTCCTCGGCGCGCTGCCGCTGCTGAGCCTCGCGCCCCGCGGCGATGGGCATCCGGTGCTGGTGTTCCCGGGCCTCGTGGCCTCCGACGCGTCGACGCGCGCGCTGCGCTCCTTTCTGACCAGCAAGGGCTACGCGGCAAGCGGCTGGCGCCAGGGCCGCAACTACGGCCTGCGCGAGGGCGTGCAGCATGCGATGGTCGATCTCGTGCAGGAGCTCAGCGACAAGCATGGCCGCAGGATCAGTCTGGTCGGCTGGAGCCTCGGCGGCCTCTATGCGCGCCAGCTCGCCAAGATGATGCCGGCGCGCGTGCGCCAGGTGATCACGCTCGGCAGCCCCTTCGCGGGCGATCCCCGTTCGACCAATGCCTGGCGCGTCTATGAATGGGCGAGCGGCCGGAAGTCCGACGAGGTCGATCCGCAGTTCGGCGGCGAGCTCGCCGTCCCGCCGCCGGTGCCGACCACCGCCATCTTCAGCCGCACCGACGGCGTCTGCGCCTGGCAGGGCTGTATGGAGAAGACGGGCGCGCAGACCGAGAGCATCGAGGTCGAGAGCAGCCATTGCGGCATGGGCCATCATCCCGCCGCCGTCTATGCGGTCGCCGACCGCCTCGCGCAGAAGGAAGGCCAGTGGCGGCCGTTCGACCGCAGCGGCTGGCGCAGCATGGTCTATCCCGATCCGCATCGGTAAGCGCGGCCTGCATGGTTCGAGACGCGCGGCTTTGCCGCGCTCCTCACCATGAGGACTGAGAGCTAGTGATGCGGCGCGAAAGCGATCAGACCTCATCCTGAGGAGGCGCGAAGGGCCGTCTCGAAGGATCGAGCCCGGCTCTCGCTTTGATTGTAGCTCCCGTCCATTGTCGCGCCCGCACCAAACGCGCTATGCCTCGCGCATGGCGCATCCATTGTCCCGCATCATCGACCAGCTCAAGCGTGAGCCGTCACGCACGGGCTCCATCGTCATCACCGTGTTTGGCGACGCGATCGTGCCGCGCGGCGGCTCGGTGTGGCTCGGCACGCTGTTGGAGTTCTTCGAGAGTGTGGACATCGATAGCGGCGTGGTGCGCACCGCGATGTCACGCCTTGCTGCCGATGGCTGGCTGACACGCGAAAAGGTTGGCCGGAACAGTTTTTATCGCCTGGCCGATAAAGGAAGTCAGACCTTCGAGGCCGCCACGCGCCACATCTACGATCCGCCATCGTCGGACTGGACCGGGCGTTTCGAGCTGCTCCTGATCGGCAACGGGGAGGATCGCGACGTCTCGCGCGAAGCGCTGCGCAACGCCGGCTTCGGCAGTCCGCTGCCCGGCGTGTGGGTCGCGCCATCAGGTGTGCCGGTGCCGGACGAGGCTGGCGGGGCAATCCGTCTCGAAGTCTCGGCTGAGGATGACAGCGGGCGCCGTCTGCTCAGCGCGAGCTGGCCGCTGGACCGCACCGCAGACGCCTATCTGAAATTCATGAAGACGTTCGAGCCGCTCCGTGCCGCTATCGCGCGCGGTGCGGATCTGTCCGAGGCCGACGCCTTCACCGCGCGCATCCTGCTGATCCACTATTACCGCCGTGTTGTGTTGCGCGATCCGCTGCTGCCCGAGAGCTTGCTGCCGGGCGACTGGCCCGGCAGGGCAGCACGTGAACTCTGCGGCGAGGTCTATCGCGCGCTGCTTGCGCCGTCGGAACAATGGCTTGATAGCCATGGAACCAATGAGAAGGGGCCACTGCCGCCGGCTCGAAAGCTCCTGGAGCGGCGGTTCGAGGCCTGATTTATATGTTACAGAAATATCTTGCATGACGTAATTTTTGTTATATATTGCCTCCCAATAAACGGGAGGATGCGCATGTATACCCAGGCGCTGAATACGGCCGAGACTGACGATCGCGGTCTCGAGGATGCGGCGAAGGCTGCGCAGTTCCAGGCCCGCATTGATGCCGAGGAGCGCATCGAGCCGAACGACTGGATGCCGGCGGCCTATCGCAAGACGCTCACCCGCCAGATCTCCCAGCACGCCCATTCCGAAATCGTCGGCATGCTGCCTGAGGGCAACTGGATCACGCGCGCGCCGACCTTGCGCCGCAAGGCGGCGCTGCTGGCCAAGGTGCAGGACGAGTGCGGCCACGGGCTCTATCTCTATGCCGCCGCCGAGACGCTCGGTACGTCGCGCGAAGAGCTGGTCGACGCGATGCTCACCGGCAAGGCCAAATATTCCTCGATCTTCAATTATCCGACGCTGACCTGGGCCGACATCGGCACCATCGGCTGGCTGGTCGACGGCGCCGCGATCATGAACCAGATCCCGCTGTGTCGTTGCTCCTATGGCCCGTACGCACGCGCGATGATCCGCGTCTGCAAGGAGGAGTCCTTCCACCAGCGCCAGGGCTACGAGATCATGCTGACGCTGTGCCGCGGCTCGGATGAGCAGAAGGCGATGGCGCAGGACGCGCTGAACCGCTGGTGGTGGCCGGTGCTGATGATGTTCGGTCCGCCCGATGCGACGAGCCAGCACAGCGACACATCGACGAAGTGGAAGATCAAGCGCTTCTCCAATGACGAGCTGCGCCAGAAGTTCGTCGATGCCACCGTGCCGCAGGCGCAATATCTCGGCCTCGCCATCCCCGATCCCGGCATGACGCGGGACGCCGAAGGGCACTGGCGCTACAGCGAGATCGACTGGACCGAATTCAAGCAGGTGCTCGCCGGCAACGGCCCGTGCAACCGCGATCGGCTTGCCGCGCGTCGCAAGGCGCACGATGAGGGCGCCTGGGTGCGCGAGGCGGCAGCTAGCTATGCCGCAAAGCGCGCGCAGCGTCAGACCGCACAAGCCGCGGAATAAGGAGATCACGATGGCCACGCCGAACACACCGCTGTGGGAAGTCTTCATTCGCAGCCGCAACGGGCTCGCGCACAAGCATGTCGGCTCGCTGCATGCGAATGACGCCACCATGGCCCTGCAGGCCGCGCGCGACATCTACACCCGCCGCGGCGAGGGCCTGTCGATCTGGGTCGTGCCGTCGACCGCGATCACCGCGAGCGATCCCGCCGAGAAGGACATGATGTTCGAGCCAGCGGAATCGAAGATCTACCGGCATCCGACGTTCTACGAGGTGCCTGAGGAAGTGGGGCACATGTGATGCTTGTGGCCAACATCCAGGTCTCCGAAACGCCGCTGGTGCTCTACGCGTTGCGCCGCGCCGACGATGCGCTGATTCTCGGTCATCGTCTGTCGGAATGGTGCGGACATGCGCCGATGCTGGAAGAGGACATGGCGCTCTCCAACATCGCGCTCGATCTGATCGGCCAGGCGCGTGAACTCTACACCTACGCAGCCAAAGCCGAAGGCAAGGACAACAACGAGGACAAGCTCGCCTATTTGCGCGACGTCAGGCAGTACCGCAACCTGCTGCTGGTCGAACAGCCGAATGGCGACTTTGCCCAGACCCTGGTGCGGCAGTTCTTCTATTCCGCCTTCGCCGACCTCTATTGGCGCGCGATGATGAATTCGCGCGATACGACGCTCGCGGCCATTGCCGCCAAGTCCGAGAAGGAGAGCGCTTATCATCTGCGCCACGCCTCGGAATGGATCATTCGGCTTGGCGACGGTACCGGCGAGAGTCACGCCAGGGCGCAGGCCGCGATCGATCATCTCTGGGCCTTCACCGGAGAGATGTTTGCCGTCGACGAAGGCGAACGCGCTTTGATCCATGCCGGCATCGCTGTGGATCCCGGCACCTTGCGCGGCCGCTGGCTGACAACGTTGTCTGACGTCGTTGGTGAAGCAACGCTCAGGTTGCCGCAGAATGACTGGATGCAGCAGGGCGGCCGCGTGGGCCGCCACAGCGAGCATCTCGGTCATCTCCTGTCCGAGCTTCAGTCGATGCAGCGTACATTTCCGGGGCAGACATGGTGACGGTGCTCGAGCGCGACAGCGAGCTGCGCCGGCGCGCCTGGGATGCCGCGGCGAGCGTCGTTGACCCTGAAATCCCGGTGCTGACCATCGCCGATCTCGGCGTGCTCCGTGATGTCGTTCTCGATGGCGATCATGTCGAGGTCGCGATCACCCCGACTTACTCGGGCTGCCCGGCCATGAACATGATCGCGTTCGAGATCGAGCTTGCGTTGGAACGCGCCGGTTTTCGCCAGCCGAAAGTGCGCACCGTGCTGTCGCCGGCCTGGACCACCGACTGGATGAGCGAAGAGGGGCGCCGCAAGCTGCACGCCTACGGCATCGCGCCACCGCAGGCGTCAAGCTCTCGCCGCGCGCTGTTCGGCGAGCAGGCCGTTGCGTGCCCGCAATGCGGCTCTGACAAGACCGAGCTTCTGTCCGAATTCGGCTCGACCTCCTGCAAGGCGTTGTGGCGCTGCAAGGCCTGCCGCGAACCCTTCGATTATTTCAAGTGTCATTGATCATGTCCGCAGCCGCACCGCGCTTTCATCGCCTGACCGTCAACGACCTCCGCCGCGAGGCGGCCGACGCGGTGTCGATGACCTTTGCGGTCCCCGGCGAACTCGCGGGCGATTACGCTTTCGCGCCCGGCCAGTACCTCACGCTCCGCACCATGCTCGATGGCGAGGAAGTCCGGCGCTCCTATTCGATCTGCTCGGGTCCTGACGATGGCGAGATCCGCATTGCCGTGAAGAAGGTCGATGGCGGAGCATTTTCGAACTGGGCGGCGGATGAACTCAAATGCGGCGACGAGCTCGACGTCATGACGCCGACCGGACGCTTCGGCGTGATCCCGCCGGCAGATAGCGGACGCATCCATGTCGGCTTTGCCGCAGGCTCCGGCATCACGCCGATCCTGTCGATCGTCAAGGGCGTGCTCGCGCGCGAGGCGGACAGCCGCTTCTTCCTGTTCTACGGCAACCGCGCCACCGACAACATCATGTTCCTGGAGGCACTCGAGGAGCTCAAGGACCGCTTCATCGATCGCCTCTCGATCTTCCACGTCATCTCCGGCGAGGAGCAGGACATCCCGATCCTGCATGGCCGACTCGATGGCGACAAGGTGAGGGTGTTGCTGCGCTCGCTGGTGCCGGCCGCGAGTGTCGATCATATCTTCATCTGTGGCCCCCTTGGCATGAGCGAGGAGATCGAGGCGACCTGCCGCGATCTCGGTATCGCGGAAGAGCGCATCCACGTGGAGCGCTTCGTCTCCGAATTCGGCGGCAAGCCGCGACCGAAGAAGATCGTTGCACCCGACGCGCCGCCGAAGGCGATCGCCTCGCTGATCATCGACGGCAAGCGCCGCGACGTGCCGGTCGCCGAAGATGAGGCGATCCTCGATGCCGCGCTGCGCGCCGGCGTGTCGATCTGCCCTTCGCCTGCAAGGGCGGCATGTGCTCGACCTGCCGCGCCAAGCTGGTCGAGGGCGAGGCGCCGATGGACGTCAACTATTCGCTGGAGCCCTGGGAGTTGAAGGCCGGCTTCGTCCTTACCTGCCAGGCGAAGCCGTCGTCGGAGCGGGTCGTGGTCGATTACGATCACGTTTGACAGTTATGGCCGGGCAGCAGAGCATTATGGCCAAACATTTGGCCGGGAGAAGCGCGTGAACGTCAAAGCCAACCTGTCGCCCGAGGATGTTGCCCGCGCCTGCGCCGACGCGATGTGGGCGGAGGATGATGCCTCCAAGGGTCTCGGCATGGAGATCGTCGAGATTGGTCCGGGCTTTGCGACGCTGGCGATGAATGTGCGGCCGGACATGGTCAACGGCCAGCGTATCGCCCATGGCGGCTTCATCTTCACGCTGGCCGATTCCGCCTTCGCCTTTGCCTGCAATTCGCACAATGAACGTGTCGTGGCGGCACAGGGCCAGATCACCTTCATCAAGCCGGGCAGGCTTGATGACCGCCTCGTTGCAAAAGCGCGCGAGGTCAGCCGTGGCGGACGCTCAGGCATCTACGACGTGCGCGTGACAGCGGGCGACACCGTCATCGCGGAATTCCGGGGGCATTCGCGTGTCATTCCCGGCACGTGGCTGCCGACGCAAGAACCGTAAGACTCCAATAAAAAGAACCAACCAATGTGGGGAAACGAGGATGGCTCTGACGAGGCTCAAGGAAGGTGGCAACGCCTATCGCGCCGAGATGGACGCGCATGAGCGCGCGTCGCGTGACGAGATCATGGCGCTGCAAACGCAGCGGCTGGCCTGGTCGCTGAAGCACGCCTACGACAACGTCGCGCATTACCGCCAGGCCTTCGACAAGGCCGGCGTGCATCCGTCCGACTTTCGCGAACTCTCCGATCTCGCAAAATTCCCGTTCACCGTGAAGACGGATCTGCGCGACAATTATCCCTTCAACATGTTCGCCGTGCCGCGCGAAAAGCTGGTGCGCGTGCATGCCTCCTCCGGCACCACGGGAAAGCCGATCGTGGTGGGCTATACGCAGCGCGACATCGACACCTGGTCGGAGGTGATGGCACGCTCGATCCGCGCCGCCGGCGGCCGCACCGGCATGATCATCCACAACGCCTATGGCTACGGCCTGTTTACCGGCGGATTGGGTGTGCACTACGGCGCGGAAAAACTTGGTTGCACCGTGGTGCCGATCTCCGGCGGCATGACCGAGCGGCAGGTGCAACTCATCAACGACTTCCGACCCGACATCATCACGGTGACGCCGAGCTACATGTTGGCGATCCTCGACGAGTTCAAGCGCCAGAAGCTCGACCCGCGCCAGTGCTCGCTCAAGGTCGGCATCTTCGGCGCCGAGCCCTGGACCAATGCGATGCGCGGGGAGATCGAGGACGCCTTCGATATGGATGCAACCGATATCTATGGCCTCTCGGAGGTGATCGGTCCAGGCGTTGCGCAGGAATGCATCGAGACCAAGGACGGTCTGCACATATGGGAGGACCATTTCTATCCCGAGGTGATCGATCCCGAAACCGGCGCGGTGCTGCCGGACGGCGCGAAGGGCGAACTGGTCTTCACCTCGCTGACCAAGGAAGCCTTCCCGGTGATCCGCTATCGCACCCGGGACCTGACGCGGCTGCTGCCGGGCACGGCGCGGCCGGGCATGCGGCGCATGGAGAAGGTGACGGGCCGCTCGGACGACATGATCATCCTGCGCGGCGTCAATCTGTTCCCGACCCAGATCGAGGAGGTGCTGCTCGCGACCGACTGGTGCGGCGGTCACTTCATCATGGAGCTGACCCGCGAAGGCCGCATGGACGAGCTGACCATCATCGCCGAGGCGCGCCCGGAGAGCTGGGACGGCCGCGGGCTGGTCGATCATGCCGACCGCATTTCGACCCACATCAAGAACACCATCGGAATCAGCTCCAACGTGCGGGTGGTCGCCCCCGCCACGCTGGAGCGCTCGCTGGGCAAGGCCAAGCGCCTCTACGACAAGCGGCCGAAGGACTAGCTGTCGCTCCTCATGGTGAGGAGCGCCGAAGGCGCGTCTCGAACCATGAAGGCCCGGATGCTGCAGCGCGGGCCTGTATCCTTCGAGACGCCGCTCGCGCGACTCCTCAGGATGAGGGGAGGCGGTTGACTTGACCGGTCCCAAAGGCGACAAGGCCCGCGAGAAATCGTGGGTCTTTCGATGTCACCAGCCGATTGCAAAACCGTCGAAGCGCGCTGCGTCCGCCTCAATGCCAAGGCCGATAATGCTGCGGCGATCGCGCCGCTGATCGAGCGTCATCTACTCACGCGCGGTCCGAAGGATCTCCTGATCGAGATAAGGGCCGCCGCCGTCAACCCCTCCGATGTGAAGGCTGCGACCGGGCTGATGCCCTATGCGGTCTTCCCCCGCACGCCCGGCCGCGATTATGCCGGCGTGGTGATTGACGGACCGGCCGATACGATCGGCCGCGAGGTGTTCGGCTCCTCCGGCGATCTCGGCATCCGCCGCGACGGCACCCATGCCAGCCATCTCGTCGTCGAAGCCGACGCCGTGGTGGAGAAGCCGAAGACGGTGTCCTGGGAGGAGGCCGCCGGCATCGGCGTGCCTTTCGTCACCGCAATGGAAGGCTTTCGCCGCGCCGGCATTCCGAAGCCCGGCGAGACCGTGCTGGTGTTCGGCGTCAACGGGAAGGTCGGTCAGGCCGCGGTCCAGATCGCGACGTGGCAGGGCGCGCGCGTTATCGGCGTGGTGCGCAAGGCGGAAGCCTATGAGGGCCATGCCAACGCAGCCATCGAGGTGATTGACGCCTCGGCGACCGATGTCGCCACGCGCGTACGCGAACTGACCGGCGGCAAGGGGGCCGACATCGTCTTCAACACGGTCGGCGATCCCTATTTCCAGGCCGCGCACAAGTCGCTCGGATTGCGCGGCCGCCAGATCCTGATCGCCGCGATCGACCGCATCGTGCAGTTCAACATCCTCGAATTCTACCGCGGGCAACACACCTATGTCGGCATCGACACGCTCGGGCTGTCCTCGGCCGCGACCGGCGCGGTGCTGCGCGACCTCGGCCCCGGCTTTGCGAGCGGGCACCTGAAACCGTTCCCGATCAAGGCGAATGCCGTCTATCCGCTGGAGCGCGCCAAGGAGGCCTATGTCGCGGTCGCCGGTTCGTCGCGGGATCGCGTGATCCTGAAGCCTTGACCATGGACTCGTCCACCCAACTCGTCATCCTCGCCGGCCTCATCATCGGGCTCATCTATGGCGCCGTGGGCCTGCTCAGCGGCTTCTGCCTGATGAGCAGCATGCGCGGCTGGCTGGCCGAAGGAGACGGGCGGCTGGTGCGGACCTTTGCGATGGCGATTGCTGTTGCGGTTGCTGCGAGCCAATTCCTTGCCGGTAGCGGCATGGTCGATCTCGGCAAGTCGATCTATCTGCAACAATCCTTTTCAGTGCCGGTGCTGTTCCTCGGCGGCCTGTTGTTCGGCTACGGCATGGTGTTGTCGAACGGCTGCGGCTCGCGGGCGCTGGTGCTGCTCGGCCGCGGCAATCTCCGCTCCTTCGTCGTCGTGATCGTGCTCGCCATCGCCGCGCAGATGACGCTCAAGGGCTTGATCGCGCCGGCGCGCATTGCGCTGGTTCAGGCCTCGCAAACGACCGTCAACGCCAATTCGCTGCCGTCACTGTTGGCGACGCTCGGTCCCGGCGAAGCGGCCTCGCGTGCGCTGAGCGCTGCTATAATCGTCGTTGCGCTGATCCTGTTTGCGTTCGCGCACCCGGCGTTCCGGCGTTCGCCCGGCCAGATTGCAGCCGGCGTCGTCGTCGGCCTCCTGGTCGCCAGCGGCTGGTTCGTCACCGGCTATCTTGGTGCCGACGATTTCAATCCCGTCCCGGTGACCTCGCTGACCTTCGTCGCGCCGATCGCCGATAGCCTGCAGTATGCCATGCTCTCGACCGGTCTGACGCTCAATTTCGGCATCGCCACCGTGGCCGGCGTTCTCGCCGGCAGCCTTGTCACCGCGCTCGCCACAGGCCGTTTCCACCTCGAAGGTTATTCCTCGCCGCGCCACATGCTGCGGTCTGCCGGCGGCGCCGCGCTGATGGGGATCGGCGGCGTGATGGCGTTCGGCTGCTCGATCGGGCAGGGGCTCACCGGCGTATCGACGCTCGCTCTGGGCTCGTTCGTCGCGGTCGCCGGCATCCTGCTCGGCACGACGGCCGGCCTGCGCGGCGCACTGCGGGTTCAGCCGCTCGCGGTGGCCTGACCGCGCAGCAGCCGGTCGCCCAGCGTCGCAAGACCGATGCCGGTGACGATCAGTCCGGCCGCGACAGCAAGACTCATGTCGATTGGCTCGCCCAGCAGGATCGCAGCACTGGCGATACCGACGAGCGGCGTCCCGGTGGTGCCGAGCGACGTCGTCAGGGCCGAGATGCTCTTGTTGACCATCGACATCGCCCAATAGGCCAGCGCCGTTCCGATCAGGCCGGAATACAGGAAAAGCAGCACGAGCTTCCACGACCATTCCGCGTGCGGCGGGCCTTCCGTGATAACAGCCGATCCCGTCAGTACGATCGTCGCCACGAGCACCTGCCAGAGCAGGAGCTGGAGCGGCGATGCAATCCAGCGATGCGCGCTCATATAGATGATGTTCGCGGCCCAGGACATCGCGGCCAGGACGACCATGCCGGCCCCGAGCAGGACGTTGGTATTGGTCCAATCGATCGACGTGGGGTTCAGGATCACGGCAAGGCCGATCAGCCCGAGCAAGGCGCCGGCGAGCTTGGGCGCCGTCAGCGTATCCTTCCCCAGCAAGGGCGCGGCGATCGCGACCCAGAGCGGCGTGGTGTAGCCGAGCACGATTGCCTTGCTCGCGGGCAGGAAGCGCACACCGGCCGCAACCAGGACCGAGAACACCGTCATGTGCAGCAGTGCGACGCTCAGGATCACCGGAATGTCGCGCCGCTCCGGGATCATCAGATTGTTGCTCAGCCCGAGGATCACGAACAATCCGGCCAGCGCGATCCAGCTCCGGATCGCCGAAGTCCATAGTGGCGGAAGGAACTGGACGAGTTGCTTCGTCACCGACCAGTTCACGCCCCAGGCCAGCACGACGATCAGGAACAGGCCGACGGCCGCGCGGGAGGAGAGGGAGTTCATCGCAAAATCCTTGAAGCAGTCCAGTCCGGCGGATAGCATCCGGATTGGCACCTGAAAAAGTGCCAGATCGGAAAGGAATTAGGTGCCAGTTTCGGAAGGTGTGATCTCCGCCCTGATCGAGCTGAAGCGGACCGACGACGAGGGGCTGACGGCGCAACTGACGAGCCAGCTGCGAGACCTGATCGCGACCGGTCGACTCGGCAAAGGCCGCGCGCTGCCGTCGAGCCGCCGGCTTGCGAGCGATCTCGGCGTCTCGCGCAACACCGTCACTTATGCCTTCGAGCAGCTCGCCGCCGAGGGATATCTCGAGGCGTCGCACGGTCGTCGTCCCATGGTCACGGTCGACGGCGGCCGTAACGAAGAGACGGGTGCCGTCGCACCGAGCGTCCGCTCTGGTAAGCCGCGGCTCTCACCCTGGGCGTCGAAGCTCAAGCAGACCGACTGGCCGATGTCCTATCAGGCGCCGCTAAAACCCTTGCGTCCGGGGCAAGGAGATGCGCGGGAGTTTCCGAACGAAGTGTGGGCCCGCTGCCTGCGCCGCAGCGCGGTGCGCGCAGCTAAGCGCGAGCTTGGACCGGTCAATCGGACGCGCCTGCGCCAGGCGCTGGCGCATTATCTGGCCGCCAGCAGGGGCGTCCGCGCCACCGCAGACCAGATCCTGATCCTGCCGAGCGCGCAGGCCGCGCTGACCCTGATTGCAGCTGCGCTCATCACGCCCGGCGACGATGTCTGGGTCGAGGACCCCGGCTATCCCGGCGCTGCGGCGGCTTTCCGCGCCTCCGGCGCGCGCGTGATGGGAATGAAGCTGGACGAGCAGGGCATGCAGCGGATGCCGGGACTGGCCGCGCCAAAGCTCATCTTCATGACGCCCTCGCATCAGCATCCGACCGGGCGGCTGATGTCGCTCGCGCGCCGCACTGAATTCCTGGGCATGAGCAGGCCAGGCGAGACCTGGATCGTCGAAGACGATTACGACGGCGAATTCCATTATGACAGCCGGCCGGTGCCGGCCTTGCAGGGGTTAGACGCCCACGGCCGCGTGTTCTATGTCGGAACGTTCTCGAAGGCGATGACGTCGGATATCCGGCTCGGCTATGTCGTCGCGCCACCAGGGCTGGTCGGCACCCTTGAGATCGCACAGCGACACGTCGGGCTGATCGCCTCCAGCCACATCCAGGAAGCGCTGGCGGAGTTCATCGCAGACGGGCATTTTCTCGCGCATCTGCGCCGGATGCGACGGCTCTATCACGCGCGCCGCGATCACCTCGTCGAGGGACTGGAGCGCCATCTGGGCGAAGTTCTCTCCGCTGAAGTGCCCTCGGGCGGCATCCAACTGGTCGCTCGCCTCAAGCGCGGTCGCGCCGATCAGGCGGCGGTGCAACGGCTGGTCGAGGCAGGCGTCGAAACACGGGCCCTGTCCAGCCTGGCGCTCGGCCGTCCACGCGACCATGGCCTGCTGCTCGGCTTCGCCGCCTGGCGCGAGAATGAGATCAGCGCGGCGGTGCGGACGATGGCGTCGTGCTTCTAGAGCAGCCGCGCTAGCGCGGTACTCCATCGATGTAAATTCGACGGGAAATCTTGCTCCACCCCGGGTTCATACGAACGCCGGCCTTCGGGGGCTTTCTAAGAAACTCCGCCACGTCGTCGAGCGCGCGAAAGCAGACGGCATCAACGTTCTTTCCGAAGTGGAAGTAGTGGTACTGGCCATCTGCATCGGGCTCGGCGCGCTGCGTAGGCGAACCGCTGGAATCGAATTTCTCGATTCGGGTTACTGGCAAGGCATTCTCTCTCGTTAGATGCCGGCGATGGCGCGGCGGTAGATTGAAGACGGCGATCGCGGAATGCACCGTGGCCGTGCTGCCACGAGCAGAAAAAAGGCTCTATTTTTCCTCGACAATACAATCTGGTTGTGTGTTTACGATCGAAAACGATATAGATCCGTCGGCCTTGGCGAATAGGTCTTTGCCCAACGACCAACCAGCACAATCTGGCTTTGGTCCGAAAATCGAAGGGTTGCCGAGTGCTTCTGTCAGTTTGTCGCGGATAATCCCGGACGATTGCTCAGTTGTGAAAAAGAGCAATGCTCGAATCTTTCTGTCCTTCAGATTCTTCGGCCGATCAAAAAAATACGTAACTTCCCTGAACGTGGCGTGGTCTAATTTAATCGACCAATATGAGGCAACGTTCTTTGTAACTTTTTCCTCTGGATAGTTACCAAGAATGGCTTCAGGACTGTCGCCGATCTTCACTTTGCTCAAACCAATGGGATAAGGGTTGCCCACCGAGAATACGTTGTTGATCTGGGCTGCTTTGAGCTCGAGCTTGGCCTTCGCAGTGTCTTCAGTCGCCTTCTTGAGCTGTTCCCTTAACGCCGCAACTTCTTGCGTTTGGCTTCGCGCCGACGAGACTTCATTTTGAAGCGATGCTGTCATCGTCGGAAAGATCACGGTCTGCGCAAAGATCAGCGCGGCAGCGCCGCTGCCGATTGCGATGACAACTGGATGATCTTGCCACTTTTTTGTGTCGTCAGGCGTCGGCATCAACTGTAACCTTGGCTCGGCTTGTCATCGTTGGGTGCCTTCCATCCGTTCATCTCATCGTGGAGCAGGAAATCGAGGTCGTCGGTGTTAGGCGCCCGAACGATGGCGGGAGTCCAGTGATACCGCTCGACCAGGTAGAACCAGACGGCCTCGAGTCCCCATCGATCGTACTTGTGTTTCTGCGCAAGGTGATCACCGAAGCAGTCGATCAGGTGCTGGATCTCGGCTTGCGATTTTCGGAGGCTCCGGTTGATCTTCCGTCCCTCGCTGTCTGTCGTCATTCGTTCCCTCATGAATCGATTCGCGGGCGATGAGGATGGCACTCTCGCCGCTAGTGGTGGAGCGAACGATCGCTTTTCGCGACTCTATTCACAGGGAGTCCGTCGTCCGATCGCCGAGTGGGCGGTGGCTGTGCTTCCCTAAAGCCCCGGCTTGATCTCTCTAGTCACATTCATCGTCTTGAGCGTCTCGCCTTCATCGGCGAGCTTGATCCGTAGAGTGAATGTGATGTCAACGCCATTGATAGGCCAATCGTCTTTTTCGTCGGTTACGCCGGATACGGTTCCCTTCATGGTAGCTGAATTCTTTGGAGCAATGACCCCCATCGATTTGAGGCTCAGGGACGTACTGAGCTTCTCTACATTTTGACGCGAGCCCGACAGATAGAGATCACCATGTTCGAGTAGATGGAGGGCGGTGATGTCTTGCGGCACGATGTTGATGTCCCCACGATTGAAAATGTAGATCGTGAGGTCGGCGCTTCTCGCCTTGCTATTGGGGGCGACTTGCACATCGACGATCGGTGACTTCTCAAGAAGTTCGCGCTGGTCTTTTGCCGCGCTGAGGTCGTAGGAGCGCTTCGTAAAAAGCAGGCTGCCGCCGGAGATTATCAGCGCAATGGTCGAGACCACGGCGGCGTAATGCGCCGTTGAAAATGTGCTCTTCAATGACGGACCGCTGGGGGGGGCCGGTTTTCTCCATGTTTAGGTCTCTCACTTTTGTGGTGGTTTCGACCAATCTACCGGCCCGCTCCGAAGCAGGAGGCCGACGCGGCGACGTTGAGCGTCAACGGTTTCACCGGAGACCCAAACGTATAGGCGCGATCGTCGCCGCGATTGCCGGAGCGATTGATCCGCCTTCACAAAGAAGGTCAATCGGAGAGAGTTGCTCTCCGGTATTTCTGCAGGCGGAGTGATCACAATCGACCGACATCCCTCTGGGAGTTCAATCGATCGGTCGTAGATCATGATCGCTTTTACGGAGTCTTCGTCTGTGTAGGCGTACCCACCAAGGCCAAGCGGCCACAAGACGCGGAGGCGTCCTATCCGGATCGGTGAGGCTGTCCAGCTCCTCAAATTCAACTTGGCCCACCGCACATTCCGGCGATCGACTCCATCGGTAACCGTCAAGGTCGAACCTGCCGCTTTCTTCCGTTCGTAGTCGCGCCATCGAAAGAACAGGGTAACGGCTGTCGCGAAGGACAGTCCGGACGCGAGATACTTTAGCCACTCGAACATGCCTAGCGCGGTGTCGCTAGATGCGAGCATTGATCCAGTCCCAAATCTCCTTCGAGAGCCAGCCTTGGTGCTGCCCGTTCACGAGTTTGGTGACCATCAACCTGTCGTTGGTATCCATGTGGCCCCGAATGTCAGAGTCCAGCGCGTCGGCCGTGGAGGTTGATTGGATGAACCATACGGAGTCTAGACCCTCATCTTTGATATGGGGGTAGCGCGACATGTGATCGACAAGGTTCTGTCGAGCCTGCGCGTAGTTCGGCTTGTGCCTATTCAAATCCCAAGTCACCAAATAAACGCCCATCGGCAATCTCCCTGATTCGCGTGATGCGATCAGGATGCCGTGTCACCCGCATTAGGCGAACCTATTGTCGAAGTTATCCTTGTTACGCACAGGCCAGCGCGCCCCGGGTTTTTTGGTCTAGTCCCAATGTGGGCGCAACTTCGATCCTGCATTTGATAGGCAGTTCGAAACGACCGCGATCAGCGATCTCGACTTGCTTTCCCATCAGCGGCACCAAGCGGATGAGCCGTGCGGCTGTTTCGGGTACGGAGTATTTTCGCCAGGCTCCGGACAAGAAGAAAAATACTATCTTGGCCGTCTAGTCCACGACCTTCGTCACGATGCGGATCTCCGAGGTCAGCGTCCGGTGCACCGGACACTTGTCGGCGATCTCCATCAGCTTCTTGCGCTGCTCCGCATCGAGCGCGCCGTCGATCGCGATGTCGCGCTCGATCTGGTCGAGCATGCCATCGCGCGTCTCGCACTCCGCGCAGTCCTTGGCGTAGATCTTGGAGTGCTTCAGCGTGACCGTGACGCGATCGAGCGGCAGCGATTTGCGATCGGCATAGAGGCGCATGGTCATGGAGGTGCAGGCACCAAGGCCGGCCAGCAGGAAGTCATAGGGGCCGGGACCGGCATCCTCGCCGCCGGCCGCGATCGGCTCGTCCGCCACCAGATGATGCGGGCCGACGGTGATGGCCTGGTTGAACTTGCTCTTGCGGGTCTCCTGCACCACCACTCTGCGCGGCTCTTCCGCGAGATCCATCGCCTTCGCGGGCTTCGCGGTGTCGATGTAGCGGCTGGCCCAGGCCGTGATCACGTCGGCCGCGTAGAGGGCGTCGGCCGGCTTGCTCAGCAGGTGATCGGCGTGGTCGAGCGAGACGAAGCTCTTGGGGTGTTTTGCCGCAACGAAAATCTTGGTCGCATTGTCGATGCCGACGGTGTCGTCGACAGGGGACTGCATCACGAGCAGGGCCTTGTGCAGGCCGGTGATGTCCTTCATCAGTTCTTGCTCGGCGATGTCGTCGAGGAATTCGCGCTTGATCCGGAACGGACGTCCCGCGAGCGAGACCTCGACTTCGCCCTGCGCGCGGATGCTGTCGAGATGCTCGCTGAACAGACCTGTGACGTGCGCGGGATCGGACGGCGCCGCGATGGTCACGACAGCCTTGGCTTCCGGAATCCTTCCGGCGGCGGCGACGATCGCGGCACCACCGAGGCTGTGGCCGATCAGGATCGACGGCGCCGTGCGGACCTGGCGCAGATGATCGGCGGCGCGCAAGAGGTCGGCGACGTTGGAGGAGAACGTCGAATTGGCGAAATCGCCTTCGCTGGAGCCGAGCCCGGTGAAGTCGAAGCGCAGCACCGCAATGCCCTTGGCGGCGAGCGCGACCGAGATGCGTTTTGCCGCCAGCGTGTCCTTGCCGCAGGTGAAGCAGTGCGCGAACAGCGCGTAGGCTGCGGGCTCGCCATCGGGCAGCTCCAGCGCGGCGGCTAGTTGATGACCGCCTTCGCCGGTGAATTGAAAGCGTTCCGTCGGCATGGGCTTCCCCCGTCCTTGCGTGAACCTAATCGGCTGAATAACGCTGCTCGGCCCAGGGATCGCCGCGGTTATGATAGCCGCGGACTTCCCAGAAGCCCAGCGCGTCCTCGGTCAGGAACTCGATGGCCTGAAGCCATTTGGCGCTCTTCCAGAAATACAGATGCGGCACGACGAGCCGTACCGGGCCGCCGTGCTCTTCGGTCAGCGGCTGACCCGACCAGCTGTGGGCGAGCAGCGCGTCCTCGGCGGCAAAGTCTTCCAGCGTGAGGTTGGTGGTGTAGCCGTCATGGGAATGCAGGACCACGAAGCGCGCGTCCTCGCGCGGCTGGCAAGCCGCAAGCAGCTCGCGCGTGGCGAGGCCTTCCCACTCATTGTCGTAGCGAGACCAGGTGGTCACGCAGTGAATGTCGGAGGTGATCTGCGCCTGCTTCTGCGCCGCGAATTCGGCAAAGGTCCAGAACACGGGGGTCTCGATCGCACCGTAAACGTCGAGCCGCCAGCGCTCGCGCGAAACCGGCGGCACGACTCCGAGATCGAGCACCGGCCAGTCCTTGGTGAGATGCTGGCCCGGCGGTAGCCGCTGATCCTCCGGTCGCGTAACGCGGCCCGTGAGGAAGCGGCCTTCGCGCGCCCATTTCTCCTTGGTGCGCGTCAGCTTGCTGTCGGGCGGCTCGTTGTCGTCGGCCATGAGCTACTCGTGGCGATGCATCGCGGAGGCGTGCTTGGTGTCACGCATGGTGGAATAGATGATCAGCGACAGGCAGATGACGCCGGCGAGATAGTAGTAGAACCACTCCTCGTGCCCGATGCTCTTGAAATAGAGCGCGATCGCCGGCGCCGTGCCGCCGAAGATCGAGACCGTGATGGCGTAGGGCAGGCCGACACCGAGGGCGCGGACATTGGTCGGGAACAGCTCGGCCTTCACCACCGCGTTGATCGAGGTGTAACCGGCGACGAACAGCCACGCGCAGCAGATCAGAATGAAGGCCATGAACGGCGACTTGGTCTCCTTCAGCGTCATCAGCAGCGGCACGGTCGCGAGCGTACCGGCGACGCCGAAGAAGATCAGCAACGGTTTGCGGCCGATCTTGTCGGAGATCGCGCCGTAGATCGGCTGGAGGATGGTCGCGAAGATCAGCGTGCCGAAGATCACGAAAGTGGTCTGGTCCTCGGTCAGGCCGACCGAGAGCTTGACGAAGGTCTGCATGTAGGTGGTGAAGGTGTAGAACGCCGCGGTACCGCCGGCCGTGAGGCCGACCACCAGCAGCAGCTCGCGGGGGTAGCGCAGCAAATTGGTGATCGAGCCGGTCGGCTTCACCACCTTCTTGGCTTCCTCGAAGGCCTCGGTCTCGTGCAGATTGCGCCGCATCACTGCGGCAAAGATCGCCAGCGCCGCGCCGATCGCAAACGGGATGCGCCAGCCCCAGGCCTTGAGCTCCTCCGGCGTGAGGAAGACCTTTTGCAGGAGCAGCAGCACGATGATCGCGGTGAGCTGGCCGCCGATCAGGGTGACGTATTGAAAGCTCGAATAGAAGCCGCGATGCTTGGGATCGGCGACCTCGCTGAGATAGGTCGCGCTGGCACCATATTCGCCGCCGAGGCTCAGGCCCTCGATGACGCGGGCGAGCGCCAGGATCACCGGCGCGGCGAAACCGATGGTCGCATAGGTCGGCGTCAGCGCGATGATCAGCGAGCCGAAGCACATGAAGACGACCGACAAGGTCAGCGAGATGCGCCGGCCGAAATGATCCGCGATGTAGCCGAACAGCCAGCCGCCCAGGGGGCGCATCAGGAAGGTCGCCGCGAACACCACGGCGACGTTCAATTGCTGGACGACGGGGTCGTTGCCAGGGAAGAAGGCCGGAGCGAAATAGAGCGCGAACGCCGTATAGGCGTAAAAATCGTACCACTCGACGAGATTGCCGATCGAGCCGATGAAGATCGCCTTGATCCGCCGTTTGGCGTCGGCGATGTCGATGTCGATGTGATCAGAGGCCGGTAGGGTTGCTTGCTCTGTCACGTCCGGCCTCTCTCCGTTGGTCTTGGAAAGGCCTACATCGCCTTTCCGAACAGAAATGGCAACTGGCGGGGGCCTCTCACCGTGCCCTGTGACCAGGTCACCGTGCCTGCCGGATCGAGGGAGAAGTCCGGGATCCGCTTCAGCCATTCCTCCAGCGCAACCTGCATCTCCATGCGTGCAAGGTTGGAACCGACGCAGCGGTGGATGCCGAGGCCGAAGGCGGCATGGCGATTCTCCCGGCGGTCGATCACGACTTTGTCAGCGTCCGGAAACATCTTGGGGTCGCGGTTGGCGGCCGGGAACGACAGCAGCACCATGTTGCCCGCCTTGACCGGGCAGCCCGAGATCGTGGTCTCCTTGACCACCTCGCGGGCCATGGTCACCGGCGAATAGGCCCGCAGCAGCTCCTCCACGGCGATCGGGATCAGCCCGGGCTCGGCGATCAGCCGTTCGCGGTCGGCCGGCGTCCGGGCGAGATGCCAGAGCGAGGAGCCGATCGCACTCCAGGTGGTGTCGATGCCGGCGATCAGGAGCAGCCGCAGCGAACCCAGCACATGGGACTCTTCCAGCGGCTGGCCTTCCTTGTCCTTGGCGTTCATCAAATAGGAAATCAGGTCGTCGGTCGGCTTCGATCTGCGCTCCTCGATATGCGTCCTGAAATAGGCGCTCATCTCCTGCACGGCCTGGAGCAGCTTGCTCTCGTCCTTGATGCCGAGCTCGAGGATCATGTGGATCCAGTCGATGAACCGATCGCTGTCGCTCTCGGGAATGCCGAGCATGTGGGCGATAGCCTGAACCGGAATATATTTGCTGTAGCGCGCTGCGGCATCGACCTTGCCATCGGCGATGAACCCGTCGATCAGCTCGTTGCAGATCGCGCGCATCCGCGGTTCCAGCTTCTTCATCGCGTCCGGCGTGAAAGGCGGCAACAGCAATTGCTTGGCTGGCTTGTGTACGGGCGGGTCGGAGGTGATCGGCGGAGCGGCGTTCCTGGCGACTTCGGGTCGAACGTCACGGACGATGATGCGGCGCGAGGAGAAATGCTCGGTGTCGTTGGCGATCTCGCGCACCGCCTCATAAGTCGTCGGCATGTAGCAGCCGAGGAAGCGCTTTGTATGCACCACCGGGCTCGCGGAGCGAAGCTCCTCCCAGATCGAGAACGGATCCTCCGTCCATTGCGGATCGGTGTGGTCGAAATCGTTGACCCAGTCGGTGACGGGCGGGTGGGCGACAGGCTGGCTGACGTCGGACATGGCAGGAAATCCCTCGGGGCTCGTGTTCGCTAAAAGCACGCAAGCGGGCAGGGGCCGCGCTACTCCTCGATCACATCGATCGCAATTTCCGGGCAGTTGGATTTGGCAAGCCACGCCTTGTCTTCGAGACCGGGGGGCACGGTGCCGTCCCCGGCCTCATGGGCGTTGCCGTATTCGTCGAGCTCGAACAGCTCCGGCGCGAGCGCCTTGCAGCGCGCGTGGCCCTGGCATTTGTCGGGATCGACGTGAACCCTCAGTCGCTCTGTCATGGCGGCTTCCTCGGTCGTGTGCGCGGGGCCCGAAGGCCGCGCGATCCTCATGTCAATTTTATCGGCGGCATTTGCCGCCGCTTTAAGTTATATGCTATTACATTCGCGGCGGGCTTCCCCTGTCAAGCGCAAACTTATAGGCTTGACGTAACATGCGTTCACAACTCGTCCGTAAGCCGGAGAATACTTACCACCATGGCGATCTCCGTGACGCCTTGATCAAGGCCGCGCTGCGCGAGGCGGAGCAGGGCGGCGCCGAGGCGATCAGCATCAAGGCGCTTGCCAAACAGCTCGGCGTCTCGCAGCCGGCGCCGTATCGGCATTTTGCCGACCGTGATGCGCTGCTAACGGCGGTGACGGCGGAAGCGTTCCGGCAGCTCAGTGCACTTCTGCGCGAGGCGATGGCGAAGCCGTCGAAGCAATCGAAACTGTCGCGGCTGGCGCAGGCGACGCTCGATTTCGGTCTGCGCCGCAACGGCATCTATCGCCTGATGTTCGCTTCCCGCACCGTGTCATGCGCGGCAAAGGGCAGCGAGCTGCACGACGCCACGCGCGAGACTTTTGCGCTGGTGATCGAAGCCCTCGAGGCGCCGGCGGTCGGCTTCTTGCGCGAGCGGCAAGCGCTCAAGATCTGGGCGGCGTTGCATGGCGTGGTGATGCTGGCCGAGCAGGGCCTGTTCACCGGCGAGGCCGCGCATGCCACGCGCGAGGAACTGGTCGAGGACTTTGTGAACGAAACGAAGGCCGCGCTTGCTGCTGCGATCAAGGATGCGCGTCGTCGGAAAAAGGCCGGCGCCTAGGCCTTCGCTTTCAGCAGCCTCATCAACTTGTCGACCGCGCTGTCCGGGGTCGTCACGACCGGGCGGCCGGTGGCTTCGGCGACCAGCGGCGCGGTTGCCGCGATGCTGAATTGCGCGAGCGCAATGACGTCGCAATCGCGCAAGTCCTTTGAAGCCTCGACAATCAGCCTGTCGTGCGTGGCGCGATCGCCGCGATCGAGCGCCGCCAGCGCGCCCTCGGCGAGTTTCGGCACGACCTGGGCCGAGGCCGGAAACTCCGGTGGCATCGAGGCCAGTGTCGGCGGGAAGGTCGAGAGCAGGCCAATTCGCTTGCCCATGGTCACGGCCTGCTCGATCATCGCCTCGTTCGGCTTCAGCACGGGCATTGGCGCATGTGCGCGCGCGACGGCCTCGATGCAGGGGCCGAACGCCGAGCAGGTGAACAGGATTCCGTTCGCTCCCGTAGCTGCCGCATAGTCGCCGAGCGCGAGGAAGTGCTCGGTCATGGCATCGTTGAGCACGCCGTCGCGGGCCAGATCCGCCGACAGGCTGTCGTCGAGCAGGTTCATCAGCCGCGCCTCTGGCCACGCCTTCGCGAACGCAGCCTCGATCGGCGCGATGGAATGCTTGAGGGCGTGAATCAGGGCGATGCGCATCGGTGTCTCTTCTCCCTCTCCCCGTTCTTACGGGGAGAGGGTCGGGGTGAGGGGCTCTATCCACGTTGAAAGTGAGGGATGAATTCGCGGAGGCTCCCCCTCACCCGACCGCTGCGCGGTCGACCTCTCCCCGCAGGCGGGGAGAGGTGAAGCACCGTTTACTTGAACGGCACCGCGTACATCAAGCCGCCCTTGCTCCAGAGGCCGTTGAGGCCGCGGTCGAGCTTGAGCGGGCTCGCCTTGCCGACATTGCGCTCGTAGATCTCGCCGTAATTGCCGGTGGCCTTGATCACCGTCACCAGCCATTTGTTATCGAGACCGAGCCGCGAGCCGAGGTCGCCGGAGGCACCCAGCAGGCGCTGGACCGCCGGCGTCTGTGACTTCGCCATCTCGTCGACATTGCCTTGCGTGACACCGAGTTCCTCGGCCTCGATCAGGCCGTAATGCAACCAGGTGATAATGTCGCTCCAGACTTCGTCACCGTTGCGGGTGAACGGGCCGAGCGGCTCCTTGCTGATGGTCTGCGGCAGCACGACGTAGTCGGCCGGATTCGGCGCCGCGGTCGTCACGGCGCCGGCGAGCGCGGAGGCATCCTGGGTCATGGCATCGCAGCGGCCGCCGAAGAAGGTCTGGTACATGGTGTCGACGCGGTCGAACACCAGCGGCTTCCAGTCGATGCCGTTGGCGCGGCCGTAATCGCCGAGCGTGACTTCATGCGTGGTGCCCTGCGCGACGCAGACAGTCGCACCCTTCAAATCCTTGATCTCCTTCACGCCGAGGTCCTTCTTCACGACAAAGCCCTGGCCGTCATAGAAGTTGACCGGCCCCTGGCGGAGGCCCAGCGTCACGCCGCGCAGATAGGTCTGCGTCGAGTTGCGGTAGAGTACGTCGATCTCGCCCGATTGCAGCGCGGTGAAGCGATTCTGCGCGGTCAGCGAGACGTAGCGCACCTTGCTGGCGTCGCCGAGCACGCCGGCCGCGAGCGCGCGGCAATAATCGACGTCGAGACCCTTGTAATTGCCCTGCGAGTCCGGCGCGGAGAAACCGGCAAAGCCGGCGCTGACGCCGCAGATCAGCGTGCCGCGGCTCTTCACCGTGTCGAGCGTCGCCGCCGACGCGGCAACCGTCGATGCTGCAAGCATGCCGGCTACGATAACCACTTTCCTCATCATATGACTCTCCCCTCAGTGATTGACACTACGCAACACGTTGTCGACGGCGGTGCCGAGCTTGTCGACGATCAGATCGATCTCGGCAGCCGAAGCGATATAGGGCGGCGCCAGCAGCACATGGTCGCCACGGGCGCCGTCCACGGTACCGCCACCGGGATAGCAGCCGAGCCCGTTGGCGAAGGCTTCCGCCTTGATCTTCTGGTTCAGCTTGAGCGCGGGATCGAACGAGGTGCGGCCGGCGCGATCGGCGACGAGCTCGATCGCCCAGAACAGGCCGCGGCCCCTGATGTCGCCGATATGGCGGTGATTGCCGAAGCGCTCGGTCAGGCGCTGCTCGAGTTGCTTGCCGCGCTCCTTGACGCGGTCTAGCAGGCGGTCCTCGCGGATCACATCCTGCACCGCGAGCGCGGCTGCGCAGGCGAGGGGATGCGCCAGATAGGTGTGGCCATGCTGGAACGCGCCGGAGCCCGAGCGGATGGTGTCGATGATCTTGCCGCTCGCGAGCATCGCGCCGATCGGCTGATAGCCGCCGCCGAGACCCTTTGCGATCGCCTGGATATCCGGAGCAACGCCCTCCTGCTCCCAGGCGTGCGTCGTGCCGGTGCGGCCCATGCCGCTCATGACTTCGTCGAGGACGAGGAGGGCGCCATGCCGGTCGCAGATCTCGCGCACCGCCTTGAAGTAGCCGTCCGGTGCCGTCACCGCACCGGCGGTGGCACCGACGACGGGCTCGGCGAGGAACGCGGCGACGGTGTCGGGGCCAAGCCGCTGAAATTCGGCTTCGAGCTCCGCGGCCAGTCGCGCCACGAACTGCGCATCGGATTCGCCCTCGTGCTTCTCGTGATAGGCGAAGGCCGGCGTCACATGGCTGAAGGCACCGGACAGCAGGGGCGCATAGGGCGCGCGCCGCCAGGTATTGCCACCGGCGGCGAGCGCGCCGAGCGTGTTGCCGTGATAGCTCTGCCGCCGCGCAATGAAGTGCTGCCGCTGCGGCTCGCCGCGCTCGATGAAATATTGCCGCGCCAGCTTGATGCT
Source organism: Bradyrhizobium sp. S3.7.6 (assembly GCF_054061875.1). Lineage (NCBI taxonomy): Bacteria > Pseudomonadati > Pseudomonadota > Alphaproteobacteria > Hyphomicrobiales > Nitrobacteraceae > Bradyrhizobium > Bradyrhizobium sp. S3.7.6. Next base: position 7,388,215 of record NZ_JBSSEQ010000001.1, on the reverse strand, counting down.
GGCTTCGATCGCCTCCGATCCGCCACTGACGAAATAGGCGTAGGCGAGACCGCCGGGTTCATGCCCGACCAGCGTCTCGGCCAGCGCCTCGGCCGGCTCGGAGGAGAAGAAGGCGGTGTGCGCATAGGCCAGCGTCGAGGCTTGTTTTGCCATCGCCGCGATCACGCGCGGATGCTGATGGCCGAGGCAGGAGACGGCTGCGCCGCCGGAGGCGTCGATCACGCGCCGCCCGTCCTCGGCGAAAAGATAGACGCCTTCGCCGCCGATCGCCTTGGGTGGCGTTTCGCGCAACGAACGGTGCAGCACGCGGCTGGTGCGAGCGGCCATGGGTCAACCTTTCTCTGAAATGTATGTGGAGGCCGCGGCGAGCCGCGCCTCGGTGGTTTCCAGGCGCTTCTTCGCGGCCGTGCCGCCGAGCGAGAATGTGACCGCCGCGAGCGATTGCGCAATCGCGATGGCACCCGTGAGACTCGGGAAGAAGCCGGGGGACGAGGCCGCCTCGAACAGCAGCACGTGGTCGGCGCCTTCTGCCATCGGCGCTGAGAGGCTGTCCGCGATCGCGATCAGCGCTGCGCCGGCACGATGGGCGGCCTGCGCAACGCGGACGCTCGCATGCGTGTAGGGCAGGAAGCCGATGACGATGACGGCTTCGCCGGTACGAAAGGCGCCGAGATCGAGATCGTCGGGGCCGGATGCGCCGACGAGTTGCACCTGTTCGGGACGGAACAGCCGGAGCTCGTAGTTCAAGAGCTCCGCGACGCTCCGGCAGCTTCGGTAACCGGCAATCCAGATACGCTTGGCGTCGTGCAGCGCGCGGGCTGCATCCGCAATCGGCTGGGCCGGAATGCGCAGAAGGCCGGCGCCCTCGGCCTCGAGCTTGTCGGTGACGAGCGCGACATCGGCGTTCGGGCCGTGACGGCGGCTCTTGGCGCGGCCCGAGAAAGGTGAGATCTGCGAAGGCCGCCGCGCTTCGGTGAGTGCCGCGCGCAACTGGTCCCAGCCGGAATAGCCGATGGCCTTGGCAAGCCGCGTGAATGCAGCCGGGTCGGCGCCGGCCTCGGCGGCGAGATCGCGCATCGAACGGGTGGTGGCGTCGTAGTCATTGGCGGCAACGAAGCGGCCGACCTCCTGCAGGCGCAGGGGGAGCGATGGCAACGCAATGCGCAGTTCGCTCAAGGGCGAGGATTTCGTGGGCTCGGCCATGAAACATTTGTTGCACGCTTTTAAGATTGGTGCAACAGTTGACGTGCGCCGCCGGAAATCGTTGCTCGCCAGAAGGATTTTTGTGCTGTGACTTCAGACAGTCCAAGACCGCCGCCCCGCCGTCGCTTCTTCGGCGGATTTGGCCGCCGAGAGCTGCAAGGCCTGTTCTGGCAGGTGCTCGTCGTCGGAATCGTGCTTGGGGTTGTCGCCTTCCTCTGGTGCAACACCGTCACCAATCTCTCGGCCCGCCGCATCACCACCGGCTTCGCTTTCCTCGGCCGGGAAGCCGGCATGCCGATCGCCGACAGCCTGCTCTCTTATAATCCGAGAGACACGTACCTGTGGGCCTTCGTCGTCGGCATCGCCAACACCTTGCGCGTCGCCGTGATCGGCATCGTGCTCGCGACGATCCTGGGCACGCTGATCGGCATTTCGCGTCTCTCCGCCAACTGGCTGTTGTCGCGGCTCGCCGCCGTCTATGTCGAAACGCTCCGCGACATCCCGCTGCTGCTTCAGCTCTTGTTCTGGTACGTGTTGATGCAGGCGCTGCCGGCCGCGCGCGCGGCCTGGCGGCCGGTCGAGGGCGTATTTCTGTCCAATCGCGGCCTGATCCTGCCGGCGATTCCGGTCGGCTCGCCGCAGCTCTGGGTGCTCGGTACAGCCGTGCTCGGGCTTGCCGTGTTCTATCTCATCAGGCGATGGCTGATCGCGCAGCAGATGCGCGACGGCAAGCCGCGGCCGGCGTGGCCCTTTGCGGTTGGCCTCATCGTCGCGCTGCCGGCGGCAATGTCGGTGGCGCTTGGTGTGTCCTGGAAGATCGAATGGCCGGAGCTGCGCGGCTTCAACTTCGTCGGCGGGCTGACGCTCGCGCCGGAGTATTTCGCGCTGCTGATCGCGCTCGTGACCTACACCTCGGCCTTCATTGCCGAGATCGTGCGCAGCGGCATCCAGTCCGTGCCGCGCGGACAATGGGATGCCGCCAATGCGCTCGGCTTGCGCCGCAGCTTCATGCTGCGGCAGATCATCCTGCCCCAGGCGCTGCGCGTCATCGTGCCGCCGATGACGAGCCAGTACCTCAACCTGACCAAGAACTCCTCGCTCGCGGTCGCGATCGGCTACCAGGACGTCGTGTCTGTCGCCAATACCACGCTGAACCAGACCGGGCAGGCGATCGAGGCCATCGCGCTGATCATGGCGGTGTTCTTGACCATCAGCCTCTGCATCAGCTTCTTCATGAACTGGTACAATTCGCGCATCGCGCTGGTGGAGCGCTGATCATGACGGCGATCGCCGATATTCCGGACGCCCCGCGCGCTGCCCGCCGCCCGCAGATGGGCAACCCGGTGCTGCGCTGGCTCCGCACCAATTTGTTCTCGTCGATCCCGAACGCTATTCTTTCGGTCGTGTTGCTGGCAGTCCTCGCCAAGGGCATCTTCAGCTTCGTGCAGTGGGGCATCGCGAATGCCGTGTGGCTCACGCCGGCAAACGACTCCAGCGCCTGCCGCGCCGCGCGCGGCCTCGGTGCCTGCTGGGCGATCATCCCCGAAAAATATCGCTTCATACTGTTCGGCACCTATCCGTTCGACGAGCAGTGGCGGCCGGCGCTGTCGGTGGTGCTGTTCATCGCGCTGTTCTATCTCTCCACCCGCCGCGCCCTGTGGCGGCGCGAGCTGGCCTATATCTGGATCGGCGCGCTGGCGCTGATCAGCGTACTGATGTGGGGCGGCGTGTTCGGCCTCTCCTTCGTCTCGCAGGACCGTTGGGGCGGATTGCCGGTGACACTGATCCTGGCGACGTTTGGATTGGCCTTTGGTTTCCCGCTCGGCATCCTCGTCGCGCTCGGCCGGCGCTCAAAGCTGCCGGCGATCCGCTCGCTCAGCGTGCTCTATGTCGAACTGATCCGCGGCGTGCCGCTGGTGAGCCTGTTGTTCATGGCGAGCGTGATGTTTCCGCTGTTCATGCCGAGCGGCTTCAATATCGACAAGCTGCTGCGCGCGCAGATCGCCATCATCCTGTTCGCGGGCGCGTATCTTGCCGAAGTCATCCGCGGCGGCCTCCAGGCCGTGCCGCGCGGGCAATATGAGGCCGCCGATGCGCTCGGGCTGTCCTACTGGCGCAAGCATCGTCTGATCGTGCTGCCGCAGGCGATCCGCCACGTCATCCCGCCGCTGGTCAACACCTTCATCGCGTTTTTCAAGGACACCAGCCTAGTCCTGATCATCGGCATCTTCGACCTGCTGACGACGGCCAAGACCGCGATCATCGATCCGGCCTGGCAGCAATTCTCGGTCGAGGTCTACATCTTCGTCGCCGCGATCTACTTTGTCTTTTGCTTTGCGATGTCGCGGTACAGTCGCGGCCTGGAGGCGAATACCGCCTCGAGGTGAGCGGCTTTCCCCGCCGCGGGAGCGAGCCAGAAACGCTGGAAGCCTATACTGGAGCGCGAAATGCTTATGCCGCGCCTATATCGCGTGCCTGGATTCAAACTGGCAATCCTACGCGGCGAGATCCATCTGCAATTTGCTGGTGGCACTCACAAGAGGCACGTCACATCATGATGAAATCAGTTCTCGCAGCGTCGGCCATGCTGGTCGCGCTTTGCTCCGCCGCCTCTGCCCACGAGGCAATGAATCACTCGCACATGGCTTCGGCGGCCACCGCCCAGATGTCGGAAACGCATCCGAACTCCTTCGCCTTCGCCGCTCCAACGGATGAGGCCGGATACGATGCGCATCGGTATCACGGCGGGCCGAAAGCGAACGACTAGGGTCTGACCGGCGCACGGCGGGGACGGCCAAGTCCCCGCCGGTGCGGCTCGCGTCAGGCCTTCACCTTGGGATCGATCGGCGTGGAGCCGCGCAGACCCAGAATATCTTCCAATACCTTCGCGCCGGCGATCACCTGCGCATCCGCGCGCGGGGCACCGACGACCTGTACGCCGACCGGGAGGCCAGACGCCGTGAAGCCGCAGGGCAGCGACAGCGACGGGCAGCAGGCGAGCGTGATAGCGTAGACGATGCCGAGCCATTCGACATAGTTCTCGAACTTCTTGCCGGCGCATTCGGCGACATAGCGGTGCTCGATCGGGAAGGGCGGCACGATCGTGGTTGGCGTCAACAGCAGGTCGTAGTTTTTGAAGAACTCGATCGCGCGCGCGGTCATGCCGACGCGTTGCGCCTCGGCGCGCGCGAGCTGCTCGACGGTGAGCTTGAGGCCTTCCTCGATGTTCCAGATCACCTCGGGCTTCAGGAGGTCGCGCTTGGTCCGCAGCAGATTGGCCTTGGTGATCGCGAAATCGAAGGCGCGCAGGACGTGGAAGCATTCATGCGCCTCGCGCCAGTCCGGATGCGCTTCCTCCACGATCGCGCCGGCCTCCGCGAAGCGTTCAGCGGCCTTGCGCGTGATCGCCTTGACCTCGGGATCGACCGGGGTGATGCCGAGATCGGGCGAATAGGCGATGCGCTTCGGCTTCTTGCCTGACTGCGCCGCCGACAGGAACGAGGTCGCAGGTGCGGGCAGCGACAGCGGGTCGTCCGCATAGTCACCGCTCATGGCATCCAACAGCAGCGCAAGATCCTCGACGTTGCGCGCCATCGGCCCCACCACGCCGAGATTGCGGTCGATCGCCGATTTGGGCGTATGTGCGACGCGCCCGATGCTCGGCCGCATGCCGACGACGCCGCAGAACGCCGCGGGGCTGCGCAGGCTGCCGCCCATGTCGGAGCCCTGGGCGAGCCAGGCCATGCCGGTGGCCAGCGCCACCGCCGCGCCACCGGAGGAGCCGGCCGCAGACTTCGTCGTATCCCAGGGATTGAGCGTCGCGCCAAACACTTCGTTGAAGGTGTTAGCGCCGGCGCCGAATTCCGGTGTGTTCGACTTGGCGTAGACGACCGCGCCATTGCCTTCGAGGTTCTCGACCATGAGATCGGACTGCTTGGGCACATTGTCCCTGAAGATTGGCGAACCCTGTGTGTTCAGCACGCCCGCGACATCGGTCAGGTCCTTGATCGGTACCGGCAGGCCCGCGAGCAGCCCGCGGGCTCCGGCCGGCTTCTGCATCAGCGCCTTGGCGTTGTCTCGCGCGCGGTCGAAGCATAGCGTCGGCAGCGCGTTGACCTTGCCGTCGACCTCACCGATGCGCTTCTCCAGCACATCCAGAAGCTCGAGCGGCGAGACGTCGCCGGATCGCAGCTTATCGACGACGGCGCAGGCCGTTTCGCGGATCAGGTCTTGAGACAACTATTCTACTCCTGTGCTTATTCAATCGTCATTGCGAGCGCAGTGAAGCAATCCAGAAATGTACCTGAGATGGCAATCTGGATAGCTTCGTTGCGCTTGCAATGACGCGGATAGAGTTAACCCCAGCCCGCGCTGATGCCGCCATCCACGGTATAGATGACCCCCGACGTATATCCGGCGCGATCGGACGCCAGGAACGCCATGAGATCGCCGATCTCGCGCGCATGCGCGGGCCGGCCGAGCGGCAGGCTCTTCTGGAATTCCTTGTAGCGGCTCTCGTCGCCGAATTGGTGCTTTGCCCGCGTCTTGAGCAGGGTGACGTGGCGATCGGTGCCGACCGGGCCGGGATTGATGCCGACCACGCGGATGTTGTCGGCGAGGCTCTTGCCGCCGAGCGCGCGGGTGAAGGCCATCAATGCGGCGTTGCCGGCGCTGCCGCAGATGTAATTGGCATCGAATTTTTCGCCGGCCGCGCCGATGTCATTGACGATGACGCCGCCGCCCTTCGCCTTCATCTGCGCGTAGATCTGCCGCGTCAGGTTGATGTAGCCGAACACTTTCAATTCCCAGGCGTGCCGCCAGGTCGCCTCGTCGATCTTGTCGATCGAGCCGCCGGGGATGTCGCCGGCATTATTGACGAGCACGTCGATGTCGGCGGCTTCCCTCGCGAGCCGCGCCAAATCCTCGGCCTTGCGCAGGTCCACGATGCTCGTCGCGGCATCGATCTGGTGCGCGGAGCGCAGGCGGTCCGCCAGCGCCTTGAGCTGGTCGCCGCTGCGGGCGGCGAGCAGGAGGTTTGCGCCTTCCTCGGCAAACGCCTCGGCGGCGGCTGCGCCAATGCCTTTGGACGCGCCTGTGATCAGGACGCGCTTGCCACGCAGATGCAGATCCATGAAGGGTACTCGCTCGGTGGGAACATCAGGATCAAACCAGTAGGCGCTCGGCCGCGCCACGGTCAACATTGCAGTGCAGCGTTGCACTGCTGCCGAGTTTGGTCCATTGCAGTGCGGTCAAAAAGGCGGCGGCTGCCGGACCAACCAGGGACGTTCTCGATGAGCAAGAAACAATACCGGATTGCAGTCATTCCCGGCGACGGCATCGGCAAGGAAGTGATGCCCGAGGGCCTGCGCGTTCTGGAGGCAGCGGCGAAGAAGCACGGGGTGTCCCTGCATTTCGACCATTTCGACTTCTCGTCCTGGGACTATTACGAGAAGCACGGCCAGATGATGCCGGACGACTGGAAAGAAAAGATCGGCAAGCATGACGCGATCTATTTCGGCGCCGTCGGCTGGCCGGCCAAGATTCCGGATCACGTCTCGCTGTGGGGGTCGCTGATCAAGTTTCGCCGCGAGTTCGACCAGTATGTGAATTTGCGCCCGGTGCGGCTGATGCCCGGCGTGCCGTCGCCGCTGGCGAACCGCAAGCCCGGCGACATCGATTTCTGGGTGGTGCGAGAGAACACCGAAGGTGAATATTCCTCCGTCGGCGGCCGCATGTTCCCGGACACCGACCGCGAGTTCGTGACGCAGCAGACGGTGATGACCCGCATCGGCGTCGACCGCATCCTGAAATTCGCTTTCGAGCTCGCGCAGTCGCGGCCGAAGAAGCACCTGACCTCGGCGACCAAGTCCAATGGCATCTCCATCACCATGCCCTATTGGGACGAGCGCGTGGAGGCGATGGCGAAGAAGTTTCCGGGCGTGAAGTGGGACAAGTACCACATCGACATCCTGACCGCGAACTTCGTGCTGCATCCGGACTGGTTCGACGTCGTGGTCGGCTCGAATCTGTTCGGCGACATCCTCTCCGATCTCGGCCCGGCCTGCACCGGCACCATCGGCATCGCGCCATCGGGCAACATCAATCCCGAGGGCGATTTCCCCTCGGTGTTCGAGCCGGTGCACGGCTCGGCGCCCGACATTGCGGGGCAGGGCATCGCCAACCCGATCGGCGCGATCTGGTCCGGCGCGATGATGCTCGAGCACCTCGGCGAGAAGGAGGCCGGTAAGTCGATCGTCGATGCGATCGAGCGCACCCTCGCCGAACGCACGCTCCGCACCAAGGATCTCGGCGGCAACGCCGACACCACCGCCTGCGGCAAGGCGGTCGCGGATATGGTGGATTGAGGCGGGGCGAGCTGCGTAGGGTGGGTTAGCCGAAGGCGTAACCCACCACTGCTCGTATCCGCGGAGACAGAAGAGGTGGGTTACGCCGAGCAACTGCGCTTCGCGCAGTTGCAGGGCTAACCCACCCTACACATACGATTTCCGCGTCGGATCGAAGATCGGCGGATAATCGTTCTCGTCGAGCAGATCGAGAAACGGGTCGAGTCCCTGGGACTTGATGAGGCCGAGCTCTTGATGCGAGATCAGGTTCACGGTCAGGATCTCCACGGGATCGCACGCGATCTCCAGCGCCTCGGCGATCTGCTTATCGGGGCCGATGATCGGTGTGAGAAACAGGAACGTCTGGAAGTCCGTTCCTGCAACCGGCGGACACGGCAGCGCGACGCGATGACCAAAACCGAACCAGGTCGTGTCGATGAACGGCAGATTGGCGAGCCAGCGCAGATTGGCGCAAACCTCCTCTGTCGGCTCCCGGACATACCACATCAGCTCGGCACGTGGCTTTGCGTCGCCATGCACCCCCGGCATTCGCTGTTCGCTCATGCCGTTGGTCAGAAGCACATAACCTTCGTCAGATCCCTCTTCGCACACCGGCACGAAATCGCGGCCAAAGGCGTGGATGTCGATGCGGCGCTCCGCGCTGTCCGTGAAGCTGTGCTCGGGCTCGCCCAGCTCGCTTTCATAGATCGCGAGCCGGTGCCGGTAGAAGTCGATTTCGGGTAACGGCTCGCTCGAGCCGGACATGAGCTTTGCAAGACGGGAGAACATGTGAACCTCGGGGGCGGATGTGGACCGGGATATTCGCGTTGTCGTGAGACGACGCGGGCCGGTTCAAATCCGCTCCACGAGTGCGGTGATGCTTCGCTTTAGTCCAGACCTCGTTGCGCGATAGTGCACTTGGCCGGGCTATTCTCAGCGATGCGCTTCGTTCCCGACTAGCCCGCGATCTTCTCGATCGCAGCCTGGTCCAGTCCGAACTTCGTCCCGGCCTCCAGGATTTCCTGCCAGGTGGTCGGGTCGACCGGAATGCCTTCGGCCAGACGCTTCTTCCTGGTCTCGCGCTCGGGATCGCCGGCGATCTTCACCTTGTCGATGCCGGGAGCGGGCGGCGAGCCGGTGTGCCAGGCAACAAAACTCTCGACCTCGCTCGCAAGGTTGTCGCCGGTGCCGAGCTTGTTCGGGTCGATGACGATCGAGAGCATGCCGTTGAGGACGTTGTACTTGCCGTCGGACGGGCCCTTGACCACCTGCCCGCCGGAGAGCGCCCCGCCGAGGATTTCGCACACCAGTGCGAGCCCCGAGCCCTTGTGCTCGCCGAACGGCAGGATGGCGCCGTGCGGCGGGATCACGGTGTAGCGCGGATTGACGGTGGGCTTGCCTTCGTTGTCGATAATGGTGCCGGGCTCGAGCTCGACGCCCTTGTTGTGGGCGACGCGGGTCTTGCCCTGCGCGATCCTGCTGGTGGCGAAGTCGAGCACGATCGGGTCCTTGCCCCTGCGCGGGATGCCCACGCAGAACGGGTTGGTGCCGTGGCGCGCATCGCTGCCGCCCCACGGCGCCACGATCGGGCGCGAGATCACGTTGACGAAGTGGATCGAGACCAGCCCGTGGTCGATGCACTGCTCGGCCCAATGGCCGATGCGGCCGATGTGGTGCGAGTTGGAGAGGCCGACGAGACACACGCCGTTGCGCTTGGCGCGCTCTGCCGCCAGCTCCATCGCCTCATGGCCGATCACCTGGCCATAGCCGGTGAGGCCGTCCAGGGTGAGAAGCGGACCGGTGTCGAGCACGATCTTGACGTGCTGGTTCACGGCGAGGCCGCCCGTGGTGACGCTCTGGACATAGCGCGGGATCATGCCGACGCCGTGCGAGTCATGTCCTCTAAGATTGGCCTCGACGAGGTTGGTGGACACGAGCTCGGCTTCGCGGTCCGTAGATCCGCCCGCCTTGACGATGGCACGGACGACATTGGTGAGCGGCTGTGCCTTGATGGTGCGATAGTCGGCCATTGTTGTTGCTTTTATCCCTTCACGATCCGGCGGCAATGGACCCATGCCGCTTCAATCAGGTTCTCGCTCGCTTCCGGCGTGCGGAAGGCCGAATGCGCCGACAGCGTCACGTTCGGAATCTTCGTCAACGGATGGTCGCCGGGCAGGGGCTCGATGTTGAAGACGTCGAGGCCGGCATGGCGGATGTGGCCGGACTTCAGCGCGTCGATCATCGCGGTCTCGTCGACGACGGCGGCACGCGCGGTGTTGATCAGGATGACACCGGGCTTCATCGCAAAAATCTTCTCGCGCGTAATCATGCCGCGGGTCTCGTCGTTGAGCAGCAGATGCAGCGACACGACGTCGCTTCTCGCCAATAGCGTGTCGAGATCGGTGAACTCGACGCCCGGATGGCTCTTTGGCGACCGGTTCCAGGCGATCACCTTCATGCCTGAGCCGACCGCAATGCGTGCGACTTCCGCGGCGATGCCGCCGAAGCCGATCAGGCCGAGCGTCTTGCCGGTTAGCTGCATGCCGTCCTCGCGCAGCCAATTGCCGACGCGCATCTCGCGGTCCATCATCGCGATGACGCGGGCGGAGGCCCACATCAGGGCGATCGCGGACTCCGCGACTGCCGTGTCGCCATACCCCTTGATCAGGTGCACGGAGATGCCGAGCTCGGCGAGCTCTTCCGGATTCATGTAGCTGCGCGCGCCGGTGCCGAGGAACACGACATGCTTCAGGCCTGTGCATGTCTTCGCGACCTCGGTCGGCAGCGCGGTGTGGTCGACGATGGCGATCTCGGCGCCATCGAGGACTTCAGGATATTGTTCGGGCTTGATGTCGGGATCCCTGTGGATCCGCACCTCGGGGTCGCCGGGCTTCCCGAGCCGCTCCATGATCACGGCGAGGGCTTCGTTGGCGTCGACGAAAACTCCGCGCATGGCTCTCTCCGATCAGGACGCGACGCCGGCGATCGCCAGCACGGTATGCATCAGCACGTTGGTGCCCGCGGCGCAGTCGGGCTGCGTGGCGTCTTCCAGCTCGTTGTGGCTGATGCCGTCCTTGCAAGGCACGAACACCATCGCCGCCGGCATGACGGTGTTGAGGTTGCAGGCATCGTGGCCGGCGCCGGAGGTGATGCGGCGAGAGGAATAGCCGAGCGTCTTCGCCGCGTTCTCGACCGCCGCGATCAGCTTGGGATCGAAATGCGTCGGCGGCTTGCGCCAGACCAGGTCGATCTTGACCTCGACCTTGCGGCGCGCGGCGATCTCGGCAATGGCGGCGCGCAGATCGCGATCGAGCGCGTCCATGATGGCGCCATCCGCGCTGCGGCAATCCATGGTGAAGGCGATCTCGCCGGGAATGACGTTGCGCGAGGGATTTGCGATCACGGCCTCGCCGATGGTGCCGACTGCTTTGGGCCCATGCTTCTTCGCAATGGCCTCCATCGCCAGCACGATTTCGGAGAGCGTCGCGAGCGCATCGCGCCGCAGCGGCATCGGCGTCGATCCGGCATGGCTCTCGAAGCCGGAAATCTTGCCGTCGTACCAGAGCACGCCCTGGCCGGAATCGACCACGCCGATGGTCTTGCCCTCGGCCTCGAGGATCGGACCTTGCTCGATGTGCAATTCGACGAAGCAGCCGAGCTTCTGGAAGCCGACCGGCTTGTCGCCGCGATAGCCGATGCTGTCGAGCGCCTGGCTGACGGAAGTGCCGTCGATATCCTTGCGCGACAGGATGTCATCGGTGGTGAAATCGCCGACGTAAGCGGCGGAGGCCATCATCGCCGGTGCGAAGCGCGAGCCTTCCTCGTTGGTCCAGTTGACGACGCAGATCGGCGCTTCGGTTTCGATGCCTGCGTCGTTCAGCGTGCGGATCACTTCCAGCGCGCCGAGCGTCCCCAGAATGCCGTCATACTTGCCGCCGGTCGGCTGGGTGTCGAGATGCGAGCCGATCCCGACGGGCAGCTTCGTCATGTCGCGGCCCTTGCGCAGGCCGAACTGTGAGCCGAGCGCATCGGTGTGCACATCGAGGCCGGCGTCCTCGCAAGCCTTGCGGAACCAGTCGCGCACCTGCTTGTCTTCGCTGCTCAGCGTCAGCCGCCGTACGCCGCCCTTGGCCGTCCCGCCAAACTGGGCGGTCTCGTGGATGGAGCCCCAGAGGCGGGCGGAATCGATTTGCAGATTGGTGGCGGCTCGGCTCATGCGGTCGGTCTCTCGGTTGTCCGGCGCCTTTTTCAATGACGCGCCGGCGCGGACTCGTCAACCGCGAGGCTGCTCTGCGCAATCTGCCGTGCGAGCTCGGCGACGCGCTCCACCGCGACGACGTCAGGCGAGGCGAGCCAGCTCGCCGTGAATGTCAGCGGCGCTATGGCGAGATCGGTTTGGAGCAGTTGCAACCGCCCGTCGGCGAGCTCGTTCTCGACGATGGCGTCGGGGATCACGGCGATGCCGAGCCCTTCGACCGCCATGTGGATGACCGTCGCCAGCGATGCGGACGCATGCAGCCGGATCGGCGGCAGCTCCGGCCGGTCGAAGACTTCGCGCACGACCTCGTAGGGCCTGGTCTTGCGCGGGAAGGTGATGATCGGAAACCGCGCGAGGTCGGCGCGCGTCACCGGGCCGTCGCCGAGCCCGAGCGAGGGGCTTGCGAGAAAGCCGATCGGATAATCCGCGAGCACGCGATTGTGGACGCCCGACGCCGACAGCGGCCCCACCACGAAGGCGAGCTCGATTTCCTGCGCGAGCAGGCGCGCAGTGAGGTTCGGCGTGATGTCGACCTCGATCTCCAGCGACAGGTTCGGATAGACTTCGTTCATGCTCTTGACGAGCCGCGGCAGCCAGGTGTGCACGATGGTCTCGGCGACGCCGAGGCGCATCACGCCGCGCATCGCCGAGCGATCGCCGATCTCGGCGATCATCGCCGCCCTCAGACCGATCAGCTTCTCGGCATAGACCATCATCTGCCGGCCGCTCGGCGTCGGCGAAGCAACGCGATGATCGCGGTTGAGGAGCTTCACGCCCATCTCGCGCTCGAGCTGGGCGATGCGCTGGGAGATCGCCGGCTGGGTCGTATTGAGCCGTGCTGCGGCGCCGCGAAAGCTGCCGAGCTTCACAACCCAGAGAAAGGTTTCGATCGACCTGAAGTCCAGCATTGAGAAGGATTTTCCCGATCGATAAATTGAATTTATCGATATCGATTAGAAAGGAAGATTAGACTTTATAGCATGCTTGGTGTTGGCTGTCTTTGTCGAGTTTATAGGCAGGTCGATCAAATGACTGTTTTGGTGGCAGCGCAGCAAACTGAAACGCCCGACACGCTCCCGAGCCGCCTGGCACGGCTCGCCTATCGCGGCGGCCAGGTCGGATCTACCGCCGGCGTCGCTCCCGGCTTCGTCCAGGGCAATCTGGCGATCCTGCCGGCCGAATATGCCAGCGCCTTTCACCGCTTCTGCCAGCTCAATCCGAAACCGTGCCCGATCATCGGCATGTCCGATGTCGGCAGCCCGCACATCCCCGCGCTCGGCGCCGATCTCGACATCCGCACCGACGTGCCGCGCTATCGCATCTGGCGCGACGGCGAGGTGGTCGACGAGCCGACCGACGTGACCAAGCATTGGCGCGACGATCTCGTGACCTTCGTGCTCGGCTGCTCGTTCTCGTTCGAAGAGGCGTTGCTCGACGAGGGCATGCCGATCCGCCACATCGAGCAGAACGTGCGCGTGCCGATGTACCGCACCAACATCGCCTGCGGCGAGGCCGGTCCGTTCGCCGGTCCCATGGTGGTGTCGATGCGTCCGTTCAAGCCGGCCGATGCGATCCGCGCGGTGCAGATCACCTCGCGTTATCCCGCCGTGCACGGTGCCCCCGTGCATCTCGGGCATCCGCATTTGATCGGCATCAAGGATCTCGCCAAGCCGGATTACGGCGATCCCGTGCCCGTCGCCGACGACGAGATCCCGGTGTTCTGGGCCTGCGGCGTGACGCCGCAATCGGTGATCAACGCCGCCAGGTTGCCGTTCGCGATCACGCATTCGCCCGGCCTGATGCTGGTGACGGATCTGAAGAACCGGAACATGGCCGTGATTTAGTAGGCAGCGTTTGCTGCTTCTTCGGGCTTTACCGCGTCCATCAATCGCTCCATTCGATCAGTCGAAATTTAGTAACAGGGGACTTTGCCATGACGATCTCTCGCCGCGACGTGCTGCTTGGTGCCACAGCCACTGCCGCGCTGGTGCCGCTCGCTGCACGCGCCCAGACCTCCGAGGTCGTGATCGGCGTGATCTATCCGTTCTCCGGCGGCAGCGCGCAGCAGGGCGTCGACGCGCAGAAGGCCTATGAGACCGCGCTCGAGGTCATCAACAAGGACACCGATTTCGATCTGCCGCTGGCCAAGGGCGAGGGTCTGCCGGGCCTCGGCGGCGCAAAAGTCCGCCTCGTGTTCGCCGACCACCAGGCCGATCCGCAAAAGGGCCGCGCCGAGGCCGAGCGCCTGATCACGCAGGAGAAGGTCTCCGCGATCATCGGCACCTATCAAAGCGCGGTCGCCGTCACCGTCAGCCAGATCTGCGAGCGCTACCAGATCCCGTTCGTCTCCGCCGACAACTCCTCGCCGAGCCTGCATCGCCGCGGCCTCAAATATTACTTCCGCGCCGCCCCGCATGACGAGATGTACTCGGCTGCGATGTTCGACTTCTTCGATGCTTTGAAGAAGAAGGGCACCAAGATCGAGACGCTGTCGCTGTTCCACGAGGACACCATCTTCGGCACCGATTCCGGCAACGCCCAGGCCAAGATCGCCGGCGAGCGCGGTTACAAGATCGTCTCCGACATCAAGTATCGCGCCAATTCGCCGTCGCTGTCGGCCGAAGTGCAGCAGCTCAAGAGCGCCAATGCCGACGTGCTGATGCCCTCGAGCTACACCACGGACGGCATCCTGCTCGTCAAGACCATGGGCGAGCTCGGCTACAAGCCGAACGCGATCGTGGCGCAGGACGCCGGCTTCTCGGAGAAGGCGCTCTATGATGCCGTCGGCGACAAGCTCGAAGGCGTGATCTCGCGCGGCACCTTCTCGCTCGATCTCGCGCAGAAGCGTCCCATGGTCGGCAAGATCAACGAGATGTTCAAGGCGCGCTCGGGCAAGGACTTCAACGACCTGACCTCGCGCCAGTTCATGGGCCTGATCATCCTGGCCGACGCCATCAACCGCGCCAAGTCGGCCGACGGCGAGAAGATCCGCGATGCACTGGCCGCGACCGACATCCCGGGCGAGCAGACCATCATGCCCTGGAAGCGCGTCAAGTTCGACGAGGCCGGCCAGAACAACGACGCCGACCCGGTGCTGCTGCAATATGTCGGCGGCAAGTTCGTCACCATCTTCCCGCCGCAGGCCGCGATCGCGGAAGCGATCTGGCCGATGAAGTAAGATTGGGAAGCGGGAGCTCGGACGTAGCTCCCGCCCTCATCCTGAGGAGCGGGCGTAGCCCGCGTCTCGAAGGACGAGGGCTGGGCCATCCTTCGAGACGTGCGCTGGTGCGCGCTCCTCAGGATGAGGATCTATTTCGGGGGACGACTTTTGACAGCTCAAGCCATTATCCAGAGTCTCGCGAGCGGCCTTCTGATGGGCCTGCTTTACGGACTGATCGCGGTCGGCCTCGCGCTGATTTTCGGCCTGATGGACGTCACGAACTTCGCCCATGGCGAATTCCTGATGCTCGCGATGTACCTGTCCTTCTTTCTGTTCGCGTTCTTCGCGATCGATCCCCTGCTGTCGGCCCCATTGGTCGCCGCGGCGATGTTCGTGTTCGGAGCGGTGGTCTATCTACTCCTTGTACGCTTCGCCATGCGGGCCAAGGCCAATGCCGGCATGGTGCAGATCTTCACGACTTTCGGCCTTGCGATCGTGATGCGCGGCCTCGCGCAGTACTTCTTCACGCCGGACTATCGCAGCATTCCACAGTCCTGGCTCGGCGGTAAAACCATCTCGGTCGCCGGCATCTTCCTGCCCGAGCCGCAGCTCATCGGTGCGCTGGTCTCGATCGCGGCCTTCGCCGGGCTCTACCTCTTCATCCACCGCACCGACTTCGGCCGCGCGCTGGAAGCCACCCGCGAGGATCCCGGCGCCGTCGCGCTCGTCGGCATCGACAAGAACCGCGTGTTCGCGTTCGGCTGGGGCCTCGGCGCCGCGCTGGTCGGTCTCGCCGGTGCGATCATGGCGGTGTTCTTCTACATCTATCCCGATGTCGGCGCGTCGTTCGCGCTGATCGCCTACGTCACCGTGGCGCTCGGCGGCTTCGGCAGCGTGTTCGGCGCCTTCGCCGGCGGCATCATTGTTGGCCTGGTCGAAGCGGTGACCGCGCTGGTGTTGCCGCCATCGCTGAAGTCCGTCGGCATCTATGCCGTCTATCTCCTCGTCGTCTTCATCCGGCCGCGTGGCCTGTTCGGGTCGATGTGATGGACAAGGCTTTTGCAGCGCGGCGCCGCCGCGATCTCATCATCGCCGCAGTGCTGGCCGGGCTCGCAGCGCTGGCTCCGCTGTTGATCAAGGATGTTTACGTCCAGAACATCCTGATCCTGACCCTGATGTATGCGGCGCTGTCGCAGAGCTGGAACATCCTGTCCGGCTATTGCGGGCAGATCTCGCTGGGGCACGCGCTCTATTTCGGCATCGGCGCCTACACCACCGAGCTGCTGTTCACCAAGTTCGGCGTGCTGCCCTGGTTCGGCATGCTCGCCGGCGGCGTGATTGCGGCGATCATCGCAATGGGGCTCGGCTATCCCTTCTTCCGCCTGCGCGGCCATTACTTCGTGATCGCGACCATCGTCATCGCCGAGATCGGACTGCTCTTGTTCCAGAACTGGGAATGGGCGGGGGCTGCGATGGGAATCACCGTTCCCGTGCGCGGCGACAGCTGGCTGAAATTCCAGTTCATGCGCAGCAAGCTGCCGTACTTCTATTTCGCGCTGGTGCTGTGCAGCCTCGCCTGGTTCGTCACCTGGTGGCTGGAGGACTCCAAATGGGGCTTTTGGTGGCGCGCGGTGAAGGACAATCCGGAAGCGGCCGAGAGCCTCGGCGTCGTCGTGTTCAACTCCAAGATGGGCGCGGCCGCGGTCTCCGCCTTCCTCGTCGCCATCGGGGGCGCGTTCTATGCGCAGTTTCTCGCCTATATCGATCCTGAAAGCGTGATGGGCTTCCAGTTCTCGCTGCTGATGGCGCTGCCGGCCGTGCTCGGCGGCATCGGCACCCTCTGGGGGCCTGTGCTTGGGGCTGCCATCCTGATCCCGATGACGGAGCTGACGCGCTCCTATATCGGTGGCTCCGGCCGCGGCGTCGACCTCATCGTCTATGGCGCGCTGATCGTTGCGATCTCGCTGGCCCTGCCGCGAGGCTTGGTGAGCCTGTTCTCCCGTTCGAAGGCAAGAGGAGCCACGCGATGACTGCGCTCCTTGAAACCCGCGGCGTCTGGCAGCGGTTTGGCGGCCTCGTCGCCAACAGCGATGTCTCGATCTCGGTCGGCCGCGGCGAGATCGTCGGTCTGATCGGGCCGAACGGTGCCGGCAAGTCGACGCTGTTCAATCTCATCGCCGGCGTCTTGCCGCCGACGCAAGGGTCGATCTGGTTCGACGGCGAGGATGTCACCAACATGCCGGCGGCCGAACGCTGCCAGCGTGGCGTCGGGCGCACCTTCCAGGTGGTCAAGAGCTTTGAGACCATGACTGTCATCGACAACGTCATCGTCGGTGCTCTCGTGCGCAACACTGTGATGCGCGAGGCGCGCCGCAAGGCGCATGAGGTGCTCGAATTCACCGGCCTTGCCGCACGCGCCGACGTGCTCGCGAGCGACCTCGTGCCGGCCGAGAAACGCCGCCTCGAAGTCGCCCGTGCGCTGGCGACCGAACCAAAGCTGCTGCTGCTGGACGAAGTTCTCACCGGCCTGACGCCGACCGAGGCGCAGACCGGCGTCGCGCTGGTGCGCAAGGTGCGCGATGCCGGCATCACCGTTTTGATGGTCGAGCATGTCATGGAGATCGTGATGCCGCTGGTCGACCGCGCCATCGTGCTCGACCTCGGCAAGGTGCTGGTCGAGGGTAAGCCTTCCGACGTCGTCCGCGATCCCAAGGTGATCAGCGCATATCTGGGAGATCGTCATGCTGTCGGTGCATGAAGTCACGACCGCCTATCAGGGTCTGGTCGCGATCTCGGCGGTCTCGATCGAGGTCCAGAAGGGCGAGATCGTCTGCGTCGCTGGCGCCAACGGCGCGGGCAAGTCGACGCTGCTCAAATCCATCGCCGGCGCCGAGCGTCCGCGTTCGGGCACGGTGACGTTCGACGGCAAGCGTCTCGACGGCATGGCGCAGCATCACATCACCGCCACCGGCATCGCCTATGTGCCGGAGAACCGCCGCCTGTTCCCGCGCCTGTCGGTGCGCGACAATCTGCGCCTCGGCAGTTATCTGTACCGCGGTGACGCCGACCGCGAGGGGCCGCTCAATCTCGTCTTCACACTGTTCCCGCGTCTCCAGGAACGTTTGGAGCAGCGCGCCGAGACGCTCTCCGGCGGCGAGCAGCAGATGCTCGCGATCGGCCGCGCGCTGATGACGCGCCCGCGGCTGTTGATGCTGGACGAGCCCTCGCAAGGTATCATGCCGAAGCTGGTCGACGAAATCTTCCAGGCGGTACTGCGCATCCGCGACGCCGGCATGACTGTGCTGATCGTCGAGCAGCGCATGGCCGAGTGCCTGGAGATCGCCGACCGCGCCTACATCCTGCAAACCGGCCGCGTGCTGATGCAGGGCCCGGCAGAGGAGATCAGGGGGAACCCGGACGTACGGAAGGCGTATCTGGGGCTGTAGTTACTACCTGGTCGGTGTCATCGCCCGCGAAGGCGGGCGATCCAGTATTCCAGAGACGCTAGTTGGATACGGAGAAGCTGCGGCGTACTGGATTCCCCGCTTCCGCGGGGAATGACTGTGGTGGATGAGGCGTCGTTAGTCCGCCCATGATCGAAGGGCGCTAATGCTCATGCCCATGCTCCGGCAGCGTCACCCCGAACACCTTCACCAGATCCTTCACCTGCTCCGGCGACAGATACCGCGGGTTCATCCCGCGCAGCAGCAGGTACAGCTTCGCCGTCTCCTCCAGCTCCTCCGTCGCGAACACCGCGGCCTCCAGCGTGTCGCCGGCGACCACCGGGCCGTGATTGGCGAGCAGCACGGACGAATATTTGCCCGCCAGTCCCTTGATCACATCCGCAACCGCGGGATCGCCGGGGCGGTAATAGGGCACAAGCGCAGTGGCGCCGCATTTCATCAGATAATAAGCCGTCATCGGCGGCAGCGCGGCGCGCGGGTCGATCTCGGGCAGCATCGAGAGCGCGACCGAATGGGTGGAGTGCAGATGCACGATCGCCCGCGCGCTTTCGCGCGTATCGTAGAGCGCGTTGTGCAGCGGAACTTCCTTGGTCGGCGCATCGCCCGAGAGGAGGCGCCCCCGTGCGTCCAGCCGCGACAGTCGCGCCGGGTCGAGGAAGCCGAGCGAGGCGTTGGTGGGGGTGACGAGCCAACCCCCGTCGTGCATCTTGACGCTGATATTGCCGGAAGAGCCCGGTGTCAGGCCGCGCTCGAACAAGGACCGTCCGAAGCGGCAGATATCCTCACGCAGCCGGGTCTCGTTGCTCATAGCCGTCATGCCCGCTTGTCTCACGCTTTGGCAGCGCGGCCAAGCCGTGTTATTCGGATCAGTGAGCCGCCGCAAAGGGCGGCCGTCCAGGAAACGTTCGCAAGGGTCAGTTGCATGTCCGCCTCCACGTCGCAAAATCAGCGTATCGCGGTCATCGGGCTCGGCTCGATGGGATTCGGCATGGCGACCTCGCTGAAGCGCGCCGGTCATGCCGTGACCGGCTGCGACGTCTCGGCCGACGCGGTGGCGCGTTTCGTGAAGGACGGCGGCGCAGGCGCCAGCACGCCGGCGGAAGCGGCCAAGGGCGCCGACATCGTCGTCAGCGTCGTCGTCAATGCCGCGCAGACCGAGACCATCCTGTTCGGCAAGGATGGCGCCGCCGAGACCCTGCCGAAGGACAGCGTCTTCCTGTCCTCCGCCACCATGGACCCGGATGTGGCCCGTCGCCTCGCAAAGCAGTTGGAGGCGACCGGCCGTCACTATCTGGATGCGCCGATCTCCGGTGGCGCGCAGCGCGCGGCCCAAGGTGAGCTGACGATCCTCGCCTCCGGCAGTCCCGCTGCCTTTGCAAAGGCACGGCCGGCGCTCGATGCCATGGCGGCAAAACTCTACGAGCTCGGCGATGCCGCAGGGCAGGGCGCCGCCTTCAAGATGATCAACCAGTTGCTCGCCGGCGTGCATATCGCCGCCGCCAGCGAAGCGATGGCGTTCGCGGCCAAGCAGGGCCTCGACATCCGCAAGGTCTATGAGGTGATCACGGCCTCAGCCGGCAATTCCTGGATGTTCGAGAATCGCATGCCCCACGTGCTTGACGGCGATTACACGCCGCGCAGCGCGGTGGAGATCTTCGTCAAGGACCTCGGCATCATCCAGGACATGGCGCGCAGCGCCCGATTCCCGGTGCCGGTCTCGGCCGCCGCGCTCCAGATGTTCCTGATGACATCAGCTGCCGGCATGGGCCGCGATGACGACGCCTCGGTGGCGCGCATGTACGCGCAGGTCACCGGCGTAAAACTTCCCGGCGACAAGTAAGCCAAGAGGATTCCGATGCCCCGTTTCGCCGCCAATCTCTCGATGATGTTCACCGAGGTGCCGTTCCTTGACCGTTTCGACGCCGCTGCGCAAGCGGGCTTCACCGCGGTCGAATTCCTCTTTCCCTACGAGCATCCGGCCGAGGTGGTCGGCGAGCGGCTCAAGCGCAACGGTTTGACGCAGGCGCTGTTCAACCTGCCGCCGGGCGACTGGAACGCCGGCGAGAAAGGCTTTGCGGCGCTGCCGGCGCGCTTCGCCGATCTCAAGGCGAGCCTGGAGACCGCGTTGCCTTACGCCAAGGCGACCGGTGTCAAGCGGCTGCACTTGATGGCCGGCATTGCCAACCGCGGCGAGCGGGTCGCGATCGAGGCGTTCTACAAGTCGGTGGCGTGGGCTGCGGAGTTCTTCGCTCCGCACGGCATCGACATCGTGCTCGAGCCGATCAATGCGCGCAATGTGCCCGGCTACTTCCTCAATGATTTCGGCTTCGCGCGCGACCTGATCCAGGAGCTGAGACTGGCGAACCTGAAGCTCCAGTTCGACATCTATCACTGCCAGATCATCCACGGCGACGTCACCATGCGCCTGCGTGAGATGATGCCGATCATCGGGCACATCCAGATCGCGAGCGTCCCCTCGCGCAACGAGCCCGACGGCGAGGAGCTGAACTATCCTTTCCTGTTCACCGAACTCGACCGGCTCGGCTATACCGGCTTCGTCGGTTGCGAATACAATCCGCGCGGCAAGACCACCGATGGCCTCGCCTGGTTCAGGCCTTATGCGGGAGTGAAGCCGTGACGCTCGCACTGGGTTGCATTGCCGACGACTATACCGGCGCCTCCGATCTCGCCAACACGCTGACGCGCGCGGGCCTGCGTACCGTGCAGACCATCGGCGTGCCCGCGGACGATCTCACGCTGCCCGAGGTCGACGCCGTCGTGGTGTCGCTGAAGAGCCGCTCGATCGAGGCGGGCCTTGCCGTGTCGCGCTCGCGTGCGGCGGAGAAATGGCTGCGTGGCCGCGGGGCGCACCATGTGCTGTTCAAGGTCTGCTCGACCTTCGATTCCACCGATGCGGGCAATATCGGCCCGGTGATGGACGCGCTGCGCGCCGATAGCGGCGAGGCCGTCGTGCTGGTGACGCCGGCTTTCCCGGAGACCGGTCGCACGGTTTATCAGGGCAATCTGTTCGTCGGCGCCGTGCCGCTGAACGAGAGCCCGCTCAAGGACCATCCGCTCAACCCGATGCGTGATTCCAACCTGGTGCGCGTGCTGGCGCGCCAGAGCAAGACGCAGGTGGGTCTCGTCGACCTCGCGACCGTCGCCCGCGGCGCGGAGGCCGTGCGGGCTCGGCTTGCCGAATTGTCAGGCAAGGGCATCGGTGCCGCGATCATCGATGCCGTGTTCGACCGCGACCTCGAGGCCATCGGCCTCGTCGCTGCCCAGCATCGGCTGTCGGTCGGCGCCTCCGGCATCGGCCTCGGACTGGCGCGGGCTCTGGTCTCGACGGGCAAGGTCAAGTCGGCCGCTGGCAGCGGCGGGGCGGACGCCGCCGTCGGCGGACCGGCGGCCTGCCTCGCCGGAAGCTGCTCGCAGGCGACGCTTCAGCAGATCGCTAATGCCGAACGCGTCATGGCGGTGCTCCATCTCGATCAGGACCGTATTCTTACGGGAGCGGACGAAGTGCAGCGCGCGATCGCCTGGGCCAAGCCGCGTTTAGCCGACGGTCCGGTCCTGATCGCGTCGAGCGCGACACCGGATCAGGTCGCCGCCTTGCAGGCGCGCCACGGCCGCGATGCAGCCGGTCACGCCATCGAGCAGGCGATGGCCGACATTGCGGAAAACCTAGTGAAATCAGGCGTCCGTCGGCTGGTCGTGGCTGGCGGCGAGACCTCCGGCGCCGTCGTCGATCGCCTCGGGATTCCCGGCTTCCTGGTCGGCGCGGAGATCGCTGCGGGCGTCCCGGTGCTGCGCGCCGTCGGCGCTGAAGCAGGCGATATGCTGCTCGCACTGAAGTCCGGAAATTTCGGCGGGCCGGAATTCTTCGCGGACGCGCTTGGGCTCATGCGCTGAGCGCAGGACGTTCTTAGCTGCCTGTTCATTTCTTTCAGGCTCCGTACTCGAACGGAGTCGTAGTTAACATCTGCTCAGTCGCTCTGTTGTCTGATGTCGGCGTCGCTCCTTTTGGTTGATTGTTAAGACCTCCCGGACGCGCGCCCGCGCCAGCACAACGAGACCCGATTATGTTCGCCACCATTTCCATTCGCGCCAAGATCATCAGTGTCGTGGCGTTCCTGCTGGTCGCGATGACCGGCATGGGCCTGCTCGCCGTCACGAAGATGCGGTCGATGAACGCCAACACCACCGACATCACCACGAGCTGGCTGCCCAGCGTCCGGGTGCTCGGCGAACTCCGCGCCAGCGTCATCACCTACCGCAACGTGGTCCGCCAGCACATGCTGTCCGAGACCCTCGAGGAGAAGCTCGCCAACGAAAAGACGGCCGGCACCGTCATCGAGGCGCTCGCCAAGTCCCGCAAGGCCTACGAGCCGATGATCACTTCACCCGAGGAACGCCGGCTGTACAACGAATGGGCCAAGCTCTGGGACGACTACAAGAAGGGCACCGAAGACGTCATGGCGCTGTCACGCAAGGAGGCCGGCAAGGTCCCGCATGACGCCCAGGAGCTGAACACCAAGACGGTCAACAAGATCGGCCTTGCGTCGGATGAGGTCCTGATGAAGGACATCGATCTCAACACCAAGGGCGGCGACCAGGCTGCCCAGGATGCCGCCGACAGCTATTTCTATGCCTTCATGCTGGTCTCGATCATCCTCGGCGCCGCCGTGATCATCGGCATCGGCGTCAGCTTCTACCTGGTCCAGGACGTCTCCGCCGGCATCAACTCGATCATCCAGCCGATGCAGGCGCTCGGCAAGGGCGACCTCTCCGCCGAAGTCCCGCATCGCGGCGAGAAGACCGAGATCGGCGCCATGGCCGACGTGCTCCAGATCTTCAAGGAAGCCTTGATCGCCAAGAAAGCCGCCGACGAGGCCGCCGCCGCCGATGCCGAAGCCAAGATCGAGCGCGGCCGCCGCGTCGACGGCATCACCCGCGATTTCGAAACGATGATCGGCGAGATCGTCCAGACCGTGTCGTCGGCCTCGACCCAGCTCGAAGCCTCCGCCTCGACGCTGACCTCGACCGCCGACCGCTCACAGCGGATGGCGACCACGGTCGCCGCGGCCTCGGAGGAAGCCTCGACCAACGTGCAGTCGGTGGCCTCGGCCACCGAGGAGATGGCTTCGTCGGTCGGCGAGATCAGCCGCCAGGTGCAGGAATCAGCGCGGATGGCGGGCGACGCCGTCGGCCAGGCCCGTGCCACCACCGAGCGCGTCAGCGAGCTGTCGAAGGCGGCTTCCCGCATCGGCGACGTCGTCGAGCTGATCAACACCATCGCGGGCCAGACCAACCTCTTGGCGCTGAACGCCACCATCGAGGCGGCGCGTGCCGGTGAAGCCGGCCGCGGCTTCGCGGTGGTCGCCTCCGAGGTAAAGGCGCTCGCCGAGCAGACCGCCAAGGCGACCGGCGAGATCGGCCAGCAGATCTCCGGCATCCAGGCGGCGACCAACGACTCGGTCGGCGCCATCAAGGAGATCTCCTCGACCATCGAGCGTCTCTCCGAAATCTCCTCGGCGATTGCGGCTGCGGTGGAAGAGCAGGGCGCAGCGACCCAGGAGATCGCCCGCAACGTGCAGCAGGCGGCGCAGGGCACACAGCAGGTCTCCTCCAACATCACCGACGTGCAGCGCGGTGCGACCGAGACCGGCACGGCCTCCTCGCAGGTGCTGTCGGCAGCGCAGATGCTGTCCAACGACTCGAGCCGCCTCAAGACCGAGGTCAGCAAGTTCCTGACCAACGTCCGCGCAGCCTGAGCCGGGACACGATCGCAGTTCTGAAAGCGGCGCCTGCGGGCGCCGCTTTTTTACGGGGGTAAGCCGCTTCTTTTTACGGGGGTAAGCCGCTTCCGTAATATTCCGGCCGCAGGCTGCATATCTGGAATGCGATTTCGCAGTGCGATAGCAGGGAAGTGACCGCACGGGGCGGCGCCGTCGTTGGCCATTTCCACGGTGTTCGGGTAAATCAGCCTCAGGAACCCGTGGGGCGTGTTCCCTGTCCCCCGATTTGGAATTGCCTGACCGATGATTGCTCTGGTCCGTATTGCCCTGAGCCGACCCTACACGTTTGTCGTGCTCGCGCTTCTGCTCCTGATCATCGGGCCGCTCGCGGCCCTGCGGACGCCGACCGACATCTTCCCGGACATCCGCATCCCCGTGATCGGGGTGGTCTGGCAGTACACCGGCCTGCCGCCGGACCAGATGTCCGGCCGCATCACCACGCCGTTCCAGCGCGCGCTGACGACGACCGTCAACGACATCGAGCACATTACCGCCAACTCCTATAACGGCTTTGGCATCATCAAGATCTTCTTCCAGCCGAACGTCGACATCCGCACCGCCAACGCGCAGGTCACCGCGATCTCGCAGACGCTGCTGAAGCAGATGCCGCCGGGCGCAACGCCGCCCCTGATCCTGAACTACTCCGCCTCGACCGTTCCGATCATCCAGGTGGCGCTGTCGGGCGATGGCCTGACCGAGCAGAACCTCGCCGATATCGGCATTAATAACCTGCGCACCCCGCTGGTCACCGTGCCCGGCGCGGCGATCCCGTATCCGTTCGGCGGCAAGCAGCGCCAAATCCAGATCGACCTCGATCCGACCGCGCTCCAGGCGCGCGGCCTGTCGGGCCAGGACGTCGCCAACGCGCTCGCAGCCCAAAACCTGATCACGCCGGTCGGCACCCAGAAGATCGGCCAGTTCGAATACAACATCCAGCTCAACAACTCGCCGCTGAAGATCGACGAGCTCGGCAATCTGCCGATCAGGACCGTCAATGGCGCGATGGTCTATGTGCGCGACGTCGCGACCGTGCGTGACGGCAATCCGCCGCAGACCAACATCGTCCATGTCGACGGCAACCGCTCGGTGCTGATGATGGTGCTGAAGGCGGGCGCGACCTCGACGCTCGACATCATCGCCGGCATCAAGCAGAAGGTGATCGACGTCAAGGACCAGCTGCCGGACGCGCTGAAGATCGGCTTCATCGGCGACCAGTCGGTGTTCGTCCGCGGTGCGATTCAAGGCGTCGCGATCGAAGGCGTGATCGCGGCGCTGCTGACCAGCGTCATGATCCTGCTGTTCCTCGGCAGCTGGCGCTCCACGGTCATCATCGCGGTCTCGATCCCGCTCTCGGTGCTCGGCGCCATCGTCATGCTGTCGGCGATCGGCGAGACGCTCAACATCATGACGCTCGGCGGCCTTGCGCTCGCGGTCGGCATCCTCGTCGACGACGCCACCGTCACCATCGAGAACATCAACTACCATCTGGAGCAGGGTAAGCCGGTCGAGCAGTCGATCCTCGACGGCGCCAACCAGATCGTGACGCCGGCTTTCGTCTCGTTGCTGTGCATCTGCATCGTATTCGTGCCGATGTTCTTCCTCTCCGGCGTCGCCCGCTTCCTGTTCGTGCCGATGGCCGAAGCCGTGATGTTCGCGATGATCTGGTCGTTCATCCTGTCGCGCACGCTGGTGCCGACCATGGCGAACTATCTGCTGCAGGCGCACGTCCATCACGAGGGCGGCCCGCCGAAGTCGCGCAATCCGCTGGTTTGGTTCCAGCGCGGCTTCGAGAAGCGGTTCGAGCGCATCCGCGGCGGCTACCATAATCTGCTGGGACTGGCGCTGGTGCACCGCGCGGTGTTCGTGATCGGCTTCCTCTGCGTGGTCGGCGCGTCCTTCGCGCTGGTGCCGTTCCTCGGGCGCAACTTCTTCCCGGCGGTCGATGCCGGCAATATCCTGATGCATGTCCGCACCCAGGTCGGCACCCGCGTGGAGGAGACGGCCAACCAGCTCGCAGACGTCCAGAAGGCGATCCGCAAGCTGATCCCCGGCGAAATCGAGACGCTGACCGACAACATCGGCATGCCGATCTCCGGCATCAACATGACCTACAACAACACGGGCGTGATCGGCCCGCAGGACGGCGACATCCAGATCAAGCTGAAAGAGGGCCACAAGCCGACGGAAGAGCACGTGCGCGTGCTGCGCGAGCAGCTGCCGCGCCTGTTCCCCGGCGTCAGCTTCGCGTTCCTCCCCGCCGACATCGTCAGCCAGATCCTGAACTTCGGCGCGCCGGCGCCGATCGACCTGCAGATCCGCGGCGCCAACATCAACGCCAACTTTGCCTACGCCAACAACCTGCTGGCGAAGGTTCGCAAGATTCCCGGCGTTGCCGATGCGCGTATCCAGCAGTCGCCGAACAATCCCACCTTCAACATCGACGTCGACCGCACCCGCGCGCAATATGTCGGCCTGACCGAGCGCGACGTCACCAACAGCCTCGTGGTCAATCTCGCCGGCTCCTCGCAGGTAGCGCCGACCTACTACCTGAATCCGGACAACGGCGTGTCCTACTCGATCGTGATGCAGACGCCGCAATACCAGATCGACTCGCTCAGCGCGCTCCAGACGCTGCCGATCACGGCCACCGGCAATTCGCAATCGCCGATCCTCGGCGGCATCGCCGACATCAAGCGCTCGACCTCGAGCGCGGTGGTGTCGCAATACGACATCCAGTCGCTGGTGCAGATCTTTGCCACGACCTCGGGTCGCGATCTCGGCGCGGTCGCCGCCGACATCCGCCAGGTGATCGCCGACACCGCCAAGGACGTGCCGAAGGGCTCCTCCGTGGTGCTGCTCGGCCAGGTGCAGACCATGAACAGCGCCTTCACCGGTCTTCTGTTCGGCCTGCTCGGTGCCGTCGTGCTGATCTACTTCCTGATCGTCGTGAACTTCCAGTCCTGGTCCGATCCGTTCGTGATCATCACGGCGCTGCCGGCCGCGCTCGCCGGCATCGTCTGGATGCTGTTCATGACCGAGACGACGCTGTCGGTGCCGGCCCTGACCGGCGCGATCATGTGCATGGGCGTTGCCACCGCCAACAGCGTGCTGGTGATCTCCTTCGCCCGCGAGCGCTACGAGGAGCTCGGTGACCCCATCGCCGCTGCACTCGAGGCCGGCTTCGTCCGGTTCCGCCCGGTGCTGATGACCGCGCTCGCCATGATCATCGGCATGGCGCCGATGGCTTTGGGGCTCGGGGAGGGCGGCGAGCAGAATGCGCCGCTTGGCCGCGCCGTGATCGGCGGCCTGATCTTTGCAACTTTCGCCACGCTGATGTTTGTTCCCGTGGTGTTCAGTATGGTACACAAGAAACAGGGCGCCAAAGCCGCCGCCCCATTGGAGACTCCGCATGTCGCCCACTGAACCCCGCTCCCCGGTGTCGCACCGGAAACTGGGCATCTTCGGCGTGGTGGCGCTGATTGCGGCAGGCCTCGTCGTGGGTACCGGCATTCGTGCCCGCGAGGAGCAGGGCTCCAAGCTGAAGGAATGGACCGACGATCAGGCCGTTCCCAGCGTTGCGGTGACCCTGCCGAACGCAAAATCCCTCAACGGCACCATCGACCTGCCGGGTCGGCTCGAAGCCTATTACCGCGCGCCTATCTTCGCACGCGTCTCCGGCTATCTGAAGAGCTGGAGCGTCGACATGGGCGCGCGCGTCAAGGCGGGGCAGGTGATCGCCGAGATCGAGGCGCCCGACCTCGACCAGCAACTGCTTCAGGCCCGCGCCGACCTCGCCAGCCAGCAGGCCAGTGCCAGGCTCTCGGAAGCAACGCTCAACCGGCGCAAGACGCTGGTCGCCTCCAACTTCGTCTCCGCGCAGGAGATCGACGAGCGCACCGCCGATCTCTCCAACAAGAACGCGGCCGTCCACTCAGGCCAGGCAAATGTCGAACGGCTTGAAGCGCTGGCCGGCTACAAGAAGATCACGGTGCCGTTCGATGGCGTGGTCACGGCGCGCGATACCGACGTCGGCGCGTTGATCAATGCCGGCGGCGGCTCCGGCCCGGCGATGTTCGTGGTCTCCGACATCACCAAGCTGCGCGTTTACGTCAACGTTCCCCAGAACTACGTGCCTGCGATCAAGATCGGCGCCAAGGCCACCATGGTCATGCCGGAATACCCGAACCGGACATTCCAGGCGACGGTCGAGGCGTCCTCGCAGGCCGTCGACGTCGCCTCAGGAACCACCCGCATGCAGCTTCGG
Source organism: Bradyrhizobium sp. S3.7.6 (assembly GCF_054061875.1). Lineage (NCBI taxonomy): Bacteria > Pseudomonadati > Pseudomonadota > Alphaproteobacteria > Hyphomicrobiales > Nitrobacteraceae > Bradyrhizobium > Bradyrhizobium sp. S3.7.6. The sequence continues at coordinate 7,359,724 of NZ_JBSSEQ010000001.1, read as the reverse complement.
CTCGACAATTCCAACGGCGAGTTGATGCCCGGCGGCTATGCCAGCGTGAAGCTCAACCTTCAGCGCGACACCGCGCCGCTGAGCATTCCCGCCAGTGCCCTGATCTTCAACGGCAGCGGTCTGCGTGTTGCGACCGTCGGTCCCGACGACAAGGTGCAGTTCAAGACCGTGACCATCGCACGCGATCTCGGCAAGGAGATTGAACTCGCCTCGGGCATCGCACCCGACGACCGCGTGATCACTGCCCCGCCGGATGGTATTTCCGACGGCGACCAGGTTCGCGTCGCCGGCGGTGCCGGTGCCAAGGGCAAGCCGGCGACGGCGTCGGAGAAGCAGGCGCCGAAGGGCTAGGTTGATCTCGTAGGGTGGGCAAAGCGAAGCGTGCCCACCGTCTTCATGTGATTGGAGGAAGAATGGTGGGCACGGCGCAAGAGCGCCTTTGCCCACCCTACGAAAGCTACGCCACCCGCCACTCCGGCACGTCATCCGCGGCCATCGCGATCTCGCCGAGCGAGCCTACCGGCGTGCGATCCATATTGAGCAGATGCGCCAGCGTCGCCGCGTCGCTCGCCGGAATGCGCGCGAGTGTGCGCCGCTCGTCCGCCGTCCGCAGCATCACCACACCGTGTTCGACATCGCCGCCGCGGCCATAGAGCATCGTAAAGCTCTCGACCTTGCCCCTGCCTGAAACCTCCGTGACGAACTCGGGCACCGCGCGCTTGTTGCGGTCGGCCTCGGCTTGCACGCTGGTCTCCTGCGCCAGCGCCGCACGTGGCGTCTTCGACACCACCAATGCGTGGTGCTTGGTGACGAAGCCGCCCTGGCCGTAGAGCAGCCCGAGCTTGGCACCATCGCGCACACGCCGCACCATCGCGCAGGCCGCATGCGTCATGTAGGTGTTGAGCGGCGCGCCGAAGAAGGTGAGACCACCGGTCACGGTCGGCTGCACGTCGGCCCCGAGGCCAAGCGTCCGCCGCGCCATCTTGGGCACGCAAGGGAAGCAGCTATAGAGCTCGATCGCGTCGAATCCGTCGCCGCCGGCGAGGTCCATCGCCGCCTTCAGCACCGCATTCTGTGGATGGCTTTCATGGAACTGATCGCGCAGGAGGTAATCCCGCGGCTCTTCGGCCGAGGCGCCACCGAGCGGATAGACCAGCTTGTCCTCGGCGATGCCGGCCGCGCGCGCCCTGGCGAGGCTGGTGAGCAGCAGCGCGCCGCCCATGTTGACGCTGGGGTTGGCGACCATGAGCTTGTTGTAGGGCCAGGCGATCAGGCGGTTGTCCGCCGACGGCGTCGTGATCTCGTCCGGCGCATAGCGCCGCTTCAGCCAGGCGTTGGGATTTTCGGCGGCGGCTTCGGAGTAGCGCGACCACAGCGTGCCGGACTCTGCCATGGCTTCGCGCGGCGTCTGGCCCCAATGGGCGGAGGAGGCGGACTCATAGAATGGATAAACCGTGACGGGACGGAACACGCCGAGCTTCACCGCGAGCGGCTTCTGGAATGCCGCACCACGCTTGGGCTCCTCGACGTCATGGGCGAACGGCGTCCAGGGTAGCTTGATCCCGGCGCGCTCAGCCTTGGTCGCGGTCGACTGCGCCTCCGCACCGCAGACTGCCGCCACCGTGCACTCGCCACGCGCGATGCGTTTTGCCGCCTCGTGGATGTAGCGGATCGGGCTCTCGCCGCCGACCGGGCCGTAATAGCAATGCGCCGGCGCAATGCCGAGCCGCTGCGCCAAAAGCTTTTCCGGATCGCGATAGCGCCAGCTCAGGAAGTTGACGACGTCGAGCGACTGCACCTCGCCAAGCAGTTTTGCGCCGGCGTCCTGCTCGGCCCGCCGTAGCGCCTGTTCGAGCAGATCCAACGGCTCGAGGCCGTCGGTAATCTCCTTGGGTCGGTCGATGATCTCGCCGACGCCGACGATGACGGGGATGAGGTCTTCCGGGATATTGGTCTTGTCAGTCATAATCTCGATTCACGATGTTAGTTGCTTCGTCATTGCGAGGAGCTCGCGACAAAATTGCGAAGCAATTTTGCGTTGTAGCGACGAAGCAATCCAGAAATGCATCAGCGGAGGCAGTCTGGATTGCTTCGCTTCGCTCGCAATGACGATGTGGATGCTACTCCGCCACCAGCGCATTCATGTGCTCGACGGCCTCGGCAAATTCTTCCTTGAACTCCTGCACCACCGCGCCCGCCGACTTCACGCTGTCGATCAGGCCGACGCCCTGGCCGACGAAATAGCTGACGAGGTCGCGCGCTTTGGCGTTGCCGCTCGCCGCCGCGCGGTCGATCGCGTTGAAGGCGTCGCGGCTGATGACGCTTTGCAGCGGCATCGGCAGCGCGCCTGGGCTTTCCGGCGCGCGGTCCCAGGCATCGGTCCAGACCGAGCGGAGCTGGCGTGCCGGCTTGCCGGTGCGCCCCTTCGAACGGATCGCGTCGCGCGAGGATGCCGCGATCATCTTCTCGCGGAAGATCTCCGTGGTCTCGGCCTCGACGGTGGCGAGCCACACCGAACCGGTCCAGGCGCCGGCCGCGCCCATCGCCATGCAGGCGGCCATCTGCCGTCCCGTCATGATGCCGCCGGCCGCGAGCACCGGCACGTCGCGGATGTTCTTGATCGCCTTGATCACCTCCGGCACCAGCACCAGGGTGGAGACCTCGCCGCAATGGCCGCCGGCCTCGGTGCCCTGCACCACGAGAATGTCGACGCCGGCCGCAACCTGCCGCAACGCATGCTCCTTGGCGCCGACGAGGGCGGCAACCGGCACGCCGTGCTTCCTGCCCATCTCGATCATCGCCTTCGGCGGCACGCCCAGCGCGTTGGCGATCAATCGGATCGGATGGTTGAAGGAGACCTCGAGCAGCTGAAGTGCGGTCTTCGCGTCGAACGGTTGCGGCTGATTGTCGGCCACATCACTTGTCGTCAACTCGATATCGTACTTCATCAGGAGGTCGCGCGTGTAGGCGCGGTGCTCCTGCGGTACGCGCGCCTCCAGGCTCTTCCAGGTGACGTCCTTCTCGCCCGCGGTCGAGATGTTTTCGGGGATCAGGACGTCGATGCCGTAGGGCTTGCCGTCGACATGCTCGTCGATCCATTTCAGCTCGCGTTCGAGCGTGTCGGGCGTGTGCACGGTGGCACCCAACACGCCAAAGCCGCCGGCACGGCTGACGGCGGCAACGACGTCGCGGCAATGGCTGAAGGCGAGCAGCGGGAACTCGATGCCCAGCATGTCGCAGATCGGCGATTTCATGGCTCTCTCCCGGCAGCCGTCGCGTTGCTGTTGTTGCTTTGCTTGAGCGAAGGCGCTTCGAAGCTAGCCCATCGTCGTCAACGATGCCAATCCGGATTTGGCCGCGCATCTTGCGTGCAGACGCCACGCGGCGGATGAGCCATTCCGCTGCACAAAATAAACAGGCCAGAGCCCGCCGATTTGTCTCTTGCGCTTTTGTGAGTCTGTGAGAATGCTGGCGCAAACAAAGAGAAAACAGCGAGGGAGCGCCAACCGATGTCGCAAGCGCAAGCGAGTCCGGCTCGAACCGTGAAAGCTTACGACGTGGTCGTCGTCGGCGCGGGCTTTGCCGGCATGTACATGCTGCACCGCCTGCGCGGTCTTGGCTTCTCGGCGCGCGTCTATGAGCAGGGCGGTGGCGTCGGCGGCACCTGGTACTGGAATCGCTATCCCGGCGCGCGCTGCGATGTCGAGAGCATGCAGTATTCCTACTCGTTCTCGGAAGAGCTTCAGCAGGAGTGGGACTGGAGCGAGCGCTACGCGCCGCAGCCGGAGATCCTGAACTACGCCAACCACGTTGCCGACCGTTTTGATCTTCGCCGCGACATCCAGTTCGACACCCGCGTCGAGCGCGCGGCGTTCGACGCGCGGGCGAAGTGCTGGTCGGTGACGACGTCCGACGGCAAGACGGTTGAGGCGCAGTTCATCGTGCTCGCGACCGGCTGCCTCTCGAACGCGCGCAAGCCCGACATCAAGGGCCTTGAGAGCTTCAAGGGACCGGTCTACCACACTGGCAGCTGGCCGCATGAAGACGTCGACTTCACGGGCTTGCGCGTCGGCTTGATCGGGACGGGATCGTCTGGCATCCAATCGACGCCCGTCATCGCCGAACAAGCAAGACATCTCACCGTGTTTCAGCGCACGGCGAATTTTTCGATTCCCGCGCGCAACGCCGCGCTGACCGACGAAGAACGCAGTAACGTCCGCAAGACCTATCCGGAGATCCGCCGCTTCGCCCGCGAAGTCGCGCGCAACGGCATTTTCGCCGAGCAACCCGATCGCGGCGCGCTCGACGACAGCGATGAGACCAGGAATGGCAAATATTCGGCGCGCTGGGAGCGCGGCGGGCTCACCTTCATGTATGTCTACAACAATCTCGGCCTCGAGCCGTCCGCGAACGATACCGCGGCGAACTTCGTGCGCAGCAAGATCGCCGAGATCGTGAAGGACCCCGAAACCGCGAAGCTGCTCCAGCCCAACAGCCATCCGATCGGCACCAAGCGCATCTGCATCGATACGGATTATTTCGCGACCTTCAACCGGCCGAACGTCTCGCTGGTCGATATCAAGACCAATCCGATCGAGGAGATCACCGCGAATGCCGTGCGTGTCGCAGGCAAGGACCACGAGGTCGACGCGCTGGTGATGGCGACGGGGTTCGATGCCATGACCGGCTCGGTCGCGAAGATCGACATCAGTGGCCCGGGCGGACGGACGCTGAACGAGAAATGGGCGGAAGGCCCAAAGACCTATCTCGGGCTGATGAGCGCGGGCTTTCCGAACCTCTTCATCATCACCGGCCCCGGCAGTCCGTCGGTGCTCTCGAACATGATCGTCTCGATCGAGCAGCATGTCGATTGGATCACCGATTGCCTCGTCCACATGCGCAGGCAGGGTGTTGCCACCATGGAGGCAAGCGGGGAGGCCGAGGACAAGTGGGTCGCCCATGTCAACGAGGTCGCCCGCGGCACGCTCTATCCGCAGGCCAATTCCTGGTACATGGGCGCCAACATTCCAGGCAAGCCGCGCATCTTCATGCCCTATATCGGCGGCGTCGGTGTCTACCGCCGGATCTGCGACGAGGTCGCGGCGAAGGGATATGAGGGGTTTTTGCTGGGGCGGGCCGAGCAGGGGCTGACGGCAGCCGCGTCCTGAACCTGGCTCTTTCCGATCGTTATTCCCGGGGGGCGCGGAGCGGCGGGCGCGGAACGAGGGCGGGGAAGTGGCCTGCCATGACGAAACGTAGAGTTGCCCTGCCCGGCAATGCATTTCTGCGCCCTTGCCATCGGCCATTCGCGGGCTAATTAATGCAGGCGCATCTTTTTCGCCGGAGCCCCCGCATGACCGACGCCCCCGCCTACGTGCCGCCCAAAGTCTGGACCTGGAACAAGGAGAACGGCGGGCAGTTCGCCAGCATCAACCGCCCCATTGCCGGCGCGACCCACGACAAGGAGCTGCCGGTCGGCAAGCATCCCTTCCAGCTCTATTCGCTGGCGACGCCGAATGGCGTGAAGGTCACGGTGATGCTGGAGGAACTGCTGGCGCTCGGCCACAAGGGCGCGGAATACGATGCCTGGCTGATCAGGATCGGCAATGGCGACCAGTTCGGCAGCGGCTTTGTCGACATCAACCCGAATTCGAAAATTCCCGCGCTGGTGGACCGCTCCGGTCCGGAGCCGATCCGGGTGTTCGAATCCGGCTCGATCCTGGTCTATCTCGCCGAGAAGTTCGGCGCCTTCCTGCCAAAGGACATCAAGAGCCGCACCGAGGCGATGTCCTGGCTGTTCTGGCAGATGGGCAGCGCGCCCTATCTCGGCGGCGGTTTTGGTCACTTCTACGCCTACGCGCCGACCAAGATCGAATACGCCATCGACCGCTTTGCGATGGAGGTCAAGCGCCAGCTCGACGTGCTCGACCGGCGCCTTGCCGACAACGAGTACCTCGCGGGCAATGATTACACCATCGCCGACATCGCGGTGTGGCCCTGGTACGGCGCGCTCGCCAAGGGGCTGGTCTATGGCGCCGGCGAATTCCTGTCGGTGCAGGACTACAAGCACGTGCAGCGCTGGACCGATCAGATCGCCAAGCGTCCGGCCGTCAAGCGCGGCCGCATGGTCAACCGCGTCTCCGGCGATCCCGCCAGCCAGCTCCACGAGCGGCACGACGCCGGCGATTTCGACACCAAGACCCAGGACAAGATCGGCGAGCCGGCCGCGACGTAGGTGGTGCTCGCTTCACCTCGCCCCACTTGCGGGGAGAGGTCGAATTCGATCGAAGATCGAATTCGGGTGAGGGGGACTCTCCGCGAGTCCAACTCACACTGTTTTCTCGGAGGCAGCCCCTCACCCCAGCCCTCTCCCCGTAAGAACGGGGCGAGGGAGCGCGATGGCGCGGCCTACTTCCCCTTCGCCCCTTCCGCCGCCGGAAACACCACTCGATCATCCGTGCGGCAGTAGCGATCGGCGAACATGCGGCCGATCGGGTGATAGCGGTCCATGTGCACCCGCATCGCGTTGTCGTCCCACAGTTCGTCGCGGATATGGAAGTGGATGCCTTCGCCCATGATCAGCCGGCGATCGTCGTTGACGTCGATCATCTTCCAGAGCTTGCACTCCATCGCCCAGGGCGTGTCGGCGAGCCGCGGCACGGCGATCTTCGCCGACGGTGCGAGCTTCAGCCCGAGATAGTCAGGCTCGCCCACTTCAGGGGGAAAGTCGCCGCTGCTCTCGTGCATGGCCTTCGCCAGCGGCTCGTCGGCGAGGTTGACCACGAACTCGCCAGTGCGCTGGATGTTGAGGAACGTGTCCTTGTCCTGGCCGTTGGGCTTGCGGTTCGCCGCGAACATGCACAGCGGCGGATCTTCGCAGAAGGCGTTGAAGAAGCTGAACGGCGCGGCGTTGACGATTCCGGTCGGCCCGACCGAGGTCACCCACGCGATCGGCCGTGGCAGGATGAAGGACGTCAGCACCTTGTAGCGCTCGCGTGGCGTCAGGTCGCTGGCGGCGTATTCCATGGTGGCTCCGTGAGTTGTCGCCCCGCTCATGTCCGCCGAAGCTTTAGCGAAGGCGGATGCGGGGAGAGGTCGAATTCGATCGCAGATCGAATTCGGGTGAGGGGGTACAGGTCCCTCGATGATCTCACGTGTAGAGAGAGGCCCCTCACCCCAACCCTCTCCCCGTAAGAACGGGGAGAGGGGGAGGAGAGACTTTTACGCCATGCTCAGCTCGTGGCGTCCCACCACCATCCAGTGCACCTCGTCCGGACCGTCGGCGAAGCGCAGATGGCGCACGTCCTGGTACATCTCGGCAAGCGGGGTCCAGTGCGAGATGCCGGTGGCACCGTGCATCTGGATCGACTGGTCGATGATCTTGCAGGCGCGCTCCGGCACCATGGCCTTGACCATGGAGACCCAGACGCGGGCCTCCTTGTTGCCGAGCACGTCCATGGCCTTGGCGGCCTTCAGCACCATCAGCCGCATCGCCTCGATCTCGCAGCGCGCCTGCGCGATGATCTGCATGTTGCCGCCGAGATGGGCAATCTTCTTGCCGAAGGCCTCACGGGTGAGGCCACGCTGCACCATCAGATCAAGCGCCTTCTCGGCCTTGCCGATGGTGCGCATGCAGTGATGGATGCGGCCCGGGCCGAGGCGGAGCTGCGAGATCTCGAAGCCGCGGCCTTCGCCGAGCAGCATGTTCTCCTTGGGCACGCGGACGTTGTTGAAGCGCATGTGCATGTGGCCGCGCGGGGCGTGGTCCTGGCCGAATACGTACATGGGCCCGAGCACCTCGACGCCGGGCGTATCGCGCGGCACCAGGATCTGCGACTGCTGCTTGCTCGGCGCCGCATCCGGATTGGTCTTCACCATCACGATGAGGATCTTGCAGCGGGGATCGCCGACGCCGGAGATGTAATATTTCTCGCCGTTGATGACCCATTCGTCGCCGACGAGCTTTGCGGTCGTCGAAATGTTCTTGGCGTCGGAGGAGGCGACGTTCGGCTCGGTCATGACATAGGCCGAGCGGATCTCGCCGTCCATCAGCGGCTTCAGCCACTTCTCCTTCTGCTCCTTGGTGCCGACGCGCTCCAACACTTCCATGTTGCCCGTGTCCGGCGCCGAGCAGTTCATCGTCTCGGAGGCCAGCGGACTCTTGCCCAGTTCGGAGGCGATATAGGCGTAGTCGAGATTCTTCAGGCCCTGGCCGGTCTCGTCGTCGGGCAGGAAGAAGTTCCACAGGCCTTCCTTCTTGGCCTTGTTCTTGGCGACCTCGAGCACCTCGAGCTGCTTCGGGGTGAAGCTCCAGCGATCCTGCTTGCCTTCGCCGGCCTTGGCGAATTCGATCGACATCGGCTCGACGGTGTCGCGGATGAATTTCCTGACGTGATCGTAGAGCGGCCGGACCTGGTCCGACATGCGCAGATCGTTGAGCTCGTCGCCGGGATTGAGAGTGTAGTTGGTGGTGCGGGGTATGTAGGCGTGCTTTGTCATTGTTCCTCCCGGGGTCACTGAGATCGCGTTGGGCCGCAGAATAGTCGCAGCGCGGCCAAAGCGCGAGCGCACATTTTTTCAGGCGACCCATGCCATGCGATGGAATATCGCGAGCGTGTTTGAAATGTTGTTTGAACGGGGTGAGGAGGCAGGTGCGGGCCGCACTCACTGTTGTCATCGCCCGGCTTGACCGGACGATCCAGTACTCCGTGACGTCAGCGATTTACGGAGAAGCCGCGGCGTACTGGATTCCCCGCTCCAGTGCGCAATTGCGCACAAGGCGGGGAATGACACCGTCCTGGAGCAATCAGTTCGGCAGCCGATGCATCGCGCAGATCTTGTTGCCATCGAGGTCGCGCAAATAAGCGATGTAGAGCTTGTTCCCTGCGCCCTCCCGGATGCCGGGCGGATTCTCGATCGGCGTTCCGCCGGCGGCGACACCGGCTGCGTGCCACTTGTCGACCTGCTCAGGCGAGTTGGCGGCAAAGCCGATGGTGCTGCCATTCGCACACGTGGCGGCCTCGCCGTTGATCGGCTTCGTCACCGAGAACACGCCGGTCTTGGTGATGTAGAAGATGCGATGGCCGTCGACCCTGGCCGGGCGCACCTCGAGCGTGCCGAGCAGCTGGTCGTAAAAAGCCTTGGCCTTGTCGAGATCGTTGGTGCCGATCATGATGTGTGAGAACATTTGCCCATTCCCCTCAGAGTTTGTAGCCCGGATGGAGCGCAGCGAAATCCGGGTCTTGCTTGTTTTTGAAAATCCCGGATTACGCTTCGCTCCATCCGGGCTACGAGATTCAAAACGCCGTATAGCCGCCGTCGATCACGAACGTATCCGCGGTGTGATACGACGACGCCTTGCTCATCAGATACACCGCGATGCCGCCGAAATCGCTGGCCTCGCCGAAGCGCCGCATCGGAATGCGCGGCATCACATTGGCGACGAACTTCTCGTTGGCCATGATGCCCGCGGTCATGTCGCTCTTGATCCAGCCGGGCAGGATCGCGTTCGCGGTGACGCCGTGACGCGCCAGCTCGACGCCGAGCGCGCGCACCAGCGCGTTGATCGCGGCCTTGGTCGCGGCATAATGCTCGTTGCGCGCCGTGCCGAAGATCGAGGCGAGGCTCGATGTCGCGACCAGCCGGCCGAAGGGATCGCCGGCATTGGCGCGTTCGGTCATGTGTTTTGCGGCGGCCTGGAACGCGTGGAACACGCCGTCGAGATTGGTCGCAAACATCGTGCGCCATTCTTCCTCGGTGCGCTCGATGAAGGAACGCCGGCCGCCGCCGCCGATTCCGGCATTGGCAAAGCAGCCGTCGACCCGGCCGAAAATGTCGAGCGTCGCCTTCATCGCGGCATTGACCGAAGCCGGATCGGTGACGTCGCAGACGCGGGTGTCGACCTTGCCGGAGAGGCCCGTCATGCTCGCGGCAGCAGCCTTGTTCTTGTCAGGATTGCGGCCCCAGATCGAGACGTTGCAGCCCTGGCCGGCGAGCGCCTGCGCGATGCCGAGCCCGATACCGCCATTTCCGCCGGTGATCACGGCGACGCGGCCGGTGAGGTCGAAAAGGTTCATGGCGCGTTTCCTGTTTTTGGCACGGGCGCGCACCAGCCTGTGCGCGCAAGATTGTGCGATACGACGACAAGGTATGTTCGGACCACCATGGACAAGGCCGCGACAAAAATCAAATATGCGCCCCGGCAAAACTAATTCCGGTCTGCGAAACATCGCTAGTACCAACTGACGAGGAAACCATGCAGTTCAAACACGTCACGCTCGATTTCGATGGTTCGGTCGCGATCCTCCGGCTCGACCATCAGGAGGTGATGAACGCGGTCTCCATGGACATGCTGGGTGGCCTCTCCGATGCCCTCGACGCGATCGAGGAGAAGAAGGGCGAGGTCCGCTGCGTGGTGCTGACCGGCGCGGGGCGGGCGTTCTGCACCGGTGCGAATCTGCAGGGGCGCAACAACCAGTCGAAGAAAACCAAGGCCGGCCTGACGCTCGAGACCGGCTTTCATCCCTTCTTGCGGCGCATCCGCAATCTGCATTGCCCGATCGTGACCGCGGTCAACGGCCCGGCGGCCGGCGCCGGCATGAGCTTCGCACTGCTCGGCGACATGATTTTGTGCGCGCGGTCCTCTTATTTTCTTCAAGCGTTTCGTCGCATCGGCCTGGTGCCGGATTGCGGCTCGACCTGGCTGCTGCCGCGCCTGATCGGCCGGGCGCGCTCGGTCGAATTGTCGCTGATGGGTGAGCGGCTGCCGGCCGAGAAGGCGCTGGAATGGGGCCTCGTCAACCGCGTCTATGACGACGGCGTGCTGATGGAGGAGGCGATGAAGCTTGCGCGCGACCTTGCCAGCGGCCCGACCGTCGCGCTGTCGCTGATCCGCAAGCTCTACTGGGACAGCCCCGAAAATTCGTTCGAGGATCAGCTCAATCTCGAATTCCAGTGCCAGCTGCGTGCCGGCGACACGGACGATTTCCGTGAAGGCGTTGGCGCGTTCCTGGAGAAGCGCCCGGCGCAGTTCAAAGGCAAATGATCGAGGCCGAGCTCTCCCGCAGCGTCGCGCGCTGGTGCGAAGGGGCGACCGGCGTCACCGGCGCAGCAAAACTGTCCGGCGGCGCCAGCCAGGAAACCTGGCGCTTCGACATCGAGCATCCCGATGGGCTGATCGGCGCGATCCTGCGACGCTCGCCGAAGGGCTATGGCGCCGCGCCGACGCGCGCGGCGGGTCTCGCCGCTGAAGCGCAGTTGATGCAGCTCGCTTTCGAGGCAGGCGTGCCGTCGCCGCGCGTCATGCATGTGCTGACGCCGGACGAAAATCTCGGCACCGGCTTCATCATGCAGCGGGTCGAGGGCGAGACCATCGCCCGCAAGATTCTTCGCGATGATGAGTACGCGGCGGCGCGGCCGCGTCTCGCGCGGCAGATCGGTGGCGTGCTCGCCGGCCTGCACAAACTGCCGCAGGACAAGCTGCCCGAGCTGCGCAGCCGGTCCGCGACTCAGGAGATCGGCGAGTTCGAGCGCGACTATCGCAGCCTGAACTGGCCCAAGCCCGTGTTCGAGCTGGCGCTGCGCTGGCTGCGCGACCATGATCCCGGTCCCTCGGCCGAGATGACGCTGGTGCACGGCGATTTCCGCAACGGCAATCTGATCATCGGCGCCGACGGTGTCCGTGCCGTGCTCGACTGGGAGCTCGCCCATCTCGGCGATCCCATGGAGGATCTCGGCTGGGTCTGCGTCAATTCCTGGCGTTTTGGTGAGATCGACAAGCCGGTCGGCGGTTTTGGCACACGCGAGGAGTTGTTTGCCGGCTACGAAGCGGCAGGCCGAAAAGTCGATCCCGTGCGCGTAAAATTCTGGGAAGTGATGGGCACGCTGCGCTGGGGCATCATGTGCGGCGGCATGATGCAGCGGTTTCGCGAGGGGCCTGACCATTCGATGGAACGCGCCATGATCGGCCGCCGCGCCAGCGAGACCGAGATCGATCTGTTGCGGCTGCTGGCGCCGCGCGGGAGCTGACACATGCAGGACGAACCAACACCGACCGAGCTGACCAAGGCGGTCGCCGATTTCCTCCGCAACGACATCACGCCGCTGATCTCGGGCCACCAGGCCTTCAAGCTGCGCGTCGCCGTCAACATCCTCGACCTCGTCACGCGGCAGCTGACGCAGGAGGAGGGGAGCGACGCGAAGGAAGTCGAGCGTTTGCGCGCGCTGATGGGCATGGATGGCTCGGTCACCGATCTCAACCGCGCGCTCGCCGAGCGCATCGCCACGGGCGAGATCGACCTCGCAACGCCGGGGCTCGCCGAGCATCTGTGGGCGACCACGATGGACAAGCTCGCGGTGGACCAGCCGAATTACGCGTCATACAAGCGGGAGCTGGGGCGATAGGCGGGTAGACGGTGCCATATTCTCCGCTGTCATCGCCCGCCTAGTGCGCAATTGCGCACAGGGGCGGGCGATCCAGTATTCCAGAGACGGCAGTGAGATACGTTGAAGCCGCGGCGTACTGGATGCCCCGGTCAAGCCGGGGCATGACACCTGTGGTGTTGGGGCATCCGTCGTCGTGACGAGGAGAGCGGCGCTCTACTTCCCCACCCATTTCGGTGGCCGCTTCTCCGAGAATGCCTTTGGGCCCTCGATATAATCCTGCGAGGCCACCATCGCCTTCACCGCCGGATATTCGCGCTGCTCCTCGATCGCCTGTTCCAGTGACACGGCGAGGCCCTTCTGGATGGTCTGCTTCGATGCCCGGATCGACATCGGCGAGTTCTTGGTGATCATCTCCGCCCAGCGCAGCGCGCCCGACAGCGCCTCGCCCTGCGGCACCACCTCGTTGACGAAGCCGAGTTCGTGGCCCTCCTTGGCGCTGACATGGCGCGCGGTGAGGATCATGCCCATGGCGCGCTTCAGCCCGATCTGGCGCGGCAGGCGATGGAGGCCGCCGGCGAGTGCGGCGAGGCCGACGCGTGGCTCGGGCAGGGCGAAGGTCGCGTTCTCGGACGCGATGATCAGGTCGCAGGCGAGCGCGATCTCGAAGCCGCCGCCCATGGCGACGCCGTTGACCGCGGCGATGATCGGCTTGTCGCAGTCGAATCGCGAGGTGAGGCCGGCAAAGCCGCCCTTGTCCCAGCCGCGCTTGCCGCCCGCCGCCTGCCATTTCAGATCGTTGCCGGCGCAGAACGCCTTGTCGCCGGCGCCGGTGACGACCGCGACCCACTGCTCGGGGTCGGCGGAGAAGTCGTCGAACACCTTGTTGAGCTCGAAATGCGCATCGATGTGCAGCGCGTTGTAGACCTCGGGCCGCGACAGCGTGATGATCGTGATTGGCCCCTTGCGTTCCACTTTTGAGAATTTCAGATCCATCGCGCGCTCCCGCATTTTCTCGTGAAGGAATATTGCGGACATACTAGCGCGCGTCGGCGCCGCGACACCATCGAATTGCGCGGGCGCGCCTTGCGCCCGTCACACGCCTTGCCTTGCTTGACTTGCGCGCGCACTTCTCACCTTAATCGTGCGAAGCAAAAAGCGCGGTAGCGCCTTAACGCAAAACAACAAAATCAATCCGGGAGAGAGCCGTGGATTTCTCATTGCCTGCCGATCTCGTCGCCTATCTCGGAGAGCTCGATCGCTTCATCGAACGCGAGATCAAGCCGCTCGAACAAGCCGACGACAACATCCGCTTCTTCGACCATCGCCGCGAATGGGCGCGCACCGATTTCGACAATGGCGGCCTGCCGCGCCATGAATGGGAAGCGCTGCTGCGCAAGGCCAAGGATCTGGCGGACGCCGCCGGCCATCTGCGCTTTCCGGTGCCGAAGCAATATGGCGGCAAGGACGGCTCCAACCTCTGGATGGCCGTGATCCGCGAGCACTTTGCCGCCAAGGGTCTCGGCCTGCACAACGATCTCCAGAACGAGCACTCCATCGTCGGCAATTTCCCTGTTGTCACCATGCTCGATCGCTATGGCCGCGACGACCAGAAGGCGATGATCGACGGCTCGATCAAGGGCAAGTACCGCATCACCTTTGGATTGACGGAGCCGCATCACGGCTCGGACGCCACCCACATGGAGACGCGCGCGGTGCCCGCGACCCGCGACAACGTCAAGGGCTGGATCATCAACGGCGAGAAGATGTGGACGACCGGCATGCACGTCGCCACGCATTGCGCGCTGTTCGCGCGCACCTCGGGCAATGACGGAGATGCCCGCGGCATCACCTGCTTCCTGGTTCCGGCCAAGAGCCATGGCGTGAAGGTCGAGGAATACATGTGGACCTTCAACATGCCAACCGACCATCCCCGCGTCAGCTTTACGGACGTGTTCGTGCCGGAGGATGCGTTGTTCGGCGAAGTCGGCCGCGGCCTGTCGCTGGCGCAGTGCTTCGTGCACCAGAACCGCATCCGCCAGGCGGCAAGCTCGCTCGGTGCTGCCGTCTACTGCATCAACGAGAGTGTGAAATACGCGCGCGAGCGAAAGCCGTTTGGCAGGGCGCTGGCCGAGAATCAGGCGATCCAGTTCCCACTCGTCGAGCTCGCCACGCAAGCCGAGATGCTGCGCCTTTTGATCCGCAAGACGGCGTGGGAGATGGACAAGCTCACCGAGGAGCAGATCGAGCGCACGCTCTCCGACCGCGTCTCCATGTGCAACTACTGGGCAAACCGCCTCTGCTGCGAATCCGCCGACCGCGCCATGCAAGTCCACGGCGGCATGGGCTATTCACGCCACAAGCCGTTCGAGCACATCTACCGCCACCACCGCCGCTATCGCATCACGGAGGGGAGTGAGGAGATCCAGATGCGCAAGGTGGCGGGGTTCTTGTTCGGGTATATGGGGCCGGGGAAACATTGAGCGGTTGCTGCGAAGCATCGCTGCCGTAGGGTGGGCAAAGCGGAGCGTGCCCACCGTTCTTGTTGCAAACGAAGATTGGTGGGCACGGCGCTTCGCGCCTTTGCCCACCCTACGGTACCGCACCAAGCGGTCAGTTCACCCTTCTATCCTTCCCCGCCCAATAAGGCTCGCGCAGCTGCCGCCGCAAAATCTTGCCTGACGGGTTCCTCGGCAGGGCCGGCAAAAACTCCACGCTCTTCGGCGTCTTGAACCCGGCAATGCGTTCGCGGGTGAAGTTGATGATGTCGGTGGCGGTCGCCTGCTTGCCGGGCTTCATCACCACGACGGCCTTCACGGCCTCGCCCCATTTGTCGTCGGGCACGCCGATCACGGCGGCTTCCGCGACATCGGGATGATCGCACAGCGCGCTCTCGACCTCGGCGGGGTAGATGTTCTCGCCGCCGGAGATGATCATGTCCTTGATGCGGTCGTGGATGTAGAGGTATCCGTCCTCGTCCATGTAGCCGGCGTCGCCCGTGCGCAGCCAGCCATCGCCGCGCAGGGTCGCCGCAGTCGCCTCCGGCAGGTTCCAATAGCCGGCCATGTTGGAGCCTGAGCGCGTCGCGATCTCGCCGACCTCGCGCGGCGGCAGCGGCTTGCCGTCCGCATCCAGGATCGCGATCTCGACGCCCGGCAGCGCCTTGCCGGCCGAGCGCATCCGCTCGAGGCCCTCGACGTGGTCCTCCGGCGGCAGCGCGACGATGGTGCCTGTCGTCTCGGTCATGCCGTACATCTGCACGAAGCCGCATTTGAAGATCTCGATGCATTCCTTCAGCAGCGCCGCCGGAATCGGCGAGGCGCCATACAGCATGTATTTCAGCCGCGAGAAATCGACCGTCCTCGCGCGCGGCTGCCGCACCACGAACTGCATCGCCGCCGGCACCATGAACAGCTTTGTGATGCCCGACTGCTCGAAGAAATCCAGAACCTTGGTTGGATCGAACTCGCGCGCGATCACGCCGCGGGCGCCGTGATAGAGTCCCATCACGCCCCAGCCGGAGCCGCCGATGTGGAAAATCGGCATCGCCACCAGCGACACGTCGTCGGTGGACCACCGATTCCATTCCGGCTTGTCCTCGGCATTGCCGGTTTGCACGAGGTTGAGGAAGTTCGCATGCGACAGCATCGCGCCTTTCGGCTTGCCTGTCGTGCCCGACGTGTAGAGCTGGATCGCGATGTCCTTCGTGTCGATCGGCACCTTCGGGTCGTCGCCGCTTTGCGCATCGCGCCAGGCTGTAAAATCCTGCCATTCCGGCGCGCCGCCTTCGGTGGTGATGACAGTGCGCACGCTGGGCAACTGGTCCTTGATCTGGCGGACCTGGGTGACGAACTCTGGCCCCACAAACAGAACCGGCGCCTTGCAATCGGCGACAATGAAGGCGACCTCGGGCCCGGCGAGGCGCCAGTTCACCGGCGCCATCACCACGCCGGCCTTCATCGCGCCCATCAGCAGCTCGAAATAGAGATCACTGTTCTTGCCGAGATAGGCGATGCGGTCGCCGCGTCTGACGCCCATCGCGATCAATGCGTTGGCGACCTTGTTGGTCTTGACGTCGAACTCGGCAAAGCTGGTGACGCGGCCCTCGAACTCGTAGGCGGTGGCATTGCCGCGGCTGGTCGCGCGCTCGCGCACCATGTCGGCGAGATTCGCCAATGGCTGTGTGGTGGACATGTCTCTCCCGTGGCATCTTGTTTTTGTGTCGCGGAGTGTGGCGTCATCCGCGGGCAAAGACAATACGGGAGAGAGCGAGCTACCCCCGCTTGGCCCGGTCCTTCTCGTTCTGCGCCATGATGCTCTCGCGCGCGGTTTTCCAGTCGTCGTCGCTCCAGTCGCGGAGCTGGTAGAAATTGCCGCCCATCGCCAGCGCCTGCGCGCCGTCCATGGCGATGGTCTCGCCGCTGATCCAGTCGCAGCCGCCGGAGATCAGGAACACCGCGAGGTTCTGCAATTCCTCCATGGTGCCGACGCGGCCCATCGGGTTCATGGCCTTGGTGCGCGCGCCGGCTTCGTCGCCGGGCTTGATGCGCTTGCTCATGCCCTCGGTCGGGATCTCGCCCGGCGCGATGGTGTTGAGGCGGATGCCGTAGCGGCCCCATTCGGTCGCGAGCGACATCGTCATGGCGTGGATCGCTGACTTGCTCATCGCGGACGGCACCACGTAAGGCGAGCCGTTGCGCACCCAGGTCGTGGTGATGGAAACGACATTGCCGGGCTGCTTCAAGGCGATCCAGCGCTTGCCGACCGCATGGGTCACATAGAACGTGCCGTGCATCACGATGTTGGCGACGGCATCGAAGCCGCGGGGCGAGAGCTCTTCGCTGCGCGAGATGAAATTGCCGGCCGCGTTGTTGATGAGATCGGTGAGGGGAGCGTCACGAAAGATGGTCTCGATCATCTCTTCGACCGCGAGCGCGTTGCGGATGTCGACGCCGTGGCTGGTGACGCGGCCACCATACTCAGCCATCAGCTCGGTCGCGGTCTCGTCGCACACGATCTTGCGCCGGCCGCAGATGTGCACCTCTGCTCCAAGCTGGAGGAAGCGCGCCGCCATCGACTTGCCGAGCCCGGTGCCGCCACCGGTGACAAGGATGTTCCGGCCGGCCAGAAGATTTTCCTTGAACATGGCTGTTTCCTCCGCAGGCATTGTCAGTTAATTGGTCGATTGACTAAATCCGGCCGCCGGCTTCCTGTAAAGCGGCACTGAACAAGAACAGGGGAGAATTCATCCATGGAAGAGCGCGTCTCGATCTCGATCTCGGAAGGCGTCGCCGACGTGCGCCTAGTGCGCGCGGACAAGATGAATGCGCTCGATCAGGCGATGTTCGAGGCCCTTGTTGCCGCAACCGACCGGCTTTCGAAGGAAAAGGGCGTGCGTGTCGTCGTGCTCTCGGGCGAAGGCCGCGCCTTCTGCGCCGGTCTCGACATGGGGCGTTTTGCCGCCATGAAGGAGAAGGGCGGCAACGGAATTCCGGGTGGCGAAAATCGCGACCTCACGGCGCGTACGCACGGCCAGGCGAACTTTCCGCAACAGGCGGTGTGGGGCTGGCGCCAGCTTCCGGTTCCCGTGATCGCGGCCGTGCACGGCGTCGCTTTCGGCGGTGGGTTCCAGCTCTCGCTCGGTGCCGACATGCGCTTTCTCTCACCGGATGCGCGGATGTCGGTGATGGAGATCAAATGGGGCCTCGTGCCCGACATGGCGGGCACGCCGATCCTGGCCTCGCTCGTGCGCGACGACATCCTGCGCGATCTCACCTACACCGGCCGCATCTTCTCCGCACAGGAGGCGATGAACTACGGCCTCGCGACGCGCATCTGCGACGACCCTCGCGCCACGGCTCTCGAAGTCGCGCGCGAGATCGCCGGCAAGAGCCCCGATGCGATCCGCGCCGCAAAGCGCCTGCTCAACAATCTCTCGGTCGATCCCGGCCCGGCGCTGCTCGCCGAGTCCATCGAGCAGCAGAAGCTGATCGGTCGTGCGAACCAGAGCGAAGCGGTGCGCTCCAATCTGGAGAAGCGTGCGGCGAGGTATGTGGATTAGTAACTCCCCGTCATTCCGGGACGATGCGTAGCATCGAGCCCGGAATCCATAACCACGATCGGGAGTATGGATTCTCAGATGCGCAATTGCGCATCGTAGCTTGCGCCTTCGGCGCATCCCGGAATGACGATCGCGGGTGTGGCTACAATTTTGAACCGACGAAAGATCGGAAAAGCAACAAATGAGCGAAACGTCCCCATTCCTCGGCATCGTCTCCGGCGAGCGCCGCCGTACCCACGCCGAAGTCGCCAACCGCGCGGATCGCATCGCGAGCGGCCTCGCCAAAATCGGCGTCAAGCAGGGCGATTGCGTCTGCATGCTGATGCGCAACGACATCGCCTTCCTCGAAGCCGCCTACGCTGCGATGCGGCTCGGGGCCTATGGCGTGCCGATCAACTGGCACTTCAAGCCGGAGGAGATCAACTACATCCTTGGCGATACCGGCACGTCCGTGCTGATCGGGCATGCCGACATGCTGCACGCCCTGCGCGATGCCATCCCGAAAGGCGTCACCGTGCTCAGCGTGCCGACCCCGCTGGAGATCCTGTCCAACTACAAGATCGACCCCGATCACCTGAAGACGCCGGACTTCGCGATCGATTTCGAATCCTGGCTTGCGCAACACCAGCCCTATGACGGCCCGGTCGTGCCGCAGCCCATGAACATGATCTACACGTCAGGCACGACCGGCCATCCAAAGGGCGTGCGGCGCAATGCGCCGACGCCGGAACAGGCGGCGGCCGGCGAGCGCATGCGTGCGATGATCTATGGGCTCAAGCCCGGCGCCCGCGCGATCCTGCCCGGGTCCGCTCTATCACTCCGCGCCAAATTCGTTCGGCATCCGCGCCGGCAAGCTCGGCGGCGCGCTGGTGCTGATGCCGCGGTTCGAGGCGGAAGAATTTCTTGAGCTGATCGAACGGTACAAGATCGACACCATCTTCATGGTGCCGACCATGTTCATCCGCCTGATGAAGCTGCCTGAGGCGGTGCGCAAGAAATACGATGTCTCGTCGCTGCGCCACATCATCCATGCCGCCGCGCCATGTCCGGCCGACGTCAAGCGCGCCATGATCGAATGGTGGGGGCCGGTGATCTACGAATTCTACGGCTCGACTGAATCCAGCGCCGTCACCTTCGCGACCTCTGAGGATGCGCTCAAAAAGCCCGGCACCGTCGGCAAGATTTCCCCCGGCGCCGAACTGCGCTTCATCGGCGATGACGGCAGCGTGCTCCCCGTGGGCGAAATCGGCGAGATCTATTCCCGCATGGCCGAAATGGCTGACTTCACCTACCACAACAAGCCGGAGAAGCGCGCCGAGATCGACCGTGACGGTTTCATCACCTCCGGCGATGTCGGCTATATCGACGAGGACGGCTACGTCTTCATCTGCGACCGCAAGCGCGACATGGTGATCTCAGGCGGCGTCAACATCTATCCGGCCGAGATCGAATCCGTGCTGCATGCCGTGCCCGGCGTGCATGATTGCGCCGTGTTCGGCATCCCCGATGCCGAGTTCGGCGAGGCGCTGATGGCGGTGGTCGAGCCGCAACCGGGTGTCACGCTCGATGCCGGCGATATCCGCACCCGGCTCAAGGGCTCGCTCGCCGACTACAAGGTGCCCAAGCACATCGAGATTCGCACGAGCCTGCCGCGCGAAGACTCCGGAAAGATCTTCAAACGCCGCCTGCGCGATCCCTATTGGGAGCAGGCGGGGCGGAAGATTTGAAAGCCTTGTAGCCCGGATGGAGCGAAGCGCAATCCGGGGCGGTGCTCGCGTCAGAAAGACCCCGGATTTCGCTTCGCTCCATCCGGGCTACGAACACAGGAACGAATGATCATGACCGACGCCGCAAACGAAGTCCTCTATGAGGTCGCCGACCACATCGCGGTGATCACGCTGAATGCGCCGGAGCGCATGAACACGATCTCCGGCCCGATGCTGAACGATCTGGCGCGGCTGCTGACCGAGGCCAATGAGGACCGCAACGTCCGGGTCGTGATCCTCATCGGCAAGGGGCGGGCATTCTGCGCCGGCCTCGATTTGCGTCGGGAGCGCGACGGCAATGGCCTCAGTGCCGCGTCTTCGCCGACCACGATCAATCTGCGCAACACGCCGCCGACCGTGCTTCAGGCGATGGACAAGCCGACCATCTGCGCCGTCAACGGCGGCGCCGCCGGTTACGGCATGGACACCGCGCTCGGCTGCGATATCCGCATCATGGCGGAGTCCTCGAAGCTTGCGGCGGCCTTCGTCAAGCGCGGCGTCGTGCCGGAATCCGGCGGCACGTGGCTGCTGCCGCGGATGCTCGGCTGGGCCAAGGCGTCCGAGCTGATTTTTACGGGCCGCACGCTGAGCGCGCGCGAGTGCCTGGAATGGGGCCTCGCCAACGAGGTCGTTCCGGATGCCGAGCTGATGAACCGCGCCACTGCGATTGCCCGTGAAATCGCCGCCAACGCGCCGCTCGCGGTGCAGGCCTCCAAGCGCATGATGCGGATGGGCCTCAACGAGAACTTCTCCGATCACGTTCACCACGTCTACCTCCAGCTTCTGCCGCTGTTCAAGACACAGGACATGGCCGAGGGCATGAAGGCGTTCATGGAGAAGCGTGAGCCGAAGTTCGAGGGGCGGTAGGCGCCGCCTGATCGCGCACGCTGGAGTAGCAATCAGTAATCGGCTCGGCTAGGTTGACGTTCCCACGCCAACCGCTTGCGATCGCCGATGCCCTCATACCGCGCCAGCTTCTTCGAAGTTCCTCATGCGGCCCTTTACGCGCTGATGACGGTGACCGTCCTGGCGTCGGGATTCTGCTTCATCCAGGCAGGTAGTCCGGCGGCGCCGGCAGAGTTGTTGTATCGCTATGGCGGCATGTATTCGGGCGCAATCGCGCGGCATGAGTACTGGCGCCTGCTCGCCTATGGCTTCCTGCATGTCAACTTCGTCCACCTCACCATGAACATGTTGTGCCTCGTGCTGTGGGGCGGACATCTCGAGCGGCGAGTGGGACCGGCCTATTTCCTCATCATCTATCTCTGCGCGATGGTGTTCGGCGCCGTCATCGGCAATGGCATCCATTCCACGCCCTATTTGACCGTCGGCGCGTCCGGCGCCACGTCGGGCATTTTGGGTGCGCTGCTCTGCCTGTGGATCCTCGGCAAGCTCGACGTCAGGTTCGACTTCTTCGCCATCAACATCGGATTGAACATCGCGTTTGCGCTCGGCAATTCGCGGATCGACTGGGGCGTCCATCTCGGCGGCTTTGCGGCCGGATTGATCGCCTGCGCATTGCTGGACCTCATCGAGAAGGCGAATCCTTACGCGCTTCGTTGCAAATTTCCCGAAGCCGTGAAGGTCAATCTCACTCTGTTGGCCTGTGTTGCTGCTGCGTGGGCTTGGAGCGGTCAGGCCATCGCCGCCGGGATTTCCGGATGGGGCCTGGCCATCGTTGTCGTGATCGCATGCTGTGCGGTCGTGAAGGTGGTTGATCTCGTCCTCTCCATGAAGAAGGGTCTTGCGATCGTCGTGGTCGCCCTGGCTGGAGCGAATGCTGTCACCATCCTGCTGTGCGGTTTGGCTCTGGCATCTTCTTGCAGTCCGCGCTGGCCAACCGGGTCCGTTCCACTCGATAATCTTCTCGTCATATTCTGTCCCAATCCTGTTCTGATCTCGGGGCTGGCCGCGATCGGTGCCGCCGCGGTGACGCTGTGGCTCTGCGCAAGGGAAATTTCGCGCGGGATCGAGGATGTCGGATTTGTCGGCACATCGCTGCGTGCCGAACGCAGCCGGCGTCATGGACTATGACCGCGGAGGTCGTGCTATAAGAGGGCTCATTGACCCCGGATCATCCCAAGGTTCCTAAATCTAATGGCCCCCGTTTCCATTCTGCTCAACGTGATCTGGATTCTCATCGGCGGTGCCTGGATGGCATTCGGCTGGCTGGTGGCTTCTGTCATCATGGCCATTACCATCATCGGCCTTCCCTGGGCGCGGGCGGCGTTCAACATCGCGGTCTACGCCCTGCTGCCGTTCGGCTCGCGCGCGGTCAACCGCGACGAGGTCACCGGTATGGGCGATATCGGCACCGGCCCGCTCGGGGTGATCGGGAACATTATCTGGTTCGTGCTGGCCGGCTGGTGGCTGGCACTCGGCCACGTGCTGACAGCCGTGATCTTCGCCGTCACCATCATCGGCATTCCCTTTGCCTGGGCCCATCTGAAGCTTGCGGGGATCGCGCTCTGGCCGATCGGCAAGGTGATCGTGCCGGCCTAGCCGCAAGGAGTGATCGCCCCTTTCAGTGTGCGCCGCCCCCAACTTCATCTTGCGCTGCGGCAAAAAACTTGCACACTCGGCTGAGCCGGGCAGCGAAGCGAGCTCGAACAAGGAAGCGAGCCATGTCCCTCCAGACCGTGCCACCCGACACCACTGACCATCGCCCTAATCGCCCTGAGGACGCCCAGGCGCTGGAGGCAGATGTGCGGCTGCGTGACGACATCCGCCTGCTCGGGCGCATCCTGGGCGACACGGTGCGCGACCAGGAGGGCGCGGAATTGTTCGACTTGGTCGAGCGCATCCGCCAGACCTCGATCCGGTTCCACCGCGACGAGGACCGGCTTGCCCGCCGCGAGCTCGAGCAGATCCTCGACAGCATGTCGACCTCCGAGACGGTGCGGATTGTCCGCGCCTTCAGCTATTTCTCCCACCTCGCCAACATCGCCGAGGACCAGAACAACATTCGCCAGATGCGCGCCCGCAGTGCCGCCCAGAGCACCGGTTCCGGCGTACTGGCGGAGACGCTGGCCCATGCCAGGGACGCCGGGATCAGCTCCGATGTGCTGCGTAATTTCTTCAAGACCGCGCTGGTCAGCCCGGTCCTGACCGCGCACCCGACCGAGGTCCGTCGCAAGAGCACCATGGATCGCGAGATGGAGGTCGCGGCATTGCTGGACCGCCGCGAGCGTGTGGCGCTGACTGAAGACGAGGCCGCCGCCAGCGACGAACAGCTCCGCCGCGAGGTGCTGACGCTGTGGCAGACCAATCTCTTGCGCCGGACCAAGCTCACCGTGCTCGACGAGGTCGCCAATGGCCTGTCCTTCTACGACTACACCTTCCTGCGCGAGGTACCGCGGCTGGTCAACGTGCTCGAAGACCGGCTGGAGGAGAGCGGCGAGGCGGCTGCAAGCGAGCTCGCCTCGTTCCTGCGCATGGGCAGCTGGATCGGCGGCGACCGCGACGGCAATCCCTTCGTCACCGCCGACGTCATGCGCGGGACGCTGCGGCTGCAGTCGAGCCGGGTGATGCAATTCTATCTCAACGAGCTGCATGTGCTCGGCTCGGAGCTGTCGATCGCAGCGCACCTCGCCGACGTCTCCGAGGAGCTGCGGACGCTGGCGGAACGCTCGCCCGACACCTCGCCGCACCGGAGCGGCGAGCCTTATCGTCTCGCGGTCTCCGGCATCTATGCGCGCCTGACGGCGACGGCCGAAAAGCTCGAGGTCGAGATCACGCGCCGGCCGGTCGGCAAGGGCAGGCCTTACGAGACCGTCAGGGAGCTGCAGGCCGATCTCGACGTGCTGCACCGTTCGCTGATCTCCAACAATGCCCGCGTCATCGCCCGCGGCCGGCTGCGACTGCTGCGGCGCGCGGTGGATTGCTTCGGCTTCCATCTGGCGCGGCTCGATATCCGCCAGAATTCGGCCGTGCACGAACGTACCATCGCCGAGCTGATGGATGCCGCGAACCCCGGCATGTCCTATCTCGCGCTGGGCGAGGACGCGCGCATCTCGCTGCTCACCAATGAATTGCGCAGCACACGCTCGCTGGTCTCGCCATTCGTCAAATACAGCGACGAGACCATGGGTGAGCTCAACGTCTTCCATTCCGCCGCGGAGGCGCATGCGAAGTTTGGCTCGGACGCCATTCCCCAATGCATCATCTCGATGTGCAAGGGCATGTCCGACATGCTCGAAGTGGCCGTGCTGCTCAAGGAGGTCGGCCTCGTCCATCCCTCCGGGCGCAGCGCCATCAACATCGTGCCGCTGTTCGAGACCATCGAGGATTTGCAGGCCTCCAGCGGCATCATGGATCGCATGCTGTCGCTGCACGATTACCGCCGCCTCGTCGACAGCCGCGGCAGCGTACAGGAGGTCATGCTCGGTTATTCCGACTCGAACAAGGATGGCGGCTTCGTCACCTCGGGCTGGGAACTCTACAAGGCCGAGATCGGCCTCGTCGACGTGTTCGAGCGTCACAGCGTGCGCTTGCGCCTGTTCCACGGCCGCGGCGGCTCGGTCGGCCGCGGTGGCGGTCCGAGCTATGACGCCATCATCGCCCAGCCCGGCGGCGCGGTGAACGGGCAGATCCGCATCACCGAGCAGGGCGAGATCATCTCGTCGAAATATTCCAACGCCGAAGTCGGCCGCAACAATCTGGAGATCCTCGCCGCCGCAACGCTGGAGGCGAGCCTGCTGCATCCGCGCCAGAGCGCGCCGCGCCGCGAATATCTCACCGCGATGGACGAGCTTTCAAATTTGGCTTTCAAGGCCTATCGCGGCCTCGTCTACGAGACCGACGGTTTCGTCGATTATTTCTGGGCCTCCACCGTCATCAACGAGATCGCGACGCTGAACATCGGCAGCCGTCCGGCCTCGCGCAAGAAGACCCGCGCGATCGAAGATCTGCGCGCCATTCCCTGGGTGTTCTCCTGGGCGCAGTGCCGCCTGATGCTGCCCGGCTGGTACGGTTTTGGCAGCGCGGTCGAGCAGTGGATCGCGGAGCATCCCGACAAGGGCATGCCGTTCCTGAAAGAGCTCTACAGGGAATGGCCGTTCTTCCGCATGCTGCTGTCGAACATGGACATGGTGCTGGCCAAAAGCTCGATCGCGATCGCCTCGCGCTATGCCGAGCTCGTGCCGGACGAAGCCTTGCGCGAAAAGATCTTCGGCCGCATCCGCCGCGAATGGCATTCCTGCATCGAGACGCTGCTCGACATCATGGGCCAGGACCGGCTCCTCCAGGGCAACCCGCTGCTGGAGCGCTCGGTGCGCCACCGCTTCCCCTATCTCGATCCGCTCAACCACGTGCAGGTCGAGCTACTCAAGGAGCACCGCGCGCAGAACCCGGACGAGCAGGTGTTGCGCGGGATTCAGCTCACCATCAACGGCATCTCGGCAGGGTTGAGGAATACGGGTTAATGGGGCGAGTAGCGAACAGAAGGGCGTGCCGCTGCCGACTATTCGCTACTCACCATTCGCTATTTGTTGATGTTCACGGCTTTAGTGCGCCCTGCACACTGGTGTACACAGCATAGAGCGATGTCGAGCCACAGATATACAGCCTGTTTCGCTGCTGACCGCCGAAGCTCAGATTCGCTACTGTTTCCGGAATATGAATCTTGCCGAGCAGACCGCCCGATGGCGTATAACAGCGCACGCCGTCTTCGTTCGGATCGCCCCAGCCCACCGAACACCAGACCCGTCCTTCGGTGTCACAGCGGACGCCGTCGGTGATGCTTGGCTTTGGCATCTCGGCGAAGACCTTGCTGTTCGACACCTTCCCCGCCGCCACGTCGAGGTCGAACACGCGGATATGCGATGGGTTGTCCGGTCCGTCCGTGAATCCGGTCTCGCAGATGTAGAGCTTCTTCTCGTCGGGCGAGATGGTGATCCCGTTGGGTTCCACAAAATCGTCGATGACGACCTTGACGTCGCCGGTTTTCGGGTCGACGCGGTAGACGTTCTTCTTCTCCTGCTCGGGGTCGGCCTTGATGCCCTCATAGAAGCCACCGATGCCGTAGGCCGGATCGGTGAACCAGATCGCGCCATCGGCGGTGACGACCGCATCGTTCGGCGAGTTCAGTCGCTTGCCATTGAATTTGTCGGCAATGATGGTGATCGAGCCGTCGAGTTCGGTGCGCGTCACACGCCGCCCACTATGCTCGCACGTGATCAGGCGTCCTTCGCGATCGATCGTGTTGCCGTTCGAGTTCATCGAGGGTTGACGGTAGACGCTGGTATGACCGTCATCCTCCGAGAAGCGCATGATGCGATTGTTGGGGATGTCGCTGAACAGCAGATATCGTCCGGCTGCAAAATACACGGGACCTTCGGCCCATCGGAAGCCGGTTGCAACACGCTCAACCGCCATGGTGCCGGCGAAGGCCGGGAAGTCGGCAGGCCCGAACGTTGGCGGCCCCTTCTTCGCGGATTCCAGACGGGAGTCCGGGTAGCGGCTGCCGGGAAGCGGTCCCAAGGGCAACGGGGCCGTCGATATCGTCGGAGTGCCGGTCTGGCCCAATGGCGCGACAGAGGCTGCCAGGGTTGCGTTCATCGTAACGCCGGTCGCGGCTACCGCCGCTGCCGCGCCCTTCAAGAGGGTGCGGCGTCCAAGGCACGGCTCATCAGTACCGGTAGAATTGGTCAGTGATTTTGTCATAGTCGCCTCCCGTTTTTTTGTTGGAAGGAAACCATTCGCCCGCAATCGGGCGTAATGCGGGCGATCTCCGGTCGGACAACCGGAGATCGCAATGCAACAATTGCTGGGAAAACGGCTAGACGGGATCCCAGGGGAAGATGTCGGCCGAACGGTCGAGCTTGTAGAACGAGCCCTTCAGTGCCGGCATGCCGTGTTCCGCGATCGTTTGCGGCGTCCAGCCCTCGCTGCGATGAACCGAGCGCAGCGGGCGGTTCTGGCTGAACAGGAACAGCTCGTTCATGCGTGCGCCGAAGATCTGCCCGGAGACGTCCTTGGCGGCATCGGAGAGCAGATAGGCGCAGATCGGCGCGATCTTCTCCGGTCCCATCTGCTTGATCTTCTCGACGCGCGCCTTCTCAGCTTCGGTCTCGGTCGGAATGGTGCCGATCATGCGGGTCCAGGCAAACGGCGAGACGCAGTTGGAGCGGACGTTGAAGCGGCCCATGTCGAGCGCGATCGACTTCGACAGCCCGATGATGCCGAGCTTGGCCGCGGCGTAGTTGGCTTGGCCAAAATTGCCGATCAGGCCGGAGGTCGAGGTGAAGTGCACGAATGAGCCGCTCTCCTGCTCGCGAAAGATCCGCGCCGCAGCGTGGCTGACGTAGAACGAGCCCATCAGGTGAACCTTGATGACGGCCTCGAACGCTTCCACGCTCATCTTGTGGAAGATCATGTCGCGCAGGATGCCGGCATTGTTGACGACGCCGTCGAGCTTGCCGAAATGATCGGTCGCGGTCTTCACGATCTTGCTGGCGGGGACAGCTTCCGCCACCGACTCGAAATTGGGCACCGCGATGCCGCCGCGCTTCTTGATCTCGTCGACCACCTCCTCGGCAGGCGAAGCGCTGGAACCGGCGCCGTCGGCGGCAACACCGGGGTCGTTGACGACGACCTTGGCGCCCTCCGCCGCGCAGAGCAGCGCGATCTCGCGCCCGATGCCGCGGCCCGCGCCGGTGACGATGATGACCTTGTCTTGCAGTGATTTTGTCATGTGAGTTCTCCGCTAGCCGTTCCAATTTCCGCCGTCATTCCGGGATGCGCCGCAAGGCGCAGGCCCGGAATCCATACTCCCGATCGTGGTTATGGATTCCGGGCTCGTCGCTGACGCGACGCCCCGGAATGACAGTCGTTACCTCTCGTTCGTAAACACGATCGTGCCACTTGCCGCGAACATGCCGCCGACGCCGTGACACACCGAAATCTTCGCGTTCGGCACCTGCGCCGGCGCGATGCCGCGCATCTGGCGCACGCTCTCCTGGAGCGCGTACATGCCGTACATGCCCGAATGCATGTAGGACAGGCCGCCGCCATTGGTGTTGAGCGGCAGCTTGCCGCCGGGCCGCGTGTTGCCGTCGGCGATGAATTGGCCTGTCTCCTCATGCGGCATGAAGCCGAGGTCGCCAAGGCCGAACAGCGGCAGATGCGCAAACGCATCGTAGATCATGAGATGGTCGACATCCCGGTGCGCGATGCCGGCTTCCCTGAACGCCAGCGGGCCGGCGGTCTTGAACGCGCGCGAGGAGTTGAAAGTCTCCATCTGGCTGACCATCGGCGTTTCCACGCTCTCGCCGGTGCCCATGATGTAGACGGGCTTCCTCGGAAAATCCTTGGCGCGGTCGGCCGAGGTCAGGATCAGCGCGCCGCCGCCGTCGGTGACGAGGCAGCACTGAAGCAGGCGGAACGGATAAGCGATCATGCGCGAGTTGAGGACGTCGGCGACCGTGATCGGGTCCTTCATCATCGCGCGCGGATTCTTCGCCGCCCATTCCCGCTGCACCACCGCGACCGAAGCAAGCTGCTCATGGGTGATGCCGTAGGTCTTCATGAAGCGCAGCACGGGGATCGGGAACATGCTGGGCGGGCCGTAGACGCCGAACGGCGCCTCGAATTGGCCGTTGAGGCTGTCCGGCGGCGTCGAGCGCGGCGCCTTTCCGATCATCGACTTGCCGCTCTCGGCATGCGTGATCAGCACGGTCTTGCAGAGACCGGCCTCGATCGCCGCCGCCGCATGGCGAACGTGCAGCATGAACGAGCAGCCGCCGACCGAGGTGCCGTCCACCCAGGTAGGCCTAATGCCGAGGTAATGGCAGACCTGCTGCGGCGTTTCGACCGCGGTGGCAAAGCCGTCGATGTCGGAGAGTTTCAGCCCGGCATCCGCGATGGCGTTGAGCGCCGCATCCGCGTGGAGCTGGAGCTGCGACATATTGGGGATGACACCGAGTTCGGAGGTCTCGGCCGCGCCGACGACGGCAACCTGGTTGCTGCGCATGGCCTATCCCTTCGCCGGACGGAACACGGGGAGGGTGATCTTGTCGTCGAGCGCCTGGAAGGCGACTTCGAGCTTCATGTCGAGCTCGAGCGCCTCCGGCGTCTGCGGACAATCGATGATGTTGCTCATCATCCGCGGTCCTTCGGCGAGCTCGACCACCGCGATCGCATAAGGCGGCGTGAAGCCGGGAGCGGCGGGACGATGATTGATCACGTAACTGTAGAGGAAGCCCTTGCCACTCGCCTTGAAGATGCTGACCTTGCGCGAGGCGCAGGATGGGCAGAACGGACGCGGCGGGAAATAGACATGCGCGCAGGCGTCGCAGCGCTGCAAACGCAATTCGCCCGCTTTCGTGCCGTCCCAGAAATGCTGGGTCTCCGGCGTCGGTTTCGGGCGCGCGCGCTGCGGTTCGGCCATGTCGGAAAACCCTCCCAAAGGCAATTCTTGATAAGGCCTGGGCTTCACGCCTGGCTATTTCGATCTTGATGCGACAATCGACCATCGCGCGTCAACGGTCCAGCAATGCGCATGCATGCCATCATGCGCACAATGCTTGTGTCGAACCGAGGCGGCGCTATAGATTGCGCGCGCAATATTCCGTGAGACAGACATGCCCGATTTTCCGACACTGGCGAAACTCGCCGACGACCTCGAAAGCGGCCGCACGACCTCCCGCAAGCTGGTCGAGGCATGCCTCGCCAGGATCGCCGACCCGGCCGGCGAGGGCCAACGCACATTCATCCACGTCGACAAGGACGCCGCGCTCGCAACCGCGGATGCGATGGACGGCTTGCGCAAGGTCAAGGCGGCGCCGTCGCGCTATGCCGGTATCCCGGTCTCGATCAAGGATCTCTTCGACATCAAGGGCCAGGTCACGCGCGCCGGCTCCCGCGCGCTCGACGATTCTGCGCCGGCCGATCAGGACGCCGCGACGGTGGCGCGGCTGCGCAAGGCCGGCTTCGTCGTGATCGGGCGGACCAACATGACTGAGTTCGCCTATTCCGGCATCGGCATCAATCCGCATTACGGCACGCCGAAGGGCGCCTGGAACCGAGCCGAGGGACACGTGCCCGGCGGCTCGTCCTCGGGCGCCGCGGTGTCCGTGCTCGACGGCATGGCGCATGGCGCGCTCGGCACCGACACCGGCGGCTCCTGCCGGATTCCGGCCGCCTTCAACGGCATCGTCGGCTACAAGCCGACGCAGCGCCGCGTGCCGCTGGACGGCTCCGTGCCGCTGTCCTTCTCGCTCGACAGCATCGGGCCGCTGGCGCGGTCGGTCAGCTGCTGTGCCATTCTCGATGCCGTGCTCGCGAACGAGCCGATCGTCCCGCTGAAGCCGCGGCCGGTAAAGGGCATGCGGCTCGCAGTGCCGACCACGATTGCGCTCGACGATCTCGATGCGGACGTGGCCTCGACGTTCGAGCGCGCGCTCAAGAGCCTCGCCGATCACGGTGCGATCATCGAGCGGATCGAGATGGCCGAATTTCACGACATCGGCCCGATGAACGCCAAGGGCGGCTTTGCGGCGTCCGAAAGCTATGCCTGGCATCGCTACCTCATTACGGCCAAGGGCGACGTCTACGACCCCAGGGTCTCCGTGCGCATCATGCGCGGCGAGGCGCAGAGCGCTGCCGATTACATCGATCTCCTCAACGAGCGCCGCTCGCTGATCGTGCGCGTCAATGCGCGCGTCGCGCCCTATGACGCGCTGGTGCTGCCCACCACCGCCAACACGCCGCCGAAGATTTCCGATCTCGCCGATGACAAGGCGTTCACCAGGGAAAACCTGCGGGCGCTGCGCAATTGCACCCTCATCAACATGATCGACGGCTGCGCCATCTCGCTGCCCGCGCATCGCGAGGGTGACGTTCCTGTCGGCCTGATGCTGGCGGGCGCGGGCGGATCTGACCGTCGTATTTTCGAGCTTGCTGCCGGCATGGAGGCCGTAATTCGTGTTTGACCTGACTTTCACCGTTGACGCCCAGGACACCACCACGCCGCTGACATTGGCGATCGACCAGATGGTCATTGCGGGCTGGACCGGCCGCGATCCCGTCGCGCGCGACAAGCACATCGCCGAGCTGCAAGAGATGGGCATCGCCCCGCCGGCCTCGACGCCGATCTACTACCGCGCCTCGGCGCGCCGGCTGACCCAGGAAGACGGCATCGAATGCTGTGGCGGCGATTCCTCCGGCGAGGTCGAATTCGTGCTGATCGGCTGGCAGGGCCGCATCTTCGTCGGCTGCGGCTCCGACCATACCGACCGCAAGGTCGAGGCCTACAACGTCACGGTCTCCAAGCAGATGTGCGACAAGCCGGTCGCATCCACGCTCTGGGAGCTCGAGGACGTCATCGGTCATTGGGACAGGATGATCCTGCGCTCCTACGCCACCATCAAGGGCGAGCGCGTGCTCTACCAGGAGGGCACGCTGGACGCGATGCTGCCGGTCGCCGACCTCATCGCGCGCGGCTTTGGGGGTGGCAAGTTCCCCGACGGCTGCGCCATGTTCGGCGGCACCTTTGCTGCCAAGGGCGGCATCCGCCCCGCCGATCGCTTCGATTTCGAGCTGGAAGACCCCGTGCTGAAGCGCACGATCAAGCACGGCTACGACGTGACGACGCTGCCGGTGCGGGGCTGAGGCGCCTCCCCACCGTCATTGCGAGCGCAGCGAAGCAATCCAGGCTGGTTCCGCGGAGGCAGTCTGGATTGCTTCGTCGCAAGGGCTCCTCGCAATGACGGGGAGATATCGGGAATCGGGTGGCGGCGGGCGGATCGATCTTGCGAAAGTCGTAGCTATGACAGCAACAGCACGAAAATCGCCTCAATCGCCTCATAAGTCGGCCGCCGACCTCGCCGCCCATGTCGACACCCTCGACTGGCCGCAGATCACGGCCGAGCTCGACTCCCAGGGCAGCGCCGTCCTGAAGAATCTGCTGGCGCCCGACCTATGCCGCGCCATCGCCGCGCTCTATCCCGATGATGCGGGCTTCCGCAGCCGCATCGTCATGGGCCGCCACGGGTTTGGCCGTGGCGAGTACAAATATTTCTCCTACCCGCTGCCCGATCTGATCGCGGAGCTCCGCCCGGCGCTCTATGCGCATCTTCAGGGCGTTGCCAATCGTTGGAACGAGGCGATGGGGATCGACATCCGTTATCCAGCCGCGCATGCGGCGTTCCTCAAGCGCTGCCACGAGGCAGGCCAGGCGCGGCCGACGCCGCTGCTGCTGCAGTACGAGACCGGCGATTTCAACTGCCTGCACCAGGATCTCTATGGCGAGCACGTGTTTCCGCTCCAGGTCGCGATCCTCTTGTCCGAGCCGGGACGCGATTTCACCGGCGGTGAGTTCGTGCTGACCGAGCAGCGCCCGCGCATGCAGTCGCGTGCCGAGGTCGTGCCGCTGATGCAGGGCGATGCGGTCGCTTTCGCCGTGCATCACCGCCCGGTGCAGGGGACACGCGGGACTTACCGCGTTAATCTCCGCCATGGCGTCAGCCGGATCAGGTCCGGCCAGCGCCACACGCTGGGTGTGATCTTCCATGATGCCAAATGAGCGTTGCGATTGACGGGTGATCTGTTCGACACCGCCGCCGAGGCACAGCCGTCGCGCGAGGAGATCGCCGACGGTGCCGTCTTGCTGCGCGGGTTCGTCAGGCCGATCGAGAGCGAGTTGATCGCCGCCGTGCGCGCGATCGTGACACAGTCGCCGTTCCGCCGCATGACCACGCCCGGCGGCCACCTGATGTCGGTGGCGATGACCAATTGCGGCGAGCGCGGCTGGATCACCGATCACACCGGCTATCGCTATGATCCCATCGATCCGCGAACCGGCGCGCCATGGCCCCAGATGCCGACGGTGCTTCGCGACCTGGCCCGAGGCGCGGCGGAGCAGGGCGGGTTCACCGGCTTTGCGCCCGACGCCTGCCTCGTCAATCGCTACGAGCCCGGCACGCGGCTGTCGCTGCATCAGGACAAGGACGAGCTGGACTATTCGGCGCCGATCGTCTCGGTCTCGCTTGGGCTGCCCGCGACCTTCCTGTTCGGCGGCCTGGCGCGCAGCGACAAGCCACGCCGCTTCCGGCTTGTCCATGGCGACGTGGTCGTCTGGGGCGGAGCTAGCAGGCTCGCCTATCACGGCGTCGCGCCGCTCGCCGATGGCGAGCACGCGCTGCTGGGAAGGAAGCGGATCAATTTGACCTTCCGCCGGACGCGCTGACGCTTCTCGTCATTCCGGGATGCGCCGTAAGGCGCAGGCCCGGAATCCATACTGCCGATCGTGGTTATGGATTCTCAGATGCGCAATCGCGCATCATAGCTCGCGCTACGCGCGCCCCGGAATGACAACAACTACGGCTTCGGCGGATGAATAAACGCCCAGGGGCTGACTTCCGAATCCCGCGTCACCTCGATCGAAATCAGATATGGCCCGCCATGGGCCAGCGCCTTTTCCATCGCCGCCTTGAACTGGTCCGGCGCGGTGACGCGCGCAGCAGCCACACCAAAGGACTCCGCGAGCTTGACGAAATCCGGATTGACCAGATCGGACGCCACCACGCGGCCGTTAAAGCGCTCGCGCTGGTCGCGGCGGACATTGCCATAGGCGTTGTTGTTGAACACCAGCGTCACCACGCCGATGTTGAACTGCACGGCGGTGGCAAGCTCCTGCACGCCGAACATGAAGCCGCCGTCGCCGGTGATCGCGACCACCGGCTTGTCGGGATTGGCCACCTTGGCCCCGAGCGCGGTGGGGAAGCCCGAGCCGAGCGTGCCCTGATAGCCTGACGTGATGAAGGTGCGCGGCTCGTAGATCGGAAAGCCGTACCAGGAGGCGAAGCCGAACTGCGATAATTCATCGGTGACGATCGCGTTCGCCGGCAGCACCTCGCGCAGGATGTTGAGATACGCCATCTGCGGCTGGATGCTCTGGATCTCCGCCAGCGCGGCCGCGGTGGCCTCGCGGATCGCGGCGCGGCGGCCGGCGGTCTTGCCGTAGCCGGCCTTGCTGACCGCTTGGATCAGATCGGCGGTCGCGGTCTTGGCATCGGCGACGATGGCGGTGTCGGAGATGAAGCGCCGCATCTCGACGGGATCGATGTCGATGCGGATGCTCTTCAACCCGTCGGGCCGATACGGCCAGCGCGACATGGTCGGCAGCTCCAGCCGCGAGCCGATGCCGATCATGAGATCGGTCTTCGGCCACAGCTTGTAGGCGGCCGCCATCGTGAGCCCCAGCTCATGCGCGTTGGAGACGATGCCGCGCCCGCTGCGGAAGGCGACGACGGGTGCATCGATCATCTCGGCGAGCTCGAGGATTTCGTCGCGCGCCTCGATCGCGCCGCTGCCGACGAAGATCATCGGCGCCTTGCTGCTCCTGATCACCGCGGCCGCCTGCGTGATCAGATCAGGGTCGGGCAATGGCGCGGGCAGCGGCTCCAGCACCTTTGCGGCACAGGTGTCCGCGCGCTGGGTGAAGACGTCCCAGGGCATCTCGACCGAGGCAGGGCCGCGCCGCCCGGACGTCATTTCCTGGAAGGCGCGCGACACGGTGGTCGGCGCGTTGCCGGGCGTTTCAATCCGATCCGCCCATTTCACATAGGTGCGCAAGGTGGCGAGCTGGTCCGGCATCTCGTGCAGATGGCCGCGGCCCTTGCCCAGAAACTGCGTCGGCACCTGGCCGGTGACGCACAGCACCGGCTCGTTGCAGCCGTAGGCGGTCAGCAGCGCCGCACTCGCGTTGAGCACGCCGGGGCCGGGCACCACGCTGAACACACCGGGCTTGCCGCTGGAGCGCGCATAGCCGAACGCCATGTAGCCGCAGGCTTGCTCGTGCCGCGCGCCGATCACCTTGAGCTGGGCCTGGTGGAAGGCGTCGAACAGACCGTAGACCTGCGCGCCGGGCAGGCCGAACACGGTGTCGACGCCGTGGGCGACAAGGCCGCTTACGATCGCTTCGCCGCCGGTGAGGGTGGTCATTGTACTATTCCATTTCGATTGTTGTCAGGCTTCTTCGATTGTTGTCAGGCTTCGTCGACGACGCCATTCCGTAGCATGCCGATGCCTTCGGCTTCGACCTCGATGACATCGCCGGGCGTCAGATAGCGCGGCGGATCGAACCGCGCACCGGCACCGGTCGGCGTGCCCGTCACAATGATGTCACCGGGGACCAGCGTCGCGAAGGTCGAGATATAGCTGATGAGATAGCGGAACGGGAACATCAGCCGGCTGGTGCGGTCGTCCTGCCGGAGCTCGCCGTTGACATGCGTGGTGAGCCTGATGTCGGCGATCTGCGCTTCCCGCGTGTAGGGCACCAGCCACGGGCCGAGGCTGCCGCTGGAATCAAAATTCTTGCCCTGCGTGACGTTGAACTTGGCGTGGCGAAGCCAGTCGCGCACCGAGCCTTCGTTGCAGAGCGTGAGCGCTGCGATGTGGTCGAGCGCGGCGCTTTCCGCGATGTGCCGGCCCGCCTTGCCGATGACAAGCACGATCTCGCCTTCGTAGTCGAGCTGCGCTGACGCGCGCGGGCGCACCAAAGGCGTGTCGTGGCCGACGAAGGAGCGAGGCGAGCGCATGAACATGCTCGGATATTTCGGCGCCTCCTGGCCGTCCTTGTACTCGGCATTGCGGTCGGGATAGTTGACGCCGATGCAGATGATCTTTTCCGGTGCGGGCACCGGCGGCAGCCAGGTGATGTCGCCGAGCGCGTGGTCTGGCGTCAGGCTGGCGGCCTCCTCGGCAAGGCTCACGAGCTTTCCGGCGGCGATCACTTCGCGCAGCGTCGGATAGTCTTTTGCGTGGCGTGCGGAGAGATCGACGATGCCGCCCTCAAGGACGGCGCCGTACTTGGTTTCACCCTTGACGGAATAGGTGGCGAGGCGAGGGAGCTTCATTGGTGACTCTTCACTTCCTGTCGTCCCAGCGAACGCCGGGACCCATACCGCGGAATCTATCGATTGGATGAGGTAGGAGTACCGAACAACGGGTCTTCGCCAAACTCCTCCCTGTGGTTATGGGTCCCTGCTCCCGTGCGCAATTGCGCACTAGGCAGGGACGACGAAGAGAGAGGCTTTGCCTGTCATCGGCATTAATCCGCCACCAGCACGTCGGCCACGAACTTCGGCTCACGCACGGCCTGCCCGCTGAACGGCGAGCCCTGCTCGAACCAGGACCGCGGCGCCGGCGCGCCCCACAGCGTCTGGCGGCGCGGATCGCGCAGCGACCAGCGCAGCGGCTCGTGGTCGTGATCGCCGGTGAAATAATCGCTGATGTAAAGTTCGAGACGGTGCCCGTCGGGGTCGCGCACGTACAGGAAGAACGCATTCGAGATGCCGTGGCGTCCCGGTCCGCGTTCGATGTTCTTGACGAAGCCTTGCGAGGCCATCACGTCGCAGAGATGGATGATGTTCATCGCCGTCGGCGTCCAATAGGCGAAGTGGTGCAGGCGCGGGCCCTTGCCGTTGGTGATGGCGAAGTCGTGGACATTGCCCTTGCGATGCATCCAGGCAGCCGCAATGCGCCCGTTCGGTCCGTCCTCCTCGGCGTATTCGGTGAGACGGAAGCCGAGCCGGGCATAGAAGTCGACGGTATCCTGCACCTCGGCGGCGAAGACGTTGAAATGATCGAGCCGCTGCGGATGGCATCCCCTGTAGAGATCGTAGCGGCGAAGCAGATGCGGGCGGCGGTCCATCGACGCGTAGAGCTCGATCTGGAAGCCGAAGGGGTCGGTGAATTGCAGCGTGCGGCCCTGGAAGGGCTGGTCGACGAAGGCGTAGGAGAGACCGTTCTCCGAGAGGAAGGAGGCGGCCTTGTCGAGGTCTTTGTCGTTGCCGACCTTGAAGCCGAGCCGGGCGCAGGCGGGTACCGCCGCCTTGCGCAACACCAGCGAGTGATGCTGGTGCTCCTCGGCTGCGCGCAGGTAAACGACCTTGTCGTCGGCATCCTCGACATGCAGCCCGACGGTGGTTTCGTAGAACGCACGGCTGAGCTTCAGGTCAGTCACGTCGAGCACGACGTGGCTGGAGCGGATGATGTTGAACGGCGGTTCGAAGATGTGTTGCGGTACGGGCATCGGCGTTTCCCCTCGGCTCGACGAGCGTCAGATTCCCAATTTCTGAATCTTGTGCGTGCCCCGCGCCAGCGAGACGTGCTTGGTTTCCATGTAGAAGTCGAACGAGTAGTCGCCGCCGTCGCGGCCGATGCCTGAGGCCTTCATGCCGCCGAACGGCGTCGGCAGATGGCGAACGTTTTCCGAGTTGAGCCAGATCATGCCGGCCTCCAGCGCGTCGGCAACGCGCAGTGCGCGGCCGACGTCGTTGGTCCAGACATAGCCGGTCAGGCCATAGCGGATGTCGTTGGCGATCTCGATGGCGTCGGCTTCGTCCTTGAAGGGCAGCACGGTGAGGAAGGGGCCGAACACTTCCTCTTGCGCCACGCGCATCTTGCCGGTTGCGCCGGTCACCAGTGTCGGCTCGACGTAATGTCCGCCGCCCGGGCCGTCATAGGTCTTGCCGCCGACGGCGATCACA
This sequence comes from Bradyrhizobium sp. S3.7.6, assembly GCF_054061875.1. Lineage (NCBI taxonomy): Bacteria > Pseudomonadati > Pseudomonadota > Alphaproteobacteria > Hyphomicrobiales > Nitrobacteraceae > Bradyrhizobium > Bradyrhizobium sp. S3.7.6. The sequence goes on along the minus strand of NZ_JBSSEQ010000001.1, from coordinate 7,322,024 downwards.
GCGCCGTCCTGCCGCGCGACGTCGAAATAGGAGCACACTTTGGCCAGGTGCCGCTCGTGGATCAGCGGCCCGATCTCGGTGGCGGGATCGAGCGGATGGCCGACCTTGAGTGCCTTCACGCGCGCGGTCAGCTTCTCGATGAATGTCTCGGCAATGTCTTGCTGGATCAGCAGACGGCTCGACGACGTGCAGCGCTCGCCGTTGAGGGAGTAGATCATGAACACGACGGCATCGAGCGCGCGGTCGAGATCGGCGTCGTCGAACACGATCACCGGGTTCTTGCCGCCGAGCTCGAAATGCACGCGCTTCAAGGTCGGCGCGCCCTGAACCATGATCGCCGACCCCGTCGCGCTCTCGCCGACGAAGCCGATCGCCTTGATCGCCGGATGCTCGGTCAGGGCCTTGCCTGCCTCCTCGCCAAAACCGTGCACGGTGTTGAGCACACCGTCGGGAACGCCGGCTTCCTTGACGAGCCTTGCCAGAATGGCGGCCGTCACCGGTGACCACTCGGCCGGCTTGTGCACGACGGTGCAGCCCGCGGCCAGCGCCGGGGCGATCTTCCAGGTCGAGAGCATGAACGGCGTGTTCCACGGCGTGATCACGCCGACCGGGCCGATCGGCACGCGGGTCGAGATATTCCAGTGCTCGTCGCTCGGCGTGTTCTGGCCATCGCGCGCCTCGGCGCACTTGTCGGCGAAGAAGCGAAAATTCTCGGCGGCGCGGATCGCTGCCTTGGCCATGAAGCGATAGGCTTGGCCGGTGTCGATGCATTCGAGCACGGCGATGTCGTCGGCATTGTCCTCGATCGCGTCGGCGACGCGGTGCAGCAGCTTCTTCCGCATCGCCGGCCCCATGTCGCGCCAGGACTTGAAGGCCAGCGTAGCGGCCGTGGCTGCGGCGTCGATGTCTTCGGCGTTGCCGCGTGCGACGCTCGCAAGCGTGGCGCCATCGACCGGCGACTTCGTCTCGAATGCCTCACCGGAGATCGAGGGGACGATCTTGCCGTCGATCATGTGGCCGATGCCGTCGGCCCGCAGCTTCTTCAGCAGCGGTGCGGCGCGGTCACGATTGGCCTGGAACACATCGGCTTTCGGCGTGGGCTTATCCATGGGCAGCTTCCACTTTCAGGGCGTCGTGGATGTTGTTGCGCTTCCAGCTCGTGTCCTTGTCGTTGATCTGCATGTCGAACGACAGGGCGAACTTGCTGGCGGCGAAGACGGGATCGAGATGTTTTGAAAGCGCTTGGAAGACGTGCTCGCCGGCTTTCTGACGCGTAGGAAGGTCGCGGCCTTCGCCGATGCGCAGCACCATGTCGAGAAAGCCGTAGTCCTGTCGCGCGTCGGCGATCGCATAGTGCTCGCATCTAATGGCGCGGACGCGGATGCCGCCGAGCGGGAAGATGCCGGTCTCGACCGCCGCCTTCCGCACCACCTCGCAGACCGCGCCGATGTCGAGGCGGCCGTCGAGATTGGCCGAATATTCGATGGTGAAATGCGGCATCGCGGTTTCACTCCCTGTCTTTTTTGTTCGTCTAAGCGAAGTAGCAGCTCACCGAGCCGTAGGCGCCATAATCGGCCTGAATTGTGTCGCCCTTGCGGGTCTCGATCGGACGGATGAAGGAGCCGGCAAGCACGATCTGGCCGGGCTCGAGCGCAAGGCCGAGCGGCGCGATCTTGTTGGCGAGCCAGGCCACGGCGGTTGCGGGATGATTGAGCACGCCGGCGGCAAGGCCCGTCTCCTCGAGCTGGCCGTTCTTGAAGCAGAGCGCGCCGATCCAGCGCAGGTCGGCGTCCAGCGGGCGGATCGGACGTCCACCGAGCACGATGCCGGCATTCGCCGCGTTGTCGGCGACGGTGTCGAAGATTTTTCGTGTCGCCTTGGTGCCGGGATCGACACGTTCGATGCGCGTGTCCAGGATCTCCAGCGCCGGCACGACGAAGTCGGTGGCGTTGAGCACGTCGAACATCGTGCAGTCCGGCCCCGCGAGGCGCTTGCTCATGACGAAGGCGAGCTCGGCCTCGACGCGCGTGGCGATGAAGCGCTCGGTCGGGACGAGGCCGCCATCGGCAAAGAACATGTCGTCGAGCAGCACGCCGGAATCCGGCTCGTCGATATTGAGCGCGCTCTGCATCGCCTTCGAGGTCAAGCCGATCTTGTGGCCTTTGACGGTGCGGCCTTCCGCGAGCTTGAGGTCGACCCAGGCCTTCTGAATCGCGTAGGCGTCAGCGATGGTAATGCCCGGAAAATCCTGCGAGAGCTGCCGGATCTGGGTGCGGGTCTTCTCCGCCTGGTGCAGACGGTTCGCACAAGCTTGGATATCGTCGTTGGAAAGCGCCATCTGTGATCTTACAAATCGTGGTGCCCGGAGATACTTAACATGTTAAGTGGATGCGTCAAACACAATTTGGGTTTGCTGCACTGCAAACATTTTGCGGCTTGAAAGGGCGGCTTTGAAAGGACGACATGACGAAGAGACCGGCTGATCCCGCGAACGGAAGTGAGCCCGCCGCACGGCAGGTGCCGATGCGTGACTTCTCGCGTTCGCTGCCGATGTCGCTGCTCAGGGCACGTGAAGCGGTGATGCGGCAATTTCGTCCCAAGCTGCGCGAGCACGGCCTGACCGAGCAGCAATGGCGCATCCTCCGCGCATTGGCAGCCATCGAGGCCGCGGAGGTGACTGAGCTTGCGCGCACGGCATTTCTCCTCGGCCCGAGCCTGTCGCGCATCCTGCGCGATCTCGAGGCGCGCAATCTGATCGAGCGCAAGACCGCGAAGGTGGACCAGCGCCGCAGCATGGTCTCGATCTCGAAGGAGGGCGTGAAGCTGATGGCCGCGGTCGCCCCATCCTCGGAGGCGATCTACGCCGAGATCACGCAACGCTTCGGCGCGCGCAAGCTCGCCGAGTTGCAGGAGATGCTCGGTCAGTTGGAATCGTGTCTCGCTTCCACGGACGCGAGTGACGTCACGGATGAAACGTAACGGCAAATTTGCATGATCACTTTCCAACTACGCATGACTGTCATCATTGCATAACGCGTGGGCAGCGCGATCGCCGCGAAATGCGTGAAAATGCCGTGAGAAATCGCTGAGAATAGACAGCCGTCGCGGGTGTTGATCACTATTGGGTGCGCGCTCTGCGCAGTTAGTCGATGTTGGCGCAATATCAATTTACTCGTATCGGCAGAATTCGTAAGTAGCATCCGGTCCTGTATTCAGCGATAGAGCCAAAACAGAACCAAGACCAAGAAGGGCCGACAAGGATGCCCGGCCCCAGGGAGGAATGAATGAGACTGACGAGACGCGACTTCGCGGCCGGAATTGCTGCCGGCATTGCCGCGCCATACCTCATCAAGAGCGCGCATGCGCAAGGCGCCACCATCAAGATCGGCATGTGCGCGCCCGTCACCGGTCCAGCCGCTGAATCCGGCGGTTACGCCATCAAGGGCGCCAAGCTCGCGCTCGAAGCTGTGAACAAAGCCGGCGGTATCCTGGGAAAGCAGGGCGAGCTGATCGTCGAGGACGACCAGACCACCAATCCCGGCATCGTGCTCGCTTTCTCCAAGCTCGCCGCGCAGTCCGACATCGTCGGGTTCCTCGGCTCGATCCGTTCGACCCAGGTGCACGCGATGGCGCCCGACGTGATCAAGCTTGGCAAGCCCGTGATGATCGGCGGCACCGATCCTAACCTCACCCACATGGGCAATCAGTGGCTGTTCCGCTGCCGCCCCAATGACAGCTATTCCGGTCGCGTCATCGCCGAATACGGCGTCAATACGCTCGGCAAGAAAAAGTGGGCCGTGCTGCACTCGACCGACGCTTTTGGCACCGCCGGCGGCAAGGCGTTGACCGCCGCGCTCGAAAAGCTCGGTGCCCCCTCGGTGCTCGACCAAGGCTACGCCAACCAGAGCCAGGACTTCACCCCGGTCGTGCTCGCGATCAAGCAGTCGGGTGCCGACATTCTCGGTTCCTACTTCACCTTCGAGAACGATCTCGGCATCTTCGCCCGGCAGCTCCGTCAGCTCGGCGTGAACATTCCCTGGGTCGGCTCGCCCTCGATCGTCAACATCACCGCGTTGAAGCTCGCGGGTCCCGCGCTGTACAATACATATGGCGTTGCCGATTATGCCGAGAATTCCAGCGAAGGCTCGAAGGCGTTCGGCAAGATCTACCGTGATGCGGTCAAGGTCGCGCCCGACAACCAGAGCTCCTGGACCTTCGACGCCATCAGCGTCTTGTCGGCGGCCATCAACAAGGCCGGCACGACCGATCCGGCCAAGGTCCGCGAAGCCATCCTCGCGATCAAGAAGTTCCCGGGTGCCGAGGGCGAATACAATTTCGACCAGAACGGCGATGGTCTCCACGGCTACAACATCGTGAAGAACGAGAAGGGCAACATCGTCTTCGACAAGCACATCGAGTTCAACGACTGACGTTGAAACGGCCTCCCCGATTTCGATCGGGGAGGTCGAACCGTCTTTCGGCGAACGCATCCGACCTCCAACAGAAGCTTGTCATGGATCTCGCCCTACAACTCCTTTTTACCGGCATCGGTATCGGCGCCGTCTACGCGCTCGTCGCGCTCGGCTTCGTGCTGATCTTCCGTGCCACCAACGTGGTGAATTTCGCCCAGGGCGAATTCTCCATGGTCGCGGCCTATCTGATGGTCGTCGCGGTCGAAGCCGGTCTGCCCTATTGGGCGGCCTTCATCGTCGCGCTGCTCGGCATGGCGCTGCTCGGTGTCATCTTCAATCTCGGCGTCTATTATCCGCTGCGTCACCGCACCTATCTGCCTGTGATCATCGCCACCATCGGCGCCTCGATCCTGATGGCGAATTCGGTGCTCGCGATCTACGGCCCGCAGCCGCAGGTGCTGGAAGGCTGGTTTGAGACGCCGGGCATTCAGGTCGGCCCGGTCTATCTCGACAGCCAGTATCTGCTGATCATCGGCGTCACCATCTGTCTCGTGATCTTCAATTTCTGGTTCTTCGAGAAGACGCTGCTCGGCAAGAAGCTGCAGGCGACCTCGCAGGACAAGGAAATGGCCTCGCTGCTCGGCATTTCCGTCTCCACCATGATCATGATCACCTTCATCTATTCGGCGGTGCTTGGCGGCCTTGCCGGCATCCTCGTCGCGCCCGTGCTGTTCGTCTCGATCCAGATGGGCTCGACGATCGCGCTGAAGGCGTTCGCGGCCACCATCATCGGCGGCTTTGGCGACGTTGCCGGCGCCATCATCGGCGGTCTCGCGCTCGGCGTGATCGAGACCTTTGGTGCGGCCTATATCTCGGTGCCCTACAAGGACGGCTTCGCCTTCCTGGTGCTGGTCGCCTTCCTGATCTTCCGGCCGCAAGGCATCTTCGGCGAACGCGTGGCGGAAAAGGCATGAGCGCCCCCAGCGACAACATGCCGATCCCGGCGCCCGCCATCCGTTCGAAACCGCTCGTGATCCGGCACCTGCCGTACTTCATCGGCGCGGCGATCCTGGTCGCGCTCGCGGCCAACATGCGCTTCGACGGATACGTCCATAACATCCTGCTTCAGGCCACCACGTTCTCGATCGCGGTGTTCGGGCTCTCGGTGGTGCTCGGCCTGTGCGGCCAGATCAATCTGGCGCAGGCCGCGTTCTTCGGGCTCGGCGCCTATGCGGTCGGCATGGGCACGACGGATCTGCAGCTCAGCTTCTGGCTGTGTCTCGTCGGCGGCTGCGTGATCTCGCTGCTCGCGGGCGCGTTCCTCGGCATGTCCACGCTGCGGCTCGGCGGTCATTATCTCGCGATGGTGACGATCTCGTTCCAGCAGATCGTCACGCTGGTGATGATCAACGCGATCTGGCTCACGCGCGGTCCCGACGGCGTCCCCAACATCAAGCGTCCCGAGCTGTTCCAGTCGTCGCAAAGCTATCTCGCCTTCTGCGTCGCGATGCTGGCGATCGTCGGTTATCTGGTCTGGCATCTCTCCGACACCAAGCTCGGTCGTGCCATGCGCGCTGTCCGCGACAACGAGCTTGCGGCTGGTGTCAACGGCATCGACGTGTTCCGCACCAAGATCTACGCCTTCGCGCTCTGTGCGCTGCTCGGCGGACTCGCGGGCGGATTGTTCGCCGGCGGCTTCGCCTATGTCAGCCCCGATCAGTTCTCCTTTGCGGAATCGATCGTGTTCCTGACCATGTCGCTGCTCGGCGGCGTGGCCTCGCCGATCGGTTCTGCCATCGGCACGGGTCTGTTGATCCTGATCCCGGAATGGCTGCGCTTCCTCAAGAGCGTGCCGGGCCTTTATCTCGCGATCTACGGCCTGTTCGTGATCCTGATCATTCGCTTCATGCCTGACGGCATATGGGGCTTTGTTGCGGACGCCTTCACGCGCTGGCGCGCCAAGATCAAGGCGCCGCCGGCAGCGGCTGCCCTGCAATTGAAGCCGGCGACGATCGGCGGCGACACGGTGCTGGAAGTCACCGGCCTGTCGAAGCATTTCGGTGGCCTGAAGGCGGTCGACGGTGTCGACATCGCTGTGAAGCGCGGCGGTGTGCATGCGCTGATCGGGCCGAACGGCTCGGGCAAGACCACGACGCTCAACGTGCTCTCAGGGCTCTATGTGGCCACCGCAGGCAAGATCGTGCTCGACGGCACCGACATCACCCACATGCCGCCGCATCAGCGCACGGCGTCGGGTCTCGGGCGCACCTTCCAGAACATCCGCCTGTTCCGCTCGATGACGGCGCTGGAGAACGTCGAGATCGGCGCGGAACGGCCCGGTAACACCATGGTCGGGAAGGGCGACGACGCCCTGACCGAGCGTGCGATGGAGGCACTGACCTTCGTCGGGCTCGGCAGCCGCGCCAACGAGCTGATATCGAGCTTCTCCTACGGCCATCAGCGGCTGATCGAGATCGCTCGTGCGCTCGCGTCGAACCCGACGCTGCTGCTGCTCGACGAGCCCGCGGCCGGCCTCAACTCGACCGAGAAGCTGGAGCTGCACGAGCTGCTCAAGCGCATCGCGGCGCAGGGCCTGACCATCCTGATCATCGATCACGACATGACGCTGGTCTCGGAAGCGGCCCAGCACATCACCGTGCTCAACTTCGGACGCCGTATCGCGGACGGCGAATCTCTGGCCGTGCTGCGTCATCCCGACGTCGTCTCCGCCTATCTCGGGAGCGAATGATGCCGTTGCTCGAAATCCGCAATCTGGTGGTGCGCTACGGCGAGATCGAAGCGCTGCGCGGGGTGACCTGCGCGGTGGAGCAGGGGCAGGTGGTGACGCTGCTCGGGGCCAACGGCGCCGGCAAGTCCACGACCTTGCGTGCCATCTCCGGCCTCGCCAAGCCGACCTCCGGCGACATCCTTTTCGACGGTAAGTCGATCGCAGGTCTTGGTCCGGAAGCGATCGTCCGCATGGGTATCTCGCACGTGCCGGAAGGCCGCAGGGTGTTCCCGGGTCTCACCGTGAAAGAGAACATCATGCTCGGCGCGTCCAATCGCCGGGCGCCGACCTCGGAGATTTCGCGGGAGGCGGACGCGATGTTCGACCTGTTCCCTGACATCCGGAAGTTCACCAACGCGCTCGGCTGGACGCTGTCCGGCGGCCAGTTGCAGATGGTGGCGGTCGCGCGCGGCTTGATGGCCAAGCCGCGGCTGTTGTTGCTCGACGAGCCCTCGCTCGGTCTTGCGCCCGTCATCGTGCAGGCGGTGTTCAAGATCATCTCGGAGATCCGGCGCAACACGACAGTGCTGCTCGTCGAGCAGAATGCGCGCATGGGCCTGTCGGTGGCCGATTACGGCTACGTGCTCGAAACCGGCCGCATCGTGCTCGGCGGCAAGCCCGACGCGCTCTGGGGCAACGAAGCGATCCGCGCCGCCTATCTCGGCGGCCATGCCAAGGTGAATGCTTAACCGGGGAGTTTCTTGATGGTCACGATCCAGGTCCAGAACCTCATCGATTTCGTCGGCGAGGTGTTTGGTCACGCAGAATCCTCGCCGGAGGAGGCGAAGCGGATCGCGACCTATCTCACCACGGCCAATCTCACTGGCCATGACAGCCACGGCGTGATCCGCGTGCCCGTCTACATCCGCTGGCTGAAGACCGGCTTCGTGGTCCCGAACCAGACCGCAGAGGTGGTTGTCGACACGCCCTCGCTCGCGGTGGTCGACGGCAAGTTCGGCTACGGCCAGACCGTAACGCCGCAAGCGGTCAGGATCGGCATCGAGAAGTGCAAGAAGGCGGGCCTTGCCGCTGTTGCGTTGCGCAATGCCGGCCATATCGGCCGCGTCGGCGACTGGGCCGAGATGGCCGCCGCCGATGGGTTGGTCTCCGTGCATTTCGTCAATGCCGCCGGCTCGCCGCTGGTGGCGCCGTTCGGCGGCGTCGAGAAGCGGCTCTCGACCGCGCCTTATTGCGTCGGCATCCCCCGCGAGGGCCAGGATCCGATCGTGCTGGATTTCGCCACCTCGGTCGTCGCCGAAGGCAAGGTGCTGGTCGCAAGCCGCGGCGGCAAGAAGCTGCCGAAGGGCGCACTGGTCGATGCCGACGGGACCCTGAGCGAGGACCCGACCATGCTCTACGGGCCCTTCACGCCGGAAGGGCCGCGCGATCACACCAAGGGCACCGGCGCGATCCGCGCCTTCGGCGACCACAAGGGATCGGGCCTCGCCTTCATGTGCGAGCTGCTCGGCGGCGCGCTGACCGGAACTGGAGCCACCTCGGGCGAGCGGCGCTTTGCCAACGGCATGCTGGCGTTCTATATCGATCCGAAGGTCGTCGATACCTCCCATGTGTTCGACGCAGAGGTATCGCGCTATACGGACTTCATCCGTGCCACCAAGCCGATGGCGGGGGTCGATCAGGTGCTGATTCCCGGCGATCCCGAGCGGAAAACCCGGGCTGAGCGCACCAAGAACGGCATCCCCTTGCCGGATGACACCTGGGCGGCAATAGTGAGCACCGCCCGCGAGGTCGGCGTCAGCGAAGTCAGCATCCAGCGGGCGACCGCATAGGTCTTGCGTCATTGCGAGCGTAGCGCGGAGCCCCGGTTCGCGGTAACAGCAGAGCCGTGCTGTCGCGGCGCTCGTCATGGTGACGAAGGTCCAAACAACGGTCCAAGCAACAAAAGAAGGAAGGCAACGTGGCGAACAAGGTCAAGGAAATCTGGAAGTCGGGCAAGGCCGTGGTCAACGCGTGGCTCGCGATTCCCTCCGGCTTCTCGGCCGAGATGATCGCGCAATGCGGCTTCGACAGCGTCACCGTCGACATGCAGCACGGCGTGCAGGACTATCTCTCGATGGTGCAGTGCTTCCAGGCGATGGACAAGCATCCCGTGACCCCGATGGTCCGCGTGCCCTGGAACGAGCCCGGCATCATCGGCAAGGTGCTCGATGGCGGCGCCTACGGCGTGATCTGCCCGATGGTGAACACGGCGCAGGAGGCCAAGAACCTCGTCTCGTATTCCAAGTATCCGCCGCAGGGCGTCCGCTCCAACGGCCCGATCCGCGCCGGCATGTACGGCACCGCGGGCTCCTACCAGAAGACCGCGAATGCCGACACCATCCTGCTGCCGATGATGGAGACCAGGACCGCGGTCGAGAACATGGAAGCGATCCTCGACGTCGAGGGCATCGACGGCGTCTATATCGGCCCGTCCGACATCGGCTTCTCCTACGGCCTCGAGCCGAAGCTCGACCGCAGCGAGCCCGAGATCCTCGCGATCTACGACAAGATCATCAAGGAATGCGCCAAGCGCGGCCTCAACCCGGGTATCCATTGCAGCGGCGCGGAAGGCGCGGCGCGTGCGATCAACATGGGCTTCAAGCTGGTGACGTTGTCCAACGAAGTCGGCCTGATGACGACCTACGCCAAGATGCAGGTCAACGCGACCCGCAAGGATTCGGCCGGGAAGGCCTGATCTCGTGTCCCGGACGCGATGCGGCGCCTAGCGCCGCTTCGCAGAGCCGGGACCCGGTTGCTTGCGAAAGAAACGACACATGGGGCCCCGGCTCAGCAGCGCACCGTTTCACGCTGCGCTGCGTCCGGGGCACGATAGTTTTGATACAGGAGACCTGCCATGACCATCAGCCCCGTCATTCGCCTCCATCCCGATGATGGCGTGCTGATCGCGCGCGCGAGCCTGCCGCCGGGAACATTGGTTGCCGACGGCGTGACCACGGTCGAGCGCATTCCCTCCGGCCACAAGGTCGCGATCAAGCCGATCGCAGTGGGCGAGCCGGTCAGGCGCTACGGACAGATCATCGGCTTTGCGACGGTGCCGATCGCGCCGGGCCAGCACGTGCATACGCAGAACTGCGGCATGGGCGATTTTTCCAAGGACTATGCCTATTGCGCCGACGTCAAGCCGACGCCGAACTTCGATCTGCCGGCGACCTTCGAGGGCATCCGCCGCCCGGATGGCCGCGTCGCCACGCGCAACTATATCGGCATCCTCACCTCGGTGAATTGCAGCGCGCATGTCGCAAGCCTCGTCGCCGACGTCTTCAAGAAGAATCCGTTCACCGGCGACAATCCGCTCGCCGACTTCCCCAATGTCGACGGCGTGGTCGCGCTGACCCACAAGACCGGCTGCGGCATGACGCAGAACGAGCCCTTGGCGCTGCTCCGCCGCACGCTCGGCGGCTATGCGCGTCACGTCAATTTCTCCCACGTCATCGTGCTTGGGCTGGGCTGCGAGGTGAACCAGATCGGCGGCCTGATGGAGGAGCAGAAGCTCGCCGGCCGCCTGCGCGCGATGGACATCCAGGAGGTCGGCGGCACCCGCAAGACTGTCGAAGCGGGTATTGCCTTCGTGCGTGAAGCTCTCGCGGACTCCAACAAGGTCAAGCGCGAATCCGTGCCCGTCAGCGAACTCACCGTGGCCCTGCAATGCGGCGGCTCGGACGGCTATTCCGGCGTATCCGCCAATCCGGCGCTTGGGGCTGCCAGCGATCTCATCGTCCGTCACGGCGGCACCGTGATCCTGTCGGAGACGCCGGAGACCTACGGCGCCGAGCACCTGCTCACGCGCCGCGCCGTCAGCCGCGAGGTCGGCGAGAAGCTGGTCGATCTCATGCGCTGGTGGGACGCGTATACCGAGCGCGAGGGCGCCGAGATGAACGCCAATCCGAGCCCCGGCAACAAGGCCGGCGGCCTCACCACCATTTTGGAGAAATCGCTCGGCGCGATGGCCAAGGCCGGCACCACCAATCTCGTCGACGTGCTGCGCTATGCCGAGCCCATCACCAAGAAGGGTTTCATCTTCATGGACACGCCCGGCTACGATCCGGTCGCGGCGACCGGCCAGGTCGCCGGCGGTGCCAATCTGGTCTGCTTCACCACCGGCCGCGGCAGCGTGTTCGGCTGCAAGCCGGCGCCCTCGATCAAGCTTGCCACCAACACGCCCATGTACAAGCGCATGGAGGAGGACATGGACGTCAATTGCGGCACCATCCTCGAAGGCGAGGAGAGCGTCGAGCAATGCGGCCAGCGCATCTTCGAGCTCATCCTGAAGACGGCGTCCGGACAGCCGACCAAGAGCGAAAGCTTCGATTTCGGCGGTGCCGAATTCGCGCCCTGGGTGCTCGGGGCGACGATGTGAGGCTACGCGGCAGTTACGGAATGGTGACCGACAACGCCCGGAAGTAGCTTGCCGGAACATGGTCGCGCACGAAGCCGGGCAGTACGTCGGATTGGTCGAGCGTCCGCGGGTCGATGTTGCGGAGTTCCTCGATGCTTGGGATCTTCAGGTGGAAATTGCCTCCGGTAAGAAGGGTACCAAGCCCGACTAGGTTGAAGCTGGGGTCGTTTCCCTCTTTCGACGCCGGCACCTGACCTGCGAAGGTCGAGCCAGACGCGCAACGCAGCATTCGGCCGACGTGGCGGAAGTTGCCTCGCAGGCTGGGTGGAACGGCCGGGACGATGTCGTTACCGTTGACGAGCCGGAACGTGCTTTCGCTGAGAGGCTCGTAGGCTTCAAAGAAATCCTGACCGCCGGTTCGCGGCCCGCCAAACGTGTAAATGGCGGTTGCCCGCAGGCCATGATCCAACGCGCGCAGTGCTGAGATATTTGCCAAGGCGCCGCCCATGCTGTGTCCAGTAAAGAAGAGCGGCTGTCCGGCGCCGCCACTCCTGATCGCGACTTCGATGTCTGATCGGACTGCATCGACGGCTTCGGCAAATCCTTTGTGAAGAACATTTTGACTTGGTGCGAGGGTGAAGTCGGTGATCCAATCCTTGATACTGAGCGGATCGGTGCCGGAGAGTGTGACGAAAGTCGCGCCGCGTCCGACGGCGACAATGAAGCGGGCTTTTGGCGGTACCAAACCTGTAGCGGGAGTGTCGGCACCGAAGCCGCGCATCTCTAGCCCCAGTGCCGTCAGGATATTGTCTACCTTGTCGCGGTCGTCGGTCTCGTAGGCGAGCTGCGACAACCACATCATGGCTTGCGCGTTTTCCGGTGTGAAACCTGGAGTGACCGTGAAACCATCGAGCGCGTCGGCGCGATAGGAAGCCCGTGGGAATCTGACCAGAAAGCTCATCGGAAACATCTCCTCTTTCGGGCCGCGCCACGCGTCGAGACGTTGCGCGGCAACCATTACGAACGGGAGAGTCCATCATGCGCAAAGCGGCGCGTCGGGCGCGGCTTGTGCAGGCAATGGTTCATTCGATCATAGGTAGATCACTTCGGCAAGTGTAACTCGCAATTCAGCCCGCGGCGTAGGCAACCCGTGCCCGTTGTTAGTGCTTGATCCCACCCGGAACCGGTGTTCTGCTCAAAAAAGCTGCTGGAGCACCGCACCCCGTGTCGATCTACGTCGCATTACACCACGTCACGCACTACAAATACGACCGCCCGATCGATCTTGGCCCGCAGACCATCCGGCTGCGGCCGGCGCCGCATACGCGCACGCCGGTTCTGAGCTATTCGCTCAAGGTCACTCCGGCCAATCATTTCGTGAACTGGCAGCAGGACCCGCAAGGCAATTGGCTGGCGCGCTACGTCTTTCCGGAGAAGACGACCGAGCTGAAATTCGAGGTCGACTTCACGGCGCAGATGACCGTGGTCAACCCGTTCGACTTTTTCGTCGAGCCTTATGCCGACAGCTTTCCGTTCGAGTATTCGAAGGATCTGAAGACCGAGCTCGCGCCGTATCTCGAGACCATCAAGCCCGATCGCCTGTTCGCAAAATTTCTCGACGCGATCCCGCCTGAAGCCCCGAACACCGTCAACTTCCTGGTCGATCTCAATCGCGAGCTTCAGAAGCACGTCCGTTACATCATCCGCATGGAGCCCGGCGTGCAGACTCCGGAGGAGACGCTCTCCTCCGGTGCCGGATCGTGCCGCGACTCCGCCTGGCTCCTGATCCAGACCTTCCGTCATCTCGGTCTCGCGGCCCGTTTCGTCTCCGGTTATCTCATTCAGATACGCCCCGACATCGATCCGATCGAGGGACCGCCAGAGGTCGAGAACGATTTTACCGACCTGCATGCCTGGGCCGAAGTCTATTTGCCCGGCGCGGGCTGGATCGGCTTCGACGCGACCTCGGGTATGCTCGCGGGCGAGGGGCACATCCCGGTTGCGGCCACGCCGCATTATCGTTCGGCGGCGCCGATCTCCGGCGGCGCCGGCTTTGCCGAGGTCGAGTTCGAGTTCGACATGAGCGTGAAGCGCATCCGCGAGGCGCCGCGCATTACAAAGCCGTTCTCCGACGAATCCTGGACGCGGCTCAATGACCTCGGCGAGCAGGTCGACGGCGATCTCGCCGCGCAGGATGTCCGGCTGACCATGGGCGGCGAGCCGACCTTCGTCTCCGTCGATGATCTCGAAGCGGCGGAATGGAACACCGAGGCCGTCGGCCCGACCAAGCGCGCGCTCGCCGACGATCTGATCCGCCGCTTGCACACGCGCTTCGGGCCGGGTGGCCTGCTGCACTTCGGCGAGGGCAAATGGTATCCCGGTGAAAGCCTGCCGCGCTGGGCCTTTGGCCTGTACTGGCGCAAGGACGGCGTACCGATCTGGAAGAATGCCGATCTGATCGCCAGGATCGAGAATCCGCGGCGCGCCGAGGTCAAGGACGCCCAGGAATTCGTGGAGGGCGCGGCGGCGCGGCTCGGACTTGATCCCGGCTACATCATCCCAGCCTATGAGGACACCGCGTACTGGCTCCAGAAGGAAGCCGAGCTTCCCCTCAACGTCGATCCGTCCGACTCCAAATTATCCGATCCCGAAGCCCGCGCGCGGATGGCGCGCGTGTTCGACGAGGGCCTCAACACGCCGCGTGGCTTCGTGCTGCCGGTGCAACGCTGGAACGCGCCGCCGCGCTGGCGCAGCGAGCGCTGGCAACTCCGGCGCAATCATCTGTTCCTGATGCCGGGCGATTCACCGCTGGGCTTGCGCCTGCCGATCGGCTCGCTCGGCTACATCCCGCCCAACCAATATCCTTACATCGTCGAGCAGGATCCGTTGGAGCCGCGGGGCAAGCTGCCGGTGTTCACCCTCGCCGCGCGCCCGGAATCGCCGCCGCAGATCGCGCCCGAGCATCTCAACACGTCCGTCCCCGTCCGCACCGCGATGTCGGTCGAAGTCCGCGACGGCGTGCTCTGCGCCTTCATGCCGCCGGTCGAGCGCATCGAGGATTATCTCGAACTGGTCGCGGCCCTCGAAGCCACCGCCGAGGAGATGCAGCTCCAGGTCCATGTCGAGGGCTATCCGCCGCCGTTCGATCCGCGCGTCGAGGTCATCAAGGTGACGCCCGACCCTGGTGTCATCGAGGTCAACATCCAGCCGGCAAAGAGCTGGCGCGAGGCGGTCGACATCACCGTCGGGCTCTATGAGGACGCCGGCAAGACACGCCTCGGCGCCAACCGCTTCCTGGTCGACGGCCGCCACACTGGCACCGGTGGCGGCAACCACGTCGTGGTCGGCGGCTCCAGCCCGCAGGACTCGCCGTTCCTGCGCCGGCCTGATCTCTTGAAGAGCCTCGTGCTGTACTGGCAGCGGCATCCGTCACTGTCCTATTTCTTCTCCGGCCTGTTCATCGGCCCGACCAGCCAGGCGCCGCGGATCGACGAAGCGCGCCACGACAGCATCTACGAGCTCGAGATCGCGCTCTCGCATGTGCCGCCGCCGGGCTACCAGACGCCGCTGTGGCTGGTGGACCGGCTGTTCCGCCATCTGCTCGTCGACATCACCGGCAACACCCATCGCGCCGAAATCTGCATCGACAAGCTCTATTCGCCGGATGGCTCCACAGGCCGGCTCGGCCTCGTCGAATTCCGCGCGCTCGAAATGCCGCCCGATCCGCGCATGTCGCTGGCGCAGCAGTTGCTGATCCGCGCGCTGATCGCAAAATTCTGGCGCGAGCCGCAACAAGGCAAGTTCGTGCGCTGGGGCACTGCGCTGCATGATCGCTTCATGCTGCCTCACTTCATCTGGCAGGATTTTCTTGACGTGCTTTCTGAGTTGAAGCAGTCCGGCTATCCCTTTGAGCCAGAATGGTATCTGGCCCAGCTCGAATTCCGTTTCCCCGCCTTCGGCCGCGTCCATCATGGCGGCGTGACGCTGGAATTGCGTCAGGCGCTGGAGCCCTGGCATGTGCTCGGCGAGGAGGGCTCGGCCGGCGGCACGGTGCGTTATGTCGACAGTTCGGTCGAACGGCTTCAAGTGAAAGCTGAGGGGTTTGTCGAGGGCCGCCACATCGTGACCTGCAACGGCCGCCGCCTGCCGATGACCTCGACCGGTCGCTCGGGCGAAGCCGTGGCCGGCGTCCGCTTCAAGGCCTGGCAGCCGGCCTCCGGCCTGCACCCGACCATCCCCGTTCACGCGCCCCTGACCTTCGACCTGATCGACACCTGGAACGGGCGCTCGCTGGGCGGCTGCGTCTATCACGTCGCCCATCCCGGCGGCCGCAGCTACGACACCAAGCCCGTCAACACCTACGAGGCCGAGGCGCGGCGGCTGGCGCGCTTCCAGGACCACGGCCATACGCCGGGTCCGATGCAGCCCCCGCCCGAGGAACGCACAAATGAGTTTCCGCTGACCCTCGACTTGCGGACCCCGCTCCTGCAATGAGAATGATGGTGGGGCAGGGAGAGGCGCATGGGCGAGGGCGCAGCCGAACAGGACGACAAGACGGGTAAGGCGCAAGGTCAGCGCGAAGGCCAGCGCCGCCTCGCGCAATGGGTCCGCGACTATAGCCGCCTGCCCGGCATCCCCGACGAGTTCCTGGGGCCCGGCGGCGCCCCCCGCGCGGTCTGGAGCCGCTTCTTCGACGCCTTCGGCGCGCTCGCGCCGGACGAGATCGAACGGCGGTTCGGCATGGCCGACCGCCATTTGCGCGAGGCCGGCGTCACCTACCGTGCGCCCGGCGACAGCGCCGACCGGCCGTGGTCGATTAGCCATCTGCCGCTGCTGATCGACGAGGCCGACTGGAAGCAGCTGTCCGCCGGCATCACCCAGCGCGCCGAACTGCTCGAGCTCGTGCTGCGCGACATCTATGGCGAGGGGCGGCTGGTCGCGGAAGGCGCGTTGCCGGCGGCCGCGATCGCCGGCAGCCCCGAATATCTCCGTCCCGTCTGCGGCGTGCCACCGCCGGGTGGGCGCTATCTCTCGCTCTATGCCGCCGATGTCGGCCGCGGGCCCGACGGGCGCTGGTGGGTGCTCGGCGACCGCACGCAGGCGCCCTCAGGCGCGGGCTATGCGCTGGAGAACCGCCTGGTGCTCTCGCGTGCCTTCTCCGACCTCTACAAGTCGATGAACGTGCCGCGCGTCGCGCCGTTCTTCGAGGCGTTTCGCGACAGCCTGCGCGCGCGCGCCGATCGCGACGAGCCGCGCATCGGCGTGCTCACGCCGGGCAGCTTCAGCGAGACCTATTTCGAGCACGCAACCCTGGCGCGCTATCTCGGCTTCCTGCTGGTCGAGGGCGACGATCTCGCCGTCAGCGACAACCGTATCCACATCCGCACCGTCGCCGGCCTGAAGCGGCTCGACGTGCTGCTGCGCCGGGTCGATTCCAACTCGCTCGATCCGCTCGAGCTCGATGCGTCCTCGCATCTCGGCGTGGCCGGCCTGATCGACGTGCTGCGCAAGGACGGCGTCGTCGTCGCCAACATGCCGGGCTCGGGCGTGCTGGAGGCGCGCGCGCTGCTCGGCTTCCTGCCG
Organism: Bradyrhizobium sp. S3.7.6; assembly: GCF_054061875.1. Classification (NCBI taxonomy): domain Bacteria; kingdom Pseudomonadati; phylum Pseudomonadota; class Alphaproteobacteria; order Hyphomicrobiales; family Nitrobacteraceae; genus Bradyrhizobium; species Bradyrhizobium sp. S3.7.6. The sequence continues at coordinate 7,304,884 of NZ_JBSSEQ010000001.1, read as the reverse complement.
GCCCTGAGCCGCCGCCTGCTCGGGCAAGAGCTCAAGATGCCGCATATCGCGACCTGGTGGTGCGGTCAGCGCAACGCGCGCGACGAGGTGTTGTCACGGCTCGACGAGGTCGCGATCGAGGGCGCCTATCGCCGCGGCGTTCCCGGCTTCGACAGCAATGGCCCGGTGCTCGCGAGCGAGCTCGACGCCGCCGGGCGCCAGCGTCTCGTCGACGCCATCAGCGCGCGCGGCATGGACTATGTCGGCCAGGAGATGGTGCGGCTTTCGACCATGCCGGTGTGGGAGCAGGGCCAGCTCACGCCGCGTCCCTTCGTGCTGCGCGTGTTCGCGGCCGCGACGGCCGACGGCTGGGCCATCATGCCCGGCGGCTTCTGCCGGATCGCCGAGCAGGCGGACGCGCGCGCGGTGTCGATGGGCGACGGCGCGCGCGCCGCCGACGTCTGGGTGGTCTCGGACAAGAAGGTCTCGATCGCGACGCTGCTGCCCGCGACCGACAAGGTGCGGATCCGCCGCATCGCCGGTGTGCTGCCGAGCCGCGCCGCGGACAATCTGTTCTGGCTCGGCCGCTATCTCGAACGCGCCGAGGCAACGCTGCGGCTGGTGCGCGCGCTGGGCTCGCCGAGCGGGCCCAACAAGGGCACCGCGGCCTCGCTGCAATCGGCCGACCGCATCCAGCGCCTGCTGGTGGCGTGGGGCGCGATCTCGCAGGCCTCGCGCACTGCGCCGGGGCGCATCGTCGCCGAAGCGCTGCAGAGCCCGGAGCGGTTCGGCTCGGCGCTGTCGCTGGTGCGCGCGGCGCAGCGCACGGCGACATCCCTGCGCGAGCGGCTGTCGCCCGACGCCTGGCAGGTCATCACCGAGATGGCCGATCGGCTGGCCTACGAGGTCGAGGACGACGACGATGTGCTGAGCGCGGCCGAGCTGACCTTGCAGGAGCTTGCGAGCCTTGCGGGACTGGCGCAGGAGAACATGAACCGCGCCGCCGGCTGGCGCTTCCTCGATATCGGCCGCCGCACCGAGCGCGCCATCAACACCACGCGCTTCGCGCGCCAGTTCGCCTATGACGAGGCCTGCGACGAGGATCTCGATATCCTGCTGACGCTGGTGGATTCCCAGATCACCTACCGCTCGCGCTATCTGCTGGCGCCGATCCTGGCGCCGGTGCGCGATCTCGCGGTGCTCGACAGCTACAATCCGCGTTCGGTCGCGTTCCAGGTGACGACGCTGAACGAGCACATCGCTTCGCTCCCGAGCCTGAAGGAGCACGGCCTGATCGAGCAGCCGCAGCGGCTCGCGGTGGCGGCGCAGGCGATGCTGGCCACCGCGGAAGCCGAGAAGCTCGAGGTCAAGACCCTGTTCTCGCTGGAACAGGACCTGCTCAGCCTCGCCGAGGCGATCGGGCTGCACTACTTCCCGCACGGCCCCAATGCCAGCCGGCCGGAAAAGCTGACGGGGCTGGCGTGATCTACGACATCCGTCACGTCACGACTTACGAATACGAGAGTGCGGTCAGCTTCGCTCGCTGCACGCTGCGGCTGGAGCCGAAGAGCGGCGACGGTCAGGAGCTGATCTCGCACAGGGTCGAGATCCGGCCGCGCCCGTCCGAGCGCCACGTCCGCCGCGACTTCTTCGGCACGCTCACCGAGAGCGTCGTGATCGAAACCGCGCACCGAAACTTGCGCATCGACTCGCGCTCGCGCGTGTCCGTCTCGCGCAAATCGCCGGCGCGCGATGCCGTCAGCCCGCCTTGGGAGAGCATCCGCGACATCGCGTTTGAAGCAACGAGCCTCGGGCCGTCCTCGCCGGTCGGCTATGTCTTTGCGAGCCCGCTGGTGCCGGTGCTGCACCCCGTCAGCGCCTATGCGGCCACGAGCTTTGCGCCCGGCGCAGGGATCCTCGCCGGTGCGACCGACCTCATGCATCGCATCCGCACCGAATTCCGCTACGATCCGAAGGCCACGGTGATCTCGACGCCGCTTGGCGAGGTCTTCGACAAGCGCCACGGCGTTTGTCAGGACTTTGCCCATGTGATGATCGCAGGGCTGCGCGGGCTCGGCCTTCCGGCAGCCTATGTCAGCGGCTATCTCCGTACCATTCCGCCGCCGGGCCAGCCGCGCTTGCAGGGCGCCGATGCCACCCATGCCTGGGTGTCGCTGTGGTGCGGCGCGGAGCTTGGCTGGGTCGATTTCGATCCGACCAATGATTTGCTGGTCGCCAACGATCACATCGTGCTCGCGGTCGGGCGCGACTTTTCCGACGTCTCGCCGGTCGACGGCATCATTGTCGGCTCGCCGAAGCAGAAGCTCGGCGTCGCCGTGGACGTGCTGCTGGTGGAATAAAAGCGGTCTCGCCGGCTCGGCCAGGCTGTGTCGCGGCCCGACCGCAACCGTGATGTCGCAGGGCACAACAGCAACATATTTCCGTAAATTCGTCCCGGCGTTTGGTCACTTGGCCCAAGATGGGCTATGCTGGCCGTTGCGTTGAGGACACGAATGAGACGTCGGGAGCTGGCGTGGGACACCACCGACAAGCGGGGCTGCATCCATGATGACGTTACCGAGACTGGCGGCTGAATCCCTGGAGAAGTTGCTGGGCTCGTTCATGCGTCGCAGGTACGACGATTCCTATGCCAGGGTGGTGGAGGCCTCGACGCGCACTGCGATGGAATGCATCGGCAACAGCGATGCGCTCTATCACAATATCGAGCATACGATGCTGGTGACGCTGGCGGCCCAGGCGATCATGCTTGGCCGCAATCTGCACACGCACCTCGATGCCGAGGACTACATCCATATCCTGATCGCCTGCCTTGCGCACGACATCGGCTATGTTCGCGGGCTGTTTCCGGAGGACGACGAAGACGGTTTCGTGGTCGACGAGGCCGGCACCAAGGTGTCGCTGCCGCGCGGCGCGTCGGATGCCAGTCTGATGATGTATCACGTTGATCGTTCGATGCTTTTCGTGCGGCGGCGGCTGCCACCGATCCGCGGTATCGACAGTGAGCGCGTCGCCCGCGCCATCGAGGGCACCCGCTTCCCGGCCCGTGAAGGCCAGGAGTACGACGACGAGGCCTCGATCCTGCGCGCCGCGGACTTCATCGGTCAGCTCGGCGATCCCAACTATCTGCGCAAGGCCAACGCGCTCTACTACGAATTCGAAGAGGTCGGCATCAATCGCCAGCTCGGCTACGACTCGCCCGCCGACATCGTGAACCGCTATCCACAATTCTACTGGAACAGCGTCGCACCGCACATCCAGACCGAGATCAGCTACCTCAACAAGACCGAGATCGGCCGGCAGTGGATCGCCAATCTCTACAGCAATGTGTTCCGCGCCGAACGCGAGATCTCGCTGTCAGGCCCGCAGAAATAGCCCCCGTAGCCCGCATGGAGCGAAGCGGAATGCGGGGACGCCTGCATCCGCGAATCCTGGATTGCGCTGCGCTCCATCCAGGCTACGGCCTCTCAACTCCGTGAGCAAATCATGCAACAAAAAACCATCGCCACGGATATCCTCGACATCGCCTATCTCGAATACGGCGCACCGGATGGCTGGCCCTGCATCATGGGTCACGGCTTTCCCTATGATGTGAACGCCTATGCCGAGACCGCGCCGCTGATCGCGGAAGCCGGCGCGCGGGTGCTTGTGCCGTGGCTGCGCGGCTACGGGCCGACGCGGTTCCGGTCCGCCGCGACGCTGCGCTCCGGCGAGCAGGCGGCGCTCGGCGCCGATCTGCTGGCCTTCATGGATGCGCTTCGCATCGAACGCGCGGTCCTCGGCGGTTACGATTGGGGCGGGCGCGCGGCCTGCGTGGTCTCGGTGCTGCATCCCGAGCGCGTGATTGCCCTGGTCTCCGGCAATTCCTACAACATCCAGAACATCGCGCGTTCGATGGAGCCGGCTTCGCCACCGGAGGAAGCGGCGCTCTGGTATCAATATCTCTTCCACAACGAGCGCGGCCGGCGTGCGCTGGAGCGCAACCGGCGCGGTTTTGCGCGCCAGCTCTGGGCGATGTGGTCGCCGAAATGGAGCTTCGACGACGCGACGTTCGAAACGAGTGCGATGGCGTTCGACAATCCTGATTTCGTCGATGTCGTGATCCACTCCTACCGTCATCGCTATGGGCTGGTCGAAGGCGATCCCGCCTATGCCGCGATCGAGGCGAAGCTCGCCGCGCAGCCGCCGATCCGTGTCCCGACGATCGCGGTCGACGGCGACAGCGATGGCGTCAATCCCGGCACCGCCCATCATGCGCCCAAATTCGAAGGCGTGTTCGAACGGCGTGTCTTCGCTGGAGCCGGCCACAACCTGCCGCAGGAGCGGCCTGCGGAATGGGCGCGCGCCGTGCTCGACGTGCGGAAAGCAGCCTCGTAAAGCCCGGCTTTCCCGCCCTGCCGCCCGGTCGCCCGATTTTTCGCGACTTCGGGAACCTTTTCCGATTGCAGCCGTCCAAGCTGAGGGGCCGCCAGATGTGCGCGGCTCATTGCAGGGAGGCTATTGATGAATTCACATGCGCGCAGGTTGCAAGCCGTCGCGGTGGCGCAGCTGCCGGGCGAACGGCCTGGCAGGGCCGAGGTCGAGCAGGCGGTCCGGACCATGATCCGCTGGGCGGGCGACGATCCCGCGCGCGACGGTCTGCACGACACGCCGGACCGGGTTGCGCGCGCCTTCGCAGAGTATTTTTCCGGCTATGCGCAGGATCCGACCGAAATCCTGCAAAAGACCTTTGAGGAGATCGAAGGCTATGACGAGATGATCGTCCTGCGCGGCGTTCGCTTCGAAAGCCATTGCGAGCACCACATGGCGCCGATCGTCGGCCGCGCCTGGGTCGCCTATATCCCGCAGGGCCGCGTCGTCGGCATCAGCAAGCTCGCGCGTGTGGTGGACATCTACGCAAAACGCCTCCAGATCCAGGAGAAGATGACCGCGCAGATCGCCAATACGATCAACGATGTGTTGAAGCCGGAAGGCGTCGGCGTCATCATCAAGGCGACGCATCATTGCATGACCACGCGTGGCGCGCACAAACTTGGAACCGATCTCGTTACCAGCCGCATGCTGGGTGTGTTCCGTGACAACGCGCTGACGCGTCAGGAGCTGTTGGGGCTGGCCAATTCGGACGCGTGATCCGCGCGGGCCGAGCTGAAGGAGACGACACCATGACCGAGCACAAGACGCCGAGCGGGCCGGACCTCACCAAGGGCGTGTTGCTGACCGCGTTCGAGGACGGCAAGCTGCTCGGCCATGTCGGCGAGGAAGACGTCTTGCTGGTGCAAGCCGGCAGCGAGGTCTTCGCGATCGAGCCGTCCTGCAGCCACTACCACGGCCCGCTCGCCGAAGGGCTGGTCGTCGGCGACACGATCCGCTGCCCCTGGCATCACGCCTGCTTCTCCTTGCGCACCGGCGAGGCCACCCGCCCGCCCGCGCTGAACGCGCTGGCGGTCTGGGAGGTCACGCGCGACCAGGACGGGATCTCGGTTCAGCGCAAGCGCGAGATGCCGCAGCCTGCAGCGTCACATCGCAGCGCGCCGACGGCGGAAAAATTCGTCATCGTCGGCGGCGGTGCGGCCGGCTTTGCGGCCGCCGAGACGCTTCGGCGCGAGGGCTTTGCCGGCGCCATCACCATGCTGAGCGATGACGGCGCGATGCCGGTCGACCGGCCGAACCTCTCCAAGGATTACCTCGCCGGCAGTGCACCCGAGGATTGGCTGCCGCTGCGGGGCGAGGACTATTATCAGGACGCGGGCATCGATCTCAGGCTCAACACCAATGTTGCAGCGATCGATCCGAAGGCGCGCACCATCACGCTCGGCAATGGCGACAAGCTGCCGTTCGACCGGCTGCTGCTCGCGACCGGCGCCGAGCCGGTCAAATTGCAGATTCCGGGCGCGGACCAGCCACACGTGCACACCTTGCGGACCGTTGCCGACAGCCGTGCCATCATCAAGGCGGCGGGCAGCGCGAAGCGCGCGCTGGTGATCGGCGCCAGCTTCATTGGCCTCGAAGTCGCGGCCTCCTTGCGGGCGCGCAAGCTGGAGGTGCATGTGGTTGCGCCCGAGGAGCGGCCGATGCAGCGTGTTCTCGGCCCCGAGATGGGCGATTTCGTCCGCGCGCTGCATGAAGAGAGCGGCGTCCACTTTCACCTCGAGGACACCGTGGAAAAGCTCGACGGCAAACGCGCCACACTGAAGAGCGGCAGCGTGATCGAGGCCGATCTGGTCGTGGTCGGGATCGGCGTCAGGCCGCGCCTTGTGCTCGCGGAGCAGGCGGGGCTCGCCATCGATCGCGGCGTCAGCGTGAACGAGTATCTCGAGACCAGCGCATCAGGTATCTTCGCGGCCGGCGATATCGCGCGCTGGCCCGATCCGCATTCGGGCCAGAACATCCGCGTCGAGCACTGGGTGGTGGCGGAGCGGCAGGGCCAGGCCGCGGCGCGCAACATGCTCGGCAGGCGCGAACGTTTCGACGCCGTGCCGTTCTTCTGGTCGCAGCACTACGACGTTCCGATCAACTATGTCGGCCATGCCGAGAGCTTCGACGACATCGCCATCGACGGCAGCATCGACGGCAGGGATTGCCTGCTGAAGTACAGCAAGGACGGCCGCGTGCTCGCGGTTGCTTCGATCTATCGCGATCTCGATAGTCTCAAGGCCGAGCTCGACATGGAGCGCTCGCGCGCGTGAGGCGGCCCCGTCCGCTCTTGACTTAAGTCAATGGGGGCTCCCGGGGGGCTGCTCTACTGGCTGTTGTCCCGGCGCGGCTCGTGCTATCCTGAGATGTGCCTTGGGACTTCGCATGCAGGAGTAGCCGTCATGACAAGTGCTTCGGATACGTCTCCAAACTTGGGTCTTGGGTCCGGCATTGCTGCGCTGCACGCCAAGTGGGGCTGGATCGTCGCCCTCGGCGTCGTCTATCTCATCACCGGCTTCATCGCGCTCGGCAGCATGATGATGGCGACGGTGGCGAGCGTGCTCGTGGTTGGTGTGATGATGATCATCGCCGGGGTCACCGAGGTGATCGGCGCGTTCCAGATGAAGAGCTGGGGCAAGTTCCTGATCTGGGCCTTGCTCGGCGTGCTCTATATCGTCGCGGGCTTCCTGACCTTCGAGAACCCGTTGTTCGCCGCGGTGCTGCTCACCTTGTTCCTCGGCGCGTCGCTGCTGGCCTCGGGCGCCGTCAGGCTGTTTCTCGCCTTCAGCATGAAAAGGGAAAGCCCGTGGGTGTGGGTAGCGCTGTCTGCGGTCATCACCCTGCTGCTCGGGCTCTTGATCCTGGCGCGCTGGCCGGTCAACAGCGTCTATATCCTCGGCCTGTTCCTCGGCATCGACCTGATCATGGCCGGCGCCGGCTGGGTCAGTCTGGGCTTTAGCCTGCGGCGGCGCCATTAAGGCTTGATCCGGAGAAGGACCGTGGTCGCCCAAGAGCGCGATGACGGTTCATCCAGATTTCATCGCGCGTCGGGCGACGCTGAGGGATTGTCATGCGCTGGTTTCATCTCGCCGTGATCGTGTTTTTCGCCGCAGCGACCATCGTCTTCGCCGTGCAGAATCTCGACACGGTCACGATCTCCTTCTTCAAGATGAATCTCAGTCTGCCGCTCGCGCTCCAAACCCTCGTTGTCTATCTCGTTGGAGCCGCGACCGGCGGCAGCCTGTTCGCCCTGCTGCGGCGTTCATACGCAGGTTCGAAACGAGACGTCGAATGAACCAGCAACTCGACGCAAGACCGTGTTGCGGAACTCCGCTGATCTGACGTGCTGGCAAAAAGCAGCACGCCGCGCGGTCGCCTCGCGTGGACGATCATCACCGGGGAGAAACCATGAGAGCCGCTTTGGTCCTGGCCGCAGCGCTGGCTGCCGCCTGCCTGTCCACGCCCGTCTCCGCGCAAAAGTCCTACGGTCCCGGCGTCAGTGACACCGAGATCAAGATCGGCAACACCATGCCCTATAGCGGCCCCGCATCGCCGCTGGGCATCACCGGCAGGGTGATCTCCGCCTATTTCGATGAGGTCAACGAGAAGGGCGGCGTCAACGGCCGCAAGCTCAATCTGTTGTCGCTCGACGACGCCTTCTCGCCGCCGAAGACCATGGAAGCCGCGCGACGCTTGGTCGAGGGCGACGGCGTCGCCTTCATCTTCGCGACCATGGGCACGGCGCCGAACTCGGCGATCGCAAAATACCTCAACAGCAACAAGGTGCCGCAGCTGTTCCTGATCAGCTCGGCCTCGAAGTGGAACGATCCCGCCAACATGCCGTGGTCGATGGCGCTGCCCTGGGCGCCGAACTACACCAGCGAGGCCGCGATCGACGTCGCTTACGCCCGCGCCAAGAACCCGAACGCGCGCTTTGCGGTGCTCTATCAGAACGACGACGCCGGCAAGGAATATTTTCGCGGTGTCAAGGAAGCGCTTGGTGCCGACGCCGACAAGGCACTCGCGATGGCCTCGAGCTTCGAGGTCACCGATCCCACCGTCGATTCCCAGGTGTTGACGCTGGCCAACACCAAGGCCGATGTCTTCATGATCTATTCGGTGACGCCGCGCGCCTGCGCGCAGGCGATCCGCAAGGCGCACGAGGTCGGCTGGCAACCGACGCGCTTCCTCGCCTCCGGCTGCGCCAACAAGGCGACCGTCATGGTCCCTGCGGGCCTCGATGCCGGCAAGGGCGTGCTGTCGCTCGGCTCGCTCAAGCCGTTTGTCGAGCAGCCGAAGGACGACCCGTCGATGACGGCCTATATCGACTTCATGAAGAAGCGCCTGCCCAATGCCGACATCAACAACGTCGCCGGCCTCTACGGCTACACCGTCGCCGAGGCGCTGGTCGTCCTGCTCAAGCAGTGCAAGGACAATCTGACGCGCGAGAACATCATGGCGCAGGCGGCGAACCTCAAGAACGTGCCGCTGTCGCTTCTGTTGCCCGGCATCACGCTCAACACCACACCGCAGGATTTCCGCCCCATCAAGGACGGCTACATGCTCCAGTTCGACGGCAACGACTGGATCGTGGCGAGCGAGCTGCTGCGCGGGACGTGAGGGGACTGCGCGAGCGGCCGCAGAGACAGTGCACCCTCTCCCCTTGTGGGAGAGGGTGGATCGCCGCGAAGCGGCGAGCCGGGTGAGGGGTATCTCTCCGCGAGTCCGGAATCGTAGGGTGGGCAAAGGCGCACTTGCGCCGTGCCCACCACCGATCCAACACTGCAACAGAAGCGGTGGGCACGCTTCGCTTTGCCCACCCTACAATACTTTCTGCTTGTGGAGAGAACCCCATGGACTTTCAACACTCCGCCCGTTCGCTGGAACTCCAGGAGCGTGTCCGCCAGTTCATGCGGACGCATGTCGAGCCGGTCGAGGAGCTCTATTACGAGCAGGTGAAGCCGGAAGCCGCGCGTTACAAGACGCCGCAGGTGCTGCAGGACTTGAAGCGGTTGGCGCGCGAGCAGGGGCTTTGGAACCTGTTCCTCTCCGGCGAGCACGGTCCAGGCCTGACCAATCTCGAATACGCCCCCGTGAAAGAGATCATGGGCCGCATCCTCTGGGCGCCGGAGGTCTTCAACTGCTCCGCGCCCGATGTCGGCAACATGGAGGTGCTGGCCAATTACGGCACGCCGGCGCAGCAGGAGCGCTGGCTGAAGCCGCTGCTGGAGGGGCGCATCCGCTCCGGCTTCTCGATGACGGAGCCGCAGGTCGCCTCCAGCGATGCCACCAACATCCAGTGCGAGATCAAGCGCGACGGCGGCGACTACGTCGTCAACGGCCGCAAATGGTTCACGTCAGGCGCGATGAATGAGGATTGCGAGATCCTGATCGTGATGGGCAAGACCGCGCCCGATGATCCCGATCGCCATCGCCAGCAATCCATGATCCTGATGCCGAAGGCGACGCCCGGCGTGCGCATCGTCCGCGACATGCTGACCTACGGCTACGATGACGCGCCGGTCGGCCATCCCGAAATCGTCTACGAGAATGTCCGTGTGCCGGCCGAGAACATCCTGCTCGGCGAGGGCCGCGGCTTCGAGATCGCGCAAGGCCGGCTCGGCCCCGGCCGCATCCACCACTGCATGCGCCTGATCGGCTGCGCCCAGCGCGCGCTCGAATTGATGTGCCGGCGATCCGTGTCGCGCACAGCCTTCGGCAAGCCGCTCGCAGACCAGGGCTCGGTGCGCGAGGACATCGCCAACTCCTTCTGCGAGATCGCGCAGGCGCGGCTCCTCACCTTGCAAGCTACCGACAAGATGGACCGCGAAGGCAACAAGTCAGCGCGCGACCTGATCGCCGCCGCCAAGATCGTGGTGCCCAGCATGGCCGCCCGCGTCATCGACCGCGCCATCCAGATCCACGGCGCCGCCGGCGTCTCGCAGGACACCTTCCTCGCCCGCGCCTATGTCTATGCCCGCTTCATCCGCATCGGCGACGGCCCCGACCAGGTGCATCTCGCTGCCGTCGGCAAGGAGTTGATCAAGCGCGGCGGCGTGATGGGGTAGGGGCGCTGCTCTCGGCCTCTCGGGTGTGAATCTGCAGGCTTCTGATCAGCAGCCCAGTCGTCGATCTTGCCCAGCGCGGTTTGGGAGCGAGGTACTCGATATCATCCACGTCCCAGTATTCGACACAATGAGCTACACGGCACAGCGATCTCCGCCGTCCTTTAGCGCGACCACTAGTTCCGCGTCCGGAAAATCAGCGACAGTACAGAGCAACGGATTCCGCGCAGTTCCTCCCGCCGCAATACCTTTTGCTTGCAGGGCCTCTAACGCAAATGGCGAGATGGGACCGACGTCTTCAGGCGAAAGTTTCTCGGCCGCGGCTCGCGAGAAGGAGAGCCAATCCAGACCTTCGAGCTTGGCTCGGTGGTGGAAAACCTCCTCGGCATAGCGGCTTCGGTAGCAATGGCCTGCGCAGAGATTTGGCGCCATTATGATTCTATCAAGACTCCACAACCTAAAGGAGTCAGTTAGAGTGTATCCAACTTGATAAACACGCGTTTGTTGTGATTCTATTAATGGTTGTGTATTCATTTGCACTCTCGTAATGCAGGGAGTGGCCGCAAATGGCGCAGGATTCTTGTGGGAAGTCGTCACATTCAAAGTAGAGAAGCACGACGCAAGACGAAATCGTTTCTCTGCGGCTGTTCCAGCTGAATTGGGCTCTCATCACCATGGTCTTGGGGAGCTTTTGTCTCGGCCTTTTGCTCACCGAATTCCGCATTGAGTGGTGCAGCTACCTCACTATGCTCGGAATCGCCGCGCTGTATGGTACCGTCGGCCATCTCAATGCGAGATCCGCGGCCGGAGACCCCAGGATCTACGCCACGCTCCTGATGCAGGCCCAATTCATTTCGATGATCGTGCTGATCACTTCGCTCGGTTACGTCGCAGCTTCTGCGAACCTGCCAATGCAGGAAGAAAATCTGCTCACGCTTGACCGCAGGCTGGGATTGGATTTCCGGGCCTATCTCGGTGTCGTAAACGACCAGCTTCAGTTACGCTGGGCGTTTGAGCAAACCTATAATTCCATTCAATGGCAGCTCGTCATCCTGATTCTAATCCTGCCGTTGTTCGGCCACCATCGGCGCGCGGCGGAGTTCGCGCTTGCCTTCGCCATAGCGCTGATCGTGACCACCATCATCTCTACGCTTGTGCCGGCGACTGGTGTCTATCACGCTCTTGGACTCGTGCCGAGCGACCATCCCAATGTCGAACCAGTTGTCTACTACGGGACTCTGAAAGAGCTTCCACTCGTGCGCGACGGCACTACCAGACTGCTCAACGCCTATCTCCTGGGGCCTATTCTGACGTTTCCGAGCTTCCATGCCATTTCCGCGGCACTTTACGCTTGGGTCTTTTGGCCGTTTCGTTGGCTGAGGGCCGTTGGTCTCTTGTGGAATGCCGTTATGGTCGCAGCGACTCCAATTGGTGGTGGCCATTTCTTTGCTGATGTTGCCGCCGGATTGATCATAGCCGTGGCGGCGACATACGCGGTGCGCCGTGTTGGAAAATATCTTACGAGCGATCGGCAGAAGCAACAAAAGACTCTGATGCCGCCAGATCCCCTAAACGCGCCGATTTTGAGAGTGCAATGAGACTTCGGCTACGTATCATTTTCGACGGTGGTTTTCGGTTGGTTGATGTCCGCTCTACCCACAAATCGGCGGAAGCTGGATGAGCAGTTCTTGCGCCGCGCATCCTTTGGCGGCTGGCGCAATGCTGCGCCAGAATAGCTCGCAGCTGACTCGAGACGAGCGAACGAAACTCGATGACATCGCACATTTCGAGCAGCGGCTGCTGTTGGCGGACCTGCGAGAGGGCGCCCCGATGTGATTCTCGTGGATGCCTATCTGCTGAGTGCGGCCCGTTTCGATGGGTTGGCTTGGGACACCAATTCGGACCCCGAACTCTGGGTGGAATTGAGTCATTATCGTGAAGTTGAGGACTCCCGGCGGCCGCGTTCAAATTTTGGTTGCTCAATCCAATTCGGAACGCCAGTTCGTTTCATTCGATCTGCGCTGTTGATGGCATAGACTTCCGATCAGCAGCCGAATCGGTTCGTCGATCTTGCCCAGCGCGGTTTGGGGATCGAGGTACTCAATATCATCGACGAGCTGCGCCGGCGAAGCGTTCCTCGATCATGGGGCGATGCTCGGCGTCCTTCAGCACGACGCGTAGCGACTTCGGTAGCAATTGCCAGTGCGGAGCACTCGATTGCCGGCGGGGCGGGTAGCGCCGCTCAGCTGCGACTTCTCGTAGCACAATAGTAACGACTGCCGGTTGAGAATGGCCCATCACGCCATGGCAGGTTCACGCGGGTGAAAGAGAATAGATCGCCTCCTTCCAGGGAGAGCGCCCTGGCCCTGCTAGGAACCGACTTCGGCACGCATCAGCGGCAGTTTGTCGTGATCGCGATCCTGCTGACGGCCCTGCTCGTCCAAATACCTGTCGTTCTCAACGCGGATGTGGGCTGGCTTCTGACCGTCAACGAAAAAATCCTGGACGGCCGAAAGTTTGGGGTCGACCTCTTCGAGTCCAATCCGCCTCTGTCGGTCTACATGTACATGCCGGCGGCGATGCTCGGGCGAATGACCGGCATTGCACCCGAGTTCATCGTGATCGTCCTGGTGATCGCCGAGATATCAGGCGCGCTTTTTGTGATCGATCGCGCGGCTGCGGCCGCGAAGCTGGGCGCTCGGGAGAGGAGTCTTTCAACCTGGTCGTTTGCGTTTCTGCTCGCAATTCTTCCGGGCACCATCTTCGGACAGCGTGAACACATCGCTGTCATCGCGCTGACCCCTTTTGTCGCCATCACCGCGCTGCGCTGGCGCGGGCTCGATCCCGGACGGGTCGCGATCCTCGCTGGCGTAGGGGCGGGGCTGGCCATGAGCATCAAGCCGTTCTTTGCCCTGGTGGCCGGCCTCCCGATCATTCTGAGCGCCCTCCGCCAGCGGTCCTTCAGGCCCTTGTTCACCCCTGAAGCATGGACGGCCGCGATTGTCGTAATCAGCTACGGGGCGGTGGTTGTTGCCGTCTTCCCCGCTTATCTCTCCACCTATGCCCCGATGGTCGCCGAAGCCTATTTGCCGATCAGACGGGAGCTAAGTGCCCTGCTTCCTATTCCGATCGCCGTGATCGGCGCTTCTCTTGGGTTCTTGCGTCTGAGCGGTCCTCAAAACCTCAAGATGGGGAGCGCCGCAATCCCTTGGCTTGCCGCATCGGTCGGCGGCGCCGCGAGTTTCCTGCTTCAAGGCAAGGGATGGCCATACACGGCCTTCGCGCTCTGTCTGTTTGCGATTACCGCACCGTTGCTGCAGGTTGGCACCAAGACGTTGCGGGCGCCTGTTGTGATCGGCGGCCTTGCGACCGTCGTCGCCATCGGGCTCTATTTGTCATCACCAGCCCCGGGATTTCCGCCGCTGCAGGCGCGCGTCCAGGCATATGTGAAGCACCCGCGGCTGCTGACGATTACCGATCACATCGGCCTCGGGCATCCGCTCGTCCGCCAGATCGACGGAGTTTGGGTGGGCAGCTCTTGTGCGCAGCTGCTGGCCGCCGGCGCGATGCTGCGCGAGAACAGCTCGCAACCAAGCGAAGGTGAGCGAGCAAGATTGGACAGCATCATCGAGTTCGAGCGGCAGCAATTGCTGGCGGACGTGCGAAACGGGCGCCCCAACGTCATTCTCGTTGATACCTCTCTGCTGAGCTCGTTCCCGTTCGATTGGCTGGCCTGGGCCAATTCGGATCCCGAGCTCCGGATGGAGTTAAGCCGCTATCGTGAAGTCGAGGATGTCGGCCGCGTTCGAATATTCGTCGATCAATCGAATTCAGAACGCTGATCCCTGCGTTCGATGGCAGGCTGCCAATGCCGGAGCGGGGACTGGCGTGCCATCGCGATGATGACATCATGCCGGTGTTTTGCCCGACGAGTCAAATAGGATTCGTAAAATCCGCAAGGCGTGTGGGGCGGTCAAGCCATTGATATCGTTATCCCCGGCTACTGTGCATGGGGTTGTTTTCGCGTTTTTTGTGAGAGCGTGAGCCCGCCGCGGGTGTGCGCGCTCTTACCCCGCCTTGGCGACGCGGCTGTCCGCGGAGCCCGATCGCAGGTTCTGGAAAAACGTCTCCACCTCCCGCGACAGCGTGTCCGCCGTCTCCGTGAGGCTGCTCGCCGCCGTCAGCACGGAGGCTGCCGCCGTGTCGGTCTCGCCGATGGCGTCGCGCAGCGAGGTGATGTTGGCGACCAAGGTCTCGTTGCCCTGCGCGGCCGATTGGGCGTTGGACGAGATCTCGCGCGTGGCGGTGTCCTGCTGGCCGATGGCGCCGGCGATTGCCGAGGTGACGTCGCTGATCTCGCGCACGGCGCCGCCGATCTCGCGCACGGCATCGACCGCGTTGCGGGTGGACGCCTGGATCATCGAGACGTTCTCGCCGATCTCGGCGGTCGCCTTGGCGGTCTGACCCGCCAGCGCCTTCACTTCGTGCGCGACGACGGCAAAGCCGCGGCCGGCGTCACCGGCGCGCGCGGCTTCGATGGTGGCGTTGAGCGCGAGCAGATTGGTCTGCTCGGCGATCGCCTGGATCAGGTTGAGCACGCCGTCGATGCGCTGGGTGGCGGCCGCGAGGCTTTCGATCTCGGAGATCGACTTCTCGGTGCGCTGACCGGTCTGCTCGACCGCGCCTGCGGACTGCCGGACCTGGCGGCCGATCTCCACCACCGACGCGGACAGCTCCTCGGCTGCGCCTGCCACCGCCGTGACGTTGTGCGAGGCCTGCTCGGTGGCGTTCGCCGCGGTGCCGGCGCGGCTGCTGGCATCCGCCGTGACGCGGGTGATGGTCTGTGCCGTCTCGCGCATGACGGAGGCGTTGTCGCTGAGGCCGCGCATGATCGCGCCGATCGCCTCGCCAAACGCCTCGACGGATTGCTCGATGTGGCGGGCGCGCTGCTCGCGCGCGGCGGAGTCCTGCGAGACCTGCGAGGCGAGATTGCGGTTGCGGCCCATCGCGTCCTGGAAGATCTGGATGGCGCGTGCCAGCGCGCCGATCTCGTCGGCGCGGTCAGAGTGCGGCACCACGACATTCTCGGCGCCGTCCGCGACCTGCTCGATGGTCGCGGTGATGGCGGAGAGGGGACGGGCTATCGAGCGGGCGATGATGACGATGCCGATCACGACGAGGGCCAGCGCCACGCCGCCGAGGCAGGTCAGCACGAAGGAGAGGGTGCGATTGGTCTCGGTCTCGTGCGCGATCTGCCTGGCGCGCTCGGCATAGACCTTGGACAGCGCCTCGAGATCCTTGTTCAGCGCCGAGCGCACGGCGCGATTGGCGTCGTTGTCGCCCCATTCGCGGCCCGCGGCCGCATTGATCTCGACGCCGCGGCGCACCAGCTCCTTGCGGAACTCGACGAACTGCTCGATGCGCCTCTTGAACGTGGCAAACTGCTCGGCATCGTCGGCTTTGACGATGGTCTCCCAGCGCTTCACGACATCGAGGATCTGGGCGTTGAACTTGAGCAGGCCTTCGCCGTATTTCTTCACGACGGCCGGTTCGGTCGACATGTAGACGCCGCGCGATTCCATCACGACCGCGTAGACCAGCGAGTTGACCCGCTCGACATTGAGTGCTGCGGCGTTCGCCGTCTCGATCGCGCTCGTCAACTCGGCGCTGCGGCGGCTGTTGTAGTCGGACAGCATCGCGATCGCCGCCGTGAGCAGCGCGAACAGCGCGAAGATCGCGTAGAGCTTGATCGCAAGCGTGAAACGGCCTGCCACCCCCGTGGCATTCCCAGAACGGTCGGTTGTCATGCTTTTCAGAGGCCCCAATGGCCGGCAGTGGCCGGAGAGCGCGGTCGTATAAAATTGATGCAAAACTATGCAGAATGAAGATGGACGCCGTCTTAACGCCGTGGCCCGGCCCCTTCGTCCTTAGTCAAAAGAAAGGTAAGATATTTCAGTGTCTTGATCTGGGTATAGTTTGGGATCGCGCTGATGTCGGCCACTGGCCGATGAACCCCGGAGGGGCCTTTGGTCTACCGCCACACCATCGACGCCACGACCTACACATTTCCGGACCTGCGCGACCTGCTCGCCAAGGCGACGCCGCCGCGCTCCGGCGACCGGCTGGCCGGGATTGCCGCCGCAAGCGCCGCGCAGATGATCGCGGCGCGGATGGCGCTCGCCGACGTCCCGCTCGGCCAGTTCTTGCAGGAAGCGGTCATCCCGTACGAAGCCGACGAGGTCACCCGCCTCGTCATCGACAGCCACGATGCCAGGGCATTCGCGCCGGTGGCTTCGCTGACGGTCGGCGCCTTTCGCGACTGGCTGCTGTCGGATGCGGCGACATCCGAGGTTTTGCGCAGGCTGGCGGGCGGCATCACCCCGGAAATGGCGGCCGCGGTCTCAAAGCTGATGCGCAACCAGGATTTGATCCTGGCGGCGCGGAAATGCGAGGTCACCACCGCCTTTCGCAACACCATTGGCCTGAAGGGGCGGATGAGCACGCGGCTGCAGCCCAACCATCCCTTCGACGACGCCAGGGGCATCACCGCCTCGATCCTCGACGGCATCCTGTTAGGGGCCGGCGATGCCTGCATCGGCATCAATCCGGCCAGCGACGATCCCGCGGTCATCGGGCAATTGCTGCGGCTGCTGGACGAGATCATCGCGCGGCTGAAGATCCCGACGCAAGCCTGCGTGCTGACCCATGTCACGACGACGCTGTCGCTGATCGGGCAGGGCGTGCCGGTCGATCTCGTCTTCCAGTCGGTCGCCGGCACCGAGGCCGCCAACCGCAGCTTTGGCGTCGACCTCGCGCTCCTGAAGGAGGCGCAGCAGGCCGGCCTGTCGCAGAAGCGCGGCACGGTCGGCGAGAACGTGATGTATTTCGAGACCGGCCAGGGCTCGGCGCTGTCGGCGGGCGCCCATCACGGCGTCGACCAGCAGACCTGCGAGGCGCGGGCCTATGCGGTCGCCCGCGCCTTTGCGCCGTTGCTGGTCAACAGCGTGGTCGGCTTCATCGGCCCGGAATATCTCTACGACGGCAAGGAAATCATCCGTGCCGGGCTGGAGGATCATTTTTGCGGCAAGCTGCTCGGCCTGCCGCTCGGGATCGACATCTGCTACACCAACCATGCCGAGGCGGACCAGGACGACATGGACAATCTGCTGACGCTGCTGGCGGCCGCCGGCGTCACCTTCATCATGGGTGTCCCCGGGGCCGACGACGTCATGCTGAACTACCAGTCGACGTCTTTTCACGACGCGCTCTATGTCCGCGACGTCTTCGGCCTGCGCCGCGCGCCGGAATTCGACGACTGGTTGGTGCAGTCGGGGATCGCGGGCGCCGATTTCCGTCTTGCCGGCGACGCAGGCCTGCTGCCCGATTTTGCCTCACGGCTGATCGCGTGACGCGGCGGGAGCGCCCGGCGGCTTGAGGAAACCATTGGTCCCTCTCGGAATTATGGTCCTGCCACAATATTGAGAAATTCCGGCGACAGCATTACGCTATGTGTCTGGCTGGCAATTTCCGCAGCTATGTCGACCGTGGCGGGGGAGCTTTGATGCGAGCTGAAAGTAACGGTACGGCCCGGCGGATTCTGTGCGTGTTTCCGCGGTACACTTCGTCGTTCGGGACGTTCGAGCATTCCTATCCATTGACCGACGGCGTCTGTGCCTTCATGCCCCCGCAGGGGCTTTTGCTGCTCGCGGCCTATCTGCCCGAGGAGTGGGAGGTCAAGTTCGTCGACGAGAATCTCCGTCGCGCGACCAACGAAGAGTTCGCCTGGGCGGAGGCGGTCTTCGTCAGCGGCATGCACATCCAGCGCCAGCAGATGAACGACATCTGCCGCCGCGCCCATGAGTTCGATCTGCCGGTCGCGCTCGGCGGTCCCTCCGTCAGCGCCTGCCCGGACTATTATCCGTCCTTCGACTATCTTCATGTCGGCGAACTCGGCGACGCCACCAATCGGCTGATCGAGATTTTGGCGCGCGACGCGTCGCGTCCCGGGGAGCAGGTGGTGCTCACCACCAAGGACCGCGTGCCGATGACGGAGTTTCCGATCCCGGCCTACGAACTTGCCGACGTGAAGAAATACTTTCTCGGCAGCATCCAGTATTCCAGCGGCTGTCCCTATCAGTGCGAGTTCTGCGACATCCCCGGCCTCTACGGCCGCAATCCGCGCCTCAAGTCGCCCGAGCAGATCATCGCCGAGCTCGACCGCCTGCGCGAATGCGGGATGACCGACACGGTCTATTTCGTCGACGACAATTTCATCGGCAACCGCAAGGCGGCGATGGACCTGCTGCCGCATCTGATCGAATGGCAGAAGCGGACCGGCTATGTGGTGCGGCTCGCCTGCGAGGCGACGCTCAACATCGCCAAGCGGCCCGAGATCCTCGAGAAGATGCGCGAGGCCTATTTCATCACCATCTTCTGCGGCATCGAGACGCCCGATCCCGACGCCCTGAAGGCGATGCACAAGGACCACAACATGATGGTCCCGATCCTCGAGGGCGTGCAAACGATCAACTCCTACGGCATGGAGGTCGTGTCCGGCATCATCATGGGGCTCGACACCGACAAGCCGAACACGTCGGAGGCGCTGCTGGCCTTCGTCGAGGAGTCCCGGATTCCGCTGCTCACGATCAACCTGCTCCAGGCGCTGCCGAAGACGCCGCTGTGGGACCGTCTGGAGCGCGAGGGACGCCTGATCGAGGATGACGGCCGCGATTCCAACGTCGACTTCCTGTTGCCCTATGACGAGGTCGTCGCATCCTGGAAGCACGCCATGGGCGTCGCCTACGAGCCCGAGAGGGTCTACGCGCGCTTCCAGTATCAATGCGACAACGTCTATGTGCACCGCCTGAAGATGCCGACGCCGGACGAGATGAAGACCTGGCCCAACATCCGGCGTGGGCTCGTGATGCTGCGCAACATCTTCTGGAAGGTCGGTGTGCTCGGCGACTACAGGCGCGTGTTCTGGAAGTTTGCGCTCGGGCGCATCAAGCGCGGCGACCTCGAGGGACTGATCGGCTGCACCTTGATCGCGCACCATCTCATCACCTTTGCGCGCGCGGCCTCCAGCGGCAGGCAAAACGCCTCGAACTATTCGATCCGCCTGCGCGAGGCCTCCGTTCCCGCCGAATGACGCGACATGTCTGATCCGGCCGTCCCGCGCCGCCCGACCCTCGATCTGCGGTCGCTGACGCCTGCGCGCGTCGCGCTCGGCCGCAGCGGCGCGAGCGTGCCCACAAGGGCCTTGCTCGATTTCACGCTGGATCATGCCCGCGCCCGCGATGCCGTGCATGCAGTGTTTGACACGCCGCGTCTGGTCGCAGATCTCCGCGCGCTTGGCCTTATCGTCACCGAGGCGCGGAGCCAGGCGGTCGACCGCAGGGATTATTTGCGGCGGCCGGATTTGGGACGACAGCTCGATGCCGGCTCGGTCGAATTGTTGGCACGACATGCCTCGGAGCTGTGCCAGCTCGCGGTCGTGATCGGCGACGGCCTGTCGGCGGCGGCGGTCCACGCCCATGCGGTGGCGTTGGTGTCTCACCTGCTGCCGCTGCTCGCGGAAGGCGACGACGTCGCGATTGGACATGTCGTTGTCGCCTCAGGCGCGCGCGTCGCGCTCGGCGACGAGATCGGCGCCATTCTCGGTGCGCGCATGGTGGTGACGCTGATCGGCGAGCGGCCGGGCCTGTCCGCGCCCGACAGCCTCGGCGCCTATCTGACCTTCGCACCGAAGCCGGGCCGCACCGATGCCGAGCGCAATTGCGTCTCGAACGTCCACAAGGCCGGGTTGAGCCATGACGAGGCCGCCTTCAAAATCGCTTGGCTTGTTCGCGAGGGGCTGGCGCGGGAGGCCACCGGCGTGGCGCTGAAAGACGAGAGCGGCGATCCTCCCGCTCGAATCGGGACGATCCGGCCGGAATGACCGGTATCAAGGGTCGAAATCGCCGCATGTTGATCCAATTTGTGCGCTTGCGCGCGCTTGCGAGAGGGCGTTTGGACCTGCTAAACCCCTCGCGGCGATTTTCCGCGCATTTTCAAAGGGCAAGCCTCCCATCTGTATGGCATTTTCAAGCCGTTCGCGGGACGCAATAAGCTCACAGACCCGAGCCGATTAGGAACTGGACAAGGCATGCTCGAAAAGCACCGCGAGAATGAGGTTCATGTCGACAAGGTCGAGCAGGGACCGACGTCCTCGATCGCCTTCGGGCTCGAGCGCATCGGGCTGATCGCCGTCCGGGCGCCGATCGTCTCCTGCATCGTTCTGCTCGCCCTGATCGTCGGTGCCGTGTTCGGCATTCACCGGATCAAGATCGACGATTCGCTGTCCCAGCTGTTCCGGTCCAACACGCCGGAATTCCGCCAGTATGAAGCGGTGACAAAGAAGTTCCCGGCCGAGGAATTCGACGTCCTCGTCGTGGTCGAGGGCAAGACCCTCCTGGCGCGGAATAACCTCGAGAAGCTGCGCGACTTCGTCACCGACATGCAGCTGGTCGAAGGCACGCGTGGCCTGGTCTCGTTGTTCTCGGCGCGGCAGGCGCCGGCGCCGGGCAGGCTGCCGGCGGCGCTGTTCCCGCCCGAACTGCCCGAGGGCGCGGCCTATGACAAGTTCGTCGAGACCGTCAAGAACAACGAGATCATCCGCGGCAAGCTGTTGTCGGACGACGGCACGCTGGCGCTGATCGTGCTGTCGCTCGATCCGGAGGTGGTCGCCTCCAACAAGCTGACCAAGACCGTCGGCGACATCCGTGCGCTGATGAAGGAAGACCTCGGCAATACCGGCCTCAACGTGCAGCTCTCCGGCGTGCCGGTGATGCAGCTCGAGATCCGCAACGCGGTCGAGCGTGACGGGCTGACCTACAACATCCTCGGCATCCTCGCCGGCTGCGTTATCGCCATCATCTTCTTCCGCAAGATCTCGTTCATGGTCGCGGCGGCGTTCCCGCCGATGATTGCGATCCTGCTGGCGCTCGGTGCGCTCGGCTGGGCCAATTTCAATCTCAACATGTTCCTGAACGTGATGACGCCGCTCATCATGGTCATCAGCTTCTCCGACTCGATGCAGCTCACCTTCGCCGCGCGCGACCGGCTGATCGCGGGCCAGGACAAGTTCACCGCGTTCAAGAACGCGGTGCTGGTGGTGGGCCCGGCCTGCGTGCTGACGCACGGCACCGCCGGCATTTCCTTCATCGCGCTCCAGTTCTCCGACTCCGACCTGATCCGCAAGTTCGGCGAGGCGGGCCTCGCCGCCACCATCATCGCGCTGGTCGCGGTGTTGTCGCTGGTGCCGGTGTTCGGCGTGCTGTTGGTGCGCAACGAGAAAGTCTTTGCTTCCAAGTTCCAGAGCGCGGATGCCGGCGTGCAGGCGCTGCGCAATTTCTGCTACTGGATCGCGGTCCGCATGGTGGGTCGTCCCGGCCTGTTCAGCCTGATTGCGGTGTTGTTCGTCGCGGGCCTCGGCGTCATCTACGCCAATCTGGAGCCGCGCTACCGGCTCGCCGACCAGGTGCCGGACAAGCGCCAGGCCGTCGCCGCCAGCGACCGGCTCGATGCCAAGCTCACCGGTGCCAATCCGGTCAACGTGCTGGTCCAGTTCCCCAAGGGTGAGACGCTCTACTCGCCGGAGACGCTCCAGACCATCGCGGACGTGCATGCGACCGTCGAGAAAGCCGCCGGTGTCGGCAACGTCTGGTCGCTCGAGACCCTGCGTCGCTGGCTCGCGGACAAGGCCGGCAGCGCCGACGTCGCGACGCTGAAGGAATATGTCAACGTCATCCCCGAGCATCTGGTCCGGCGCTTCATCGACGCCGAGCAGGACGCCGTCGTGGTCGCAGGCCGCGTGCCGGACAAGGATTCCAGCCAGCTGCTACCGATCGTCGACAAGCTCGATTCCGAACTTGACGCCGTCCGCAAGAAGCATCCCGGCTACGAGATCGCGGTAACGGGTCTTGCCGCGATTGCCGCGCGCAACTCGGCCGGCATGATCGAGAAGCTCAACCGCGGGCTCACTGTCGAATTCGCGCTCGTCGCGATCTTCATCGGCCTTGCCTTCCGCTCCTGGGTCGTGATGTTCGCCTGTATCCTGCCGGGCATCTTCCCGGTGGTGATGTCGGGAACGGTGCTGTGGGCGATGGGCGAGGGGCTGCAATTTGCCAGTGTCGTGGCGCTGACCGTTTCGTTCGGCCTGGGCTTGAGCGCGACGATCCACTTCCTCAATCGCCTCAGGCTGGAGAGCAAGCCGGGCGTCGGTTCGGCGCTCGCGGTGGAGCGCGCGACGGTGCTGGTCGGCCCGGCGTTGATCCTGACCACGCTGGTGCTGGCCTGCGGTCTCGTCGTCACCGTGTTCTCCGACCTGCCGTCGCTGCGGCTGTTCGGCTGGCTCAGCGCCTTCTCGATGGTGATGGCCCTCGTCGCCGACCTCTTCATCCTGCGGCCGACGGCGATGTGGCTGATCAACCTGCACGCCAAGCTTCAGGGCCCCGACAAGCCGGCGATCTGAGCGGGCGGCGGCATACGCCGCCCCTTGCTCACGCCTCGACCCGGACGATCCCGTACGGATTGAACTTGAAATCGTCCTCGGCGTAGTCCTGCTCCCGCGAGAGCGTAAGCTTGCGATCGCGTAGCGTCGCTTCGATGCCGCGCTCGGCCATGGCGTTGGCAAGCTCCTCCATGAGCAGCACCGCCGACCATTCGTTGCCGCGCGATTTCGCGACATAGATCTCCGGCAAGCCGACGAGGTGATAGCCGACGGTCTCGTAATAGCGATCGCCGCCGAGCGGACGCTTGGCGAAAGCAAGACGACACGCCTTGGCGACGGCGAGGGTCATGCCAAGGTCCTGACTGGTCTTTGCGCCCTTGCGTGCCTGATCGCCGAGACTGCGCCACCGCTCGAGGCCGTGGGCAACGCCGGCGCTTTCGCCCTTCACGGCGGTGGCGCCGGCTTCGATCATCTCCTCGACGATGCGCAAGGCCGCCGCCGAAAAGGCGACTGCTTTCTGCTGCTCTAGCGGCGGGCTCAGCAAATAAAGCACCGCTTTGTGGTTGACCACGGCCGCTTCGTCCGCGGCAGACCAGGCTTTCGGGAAGACGCGGTCCCAGCACACGCCGAACGACCACTCCATGTGCGGATCGGGCTTGGCCTGCGAATAGGTGCGGTCGATCTCGAAGTTGAAATCCGCGATTGTCTTGGCCACCGCCTTCGGCGGGTGCAGCAGGCTCTCGTCCTTGCCGAGGAAGCAGAGCACGTGACGCGGTTTTACCGACGAAGGCTGCATGCTCGTACCCTGCTGGTCATTGGCGAAGGCGCGGCTGGTTACGAAGAGCCCGGCGGCCTTGAGCAGATGTCTGCGA
This sequence comes from Bradyrhizobium sp. S3.7.6, assembly GCF_054061875.1. Classification (NCBI taxonomy): domain Bacteria; kingdom Pseudomonadati; phylum Pseudomonadota; class Alphaproteobacteria; order Hyphomicrobiales; family Nitrobacteraceae; genus Bradyrhizobium; species Bradyrhizobium sp. S3.7.6. The sequence continues at coordinate 7,281,047 of NZ_JBSSEQ010000001.1, read as the reverse complement.
ATTGGGTCCATGTCCGTAACAATGTCAGCAAAAAGCCCCCGGCTCGCGAGAACCGGGGGCGTGTTCCTCTCGAAGCGGGAAGGGTGTCAGCCCTTCGTCATCGTGATGTTGACGCCGCGGATCTCGCCCTTCGAGCTGATCTGCACCGTCTGCTTGGTGCCGTTGGTGCGCAGCGACAGGTTGGCGGCGAAGCCGTTGGCCTCGACGAACACCTCGATCTGGCCTCCGCCGGCGGTGCCCTGGAGATTGCCGAAGATGTTGCGGTTGGTCTCGCTCCAGTTGCCGGAGATTCGCTCGCCCTGGCTCGTCACGTCGCTGGTGAGGTCGAACTTGTAGCTGTCGGACGCGCAGTGAAGGGCCTGCTTGAGGCTGAGACCGGTGCCGGCGACCTTGTAGTCGGCCTTGCAGCGGATGCGCTCGGTGCTACCATCGGACAGCGACACCGTGCCGGTGCCGCTCCACGCACCGTCGAAACCTGCAAACGGTCCGGACGACTGAGCATGGCTTGCCGAGACTGAGAAGAGCAGCGCAGCCCCGATGCCGGCCGCCTTGATTGCCTGTCCAGATCGCCCAATGAATTGCATTTTGAATATCCCGTTTTCGAGCGACGTTCGCTTAGGATGAACGTCTCGCCACATCGAAAGTTTAGTGTTCCGAGCCTGTGTCTGGTTCAAAGCCTGACAGCCAGGGACGGCGGTTCACGACGCCGTCGCGCCAGGTCAGGCTGCGCGATTCTCTCTGTTTCGCTGTGTTTCTCGCGGGAAAAGCAGGGCGGAGAGATGCAGCTCTGCAACAGGTACGCATCAAAACGCAGTGTGCCAGAATTATGACGTAGTATCAATCTGTTACATCTGCCAATGAAGAGCGAGGGAAGACCCGATTTGGTGGCTGTGGCGCCAATTTGGCCGCATTTGCCAGTGCTTGTGCCTTCTCCGAGGCCGCACGTTCCGCGGCGACTTGCCATCAGAACAATCCGTTCCGGTCGTTCGCCCTGTCCGGGATCGGTGCGGTTCTGCCGTCAGAATGAAGGAATACAATGCGTAAGCTTCTCGTCGCTCTCACCCTACTGTTGGCATCCCTTTCGACGGCGGCATTCGCCCAGGCAGGACGTGGCACAGACGCGGAACAGAAGGCCTGCACGCGCGATGTGCAGAAGTTCTGCCGTCCGGTCATCGACCAGGGCGATTTCACCATCCTGGCCTGCCTCAAGGAGAACCGGGCCAAGATCTCGCAGGCCTGCGACCAGGTCCTGAAGACCCACAACCAGTAAGCTCGGCCACTGGCCCACAAGGGCGGCCCGGGGGCCGCCTTTTCGGGCCGGATCCGGAAGGGCAGCCATCGAGAGACAGGATTGGTTTTGCGGCCGTATTCCCCTATATGGGGGCCGCGGCGGCATCGCCGGCATAAGCCCGCGCGAGCGAAAAAGCCCTTCCTGTCCAAACGATTGTAAACCAGCCCTCGATGACCTCTGCGAGCGAATTGCGATCCGGCAAGGGTGACCGCGACGAGAATTTTCCCGTCGCGTCCTGGATCATTCATCCGCGCCATCGCGCGCTGATCCTGGCGTACTACAATTTCGTCCGCACCGCCGACGACATCGCGGATCACGCGACGCTGCCTCCCGACCAGAAACTCGCTTATCTCGACCTGCTCGAGGCGGAACTGCTCGGCGAGGGCGACACCCAGGCCGAAGCCGTCATTCTGCGGCGGGCGCTGGCCGAGCGAGGCATGGCGCCGCGCCACGCGCTCGACGTGCTCATCGCGTTCCGCATGGACGTCACCAAGCTGCGCTACGAGAACTGGGACGAGGTCATCCACTATTGCCGCTACTCGGCGATGCCGGTCGGCCGTTTCATGCTCGACGTCCACGGCGAGAGCACGTCGACATGGGCGGCCTCGGACGCGCTCTGTGCGGCGCTCCAGATCAACAACCACCTCCAGGATTGCGGCAAGGATTTTCGCGAGCTCAATCGTGTCTATCTGCCGCGCGACGCGCTGGCCGCGAGTGGCGCCTCGGTCGAGCAGTTGGGGCTGACGCAGTCGCCGCCGGCGATGCTGGCCTGCCTTCAGGCGCTCGCCGTGCGTAACGCAGCCCTGCTCGACGAGGGCAGATCGCTGAGCGCGGAGATCCGGGATTTCCGCCTCGGCGTCGATGTTGCGGTGATCCAGGCCTATGCCGATCGTATCGTGCGTCTGTTGAAGGTGCGCGATCCCCTGCGCGAGCGCGTGCATCTGAACAAGTTCGAGCTTCTCACTTTCAGCCTCGCCGGCATGATCGGCGAAGTCGGCCGCCGCGCGATCGGACGCAAGGCCATTTCCAGACCGGGGACTGCACATGACGCTTGAGGCGACCTCGCCCAGCGCCAATTACGGCTCGACCGCATCGAACAGCTCCTTCTACGCTGCGATGCGCATCCTGCCGCATGACCAGCGCGAAGCGATGTTCCAGATCTACAGCTTCTGCCGACAGGTCGACGACATCGCCGACTCCGACGGCCCGCGCGACGAGCGGCTCGCCGCGCTTCAGGAGTGGCGCAACGACATCGACGCGCTCTATCAGGGCCATCCGCCGCCGCGGCTGAAGGACTACGTCGCCTCGGTGAAGACCTTCGGCCTCAAGCGCGAGGATTTCCTTGCGATCGTCGACGGCATGGAGATGGACGTGCCGCAGGACATCCGTGCGCCCGACATGGCGACGCTCGATCTCTACTGCGATCGCGTCGCCAGCGCCGTGGGGCGGCTGTCGGTACGGGTGTTCGGCCTGCCCGAGGAAGACGGCATCCAGCTCGCCTACCATCTCGGCCGCGCGCTCCAGCTCACCAACATCCTGCGCGACATCGACGAGGACGCTGGCCTCGGCCGGCTCTATCTGCCGCGCGAGGCGCTGCTGCATGCCGGCATCACCTCCAACGACCCGAACCGCGTGATCACCGAGCGCGCGCTGCCGAAGGTCTGCCAGTCGCTGACGCAGCGTGCGAAGGCGCATTTCGAGAAGTCTGACGAGATCATGAACCGCAACAAGCGCCGCGCCGTGCGCGCGCCGCGGATCATGTCGAAGTATTATCATTCCATCTTGGATCTCCTGATCGCGCGCGGCTTCAACGCGCCGCGCGAGCCGGTGCGTGTGTCGAAGGTCACGCGCATCCTGATCCTGCTCCGTTACGCTTTCATCTGATGCAAAAGACAGCTCATATCATCGGTGCTGGAATTTCCGGCCTCTCCGCCGCCGTGCGGCTCGCCAATGCGGGCTTCAAGGTCGCCGTCCACGAGGCGACGCACCAGGCCGGCGGCCGCTGCCGCTCCTATTTCGACGGCGCCACCAATCTCACCATCGACAACGGCAATCATCTGCTGCTGTCGGGCAACAGCCATGCGCGCGCCTATGCCCGCTCGATCGGCACCGAGGCGGGCCTCGTCGGCCCCGAACGCGCGCAGTTTCCGTTCGTCGACATCAAGACCGGGCAGCGCTGGCAGATCGATCTCGGCGATGGCCGGCTGCCGACCTGGGTGCTCGACGAGAGCCGCCGCGTTCCCGACACCGGGCTCAGCGATTATCTCAAGCTGGCGCCGCTGATCTGGGCGTCGGAGGAGACGCTGGTCGGCAAGTCCATTCCCTGCGAAGGCATCCTCTATCAGCGCTTGGTGCAGCCGCTGCTGCTTGCGGCGCTCAACGTCGATCCGCCAGAGGGCTCGGCCGGGCTTGCCGGCGCGATCGTGCGCGAGACGCTGCTTGCTGGCGGACAGGCGTGCCGGCCGCTGATTGCGCGCGACGGCTTGAGCGCCGTGCTGATCGAGCCTGCCGTGAAGTTCTTGCAGGAGCGCGGCCACACCGTTCAGCTCGGCCATGAGCTGCGTTCGTTTACGACCGGTGACGGCAAGGCTAGCGCGCTGAATTTCGGCGGCGAGGATGTGATCCAGCTCGGTGAGGGCGATGTCGTCGTGATGGCAGTGCCGCCGCGCGCCGCCGCGAGCCTGCTGCCCAGGCTGAAGACGCCGACCGAATTCCGCGCCATCGTGAACGCGCATTTCCGCTTTGAACCGCCGCCCGGTTCGGCGCCGATCCTCGGCGTGATCGGCGGCGTCGTGGAATGGCTGTTCGCGTTCCCGAACCGGCTGTCCGTGACCATCAGCAATGGCGACCGCCTGGTCGACATGCCGCGCGAGGAACTCGCGCAGGCGATCTGGAACGACGTCTGCAAGGCGGGCGGGGTGTCCGGCGAGCTGCCCCCCTGGCAGATCGTGCGCGAGCGCCGTGCCACATTTGCGGCGACGCCGGCCCAGAATGCCCTGCGTCCGGGGCCGGCCACTGCGCTGAAAAACCTGTTTCTTGCCGGCGACTGGACTGCTACGGGATTGCCTGCAACCATCGAGGGATCGGTGCGGTCCGGTGATCGCGCCGCCGATCTGGTTTTGGCCGCAAAGCGGCCCTGACGGGCAAAGTCCCGGTCAATTTCAATCGACTATCGGAGCAATCGAGCGACATGGATGCCGTGAACGCGACCAGCCGCGAAGCCTTGGAATCGGGCGTCCTGGAATCGAGCATTGCGTCGGCGACGCAAGGCGTTCTCGGCTTCCAGCAATCCGACGGCCATTGGGTGTTCGAGCTCGAGGCCGACTGCACGATTCCGGCCGAATACATCCTGCTGCGCCATTATCTCGCAGAGCCCGTGGACGCCGTGCTCGAGGCCAAGATCGGCAATTATCTCCGCCGCGTTCAGGGCGCCCATGGTGGCTGGCCGCTCGTGCATGACGGCGAGTTCGACATGAGTGCGAGCGTGAAGTCCTACTTCGCGCTCAAGATGATCGGCGATTCCGTCGACGCCCCGCACATGGTGCGTGCGCGCGAGGCGATCCATGCCCGCGGCGGCGCGATCAACAGCAACGTCTTCACGCGCTTCCTGCTTGCGATGTTCGGCGTGGTGACCTGGCGCGCGGTGCCGGTGCTGCCGATCGAGATCGTGCTGCTGCCGTTCTGGTCGCCGTTCCACATCAACAAGATTTCCTACTGGGCCCGCACCACCATGGTGCCGCTGATGGTTCTTGCCGCGCTGAAGCCGCTGGCGAAGAATCCCAAGGGCGTCGGGATCGACGAGCTGTTTCTCCAGGATCCGCGCTCGATCGGCATGACCGCGAAGGCGCCGCACCAGAGCATGGCCTGGTTCGTGCTGTTCCGCGCGCTCGACGGCATTCTGCGCGTGATCGAGCCGATGTTTCCGAAGAGCCTGCGCCAGCGCGCGATCGATGCGGCGCTCGCCTTCACCGAGGAACGCCTCAACGGCGAGGACGGCATGGGCGCGATCTATCCGCCCATGGCCAACATCGTCATGATGTATGACGCGCTCGGCAAGGACGAGAATTATCCGCCGCGCGCGGTCACGCGCCGGGGCATCGACAAGCTGCTCGTGTTCAACGGCGACGAGGCCTATTGCCAGCCCTGCGTCTCGCCGGTGTGGGACACGACGCTGACCGCCCACGCGCTGCTGGAAGCCGGCGGTGACATAGCCCTGCCTGCGGCCAAGCAGGGCCTCGACTGGCTGATCCCGAAGCAGGAGCTCGAGGTGAAGGGCGACTGGGCGGTGAAGCGGCCCGAGGTACGCCCGGGCGGCTGGGCCTTCCAGTACAACAATGCCTATTATCCCGATCTCGACGACACCGCGGTGGTGGTGATGTCGATGGACCGCATGCGACGCGAGCACGGTGCGACCGGCTATGACGCCGCGATCGACCGCGGCCGGGAGTGGATCGAGGGCATGCAGAGCGACGACGGCGGCTGGGCCGCCTTCGACGTCAACAACCTCGAATACTATCTGAACAACATCCCGTTCTCGGATCATGGCGCGCTGCTCGATCCGCCGACCGAGGACGTCACCGCGCGCTGCATCTCCATGCTGGCCCAGCTCGGCGAGACCGAGAAGTCCAGCAAGCATGTGGCCGACGGGGTCGCCTACCTCAGGAAGACCCAGCACCCGGAGGGGTCCTGGTATGGCCGCTGGGGCATGAACTTCATCTACGGAACCTGGTCGGTGCTCTGTGCCCTCAACATGGCCGGCGTCCGCCATAACGACCCGATGATTCGGAAAGCCGCCGACTGGCTGGCCTCGATCCAGAACAAGGACGGCGGCTGGGGCGAGGCCGCCGTCAGCTACCGTCTCGACTACAAGGGCTGGGAGGCGTCTCCCTCGACCGCCTCGCAAACGGCATGGGCCTTGCTTGCCCTGATGGCTGCTGGCGAGGTTGATCACCCGGCCGTCGCCCGCGGGGTGGAGTACCTGATTGCAACACAGAACAAAAAAGGACTGTGGGACGAAGAGCGGTACACCGCCACAGGCTTTCCTCGTGTATTCTATCTGCGTTATCACGGTTACCCGAAGTTCTTCCCGCTGTGGGCGTTGGCGCGGTATCGGAACTTGCGGAACACCAACAGCAGGGTGGTAGGGGTCGGGATGTGACTTTGGGGACGGGGGACTATCTGACCGTGGGTAATGCCATCGACCCGCGGCCGATATTGATCGTGACTGGACTGGTTCAGGAGGCCCGTATCGCGGCTGGGCCCGGAATGGCGGTCATTTGCTCGTCGAGCAGCCCGACCCAGTTGCGGGCGCTTCTGACGGTGGTGGATCCCGAGACGATTCGCGGCGTGATCTCGTTCGGCGTGGCCGGCGGGCTCGACCCGACGCTGCGCTCCGGCGACGTCGTGCTGGCGACCGAGGTGCTCTCCGGCGATACCCGCTGGGCCGCGGGCCTGTCGCTCGGCGACGACCTGATCGACCGTCTGACGTCCGGGCGCCGCCGCGTCGTGCGCGGCAGCCTTGCCGGCGCCGAGGAGGTGGTCACGAAGCGGTCCTGCAAGGCGGCGCTGCATTCGGAAACCGGCGCCTCTGCCGTCGACATGGAGAGCCACATCGCGGCCGCCTACGCCGCCGAGGCGGGGCTACCCTTTGCCGCGGTCCGCGTCATCAGCGATCCCGCCCATCGCGCGCTGCCGGCGCTCGCCCGCGCCGCCATCAAGCCGAACGGCCAGATTGATCTCGCCGCCGTGCTCCGTGGCATCGTGCGCAATCCGACCACGCTGCATGCGCTGGTCTCGACCGGCATCGACTTCAACCGCGCGCTGCGTAGCTTGCGCGGCTGCCGCGACTATTTGATCGGCACCGAGCTCGTCGACAGCGAGGCCCTGGTCTCCAAGGCGGCCTGAGCTCTTGATGCGATAAAGCAAAAGGCCCGGTCGCCATTGGCGACCGGGCCTTTTGCGTTTTGGTGCCTACTCACTCGGTCGCCTCCATGCGGTTTCGGTCCACGACCCACAGCGTCCGTCGCATCATGCCTTCGACAATTGCCGCCGACTCGCTTGGAAGCAGATAGATCGCCGTGGACTTGAGCAGCCATGGCAACACCGCTTGCTCGAGCCGCTCCTCATAGGCGCGGCGCATCATGTCGAATGCCTGCAGGCCGGGTCCCGCCAGGATCACATGGTGTGGGCGCAGCACGGATATCGTTGCCGCGGGGCGTTCGCGCCGAAGATGAAAAGGCCCGGTCGCGGTGGCGACCGGGCCTTTTTCGTTCGTACCGACTCGCGTGCTTACGCGGCAGTCGAAGCCTTGCGGGCCGCCTTCTCCTGCGCCGCGGCCGCCTCGTCCTTGCGGATCTCCGACAGGCGCTTCTGCACTTCCGCCGAGAAGATGTACTGCGCCGGACGCTGCTTGGTCATGTCGATCTCGGGCGCCATCGGGCCCGTGGTCCTGATCCCGCGCAGCGACACCCACATCGCCTTCAGCGGGTGGCTGATGGCAGCGGTCGCAGCCGTCGGCTCGTAGCCGCAATGGGCCATACAGTCGGCGCACTTCTCGTACTTGCCGGTGCCGTAGGTTTCCCAATCGGTGGTGTCCATCAGCTCCTTGAAGGTCTTGGCATAGCCTTCACCGAGCAGATAGCAGGGCTTCTGCCAGCCGAAGATGTTGCGCGCGGGCATGCCCCACGGCGTGCACTCGTATTCCTGGTTGCCGGCGAGGAAGTCCAGGAACAGGCCGGAATGCATGAAGTTCCACTTCTTGCCCTTGCCCATCGCGAAGACGTCGCGGAACAGCTTCTTGGTCTTGGTGCGGTTGAGGAAGTGCTCCTGGTCCGGCGCACGCTCATACGCATAGCCCGGCGACATCGAGACGCCGACACCGAGCTCGACGGTGAGGTCGAGGAATTTCGCGATCTCCTCGGCCGGATGGCCGTCGAAGATGGTGGCGTTGACGTTGACGGTGAAGCCGCGCGCCTTGGCCGCCTTGATCGCGGAGACGGCGCGGTCGAACACGCCCTTCTGCGACACAGCCTTGTCGTGATGGTCCTTCAGGCCGTCGAGATGCACGGAGAAGAACAGGTACGGGGAGGGCGTGAACAGGTCGAGCTTCTTCTCGAGCAGCAGCGCGTTGGTGCAGAGCGAGACGAACTTCTTGCGTTCGACCAGGCCACGCACGATCTCGCCGATCTCCTTGTGGATCAGCGGCTCGCCGCCGGGAATGGCGACCATCGGCGCGCCGCACTCGTCGGCCGCGTCCCAGCACTCCTGGGCGGTCATGCGGCGGTTGAGGATCGCATCCGGATAATCGATCTTGCCGCAGCCGACGCAGGCGAGGTTGCAGCGGAACAGCGGCTCCAGCATCAGCACGAGCGGATAGCGCTTGCGGCCAAGCAGTTTCTGCTTGAGCAAATAGCCGCCGATACGCATTTCCTTGAAGAAGGGGATAGCCATTACAAGTTTCTTTCTGGGCTAGGAATTCGGGTGGGTCAGCTCGCAGCCAGTTCGGCCGGAAGCCGGAATTCGATGTTTTCCTCGCGGCCCGGCAGCACCGAGACCTTGACTGGTCCGATCCGCCGCATCGCTTCGATCACGTCATCCACGAGTACCTCAGGCGCCGAAGCGCCGGCCGTGACGCCGACGGTCTTGGCATCTTTCAACCACTCCGGATTGAGCGCGCTGCCGTCGGCAATCAAATAACTCGCGACGCCGGCCTCAGTGCCGATTTCGCGGAGCCGGTTCGAGTTCGAGCTATTGGCAGCGCCCACCACCAAGATCACGTCGACCAGCTTGCTCAAGTCCCTTACCGCAGATTGGCGGTTCTGTGTCGCATAGCAGATATCCCGGATATCCGGGCCTTGAATATCTGTAAAGCGGGCCTGGAGGGCCGCAATAATGTCCTTGGTGTCGTCGACCGACAGGGTGGTCTGGGTGATGTAGGCCACTGGCGTATCCGCCTGCAGCGTCAAGGCCTTAACCTCTTCAACGCTTTGGACAAGCAGCACCGGGGCGGGAACCTGGCCCATCGTGCCCTCGACCTCGGGGTGGCCGGCATGGCCGATCAGGATCAGGGTGCGGCCCCTGGAGATGTAGCGTTTCCCCTGATTGTGAACTTTCGTGACCAGGGGGCAGGTGGCATTGAGCACCGGAAGGTCGCGCGCGGCAGCCTCTTCCTCGACGCTGCGGGCGACGCCATGGGCACTGAAAACGGTCACGGCTTTCGGCGGAACCTCGGACAGTTCCTCGACGAAGATCGCGCCCTTGTTCTTCAGGCTCTCGACCACGTACTTGTTGTGCACGATCTCGTGGCGCACGTAGACGGGCGGGCCGTACTTCTCCAGCGCCCGTTCCACGATCTCGATCGCACGCACCACGCCCGCGCAAAAGCCGCGCGGCTGCGCTAGATAAACTTCCATAGGACGCCCATCACGCAATTTGCACCAATCCGCTTCTCAAGTCCCCGGCGGCACTTCGATACTGTCCAATGAGTTGCAATAACCGCACCATTGGTTTCGCGCACGCGGTAACCGCCCACCCTACTTGGGCCCCGGCGCATGGAGGCACAGCACTTTGTGTCAAAAAATCGGCAAAAAGGAAAGACCGGATGAAACCCTGGTTCCGTTACCGTGCGCATCCGCGGTATTATAATAGGGCATGCGCTCTGAGCAAAATGGCGACATTTGTGCTCACCGCTTCGCCACTTTCCCGCCTCAAGTCACCGGCTATACCGACCGCCCCGCATGATTTTGCCTAGGTCTGTCGCCGTTTACCTCGAACCTTCGTGCGGCGAGAACCACTCAAAACAGCAATAGGTTTCGCCGGGGAACTCCGATAAACAGCGGGCGTTTCCGGCAAGCTGTTAACCGCAGAAAGAAAAGATGCTGCAAAGCGTAGTCGTTGCCATCGTCAGGGCCTGCACCCGGTTTGCCTCCCTCGTCGTCGTTCTCGGGCTCCTGCTTTCGGTCGGGGCGGGCTATTACACGTCTAAGCATTTCGCCATCAACACCGACATCAATTCGCTGATTGCCCAGAATTTGGACTGGCGCCAGCGCGACCAGCAGTTCGACCGTGCCTTCGACCGCGACGCGACGATTCTCGCGGTCGTCGAGGCCAGGACGCCGGAGATGGCGACCGCGGCAGCGGATGCGCTCTTCGCCAAGCTGAAGGACAACAAGACCGACTTCCAGTCGATGCAGCAGCTCGGCACCGGCGAGTTCTTTGAGAAGAACGGCTTGCTGTTCCTGCCGACCGAAGAGGTCGGCAAGATCACCAGCCAGTTCGAATCTGCAGCGCCCCTGGTCGAGATCATGGCCGGTGATCCCTCGATCCGCGGCCTGACCGGCGCGCTGGAGACGGGACTTGCCGGCGTCAAGCGCGGCCAGGTCAAGCTCGACAATACCGCGCGGCCCTTCAATCAGATCGCGCAAACGGTCGAGACCGTGCTCAACAAGGGCAAAGCGAGCTTCTCCTGGCGTGAGCTCGTCAGCGACGAGCCGCTGACGGATTCCGATAAGCGCGCCTTCATCGAGTTCAAGCCGATCCTGGACTACAACGCGCTGGAGCCCGGCAAGGGCGCCACCGACGCGATCCGCAAGGCGGCAGTTGATCTGGATTTTGCGAACAAGTACCAGGCACGAGTGCGACTGACCGGTCCGGTCCCGATCGCCAACGAGGAATACGCCACCGTCCAGGAAGGCGCCGTCGTCAACGGCGTCGGGACTGTGCTGGTCGTGCTGCTCATCCTGTGGATGGCGCTGCACTCGTCGAAGATCATTTTCGCGGTGTTCGTCAATCTCTTCGTCGGCCTTGCGCTGACGACCGCTGCCGGCCTGATGATGGTCGGCTCGTTCAATTTGCTGTCGATCGCGTTCGCCGTACTGTTCGTGGGACTGGGCGTCGATTTTGGTATCCAGTACAGCGTCCGCTACCGCTCGGAGCGCTACAAGCACAACGATCTCTCCGGCGCGCTGGTGCTTGCCGCCAAGCGCTCCGCGGTGCCGCTGTCGCTGGCGGCAATGGCGACCGCCGCCGGCTTCCTCTGTTTCCTGCCCACCGATTACAAGGGCATCTCCGAGCTCGGCCAGATCGCCGGCGTCGGCATGCTGGTGGCGTTCCTCTCCAGCATCACCGTACTGCCCGCAATGCTGAAGCTGTTGAACCCGCCCGGTGAGCAGGAGCCCGTCGGTTATGCCTTCCTGGCGCCGCTCGATTACTTTCTGGAGAAGCACCGTGTGCTGGTCGTGGGCGGCACGTTGCTGCTGGCGCTCGCCGGTCTGCCGCTGCTCTACTTCCTGAAGTTCGACTTCAACCCGATGAACCTGCGCAACCCGAAGGCCGAGTCGATCGCGACCTTCCTCGATTTGCGCAAGGATCCGAACACCGGCGCCAATGCCATCAACGTGATGACCACGTCCGAGGAGCAGGCGAGGCAGGTCGAGGCGAAGCTGGAGAAGGTGCCGGAGGTGCTGCGCGTGATGTCGCTCGACAGCTTCGTGCCGACCGACCAGGCGCCAAAGCTGAAGCTGCTCGCGCAGGGCGCCAAGGTGCTCAACCCCGCGCTCAATCCTGACCAGGTCGACGCTGCGCCAACGGACAAGGAAAACGTCGAGGCGTTGAAATCCTCGGTCGACAATCTGCGCCGGACCGCCGGTGACACGAAGGGCCCGGGCGCCGTCGCCTCGCGCCGGCTGGCGGACGCGCTCGAAAAGCTCGCCAATGGCGACGAGGCCACGCGGAACAAGGCGCAGGACGTGTTCGTCACGCCGCTGAAGATCGCGTTCGGCCAGCTCAGGAACGCGATGCAGGCCGGGCCGGTCACCCTGGCCTCACTGCCCCCCGAGCTCGTCAGCGCCTGGAAGAGCAAGGACGGGATCATCCGCGTCGAGGCGCAGCCGAAGGGCGATCCCAATGACAACGACACGCTGCGCAAATTTGCAGCCGCCGTGCTCGCTGCCGAGCCGACCGCGATCGGCGGGCCGGTCTCGATCCTGAAATCCGGTGACACCGTGGTGAAGGCGTTCATCCACGCCGGCATCTACGCGCTGCTGGTGATCGGCCTGTTGCTTTGGATCACGCTGCGGCGGTTCGTCGACGTGCTGATGACGCTGGTGCCGCTGCTGGTCGCCGGCGCGGTTACGCTCGAAATCTGCGTGTTGATCGGCCTGCCGCTCAACTTCGCCAACATCGTCGCGTTCCCGCTGCTGCTCGGCGTCGGCGTCGCCTTCAAGATCTATTATGTCGTGGCCTGGCGCTCTGGCAGGACAAACCTGCTGCAGACCAGCCTGACGCGCGCAATCTTTTTCAGCGCGCTGACGACGGCGACCGCGTTCGGCAGCCTGTGGCTGTCGAGCCACCCCGGAACGTCCAGCATGGGCAAGCTGCTCGCACTCTCGCTGGTGACGACGCTTGCCGCAGTGCTGCTGTTCCAGCCGGCCCTAATGGGCAAACCCCGCAATCTCAGGGAGTAGGCAGATGTCGCCGACCGGGTCGGCGGCGTTCTTCTGACCGGGCTTGGCGGTGGTAGCGGTCTTCTGGGCTGCGGGGGCAGGGGCCGGCGCTGGGGCGCTGGCGCCGGTCGTGCCGCCTGTTGTCGGGCCGCCTGTGGTGCCGCCGTTGTTGCCTTGGACTTTCGGCGCCGCGCCGGTGGGCTTTGGCGCGCCCTTGGCCATGGCGTTGGCGGTGCTCAAAGGAATCGGCGGGGCGACGCGGGTCCAGGTCTCGCCGCCGCAGAGGAAGCCCATCACGCAGCCCTTGATTTCGAGCTGGTCGGTGCCGACGGTCGTGATGGTTGCGCTGTAGAGCTGGCCGTCCTTGGCGTTGTAGACCTGCCCTTCCCACTGATCGACGCCGGGCTTCTTCTTCATGTCGATCAGGGTCGCCATGCCCAGCGTCGGCCTGGTCTTTTTCGACGCATCCGGATTGTATTCATCGCGGCCGCCGGGCTGCTTTTCCCAGGAAACCGCGCCCCACATGCTGCCATTGCATTGGGCGACACGAATGTTGGCGACGGCGTCGGCGACCCGCCAGTCGCCGGTGGGATCGGCGGCGAGCGCGGGTGTCAGGCAGGTGTAACCACCAGCCAGTATTAGTCCGGTGTAAAGGGCTAAACGCATGATAGTTCCTTGGCAGTGCAACATGGTTTAAAGCTGTGCTTGCGAAGATGGTCCGAAAAAGGGCAAAAGGCCGCACAGACCGTTTTCGGTAACGGTCCCTTTTCAGTTGACGAGCCGGCCCTCAAGCGAAGTATGTAGCGGATGCACAGCCCAAATCCAGACATGTCTCAGCTATTCGCGGACCGTCAGGCCCAGCGCAGCACCCTGCATAATCGGTATCTGAACGAGCAGTTCGTTCGGGTTCTCAAGACCATCGGCTACGATGTCGGCTTCCAGAAGGGGCAGGGGCAGTACCTCTACGATCGCGAGGGGGCGCGCTATCTCGACCTGCTGTCCGGCTTTGGCGTGTTCGCGATCGGGCGCAATCACCCCGTCATGCGCGAGGCGCTCAAGAGCGTGCTCGATGCCGACCTGCCCAATCTGGTCCAGTTCGACGTCTCGGTGCTCGCCGGCGTGCTCGCCGAGCGGCTGCTGAAATACGTCCCCTATCTCGACAAGGCGTTCTTCGCCAATTCCGGCGCCGAATGCGTCGAAGCGGCAATCAAGTTCGCGCGCGGCGCCACCGGCCGTCCCGGCATCGTCTATTGCGCCCACGGCTATCATGGCCTGACCTACGGCGCGCTGTCGCTGACAGGTGATTCGAACTTCCGCACCGGCTTCGAGCCGCTGCTGCCCGGCTGCACCTCAATTCCGTTCAACGACCTCGCCGCGCTCGAAAAGGCGCTGGCCTCGCGCGAGGTCGCGGCCTTCGTCGTCGAGCCGATCCAGGGCAAGGGCGTCAACATGCCCACCGACGAGTTCCTGCCGGGCGCTGCCGCGCTCTGCAAGAAATACGGCACGCTGTTCGTCGCCGACGAGATCCAGACCGGCATGGGCCGCACCGGCCGATTCCTGGCGGTCGAGCACTGGAACGTCGAGCCCGACATGGTGCTGCTGTCGAAGTCGCTGTCCGGCGGCCACGTGCCGGTCGGTGCCGTGCTGACGCGCAAGAGCATCTTCGACAAGATCTTCAACCAGATGGACCGCGCGGTGGTGCACGGCTCCACCTTCTCCAAGAACGATCTGGCGATGGCCGCGGGCATCGCGACGCTCGACGTCATGGAGTCCGAGAAGCTGATCGAGTCCGCCGCCAAGCGCGGCGCCGAGCTGCGCCTGGCGCTGACGCGCATGGTGCCCGGCTACGAGCTGATGAAGGAAGTGCGCGGCAAGGGCCTGATGATCGGCGTCGAGTTCGGCCCGCCGAAGTCGCTGCGGCTCCGGGCGTCCTGGAACGTGCTGGAAGCTGCCAACAAGGGCCTGTTCTGCCAGCTCATCACCGTGCCGCTGTTCAAGGACCACAAGATCCTCACGCAGGTCGCCGGTCACGGCAGCCACACCATCAAGCTGCTGCCGCCGCTCACCATCACCGAGGAAGACTGCGGCTGGATCGAGCGCGCCTTCGACGACGTCATCGCCGGCAGTCACAAGGTCCCCGGCGCGATCTGGTCGCTCGGCAAGACGCTGGTGGACAACGCGGTGCGGCGGTCGGCGTAAATTCGCCGATCTATCTCAGCAATCGTCATTGCGAGCGAAGCGAAGCAATCCAGTATCCCTCTGCGGATGCGGGCTGGATTGCTTCGCTCCGCTCGCAATGACGCTGGTTTCAGTTACCCCTCCACATTCGCCTTCATCGCCGCCTCGAACTTGTCGACGAATTCGGCGAGCTCGTCGGCGCCGATATCGCTGACGGCCCAGAAGTTCAGGCCGCGATTGCCCCAGCGGCGGCAGTTGAAGCCCTGCATGGTCTCGGTCTTCGGCGCGCGATATTCCGCGTTCGATGTCTGCGATACGAACAAATTGATCACGTGCTGCCGGCGCTTGTAGACGACGGCGCCGATGGCGCGGGCGTCGATATAGTCGAGCCGGCCGCCGACCAGCGTGAAGCCTTGCGCGGTGAGATCGATCACGGGCGGGGCGACGTCGAGCTTGCCGTTGAACCACGGCTTCACGGTGTGCTGGTCGGTGGAAACCACGTCGATGAGGTGGCCGGCTTGAAGCGAGCGCAGATGCGCGGAGACGACCTCCGACAGGATGCGCTGCTGGTCGTCCTGGCGCAGCACCACGGCGACGACGCCGGAGGCGGCGAGCGCGGAGACGGCAGAGCCCATCGCAAAGCCGCGCAGCACGGAGCGGCGGGTCGGTTGCCGGCGCTGCGGCTGTGGCAGCGAGGCTTCGATCCGGGCGCGCAGGCTAGCCGGCGCAGCATAGCGCAAATCGGTGTCGGCGAGCACGCGCTGCATCTCGCGTTGTGCGGCAAACTCCGCGGCGCAGTCCGGGCAACTGGCAATGTGGGCTTCGACCTCGCGCGCGTGGCCAGCATCGAGCTCGTTGTCGAGCAGCGCGTGAAGCAGGATTTTTGCTTCGTCGCAGGTCATCGAGAGTGCTCCTCTTCCGCCGTCCAGGCCGCGCGCAGCATGGCGCGGGCGCGGGCGAGGCGGGACATCACGGTGCCGACGGGGGCGCCGACGGCCTCGGCGATTTCACGATAGGACAGGTTGTTGATCTCCCGCAGCACGAATGTTTCCTTGAACGGTTCGGCGAGCGCGTCGATCAGCTTGCGGATGGCGCCGGCATCGCGGCTGCGCAGCACTTCGGTCTCGGGGCTCGCCTCGCTCTCCTGCCAGATCGGCGTCTGCTCGGCGGCGCCGGGCGTATCCTCGATCGCGCTGGGCCTGTGCGCGCGCCGCGCGTATTCGGCGTTGCAGACGTTGCGCAGGATCGCGAACAGCCAGGGCTTCATCGCCGGTCCGCGATAGCTGTCGAAGTGCTTCAGCGCGCGGAGATAGCACTCCTGCACCGCGTCCTCGGCATCAGAGGCATCGCGCAGCAGATAGCGCGCGAGCGTGTAGACGTCGTCGAGATAGGGCAGCGCGGCTTCGCGGAAGCGCTGCGCCTTCTGCAAATCGTCGTTGGCGGGCATCGCTCCTCGCTTTGCCTCTTGTTCTGCGCGTCGCGTTGTTTCGTCCCTGTTTGTTTCGTCCCCGTGTGTGACGGAAGGCACACGAGCCCGGCCGGCGTGGGACCACCGGCCGGGCAAGACGTTGATGCCTTGGTTTGAGACGTTACTCAACCTTGATCATCCCCGTCATGTGCGGGTGCAACGAACAAAAATATTTGTAGTCGCCCGCATTGGTGAAGGTGAACGAGAACTTGTCGTCGGTGTCCAGGGCCTTGGACCTGAACTTGCCGGCCGACACCACGGTGTGGGGGATGTCGTCCCGGTTGGTCCAGGTCACGGTGGTGCCGAGCTTGATCTTCAACTCGGCCGGCTGGAAAACGAAATTGTCGATATGCACTTCCATGTCGTCGGCACGGGCCGTCGTTGCGGGCAACAGGATGGCCGCGACCACGGCGACACCGAAGTCGCGGCGATTGAGTGTTTTCATTGTCAGCTTCCGTTCAGCCTTTTTCCGTTCAATCTTGGATCAACCCTGCAGTGGCGTGTCGATGATCGCGAGCCGCTGCTCGTTCTGCTTGAAGTTGATGCTGGCGACGCCGAGCATGCCGCGCAGCTTTGCGTCCTCGACCTTCATTGGTCCGGGCGAGGGCGCGGTCCCCGGCGCGGGCTGCGGGAACGCAGTCGAGCGCGCGGTGTGGAAAGTGACGTTGCCCTCGACCTTCTGCATCACCTGATGGATATGGCCGTTCAGCACGGTGACGGAGCCGAAGCCTTTCACGTGTTCCAGCGCGCGGCCGCCGTCCTCGGTGCCCCAGCCCCATTCGGGATAGACCGTCCAAAGCGGGATATGCGCGAACAGCACGATCGGCGTCGATTTCGACTTGCCGCGCAGATCGTCCTCGAGCCAGGCGAGTTGCTCGGCGCCGAGATTGCCGAGACCGCCGCCCTTGAGGTCGACGACGTTGACGAGGCCGATGAAGTGTACGCCGCCGGCGTCGAACGAATACCAGCCTGCACCCTTGGTGCCGCGGCCGTAACGCTCGCGATAGAATTTCACCTCCTCGTCGAGAAAGTCATGCTCGCCAGGCACGTAGTGCACGTCGAGCTTGCTCTGCGAGATGATGCGGTCGGCATTGTCGAACTCGGCGGCCTTCGACAGGTGCGTGATGTCGCCGGTGTGGATCATGAAGGAGGGTTTTGCCGGCATTGCGTTGATCTTGTTGATGGCCTCCTCCAGCGTGCCGAGCGCGTTGGGGTTCGCCGGCTTGTCGAAGCCGACATGGCTGTCGCTGATCTGGAGGAAGGTCATGCCGGGCGCGGCCGCGGTCGCGGCCTGCGCGGAATCGATGATGCCGAGCGAGCGCGGCACGCCGCCCGTGATGGTCCAGAGCACCCCGGTGCCGGCCCAGGTCATGCATTCCAGCACCTTGCGGCGGCTGACGCCGTCCCCGTGATCGTGTCCGCTCATCGCACGTCTCCACTTCGCCCGGAATTGGGCTTCGGGGAGGTGATTGGGGGAGGGGGAGACTTATTCCCGGATGCGATGACGTTTTCGTGAGGTGGTAGGGTCTCGTGTCCCGGACGCGGTGCAGCGCCCAAAAGCGCGTTCACGCGCGTCTTCGACGCGCTATGGCGGTGCGCCGCAGAGCCGGGACCCACGCGGCTCGGGTTGTCTGGGCCCCGGCTCTGCGCAGCAGCGTTGCACGCTGCAGCGCGTCCGGGGCGCGAGACTTATTTCGCGAATTCCCGCACGGCGGCTACCACGCGTTCCGGCACTTCCTGCGCCACGCAGTGCCCGGCACCCTCAAAGACCATCGTGCTGACACGCGGAATCAGCGACACGGCGCGTCGCGCCATCTCCTTGTAGATCGGCCCCGACTTCGCGGCGGTCGCGACGCGGACGGGGCATTCGATCTCGGCGAGCCCTGCAAACGGGTTGCCGCGGGCATCGCCGACATAGACCTGCTCCATCGCCTCGTAGATCGGACGCAGGATTGCGAATTCGATCTCGGGCGTGCAGCAAAGCCGAACCCGGCCATTCTCCAGCGGTACGAAGCCGTGTTGGACATAGGCCCGGAGCGAGGTCTCGGTCCAATCGGCAAACGCCGGCGCAGCGCGGTAGCGCTCGAACACGGTGTCGGCACTGTCGAACTCGGCCCGCCGGCGCAGCGTGCCCTGGACGCGAGCGAGGGACTCTTCGTTCAATCCCCCGGGCCGCGCCGCGCGCGGGTCCATCACGGTCGGCTCCATCACGAACAGGCGTGTGAAGCGTCCGGGCCGAAGTTTCGTCGCGAGCAGAAGATCGGTCGCGCCGGCGCTGTGGCCGATGCCATAGACGTCGCGCAGATCGAGCGCATCGATCACCCGGCAGACATCCTCGGCATAATCAAGGAAATGATAGGCATCGGGCTTGTGGCTCGCGCCGTGGCCGCGGCGGTCGAGCGCATAGACGGTGTAGCTCGATGCAAGCTCGCGCGCGACCTCGTCCCAGACGTCGGCGACGAAACCGGTGCCGTGCACGAGCAGCGCGGGCGGCCTCCCGCTCTCGCCCCATTGCAGCATGGCGATCTCTGTGTCGGCCGGGCCGATTGAAAAGAGATGCGGGCTGATCATGGTTGGGGCGCTACTTCGCATCCTCCAAAATCATCGTCGCACCCTTCTCGGCGATCATCGCGGTCGGCGTGTTGGTATTGCCTGACGTTATCGTCGGCATGATCGACGCGTCGATAATGCGCAGGCCGCTCAGGCCGTAGAAACGCAGCCGCTCGTCCACCACCGCCATCGGATCATTCGCCGCGCCCATCTTCGCGGTGCCGACGGGATGGAAGATGGTGGTGCCGATGTCGCCGGCGGCCTTGGCGAGCGAGGCATCGTCGTCGCCGACGGTGGGGCCGGGCAGATATTCGCTCGGGCGATATTTGGCGAGCGCCTTCTGCTGCATCAGTCGCCGCGTGGTCCGGATGGCGTCGGCGCCGACCTGGCGGTCGTCGTCGGTCGACAAATAGTTCGGCGCAATGATCGGCTTCTCGTCCGCGCTCGCCGAGCGCAGCCGCACCGTGCCGCGCGAGGTCGGCTGCAGATTGCAGGCGCTCACCGTGATCGCGGGGAAGCGGTGCAGGGGATCACCGAACTTGTCGAGCGACAGCGGCTGCACGTGGAACTGGATGTTGGCGCGGGCGCGCGTCGCGTCGGAGCGGGTGAAGATACCGAGCTGCGACGGCGCCATGGTCAGCGGTCCGCGACGGCGGAAGGCGTAGTCGAGCCCCATCAGGCCACGGCGGAACAAATTGTAGTAGGTCTCGTTCAGCGTGCGCACGCCCTCGACCTTGTAGATCGCGCGCTGCTGGAGGTGGTCCTGGAGGTTGCGACCGATTCCGGGCTTGTCCATCACGATGTCGATGCCGAGCGGCGACAGCCAGTCGGCGGGACCAATGCCGGAGCGATGCAGCACCTGCACCGAGCCGATGGAGCCTGCCGAGAGGATCACCTCGCGCTTGGCACGCGCCTCGATGACCTCGCCATTCTGGATGAAGCGCACGCCGACGGCGCGGCCCTGCTCGATGATGAGACGGTCGACCAGCACGTTCTTCTCGAGCCGCAGGTTGGGACGGTTCAGCGCCGGCTTGAGGAAGCCCCGTGCGGACGACCAGCGCCGACCGCGCTTCTGGTTGACGTGGAAATAGCTGGTGCCTTCGTTGTCGCCGGTGTTGAAATCGGGAATGCGCTTGATGCCCATCTCCTCGGCGGCGTCGCCGACGGCGTCGAGAACGGCCCATGACAGCCGTGGCGCCTCGATGCGCCAGCCGCCGCCGGTGCCATGATGCTCGCTCGCACCGAGGAAGTGATCTTCGAGTTTCTTGAACAGCGGCAGCACGTCGTCATAACCCCAACCGGTCATGCCGAGCTGGCGCCAGTGGTCGTAATCGGCGGCCTGTCCGCGCATCGAGATCATGGCGTTGATCGCCGAAGAGCCGCCGATCACCTTGCCGCGGGGATAGGCCAGCGAGCGGCCGTTCAGGCCCGGCTCCGCCTCGGTCTTGAACATCCAGTCCGAGCGCGGATTGCCGATCGCGAAGAGATAGCCGACCGGAATGTGGAACCAGATCCAGTTGTCGTCGCCGCCGGCTTCGAGAATGAGGACGCGATTCCCTGATACGGCCGAGAGGCGGTTGGCGATGATGCAGCCGGCCGTGCCGGCTCCGACGACAATGTAGTCAAACTCACCTTCGAGGCGCCTCGGCATTCTGCTTCCACCCAAACAGGCGTCATGCCCGGGCTTGTCCGGGGCATCCACGCGCTTTCCGTCCTAATAGTCAGACGTGGATGGCCAAGACAAGCTGGTGACAAGCCCGGCCATGACGAGAGCACAGGGGACCCTCGATCCACGGGAGTTAGGTGGACTGGTGCTTGCATGGTAGACAGTCCTGTATTCCCAACAAGGCTTGAGACCCTCCATGCCCATCGTGAACCGCGTCGCCGACCTCCAACCCGATATTCAGGCCTGGCGCCGGGACATCCACCAGCATCCGGAGCTGCTGTACGATGTTCACCGCACCGCAGCATTCGTTGCGGACCGGCTGCGCGAGTTCGGCTGCGACGAGGTTGTGACCGGCCTCGGGCAGACCGGCGTGGTCGGCGTGATCAAGGGCAGCAAGCCGGCCGGCGACGGGCTCAAGGTGATCGGCATGCGTGCCGACATGGACGCGCTGCCCGTCGACGAGCAGACCAACCTGCCTTACGCCTCCAAGACTCCGGGCAAGATGCACGCCTGTGGCCATGACGGCCACACCGCGATGCTGCTCGGTGCGGCCCGCTACCTCGCCGAGACCCGCAACTTCGCCGGCGATGCTGTGGTGATCTTCCAGCCTGCCGAGGAGGGCGGCGCCGGCGGCGCGGCCATGGTCAAGGACGGCCTGATGGAGCGCTTCGGCATCGAGCAGGTCTACGGCATGCACAACGGCCCGGGCATCCCGATCGGCTCGTTCGCGATCCGGCCGGGCCCGATCATGGCGGCGACCGACGAGGTCGACATCATGATCGAGGGCCTCGGCGGCCATGCCGCGCGTCCGCACAAGTGCATCGATTCCGTGCTGGTCGGCGCGCAGGTGATCACCGCGCTGCAGTCGATCGTCGCCCGCAGCGTCGATCCGCTGGAATCGGCCGTGATCTCGATCTGCGAATTCCACGCCGGCAATGCCCGCAACGTCATTCCGCAGACTGCGACGTTGAGGGGCACCATCCGCACGTTGTCGCCGGAGGTGCGCAAGCTGGTCGAGAAGCGCGTGCACGAAGTGGTGGCGGGCGTGGCGCAGATCACCGGTGCCAAGATCGACCTGCACTACAAGCGCAACTACCCTGTCGTGAACAACCACGCCGCGGAGACCGAGGTGGCGCGGCGCATCGCCAGGAACGTTGCCGGCGAGGCCAATGTGCACGAGATGCCGCCGCTGATGGGCGGCGAGGATTTCGCCTACATGCTGGAAGCGCGGCCCGGCGCGTTCATCTTCTGCGGCAACGGCGACAGCGCCGGTCTGCATCACCCCGCCTACAATTTCAACGACGAGGCGATCGTGTTCGGTACGTCCTATTGGGTCAAGCTGGTCGAGGAGTCGCTCGCGGCGTCTTAACGCCGAACCGAAGCACAAACGAAGAGGGCCCGTGCATCGCACGGGCCCTTTGTCTTTGCGGAATGATCGGCTCAGAAAATCTGCGAGAAGATCACATACAGCGTGGCCGACAGCGCGATCGCGCAGGGCAGCGTCAGCACCCAGGCCATCAGCAGGTTGCGGATGGTCGCCATCTGCAGGCCCGAGCCGTTCGCGGCCATGGTGCCGGCGACGCCGGACGACAGCACGTGGGTGGTCGAGACCGGCAGGCCGAACACGTCGGCGGCGCCGATCGTGGCGGCGGCGACCAGCTCGGCGGAGGCGCCCTGTGCGTAGGTGAGATGGGTCTTGCCGATCTTCTCACCGACGGTGACGACGATGCGCTTCCAGCCGACCATGGTGCCGAGGCCGAGCGCGATGGCGACGGCGACCTTCACCCAGGTCGGGATGAACTTCGTGGCGCTATCGAGGCCGCCCTTGTAGGCGTTCAAGGTCGCGACCTCTTCCTTGTTGAGGTCGTTTTCCTTGTCCTTCATCAGGAAGCGGATCGCTTCCGAGGTCAGGTACATGTCGTTACGGGTGTTGCCGACCACTTCCGCCGGTACCTTGTTGAGCGAGCCGTACTTCGCGACCTGGTCGCCGACATCCTTCACCAGCACCGACAGCGAGGGGTAGGTGCCTTCGCTGATGTGGTGCGAGGTGATGTACTGCGTCACCGCAGGACGGGGATCGCCGATGATCGAGTGACCGGCGCCCTTGGCCGCGATCACCTTGGAGGCTGCGTCCGAGACCTTCTGGAACTGGGCGACCTGGCTCTCCGGCAGCGCGCGGTTAAGCGCGTAAGCGGTCGGCACGGTGCCGATCAGGATCAGCATGATCAGGCCCATGCCCTTCTGGCCGTCGTTCGAGCCGTGGGCGAAGCTGACGCCGGTGCAGGTTGCGATCAGCAGGCCGCGGATCCACAGCGGCGGCGCCTTGTTGCCTTCGGGCGCGGCATAGAGCGCAGGGTTGCGCACGATGAACTTGAGCAGCAGCAGCAGCACGGCGGCGCAGATGAAACCGAACAGCGGCGACAGCAGCAGCGCGTAGCCGATCTCGGTGGCCTTGCTCCAGTCGACGCCCGAGGTGCCGTCGCGGCCGCGCATGACGGCATTGGCGATGCCGACGCCGATGATCGAGCCGATCAGCGTGTGCGAGGAGGAGGCGGGCAGGCCGAAATACCAGGTACCGAGGTTCCAGATGATCGCGGCGATCAAGAGTGCGAACACCATGGCGAAGCCGGCGCTGGAGCCGACCTGGAGGATCAGCTCGACCGGCAGCAGCGAGACGATGCCGAACGCGACCGCGCCGGAGGACAGCAGCACGCCGAGGAAGTTGAAGAAGCCCGACCACATCACCGCGAATTCAGCCGGCAGCGAATGGGTGTAGATCACGGTCGCCACCGCGTTGGCGGTGTCGTGGAAGCCGTTGACGAATTCGAAGCCGAGCGCGATCAGCAGCGCGACGAACAAGAGGATGTAGGGCAGGAAGGTCGTCACCTTCGTGCCGGTCGCGTTGACGTCGACATAGATGCTGTAGGCAACGAACAGCAGGCCTGCGGCAAGGATGCCGAAGAACAGGATCATCGTGAGCGGGTTAAAACCCTTGTCGAGATTTGGCCTGGAAGCCGGCTGGACAGGCGTCGGATCGCCTACCGCACGGTCGAATGCAACATCTGTCATTTTTGGACGCCCCTTAACTAATTTGAAGGGCTATTGTCCGCGATGGATTTGAAGGCTGGATGACAGCTGCGTCGTAAAGTCGCTTTCCCTCCAGTATTTGCCAGTATTTAGGCGGCGCGTGCGGCTTTCTTCTGCAAGCCGGCGGCAATCTTCAGGTCTTCGACAAAGCGCTGATATTCCAGCACTTTGGCTTCCGGATCGGGCAGTCGGAGCAGATAGGACGGGTGCACCGTCACCAGCGCCTTGCGGCCGTCGGGCAGGTCTATGAGCCGGCCACGGGTCTTGCCGATCGGGATGATCTTGCCGAACACGCTTTGCGCGGCGGTGGCGCCCATTGCCACGATGAGCTCGGGCTGGATTGCCGAAACTTCCCGCTCGTACCATTGCCGGCACGCCCGGATCTCCGGCGTCGCCGGCTTCTGGTGCAGACGGATCTTTCCGCGCGGCACGAATTTGAAGTGCTTGACCGCGTTGGTGACGTAGACCTTGTTGCGGTCGACGCCGGCTTCCTGAAGCGCACGGTCGAGCATCTGGCCGGCCGGGCCGACGAAGGGGTGGCCGGCGAGGTCTTCCTTGTCGCCGGGCTGCTCGCCGACCAGCATGATGGTCGCGTCTTTCGGGCCCTCGCCGAACACGGTCTGCGTCGCGTCCTTGTAGAGCGGGCAGGCGCGGCAATGCGCGGCCTCCTCGCGGAGCGCTTCGAGATCGTCGGCAGCCAGCTTGCGTGGCATCGGAGCCTCCGGCCGCTTCTGGGGCTTGTGCGGATCGGTTGCGGCATTGGCGATCATGGCGCCGGTCATGCGCTCGGCGTCCTCGATCAAGGGCTTAATGATCGACGCCTCGGGCAGGTTCCTCCAGTATTTCTTCGGCATCTCCGTCTGCATTGCCTTCACCTTCAGCCGCGCCGGATTGAAGATGCTGGCGTAGTAGCGCCGCCAGGTTTCCTCCAACCGGTCTTCGCCGGGTGCTTCGTTCTTGCTCACGCCCGACGTGAACGAGAGCGCGTGGCCGTCCCAATGCGCACACAGATCGGGTGTCAGGATCGACCAGGGCATGTCGGCGAAGCGCTTGGCAAAGAACGGCGCGGCAAGCTCGACGATGTGATGCTCCGGCTCGAACCAGGCGACGTAATGCGCCGCGCGCTCGCGTCCGATCTCGCGGAAGCGCACGAAGGCATGCATCTTGTGCTCGTCGCGATGGACTGCTCTTGCCATGGCGGTGACTTGCGCGACATCGGGATCGGTCGCGACCTCGATGAGATCGTGATTGTCTTTCAAGCGCCAGAGCAGGCGATAGAGGATCGCAAAGCGCTCGCCGTCGCGATGCAGGATCGCGGCCTTGGCGAGCTCGACGAATTTTGCCGAGACGTTGAAGGTGCCGTCGTTCACCTCAAATATCGGAGACGGCGCGGGCGGTGCGAACAGCTCGGCTTCGCCGCCTTGTACGGTCCAGGTGGCATCGGTTGGCGGCACATGATGCAGCACGAGCGACCGCGCGGCTTTGCGCCAGCCGTCGAAATCGGTTTCGGTGTCGAGGGTGATGTACTGCATCAGAAGCCAAACCCCAGTTGTGTTGCCTTCGGCTTGAACCGTTCGATCAGCCGCGCCTCGTCGAGGCGGTGCGGCGCGGGGCGGTGATCGCTGAGGACGATGAAAGGCAGCGCCTTGTTGCGGGGCACGTGCAGCCGCGCGAGATCGGAGAGGCGGATCGTGGTGGTGCGCCGGGTCGCGATGATGCGTTCGACCGCCTTGGTGCCGAAGCCGGGCACGCGCAACAGCTCCTCGCGGCTGGCGCGGTTGACGTCGAGCGGGAAGCGGTCGCGATGGCGCAGCGCCCAGGCGAGCTTCGGATCGATGTCGAGCGGCAGCATCGCGTTGTCATCGACGATCTCCGCAACGTCGAAACCGTAGAACCGCATCAGCCAGTCGGCCTGGTAGAGCCGGTGCTCGCGCAGCAGCGGCGGCTGTACCAGAGGCAAAGCGCGGCTGGCATCGGGGATCGGGCTGAAGGCGGAGTAATAGACGCGCCGCAGCCTGTAGGAGCCATAGAGATTGGAGCTGGTGTGGAGAATGGTGTGATCGGAGGCCGCGTCGGCGCCGACGATCATCTGCGTGCTCTGTCCGGCGGGCGCGAAGCGCTGCGGCCTCGCCTTCGTCTTTGTGCTGCGGTTTTCCTCAGCCTCGTCGAGCTTCAGCCGCAGCCGGCCCATGGTGCGGCGGATCGCGCGCACATCCTTTTCCGGTGCGTATTGCTGCAGGCTCGTCTCCTCAGGCATCTCGATGTTGATGGAGAGGCGATCTGCATATTTGCCGGCTTCCGCGATCAGCGCGTCGTCGGCCTCGGGAATGGTCTTGAGATGGATGTAGCCGCGAAAGTGATGCTCCTCGCGCAGTTTGCGCGCGACGCTGACCACCTGCTCCATGGTGTAGTCGGGGCTGCGGATGATGCCGGAGGAGAGAAACAAGCCCTCGATGTAATTGCGCCGGTAGAAGTCGAGCGTGAGCTTGACCACTTCGTCGATGGTGAAGCGGGCACGCGGCACGTTGGAAGAGGCGCGGTTGACGCAATAAAGGCAGTTGTAATTGCAGGCGTTGGTCAGGAGCACTTTGAGCAGCGAGATGCAGCGTCCGTCCGGCGCGTAGGAATGGCAGATGCCCATGCCCGGTGCGGTCGAGCCCATGCCCTTGCCGTCGCTGGAATCCCGCTTCTCGGTGCCGCTGGAGGCGCACGACGCATCGTATTTGGCGGCATCAGCCAGAATCTCCAGCTTGCGTTGTACGTCCATCGTGGAATCCCTTTGATTCAGCTTACGAATCCGGATGAGCACCAATTCGATTGACTCCCCGGCCGCTGTTAGCTTTATATTAGAACATATCATGAACAAATGAGCCAGCCGCAGGTTCTTATTTTTGAGAACCTCGGCAATCACCTCTGAAGGAGCGGCGTATATGAGCGGCGCACGGATGAACGCGCTTGCGACCTTGCGCGGCCAGATCGAGCGCATCGAGACGGCGGAGGTCGTGCATCAGCACGATCGCGTCGCGCTCGGCCACGACGAGGTCGACAGCGCGCTGAAGGGCGGGCTCGCGCGCGCGGTGATCCACGAGGTGTTTTGCGAGGGCCGGCAGGGAACCGCCGCGACGGGTTTTGTCATGGGGCTTGCGGGGCGTGTCTCGCGGCGCCGGCCGCTGCTGTGGGTGCGGCAGGATTTTTCGGAACTCGAGACCGGCGCGCTGTCGATGAGCGGGCTTGCCGAGATCGGTCTCGATCCGCGCCGCGTGGTGATGGTGCGCGCCGCCGATGTCGAGAGCGCGTTGCGGACCTCGGCCGATGCGCTCGCCTGCGACGCGCTTGGCGCCGTCGTGCTCGAGCTCTGGGGTGAGACGCGGCAGTTCGATCTCGTGGCGAGCCGTAAGCTGACACTGGCCGCGCAATCGTCCGGTGTCACCGGCCTGATGTTGCGGATGGCCGCGCAGCCGCTGCCCTCGACCGCGGAGACGCGATGGATGCTGCGCGCGGCGCATTCGCCGCCGGGCCCGGCATGGAGTGCCTGGGGCGCGCCGCGCTTCGATGCCGAGCTCTTGCGCAATCGTCATGGCCCCTGCGGCCGGTGGATCATGGAATGGAAATGTGATGAGTGCCAGTTCTCTGAACCGTCGACGTATCCTCAGCCTGTGGCTGCCACGCCTGCCCATCGATCGGATTCAGCGGTTCTTCGGCGCGCTGGGTAAGACCAATGATCCGAGCATCGTCGTCATCAAGGACAACAATGCGCTGGTGATCCATGCGCTGGACGAAGCCGCCGAGCGCCTCGGCTTGCACATCGGCCAGCCCCTGGCCAATGCACGGGCGATGTGTCCGGACTTGAAAGTGTTCGACGCCGATGTCGTGGCCGATGCGAAGACGCTCAGCGACGTCGCCGACTGGTGCGATCGCTTCACGCCGCTGGTGGCGCTCGATCCGCCGCACGGGCTGTTTCTGGACATCACCGGCTGCGCGCATCTGTTCGGCGGCGAGGCTGCGTTGTTGCAGACCTTCGTCCGCGGGCTCGCCCGTCAGGGTTTTGCCGTCAGCGCGGCGATCGCCGGCACCTCGGTCTGCGCGCGCACGCTGACGCGGCAGGCCTCCGGCACCATCGTCGCCGATGGCGGGGAGGCGGCGGCGGTCAGCCGGCTGCCGGTGTCCGCGCTCGGTGCGGGCGAGGCCATCACCACGGGCCTGCGTCGCGCCGGCCTGAAAACCATCGGCGATGTCGCCTCGCGCGAGCCGCATGAGATCACGGCGCGGTTCGGCGCGCGGTTCTCCACGCTGCTCGCGCATGCGCAGGGGCATGGCGATGCCCCGATCAATCCGCGCAAACCGCTGCCGGATTACATCGTGGAGAAGCGCTTTGCCGAACCGATCGCCACCGACACCATGATCGCGATGACGCTGTCGCGGCTGGCCGACACGCTGATCGCGTCCATGGAGAAGCAGGGCAAGGGTGCGCGGCGCCTGGAAGCCGCCTTCTTTCGCACCGACGGCGTGGTGCGCGCGATCATGGTCGAGACCGGGCGGCCGGTCACGCAAAGCAAAGTCATCGACCGGCTGTTCCGCGAGCGCCTCGATGCGCTCGCCGATCCGCTGGATCCCGGCTTCGGTTTCGACATGGTACGACTGTCGGCAAGCCGCACCGAGATCGTGGTGCAGGAGCAGCGCGATCTCGACGCCCATGTCCATGACAATGACGAGCTCGCCGCGCTGATCGACCGCATCGCCGCGCGCATCGGCGGAAAGCGCGTCGTCGTGCATTTGCCTGAGGATACCCATATCCCGGAATGTGCGGTGCTGGCCGCGCCTGCCCAGCACCATCTCGCCGTGGCCATGCAGGCCGAATGGCCGGCGCGCGCCGAGAGCGAGCCGCCGCTGCGCCCCCTGCGGCTGTTCGACAGACCGGAGCCGATCAAGGTGCCGTTCGCGACCGTGCCCGACGGCCCGCCGCATCAGTTCACCTGGCGGCGCGCGCTGCATGCGGTGGTGCGGGTGGAAGGGCCCGAGCGCATCGCGATGGAATGGTGGCGGCAGGACGGCAAGCAATTGACGCGGGATTATTTCCGCATCGAGGATGCCGAAGGCCTGCGCTTCTGGATCTTTCGCGACGGTCTTTACGAAGGAGAGGTGTTCGACGACGAAGGTAAACCCATTCCCCCCAACTGGTATGTGCACGGTCTCTTCGCATGAACACGCCCGCTTATGCCGAGATCGGCATCACCACCAACTTCTCCTTCCTGCGCGGCGGCTCGGATCCGCGCGCCTATGTGCATCAGGCGAGCATCCTCGGCATTCCCGTGATCGGCATTGCCGACCACAACACGCTCGCCGGCGTCGTGCGCGCCTACAAGGAGCTCGACAATGACAAGGTGCTGCACAAGCCGAAATTGCTGATCGGCGCGCGCATCGTTTTCATCGACGGAACGCCCGACATTTTTGTCTATCCGCGCGACCGCGCCGCCTATGGCCGGCTGTGCCAGCTCCTCACCAGGGGCAAGCGCGGCGACGACATCACGCGGATCGAGAAGGGCGAATGCCATCTCACTTTTGTCGACCTTCTTGAGTTTTCCGAGGGCCAGCTCCTGGTCCTGACGCTGCCGCATCGCTTCGAGCCCGCGCAGGCGCTGGATGTTCTCGCCAAGCTTAAGGACAGCCGCGCCGAGGGCGTGTGGCTGGCGGCGAGCCTGGTCTATCGCGGCGACGACCGCCGCCGCCTGGCGCGGCTCGATGATCTCGCCGCCAAAGCAAACGTGCCGCTGCTCGCAACCAACGAGGTGCTCTATCACCATCCCGGCCGCCGCCCGCTCCAGGACGTGCTCACCTGCATCCGGGAAAAGACCACGATCGAGGCGGTCGGACGGAAGCTCGAAGCCAATGCCGAGCGCTTCCTGAAGACGCCACGCGAAATGTCGCGGCTGTTCCGAGATTTTCCCGAGGCGATCGCGGAGACCATGCGCTTTGCGGGCAAGATCGATTTCACGCTCGACCAACTCAAATACCAGTATCCGGACGAACCTGTGCCGCGGGGCAAGACCGCGCAGGGGCATCTGGAGGATCTGACCTGGGCGGGCGTGCAGACATATTTCGGCGGCAACATCGATGACAAGCTTCGCGCGACCCTGAAGAAAGAGCTCGCGCTGATCGCAGAGCTGAAATACGCGCACTACTTCCTCACCGTGCACGACATCGTGCATTATGCGCGCAGCCAGAACATCCTGTGCCAGGGGCGGGGATCGGCGGCGAACTCAGCGGTCTGCTACGTGCTCGGCATCACCTCCGTTAATCCGACCAGCGTCGATCTCCTGTTCGAGCGCTTCATCTCCAAGGAGCGGCTGGAGCCGCCTGACATCGACGTCGATTTCGAGCATTCGCGGGCGCGAGGAGGTGATGCAATATGTCTATCGCCGCTACGGCCGCCACCGCGCCGCGATCATCGCCACGATCATCCATTACCGCCCGCGCAGCGCCATCCGTGACGTCGGCAAGGCGCTGGGCCTGACCGAGGACGTCACCGCTGCGCTTGCCGACACCGTCTGGGGAAGCTGGGGCAAGGGCCTCAACGACATGCAGGTCAGGCAGGCCGGGCTCGATCCCAACAATCCCATGATCAACCTCGCGGTCGAGCTCGCGACCGAGCTGATCGAATTCCCGCGCCATCTCTCCCAGCATGTCGGGGGCTATGTACTGACGCAGGACCGGCTCGACACCTATGTGCCGATCGGCAACGCCGCGATGGACGACCGCACCTTCATCGAATGGGACAAGGACGACGTCGACGCGCTCAACATGATGAAGGTCGACGTGCTCGCGCTGGGCATGCTGACCTGCATCCGGAAATGTTTTGATTTGATCGACCACCACAAGGGCAAGCGCTGGGTGCTGGCGAGTGTCCCTCAGGACGATCCCAAGGTTTACGACATGCTGTGTGCTGGGGAATCCCTCGGCGTGTTCCAGGTCGAGAGCCGCGCCCAGATGAACATGTTGCCGCGGTTGAAGCCGCGGACCTTCTACGACCTTGTCATCGAAGTCGCGATCGTGCGGCCGGGGCCAATCCAGGGCGACATGGTGCATCCCTATTTGCGACGGCGTAACGGGATCGAGAAAGTGACCTATCCCTCGCCATCGCCCGAGCATGGTCCCGCGGATGAGCTCTACAAGGTGCTGCACAAGACGAAGGGCGTGCCGCTGTTTCAGGAACAGGCCATGCGAATCGCGATCGAAGCAGCAAAGTTCACCTCCGAGGAGGCTAACGGCCTGCGCCGCTCAATGGCGACCTTCCGCAATGTCGGCACCATCGGCCAATACGAGGAGAAGCTGATCGGCAACATGGTCGCGCGCGGCTACGATCCCAACTTCGCCAGAAGCTGCTTTGACCAGATCAAGGGCTTTGGCTCCTACGGTTTTCCAGAGAGCCATGCCGCGAGCTTTGCTCAGCTCGTCTACATCTCGTCATGGCTGAAATATCATCACCCCGATGCGTTCTGTTGCGGCCTGTTGAACTCGCAGCCCATGGGCTTTTACGCGCCGGCGCAGATCGTCGGCGACGCCCGCAAGAACGGCGTCGAGGTGCGCGACATCGACGTATCCTGCAGCTTTGCGCAAAACACGCTGGAGAACACCGACGGCAAATACTGCGCCGTGCGCCTGGGCTTCCGTCAGATCGACGGCTTTCACTGGCTCGATCCCGATGAGGAGTTGCTCAAAGAGGCGCAGGCGAAACGGCAAGGCAAGGTCTACGTCACTCAGAAAGACTGGGCCGACCTGATCATCGACGCCCGCAACAGCGGTCCCTTCACCTCGCTCGAAGACTTCGCCCGCGACACCGGGCTGCCCAAGCGTGCGCTGATCCTGCTCGCGGATGCCGACGCGTTCCGCTCGCTCGGCCTCGACCGCCGCGAGGCGCTGTGGCAGGTGCGGCGGCTGCCCGACGACGTGTCGCTGCCGCTGTTCGAGGCCGCGACCGCGCGCGAGCAGCCGGACGAGCACGCAAAACCGTTGCCGGAGATGCCGCGGGCCGAGCAGGTGGTCGCGGACTACCAGACCATCCGGCTATCGCTGAAGGGCCATCCGATGGAATTTTTGCGCGAGATGTTTTCGCGCGAGCGTGTGGTGGCCTGCAGGGACGTCAGCCATGAGAACGAGCGGCGCCGCGTCCGCTGCGCCGGCGTGGTGCTGGTGCGGCAGCGGCCGGGCAGCGCCAGCGGCGTCGTGTTCATGACGCTGGAGGACGAGACCGGCATCGCGAATGTCGTGGTGTGGCCCAAGATCATGGAGCAGTACCGCAAGGAGGTGATGGGCGCGCGCCTCATCCTGGTCGAGGGCTATATCCAGAGCAGCCCCGAAAAGGTGACGCATCTCATCGCCCAGCGCATGGTCGACCGCTCGCACGATCTGGTCGGCCTCGCCAACGACGCGCTGAGCCGCAAGCATCCGGTGCCGGCAGGCGCCGATCTGATCGAGCCCCTCAACGACGATCCCGGGGCCCACGCGGATATGCCGGCGCAAAAAATCCGTCACCCCCGCAACGTCCGCATCCTGCCGCCATCGCGGGATTTTCATTGAGAATGTGACGCAGAATGTCGCCACACCGTCATTGCGAGCGCAGCGAAGCAATCCAGACTGCCGCCCGCGGAAAGACTCTGGATTGCTTCGCTGCGCTCGCAATGACGAGCTTGTTGAGCCGGGCCGTGTCAGACTCTCGGTGTCATACCCCGCGAAAGCGGGGTATCCAGTACGCTGCGGCCCCTCGGCTCTAGCCGAGCCGTCTCTGGAATACTGGGTCGCCCGGTCAAGCCGGGCGACGACAGTGTGCTCGTCTCAAAAATTCACCCGGTTCGAGATCGCGCCGTCCACGACGAGATTGGAGCCCGTGGTGAACCCCGACACCGGGCTTGCCAGAAACACCGCCGCGCTTGCGATCTCCTGTGGCGTTGCCATGCGGCCCGTCGGATTGCGCTTCATCGCATCATTGTAGCGCTCCGGCATCTTCTGCTCGATCATATTCCAGACGCCGCCCTTGAAATAGACCGTGCCGGGCGACACCACGTTGACGCGGATCTTCTTCTTTGCGTATTGCCGCGCCAATCCCTTGGCCATGTGGATCAGCGCCGCCTTGATCGGGCCGTAGGAGCTGGCGAGATCGGCCTGCGCCGCCGAGATCGAGGAGATGATGACGAAGGCGGCATCTCCGCTCTTTTCGCCGCTGGCCTCGAGGAACGGCCGCGCGGCGTCGAACGCATGCACGGCGCCGAGCACGTCGAGCCGGAAGTTCTGCTCCCAGGATGCTGCATCGTGGCCCTGCGCCATCGCGCCGGCATTGGCGAACAGCAGGTCGACGCCGCCGAGCTCCTTTGCAGCGGTCTCGATCCAAGATTTCAGCGCCGCGCCGTCGGTGACGTCGACCGGTCCGCCGCTGGCACGGATTCCGCTTGCCTTGAGTTCAGTGACGGTCGCCGCAACCTGATCCGCGTTGCGCGCGCACACCGCGACATTGGCGCCTTCGCCGGCCAGCGTTGCCGCAATCGCCCGCCCGATGCCGCGCGTGCCGCCGAGGACGATGGCGTTCTTGCCTTTGAGACCGAGATCCATTGTTTGGTTTTCCTTTTTGTTGGTGCAAAGAGTGTAGCCGTTTCAGGAGACATGCTGAACTCTCCAATTCGTCATTGCGAGCGTAGCGAAGCAATCCAGAAATGCATCCGCAGAGACAGTCTGGATTGCTTCGTCGCAAGGGCTCCTCGCAATGACGACGCGGAGAGGCGGTTCCCTCACTCCGGTGCCGCCCCCACCGGCGGGCCGCCGGGCGGGCGGTGCAGGAAGGTCAGCGAGGCGTAGGCGCCGGCCCAAGAGCCGATCGCCGCGAAAGCGACATAGAACGGGTTTTCGGTGTAGCTGATCACGGCGTAGGAGGAGAGCAGGTACCAGACCGCGCTCCAGTTCGCCGCCGGCACGCGCTTGCGCGCGATCACGGCCGAGGTGAACATGACATAGACTGCGTCGGTGGCCGCCGTTGCGATGAACACGGCGCCTGCGGTGAGGGGATCTACGGCAGCCATTGCATTCCTTTCTGCGATCATGACATGGTCGCGAAAACTACAGCATGATCCGGAAAATGCGCAGCGGATTTCCGAAAGGATCATGCTCAAATCTGAAAGGGAGAGAAGCGGTCATGCAAAGCCCCGCCGATATTCTTAGGGATCTCTGGACCTCCATCGGCGGCGACAGGGCCGCGCTCGGACGCGTGCGGCTGACCGGCGAGGAGTCGCAAATTCCGTCCTCATTTCGCGTCGCTGTCGCCGGACAGACGACGATCGCCGCCGCCGGCCTTGCCGCCGCCGAAATCTGGAGACTGCGCAGCTGTGAGACGCAGGACGTCTCCGTCGACATGCGCCACGCCGTCGCCGAATGCCGTTCGGAGCGTTATTTGCGCCTCGACGACAAGCCACCACCGCCAGCCTGGGACGCCATCGCCGGTGTCTACAAGACCGGCGACAACCGCTTCGTCCGCTGTCACACCAATTTCCCGCATCATCGCGACGCCGTCTGCAACGTGCTCGGCTGCGAGCCCGAGCGCGACAAGGTTCAGGCCGCGTTGATGCAATGGAAGGGCGAGGATTTTGAAACTGCGGCCTATGCCGCGGGCGGCGTCGTCGCCCTGATGCGTTCCTACGACGAATGGTCCGCGCTGCCGCAGGCGCGCGCGCTCGCCGAACTGCCGCTGGTCTCGATCGAGAAGATCGGCGAGGCCCCGCCAAAGCCGTGGCCGCAGGGATTGTCGAACGGCGATCGTCCGCTTTCCGGGCTGCGCGTGCTCGATCTCTCGCGCGTCATCGCAGGCCCCGTTGCCGGTCGCACGCTCGCCGCGCACGGCGCGGATGTGCTGCTCGTCTCGGGGCCGGAGCTGCCGGCCATTCCCTGGCTCACCATCGATACCGGCCGCGGCAAGCTCACCACGTTGGTCGAGCTGAAAAGCGAGGCGGGCAGGGCGCAGCTGCGCGAGCTGTTGAAGGGCGCGGACATCTTCTCGCAAGGCTATCGCCCGCGAGCGCTCGCAGCCCTCGGGTTCGCGCCGGAGGATGCAGCGAACATCAATCCCGGCATCGTCTATGTCACGCTGTCGGCCTATGGCCATGCCGGCCCCTGGGCGGAGCGGCGCGGTTTCGATTCACTGGTGCAGACCACGACGGGCTTCAACCACGCCGAGGGGCAGGCCGCGGGCATCGACGGTCCCAAGGAATTGCCGGCGCAGATGCTCGACCATGCCACCGGCTATCTGATGGCGTTCGGTGCGATGATGGCCAAGGCACGCCAGGCCCGCGAGGGCGGGAGCTGGCACGTGCGCGTGTCGCTGGCGCAGACCGGACGCTGGCTGTGGAAGCTCGGCCGGCTCGATGGCGGCCTGGATACCCCGGATCTTACGGGCGAGGCCGTACATGCTGCATTCATCGAGTCCGTGCCATCTGGCTTCGGCACGTTGAAGGCAGTGCGCCATTCTGCGCTGCTGTCGACCACGCCGGCGCGATGGAGCCGCCCGGCGATGCCGCTCGGCAGTCATCCGCCACAGTGGCCGGCGCGAAACTGACGTGAAGCTGACGCGATGCAATATTTTAACGCAAACGGAAAGGTGGCTGGCGTTTTTTAGGTTGTTTGAAATCCCAATTCAGCACTATTAGCGCGACCGATAAGGCAGGCGTCTGCCGAGATCGTCGCAGACTTGACCGGGCCCCATGGTAGTTGAAAATACCAAGCGATTGCAGGTGTTTACAAAACAACGGGTGATCACATCCGTAGTTTTACTGGCACTCGCCTGCGCCGGTGCCTATGGCTTCCTGCGTGCGGGGGCCAAGGAAAAGAGCCACTCCGAGGTCTCCAGCCAGTCGCGCAGGAATGCGCAGAATTTCACGCCGACGCCGTCCGAGTGGGCGACGCTGACGATCGAGCCGGTCAAGGCCAAGACCTTCCGGGCCGAATATGTCACCGAGGGCAAGGTCGCGGTCGACGAGGATCGCTCGACGCCGGTGTTCTCGCCCTATGCGGGCCGGGTGACCAAGCTGCTCGCCAAGCCGGGCGAGATGCTGAAGCAAGGTCAACCGCTGTTCACGATCGAGGCCGCCGACACCGTGCAGGCCCAGAACGATTTCATCGCGGCGATGACCGCGCAGAACAAGGCGAAGTCTGCGATCGATCTTGCCGACATCCAGTTCAGGCGCGCCAAGGACCTCTATGAGGGCCGCGCCATTCCGCTGAAGGACTATCAGCAGGCCGAAACGACCCAGGTCCAGGCGCAGAACGACGTGCGCTCCTCGGGGACGGCGCTGGAAGCCGCGCGCAACAAGCTGCGCATCCTCGGCTTCACCGACGAGACCATCAAGGCATTCCAGGACAAGGGCGTCATCGATCGGGAGATCACGATCTATTCGCCGATCTCCGGCACCGTCGTGCAGCGCAAGATCGGTCCGGGCCAATACGTCAATTCCGGCGCCAGCGATCCGGTCTTCGTGATCGGCGACCTCTCCACGGTCTGGCTCACCGCCTTCGTGCGCGAGAGCGATGCGGCCGCGGTGTGCATCGGCCAGGACATCAGCGTCAACGTGATGGCGCTGCCGGGCCACCCCCTGACCGCCAAGATCAACTACGTCGCCGCCGCCATCGATCCCAACACCCGCCGCCTGCTGGTTCGCGCGACCATCGACAACAAGGACGGCCTGCTCAAGCCGGAAATGTTCGCCAACGTCACGATCTATTCGGCCGGCGACCGTGCCGCGCCGGCGGTGCCGAAGCAGGCTTTGATCTACGAGGCCGACAAGGTCCGCATCTGGGTCGCGCGCGAGGACAAGTCGGTCGAGCTGCGCCAGATCAAGACCGGCCTCATCAATGGCAATTTCGTCGAGGTCACCAGCAATCTGAAGCCAGGCGAGCAGGTCGTCACCAAGGGCAGCCTGTTCATCGACCGCGCGGCGTCCGGTAGCTGATCGACGACCCAAGAAAATTGAAGACCTGAATGGATCGTCTCGTCGCCCTTGCCGTCAACCGGCGCTTCCTGATGGTCGGGATGTTCTTCGCCGTGCTGATCGGCGGCCTGATCGCGTTCAACCAGCTCAACATCGAGGCCTATCCCGATCCGACGCCGCCGATGGTCGACATCGTGACGCAGAGCCCGGGCCTGTCGGCGGAAGAGATCGAGCGCTACATCACGATTCCAATCGAGACCCAGGTCGCGGGTCTGAAGAACCTCACGACGATCCGCACCATCTCGCTCTACGGCCTCTCCGACATCAAGCTCCAGTTCTCCTTCGCCTACACCTATGACGAGGCGCAGCAGCAGGTCTTGAACCGCCTGGCGCAGCTCGCGCCGCTGCCGGGTAATGTGCAGCCGCAGATCTCGCCGCTCAGCCCGATCGGCGAAATCTTCCGCTACCGCCTCGTCGGTCCGCCGAACTACAGCGTGCTCGATCTCAAGACCATCCAGGACTGGATTCTGCAGCGCCGCTTCCGCGCCGTGCCCGGCGTCATCGACGTCACCGGCTGGGGCGGCAAGAGCAAGACCTACGAGCTCCAGGTCGATTTCAACAAGCTGGTCGCCAACGGCCTGACACTGCCGCAATTGCTCCAGGCGGTCAGCAATTCCAACGTCAATGTCGGCGGCAACACCGTCAATATCGGCCAGCAATCGGCCGTGGTACGCGGCGTCGGCCTGATCCGTTCGATCGACGACCTCGCCAACACCATGGTCTCGCAGACCAACGGCAATCCGGTGCTGGTCAAGGACGTCGCCACCGTCACTGTCGGCCAAAAACCCCGTCTCGGCATTGCCGGCATCGACGATTCCGACGACATCGTGCAGGGCATCGTCCTGATGCGCCGCGGTGAGCAAAGCTCGCCAACCATCAAGCGCGTCCACCAGCTCGTTCAAACCATCAACAACTCCAGCATCCTGCCGCCCGGCGTGCGCATCGAGCGCATCTACGATCGCGGGGACCTGATCGAACTCACCACCCACACCGTGTTGCACAACATGGTGGTCGGCATCCTGCTCATCGTACTGTTGCAGTGGATGTTCCTCGGCGATCTCCGCAGCGCGCTGATCGTCGGCGCCACGATTCCGTTCGCGCTGTTCTTCGCCGTGATCATCCTGGTGCTACGCGGGGAATCCGCGAATCTGCTGTCGGTCGGCGCGATCGATTTCGGCCTCATCGTCGACGCCACCGTCATCATGGTGGAAGCGATCTTCCGCCGCCTGACGCAGACCACGCCGGTGTCGGAATCCGAGCAGATGTCGCCCGAGACGCTGTTCGGCATGAAGAGCCACGCCATCCTCAGCGCCGCCGCCGACGTGTCGCGCTCGATCTTCTTTGCCGCCGCCATCATCATCGCGGCGTTCCTGCCGTTGTTCACGCTGTCCGGCGTCGAGGGCAACATCTTCGGGCCGATGGCGCGCACCTATGCCTATGCGCTCGCCGGCGGGCTGCTCGCGACCTTCACGGTTACCCCGGCGCTGTCCGCGATCATTCTGCCTGCGCATCTCGAGGAGACCGAGACGAGGGTCATGCGGATCCTGCACCGGATCTACATGCCGGTGCTGAATTGGGCCGTCGCCAACCGCGGCATCATGCTCGGCGGCGCGGTCGGTCTCGTGCTGATGACGGTGGCGCTCAGCCGCCTGCTCGGCCTCGAATTCCTGCCCAAGCTGGAAGAGGGCAATCTCTGGATCCGCGCCACGCTGCCGCCGACCATCTCGCTCCAGGAAGGCAACACCTACGTCAACGAGATGCGCAAGCTGATCCGTGCCCGGCCCGAGGTGGAATCCGTGGTGTCGCAGCATGGCCGCCCCGATGACGGCACCGACGCTGCCGGCTTCTTCAACGCCGAGTTCTTCGCCCCCCTCAAGCCCGCAAGCCAATGGCCGGGAACGCACGACAAGGAAGAGTTGACCGCGCAGCTGTTGAAGCAGCTCGACGATCGCTTCCCCGGCGTCGAATTCAACTTCTCGCAATATCTCCAGGACAACGTCTCCGAAGCCGTCTCGGGCGTGAAGGGCGAGAACTCGATCAAGCTGTTCGGCAGCGATCTCCAGGCGCTCACCGACACCGCCAACAAGATCAAGTCGGTGCTGGCGACAGTGCAAGGCGTCACCGACCTTGCGGTGTTCACCTCGCTCGGGCAGCCGACCATTCAGATTGACATCGACCGTGCCAAGGCCGCGCGCTATGGGCTCGCGCCCGGCGACATCAACGCCACGATCAAGGTCGCGATCGGCGGCGATACCGCGGGCGATCTCTACGAGCCGGGCTCCGATCGTCACTTCCCGATCATCGTCCGCCTCGCGCCGGAATATCGCAGGAGCGCCGAGGCGATCCAGAATTTGCGCATCGGCGCGCCTGGCCCCAACGGCACCGTCACGCAGATTCCCCTGAGCGAGGTCGCCACCATCAGCCTCGTCTCCGGTGCCGCCTACATCTATCGCGAGCAGCAGGAACGCTATCTGCCGATCAAGTTCTCGGTGCGCGAGCGCGACCTCGGCAGCGCGATCCGCGAGGCGCAACAGAAGGTCGCCGAGCAGGTGCAGCTGCCGCCCGGCGCGCACATGGACTGGGTCGGCGAGTTCGGCAATCTCCAGGACGCCATCCGCCGGCTGTCGATCGTGGTGCCGATCTCGCTGGCGCTGATCGGCGTGCTGCTCTGGTTCAATTTCGGCTCGATGACCGACACGCTGCTCGCCATGAGCGTGATTCCGATGGCGATCTTCGGCGGCGTGCTCGGTCTCTTGATCACCGGCACCGCCTTCAGCGTCTCCGCCGCGATCGGATTCATCGCGCTGTTCGGCATTGCGGTCATGGACGGCATCATCATCCTGTCGCAGTTCAACCAGCTGATCGAAGAAGGCATGGACCGCGTGAGCGCGGTGATACGCACCGGCGAGTTGCAGCTCCGGCCGGTGCTGATGACCTGCGTCGTTGCCGGCGTCGGCCTGCTGCCGGCGGCGCTGTCGGAAGGCATCGGCTCGCAGGTGCAGAAGCCGCTCGCCGTCGTCGTCGTCACCGGCATGATGCTCGCGCCGGTCGTGATCCTGGTGACCTTGCCGGTCCTGATCTCCTTCTTCTCCCGCCGCGCGCGCTGATCGCGCGCCGTCGCCGCGCCTCAGAATCCGTAGAGACGCGCGGGATTGTCGACCAGGATCTTCTTGCGCACCTCCGCATCCGGCGCCCACACAGGAAGCTGGTTGAGGAGCCGGCCGTCTTCGATCTGATAGAAGGGCGCGATGTCGGTGGGCTTGCGTCCCTCGACGGGGCTGGAATCCGGATGCGGCCAGTCGGTGCCCCAGACGATGCGGTCCGGGTTCGCCGCGATCAGCGCCCGGGCATAGGGCACCATGTCCTGATAGTCGGGCGCGAGGTTCGACGAGCGATAGGCTCCCGAGATCTTCACATAGGCCTTGCCGGATTTGACGAGCGCGACCAGGTCGGAGAATCCCGGCTGCTCCAGTCCGAGCGACGCCTCGAGGCCGCCGAAATGGTCGAACACGGCCGGCACGGGCGAAGCCAGCACGAGCTCCTTGATCGCCGAGATCATCGGCAGCGTGGTGTAGAGCTGCACGTGCCAGCCGCGCGCCTTCATGCGCTCGACGGCGGCGGTGAAGCGCGCGCGGCCGACATTCGGATCGCTGACGCCGCCGGTGGCGAGATTGATGCGACTGCCGCGAAAACCGTCCGCCTGCATCGCGTCGAGCTGTGCTTCGGTCGTCTTGTCGTCGATCACGGCCACTCCGCGCGCTGTCGCGCCGCGCGCCTTCATGCCGAACAAGGTGGAGGAATTGTCGGTGCCGTAGACGCTCGGCGTCACGATCACCACGCGCTCGATATGCAGCGCCTTGTGCAGCGCCGCCATTTCCTCGGGGCTTGCCGGTTCCGGCGTATAGACGCGCCCCGCGAAGAACGGAAACTTTTCGACGTCACCATGGATGTGCGTGTGGCAATCGCAGGCAAGGGCCGGAACGTCGAAATCGACCGGCGTCGCGGGCTGCGCCGCACGGGCGTGAGCTTTGTTGGTCATGGCTACTCCGGCGGCAAGGGAGGCAAGCAGGACGCTGCGTCGGTTGAGCATGGTTCTCTCCCTGCTTCGTTATTTTTGAGGTGGGACCGGAACGGTATCACATCAGCCGGGTAACCAACTCCGCTTCGCTGCATAGCTGCTCGACAAGATCCGCAAGCCGGCGTGAGCCGTCGATCCGCACGACCGGGCAGGGCAGGCCCGCGAGCCAGGCTTCATCTTTTGTGAGACTGCGGCCCTCGCGATCGCCGGCTTCGTAGCGCGAGGCCCATTCGACGAACGACTCCGTCTCCTCATGACGCCAGCCACCCTGTGCGACGGCATCAGCTCCGAAATGCGTAGCCTCGCGGCCACGCAGGCGCTGCAAGCGAAGCTCGCGCGGCGTCGTCACGAAGACGACAAGATCGAAGAACGGGACGAGCTCGTCGCCCCAGCCGGTGACGGTTCCGCTCAGCACCCAATCGAGACGCGGCAGAAACATTTCGCGCATCAGGCGCAGACGATCCGCGGCAGTGCGTGTCGTCTGGTAGGGCGGCGCGGTCGGCAGCCAGAAATAATCGTCGCTGTCGTGATGCGGCAGCGCAAGCCGGCCGGCGAGCGCGCGACCGAGCGTCGTCACGCCGGAGCCCGAAGCTCCCATCAGATGGATGCGGCGGCTCTTCATCGGCATCAGGCCAGACGATTTGAAACTACTGCCCCGACGGCGTGCGCAGGCCGTGCCAGGCGTCGCGGACCTGCTGGTAATGCACCTCGGGCAGATAGTCCGGCGTGTTGAGGCTAAGCGTCTTGACGTCGAGATGGCCGACGGCGCTGAGCAGCGTGTAGGAGGCGATGACGCGGTCGCGCAGTGCGCCGATCAGGCGGGCCTTGGCCTGGATCAAATCGGCCTGCGAGTTCAGCACGTCCACCGTCGTGCGCTGCCCGCCGGCGGCCTCGCGCTGCACGCCCTGGAGCGCGACGGTCGCGGCCTTCACCTCTGATTCGGAAGCGGAGACCGTGATCTTGGCGCCCTCATTGGCGACCCAGGCGCTGGTCGCCGCCGTGCGCGCCTGGTTGCGGACCTGGTCGAGCACGAGCCGGCTCTGCGCCGTGATCTCCTTGGCCTGTCGGGTCTGTGCGGCGGCCTGGCCGCCGTCGTAGATCGGCGCGGTGACGTTGGCGACGATCGAGGCCTGGTCTTCGGCGATGGTGCTCAGCGTCGGGTCGTTGCTGCGGCTCTTGCTGGCGCTGCCCTGAAGACTGGCGCTCGGCAGCAGCGCGCCCTCGGCGACGCGGATGTTGGTCGAGGCGACATCGACGTCGAAGCCCGCCGCCATCACCGCCGGGTGCTGGCGGATCGCCGTCGTCAGCGCATCCTCGCGGCTCTTCGGCAGATAGCGGTCGACGACTTCGGCGGGCCGAAGCTGCGTTGGCGCATTGCCGATCACCTGCGCGTAGACCGCCTGGCTCACCGCCAGCGCGACTT
The DNA here is from genome assembly GCF_054061875.1 of Bradyrhizobium sp. S3.7.6. Classification (NCBI taxonomy): domain Bacteria; kingdom Pseudomonadati; phylum Pseudomonadota; class Alphaproteobacteria; order Hyphomicrobiales; family Nitrobacteraceae; genus Bradyrhizobium; species Bradyrhizobium sp. S3.7.6. Next base: position 7,238,846 of record NZ_JBSSEQ010000001.1, on the reverse strand, counting down.
CCGCGGCGTTGAGATCGGCGAGCCCCCGGCTGAGCCGCGCCTCGGCCTGGGCGCTGTCGGTCGGCGTGACGTCGCCGGCGTTGAGGCGGCGCTGAGTGACGGCGAGCGTCTCGCGCAGGAACGCGACGTTGGAGCGTTGCGCCTCGACCAGTGACTGGTTGGCGAGCACGTTGGTGTAGGCGGTGACCGCGTCGAGCAGCACGCCCTGACCGACATTGCGCAGCGCCTCGCGGCCGGACTGCACCTGAAGTTCCGCGGCGCGGACGCTGTTGGCGGTGCGGAACCCGTTGAACAGGGTCTGCGTCACGGTGACGCCGATGATCCACGGCTTCAGATTGGCGGTCTGGATCGTGTTGTCGGGCAGCAAATTGCGCACCGATTGCAGGCCGGCGCTGAGGCTTGCCACGATCTGCGGCCGGTAGCCGGCGAGCGCCTGCGGCACGTTTTCATCCGTGGCGCGTTGCCGCGCGCGCTCGGCATTGAGCTGCGGGTTGGTCTGGTAGGCCTTGGCGAGCGCCTCCGGCAGGGCTTCCGCCCATGCGGCTGAGGGCAGGGCGCAACAGAGCGCCAGCGTGGTCCATGTCGCAAGCACAGGACCCACGCCCGATCGATGCCGCGTCATCACGCGACCAACTCTGGCGGCACGCCCAATCATGTAATCCTGCTAAACCCCGGCTGTCCGCCCCCGCCGACGGTGGCCTCTTAACTGTTTAACCAGCCGGGGTCCCGCAGGCAAACTGCCGCGGGGAAAACCCCCATCTATTCCGTGCTTGTTGCAGGTGCGTCACAGGGTTTCTGCACCAGAGCGGCGAAGCCTTACACCAGCCTGACCGCCCGCGGCTATTACCGGTTCTTGTTCACCGGCTTGCGCTTCTCGATGAACGCCGCCATGCCCTCGGAGCGGTCCTCCAGCGCGAAGGTCGCGTGAAACAGGTTGCGCTCGACGCTCATGCCTTCGGCGAGCGTGGTCTCGAAGGCGCGGTTGACCGCTTCCTTGGCCATGGCGACGGCGGGCCGCGACATCGATGCGATCTTCTCGGCGGCTTCCATGACCTCGTCCATGAGCCTGTCGGCGGGCACGATGCGGCTGACGAGGCCTGAGCGCTCCGCTTCCGCCGCATCCATCATGCGGCCGGTGAGGCAGAGGTCCATCGCCTTCGACTTGCCGATCGCGCGGGTCAGGCGCTGGGTGCCGCCGATGCCGGGAATGGTGCCGAGCGTGATTTCGGGCTGGCCGAACTTGGCGGTGTCGGCGGCGATGATGAAGTCGCACATCATGGCGAGCTCGCAGCCGCCGCCGAGCGCATAGCCCGCGACCGCGGCGATGGTCGGCTTGCGGCAGCGCGCGACGCGGTCGCCGCCGATCGCGGCGAAATCCTCGGAGAACATGTCGATGAAGCCTTTCGGCTGCATCTCCTTGATGTCGGCGCCGGCGGCAAAGGCCTTCTCGCTGCCGGTCACGACGATGCAGCCGATGGCGTCATCGGCCTCGAGATCGTCGACGGCCGCGGCGATCTCGCGGAAGACGCCGAAGGAGAGCGCATTGAGCATCTTCGGCCGGTTCAGCTTGATGATGCCGACCGCGCCTTTGCTCTCGACGATGATGTGTTCGAACGTGCTCATGCTCCACCCACGCGTTTGATTGGGCGGGCAATGTGCCCGCTGGCGCGGTGGGCTTCAAGGGCCGAAAAGCTGTCGGAACGAGGCCGTCCGGAACGCGCGGCGAGACGCGCGTTCCGGACGAGGTCCCTCACCCCAAAATCAGGCCAAAAATCAGGCCAAAAATCAGGCCAAGCATCAAGCGAAGAACATGCGTGCGGCAGAGGCCAGCGTCAGCAGCGTGCCGACGCCGATGAAGATCTTGCCGATCAGCGAGCTCTGGTCCCAGGCCGAGCTGTGGCTGCTCGCCATCACCGGCGCCGGCCGCGCGTCGGTTGCGGCGATCACCGCCTTCTGTGCCGGCGGGTCCTGTTGGAGGGCGCGGTCGATGTCGTTGAGCTGATCGGGCGCCACCACCTGAGCCTCGTCATTCGGCGCGGTGGTATTATCGGCTGCAGCCTGAACGTTGTCGTTGGCGCGGCCGGTCAACGCGGAGGCCGCGGCAGCCGTCGGCGTATCGGCTGCGGCGATCTGCGCGTTGGCGTTGGCGACTGCCGGCGGCATCTGGCTCAAGGCCGGCACGTCGTTTTCGGCCTTCGCCGCGCCGTCCTTCTTGTCGGCCTTGTCGTCGGATTTCTGCGCCGTCTTGCCGCTGTCGCGGTGGCGCGATGCATGGTGCCGCTGCTTGCTCGGCTTGACTACGTCGGCCTGGTTGCTCGCGCTGTCCGATTTGCTGCTTGCGGCTGAACTCGGTGCCGCCTGTGCAGCGGCTCCGACCAGCACGAAAAGGCCGGCAAGAAGAATCAGTGCGGCGCGCCCGCTGGCTTTCATCATGTTGACGATCTCCCCAATTCCGCCTGTCCCGGGACCGAACAGAGCCCCTGGGGCGTGACCACAGCGGGGCAAAAAATGGGAATCTTCGGGCTATCCCGGGCAAAAGCGGGGCAAACCGCCGCCTCGCAACCGGCCGCCGGATGCGGACGGGACCGATCGGTGTTATGAGCCGTCGCGGGTTTCGACGGCCGCATCGCGTGGCGAGGCACGGCGAAGATCACGAAGTCGTGATCGTTCTGGTGCCGGCGTAACAAACTGAAAGAGCTGCCGAATTGCATGGTGAGGGCGCGTGCGCGGACGTGAGGACGAGTGGACCGGCCTGATGCGGTCGGCCATGGCAGGCGATGATGCGGCGTATCATCGCCTGTTGAAGGCGGTCACGCCTGTGCTGCGCGCTGCCGCGAGGCGGGGTCTGGCGCGGGCAGGGCAGCCTCCCGACCAGGCCGAGGATATCGTGCAGGAGATTTTGTTGGCGGTGCATCTGAAGCGGCACACCTGGGACAGCGAAGCCCCCTTCGCCCCGTGGCTGTTTGCGATCGGGCGCAACAAGCTGATCGATGCGCTCCGGCGGCGGGGCCGGCGGGTCTTCGTCAACATCGACGATTTCGCCGAGACGCTGCCGGGCGAGGCGCCGCAGGAGACAGCCTCGGCGGCCGAGGTCGCAACGCAGCTCGATACGCTGCCGCAGCGCCAGCGCGACGTGCTGCAGTCGATCGCCGTCGACAGCGCTTCGATCAAGGACACGGCGTCAAAGTTTTCGATGAGCGAAGGTGCGGTGCGGGTCGCGCTGCATCGCGGACTTGCGGCGCTGACTGCCAAACTGCGGGACCACTAGTCATGGATACCGATCAACTCATTCGCTCGCTCGCGGCCGACAACGCGCATCGCGCGCCGCGCGTCGGCGCCGTGCTGACGATGGCGCTGCTGGTGGCGGCACCGTTCTCGATCCTGATCTTCGCCAGCTTCCTGGGCGTGCGGCCCGACGTGATGACCGCGATGCATAATCCGTTCTTCGACACGAAGTTCGCGGTCACGCTGTCGCTTGCGATCCCCGCGATCATCGTCAGCCTGCATCTGTCGCGGCCCGAAGCCTTGATGCGCGGCTGGGGCTGGCTGCTGCTGCTTCCCGTCGGCCTGCTTGCGGTTGCGATCGGCAGCGAGACCATGATGGCTCCGGCGATGCCGATGACGATGCGGCTGGTGGGCAAGAACTCCCGGGTGTGCATGCTCGCGATCCCCGCGATGTCGCTGCCGCTGCTTGCGGGCGCGCTGTTCGGCCTGCGCCACGGCGCGCCGTCGCATCCTGCACTCGCCGGCGCGCTCGCCGGCCTGCTGTCGGCCGGCCTTGCCGCAACGCTCTACGCCTCGCACTGCACCGACGACTCGCCGCTGTTCGTCGCGACCTGGTACACGATCGCGACGGCGCTCGTGACCGCGATCGGCGCCTACGCGGGTTCGAAAGTTTTGCGCTACTAGCGCGCCGGCCTCACGCCACCGGCGTCGTGCCCTGCTGCATGCGGTGGAAGCGCAGCACCTGCTGCGCGGTCGATGAGCGCAGGGCCTCGTAGGCATCGCGCAGCGTCAGCATGTCGGTCTTCGAGCCGCCCGAGAGCTTTTCGCGCATGGCGATGATCGCGCGGACGCTCGACCATTGCATGCCCGCGACCTTGGCGAGGACCATCACACCCTCGTTGCGGCTCTCGATCATCATGTTCTCGGCGGTCTCGACCGCGACGCCCGCGAGCGCCGCGAGCCCCGCATTGGTCTCGTCGAACTTGCCCTGCTCGGCGAAGCTGGTGACCTGGAACTCGTTGAGACGACCATCCTCGTGCAGCGATCTCACCAGCGCGCGCGCCATTTCGGTCTGCCTGGTCATGGCGGCGGCGCGGACCCGCTGGGTCGCTTCCTGGACCACGCTGGACACTTCGTCCGCGAGCTCCGGATGCGCGGTCTCGAGCTTCCTGCGCACGCTCAGGGACGCCTTGGCGATCAGCTTCAGGTAGTGATGGCGCGGCAGGTCGGGCCGCAGGCCGATGCAGGTGGCGAGGTCATCGTCGCGTTCGGCGCGCGTGACGAGGTCGGTGAAACTTCCCTCGGAGAGCTGCGCGCCCGGATTGCTGACGGTCGATTGCACGACGTCTTCGTTGCCGCGCGCCACCAGCACGTCGGTCAGTGCTTCCGACAGCACCCGCCGCAGCGAGATCGCCTTGAGATGCGCCTGGCTCCTGGTGCGCGCGATCTCGATCAGGGTCGCCTCGTCCAGCCGTTCCGATTTCGAGAGCACGGGTCCGGAGACTTCGATCACCTCGTCGAGCGCGAGCGTGCGGATGATCTTGGGCGGCGCGGCCGCGATCGGCGCGAGACGGTTGGCGAGCAGCGTTCTCGCCGAGGCCTCGATCTGCTCGATCAGGCACTGGAACACGTCGTCGAACACCCTGATGTGCTCGTCGGAATAATCCACCGCATTGTTGATGAAGAGATCGGTGACGCGGCGCAGGGCCTCGACCCGGCGCGCGACGGTGCCGTGCGAGAGCGCGGTCTGCAATTCCTCAAGCAGGTTCTCGGATGGTTTTTCGGATTTCGATCTCATGGCCCTGTCCTGGAGCGTTCGGTCCGGCTGCGGCTTCCGCGCAGCTAGGAAAAAATGGATTAGTCAGCTCGTTGCAATACGGTTGCGCCCTTGCGCCTTGGCGGAATAAAGCGCGCTGTCGGCGCGTGCGAGAAACGTGTCGGCAGTATCGTTGTCGCGCAGCGTCACGACGCCCGCGGAAATCGTCACCCGCATGCCCGGGGAAAATGCACTCCAGTCGAGATCGGCGACGATGCCGCGCAGCCGCTCGAGCATGCGCCCCGCCGCGCCGCCGTCGGTGCCCGGCAGCAGCAGCAGAAATTCCTCGCCGCCATAGCGGCCGAAAAAGTCGGCCGGGCGGATATTTGCAAAAATGGTGATGGCGAAGGTGCGCAGCACCTCGTCGCCGACGGGGTGGCCGTGGGCGTCGTTGATGCGCTTGAACCAGTCGAGGTCGATCAGCGCGATGGCGCAAGGTGCGGACGCCAGCTGCGACTTTTCGACCTCTGCATCGAGCAGCCGCATGATGCAGCGGCGGTTGTAGGAGCCGGTGAGCTCGTCGAGCTCGGCTAGCTCCTCGATGCGCTGATAGGCGGCCTTCAGCTCGATGCTGCGCCGGTACAGGACCTTTCGCAGGGTGGCGCCGAACAGGCCGAGGAAGGCGCACTGGCCGATCACCAGGACGAAGCACAGCATCGAGGCGGTCCGCTGGAGCTTCGTGGCGACTGGCATGCCGATCGGCAGGTCGGAGGCGAGGAAGACGGCCGCGAGGCAGGTCGTCGCGATCGCCCAGGTGAACATCGCCTGCGCCGAGGTCATGCGCAGCGTGCCGAAGGCGAAGATCAGGAACAGCACGCTGATGAAGGCGATGCCGAGGGTCGGCACCGACACCAGGAAGATGAACTGCAGCGCCATGTGCGCCGAGATCTGGAAGACGGTGAGATAATGGTCGCTGTGTCTGTCGCCGACGCCGGCTTCCGACATCACGACGAAGATGCCGATGATCATCAGGCCGCCGACCCAGAACAGCGACGGAACGTTCATCGGGACGACGCCGTCATGGGCATAGATCAGCAGCACGAAGGCGCCGAGCGAGTAGCTTGCGACCTGGCCGACATACATCTGCCGGCGTTGCCGGACCCGGCGTGCTCGTACCTCGGGCGCAGCCGCGTCGGGCATGAGAACGAGATCCGCGACCTCAGCGGCATTCCTCTCCGGTAAGGTCGTCGCGGCCGTGCTCATTGTCCCGCCAAGGGTGAATGTCGCCCAAAAATCTACGCGGCAAGCCTTTAGGTTTGGTATCCTTCGAAATCGAATCCAAACGGTGCAGCGCGCAACAGGGTGACAGTGGCCGGCGGGGAAATTTGCCGGCGATTAGGCATCGTTGGCGACGGGGTCGAGCCAAAGCAGGGCTTGGTGAGACATACGTCGTGCAGGGCTGCTATGGTTCCATCATGTCGGGCCGTCCGCGCCGGACGGCATTGCGCAGGGAATGCTTCATTACTATGTTACCGTTATCGAGCGAGCCGGCCAACCGCCGCGGGTGGCAAAAGGAAAATTCGCGTATGTGGGGTAGATCACACAGACCCCCGTGTGACTGCGGTAGGCTGAAGAATTTCGCCCCGCCCGTCGAACCGTCCGCCGCGCCGACCCGACCAACTTTGCGAGACGGGCATTGAGCGTGACACAGGCGGCTTCGGACGAGGTCCTCATCGCCAGGATCGCTCAAGGTGACCGGCTCGCCATGCAGGTGCTGTACGGGCGGCACCATGTCAGGGTCTACAGGTTCGGGCTAAGGCTCGTGCGGGACGAGCAGGCGGCGGAAGACCTCATCAGCGAGGTGTTTCTCGACGTCTGGCGTCAAGCCGGCAAGTTCGAGGGTCGATCCGCCGTTTCCACCTGGCTGCTGGCAATCACCCGATTCAAGGCCCTGTCTGCGCTCCGGCGCAGGAAGGACGTTGGGTTGGACGACGAAGCTGCCAACGCGATCGAGGATTCGTCTGACGATCCGGAAATCGCGGTGCAGAAAAAGGATACCAGTGAAGCGTTGCGGGAGTGTCTGACGGGCCTCTCGCCGGACCACCGGGAAATCGTCGATCTCGTCTACTACCACGAGAAATCCGTGGAAGAAGTGGCCGAAATCGTCGGTATTCCGGAGAACACTGTGAAGACGCGCTTGTTCTATGCGCGCAAGAAACTGGCCGAACTGCTGAAGGCAGCCGGCGTTGAGCGAGGCTGGCCATGATGGCATTGAGCAAAAAGATGCTGGAGCAAGAGCCCAGTGAAATTGAACTGCTACTGCCCTGGCACGCCGCCGGTACGCTGAACGCGCGTGACGCTCGCCGCGTCGAGGAAGCGCTGGCGCGTGATCCGGCGCTTGCAAAGCAATATGCCGCGATCCGCGGCGAGTACGAAGAGACCATCCATCTGAACGAGAGCTTAGGGGCCCCGTCGGCGCGGGCGATGCAGAAGCTGTTCGCCGCGATCGATGCCGAGCCGGCGCGGCCGGTCGGTTCGCTGCCGCTCTCGGCGCGCATCGCGACCTTCTTCTCGAGCCTGTCGCCGCGTACGCTGGCCTGGTCGGCGAGCCTGGGTGCCATCGCGCTGCTGCTCCAGGCCGGCATCATCGGCGCCGTGCTGATGAAGACCCAGCCCGCGACCTTCGAGACCGCTTCGCTGTCGGTCGGCGCGCCGATCACGCGTGAGCTTGGAGCTCCACCTGCGCGCGCGCTGGTGCGCTTCACGCCCGAGGCGCGCGTCGCCGACATCACCGCGCTGCTCGACAGCTACCAGGCTTCGATCATCGGCGATGCCAAGGGCGGCATGTTCCGTCTCCAGTTCGATAAGGCGATGGGCCGGGACGAGCTCGCCTCGCTGCTCGGCAGGATGTCGCGCGAGAAGTTCGTCAACCTCGCCGTTGCGGCGCCGTAAGGCGCCGCTGCACCGATGACGCGCAAGTCCGAGAGTAAGTCGCGAGCCGGGGCCTACGCTTCATCGGTCGGAGCTGCACTCCTGCTCGCCGGTCTCGGCGTCGAGGTTGCGCAGGCGCAGGCGATCATGCGCACGCCGACGATCAGCGTCCCCACGCGCACCCCGACCATCTCTCCCAGCATCGCCGCGCGCGTCAGCCCCGGTGTCGGTGCGCGGGCTGTCGGCGTCGGCCCCGGCCCGCGTTCTATCCCTGCTATCCCGCGTACCACCACCACGGCGCGGATGAGACCGGTGCTGCCCTATGCGCGCTATTCGCCGAACCTGTACCCCGCCTGCACCGCCCCCTATCGCGACGCCGACGGCGAATGCCTGGCGCAGCCGGGCGCAGGCGGCGATGGCACGGGCAAATCGGGCAAGAAGAGCGCCGGCAAGGGGCGGGGCAACAGCACGCCGGCCGCCGTCGACTTGCGCACCTTCGCCAACGAATTCGTGGCCGAGATCGACGGCGCGCTGTCGGCGACCGAAGCCGACGAGCTTGCGCGTCGCCACGGCCTGACGCGTGTCTCATCCGAGAATTTCCCGCTGATCGGGGCGACGTTCGGCCTGTTCCGCATCACGGACGGCCGGCCTTCCGAGACGGTGCGGCGTGAGTTCGCCGCCGACGGCAGCGTGCGCTCGGTCCAGCCGAACTTCCGCTACGTGCTCCAGGATCAGAAATCGTCGGTGCCTACCGAGGGCGATCCCGCGCAATACGCGCTGGCCAGGCTTCGCCTGCCGCAAGCGCATACGCTGGCGCACGGCGCCAACGTGACGGTTGCCGTGATCGACTCCGGCATCGACGCCCAACATCCCGAGCTCGCCCATTCCATCGCCGACAACTTTGATGCGCTCGGCAGCGCCGAGGGCCCGCATGTCCATGGCACCGGCATTGCCGGTGCCATCGTGGCGCATGCCAAGCTGATGGGCAGCGCGCCCGAAGCGCGCATCATCGCCATCCGCGCCTTTGGCGGCTCGACGGGTGGAGCCCAGAGCTCGTCCTACATCGTCCTGCGCTCGCTGAATTACGCCGCCGAGCACGGCGCGCAGATCGTCAATATGAGCTTTGCCGGTCCGAAGGACGCCGTGATCGAGCGCGCCATCGCGGCGGCCGCCGCCCGCGGGCTGGTGCTGATCGCGGCCGCCGGCAATGCCGGCGCGAAATCGCCGCCGCTCTATCCGGCCGCCAATCCCAACCTGATCGCGGTCAGCGCGACCGACCAGCAGGACAAGCTGTTCTCGGCGTCCAACCGCGGCAATTACATCGCGCTGGCGGCGCCTGGCGTCGACATCTTCCTTCCCGCGCCGGACGGCAAGTACCAGATGACCTCGGGGACCTCGTTCTCGGCCGCCTATGTCTCGGGCGTCGCCGCGCTGCTGCTCGAGCGCAATTACACGCTCAAGCCGGAGGCGCTGCGCATGACGCTGGCGAAGACAGCGCGCGACCTCGGTTCACCCGGCCGTGATGATCTCTTCGGCGACGGTGAGGCCGACGCGTTTGCCGCGGTGATGGCCGTTCCCGTCGACAACGCGACGCCTGTTGCGGCTGCGTCGGGTACAACAAAACGTGAAGATGCCGAGAAGCGTCGCGACGAGCCTGGCGTCCGCGCGATCGAACAACCCTCGCTGTCGAGCGCAGGCGATAAATCCACGATTTCTCAGGCGGATAGGCCGGCGACGCGATAGCGGCTGCGACAACTTTGCGCGCGGTGCGAGGGCCAAGAAATCGAACGCCGCATTGAACGTTCAGCCGGCTGCCACGACCAAATTATGTGGGAGCGGTCATCCCTCCCCATAAGTCATATCAGGCGCGAGCGCCCATCCACCCCAAGCGCCCATATGGCTCGACCCGTCCGGTTGTCCCCCCGGACGGGTCTTTTCTTTTCAGGCGTCTGATTTCTTGAACCGCTCGGCGCGATCAGCTTCCGGTTGAACGAACGTGGCGGCGCCCCTTGTCGGCGTCCGCGAGTCGCCCCGCAGGCCGGTTATGCTTGTGCGAAGCTTGACTCGAAAACACAGCAATTGTCCGCACGACTACGGTGATTGACGACGACCGGCGTGTCGTTGCTGGACAAGTCAAAACTTTTCCACAAAATATTCATGTCGCGTCTAAATTGATTCGTGTGCGTTGCGTCGCGTCCGTATTTTTCTCCCAACGGGCTGGTTTATGACACATCGCCAAGAGGCTGTTCGCGACGTGGCGCGTGGCCGCGACATTGCGGCACGCTGGTGCGCTCTCGCCGAGCAGCGGCTGGAACATCTCTCCGAAATGTTCGAGACCGGACGGTGGCGCCGCTATCACTCCGAGATCGCATTCCTCGAAAACATCCAGGAAGCCAAGCGCGCCGTCCAGACCTGGCGCGCTCTCGCGACCGGTGCTGACGTGGCCGCGGCGGCCGCGAGTGTCTCGCCCGTATTCGGCTGGTCGCCGGCGACCATGCCCCGCGTGTTTCCGCGCGACCAACAGGCGCAGACCGTGCAGCCGAAGGCCGTCCGCATCGCCGCGGAGACCACCGTCCCGGTCAGGCTCGCAGCCAAGCCGGAGGTCCTTGCCGAAATCACCGAAGCCCCGCTCGTGCCGCGAGCGACGCCTGCTGCGATGGCATTGTTCACTGCGCCGGCCGCTGTCGCGCCGCTCAAGGCTCCCGCTGCGCGGGCGCCACTCACCGCACCCGCCGTGAGGTCGCCGGTCGCCGCGCCTGCCGCAATGGCGGCGTTCACCACGCCTGCCGTGAAGGCGGCGTTCACCGCACCTGCCGTGAAGGCGCCCCCCGCCACGCCTGCTGCAATGGCAACGCTTCTGCCGCAGTTCGCCCCGCCCGCCGCCGAAATCGTCGCCGCACCCGAGCGCGTCGTCGAATTCACCTTCAGCCTCGACGGCCTGCAAGCGAAGTACCCGCTGCTGAGGAACGCGTTCTAGCGTTTGGGCGCCGGGATGAGGGCGGCAGCTACCGCCGCACCGCATTGCCGCCGACCACCAGCTGCGCAAAGCGCTGTGCGCCGTCGGCCGACAGATCCGACGTCACTGCACGGGCGTGATCGAGCCCAACCACGGCGCCGCGCGGGGTTTCCGAGATCATGTTGTTGTTGACGAGCGCGGTGCCTGCGCCGGACACCACGGAGACGCCGACGCCGGCCAGCGCCTTGCGGATCACATTGCCCGTGATCGCGACGTCGCGCAGATATTTGCCCCAGCCGGCGACGATGCCATAGGACGGCGCGTTCTCGATCACATTGCCGGTCACGGAGCTGTCAGCCTCGATGTAGATGCCCACACCGGCATCGTCGTCGGGGGCGGTGCCGATCGGCCGCTTCGGGATCAGATTGCGGATGATGTTGCCCTGGACCACCGCGATGCGGCCGCCTTCGTTGAAATTGCAGACGGAGACGCCGACGGCGGCACCATCGACCGTGTTGTTGGCGATCATCGCGGCCTCGAACGCGAACTCCGAATAGAGCGCGACCTCGCGCACGTCGCTGACGCTGTTGCCTGATATGTGGATGTTCGACGCCGAATTGCCGCGCACCGCCGAGTAATCGCAGTTCCTGATGCGATTGCCGCGCACGATCACGTTGCCGGCGCGAAACGCGTTGATGGCGTTGCCGTACTGGCCCGAGCCGCCGGGGCCGGCCTTGATGTCCTCGATGCGGTTGTCAGTGACCAGCGTGCCGTCGTCGCCGATTGCGGTGCGCAGGATCTCGATGCCGTTGTCGTTGGTGCCGATGATGGTGTTGCGGGACACGCTGAGGCCCTTGGCGTCGAACGAGACGACTGCCGTCACCGCGATGTTGGTGAAGATGTTGCCCGAGATGTCGCCGGACACCTGCTCGAGCCAGATGCCGCTGCCGCCGGAGCCGGTGATCTCGCAATCGGTGATGCGGACGTCACGCCCGCCGAGGACATGGATCAGTCCGCGCCGCGTCGGCAGCGGGATGCCGCCGCCGTCGAAGATGAGGCCGGTCAGGCCGATCGAGTCCGACCCGTCGCTCTGGATCGCTGCGGCCCCGCCGGTGAAGATGATTTTTGTCGCGCCGCGCACGCCGATCAGCTGGGCGCCATTCGGCAACCGCAGCAATCCGCTGCGGTAGATGCCGGGTGGCAGCGCCAGCGGCATCTGTGCCCGCGCAGCGTCGTCGATGGCGCGCTGGAGCACGCGGGTCTGGTCCTCGCTGCTGCCGGGCCGCACGCCGTATTGCGTGGCATCGCGGCCGAGCAGGGACGTCAGCGGCGCCGCGCGCGCGGCGTCGGCCGGCATGGCGAGGGCGCCCGCGATGCCTGCGGTCGAAGCTCCGATGAGATGACGGCGATTGAGGTCCATGACGCATCCTTCGGCGGACGCGGGAGGTCCGCGACCGACTAGGTAGCGCAGGGTGGCTGGGGCGGTGAGGATTGTTCGCGGTAGGGTTAAATGTTTACCGCAAAGACGGTGCCGTAGGGTGGGCAAAGCGACTTGTCCGCCGTAGCTCGAAGAGCGAAGGCGGAAGCGTGCCCACCATTGTTACACGAATGCGGATGTATGGTGGGCACGGCGCGACGCGCCTTTGCCACCCTACGAAATCTGAGTGTTCCGCTGCTTCCTTGCCAGCCCCACCAGCTCCATCAGCATCGCTTCCCCCGCGTCCACCAGCTCCTCCAGCGTAATCCGGGCTGCGCCCTTGCGCCGCACCGCGCCGCTGCGGGCGAGCAGGGGAATGTGGATGAACGCCGCAAGCTGCGGTCCGCCCGCCCTCACATTCTCGATCGCGCGCCAGCTCAGATAATTGCAGAGATAGGCGCCGGCATCGCGCGAGGCGCGCGCGTCGATGCCGGTGAGGCGCGCGGCGCGCAGCAGCCTTGCCGTGTGCGGACCGAACGTCATCGCGTCCGCATGGCCGGCGATGCCGCGCTTGCTGGAGCGGGTGTTGGCGGCATCGGGCCAGAGCATGGTGACGGCGTTGCGTGCGCGGGTCTCGATGCGGAGGTAAGGCGTACGCGCGGCGAGGCCGAACATCAGCAGCGCGTCGGGCTGTTCCTTCGCGAGCACATCAGGCAATTGCCGGTCGACCGCGGCATAGGTGACCGGGAAGATGTGGCTCGCGAGCGCGACATCGTCGAGCGCCGGACGGCGCAATTGCGCCAGCCGCGCGACCAGTGGCTGGGTCGGGTTATAGGGCGCGCCGGGAAACGGTCCGAACCCGGTGAGGAGAATGCGGAGCTTTTCGCTCATTGCAGCAACTCCAAAATCTGCTCGGCGGCGAGTGCCGGCGTGAGATGGCCTTCGGCCACCTCAGCCTCGATCTTCCTGACCTTGGTCCGCACCGACGCCTCGCTGCGCAGCCGCGCCAGCATGCGCTGCTCCAGCATCGACCACATCCATTTCACCTGCTGCTCGCGCCGCCGTGCGGCGAAATCGCCGGACGCGTTCATCGCCTTGCGGTGATCCAGAACCTTCTGCCAGAGTTTTGCGATCCCGTCGCCGGTCAGCGCCGAATAGGTCTCGACCGGCGGGTGCCAATGCTCGGATCGCGGCGCCAAAATATGCAGCGCGCCGCGATAGTCGGCGGCGGTGATGTTGGCGCGCTTGAGGTTGTCGCCGTCGGCCTTGTTGATCGCGATCATATCGGCGAGCTCGACCAGACCCTTCTTGATGCCTTGCAGCTCGTCGCCGCCGCCCGGCAGCATCAGCGCGAGGAAGAAGTCGGTCATGTCGCAGACTGCGGTCTCGGACTGGCCGATGCCGACGGTCTCGACCAGCACGACGTCGAAGCCGGCGGCCTCGCACAACAGCATGGCCTCGCGCGTCTTGGCGGCGACGCCGCCGAGCGTGCCTGACGATGGGGAGGGACGGATGAAGGCGTCATTGGAGGCTGACAGCCGCGCCATCCGCGTCTTGTCACCAAGGATCGAGCCGCCGCTGCGCGCCGAGGACGGATCGACCGCGAGCACCGCGACCTTGTTACCCTGTTCGATCAGGTACGTCCCGAGCACGTCGATGGTGGTGGACTTGCCGACGCCGGGCGAGCCGGTGATGCCGACGCGAACCGCCTTGCCGGTGTCGGGCAGCAGCATCTGCACCAGCTCGCGCGCCAGCGCCTGATGGTCGCCGCGCCGGCTCTCCGCCAGGGTGATCGCCCGGGCGAGCGCCGCGCGACTGCCGGCGCGCAAGTCGCGGGCGAGGGTCTTGATGTCCAGCGAGGCCTTCTTCTCAGTCATGCCCTGCTTTACAACGCCCCGCCGAGGCAGGCGAGGGCCGCTCGCCCGATATCACCGAGTCGTTGCCGCCGCTGTCTGCACCGGCTTCACCTTGCGCCAGACCCACACCAGCACCGGCCAGAGCAGCGCGCCGATCGCCATGGCGGCGAGGATCGCCGCGACGGGTCGCTCGAAGAACGGCAGGATACTGCCGTCGGACTTGATCAGCGACGTCACGAAGGCCTGCTCGACCATGGTGCCCATGACGATGCCGAGCACCATCGCGGCCACCGGATAGCCGTTCGCCTCCATGACATAGCCGATGATGCCGAAGGCGGCGACGGTGACGACGCCGAACATGTTGTTGCCGATCGCGAACGAGCCGACCGCGCAGCACAGCATGATGATCGGCATGATGGCGGAGCGCGGCGCCAGCAGGATGTAGGCGGCGATCCGGATCATGGCGATGCCGAGCGGGATCATCACGATGTTCGCGATGATGAACATCAGGTAGATCGCGTACATGCTCGACGCCTTCTCGGTGAACAGCGTCGGGCCGGGATTGAGCCCCTTCATGTAGAGTACGCCGATCGCGATCGCGGCGATGGTGTCACCGGGAATGCCGAACAGCAGCGACGGCACCCAGCCCGAGGCGATGCTGGCGTTGTTGCTGGCGCCGGCCTCGACCAGGCCCTCGACATGGCCGGTGCCGAATTTCTCCGGCTCCTTGGAGAAGCGTTTCGACATCGCGTAGGAGACCCAGGCGGCCATGTCGGCGCCAGCGCCGGGCAGCACGCCGATGATGATGCCGATGATGTTTCCACGCGTCATCTGCCAGTGATACTTCTTGGTCAGCTTCCACTGGCCGGCCATGATGCTTCCGAATTTTCGCCGCGGCAGCGGCGGCGGCTCGGGCGTCAGCATCGCGCGCATCACCTGTGCCACCGCGAACACGCCGACCAGCGCCGGGATCGGCTCGATGCCGCCGAACAAATCGGTGATGCCGAAGGTGAAGCGCGGCACGCCGCCGGGATTCTCGATGCCGATGCAGGACACCAGCAGGCCGAGGAACATGCCCGCGATCGCCTTCACCGGCGAGGAGCGCGCGACCAAAGTGGCGCACATCAGGCCGAGCAGCGCCAGCCAGAAATATTCGAAGGTCGAGAACGACAGCGCGATCTCGGCGAGCGGCGGCGCCAGGATCATCAGCGACAGCACGCCGGCGATGCCGCCGATGGCGGAGAACCAGACGCCGGCCCCCAGCGCCAGCTCGGCCTGGCCCTTGCGCGTCATGGCGTAGGCCTCGTCGGCATAGGCGGCCGAGGCGGGGGTGCCGGGAATGCGCAGCAGCGCGCCGGGGATGTCGCCCGAGAAGATCGCCATCGAGGAGGCCGCGACAATGGTTGCGATCGCCGCGATCGGCGAGAGGTAGAAGGTGACGGGGACGAGCAGGGCGGTCGCCATCGTCGCCGACAGGCCGGGCAGCGAGCCGATCACGAGGCCGTACACGGAGGCTGCGAACATCGCGATGATGACCTCCCAGGTGGAGATCAGCGCGAATGCTTCAATCAGGGTTTTCAGCATGGGATCACCAGGGCGTCGGCAGCAGGCCGGCGGGGAGCGGCACGCGCAGCAGCTTGCCGAAGATGAGGTGGATGCCGAACGGCGACAGCGCCGCGAGCGGCAGCGCCAGCTTCCACTTCGCCCCGAGCGCGGTCGAGGTGACGTAGACCATGATTGCCGCGGTGATGATGAAGCCGAGCCGGTCGGCGGCGGCGACGTAGAACAGCAGCAGCGCCGGCGGCAGCAGGGCGCGCAGGCCGTAGAGCTTGCTCTGCGGCGGCGGTGCGGCGGCTTGGCCGTCTTCCAGTGGGATCAGCTCTTCCTCCTCCTCGAAGGAATGGCCGATGCCGAACACGATCGCGAGCCCGCACAGCGCGAGCCCGATACCGATCACGAGCGGAAATACGTTGGGGCCGACCGGCTGCCCCGGCACCGGCGGCAGGATCCAGCCGCCATAGGCAGCCGCCGCGCCGAGCACGACGAGAAACGATCCCGTGACGGAGTCGGGAAGACGCATGTGAGAATCCTATGCGAGGTATTCTCCCTCTCCCCGCGCGCGGGGAGAGGGTTGGGGTGAGGGGGGCTCTCCGCGGGGAAGGTGAGAATTGGACTTGTGGAGAGTCCCCCTCACCCGGAATCCGCGCTTCGCGCGAATTCCGGCCTCTCCCCGCAAGCGGTGAGAGGCGATCAGAGCATCGCAGGTGCGGATCACGCCTTGCTCAGGCCGGCGGCCTTCATCGCCTCGCCCATCTGGGCGTCGCCCTTGTCCATGAAGCTTGCGAACTGACCGGCATCGCCCCACACCGTGCCGAAGCCGCGGTTGCTCATGAAGTCCTTGAACTCGGCGGAGTCGTAGACCTTCTTCAGCGCTGCGGTGAGCTTCGTTGCGATCTCCGGCGGCAGGTTCTTCGGTGCGCCGATGCCGCGCCAGGCGCCGGTTGCGTAGTCGATGCCCATCGCCTCCTTCAGCGTCGGCACGTCCTTGAAGATCGGGTTGCGCGCCGGCGCCATGATGGCAAGGCTCCTTGCCTTGCCCGCCTCGATGATGGCGCGCGCCTCCGGCACCGAGCACGTCGTGAGGTCGAGGCCGCCGGCGGCGAGATCCTGCATCGCGGGCGCAGCGCCATTCGACGGCACCCAGGCGACCTGGTTGGCGGGCAGGCCCATCGCCTGCATCCAGCCGACCAGCGCGAGATGCCAGATGCCGCCCTGGCCGGTGCCCGACGCCTTGAACTTGCCGGGGGGCGCCGCCTTGATGGCTTCGGCGAGCTCCTTGACGGTCTTGTAGGGCGAGGAGGAGGAGACCTGGATGCCGGGCGGGTCCTCGTTCATCAGCGCCAGCGGCGTGTAGCTCTTCGGCGTCAGCTCGGTGAGGCCCTGCCAGTGCATCATCGAGATTTCGACGGTGAGCATGCCGATCGTGTAGCCGTCCGGCTGTGCGGTCGCGATCGCGCTATGGCCGACCACGCCCGAACCGCCGGTGCGGTTGACGACGTTGAAGGGCTGGCCGAGATCCTTTTCCAGCAGGGCTGCGACAATGCGCGCAGTCGCGTCGGTGCCGCCACCGGCGCCCCAGGGCACGATCACGGTGACCGGCCGGGCCGGATACGCCTGTGCGCGCGCGGGTGTGAGACCGAATGCGGCGGATGCGGCAATCGCGGCGGAAGAGGCCGCAAAAGTGCGGCGCGAAATCTTGGACATCAATGCCTCCCAGCGGCGCCCGTGACACCGGGCGCTCTTGTCAATGAAGGCATTCTAGTCGGCTTTGCGGCGCCGCTGCAAGGTAGCGCTACCACAGCGCTGTGAGCAATGTGTCGCTGCTCAAAACATCATCACTGCGGCTCCTCGGCGTCGCCCTTCGGCCGCGCGCCGCCGAAGATGCGTATGCCTTCCGCCGTGAGATAGGTCTTCAGCGTTTCCCACGGCACGAAGGCGACATATTCGCCCTCGGCGTAGGGGCCGACCGCGTAAGGCGGATAGTGGAAGGTGAGCCCGGAACTCTTGCCCGCTTCGGTTGACGGCGCGAGCGTCACCGGCCGATCTTGAGCAGGCTCGGCTCGACGCTCTTGAACCACTCGTCGGTCGCGGTCTCGCTGGTGTCGCGCTTCTTCTTCTCGACTCTCAGCGAAGCGATCACGGCCTTCACCATCGCCTTCATGGTTGCCCCGTTGTCGGCGGTCTCGGTGAAGAACGGGCGGATCGAGATGCGCTTGTGCTCGCTCTTGTCCCACAGGATCGTGTTCACGTCCGAATTGGGATGCGCGCCATGAGTGTCCATGTAGTCGTTGCGCAGGACGCTGACATAGCGATCGCCGACCACGGAGCGGATCGCATATTTGCGTTCGAAATCCCAGCCGCCCTCCTTGAAGAACTGCGGATCTTCCTTGCGCGAGGCGGCGGCCTCGGCCGCGTTCTTGTCGAGCCACTTCCTGCCTTCGGCCAGGCAATCCGCCGCCAGCGTTGCATCCGCCTTGATCCTGTCGTCGAGGAAGATGCGGGCGTCGATGCTCTTGGTCTTGATGACGGCGTCGGGCTTGGGGTCCGCGGCGAGGGCGGAGATCACGCACGTTGCGCTAAGCGCCACGGCGACGCTCAAACCGATCATGAACTTCAAGGGGAATGCTCCTTACGTGAGCGTCAGAATATTTCGAGGATGTCGTCTGCGATCTGCTGCGCAGAGTGGGGGGAGGCGGAGCGCCGGACGGTCGCCTGCGCCTGCAGGCCGGTTGCATCCTCGATGATCTGCTCGACGTCGATCAGGTTGAGCAGCGAGAAAGAGGCCTCCGGTTCGACCTCGACCAGGACATCGATGTCGCTGTGCGGGTGATAATCGTCGCCGGCCCGACAGCCGAGGATGGCGAGCTTCGAGACGCCCTTGGCTTTGATGGCATCAGCGTTCTGGCGTATCGCAGCGATGAGCTCATCACGTGTCATGGAGACAATCCGGCCGGTGATGCGGCCAGCGTACCATCTACTCCGCCGCCTCGCTATGCCCGAGCCGGGCATTCAGCTTGCGGATCAGCTCCTCGGCGGCTTCCGCGATCACCGTGCCCGGCGGGAAGATGGCTTCGGCGCCGGCCGCATAGAGCGCGTCGTAATCCTGCGGCGGCACCACGCCGCCGACGATGATCATGATGTCGTCGCGGCCCTGTTTCTTCAGCGCGGCCTTGAGTTCAGGCACTGCGGTGAGATGGGCGGCGGCGAGCGAGGAGACGCCGAGGATGTGCACGTCGTTCTCGACCGCCTGCCGCGCAGCTTCATCCGCCGTGGCAAACAGCGGCCCGATGTCGACGTCGAAGCCGATGTCGGCGAAGGCCGAGGCAATCACCTTCTGGCCGCGGTCGTGGCCGTCCTGGCCGATCTTGGCGACCAGGATTCGCGGCCGGCGGCCTTCCGCCTCCTCGAAGGTGTCGATCAGCGCCTGAACCTTCTCGACCTGGTTACCCATGCTGGACGCCTCCCGCTTGTAGACGCCGGTGATGGACCTGATCTCGGCGCGGTGCCGGCCGAACACCTTTTCCATCGCGTCCGAGATTTCGCCGACGGTCGCCTTCGCCCGTGCCGCGTCGATCGCGAGTGCGAGCAGATTGCCGTTGCCTTCGCCGGCCGAGCGCGTCAGCGCGGCAAGCGCCGCGTCGACGTCGGTCTGGTTGCGCTCGGATTTCAGCCGCGTCAGCTTGTCGATCTGGAGGCGGCGGACATTGGTGTTGTCGACCTTGAGGATGTCGATGGGAGCCTCATCCGTCGGCTTGTACTTGTTGACACCGATCACCGCCTGCTTGCCGGCATCGATCCGGGCTTGCGTCTTGGCCGAGGCCTCCTCGATGCGCAGCTTTGGCACGCCGGCCTCGATGGCCTTGGCCATGCCGCCGAGCTCCTCGACCTCCTGGATGTGGCCCCACGCCTTCGCCGCGAGATCGCGCGTCAGCCGCTCGACATAATAGGAGCCGCCCCAGGGATCGATGATGCGGGTGGTGCCGCTCTCCTGCTGCAGGAAGAGCTGGGTGTTGCGGGCGATGCGCGCCGAGAAGTCGGTCGGCAGCGCCAAGGCCTCGTCGAGCGCGTTGGTGTGGAGCGACTGGGTGTGGCCTTGCGTCGCCGCCATCGCCTCCACCGTCGTGCGCATCACATTGTTGAACACGTCCTGCGCGGTCAGGGACCAGCCCGAGGTCTGGCAATGCGTGCGCAGCGAGAGCGAGCGCGGATCCTTCGGGTTAAAGGGCTTCAACAGCTTCGCCCAGAGCAGGCGCGCGGCGCGCATCTTGGCGACTTCCATGAAGAAGTTCATGCCGATCGCCCAGAAGAACGACAGGCGCGGCGCGAAGCGGTCGACATCCAGGCCCGCGGCAAGACCGGCACGGAGATATTCGACGCCGTCGGCGAGCGTGTAGGCGAGCTCGAGGTCCTGCGTCGCGCCGGCCTCCTGCATGTGATAGCCGGAGATCGAGATCGAATTGTATTTCGGCATCTTCGTGGAGGTATAGGCGAAGATGTCCGAGATGATCCGCATCGAGGGCGCGGGCGGATAGATATAGGTGTTGCGCACCATGAACTCTTTCAGAATGTCGTTCTGAATGGTGCCCGAGAGCTTTTCCGGCGGCACGCCCTGTTCGCCGGCGGCGGCCACATATAGCGCGAGGATCGGCAGCACCGCGCCGTTCATGGTCATGGACACGCTCATCTGGTCGAGCGGAATGCCTGCGAACAGCGTGCGCATGTCGTAGATGGAATCGATGGCAACACCGGCCATGCCGACGTCGCCGCCGACGCGCGGATGGTCGCTGTCATAGCCGCGATGGGTGGCGAGGTCGAAGGCGACCGAGAGGCCCTTCTGTCCGGCCGCGAGGTTGCGGCGGTAGAATGCGTTGGAATCCTCCGCCGTGGAGAAGCCGGCATATTGCCGGACGGTCCAGGGCTGATTGACATACATGGTCGGGTAAGGGCCGCGCAGGTAGGGCGCGATGCTCGGATAGGTCTCGAGGAAATCGAGCCCGGCGAGATCGGCCTCGCCGTAGGCAGGCTTCACCAGAATGCCCTCGGGCGTCAGCCACGGCTCGGCGCTGCCGGTCGGCGCGGCGGTCGCGGCTCGCTCGAAGGCGACGTCGGCGAAATCAGGAATGCGGCTCATGGTTTCAACCATATCATAAACGCTCAATCATGATCCGGATGCTGATGGCTGACGATGGTCGCCATCTTCTCCGGTCCGTAATTCTGTTGCGTGGTCTGGCTCGGCAAATTGGAGATTCCGACCACCCAGCCGAGGCGGGATTCAGTTCCGTATTGGCGCGTCGGCACCAACTGGTCGGGCCGGTCGAAGGCGCCGGTCATGATCTCGATCCGGTCGCCGTCGATGCGGCCAAAGCTCAGCGGCGTGCCGCAGGCGGCGCAATAGCCGCGATCAGCGATCGAGGAGGAGCGGAAGAACGCCGGCTGCCCCTTGCTCCAGGCGAAATCCGTCCGGTTGATGTCGGCGAAGGACGCGAACGGCGCGCCGCTCGCCTTCTGGCACATCCGGCAATGGCAGATCGAAACCCGGTTGGGGGTTGCCGAAATCGCAAAGCGCACCGCGCCGCATTGGCAGCCGCCGGTGAAAACTGGTTTGCCCGCCTCGCTCATGCCTGCTCCATCCGTCGGTAGGCGTCTTGCAGTGTCGCAAGCGCATCGCCTCCGGCGAAGACAAAACCCGTGACGCCGGCCGCACGGAGCGCCGCCTCGGCATCGGTCGGACGGCCTGCCAGATAGATAAGTCGCGCGCCGGCCGTTTGCAGGGCCTTCGCCGCGGCGTCGGCGTGTTCCGGATAGACCTTGTCGCTGGAACAAAGACAGGCGAGCTCGGCGCCGGAGGCCTTGAATGCGGCGGCCAATTTGGCCGGATCGGCAAAGCCCTCGCTGTCGACGGCCTGGATGCCGCCGGCCTCGAACAAGCTCTTGGCAAAGGTCGCCCGCGCCGTGAAATCGGCGGGCGTGCCGAGATTGGCCAGAAACACCTTTGGCCGCGCACCGCGCGCCTTCAGCGCCGCATCGGATTTGTCGCGCAACGCCTCGAACGGTTCCGCCAGCCGGATCGGCGGCAGCGCATCGAACTTGTATTTCTGCTCGCCGTAGGGAGCGAGCTTGACCGGCGTCGCCGTCAGCACCGCCGTCTCGCGCTCATGCAGGTTGGGAAACTCGCTGGCGCCTGTCAGCACGTCGCGGCGCTTTGCGATGTTGGCGTCGCGCGCCTTTCGCGCGGCCGCGACCTTGCTCTGGAACAGACCTTGCTGAAGCGCGGCGAAGGCGCCGCCGGCTTTCTCGCTGTCCTGGAACAGCACCCAGGCGGCGTCGCAAAGCTGTGCGGTCAATGTCTCGATGCCGCCCGCGCCGGCGGCGGGATCGCTGACCTTGGCGAGGTTGCTTTCTTCCAGCAGCAGGGCTTGCGTATTGCGCGCCACGCGCCGCGCGAATGGATCAGGCAGCCCGAGCGCCAGCGTATGCGGCAGCACGGTGATTGCATTGGCGCCGGCGAGCCCGGCCGCGAATGTCGCGATGGTCGCGCGCAGCATGTTCACGTAAGGATCGCGCTGCGCCAGCATGCGCCAGGCCGTATCGGCGGCAATGAACAGCGGCTTCGGCGTCAGCCCGCACGCCGTCTCGATGCGCGCCCACAGCAGCCGCAGTGCACGGAATTTTGCCATTGTCAAAAACTGGTCGGCATCCGCAGAGAGCCGCGCATAGATCATGTCCTGCGCCTGCTCCAGCGGAACGCCGGCGCCCTCGATCGCGCGCAGATAGGCGACGCCGCAGGCGAGCACGAACGCGAGCTCCTGCACCTCGGAGCCGCCGGCATCGTGGATCACGCGCCCGTCGGCGGACGCGAACGGTCCCTTGAAGCCGAGCGCGGCGAGCCCCTTGATGGCGCCGGTGACGGCCGGAACGATCTCGTCCCATGTGTAGGGGCTGTGACCCCACACCGCGCCGGCCGCAAGCGGATCGAGCCCGAAGCGGATGTTGCAGGCGGCGGGATCGAGGCCGTTGCTCTTCACATATTCCGCGACATGGATCGCCGCCATCCGCGATTGCGGACCGATCTGGAGCTCGATGCCGATGCCGGCATCGAGATGAATATCCTTGAAGACCTTTGCGACCGCATCGGCCGAAGGTTCCAGCCCGAACCCGTGAGCGCCACTGCCGCCGGCGAACACCAGCGCGAGACCCGTCGCGCCATTTTCGAGATCGGTCAGCGCCTGCGCATTCGCGAGCGCCGCATCGGGATGGTCGATCCGCTGCATGATCTGCCACGGCGCGGCGGCAGGCCGTCCCACCACGGGCGCAACGCCCCGGGCGCGCGGATAGAGAGGGTCGATCTTGAGGCCGTCATAAGTCTTGCCGACCAGCTTCTCGAACGGCGCACCCTTCAGCACGCCGTCGACCAGCTTGCGCCAGTCGTCGACCGTGGCCTTGGGGAAATCCGCCGCCAGCGGCAGGTCGTCAGTCACGGAGGTCATACGGCCAAGGGCTCCCAAAAATCTTGTTGTTCGCGGGCGAAATTGCCACGGCCGGCCGTCGCTGCAAACGGTTGTTTTTGGTTAACCGGTATCCGGAAGCCGCTCAATGCCTTGCGTCGAGACGCTGGCAAGCCCGTCACGCACACGAATGCCTGAGATCACGCGGTCGGGCGCGATTTCGGCCAGCGGCACCAGCACGAAGGCGCGCTCGAACAAGCGCGGATGCGGCAAGGTCAGGTCGGGTTTCTGCAAGCTGACATCGTCATAGGCGATCATGTCGAGATCGAGCGTGCGCGGGCCCCATTGCCTCTCCTTGTTCCGTGTGCGGCCGAATTTCTGCTCGACCTTATGCATCACGAACAGGAGCGCATGCGGATCGAGGCTGGTTTCGATCTCGACGCAGGCATTGATGAAGGGATCCTGGTCCTCGTCGCCCCAGGGCGGCGTCGCATAGTCCGAGGAGCGCGCGATCAGCGCGGCTTGCGCCATGCCGCAGATGTGCGAGATCGCCTTCCGGAACGTCGCGCGGACATCGCCGACATTGCCGCCGAGTGCGATCAGCACGCTCGCCATATCAAGGATGCCGCGAGCGCGTCAGCATGATGCCGACGTCGTCGAAGATCGCGGCGATCGGCGCATGCGGCTTGTGCACGGTGATCTTCACGGCGCGGATGCGCGGGGAAGTGCGACAGGATGGCATCGGCGACCGCGCCGGCCGCCCGCTCCAGGAGCTTGTAGTTGGTGTTCTTGAACGCCGCCGTCGTGGTCGCCACGACTTCGGCATAGGACACCGTATCGGCGAGCCGGTCGCTGCGCGACGGCTCCGACAAATCGGTATAGAGCTCGAGATCGATGACGAAGCGCTGGCCGACTTCGGTCTCGTGATCCATCACGCCGTGGCGGGCGTGGATCGACAGGCCGGTGACGAAGATCGTATCGGTCATTGCTTGCTCTCGATTGCATTCGCGACCCGCAGGGCCTGCAAGGTCTCGGCGACGTCATGCGTGCGGATGATTTTGGCGCCGCGCTGTGCGGCGATCAGATGCGCAGCGATCGAGCCGGCGAGCCGTTCCTTCGGCTCCGAGGGCGACACCGAGGCGATGAAGCGTTTTCGCGAGGCACCAACGAGGATCGGCAGGCCGAACATGTCGAATTCGCGCAGCCGCGCCAGCGCGGTCATGCTCTGCTCGGCCGTCTTGCCGAAGCCGATGCCGGGATCGAGTACGATCTTGTCGCGCGCGATGCCGGCCTTGGCGGCGATATCGAGCGAGCGCAGGAAGAACGCTTTCATGTCCGTGACGATGTCGATGGCGGAATCGACGGCCTCGCGGTTGTGCATGACGATGACGGGGACGCCGCGCGCGGCGATGAGCTGTGCCATGCCGGTGTCGCGCTGCAGGCCCCAGACGTCGTTGGCGATCGCAGCGCCTTGGTCGAGCGCAAAGGCTACGACTTCAGCCTTCATGCTGTCGATCGACACGGGGACGCCCAGCGCCACCACGCCTGACAGCACCGGCTTCAGCCGGGCCAGCTCGTCCGCGGCCGTCACCGGCCGGGCGCCCGTGTAGGGCCGGGTGGACTCGGCGCCGATGTCGATGATGTCGACGCCGGCCTCGATCATCGCCCGCGCCCGCGCAAGCGCCAGCTCGGGCGCGATAAACTCGCCGCCGTCGGAGAAGGAATCCGGGGTGACGTTGAGCACGCCCATCACTGCCGGAATCGGCCGCTCCAGCAGCGTCCGCAGCACGTCGGGCCCGGCCGAGCCGGCCGGCGGGACGGATGGGGAGGGCGAGGCATTCATGCGGCCCGCTTTAGCGGTCGGGGAGGGGGGATTCAAGGTGGGAGGTGGCGAATGTCGATGTGTTCGCGGAGCATCGATCGCCTCCGCTGTCATTGCCCGCGAAAGCGGGCAATCCAGTATTCCGAGGCCGTGCGGTGATACGGAGGAGCCGCGGCGTACTGGATACCCCGCCTTCGCGGGTATGACACCGAGAGCTAACGCGGCAGGTCGTATGCCGAGGGAGATGCCCTAATACGTGATCTTCGGCGGCAGCTTCTTCGCCTTGGCGATGATGTCGCCGACCGATTTTTCCGAGGGCAGGATGCGGACGAGCTTCTTCTTCACGTTGGCTTCCCGCATGCTCTGGGCCAGCCGTGCCGGATTCCGATAAGCGAGCTCGCGCACGGTGGTGACGCCGGCGGCGCGGACGAGGCCGACCTTGGCCCGGCCCATCCCGGGAATGCGCATGTAGTCGGAGACGTTGGCCCATTCCAGCAACTGCTGCTCGCTGATGCCGGTCTTGGCGGCGAGCGCCTTGCGACCCTTCACGGTCGAGGCCGCCTCGAGCAGCGCGTCGGTCGTGCGGATTCCTTGCGCCTTCAATTTGTTGGCGGCAAAGGCTGGCAGGCCCTCAATCTCGGAGATCGGATATGTCATGATGCTCGATATGAAAAGCGTCGCTCAGGCGAACTGGCTGAGGCCCGGCGTCCCCGCGATGATCTTGCCCATCTGATCCGCTCCGATTTTGTCTCGGCCGTAGCGGAAAAGTTCACGGGCAACGTTCTGAATCTCGGACATGCCAAGTCCCAGGCCCATCAGGCGCGTGCCGACGGCCATCAGGCCGCCGCCCATCAGCCGCGACAGTCCGCCGCCGCTCCTGGACGCTTCTATCGCCGCTTCTGCACCGGGAATCTGATCGATCAGCGCTTCGACGTTCTCGGAAGGACCTTCGCTGCGGAGGAAGCCCAGGATAATGCCGACGGTCTTTTCAGCCACAGCACCATCTATGCTGGCGTTCGACGCCAGCCGCCCGATCAGCTCGTCCATAAGGCCCGCCCCTCAGCCGGTTTGCATGCCCGAGTATTGCTTCCGAAATGATCTTGATCCGGAGCGATGTGAAATACAAGCGATGAACGTACGCAAGGTTCCGATTCACTCTCGAAGGCGCGAAAAGTGTTGCAACGATGCAAGAGCGGAGATGGATTCAGCGAAAAATTGCCGCGGTGCGAACGCGTCATTCCTACTTTCGGCTGATGTCGGCGGTATGTTTCCGACAATGTCGCATGCTCGGGGCGCGTTGAACGGTTTTAATCCGCACGCGACATGCGTTAAACTACGGAGCAGGTGCATTCGAGTTTCAATAGGCGAAACACGGCAGAGAGATCAGAGAGAAGCATGACCGCACAGGACAGCAAGCTCGGCGACACCGACGACAAGATCTTCGTCGGCAAGGGAGACGAGCAGGCATGGCTGACGCTGGCGCTTGCCAATCGACACGGCCTCGTCACGGGTGCAACCGGGACCGGTAAGACGGTATCGCTGCAAGTCATGGCGGAAGGATTTGCGCGCGCCGGCGTTCCGGTCTTCGCATCCGACATCAAGGGCGACCTCTCCGGCATCTCCGAGGTCGGCGAGGCCAAGGATTTCATTGTCAAGCGTGCCACCGAGATGGGGCTGACGTTCCAGCCCGACCAGTTCTCGACGGTGTTCTGGGACGTGTTCGGCGAACAGGGCCATCCGGTGCGGGCGACCGTCACGGAGATGGGGCCGCTTCTGCTCGCGCGCATGCTCGACCTGAACGACGTGCAGGAAGGAGTGCTCAACGTCGCCTTCCGCGTCGCCGACGACAACGGGCTGACCCTCATCGACATGAAGGATCTGCGCGCGCTGCTCGATGCCATCGTGCCGGATGCCGGCAAGAAGGGGGCGGACGCCGAGGAAAGCCCGCTTGCCGACATCAAGAAGGAGGCCCAGGGTTTTGGCAACGTCACCAAGGCCACCGTCGGCACCATCCAGCGCCAGCTTCTGGTGCTCGAGAACCAGGGCGGCACCAAATTCTTCGGTGAGCCGGCGCTGACGCTGAAGGACTTCATGAAGACCGACCGCGACGGCCGCGGCATGGTCAACATCCTTGTTGCCGACAAGCTGCTGCAGAGTCCACGGCTTTACGCGACATTCCTGCTGTGGATGCTGTCAGAATTGTTCGAAGAGCTGCCCGAGGCCGGCGACCTGCCGAAGCCGAAGCTGGTGTTCTTCTTCGACGAGGCACATCTGTTGTTCAACGATGCGCCGAAGGCGTTGATGGACAAGATCGAGCAGGTGGTGCGTTTGATCCGGTCCAAGGGCGTCGGCGTCTATTTCGTGACGCAAAACCCCGTCGACGTGCCCGACCGCGTGCTCGGGCAATTGGGCAACCGTGTGCAGCATGCGCTGCGTGCCTTCACCCCGCGCGACCAGAAAGCGGTCGCCGCAGCGGCCCAGACCTTCCGGCCCAACCCGAAGCTCGACACCGCCAAGGTGATCATGGAGCTCGGCAAGGGCGAGGCGCTGGTGTCCTTCCTCGAAGGCAACGGCACGCCGACGATGGTCGAGCGTGTCATGATCCGGCCGCCATCGGCCCGCATCGGATCGATCACGCCGGAAGAGCGCAAGGCGATCATGGATGCGAGCCCGGTGAAGGGCAAATACGACACCGCTGTCGATGCCGAATCTGCCTACGAGATGATCCAGAAGCGGATTGCCGGCACGGCTGCGACTGCCGATGCCGGTGCGGCCGACGGAGGTGGCGGCGGCATTCTCGGCCAGATCGGCTCGATGGTCGGCACCATCTTCGGCACCAACGTCAAGCGCGGCCGCCTGTCGGCGGGCCAGGTCATTGCGCGCGACGTGACGCGATCGGTCACCAACCAGGTGATCGGGGGGATGGCGGCCAATCTCGGCAAATCGGTCGCCGGCCAGCTCGGTGGCTCGATCGGCCGCACCCTGGTGCGAGGCGCGCTCGGCGGGCTGCTGCGTCGTTAGGCAGAGAAGCCAGGTTTGAGGCACCAAGCCTCCACAGCGTCATGGCCGGGCTTGTCCCGGCCATCCACGCCTTACTTGCAGCTCTAAGAACCTGGATGCCCGGGCCTTCGCCTCGCCGAAGCGGCTTCGGCCGCGCAGGCGGGACAATCCCGGGCATGACGAGATCTCGCGAGTGTTTAGATGCGATTGCCCCGCACGCCGGGCGAGGCCGAACACCATAAATTCAGGTGAGGGGGGTTCTCCAAGCGTCCGTCGGTCTGCTACGTGCTATTTGTTGCCGACGGGACATAATGTGACATCACCGAATCTATCAGACAAACTTGGCCCGCACAGAGCCTTGTCGCTACGTGCGCCGCTCGATCTGCTCTTCCTGATCTGCTGCGTCCTCCTGACCGCCGACGTGCTCGTTCCCGAGATATTCGGCCACGGCAAGACCAAGGATTATGGGCTGTGGTACTGGGCCGGACAGCAGGTGCTGCACGGCGGGTCGCTCTATCCCGACGAGATCGGCGAGTATTTCGAATTCATCTATCCACCGCTGCCGGCGATCCTGCTGGCGATCCCGAGCTGGTTCGGCAAGATCCCGCTCTATGTCGTGCTGTCGATCCTGAACGTGGTGGCATGGTGGTACACGGGCAACTTCTCCAATGCCATGACGGGATCGGGCCGCAGGCCCGGCCCGTGGCTCGAAGCGCTGCCGGCCATCGTCACCGTGACCTTCGTGTTCGACATGTTCGACCTCGGCCAGCCGAACCTCGTGCTGCTGGCGATGATGCTGTGGGGCTTCTGGTCGTTGCAGCATCAGCGCTCCTGGCTCGCAGGCTTCCTGTTCGCGCTCGCCACCGCCATCAAGGTGTTTCCGATCGCGGTGCTGCCCTATCTGATCTGGCGCAGGAAGTGGGCGGCCACCGTCGCGACGGTCGCTTTCACCGGCATCCTTCTCTATGTCGTGCCTGCACCGATCCGCGGCTTCGAGCGCAACGCGGCCGAGCTCAAGACCTGGTATCAGGGCATGGTCGGCACGAGCTCGGAAAAGGGCTTTGGCCAGCGCGACGAGCAGAACTGGTCGTGGGTCAACCAGTCGCTGATTGCCGTCACGCATCGCCTGGTCCGCCCGATCAACTACAATCAGGAAGATCCCAGCAAGCCACCGCGCACGATGAATGTCATCGACGTCGACTACAAGACGGCGAACTTGATCGTGCTGGCGTTATCGGCGTTGCTCGGGCTCGGCTTCCTCGCGGTGATGCCGTCGCAAGCGCGGCGAACGGCGCGCTCGGATGCGGAGGAGCTCGGCATCCTGTTCTGCCTGATGACGGTGGCATCGCCGCTGGCGCGGCAATACTACTTCATGTGGCTGTTCTTCCCGATGACGGTGCTGATGCATCGCGCCGCCTTCGACGCGCGACCGAACGTGCGGCTGGGAACCTGGCTCGCGCTGGGCGCCGCCGGCATCCTCATGCTGCTGTCGCTGCCGTGGTTTCCCAATGTCATCCAGGCCTGGGGCAATAACCTTGTCGCGACCGCCATTCTTGCGGGTAGCCTCGCATGGCACATCCGGCATCCGCCGGTTGCGGCTGGCTCCGAGGCTGCGGCAGCGCTAAAACCCGGTACCTCTTGAGACTCAAAAGTCAGGAATACGACCATGGCCAATGCGCAGCTTCAATCGGTGCTCGATCACATCGACAAGGATTTTGACAACAGCCTGGAGCGTCTGTTCTCGCTGTTGCGGATCAAGTCGATCTCTGCGGATCCGGCTTTTGCCGCCGACTGCAAGGCCGCGGCCGAGCATCTCGCCAAGGACATCGCGAGCCTCGGTGTCGCCACTGAAGTGCGCCCGACCGCCGGCCATCCCGCCATCGTCGGCAAGACCGGGGCCGGCGGACGGCCGCATGTGATTTTCTACGGCCATTACGACGTGCAGCCGGTCGATCCGCTCGATCTCTGGCACCGTCCGCCGTTCGAGCCTGCCGTGACCGACCACGCCGACGGCCGCAAGATCATCGTCGCGCGCGGCGCCGAGGACGACAAGGGCCAGGTCATGACCTTCGTCGAGGCCTGCCGCGCCTGGAAGAAAGTGACCGGCTCGCTGCCGATCGACATCACCTTCCTGATCGAAGGCGAGGAGGAGGTCGGCTCCAAGAATTTCGTGCCGTTCATCGAGGCCAACAAGGACGAGTTCAAAGCGGACTACGTGCTGGTCTGCGACACCGGCATGTGGGACCGCAACACGCCCGCGATCACGACGTCGCTTCGCGGTCTGCTCTATGAAGAGCTGAAGATCACCGCCGCCAATCGCGATTTGCATTCCGGCGTGTTCGGCGGCAGCGCCATGAACCCGATCCGGGTGCTGACGAAAATCCTGGGCGGCCTGTTCGACGACGACAACCGCATCACCATCCCCGGCTTCTATGACGGCGTGAAGGATCTGCCGCCCGATATCCTGGAGCAGTGGAAGAAGCTGAACCTCACGCCGGAGATGTTCCTCAAGCCGATCGGTCTGTCGATCCCCGCCGGCGAGAAGGGCCGGCTGCTGATCGAGCAGGCCTCGTCGCGTCCGACCTGCGACGTCAACGGCATCTGGGGCGGCTATATCGGCGAAGGCTCCAAGACGGTGATCCCGTCGCACGCCTCGGCCAAGGTCTCGTTCCGCCTGGTCGAGGGGCAGGACCCCCAGAAGATCCGCAAGGCTTTTCGCGACTACGTGGCGGCGCGGCTTCCGGGCGACTGCAAGGTCGAGTTCGGCGATCATTCCGCCGCGCCCGCGGTGGCGCTCGACTGGAACATGAAACCGCTCGCCGCCGCCAGCAAGGCGCTGACCGAGGAGTGGGGCAAGGAGACCGTGCTGATGGGTTCGGGCGCCTCGATCCCGATCGTCGCCGATTTCAAGCGGACGCTTGGGCTCGACTCGCTGCTGGTCGGCTTCGGATTGGACGACGACAACATCCATTCGCCGAACGAGAAATACGACCTGCGGAGTTTCCAGAAGGGCATCCGCTCCTGGGCGCGGATCCTCGCTGCGCTCGCGGACGTGACATAGGCGCGGTGCCGTAGGGTGGGCAAAGGCGCAAAGCGCCGTGCCCACCATCTCTCCGCGATCGCCTTCGCTCTTCGAGCTACGGCGGACGAGTCGCTTTGCCCACCCTACGAAGACTCTCTCCTCGTCATTGCGAGCGTAGCGAAGCAACCCAGAATCCCTCCACGGGCACAGTCTGGATTGCTTCGTCGCTTCGCTCCTCGCAATGACGGCGCAAATAAAAACGCCGCCCGGAATTGGGCGGCGTTTCATTCCAAAAGGCGTAGAGGTTCATTGAACGCTACCCTACACCAAATCCGCAAAATCTCAAGACCGGTAGCCCGGAAGCTCGCGGTCGAGCTTGCGCAGCAGCGGCGGCCAGACCAGGTTGGTGGCGCGCAGCTCGGCGCGGTCGCGGTTGGCGAGCAGCTCGGTGTTCTTCTCGATCGCAATCTCCTCAACCGGGTAGACCGGCGTGCCCAGAGCGCGCGTGCGCACCTGCATCGAGCAGGCGCGCTCGAGATGGTACATGCGCTCGAACGCGGAGGCGACCGACCGGCCGACCGTCAGCGTGCCGTGGTTACGCAGCAGCATGTGGTTGTGGTCGCCGAGGTCCTTCTGCAGCCGCGGCCGCTCGTCGTGATCGAGCGCGATGCCCTCGTAGTCGTGATAGGCGAGGTCGTGGGTGACGAGCTGGGCGGTCTGGTTCAGCGGCAGCAGCCCTTCCGCGCTGCTCGACACCGCGGTGCCGTCGAGCGTGTGGAGATGCAGCACGCAGATTGCGTCCTCGCGCACCTCGTGGATCGCCGAATGGATGGTGAACCCGGCCGGGTTGATGCTGTACTCGCTCTCGGAGAGCTGGTTGCCGTGCAGGTCGACCTTGACGAGGCTCGATGCCGTGATCTCGTCGAACATCAGTCCGTAGGGGTTGATGAGGAAATGATGGTCGGGGCCGGGCACGCGGGCGGAGATGTGGGTGTCGACCAGATCGTCCCAGCCGTACAGCGAGACGAGGCGGTAGCAGGCGGCGAGATTGACCCGTTGCTGCCACTCCGCCTCCGTCATGTTCGACGGCACTTCCTTCAGGCGCGCTTCCGCTGGCGACATGGCTTATCTCTCCGAACATCGTTGTTGCGGGGAGGGAGCGTAGTCGCGGGTGAGGCTGGCGGCAAGGCGGTCAAATCGCAGCAGCCACGCGTAGCCCGCATGGAGCCAACGGGTCGGCGCGAAGCGCCGCCCGATGACAGGCTCCGCGAAATGGGGGGCGCCTTCCCGAAAGCTCCCGGAGAAAATTATTACGGCGCCGGGATCGACAGCAGGCTGGAAATGCTACGGCCGCGGATGTCGTAGACGCGGGCGAACACCACGTCGTCGCGCTTGATCTCGACCATCACGGGCGCAGTGAGGCCCTTGCAGTAGAACTCGCCGAGCGTCATCGCGAAATCGGCCGCGTTGGAATCCCAGCCGATGGTGAAGTCGGGCCCGAGCGCGACCTGGGCCGGGCGCTGCGGACCGCACACCGCGACCTTCCATTTGCGGTTGCCCGGCGCCACTTCCTGCCGCTCGACGATCTGCTCGCGCAATTCGTCCGAGGCCTGCTTCAGCGCAAGGCCCCAATAGTCCAGCATGAAGCGGTCGTCGGCGCCGCGCACGGTGCCGGCGATGTGGTTGAAGTGCGTGTATTGATAGGGATGCAGCCGGATCATCTCGGCCAGCGACAGCGCGAGGCCGAAGCAGAAGGTCGCGAGCACGACGGGCTGCCAGGTGCGGTGGTTGGTGCGCAGGCGCTCCATGGCCCAGGCAAAGGCGACGCCGCCGAGCACCGCCATCGGCGGGATCACGAAGACGAAATGGCGGATGCCGTTGTACAGCGCCGGCCGCTTTACCATCGCGATCGCGAGCGGCAGGGTCGCCGCCAGCGTCAGCATCAAGAGGATGGTCTTGCGGCGCGCCGGAACCTCGCGGCGCGGCAGCATCGCGAAGGTGCTAACCACGGCGCCGCCCATCAGCACCAGCATCACCTCGGGAAGCTGCAGCGCGAACAGCGTCGGCAGATAGGACCAGGGCATGTCGGGCACGGACACGATCGCGCCGTCGAACATCTCCTTCCAGGGCTTCTCGAAGAAGTGCGAGAAATAGGTCAGGGCCTCGAAGGGATTGCCGGGCTCCATGATCGACCACGGCCAGATCAGGCCCATCACGAGATAGCCGAACACGAGGCCGGGCAGCAGCACGTAGACGACATGGGCGAAGCGGCGGGCTGCTTCGCGGGCGCCTTCGGTGCGCAGCTCCTCCAGGAACAGCGGCATGAAGCCGATCATGGCGTAGACCAGTGCGAGGCCGCCGAGGACGCGGCAGCCGAGCGAGAGGCCGGCACCCAGGCCGACGATCAGGATTGTGCGCGGCGACGGCTGCGGATATTCCTCGGCGAGACGGACGAGGCCCAGCATCAGGATGATCATGGCCACCGCGAAGGGCGCATCCTTCGGGTTCATGAACATGTGGCCGTAGAAGATCGGGCAGAGCGCGAGCAGCAGGAGCGCGGCAAGACCGGCAAGGGGCCCGCCGATGCGGCGGCCGAGCCGCCACGTCACCGCAAGCCCGATCACGCCGACCATGGCGCCGAGCATGCGTCGCGTCTCGAACAGCTCGAGCGGAATGACCTTGTGCAGGAGAGCCGCGACCATGTCGAAGCCGCCGCCATACATGTAGAGATTCGCGAAAGAGAGCGCCGCGGTGTCCCTGAAGCCGGAACCGAACATGCGCAGCAGCAGGTCGGCATATTCAGCGTGGGTGTAATCGTCCCAGCCGAGCCCGTAGTCGCGGAAGGTCAAGCCTGCAATGACGGCGACCGCAGCCAGCACCAGCATGGCGAGATCGTCGCAAGTCCGTTCAACCGAGCGCCGCAGAGGCGTGTCGATCGCCGAAGTCGTGATGGATGTCATGGCTATTGGTGACCCGGAATCCCCTCTTGGCCCTGCTGGTGCCCGCGGGCCACTTCCCCGGAATCCCTATAGCGCAGTTCCATTACCAAGTAATTGGGCATTATGGCTAAAATCCTGATGCGACGCAGCAAATCCAGACAGTTGAGAGCAGGTTAGAAGTAGCGGGTGGTAGCTGAAGGGAATGTGAATAAGTCCCTGATATCCTTCCCTTTAGGAACGCAGGCTCTAATTCGCCGTTGGCGTGGAACACCGTATGACGGTATCGTGGCGTAACGGGTGTCGCGCACGGCTGCGCGACCAGGGGTGAGTTCGATGAGCTTGGCATTGTTGATTGTGGGGATTTTCGCCGTCCTGGCGGGCCTCCTTACGATCCTGTTCGGCTTCACCGTTAGGGAGGCCAGCCTCGGTAGCACCCTCATAATCTCCGGCACCATTGGCGTCTGCTCCGGAATGTTACTGGCCGGCCTTTACGTCGTGGTCGTGGAACTGAAGGGCATCGCCCGCCGGCTGGCCGGATCGGCCGCGCCGGCCGAGGTTCGGGTCAGGCCCGTGCTGCCGGGCCTCGCGGTGCCTGGCGCGCCAGTGTCCGAGCCGTTCCCGGCACCGGCGACGAAAACCGAGCCACCACCGGCCGCGGGTCTGCCGCCGTGGCAGAGCGAGGCCGCCGCGCGCGAGCGGCCGCGCGCCGAACCGCCGCCGGAGCCGGAAGCTCCGACACCGCCTGCGGCTCCGGAAGCGCCGCGCCGCCGCAACCTGTTGTTCGCATCGTCCTCCCGCAAGGAGCGCGAGCGCGCGGAGGCGAAGGCGACAGAGAGCTTGCCGCCGCAGCCTCATGACGAGCCCACGGAACCGGCCGGCCCGGAGAGTCAGCCGGCGAGCTTCGACGATGCCTGGCCGAGGCCGGACCGTATGCGGCCACCGGAACCGCCGGCCGCCGGGCGTCGCCCGCCGCCGCGCTCCCCGTCGATCTTTACCGAGCCCGGCCCGCCGCCGCCTCCCCCCGAACCGACGCCGGTCGAGCAGGCGCCCGTGACCGTGCTCAAATCGGGTATCGTCGACGGCATGGCCTATTCGCTCTATTCCGATGGCTCGATCGAAGCGCAGATGCCGGAAGGCATGATGCGCTTCGCCTCGATCGACGAACTGCGCGCCCATCTCGACCAGCGGTCCTGAGGCCGCCGCGTCCAAGTAGAGCGCCATCGTTCTTGTCACTTCGTCAGTAATCAGCTCATATTCGTCAGTCGTCTTATTTCGGCCGAATGTATTGTTGACACGGAATACTTAGGCGTCGTCTCTCCGGCGAGACGCAAGGTCAGGGAAAGGTCGGGCCCATGTCGGATAACGGGGCTAAGAATTTCATCGAGCTGACGGCGAGCATCGTGTCCGCCTATGTCGGCAACAACCCGACGCCGGCGGCCGATATCCCGAACCTGATCAGCCAGGTGCATGGCGCCTTGGTGCGCGTCTCGTCAGGCCGCACCGAGACCGCGCCGCTCGAGCCGGCCAAGCCGGCGGTGTCGCTGAAGAAGTCGATCGCGCCGGACTATCTGGTCTGTCTGGAAGACGGCAAGCGCTTCAAGTCGCTGAAGCGCCATCTGCGCACCCAGTACAACATGACGCCGGAGCAATATCGCGAGAAATGGGGCCTGCCGGCCGACTATCCCATGGTCGCGCCGAACTACGCGGTGGCGCGCTCGCAACTGGCAAAGCAGATGGGACTGGGACAGCAGCAGCGGAAGCGGAAGTAACCGCTTCAGGTGGCTTCCGCGAGCGCCTCTTTCGCGTCGGTCTTGATGCGCTCGACCATCGAGCGCAGGCCGTTGGAGCGCTGCGGCGTCAGATGATCGCGAAAGCCGAATTCGTTGAACACCGCGATCGCGTCGGTCGCAAGGATCTGCTGTGGCGTGCGGCCGGAGTAAAGCGAGAGCACGATCGCGACCAGCCCGCGCACGATGTGGGCGTCACTGTCGCCGCGATATTTCAGGATCGGGGCGCCGCCATCGCGATCGACCAGCTTCTGGAGCCAGACCTGGCTGACGCAGCCATTCACCTTGTTCTCGGCCGAATGCTCGGATTCGGGCATCGGTTCCAGGGTGCGGCCGAGCTCGATGACGTACCGGTAGCGGTCGTCCCACTCGTCCAGGAGCTCGAAATTGTCCCTGATTTCGTCGATCGTCGTCATGCTGGCCCAATGTTCCCGTTCAGGCCAATATAAGGATGCGAGGAGGCGAAATCGATAGGGTTTGGCCGCTAATTCGCCGGCGCCGCCGCAGGGCCGCGCCATTCCAGCGCGAGGTCGTCCTGGCTCAGGGTGTCGCGCGGCGCCTCGCCCGAGGCGGCATCGCCTTCGCCGGCCAGCGCGATCGAGCCGGTATGATCGGGCGCCTTCTTGTCGGTCTTCTCGAGCTGTTCTTTCTTGTCGTTGATGATCTGGTAGATCTTCTTCGCGCCGTCCTGTGCGCGCTGGCCGATGATGGTCGCGGCCTGGCCGCCGACCTCGCAGGCCGCCGGCTGGCGCTTGCAGAACTGGGTCACGTCGGAGACGGCCGCGGTCGCAGCCTGCACCGCATCGGCGGCGCCGATCTGCGGCAGCTTCTCCGATTCGGGCGTCTTGTCCCGCGGCAGGAGCACCAGCACCAGCCCGAGCCAGAATGTGATGCGGAGCAGAAAGCGCATCTTATCGACCTGTATGTTAGATCCCGCCGCGGCGATGCCCGCGAGGCGCCGGACCTAGCAACTCTCGATAAATCGCAAGTGATTGCCTTCCGCTTAATTCGCGGAAAATCTACGCAAGAATCTTCCCGAACCGCCACGTCGTAAATTTTCGATTGACGCCGGAGCCCCGTGATTCCGGTGGCGCCGCTTGTCCACCAATTCGAAACCATGCGGGGACTGGTGAAACCCTGTGTTCACCATCCCCGATGATGACGTGGTCAAATCGCCTAAAAATCTCCGCGATGACACAGTGTCCGGCGGCGGGCCGCATTGCCTTAGCACTCGTTTAAGGTCGCTCTGACACGGTGGCTCAACGATAAGGAGGCGTTCCGGCGCGTCTTCTCGACGAGTGGGCCGAAGCGCGAGACCCGTGACAGTTTTGAGTATCATCCGCGATTGTCTCGATGCACTGCTGCATCCCTCCGCGCGTTACGACGCGCTGACGCGAGCGCGCCATCGCGCCTTCATGGCGCCGCGGCTGCTCGGCAGCCTGGCCGCGTTTGCCGCATTCCCGGTCTATCTCGCCACGCGCGGCGTGCCGAGCGCGATCGAGGTCGCCGCCTTCGCGTGGCTGATCGCCCCCATTCTCCTGTCATGGTTCCTGTCGCGCACCGGCCGCTATGAAGGCGCCCATGTGCTGTCGTCGCTGGCGCTCGCCGGCCTGATCATGGCGGTTGCCGGCACCACCGGCGGCATCGAATCATTCGCTGCGATCTGGCTGGTCGTGGTTCCCCTGGAAGCCGCGTTGTCGGCCTCGCGCCGCGTCGCGGCCTTTGCCTCCCTGCTTGCGCTGTCCTGCGCCGGCGTCCTGATCTTTGCCGGCCAGCTCGGCTGGCTTCCGGCTGGAGACGCCAGCGCCGCACAACGCGGCGTGCTGATGGCGTTCGGCGTCGCCTCGGCGACGCTCTATGCCGCGGGCCTCGCCTTCGGTGCGGAATCGCTCGCGCGCACCAGCGTTGCACTGCTGTTGCGCGAGGAAGAGCGCTATCGGCTGCTGGCGCGCAACATGAGCGACGTCATCTCGCGGCATCGGCGCAACGGCGCGGTGCAGTTCATCTCGCCGGCGGTGGAAGCCATGCTCGGCATGCCCGTCGCGCAGCTGCTCGGCCACGGCCTGTTCGACCGCGTCCATGTCGCCGATCGTCCGGCCTATCTCACCGCGCTCTCCGATGCCGCGCGCGGCGACGTGCGCAGCGTCGAGTTCCGGCTGCGGCGGGAGCCGGCCGGATCGGAGCGTGGCCAGGTCGATTTCATCTGGGTCGAGATGCGCTGCCGGCCGCTCGACCAGGATATCGGCCGCCAGGATATTGACGGCGATGCCACGCGCGAGGCGGAAGTCGTCGGCGTGATGCGCGACGTCACCGATCGCAAGCTCGCGGAGCAGGCGCTCGATCAGGCGCGCAGCGCCGCGGAAGCGGCCGATGCTGCCAAGACCCGCTTCCTCGCCACCATGAGCCACGAGCTGCGCACGCCGCTCAACGCCATCATCGGTTTCTCCGAGATGATCGCGCAGGAGCAGACCCTGATGCTGGGTGCGGCCCAACGCAAGGAATATGCCCAGCTCATCAACGATTCCGGCCAGCATCTGCTGTCGGTCGTCAACGGCATCCTCGACATGTCGAAGATGGAATCGGGCAATTTCGAGATTGCGTCGGAACCGTTCACGCCGCGCGCCTCTCTGATGCATTGCTGCAATCTGCTGGCGCTGAAGGCGCGGGAGAACGGCATCGACCTCATCACCGATGCGCCGCAGGACCTGCCTGTCATGACCGGCGATCCGCGCGCCTTCAAGCAGATCGTGCTCAATCTCGTCGCCAACGCCATCAAGTTCACCGAGCGCGGCGGTCAGGTCGCCGTATCGGCCGCGGTGTCCGGATCGCAGCTCGCGCTGCGCATCAGCGACACCGGTGTCGGCATTGCGGCCGATGATCTCAAGCGCATCGGTGCGCCGTTCTTCCAGGCCGGGAAGACCTATCAGCGCCGTCACGAAGGCACGGGTCTCGGGCTTTCGATCGTGAAGAGTCTGGTGGCGTTGCATCTCGGCGAATTGACTGTACAAAGCAGGCTCGGCGAGGGCACCTCCGTCACCGTCAGATTGCCGCTCGTCTACACGCCGCCGCAGGCCAAGACGTCCGATAGAATGGCGGCCGAGAGCAAGATCGCGACGCTGACGCCGGTGCCGCGCCAGGAGCTTCAGGACCAATCTCACGACCAACCAGCTCTGGTGAAGAAAAGTGCCTAAGAAGTCTGCCAAGGACGAAGCCGCTCCGCGCCGCCGTGGCGCCAAGGCCGCGGTCATCGATGTCGAGACCGAGCGCAATCTTGCGATGCGCATCCTGCTGCACAGTCCCAAGGACACGCTGGCCGGTCTCGTCGCCGTCGCCGCAGTCAGCGCGATCGTTGCCAACGCGCTGTTCCTTCAGACCGGCCGGCATCCGGCGCCGATGTTCGGCACCGTGATCAATCTTCCCGCGCCGTCGTCCGTGCCGCTGTCGAACCCCTTGCCGCGTCCGCGCCCCGTCGGCGCGGATACCTCGCCGCTGGAGCCGAGAGCGACGGAATTCCGCGCCGAGCCCAAGCCTGTCGAGCGCGCCGCCGAGAAGGCCCCCGAGAAGCCGGTCGAGGCGACGGCATCGACGCCGCGCGCGGGCGATCCGATGACCAATCTGGTCAAGCAAACGACGTCGGCGCCGCCGCAATCCGTCGCCATCGCGCGTCCGCCGGCGCCGATTCCCGTCGCGCAGAGTCCGGCCGCGCGGCGTATCGCCGGCGTGCAGCGCGCGCTATCCGAATACGGCTATGGCAATTTGAAGATCACGGGCACGATGGGCGCAGAGACGCAGTCCGCGATCCAGAAATTCGAGCGCGAGCACAAGATGCAGGTGACGGGTCAGGTCTCCGACCGCCTGCTGCGCGAGCTCGGAGCCGCGATCGGCCACCCCGTCGAATAAGCGTCATTGTTGTGCGAAGGCTGGTGCTGATTGCAGCACTGGCCTATCGTGCTCTTCATGCGTTTGAAATCAAACATTTGGGTTTCCGCCTACCTGCGCCGGTGCCAGACCGAAGGCGTGTTCGGGGCGGTGCGTCGTCGCGGTGCCGAGGAGGCGGGCGCGGTATTCGTGAAGGTGTCGCTGCTCGACGGCAACGCGATGCTGTACGTACCGGCGCCGCAGACCGTCTATGACGACGGCCGGCCGGTCGATCGCTTCTTCGTGCCACTTGCCGCGCAGCCGATGCCTGAGCCAGCGGTCGAGGAGCGCCTCACCAAGGAAATCCGCTTCGATCCGGACGCCTGGATCGTCGAGACCGAGGACCGCAAAGGTCGTCACTTCCTCGAATTGGCGAAGACCTAGCGGTCCGATCCGTCGGTGCCCGTCCGCACCGCAGGCGCCGAGCCCGGCTGCACGCCCGGCCGGGTCTGGCTGGCGCCCGCACGCGGGCGTTGGCGTTCGCTGTCATGCAGCGACGACTGGTATTTTGCGCGCGTGACTGCGAGCGTCGAGCCGCGCCAGGCCGCCAGCATCACCAGCGCGGAGCGGTCGCTGAGCCGGTCGTAGAGCCGCGACAACCGGTACACCGCATCGACCGACGTGCCGATCTCCGGCTTGAAGAACAGGAGGATGCGCTGGAAGTTCGGGCTCGGCATGTCGAGCGCGCGCGCGGCGATTGCGAGCGCTTCGCCACCGGCATCGTCGACGATCTGGGCTGCGACGCGCGAGGGCAGGATCAGGCTGTCGCCGAGCTCGTAGGTGAAATTCTCGACATCGTTGGCGATTGCCGCCATCTCCAGGATCTGGAGCGCGCGCTTGGCACGCACGGTCGGAATCCGCGGCGCGGCCTTCAGCGGGGTTTGCGCCAGATTGTGCAGGACCAGCGCGCGCTGGGTCGCATCGGCGCGGAAGAACATGTCGTGGATCTCGGCCGCTTCCTTCGGCTGCATCGCCATGTTGGCGGCCATGCGCAACTCGGCGTCGGTCGGCGTGCGAGCTGGCGAAGCCGCCTGCGGGGAGCTGCGAATTTCGCGCGCGAGCGGAACCCTGCGGCCTTCCTGGGTCGCAACCAGCCCGAGTTTCTGCAGGACCGGGACGGGCGTCTGCGGATAGATCGCAAGCTTCGCCTTGACGGCCGCGCGCGTCGCATCGTCGACCTGGTCGATCAGCCGCGTCGCAAGCTCGATGAACTGGCGCTGCTCGTCGTCGCTGTGGGTGGGCGCCTGGACATAGAGGTCCGTCAGCACGCGCAGCAGCGTCGGGCGAACATCAACGCCTTCGCGACGGGAGAGGCTCATCAGCCCGTCGAATCCGGGAAACAGCGACTTGGTCATGGAGAGATACGCGACCTGGAAAAGATACTCGTCCGCGAGCCTAACGCAGGTTCCTTTAAAGGCTCGTTAAGGAAAACGAGGCGTGAAGTCGACCCCATCATTTCAGGTGTTGTCGTCCCGCAACGGGACGCGGGAGGCCGCCCGTGAAGTTACGGTCCGGAAGGCGCGTTTACACCCCGTTAACCATGAACTGATCTTAATGAACGCACGTTGCACCAGCGCGCTCGGTCGCGCGGCAATTGATAGAGAGCTGATATGGGGACCATTATCGAATTTCCGGCCGGTCGCCGGGCAGGCTCGTCGGGGGATGCCACGCCGCGTACGGAAACGGGAACGATTCTGATCCTCCCCGTGATCCGCATCGAGCGCCAGACGGAAGAAACCAGCGGCGATCGCGGGCCGGAGCAGGGCACAGCGCCGGGGCGCCGTCGTCGTCGCCGCTAGCATCCGGCTTTTGCAATGCCGGATGCCATCCGCCAGATCCGGCCTGTCGTAACGGCCGTCCTGCTCGCACTCGTCGGTGCGACGCTCGGCGCGTGCAGCGGCGGCGATTTCGGCCGCACCCGCGCTGACATGCGCAGCGACGACATGCATCGCTGGCTCGGGGCCGAGGCCACCGGCAGCGTCGGCCTGAAGTCGTCCCAATTCCAGCTCACCGACGCGGAGCGCCAGCTTCGCGATCTCGCCTATCCCATGATCGAGCCGCCGCTGTCGCGGCCCGCCTGGAAGAGCGTATTCGGCGACTACAGGGCGCTGCCGTCGCCCTGGCAGCAGAAGGTCGTGTTCGACCGCACCATGTATGGGCGCACGCTGATCGACGAGCCGCATCGCTCGCATTCATCGCGCTATGCGCAGCTGATCGAGGACGTGCGCAACGACATCACCCGTTTCGAGCCGTTCTTCGGCTCCGCGATCCGCGTCATCGATCTCGACAGGAAGCGCGATGCGACCATGGCGCGCGTCTCCGAGCTCTCGCCAAGGGAGAGGGACGATGCGGTCGCGCGCATGCAGGAGAACTCGCTGATCATCCAGTGGGTGCAGCTGTGCCTCGAGCAGCGCGTCTCGTCCTATCGCTGGGCGCTGGAGCGTCTGGTGATCCAGGCGCCCGACGGCATGGCCGCCGATGCCGACCGCCTGATCGGCGAACTCGCAGCCCAGACCGCCAATCCGCCGGTCGCGGCGCAGCCGCCTTACGGGCGCGCCG
This sequence comes from Bradyrhizobium sp. S3.7.6, assembly GCF_054061875.1. Classification (NCBI taxonomy): domain Bacteria; kingdom Pseudomonadati; phylum Pseudomonadota; class Alphaproteobacteria; order Hyphomicrobiales; family Nitrobacteraceae; genus Bradyrhizobium; species Bradyrhizobium sp. S3.7.6. The sequence goes on along the minus strand of NZ_JBSSEQ010000001.1, from coordinate 7,196,653 downwards.
TGGTCACGAAGGGCTAGGACTTCCTGCGCTTGTTACGCCGTGGGCCGGTCCGATCCGGCTTTCGCCGCTGCCTCTGGAGCTTCCCGACAAACTCCTTCAGCGCATCCGCCAGCGGCTCTGACGCGCGGTAGGCGAGGCCGACCTCGCGTTTGACCCTGACCTCGATCTCGCGCACCGCGACATCAGGGTTGCCGCGCGCCACGCCTTCCGGGACGATGGCAATGCCGACGCCGGCCGCGACCAGCGCCATCGCCCAATCCTCCGATTGCGCGATCGCCGCGGTCTGCCTTCGTTGTGAGCTCCGACCGAAGAATTCGCTTTGCTCGCAATGGCAGCGGTCGATCAGAGGGACGCCGGCGAGATCGGCGGTCCGCAGCTTCTCCTTCAGCGTCAGCGGATGCGAGGGCGGAAGTGCGGCGACATAGCGCTCGCTCCACAGCGCGACGAAATGCTCGTCGGCGCGGAGCATGCTCTTCGAGATGATGCGCGCATCGGCGCGCTCGTCGCTGCCGACGAGGCGGAGCGCGATGTCGGTGCGCGCCGTCAGCGGCTTCAGCAGCGCGATCGTTCGGGGTATGTCGAGCGTGCGCATCAGTCCCAGCGTGACGGTGGTCTTCGTATTCGGCTTCCTGAACAGGCTGCGTGCGGCGTCCGCCTCGTCGATGATGCGGCGGGCCAGCGCATGAAACTGCTCGGCTGAGGCGGTCGGCGCGACGCCCTTCTTGTGCCGGATGAACAGGGTGGTGCCGAGCTCGGCCTCCAGATGGGTGATCGCGGTCGAGATCGACGGCTGCGACACGAAGCAAGCCCGCGCCGCCGCGGTCAGATTGCGCTCGCGGTACACGGCTGCGAAGTAGCGAAGCTCGCGGATGTCCATAGGATATGCCTAGAGATAGTATCAATATTCAATATTTTACCTATAGATCGCCCGGTGGCAAGAACGCCCTGCTCACAACAGCAGGAACGCGCCATGAAGATCCAGCACCTCAACACCGGCACGATGTGCCCCATGGGCCGCCGCCTTGTGAACGGCACGGGCGGCCTGTTCCAGCGCGCCCGCCTGGTCTGCCATTGCCTGCTGGTCGAGACGAGGGACGGACTCGCTCTGGTCGACACCGGCATCGGTCTCGGCGATATCGCAACGCCCGATCGGCTCGGGGGCCGATGGCTGCGCCAGACCGCGCCGAGGCTGGATCCGGCGGAGACGGCGGTCGAGCAGGTGAAGGCGCTCGGCTACTCGCCCAGCGATGTGCGCCACGTGCTGCTGACGCATCTCGACCGCGACCACGCCGGCGGCGTGCCGGACTTTCCCCATGCCGCGATCCACGTCCACCGCGCCGAATACGACATGGCGGTGCTGCGCAAGCCCGCGCCGCCCGAAGGGCGTTATGTCACGGGGCAGTGGAGCCATGGGCCGGGCTGGACATTCTATGGCGAGGCCGGCGAGGACTGGTTCGGCTTCAAGGGCGTGCGCGCGCTCGGCGACAAGGAAGCCGACATCCTGATGATCCCGCTCGCCGGCCACACACTCGGCCATTGCGGCATCGCGGTGCGATCAGGCGAGAAATGGCTGCTGCATGCCGGCGACAGCTATTTCCACCACGGCCAGCTCGACGCGTCGCCGCACGTGCCGCTCATGCTCGGCTATTTCCAGCGCCGCGGCGACATGGATCGCAAGATGCGGATCGCCAACCAGGCGCGGCTGCGCGCGCTGAAGCTGAACCACGGCGACCGCGTGAGCATCGTCAACAGCCACGATCCCGTCGCCTATGAAAGCTGCCGCTGCGCTGCGCATTAGGGTGTCGAAGCCGGGCCGCCGGTTATGCGCCCGAACGCACTGCTTGAGTCCGGAGCAAGCGGTGCTTCACCGTTCGGGCGATTGCCGCCGGCGCGTCGTCGGGAATCGCAAAGCATGAGCTCGCGTTGATTTCGCACAGGACGTAGGTGTCGGTACCGGCGGCGTCGCGGGGCCCGTACAGGAAGTCGGCGTCCCAGATCACCGGCAGCGACGGTTCGTCGATGCCGAGCGTGTCCATCAGCTGCGGCGTCCATTCGTCCTCCATCGATCTTCGGAGCGCCTGGAATTGCGGAGCATCGGGTCCGTGCATGATCCGTGGGCCCGGCTGCGCCTCAGGTGCGTCGGGGCCTTCCGGCGGCGGGATCAGCGCCTTGATCAATTGATGCCCGAAGCCCACGACCTCAGCGCCGCTCATGTAGCAGCGGATCATGCCGTCGGGCAGGCGGGGTTGGAACGCCTGGTCGATGATGCAGCCGCCCCATCCGAAATACGGTTCGCAGCGGGCGAGCAAGGCATCGAGCGGCATGTCCTCGGGTAGACTGCCGCGTTGGGCATGCAGCACGCGAACCATGGCGTCCGCGTTGGGCAGGGCCTCCACCTTCCACACCCCTTGGCCACCATTGCCGCGATTTTGCTTGAGCACGCGCGGACCGTTCGCCTGAAGGCGCGAAGGAAATTCGGCGCGGAAGCTTGCGGCGGTGTCATAGCGATGCGTGTCGGCTCCCCAGCCGAGATGACGCGTTCGGTAGAGCACGTCCTTGACGCCCATCTTCAGGATCACGTCGGGATGTGCGCTCACCCATGGCCCTTGCGCCGCAACGTCGCGAAGCAGCGGGTCGAGGGCCTCGCGCGTCTTGCCCTGATGGATCGGATCGACCCAGACGAGCACGCCATCGACGGCGAGCAGTTGATCGCGGACGGCGTCGGCGAAGATCTCGTCGTAGATCACCGGCCGGGCTTCGATGCCGACCGCGGCGAGTGCTTCGAAAACGCGGACGAAGCGGCTGTTTTGTGCCGTCGTGTCCCGGCGCGCGGCAGCGTCGCCGCGGGAGAGGATGGCAACGGTAGGGCGGAGAGGAGGGTGGCGTTCGGTATCCATGCGCAAGCTCCACGAATGGCGTGCTGCGCAGAGCTTGGACCGAGGTCTCACGGGGAGTCTGCTTCGTCCCCACGCCGATCAATCTACGTGAGATCGTCCGGCCGTTGCAAGATGGTGTTTGTGCGGTTCCATCCAGACGGCGAACGCTTCGCGCGCGCCGCTACGGTGGCGGAGGATAGCGGTCGAATGTCGGCAGTTCGTGCGCGCGCTCCATCCATCGAAGGCGCTCTGCGACCTGGATGTGCATCGTCGCCGGTACGGCATCGGGATCGTCGTAGGTCGCGCTCTGGACGTCGATGACCCCGGGTAACATGTCGGCATTGACATAAAACAGGCCGGTTCCGCAGTCGCCGCAAAAGTGCCGCCAGGCATGTTCCGAGGAGTGATACACCTTGGGCTCGCCCTTGGTCACCTTGACGGCATCGTCCGCGTACATCGTCCAGCCGACGACGGGAGCGCCCGCGTGAAGCCTGCAATCGCGGCAGTGACACAGCGCGTGCACGATCGCTTCGCCCTCGACCTGATAGCGGATTGCGCCACAGTGACAACCGCCGGTGATGGTGCTCATGCGTTCCTCCCGATGGAAGCGAGGTTTCGTTGATCGATAGCTCTCGAGACCCGCGGCTTCAACGGCGCAATCGATTTGCGATTGCGTCCTACTGTCGCGTGACACCTCCCGCCACGGCGCGGACGAGGTGATCCGCGACTACCACTTGAACGAAGCCGCGACCTCGTAGCTGCGCGGCGCGCCCAGGATGATCTGGTCGGTGTAACCCGGATCGCCCCAGGCCGCGTAGAGCTTGTTGGTCAGGTTCCTCACGCGAAAGCTGATCCGGGTCTGGTCGACGCCCGGGAAATAGGCTTTTGGAATATCGACGAACGCGTATGCGTCGAAGATCGTGTAGGCGTCCATCGTGACCAGATTGTCCTGGAAGTTGAAGCGGTCGCCGACGTGACGGACGAGGCCGCCGATCTCCACCGGCAGCTTCGTGTCGAAGCGATAGGAGGCGCCGGCGTTGGCGATGAAGTTGGGAACGTTGGGCGGCGTCTTGCCCGAATAGGACTGGAAGTCGCCATTGCCGTCGACATAGGTGAAGTCGATGAAGCGCGACTGCACGAAGGCGACGTTGCCCCATAGTTTCAGGCCCGCGACCGGATTGACCGCGGCGGCAATCTCGACGCCCTTGGAGGCCATCTTGCCGGCGACGTTGAAGAGGATGCCGCTTTCGGGGACGTAGACGTTCTTGCGCTCGATGTCGAAGGCCGAGAGCGTGGCCTCCGCGCGCTTGTCGGCCGACAGCAGCTTCACGCCGGTCTCGTAGGTTCGCGACGTCGTGAGCAGCAGCGGCGTCGTGGGCCTGAGGATGAAGATGTTCGCGACCGTCGGGTCCGCCGCCGTCGCGTACTGGCCGTAAAGCATCACGCCGGGCGCGATGTCCCAGGTGTAGCCGATGCGTCCGGTGACCGGATTGAACGTCTTCGAGAAAGGATAGCTGGCTTTCAGGAGGCCAGTCTCGTCGAAGCGGGTCCGCGACAGCTCGATATTCTCAAAACGGATGCCGCCGATCAGCGCGAAGGTCGAGGTCAGCTTGAGCCGGTCCTCGAACGACAGCGAGGTGGTGTCGAGATGGGTGTAGATCTTCTCGTCGCTGCGCGGGCCGTAGAGGCCGCGGTCCGGATTGAGGAGATCGACGTAGTCATTGAAGAACAACGTGTCCTGCGAGACGTTGAACTGGTTGCTGCTCGCCGCCACGGTGGCGACGAAGCGATTGTCCATTCCGGCGACGTTGGAATTGACGGTGAGGTCGGTGATGTTGCCGTAGAGCCGCTGCGCGTGATCGAGCGCCAGGCGCTCGCGGTAGATGCTCTGCGCGCCTGCGAAATTGCCTACGGTCTAGTCGAACGACGAGATCTCGTTGTTGAACCAGTGCCGGTGGGCGTCATAGCCGTAGACTTGGCTTTTCAGCGAGATGTTGTTGGTGATGTCCCATTGAAAGCCGCTGCGCAGCCAGAGCTCGTTGGCGCCGCTGTGATTGTCGAGCACGTTGTAGTTCGTGGTCAGCGTGCGCGCGTCGATGGTGACCGGGACCGGCGTGCCGCCGCCGAGGTAATAGTTGCTCCAGACGCCGGACACGATGCCGTACGTCGGCACGATGCCCGGCGCGTTCGCCGGCACCAGCGGCGTCCCCCAGTAGAAGCGGTCGTTGTCCTGCCTGTATTCGGTTGCGCCCCAGATCTTCAGGTTCTCGTTGACGCGATAGTTCAGCTGGCCCGAGACGTTGCTGAGCTTCGAATAGGTGTCGTCGATAAAGCCCTTGTTGTTGAAATGGCTGATATCGAAGCGGTAGTCGAGGCCGTTGATCAGCGTGCTGCCGCCCGATCCGTAACCGGCGCGATAGCCGTTGAAGGAATCGTAGGAGGTGAAGGCGTCGTTGACGATTGGTCCGGTGTGCGGCGCCTTGTTCACGTAGTTGATGGCGCCGCCGGTCGCACCGAGGCCCGCCACCAGCGAGTCCGGTCCCTTGATGATCTCGACCTGCTGGAGGCCAGCCACGTCCATGGGACGGCCGGTCATGGTCGACGGCCCGATCGGGATGCCGTTGTAGAGCGTGGAGATCTGGTCGCCGGAAAAGCCACGCATCGAGAAGATGGCGGGCGCGCCGGGCGCATCGCCGCCGGTGACGCCGACTGCAGCCTTGGCGACGTCGGTCGTGGTCCGGATGCCCAGGTCCTGCATCGTCCGCTGACTGATGACCTCGACGGTCGCCGGCATCTCGCGCGCCGTGATGCCGAGCCGGGAGCCGACATCGGTGACGGCTGCCGTGTTGAGCGGCGTCTGCACCGGGCCGCTCGGAGCTTGCGTGGCCGGAACGGCGACAGCAGGGGCGCCACGATTGCGTCCCGCGGCGCGCCGGGCGGCGCGCTGCTTCTGAGTGCCGGGGCTGACGGCAGGAGCCTGTCGCGGCGCAGGCGGCGACACGATCACCGGGCCGACCTCCCGGGAGCGGTTGTCCTGCGCCGCGCTTTGCGCGAGCGCCGCGGACGACAAGGACACCGACGAGAGCAGAGTAATCAGGAAAGCACGCGATAACGCTGGCCTTGCGCCAGCACGGAAATGAAAATGTTGCACAACAACGCTCTGCGGCGACGCAAACAAACCGTCACCGCGGTTGCCTTAGTCATCCACCTTCGCCCCAGGCGGCGGATGCACCGGCTACTTGTCCGACATCAGGGCACCCCGCCCAATGCGTTCGCGCGTGACCATGGCTGGCAGCAGGTTTCCTGGCTCGCGGGTCATCGCCTTCGACCACCTTCCCAGAGGCCCAAGCGGGGCTCCAGTGGTTTGTTTGGTCGTCGACTATCCGCCTACAGTTGCGGGGGCAGCCGCGGAATTGCCCACTGAGGTGGACGCACCGCATTCCCTTGAAGAGTCCTTGCGGACACTACCGATCACGAAACTGGCATCAGGGGATGAGCGCGTCAACATCCGCGCGGGCTGCTGGACGGGCTGGTCGGTCGATGGTGGCCTTGTGTTGCTGTTTTGCACGATAGTCCGAAGGACCGCGTCGAAACGTCCAACCCGGCCTCCGGACCAGCCTGGGTAACGAACGCTTGACCACGATCAATGACTGCCTTTGGTGCCCGAATATGCTACTGAGGCCGAGTTCCGGCCTGACAAAGTAAGTCGATATTGATGCAGTTCGTCCGTACCATCCTGGCAGTCGCCATCGCCATATCCTTGGCGATGCTGCCGGTTGGCGCGTCCGCGGCGAACCTCGCAATGTCGTCGGATGGCATGCAGACGGCCATGCACATGAGCGGCGACGCCGACATGTCGATGGACGATTGTTGTCCCGACATGAAGGGAACAGGCTCCCATAGCGGCGGCTACAAGTGCGGGATGGGCTTCTGCTGCGTCGGTGGGATCATCGCGCTCGGTGATGTCAGGCCCGTGGCGTTCGAGCGTCTCGCCGTCATGGCCAGCACGTTGGCTATTCCCCCGGATCAGGTCGTTTCCTTCCGCGGCGGCAGTCCTCCTTTCCGACCTCCTCGAATCTGATCTCGCAAAGCCCGAGACGCGAGCGGCATGCCTGCTCGCGACGACGACTGACGTGCGCGCTTCACGCGCCACGGCGAAAGATCAATTCATGAGGACAAGACAATGCTTTCCAAAATCCGCACCGCGGCTCTCGCCGCCACCCTTTCGCTTGCCGCTTCAGCCGCGATGGCGGGCGCGGGCGACTACGCCTTCGAGCCCGTCACTCCGCAGATGAGGAAGGGCGAAGACGTCACGCTCGCCGTTCGCCTGACGAACAAGCAGTCCGGCAAGCCGATACCGGACGCAGTCATCTTCAAGACCCGCCTCGACATGGCCCCGGACGGGATGGCCGAGATGGAATCGGCGGTCGCGCCGCTGCCGTCCAGGGAGCCTGGTGTGTACGCCTTCAAGACGGACCTGCCGATGGCTGGCCGCTACCAGATGACGCTGTCCGTGAAGGTGCAGGGCGAACCGGAGACCGTCACCGGCAAGGTGATCGTCACGGCGGTCAAGTGAGCGTTCGGGCGCTGCCCGGCAGCGCCCGACATTCCCCCTTTTCCTTCACACGGACGCGCGCTCCCGGGTGCGCGGATACACGACATGAAAACGCTGCGTCTCCTGACGGCACTTGCGCTGGGCGGCGGCCTGGTCCTGGCCGGCTACTACTGGCATTCGAACGGTGCGGGCTGGCTCGCTGAGGCCGACATATCATCGGCTGCGGCCGCCGCGGAGCGAACTCCGCTCTACTACCGCGATCCAAGCGGCGCGTCGCTCTGGTCTGCGGGTCCGAAGAAGGACGACCGCGGGCGGGACTATCTGCCGGTCTACGACGACGATGGAGCGGCCGTCGCGCCGGCGCTACCGAAGGCGCAAGCGGCTTCGCCGCGAAAAATCCTCTACTACCGCAATCCGATGGGGCTGCCCGACACGTCGCCCGTCCCAAAGAAGGATCCGATGGGGATGGACTATGTCGCCGTTTACGAAGGCGACGACACCGACGACGGCACGGTGAAGCTGTCGCCCGGCAAGATCCAGCGCGCGGGCGTGAAGTCCGAGCCCGTCACGCGGCGCTCGATCCGGGTCTCGGTGAAGGCGCCCGGCACGATCCAGCTCGATGAACGCCGCGTGTCGGTGATCGCGATGCGCGCCGAAAGCTTCGTGCAGAAGGTCGCCGACGTGACCACCGGCACGCGCGTGAAGGCCGGCCAGCCGCTGATGGAAATCTACAGTTCGGCGGTGGCGTCCGCAGCGGCGGAATATCTTGCGACGATCACCTCCAAGACGGTCGGCGGTGTCGAGATGTACGGCCGCGGCTCGCGACAGCGGCTGGTCAATCTCGACGTTCCCGAGTCCGTCATTGCGGAGATGGACAAGACGCACACCGCGCCCGTCGCCATACGCTGGTCTGCGCCGCGCGACGGGGTCGTGCTCGAACGCAATGCGATCGAAGGGATGCGGGCCAATCCCGGCGACGTTCTGTTCCGGATCGCGGACACCTCGGTGGTCTGGGCGCTGGTCGACGTGGCCGAGCGCGATCTCGGCAACATCGCGGTGGGGCAGTCAGTCGCGGTGCGCGCGCGCAGTTTCCCCGGCCGGACCTTCACCGGGACCATCGCCGTCGTCTATCCGCAGGTGAACCGCGACACGCGCACCGTTCGCATCAGGATCGAGCTCGCCAATCCGGACGCGGTGCTGCTGCCCGACATGTACGTCGATGCCGACATCGACACGGCCGATGCCGCGCCCGTCCTGGCGATACAGGACAGCGCGGTGCTCGACACCGGCAGCCGGCAGGCCGTGCTCGTCGACAAGGGGGAAGGGCGTTTCGAGCCGCGGGAAGTCAAGCTCGGCCGTCGCGGCGGCGGCTATGTCGAGGTGCGCCATGGTCTCGCGGACGGCGAGGCGGTGGTGACCTCCGCCAACTTCCTGATCGATGCGGAAAGCAACCTGAAGGCCGCGCTGAAGGGGTTTGGCGAGGCGGCATCCCAGGCCACCGACGCCGGCCCTGGCAATGCAACGGGAGATCACAAATGATCGCCCGCATCATCGCCTGGTCGGCGCGCAATCTGCTGCTCGTGCTGTTCGGCGCCGGCTTCGCGGCCGCCGCCGGCCTCTATGCCCTGGTTCACCTTCCGCTGGATGCGATCCCGGACCTCTCGGATACGCAGGTCATCGTCTACACCGAGTATCCCGGCCAGGCGCCGCAGGTGATCGAGGATCAGGTCACCTATCCGCTGACGACGGCGATGCTCACCGTGCCGAAATCGAAGGTCGTACGCGGCTTCTCGTTCTTCGGCGTCTCCTTCGTCTATGTGATCTTCGAGGACGGCACCGACATCTATTGGGCGCGGTCGCGCGTCATGGAATTCCTGAACGGCGCGGCGTCCAGGCTTCCCGCCGGCGTCACCCCGACCATCGGGCCCGACGCGACCGGCGTCGGCTGGGTCTACCAATACGCCGTCATATCGAAGGAATTGAACCTGGCGGACACGCGCACGATCCAGGACTGGAATCTGAAGTTCGCGCTGGCCAAGGCCGAAGGCGTCGCCGAGGTCGCCAGCGTCGGCGGCTTCGTCAAGCAGTACAACGTGGTCCTCGACCCGCAGCGGATGCGCGACCGCGGCATCAGCATGCAAAAAATACGTGAGGCGATCCGCGCCAGCAACGCCGACGTCGGCGGCCGCACCGTCGAGCTCTCCGAGTTCGAATACGTCATCCGCGGCAAGGGCTACATCAAGAGCATCAACGATCTCGGCAACATCGTGCTGAAGACGAGCAACGGCACGCCGGTGCTGCTGCGGGACGTCGCCAACGTCGAGCTCGGGCCCGACGAGCGGCGCGGCATCGCCGAATTGAACGGCGAGGGCGAGGTCGCAAGCGGCATCGTGCTGCAGCGGTTCGGCGTCAACGCCCTCGACGTCATCGAAAACGTCAAGAAGCGCTTCAGGGAGATCGCGAGCAGCCTGCCGAAATCGGTCGAGATCGTGCCGGTCTACGACCGGTCGAACCTGATCTACGCGGCGATCGATACCCTCAAGCATACCCTGTTCGAGGAGAGCATCGTCGTCGGGCTCGTCTGCATCGTGTTCCTGCTGCATGTCCGCAGCGCACTCGTCGCGATCCTGATGTTGCCGGTCGGCGTGTTGATGGCGTTTGGCGCCATGAAGCTGCTCGGGCTGGGATCGAACATCATGAGCCTGGGTGGCATCGCGATTGCGATCGGCGCCATGGTGGACGCCCGCCATCGTCATGATCGAGAACGCACACAAGCACCTCGAACGGGCGGGGCCCGATCAGTCACGCGTGCAGGTTCTGATCGACGCGGCATCCGAGGTCGGCCCCGCGCTCTTCTTCAGCCTGTTGATCATCACCGTGTCGTTCATGCCGATCTTCACGCTGGAATCGCAGGAGGGCCGATTGTTCAGCCCGCTGGCGTTCACGAAGACCTTCTCGATGGCCGCCGCGGCGTTGCTGTCCGTCACCCTGGTGCCGGCGCTGATGGTGATCTTCGTCCGCGGCAGGATCGTCCCGGAGAGCAGGAACGTCATCAACCGCTTCCTGATCTGGGTCTACCGTCCCGTGATCAAGGGGGTTCTGCGCGCCAAGACGCCGGTCATCCTGGCTTCGCTCGTCGTGCTTGCGGTGACGATCTGGCCGGCGCGCCAGCTCGGCACCGAGTTCATGCCGGCGCTGAATGAGGGAACGCTGCTCTACATGCCAACGACGCTGCCCGGCATTTCGGTCACCAAGGCGGCCGAGCTGATGCAGATGCAGGACCGCATCATCAAGTCGTTCCCGGAGGTCGCTTCGGTCTATGGCAAGGCGGGACGAGCCGCCACTGCGACCGATCCCGCCCCGACAGAGATGTTTGAGACGATCGTCAACCTGAAGCCTAGGGAGCAGTGGCGTTCCGGCGTTACCGTCGACAGTCTCATCGCCGAGATGGACAAGGCGTTGCAGTTTCCGGGTGTCTCCAATGCCTGGACCATGCCGATCAAGGCACGTATCGACATGCTCTCGACCGGAATCCGCACGCCGGTCGGCGTCAAGGTCATGGGCAATGACCTCGCCGAGATCGACCGGCTCGCGAAGCAGATCGAACGCGTCATCAAGACCGTACCCGGCACCTCGTCGGCCTACGCCGAGCGTGGCATCGGCGGCTATTATCTCGAGATCGTTCCCGACCGTGAGGCGCTCGCCCGTTACGGCATCCTGATCCAGGACGTCCAGGACACCATCGCGGCCGCGCTCGGCGGTCAGACGGTCACGACGATCGTGGAGGGACGGCAGCGGTTCACCGTGAACATGCGCTATCCGCGCGACCTTCGTGACAACCCCAAGGCCATCGCCAGCGACATCCTGGTGCCGATGCCGTCGGGCGGCGCCGTGCCGCTCGGCGAGGTGGCGAAGGTCGAACCCGCGCGCGGGCCGACGTCGATCCGGACGGAGAACGGCCAGCTTGCGACCTACATCTACGTCGACATCCGGGATCGCGACATCGGAAGCTACGTCACTGACGCGCAACGCGCCGTGACGGAGAGCATCCGGTTTCCCGCCGGCACCTACGTCGTGTGGAGCGGCCAGTACGAATATCTGCAGCGCGCCGCCGCCCGTCTGAAGATCGTGGTGCCCGTGACGCTCACGATCATCTTCCTGCTGCTGTACCTGAACTTCCGGGCGATGACCGAGACGCTGATCGTGATGCTGTCGCTGCCGTTCGCGCTGGTCGGCGGCATCTGGATGATGTGGTGGCTCGGCTTCAACCTGTCCGTTGCCGTCGCGGTCGGCTTCATCGCGCTCGCAGGCGTCGCCGCCGAGACGGGTGTCGTCATGCTGATCTACCTCGATCACGCGCTGGCCGAGGTGAAGGCCAGATGCAGCGCCGAGGGGAGGCCACTGACGCGCCGGGATCTCCACGACGCCATCATGGTGGGCGCGGTCGAGCGCGTGCGGCCCAAAATGATGACGGTGGTTGCCATCATGGCCGGTCTGCTGCCGATCATGTGGAGCACCGGGGCCGGATCGGAGATCATGCAGCGCATTGCGGTGCCCATGATCGGCGGCATGACGTCATCGACACTGCTGACGCTGGTCGTGATCCCCGCAATTTTCGGCTTGGTGAAGGGCCGGGGGCTTCCATCGGGCGAACGATCGGCTCCTGCCGACGAATGGACCGCGCGCGCGTCGCAAGCCGCCGAATAGGCTGGGCGGAGGTCGTCTTCACGGCGACCTCCGCTCTGGCGTGAAAAAAACCGCGGCGGATTCCGACCGAGGAGCGTTAGGGGCGGTGAGTCGCCTGGCGCGCTTCGACCACCTCGCCATCTTCCTTCGTGAACCGGCCGACCGGATTGTCGAGGAGATCGACGACGGCTTCGGAAGGGCGGCACAAGCGCGTGCCCTTCGAGGTCACGACGATCGGGCGGTTGATGAGAATGGGATGCGCGAGCATCTGATCGATCAACTGGTCGTCGGTCCATTTGGGGTCGGCGAGGCCGAGCTCCTTGTACGGCGTGCCCTTCTCGCGCAGCAATCCGCGAACCGTGATGCCCATCGCTGCAATCAGCTGCTTGAGCGTCTCGCGCGATGGCGGGGTCTTGAGATATTCGATGACCGTGGGCTCCGCGCCGCTCTGTCGAATCATCGCCAGCGTGTTGCGCGAGGTGCCGCAATCGGGGTTGTGGTAGATCGTGACGTTCATCGGGTCGTCTCCGCGATTGGGACAGGGCCGCGCGACTTCGACTGTCCGAGCAGCCAGTTCATCAACAGCATGCCGGCGAATGCTCCGCAGAGCTCCGCAAGGATGAAACCGGGCAGGTCGGTCGGACGAATGCCCGAGAACGTGTTCGTCAGCGACCGCGCGATGGCCACCGCCGGATTTGCAAACGACGTGGAGGCCGTGAACCAATAGGCTGCCGTGATGTAAAGGCCCACCAGCCAGGGAACCGCCGTCCGCTGAAATCGGATGCCGGCCAGGATCGTCGCGACCAGACCGAAGGCGGCGACCGCTTCGGCGAACCATTGCGGCCCTCCCGTTCGAACCTTCGTCGAGAAATCGAGCAGGGGAAGTCCGAACATCAGATGCGCGGCCATCGTTCCCGCGATGCCGCCGGCGATCTGCGCGACCACGTAGAGCACGGCTTCGTTGACCGGAAGCTCGCGCTTGCCGGTGAAGACGAGGGTCACCGCGGGATTGAAATGCGCGCCGGAGATCGGACCGAGCACGGTGATCAGGACAACCAGAATGGCTCCGGTCGGCAGGGTATTGCACAGAAGCGCCAGCGCTACGTCCTTGGTCAGCGTCTCGGCCATGATGCCGGAGCCGACGACGGTGGCGACGAGAATGCCCGTGCCGAGCGCTTCGGCTGCGAGGCGCCGTGGAAGATCGAAATTGTCCATCAGCCGGCCTTCGGCGTTGAATGTGTTGCGCCCTGGGAGCGTCCGATCTCGCGCAGCTTGGTGCCGAGGGAGAGCTTGTCGATGCTCCTGAGCGGCAGGCTCACAAAGGTGTCGATCCGATTCTTGAGGTAGCGGAATGCGGTGACGAACGCTGCCTGTTTCTCCAGATCGGTACCTTCGGCTGCGGCGGGGTCCTCGATACCCCAATGTGCGGTCATCGGCTGTCCCGGCCAGATGGGGCAGGATTCACCGGCCGCATTGTCACAAACGGTGAAGACGAAATCCATCACCGGCGCATCGGGAGCGGCGAACTCCAGCCAGCTCTTCGAGCGCATCCCGTCGGCGGGGTAGTCCATGCTTTCCAGCGTGCGCAGCGCCAGCGGGTGCACCGCGCCTTTCGGCGCGCTGCCGGCGGAGAACGACTGAAAACGGCCGGCTCCGTCCTTGCGAAGGATCGACTCGGCGAGGATCGAGCGCGCCGAATTGCCGGTGCACAAGAACAAAACATTGTACATCTGGTCAGGCACGGCTTCGCTCCTTTCGCTTTGGCGAGCAGCAGGCTTGAAGGCTCTCGACAACCGGTTCGCAAACCTCCGGCCGGCCGCCGCAGCAATCCCGAAGCAGGAAAACCGCAACGTCCCTGAACTCCGCAAGGTTGGCGCGATAGACGATTGAACGGCTGTGTCGCTCGGAGGTGACGAGGCGGGCACGCGTCAGGATCGAGAGATGAGCCGAAAGCGTATTCGGCGGGACTTCCAGCAGACGTGCGAGGTCGCCGGCCGCAAGGCCATCGGGCTCGTGTCGGACCAGCGTCCGGAAGGCCTCCAGACGGGTCGATTGTGACAGGGCGGCGAGCGCCAGGACTGCTTCTTCAGTTTCCATATATCCAGATTTATAGAAATGATGATAAAGCGTCAATTGAATTTCCGAACTCGCCGCGCTTAGAATGCGTTGTGTCTTGCGATCGAGGAAAGCCGGCCATGCAAACCCAATCGGTGATCACGTGTCCGGTCTGTCATCACGCGTCAGCCGAAACCATGCCGACCGACGCCTGTCAGTTCTTCTACGATTGCAAGGGATGCGGGACCCGGCTCAAGCCGACGAGCGGCGATTGCTGCGTCTTCTGTTCGTACGGATCGGTCCCTTGTCCGCCGATCCAGCAGAACGGAAAGTGCTGCTGAAGCCGCTCCGCCGGGGGCGGTCGCATATATATATTTCCAATATTCTAGAAATACGGTTGACGGCGAGGGCGGATCGGCGCATCTTATGGTCATGAAGATCGACGACGCAGCAGCACGCTTGGAAGCCCTGGGTAACCGGACGCGGCTCCAGATTTATCGGGCGCTGGTCCGGGCTGGACAGCCGGGCATGCCCGTCGGTCGCTTGCAGGACAAGCTGAAGATCCCGGCATCGACGCTATCTCATCACATCAAGTCTCTGGTTGCGGTCGGGCTCATTAGTCAGGTCCGCGAATCCACGACCCTGGTCTGCCACGCGAACTACGACGGGATGCGGGGCCTGGTGGATTTCCTGGTGTCGGAGTGCTGTGCCGACGAAACCGAATGCAAGGATACCAAAACGGCGGCCTGATTTTTTTGGGCCGAATTATTCGATGATTCTAGAACAACGGGAGTAGCGAAATGAGCGACGGAAAGACAGTTGCCATTGTCGGGGCAGGGCCGGTCGGCCTGGCTGCGGGCGCGCACGTGCTCGAACGCGGCATGTCTCCCATCGTGCTCGAGGCCGGACCCGAAGCCGGACACGCCGTCCGCCAGTGGCAGCAGGTCCAGCTGTTCTCGCCATGGGAGTACAATGTCGACAAGGCCGCCGCGCGCCTGCTTGCACCGACGGGATGGAATTCGCCGGACCCGCAATCCTATCCGACCGGCGGCGAACTGCTCGATCGATACCTGACGCCGCTCGCGACGCGAACGTCGCTGCGCGATGTGATCCGGACCTCCAGCCGCGTCTCGGCCATCAGCCGCGTCGGCTTCGACAAGGCAAAGACCAGGGGGCGCGAGCAGGCGCCTTTTGAAATCCGCTATCAGAACGGCAAGGGGCCCGAGGTTCTGCGTGCAGACGCCGTGATCGATACATCAGGCACATGGTTCTCCCCCAATCCGGCCGGCCGCAACGGCCTGCCGGCGATCGGTGAATCCGAATGCGGCGACCGAATTGCCTACGGCATGCCGGATGTGCGGGGTGCCGGCCGTTCCAGATATGCCGGGAAGACTGTTGCGGTGCTCGGCGCGGGCCATTCTGCGGTGGGCACGCTGATCGATCTCGTGCATCTCGCCGACGAAGTGCCGGGTACGCAGCCCGTCTGGCTGTTGCGCGGCGCCGATCCCTCGAAGGCGTTTGGCGGCGGCCGTAACGACAAGCTCGCGGCGCGCGGCGAACTCGGCAGTGCCTTCGCCGCACTTGTTGCCTCCGGGAAGATCAAGGTCGAAACCGAATTCGGGGTGACGCACCTCTCGGACTCCGAAGGTCGCCTCAAGATCGCGGCAGGGTCCTGTTGCGGAGGGCGAAGCGTGGTCGTGGACGAACTGATCGTGTCGACAGGTTTCCGTCCTGACTTCTCGTTCCTGTCCGAACTGCGTTTGCGGCTCGATCCCGCCATCGAGGCACCGGTCGCCCTGGCGCCGCTGATCGACCCCAACGAGCATAGCTGCGGGACGGTGCGTCCCCACGGCGCGCGCGAGCTCGCGCATGATGAAGCGGGTTTCTACATGGCTGGCATGAAGTCGTACGGCCGCGCTCCGACCTTCCTGATGATGACGGGTTATGAGCAGGTTCGCTCGATTGCGGCCGACATCGCCGGCGACAAGGAGGCGGCGGCGAGGGTGGAGCTTGTGCTGCCGGAGACCGGCGTCTGCACACGTGGCGGTGTCGAGGCCGCCGGGACCGCATCGGGATGTTGCGGCGGGCCGGCGAAGGAGGATTTGTCCGCCTGCTGTGCTGCCGACGAAACGGCCAAGAAGGCCGGCGCTTCGGGGTGTGGTTGTTCATGAAGCAAGTTCTCGCGGGCCAAGCCCGAGGCCCGCTCGGCGTCGTCGCCGCGCTCGGCACCGCGCAAACGGTTGCATGGGCGTCGAGCTATTATCTCCCGGCCATCCTGGCTGCGCCGATTGCGCGCGATCTCGGTCTCGCGCCGACTTACGTGTTCGGCGCGCTGTCGGGAGCGCTCGTCATCTCTGGTCTGCTCGGCCCGCGCGTGGGGCATGCCATCGATACGTTTGGCGGGCGCAGCCTGCTTGCCATTTCGAACCTCGTGTTTGTGGCAGGCCTGCTCCTGCTGTCCGTGGCCCATGGCGTGGCGGTGCTGATTGCGGCCTGGACGTTGCTCGGGATCGGTATGGGCATGGGCCTCTATGAGGCGGCCTTTGCGACGCTTGCGCGCATCTACGGTACCAATGCACGACGAACCATCACCGGCATCACGCTGATCGCCGGTTTCGCCAGCACGCTCGGCTGGCCCCTCACGACCTGGCTCGCGTCGGAGTACGGCTGGCGCGTCGCCTGTCAGGTATGGGCGTCGATCCATATCGCTGTTGCGTTGCCGCTCAATCTCTCGCTGCCGCGCGCCGTCCCATTGGACCAACAGGCTCGACCGGGGCCGGGTGCAATCCAGCAATCCGGACGCCAGAGCGAGACCTTCGCGATGGTGCTGCTGGCTTACATGTTCGCGGCAGCTAGCTTCGTCAGTTCGGGCATCTCGGCCATTCTGCCGACCATGCTGGTTGCGTTCGGCGCCACACCGGCTCAGGCCTTGCTCGCGGGCGCGCTGGTTGGGCCTGCACAAGTCGGCGCGCGTCTGCTGGAAGCAGGATGGCTCGCCCGGTTTCACCCGCTGCTTTCGGCGAGGCTGGCCATGCTGATGAATCCGATCGGCGTCGTTGCGCTGGTGATGGGCGGACCCTTGCTCGCGTCGACCTTCACGGTGCTGTACGGAGCGGGCAACGGCATCATCACCATTGCCCGTGGGACGCTTCCATTGGCGCTGTTTGGGCCGGCCGGATTCGGCAGGCGGGTCGGCATGATCTCGCTGCCTTCTAGACTGACGGGTGCCGCCGCGCCGCTCGCACTGGGGCTGATGGTGGAGCACATCGGCAGCAGTGCGCTGTGGATCAGCGCGCTCGTCTCGGTCTCGGCCTTCTTCGCGCTCTTGCTGCTTCGTACGGAGCGGGCAAACTCAACGCCTCTCCAGGTAGGAGAACAAAATTCGTAAGTTCGGCGGTCGGTCTCTGATTGCGGTGATGTGCATTGGGCAGGTCGGCAACCTCCTGCCGCATGTGACCTTGTCCGCAAATCTGGCGCAGCATTTGATGCCGGAGTGGGGCCTCTCCGCTGCCGAAGGCGGCCTGATGGCGAGCGGTTATGCGTTCGGCTACATGCTCGCGGTGCCCGTGCTGACGACGTTGACCGACCGGATCGACGCGAGGATTGTCCTGCTCTGGGGCTCGATCGTCAGCGGGCTCGCGACCGCAGCGTTCGGAATCTTCGCGCAAGGGTTCTGGTCGGCCACCGCGATCTGGTCCCTTGCAGGGCTTGGATTTGCCGGCGCCTACATGCCGGGCCTGAAGGCGCTGACGGACCGGCTTCCCGCCGGCAACACCTCACGCGCCGTCACACTGTACACCTCGAGCTTCTCGGTCGGCGTTGGCCTCTCGTTCCTGGTCGCGCAACTGATCGCCGACCGCTGGGGGTGGCGCACCGCCTTCCTCGTCACCGGCCTCGGTCCCGTCGCCATGGTCGTCGCGTGCCTTCTGATGCGGGAGCAGCGGTCCGCGCCGAAGGCGGGACGTCTGCTCAACTTCGCACCCGTCTTCGCCAACCGCGAGGCGCTCGGTTACATCCTCGGCTATGGCGCGCACTGCTTCGAGCTTTACGGCATCCGCACCTGGCTGGTCGGGTTCTGGACCTTCGTCGTTGCGCACCAGGGCGCGCCGTCTTGGTTGAGTCCCGTCGTGCTGAGCTTCTGCTTCGCGGTGATCTCGATGCCCGCAAGCATCCTCGGCAACGAGGCCGCGCTGAAATTCGGCCGCCATCGGGCGATCACGATCGTCATGATCGCATCGGCCTGCGTCGCACTTATCATCGGCCTCAACGCGACGGCGCCGGCATGGGTGCTCGCACTGCTGCTGCTCGCCTATGGCCTGACCGTGCCCGCCGATTCAGGTGCGTTGACTGCCGGCATGTCTGCCGCGGCGACTTCCGAACATCGCGGTGCGACCCTGGCCTTGCATTCGACGGTCGGCTTCGGTCTGTCGGCGGTTGGAGCCTGGGGAACCGGCGCCGCGCTCGACGCCGCCGGCGGTCCGCAGAGCGCGACCGGCTGGCTGCTGGCGTTCATCGTTCTTGCGGCGGGAATTGCGTTGGGTCCGTTCGCGCTGCTCTGGGCGCGGATGGATCGAACGTATCACGCCTGAGCCAGCTCTACTCGTGCCGCCATATCTCCACGGCTGAGATGACCAGGATCACAGCCAATCCCGGCAAAAGAATCGAATTCGGGACAACGCCGAGCAGCAAGCCGCCGATGAATGTACCGACGATCGATCCGATCGCCATTGCAAGCATGAACTGCCAGTTGGCGCGGAGCACTGAAAAGCTTTGATCGCGGCTATAGCGCGCGAAGCCCACCAGCATCGTCGGAAGGCTTACCGCGAGTGAGAGGCTGCCTGCCAGCTTGACGTCCGCGCCGAACAGCAGGATCAGGGTGGGGATCAGGAATTCTCCACCGGCAACGCCGAGCAACGACGTCACGATGCCAATCACGAAGCCTGCCGCTACGCCCGCGATAATCAGGTACATGCCGGCTAGCGCCGGGGCGGTTGCTGCCGCAGTGCTGTGCGCGAACAGAAGCACACCTGCGATCAGCAGCAACAAGACGGCTATGATCTTGTAGAGCGTTTCGGATTTGAGGCGCGTCGCCCAGGATGCTCCGGCATAGGCGCCAACAAGGCTGCCAGCCAGCAGGTTCAGGATGACCGGCCAATGCGCATATATTTCGGCAAAGGGAACGGCGCGGGCACGAAATGGCAGCGCGCTGGCCACCACGATCAGGCTCGTCGCCTTGTTGAGGACCACGGCTTCAAGACCGCGAAACCTGAACAAGCTGATGAGCAGCGGCAGACGAAATTCAGCGCCCCCGAGGCCGATGAGGCCGCCCAAGGTACCGATGATTGCGCCCGAGCCGAACGCGGCGGAATTGTTTCGCATGGACACGACGGAAAAAATGCGCTGGTGCGCAAAACTGGACTTGCCCGTAATCCGTCGTGGCGGGGAGCTTCACACCTGCTTACGGCAGGGAGTGGGGCAGAGGAACAGGCTAGTCTAGAATCTCGGGCGTTGCAAACTTACGTCCACTCGGCTTCGAGTGGCAGGGGACGATGACGATCCTTCGATCATGGCTCGCTTTTCTCCGACATGAAACCGCGACGGATTGCTCCGCGCGGGTGTTACGAACTTTAGATGCTGCCTGTATGCGGGTCTTTTGCTCGACGTGCCAAAGGTTCCAAACCGTCGGCGCTATCCTCGTGACGTGCCTCCGATGACTTCTGCATTCCCCGACTTAAGCAGGTTGACAGTTCGGCCATCCGGGTTTTAATTCGCCGCTACGGGGATGTGCGATCTCCCCGTGAGGCGACATGCCCAAGTATCGCGTCCTTAATCACCAAGGGCGCAGCATGTCAGCATCATACATCCCCATTTCTTCCGGCAGATTATCTAGACTGATCGGCACGGCGAATACGCCGGCGCTTATCGATGCGCGCGTTGACGGGGACGTCTCAGCCGACCCCCGCCTGATACCCGGCGCCGGGCGACGCTCGCGCGACGTCCAGGATTGGACCTCCCGCTTGATGGGCCGATGCGATCGATCTCGGGGCGTGATTAGCCGCAGCTGCTTCAAGACCTAGGAGCACATCAATGAGAAACACACTCTTCACGTTCATCGGTCTCGGCGCCTGCCTCCTTGGCTCGGTCTCGACGGCTCAAGCGCAGAACATCGACTGGCAGAAGGTTGACGAGACGCTGGGCCGCAAGCCCGCCGTTTCGGACGACGTCCACCGCTACGGCTTTCCCCGCAGCGATCTCTCCGTGACGTTGGACGGGGTGACGATCCAGCCGGCGCTGGCGCTCGGCGGCTGGGTTGCGTTCAAGCCTGGGCACGGCGGCGCCATGGTCATGGGCGACCTCGTGCTGCTCGAAACCGAGATCAATCCCGTGATGGCGAAGATGATCGCGAACGGCCTCGAGATCACCGCCATCCACAATCATCTGCTGCGCGCGAGTCCGGCGACGTTCTACATGCATGTTGCCGGGCACGGGGACCCGGTCAAGCTCGCCGCTGCGATCCACGATGCACTTGCCGAAAGCAAGACTCCATTGACCGTCGCAGCGCCGGCGAGCCCGCCGCCGGCCGTGGACCTAGACACCGCGAAGCTCGACCAGATTATCGGCAGCAAGGGACAGGTCAACGGAGGCGTCTACCAATTCAACGTGAAGCGACGTGATCCGATCACGCAAGATGGCATGCCATTGACCCCTGTCGCCCCAATGGGCGTTGCGATCGGTATCAACTTCCAGCCGACGGGGGGCGGGAAGGCGGCCATCACGGGCGACTTCGTGCTGACGGGCAACGAGGTCAACCTTGTCATTCTGGCGCTGCGCACGCACGGCATCGAGGTGACCGCGCTGCATAGCCACATGCTGGATGAGCAGCCGCGGCTTTTCTTCATGCACTTCTGGGCGAACGACGATGCCGTGAAGCTCGCCGAAGGCTTGCGCGCGGCCCTGGACAAGACTGCCAGCACGAAAAGTTGAGCCAAGGATTAGAAGGAGAAGCCCGATGCGTTACGAAGCCAAACCGATGCCGTTCGATCCAAAGTCGATCAGCGGAATCTCTGAAAAGGTGCTCGTCAGCCACTACGAGAACAACTACGGCGGAGCCGTGAAGCGGCTCAACGCGATTGGCGCGCAGCTCGCAGAGCTCGATTTCGCGAAGGCGCCGAACTTTCTCATCAACGGCCTGAAGCGCGAGGAGTTGATCGCAACGAACTCGATGATCCTGCACGAGATCTACTTCGACGGTCTTGGTGGATCCGAGAGGCCGAGCGGCGCTCTCGCCGATGCGATTGCGCGCGACTTTGGCAGCATCGAGCGCTGGCGTACGGAATTCGCGGCCATGGGCAAGGCCGAAGGCGGTGGCTCGGGTTGGGTGATCCTTGCCTATTCACCCCGTGACGGGCGGCTCATCAATCAATGGGCCGCAGATCATACCACAACGCTCGCCGGCGGTCGGCCGGTGCTGGTGCTCGACATGTATGAGCACGCCTATCACATGGATTTCGGCGCTGCCGCCGCCCGCTATGTCGACGTCTACATGGAGGCCATTCGCTGGGAGAACGCCGCCAAATTGTACGATCGATACGCCGGGGAATCCTGAAAGAGGCGGGAGGGGGGTAGGACGCCGAGGTATTGCCAAACGAGTGATCGATTGCGGGGACCCGCGACCTCCCCATCAGATGGATATCCATCCAAGTGCTCGCCTGCATTGTTCTTGGGGAGACGACCCATGGATGGACCTGTCTTCGCTCTCTTCGCACTTGCCGCGCTCGCTGGCGGCTTCGTCAGCGGCTTTTCCGGATTCGCCATGGGCCTCGTGGTGTCGGGCGTATGGCTGCACATCATCACGCCGATGCAGACCGCTACCTTGATCGCAGGCTACGGCTTGCTCACGCAGGGCTACGGCATCTTCAAGCTGCGACATCTCCTCGACCTTCGGAAGGCTTGGCCGCTCGCG
Source organism: Bradyrhizobium sp. S3.7.6 (assembly GCF_054061875.1). Taxonomy (NCBI): domain Bacteria; kingdom Pseudomonadati; phylum Pseudomonadota; class Alphaproteobacteria; order Hyphomicrobiales; family Nitrobacteraceae; genus Bradyrhizobium; species Bradyrhizobium sp. S3.7.6. The sequence goes on along the minus strand of NZ_JBSSEQ010000001.1, from coordinate 7,174,518 downwards.
CTCGGAACTGTCATCGGCATCCCGATCGGCGTCAGCATTCTCGCTTACCTGAACCCCAGCTACCTCCGATTTGGTGTGGGGGTCCTGCTGGTGCTCTACGCAATCTACGGCCTGACGAAGCCCGTATTCGCTCCGGTAAAGATCGGAGTCGGAGCCGATATCGCCATTGGCGTCTCCAACGGCTTGCTTGGCGGCCTGACAGGGCTCGGCGGCGTGATCTCGACGATTTCCTGCCAATGGCGCGGCTGGCCCAAGGACGTGCAGCGCGCGGTGTTTCAGCCAGTGCTGTTCGTGGCGTTCGTTGTCATCTCGAGCTCTCAGGCCGTAGCCGGTACCATAACGAAGGAAACGCTGATGCTATACGCATTGGGCGTTCCCTTCATGGTCGCGGGCCTTTGGTCCGGCTTCAAACTTTTCGGCAAGATCAACGACGAGACCTTCCGCAGGACCGTGCTGGCGCTTCTGCTGCTCGCGGGATTGTCGCTGATCGCATCGGTGCTGTCGTTCGGACTGCGTTGATATCAGCCGAATCCCCGGCGGCTTACCACCTCGGACTATTCTCCGCGGACGAGAAAATCGCCGGAAAGAGGCCTATCGCCGCCTCGCTGCCTTTGGTGTCCCGATGACGGATTTAAGCAGGCGCAGGTCGCTCGACGCCTCCGCGAGCAGCCAGTCACGAAATGTCGCAATCTTCGGAAGTGACGCGGTCGCCTTGGGGCAGACGATCCAATAGCTCTTCGACAATGGCACCGACTCCGGGAAGGGCAGCGCCAGCCGTCCATTGATCAGGTCCCAGGCCCCTAATGTCGTGCGGGCCAGGGCGATGCCCTGGCCGTTGATTGCGGCATCGATGACCATGCTGGCGCGATTGAGCACCGGACCATGCGTGACATCGGCGTCGTCAATGCCGACGCCACGTAGCCAATTTGCCCAGTCGGACCTGCTGTCGAGGTGGATCAGGGGAAATCTCAGGATATCCGCGACCCCGCCGATGCGGCGGCGTCCCGACAGCAGCTTGGGACTGCACACGGCGAAGAGCCGTTCCGTGCAGAGCCTTGTGGCATCGAGGCCCGGCCAGTTTCCATCGCCATGGCGGACCGCAAGATCGACCTCCTCACGCGCAAAATCGACGTGATGCATCGTTGCCGAGACGCGGAGATCGATTCCCGAATGCGCTTCCGCGAAATGGCCGAGGCGATGCACCAGCCATTTGGCGGCAAAATCCGGGGACGTGCTGACCGTGAGCACGCCTGCGTTCTGTCGCTGCAACAGCCGCTCCGTACCCGCGGCAATTCGGTCCAGCGCATCACGTATCACCGCGAGATAGTCGCGGCCCGCTTCCGTGATGATCAGGCGCTGGCGCTCGCGGCTGAACAGCTTGATGGCGAGCTCCGTTTCCAACGCCTTGACCTGATGACTCACCGCACCTTGCGTGACGCACAGCTCTTCGGCGGCCCGCGTGAAGCTCTCGTGGCGGGCTGCGGCTTCGAAGGCCTTTAGTGCGTTCAGCGGTGGCAAACGCGGGCGCATGACGAACCTTCCTGAGGGACTTCATGAGAAAAATTGGGGCTGGCCCGAGAAACGATGCTTTGCGGACTTTGCCCTGCCGGCCCTATGCAGGCGGCCACGACACGAAATCATGGGAGTTGGAGGCAATAAATGTCAATACCTATTGCCGTTCGCGGTTTTCCGGCGCGAGTTCGACGCAGCGCGACGGCTGCGGATCATAAACATAATTCATGGCAGGCGTTGATCGGCAGATGGCTTGCCCGTATCGAGCGGATAAATCAGCGCGACGATCTTCGCGCGATTGCCGACAATCCCCATCTCCTTGCCGATCTCGGGCTCACCCGGGAAGAGGCCTTGGAGCAAGCGAACAAGCCGTTCTGGCGCTGATCGAGCCCGATCGACAGCAAGCGAACCGGGAGGAGAAAAGATGTCCGAGACCATCGTTTACGGCTTTCCCCGCAGCACGTTCGTCAACATCGTGCGGCTCGTCCTCACCCACAAGGACGTGGCCTACCGCTTCGAGGACCTCGAGCCCGTGATGGGCAGGAGCGAGCATCTCGCGCTCCATCCGTTCAACCGCGTTCCGATCTTCCGGCACGGCGACTTCACCGTCTACGAGACGCGCGCCATCGTCGGCTACATCGACGAGGTGTTCGCGGGAGCACGGCTGACGCCGCAGAACCCGCACGCGCGGGCTCGCATGAATCAATGGATCGGTGTCGTCGATTCCTACGTCTATCCCTACATGATCTACCATGTGACCCACGAGCGGCTGGTGTTTCCCGAGCTCGGGATTGCATCCGACGAGAAGGTGGTGGCGCACGCACTGCCCAAGGTCGAGAACGCACTCGTGGCCATCGAGCGCGAGCTCGCCGATGGTCGGGACTACCTCCTCGGTCCAGAACTCTCGATCGCGGATTTCTACCTTTTGCCAAGCACCTTTGCGTTCAGCCTGACGGAGGAAGGCAAGGCCATGTACCCGAAATATCCGGCCTTCTGTCGATGGCGGGAGCGCATGGAGAGCCTGCCGACGACGCAGAAGCTGCGCGCGATCCTGCCGCCGCGCGCGCCCATTGCGCATGCCCGCGAGTGGGCGCACTCGCACCGCCCGAGATATTGAGCTAGGCTTGGACTGACACTGGGGGCAGGGACTTTCCGCCAGGTACCCGACGCAGTGGATTGCGTTTTCGAGCGGCGGGGGACGACGGTGATCCTTAGATCACGGCAACCTGTGCTACGACATGAAAAACGCGGCGGATTGCTCCGCCGCGGGTGTTACGAACTTTCGATGTTGCCATCATGCCAGTGTTTTGCCCGACGTGTCAAAGGCGGCCAAAATGGTCTCGCCGCTGAGGTCGCGCTGCTGCTGATCGGTCGTTCAGATTAGCTAACAGTTTCAATGCCCCCGCTACTGTGCATGGGGTTGTTTTTCAGTTTTTGTATTGCGGCTCGCCGAAACGGCCGCGCTCAGCGCCGTCCGCGCGGCGCTTCGGCCTTGGCGGGCGCTTCTGTCTGCGGCGCGCAGGTCGCAGCCTGAAGCGAGTTTTGCGCCTGCTGCATCAGGCCGGGCTCGGCGGCGAGCGCCTTCATCACGATCAGGCCGGTGGTAGCAGGGGAATCGATGATGAGGCGGTCGGCCGCGGTGATCTCTTCGTCCTCGGGCAGCTCGTTGTGCTGCGGCTCGGTCATGAGGTCGAGCTCGATCACCTTCTTGCCGGCGGAGCGGTCGTTGATGGCGTAATAGGCGATCTCGTTGCGGGTGTAGAACGACACCGAGGTGTAGGCCTGGCTCACCGGCACCGTGAGCTTGAGCGGCCCGCCCGTGAGGTCGTAGCGGCAGATCGCGATCGCGAAGGCCGGGTCCATGAACGGCATCGGCGAATTGTTGGGATCGGCGAGGGGAAGCTGCGTCACGGCATTGAGCTTGGTCATCGGCGTCAGCCGCGAATAGGCGTCCTGTGTCGCGATCCGCGGCAGCGCCAGCACGCTGACGAGATGGACCACGAGGCCCAGCACCACGCCCGCGACGATGGTGAACATCAGGCGGATCATGAGCAGCCCACCGTCTTGATCGTGGGCATCGGCGCATCGCGCTGGGTGCGCGTCGCGACCCCGACCGGCGTGTCGTAGAGGCGCAGCATCAGCGCGTAGCGCTCGATGCCGCCGGTCGGCAGCCAGTTGCCGGCGCGCGAGCGCGAGGCGATGCGGATCTCGAACGTCCCGTCGGACTGCCGCACGATCTCCTGGCTGGTGAAGCCATAGCGCTGCAGCGAATTGGCGACGAGGTGGCCCTTGCGGTCGTACAGCGTCAGCGTCCAGAACCGCGCCGGCGGCGTCACGCCGGAGACGATGACGTCGCAGCGGCCGTCGAGCGCCTTCTTCTTCTCGTCGGCGGTCGCGGTGAAGGCGACGCCGTCACCGGTGCCGATCGGCAGCTCGCCATTGCGCACGATGGTGGCGCGCGAATAGGGATCGACGTCGGCGGTGCCGGTGCGCGGGCGGGCGGTCCACGGGCCGATGGTCAGCGCGCCGATCTCGGTGCCGCGCGTCGTCGTCATCCAGGTCGCGCCGACGCCGACCACGCTCGCGAGCAGAAGGGCCGTCAATGTGATCAGGATCAGCCGCACGGGTTTCGATCAGTTCTTGCGCGGGACGGATGCATTCGCATTCTCTTCCGCATAGTTCTGCGGGAAGGCGAGCGCGCTCGTCGACGACGCCGGCTTGGCCAGCTTGTCGTCGTCGGCAGCCGCCTTGGTCGCGGTCCTGGCGGCGTCATCGAGCAGCTTCTCGACGCGCACCAGGACGTCGGCGCCGCGCTTGGTCAGCACGGGCGGCGGGCCGGGCTTGGTCTCCAGCACCTTCGGCGCCGCATTGGCCTGCGCTGCCGTCGGCTGCGGCGGCAGCTTCTGGCCCATGCCGATGCCGGGGATTTCCCGGACCTCGACGCCCTGATGCGCGGTGACCATGATGTCGTGCCAGGTCTGCGCCGGCAGCGAGCCGCCGGTCATGCGGTTGGTCGGCGAATAGTCGTCATTGCCGTACCACACCGCGCAGGTGAAATTGCCGGTGTAGCCGACGAACCAGGCGTCGCGATACGCATTGGTCGTGCCGGTCTTGCCGGCGGTCGGAATGCCGTCGAGCGCGGCGCGGCGCGCGGTGCCTTCGCTGACGACGTGGCTCATCATGCCGGCCATGTCGGCGGCAACGGAGGCCGGGATCGCCTGCCGCGGCTTCGGACCGTCGCGGTCCCAGCGCCAGACCGGATCACCGGCACCGGTGCGCACTTCCAGCACCGAATGCGGCGTCACCGCCTTGCCGCGGTTGGGGAAGGTGGCGTAGGCGACGGCGTGCTCGATCACGGTGACTTCGTCCGAGCCGATCGGCAGCGACGGCGTGTCGGGCAGCGGCGCCTTGAGGCCGAAGCGGCGGGCGACCTCGACGATCTTGGCGCGGCCGAGCTTGGCCGGGTTCGGCGCCTTCGGCTGTTCCTTCTGGCCGATCGCGATCGACAGCTTGACCGGCACGACGTTGATCGAGCGCGTGATCGCCTGCGTCAGCGTCACCGAGCCGGAATAGGAATGGCCATAGTTCTGCGGACACCAATTGCCGATGCAGACCGGACCGTCGACCACGATCGAGTTTGGCGTGAAGCCGTTGAGGAGCGCGGTGGTGTAGACGTAAGGCTTGAACGACGAGCCGGGCTGGCGGTAGGCGTCGGTGGCGCGGTTGAACTGGCTGGCACCATAGTCGCGGCCGCCGACCATGGCGCGGATGCCGCCGTCGAGATCGGAGACGACGGTCGCGGCCTGCGTCGCGTGATAATCGCGGCCGAACTGGCGCAGCTGGTTCTCGATGGCGTCTTCCGCGGCCTTCTGCACGTTGGTGTCGATCGCGAGGCGCACCACGAAGACGCGCTCGGTGTAGGATTTCGGGAAGGTGTCGACCAGCTTGCGCATCTCGTCGAAGGCGTAGTCGAGATAGTAGTTCGGCGAGGCCTCGTCGCGGCGATCGACCGCGAAGGCCGGGTTGCGGCGGGCGCCGAACACCTGGCCCTCGGTCATGAAGCCGGCGTCGACGAGGTTGTCGAGCACGACGTTGGCGCGGGCACGCGCCGCGGGCAGGTTGATGTGGGGCGCGTATTTGGTCGGCGCCTTGAACAGGCCGGCGAGCATCGCGGCTTCGGCCAGCGTCACGTCGCGCGCGGATTTGTTGAAGTAGAAGTGGGCTGCGCCGTCGACGCCAAAAGTGCCGCCGCCCATATAGGCGCGGTCGAGATAGAGCTTGAGGATCTCGTTCTTGGTCAGGCGCCATTCCAGCCAGACCGCCAGGAAGGCCTCGTTGACCTTGCGCTCGATGGTGCGCTCGTTGCTCAAGAACAGGTTCTTGGCGAGCTGCTGGGTGATCGAGGAGCCGCCCTGGCGGACGCCGCCGGCCTGGGCGTTGGTGACGAGCGCGCGCGCGGTGCCGGCGATGTCGATGCCGAAATGCTCGTAGAAGCGGCGGTCTTCGGTGGCGAGCGTCGCCTTGATCAGCACGTCCGGAAAGTCTTCCAGCGGGATCGAGTCGTTGTGCTTGATGCCGCGGCTGCCGATCGGGTTGCCGTAGCGGTCGAGGAACGACACCGCCAGGTCGGACTTCTTCAGCCAGTCCTCGTCCGCGGTCTCGCGGAAGGCGGGGATGGCGAGGGTGAGCATCACGACCAGGCCGCCGAGGCCCAGCGTCGCGGCCTCCGACAGCGGCTCGATGAAAACCCAGCGCTTCCACCGCCCGACATAGAAGCGGTCCATGAAGGTCGAGTAGCGCTCGTAGAGCTCGCGGATGCCCTTGGCGGAGGAGAACAGCGAGGAATCGATGCGCGCGTCGAGATCCAGAAAGAAATTCCGGATGCGGCTCTTCCAGTTGGATGGTGTGTTCTGGACCACCTAGAACCCTTGAGGCTCGGTTCGACAGCGTTCAGGCACCCGGCCGGGCGGCACCGAGACGTCTTGAGGGAATGTTACGGCAAACCCAAGGCGCCGGTTCGCGTCCGAGGGGACTTGCTGTTCCTTCTAGCCGAGCAGGGCCCATAAACCAATGGTCAGGCTCGCGATTTTGAACAACAGGCCTAATTGACCCCGGTTCATTACGGGCCTCAATTGGGCGTTGCTTGCAGCGTCCCGGCCGCACGCCGTAGATGAACGAGCCGTAGCTCTTTCGAACCCTTGTTGAGGCGCATGACCGCAGCTCCCAAACGACCTTCAGGCCAGGAAGGATTCTTCTGGAAAACCAAGACGTTGGAAGAGCTGTCGACGGCCGAATGGGAGAGCCTGTGCGACGGCTGCGGCCGCTGCTGCCTGAACAAGCTCGAGGACGAGGATACCGGCGACATCTATTTCACCCATGTCGGCTGCAAGCTGCTCGATGCCGGGACCTGCGGCTGCAAAGACTATCCGAATCGCTCCGCCAAGGTTCCCGACTGCGTCCGCCTGACCCCGGCCAATGTCCGCACCCTGAACTGGCTGCCGCCGAGCTGCGGCTACAAGCTGGTCGCGGAAGGGCGCGACCTCTATTGGTGGCATCCGCTGGTCTCGGGCGATCCCAACACCGTTCATGAAGCCGGCGTCTCCGTCCGCGGCCGGGTCGAGGGCAGCGAGGAGGAGATCCCGGACGAGGAGCTCGAGGACCACATCGTGCAATGGCCGGCGCAGCTGCCGAAACGGGCACGCCTGAAGCGACGTCCGAAGGACTGACCCGCCTGCGACGTCGAATCACGTCATCGCGATGACCCCGCGGCGGGATGCACCCATGCGCCGCGGTGCCTGCCTGAGAAGAACTTTCCTCTCTACATTGCCTGCATAGAACGAATCCTTCGCGGCGTTTGCGCCGCTTCACGGCTTCCGATCGAGATGAACAAGTTCGACCGGCAGAGCAGTTCTGCCGACATTCAGGCGTTGCCTGACGACATTGCCGAAGAGCTGTCCCGCCTTCCCAGCGAGGTCTTGAGCGTCGACGACGCGCCTTCGCTCGCGCCGCCGGCGCCGTTGTCGCAGGACGAGGTCCGGACCATCGTGATCAGCCTGATGCTGACGATGTTCCTGGCTGCGCTTGACCAGACCATCGTCGCGACCGCGCTGCCGACCATCGGGCGCCAGTTTCACGACGTCTCCAATCTCTCCTGGGTCATCACCGCCTATCTGCTCGCCTCGACCGCGGTCGCACCGGTGTTCGGGACGCTGAGCGATATCTACGGCCGCCGCGTGATGATCATCATTTCGCTCAGCCTGTTCGTCGCCGGCTCCGTGCTGTGCGCGATCGCGCCGAACATGCCGATGCTGATTCTGGCGCGCGGCCTTCAGGGCCTCGGCGGCGGCGGCATCATGCCTGTCGTGCAGACCGTGATCTCCGACATCGTCTCCCCGCGCGAGCGCGGCCAGTACCAGGCCTATTTCTCCAGCGTCTGGATGGTCGGCGGCATTTTGGGCCCGGTCATCGGCGGCGTGTTCGCCGAGCATCTGCACTGGTCGATGATCTTCTGGATCAATCTGCCGCTCGCGGCCGCCGCCATCGCGATGCTGCTGCCGAAGATGAAGAAGATCCCGGTGTTCCACCGCAAGCGCAAGGTCGACTGGCTCGGCGGCGTGCTGCTGATGGCCTCTGCGGTCGTCTTCATGCTGGTGCTGACCTGGGGCGGCACGCGCTATCCGTGGCTCTCGCCGACCGTGCTTGCGATGGTGGGCGGCGCCGTCGCGCTCGCGGTCACCTTCGTGTGGCACGCGCGGCGGGCCGACGAGCCGTTCCTGCCGTTGAAGCTATTGACGGGTTCGGTGGCGCCTTTCGCCATGACAGCCGGTGGCTGCGGGCTCGGTGCGATCACGGGCCTCACCGTGCAGCTGCCGCTCTATTACGAGTCGGTCTACCATCTCAGTGCCAGCGAGGCGGGCCTTGCGCTGATTCCGCTCGCGGCAGTCTCGACCTGCGGTGCGGCGATTGCCGGCCGTACCATGGCGCGCGCAAAGCACTACAAGCGCGTTGCCATCATCGGCACGTCCTGGGCCGCGCTGTGCGGCCTCGCCCTCACGGTCACCACCTTGCCGCTGTGGGGCTTGCTGATGCTGATGGCCGCGTTTGCGCTCGGCCTCGGCACGACCTTCCCGGTCTGCGTGGTCTCGCTGCAGAATTCGGTCGCGCGCCCGCAAGTCGGCACCATCACCGGCGCGATGAACTTCTTCCGCTCGCTGATGTCCTCGTTCACGGTCGCGGCGTTCGCGGCGATCCTGCTGATCGCGCTCGGCGCCGACGTTCCGCTGGCCGGTGAGCATCATGCCGTGGGCAACATCCCCGCGATTCCCGCCGAGGATATGAGGCACGCGTTCCGCTACGTCTTCGGTGCCGCCACCGCGCTGATGACCACCGCCTCGCTCTGCCTGATCATGATGGAGGAGCGGCCACTCGCCGGCCCCTCCGTCACGCAGCAGGTGGAGATGGCGGAGTAGGGGTTAGCCGCCGCGATCGGGATCGTCGTCGGCATCACCTGCGCTCGTCTTTCGCGCCTTCGCCGCAAGCTGTTCCTTGAGACGCGCGAGTGCTTCGGCGGACCAATCATTGACATCTGTCACCGCGACCCAGGCATCGACGTAATGCTCGGGCGCGTAGACATGGCCAAAGCCCATCGGCGTCGCGGTCGCGACCGCCATGTCGAGGGCGAGCTGCAGCATCGTCACGATGGGATACCAACGCAGCTCCGGTGATACGTCCGGCCCGCGCGGCGCATTCATCCAGTCCGGCGCCCGATAGGCGTCGCGGTAGGCGAAGAACGTGATCGCGTCGCTGGCATATTGCAGATAAACGACGCGCATCGGCCCCCAGGGCCTATCCGGCGGCACCGTCGGCCCGTTCTGGTTCATGAAGCGGACGAGGCGGCCGTCGCGGAATTCCGGGAGCCAGGCCGGCGATCCTGGATTGCGGTTCGCGGTGACCGATCGCCAGATGCGGCTCTCGAATGGCGCCCCGCTCCACAGCGCGCCGCCAATGGGATCCCCGATCGTCTCGAACAGCTCCGCGGATTTCTCCGAGTTCATGGCGCCGAGGCTCAGTCCATGCAGATACAGCTTCGGCCGCTTGTCCTTCGGCAGCGTCGTCCAGTAGCCGTAGATTTCCGCGAACAGTGCGCGCGACGCTTCCGCGCCGTATTCGGGCTGAAACAGCAGCGACAGCGGACTGTTGAGATAGGAATACTGCATCGCGACGCTCGCGACATCGCCATGGTGGAGATATTCGACCGTATCCATCGCGGCCGGATCGATCCAGCCCGTGCCGGTCGGCGTGATGACGATCAGGATTTTGCGGTCGAAGCCGTGTTGGCGCTTGAGCTCCTCGAGCGCAAGCCTGGCGCGCGCTTGCGCGGTGTTGCGGCTCCCGAGCCCGACATAGACGCGCACGGGATTCTGCGCAGGCCTTTCCGTGACGGCGCTGATCTCGGCTGCGGCCGGGCCTGAGGCAATGAACCGGCGCCCCATGCGCCCGAGCTCGGTCCACTTCACCAGCGATGCCGGGCTTCCCGTCCGACCGGGATCGGTCGGCTGCGGCCGCTCGGGCTCGAACAGAACATCGAGTTCGCGGAAGGAGGAATCGAGTGCGTTGAACGCCGTGCGGATCAGGACATTGCTGGCGATCGACCAGAACAGCAGGGCTGCGACGAGCACGCCGATCACGTTCGCGACCTTCCGCGGAACGAGGCGTCGTGTGCGCGCGGCGAGAAAGCGGGCGACAAGCGCGAACAGCCGCCCCAGCGCCAGCAGCAAGACGAACGTGATCAGGGCGATGACGCAGACCTTGAGCGGATGGGCGGTCTCCAACGGCGCCATCTTCATCACGGCGCGGATCGAGTTCTGCCATTCGGCCGTGCGCCAAAGGAAGACGATGACGACGAGCAAGCAGACGGCTGCGGCCAGTGCATTCGCAATTGATCTTGCGCGCGCCGAAGGTTCGGGCAGTTCGAGATAGTGCCACAGCCGGCGCCACAGGATTCCGGTGAAATAGCCGATCGCAAAGCAGCCGCCGGCGAGGGCACCTTGCGTGAGATAGCTGCGCGGGATCAGCGTCGGCGTCAGCGCGGCAGCGAAGAACAGCGCACCCAGCATGAGGCCGACGCCGGACAGCGACAGCAATTGTCGCCGAATGAACCGAGCTGGATTCATGAAAGCACCTCCCGAGCCACGCTATCCTCCGGTCGTGTCCGGAAAGCTGCTCTTTCGCGGCAACAGGATCGTGAACTCCGTGAACGCGCCGGGCTCTGTCGTGACGTCGATCGTGCCGCCGTGCTGCTTCACGATGATGTCGTGGCTCATCGACAGCCCGAGACCGGTACCTTCGCCGGCCGGCTTGGTGGTGAAGAACGGATTAAACATCTTCGCCTTCACGTCTTCCGGAATGCCGGTGCCGTTGTCGCGGATGCGGATCTCGATGCTGTCGCCGCGGTCGCGGGTCGCGGCGATCACCACCGGCTCGTAACCGGCGGCGCCGCTGCCCATCTGGCGCCTGGTCACCGCATAGAACCCGTTCGAGATCAGGTTCAAAAGCACCCGGGAAATCTCCTGCGGAAACACCTCCGCCGAACCTGCCGCCGGGTCGAGCTCGCTCTTCATCGTCACGTCGAAGAGCGGCTTCTCGGCACGCGCGCCGTGATAGGCGAGGTTGAGGCTCTCCTCGACCAGGGCGTTGATGTCGCTCAGCCGGTGCTCGCCGCCGCCCTCGCGCGAATGCAGCAGCATGTTCTTGACGATGGAATCGGCCCGCCTTCCGTGCTGCACGATCTTTCCAAGATTGTCTCTCAGCAGCCCCGTCAGCTCGTCGACCTCCGCGCGCAGATCGTCGGCGAGCGGGACGGGCGCAAGCACCTCGTTCAGCTCGTCGGTCAGCTCGGCCGAGAGCGATGCAAAATTGTTGACGAAGTTGAGCGGGTTCTTGATCTCGTGCGCAATTCCGGCGGTGAGCTGGCCGAGCGAGGCCAGCTTTTCGGTCTGGACCAGGCGGTCTTGCGCCGCGCGCAAATCGTCGAGCGATCTGGCGAGCTCCCGCGTGCGGTCCTGCACCTCGTTGAACAGGCGGGTGTTCTCGACCGCGATCACGGCCTGGTCGGCAAAGGTCTTGAGCAGGCTGATCGCCTTGTCCGGGAAAGGCCCGGCCTCGCGGCGCGTCACGCCGATGGTTCCGATCGCAATGCCGTCGCGCAGCATCGGAATCACGAGGATGCTGCGATAGCCTCGCGTCCGCGCCAGCTCCCGCATCGCCTCCGTGAGGTCGGGCTCGTTCTGCATGTCGCTGCGGAAGGCGTATTCACCACTCGTCGCCACCCGGCTGTGAATGCCCGATGCCGCAAGCGGCGCCGGGAACGAGCTACGCAGCTCCGCGTTGCCGGCCTCGTTGTCGGTGGTGAAGGCGGCCAGATGCAGCATGCCGTTGAAGACGCGGGTGACGGTGGAGGAATGTCCGCCGACCAGCGCCTTGGCACTGTCGGAGATGGCCTGGAACACCGGCGTGACGTCGGCCGGCGAGGCCGCGATCACCTTGAGGATGTCGGCGGTCGCGGTCTGCCGTTCCAGCGCTTCCCTGGTGGCGTTGAACAGGCTGACATTCTTGACCGCGATCACCGCCTGGTCGGCGAAGGTCTGCAGCAGCCGCACATGATGCTCGGCGAATGTGCCGGTCGTCCGCCGCGTGGCGATGATGACGCCTTTGGCCTCGCCCTCGCTCATCAGCGGCGTGAACAGCATGCTGCGAAAGCCGCGGGCGCGCGCGATGTCGCGTGCCGCCGGCTCGAGCTCGGTATCCGGCAGCTGCGCCGATTCACCATGGGCCGTGAGCTGGTACGCCGGGAACTGCGCGAACGGCACCGGAAACGAGGCCTGGAGCACGCGGTCGCCGGCTGGATCGCCCGGCGTGAATGCCACGAGGTGCGCGGCGCCGTCGACATAGCGCAGCACGGCGGTGGAGAAGCCGCCGATCAGCCGGTTGGCGTTGGCGGCGACGGCGTCGAACACCGGCTGCACGTCGGAGGGCGAACTCGCCAGCACTTTCAGAATGTCGGCGGTCGCGGTCTGCCGTTCCAGTGATTCCCGCGTCTCGTTGAACAGGCGCGCGTTCTCGATCGCGATCGCGGCCTGGTCGGCAAAGCTCTGTTGCAGCGCCATCTCGTCATCGGTGAAGGGCGCGAGGCGGTCGCGGTAGACGATCAGCGCGCCGATCGCCTTCCCTTCAAGCCGCAGCGGCGAGCCGGACATCGAACGCGTGCCGGCGGCGCGAGCGTGAGGCATGCCGGGCCAGTCGGCGATGGCCGGATCGACATTGTCGAGATCGGGGACATGAACCTGCCGGTTCTCGGCCACGATGGTGCCGGGCATGTTGCGGCCGCCGATCTTGAGCTGGGCGAGCGGCACGCCGGCGCCGACGCGCATGGAGCTGTCACCGACACGGATCACCCTGGACCACCCGTCGCCTTCCGCAATGTGAATGGTGGCGCTCGGCGCGCCGAACAGATGCATGGTCGCTTCCGCGATCTGTTGCAGCGAGCCCTCAGCATCGCCCGAGGAGTTGGCGATGGTGCGCAGGATCTCCATGCTGGCGTTCTGGCGGTCGCGCGCAATGGCAAGCTCGGCCTGCAGGCGGGCATTCTCGGCCGCTTGGGATCGCAATTGCCGTTCGAGCTCGGCGGCCTTGTCCTGGGGAGGCGCGGTCATTGATAATCCGGCTAAGCGCCGCGACGTACGCGGTACCAAGCCCGATTATCACATCTCCTGCGGCCGGAGCCAGCGCCCACAGCCTTGTGGCCGCCTCAAGTCCCTGGCCGCGACACCTCGGTCTCCTTGCTGGTGATGAACTCCAGCAGCACCGGCACGCCTTCCTTCGTCTTCTGGATGCCGCGCTTGATCGCGGGGATGATGTCCTCCGGCCTCGTCACCCGCTCGCCATGACCGCCAAAGGCGCGCGCCATCGCGGCATAGTCGCCGGAAATGTCGGTCGAGCGATATTTCTCGGTCGAGATCGGCATCACCTTCAACTCGATCGCCATCGAGAAATTGTTGAGCAGGATCGACATGATCGGGATGCGCTCGCGCACCGCGGTCTCGAAATCCATACCGGTGAACCCGATGGCGGCGTCGCCCCAGACATTGATGCAGAGCTTGTCGGGCTTTGCGAGTTTTGCGCCCATCGCGAGCCCAAGGCCGTAGCCGAGCTGCGTCGTCTTGCCCCAGCCGAGATAGGTGAGGGGCTCGACCGCCTTCCAGAACGGCGAGAGCTGGTCGCGCGGACTGCCGGCATCATGGGTGATGATGGTGTTCTTGATGTCGACGGTGTGCTGGAGGTCCCAGAGCACGCGATAGGGGCTGAGCGGCGCGTCATTGCTGGTGAGTTTTGGCATCCATTTCGCCAGCCACTCCTTGTGCGAAGCGGCGATCTCGGCAGCGATCGCTGATGCATCGCGATCCTTCGTGACGGTCTTGCCGGTCTCCTCCAGCAGCGCATCGAGCACGAGGCCGGCATCGCCGACGAGGCCGACCTTGGCTTCCACATCCTTGTTGAGATGGTTCGGATCGAGCGTGGAGTGGATGATGGTCTTGCCCTTGGGCATCGCGATGCCGAAACTGGTTTCCGTGAACGAGCAGCCGATGCCGAAGATCACGTCGGCCTCAGCGAGGAATTTCGGGACCGCGCGCGGCACCGCGAGGCCGCCCGAGCCGAGCGACAGAGGATGCGTTTCCGGGAACGATGATTTGCCCCCTAGGCTGGTGGTGACGGGAATGGCGAGCCGCTCGGCGAGCCGCTTCAGTTGCGGCCAGGCCTGCGCGTAGTGCACGCCCTGGCCGGCATAGATCACGGGGCGCTTCGCGTTGACGAGCAGGGCTGCCGCCTCCTTCACATGAACGGGATCGGCGCCGTAGCGCGTGCGCAGCACCGGCGTGTAGTTCAGCGGCTCCGGCACCTCCTCGTTCCACATGTCGGCGGGGATCTCGACAATGACGGGCCCACCGCGGCCGTTCTTGAGCTTGGTGAAGGCACGGCGAAAAATGTTGGTGACCTCGGACGCTAAAATGATCGGCTCGGACGATTTCGAAAACGGCTTCATCGCCTCGCTGGAATTGAAGTTCGGCTCGATATGCGCGAGCCGGCGCTGATAGCCCATCGGCAGCACCAGCACGGGCACGGATTCGCCATAGCATTGCGCAACGCCGCCCATTGCGTTCTCGGCGCCCGGCCCGTGCTGCATGCAGAAGGCGCCGATCGAACGCCCCGACGTCACCCGCGAGATCGCGTCCGCCATATGCACCCCGACGCGTTCCTGCCGCACCATCACGGGCCGGATCTCGGCCTTGGCCGCGTGCTCGATCAGATGGTTGACCGGATAGCCGCAGAGGATTTCGATCCCCTCGCGCTTCATGATTTCCGCAATGGCGGTGCCGAGCTTCATGGCGTCTCTCTCCTCAGGCTTGGCCGGTTGCTCCGGCCGATTGGGGAGAGAGGATCAGGAATTTACAGAAGGGTAAAGCACGGGTGGGCGACGGTCGCGGTAGGTCAGCCATGCAGCGAGCTGCCGTAGCCCGGACGGAGCGACTTGTCCGCCGTAGCTCGAAGAGCGAGGGCGGAAGCGCAATCCGGGCTACAAACGTCCTACTTGCAGTTTTTGCAGATCGTCAGCTTTCGTTTCAACGCCTCATCTTCCTGATCGATCGATGACTGGCCGCCGAGGCCATTTGTATCGGGATTGGACGTGGAATTGGACTTGGCGCCCTTTGCTGCGCGTGACCTCACAGGCGGCGTCACCTGGCTTGAGGCGTCGTTGTCGTCGACGGTGCCTACGCTGAAGCCATCGTAGTCGGCGGCCGGATTAGGCATCGGCGGAGGCCCGCCGATCACAGGGGGCGAAGCCTCCCTGCCGGATGTCGCCGGCGGAATTCTGGAAGTTTTGGCGCTCGCGCGCGGTGGCGATGCATTGGGCGGGGCAAGCGAAACCGGAGGCGCGACCGAAGTCTGTCCTCTCGCGCTGTCGTGCGACCATGCGCCGACAAACATGAGGCTGAGAGCCAAGACCGTCGCGCTTCTCATCCGCATCCTTCAAACAGCTCTGGTCCAATGATTGAGCATGGCCCGTCGAACCACGCCGGGCCGAAGACTATCAGGACTCAAAAGGCCGTCAAAGCGCGGGAGCGCGAGGATGTGGTTGCTCGAAGGACGTTGCGTAGCGTCCGGGACACGATTTTGAGTGCTTTACGGGCCACCCACCGTCATTGCGAGCGCAGCGAGGTAATCCAGAATTCCTCCGCGGGAGGACTCTGGATTGCTTCGCTGCGCTCGCAATGACGAGATCGCGGAGGGAGCATGCGCCGACGGCCGCGCCCGAGCCGGCGCGTGCAGGGACGTCGCCTCAGGCCAGGGCGGCCGTTACGAGGCGGCCGTTACTTCAGCGACGAGCTGATCGAGTTGAACTTGTTGTTGAGGAGCTGGCTGCCCGTGTTGTTCACGACGGTCACGATCGCCAGTGCAATGCCGGCGGCAATCAGGCCGTATTCGATGGCGGTTGCGCCAGTCTCATCGGCAAGGAAAGACCTAAGCAAAGTCATTGCCAACTCCTCTTCATCCGATCCAATGTGTGGCAGCGTCGTTTTCGGACTGGTAAATAGATCGAATAGATTTTTCTGCGCGACGGAAGAATGAAGCCCGGGCGGCCGCGCCTCCGTCACATACGATGGCATCCATTAAATTAAGGTTCCATCGATCCATCCAAATGGATTCAAATCGACCGCCCTCCGCAAGGACGCGCGGAAGCCGCGGTGTCTGTCAGGGCGTGATGGTCGGGCCCGGTGCGGCGGGGAGGCGGCGCTTCAGCACGGTCGCGAGACGGCCGACGAAGTCCTTCATCGTGCCCGGCTGCGGCCGCGGCGCGGTGCTCGCCGCCTGCTCGTGATCAGGCGCGTCGTTCACGATGCTGATGTAGTTCTTTCTGACGTCCTGCTGCACGTGGGCACGCGAACCTTGGCTCGATCGGAGCCGGAACCATGCTGCGCATAAGGGGAACCAACGGTTAATTTTGTCGCCCGTAGGAATACCCTGTCGTGCTGGACACGAGGGCGCCGATTAACGGTTTGTTGAGCCTGTTCGTCACGGTCGGCACGGATGCCTGCCAGGGATGACAACAAAGGACGACAACCAAGGCGCTCATCGGTTGCGGCCGTCCGCATTCAGCGCCCGCAACATCGCGATGCGGGCGAACATCACCCAGCCGCCGCCTGTCTCGGCTGCGTTGATCAACGTCTCGATGGCGGTCTGCCAGTGCACCTCGTGCTGTGCGTCCTCAGGCAGCTGCATGATGTAGTCCGCCGCGTCTTGCAGTGTCAGCAGCTTGCGCTTGTGACTTGCGCGAACGGGATCGTCGAACGCCGTCGACCAGGGCATGTCAGGCCGGCCGATCGGCGAGGGGAGACATCACGGCGCGATTGCAGACGCGGATTGCGTCTAACCGGCCTTCTTCGCCCGCGCCGGCTTGTCGGCCTTCTTCGGGGGCGCTTCCTTGGCTGCTGCAGTCTTGCCACCCTTGCCGGTGATCGGCAGCAGCATCTCGCGCTGGCCCTCGACGCGCTTCTTCGGCTTCTTGCCCTTGACGGTCTCCCTGACGGGCTCCTTGGCGGCCTTGGCCGCGGGCGCCATGTCCTTCTCGCTGGCGATGCTCTTCTTCAGCGCGTCCATCAGGTTGATGACGTTGCCGCCGGTCTTCGGCGCGGCCTTCGCCGCGATCGGTGCACCGCTGCGCTTCTTGTTGATGAGGTCGATCAGCGCCGTCTCGTAATGGTCCTCGAACAGCTCGGGCTCGAACGCGCCGGACTTCTTCTCGACGATGTGCTTGGCAAGGTCGAGCATGTCCCTGGTCAGCTTTACGTCCTGAATGTCGTCGAAATATTCCTTCTCGCTGCGGACCTCGTAGGGATAGCGCAGCAGCGTGCCCATCAGGCCGCTCTCGAGCGGCTCCAGCGCGATGATGTGCTCGCGGTTGGTCAGCACGACGCGGCCGATCGCGACCTTGTCCATGCTGCGGATGGTCTCGCGGATCACCGCGAAGGCGTCGTGGCCGACCTTGCCGTCAGGCACGAGATAATAGGGGCGGATCAAATAGCGGCTGTCGATATCGGTCTTCGGCACGAACTCGTCGATCTCGATCGTGTGCGTCGAGTCCAGCGCGATGTCGTCGAGCTCGTCCTTGGTGACCTCGATATAGGTGTCGGTGTCGACCTTGTAGCCCTTGACGATGTCCTCGGAGGTCACCTCGTCGCCGGTCTCGGCGTCGACCTTGAGGTACTTGATCCGGTGGCCGGTCTTGCGGTTGATCTGGTTGAACGAGACCTTCTCGGTATCCGAAGTGGCCGGATACAGCGCGACCGGGCAGGTCACGAGCGACAGACGCAGAAAACCCTTCCAATTGGCGCGGGGGGCCATGGGCTACTCCAAACGCAACGGGGACAGAGGACGAGGATACCATCGGGGAACAACGAATCATAGCAAGGCGGATTGCGGAATCTTGCAACTGCGTTAACCGGCCGCCCGGCGCGGGGTTGCAGCCCGATGCAGCGGCAAAAGCCGGAACATCATATCCAATCACGCGTTGGCTCAAGACATCAGGCCGCGAGGGGGGGCGCGACCACCGCAGCCGACATCCAGAGATTGAGGGCAATATGGCAACCGCGCGAGAGCACGATCAGATCGTCGAAACCGCCACCGAGGCGCGTCAGGGCGAGCCCGGGCCGTCAGTGGCGGCTCTGCTTACCATCTCGACGGGGCTCGCGGTCCTGATCCTTGCCGTCATCTGGTTCGTGTTCTTCCGGACCTGACGGCCGATCGACGGGACGGTTCGGACCTTCCGACTCGTCGCGTAACGCGGCACATTGCGCCCGCCACGCCCGCCGGCTCGTCCGGTGGCTGCCTGGCGGGCGCAGTCGCGTCGGCGCTTGAGAAGCTCTATATGACCAAAAAGTAACGCGGCCGGTTCCCCGTGTTCATATTCAGTTCACGCCGGAATTGCTCATCTCTGGCGATCGATTGTGCAGTCTATTTCTGGAGAGAAGCGTGCGCCTGCTTGTTGTTGAGGACGACCCCGATCTCAATCGGCAGCTCACCAAGGCGCTGACCGACGCCGGCTACGTCGTCGACCGTGCCTTCGACGGCGAGGAGGGGCATTATCTCGGCGATAATGAGCCCTACGATGCCGTTGTGCTCGACATCGGCCTGCCGAAGAAGGACGGCATCTCGGTGCTGGAAGCCTGGCGCCGCAACGGCCGCACCATGCCGGTCCTGATCCTCACCGCGCGCGACCGCTGGAGCGACAAGGTCCAGGGGTTCGATGCCGGCGCCGACGATTACGTGCCGAAGCCGTTCCATCTGGAGGAGGTGCTGGCCCGCATCCGCGCGCTGCTGCGCCGCTCCACCGGCCATGCCCAGAGCGAATTGAGTTGCGGCCCCGTCACGCTCGACACCAGGACCGGACGGGTCAGCGTCTCCGGCAATCCGGTCAAGATGACCTCGCACGAATATCGGCTTCTGGCCTACCTGATGCACCATTCGGGGCGCGTCGTGTCCCGAACCGAGCTGGTCGAGCACCTCTACGACCAGGACTTCGACCGCGACTCCAACACCATCGAGGTCTTCGTCGGCCGCATCCGCAAGAAGCTCGACGTCGACATCATCCAGACCGTCCGCGGCCTCGGCTATCTCCTGACCCCGCCGCCTGCTCCCGGCGCTTGAGGCGTCAGGACTTGACGGCCGGCCGAACAGGGGCCTTGGTCCGGTCATGACGTCCGACGCCCCGCCCCCCTGCGCCTGCCGGGATCCTTCCGATGGCCGCTAGCTCGCTTGCCAACCGCCTGTTCCTGTCGGCGACGGCGTGGCTCGTGGTGATCCTGGCCATCACCGGGGTGGTGCTGTCGTCGGTCTACAAGAGCGCCACCGAGCGCGCCTTCGACCGCCGGCTCAATCTCTATCTGCGCACCCTCATCGCGGAGGTCGCGACGCCCGACGAGCCGCCGGACCGTCAATTCCAGTCGCTCGGCGAGCCCCTGTTCGAGCTGCCGCTGTCGGGCTGGTACTGGCAGATCACGCGGACCGACACCGAAAAGCCGGAGGTGCGCTCCTCGCGCTCGCTCTGGGACAAGAAGCTGCCGAAGCTGGAGGAGCAGGGCACCGAGCTCACCGCTGCCGGCATCCGCCTCGCCTATGTCGACGGGCCCGAGGGACAGAATCTCCGCATGGTGGAGCGGCCGGTCGATCTCGGCGCGGACGGCAAATATCTGGTCAGCGTCGCCGGCGACGACACCGAGATTTTCGACGAGACGCGGAGCTTCGACTACTATCTCGGCGGCACCTTCACCGCGCTCGGCATCGTGCTGCTGCTGACCACGGTGTTCCAGGTGAGGTTCGGTCTCGCGCCGCTCAAGCGCATCTCGGAATCTATCGCCGACATCCGCTCGGGGCGGGCGGAGCGGCTCGAAGGTGAATTCCCGGTCGAGATCGCGCCGTTGGCGCGCGAGACCAACGCGCTGATAGATGCCAATCGCGAGATCGTCGAGCGCGCGCGCACCCATGTCGGCAATCTCGCCCATGCGATCAAGACGCCGCTCTCGGTGATCGTGAATGAGGCCGGCACGCACGCCACCGAGCCGTTCGCAGCCAAGGTGATGGAGCAGGCGGACGTGATGCGCGACCAGCTCGCCCATCATCTGGAGCGCGCGCGCATCGCGGCGCGCGTCTCGGTGGTCGCGACCGTGACGGAGGTCGCACCCGTCATCGAGGCGCTGCGGCGGACCATGGAGAAGATCCATCGCGATCGCGGGATACTGGTCGAGGCGAAGGCCGATCCGTCCGCAAAGTTTCGCGGCGAGCGGCAAGATCTGGAGGAGATGGTCGGCAATCTCGTCGACAATGCCTGCAAATGGGCGGCCTCGCAGGTCTTCATCGAGGTTCTGGTGGAAGCGCCGCACCAGACGGGCGCCGGCCCGCGCCTGCGGATCATCGTCGACGACGATGGCCGCGGACTGTCGGAGGCCGAGCGCGCCCAGGTCTCCCGGCGCGGCCAGCGGCTCGACGAGTCCAAGCCCGGCTCGGGACTCGGCCTGTCCATCGTGACCGACCTCGCCGCGCTCTATGGCGGCAGCCTCTCGCTCGCGGGCGCCCCGACTGGTGGCCTGCGGGCGGAGCTGGTCCTCCCCGGAATATAATCCTTTGTTCCGGCTCGACTATTTGACCGGTCCGGCACCGATCCGGACCAAACCGGAGC
Organism: Bradyrhizobium sp. S3.7.6; assembly: GCF_054061875.1. NCBI lineage: Bacteria > Pseudomonadati > Pseudomonadota > Alphaproteobacteria > Hyphomicrobiales > Nitrobacteraceae > Bradyrhizobium > Bradyrhizobium sp. S3.7.6. The sequence goes on along the minus strand of NZ_JBSSEQ010000001.1, from coordinate 7,153,718 downwards.
TATTTCGGAGCGACTTCCTAAACGGCTTCTTAAGTGGGCCCCATCTATGATCGCGCAGGACGCATCCCACGTCTGCCATTTTATCGTGCATCACCCGGGCGCATGAGCCAGACATCGATCGAGCGGCTGAGGGAATATCTCGCGCAGCTCCCGCCGCAGTCGCAGGCGCTGCTGATGCGGGAGTTCGAGCGCGCGCTCGAGCGCGGCCAGGACACGGCGGTGGCGACGCTCGTGCTCGAGCAGCTGCGCAAGATCGTCCGCAAGACCGAAGTCGACGAGGCTGCGCCGCCGCGCACGGACGATCTGTCGCGGCTGTTGTTCCAGGTGCTGGAACCGTTCCTGGTCGAGACGGGCGCCCCTGTCAGGGTCGGCCAGATCCGCCGCTCCTCATTGCATCCGATCTGGCAATGGCTCGGCCGCGATGGCGCCCCCGACAAGGTCAACGAATTCGAGGCGGCGCTGGCGCGCATGCCGGCTTCAGACAGTGCAGGGCAGGTCGAAGCCCTCGCCGCGAAGCTCCAGGCGGTGGCCGCGGATGCCATCTTCGGGCTGACGGGTCCCGGCGGCGGCGACAAGTCGCGCGCGCTCGCCCGCGTCGGCCCGCCCAACGTGATCGAGGACCTCTATTCGATCGGAGCGGTGCTTCAGGTCCGGGAGGCCATCGCTACGCTGAACGAGAAGCTGCCGCGCTTCCTGCGTGCCTTCGGCGAAGCCCAAATCGCGTCAGTGACTTCCACGCTCAACATCCCCGCGCTCCAGACGCCGCAGATGCTGCCCTTCGCGCTGTCGATGGTTGTGCAGCGGATGACCGCGCCGTGGCAGATCATCCGCCTCGCCATCAAGATTGCCGCGTCCGACGACGAGATCCGCGTCGCGGCGACGCCCTACGGCGTGGCCGTCACGATCGCTTTGCATGATTTGTCCTGCGTTGCCGCGATCCTGCGCATGGACATCAAGCGCGGCCATTTCGAGAACGTCGCCGACAATCTCAAGGCGCTGCATGACGGCGTGCGCGGTCTTCGCACGGAGCTCGATCTGCGCAACGATTCCGTCTGGGGCAAGCAGCTGACCTCGATCCGGGCCGACATCTCCAATGCGCTGCAATCGGAGATCGACAGCGTTCCCGGCCGCGTTCGCCGCATCCTGCGCCAGCGCGCCGAGAAGGACATTCCGCCGGGGGCGCGGATCGACAGCACCGAGGTCGAGGAAACCGCGGCGCTGATCGATTTCGTCGCGACCTGCCGCAACTATGCGAGCGAGCTTGCGATCAACGAGGTGACGCTGCGCACCTATTCCGATCTCCAGCAATATGTCGAACGCTCAACCGAGCAGTTGGTGCAGTCGCTGCGTGCGGCCGATCACAAGGTCCGCACCTATCGGCAGCAGCAGGTGCAGGCCGCGATCCGCTTCTGCCAGGTGCTGTTCGGCGATGATTATGCGTCGCTGATGAGCCGCGCCGCGGAGAACGCGGCCACGGGCGAGCGCAAATCGTCGCGGGCAAGCTGATCAAGCGCATTTTTTTGTGATCACAATTTGTGGTTGACGGTGCCGGTGGCGGGCCCTACGGTCGCCGTGCAAGATTTTGGAATTTCTATCTGTGGGCGCATGAAACCCCTTATCAGCTCCATCGAAATTGAAAACCGCGTCATTGTCGCCAAGTATCAGAGGCTGATGGTTGGCGCGAAGGTGGTGCTGATCGAGAAGGCAAGCGGCCGGCAACTGCCTGAGACCGTCACCAGGGTTGCATCGCCCGTTCCCGTCGGGGCGTTGCGCATCAAATTGCCTGAAGCAATCGAGCCGGGAACATACTTCCTGAGGGCCTTCAACGGGCACGGCGAGGACGCGGCTCAAAGCGCGGACTTCGAGATCCGTTAAGCCGTTGGATTTTCACAGTTTCGGGACTGTGTGCGGTCGCGCCGAATTGACAATTGTCAATTGCCGCATCGTCCGGCCGTGGTGTAAAGCCACCTATGGGCGCGGTTCGCGCGCCGCCGGAAGCTTGCCAGATGACGCTATGGTTCGTGTTCGCGCTGATGACGGTCGCGGCGATTTTCGCCGTGCTTCTGCCGCTCGGCCGCAGCGGACGCGCGCAAAATCAGGGGAGCGAGGTCGCGGTCTACAAGGACCAGTTGGCCGAGATCGAGCGTGATCTCGCCGCAGGACTGATCGCCGCGCCGGAAGCCGAGGCCGCACGTGTCGAGATCAGCCGCAGGCTGCTTGCCGCGGCCGGGAGCGAGCCGGTATCGGAACCGACATCGAGCCTCAAATGGCGCCGCGCGGCGGCTGTGCTGGCGCTTGCCGGCCTGCCGCTCATTGCGATCGGCGTCTACATGCCGCTCGGCTCGCCCAGGCTTCAGGACTTTCCCCTGGCGCAGCGGGAGCGCGGGGCCGGGTCCGGCATGGCGCTCGAGAATCTCGTCGTGCAGGTCGAGCAGCATCTGGACAAGAATCCGACCGACGGGCGCGGCTGGAACGTGCTCGCGCCGGTGCTGGTGCGGCTCGGCCGCTTCGACGATGCGGTGCGCGCCTATCGCAACTCGCTCACCTACAATGGCGAGAGTTCGGAGCGCCGGGCCGATCTCGGCGAGGCGATCGCGGCTGCTGCCGGCGGTGTGGTGACCGCCGAGGCCAAGACCGAATTCGAGCGCGCGCGTGGCCTGAACGCGGACGATCCCAAGGCGAACTATTTCCTCGGGCTTGCCGCCGAGCAGGATGGCCGCAAGGACGATGCCGCCAACATCTGGCGCGCACTGCTGGCGAAAGCGCCGGCGGATGCGCCGTGGCGTCCTCTGGTGCAGACCTCGTTGGCGCGGGTCGGCGGCGGTGGCGCTACGATGCCGGCGCTGTCTGACGAGACGATCGCAGCCTCCAAGGACATGAACGAGGGCGATCGCAACGCGATGGTGCGCGGCATGGTCGAACGCCTGGCCACCCGGCTGAAGCAGAACGGCGATGATGTCGAGGGTTGGCTGCGCCTGGTGCGCGCCTATCTCGTGATGGGCGATCGTGACAGGGCAATGGGCGCTTCGACCGACGCCCGACAGGCGGTCGCCAACGACGCCGCGCGGCTGCGCCAGCTCAACGAAGGCCTCAAGACTCTCGGGCTCGACGGATGACGATGTCGGGACGAGGCGAGCGGAGAACGGATACGCGATGACGCGCAAGCAGCGACGTATGACCATCATCGGCGGCTCCCTCGCGGTGCTCGCGCTTGCAGCCGCGCTGGTGCTCAACGCTCTGCGCGACTCCATCGTGTTCTTCTCGACGCCGACGATGGTCGCCGAAAAGCACGTCGAGCCCGGCAAGCGGTTTCGTCTCGGCGGCCTGGTGCAGCCCGGCTCGCTCCAGCGCGGCGATAATCTCGCCGTGACCTTCGAGGTTGCGGACGGCGGCGCCAAGCTGCCGGTCGCCTACAAGGGCATCCTGCCCGACCTGTTCCGGGAAGGGCAGGGCGTGGTCGCCGAAGGCGCGCTCGACGCCAATGGCGTGTTCAAGGCCGACACCGTGCTCGCCAAGCACGATGAGACCTACATGCCCAAGGAAGTCGCCGATGCCCTGAAGAAGCAGGGGCATTGGAAGGACGATTACGGCGCCAAGGCTTCTGATAGCGTCAAGCCCGCGGCGACGACCGCGCAGGGCAACCCGCAGGGAGCAGTGCGTTGATCGCGGAATCCGGACACTACGCGCTGGTGCTAGCCCTTGGCCTGGCGCTGATCCAGTCCATCGTGCCGCTGATCGGTGCGCGCTTGCGCGATGACGCGCTGATGAACGTGGCGCGCTCCGCCGCGCTGGCGCAGCTGCTGTTCGTCGGTGCGTCGTTCATCGCGCTCGTGATGCTTCACGTGAATTCGGATTTCTCCGTCGCCAACGTCTACGAGAACTCCCATTCGATGAAGCCGCTGATCTACAAGATCACCGGCGTGTGGGGGAACCATGAAGGCTCGATGCTGCTGTGGGTCTCGATCCTGGCGCTGTTCGGCGGAATGGTCGCCGCCTTCGGCAACAATCTGCCGCTGTCGCTGCGCGCGCATGTGCTGGCCGTGCAGGCGTGGATCGCCAGCGCCTTCTATCTCTTCATCCTGGTGACATCGAATCCGTTCCTGCGCATCGCCAATCCGCCGATCGAGGGACGCGATCTCAATCCGGTGCTCCAGGACATCGGCCTCGCCGTGCATCCGCCGATGCTCTATCTCGGCTATGTCGGCTTCTCGATCTCGTTCTCCTTCGCCATCGCGGCGCTGATGGAGGGGCGGATCGACGCGGCCTGGGCGCGCTGGGTGCGGCCGTGGACGCTGGTGGCCTGGATCTTCCTGACCCTCGGCATCGCGATGGGGTCGTACTGGGCCTATTACGAGCTCGGCTGGGGCGGCTGGTGGTTCTGGGATCCGGTCGAGAACGCCTCGCTGATGCCGTGGCTCGCCGGCACGGCGCTGCTGCACTCGGCGCTGGTGATGGAGAAGCGCAACGCGCTGAAGGTCTGGACCATCCTGCTGTCGATCCTGACCTTCTCGCTGTCGCTGCTCGGCACCTTCCTGGTGCGTTCGGGCGTCATCACCTCCGTGCACGCTTTCGCCACCGATCCGACGCGCGGCGTGTTCATCCTGCTGATCCTCTGCCTGTTCATCGGCGGCAGCCTGTCGCTGTTCGCAGGGCGCGCGACCTCGTTGAAGCAGGGCGGCCTGTTCGCGCCGATCTCGCGCGAGGGCGCGCTGGTCTTGAACAATCTGCTGCTCAGCGTAGCCTGCGCGGTCGTGCTGTTCGGCACGCTCTATCCGCTGGCGATGGAAGCGCTCGACTTCAAGATGTCGGTCGGCGCGCCCTTCTACAATCTCACCTTCGTCCCGCTGTTCGCGCTGCTGCTGCTCGTGGTGCCGTTCGGGCCGATGCTGGCGTGGAAGCGCGGCGATCTGCTCGGCGTCACCCAGCGGCTGCTTGCGGCGGGCGTTGCCGCGCTCGTTGTGATCGCCATCGTCTGGGCCTGGACCCGTGGTGGCAGTGCGCTGGCACCATTGGCAATTGGGCTTGGAGTCTTCGTCATCGCCGGTGCCGTGACCGATCTGTCCGAACGGACCGGTTTGTTCCGCCTGCCGTTCGCAACGACGCTGCACCGGGCCCGCGGCCTGCCGCGTTCGGCCTGGGGTTCTGTGTTTGCCCATGCGGGCCTCGGCGTCGCGCTGATCGGGATCGTCTGCGAGACCACCTGGAACAGCGAGTATATCGCGACCATGAAGCAGAACGACGTTGCACACGTCGCCGGCTATGATCTCAAGCTCGACGGCCTGTCCCAGCGTCAGGGGCCGAACTTCCGCGAGATGATCGCCGAGTTCAACGTCAGCCGCGACGGTGAGAAGATCAGCGTCATGACGCCGTCCAAGCGCAACTTCACGACGCGCGGGTCCTCGACCACCGAGGCCGCATTGCTGACGCGCGGCGCGAGCCAGCTCTACGTTTCTCTCGGCGACGCGACTGCCGATGGCGCCATTGCGGTGCGCATCTATCACAAGCCGCTGGTGCTGCTGATCTGGTGGGGACCGGTGCTCATGGCCTTTGGCGGCATGCTGTCGCTGTCCGATCGGCGCCTGCGGGTCGGCGCACCGAAGCCGGCGCGGGCCAAGCAGCGCCTTCAGCCGGCGGAGTGATCCGATGCGGCGGATGATGGTCACGATCGTTGCGCTCACGCTGCTGGCTTTGCCCGCCGCCCACGCCGTGCAGCCCGACGAGATCATGTCGGATCCCGCGAAGGAGGTGCGCGCCCGCGACCTATCGCGCGAGCTGCGCTGCATGGTCTGCCAGAACCAGTCGATCGACGATTCCGACGCGCCGCTGGCGCGCGATCTGCGGCTGCTGGTGCGCGAGCGGATCGCTGCCGGCGACAGCAATTCGCAGGTGCTCGACTTCCTGGTCGCGCGCTATGGCGAGTTCGTGCTGCTCAAGCCGCGCTTCGAGCGGCAGACCGTGTTGTTGTGGCTGCTCGCGCCGCTGCTGCTGATCGGCGGCGGCCTGGCGCTCTGGCTGCAAATCCGCCGGCGCGCGCGAAGCGGTGCAGACCTACCAGCTCCGCCGCTCACGCCCGAGGAAGAGGCTCGGCTCGCAGCCTTGATGTCGGACGAGACGAAGTCGTCCTAGCGACTTCAAGTCGTCCCGGCCTACGTAATGATACGTAGGCCGTCTGCGGCCGCGTGTTTCATGCTCTGTTGACCTTTGTCTGGAAGCTTGTCGCGAAATTCGATTCCAGATTTTTGAGTCCTCAGCCGATGTTCACGAACAGCAATCTGACGATCCGCTTCCTGGTCGGCGCCGTCGTCGCTGCATTATTGTTCCTGCTGGGCATCGGCGGCGGCACCGGCTTCGTCGCGGTGCTCTACCTCAACAACGAGATCACCAGCCTGTCGTCGGATTTCGCCGCGCTCAGCGGCCCCGCGCGCGAGCATGCAATGCTGATCTACCAGCAGGCGCAGGCGGCATTCTCCTATTTCCTGATCGCCTGCGGCGTGATCGCGGTGGTCGCTGTCGCGATCTGCCTCACCACCTGGTTCGCTGTGCGCAACGGCATCCTCAATCCGCTGGCGGCGATTGTGCACGCCATGCGTGAGGTCGCCGATCAGAAATTCGAGACGCCTGTTCCGGGTCTCGGCGGTACCAACGAGATCGGCCTGCTCGCCGGCGCACTGGAAGTGTTCAAGACCAACGGCTTGGAGCGGCGGCGCCTCACCGAGCAGCAATTACACGAAGCGCAGCATCAGGCCGAGCGGTCGAAATTCCTGGACGCCCGGATCAAGCGCTTCAACGATCTCGTTGCCAGCGTGGTCGACAGCGTGGCGTCCTCGGCCGCGCACCTGAAGAGCAATGCCGAAACGCTGTCACGTACGGCCAACGACACGAGCTCCAAGGCCAATGCAGTCGCGAGCGCGGCGAACCAGGCCAGCGCCAGCGTGCAGATCGTCGCGGGCTCGGCCGAGGAGATGACGAACTCGATCGGCACGATCAGCCGCCGCGTCACCGACGCGACGCAGCGTGCCGAAGGCGCGGCGACGCAGGCCGAGAAGAGCCGCGACACCATCCACACGCTGTCGGATGCCGCCGACAAGATCGGCGAGGTCGTGCAGCTCGTGCAGGCGATCGCCTCGCAGACCAACCTGCTGGCGCTCAACGCCACCATCGAGGCGGCGCGGGCAGGGGACGCCGGCAAGGGTTTTGCCGTGGTTGCCTCCGAAGTGAAGAGCCTCGCGCACCAGACCAGCAAGGCGACGGAGGAGATCACCTCGCACGTCGCCAGCATCAAGGGCATCACCGCGGAGACGCGCGGCGCGATCGACGGCATCTCGAAGACGCTGTCGGAGATCTCGTCGATCATGTCGGGCATCGAGGTCGACACCGCCCAGCAGCGCAACGCCACGCAGGACATCACCCGCAGCGCGCAGGATGCCGCGCATGGAACGCTGGACGTCTCCAACCACATCGTCCAGATCACCTCGACGTCGGCGGAGACCGGCCGCATGGCGGCCGAAGCGCGCGATTCCGCCGTCGATCTGTCGCAGCAGGCCAAAACCCTGAAGCGTGAAGTCGACGAATTCATCGTCAGCGTGAGGGCGAGCTGATCTCGCCAAAGGCGTGTTCGACGCTCGTCAGGGGAACTCGATTAAGTTCCTGTAAGGCCACGACTTTCGGCGTGCGATAAACTGCCGCAACGGCGCGACCCTTCATTACAAAAGTTTAACCCCGCCGCCAGCGCACGGTAAGGCGGGAGCCCCCATCTTCATGTCCGTAACGTGCTGCCATCCGGCACCGAAAGAATTCAAGGCCTTGGAGATTCCTGCATGACCGACCGTCCCGACCTTACGAACCTTCCGTCCTACCGGCCGCCCCGCCGGTCGGTTTTCTCCGCGCGCAGGATCGCGCTGATGGCTTCGGTCGTCGCTGGCCTCGGGATTGCCGTCCACGGCTTCAGCCCGTCGACCTCGCCGAGCGAGCTGTTCTCCAGCCCGGCGCATGCGCAGGTCAACAACGAGGTCCGGAAGGTTGAGCGTCCGGTCGGATTCGCCGACATCGTCGAGCGCGTGAAACCGTCGGTGATCTCGGTGAAGGTCAACATCAAGGAGAAGACCGCAAGCAACGACGATGGCGACGATTCCTCCTCGCCGTTCCAGCCGGGCTCGCCGATGGAGCGGTTCTTCCGCCGCTTCGGCGGTCCGGATGGTTTCCCGGGCCAGAAGGGTGGCCGCGGCCGCGTCGTGCAGGGCCAGGGCTCCGGCTTCTTCATCTCCGCCGACGGTTTTGCCGTGACCAACAACCACGTGGTCGACGGCGCCGACAAGGTCGAGGTCACGACCGACGACGGCAAGACCTATACCGCCAAGGTGATCGGCACCGACCAGCGCACTGACCTCGCCCTCATCAAGGTCGAGGGCAGCTCGAACTTCCCGTTCGCCAAGCTCGCCGACAGCAAGCCGCGGATCGGCGACTGGGTGCTCGCGGTCGGCAATCCCTTCGGCCTCGGCGGTACCGTGACTGCGGGCATCGTGTCGGCCAGCGGCCGCGACATCGGCAACGGTCCCTATGACGATTTCATCCAGATCGATGCGCCCGTGAACAAGGGCAATTCCGGTGGTCCCGCTTTCGACACCAACGGCGAGGTGATGGGCGTCAATACCGCGATCTACTCGCCCTCCGGCGGCAGCGTCGGCATCGCGTTCTCGATTCCCGCGAGCACCGTGAAGAGCGTGGTGGCCCAGCTCAAGGACAAGGGCTCGGTCAGCCGCGGCTGGATCGGCGTCCAGATCCAGCCGGTGACGTCCGATATCGCCGACAGCCTCGGCATGAAGAAGGCTGAAGGTGCGCTGGTGGCGGAGCCGCAGGCGAACGGTCCGGCGGCGAAGGCCGGCATCGAGTCCGGCGACGTGATCACCTCGGTCAACGGCGAATCCGTCAAGGATGCCCGCGAGCTTGCCCGTACCATCGGCGGCATGGCGCCCGGCGCGACCGTGAAGCTCAACGTGTTGCACAAGGGCCAGGACAAGGTCGTGAACCTCACCCTCGGCCAGCTGCCGAACACGATCGAGGCCAAGGCCGACACCGACAAGGATAGCGGCAAGGGTGCGAGCCGTGGCACCGACGTGCCCAAGCTCGGCATGACCGTCGCGCCCGCCGACTCCGTCGCCGGCGCCGGCAAGGAAGGTGTCGTGGTCACCGAAGTCGATCCGAAGAGCGCCGCGGCCGAACGCGGCTTCAAGGAAGGCGACGTCATTCTCGAAGTCGGCGGCAAGAGCGTGAGCACCGCCGGCGAAGTCCGCGACGCCATCAACACGGCGCGGACCGACAACAAGAACAGCGTCCTGATGCGCGTGAAGAGCGGCGGCCAGTCGCGCTTCGTCGCCGTGCCCATCGCCAAGGGCTAAGCCGTCAGGAGGTCTACGAGATGAGGGGTGTCGCCGGCATCAGTCGCCCCCGCCGCCGACGCCCTTCGGGGGAGCAGCGTAAGGCCCGCTCCCCCAGCCTACCTTCCGGTGGAATTACGCCCCCCTCCGTCGGAAGGCCTAGGGCGGTGAGGTCCCCCCAGCTTCACCGCCCGCCTTTTTGCCTACCCAAGTCCCGTTTGCTTGGCTTGCATGCGATTGCCGCTCGCGCCATGTTCAGAGAAGGTTGACCCCCTTGACCGCCGCCGAACGCACGATGCGCCTCCTCATCATCGAAGACGACCGCGAATCCGCCGACTATCTCGTGAAGGCGTTTCGTGAAGTCGGACACATTGCCGACCACGCCGCCGACGGCGAGGAAGGCCTCGCCATGGCCGAGAGCGGCGATTACGACGTGCTGGTGGTCGACCGCATGCTGCCCAAGCGTGACGGCCTGTCCCTGATCGGCGCGTTGCGCGACAAGGGCGACTCGTCGCCGGTGCTGATTCTCTCCGCGCTCGGGCAGGTCGACGATCGCATCAAGGGTCTGCGCGCCGGCGGCGACGACTATCTGCCGAAGCCTTATTCCTTTGCCGAGCTGCTGGCCCGGGTCGAAGTGCTGTCACGGCGCCGCGGCGGTCCGGCCGAGGACACGCTCTACCGCGTCGGCGATCTCGAGCTCGACCGGCTGTCCCATCGCGTCGCCCGCGGCAAGGACGAGCTGACGCTCCAGCCGCGCGAATTCCGCCTGCTCGAATACCTCATGAAGCATGCCGGCCAGGTGGTGACGCGCACCATGCTGCTGGAGAACGTCTGGGACTACCATTTCGATCCGCAGACCAACGTGATCGACGTGCACATTTCGCGGCTGCGCTCCAAGATCGACAAGGGTTTTGAGCGGCCGCTGCTGCACACGATCCGCGGCGCCGGATACATGATCCGGGATGGGATACGTTAAAGCTTTGGATACTCTTCAATACGCAAGGCACTGAGCCAGAAGAATTTTGAAGCTTCCCCGGAAACGGCGGGGTCGATGAGAAATTCAGCGGTCGCGGCTTTGCGAGCCGCCGCGCATCAAGAGCGTGGTCAGGATTAGATGAAGGACGACTGCCGGCCACAGAAGGACGCCGCTCAATCCACCTGCGAAACCGAGGTAGGCCAAATATAGGGTGATGGCTCCGTTGTAGATCAACATGCCCGGCAGTGGCGGCCACCCTGGCCAACAGGCGATCCCCAAGGCAATCAGCGCAATGCCGGCGACACGCGCGACCGGCGTTGCGACACCGGAAAGCTGCTCGCCCAGCAACAACTGGCCAACCAGCGACGGCGCGATCAACAGCGCCAATCCCGTTGCAGCTTCGCTGATGGCGGCGAACGCCAATGCGCCTTTCATTTCTTCCCAACGTTCGCGGGTGGCTTTTGAGACTTCGACTCTTCAATGGGATCCGGCTCCGGCGCTGGCATAGGTCCAAGTTCTGCCTTGGCTTGCGCTGGGTCCTTCAACTCAGGTCCGAGCTTGAACGTCAGCTTGTTGATCTTGCCCGTGAACTTGAACGGAGGATCGTAGCGATACTCGAGCATCGCGACCCCGGTGCGGGTGTCCTGGCCGACGTCGAAGGTCTCGTCCTCGGGGAACGTGATCGGCGTACCGTGTTCTATGGATTTCCGGTCTACTTCCTTGCCATCCACTGAAAGTACGCCTGTACCGCCCTTGCCCAATCCCGGCCCATCCGACTTGAAGTCGAAGACGATGGTGTGCTTGCCCGCGGTCAACTCCGGTCCCGACCAGACCGTGCGCTTGAGGTTGAGCAGGTTGTAGAGGAACACGGGCTTACCCCGCCGAAGGCCCGCCACACCCTTGCTTAGAAGTAGCCCGTAGCCGCCGAAACGTCCGCCTTCGGTGACGATCATCCCTTCAGCGCCGCCGTTGGGAATCTCAACCTCGGCGGTGATGGTATAGGACTTGTTGAGGATGCTCGGCGCGGCGCTAGCCGGCACACCGGTCAGTTCGCCCGAATAGGTGAATACCGTCTGCCCAGCCGTCAGGCTTGGGCGCGGCGTATTCCAACGCGCGAGCGTCGTGTTATCGAGCGGCAGCACGTTGTACTTCTTCGCCTCGACATCAAAGACGGCTTGCAGCTCCTTGACCTTCTCCGGCATTTTGGCGGCCAGATCATTGAACTGAGTGGGGTCTTCCTGGACGTTGTAGAGCTCCCACTTGTAGCCCGTGATCACATCTGGCGGGGGCGCGCTGCTTAGCTCCCATGGAAGCGTGATCGGCGTCGTGGCCGCCACCCACCCATCGTGATAGATGGAGCGATTGCCGAGCATCTCGAAATATTGGGTCGTGTGCGTCGTCCTGGCATTGGCGTTCGCCTTGTCCCATGTGTACGCCATACTCACCCCTTCCATGGGGCTCTGTTTGATACCGTCGATCGTGTCAGGTTGCGAAATGCCGGTTGCTTCGAGGATGGTCGGGGCAATATCGATGACGTGATGGAATTGGCGACGGATGCCTCCGACATCGTTGATATGGCCGGGCCAGGACATGGCGACGCCTTGGGCGGTCCCGCCAAAATGCGACGGCACCTGCTTGACCCACTTGAATGGAGTGTCCATCGCCCACGCCCAGGGCGCGGCAAAATGCGGGAAAGTCTTGTCCGAGCCCCAGAACGGATACCAGAGGTACTGAGCCTTCACCGGCACCGGGACGCCATTGAAGGTCGTGAACTCGTTGGGCGTACCGTTGATCATGCCTTCGGCACTCGCGCCGTTGTCGCCGCCGATGTAGATAATCAACGTGTTGTTGAGCTCTCCGAGGTCTTCGACGGCTTGAATGACGCGGCCGATCTCATAGTCGGTGTAGGCAAGGTAGGCGCCATAGACATCTGCCTGCTTGATGAAGAGCTTCTTCTCCAACTCGCCGGTAGAATCCCATTGCGGCAATTCCTTCGGCCATGGCGTCAGCCTGGCGTGGTCGGGCATGATGCCCAACCGCTTCTGGTTGGCGAAGATCGTCTCCCGCAGCTTGTTCCAGCCTTGGTCGAACAGGTGCATGTCGCTGATCTTCTTGATCCAGTCCGGCGTCGGATGATGCGGCGCGTGCGTGCCGCCGGGCACGTAATAAACGAAGAACGGCTTGTCGGGCGCGATCTCCTTGAGCTGTTTCATGTGCTGGATGGCTTCGTCGGCCATCGCGGTCGTCAGGTTCCAGCGGGGATTGTCCTGGAATGGATAAATCGCTGTGGTGTTGCGGAACAGATTCGGCTGCCACTGACTGGCATCGCCGCCGACAAAACCATAGAAATACTCGAAGCCCATGCCATTGGGCCATTGATTGAATGGCCCCGCCTGGCTCGATTGATATGAGGGCGTGTTATGGTTCTTGCCGAACCACGAGGTGGCGTACCCGTTCGCCTTCAGGGTGGTGCCGATGGTGCCCTTCTCGATCGGAATGATCGAGTCGTAACCTGGGAATCCCGTCGATATTTCGCCGACGACTCCGAAGCCGACCGAATGATGATTGCGGCCGGTGATGAGCGCCGCCCGCGTCGGTGAGCACAGCGAGGTGGAATGAAAATTGGTGTAGCGCAGGCCCTGCGCAGCGATACGATCCATCGCGGGCGTGGGGACAACGCCGCCGAAGGTGCTCGGCGCTCCGAAACCTTGGTCGTCGGTCATGATGAGCAACACATTGGGCGCGCCCTTCGGCGGTACGACACGCGGTGCCCACCACGCCTTCGACTCCGAGGCTCTCTCGTTGATGACCCCTCCGAATTCTGGAGGCGGCGGCGGAAGCAGCTTGCCGTCAATTGTCGTCGTGGCTGCGGGCGAGCCTGGGGTGCCCGTGACCTGCTGAGCCGACGCGGAGATGCAACCGAGGGCGAGAATACTTGCTGTGGTCGCAAGGGTGCGGCAACGGATTTTCATATTCCGACCTCCCGCAGTCCATTTGGCGGGTTGAGGCTGTCACCGCTAACCGATACCTGCTTGATTTAGGTCAAATGTGCCGGTTGGGCTGGGCCAGAGATCCCGATACCATCCCGCCGGATTCGCGGCCGTCTCACCGCTCCCGCAAACTCTCCTGCCCATAGCGGATCAGCGGCGACACCACATAGCTGATGATCTTCCTTGTGCCGGTCTTGATCTCGACGGTTACGGCCATGCCGGGCGCGAGGTTGACGGTGCGGCCGTCGATGTCCATCTGCGAGCGGTCGAGCGAGACGCGGGCGGAGTAAACCAGCTCCTGGCCCTTGGGTTCACTGGATGATGTGTCGGTGCCGGCCGGCGTGTCGCCGGGCTTTTCCGGCGGTTTCTGGCGGACGATGGCGTCCTGGGAGACGCTGAGCACCTTGCCCTGGCGCAGGCCGTAGCGGGTGAAGCTGAAGGTGTCGACCTTGATCGCGGCTTCCTCGCCGGGATTGACGAAGCCGATGTCGCGGTTCGAGATCATCGCCTCGATCTCGAGGCCGCCGCTGGTGGGCACCACCACCATCAGCGTCTGGGCCGGCGTCACCACGCCGCCGACCGAGTGCACGGCGAGCTGCTGGACGATGCCGTCCTCCTGCGCGGCGAGGCGCAGCAGGCTGGTGCGCTGCTCGGCCTTGACGATGTCCTGGCGCAGGCCAGCCGCCTTCTGCTCGGCTTTCGCAAGCTCGTCAAACAGGCCGCGCTGATATTCCGCCTCGGTGCGCCGCAGCGTCTCCTCGATGCCTCCAACGGCGGCATCGGCCTCGGCATAGTGGCTCTTCTGGACCAGCAATTCCTGCTGTTGTGCGACCAGGTCCTGCGTTTCCGTGAGGTATTGCAGTTTGGAGCCGAACTCGCGGTCGACGAGATATTTTCGCACATCGACCCGCTGCTGCATGATGGGGATCAGGGCGCTGATCTTGCCGATCGTGGCCTCGCTGGTCGAACGCTCCGCTTTCTTCTGCGTGCCCTGCCATTCGAGCGAGGTGATCTTGGACGCCTGCTCGGCGGCCTGCGAGGCCAGGAAACGCTTTGCGGTGCGGATCTGATCGGAGGTCGCGCGCGCGGGCGCGATGAATTTGGCGGGATCACCGCCGGCAAGTGCGGCGTGCAGACGTGCGATGTCGAGCTCGCTCGCCAGCAGATCGCTCTGGAGATGGCCGAGCTCGGCCTGGCTCATGGTGGGATCGAGCTCGATCAGGAGGTCGCCGGCCTTGACGCGCTGACCGTCCTGCACGTGGATGGCGCGCACGACCGCGGTCTCGAACGGCTGGATCACCTTGGTGCGGCCGTCGGGGACGATCTTGCCGGTCGCGGTCGCGATGATGTCGATCGTGCCGATGCTGGCCCACACCAGCGCGATCAGAAACACCGCCGAGATCGACGCGGAGATGGCGCGGCCGATCGGCGAAGGCGGGGTCTCGACGATCTCGAGCGCCGCGGGGAGGAACGCCAGTTCGTCGCGCGTCCGCGTCGGGCTGCGCAGCGAGGCCATCATCGCCTTAGCCGACTTCATGGATGCCTGCCTGGACACGATGCAGCGTGGCGTAGCGGCCGCCGCTGCGGATCAGCTGGTCGTGCGAACCGTCCTCGACGATACGGCCACGCTCCACGGTGATGATGCGGTCCGCGGTACGCACGGTCGACAGACGGTGGGCGATGATCAGAACGGTACGGCCCGCCGTGATCTCGCGCATGTTGTGCTGGATGATGCGCTCGCTTTCATAGTCGAGCGCGCTCGTTGCTTCGTCGAAGATGAGAACGCGCGGATTGGTCGTTAGCGCGCGTGCGATCGCGATGCGCTGGCGCTGGCCGCCGGACAGCGTGCTGCCGCGCTCGCCGATGACGGTGTCGTAGCCATCCTGGAGTTCGAGGATGAAATCGTGTGCGCCGGCGAGCTTCGCTGCGGCGACGACGCGCTCCATCGGCAGCGCGGGGTCGGCGAGTGCGATGTTGTCGCGCACCGAGCGGTTAAACAGCATGTTCTCCTGCAGCACGACGCCGACCTGCCGGCGCAGCCAGGTCGGGTCGACCGCCGCAAGGTCATTGCCGTCGACCAGCACGCGGCCGCTCTCGGGGAGATAGAGCCTCTGGATCAGTTTTCCGAGCGTGCTCTTGCCGGAGCCGGAGGTGCCGACGATGCCGACGATCTGGCCGGCCGGAATCTTCAGGGTGATGTCGCTCAGGATCTGCGGTCCGTCGACGCGATAGCGGAAGCCGACATGCTCGAAGGTGATGTCGCCACGGATGGCAGGCAACGCCGCGCGACCCGGGCGATGGGTCGGCTCGGGCACGGTGTTGAGGATGTCGCCGAGCCGCTCGACCGACAGCCGCGCCTGGTGGAAATCCTGCCAGAGCTGGGCGAGCCGAAGCACCGGTGCGGTGACACGTCCCGACAGCATGTTGAAGGCGACGAGCTCGCCGACCGTGAGGTTACCGTCGATGACCAGCTTGGCGCCGAAATAGAGCAGGATCGCCATGTTGATCTTGCTGACGAACTGAACGGCCTGGCTTGCAACATTGCCGAGATTGACCACGCGAAAGCTCGAGGCGACGTAGCCGGCAAGCTGCTCTTCCCAGCGCTTCTGCATCTGCGGCTCGACCGCCATCGCCTTCAAGGTCTCGACGCCGGTGACGCTCTCGACAAGGAACGACTGGTTCTCCGCGCCGCGCTTGAACTTCTCGTCGAGACGGTAGCGGAACAGCGGCGTGGCGCCGGCCGAGATGACGATGTAGAGCGGGAACGACGCCAGCACGATCGCGGTCAGCAGCGGCGAGTAGAACGCCATCAGGCCGAGGAAGACGAAGGTGAAGAACAGGTCGATCACCAGCGTCAGCGCCGAGCCGGTGATGAAGTTGCGCAAATTCTCCAGCTCGCGCACCCGCGCGACCGTGTCGCCGACCCGCCGCGCCTGAAAATAGGACAGCGGCAGCGCCAGCAGGTGGTGGAACAGCCGCGCGCCGAGCTCGACGTCGATGCGGTTGGTCGTGTGCGAGAACAGGTAGGTGCGGAGCGCGCCGAGCACGACCTCGAAGATCGAGATCGCGACGATGCCGGCGACCAGCACATCCAGCGTGCCGAGGCTGCGATGCACCAGCACCTTGTCGATCACCACCTGGAAGAACAGCGGCGACACCAGCGCAAAGATCTGGAGGAAGAACGAGGCGAGCAGCACTTCGCCGAGCAGGCCGCGATAGCGGTTGACCGCGCCCATGAACCAGGTGATGTCGAAGCGCCGCGACAGATCGGCGAGGCCGGCGCGCTTGGTCATCAGCACGATGCGGCCGTCCCAGAGCACCTCGAACTGCGCCTTGGTCAGCATCTGCGGCCGCGGCGAGCCCGGATATTGCACGATGGCCTTACCGTCGCCGGCCTTGCCGAGGATCAGGAAGCCGCCGTCGCGCAAGGGGACGATGGCGGGCAGCGGCGTCTTGTCGAGCCGGTCCCAGCTCGTCTTCACCACGCGCGCCTTGATGTTGAACTGCCTGGTACAGCGCAGCATCTCGGTGGTGCCGATCACGGTGACGCCGAGCTGATGGCGGAGCTGCTCCGGCTCGGCGGGCACCCCGAGGAATTGGAGCATCATGACGAGCGCGGTCAGGCCGGGGTCGGCCGGCGGCTTCGGCACGGCCTGCACCGGCGGCTCCTTCGGCTGCTCTTTGGCGGCCGGGTCGCGTGAAATGGTCTCGTTCGGGCTCATTGGAAGCAAATATCCGCGGTCATCGGGTCCGGACGATTTCACGGACGGGTGTCCCGCCGGTCGGCAGGGCGGCCGATAGCTAACGCGGCTATGTTACGGTTTGATAACTATGTCGGACCGCTCACATAACGGTCGGATTTGGCGTTCTGCGGCGGGATGCGGGACGGCGGGAGGCAAGTTCACCTCCCGCCGCGATCGCATGACGCACCGGGGCGGGGACCCCGGTGCGCAGATCGTGTTGGCCGATCAGCCGTGGCTGGCCAGCGTGGGCTGCTGCTGCGTCGTGTCCGAAGACACGAGGCTGCTCTCGCCGGCATCCGGGACGATGCTCGCCGATTGCTGCACCAGCAGCGACAGCGAGATCGCCGATCCGCCGTGGCCGTCGTCGGTGACGTTGAGCTCGGTGCCGGACTGAACGCCCGCGAACTGGTAGGTGTGGCTGCCCGAGTTCGTGGCGAGCGTCAGTGTCGTACCGTCGAAGGTGAACGACGAGACCGACGTGTTGAGCAGGTCGATCGTGTCGCCGAGTTCGAAGTTCGACACCGTGCCGGTCAGGCCGGACGCGTTTTCGAGCGTCAACGTTGCAGCCGAGCCGGCGAAGTCGACGCCGTTCTGGACGCCTCCGGCGAAGACATGCTCGACCCCGCCCGCAAGGTGGGTGTTGTCGGCGGTGCCTGCGACGTCGAGTTCGCCGCTGTTGAGCGTCGTGCCGGACGCCGTTCCGATCACGAACCCGACCCCGCCGTTGATCGTCGTGGACGCGGCCGAGCCGCCGGCGTCGACATAGAGCAGACCGCCGCCGTTGACCGTGGTCGCCGTCACCGATCCGCCCGCGCCAATGTACGAATTGCCGCCGTTCTCGATCACGGTGTTCGCGGCGATGCCGCCATCCAGCACCTGCTGATTGCCGCTGAGGTTCGTGCCGGAGACGGTGGCGTGGTAGACGTCCTGGAAGCCGCCAGCCGCAACGATCGTGCCGGTCGCGCTGCCGCCGTGGTAGACGTGCTGCGCGCCGCCGTTCTTGACGGTCACACCGGTCGCGACGCCGCCGCCCAGCGAGTTGCCGCCGCCGACCGAGCCGCCGGTCGCCGTGCCGTCGACATACTGGAAGCCGCCGTCGATCACGGTGTCGCTGGCCGACCCGCCGGCATCGATGTATTGGAAGCCGCCGGTTTTGACCAGCGTGCCGGCGCTGGTGCCGCCATCGCCGACATATTGGTAGCCGCCGCCATAGACCGTGGTGTCGATGGCCGTTCCGCCCGCCAGCACCTGCTGGTTGCCGCTGAGGCTGACGTTGGTGACGGTCGAATTCGAGTAGACGTCCTGGTAGCCGCCGGCCTCGACCGTCGAACCGTTGGCGCTGCCGCCGAAGTAGACGTGCTGCTGGCCGCCCGCGTGAACGATGGTGTCGTTCGCGGTGCCGTAGTCGTACTGCACGCCGCCGCTGCGGATGTTGGTATGCTCGGTGGTCGCGCCGTTGAGGACGTCGACGACGCCGCCATTGCCGATCGTGATCTGGCCGGAGACGTTGCCGCCGGTGACGACATCGAGAGTGCCGTCGCCGAGCACGACATAGCCCTGCGAGGTCGTCGACGCGCCCGTGACCGAAACCGCGCCGGTCGAGACCAGCGTCGGCGCCGCGAAGACGGTCGAGGTGCCGGCGTTGCCGGCTGCATCGGTGGTCTTGGCGGTCAGGTTGTTGGCGCCTTCCACCAGCGTCAGGCCGGCGAGGCTCCAGGAGCCGTTGGCGCCAGCCGTGGTAGTGCCGACCAGGGTGGCACCGTCATAGACCGAGACCAGAAGGCCGGCTTCGGTGGTGCCGCTCACCGTGAAGGTGGGCAGGTTGGCGGTGTCGAGCGTCACGCCGGTGACGCCGACGGCCGGGGCAACCGTGTCGACGGTCACGTTGATCGCGGAGGCGGCATCGCTCACGGCGCCGGTCGTATCGGTGACCTTCGCAGTGATGGCGTGGGCCGCGTTGCCGAGCAGGCCGGTCTGGATGTCGACGTAGCCGCGCGCGATGTCGGCGAGCGAGAGCGTGACTGCCGAGCCGATCGCGGTCTGGCCGTCGAACAGCTGCACGACGTCGCCGGCAAAGTTGCTGCCGGTTGCGATGCGGACCGTCAGGTTGGTGTCGTTGGTGCTGGCGCCGTTGGCGAGCGCGCCGCTGTTGGGCGAGACGTCATCGGTGACCGACACGATGGTCGGCGCGGTCGGGGCGTTCGACAGGTTGAAGACCTGCGCGGTGATGCCGTAGGAGGAGTTGTCACCAAGCGTCTGGCTGAAGTCCTGCCAGCTGATGACGAAGCCGCCATTGGCGAGCGCCGAGACGGTCGGATAGTACTGATAGCTGTTGGTCTGCGAGTTGACGATGTACTCGCCGCCGATCTTGTTGCCGGCCGTATCATAGACCTGCGCCTTGATGCCGGAGCCGCTGCCGTCGGCCGTTCCTTCGTCCGACCAGGTCACGACGAAGCCGCCGCCGGTCAGTGCGGTGATGCTCGAAAAGCCCTGGTTGCCGCCGGTCTGGGTGTTGACCTGGAATTCCGAGCCGACCTTGCTGCCGCCAGCCGTGAAGACCTGCGCGCGAATTTCGCCGCTGGTGTCCTCGAAGCTGATGACGAAATTGCCGTTGGCAAGACCGGTCACGCCGGCAACCATGCGGCTGTTGTAATAGGCGGTGTCGACGGTGAATTTGGAGCCGACCTTGGTCGCGCCGCTCGCACCCGGGTGGAACACCTGACCGCGGACTTCCCAATTGCCGGTGCGGAAATCGTTCCAGGTGACGACGAAGTCGCCGTTGCTGAGCGTTGCGATCGAGGCGCGCTCCTGATCGAAGTTGGCGCTGGCGGAGTTGACGAGGAATTCGGAGCCGACCTTGGCGCCGTTCGCGTCATAGACCTGGGCCTTGATGTCGGGCGCGACGCTGCCCTGGTTGGTCCAGGCGACGACGAAGCCGCCATTGGGCAGGCCGGTGATGGCCGGCGTATTCTGGTTGTTGGCGGTGACGGAGTTGATCAGGAATTCGCCGCCGACCGGGGCGCCGTTCGCGCCGTAGATCTGGGCCTTGATGTCGCCGCTCGTGGAGTTCTGGTCCTGCCAGGAGACGACGAAGCCGCCGTTGCTGAGGCCGGTCACGACCGGGGAGGCCTGCGAGCCGTTGGTCTGGGTGTTGACCAGGAATTCGCCGCCGACCTTGCTGCCGTCCGCGGCATAGAGCTGGGCATGGACGGCGGAGCCGCTGGCGTCGCCGAGCGTGCTGCTGCCGCTGGTGGAGCCGGCGAGGCCGTCCTGCCAAGTGACGACGAAGCCGCCATTGGTGAGGCCGGTAATGGAGGGATACCACTGGCTGCCAGCCGTCTGGCTATTGACCTGAAATTCGGTACCCATTTTTACGACGGTGGTCATAACATACCTCAAGTGATGCTAAAGAGAGCGCTGAAGGGCTGAATTCCGCGCCGCGACCGCCTGCTGCGGAGGCCTGCGCCGAACCTGCATGCGCTCTAAACGATCTATTTATGATATTTTATGATACATTTTTGCGCGATGTGCGGCATTTTGTCCGGAATAACGTTACATCAATGATATGAAGGGGGTCCGCGCGTGCAGCCGGTGCGGGTGCTCCAAATGGTATGCAATCTCGCGCTGGGCATGCCTCCCGCATAGGCAGGCGTGACCGGAGCCGCCGTCGCACGGACGTGCTCGCGGGTTGCCCCTCGATGGCGCGCGACCTGTTGCGTCTGAGATTTGATGAGCGATGGCGAGGCTTGCGTCGATGGCCTTGGCCGGAGCAGGGCTCGACAGCCGAGGAAGCTGTACCGGGACTTGTCCCGGTACAGCAATGTCGTCTCAGGTCAGCTCTGGGCGTGAACGAGCGAGGCGCTCTCGGGATCGGAGCCCTGCTGCGTGATCGCGCCTTCGCCAGCATCCGGGACCAGGCTCGCCGAGAACTGCGAGAGCAGCGAGAGCGACACGGACGTGCCGCCATGGCCGTCGGAGGCGACGTTCAACGCGGTGCCGGCCTCGACGCCTGCGAATTGATAGGCGAGCGAGCCGTTGCTGGTGGTCAGCGTGAGCGTCGCGCCATCGAATTCGTACGAGGTCACAGCAAGGTTGCGGAAGTCGATGACGTCGCCGATCTCGAAATTCGAGATCGTGCCGGTCAGGCCGGACGCGTCCTCGAGATAGAGCGTCGAAGCCGAGCCAGCGAAATCGACGCCGTTCTGGACGCCGCCGGCATAGACATATTCGGCGCCGCCGGCGAGATGCGTGTTGCTGGCGCTGCCAACCACATCGAACTCGCCGCTGTTGACGGTCGCGCCCGAGGCCGTGCCAGCCACGAAGACGAAGCCGCCGTTGACCGTCGTGGAGGCCGCCGAAGCGCCAACGTCCACATATTGCAGGCCGCCGGCGTTGACCGTCGTTCCCGTCGCCGAAGCGCCGGAGCCGATATATTCGCTGCCGCCGGACAGAACCACCGTGTCGGTCGAACTGCCGGTGCCGAGAACCTGAAGGCCGCCGCTGACCTGGCTGCCCTGCACGCTGCCGCTGTTGACCTGCTGGAAGCCGCCGGCC
Organism: Bradyrhizobium sp. S3.7.6; assembly: GCF_054061875.1. Taxonomy (NCBI): domain Bacteria; kingdom Pseudomonadati; phylum Pseudomonadota; class Alphaproteobacteria; order Hyphomicrobiales; family Nitrobacteraceae; genus Bradyrhizobium; species Bradyrhizobium sp. S3.7.6. The sequence continues at coordinate 7,132,081 of NZ_JBSSEQ010000001.1, read as the reverse complement.
TGGACCGTCGTCGTGATCGCGGTGCCGTCCAGCACGATGTGCTGAATGCCGCCGCTGTTGACGGTGGTGTTGTTGGTCGTGCCGGCGACTTCCTGGACGCCGCCGCCGAATACGACGGTGTCATTGCCGGTGCCGAGCACGAATTGATAGCCGCCGTTGTTGATCGCGGTGCCGTTGGCGGTGCCGTCCTCGCCGACATATTGCAGGCCGCCCGACGAGATGATCGTGCCATTGGTGGTGCCGCCGGCCGCCACGAATTCGTTGCCGCCGTTGACGATGACCGTCGCGTAGGTCACGCCGCCGACATGCACCTGCTGGAAGCCGGCGAGCGTCGTTCCGGTGACGGTGGCGTTCATGACGTCCTGGTAACCGCCGGCGCTGATCACGACGTTACTGGCGGTGCCGCCATAGACGTGCTGGGTGCCGCCGTTGGAGATGACGACGCCGTTGGCCGTGCCGTAATTGTACTGCACACCGCCGGCGATGGTCGAGTTGTTGGCGGTGCCGCCGGCCTCGATCATGATGACAGTGCCGGGGCCGACCGCGGTCGCGCCGGACACGACGCCGCCGCTGGCGACGTCGAGCGTGCCCGAGACGACGATGTAGGTCGTGGTGGTGGGGGCGGAGATCGTTGTCGTGCCGCCAAATACAACTTGAGTGGTCATTGATGCCTCAAATGAGCGCTAATGGGGATGGTCGCGATGATGATACAACTCGGAATGGGAATCATTCCGTCGCTAATGATATATTTTGTATCATAACGCGCGAACAATGTTATAGTGATAAAGGTGCGGCGAAACGCCGGACGTCTTGCGAGGTCATGCGGACTGTCGCGCATGACCGGCGACCGCGCGGCGCGCCGTGGCCGAGAGGCTGGTCTTCAGGGTCGCTCTACGGGGAATTAACGCTCGACGGGAAAAGCCGGCGGCCTGGGCTGCTCGGCGCCGAAGGCCACCCAGACGTTCGGGTCGGTGGCGCTTTGCCGCGACAGGTAGCGGTATTTGGTCTCGTACCAGAACAGGATTTCCGGGGTCTGGTTGTCGAGGATCATCTCGCCGCGGTCGGAGCGGACGGTGAGTACGGCGTGACGACCTTTGGCCGGACCGGGCTCCTCGACCGTTGTGATCAGGAGCGACCCCTGCGGCCAGCCCAGCTTGGCGAGCATCTTGCGCTTGAGCAGGACGATGTCCTCGCAATCGCCGCGATCGAGCGGCAGCGTCCAGCGTTCGGCCTTGCCGTAAAGCGCGTCATCGCTGGTCCAGGCGACGCGATCATTGACGTATTTGTTGGTCTCGTAGAGCTGCTGAAGCAGTTCGGGCGTGAGCACGACGTCCCGGGCCTGATCAGCGCCGGGCCGGCAGTCCTCGGCATTCTCGGCGCAGAACTGTTGCCAGCCGGACGGTGCCTTGGTCGCGGCGCCGATCGCAGCAAACAGGGTGGGGCGGGCCAGGAAAGCATGGGCCGGCAGCGCCATCGACAGGCAGGCCGCGGCAAGGCCGGCGGCCGCCAGCGTCGTCAGTCTCTGTTTTGCGTTGCGATTTCCCGCCATGTCGTGCCCCGACGCTCCCTGTGCAGGGGACGTTGGCAGAGACAGCTCGCGATCCGGCTAAGCGATTGCTTCAAATTGTACCGATCCGCGCGATGTCGGCTGGGACGGCGGCGGTGATGGTATGATTTCCGTTAAGACCGGCGTTACGCCGTCACATCATGATATGACGGCGTTCCCCGCAGCTTGCGGCCCGCGCCGTCGATCAGAACGGCGACTCCTCGGGCCAGCGCAGCGCGTGCCATTGGCCGGCCGCGATCTGGCCGCGGCTCATCTTCGAGGCGACGGCATTGCGCAGCTTTGCAAAATTCTCGCGGGTTTTCCTCGGTGCATGCGCAGCCGCGAGGTTCAGCCATTTGTAGGCGGCGACGTCGTCCTGCGGCACGCCCTGGCCCTTGTCGTAGGCGAGGCCGAGCAGATATTGCGACGTGGTGTCGCCTTGCTCGGCGGCCAGCCTGTACCAGTAGCCGGCGGCGTCATAGGCCTGCGGCAGGCCTTGTCCCGTCGCGTACATGAAGCCGACCATCCCTTGCGCGCGGGCATTGCCGCGCTCGGCCTGCGGCAACAGCAGACGGGCAGCGGTATTGTAGTCGCCGCGGTTGAAGGCGCCGGTTCCGGCGCCGAGGGAATTTGCGTGGGCGATGCTTGTCGAGGCAAGTCCCAGCACGATGGCGGCAATCAAGAGTCTGCTGGACCTGATCATGTGAACCGCTCCTCGGGCAATTTGTACTGGCTCAGCGGTAGGTCGTCGGCGCGGGCCTCGGCCCGATCGCGTTGATCGTACCGCGCAGCTTGGTGCGCAGCTCCTCGGCAACGAAATGAGCATCGGCGCCGTCGCGGATGATCTGCGGCCGGATGAAGATGATAAGCTCGGTGCGCTTGACCTGCTTGTCCGTCTGCCCGAACACGGCTTCGCCGAGGCCGGGAATCTGGTCGAGGCCCGGAATGCCCGCGCGGCTCTTGGTCTGGGTGTCGCTGATCAGGCCCGCCAGCAGGACCGTCTGTCCGCTCGCGACCGCGACCGAGCTGCGCACCTTGCGGGTCGACACCGTCGGCGTCAGCGAGTTGGTCGACGTCGAGGACGATCCTGACGACGAGTTGCTGACCGGATTGGAGATCTCCTGCTCGACATCGAGCCTGACATTGCCGTTGGCATTGATCCGCGGCACCACGCGCAGGATGATGCCGGTGCTGCGATAGTCGGTCGTGTTGGCGATGGTGTTGTTGCCGGTCAGCACGGTTGCGCTTCCGGTCTGGATCGGGATCTCGTCGCCGACCTGGAGGGTCGCGACCTGGTTGTCGATCACGACCACGGACGGGTTCGACAGCACCTTGACGTCGGTGATCGCATGCAGCGCGTTGAGCACGGCGCGCGGCGTCTGCGCCGAGCCGACCAGGAAGTTGAAGCCGGGGATGGCGCGCTGGAGCACGACATCGGCTGCCGCCGCGGCGACCGACGTTGCGCCGTTAAAGCCCACCGAGCCGGTGTTGGGCTTCAGGCCGACATCGCGGCTCATGATGTAGGACTGGATGCCGTATTGGAGATCGTCGGTCAGCGTCACCTCGGCGATGGTGGCGTCGATGGCGACCTGGAGCTGCGGTTGGTCGATCTCCTTGATGGTCTGCTCGATGATCCGGTACTGTTCCTGGCTCGCATAGATCAACAGCGTGTTATTGACGCTGTCGGCAGTGATGCGGACACCGTCGAGAACGTTGCCGGGACCTGCGCCGCCGCGGCCTGAATTCTGTCCTGTGGAGGAGTTGTCGAACAGGCTGCCGCCGCCCTGCGAAGCGGATGATGAACCGTAGGCGGCCTGATTGCCGGTAGACGCGTCGGAAGCACCCGCGCTTGCGGCGCGTCCGCCTGAATTCGAGCCAAAGCCGCTGCTTGACTGATTGGGCGAGGCCGACAGGCGGCTGAGCGCAGAGCCGCGGCTCGAGCTCGAGGCGAGGCCGGATCCTGGTGCGACCTGTCCACCCGGGCTGTCGAGCTGAGAGGCGGACGAGCCGGAAGAGCTGCTCGAACCGAAGACGTCGTTGAGCACCCGCGCGATCTGCCGGGCGTCGCCGAACTTCACGCGGTAGACGTGGACCGCCGAGCGGCCTGTATTGGTGGTGTCGAGGCGGCGGATCCAGGTTTCGACACGGTTCAACAGCTCCGGCTTCCGCGTCACCGCGAGCACCGCGTTCATCCGGGCGATCGACTGGAATTTGATCACGTTCTGCGTCATGCCGCCTTCGCCGGAATCGACGATTTTCTCGAGCTCGGCGATGATCGGTCCCGGATTGCTGTTCTGCACCGGGAAGATACCGACCGACTGTCCCTTCAAGAAGTCCGCATCGAAGCTCAGCACGAGATCGACCGCGTTGCGGCGCTCGCTGCCGGAGCCCTGGATCAGGATCAGGTTGCGGCTGGTGTCGGCGCGGATCATGCCCTGCTTGGTGGCAAAACTGTCGACCAGCTTGATGACGGTCTGCGCCGAGACATATTGCAGCGGCACGATCGTTATGCCGTAGCCGGGTGTCATGCGATCGGAGGCGTCCGCACCGCCGACGCCGACCGCGTCGCCCTGCGGCATCAGCCGGTAGCCGGTATCGTCGCGCACCAGCGCGACGCCGCCGATCCGCAGCGCGTTTTCGAGCGCGAAGACGACGTCGGATTTGGGGATCGGGCGGCCCGAGGAGAGGCTGACATTGCCCTGGACGCGCGGATCGATGACGTAGCCGACGCCGAGGATGTCGCCGAGCACGATCTTGGCGACGGATGCGACCGGCGAATTGTCGAAATTGAGCTCGAACCGGTCGGTGCTGACCGCCGCTTGCTGCGACGAGGTGGCGGTTGGCGCATCGTCGCTGGCAACCGCCGCGTAGATCGCGGTCTTGGCGCGGGGGCCGGTCGAGAGTTCGCGCTGCGGCAACTGGTTCGGATAGCGCGGCAACAGGTCAACCGAGCGGACCTTGTCGAAGACATCCGGATCCTTGGTGTCGGCATCGGCGATGCCGCTCACCGTGTTGCACGATCCGAGCAATACGCAGATGGCAGCGCATTGGACAACCAAGCCGATCCGGAATGTTGCTCGGCTCACTGGACTGCCTCACTCACGCGCCGCCCGCTGTTGTTCCCGTCGAGGCGGGGCGGGCCGAATGCGGCTTGCTTAACCCTCTCGTATGACAGTCGTGTGTTACGAATTCTGTTAGCCTTGCGCCCGTCACGCGAGCTTGTTGTGAGAATGTGATGCGACGGGAAATTGGGCAGAGACATCAAGGACGTTCTGTTCGATCATGTTGTGACTGGCCGGGGACGATATTGCGCTCGATCATGCCGTCACATTTCCAATCGGAAAACTAAGGTAAACGGCCCGCTCGCCGCTCTGCGGCCATCAGAGTGACTGCGGTAGACGTCCATGGCTTCCCCGAATGCGCACGAGTTCGTAGCTCGTTTCAGCCAGAAGGTTGGCCTGAAACCGGACGCGGACAAACTCGGCAGGCTGAATGGGTCCCGCCCTGCCGAAGGTGGTCTGCGTAAGCTGTGGGAAATGAGTGAATTGTCGGCGAGCGAATTCGCCGATGAGGTGTCGCTGTTCTTCGAGCTTCCGCGCGTCACGCTTCAGGAGATGATGGCGACGGAATCCCGCGCGCAACAGTTTTCGCGCCGGTTCCTGCGCGAAATGGCGGTGTTCCCGTGCCAGCCCACTGGCGGATCGCCGGTACTTGTACTGGCCGACCCCACGGACCGGGCCTCCATACAGGCGGCCGCAATCGTGCTTGGCACGGGGCCGACCATCAAGGTTGCCTCGTTCGAGGACATCGCCACCGTGCTCGACCAGCGTCTCGGCGAGGAGGAGAGCGCGAGCGCCGAGACCGCCGTCAATGCCACGGCGCAGGATGACGACATCGACAATCTGCGCGACCTTGCCAGCGGCGCGCCGGTCGTTCGCGCCGTCAACGACATGTTCGAGACCGCCGTCGAGCTGCGCGCCAGCGATATCCATATCGAGCCCGGCCGCACCTCGCTGGTGATACGGATGCGCGTCGATGGGCTGTTGCGCAATGTCGCGACACCGAACGGCGTGCCCCCGGCGGCGGTGATCTCGCGCATCAAGATCCTGGCGGGACTGAACATCGCCGAGCGCCGGTTGCCGCAGGACGGCGGCGCGCGGGTGCGGGCGGCGCGTTCGGAAATCGACGTGCGCGTCGCGATCATGCCGACGCAGCATGGCGAGTCCGCCGTCATCCGCCTGCTGCCGCGGGACCGCGCTTTGCTGTCGATCGACAAGCTCGGCTTCCTGGCCGGCGACCAGGGCAAATTGCGGCGCATGCTGGCACTGCCGCACGGCATGATCATCGTCACCGGCCCGACCGGCAGCGGCAAGACCACGACGCTCGCGACGGTGCTGTCGCTGCTCAACGAGCCGACCCGAAAAATCCTGACCATCGAGGATCCCGTCGAATACGAGATCCCCGGCATCTCCCAGTCGCAGGCCAAGCCCTCGATCGGCCTGACCTTCGCCACCGCGCTGCGCTCCTTCGTGCGCCAGGACCCCGACGTCATCATGGTCGGCGAAGTCCGCGACTCCGAGACCGCTCATGTCGCGATCCACGCAGCGCTCACCGGCCATCTCGTGCTGACCACGCTGCACACCGAGACGGCGGCGGCCGCCGTGCCGCGCCTGCTTGATCTCGGCGTCGAGGCGTTCCTGCTGCGCTCGACCTTGCGCGCGGTGATCGCGCAGCGCCTGGTCCGGCAGCTCTGTGACCGCTGCAAGAGCAGCCGGCCGCTGACCCATGCCGACGTCGAGGCCGATCCGCGCTACACGGCGGTCGGTCTGTCCGTCGGCAATGTCATCTTCGAACCCGTCGGCTGCGAGCGCTGCGGCAATGTCGGCTATCGCGGCCGTATCGGTGTGTTCGAGGTGCTCGAGATGAACGAGGAAGTCCGCGCGCTGGTCGAGGAACAGTCCGACTGGGAATCCATCGACAAGGTGGCCATCCGCAACGGCATGACGACCATGATCGAGGATGGCCTCGCCAAATGCCTGTCGGGCATGACCTCGGCGGCGGAGATCCTGCGCGTGACCACCGTGCGGTGACGAGATGCCGAATTTTCGCTATCGTGCGCTGACGCAGAAGGGAGAGGTGGTCTCCGGCTCGATCACGGCGGCCAACCTCGCCGAAGTGTCCCAACGCATCGAATATCTCGGCCTAGTCGCGATCGATGCCGGGCCCGCGGAGGAAGCCAAGGGCTGGTCGCTCTCGCTGGCGTCGTTGACGTTGTCGAAGCCGGGGCCCGCGGATGTCACGATCTTCACGCGCGACCTTGCTCTGCTCCTGAAGGCCGGTGCCCGGTTGAATGATGCGCTCGAACTGCTCGCAGGCGATATGGACGTCAGCCGGCTTCGTCCGGTCGTCAATACCATCAAGACCGCGATCATGTCCGGCGAGAGCTTTGCCGAAGCGCTTGCGCGCGAGCCGACGCTGTTTCCGCCCATGTATGTCGCCCTGGTCAGAGTCGGCGAGATGTCGGGCACGCTGGACCACATTCTGGAGACGATCGGGACCGAGCGCACGCGCGCGGAGGCTCTGCGCCGCAAGGTGACCGGCGCCCTGCAATATCCTGCCTTCGTGCTGCTCGCGGCCGGTGGCGTGCTGATCTTCTTCGTCACGTTCGTGCTTCCGCAGTTTTCGGCGGTGTTGCGCGACTTCAACGCCAAGACCGATCCCGTCATCGAGGTGTTCCTGACGCTGTCGGACATCCTGCGCGGTCACGGCTTCGAGGTCGGCGCCGTGGTTGCCATCGCCGTCATCGGCGGCTGGCTGGCGTGGCGCAGGCCATCGGTCCGCGCCAGCATCGTCACGCAGATCGCGCGGCTGCCTGTCATCTCGACCGTGGTCGAATTCCACCGCGCCGCGCTGTTCTCGCGCAATCTCGGTATTCTGCTCGGCAGCGGCGTGACGCTGACGGCGACGCTTCGCATCCTGATCGACATCATGAATGCGACCGGCAACGTGCAGGCCTGGGCGGCGATGGCCGACCGCGTGCGCCATGGCGGCAGGCTCGCCGAGGCGCTGGCTGCTTCGGCCGTGCTGCCGCCCGTCGCGGTGCGGATGCTGCGGCTCGGCGAGGAGACCGGGCAGTTGCCGACGCTGTCGGGCCGGGTCGCGGAGTTCTACGAGGAAAAGCTGCAACGGCAGCTCGATCGCGTCGTCGCCATCATCGGGCCTGCCGCGATCATCCTCATCAGCGTCGTGGTCGGCGGCCTGATCGTGTCGGTCATGACGGCGCTGTTGTCAGTGACGCAAGTTGTCGGTTGAGAAGGGGAGGGTTTCGCATGATCCGCGTGTCTAGGAAGGCGCTGTTCCCTGCGCCGAGGCGGCGGCGCCGGCGTCGCGGCGAGGAAGGCTTTACGCTGGTGGAGATGCTGGTCGTCATCACCATCATCGGCATGATCATGGCGCTGGTCGGCCCGCGGGTGCTGAACTATCTCAGCGAATCCCGCGTCAAGGCGGCCAAGATACAGATCCAGAGTTTCAGCAGCGCGCTCGACCTGTTCTACCTCGACGCCGGCCGCTTCCCGACCAGCTCGGAAGGACTCGGCGCCCTCGCTCATGCCGTGAGCGGCGTGGCGTCCTGGAATGGCCCGTATTTAAAGGGCGGCAACGTTCCCAACGACCCATGGGGCAATCCTTATGTCTACAAGCAGCCGGCGGAACGCGCGCCCTACGAAATTCGCTCGCTCGGCTCCGACGGGCAGGAGGGTGGAACGGGAACGTCGGCCGATCTCGTCTCCGGAGCGAACTGATACGGGCGAGGCCGGCTTCACGCTGCTCGAAATGGTCTGCGTGCTGGCCATCGTCGCTATGCTCGCGGCCGTGCTGCTGCCGCGCTTTCCGTCGCAGACCTCGCGGCCGCGGCTCGAGGCTTATGCGATCGAGGTTGCGGCCCTGCTCAAGGCCGACCGCAATGCCGCGCTGTCGCGCTACGGCGCGGTCAGCGCCGTTGTGGACGCGCGGGCACGTACCGTGAGGTCGGGTTCGGGCCCCTGGATCATCCAGGTGCCGCAGGACGTGGTGTTCGACGCGCTGCTGCCGCAACGCTGCAACGGCCGGCCGGCGTTCTCGACCATCAGTTTTTTCGCCAGCGGCATGTCATGCGGCGGCACGATCCGCCTGACACGTCTCGGCAACGCCATCGAGGTGCGCGTGAATTGGCTGACGGGAGGCGTGGACATTGTCGCGCAGGAAGTCCTCTAGCCGCCGGCGCGAAGCCGGCTTCACCATGATCGAGGCCGTCGTGGCGCTCGCACTGGTGACGATCGTGCTCGCTGCGATCGGAACGTTGGTCGCGACCAATTCGCGCGGCGCCTGGAAGCTCGAGCAGCATGCCGCCCTCGTCAATGCGGCGCGCGTGGTGGTGTCCACCTTGCCGCGCGCCGGAGCGCCGATGCTTGATGATCTGCGCGGACGGGTCGCCGGCCACCGTTGGCAGATGCGCTTGACGCCATTCCTCGACGATGTGCCTTTCGTGCCGGAGTCGCGGTTCGTTCCGCAGCGTGTCGAATTGCGCGTGCAGGCGCCGGGCGGAGCGATCGTGTCGTTCGAAACGATCCGCTTGCAGAGCAGGGGCGGGAGCTGATGACCGACGCCCGGCAATGGCGCGCCGAAGACGGCTTCACGCTGTTCGAAGCCCTGGTTGCGCTGGCACTGATGGGCCTGATCATGGGCGCGCTGGCTTCGGTCACCGGGCAATGGCTGCCGAGCTGGAATCGCGGCATCATCCGTGCCCAGCGCAACGAGCAGGTCGCGGTCGCTCTCGACCGGCTCACGGCCGATCTGGCGGCGGCCGACTACGTGACGCGGTCGGACAATCTGCCGTTGTTTCGCGGCGGGGAGCAGGCCGTGATGTTCGTTCGCTCCGTGCTCGGCCCGAATGGTCGGCCGGGTCTGGAGATCGTGCGGATCTCCGAGATCAACGACAGAAACGGTCCGGCACTGGTGCGCACGCGCGCGCCGTTCGTGCTGCTGAAGGCGGGAGATCCCAGGGCAGACCAGATTCCGTTCGTCGATCCCGTCGTGCTGCTGCGGCTGCCATATCGCATCAGCTTCGCCTATGCCGGCCTTGACGGCAAATGGGGCAGCCGCTGGCTCAACTCCGGCGAGCTGCCGATGTCGGTCCGCTTCGACATCAGGGATGTCGAGCGCGGAACCGTGATTTCGAGCGCCGCCCGGATCCATGTCGAGACAAGCGCGCCGCGGCCGGATCCGTCGACCGAGCAGGAGGCGACGCAGACGCAATCCGGTAACGGGCCGACGCAATGACCAGTCCGTCCGCTCGACTGAGACGCAGGCTTGCAGCGCAGGACGGGTTCATCGTCGTCGCCACCCTGTGGCTGCTTGCGGGATTGGCCGCGCTTGCGACTGTCGCTTCGGTCTACATCGCACAATCGGCCAATGCGCTCTCGGCGCTGGACGCCGCGACGCAATGGGAGATGCTGGGTTCGGCCGGTGTCGAGCTCGCCGCCTACCAATTGTCGGCGCCTGCGACGATGCGGCGTCCGACCCATGGCGGCTTCGGCTTCCGCCTGGCCGATGCCTCCGTACGCGTCGAGTACATGTCGGAATCGGCACGGATCAATCTCAACATGGCGCCGCGTGCGATGATCGCGGGACTGTTCAGGGCGCTCGGCGCGCCGGCGGAAGCAGCCGACGAATATGCCGCGCGCGTCGTCGCCTGGCGGCGCACGCCGAGACCGGACGGGCGGGATACGGAGCCGGCGGCCTATGCTGCGGCGGACCTCACTTACGTGCCGCGGCAAGCGCCATTCGCCAGCGCCGATGAGCTGTGGCTGGTGCTCGGCCTGCCGGTCGAGCTGGTCGAGCATGCGATGCCTTTCGTGACCGTCTACAGCGGTATGGCGGAGGTCAACGTGCTCGATGCTGCGCCGGAAGTGATCGCGGCACTGCCGGACATGACGACGGCCAGGCTCGACGCCTTCCTCAATCAGCGCGCGGACCTGCCGCCCGACAATCCAGAGTTCGTCATCGGCGCGCTCGGCGGGCGGCAGCCGGGTGCCACGATATCGGCGAGCGACGCCTATCGGGTGCGCATACGGATCACGCTACGGGACGGCCGGCAAAGAACGCCCGAGGCGGTAATCCGGATTCCGGGACCGGGCGAGAAGGAGGCCTTCCGCGTACTGGCATGGACCGACGAAGTTGATCCGGATCGAGGAGGGCGGCCAAGGCCGCGGGAGAGTCGATGAGTATTCCCAGTCAAATCGCAGCCGCGCTGTCGCTGTGGATCGACAGCGTTGCACGCACGGTGAGCGCGCGGCTCGAACGAACGCGCGGTGCGCGGCAGATCGCGATCAGCGAGGACGAGGAGGGCGCTCTGACGCTGCGCCTTGCCTCGACGACGAGCAAGGACGCAGACCTGCCGCCCGGTCGCATCGACATCGTCGATGGCGTTATCACCGAGCCGCTGTCGGACGAATGGTCCGCGGCGATGAAGGGTGCGATGGTCGACCTCGCACTTCAGCCATCGCGCTTCGTATTTCGTCCGCTGGAGCTACCGGGACGTGCAGTGGAGTTTCTCGACGGCATCATTCGTGCCCAGATCGATCGGCTGACACCCTGGAGCCCGGCGGAAGCGGTGTTTCACTGGACGCCGCCGCAGGCGATCGCCGACGACCATGTCGAGTTGACGGTGGTGGCGACGGCGCGCGCGGCGGTGACGTCGTTGTCGCAAGCTCTCCTCGATGCAGGCGCGGCCGCCGTCGAGATATCGACCTCGGCGCCCGGGATGGAGCAGGTCGCCGTCTATCGTCAACGCGTCGGCGGGCAAACCGGCTCGAGCCGGCTCCGCTTTGCGCTGATCGCAGTCCTCGCGACGACCGGCGTGCTGGCGATGCTGTCGGTCGGGCTCGGCGGGGTCGCCACCGATTCCTACGATGCCCAGCTGCAGCAGACCCAGCGCCGGATCGCCGAACGCCGCGCGCTCGCGCGCGGCGGGCAGGGCGGCCAGGGCAGCTCGCCCCTCGAAATCCTGGCGCGCCGCAAGCAGACGATGCCGTCGGCCGTGATGGTGCTGGAAGAGCTGTCCGGCCTCTTGCCCGACCACACCTATGCGACCGAGCTGAGGATCGAGGGCGACAAGCTCCAGATCACGGGTCTGACCAGCGACGCCCCGTCGCTGATCCAGATCCTGGAGCAGTCGCCGCATTTCGCCAGCGCAGCCTTCTTCGCACCGACGACGCGCGCCGCCAACGAGGCGGGCGAGCGCTTCCACATCGAGACCAGGATCAAGCCGCAATTCGGGCCGGGCACATGATCAGCATGCAGAAGTTCGAAGGATATCTCACGCGCTTACCGGTCGCCGCGGTCGCGGCCTATGTGGCGCTGGTGGTGTTGTTCGCGTTCACGACAGTGCAGACCGTGATCGAGATCCTGGGTAGCCGCGATGCTGCGGCGTCAGCCGCGGAGATCCTTCAGACGCTCGAGGCTCGGCGTGCTACGCCGCCGCCCGCCGTCCGGGCCGATATCAGCGTTCCCACGGGCTCGGCGTTCCTCGAAGGACAGACGGCCTCGGTCGCAAGCGCCGTGCTGCTCCAGCGGGTGCTCGCGGCGACCAAGCGGGTGAACGGCAACACGCTGTCGTCGCAGGTCGATGTCCAGGGACCGCTCGCCAAATCCGGCTTCGTCTCGGCGACGTTCAACATCGAGCTCGCTTCAGCATCTCTTCAGCCGCTCCTCTATGACCTGGAGGCCGGCATGCCCTTTCTGTTCATCGATGGTCTGGTCGTCCAGACCGCCTCGGGCAGCGCCGACAACAGCAAGTTGCGCCTGGTCCTCGGCATCTCGGCGCAGCGACAGAACGCGAAGTGAACGAAGCGACCTCGGGTGGAGGCGAAATCAGCTCGCGATCGTTGCGCGGTCTGCGCTCACGCAATTGCTGCGCGACCGGATACCGGCTTCATTTCGGGTTTGAACAGCAGCAACAGGAGCGAGACCCCGAACGCGTCGCCGAGACTGAACAACTGGGGTTGGAAGAAGGCCCCAAACGCCAGGGCGACCAATCCGCCCAAGCGGGCACAGGCAAAGCGGCGTTGCTGCCGATCCTTCCCCGTTGATCGCACTGCTTCGGCGCGTGCAGCGGCAATGACGCAGCCGACAAAGAGGATTATCAATCCGCCCCCGACGATTCCGAATTCCACCAGCGTCTTCAGGTAGCCATTGTGCCCGGCCTCAAAGGCTGATGCGCGCTTGAATCCGATGCCGAGCGGATGATCCATGATCGTCGCCAGGGCCGCGTACCAGTATTCATCCCTTCCTGTGAATCCTGAAGACAGATCTCGACTTGAATCGTCAAGCGCGAGAAAGGTGGCAATCTGCGGCCAAAGGAATATGCACAACAGCAACGCAACGATCGCCGCGGCAACCTTCCACGGGCGCAGGGAATTGAAGGTCAAGTCATGCACGACAAGCGCGGAAATGCAGCCGATCAAGGCGTATCGCGAGCTGACGAGAGCGGCCATCGAGAAGCACAGGATTCTGACGACGATACCCGTTTTCCCAGCGTGAAACTGCGACAGAATGAAGCCTGCGAGTAACGGTGCGGAAAAAAGATTTGGTTGAATACCCCCGACATTGCGGCCTTGCGGTAATCCCAGGACGGCCAGCGCGGAGATGCCGAACAGACAAAATATGATGGATGCCACCTTCATGCAGGTTTCGATGTCGTCCGGTGGCAGCGTCCATACGACAGACAGCATCAAAGCAGTCAGCATGAGCAGAATGGTGTAAAAAACGCCAACGAACGTCGCCGCCTCGTCATCGTGCAATTGTAGGACAACAGACAGGTAGATGATGCCAATGATCGCGACCTGGGCGAGGCTCAATCGCCCCAGGCTGGCGAACGCCCGCGAAGCGTGCATCAAGGACACCGTCGTGATGAACAGCGCGATTCCGGTAATCTGTCCGATCAGAACCGTGCCGCCCAGGGCAAACGAAGTTGGAACGTCCGCGAAGTCCGGGTTCAGGTCAATCATGGGGAAGGAAAGGAGGCCGCACCACGCCCAGAAAGTCCCGATAACTGCAATCGTCGAAACGCTGCGTGCGCGGAAAATTGCGGCAGCACCAGCGGTCAATCGGTGCTTGCCCGGGTTGGTCGTCGATCGATCGACGAAAGATGCTGGCAGGTTCAAGGAAATCGTCCCTCTTGCGGGTGCGCTTGTCAGACGGTGGTTCCCGGCACCCGGACGTGGTCCGGCGGCAATCCCGCCATGTGCCGCTCCATCATGGCCGCGTATGCCGTCTCCAGATCACGCGTGTATTGCTCCGTGTCGTACAAAGGTGTCGTCAGTCGATCGCGGGCCAGCTTCGCTCTCAGCGCCGCGAGCCTGGCGGGATCGTTCGCCAGTTCGATCGCCAATTGTTCGTAGGCCGCCGGCGTCGTCGTGATCAGTTCGGGCAGGCGGATCGCATTGAGCAAGCTCGCCCCGACACGCGCCGCGAATGTTTCGCCGAGGCAGGTCACGACCGGAAGTCCGGTCCAGAGCGCATCGCTGGCGGTCGTATGAGCGCCGTACGGAACTGTATCGAGGAAAAGGTCCGCGCAACGATGCCGCGCCAGGTGCGCGGAGGTGGGGAGCCGTTGGGCGAAAACCAGACGACGCGGCGCCACGCCCCTTGCCTGCGCCTCTCGACGCAAATTGTCCGCAGCCGTTGGATTGTCCTCGAACAGCCACAACACGCTGTTCTCCACCGCGGCGAGAATCCGCATCCAGGATGAGAAAACGTCGGGCGTGATCTTGTAGTTGTCGTTGAAGCAGCAGAAGACGAAAGCGTCATCCGGAAGGCCGTGCTCGGCGCGGACAGGCATCAGATCCGCAATTGCACGGTCGCGATCGTTTGCCTGATAGCTTTCGGGAAGCCAGGCGATTTTCTCCACGTAGCAATCGTAATCGTGCTCGGGAATGACGTTTCGGTCTGCGACGATGTAGTCGATGAAGCCTGCACCGATGGTGCCGGGAAAGCCGAGATAGTTGACCTGGATCGGGGCGCGGGACGCATGGCCAAGATGCCGGTGCGCGCGTCCTGGGTATATCCTTTCAAATCGACGAGGATGTCGACTTCCAGAGCCCTGACAAGCTCGGCGATTTGAGTGTCACTTTGCGGTTTGGCGTCGACAAAGCGCTCGAACGCGGCTTCGATCCGCCGGCGCATGTCCGAGCCGTCGTTTGGGCCGATCGAGATGGCGGTGATTTCAAAGCGCGTCCTGTCGTGATGTTCGAAGACGCCCGCCATCAGTTGCGAGGTCGCGTGCTGATGAAAATCCGCCGAGAGATAGCCGATGCGGATGCGGTCGTGAGTGTAGCGCTCGCCGCGCCAGACCGGCGAACTCTGGAGACGAAAGTTGTTCTCGGCCCACGTGCGCGCGCATTGAAGCTGCTCGGCCGATGTGGACGGAATCGCGACGAACATGAACGGTGAGACGAGCTTCCCGCTTCGGACCGATGACCTGACCGAGGCACAACCACTCTCGAAATCCGTCCAATCGCATTGATGCAACTTGACGCGCAAACAGGCGGCGGCCACGGCGGACTGATCCGGATTGAGGTCGAGAGCCCTGTTCCAGGCGACCAACGCGTCGTCATAACGCTTCTCGAGATAGGCGACCTGGCCCTTCGCCAGCCAGGCGCTCACCAGGCCGGGATTCAGGACTGTGGCGCGGTCGAGAGCCGCCGCCGCATCGTGGTGACGGCCAAGGGACAGCAACACAGTCCCGCGCCCGAGCCAGGCCTCGGCGAAAGCGGCATCCGCAGCGATGGCGCGATCGAACGCGACCTCCGCATCGCGCTGACGGCCTGATCGAAGGAGAATATTGCCGTGTCCGGACCAGGCCGACGCGAGGTACGGCCCGATGGTGAGCGCACGGTCGTACGCTGCCGCAGCGTCCTCGAGGCGACCGAGATCGAGGAGCGCGTTGCCGCGGCCAGCCCATGCTTCGGGGAGGTCGGGTTGCAGCTTCAATGTGTGGTCCGCGGCAGCCAGAGCTTCGTCGCCGCCGGCCCAGCTGGATCAGGGCGTAGCAGCGGCCGAGTGCCGCTGCCGCAAGATCGGGCCGCAGCGTGAGGGCGTTGTCATAGGCCGAGAGCGCGTCGTTGTAACGGCAGGTCGCGAAGTGGATCGTTCCCTTATCGAGATGCGCCTCCGCGAGCTGTGGGTTCAACTGCAATGCCTGGTCATACGAAGCGAGTGCCAGTTCATATTGGCGCGACTTCGCCAGCGCCGAACCCAGCATGAAGTGGGCCGGAAAATGCCCGGGGTGATGTATCAACAGGCGTGTCAGATGTTCGATGGCTTCCGAATGGCGGCTCAGTGCCAACAGCCCAGCTGCGCTTCCATGCAGAAGTCCCAGGCTGGTCGGCGCGAATTGTAGTCCGTGCTGGCACAGCCGGACCAACTCGTCATGCTCGCCGGCCCGGTGGAGCACGGCCGCGTAATTCTCAATGAACTCCACGTTGACCGGCTTTGACTGCAACGACCGTGTCATCAGCAGTTTTGCGCGATCAATATTTCCCGCCGCTGCCTCGGCCACGCCCAGGAAGTGCACGGCGTGAAGATTATTGGGATTGGCATCGATGATGCGTCGATACAGTTTGGCGGCGGCCGCGATGTCCCCCTTGTCATGCAAGGACAGCGCCCGATCCAATATCCGTCGCTCGTCACGCATCGCTCGAACCGCACACTGCCTCAAAGGCCCGATGGCCGGGACGAACTCCCGCTCTGCTTGACCCGACCCCACTCCTTACGTTCCGAATTGCACAAGACTGTGACATCGGCGAAGTTAGCGGCGAGCTATGCGATGATCCGCGAGCTGTCGTCGGACCGGTTATGCGAGGTATCAATTAGTGTAACATTGGTCTACATCGGCGCTGCCAGCCGTAGGTTCAGGTAACGACGCCCGCCCCGGAAAACATCATGCTTGAAACAAGTGTCGCGAGCTCCAACGCCTCGGATGGAACGCGGAGCCCTGCGGCGTCTCGATACCGGCTTGCACAAATGCGCGCCGCCGGGTGGGTCAGAGCCGTCCATGGCCAATGGAGGCAGATTGCCAACATCGGGCTGCTGGTCGCCGGGTTCGGCCTCGGTCAAGGGGCGATATTCATCGTCCAGACCGTACTCGTAGCCGCAGGCGAGTACGAACTTCTCGCCGCATTCGGCACGCATTATTCCTTTGCCATTCTGGGCATCGTCCTCGTTGATGCCGGTGCGAGTACGACACTCGCCCGGGCAGTCGCCCGCTTGCCGAGCGGTCGAGAGGCAAGCGGCGAGGTATGGCGGATATTCTGCGAGACGAGCGCGATAAGGATCACGGTGGGCTTGATCGTCGGTGTCGCTGCAGCCCTGTATGTCTGGCGACTCTCGTCTGACGAGTTTTCGCGATGGTACGTCGCCCTTGCGCTCCCCGGATTGCTGCTGTGGGCCGTCAACGGGGTTGGTCTGCTCGACGGCCTGAGACTTAGTGGCATCAGCGGAATCACGGGATCGGTGGCTTACCTGGCCACCGCCGCCGGCCTCGCCTTGGCGGCCCACAAGTCGGCTGCCGCAGCAGGCGCGATCCTGGGCGGCGCCTTTTCCATAGGCTATCTCGTGACGTTGATCGCGCAATGGACGACGCTGGCGCGCAAGGGCTGGTACCCGCGATTTCACAGGGTGACACGTGCGGGCCTGACAAGGGCACTGACGGACGGCTGTGCCCTGTCGTTCCAGATCTTGCCGGGGCAGGTCAACATGCGCGTTCAGTTGGTATTGAACACGGTCTATCTCAGCGCCGAGACGACCGCCCTTTTCGTGTACGCCAAGCAGATCGTGACGGCATCGACCCAGATCGTAGGGTTCGTGCTGAGGGTGGAATTCCCAAGCCTCGTCGAGAAACTGTCGGCAGCCGGAAAGCAGAGCCTCGGCAATATGCTCGGGGCGCAGAGAATGGCGCTCTATTGCGCGGCGACGTTTGCAGTCGGGGTTACAGTCGTCGCCGGCATCGCTGCGCAGGTGCCGGATTTTGGCTTGCACCGGGCTGCGATTGTCATCGCCGGCTTCGCGCCGACGATATTCACGATGTCGCTGTTGCTGATGATGATGCAAGCCCTGGCTGCGACGGGCGCGTATGGCCTCGCCGCCGGAGCTCTGGCGATCGGCTCGGCGGCGGGAATGCTGGTCAGTTACTTGCTGGTTTCGATGCTTGGTGTCTATGCTTTCGTGGCGGGAGAGGTCGTCTTGAATCTGGTTGGGCTCTATGTCGGATATCGCTATCTGCGTCCCTGAGGGACGAGCCTGGACGGCCGAGCCCCGATCTTGTAGTCCTGTGATATCAGCTCAAGTCGGCCGGTTTCGGCACCATCGCGATGGGGGGAGCGGAGACTGGCTTGGCTGCAGGCCCCCATGGCAACCGGAATGACAAAGGCCTCAGGAAATTTTCGGCAGCAGCGACGATAACCCTCTTCTTCGCCAGGACCTTCGATTCGACGAGATGCCAGGACAGCGCCGCGAACACCAGGCTGAGGACATAAGCCATGGCAAAGCTGAGCAGCCAGTTCCGGTTCTCAGGAAAGAGGTAGACGAGGAGCTGCTGTACCGGTAGTCCATACAGGTACACTCCGTAGGAATAGTCGCCCGTCCGATTGACGAACGTCTCGCGGAAGTTGGAAAGTCCGACGAAGACGGTGGCGTAGGCGATCGGGATCATCGCCAGATATTGCAGCGCTCCTCCCCAGAGCAGGGCGTAGGAAAGCACGACCGAAAGAGCGAAAAGGTCAGCTCGCAGCGGAACCTTGTCCTTGAGCTCGAACAAGGACACGCCGATCAAGAACGCGAGGACGAGAGTCTCGATCTGCACTCTCCCGTCGCCTGCAGACCAGTCCGCCGGCGCATGAATTCCCAGTGCCTGCATTCCCAGCAAGCAGATGAACGTCGCCACGGTGACGAGCGGAACGGTCCGGCGCAGGTGTGCGAGCTGCAGGACGAGCAGGGTAGCGAGGATTGCGTAGCAGTACATCTCCGCCGGAATGGTCCAGAGCTGCAGATTCACGACCCGCGGCACAGGGTTGTTGAGAAAGACACCAGGCAGATAATATTGGATATCGCCGATGATATTGAGAGGATATGCCCGAAACAGGGGATCACTGAAATACGCGGCCAAGGTGAAGCTGGTCACGAGCGGACCGAGCACCAGCATTGCGAGAAGCGACTCGACACAAAGCGCCGGGATAATACGCAGCACTCTCAGCAACAGAAAGCCGATTGTCGTCTTTGAACGATGCAGACTTCCTGAAACAAGGAATCCGCTAAGGGCGAAGAAAGCCGGCACCACTGCCCAGAGAATTGGCTGGTAGATCGGGGGCTGCGCCATGGAAAACATGCCGACGCGGACCGTCGAGTCAACCAGCGACTTGAAGGTCTGGACATCTGCGCCGAGCGTAAACGTCTTGCTGTGGATGAAGAGGACGGCCGTAGAGAGAAGTATCCTGAGGTAGTCGAAGCCTGTTGAATGGCCCTCAACGGATTCCATCCGAGCGGAGATGCTTTCTCCTTTGGGCAGCGCGGAAGTCATCGGTACTGATCCCCGTCCAGTCTTGCTAGTGTTCAGAGCCGACGCCCCTGGCTCGCGGACGCAAGGGCTCTCTTGAGGGCGGCCACCCTGACGTCTCTGGCCGGCGGCGGCTGCCCGTCGTGACATGTTCGATCGAGCGAACCGGCGTCGCCAATGGCGCGGTGCGCGGAGCAGGTGTGGCGGTCCGTTGCGGAAGGGACATGAATTCGTGTTCGAGCGAACGGATGATCGAGATGCGATCCCATTTCTGTTCGGCGCGTGCGCGCGCGACGGCACCGAGGCGATCCCGCAGTGCCTCGTCTTCGGCCAGAATCGTGACAGCCGCGGCAAGCGCGCCAGCGTCGCCCGGAGCGATGACGAGGCCAGCACCTTCCACCTCGGACGCGATCCCCGTACCAGGCTCGGTCATCGCGATGAGCGGTCGGCCGGATGCGAGCATGCCGGCCAGCTTGGACGGCAGAACCAGGTCGGATATCTCGGCCTTTTGCGGCAAGAGCTGAATGTCGGCGGTGCTGAGCAGCTCCGAGACCCGATCGAGCGGCTGGAGATCAAGGAAGCGGACGTTGTGCAGACCGGCAGCCATTTGCACCAATGCCGGTTTGACCGGGCCATTTCCGCAGAGAACGAACTTTACCGAGGGCTGGCTGTCCTTCAATGCTGCGGCGGCTTCGATGATCAGCTCAAGCCCCTGCTTGTTCGACATGGCTCCCGAGTAGAGCGCCACGATATCGGTCGGCGCCAGCTGCAGCTCCGAGCGGAGCTGCGTTTGATTGCTTCCCGGCACGACGATGCTGGTATCGATCCAGTTCCGGAACTCGCGTAGTCTGGTAGGCACGATGCCCTTGTGCTCGAGGCGGCGTACCATCTGTATCGAGATGGTCGAAACACGGTCGAATGAACGCAGTATCCATCGTTCGACCGTACGCATCAGCTTGCGCGTGACGCCGCTGCGGAGCAGCCCGACCTCGAAGGCTGCGTCGACTTCGAGGTCCTGAACATGAACCCAGGAGGACGCGCCGGTCATCCTGGCGGCCAATGCCGCCATGGGCGCGGAAAGCAGGGATGGCGCCACCACGAAGACGATATCGGGGCGCCACCAGAGCGCGCTCGACAGAACGGGAACGGCTGCCGAAAGCATGAAGGAGGTGTGGTGAAGCAGTCGCTTGAGACCCGAGGGCCGGCTCGGCACGTAGATCGGCGCCCGAATGACGTCCACATCGTTCAGACGTTGATGGCGATACCATCTCGAACGATATCCCGGTGGGATGCTCCAGTCGGGGTAATAGGGCGGGGCCGTGACGACGCGAACCTCGTGACCCCAACTGGCGAGACTCTCGCAGAATTCGGTGTTGTATTTCGCCACGCCGATCAGATCGGGAGCATAATTTATCCCTATCACCAACACCCGCATGACCGTCCTCATTTTCGGTCGAAGCGAAAGGGGCTTCGACCGGCCGCGACAAATCCCAGCCCGCCGATCCGGTTACGGGTTCGGTCGTGGCGCCTGCAGGCGGGAGCGTGTCTTGGGGGTGAAGCCGAGTCCGAGACGATCCTGGATAGGACCGACAGCGGCGTGCGCCCTCCTGCGTATTGTTAGGTCTGATATCATTTCTTGTGTGACGTTATCGTAATAACGATACGACAAGTAACAAGGGGCGGCGTGGCACGGCGATCCCGGGAATTAAGTCGATCGGTGCAACATACGGCGATGAGAAGCCTGGCTCCGCACGGGCGGCAGTCCGAGATCAGGCCAGGACGCGGATCGCGGCGGCGAGGCCAAGCGTCGCAGGTTGTTGCGAGGCTGCATTGTCGCTGCCGGTTATGGCGCGGCGGCGGTCCGGGTCACACGTTCCAGATGACGAAAGATCGCGACATGCTACGGCGGGGTCATCGACGAACTCAGACCTCGATCCGGTCGTCCGAACTTCGCCAAATACCGGGTTCTCGCGTCACGAGCGCGGAGAGGCTTGCACCGCACGCACGACATCGATCAGTGCCGTCGCCATCCGGTCAACACTGAACCGATCCGCGAACAGGTCGTGGGTCCGTCGGCCCATGGCCGCCCGGTCTTCCGGAGACATGGCCAGCCATGCGCGCAGGTTTTTGAGTGTGCCCGGCAGCGAATCTTCGGCGACTAGACCTGCGCCGGCCGCTTGAACCTCGCGCCATATATTGACCTTGTCAGAAATCAGCACGGACAGGCCGCAACCCAGGGCCTCGGCGACCGAGATGCCGAAGTTCTCTTGATGGGAGGGCAGCACGAAGGCCTCGCTGCTGTGGAACGCGCCCCATTTGGCGTCGCCCTGCAACATGCCGGGCCATGAGATGCGATCGGCCACGCCCAAGGCGCGGGTCCGGGCCTTGAGCTGAGCGACCCAGCCGGTCTGGTCCGGCCCGGCCATCAGCAGATGCAGGCGAGGCTCCTCGGCCGCCACGTGGGCGAATGCCTCGACAAGCAGATCGCAGCCCTTCTTGGCGTGCAGCCGCCCGAGAAAGAGCAACACCCGCTTGCCGCGCAACTCGGGATGGGCGGCAAGGAAAGCCTCTCGTAGCGGGGATCCGTCCTGCGGCGGCAATCGCGTGCCGTAGGACACCACGACCTCCTGCGCCCGGTAGGGCCAAAACGAGCGGCGCGCAAGCAACCGCTCATCCTCGCTCGTGAACAGCACAGCCGCAGCGTCGCGCAGAACCCGGTATTCGGCCCAGGGCCAGTAGAGGCACTTCTTCAGATGCTTGAGCGGATAGTTCTGCTTGAACCACGGATCAAGCATGCCGTGCGTGAACACGACGTAGGGCTGCCTCAGCTCGCGCATGACCTGCCAAACGGCAAAGCTGTGGTACTGCCAGATACCGTTCACAATGACTGCGTCATAACCGCCGGCGTGGGCGCGCAGCCATGGCTGGAGCGACGTCGAGAAATGATAGCTGCCGCGCGGCGGCCCGAGTGCATGCACGGGTAACGGAAAGGATTCCAGATGAGGCGCCCTGGGATCATCCAGACACGCTACTTCGACCTGATGGCCCATCTCCAGCAGTCGCAAGCCGCGCTGGCGCACGCCCTCGATGGGCCCGCCATTGCTGGGATCGGCGGAGGAAATGACGTGAAGCAGCCTCACTGGTGTCTCCTCAGGCTGCGGCAAAATGTCGATACAGCGTCATCGCCCAGTCTCGATGCCGCGTGACGCCGCTGCTCGCGCCCGGATTGAGCCACTGATGGATCGGCACCGCAAAGCCGGTCTTGGGCCGGTTCAGCACGCCTTCCGGCAATTCGGGCGCGACGCGCCTGACGATGGTGCGCTTTTCGCTGTTCGCATCGAAATCCGGAAGTTCCACGAAGTGTTGCAGCAGTTGCAGATCGACCAGGGGCACGCGGATTTCGAGCGAATGCGCCATACCCGCCCAGTCGGCGTCGCGCAGCAACTGGTTGCGCATGTACCACTGCATCTCGAGAGCGGAGACCGCCAGCCGGTCGCTCTCCAGGCCCTCGGTACTGGCATCGAGGCGGTTCATAGTCGCGAGCTCCTCCAGGCCATCTCTGGCCATGGCCGGGTCCATCAGCTGCGCGAGCTCCCACGGCATGTGGAGTGCTCGCCGCAACAGATATGCCCCCGACAGGCTGTGGCCGTATTCGGCGAGTCCCGCATATTTGGGCGACGGCAGTGCCGAGGCGAAAGGTTGGGCCAGATGCCGCAGCAGCAGCCCGGTTCGCGCGCCGACCGGTGCGCGCCGCATCAGGCTCACCAGGCGCGGTACCTGCCGGAAGCTCGGGTAAGAGCCGAACAGCTCGTCGCCGCCGAGCCCCGAGATTGCAACCTTCAGGCCTTGCGCGGCCGCAGCCTTGGAGACGAACCAGACGTTGATGCCGTCGATCGAGGGTTGATCCATCGCGTCGATCAGGTGCTGCCGGTCGCACTCGAAGTCGCGGGCTGAAATCCGATGCAGCGCATGCTTTGCGTGGAGCAGGCCGGCGACCTCGTCGGCCAGTCCGGCCTCGTCGTTGGGGCCGTCGGCATACTCGTTGAAGCCCAGGGTCAGCGTGCGCAACTCGCCGGCACTCGCCGCACAGGCCGCGAGCATGGTTGAATCCAATCCCGCCGAAAGGAAGACGCCAACAGGCACGTCCGCCACCATGTGCGCGGCGACGCTGTCCCTGACCGCTGCGGCGATCTGATCAAGTGCGTCGTCGGTGCGGGCGCCGGAGGCCGTGGGCAGGCGACCCAACGCATCCACGATGCTTGCAAACCGGACCGGCCGTCCGGCGCCCGCGGCGCTGAAGCGCTGCCAGTGCCCAGGCGGCAGCGCGCGGATGCCGCGGTACAGGGTGTATGGCTCGGGTACCGACCCCCACAGCAGGAAGCCGGCGTGGCCCGCCGGTTCGGGCCTCCGGTCCACCGGGGCTTGCAGCAACGGCTTGACCTGGGACGCGAAGCGAATGGTGGCGCCGTCGTCGGCCACGTACAGAGGCTTGATGCCGAACGGGTCCCGGGCCAGCAGCAACTCGCGCCGACGCGCGTCCCAGATTGCGAAGGCATACATGCCGCGAAGGTCGGAGAACATCTCTTCGCCACGCTGGGCGTAGAGCTTGAGCAACACTTCGGTGTCCGATTGAGTTCGCGTCGCGACGCCGTCGTGGTGCAACCGGGCGCGCAACTGCTGGTGATTGTAGATCTCGCCGTTGAAGCAGATCCAATTGCCGGTTTCGGGGTCAAGCATGGGCTGCGCGCCGCCCTCGCTCAGGTCGATGATGGCCAGGCGGCGATGTCCGAAGCCGACGCGCCCGTCGGCGGCCATCCACAGGCCGGCGGCATCCGGACCGCGCGCGAGCATCGCGTCACGCACGCGCAGCAGCTCGGCTTTGTCGATGGGGGGCGCCTCGGCACGGTATGCGAAGGCGCCAGCAATTCCACACATGGTTCAGCTTTCGGTCAGCGAGGGACGTTGTCATGCACGATGATAATTGTGCGACGGTGCGTTACGGCGCCCTGAATCGTCCTCCCTGCGCAGGCCCTCGCGCGATGTGACGGGGAAGCCCGGACCAGCGGCCGGTTTATCTACTCAATGTTACCGTCTTCGGCAATGCGCTGCATGTATCGAGTGCTGCGACCTCGATATCGTCAAACTGTAATGTTCGTTTGATAGGACCTCGGCTGAACATAACAGAATGATAACAGGGCTGCATGTTCTCCGCTTCCGAACGCACCACGCCGGCGCACGCGCGCTTGCAGTTCGGGCACGGCGAACGGCCCGTCACCACCGACGGCACCCGATCGTCCCAATGCTCTGTCCCGTGAGTTCCGTCGGATATGTACAAGCCTCGCCGGCGCCAACTCTCTGACCGGATTTCACTGAGCTCAGAGATATCGGAACGAGCTACAGCCACGGTCCGCTCGCCTCTGCCATCTCCGGAGGCCGCATCGGCCGTGAATGCAGAAGAGCCGGCCGCGATCGCCGCTCCGTGGTTCAAATCCGTCGTCGTCTTCGGGCTGTTGTTCGGCGCGGTGTGGCTCTCGCTGTACACCGCCTACGCCATGCTGCCTTTTATCAGGCCGGGCTCGGTCGTCATTGCGTACGCAAAATTGGATACGCTTGTGAAGGGCCGGATGTTCGGTCCGCAGGACCGCAATCGGGTGATGGTCTTCGGCAACAGCAAGCTTCTCTCGGCGTTGCGTCCATCCGACCTGGATGCGGCCGTCGGATCCGGCTTCCGATCGTATAACCTTGGCCTGCCCGGCGAAGTTCGCTTTCTACCGATTCTGGAAGCCGCGTTGGAAGCCGGCAACGTTCCCACGCACGTGCTGTTGACGATCCCTTGGGACGACAAGGGCGCATCCGATAATTTTGCTGATATCCTGCGCAACGATAATTTGTTGGCAAGCACGCTGTTTCCTTTTCGTAATTTGCCCCGTGAAGCAGCGCTGTTCGCTTTTCAGAATCTGGATCGACTGTCCGACGCGCGCCGCGATGTGGAGATCCAGCGCGCTGCAATGCTCCGCGACCGGGGCTGGTACTTCATCAAGTCGCAGAGCCATTACCCGGGCGATCGCCTTCCGGATGACTACACCCTGCCGACCGATCATCCCGCACGTATTGAGCTACGGATGATCCCTGAAAAGTCTCACTCTCGTAATCACCTCGAACGGCTGGCGAGCCAGTATGGCTTCCAGATCATGATTGTTCCGGGCTTCTTCCGCGCTGGCGAGGCTGCTCCGCTGCCAGCCGCTGACGACGCCAGGTCGATGATGATCTCGGATCGGCCCCTCATTCGGGTGTTTGGGCCGGACTATTTCATGTATCCGCCAGCGCTCTTTGCCGATCCGCAGCACATGAATCCGGCCGGGGCGCGCGCCTACACGGCCGATCTGGCCAAATTGCTGAAGGCCACCGGAGCATTCGACTGATGCTCTTCAACTCTTTCGAATTTCTGGCGTTCTTCGTAACGTTCCTGGTGGTGTTCTTCTCGTTGCCGGGGCGAACCCAGCCGCTGGTGCTGCTGATCGCCAGCTACATATTCTACATGAGCTGGCGCCCTTCCTTTGGACTCCTGCTCGGATTGACGACGATCGTGGATTACACGACCGCACTCATGATGGCGCGGGCTCGGACCGATGGCGGACGCAAGGCGGCGCTGATCATCGCGCTGTCGATCAACCTGGGCGTACTCGGAACGGTCAAATATCTGGACTTCCTGATTTCGAACGTGCTCGGCGTGGTCGGGCTGTTCGGGTATGTGGTGCCGGATTATGCCCTCGGCCTGGTGCTCCCTTTGGGCATTTCGTTCTACACGTTTCAGTCGGTCGGCTATACGCTCGACGTGTACAATCGCCGGGTTGCCGCTGAGCGCGACTTTATCACCTATGCCCAATATGTGAGCTTCTTTCCGCAGCTGATCGCCGGTCCGATCGAGCGTGCGGCACACATGCTGCCGCAGTTCCGGATCACGCATCGGCTTTCCTACCAAAATGTCACAGCGGGCCTGTTGCTCGTCGGCTATGGCCTGTTCAAGAAGATGTGCATCGCCGACGTGGTCGCGTCGGTGGTGAACGGGATCTACGCCAATCCGGCGCAGTATTCCGGCAGTTATCAACTGCTCGCGGCGGTGCTCTTCGCCCTCCAGATCTATTGCGATTTTTCGGGGTACTCGGACATTGCGCGTGGCGTGGCACGCATCATGGGCTTCGATCTCATGATCAATTTCGGGCAACCTTATTTCGCCACCAGCCTGAACGAGTTCTGGCGCCGTTGGCATATCTCCCTGTCGACCTGGTTCCGCGATTATCTGTTCATTCCGCTCGGGGGAAGCCGCGGCAGCGAAGGCTCCACCGCGCGCAATCTCATCATCGTATTCGCGGTCAGTGGTATCTGGCACGGTGCAGCGTGGAACTTCGTCGCTTGGGGCACGCTGCATGGGGTCTGCCTGGTTGTCGAACGAGCCTTTATCAGGCTTGCGAAACCGGAAGCATGGCTCGGCGAGCCGGCTCGTCTGCTGCTCGGCTGGGCCTGGATGCTAGCCGTCGTGCTCGTGGGATGGGTCTTCTTCCGGTCGACGAGCGTCGCCAATGCGATCGTCGCCCTGCGGAGCCTGGGCGACTTCGGTCCCATCTCCTATTTCACCCTGAAGATGCTGGATCTCGCGAGCGGCGAACTGGTGATGCTCGCCGTCTCGCTCGCACTGCTGTTCGTGATCGACTTCCACCTGTCGTTTCGGCCGCAGCGCCTTCGTGAACTGTGGGAGGTGCGCTGGCTGCCAACGGCTGCCGGTGTCGCGCTGGCTTATTACATCGTGCTGTTCGGCATTTTTGGACATGCCGAATTCATCTACTTCCAGTTCTGACCGCGGCCGACGCACGGCCGCGAAGGTTGGGCGTGAAGATCCTGATCCGAAGAACGAAAGGGGGGGCGCAACCGCCCCAATTCACGGCGTCAGCGGCCTACGCGTCCGACAACAGCTTGGCATGCTCGCCTTTCACAACCAGGTACCTGCCAAGGCAGATGGCGTCGAGACCGGTGCGAAGGAAGCAGCTCATGGCCTGTTCGGGTGTGTCGACGATCGGTTCGTTCTCATTGAAGCTGGTATTGAGCACGATCGGTATCCCGGACAGTTCGCCGAAGCTGTGGATCAAGTCGTAGTAGAGTGGATTGGTGTCCCGCGCGATGCTTTGCAGCCGTCCGGTGCCGTCGACATGGGTGATGGCGGGAAGTCTTTCCCGCCATTCCGGGCGAAGCTTGACGACATGCATCATGAAGGGACTGAACACATCCTGTTCAAAATAGGTCGATACCGCCGGCTGCAAGATGGTCGGAGCAAAGGGACGGAAGCCCTCCCTTCGCTTGATCTTGGCGTTGATCACATCCTTCATGTTGGCGCGGGTCGGGTCGGCGAGAATGGAGCGATTGCCAAGAGCGCGCGGGCCCCATTCGGATCGCCCCTGGTACCAGCCAACCACCAGCCCGGCGTGCAACAGGGATGCGGCCGCCTTCGGAACGTTGCCGGGCGATAGTTCGCGCATGGGAGTTTTGGCCGATTCTGCTGCGCGCCGCATCGTCTCATCCGAGTGAGCCGGCCCCCAATAGGAATGCGTCATATGGAATCGTTCTCGTCCGCCCGCGACATTGTGCCATGTCCACAGGCCTGCACCGAGACACAGACCGTCATCCGATGAGGCCGGCTGCATATATGCCTGCTGGAAGGGCGTGTCGCGCAACAGGCGTGCGTTCATGACGCCGTTGAGTGCGCAACCTCCGGCATAAACGACCTGTTTGCTCGGGACCAGATCGTGCAGCTTGTTGAAGCAATGCACCGCCACTTCCTCGAAGCGGACCTGACAGGAGCGGGCGATGTCCTTGTCCCGTTGCGTCAGCTCCTCGCCGCGCTGGCGCGGTGAACCGAATTTCTCGATCCATTTGTCGGTGAACAAGCGCAACATTTCCACGTGATTTCGCTCGTCCATCTTTCCGCTTTCGCCGCCGCGGTGCATGCCAAAGAAGCCCTCGGCGAGCTTGAACCAGCCATCGGGCCGCGTTTGGACGAGTTCTCGCATCGTGTCCGCAAAGCTGTCGACGCCGTATGGCGCGAGACCCATGACCTTGTACTCTTCGCCATATTCGGCGAAGCCGATGAACTGACAGCATGCCGTGTAGAAGAAGCCCAGGCTGTTCGGCAGGTTGACGCGGTCGAGCACGTCGATCCGTGTCCCCTCGCAGCGCGCCGCCATCGCGCTGGTAAAATCGCCGCTGCCGTCATAGGAGAAACCGGCCGTCAGCCCATCGAACGGCGAGCAGTAGTACGAGCTCGCAATGTGGGACAGATGATGCTCCACGTTGACGACTTTGGCCTTGACCATGTCCGGGGCCTGCCCGGACGCCTCGGCGACCTGCTCGCTGATGCTCAGCTCGTCCTTGGCCCGCCGGATATGCTCAAGCGCCGCTTTGCCGCCCGAAAGCGGATTGCGCAATACATACGAGACCTGGGCCGCGCGATTCTGCGACGGATCGCGCGCGACCGCGATGAAATCCAGATCCTTCGACGATATGCCGCCCATGGCAAGAACCGATTGGATCGCCTGCAGCGGGAAGGACGGGTCATGCTTGATGCGTTTGCCGAAGCGCTCCTCGGCCGAAGCTGCGACCACCTTGCCATCGATGATGAGCGCCGCGGAGGCATCGGGATGGTTGAGGTTGAGGCCGAGAATTGCGGTCATCGGTACAGTCTTTCAGGTTGTGAAGCGGCTGCCGGAGAGGAATTCCGTTCGGCCACAGCGGGAGATCGCAGCCAGAGCAGAGGTTTAACTAACAACGGAACTTATCATTACCGTGACCGATCGAGAGGGAGCGCGAGGCGGGGGCGTTAGCTCGCAGCGCTATTTCTGGATACGCCGTTCTTCGACGTTCCTTCGGCTGAGCCACCACGCGACGCCGCGATCAATCATCAGACCGACCCGTGATGGCCCCATGGTGTTTCCTTCGACGACCACGTCGCGGACGCCGGGCGAGGTCGCGGCAAAGCCTTTGATTTCGATGTGAGCGTCCTGATCGAGGCGATTGCCTCGAACGATCACCGCCTGCACCATCGGCGGCCGACCCGGAGCCTTTGCGGTCTGGTTCGCCTGGACGAGAATTGAAGCCTCATTGGAGAAAATGCTCCGTTCGGGCCCGGCCCGGTAGACGTTTCCCTCGAGTATGTGATTGTCGAGGATCTGAATCCGCCAGCCGGGTTGGAAACTGTCGTAGGACAGTCCGAAGACGGCAAAACCGCTGGTCCTGTTGGATCGATTGCCGGAGATGACATGTCCCAGCGCCGTCCCGTACGTCTGCGCGGCGACGCCCGTGTCTTCGAAGTCATTATCGATGATCAGATAGTTCTGCTGCGCCTGGGTAATTGTGATCTCCGAATTCGAGTCCAGCGCCACCTCGAGCGGTCGATCGAGCACCACCGACAAGTCGGACGGCTTTTTCTCGAATGCTTTGACCCTGGCGTATTGGCCGGCACCGCGCCCGTTGACCACCATGACGGCGGCGCCGGTCCAGTCCGTGCCGGCCGGATACGGATTGGCTGCATCCAGCAGCGACAACCGATCCGGACCAGTGCTGTTCGCGTGTCCGAAATAGAATCCGCCTGGCCCGTCCGACGTCATGGCTTCCCGATCCCAGCCATAAATGGCCTTGAACGTGTTGCCGCCGACGAAGATGTTCTCGGATGCGCTGACCCATTTTGACAGCGTCGATATTCCGCCGCCAGTTCCCTGGAGGTCGGCGGCAGTCACCGTATTGCCTTCAAATATGACCTGACGCGATCCCACGATCGAGTAGGAGCCATAGCGGCCGTTGGTCAGGATATTGCGGGCCACAATCGCGTTGGTTGCCTTGAAGAGGCGAAGCGAATGTCCGGATCCGAGAATGTCGCAATCGGATACTTCGATCCTGTTTCCGCTCAATCGAATGGTGTCGGGAGATCCATCGGGATAGATCCGGCGGAAGTCGTTCATTTGCTGCAGGGTGGCTTCAGCCTCCATGAGACCCCGGAAGGCCGAACCGCGAATGCGAACATGTCGGATGGCGATATCGGCCGCGTCAGGAATGGGGGCGTCGCCGAACTGAAAGCCCCCCGCGATGATGTGCGGGTGGTTCGATGCGTAGATTGTCAGGTCTTCGACCGAGAACTGCGACCTTCCCTGTATCAGTGCGGCCGGAAGCGTTGCCAGACTAGGCCAGACCAGGTTGACCAGATCGATGCGTTCCCCCTGCAATTTGACGCGAGGTGGAATGGCGATCATGTCCGAGATCAGATAGCGCCCGCGCGGAAAGTACACGGTCCCGCCTCCGGCCTGGCTCGCAGCTTCGATGGCGGCCTTGACGGCGCGAGTACAATCAAACTTGCCGTCGCCGTTAGCGCCATACGCCCGTACATCGAAGGATTGCACCGCGTTCGCCTCGGGAGAGCGCACGACGATGCTGCCCACGTCGACCCATTCGGTGTCGCCGCCGTCTCCGTTGGAGAGGCGCAACCGGTAGCGGCCGGGTGAAACCTGATCAGGGATGCGAAACGCACCGCGCCACAGGTCGCCTTTGGTCAGAACGGCTTTCGTCGGTGCGCTCCCGGCATCGGGCAGCATCAACAATTGTGCACGGCTTGCCTGGCGAACGATATTGCGACCGAACACCTGGAGCCAGCCCGACGGCGAGACCTCGTCGCCGAGGTTTCCCTGCGTCCAATAGATTGTTGGCAGGTTGATGCGGCCGCTGAGAGTGCCTTGGGCATGGGTCAGGCTGAAGCGATAGATCCCGGGTGTGAACTGCTCCGGGATCGTGAATTTAAGGGAGAGGGGATTGGCCTGCAGAATCGGAACGGAGGTTTCCTGTCCGCTCTCGCGGGAGGGGCCGTCGCCAATTCGGTCAACCGTCACAGATGTAATCTTGTCGAGCTCGGCGCCGGTGACGAGCACGGTTTCGTCCGGACCGACAGGATCGTTGAACCAGAACATCGCGGACTGTGCGGTTGCCTCCGCCATCCAAAGCAACTGGAATAGGGCAACCATGGCCGCGACACTACGCGTCATGGACCGTGCCCATTGAAATCATTTTGGCTTTCGAGCGCATGTTGATCAGAGCTCGATGACGAGGCCGGTCAGGCGTCGTAGCTCCGCGCGCATTTCCGCCGGATCTTTCAGATGAGAGATGGCGGCTTCCAGCTCTTCCACCTTTGCGCCGACAAGGAAGCGATACCAGAGACCCTGTAATCCGTGATAGACGAGGCCTTCCTTGCCGTCGAGAAAACCGAGCTGGAAAATCAGGCGAAACAGGAAATAGGCCGGCGCGCTGATTTGATAAGGGATACGGTTGTACAGCCGTTCCTTGATCCAGCGCTTGATGGCTGCCTGGCGCGAGCCTTCCTCCGATATCAGATCGACATCGCGCCCGAACAGGCGGTGACGCTCGTTGATCACATCGATTGCCTCGCGTGTGGCGTATTTGTTGTGCTTGTCGGTGAAGAACGTCAGATCGTTGAGATTGTGATCGGCGAACCCGCCATCGAATGTAACGGTCTGGCCGCCCCACAGAATCATGTGCTCGTCCATCCAGCGGTCTTCGATGCGGCCGTGGCCGCGTCGCCAGATCCGCAGGAGGAGGAGCGGGTAGCGGCCACCATGGCGAATCCAGCGACCAAGGAAGATGTGCTTGCGCTTGAGGTTGATCCCGACGACCTCGTTGCTCAGGCGCGGCAGTTCATCGCGAATTCTGGCGCCGAGATCGGCTTCGATGATTTCGTCGGCATCGAGCCGCATGATCCACGAGGCGGTGATCGGGGCATTCTCGAGCGCCCACTGAAACTGCTTCGCGTAGTTGACGAATCGGTTCTGCAATACGGTTGCGCCTTGAGCGCGCGCCAACTCGACCGTTCGATCGCTTGAGAAGCTGTCGACAACAAAAACCTCGGTTGCAATTTTGGCAACCGAGGCGAGAGCCCGCAAGATGTGGCGCTCTTCGTTGTGCGTCAGGATGATGACGGCAAGGCCCATAGCTTACTCACTGCCGGGATATCGCGGGATTGGCAGGCAGGGCAGGGGCGCTACCTGACTTTGGCGCCTTCCTTGTCCGCTTTATGAATCTGGTCCATGCGCACGATCTTCGCCTCGGCGCGCACTTTATCCACGAGCTCGATCTGCGCTGCAGAGGCGACCATCGCGGCCAGGCGATCACGGATCTTGTCGTAGTCGGCCGGTTTACGTGGACGCGTATCCTCGAGTTTGAGGATATGCCAGCCAACTGCAGTCTTGAACGGCTGCGAAACCTCGCCCTTTTTCAGCTTGATCGCCACGTCGGCGTATTCCTTGCCCATTTCGCCGCGCTGCCGCCAATCGTAGTCGCCGCCCCTCGCTTTGGTGACGGGGTCCTCGGACACTTCGGCGACGACGACTGTGAAGTCCTCGCCCTTGTTGATCCTGTCCATCGCCGCCTTGGCCTTTTGTTCGGCCGCCTTGACCGCGGCATCGTCCGCGGGCGGAGCGATCATGAAGACAAGGTGGCGCAGATGCAGCTCGGGCTCGGTTGTCACCCCATTGAGCACGACCTCCTGATATGCCTTGCGCATTGCCTCCTCGCTCACCGCCTGCTGACCAACGACAGTCAGAAGATGATTGGTGAGGCCCTGATTGCGCGCGAAAATGGCGCGGCGCTGAAGATCGGCCGGGTCTTCTATGTGTCGATCGGTCGCCACCTTCGCGAGCAGCACGGCGTCGGTCACCATCTTCAGAAGGGTTTCGCGCCTCTCGATGGGGTCTTGAACCAGCAGATTTCGGCCGATGACTTCGTCCGCCAGTTCCAGATCGCTCTCATGGATCGGGCTTCCGTTGACGACGGCGACAACGGGATCGGCCGACGGCGATTGGCCAAATGCCGGTGCTCCGGCGCCGAGCATGACGGCCAGCCAGACGGTAGCTAAGCCGGCGCGTGCCGTCATTGCGCGGTAAGGCATGCGGAAACCGGGCAGAGCGTTCATTTCGTGGATCCTTCTTGCTTGCTGGTCTTATCCGCGCAGCACTCACACAATGGCGAACGATATTGTTGTGATACGAGGCATCATGTGCGGCGCGGCCGGATTGCCGGGGTGCCTTTTAACGATGCGACATTAACGGTGATGTGATGTCGACAAGACAGGTCTGTGAAAGCACGCAGGCATTTGCTCACAGCACGTCGTAAAGAGATGATCGTCGAATAGGGCGGGTCGATTGCGCCGCGGATGTTCGCGCTTCAAGCTTCGGGATACGTGCGAGGCGTCCGATCCGACGGCGTCCACATATTTTACGATGCGATTTGATGCGTGGATAACATTTGGTGCGGGCGAGAATTCCATGCTTCTGCTCGTGAAATTATGAGCTTGTCGCCGGATCGGCACGAAGATCGATCTCATTGTAGATGGGATGAGTATCATAATTCACAAAACAACAATCAAAGTCTCACATACCGCCGATAGCGTCCGCCTCGCTCCGGGGCCCGGCTGCTGATCGTAGCAGGCTTGGGGTATCCAAACAGGGAGACTGAGGTTATGCGAAACTTGAAGACTTTACTCTTGGGATCGGTTGCGTTCGCTGCGATGGGCGTTGCTTCCGAATCTGCTCAGGCGCAGTCGGTTGCGTTTGGCGCGGGCGCGACGTTCCCGCAGGTTGTCTATCGGCAGTTGATGGACTGCATCTACACCCAGGCGCAGGGCAGCCCCGGCAAGCCGGGTCCGATGGCCAAGGCTGCGAGCTGCGGTAGCTTCAACACCAGCGGCATCGGCGGCGCGATTCTCTATGCCGGTACCGGTTCGGGCAACGGCAAGACCGTGCTGCGCACCAACGACAAGACCCAGATCGGAACGCCTTCCTCTTCCGCTCCCGCCTACACCAGCAGCAACTTCGGCATCAACAACATCTCCGACTATGATGGCGTGCAGTTCATCGGCAGCGACGACGTCGTCAACGCCGCCGACATGACCGCCTGGAACACGGGCGGCGCCAGCAGCGCGCAGTCGAAGTTCGGCAATCTCATCCAGATTCCGGCGGTCATCGGCGCCGTTGCGTTTGGATTGAACGGCAAGGATGGTGCCGGCGCTACCCTGAACATTCTGCCGGCGACCCCGGCTGGCGGCAGCAGCGGCCTCAACCTGTCGCGTAACGCGTTCTGCGGCATCGCGTCGGGCCACATCACCAAGTGGAACAACGCGATCCTGACCACGCTCAACGGTGGCACGCTCGGCACCGGCAACATCACCTTCGTGCATCGTCAGGACGGCAGCGGCACCACCTTCCTGCTCTCCAACGCGCTGGTTGAGCAGTGCCGTTATGAGTTCGGACCGAACAGCGAGAGCGATGCGACCGTCGTGTCGTACGCTTTCCCCTGGACCGATCGTTCGCAGGCCTGCACCACTCCGCTGCTCGCGCGCGGTGCGAACCAGCTGAACTGGCCGGATCAGTTCCCGACCGACCAGTGCGGCAACGCCGTGACCAGCCCCGGCACGTTCGCCAACGCCTCGGGCAGCGGCGCCCTCGTCACCCTCGTCACCTCGACGAACGGTGCGATCGGCTACGCCTCCCAGGACTTCTGGCTGCCCGTCAAGGCCGGTGGCCTGAAGACCGCCAACCTCCAGTCGCAGTGGGACATCACCGGCGCGACCGGCAAGTTCCAGCCGCCGACCTTCCAGGGTGCGCAGAAGGCGATGGCGACCGCCATCCCGCAGTTCGACAGCGTCAGCCGTGCGAACCCGCTGACCTGGAGCTTGCAGGGTGTCAATCCGAATCCGGTGGTTTCCGGTTCGTATCCGATCTCCGGCTTCTCCTGGTTCGAAATGTATCAGTGCTACCAGACGCACTCGAACAGCAACAACGCGTTCATCTGGTTCAAGACCTTCCTCGACTACGTTTACGGCAGCGGGTCGGCTTTGATCATGAACGACAACGGCTTCGCTCAGGTTCCGGCTGTCTGGCAGGGCGAAATCTACACGCTCCTCAACGACCCGACCAACGGTGTGGGCGGCAGCGGCTGCACCGGCAAGGTCGGCGCTTACTGATCGCTATCAGGTCTCAGCCTGATCGACGATCGACAACACTTTGCACCCGGCTCGCGCCGGGTGCATTTTTTTGAAGCGCGCCCGGCTTTGATCCAACATCGTGCCCCAGTAGATGTGATGGCGGCGGACGATAGGGCGCGCGCGCATTGATGCTGACATGCCCTGCGATCTCGCGGACCGGCCTGGGACATCGGTTCCCTGCTCGCAAATGTCACATGATTGATATTCATGACGGTTATCGCTCGGGTCCGATCAGGGACGGTCAGTGCCATGTCGACGCGCCTATACATTGCTTTGCTCGCTGGCATCCTTGCCGGGGGAAGCGTCCAGGCGTTCGCCGTCAGCGCGCCAGGTTCGATGGATTCTCCGTCCGCCGAGTCGCGCGATGATCTGTTTGCCACGAAGCCGACCGGCCCGGCCCCAGCTCCCGCCGTCGTGCCGGCGCCCGCGATTGTCGAACGGCCGCCGGCGCCTCCGCCGGCACAACGCGCGCTCAGCGACAACCCGCTGTGGGCTATCCCGCTCGGGCGTTTGACAGCCGGCCGCGAGCGGCCGCTGTTTGCGCCCACGCGACGGCCGCCTGGGCCCGCACCGGTTGCCATGCCGGCGCCCGTGCAGGTAGCTCCGCCGCCGCCGGCCGAACCCGAGAGGCCGCAGCTTTCTCTGCTCGGCACCATCGTCGGCAGCGAAAAGATCGGCTTGTTCATTGATTCCGCCAGCAAGTCCGTGGTCCGGCTGAAAGCGGGCGAAAACCACAAAGGATGGACCCTTCGGGCGGTCGAGCGGCGCCAGGTGGAGTTCGCGAGGGGACTCGATATTACCGTGCTGGACATCCCGTCGCCCGACATGAAGGCCGGCGCGGTTCCGGGCGGGCCAGTGCTTGCAGGGCCGCCGCCCGTTCCGGTCGCCATGCCGGTCCCGCCTCCGCGAGGTGGGCCAACCCCGGCTTCCGACGTCCACCCTGGCGCCAGCAAGAACCTGACGATCAACAAGAGTGCGCAGCCGGCAAATTTCAAGCTGCCGCCGGGTCTGCTTAGCCCGTTTGCCAACCAGGGCCAGCGCTAGGGCAGCTCAATCTCATCATGCTTTAGGGCCATTCTGGCCGGGCCGCCGCAGCCCGCATCGACGCGATAACGCGCTGATAACAAGCAATAACATAATTAATCGCACGCTTTCCTGCTGAAATTGAAGCGATTTTGCCGCACCTCGGCCGGAGGAACGCGATGTCGCGGATGCACATAGTGCTTCAATGCTACAAATCTGACATATGAATGTTAGCAAACGAAAAGTAAATGCGAGGCGCGAATGCGCCTGCATCAGCGGCGTGCTCGACTGGAACTTGCAATCAGAAAGTGCCGCAGCGTGCCCCATCGCGATATCCTTGTTTCTCCCCCCGGGATGCGGCGTGCGTTTGAGCGGACGCTGCTTTGTGGCGTCAGCCTGCTGGCGCTGTCGGTCGCGGGCGGTTTCGGCCATGCACGCAGCCTCACGCCGGGCGCCAGCACGGTGGTGCCGACGGCGGCCGCACAGCAGGCGGCGATTTTGGCCGCGCAGCAGGCTGCCGGCGCGGCGACCCAGGCCCAGACCTCGCTTGCCCGTGCGGCAGCAGCGCTTGCCGCCGCGCGCAAGCTCCAGTCGGATGCTGCCGCCGCCGCCCAGGCCGCTGCGTCGTCCGTCCCGAATGGATTGAGCCCGGGCGGATTGATGCCGTTCGGCGGCACCGCGGGCGATCCATTGGCGGGCATCAAGGCCGATGCCTCCAAATGGCTCGGCGCGAATTTGCCGAAGCAGACGACGAGCGGCTCGAAGGTCTCGGTCGATATCCAGCAGACCCAGAAGAAGAGCATTCTTTACTGGGACACGTTCAACGTCGGCGCCAACACCACGGTCAATTTCAGGCAGTCCGCGTCCGACTGGATTGCGCTGAACCGGGTGCAGGATCCCAGCGCCTCGCCGAGCCGCATTCTTGGCCAGATCAATGCCATCGGCGGCGTCTACCTGATCAACCGCAACGGCATCATCTTCGGCGCGGGCTCACAGGTCAACGTTCACACGCTGATCGCGTCCAGCCTCGATGTCGGCAAGCTCGGCAGCGATCTGGCGACGCGCGACCAGTTTTTTCTCAACAACGGCATCGCCGATCTCAACTCGTTCTCGATCTATGACAAGGACGGCGGCGCGGCGACCAAGCTGATCGCCGGCGACATCAAGGTCGAGCGCGGCGCGTCCATCACCGGCAATATCCTCTCAGACCAGGTTTCGCTTGGCTCGCCCGGCTCGGTCTATCTGTTCGGCGCCAACGTCTACAATTCCGGCTCGATCACCACGCCCGGTGGGGAGGTCGCCATGGTGGCGGCGCGAACGATCGATGTCGTTCCGAACGGCTATTCGGCGCTGCCGGACAGTGTACTGGGCAAGGATGACAAGGGTAACACCATCAAATTCCGCGGCACCGAATTCAGGCTGTCGCAGTTTGCGTCGTCGTACTACGACGTAGCGGGAGATCCATCGAAACCCTTTGGCTATCCAACTGGTGCTGCGGGCACTTATCTGGCTGGCACTGGTGCAGTCAAACATGACGGTGTGATCGACGCTTCTCGCGGCATCTTGGTGATGAATGGCGATACCGTTGCGATCGGAAATCCCACAGATGCGAGCGGTCACGCTCTGGCCGACAGCGCCGGAAGACTGATCCAGGGCGTGATCTCGGTCGATACAAGTATCGACCGCAACAGCTTCGTGCTTCTCCGCGCGGCGACCAGCGTCACCATGAACGGCGTGATCTCGAGCCTTCCGGTCGACGACGGCGCGGCGGGACTGGCGAGCACGCAGAGCTTCGCGCCGGCCTATATCGAGATGTCGGCGCAAACCAACGTCACGGTCGGATCGAACGGGCTGATCTCGGCGCCATCGGCGCAGGTCTCGCTCAACGCGAAGCTCTTTCCGACGGGCGACGTACCAAACCTTTTCCAGCAGGGCAGGGTCGGCACGAGCGGAGGCAACGAAGGCGGCGTCCTTTCCAACTCGAACGCTGCGCAGAGCGTCCTGCTTTCGCCGGGTGCAACGGTCGACGTCGCCGGGCTCCAGAACGTCGAGCTGCCGGCGAGCTACAACATCATCTCGTTCCAGCCGCGCGCCGAGTTCGCCGACATGCCCTTGCAGCGCAACGGCGCGCTGTACGGCCAGACGATGTATATCGACATCCGCAACACCGGCACCCGCAGCGACGGCACCACGTGGGTGGGAACGCCGCTCGCGGACGCCAGCGGCTATGTCGCCAAGGTCCCGCGCAGCATCTACCAGCTGATGACCGTCGGCGGCAGCGTGTCTCTCGCGACGGACCTCTCCACCAGCAACGGTGCTGCCAGCGTCAAGACCGACGGCTCGATCATGAATGTCGCGGGCGGCAGCGTGAAGTTCCTGCCCGGCATGGTGAACACGACGCGCCTGATCGGCAGCGACGGCCGCATCTACAGCATGACCAACGCCGACCCGAACATGACCTATCTCGGGATCGCGGGCCAGTTCATCGTCAAGCATGCGCGCTGGGGCGTCACGGAAACCTGGTCCACGCCAACCCAGATCTATTCGGCAGGCTTCACCGAGGGGCATGACGCCGGACGCGTAAGCGTCGTGACCGTCAATCCGGCGCTGCTCGGGACGATGTATTTCGGCTCGACAGCCGGCGAGCGGCAGATCAGCGGCGGGCAGTTGCCGTTGCAGGGCTCACTCGAGCTGACGACACCGTCGAGCGTGCAGATCGGCGCGACGGCATCGGCCAATTACACAACGCAAAGCACCTATACGACGAATCTGTCGGCCGACATCCTGTCGGGTTACGGCCTCAGCTCGCTGAAGGTGACGGCGAACGATTTCGTGTTGTCGGATGGCAGCATGCTCAATCTCGCGGCCGGCGGCAGCCTTTCCGTCACGGCGGGTGGTGCGATCGATATCGCTGGAACGGTTTCGGCGGCAGGGGGAAGCGTCAGCCTATCAACGGATCGTGTCTCGGTTGGAGGCAAATTCAGTTCTTTGTTCAAGGCCCCAACCGATCAATCGGGTCACGCGATCGCCGCGAACATTTTCGTCGAGGGCACGATCGATGTCAGCGGTCGATTTGTAAACGATATCGGAAGAGTGGCGGGAGTTGACGCGGCTGGTCCCGCCTTCACCAATGGCGGCACAGTTTCGATTACCACAACCAAGGACAGCACAGCTGTCGTAGATGGCTACCTGGACGCGACCGGAAGCATCTTGTTAGCAAACGGTAGCGTCCTTGATGTATCCAGTGGTGGTTACATCTCGCCGCAGGGCAAGGCCAAGACCGCAGCCAATGGCGTGATGGCTGGCAAGGCAGGCAGCATTTCGCTCGCCCTGTACTCGGGTGGACAGTGGGAGGATATCAATGGCCCACATCATCCAACGCCAAATCTAGCGAAGCCGGCTGTCATCGGGCTCGACGGCACCCTGCGTGGCTATGGCTTCGAGAGCAACGGGAGCCTGAGGGTTGCCGCGGTCGGCACCATCCGGATCGAGGATAGTCAGACGTCGTCGATCCGCATCGGCGGCAAAGCGAGCACGCTGCCTGTCTCGTTGCTGACGGGCGGCGGCTTCGGCTCCTACATCATCGAGACGGTGAGCGACGACTGGTCCGGCGCGGACGCCCAGATCATCGTCTCGGCCGGGACCAGCCTGACCCTTCAGCAGAAGAACCTGGCGAGTCTCGCCGACTACACAGCGACGCCGACCGGGACCAAGCTCGGCCAGCAGCCCGCGCCGCAACTGGCACTGCTTGCGGACGACCGGCGCAAGCCGGTCGATCTCACGCTCAGGGCCGACAAAATCAAGCTCGATACGGGTTCGAAGATCATCACCGATCCCAAGGCGAGCATCACGATGGCTGCGGTCACAAAAGATCGCAGCGGGTCGACATCTACCAGTCCAAAGCCAAGCACTCCGGATTGGAGCGTCCCAGCGCAGTCCGTCGAGCTGCGTGGCACGATCATCGACCATGGCGGCTCCGTCTTCATCAACTCGCTGGCGACGCATCTTTCGTCTGACGCGAAGATCGACCTGTCCGGGACATTCGTCGCCAATTCCCTGTTCGGGACGGTCAACGGTCCAAGGACGAGCGGTAGCTACATCGCTGGCGGTACGTTCGCGGTGGAAGGTGGAGCGATTACTACGGTCAACACCTACACAGACCCGACAGATACCAACAAGAACAAGTTCTATTTCGCTTATGGCGCTCCTGGCTCCGCCGGCACCCCGCAGCAAAGCTACCTCGTCGCCGATGCCGGCGCGGTGGTCGACGTCTCCGGCGCGGCCGGCAACATCCAGGTGGCAGGCGCGCGCGGCGCGACTACGTCGCAATGGTCCTGGAGCGACGCCGGCACGGTGAGCGCAGACGTCAGCGGATTTTCCTGGGGCGGCAGCTTCGCCGCGGCCGGTGGCCGTTATGTCGCCGGCGATGGCACGGTGCATGCTGACGCGCGCGCCAATGGCGGGACCATCCTGCTCGGAGGCGGCAACATATTCCTGCAGCAGGGCGCCGCCGGCGTCATTAGCGCGCCGACGACGCTCACCGTTTCGGCCGATCAGCTCGCGCCGTTTGACAACGTCTATCTCTACGCCGCCGCGGCGCAGGGCGGCGCCGCGCGCATCTTCACCGATGTGCCCGGCACCACCTACGGCGACAGCGATCCGTCATGGAAAGCGCTCACGATTTCCAGTTCGCTGAACTGGACCGTAACCAGCCGTCTGCACATTGCGGCAGGTGACATCAAGGCGCCGGGATCCGGCTCGATCGATGCACGCATTGCGGCGCCCTATGTCGTGCTCACCGGCTTCTCCAGTATTAAGCCGGTGGCCGGCACCAGCACGTTGACGGTGAATGCACAGACGATCGATCTGGAGAGTGGAAGACCGTCCAATTTCAAACCGGGTGACGCTCAGCCGGGCCTCGACTTCTCGGGCTTCGGCCAGATCAACCTGATTGCGAGCGGCGACCTCCGCCTCGGCACGCTCAAGGTTGTGAACGGTCTCAAGACCAATGGAAACGACACCAGCGCGACGGCGGAGCAGTCGAGTTTCACCGGCAAGCTGGTCTCGGCCGGCGATCTCCTGCTCTCCGCCCAGCGAATCTATCCGGTCTCCGCCGTTAACTTCACGATCGAGACGCCGGGGAACGTAAAGTTCGCCGCGCCCGCCAACAGCTACACCGGGATTCCGCTATCGGCCGGCGGCGGCATCACCGTGTATGCCGGGACCATCGAGCAAGCGGGCAATCTGTTCGCGCCGCTCGGCAAGATCGCGCTCGGCAATACCGACAGCGCAGTGTCCAAGATCATCACGCAGTCGGTGGTGCTGGAGGCCGGGAGCCTCACCTCGGTGTCGCTGGCCGACACGACCGTTCCCTATGGTGCGACGTCCGACGGCACCAACTGGTACTACAACGCCAATCTCAATCCGCTGGCGCAACCGCCGTCGAAGGGTTTGATCCTGGCCGGATCGAACGTAACGCGCGCCGACGGTTCGACGATCGACCTGCGTGGCGGCGGCGATATCCAGGCCATGGAGTGGATTGCGGGCAAGGGCGGCTCGCGCGATAGCCTGACCACGACGCCTTCCGGCCAGACCGTCTACGCGCTGTTGCCGTCGCAGACCGATCCGATCGCTGCGTATGACATCCATTTTGCGACCGCGCGCAGTGCCGATGCGGGCAAGACCGTCACCGCCGGCGACGCGATCCCGCTGGCCGGCACCCAGATCACGATCGACGGCGGCAACGGCATCCCGGCGGGGACCTATACGCTTTATCCGGCGCACTATGCGACGCTGCCGGGCGCTATGCGTGTCGTCGTCTATTCCAGCGACAACACCGGCAAGAACATTGCCACGGGAACCAAACTGCCTGATGGCACCGTTCTGGTGACCGGTCATTACACGCAGTCGACCGCGCCCGGAAAGCAGTCGTCCGGCCAGACGGTGTTCGCGGTGCAGACAAGCTCGGTCTGGCAGCAATACAGCGAGTACAGCTTCAACGGCGCCAACGCCTATTATGCCCAACTGGCGGCCAAGAACAATGTCACGGCGCCGCGGCTGCCGATGGATGCGGGCCGGCTGTCGATCTCCGCGCTCCAGTCGATCGTGATGAACGGCGTTGCGCGGACGCTGCCGGGACAGGACAGAAACGGCAACACCGGCCGCGGCAGCGAGCTGGACATAAGCGCGCCCAAGCTCGCGGTGGTCGGCCATGCCGGGTACGTCAACAACGACATTCCGGCCGGCTATGTCGGCCTCGACGTTGCCCAGCTCAACGACTTCGAGAGCATTCTGATCGGCGGCAGCCGCAGCGACTTCGCAACGGGCACGCTGATCACGCCGACGGCCAGCAATGTCGTCGTGGATACGCGCGGCGAGACGTTCAGCGCGCCGGAGATCCTGCTTGTCGCCCAGCAGGTCGGCCAATGGCAGGAAGTCACGCAATCGGTGACGGTCGGATCGCAGTCCGTCCTGCTGGATCTTCCGGTCTATGTCCCGGAGGCCGGTAGCGGCACGGTGACCATCAATACCGGCAGCATCATCAAAACTACGGGTGTCGTTCATGCCGGGCTCGGGCGCCATTACGTCGTTGCTGCGGACGGGCAGGCGCCTGTCACGGCCCAGAGCCTCGCCGCGGCTTTAGGCGGGACGCTCTCTGGAACGGAGATCGTGGGTGCCGATCTTGCAAAACTCCTCGATCCCACGAGCCCCGCGCGGCTGGCTCTCGGTTATTACGCGAACGGCGGTGCGCAACAGCCGGGGCGCGGCGCCTTGTTCGTGGCGAGCAACGACCCGACGCTGCAACTGACGGGGCCGACTGCGACCGGAGTTTCGGCGCCAGCATTCACGATCAAATTCAAGGATGTCGCGACCGCAACGGCCGTGCTGCCGGCCGGGCCGGTGACCGGAAGCCTGACATTGGCGGGCGGTGACACCAGCAACAGCGGGAAGGTGGCGATCGCCGACGGCGTCAAGATCTCGACCAACACGCTGACGCTGCAAGCCACCGCCTCCAACAACGCGATCGCCATCAATACAACGGACCTGCACGCCAATCTGGTCAACCTGATCGCGCCGACCATCGGCGTCGGAGCGGCCTCGGCGGTTGCCGGCAAGAGCCTGGTGCTGCCGGCCAACAGCACCCAGTTCGCCGACGTGCAGACACTGGCCCTGCGCGCGCTGTCTGGTCCGGTTACGGTGTATGGCGATTTCAATTCCGGTGCGCGCAGTCTGTCGTTGGACGCCACCGGCATCGCGCTCGGCAGCGAGGTGCTCAATCCCGGCACCAGCCTGAATCTGCGCGCCGGAACGGTGCTGGCGTTTTCCTCCTCGGCGACGGTCGAGTTCAGCGTCGGCGTCACCGTCACATCCGCCGCAGGCGTCGCCACGACCTACGCCGCCAACACCCAGATCGCGCTCGATCCCAACAGCAAGGTCAGTGTCGCATCCACCGGCACGATGACCGTGGCGGGTTCGGGTGGCGCCACCCTGACACGCGACGGTCTGATCTCGGCGAGCAACAACATCACGCTCAAGAACACCGGGGCCAGCCCGCCCGTCAGCGCTCCGGCGGCGAACGGCAACAGCCTCGAACTGGCTGCAAAGGAAATCGACCTGGGCAGCGGCCGGGTCAATGGGAATGTCGTCAACGGCGACTTCACCATTGCCGGTTTCTCCAAGGTCAAATGGTCGGCCGACGACAGCGTGGTCGTCAAAGGCCCCGGCACGATGACGCTCGGCGCGAACGGCGACAAGACCGACCTCACCGTCAGCACGCCGCGCATTCTGGTCTCCGGCGCAACCGCGGGAACTCCTCAGGGTTTTGTCCTGACGGCGTCGGGCGATATCTCCATCGTCGATCCGGTGACGCGCGGCTCGGCCGCAACTGCGCCTGCCGACAGCGACGAGACCGGCGGCATTCTCACGGTCACGGCGTCGAACATTGCCGTCGGCAGCACCATTCAGGCGCAGGCCGGCACGATTACGCTCGGTGCGATCGCGGGGAACGTTACCCTCAATCCCGGCGCGTATATCTCGGCGCGCGGCTACAAGAAGACGCTGGTCGACGTCGACACCTATCTGTCAGGCGGCAAGGTCGTGCTGTATGCCGACATCGGGTCGAACGCCACGGGCGGAGGCCAGGTCATCACCGACGCCAGCAGCACCATCGACGTCGCGACGACGAGCGGTGGTCAAGGCTATGGCGGGACGATCGAGGTGGACGCGCTCCGCGGCGGCGCGATGCTCGCCGGCCGGCTGCTCGGCACCGGCGGTCCCGGCCTCGGCGGCCGGTTCAAGCTTGATACAGGCGGTGCGGCCGACCTGACGGCGCTTGCGGACATTCTGCTCGCCGGCGGCCTCACCGGCGCGATCGACATCCACACCCGCACCGGCAATCTCGAACTGGCGGCAGGGCACACGCTGAAGGCCAATAACATTACGCTTACGGCGGACGATCCGACCTGGATTCCCATCTTCCAGGAAAGGCAACTGGGTCAGGTCATCATCCGCGGCACGCTGGATGCCACCGGCTATGGCGGCAGCACGATCGACGGCACCGGGCAGGCCGGCGGAAAGGTCGCGCTCTACGGTGCCAATTCGGTGTTCCTGGCGAGCAGCGGCGTGATCGACGCCTCGACCACGCACGCCGACGAGCGTGG
Organism: Bradyrhizobium sp. S3.7.6; assembly: GCF_054061875.1. Lineage (NCBI taxonomy): Bacteria > Pseudomonadati > Pseudomonadota > Alphaproteobacteria > Hyphomicrobiales > Nitrobacteraceae > Bradyrhizobium > Bradyrhizobium sp. S3.7.6. The sequence continues at coordinate 7,087,178 of NZ_JBSSEQ010000001.1, read as the reverse complement.
CGGCGACGTCACCATCGGAATCGGCTGGGACGCCAAGTCGAAAATCTGGCTGCAACAGGGTACGCAGATCAACGTCTCCGGCGGCACCAGGGGCGGCCTGAGCGGCGGCACCGTGACGTTCCGCGCCCCACTGGATGGCAACAACGACGTCAAGATTGCAGCGATCAGCAATGTCGCCAACCCGTCGGGCACGCACGGCACGAACTTCTACGCCGACGGCGACAAGACCTTCGACGCGCTTCCCGTGATCGATGCCACGAACAACGTCAACGACCGCTCAAAGGTCGGCATCGTCGGCGCGCGCTCGGTCGCCGTGAACGGCTTCATCGCGTTCGACACCACCGCTAGCAACCACGGCCTCGACGGATCAAGCCTTGGCTGGTTCGGCACGATCGATCCTGCCGGCTGGTACAAGTTGGACCCGAACGGGAATGTAATACTTGCGACGGATGGATCGTGGACCAACGTTTCCGGATGGCAGTTTTCGAGTGTCACCACGGCCAACGGCTTTACCAGCGTGGTCAGCGGCGATGTTTCAATTCCGAACAGCAATGGCGCAGTGCTCAAGAACTTCGTCATGGGGATATACAGTTTCACTGCCGCCGATAATCTCGGATACGCGCCAGGTCAGACGAATATTCCGGTCACGATCGATCCGCCGCCGGCGGGCGGCGTCGCCGCCCAGGGTTATGGGCAGGTCGATGCCAACGGGGTGCTGTTCGTCGTTATCACCAACCCGGGCAGCGGTTACACCAGTCCCTTGGCGAGCGTGAAGGTTGGGCCCAACGGCGTAGTCGTGCTACCGTCTGTCGGACGCTTTAGTGGCGTACCAAATTCCTTCCTCACGATTGTGTCTGCTGATGTGGTGCCCGGGAGCGGTGGCGCCAGCAGCGCCGTGCAACCGTCGGTCCAGGTGAGATTGGGCAACGGGAACGCCACCATAGGATTCTCGGCCGCGAACAATCTTTCCGGTACATCAAAGCGGAATCCGGACGGTACGATCACCTTTGTAGGTAAGACGAAGAACTTCATTCCATGGAGTTCAAGCGGGGTCTACGACACGTTTGACCCTGCCAACCAAGGCAAACCGGGTGTCGCGAGCTTTACCGGCGACACGAGCCCCGACCGAGTGTTCTTCGGCGATACGATCTCCCAGATCACCAAGGGGACGTGGAGCTATAACGGGCAGAGTTACGGCTTCACCAACCTGTTCACGCGCCTTGCTCCATTGGTCGACAGCCTCGGCGCGGACGTCGTGCACGTGCAGCCGGGCGTCGACCTGGTGAACTCCAAGGGCGACATCACCGTCAGCAGCAACTGGAATCTGGCTGCTGGTACGGTGGGTAACCTCGCAACCGACGGCGGCGTGACCTATTTCGATCCGGCATCGAGCTACGTGAACTTCACCTACCGTCTCGCGACACCCTGGGGCGGGCTCGACGCCGGCGTGCTGTCGCTGCGCGCTGCCGGAAACATCAACGTCAACGCCTCGATTTCCGACGGCTTCTTCCAGTTCGCGAACTATCTCGACAAGGGCTACACGGACAAGCTCGCGAACTATGCGACCAGCCGCTCGGTCGATCTCGGTTCGATCTATCTGAACGACTATACCACCGGCCAGCTGCCGATCGCGCCCTACAAGATCGGCGATAGCGGCAACGGCATCAGCCCGGCTTCGCAGGATCTCGCGAGTGCCGATCTGTTCCCGCACACATTGCTCGTCTGCACCGTCGATTGCAGCCAGGCGAACATCAAGACGGTGACGGCGCCGTCGTCCTGGGCTTACATCCTGACCGCCGGTTCCGATATCTCGAGCGCCAATCCGACCGGCAGGGTCCCCCTTGCGAACGGCAGGGGAGACGTCATCGTCGACAAGCACGGCAGCTATGGCCAGTTCCTGAAAGACGGCACCACCAAGGTCGATGTCAGCATTCCGACCATGATACGGACGGGCACTGGCAACATCACCATCTCGGCAGCCCAAGATGTGATCATGAGGGACGTCGCTGCGCCTGGCGTGATCTACGCGGCTGGCGTCAATACCGCGACCTATGCCAATCCCTACAGCTTGCAGGCCTCCGGCGTTGTCGTGACCAATCCGGACGGCTTCTTCGAGCCCCGCGTGCTGGGATATGGCAACGCGGCTTTCGCGGCCGGAGCCACTGAGCTCTATTACGGACCGCCAACTGCGGCGGCCTTCCCCGAAAAGGGCGGTGACGTCGTCGTCGACGCGCAGCGCGATGTCGTGGGCGGCACCAAGGTGATCGCAACAAAGGATGAGAACGGCAACACGGTCTACAAGAAGGTGCCTCAGTACTATCAGCCTTGGCTGCTATCCAATTCCGCTGTGACGCCCAGCGCCGGCGCTTCGATCCTCGGTGCCGGTGTCTTCGCGCCGGTTGGAACGCAGATCGCCTCGCAAACCGCGTGGTGGATCCAGTATGGCAGCTTCCAGCAGGGCTTCCTGAGCGCAGGCGGAAATGTGAGCGTTCTCGCCGGGCGCAATATGCTCGATGTGTCGGTGTCGGCTCCGACGACTGGGCGCGTCACCGGCGGCCTGTCGGCGAACAGCACGCCCGTGACCCATCTCTACGGCAGCGGCAACATGGTCGTGCGCGCCGGCGGCGACATCCGGGGCGGCTCGTTCTACGAGGGATCCGGCCACGCCAGCATCGTCGCGGGCGGCGACATCGGCCAGAACGATTATGTCTACAAGTACGCGAACAGTACACTCAAGCTTCCGAACCTTCCGCTGCTTGCTGTCGATACCGGGCAGATCACGATGACGGCAAACGGCTCGATCGCGATGGCGGGTGTTGTCAACCCGGCTGCCTTGCACGCCCAGCAACCGAGCAAGGCGAATCCCCTGGAGCTGAAGCCCGACCCGACGCTACCGCTGTATTTCGATGCCTACGGCTCCGCTAGCAAGGTTCGGTTGGTGGCGCAGTCGGGCGACGTGACGATCGCCATCGCGCCCACGACGATCGCCATCAATCCCGCCAACAGCCTGAATGTTCAGGCGGCTCCGGCGACTTATCCTGCGAGCTTCGAGGCCATCGCGTTGCAGGGCAATCTGATAACGACCGGGATCAGCAACATCCTGAATCAGAATGCTTCGGGTGCTTCGGCTGCGGTTCCAGCGCCGGGCATCGTGCTCAGCCCATCCGAGCACGGCACTTTCAATTTGTTGGCGCAGGGCAGCATCGACCTCACGTTCGGTTACCCGCAGACATCGACGTCGCAATCGATCTCACGCCCGCTTATTTCCGCCGGGCCGTCTCTGATCGACGCTGCGTTCGATCCGTTCCGTCCCAATAGCGGCAATGACGAGTCGTCCAGCCGTGCGATCCTTGCGCATGAGAACGATGTAGCCGACGGTTTCGACACGACCGCCCGCATTTACGCCGCGACCGGCGATATCAAGGCAACGGGAAGCTACGGCAAGAGGACCACCAGTTCGACTGAAAATGTCTATCAGCGCATCGAGATCAATCGCCCGACCAGCATCTATGCGGGGCGCGACATCGTCGATCTCAACATCATCGTGCAGAACATCCATACCAGCGACGTCAGCACGATCGCAGCCGGCCGGAACATCACTTACACCGGCTTTAACAATGGCGGTGGCTTGCAGGTGGCCGGACCCGGCTTCCTCGTGGTTCAGGCCGGCGGCGATATTGGCCCATTCCTCCCGGCGGCGTTTGACAATGCGACCCAGGCTCCGGTTCAGGAGGGCATTGTGTCGGTGGGCAATTCCAGCCCGACGCCGGTCGGAAACATCTATATTTCGGAAAAAACGGGAGGCGGTTCGGTCGGCATCTACAACCAGTCGCTGCTCGGCCCGGCGAATAATCCGCGGCGCAATGCGACGCTGACGGACGCTGCCGGCACCAAGCAGGGCGCCGACATCATCACGATGTTCGGCACCAAGTTCGGTGTCGATTACGCCGCCGTGGTGAATTCCTATATCGATCCGGCGAATGCCGGCAGCGTCAAACATAACTACATGTCCGAGCTGCGCTCCTTCTTGAGCCGGATCGGCAAGCCGGCAGGCGACAGTGACACCGATGCCAGCGTGTTCGCGGCCTTCCAGGCCTTGCCCGCTGACCTCCAGCACGTCTTTATCGACCAGGTATTCTTCGCCGAGCTCAAAGCCGTCGGCATCGGCCAGAAGGATGGCACGTCGTCGGACACGCAGCGCGGCTACCGCATGATCGAGACGATGTTCCCGGCGAGACTGGGCTACACGGCAAATGTGCTCGGCAGCGGAAGCAACGGCGCCAGCCAGCTGGTCAAGACTGGCGACATGAACCTGCTGCATGCCACGGTTCAGACCCAGCTCGGCGGCGATATCTCGATGTTCGGCCCGGGTGGCAATATCATCGTCGGCTCGCTTGCGGCCGAACCCAACTCGGCGCTGAAGCTGCGGGATATCGGCATCCTCACCCTGGGTGGCGGCGCGATCAACACCTTCACAGACCAAAGTGCGCTGGTGAATTCGAGCCGCGTGCTCACGACCCAGGGCGGCGACATCCTGATGTGGAGCTCCAACGGCAATCTCGACGCCGGCCGCGGCTCCAAGACGACCTTGTCGGCACCGGCGCTGCAGGTGCTGTATGATCAGGATGATTACCAGTCGATCGATCTTGGCGGCTTCGTGACCGGCGCGGGCATCGGCACGCTGCAGGCGTCGTCGCAAGCAGCCGCGTCCCAGCTTTATCTTCTCGCACCGCGCGGCACGATCGATTTCGGCACCGCCGGCGTGCGCGCCTCGGGCAGCGCAGTCTTCGTCGCACCCGTCATCGCCAACGCCAGCAATTTCCAGGTGCAGGGGAGCACGACCGGAATTCCGACCGTATCCGTTCCCAATATCGGCGCGCTCACGGCAGGCTCGAATACGGCCGGCGCGGCCGCCAAGTCGGCGGAAACGCCAACCGCAACCGGGGCCCGCAGACAGGGTTCGATCTTCATCGTCGAGGTGATCGGCTATGGCGGCGGCGACGGTCAGGATGACCAGGCGACCGACAAGAAGGAGTCCGATACGACGCCATCGGGGAACGACAAGCAGTGATGGTCTGCGCGTTCAACTCGAGATTGATAGGCTTGCGGTCGCGGTCGACAGCTCCGTGTCGCCGTCATCCATCACGATTGAGCGAGACGCCGGACAAGCTGAGCACACCTGCCACCGAATGAACGCTTTTCGTCCAGAAATCTGACTTCTTGTTTAGGATTGGTCACAGCAACGATAAGAAACAGACCTACAAGGTCGGCAACAGGCTTCTGGGAGGCGGGCAGTGGGCTGCTGTCCGTCCCATTTTGGAGACGGCCTGTCTGTAATTTTGTTTTGGGGGTTGAAATGCGCGCGACGAATCCGACCGAACCGGTCTGCTCCGAATCCGCGCTGCCTAGATTGAAGGCCAACGTCTACGATCTTGGACTGAAACAGGACGCGGACGGCCGGCTTCGCCGCATCAGAGATCTCGAGCACGAGAATGCATTGTTGATGCGTATGGTCTCCGAAACTCAGATCGAGCTCGCGCGCCTGCGTGAGCTGTTGTCCTCGAACTGATGTGATCCGGGGCCTTTTCGGCCGCCGGGCGCCGCGTCTTCGCCGATTTGAGCAATCGATCCACCCGAGCGATCGCTGCGGGGGCGGTGACACGTTCGGTTGACCGATTCCGTCGGGTTCATCGGCCGCGCGCGAAACGCGCGGCGGCGCCCGCGGGATTTGTGGCCCTGAAGTCTCGTCGGCTGCCGTGCTCGTTTTCGCAGATGCGTTGCGCGGAGCGTCTACTCAGCAGGAACCGCACATCACCTGCGCCGGCGGCGCGGGAGGCATGCTCCGCCGCGAGGCGTCCCGCAAGCCGGTCCAGGTGTGCGTCAGCTTGGTGTGAAACGAACGGTCATGCGATTTCGGAAATTCTTGTTGATCGCATGCTGCCTGATCTCGTCGGCCGTGCTCGGCGGCTGTGGGTTCATTCCGATGTCAGGGCCGGCAAGTCTCGACATCAGGAACGAGAACACGACGGTGCTGCCGTTTGCCGTCGTCAAGCTCAATCCCGAGGTCCTGCAGGTGCTCGAGAAATACGAGCCCAACGGACTATCGGGAAATCTCGCGGACACGCGTCCGCCCTCGAGCATCAAGTTCGGCATAGGCGACGTCATCAGCGTCACGATCTTCGAGGCCGCGGCGGGCGGGCTCTACGTGCCGCTGGAAGCCGGCGTGCGCCCGGGTAATTTCGTGAATCTGCCCGATCAGGCCGTCGACAACGACGGGAACATCACGGTGCCCTATGCCGGCCGGATCCGCGCCGCGGGCCGCACCAATGTGCAGGTTCAGGAAGACATTCTTGCGCAGATCAAGAAACGCGCGATCGACCCGCAGGTCGTGGTGACATCCAGCCAGCAGCGCTCCTCGCTCGTCAGCGTGTTCGGCGAGGTCAGGACGCCGGTGCGATTCCCCATGCCGTCGGCTGGCGCGCAGGACCGCATCACCGACGCGATCACGCGCGCGGGCGGCATCAGCGGCGCCGGCTGGGAGACGTGGGTCGTGCTCGAGCGCGGCGGAAAGCGCGCCACGGTGCCGTTCGGCAATCTGGTCTATTTCCCGGCGAGCAACGCCTTCGTGCAGCCTGGAGACCGCCTTTATCTCTACCGTGAGCCGATGAAATTCATCGCGTTCGGCGCCACCGGCCAGCAGGGCGAGTTCAATTTCGATGCCTGGCGTATCAACCTGACGCAAGCGGTCGCGAAGGCGCGCGGCCTGCTCGACCTCCAGGCCGATCCGGCATCGGTCTTCCTCTATCGCCGCGAGCCGCGCGAGGTGGCGCAGCGCCTCGGCGTCGACTGCTCCAGGTTCGACGGCGATTCCGTGCCGATCGTCTTCAACGTCAACTTCCAGGATCCGGCCGGATATTTCATCGCCACCAAGCTATCGATGCGTCCGTTCGACGTGCTCTACGCCGCTAACGCTGCGCAAGTGGATGTCACGAAGGTTCTGACCTTCATCAACACGGCGCTCGTGACCGCGGAGAGCGGAGTGAGCCTCGTCAACAACATCCGCTTCCCGGGGCCGACCTCCTCGACGACCACCGTCTTGCAGTGAAGCCGGTCGGGCATTCCGATGATGGAGGCGGAGGAGGCGCCTTGACGGCGGGACCGCAAATGTTACTCATCGTGCAGGATACGATTCGACGATATCGAATTATGTTAATGCTCGCCCGCGGCCCGGCCAACGAACCTGCCGGCTGGTGGAGGAACAGGGCTATGAGCCGAGTTTTGTATTGGTCCGCGCGCACGGGTGGCCACGCTCTCGCGGCCGGTCTCGTCGCGCTCGCGGCGGCGGGAGGTGCGGGGGCGCAATCCGCCAATCCGGGCAATCCGCCGGTGGAGCGGCAGGGCACCATCATCGGCGGGCAGGCGACGAAGTCCACGTACGAACGCTGCGTCGATGTGCAGATCGGAAACGAGAGCGCGTTCGGTTGCATCAATCAGCAACTCAAGCGCGAGGTCAACAAGGTCAATCCTTCGCTCAACCTGCCACCGGTCGACGCGCGCTCGTCCGACGTGCGTGTCGGCAACCCGAACGAGGCGGCGATTCGCCAGCAATATGGCTCAAATTACGGTCGTTCGGCCGTTCCCTTTAGGCCATCCGCTCCTACCATCGTGCCGCCGCACCGCTGATGCCTGGATCCGCTTCACATCTGCAAGCCAGTCGAAGCATACGCTGGTCGTGGCGGGTCGCAGCGCTGTGCCTGCTGATCGTCGCGAGCGGCGAGGCGCGCGCCCAGAAGCACGACGAGCGCAGCAAGGCCGAAATCGGCCACGTCGCGGCTTCTGTGGACGATGCTGATGATGGCGCAGTGGAGCCTTTGGCGCTGGAGCCGTTTGCGCCGCGTCCGCTTACCGCCGCCGATTTTCCTCCCGCAAATCCGCTGCTTGCCAATTTCACGTACCGCACGAGCGCCATGTTCGGCCGCGACTGGCGCGCTGGCCGTGCCGAGTACCGGCAACTGGTCGAGCGCGAAGCGCTGGCTTTCGGCCTGCCGCCCGCGCTGGTCGATGCGGTGATGGCGGTCGAGAGCCGATACAATCCCGCCGTGGTCGGCATGGACGGCGAAGTCGGGTTGATGCAGGTGATGCTGCCGACTGCACGGATGATGGGTTTTGCCGGGACGCCGGCGGAGCTGGCTTCGCCCGAGGTCAACGTGCATTACGGCGTTCGCTATCTCGCCGGTGCCTGGCGCCGGGCCAACGGCGATCTCTGCACCGCGACGATGAAATATCGCGCCGGCCATGGCGAGACACGATTCTCGTATCTGTCGGTCGAGTATTGCACGCGCGTCCGCGCGCATCTGGCGGCCAACGGCGTCGCCGTCACCGGCTCCGTTCCACCACCGACGTTCGGACGGACTTCGGCAAGCAGCGCGCCCGCACGTGGTCGCGTCCTGACGGGGGGGAGCACGATCAATTTCGCTGCTCTGAACACGCGCCTGCGCAGCGTAGCCGACCGCAAGACGCCGTCTGATTTGCATTGACAGGCTGCAGGAGCAGGAACCTGCGGCTCGCAGGTCAGGCCTGAGGCATTAGGTGCGCGCTTTGCCCTTCGATGCGCGTCGCCGCCGGCTTGCCGGCGCGGGACGGCCGGTTGCAAGCGCCTGGCCGATGGCGCGCCAGCACTTTACCGCATCGCGGAAAGCATTTTCATGCGCGGAACTTCGCCCGCGCCAGTCCATAAGCTGTTCGGCATCTGCAAGCGTCGCCTCGCCCGACTTGAGGCGCATGATCCATGAAAGGGCTTCACGGATTAAGGGATCCAAGTGATCGACCTGATGGCTTCGCTTCGTCACGATCCAGCGCTTTCCGGCACACGCCGGGCGTGAGCGGATGCTCGCGATCGGCATATCTATGTACGTAAGACGAAGCTGGACGCTGAAAACCGAATTTGGTCCGCACGGGACGTTTGAGACGATCAGCGCAATGCTCGACTGCCTGCTTGAGGTCGGTCTCGACAGTGCGGACGGTGACGCCGAGAAGGGCCGCGATCTCTCGGTTCGGCATGCCGTCGATGCGCGAGAGCATCAGCACGCGTCGGCGGCGCTCGGGAAGCTCGGCGATTGCGTGCCTGAGCAGATTGACCTCGGAGCGATCCTCGATCACGCGCGCAGCGTCGGGCCGGTCGTCGGGAATTTCGAGCAGGGCATCGACCTCGTCGACGGTGAGGCGGCGCTTCTCGGCGCGGCGGCGGTCCGCAGCGATATTGAGCGCGATGCGGAATAAATAAGCCTTCGGGCTGCGCACCGGCCCAAGCTCGCGCATGCCTTCGAGACGAAGGTAGGTTTCGTTGAGCGCTTCCGAAGCAAGGTCCGAGGAGCCCAGTCGGCGCGTCAACCTGCGATCGAAGTCGACATACTCTGCGAGCAGAAGCGTCCGCAAGCTGCTGATGCTGTCGATGGTCATGCTACGCCCCACTTCACTCAGTCCCCAATTTGTGGCCGGACGGTAGTAAGGCCGCACAACGGTAATGTGACGAAATGTTATCGAGTAACAGGCATCGAGTGATAGTGGCGTTATGTTGCGTGAAATCATCACACGAGCGATTGAGCGGTGTCGCGAGCATCGTAAAAAAGTTTTCGCTGCGCCTGCGCGCGCAACGTCTATCGGATAAGGCCCTCGCAGACCGGCGTCTCGGTCGGTTTCGGGCTGTCCGAAGGACGCTGCGGTCGCCGAAGGGCGTCTGCAATGCGAGCATGATATCGAGGCTGAGGTGAATTCGCGTCGTCTGTATCATAATGGCGCGCGCCGTCATGCGCCGCCGCCGCTGCGCGCTGTGCGGAGTGGTCGGTCTGATGCGGCATGTGCCTCGCGTCTCGCCATCTGCGGCTTGATCATCTGCGCGATCTGCACGAAGCCGGCCGCGGCGAAATCCGAGGCCGACGCGAGCAAGCCGGCTGCGGCGAAGCCCGCTGCTGCTGCGCCCGCAAACGCCAAGCCGGCCAAGAGTGAGGCGGAGGCGGCCAAGCCGGCAGCACCGGAAACCCGTTTCGATATCGACGAGTATCGTGTCGAGGGCGCGGACAATCTGCCGCAGATCGAGATCGAGGCTGCGGTCTATCCCTTCCTCGGTCCGGACAAGAGCTCGCAGGATGTCGAGAAGGCCCGCGCCGCGGTGGAGAAGGCCTATCACGACAAGGGCCTTCAGACCGTCAGCGTGGCCGTGCCGCAGCAGGATGCGCAGCGCGGCTTCGTCGTGCTCAAGGTTACCGAGAACCGGGTCGGACGCCTCCGCGTCAAGGGCTCGCGTTATTTCGACCTCGACAACGTCAAGAGCGCTGCGCCGTCGCTCAAGGAAGGAACGCTACCGAATTTTCAGGACGTGACGAAGGACATCGTCGCGCTGAACCGCTGGCCCGACCGGCGCGTCACGCCGGCGCTGCGAGCAGGCGTCGCGCCCGGCACCGTCGACGTCGATCTCAACATCGAGGACACGCTTCCGCTCCACGGCAGCATCGAGCTGAACAACAAGCAGAGCCCGAGCACCACGCCGCTGCGTACCAGCATCTCGATGCGCTACGACAATCTCTGGCAGCTCGGTCATTCCATGACCTGGACGTACCAGGTCTCGCCGATGAACCCGAAGGACGCCATGGTCGTGTCGGGTTCGTACCTGGCGCGGACCGAAATCGACTGGCTCAGTGTCCTCGTCTATGGCCTGACCTCGGACAGCTCGGTCGCGACCGTCGGCGGCTCGAACGTTGTCGGTCCCGGCCAGGTGGTCGGTGGGCGTGCGGTGCTGACGCTGCCGTCCAGGGGCGAACTGTTCCACACGCTGTCCCTCGGGATCGACTACAAGGATTTCAAGCAGTCGCTCAAGCTCGGCTCCGATGCCTTCGACTCGCCCGTGACCTATGTGCCGCTCGTCGGCACCTACGGCGCAACCTGGCAGGGCGAGGGGCGGCTCACGCAGCTCAACGCAACGATCACGGCAGGCTTGCGCGGCATCGGCTCCAGCCGCGACGAGTTCGACGCCAAGCGTTTCGACGCGACCGCGAGCTTCATCACGCTGCACGCCGATATCTCGCACACTCAGGATTTCGCCGGCGGGTTCCAGCTCTACGCGAAACTGCAGGGACAGGCGGCGGATCAGCCGCTGGTGTCCAGCGAGCAATTCAGCCTCGGCGGACAGGACACGGTGCGCGGCTATCTCGAATCCGAGGTGATCGGTGATTACGGCGTCGCCGGCACGCTGGAGCTGCGCACGCCCAATCTCGCACAATATCTCGAGCAGAAGCTGCCCAATCCGCTCGGCGAATCCATCAAGTACAACGCCTTCGACGACATTCGTTTCTTCGCTTTCGCCGACGGCGGCAATACCAGAATCCACAAGCCGCTCATCGATCAGGAATCGCATTTCGACCTCGCAAGCTACGGAGTCGGCATGCGCATGAAGACCCTTCGCTACCTCAACAGCATTGTTTTCGTCGGTATGCCGCTGACCAGCCAGCAGGTCACCGTCGCCAATCATCCACGGTTCAGCTTTCGGGTCTGGGGAGAATTCTAGATGTCGCTCCTTCGCTTTGGATCACGCCCCGGACTTCGCCTGAGCGCGCCGGTGATGCTCGCCTTCGTCTTCCTCGCCGCACTGTGGCCGTCGCCCGCGGCGGCGTGGTGGAACGATCAGTGGACGCTGCGCAAGAAGATCACGATCGACACCGGTCCGTCCGGCGCAGGGATCAGCGATGCCATCGGCACCACGCCGATTCTCGTGCGTCTGCATGTCGGCAATTTTCGCTTCGGTGGGGCGAAGGAGGACGGCGGCGACCTTCGCTTCGTTGCCGGCGACGACAAGACGCCGCTCAAGCACCATGTCGAGAAATACGACTCGCTGCTCGGCGAAGCGCTGGTCTGGGTCGGCGTTCCCGACCTGAAGCCGGGGACCAAGAACGACATCTGGCTCTACTACGGAAACCAGAAGGCGCCGACCGCGGTCGACGCGAAGGGCACCTACGATCCCGACACCCTGCTGGTCTATCATTTCAACGACCGCTCGACGCCGGCGCAGGACATCACCGCCTGGGCGAACACCGCCCAGAACGCGGTCCCGGCTGCTGACGGCGCCATCATCGGGCAGGGCGCGCGCCTCGATGGGCAGACTGCGCTTACGCTTCCCGGCTCGCCCTCGCTCGTGACCGCGGAAGGCGGTGAACTCAGCTGGTCGCTTTGGATCAAGATGATTGCGCCGCAGCCGGGCGCAGTGTTGTTCTCTCGTAACGAGGGCGCGAACGGGCTGACGGTTGGGTTGGACAACGGTGTGGCGTTCGTGGAGGTCACGAGCGGCGGCAACACGCAGCGTGCCGCCGGCGGGACGGCGATCGCGGCCGGGACCTGGCACCAGGTCGCGTTCACGGCGAAGGGTGCTCAGATCATCCTTTACGTCGACGGCAACCAGGTCGCGACGCTTGCTGCGGCCCTGCCCACCATGACCGGCGTGGCGCAACTCGGTCGCGCCGCTACCGCGGCAGCTCCCGCCGCGGATGCAGCCGCGCCCGCAGCCGACGCGGCTCAGGCGACGCCACCCGCAGCCGCGCCTTCTGGCTCTGCCGCCGGCTTTGCCGGTGACGTCGACGAGCTTGCGATCGCAAAGGTCGCGCGTTCGGCCGGTTTCATCAAGCTGTCGGCGGTCGGGCAGGGGCCCGACCAGGCCAAGCTGATCTCCTTCAGCGTCGACGAGGAGAACGCGGGCTGGTTCAGCGGCGGCTATTTCGGCGTGATCCTGCGCTCGGTGACGCTGGACGGCTGGGTCGTCATCGGCCTGCTCGGGATCATGGCGTTGATCAGCTGGTACGTCATGGTCGATCGCATCTCGTATCTGAACCGCGTCTCGGCCGGTAACACGATCTTCCTCAAGCATTTTCGCGAGACCTCGACCGACATCGGCGGGCTGCTCCAGCTCGACAATCAGGAGAACGATCCAAGCTTCGGGGGCGAGCTCGGCAAGAAGCAGCGCAAGGTGGTCCATGCCGCGCCGCTCTACCGCCTGTTCGCGGCCGGTGCGCAGGAGATCCGGCGCCGCTTTGCGGGTGGCGGTTACCGCCGGCTGTCGCCGCAGGCCATCCAGTCGATCCGCGCCGTGCTCGACAGTGGCTACGTGCGGGAGAGCCAGCGCCTCAATCGCCTGATGGTGATGCTGACGATCGCGATCTCGGGCGGCCCGTTCCTCGGCCTGCTCGGCACAGTGGTCGGCGTCATGATCACCTTCGCGGCGATCGCGGCCAGCGGCGACGTCAACGTCAATGCGATTGCGCCGGGTATCGCGGCCGCGCTGGTCGCCACCGTCGCGGGCCTCGGCGTCGCGATCCCCTCGCTGTTTGCCTACAACTACCTGACGATCCGCATCAAGGATGTCAGCAGCGAGATGCAGGTCTTCGTCGATGAGTTCATCACGCGGATCGCTGAGTCCTACGAATTGCCGGAAGAGCCGGTGAAGCAGGCGGCGGAGTGAACCCATGCAAGTCCAGTCCGAAAGCAAGCCGTACGACGACATCAACATCACGCCGATGCTCGATCTCGCCTACGTGCTTCTGGTGATCTTCATCATCATGACCACGGCGACCGTGCAGGGCATGAAGGTGAACCTGCCGAAGGCGAGCGCGGTGCCGAGCCTCGCACAGCAGACCACCAAGGCGATCACGGTCGCCAACGACGGCAAGCTGTTCCTCGACACCATTCCCGTGACGCTGCCCGAGCTCGAGCAGCGACTGGTGCAGCAGCGTGCGCTGACGCCCGAATTCCCGATCGTCGTGCGCGGCGACAGCCAGACCCAGTACCAGAACGTCGTCGACGTGCTCGATCTGCTCGGCCGCCTCAACTTCACCCAGGTCGGCATGGCGACCAAGCCGTCGGCGCGATGAGACTGGACGATGGCGTGGGACGACGACAGCAACGACGACGACGGCCCGCCGGCATGGCGGCGCTATCTGCTGCTCGGCGGCTCGGCGCTGGTCGTGATCACGTTGGTGGTCGGCGTCGTCATCATGGTGATGAGTGGCGACAAGGATCCGCCGCGCAAGGTGAACGAGCTTCAGGTGACGATGGTGCTTCCACCGCCGCCGCCTCCGCCACCACCGCCGCCCCCGCCCGAGCAGCAGCCGGAACAGCAGCCCGAGCAAAAGGTGATGGAGCAGACGCCGGTCAAGGATGTCGTCGAGGAGAAGCCGGTCGACATTCCAAAGGACGCGCCGCCCGATGCCGGACCGGATCCGACGCCGGGGCCGCCGGATCTCGGTCTCGGCACCGGGCCGGGCAGCGGCGGCTTTGCACAGGGCAAGGGACGCGGGGGCGGCGGAGGCGGCGGCAACAGCCGCTTCGGCTGGTACGCGAGCATGCTGCAATCGCAGATCGACGCGGGACTGCAGGCGAATGAAAAATCTCGCGACGCCGCGTTCCGCACCGTCGCCAGGGTGTGGCTCGACAGTTCGGGCCGGGTCAGTCGCGTGCAGTTGTCGCCATCGACGGGCGACGGTGCGCTCGACGTGGCCATCCGCGACCAGGTGGTGGGCGGCCTGCGCGCACGCGAGCCGCCGCCAAAGGACATGCCGATGCCGATGATCATCCGCCTCACGGGCCAGAACCGGGGGTGAGTGCGGTGAGACGAGTGACTGTGAGTGAGTTGAGAGCAGAAGAGGTGATGTCATGTGGCGTGAAATGAAGACGCGAGAACTGGCAGCGACGGCAGCGGTGCTGCTTGCGCTCGCAGTCCCCGCCGCGGCGCAGGACGACGGGATGCCGCAGGGCAAGCGTCCGACCGTCTCGCGCGACGCGCCGCCTTCATCGAACGCGACGGTCAATCTGATCAATCTGCTCGTGAAGCAGGGAACGTTGAGCGAGGAACAGGCCGCGGTCCTGGTCAAGCAGGCCGACGACGAAGCCTATGTCGCCCGCCAGGCGACGCGCGACGCCGCGGCCAAAGCGGAAGGCGCGGAGAAGAAGGCGACGAGCGCTGCCGACGCAACGTCGCCGCCCGGCACCAAGCGCGTCACTTACGTGCCCGAGATCGTCAAGAAGCAGTTGCGCGAGGAGATCAGGGCCGAGGTGATGGACCGCGCCCACAAGGAGAATTGGGCTTCGCCCGGCAAATATCCGGAATGGGCGCAGCGGATCCGATTCTACGGCGACATCCGCGCGCGGTATGAGGGAGATTATTTCCCGGCCGGAAATGCGCCGCTCACCAATTTTAGCGCCATCAACACAGGGTCGCCATTCCAAGAGGAGAGCAACGCCCCGCCCAACCCCTATTTCCCGCCGTCATACAATGTCTCGCAGGATCGCAATCGTTTCCGTTTCCGGGCCAGGCTTGGTGCCGACATCGATCTGTTCGATGGCTTTACCGCGGGTCTGAGGATCGCGACGGGTGAGAATAGCTCTCCGGTCTCGACCAATCAGACGTTCGGTGGCAATGGCGGAAATTTCTCCAAATATGCGCTGTGGCTCGATCGTGCGTTCGTCAAGTATCAACCCGTGCAGGATGTCGTGGCCTCGGTCGGCCGGTTCGATAATCCGTTCTGGTCGCCTACCGATCTGGTTTGGTACAAAGACCTCGGCTTCGACGGCTTTGCCGTGCAAGCCAAACATGAGATCGACGAGGGCTTCACACCGTTCTTTGTTGGCGGTGCCTTTCCGGTGTTCAACACCGATCTGAACGCCGGCCTGAACATCGCGGATCTGCAGCGCAACAATGTCGTACCGGTCAAGCTACCGAGCCGCGACAAGTGGCTGTTCGGCGCGCAGACGGGGTTCGCCGCAAGGTTCGATGCCGAAACCAATCTGACAATGGCGGTCGCCTACTACGACTTCACGAACGTGAGAGGGCGGCTGTCGAGTTCGTGTCTTGTGTATCTGGCGAGCGACACATGCGATACCGACCTCCTTCGCCCGAGCTTTGCCCAGAAGGGCAACACCTATATGAGATTACGCAATATTCCAGACGTGCCGATCCCGGTGCAGACCTTTGATTACCAGTACTATGGTCTTGCCAGCGATTTCCGGCCCGTTGTCGCGAGTGCTCAGCTTGACTTGACCCAGTTCAATCCGATCCACGTCATCCTCGACGCAGAATATATCTGGAACACCGCCTTCGATCGCGCAGCAGTCGCTTCCGTCGCCGTGAACAATCTCGGCTCAACGACAGACGGCAGCGCGAGCGTGTACAACGGCGGCAATCAGGGTTGGCTCGCGCGCATGGCCGTCGGCAACAAGGAGATCAAGCATCTCTGGGACTGGAACGCGCATGTCGGCTACAAGTACCTCGAGTCCGACGCGATGGTTGACGCGTTCGTCGATTCCGACTTCGGCCTCGGTGGCACCAATCTCAAGGGCTATTTCATCGGCGGTAATGTCGGCCTCGGCGAGAACATCTGGGGCTCGGTGCGCTGGATGAGCGCGAACAACATCGCCGGCCTGCCGTACAAAGTCGACATCGTCCAGCTCGATCTCAACGCGAGGTTCTGATCATGCGGCTGTTGCGTCTGTCGTCAATTGCTGCACTGGCGCTCGTCGTCGCCTCGGCCGCCCATGCCGACCAGGAAAGCGATCGCTTGCGCGAGGCGCTGCGCAGCGCCACCGCGCAGGCGCGTGCCGCCGAGGATCAACGGGCCGCGGTCCAGGCCAAGCTGACCGCGGCCGAGCAGGAGCGCGACCGTCTGCGTAAGCAGATCGAGGGCTATCGCGCCCAGGTCAAGGAGGCCGAGCAGGCCTATCGCCAGGCGGTGAAGGACTTCAACGAGCGGATCGCCGAGCGCGACGATTCCCTGGAGAAGTGGAAGGCCGCCTATGGTGAGGCGGCGAGCGTTGCGCGGACCAAGGACGCGGAGCGCTCCAAGTTCGAGGGCGAGGCGACGACGTGGAAGGCGAGCGCCAAGGCCTGCGAGGCCAAGAATGTCCGTCTCGTCAGGATCGCCGACGATACCGTCAAGCAATATGAAAAGATGGATCCGCTGGAGAAGGTGATCCACCACGATCCCGTGATCGGGTTCAAGCGGGTCGAGCATCAGAACGCCGCCCAGGATCTTCGCGACCAGATCATCGAACAGAAGGCCAAGCCATGACCCGGAACGTTTTCAAGCTCGTGCTGCTCGCCGGTGCGCTCCACGCCGCGGCGTCATCGCCGGCACTCGCGCAGACGCGCAATCCACCCCAGCCCGCAGCCCCGCGCGCAACGCCTGCGCCGGCTACTCCGGCGGCGGTCCAGCCAGCTCCTGCGGCACAGGACAATGCGGCCGTGAAGGGCAGCGAGATCATCGCCCGCGTCGGCGACAGCGACGTCACCGCGGAAGAGGTGCGCGCCACCATCCAGCTTCTCGATGCGCGCCAACAGGCCGCGATGGCGCGTGATCCGGCGCTGCTGAGCCAGACCGTGCGCGCGATCCTCGCCAACCGCCTGGTGCTCAAGGAGGCCGCGGCCAAGAAGTGGGACCAGCAGCCGGCCGTCGTGACGCAGCTTGCGCGCGCACGCGATACCTTGATCGTCGAGAGCTACCTGCAATCAGTCACGGCGCTCGGCGACAGCTATCCGAGCGAGGCCGACATCAAGAGCGTCTACGAGGCGAATGCCAGCGCGTTCCTCGTTCCCCGCCGCTTCCGTCTCGCCCAGATCGTGGTCAACCTCGCCAAGGACGCCGACAAGGCGGCTGAGGACACCGCGCGCAAGAAGCTCGATGACGTCGTGCGGAAGATCAAGCAGCCGGGCGCGGAGTTCGGTCCGATCGCGAAGGCATCGTCCGACGATGCGGCAACTGCGGGGCGGGAAGGGGAGATCGGCTGGGTCGCCGAGCCCGATATGCGCACCGAGATCCGTGGCCAGGTCACCGGCCTGCCGAAGTCAGGCATTGCCGATCCGATCCGGCTCGAGGACGGCTGGCACGTCCTGAAGCTGCTCGACACCGAGGCGTCGCATACGCGGCCGCTGGCGGACGTGCGGGAGGCCCTCGTGCAGCGGATGCGGGCCGAGCGCATCGAGGCCAACCGCCGCGCCTATGTGGCGGAGCTCTTGAAGCAGACCCCGCCCGTGGTCAACGAGATCGCGCTGTCCAGGCTGATCGAGCCCAAACCCGACGCCAAGCCGGACGCTGCGCCGTTGCGCTAGACGAACAAATAGCCTGAAGCGCGATGGCAATTCAGCCTGATCTCATCGCGCTTGAGCACGCGGCGGATTGCAGATTCATGTCAATCGGATGACGAGGCGAAGGCGTCGTCATCCACGGATGATGCATTGGTTAATCGACAGTAAAAGTATCATAATTATGGTACAATGCCCGTGATATCCGGATCGCGAACCGACCCGGGGGCGAATTGTGACCGATCTGACCAATGCGGGTGAGCCGATATCGGCGTTCGAAGGCCGATCGAGGGTCCGTCTGGCGATCCCGTTCAGCTTCATCGAACCCTTGTTCGCGGCCGTCGACTGCTTGATCATCGTCGCAGCGGGCGCCATCGGCGGCATCGCCTATCAGCGCGCGCTTGGTGGCACCGCCGACGGCTCCTTCTATGCCGGGCTCGGTTTGGTGGCGAGTTTCGCCTATGTCCTGGTCGCACATTTCCTCGGTCTCTACCGGTTGAACCAGCTGCTGGACGACGAGCTCGACGACGGGCGGGTCCTGGCCGGCTGGTGTCTCGCTGCTCTCGTCCTCGCGGTCGTGCTGTTTCTGTTCAAATCCGGCGGCGACGCTTCGCGTGGCTCGGTCGTCTGCCTCTTCGCGATCGGCGGCGCCGGCCTTCTCGTCGCGCGCTGGCTGGGGAAACGACGCCTTCGTTCGGCGCTTGTCGCCGGCACGATCCGCGGCCGGCGTGTGGTGGTGTTCGGAACGCAAGGCGAGCTGGCCCAGTTCGGAAGGAGCGACCTGCTCGCCAGATTTGGCCTCCACGAGGTCGAGCGCATCATTTTGCCGAGAAACGAAGCGCCAAAACTCTCTGCTCCGGGGAGGCACGAAGACGAATTGATGAAGCGCATACGGGAGGCCGCTGCCGAGGAGATCGTGCTCGCGCTGTCCTGGTCCGGTCCCCGCGACATCGAGGCCTTGCTCGACCGGTTGCGCATCATTCCGCTTCCGGTGCGCCTGTTGCCCGATCGCGCGGTGTCGACCGTGCTGCGCCACCAGACCTCGATGCCTCAACGGCTCTACATGGTGGAGGTGCAGCCGGCGCCGCTGTCGGTTCTCGATCGCCTGACCAAGCGGCTGCTCGACATCATCGTGGCGGCGACGTCGCTGGTCGTACTGTCCCCCGCACTGATCCTCGTCGCAGTCGCGATCAAGCTGGAGTCGAAGGGGCCGGTGATCTTCCGGCAGCGCCGCCATGGCTTCAACGGCAAGCCGTTCGTGATCTACAAGCTGCGCAGCATGAGGGTCCAGGAGGACGGCGGCACGGTCGTGCAGGCCACGAAGCAGGATCCGCGCGTGACCCGGGTCGGACGCCTGATCCGCCAGACCAGCATCGACGAGCTGCCGCAGCTGCTCAACGTGATCCAGGGCCATATGTCGATCGTCGGGCCGCGGCCGCACGCGCTGGTGCACGACTACGAGTACGGCAGCATGATCGCGAACTACGCGTTCCGCCATCACGTCAAGCCGGGTATTACCGGCTGGGCGCAGGTTCAAGGCTATCGCGGGGGCACGCCGCGGCTCGAGCTCATGGAACGGAGAGTTGCACTCGATTTATGGTATATTGATAATTGGAGCCTGATATTGGATATTCATATCATGCTGAAGACGGCGTTCGAATTGGTCCGGCCGCGCAACGCATATTGACCAGAGCTTTTCGGCCGCAACCGGCCTCGAAGCGGTGTCGTCGCAAGAGTTAACATTGGTACATTTGGGAATGATCTGTTCGGCGGCGCGACCGGTTGGAGCACGGGACCGCACTTTATGATGTCCTCTCGCATCGGCGGACGCATGCGCTGACGGGTCTGCCGGCCGATAGCCGGTCCAGGATTTCTCGCTGGCCTATTGAAAACGTTCACGATTCGCGCTTACTAAGTCCGGACTGGCAAGATTCTGGCCGGAGAGGACCACGATGGTTGGCAAGAGGCATGCCTCGGAGGAGATTTCGGCCAAGCTGGCGCAAGCCAACGAACTTGCGGCCAAGGGGAAGACCCAGCGGGAAATATCGAAGGCGCTTGGCGTCAGCATCATGACCTACCACCGCTGGAAGAAGATGCCCGACTCGTCCGAGCCGGTTGGTGGCCGGCGCAGCGAAGCCGATGGCCGGCCGCTCGGTTCGGCCGACGCCAGCAGTGTAGACACAATCAAGCGGTTAGAGCTCGAGAACGCGCAATTGCGACGTCTTGTGACCGACATGCTGCTGGAAAAGCTGAAATACGAAGAGGAACTTCGGGCGCGCCAGGGAACGCGCTTGCGGCGCCCCGACAGCGGCTAGCGCCAGAACCGGCCTTTCGGGCCGTCCGTATGATCCCTACTCGTCTAGCGCAAGACCTCAGACAGCTGGCGTACCGCGGCTGGATGGCTCGATAGGAACGCCTCGTATGCGCGCCTCACGCCGTCCTCGAGCGAGGTCGTCGCGCGCCAGCCGAGCTTAGCGAGACGGCTGACGTCCAGCAATTTGCGCGGCGTGCCGTCGGGGCGCGAGGTGTCGAAACTGATCTCGCCGCCGTAGCCGACGATGGCGGCCACGACGCGCGCGAACTCGGCGATGGTGATATCCTCGCCGGTGCCGATGTTGACCAGCTCCGCGCTCGAATAGGTCTTCATCAGGTGCACGCAGGCATCCGCCATGTCGTCGACATAGAGGAACTCGCGCCGCGGCGTGCCGGTGCCCCACACGATGACGCTCTTTGCTCCCGATACCTTCGCCTCGTGGAAGCGGCGGATCAGGGCGGCGACGACGTGGCTCAATTCAGGGTGATAATTGTCGCCGGGCCCGTACAGATTGGTCGGCATCACGCTGATGAAGTCGCTGCCATACTGGCTGCGATAGGCCTCCGCCATCTTGATGCCGGCGATCTTGGCAATCGCGTAGGGCTCATTGGTCGGCTCCAGCGGGCCTGATAGCACCGAGTCCTCGCGCAGCGGCTGCGGCGCCAGCTTCGGATAGATGCAGGACGAGCCCAGAAACATCAGCTTCTCGGCGCCGTTGAGATGCGCGGCCTGGATCACGTTCGCGGCAATCGCGATGTTGTCGTAGATGAACTCGGCGCGCAGCGTGTTGTTGGCGACGATGCCGCCGACCTTGGCCGCGGCGAGGAAGATCACTTGCGGCCGCGTCCTGGCGAACCAGTCGAACACGGCGGCCTGGTTGCAGAGATCGACCTCGCGCCGGTCGACCGTGATGAGCCGCACGTCCTCCCGCGCCAGCCGGCGCACCAGCGCGGCTCCGGCCATGCCGCGATGGCCGGCGATATAGACGCTTTTGCCCCTCAGCTCAAACGGTGCGTTTGCCACTGGCCGCATCCCGTTTTGCCTCCGCCAGGTCGCTCGTCATCATCTCCTCGACGAGCTGGGCGAAGCTGCGCTTCGGCGTCCAGCCGAGCACCTCGCGCGCCTTGCTGGCGTCGCCGACGAGGAGATCGACCTCGGTCGGACGGAAATAGGTCGGATCGATCTTCACCACCGTCTTGCCGCTCGTCTCGTCGACTCCGGTCTCCTCGACGCCCTTGCCGCGCCATGCGATGCGGCGGCCGACATGCGCAAAGGACAGCTCGACCATCTCGCGCACCGAGCGCATCTCGCCGGTGGCGAGCACGAAGTCGTCGGGCTTGTCGGCCTGCAGGATCCTGTGCATGCCCTCGACATAGTCCCTGGCATGGCCCCAGTCGCGCTTGGCTTCGAGATTGCCGAGATAGAGCGTCTGTTCCAGCCCGACCTCGATACGGGCGACGCCGCGGGTGATCTTGCGGGTCACGAAGGTCTCGCCGCGGATCGGGCTCTCATGGTTGAACAGGATGCCGTTCGACGCGAACATGCCGTAGGCTTCGCGGTAGTTCACCGTGATCCAGTAGCCGTAGAGTTTTGCAACGCCGTAGGGCGAGCGCGGATAGAACGGCGTGGTCTCCTTCTGCGGTATCTCCTGCACCAGGCCGTAGAGCTCGGAGGTCGAGGCCTGGTAGAACCGCGTCTCCTTCTCCATGCCGAGGATGCGGATCGCTTCCAACAGGCGCAGCACGCCGATGGCGTCGGCGTTGGCGGTGTATTCCGGGCTCTCGAAGCTGACGGCGACATGGCTCTGGGCGGCGAGATTGTAGATCTCGGTCGGCCGGATCTGCTGCACCAGGCGGATCAAATTGGTCGAATCCGTCATGTCGCCGTAATGCATCAGGAACGGCACGTTGCCGACGTGCGGGTCCTGGTAGAGGTGATCGACGCGCGCGGTGTTGAACGAGGACGAGCGCCGCTTGATGCCGTGCACGACATAGCCGAGCGACAGCAAATATTCGGCGAGATAGGCGCCGTCCTGACCGGTCACGCCGGTGATGAGAGCGATCCGCTTGCTCATCCGAGCGCTCGCTCCCGCCGAAGCGGGGATCCGGCGTGGCGCCCTCCAAGCATCGATTCAACGGCACCTCTAGCTGCCACTTCTGTAGTATCCATTCTGATAAACACCCGGCTGCTCAAATTTTTCGAGAACCCTCAGATCGGCCTTGTTCAGCACCACGCCAAGCAGGCGATCGTGAAGGTCCGGCTCGGCTAGCAGATGGCGCCGCACCGCCTTGATCCTGGTGCTTCCCCATTCTACCACGAACACGAAGGAGTCGATCACCGGGACGATCGCACGCACGTCGACGACAGGTGCGATCGGCGGAAGGTCGACGATAACATAATCATAGCTTTCGCGCAGTCGATCAAGCAGGGTTCGAAATCCCTGCGATGCCAGCACCTCGTCGGAATGGACCGGAGCTTCGGTCAGCAGCAGAGGCAGCAGTGCCAGTCCCGTGGCGGCGTCTCGACCCGTGGCCTGTGCGAGATCGATCTTCCCGCTCAGCACCTCCAGCCATCCGGCTGACGGCCGTGGCGTGAGCGAGCGGGCAAGCGTAGGATTGCGAAGGTCCGCGTCGATCAGGATCACGCGTCGACCGGCATCGGCCAACAGCGACGCAAGGTTCGCGGCAACGGTGGATTTGCCTTCGCCCGCGACGGTCGAGGTGATGCCGATCAGCCTGTTCTCGCGGATGGTGGATTCCAGCCACGCTCTCATCTTGATTGCGCGAAACGCTTCGGTGAAGACCGAGATCGGATCGTCGACTGCGCGTCGCTTCAACGGATCGATGAATGCGTAATGGGGTGTATCCGCCGCCACGTTCTCCACGGTTTGCGGCGGCGGACCCAGTCGACCGGCCTCTGCATCGAATCCGGTCGCGATCGATCGCGGAGGTGATGGTGCACGAGGTGCCTGTCCAGCCGCGAGCGGAATCACCGACAGACAACGGACGCCCAATTCCTGTTCGGCCTGCGATCCCGTGCGGAAGACGCCGTCGACTGCCTCGCGCCAGGCTGCAATTCCAAAGCTCGCCATCAGGCCCATCGTGAGCGCGATGGCAAGGACGAATGACGCCACCGGCTTGCTCTTCTTCTTCGGCGCGACGGCTGGACTGATCACGCGTGCATCGGTGATCGGAAACGACTGCTGCTGTATCGCCTCCATATAACGCTGCAGGAAAGTGTCGTAGAGCGTGTGATATACCTTGGCCGAGCTTTCGAGCTCGGCCAATCCAAGCCGATCGCGGTTGGTGAGCTGGCCCTCGGATACCAGGCTGGCCAGCGACCGCTCCAAACTTTCTTCGCGCGTCTTGGCGATCTCGTAATCGCTCTTGTAGCTGCCAGCGATCCGTCCGAGCTCCCCGCGGATGTTTCGGCGCGTTTCCTCCATCTGGTCGCGCAGGTTGATCGCGGCCGTATGGTCCGCACCATATCTCGTCGAGATGTTGGCCTCGCGCGCAGACAGGTCGACATACTGATTGCGGAGCCGCGTAATGACCTCGTTTTTCAGGATATCTGCGACGGCGCCCTCGCTGACGTCCATTTTCCGGACTTGCTCGATCCGGTCGAGCCGGGCCTTGGCCTCGCTGGTGGCGCCGCGGGCGGCGGCGAGCTGGCTGTTCAGTTCGAACAGCTGTTGTTCGCCGATGAGCCGGCTCGCGCTGCCGGCCGATACGTTCGGTCCGCCGAGGTCGACAATGTTGTTCTTTTCCTTGAACTCCAGGACGGCGCGATCGGCTGTCGCCGCCTTCGACTTCAGCTCGTTGATCCGGTCCTGCAGCCAGGCGCCTGCGCGGGTGACTGTCTGGTATTTTGCGCCGAGCTGGTCGTCGATATAGGCCTCCGCGATCGCGTTGGTGACCTTGGCCGCGGTCTCGGGGCTACGCGACGTGTATGAGATGTTCAGCGCATAAGTCTTGTCGCCGCGCGTGATAGAGCGGTGGGCCAGAAACTCATCGAGCGCCCTCTGCTCGCGTTCTTCCACCGTGTTTGAGGTGACGTCCGGACGCGAGAACAGGCTCCAGCCACCGGCGAATTCCGGATCGTCGGCGAGCTTGAGGCTTCTTACAACGTCGAGTCCCAGCTTGCGCGAGGCGAGAATTTCGACCTGGGAGCCCACCTGAAGCGTGTCGAGCGGAATATCCCCCTGCGGCTGCAACTGGTTCTGCAGGACCCGCAGCGTGCTGCTGTCGATCAAAAGCGTAGCGGTCGCGGTGTATTGCGAGGGAGTGACCAGCAGATAGAGCAGGCCGATGGCTATGGCCACGGCAGGCACGATGAGAATGACCCGATACTGTCGCCGGGCCAGTCCGGACAGTTGGTCGATCAAGGCCGACATCGAGGACGAAGCTTCTTCCCGCCCACCGCTATAGTTGACGCGGGTTCTGTGCAACGGCATGTCCATCGTCGATCACATCCTCGGCGGGCGGGCGGTTGCTCGGAGCAAAAAGGCGCTGCCACGACCGCAGCGAAATTCCACCTGACCGGGGCATCTCACCCTGTCTGGTCCCAAGGGCAGCGGGAGAGGCATTGATCGTCGCATAACTCTACCAGCTAGGAGTATCTCGACTCATGGTCTTGCCATGACCGAGCCCGGCCCGCCGAGTTGTGACGCCAGCCCCCGTAACGTTGATGGCTTTCTCTAGCGAACAAATAATACACATTTGCAACAGTTTGATATGAACTGATGTAGGTGCGTCGTTCGATATGTTATGTGTTATCGCGGCGGACGACGCCGGATGTCACGCGCCGTCCTTTCGCGTCGGCGTGTCGAGGAAATGGCGCATCGGCCGGGGCGGGTGCCATTCCGTGATCTCGCAAAGTTCAGTGGCTTGCGGTCCAAGCCTCACGTCTTGCCGGGACGCTTCTCGACGCGCGGATCGACGCCATCGCGTTTCAAGATGACCTTGTATTCGCGGGCATGGTTGGGCGCGCCGCTCAACGTCAGTACGTCGCGGCGAACACCATTTGCGCGCCGTTTACCGTCAAGGTCAGTGAAGCGGAAGGCCACACCCGATCGCCGCTCCCGCCCATGACCAGATAGCCCCGCCGTCCGCATGAACGCCAGCTTGCAGGGATTTAACTTGGTTCGAATTGAGTGCCACTTTAACGTTCCATTCCACTGACCAGATGCCTCGGAAGAGAGTCGCGCCAACTTGCCGCTTTTTCGCCAGAGACGGCCGGGAACCAGACAGCATAAGATGCGGTAACTGCTTGAAACAAAAAGAGAATATGAGAAGTTGCGATGACCGGTGATAGCACGCGCAGCGCTCTGATTGGGTACCGGATCCGTGACGGCATTCGGTAAACTCGTCCGCACCACGGCATTCCGGCTGACGCTGGTCTACCTGTTCCTGTTTGCGATTTTCGCGGCCTCGCTGCTCGGCTATTTCGCCTGGAATACGCGGCGGCTGATCACCGAGGAAATCACGCAGACGGTCAATGCCGAGACCTCGGAGATCAACGAGATCTACGGCCGTCGCGGCCTGCGCGGCCTCGTGCTCGCGATCGAGTACCGGGCGCTGCGGCCGGGCGCCAACCTCTATCTCGTGACCACGCCGACCGGGCAGGCGATCGCCGGCAATGTCGGCTCGCTGGCGCCGGGCGTAATGGCGACGCGCGGTTGGTCGGAGACGGCCTACAAGCGGATCGAGGACGCCGACGAGCGCGACCATCGCGCGCTGGTGCGCGTCACCGAGCTCGAAAACGGTTTCCGCCTCCTGATCGGCCGCGACCTCGACGAGCGGCGGCGCCTGTTCGGGATCGTCGCCAAGGCCGCGCAATGGTCGATCCTGATCGTGGTCGTGCTGGGCCTCGGCGGCGGCATCTTCGTCGCGCGCCGCGTGCTCACGCGCATCGATGCGATGACCGGCACCGCGCAGCGCATCATGACCGGCGATCTCAGCGGGCGCCTGCCGGTGGGGCGCAGCGGCGACGAACTCGATCGTCTTGCGGAAAACCTCAATGCGATGCTGGAGCGGATCGAGGCGCTGATGGCGGGGCTGAAGGAAGTCTCCGACAACATCGCCCACGACCTCAAGACGCCACTGACGCGTCTGCGCAACCGCGCCGAGGAGGCGCTGGCGAAATCGGGCAGCGAGACCGATTACCGAGCGGCGCTGGAGCGGACCATCGAGGAATCCGACGGCTTGATCCGCACCTTCAATGCGCTGTTGATGATCGCGCGCGCCGAGTCCGGCCAGGCGCGTGGCAACATGGATGATTTCGACGCCGCCGAAGTCGCGGGCGGCATCCACGAGCTCTACGAGCCGCTGGCCGAGGACGATGGCATGACCTTGAAGGTCAAGGCCGAGCCGACGCCGGTTCACGCCAACCGCGAATTGATCAGCCAGGCGCTCGCCAACCTGGTCGAGAACGCGATCAAGTACGGCAAGCCGGTCGCGCAGACCGGTGGAACCGTGGTCAGCATGGACTCCAGGCAGATCATCATCGAGGCGAGGCGCGAGGGAGACCAGGTGCTGCTCAGCGTCACCGATCGTGGCCCTGGTATCCCCGAAGCCGACCGCAAGCATGTCGTCGAGCGATTCGTGCGGCTTGAAGCCAGCCGCACGCTGCCGGGCTCCGGCCTCGGTCTCAGCCTTGCCGCCGCGGTTGCGACGTTGCATGGCGGAGAATTGCGGCTGGGTGATGCCCAGCCTGGCCTCGTCGCCACGCTGGTGCTCCCGGCGCGCGCCGGCGACAGGGTTGCTCCGCCAATGCAGGATGTGCCACAGAAGGTGGCATGAACCACTCCGCGCCGGGAAACGCGGACAAGACTGGTGAGAGCCTCGCCGCGCGCTTTGCGGAGGCTCCCCATATTGCCGCTTCCACCACCGACGAACGACGTCTTGAAAGCTGGCTGGCCGAGCTCGAGCCGGCGCAATCGGCCCGTCTTGGCGTGTTGCTGGCTCATCCCTTCGCGCGGGATATTCTGGCCGGCATCGCAGAATTCTCGCCCTATTTGTTCGATCTGGTGCGCACTGACCCGCTGCGGCTGATCCGGTTGCTGGAATGCGATCCGGATGCGCATCTCGCCCTGCTGATCGCGGAGGCGAGGGACGCGGTGCTCGCGGCAGGCGACGAAGCCGAGGTGATGCGGCTGATTCGCAGGATGAAGGCCGAAGCGGCGCTTCTCACTGCGCTGTGCGATATCGGCGGCGTCTGGCCGGTGATGCGGGTGACGGCGGCGCTGACCGATGTCGCGGTATCCTCGGTGCAGGCGGCGCTCCAGTACCAGCTGCGGCAGGAAGCCGCACGTGGGAAGATCCTGCCGCCGAATCCCGAAGCTCCGGAAGAGGGCTGCGGCCTGATCGTGCTCGCGATGGGCAAGATGGGGGCGGGCGAGCTGAACTATTCCAGCGACATCGACCTCATCGTGTTCTTCGATCCCGATGCCACGACGCTCGCACCCGACATCGAGCCGCAGCCGTTCTTCGTGCGGGTGACGCAGGGCGTGGCGCGCATTCTCCAGCAGCGTACCTATGACGGCTACGTCTTCCGCGTCGACCTGCGCCTGCGTCCCGATCCGTCCTCGACGCAAGTGGCGATTTCGCGAGACGCCGCGCTGAACTATTACGAGCGGGAAGGGCGCACCTGGGAGCGTGCTGCGATGATCAAGGCGCGTGCCTGCGCCGGCGATGCCAAAGCGGGCGAGGCGCTGCTCGCCGAAATCGCGCCGTTCGTCTGGCGCAAGCATCTCGACTTCGCCGCGCTTGCCGACGTCCACGACATGAAGCGTCAGATGCAGACCTATCGCGGCCAGAGCGAGATCGCGGTCGAGGGGCACAACGTCAAGGTCGGGCGTGGCGGCATTCGCGAGATCGAATTTTTCGCGCAGACGCAGCAGCTGATCGCCGGCGGTCGCCATCCGGAGTTGCGGGTGCGGCCGACGCTCGCTGCGCTCGATATTCTCGCCACCAGCAACTGGATCACCTTTGCCGCGCGTGACGAGCTGACCATTGCGTATGAATTCCTGCGCCGCGTCGAGCACCGCCTCCAGATGATCGCCGACGAGCAGACCCATGCGTTGCCCGACGACAAGGAGGCGGTCGAGCGCTTTGCGCGCTTCTTTGGCTATCCGGATCGCGAAGCCTTTGCGCGCGACCTGTTGCGGCAGCTCCAGATCGTGCAGGGACATTACGAAAAGCTGTTCGAGGGCGATGACCCGACCGGCACGGCAAAGCTGCCGGCGCTCGACTACAGCGCAGGTCCTGACGATCCGCGCCTGCTGCAATATTTGACGACGCTCGGCTTCAAGAAGCCGGCCGCGCTCGCGCAGACCATACGCGACTGGATCACAGGCGACTACCGCGTGTTCCGCAACGACCAGACGCGAAGCGCTTTCGTCGAATTCGTGCCGGCCCTGATCGACGGCCTCGCGCGGGCCGAGGAGCCGGATCGCGCCGTCGTGGCGTTCGATCAGTTCCTCCAGGCACTCCAGCTTGGCGGGCGGCTGATCACGCTGCTCGGCCAGAACCGCGATCTCGTCGCGCTCGTGGCGCTGGTGCTCGGCGCGGCGCCGCGGCTCGGCGAGATGCTGGCGCGGAAGCCGCAGCTCATGGACGGCCTGATCGATCCCAGATTCTTCGGCGCGATGCCGGACAAGCAGGAATTGTCGGCGCGATTGGCCGCGACGGTGCGCGACGCCGACTCCTATGAGGAATTTCTCGACCGTCTCCGCTTGTTCGGGCAGGAGAGCCTGTTCCTGATCGGCACGCGCATTCTCTCCGGTACTGTCTCGGCGCAGCAGGCCAGCACGGCTTTCGCCGATGTCGCCGAAGGCATCGTCCACACCGTGCACGATCTTGTCGCCGAACGCTTCGCCGCCCAACACGGACGTATCAAGGATCAGGAGACCGCGATCATCGCGATGGGCCGGCTCGGCAGCCGCGAGATGACGGCATCGTCCGATCTCGACCTGATCCTGCTGTACGATTTCGACAGCGACAATCCGGACTCCGACGGGGCCAAATCGCTTCAGGGCGCCCACTACTTCGCGCGCTTCACCCAGCGCCTGATCAGTGCCTTCACCACACGCACCAATTACGGTGTGCTGTACGAGATCGACATGCGGCTGCGCCCGTCGGGACGCGCCGGTCCGGTGGCGTCGAGCCTCGTCTCATTCGCGGACTACCAGGCCAACGAGGCCTGGACCTGGGAGCACATGGCCCTGACCCGCGCCCGCGTGGTATCGGCCTCGGATGAATTCCGTGAGCGGATCGAGCGTATCATCCGCGATGTCCTGACCCGCCGCCGCGATCGGGCGACCATTGCCAACGACGTCGCCGACATGCGGCGCGCCATCGCGCAGGAGAAGGGCGAGAGCGACCATTGGGATCTCAAATACGCTGCAGGCGGCATGGTCGATATCGACTTCATCGCGCAATATCTCCAGCTCGTGCACGCCCATGACAAGCCTGAAATTCTCGACGTCAGCACCCTTCAGGTTCTGGACAACGCCGCCAAGCTCAACGTGCTCCCGCAATCGGAGGCGGAGATCCTTCGCGCGGCGGCGCGGCTCTATCACGACCTGACGCAGATCCTGCGGCTCTGCGTCAGCGACGGCTTCAAGCCCGAGACCGCCGGCACCGACCTTCAGCGCGTGATGGCGCGCGCCGGCGATGCGCCCGACTTCTCGTCGCTGGAGGCGCGCGTGAAGGAAACGCAGAGCGAGGTGAGGCGCGTATTTACGGCGCTGCTGGAAGGGACGTCGTCTGCTTCAGCGAGGTGAGAGCCTCGCGCACGTTCGGCTCCAGGCCTGCGCCGCCCGCGTCGAGATGGGCGAAGATCGCGCGCTTCATCCGGGGATCCCAGAACTTCTTGATGTGGTCGGCGATCCCCGGCACGGCCTTGTCGTGGCCCTGGCTCTTGAAGAAGGTACCGATCTGGTTGGCCATGTAGACGAGGCGGTCAGGCGACGACATCGATAATCTCCTGAGCACGATGAGCCGTAACGCGACTCTGGTGCGTGAATACTTCAAACCCATCGCTGCGGGCAATCGCGATCAACGTGATGCCGGCGGCTTCCGCGGTGCGAACCGCGAGCGCGGTGGGCGCCGAGACGGCGACCAGCACCGGGGCGCCGATTGCGGCCGTCTTCTGCACCATCTCGACCGAGACACGGCTCGTCAGCAGCACCATGCCCACGCTAGCGTCCGTCCGGCTGCGCGCCAGCGAACCTGCGAGCTTGTCTAGCGCGTTATGGCGGCCGACGTCCTCGCGCAGGGCCACAATGCCATTCGATGGCGACCAGAAGGCCGCGGCGTGGACCGCGCGCGTCTGCATGTTGATCGATTGCAGGGGCGCGATCGCCTGTATCGCCGTCATGATCTGTTGCGGCGTGAAGCTGGACCCTGGTGGGACGACGGCCGCAGGCCGCACGGCCTCGGCGATTGAATCGATGCCGCAAATGCCGCAGCCGGTCGGGCCGGCAATGTGCCGCCGCCGCTCGCTGATGCGCGCGGCATCTTCCGACGCCAGCCACATGCGCAGCTCGATGCCGTCGTCGAGGCGGACCACTTCGAGCGACTTGATGTCGTCGACCGACCTGATGATGCCTTCGTCCAGGCTGAAGCCGACCGCAAAATCCTCGAGGTTCTGCGGCGTCCCCATCATGACGGCATAGCTGCCGCCGTTATAGGTCAGCGCCAGCGGCGTCTCCTCCGGGATCAGGCGCGTGCCTTCGGACGCGGCACCGTCGCGCCAGATCTCGCGGTCGATGGCCTGGACCGGCACGTGCATGCCGTTACTCCGCGGCCTCGGCCGGCGCGATGCGGCGGGAGTGCTGCGCCTGCGCGTCATAGGCCTTCTGCCAGTCGGACGGGCCGTTCGACGGCGAGATCTGCACCGCCGTGACCTTGTATTCGGGGCAGTTGGTGGCCCAATCCGAATAGTCGGTGGTGATGACGTTGGCCTGCGTGTCCGGGTGATGGAAGGTGGTGTAGACGACGCCCGGTGAGACGCGGTCGGTGATCTCCGCGCGCAGCGTGGTTTCGCCCGCACGGCTCGCGAGCCGCACCCAGTCGCCGTCGCGTACACCGCGCTGCTCGGCGTCGTGCGGATGAATCTCGAGCCGGTCCTCGGCATGCCAGACCACGTTCTCGGTGCGCCTTGTCTGCGCGCCGACATTGTACTGGCTGAGGATGCGGCCCGTGGTGAGCAGCAGCGGGAAGCGGGGGCCGGTACGCTCGTCGGTCGCGACATATTCCGTGACGATGAACTTGCCCTTGCCGCGGACGAAGCCGCCGATATGCATCACCGGGGTGCCCTCCGGCGCCTTCTCGTTGCAGGGCCATTGCACCGAGCCGAGTTCGTCGAGCTTGGCGTAGGAGACGCCGGTAAACGTCGGCGTCAGTGCCGCGATCTCGTCCATGATCTCGGACGGATGGCTGTAGTTCATCTCGAAGCCCATGGCTTTGGCGAGGGCGATGGTGACCTCCCAGTCGGCCATGCCGTTCTTCGGTGACATCACCTTCCGGACGCGCTGGATGCGGCGCTCGGCATTGGTGAAGGTGCCGTCCTTCTCGAGGAAGCTCGAGCCGGGCAGGAAGACATGGGCGTAGTTTGCGGTCTCGTTCAGGAAGAGGTCGTGAACGATGACGCATTCCATCGACGACAGCGCCGCCACCACGTGCTTGGTGTTGGGATCGGACTGGAGGATGTCCTCGCCCTGCACGTAGATGCCCATGAACGTGCCTTCGATTGCGGCATCGAACATGTTGGGAATGCGCAGGCCCGGCTCCGGGTTGAGCTTGACGTTCCAGAGCGCTTCGAACTGGTCGCGCACGGCGTCGCCCGAGATGTGGCGATAGCCGGGCAGCTCGTGCGGGAACGAGCCCATGTCGCAAGAGCCCTGCACGTTGTTCTGGCCGCGCAGCGGGTTCACGCCGACGCCGGGGCGGCCGATATTGCCGGTCGCCATCGCGAGGTTGGCGATCGCGATCACGGTGGTCGAGCCCTGGCTGTGCTCGGTGACGCCGAGGCCGTAATAGATCGCGCCATTGCCGCCAGTGGCGTAGATGCGCGCGGCTTCACGCAACACCTGCGGATCGACGCCGGTGAGGATCGCGGTGGCTTCCGGGCTGTGTTTCGGCTGGGCGACGAAGGCGGCCCATTCCTCGAACTCGGCCCAGTCGCAGCGCTCGCGCACGAAGGCTTCGTTGGCGAGGCCCTCCGTGACGATGACATGCGCCAGCGCGGTCACGACCGCAACGTTGGTGCCGGGCATCAGCGGCAGGTGCAGCGCCTTCACGTGCGGTGATTCCACCATTTCGGTCCGGCGCGGATCGATTACGATCAGCTTTGCGCCCTGGCGCAGCCGCTTCTTCAGGCGCGACGCGAACACCGGGTGAGCGGAGGCGGGATTTGCACCAATGATGACCGCGACGTCGGTGTCCTCGACCGAGTCGAAGTCCTGCGTGCCGGCCGACGTGCCGAAGGTCTGCGACAGGCCATAGCCGGTCGGCGAGTGGCAGACGCGGGCGCAGGTGTCGACATTGTTGTTGCCGAAGCCGCCGCGGATCAGCTTCTGCACCAGATAGGTTTCTTCGTTGGTGCAGCGGGACGAGGTGATGCCGCCGATGGCGTCACGGCCGTATTTCTTCTGGATGCCGCGCATCTTGGCAGCGGCAAACGAGAACGCCTCATCCCAGGACACTTCGCGCCAGGGATCCTCGATCCGCTCGCGGATCATCGGGTTGAGGATACGCTCCTTGTGGTTGGTGTAGCCCCAGGCGAAGCGGCCCTTGACGCAGGAATGGCCGCGATTGGCCTTGCCGTCCTTGTACGGCACCATGCGCACGACTTCCTCGCCGCGCATCTCGGCCTTGAAGGCGCAGCCGACGCCGCAATAAGCGCAGGTGGTGACGACGGAGTGCTCGGGCTGGCCGATCTCGATCACCGACTTTTCCGTCAGCGTCGCGGTCGGGCAAGCCTGCACGCAGGCGCCGCAGGAGACGCATTCGGAGCCGAGGAAGCTCTCGCTCATGCCGGGCGAAACGCGGCTGTCGAAGCCGCGGCCAGAGATGGTCAGTGCGAAGGTGCCTTGCACTTCCTCGCAGGCGCGGACGCAGCGCGAGCAGACGATGCACTTGGAGGGATCGTAGGTGAAGTAAGGATTGGACTCGTCCTTCGGCATCCAGGCGGCGTTGATCTCGCCATGGGATTTTGCGAAGACGTGGTTCTCGCCCTCGTAGCCGTAGCGCACGTCGCGGAGGCCCACGGCGCCGGCCATGTCCTGCAATTCGCAATCGCCGTTGGCGCCGCAGGTGAGACAGTCAAGCGGATGGTCGGAGATGTAGAGCTCCATCACGCCCTTGCGCAGCTTCTTCAGCCGTTCGCTCTGGGTGTGCACGACGAGGCCGTTCATCACGGGCGTGGTGCAGGAGGCCGGCGTGCCGGCGCGGCCCTCGATCTCGACGACGCAGAGACGGCAGGAGCCGAACGCGTCGACCATGTCGGTCGCGCAGAGCTTTGGGATCTGGTGGCCCGCGTCCATCGCGGCCCGCATGATCGAGGTGCCCTCGGGCACCGTGACCTGGTTCCCGTCGATGGTCAGCGTCACCATCGTCGTCGATTTGGAGCGCGGTGTGCCGTAGTCGATTTCTTCGATCAGAGACATCGTCGTTCTCCTATTCCGCGGCCTGAAGCGTGGTCGGGGCCGGGATGAAATCTTCCCGGAAATGCTTCAATGCACTGAGCACGGGGTAGGGCGTGAAGCCCCCGAGTGCGCAGAGCGAGCCGAATTTCATGGTGTTGCAGAGGTCTTCGACGAGCGCGAGATTTTCGCTCACGCGCTCGCCGCGGATGATCTTTTCGATGGTCTCGACGCCACGGGTCGAGCCGATCCGGCAGGGCGTGCACTTGCCGCAGGATTCGATGGCGCAGAATTCCATGGCGAAGCGCGCCTGCCTGCGCATGTCGACGCTGTCGTCGAACACGACGATGCCGCCATGGCCGATCAGGCCGTCGCGTGCGGCGAAGGCTTCGTAGTCGAACGGGGTGTCGAACAGCGCGCGCGGGAAATAGGCGCCGAGCGGGCCGCCGACTTGCACCGCGCGGACCGGGCGGCCCGTGAACGTGCCACCGCCGATGTCGTCGACGAGCTCGCCAAGCGTCACGCCGAACGCGGTCTCGAACAGCCCGCCATGGCGGATGTTGCCGGCGAGCTGGATCGGCATCGTGCCGCGCGAGCGGCCCATGCCGAAATCGGCATAGGCCTTGGCGCCCTCGGCGAGAATGAAGGGGATCGCGGCGAACGACAGCACGTTGTTGATGACGGTCGGCTTGCCGAACAGGCCGTGATGCGCGGGCAGCGGCGGCTTGGCGCGCACCAGGCCGCGGCGGCCTTCGAGACTTTCCAGCAGCGAGGTCTCTTCGCCGCAAACGTAAGCGCCGGCGCCGACCCGCACTTCGAGATCGAAGCTGTAGGTGGAGCCGCCGATCTTGTCGCCGAGATAGCCGCCGCGCTTTGCTGCCTTGATGGCCGCGTTCATCGCTTCGACTGCGTGCGGGTATTCGCTGCGGATGTAGATGTAGCCCTTGGTCGCGCCGACGGTGATGCCGGCGGTCGTCATGCCCTCGATCACCAGGAAGGGGTCGCCTTCCATGATCATGCGGTCGGCGAAGGTGCCGCTGTCGCCTTCGTCGGCGTTGCAGACGATGAATTTGCGGTCGGCCTTCGCTTGCGCGACGGTCTTCCACTTGATGCCGGTCGGGAAGCCCGCACCGCCGCGGCCACGCAGGCCGGATGCGGTGACCTCGGCGAGGATCGCATCCGAGCCGAGCGACAGCGCGCGCTCGAGGCCCTTATAGCCGTCATGGGCGCGGTAGTCGTCGAGCGAGCGCGGATCGATCACGCCGCAGCGGGCGAAGGTGAGGCGGGTCTGGCGCTTCAGCCAGGGGATCTCCTCGGTTGCGCCCAGCCGCAGCAGATGCGGCGTGTTGCTGGCGAGGGCATCGAGCAGGGAGGGCACATCGGCCTCGGTGACCGGGCCGAACGCGATCCGGCCCTGCGGCGTCGCGACCTCGACCAGCGGCTCCAGCCAGTACATGCCGCGCGAGCCAGTCCTGACGATCTCGACTGCAACGCCGCGCTTGGCCGCATCCTGCTCCAGCGCCAGCGCAACCTCGTCGGCGCCAACCGCAATCGCACCCGCGTCGCGGGAGACGAATAGACGCATGCTCATCGCTGTGCCTCCGCGACCAGTGCATCGAGGCGCTTCTCATCGAGCCGGCCAATGAGGCGGCCGTCGAGCATGGCGGACGGTGCGGTCGCGCACAGCCCGAGGCAGTAGATCGGCTCCAGCGTGACGCGATCATCGGCGGTGGTCTTGCCGAGGGGCACGCCAAGCTTCGCTTCGGCGCGCGCGGCGAGAGCATCGCCCCCCGCAGCCTGACAGGCTTCCGCGCGACAAAGCTTCAGCACATGGCGGCCGGCGGGTTTGTGCCTGAAATCATGGTAGAATGTGAACACGCCATGCACCTCGGCGCGCGACAGATTCAACGCCTGCGCCACCATGGGAATCGCCGCCTCCGGCACATAGCCGAACGCCTCCTGAAGGGCGTGCAGGATGACCAGCGTCGCGCCCTCTTGCTTCGCATGTTCGGCGATGATCTCGGCGCCGCGCGTCTCGTCCCAAGGCTCGTAAACCGCTGTCATTCTTTGTTCTCAGATTGAGCGTCCCTTGATCGCAAACTATTTGGAATCGTTCGAAGATCAATAAAGCTGTCTCATGCTGCGATTGCGAATTCCGATCGATTTGGAAGTGCAATCGGACGATACGGAAATGCAATTAATCGCGTTCCGCTTGCCGGTTTTTCCGTGTTGGTAATGACCCGCCGTGCTAGCTTGCATGCCACGATGGCATCCGAGGGGACGACCGGTTGATCGACAAGCTTGAACTGCTGCTGGCGCTGGCGAAGGAGCGGCATTTCGGACGCGCTGCAGAAGTCTGCGGCGTGACGCAACCGACGATGTCGACCGGGCTCAAGCAGCTCGAGGAGATCCTTGGCGTGATGCTGGTGCAGCGCGGCTCCCGCTTCCAGGGTTTTACCCCCGAGGGCGAGCGGGCGCTGGATTGGGCGCGGCGGATCGTGGGCGATGCCCGCGCCATGCGTGACGAGATCAACGGGCTGAAGCATCAGCTCTCCGGCGAAATCCGCATCGCGGCGATCCCGACCGTGCTCGGCATGGTCGCCCAGCTGACGACGCCGTTCCGCGCCAAGCATCCCGAGGTGCGCTTCCGCATCCAGTCCACCACCTCATCCGAGGTGCTGGGGCTGCTCGAAAATCTCGAGGTCGATGCGGGGCTGACCTATATCGAGAACGAGCCGATCGGCAAGGTGCGCACCATTCCGCTCTACAACGAGAGCTATCGTCTGCTGACCGCGCCGGACGGAATGTTCGGCGATCGCGAGACGGTGACGTGGAAGGAGGTCGGCCAGGTGCCGCTGTGCCTGCTGACGCCCGACATGCAGAACCGCCGCATCATCGATCGCGCGCTCCGCTCGGTCGGCGCGGAGGCGACGCCGACCCTGACCTCGAACTCGCTGCTCGTGCTGTTCACGCATGTGAAGACGGGGCGCTGGGCGAGCGTGATGCCGGCCAAGCTTGCCGAGACGCTCGGCCTGTCCGATACGGTGCGCTCGATCCCGATCACCGATCCTGATGTCAATTACAGCATCGGCATGGTGATCCCGCAGCGCGATCCGATGACGCCGCTGATCGCGGCGCTGGTCAACGTCGCGCGCGAAGTCGCGCCGTCGCTGCAGCTGTAGGGGCCAGAGCGGGAGGGCCCGAGCAAGCGCCTCGTCCTTCGAGATGCCCGCTTCGCGGGCTCCTCAGGATGAGGCTCCGTTGTATCGGCGTTCGTTGAAACAGCTGCCGCGTACTCCGCCCTCATCCTGAGGGCCCGCCGGAGGCGGGCGTCTCGAAGGATGGCCGCAGGCGAGCTTCCCGCCATGCTCTAGGCCGCAGCCGACATCCCGGACGCCGCCTTGATCGCATCGCGCGGCAGGGTCACGCGGACGACGGTGCCCACGTCGATCTTCGAGCGGAGCCGCATCGAGCCGCCGTGGAGCTGCGCCAGCGAGCGCGCGATCGCAAGTCCAAGTCCGGAGCCGTGATAGGTCTTGGTGAGCTGGCTTTCGACCTGCTCGAAGGGGCGGCCGAGCCGTGCCAGCGAATGCGGCGCGATCCCGATGCCGGTGTCGGCGATCAACAGCACGATCTTGTCGTCGAGCTGCCGGCTGCGCACCACGATGCGTCCGCCGTCGGGCGTGAACTTCACCGCATTGGAGAGCAGGTTGACGATGATCTGCTTGGTCGCGCGGCGGTCGGCAACGACCGAGATCGATTTCTCGATCCCGGCGTCGAGCGTCAGATGCTTGTCCTGCGCGCGGCCGGAGACGACACGGAGGGACTCCGCGAGCGTCTGTCCGAGGTCGAGCTCTTCCATGTCGAGCTTCATGCGGCCGGCTTCGATCTTGGACATGTCGAGGATGTCGTTGATGACTTCGAGCAGGTAATGGCCGCTGGTCAGGATGTCCTGGCAGTATTCCTGGTACTTCTCCGAGCCGAGCTCGCCGAACATGCCCGAGCCCATGATCTCGGAGAAGCCGATGATGGCGTTGAGCGGCGTGCGCAGCTCGTGGCTCATATTGGCGAGGAATTTCGACTTGGTCTGGTTGGCTTCCTCGGCGCGGGTCTTCTCGCGCTGATACTTCTCGGCGAGGTCGGCGAGCTCGTTGGTCTGGCGCTCCAGCGCGGCCTGGGAGCGCTTCAGGTCGATGACGGTGGCGCGCAGGCGCAGATCGTTGTCGACCAGCTTCTGCTCGTGCTCCTTGATGCGGGTGATGTCGGTGCCGACCGAGACGTAGCCGCCGTCCTTGGTGCGGCGCTCGCTGATGTGCAGCCAGCTGCCGTCGTCGAGCTGCGCCTCGAAGGTGCGTGCGCCCGGACCCTGGCTGGCCGTCTCGTTGTGGCGGGTGCGCACCTCCGGCATGCGGCCGACTTCGAGCACGGTCTCGTAGGAGGTGCCGGGGATGACGGCGCTGTCGGGCAGCTTGTGCAGGCGCTGGAAGTGCGAGTTGCAGAGCACGAGGCGGTCGCTCGCGTCCCACAGCACGAAGGCCTCCGGAATGGTCTCGATGGCGTCGCGCAGGCGGAGGTCGGCTTCGACGGTGCGTTCAGCGAGGCTCTTCTGCTCGGTGATGTCGACGGCGATCCCGATCAGGTGCACGCTGGAATCGGTCGCCCCGTGCGTCTTCTCGCAGCGGACGCGGAGCCAGATCCAGTGACCGTCGACGTGCTGCATGCGGAAGGTCTGGTCGATATGGTCGATCTTCCCGGAGATGAGCTGGTCGGCGATCTCGAACAGGTCGATGTCGTCGGACTTCACCAGCGCGTTGACCTCGCCGAAGGTGAGGAGCTCGTTGCGACCGTCGAGGCCGAGCATCGAAAACATCGACTGCGACCAGAAGATCCGGCCGCGCGACAGATCCCAGTCCCACAGGCCGCAGCGGCCGCGGTTGAGCGCGGTGTCGATGCGGCCGCGCACGGCGTCGTTGATGAGGTCGCCCTCGCGGGCGCGCGTCGACTGCCAGTGGAAGGCGAAGCCGAGGATCAGGACGACGAAGCCGGTGGTCGCCGACAGCGTCACCGAGAGCGCGGCGTCCGAGCCCCAGATCGGCTCGTTGCGCTCCTGGATCACGGTGACGAGGCCCGGCAGCGACTTGATCTGCCGCGAGGTCGCCATCGCGGCGTTGCCGTTCGGCAGCGTCATGTCGGAGACGTTGTTGTCGCGCGGCGGCGCCGCGACCAGTTGCGCCGTGGTGATCGCATCGAGCAGGCGGTCGTTGCCTGAGGGGTCGCGGTCGATCGGAATGCGGGCGAGGATGCGGCGATCGACGCCGGCCGAGGTGACGACGACGTGGCGGCCGGAGGCCGTGCCCCAGGACGGGATGAGATCGGGCAGCAGCGTCGGCAGGTTCTCGATGTTCTTGAGCCGCTCCTGCCGCGACGAGGTCAGGCGATCGATCCGCTCAGCGAGCAGGTCGGCCAGCGCCGAGATGTCGTGGCGGAGCACCTGCCGCTTCTGGCGCGTCTGATCGACGACCTGCACGAACGCGCCGAGACAGATCGTGACCAGGAAGGCGATGATCAGCGTCGGCACGGCGCGGCGCAGCGCCGGCTCCGCGATCAGGAGCCGATGATAGGCAGGTTTCGCGATCGATTGCGCCAATCCCTTGATTGAATCGGATTGGACGCGCACGTTCGCGGCGTCTGCACGCGACATGCCTTCTGCCCCCTGGAAAACCTGCTTGCAACTTGAGTTCGGAAGCAGCCCCACGTCGCTTCCGAATCATGACCGATTTGAATCCAGTTTTCGCAGGCTGTCGAGAGTCAACGAATCGTTAACGCGAATTTATTCTTATCCAACGCGCAGTTTGCGCATTTTGCGTCCGCAAACTTACGTGCGTGGCGAGTCCGAAACGAGAACGTGTGACTCCCCGCACATTTCGCGTCACGCCCGCGGTGGCTCGGCGTGGCTGATCACGCGCTTCACGCCCGGGAACGCGCGGCGCAGCGCGCGCTCGATCGCGTCGACATGCTCGTGCACCTTGATCACGCTCATCGAGGGCGTGGCACGGCAGTGGAAATTGACGATCTCGCCGGCGTCGGTGTTGCGGACACGCACATTGTGGATGTCGTAGATCTCGCCGCCGGCGGCATATTCCGTCAGGGCGGAGGCGATGGCCCGCACCCGTTCCGGCACGGCATCGACCCCGAACGGCAGTTCCGGTTCCAATGGTTCGATATGGACGTCCACCTCGACGTCGGCGCCGAACTCCTCCTGGATGCTGCGCTCCAGCGTGTTGGCGATGTCATGGGCGGCGTCGAGCTGCATCCCGGCGTCGACCTCGAGGTCGATGCCGACGATCAGCTTGGCGCCTAGGTCGTGCACCGTGACGTGGTGGATGGCGAGGCCGGAATTGTGTGCGATGACCATGATCCGGTCGCGCACGGTCTCGTTGTCGCGCGCGACGGGGACGGCGGTGAAGGTAAGGTCGGCGTCGCCGAATGCCTTGTCGACCGCCGCCTGCGCCTTGCGCTTGATCTCCTCGACGCGGTCGATCGGATAGGTTCGCGGCACCTTCGCGATGGTGTCGATGAACGTGGTCGCGCCCACCATGCGCAGCCGCAGCCGCTCGACGTCGATCACGCCGGGCACGCCAAGGATCGCGGCCGTGGCCTTCTCCTGCGCGCCCTCGGGGGCGCGATCGACCAGCGTCTGCACGGTCGAGCCGGCCATGCGCAGGCCGAGCAGGGCGATCATCACGGCGACGGCGGCGGCCGCCGCGGCGTCGCCCCACCAGAAGCCGAGGGCGGCCAGGATCAGGCCGATGATCACGGCGAACGAGCCGAGTACGTCGGAGGCGAAATGCAGCGCGTCCGCCGCGAGCGCCTGGCTGCGCGTTTCCCGTGCGGCGCGGTGCAGGGCGCGGGCACGCCACAAGTTCACGACGATGTCGATCACCAGCACCACGAACGGTACGGCCGAGATGGTCGGCGGCGGAGTTCCCTCGCGCAGGCGGCTGTAGGATTCGACCAGGATGCCCCCGGCCAGCACGTAGAGCAGGGCGGTGACACCGAGCGCGGAGATGCTCTCCAGCTTGCCGTGGCCGTAATGGTGCTCTTCGTCGGCCGGCTTGTCGGACACCCGCACCACCGCCCAGGTGATGATGGTCGCGACCAGGTCGATCGAGGAATGCAGGGCCTCGGAAATCAGCGCCAGCGAGCCGATCGCGATCCCGACCGCAAACTTGGCCGCTGCCATGCCGCCGCTGGCGAAGATCGAGATTGCGGCGACCGAGGTCTTGTTGTGCTGTGCGCTCATGGCCCGGGATTTAGCAGCCTAGGGCTGAACATCAAGCGACGATCCACAGCTGTAGTCGCGAGTGAGTTGCAGGAGCGAAACTATTGCGAATGCTTCCGAATTGAATGCTCGCTTATGCCACCGGCTCAGTCTCGTAGGGTGGGCAAAGGCGCGTAGCGCCGTGCCCACCAACGAGTGTCTCCTGATCAACCGCTGTGGTGGGCACGCTTCGCTTTGCCCACCCTACGAGACCGCGCGCTCGTCGCCCGGCCAGGGATCACAGCGTCACGACGATCTTCCCCAGATGCTTGTTCGCCTCCATGTGCTCGAACGCCTTGTCGATGTCGGCGAAGGCATAGACCTTGTCGATCGGCAGCTGCAGCTTGCGTGACTCGACCGCGCCCCAGATGTCCTTGCGGACCTCGTCGAAGATCTCGCGGACCTCCTCGATGGTGCGGGTGCGGAAGGTGACGCCGACATAGTCGATCCGGCGCGCGGCATGCAGGTCGAAGTTGAAGTCGGCATGGGTGCCGCCGAGCCGGCCGACATTGACGATGCGGCCCTTGACCTTGGTGGCGGCGAGGTTCTGGCTCGCGACCTTGCCCGAGACCTGGTCGACGATGAGGTCGACGCCTTCGCCGTTCGTCGCCTTCAGCACCTCGTCCACCCATTTGGGGTCGGAGGAGTCGACGGCGAGGTCGGCGCCATACTCCCTGAGCCGGCCGCGGCGATAGGGATCGGTCGACGAGCCGATCACGAGCTTGGCACCCTTGAGCCGCGCGATCTGCATCGCCATCAGGCCGACGCCGGAGCTCGCCCCCTGGATCAGCACGGCTTGCCCGGGCTGAACGCCGCCAACGGTGACGACCGCGTTGTGCATGGTCGCGAGCGCGACGGGCAGGGTGGCGGCTTCCTCGAAGTTCATGTTCGAGGGCGCGCGGAACAGC
The DNA here is from genome assembly GCF_054061875.1 of Bradyrhizobium sp. S3.7.6. Classification (NCBI taxonomy): domain Bacteria; kingdom Pseudomonadati; phylum Pseudomonadota; class Alphaproteobacteria; order Hyphomicrobiales; family Nitrobacteraceae; genus Bradyrhizobium; species Bradyrhizobium sp. S3.7.6. The sequence continues at coordinate 7,044,875 of NZ_JBSSEQ010000001.1, read as the reverse complement.
CGGCCGTGATCGGCCAGGGTGTATTCGGCGAACGCCGCGCCGCCCGAGCCCATGATGCGGTCGCCGACCTTCACGCCCTTGGCATCCGGTCCGAGCTCGGCGACCTCGCCGGCCCATTCCATGCCGAGCACGGTGCCGGCACCGCCGGCGGCGCCGTGGGCGTGGCCCTTGCGCATGCCGGTGTCGGCGCGGTTCAGCCCGCAGGCGCGGACGCGGACCAGCACCTGCGTGCCCTTAGGCTTTGGTTGAGCGACGTCGGAAATCTGAGCGCCGTCAGGGCCGTAGACATAAGCCTTCATGAATTACTCTCGCTTCTTGCAGTGATTATTCAGCGGCTTGTGCGCTCGGATGAGCGATCATGCCTTCGAGCCGGCTGCGAATGATGGCTTCGGCCTCGCGCACGATGCGGGAGATCAGCTCGGCGCAGCTCGGGATGTCCTGGATCAGGCCCTGCACCTGGCCCGCCGACCAGATGCCTTCGTCCGAATTGCCGGTCGCATAGACCATCTTACCACGGGCGCCCGCAACCAGCTCGCGGATGTCCTCGAACTTCGCACCTTCCTTCTCCATGGCGACGACCTTGGTCGAGATGTCGTTTTTGGCAACGCGCGAGGTGTTGCGCATGGTGCGGAAGATCAGCTCGGTCTCGCGCTCGTCATTGGCGACGATCTTCTCCTTGATGAGCTGGTGGATCGGGCTTTCCTTGGTAGCCATGAAGCGGGTGCCCATGTTGATGCCCTCGGCGCCGAGCGCCAGGGCGGCGACGAGGCCGCGGGCATCGGCAAAGCCGCCCGAGGCGATCATCGGGATCTTGATCTTGTTGGCGGCGGCCGGGATCAGGATCAGGCCGGGGGTGTCGTCCTCGCCGGGGTGGCCGGCGCATTCGAACCCGTCGATCGAGATGGCGTCGACGCCCATGCGCTCGGCCGAGAGCGCGTGGCGGACGCTGGTGCATTTGTGCACGATCTTGACGCCATGCCTCCTGAACTCGTCGACATGCTCCTGCGGCTTGTTGCCGGCGGTCTCGACCACGGTGATGCCGGCCTCGATGATGGCGGCGCGGTATTCGGCGTAGGGCGGCGGCTTGATCGCGGGCAGGATGGTGAGGTTGACGCCAAAGGGCTTGTCGGTGAGGTCGCGGCAGCGCGCGATCTCCTTGGTCAGGTCTTCCGGGGTCGGCTGGGTCAGCGCCGTGATGAAGCCGAGCGCGCCGGCGTTCGCGACCGCGGCGACCAGCTCGGCGCGTCCGACCCATTGCATGCCGCCCTGGACGATCGGGTGCTCGACGCCGACGAGCTTTGTGAACCGTGTCTGCAGCATGATCTGTTTCCCCCGCCTCGCGTGGCGCTCTGTTATCGGTTGATGGCGGCAGGATGCCGCCGGGGTCGGGAAATGTCTATTGCGCCGCCGTGCGGTGGGGGCGGGGCGATCATGCGAGGCGTGAGGGGATTCCGTGGGGCGGATAATTTTGGTGCGGGGCGCTTGGCGTATTCTCCTGCCGTCGTCCTGACGAAAAGGGGCGACGGCGGAGAGGTAGCAAAGGTGCTGCTCCAAGGGTGCCCGGAAGGCCGAGCGCCAACTGGATCCCGCGTCAACCTTGGCCACGAAGCCGCAGGAGTCGCGATGGAATATACTCGACGTCGATGCTGATGCCGTCTCCGCTCAGAGGGTTCGCGGTGTAGACGACGGAGACAGACAGTTCGAATTGGCTGACAATCGTCAAGATAGCGATGGTGAGCGCGGTGTCTCCGCTCGGGGTCGCGCCCAGCAGCATCTCTGCGATACGGCAGCAATCATCCATCGTCGCCCCCAACGGAGGAAGCTTGATGACCTCTACCTGACGTGCAGCGAACGTGGTCGGATCGGCGACGTCGGGTTCACGCGCGACAACAGCGCCCGAGTTGATCAAGGGCACGACGAACTTCAGAACCGGTGCCGTCACCAGGTTGAGATTTTGAATGTTGACCTCGGTCGCATACACGCCCGGCCGGGCGCCGGCGACACAACAGCAGCTTGCCTCGGATTGCTTGCCGCATACGATCTTCGCGCTGTATGCGAAGAGGCCCTCGGCTGCGGCCGGTATCGCGCCGAGCTTTTCGAGAAATGGATGCTTCAACCGGTCAGCACTTGAGCCCGTCTGATTGTTAGCCATCTCGACCTCCGTGAAGGTTGTGGAACGGATGAGCGGCACCTGGGCGCGTTGCTTATAGTCCTCGGTCTTGCCTCGATTGAGTTTTGATTACGCTACGCCAGACGCTTTCCCGCAGCGCCTGCTCACCACCTACAATAGCACTGTCGAGGAATGCTCGCCAATCATGTCAAAGGCGAATAACGGCTACTCCGCCGACAGCCGCACCATCTGGCGGCCGCCGTTCATTTCCTTGAGGCTGTTGACGAATTTTTCCGGGCGCTGCCAGCGGTAGGGGACCTGCAGGCCCATGAACTCGGCGATGTCGCCGATGAAGCCGGTGCAGTTGGTGGTCTCAGCGTTCCAGACCGGCGAGCTCGCCTGCAATTTCTTGATATAGGCGAAGACGCGCTTGGCGTCGGCTTCGCTCAGATAGACGCGGTAGTTCGCGGTCAGATAGTCCGGATCGAGATCGCCGTAGCTCGCGCCGGTTTCGGCTGGCACCCAGGTGAGGTGACCGAGCACATAAGCCCAGGTGTCGCCGGCGGGCGTGAGGCCCGCGACTTCGACGGCGCGCTCGCTGGTCTTGCCATACCAGACGAACGCATGGCCCCAGCTCGCCGCCGTCCGCGCGCGGAAGTCGACGTAGTAGGGACCTTTCTCTGCGCGCGCGACGGGGCGCCGCGTCGATTGCGGCGCCGGTCGTGATGCGGAGTCGGTCGTAGCAAGCGCATTGGCGTCGGCAACGCGCTTGTTCGCTTCGTGGGCCGAGGCCGAGGGGGTGGTGCAGGCGAGCATCGCCGCGAGAGCGAATCCCGCGAGGATGCAGGATCCCGATCGATCAGATGTGTTCGTCACGTTGTGCCCCTCGACTACCGGCCGCTTACGCAGATTTCTTGCGCGTATTTCCGTTGCGCGTCAGTAGCGCGCAGCGACCGGGCCGGGCGCCTTGCCGATCGGGGCCTTTCCAATCGGGCTCTTGCCAATCGGCATCTTGCCGATCGGCGCCTGCTCCGCAGGATAGACGGGAACGGGCTGGCGACGCGGCAGATCCGCAGCGTTCGCAGCCGTCACCAGAGCAAGCGTCGCACCCAGAGCAATTACAATTTTCTTCACAGTCATACCCCTAGAAGGTTTGGTCCAAACACGGCACGGCCGTGCCCCCAGACACGCCTCATAGAAGGCGGCCGAATGCGTCCAAGTTGCGGCACCCGCGGGACATGTTGGCGGCATTGATCGGGTGTACAGGGATGTGATGTGTCTGGATGTTTCGGGCTGCGCGGCCTGGTCGGTAGGATGGGTAGAGCGCAGCGAAACCCATCGGCCATCTGCGCGGGGAGCGATGATGGGTTTCGCTGCGCTCTACCCATCCTACGCTGCTGCTACGCGTCTCTCACCCGATCCTGTTCAAGCTGTTCCGGATCGTCGAGAAGATGCCGCCGATGTCCTTGCGCAAGGCATCGAGCGCGTTGAAATTGTCAAAGATGCGGGCGAGGCGGTCTTCGACCTCGCGCTTGCTCCTGGCGAGGGCATCGACGCGTGAGGCGAGGGTGACGTCGCCGTTCGCCTCGATCTCGCCGACGGTTTTCGCAAGAAGATCGCGGGTGGTGCCGACCTCCGCGATCAGGGCCTCGATGCCGAACACCGGCGCCTTCAGCGGAACGAGGTCGGCCTGCGACTTCGACAGCTCCGTCTTGAACGCGTTCAGCGTCGCCAGCGTCTCCTGCAACACGCCGAGGCGCTGGCGCGACTGGAGGACGAAATCGTTCAGCGCGTTCTGGCGGTCGACGAGGGTCTTGCCGTCGGGGTCGGTTTCGACGTCGGCGAGCGAGCGTTCGAGCAGGGCCTGGCGCTGGCCGAGCTCCTCGAAATCGAGCCGGATCGCTTTCAGGATGTTGAAGCTGTCGTCGATGCGGGCGAGGCGCTGCGCGATCTCGATCTTGTTCTTCGAGAGCGTCTCGACGCGAGTGTCGAGCGGCGCCTCGCCGCCGGTCTCGAGTTCGTCGATGCTCTTGGCCAGGCGGTCATGGCTGAGGCCGAGCTCGCCGATCAGGGCATTGATGCCGGCGTCCGACGAGCGCAGCGGGACCAGCTCGGCATGGGATTTCGCCAGATCTTCCTTGTACTGGCTGAGGGTCACGAAAGTGTCCTGGACCGCGTTCACCCGTGACAGCAGCGCCGATACGTCGCGCGCAACATCTTTCAGGCGGTCGGCGAGGTTGTTCTTGCGGTCGTCGGTCTCGAGGTCGAGCAGGGAGCGTTCGAGCTGGTTCTGGCGGTCGCGGATCTCGGTGAAAACAGGCTCGACCGCGCGCCGCTGATCGGCGACCTTTCCCACCATCTCTCGCACCCCCTGCTGGCGCCGGCGGATCTCGGCGAGCTGGTCGTGCATGTCGGTGGATTCGTTGCGGCCCTGCTGGAGCAGGGCGCGCTGCTCAGTCTCGCCGAGCTTGTCATGGAGGGCGGAGACGGCCTCGCGGGGATCGCTTTCGATCAGGTGCTGGACGGTGGCGTCGAGGTGGTTTTGCAGGGCGTGGGCGACGACGACATCCTCGCGGGTCTTCTTGAGGCGGTCGCGCAGGGTATTGAGGCGCCGGTCCTGACGCGAGAGCCGCCAGGCGGGGGCGCCGATCAGCGCCAGCCCGAGCGTCACGATCGCGCCGGTTGCGAGACGCTGCGGCATAGGCAGGTCCGCAAACAGGGCGGGCAAGTTCGCGACGTCATAACCAAACGCCTGCTGGGCGACGATCGCGATGGCGGCTAGCAGGACAAACCAGGCAACCACGAAAAACAGCCACATCGTGACTTCCCCACCCGGGACACATTCTCGCCATAGTTGCTATTGGAGAGCGGAACCGAGATCAAGGGGCGGGCGGGGTTGCCAGATGTTTCCGGTCGCGCGATCCACTGCTGGTTGCGTCAGTCGATTGGCGGAGAGCAGGGTGCCAGGTTTTCCCGGGGAGCGGGGCAAGGCCTGTAAGCCCGGATGGAGCAAAGCGCAATCCGCGGTCTGCGCGCGCAGAAACGCCCGTCCCGGATTAGGCTTCGCTCCATCCGGGCTACAGTGTTGAAATATAAATGTTATTTAGCTTGTTGGCGGCTGATCCCCCGATCTATCCCCCATCGATGGGCGCGGTGTGATCGACCCTGCCTTCATTCGGGCCTGCGCTGGTGCCGGCCGCGACAACCTTGGTCAAGCTAACGAAGCGTCAAATGGAGACCTAGAGGCCCTTGCGAAGATCAAGCATCGCGGCGTTGATGCCGAGAAGTTCAAACTTGGCGTTGTAGAGGACCTGCAGGAGTTCGAGCGACACCATTCCGCATTGCGCAACCGTCTTAAGTGCCACGTCGAGTTCGACGCCGTCAGAATGGAGCAGGATAGCGAGCATTATCCTCCGGCCGGGCTCCTTGATCATTTTGGTATTGCCGGTGACCGAGCGTTCGTTGGGATGTCCTCCCCAGTCAATCGTGCGCTGGTACAGCTCATCGAAGCGCTGACCTGCGTGCTGATTTGCTGCAACGACGGACGCGGTGACGGTGACGTGCTGGAATGCTTTCTTTGAGGCCCTCAGTCCAGCTTCGTTTTGATGCCGGTTGAGCCATACGGTTGCCAGCGACGGATCGCTGCGGATATGAACCGCATATGCAGCGTTCTCAAGCATGCCGCGACACTGCCGGTAGCACTCAACGGCCTGCCCCGCCATCGCCTCACTGGCAGCGGCGCGAAAGGCAGCGAGGCAACGCAAAAACAGCATCGCCTCAACCTCGCAAGGTGGGTTCAGCCAGTTTTTAGAGGCCCTAACGAAAAGCTCGTCGATAGCCACCAGCCGACTTACCGCCTGCTTCTTGTGGTGAAAGGTCGCGTACTGGTTCTCATGGATGGCTTGCAGAAACTTGGTGAGTTCGTCAGTTCCCCAGCCGGGAGGAGGGATTTGGCTTCGCTGCTTTCCATCATCATTGGCCATGTATTCTACTCTCGTAAAAAGCACGCCCTACAACCAGCGCGCCATGACTTGCAAGGGCTTGCTGCGCGTCGTTTGCGATCTTCAAAATTCCCCAGACGTGTAACTCGGCATACTCATCCTCGACGGCAGTAACCACGTCATCGTCCTGATACAGAGCGCCTTGCTTTCGCCGTTCCAGATCGTTGTCACGGATCAGCGCCAACAAATGACCTTCGTCGCTTTCATTGAATGCTTTAGTCACCGCGTCGAAGTCGATCGCTTTCCAATCGATACCGTTCGGAAACATCCGGACCGTCAACGCACCTAAGAGTAAGGACGCCACAGCGGTTTGCTTGCGGATATGAAGCGACTGCCGTTCCTTAGCCTTCGCGAGTGGCCTTTCCGCCTCCCAGCTCTTGAGCAAAACCTTCCCGATCTCCTCAACGCCGAGCACTGCCAATGCAAATGCACTCGCATAGCGATTGTGACTGACCAGCAGCCGTGCGTCATTGAGCAGGCGCGTTGCGTTGCCGAGAATTAAGCTAAGTTGCTTCCTGTCCGGCATAGACTTCCGTTCAACCAAACAGCCAAAAAATTAAAGGAAGCCACAACAAAGCTGGAAAGCCCAACACTGTGGCGAACGTCCCTACATTCACCAAACCGTCCAGTCTTGGGTCGGACAACCATTCCCACGGCTTAGCCTTACGCGGTACAGTCAACTGATTTGCAGAAGGCGCTTGGTGCAGACGCCAAACAGCGACCCGAAAGCTCGCCGCCGCCCACAATGCGCGGGTGCACACGTAGGTCCACCACGCGGCGAAAGCGCACAGTGGCACTGTGAACCACGGGCTAGTACCACGCGCAATCAGGAACGTCGCGAGAGCCGCGAGCGCGGCACAGCAGGTGAGCCGCGACCATTTCATAGAGCGTGCTGCTTTGTGGTCACGAGAAGCGCGGTGACCATTCCCACGACGACCCAGTACGGCCCGGCGAGGTGAAGGCCGACGACCGAGAGGCTAAACCCGGACCAAAACATGAGGCCGAACGCGGCGATCACCAGCACAAGCGCAATTGCTCCGATGACGCCCAACTCCAGTGCGCTGGACTTCTTCTCCCGCCGAGCGAGAAACGATCCAAAGAAAGTTGCCGTCCCGAAGAAGCCCAACGCGGACGCCGCCAATGCGCTGACACCAACTGACAGAGATGACCCTAACATCACCTGCCCAGCGGTCAGGATCGAGACTAGGCAATAGACCAGCGTCAAAAGTCCCCGCATCGTCGGCCCCCACAGTTCGGCGATGATTTGAGGATGGTCGAAGATCGCGCGGGACGCAACCTCAGAGATAGCGCTACGTCCAAAGCCTATCGGATCACTCGGTGATCACAGCAGACCTTTCACCCTTTCTTACTAGGCGGTTCGGCTGCTTTCAGCGGGGCGTCGATGGTGGTGGCGGGAATTTATTTGACGAGGGGCTAGTCATCTGGAACGCAAGTTCGCCACATTAGTTGATAGCTCGAATCTCTACAGAGGAGAGAGCTCGTGGCGAATGCAGGTGAACGAGGCCGGCCGATCGCGCCGTTGGTGCTTAGTCCGCAGGAGCGGGCGTACTTGGAGAGGCAAGTTCGTCGTCATCGCGTTGCCCGATCGCTATCTGAGCGCTGCCGCGCGATCCTGCGGTGTGCGGATGGCTTGCCAAGCAAGTCCGTGGCTGCCGAACTCGGCCTCCACGAACACACCGTTGGCAAGTGGCGTCGCCGATTTTTGAAGGATCGCTGTGATGGCCTGCTTGACGAGGCCCGCCCTGGCCGCCCTCGAACCATCAACGACGATCAGGTTGCTGAGGTAATTGAGCGGACATTGCGTACAACGCCACCCGACGCGACGCACTGGTCGATCCGCTCAATGGCTGGGGAAACTGGCTTTTCCCACACCACGATCCGCCGAATGTGGATGGCGTTCGGCCTGCAGCCGCACCGCAGCCAGACATTCAAGCTGTCGAGCGACCCGCTGTTCGTCGACAAGGTCCGCGATATCGTCGGCCTTTACCTGTCCCCACCGAACCGAGCCCTTGTCCTCAGTATCGATGAGAAAAGCCAGATCCAGGCCCTGGATCGCGAGCAGCCGGTCCTGCCGATGATGCCGGGCGTACCGGAACGGCGCACGCACAGTTATGTGCGGCATGGTACGACCTCGCTGTTTGCCGCGCTCGATGTCGCCTCGGGGTTCGTCATCGGCAAATGCTATAAGCGGCACCGGGCAGTCGAGTTCTTGAAGTTTTTAAAAGGGATCGATGCTCAAGTTCCTGAAGGCCTCGATGTCCATCTCGTCATGGACAACTACGCCACCCACAAAACACCTAAGATCAAAGCGTGGCTCGCCCGTCGGCCGCACTATCATGTCCACTTCACGCCGACTTCCGCGTCATGGATCAATCAGGTCGAGCGCTGGTTCGCTGAACTCACCAGAAAACAGATCCAGCGAGGTGTTCACACCTCCGTCAGGCAGCTCGAGGCCGACATCCGTACCTTCATCGACCTGCACAACAGAAAACCGAAGCCATTCAAATGGACCAAGTCCGCAGACCAGATTTTGGCTTCCGTCAAACGCTTCTGCTATAAAGCTCAGCGGACTTTATGTGGCGAACTTTAGATTCACGTGACTAGCTTGGAATGGCGTGATCGGCAATGGTCGCTTGCCTTGCAGTAACTCCAATGCGAAATGCCGCATGGCATTCTGTTCGGTTTCGATGTTGACCCATCCCTGAGGAGCGTAAGAGTATTTCGCAAGCTCGCGCTTATCAAATGTGAAGCCCAGATGCTTCCCAATCTCAAACATCATCTCGTTGAATGCGTCGTCGCGCTCGTTAACGAAATGGCGAATAGCTTCGTCTGTTGATCCCGGCGGCAAGGCCGGACTTCCTAGGTTATCGATGTATTTCTTATAAGCGGTGATTACGCTGTTATCCTCGTGAAATTCGGTCTGGATCACATTGAGCGCTGTGACATGATCGGGCGAGAGCGTGACCCGCCGCGTCCTCATGAGCGCGTGGAACGTATCGTATTCTGCGGCGCTTTTCCCGCCTTTCCTCAAAGCGAAGCGTAATTTGGACGGCCACGATTGGACCGACGACAATGCGCTGTCCGCCACGCCCACCAGCCACCCTGCCAATAGCGCAGCGTCAAAGCATCAGCGTCGCTATCGTGCAGGCAGCAGTATTCGACAAACTTGTGCGCGACCGCCATCGGGTTGTTTGGCGACGGCAGCTCGGTCGGCGGCTTCGGCTTGCGCTTGTTTTTGCCGTGCACCTTGTCGTGCCGCTCGCGAACCGCGTCGGCTCCCTTGGCGCGGAGCGTGTCGTTGACATCCTGTTTCATCGGTCGAGCCCCTCGATTATGGCCTCGATGCCGCGCTCGCGGAGCCGGCTGGCGAGCCGGGTGGCCGCGCGTTCGCCTTGGTGATCGGCGTCGGCGTCGGCGAAGATGGTGACGGCATCGATGTAGCCGGGCACGGCCTCGCCCAGCTTGCCGAGATGCGGCGCCGATCCTGCGGCCCACGCGCCGAGCCCCAGCGCCTGATGCACCGTCAGCGCGTCCTCGATGCCTTCAGTGATGGCGAGGCCAAGCAGATCGGTCGGCGTCGCGAGCACGATGGGTCTGCCGATCTTTTCGGTTTTACCACCGCGTTGAATTTCGACGCTCGGGCTTCCGATGATCAGCTTGCTGCTGTCGGGCTTCTCGACCTCGGCCTTCCCGCTGCCGTCCGGCTTTAGCAGCGTTAGGTGGACGGCGAGCAGCTCGCGCGGCGCCAAGATGATGCCGGGCTCGACCTCGTCGCAGAGCCCGAACGCTGCGATCATCGCCGGCCGGTGTTCGGGCCTTGCCGGCGGCAGAAAGCCAATCGTCGGCGGCAACGGACAGGCGATGCCACGGACCTCGCGCAGATAGGTCTCGGCAATGGTGCCGGTGATCGGCTTCCGACGCGACCAGAGCCATGCCGCCTTTTGGTGCTGCCGGCGGTCATGGTCGGCTATCTCCGTCCTGGCTGGTCGGGCTCCGCCCGAGCAGCCAGGACAACTGGCGGAGCCTGTACCCTTCATGGAGCCGCCGGTCAGGACCTCGACGGCCTCGATGAAGCTGGAACTGTCGAGCCACATCACGAGCGAGATTGCGTTCCCCTTTCCGCCGCAGCCTCGACAATTGAAGACGTTCTTGGCGACGCTGATCGCGAACCTGTCCCGACCGCCGCACAGCGGACAACCGCCGACCAGTTCACCGCCGGCCTTTCTCAGGACCAGCCCGCGCGCGACCGCAACGGCGGCGACGCTGACAGCCTGCGCTCGCTCGATGTTGGTGGGGTCGATGCGGCGGCTGGATGGCTTGGTCATCGGCGCGGATCTTTGATCAAGAGAAAAAAAGGCGTCGCCTCGGCGTGAGGACGACGCCAAGGTTGTTACTCCGCCGCTGCGAGCTCTGGCGCGGTGATCCGGTCGAGAGCCCGCATGACGCGATCCGGACCGATCTTTTTGACGATCCGCTCAATATCGGCATCGGTGGCCGGCCGACGGTGCCGGTTGTGGATGGCGGACAGCGAGGTCCAGCCATACGCAAGCCGCTGGCGCTCTTCATCAGAGGCCGTTGCGACCGTGCCGATGTACGATGGCGCCACCTTCGCCACCGCTGCGGCCTGCGCTCGGGTGAGGTTGTAGAGACGCGCACCGTGTTGAAGATCGAACGCCAGTAGTGCGCGTTTCTCGGCGCTCAGGTTTCGGAGACGGCTGAGCTTGCGGCCGTCGTACTGGTGGGCGGTGGGCGCGGTTGCGCCGGCGCTGGTGGGGCTATATAAATCCATCGTGGAAGTCTCCATGGTTGGTTTTGACCGGGTGCCCCTGCGTTTTTTCAAGGGCGATGGGACACCCGGTTCTCCTCAGCAGTTGTGATCTGTTCCGCGCATGAGGCCGCCGAAGAGAACATCGCCTGCGCGCGGCAAGCCTGTTAAGCCTCCGCCCCACTGCGCTTCGGCGTCATCCGCCGCTTAATGAGACGGCGCTCTCGCTGGACGCGCAATTGCTGACGGCGCTGCGGGGCCTTGGCGTCGCGCTCCCCGATCCGCGCTTGCAGCCAAGCCTCGACCTCGTGCAACAACCAGCGCGCATGCCGCCGCGCTCGACCCGGCTCGCTGAACGACACGGGCAAAGGGAATGTTGGGTCTTCGTAGATCGCCGACTTCGAGCGACTGGTCATTTCCATGACCCGCGCCAGATCGATGAAGACAGGCGGCGGAAGATCGTAGTCGTGGGACTTTGTCATAGGGCGGGCTCCGCATACCAATTGCGGACAACGATGCGCGTGTTTTTTCGCGCGGTCACGACCCATAGAAGTAGGGAGGGGGTTTTGTCGTCTAGCGACAAAAGTACGTGTTACTTTTGTCGCTTCTGTTTTTGATGGCGCTCGTAGGCCTTGGCGACTGCATCCAACTTCTTATGTTCAGCCTTGGCGACGAGGCGCTTTGCTCTGGCGAGGCTCCCGCAGGCTTCGTACAGCGTCGCGACAAACGCTCCGGTATTTTCCCTCGGACGATGGTTTGGTCGCTTTGCTGTTTCACCCTCCAGTAATTCCTGCAGCCGCGACAGTAGCTCGCGCAGAATTTCCGGGCTCGGAGGTGGATACTCGTCGGGATGCTCAAGCAGCTCCCCGACGATGATCAGCATCGTGCGGTCATCCATGACCGGCACCACGCAACGCGACAACCTTTGAACGGCCCGCCGTCGCGGTCGGCGTCGCGCAATGCGTCGCCCATTGCTCCATGATGCGGCGGCGCTTCTCGATCAAGTCCGTTCGCGCATAGGCCTGCTCGGTGGCATCGCCAATGTCATGTGCCAGCGCGACTTCCAGCAGTTCGCGCGGCGCGTTGGTTCTCTCGCTACCCCACGTCCTAAACGCGCTGCGGAAGCCGTGAACAGTGAAGCCGTCCCCACCGTGACGGTGCAGCGCCTTGCGCAAGCTCATCGCGACGATGGGCTTGGCGTTGCCGTTGATGGTGAACAGGTGATCGCCCTCGCGCGGCAGCCGCTCGATCAGCTTCAGCGCTTCCTTGCTCAGCGGGACGCGATGCTCTTTCCCTCTCTTCATCCTGCTCGGCGGAACGATCCAGACGCCAGTCTTGCGATCAAGCTCGTCCCATCGCGCGCCTCTCGCTTCCTGCGAGCGCACCGCCGTCAGGATCGTGAAGGCGAGGCACAGCTCAGGGATGGCGTCGGTGGCGACTAGCTTGGCGCACAAGCCCGGCACCGCGTCGTAGGCCAACGCCGCATGATGCACGACCGGCTTCAACACGCGCGGGTGCGACAGCAACTTGTCGAAATGGTTCTTCCATCGTGTCGGGTTCGGTCCCGGCTTGCGGAAGCCCCGCACCTCGGCAAAGCCCAGCACCTCGCCGATGCGGCGGCGAACGCGATCCATGGTCTGCGGCGCACGCTTCCATTCCGGCTCGATCACCTTGACGACCATCGCGGTGTCGATGTCGTTGACGTTCAGGTCGAACAGCGGCTTGGCGTAGGTCTTCATGCTGTTCTGCCACTGCGTCAGGTGCTTCTGCCGCCAGCGATCACCATGGCTGTCGAGCAACTGGTCCAGCACCTGCTTGAAGGTGGCGGTGTGCAGCTCGGCGACACGGGCGGCCATGCGCTCGGCATCGCGGTGGGTCATCGGGTCGATCCCGGCAGCAAGCAGCTTGCGCGCGTCATTGGCTTTGGCGCGGGCCTCCGCGAGCGAGACGACCCGCGCGGAACCGAGACCCATGACCCGCTCGCGCTTGTCGATCTGGTATCGATACAGCCAAGCCTTGTTGACGACGCCCTTGGTCTTGGTCGGCGCGGCGCTCAGCATCAGCCCGCCGCCGTCGTAGTGTTTGCCCGGCGTCTTCAAGCCGCGCACGAAGCTCGCGCTGAGCCGGTCCCATGTCCGCATTTTCGATGCCCCGATCTATCCCCCGGTCCGGCACCCGGACCAAGCGGACTTCTGCGGATAAGGTAAGCATCGGCGGACAGCTTGGATAGGCCAGAAAGGCCTATTTTATAAGGGTTTTTTGGACTATGCGGACTTCGGCGGACCTCCACGGAAGTGGGGTAGCCCGGACGCTCCATCCGGGCTACGGCACTGCGTGGGCCCCTTTCGGGGAGGCTAGCAGCAGGCGTCGGCGCGAGCCGGCGAGCCTCGGGCTATCATTTCCCGAGGAAGTTCGTGCGCATCTTGTCGGCGAACCAGACCACGAAGATCGCAGCGAACGAGAGAGCGAAGTACAGAGCCGCCCAGAGAAGTGCATTACTGGCATTCGACATGACATCCTCCCTTGCATCAGAAATCGATCTGTTGCCGGGAAGGATAGCGGCAGCCGCGACCGCCGATTTGCGCAGGATCAATTTTTGTCGGGCTGCGGCGCAAATGGCCGGCGAGCCTTCATTCCGGGCCCACGATGGATTTGCGGCCTAGGAATGACGCAGCGAGTTACAGCCGAAACTCGTTGGTGAGCTCGCCGATGCCGTCGATCGCGACGGTCACTGTATTCACCGGCTCCTTCATCACCCCGACGCCGACCGAGGTGCCGACGGCGATGAGGTCGCCGGGAAGCAGGGTCATGTCGTGGGAGATTTTGCTGACCAGCTCCTGCGCGGTGAAGATCATGTCCGAGATCGGATAATTCTGCCGCTCCGCCCCGTTGAGGATGGTGCGCACGGTGAGCTTGGCCGGATCGAGGCCGGTTGCGATGACGGGGCCGAACGGGCCGTAATCATCGATGCCCTTGGCACGGGCCCATTGCGGGAAAGTGGGATCGCTGGTCAGGATGTCGTTGGCGGTGATGTCGTTGACGCAGGTGTAGCCGAAGATGAAACTGTCCGCCTCGGCCGGCGAGACACGGGCGCAGGTCCTGCCGATGACGATGCCAAGCTCGCCCTCATAGGTGGTCTTGCCGTCGTAATAAGAGGGACGGCGGATCACGGCGCCCGGCGTCGTGATGGTGGTGGTCGCCTTCAACAGATAGAGCGGCTCCGGCGGCTCGGGCTGGTTCAGCTTGGCGGCGAGCGCGTGGAAATTATTCCAGAGCGCGACGATCTTGCTGGGTGTGCAAGGCGCGAGCAGCTCGACCTCCGACAGCGCCAGAGTCTTGCCCGTGGCTGCATGGCGGCCGAACATCTCGCCCTCATGCACGCTGATGCCTGATTGCGTCAGGGTGCCGAAACCGGTCGCACCGGCATGGCGGAAGCGCAGCCATTGTTTCATCTCGCCCGCCATCACGCCACCGCCAGTGCACGGGGATCGGCAGGCGCGGAGACGCCGTCATAGAGGCCGGCGATTCGGGCACGCTGGGTCACCATCGCCAGCACCGAGTCGAGCGCGGGCGTGGCGATGCCGGTGAGGCGGCCCATCTCCTGCACCACGGTGACGAGCGGGTCGATCTCCATCGGACGGCCGCGCTCGAGATCCTGCAGCATCGAGGTCTTGTGCGCGCCGACCTTGCGGGCGCCCTCGATGCGGCGCTCGACGTCGACGCGGAATTTGACGCCAAACGTCTCGGCGATGCCTTGCGTCTCCACCATGATCGCGCGCGACAGCGCACGCGTGGAGGGATCGGTGCAGATCACGTCGAGCGTTGCATGGGTCAGTGCGCTGATCGGGTTGAAGCAGACATTGCCCCAGAGTTTCAGCCAGATCTCGTCGCGGATGCGATCAAGCACCGGCGCTTTCAGCCCGGCGGCGACGAAGAGATCGGCGAGGCGCTGCACGTCCGAGGTGATTTCGCCGGAGGGCTCGCCGAGCGGGAAATTGTTGCCGTAGACGTGGCGGATCACGCCGGGCGCTTCGATCTCGGTGGCGGGATAGACGATGCAGCCGATGGCGCGCTCGGCGCCGATCTCGCGCCACTGCCGTCCGCCGGGGTCGATGCTCTCCAGCGTCGAATTCTCGTATTGGCCGCCGTGCTTGTAGAAATACCAATAGGGGATGCCGTTGACGGCGGTGACGATGCGGGTGTGCGGCCCGAGCAGCGGCTGCATCTTCTCGATCACGCCGGTGATCGAATGCGCCTTCAGCGTGATGATGATGTAGTCCTGCACGCCGAGCTCGGCGGGATCGTCGGTGCAGCGCGGATGCACGGTGTGCTTCTCCTCGCCCGCGAGCAGGGTCAGCCCGCGCTCGCGCATCGCGGCAAGGTGGGCGCCGCGCGCGACCAGGCTGACGTCGGCGCCAGCGCGTGCGAGCTGAACCCCGAGATATCCGCCGATCGCGCCGGCGCCGTAGATGCAGATCTTCATGAAATCCTCGCGGGTGTCCGGAATTTTGGGACGAAAGATCCGGTCCGGCTCGGAGAGGTCCGAGCCGGGGCCGGCAGTCGCAGGGGAAGTGTGACGCTTTAAGCTGCTGCTTGCGGCGAGCCGTTGATCGCTTCGTCAACGGCAGCAGCAATGTCGCGCATGCTGATGACGGAGACGAGGCTGTAATCGTCGATGACCGGCAGGTGACGGATGTGATTGCGGTTCATCAGATGCCGGACGTGCTCGATCGTGTCTGAGGAGCTGCAGGACACCAGCTGCTGCACCGACACGAGCTGCGAGACCTTGACGTTAATGGCGTTGGCACCATGCTCGGCGACGGCGCGCACCACGTCACGCTCGGTGAACATGCCGACCGCGGTGTTGCCTTCGGAGCGGACCACGTCCTTGACCACCAGCGCGCTGATATTGTTGGCGCGCATCAGCTTGGCGGCGATACCCACCGTTTCGTTCATTCGCACCGTGACAACGCGCGGTGTCTTCTTGCGCAGAATGTCTCCGACCAGCATTGCAACCTCCCTAGGTGAATGACAGGGGAAGTGTGGTATACATAATGCCAATCGTCAAGCATTCGATTTGGCTGATCCGAAAATTCTTGCGGCAGCAATACTGACGTTTGTCATCGTGCCAAAAAGGAAAAGGGGCGCATCGCTGCGCCCCTTTCGACCGATTGAAAGGCGTGTGGTCGCTACGCTGTCTCGGTCTTGGCGTTGCCGGTCTTGGCGGTGCCGGTCGCAGCGTTGGCGCTCTCGGCTTCCTTGCCGAGGATGAAGGAGCGGCGCAGCGGCTTGATCACGAACAGCGCCGTCAGCGCCGCCGTCGCGTTCAGCGCCACCGCGACCACGAACACGGCCTTCCAGCCGTACGTTGCCGAGATCACGCTGGCGAGCGGGACGAGCAGGGATGCCGTGCCTTTCGCGGTGTAGAGCATGCCGTTGTTGGTGGTTGCGTATTTCGAACCGAAGGTGTCGCCGCAGGTCGCAGGGAACAGCGAGTAGATTTCGCCGAACACGCCGAAGTACACCGCGGTCGCGAGCACGAACACGATCGGTATGTTTCCATAGGCCGACAGCGTCAGCAGCATTACCGCCGCGGTGCCGAACGCGATGAACATGGTGTGCTCGCGGCCGATCGTGTCGGAGACCCAGCCGAAGAAGGGACGTCCGAAACCGTCGAAGATGCGGTCGAGCGAGATCGCGAACGTCAATGCCGCCATCTGGAAGCCCGCGAGCGTCACCGGCGTGTCGGCGATCTTGAAGTCGTGCGCGATCGGGCCGATCTGCGCCGCGGTCATCAGGCCGCCGGAGGCGACCATGACGAAAACGAGATACATCACCCAGAAAATAGGGGTGCGCAGCACCTGCGGCGGGGTGAAGTCGATCTTGGTCTGCGGCAGATTGAGCTGCTTCTTCTTCGGCGGGATCGAGATCCGCGGCGGCTGGATGAAGAAGGCGAGCACGAACACGATCAGGCCCTGGCCGATGCCGAAGGTGAGGAACGCGTGCTGGTAGCCGCTCGTTACGATCATGGTCGCGATCGGCACAATGGTGAGCGCGGCGCCCGCGCCGAAGCCGGCAGCGGTCGCACCGGCGGCGAGACCGCGGCGATCGGGGAACCATTTCAGCGCGTTGCCGACGCAGGTGCCGTACACCGCGCCGGCGCCCATGCCGCCGACGACCGCGGCGGCGTAGAGCAGGGTGAGCGAGTCAGCGTAGGAGTTGAGCACCCAGGACAGCGCGATCATGACGCCGCCGAACATGACGACGATGCGCGGACCGTATTTGTCGACGAACCAGGCCTCGATCGGCACCAGCCAGGTCTCGGTGACGACGAAGATGGTGAAAGCGAGCTGGATCGCCGCGCGGCCCCAATGATACTTGGCGTCAATCGGATCGACGAACAACGTCCAGCCGTATTGCAGATTGGCGATCATCGCCATGCAGACGATGCCCATGGCGAGTTGGAACCAACGGAAACCGGTGCGAAGAGGCGCAGCTGTGACGGCGCCGTCCGTGCTGGAAATCATCAATAACCTCCCAACGCGCCTGATTGAATGCGACCTGGGATTGCAAGATGACCCAGTGTCGCAAATATTGTGGCTTATCGTCGCAAGCGCGGCGGGGACATTGGTATACCATATTCCAGAAGGCAAGCCCCATCTTGTGACGCAGCGCAAGAAAAGTGCACGGTTCCGTTCAGGTCAGCGGTAGCCAAGACGGGTTCTGAAAAAACGAAAACGCCCGGCCGTGAGGCCGGGCGTCGTGCTTGGTTTAGATGTGGTGGCGCGCGTCAGGCGGCGGCGGTCGATTTCGCGACCACGACCTTGCGCCAGGGCTTGAGCACCATGATCGCCAGCAGCGAAGCCAGGATGTTGGCGCCGGCCGCGATGATGAACACGCTGTCCCACGTGCCCGACGATTGCTGCATGTAGTTGGCGATCGGGACAAGCAGCGCGGCGGTACCCTTTGCGGTGTAGAGCAGGCCCGCATTGGTGGTCGCGAACTTGGCGCCGAACGTGTCGGTGCAGGTCGAGGGGAACAGCGAGTAGATCTCACCCCAGGCGAAGAACACGAAGCCCGACAGCAGCACGAACCAGAGCGGGTCGTGTCCCCAGAGATAGAGCATCCAGATGCCGAACCCTTCCATGCCGAAGGCGATGAACATCGTGTTCTCGCGGCCGATCATGTCGGAGATCCAGCCAAAGAACGGACGTGTCAGGCCGTTGAGCACGCGGTCAATCGTGGCTGCGAACGTCACCGCGGTCATCGTCACCGCCATCAGCGTCACCGGAACGCTGTCGACCTTCCAGTCGACTGCGATCGGCTTCAGGTTCGCCGTCACCATCAGGCCGCCGGCGCCGACGATCACGAACATGAAGTACATCAGCCAGAAGATCGGCTGGCGCAGCACTTCGGTCGGCTGATAGTTGCGGCGGGTCTGTTGCAACGCAGCGTTCTGCACAACGGGAGGCACCTGTCCGGCCTTCGGCGCGTAGAGGAAGAAGGCGAGGATGCAGATGATGATGCCCTGGCCGAGCCCGAAATACAGGAAGGTGGTCTGGAATCCGCTGTCCTTGATCATGGCCTGAATCGGCGCAACCGTGAGCGCGGAGCCCGCGCCGAAACCGGCCGCCGTGATGCCGGCAGCAAGACCGCGCTTGTCGGGAAACCATTTCAGCGCATTGCCGACGCAGGTGCCGTAGACGCCGCCGGCGCCGATGCCCGCGATGATCATGCCGAGATAGAAGCCGTTGAGCGTGGTGGCTTGCGCATTGATCGCCCAACCGATGGCGCAGAGCACGCCGCCGACGAGCACGACGATGCGCGGGCCGTATTTGTCGACGAACCATCCTTCGACCGGCACCAGCCATGTCTCGAACAGTACGAAGAGCGTAAAGGCCCATTGGATCGAGGCGCGATCCCAGCCGAACTTTTTCTGGATGTCGGGGACGAAGAACGTCCAGCCGTATTGATAATTGGCGATCATCACCATCGCCGCTACACCGACCGCCAATTGCGCCCAGCGATACGTGTCGCTAACCCGCGCGGCGGTTGGAACCGTTGCCTGCACCATGTCCGTCATAAAGCCTCCCGTGGCGCCTCTAATTTTTCTGCGAGCGCTGGAGAGGCATTCTTGTATTCATTATGCCAAGGTTCAAGCGCTGGTCCGGTCACCGTGCGCAAATGCCGCAGGACCTTCATCGGTTGCGGCTGTGACTCGGGACAACGCAAATAGAAATGGCCCCGTCCTGCGGGGCCATTCATCAAAAGTAGTATGTGGACGGTTCTGAAACCGGCGCGTCGCGCTTGCCGCGCGGGAGGCGCTGCTTACAGGCCGAAGCGGGGCAGGTCGCCGTTGTGATTCGAAATCTCGGCGCTCGCCATCAGGAAGCGATCGACCGCAGCCAGGAAGCGGGTGAACAGCGAGGCGGAGGGGGCGAGCGCGACGGAAGCGGTCTTGGACATCTGAATTCCCTTTCTCGAGACGGTCAGTGATGCTGTCTCATTTCGAAGGGCAATCTACGTATACCAGATGCCAGTGTCCATGCATGCCATTGCATAGCAGCATGCATGCTCCCGCATTGCAGCATAATGATCCGTTAAAGGGACCGAACCGAGCTCAAAATTGCCAGCCGGGCTGCTGGAGTTGCGAGATCGGCCCCAAAAGGCCCCCATTACGGAGGCAAAAGAGCGCGGACAGAGCGGCGCGCGGGTTCCAAATCCAACCGCACCGCAACATTCAAGGTCTTGGCAGGCCCAGCCAAAGCCGTTAGTGGTCTGCCCCCTTTTCCAATCAACTGTCAGAGTGGTTCATGTCGAGCGCCTCGCCCGCCGTCTCGATCGGCATCGATTTTGGGACCAGCAACACGGTCGTCGCGATCGCGGCGGACGATCGCCGGGTCGAGGCCATCCGCTTCGATCACGGCGGCCAGCGCCACAGCGTCTACGTCTCGGCGCTGTGCTTCTGGGAGGATCGGCCGGGCGCCGGCGCCCAGGCCGAAGGCGGTCCATGGGCCATCGAGACGTTCCTCGAAGGCCGCCACGTCTACCGCTTCCTGCAGTCGTTCAAGACGTTTGCGGCGAGCTCCAGCTTCAACACCACGCAAGTGTTTCGGCAGCGCTTCAAGTTCGAGGACATTCTGGCGGCGTTCCTGCGCACGCTGGCGCGCCATGGCGGCGAAAAGTTCGGCTTCGAGACGTCCAACATCACGGTCGGCCGCCCGGTGCGGTTCGCCGGCGGCAATCCCGACGAAGCGCTGGCGATGCAGCGCTATCGGGCCGCGTTCGAACGCCTCGGCGCCGGCCACGCGCGCTATGTCTACGAGCCCGTGGGCGCGGCGTTCTCCTTCGCCCGACGGCTGGAGCGCGATGCCACCGTCCTGGTTGCGGATTTCGGCGGCGGCACCAGCGATTTCTCCGTGATGCGTTTCTCGCGCGTGGGTGGTGCCTTGCGTGCGGAGCCGCTTGGACACGCCGGCATCGGGATTGCGGGCGACACGTTCGATTACCGCATCGTCGACCACGTCGTCTCGCCGCGGCTGGGCAAGGGGTCCAGCTTCCGCTCGTTCGACAAGGTGCTGCCGGTCCCCACCGGCCACTATACCAACCTCGCGCGCTGGCATCAGCTCGCGATGATGAAGAGCAATGGCGATCTGCGCGAGCTCCGGGAGCTTGCGCGCAGCGCGCTGAAGCCGAAGCTCCTTGAAGATTTCATCACCATCGTCGATCTCGACCTCGGCTTTTCGCTCTACCGCGCGGTATCCGACGCCAAGGTCGCGCTGTCGGCGCGGGACGAGGTGGACTTCCGCTTCAAGGGGGGCGGCGTCGACATCGGTGCGACCATCACACGGAAGAATTTTGAATCCTGGATTGCCGACGACATCGCCCGGCTGGCTGCCACCGTCGACAAGGTGCTAAGCGAAGCGGGCATCACCGCGCGCGAGGTGGAGAAGGTGTTCTTGACCGGCGGGACTTCCTTCGTTCCGGCCGTCAGAAAGCTGTTCGCCGACCGGTTCGGCAACGAACGGCTGATGTCGGGCGACCAGTTCGAGTCGATCGCCTACGGCCTCGCGCTGATTGGACACAGTCCCGATCCCGATCGCTGGACCGCAAGCGGTGGGATTACGCCGAAGGCGGGCGCGTAGCCCAGCAACAGCCGCCATTGCTTGGCTGCTCGCAATGACGACGGAGAGCTGTCATCAGTGCCGTAGGGTGGGCAAAGGCGCGGAGCGACGTGCCCACCATCTTTCCGAGGTTGAGAGAGCATCGGTGGGCACGCTGCGCTTTACCCACCCTACGATACTGATTTCGCCGCTACTGATTGATCTCCGGCTCCACGAGCCTTGCGAGGCTTCGCAGCGATTCCTGCCAGCCGAGATAGCAGGCCTCCGGCGGGATGACGTCAGGGATGCCGGCCTGGGTGATGTCGACCTCGGTGCCGACCGAGACCTTCTTCAGCGTCACGGTCACCTGGATTTCGCCGGGCAGATTGGGGTCGTCGAACTTGTCGGTGTAGCGGAGACGTTCGCCCGCGACGAGCTCGAGATATTCGCCGCCGAAGGCGTGGCTGTTGCCCGTCGTGAAATTTCGGAACGACATCTTGAACGTGCCCCCGACCTTGGGCTCGAGGTGATGGACGGTGCAGGTAAAGCCGTTCGGCGGAAGCCATTTCGCCAGCGCATCCGCCTCGAGGAAGGCGCGATAGACTTTCTCCGGACTGGTCGAGAGAACGCGGTGCAGACGTACAGTGCTGGGCATGTTCTTTCATCCTCTTGCATCGATGGGCCCGACCTTGGCGTCTACGGCCCATTCATGTCTCAAGGACGACCGGGACGCCGCCGATCCGACATGGCATTGCAGATAAACGGGGGCCGCCGAAACCGGCGGCCCTTGATGCTGTTTTTGTTCGTCTTGGAACTTATCTTGGACGTTGTTTTGGATCGGTTTGCCGCTCACCGCGTCCAGTCTTCACCCGCGCACAACGTTCCCATGCAGCCCCGGACGTTGAGACTGCCGGATGGCAGCAAGCTGACGGTGCTCGCATAGGTCTTTCCGTCGTCGGCATTATAGATCCTGCCCGACCATTTATTTTCGCCGGCAGCCTGCATGTCGATGAACAGGGAGATGCCGACGATCTTCCGGCCGCGCAATGCAGGATCGGCGTTATGGTCGTCGAGCTGCGCCTTGCCCGTCTTCTTATCGATCGGCTCCTTCAGCCAGACGACCCGGCCGCATAGCGCATTGCCGCAACGGCTCACCTTGATCCTCGCGTCGCCAGACTGTGTCAGCCAGACACCAGCGGGACCGCTGGCCGTTGCGGCTTCAGCGTTTCCAAGCGGGGAGATGGACAACAGCGCTGCGAGCAGGTGCCGGACGAGGGTGGAACGCATGGGGGCTCCATATTGGACCAATTGTCATGAAATATTTCATGATAAACGATCAATATATCGCGCTTAAGGTTGAGTCAATTGTGCGGAACATGCATATTGGGGGAGGGTGGTTGCCTGGAAATTGCGGAGTGCTTGGAGATGGGTGTGGTGGAGATATCGGTACGTGAGGCCCGGCAGAGCTGGTTCCGGCGTCTCGATCTTGCGTTCTGGGCGATCTGGGCGGCACTGCCGGTGGTGGTGTGGCTCGCCTATCTCCGGAGCACGACCGCCTCCGCCTCGATCGCGGCGAGCCTTGGTCCCGACCAGGTGAAATGCGCAGGCCTTGTCGCCAATCCGCTCGAGATGTCGCGCCCGGGACAGCTGTTGTTCTGGACGCTATTTGCGCTTCAGCTCTCGTTCTTCGCCGTGTTGATCGGCATCCTGCACCGTATGGTGCACCGATTCGCACGCGGCCGGATCTTCGCGTCCGAGACGCTTCAGGGTGTGTGGTGGATGGGGATCATTCTGGTGATCTGGCCGTTCATCGACCTGATCACCAGCAACGCGGTGGCTTATGCCTTGCACGAGATCGGCGACGTCAAGTTCTTCCTGCCGTCCTACAACGTCGACATCGGCACGATCGCGGGCGGGATGTTCCTGATGGCGCTGAAATTCGTCATCGAGCACGCCATCCTGCTGCAGTCCGAAAACGAGCTGACGATCTGAGGTGAATGCTTGTGCCGATCGTCGTGAACCTCGATGTCATGCTTGCGAAGCGGAAGCGCCGCCTCGGGGACCTCGCCGACGCAATCGGCATTTCCATCCAGAACCTGTCGGTCCTGAAAACGGGCAAGGCGAGGGCGATGCGCTTCTCGACCCTGGCCGCGATCTGCCGCGAGCTAGATTGTCAGCCCGGAGACATCCTCGAATATGTCGCAGGCGAGGAGGGCCGCGATGAGGATGCAGGCGAGGGGAGCTGAGCTTACACCTGGCGTGCCTTGTCCGCCTTCGTGCTGCACACGAGAACCTGAAACACGTCCTCCATGTGCAACGGTTGGCGCGTTTGCGCGCTCACTTGAATCGAGCTCGCCTGGTGCGAGCTCTACCTCGCGGCCGGCCGGACGACCGATCCGTCAGATCGTTGCCACATCCTGCGGCGTCATCGTGAAGGCGAGCCGGTAGCGGCCGATCGTCGGATTGTCCTGCGCGCCCAGAGCGCCAAGCGCCGCCGGCGAAAGTCGGTCGGCGGTCACCTGCTCGATCGCGTCGGCATCGTAACCCGACAGCAGCATGATCCAGTCGGCGGCGCCGTCCTTGCCGCGGATCTGCTGCTCGGTGGTGGGCGAGCTGGTCCGGGGCGTGTCGGTCAGGAGGAGGTGGGCGCCGGTCAGTCCCGGCATCTGCGCCAATGTGCCGAGCGTCTCCGAGAGATGTGTCTGCAACTCCGCCTCGCGCCCGGCCTCCGGCGAAAGCCGGATGGTGGCGAGCGAGGTCGCGACGCCGCCGCCAAAGCTGGCGGCGACGCGGCACTGGCTGCGGACCATGCCGAGATGGTGCGGCATCATCTTGGTCGACCACGGCGTCGGCGCGTTGAGCCGGTCGAGATATCCCTTCGACGTGAGCACCTCGTACCGCTCCAGCTCGTACAGCACGAAGAAGCCGTCGGTGTCCGTCGTGCTGGTCCAGCGCGATCCGCGCCGGAAGCCGGGAATGCTCATCCGCTCGGGAAAATGTTCGTGGGAATGCCAGTCGCCGAACTCCGCGCGCTGCTCGTGGCGGACGCTCCACCACATCGCGACGGCGGCCTTGCCAAGCAGTGACATGCTGACCTCCCTGTTTTCCAGCACTTTGCCTTGACGCCAACGGAGGAAGCAAGTCGTTCACGCTTCCAATCCGACCCCGTACTGTCAGGTGTGATCTGCTATCCCTTCGCGGCGGAGCCGGCACGTGTGGAGCTTGGCAGTCTTTCGGTGCACACAGTCGATTGGCTGGAGGGAGAGTGGTGCGGGTCTTCCGCGAGCAACTTGCCGGTGGCGTACGGTGTGCGCTCGATAGCGCGGCATCGCATCGACGCTCTCGGGCCAGCACAGTTAGCCGACACCAAATCGCGGCTGCGAACGCGCAACTCACCTTGCCTCAGGCGCCTTTCGGGCCTGAATTCGTAAAGTCCGAATTGTTCCGCCGGAGCCCATGAGGCATTAAATCCCGCCAAGCCTTGCAACTGGCGCCGATGAGGTATACGTTGGTGCTGTTCGTTCAGCCGCTGTGCCTTGTTGAATGCGCCCGCGGGCTCCTTTTCCAGAGACATCGACGAATTGAATCTGGTTCTGCGTGAGTGTCACGCGGAATGTGCGCGTATGCGCTTTGGAGAAGAATAATGACGACAGGTACCGTGAAGTGGTTCAACGGCCAAAAGGGCTTTGGATTCATTCAGCCCGACGACGGCGGCAACGATGTGTTCGTTCACATCAGCGCAGTCGAGCGGGCTGGTCTCTCAGGTCTCGCCGAGGGCCAGAAGGTCAACTTCGAGGCCAAGACCGACAAGATGCGAGGCAAGGTCAGCGCAGAGAATCTATCGCTGGCCTAAGATCCTGCGCCGTTTCACGGATGTACTGAAACGGCCACGCTGCCCGCTCGATCCCAGGGATTGAGCGGGTTTTGTCCGTTGCGGGAGTGGGTGAAGCATGAGCGGCAAGAAGTCGGCTGAACCGTCACCCCAAAGCATTGCGCGTACCAACCGTCAGCGTTTGGCTGCCGAGGAGGGAACGCGGGCAATGGCGGACGTCGAGAGACAGGCCGTCGATGTTCGCAAGAACATGGCGCGGCTTCGCGAACTGCGCGAAGCCAAGGAAGCGGCCGACGCAACTCTTCAAGCATCGCTGCCGGCACCAACCCTGACGAAGCGCAAGAGAAAGCTGACGCGATAGTCGAATTCAACTGCGTCGACGAAAATCTGGAGAGGGCCGGTCACATGCCAAAGAGTGCGGATCGTGCCTAGGATCAAGTCGGACAGCGGTGGTACAATCACCTTCTTTCTCGCGCTTGGCGCAGGCCGGCAGATGTGCCGCCTTGCGACCACGTTTCAGACGCAGAAGCAGGCCTTCAGCTATCTTCAGAAATACCGGACGGAATTCGAGCGCATCGCGCGGAGCCGATTGGCCTCCGGGGAGCTCGAAGACGGGATCGTCGTGCTTTCGATGCTCTAAAGCATGATCCGGACCCGAAGGGCCGCGTTTGCGCAAAGTGCGAAGCGGTTTTCCGAAAAGATCATGCTCAAACAATAACCTAAAGCGCGTTGACGATTCATTCCGATCTCATCGCGCTTTCGGTCAGGCGTCGATTTCGACGCGACGCGCTCAGCGCCAGCCTCCATCGCGCGGATGCAACATCGTGACCCGGCAGGGAACGCGTCCTATTCAGAGCGGTCCTTCGGCTCGGCCTCGCGGGCCAGTCGCTCCGCTTTCAGCCGCTCGCGATTCTCGTTGAAGGAGTGCTGGTCCTTCGCATAGTCATTGATCGGCTTCTGCGTTTTGACAGGCTTGAACGCCTTGTTGGCTTCACGCTTGGCCCGATCCGAGGATTGATCTCTCAACATTTCGACCTCGTTTTGATCAACAAGCTGTGACAGGACAGGTGCTGGCCGACGCCTCCCACCCGCAAACGCTGTGCGTAGGCTTGCTACCTTTCGGGGCGAGAAGAAGGCCAATTCTGCAGCGTTGCGCAGATGCTTTTGCGATGTGTTTCAGTCACTCGCCTTGGCGGCTGCGTTGCTCGTACGTCGGGATAGCACGCCGGCTTAGACAACAATGGCACGCCGCCGCTTTTGTTCCAAGGACCCTGCGGACTGGCGCCAGGTTTGCGATAGTGCGATTGTCCCGCCGCAATGTCAGGAGATGTGTAATGCTCGGTGTGAACGACGGGGAGACAATCCCCGCGAAGGAAAGGCCGCAAAGGCCTCAAAGATGGACCGGTGAAGATGCATGGGCGGCTTACCAGCTTCCCTTCAACGATCTGCTCTTCCGTTCACAATCCGTACATCGGGAGCATTTTGACCCAAATCGCGTGCAGTTGAGCCGGCTGCTGAACATCAAGACAGGTGGTTGTCCGGAAGACTGCGGTTACTGCAGCCAGTCGTCGCATCATGCGACCGCTCTTGCAGCCTCCAAGTTGATGGAGGTCGGGAAGATCGTTGCCGAGGCACGCAAGGCAAAAGACAGCGGCGCGACGCGTTATTGCATGGGGGCGGCCTGGCGCAATCCGAAGCCGCGCGACATGGATGCCATTGTCGAGGTCGTCGGAGCCGTGAAGGAGCTCGGGCTCGAGACCTGCATGACGCTCGGCATGCTCGACCGGGATCAGGCCGACCGGCTGAGTGCTGCCGGG
Organism: Bradyrhizobium sp. S3.7.6; assembly: GCF_054061875.1. Classification (NCBI taxonomy): domain Bacteria; kingdom Pseudomonadati; phylum Pseudomonadota; class Alphaproteobacteria; order Hyphomicrobiales; family Nitrobacteraceae; genus Bradyrhizobium; species Bradyrhizobium sp. S3.7.6. The sequence continues at coordinate 7,018,226 of NZ_JBSSEQ010000001.1, read as the reverse complement.
CTTGATTACTACAATCACAATATCGATACCTCGGAGCGCTTCTATCCGAGTGTTACCTCCACCCGCACATTCGCCGATCGTCTCGATACGCTGGAGCATGTCCGCGATGCCGGCATGAAAGTGTGCTGCGGCGGAATTCTCGGCATGGGTGAGAGCGAACAGGACCGCGTCGACATGCTGGTCACGCTCGCCAACCTTCCGGAAGCGCCGGAGAGCGTGCCGATCAACATGCTGATCCCGATTCCGGGAACGCCGATGGCGAAGGCGACGCCGATAGGTCCGGTCGAGTTCGTGCGCATTGTCGCGCTGGCGCGTATCATGATGCCGGCCTCTTTCGTGCGACTCTCGGCGGGGCGGTCGGCGATGAGCGACGAGATGCAGGCGCTGTGCTTCTTTGCCGGCGCAAACTCGATCTTTGTCGGCGACACGCTGCTGACGGCGGGCAATCCGCAGGACGAAGCCGATCGAAAGTTGTTCCGCCGGCTCGGACTGGAAGCGCTCTGACCTTTTTGCAAGCCGCTGAGCCTCTTTCCCGATCATGCCCTGGCCGTTAGGTCGTTTGTCCGACGAACAACCCCTCGGCCGCTCTTCGCAGGGCATGATATTGGCTTTGTCGGATCATGGCATAATGCCTCTGTTTTGCCCGACGTGTCAAAAGGCATTTCGTGAAATACGAAATCGTTTATGACCAACAGGTTAGCTACTGTGCATGGGGTTGTTTTTCCATTTTTTAGTCACAGCCGCGACCGCACGGTCTTCTGAAGCAAAAAGGGCCGCCCCTTCGGGCGGCCCTTTCGTCTCGTTCAACGTGGTGCGGCTTACTCAGCGGCCTGCTTCTGCGGCGGCTCGAGCGCGCCGGACTTGTGGATGTCGGCGACCTGGTGATCGCTGAAGCCGAGCACGCTGCGCAGGATCTCGTCGGTGTGCTCGCCGAGCAGCGGGGAGCGCTCCACCTCGCTCGGGCTATCCGACAGCTTGATCGGATTGCCGACCGAGATGTACTTGCCGCGGGTCGGGTGATCGACCTCGACCACGGTGCCGGTCGCGCGCAGCGACTGGTCCTCGGCGATCTCCTTCATCGACAGGATCGGGCCGCAGGGGATGTCGTCCTTGTTGAGGATCTCCATCGCCTCGAATTTCGTCTTGGTCATCGTCCACTGTTCGATGCGGGCGAAGATCTCGTTGAGGCGCGGCAGGCGGACGGCCGGCTTGGCGTAGTTCGGATCGGTCTTCCAGGTGGGCTCGCCGATCACGTCGCAGATCTTCTCCCAGACCGGGGCCTGGGTGATGAAGTAGATGTAGGCGTTGGGATCGGTCTCCCAGCCCTTGCACTTCAGGATGCGGCCGGGCTGACCACCGCCGGAATCGTTGCCGGCGCGCGGCACGGCGTCGCCGAACGGAATGCCTTCGCCGAACTGGCTGTATTCCTTGAGCGGACCATGCGCGAGGCGCTGCTGGTCGCGCAGCTTGACGCGCGCGAGGTTGAGCACGCCGTCCTGCATCGCGGCGGTGACCTTCTGGCCCTTGCCCGAATGCGTGCGCTGATAGAGCGCGGTGACGATGCCGAGCGCCAGGTGCAGGCCGGTGCCGCTGTCGCCGATCTGCGCGCCGGTGACGAGCGGCAGGCCGTCGCGGAAGCCGGTGGTCGAGGCGGCGCCGCCGGTGCACTGCGCGACGTTCTCATAGACCTTGCAGTCTTCGTACGGTCCGGGGCCAAAGCCCTTGATCGAGGCGACGATCATCTTCGGGTTGATCGCCTGGATCTTCTCCCAGGGGAAGCCCATGCGGTCGAGCACGCCGGGGCCGAAGTTTTCGACCAGCACGTCGCACTTCTTGATCAGCTCGGTGAGGACTTCCTTGCCCTTGGGGTTCTTGGTGTCGAGCGTGATCGAGCGCTTGTTGTGGTTGAGCATGGTGAAATACAGGCTGTCCACGTTCGGGATGTCCTGCAGCTGGCCGCGGGTAATGTCGCCCACGCCCGGACGTTCCACCTTGATCACGTCGGCGCCGAACCATGCCAGCAGCTGCGTGCAGGTCGGTCCGGACTGGACGTGGGTGAAGTCGAGAATGCGAACGCCCTTGAGCGCTTTGGTCATCGTGTTGCTCCGTATACTCTGTCTGCCCCCGCAAACCGCAGGGAATTAAGGGTTGAAGGGGAGGACTTACTTTTTCTTCTGCAGAACGCTCTGCGGATTGAGGTTGCCGATGCGGCCGCTCTCCGAGCCCGCGGCCGGATCGATCACCGCGTTGATGAGCGTCGGCTTGCCCGAGGCCATCGCCTCGTTGACGGCGCGCTTGAGCTCGTCGGGCGAGGTGGCATTCACGCCGACGCCGCCGAAGGCTTCCATCATCTTGTCGTAGCGCGCGCCCTTGACGAACACCGTCGTCGCCGGATCGGCGTTGACGCTGTTGACGTCGGTGCCGCGATAGATGCCGTCATTGTTGAAGATGACGACGCAGATCGGAAGGTTGTAGCGGCAGATGGTCTCGACCTCCATGCCGGAGAAGCCGAAGGCCGAGTCGCCTTCCACCGCCAGCACGGGGTGGCCGGTCTCGAGCGCCGCCGCGATCGCCTGGCCCATGCCGATGCCCATCACGCCCCAGGTGCCGACGTCGAGGCGCTTGCGCGGCCTGTACATGTCGATGACGCCGCGGGCGAGGTCGAGCGTGTTGGCGCCCTCGTTGACGAGGATCGCCTCCGGGTGATCCTTGATCACGTTCTTCAGCACGCCGAGCGCGCCGTGATAATCCATCGGCGACTTGTTGTTCATGAGCTTCGGCGCCATCTTGGCGACGTTCTCGTCACGCTTGGACACGATGGCCTTGGTCCATTCGGCCGGCGGCGCGGTCCAACCCGTGCTGATCGCCTGATTGAAGGCCGATACGACCGAGCCGATGTCGCCGACGACGGGCGCGACGATCTCGACGTTGGAGTCCATCTCGCGCGGCTCGATGTCGACCTGGATGAACTTCTTGGGCGCTTCGCCCCAGCTCTTGCCCTTGCCGTGCGAGAGCAGCCAGTTCAGCCGGGCGCCGATCAGCAGCACGACGTCGGATTCTTTCAGCACCGTGGAGCGCGCGGCTCCAGCGCATTGCGGATGCGTGTCGGGGAGGAGGCCCTTGGCCATGCTCATCGGCAGGAACGGCACGCCGCTCTTCTCGACGAACGACTTGATCTCTTCATCGGCCTGCGCGTAGGCCGCGCCCTTGCCGAGGATGATGAGCGGACGTTTTGCGCTCTTGAGCACGTCGAGCGCGCGCTTGATTGACGCGGGCGAGGGGATCTGCGCGGGCGCGGCATCGATCACCTTGACCAGCGACTTCTGGCCGGCATCGGCGTTCATCACCTGGCCGAACAGCTTTGCCGGCAGGTCGAGATAGACGCCGCCCGGACGGCCCGAGACCGCGGCGCGGATGGCGCGGGCGAGACCGATGCCGATGTCCTGGGCGTGCAGCACGCGATAGGCCGCCTTGCACAGCGGCTTGGCGATCGCGAGCTGGTCCATCTCTTCGTAGTCGCCCTGCTGGAGGTCGACGATCTCGCGCTCGGAGGAGCCCGAGATCAGGATCATCGGGTAGCAGTTGGTGGTGGCGTGCGCGAGCGCGGTGAGACCGTTGAGGAAGCCGGGCGCCGACACCGTGAGGCAGACGCCGGGCTTCTTGGTGAGGTAGCCGGCAATGCCCGCGGCGTAGCCGGCGTTCTGCTCGTGGCGGAAGGAGATCACGCGAATACCTTCGGCCTGCGCCATGCGGCCCAAATCCGTGATCGGGATGCCCGGCACATTATAGATGGTGTTGATGCCGTTCAGCTTGAGCGCGTCGATGACGAGATGAAAGCCATCCGTCAATTCCTGCTCGGTGCCCGGTGCTTCGGACTTGGTCGCGGTATTCAGCATGGGCCTTGTCTCCCTGGTCTCATATGCCGTTTTAGGCTTTGTGGGCGAATGGCTCGCCCTTCTGGTGGACGTTGCTAGGTGAACAGTTCTTGACCGTGCGCTTCGACGTAAGCGGCAAGGCCAAGGGTGTGGTCGCGGGCGCGCTTCTCGGCGAGCTCGGTGTCGCGCGCTTCCAGTGCTTCGATCATGCTGAGATGCTCGGGCAGCGAAGTGGCGGTGCGATCCTTGCGTCCGATGGTGAGCTGGCGGTAGCCGCGCACGTGCAGCAGCAGGTCGTTGGTGAGATCGACCAGCACCGGCGATTCCGACAGCGAGATCAGCGCCTGGTGGAAGGCGATGTTGGCGCGCGAATATTCCTCGACGTGATCCTCGGGCAGGCGGTCCTTGCCGAAGTCCTTGAAGTAGTCGCGCAGCGCCGTGATGTCTTTCTTGCGTGCGGTGGTGGTGATCAGGCGGGCCGCCATGCTCTCCAGCGCCGCCCAGGCGCGGATCATGTCGACGATCTCGCTCTTGGTTCTGCGCACCACCATGATGCCGCGGCGCGGAACCGTCTTCACGAAGCCATCCTGCTCAAGCATCGCGATGGCTTCGCGGATCGGGGTGCGGCTCACACCCAGGCGTTCGGACAACGCGCGCTCGTCGAGCATCACCGGCTCGGGCGTCGAGTAGATGTCCATCTTGAGGATGGCTTCCTTCAAGGCGTCATACGCCTTGTTCTTGAAGCTGCTCTCCGGGGCAATACGAACGATTGCGATATCTGCCTCGGTCATGTTCGGCAACGCCTTGGTTGGTTTCCGCAGTGACACGACGAATCTCCTCCAGTGGGAGTCGTCTTTTACAGGATTATTAACGGGAAAGTTTTTGGCATACCACATGCCAGAATGTCAAGCTGGCTATTTTTTGCGGCGTTCTAAGTCATGCAGCAGCTTGACAAGTTGGCTTCTGGCATACCAAATGCCATCGCCAGCCATTTTTGATCCAAAGCGGCGGAGTAATGTGGGCTTTATGCCACTCCGTTCCGCGACATGGAACAGAGCGCGGCGAATGGCAAGCATCACGGGCAGCCGCTACACGCGCGCGCTTTGAAAGAACGAACTGAGGTCAAGGGAGAAGCCATATGTCCAATTCCAAAGATGCCGTCCGCAAAGTGCTCGACCAGGTCAAGGCGGACAACCGCACCAGCCTGACCGCGCCGGAAGGCAAGCTGGTCTGCGACGCCTACGGCATTCCGGTGCCGAAGGAGGGCGTGGCCAGGTCGGCGGGTGAGGCCGGCAAAATGGCCTCCTCGATGGGCTTCCCGGTGGTGATGAAGATCGTCTCGCCGGACATTCTCCACAAGACCGAAGCTGGCGGCGTCATCGTCGGCCTCAAGACGGCCGAGGATGCCGAGAAGGCCTACGAGACCATTCTCTCCAACGCCAAGAAGCACAAGTCCGATGCCAAGATCGAGGGCGTCCAGGTGCAGCAGATGCTGGCCGGCGGCACCGAAGTCATCGTCGGCTCGATCACCGACGGCTCGTTCGGCAAGCTGGTCGCCTTCGGCCTCGGCGGCGTGCTGGTCGAAGTCTTGAAGGACATCACCTTCCGCCTCGCACCCGCGACCAAGGAAGACGCGCTCTCGATGCTCGACGGCATCCAGGCGCATGAGATTTTGAAGGGCGTTCGCGGCGGCGAGGCGGTGAACCGTACTGCGCTCGCCGATGTCATCGTCAAGGTTTCGCAGCTCGTCACCGATTTCCCTGAAATCGTCGAGCTCGATCTCAACCCGGTGTTCGCGACGGCCAAGGACGCGATCGCCGCCGACGTGCGTATCGTCGTCGACTTCGCCTATGTGCCCAAGCCGAAGCCGCGCCCGACCGAAGAGATCGTCGCGGCCATGAGCCGCATCATGCAGCCGAAGGCGGTCGCCGTGGTCGGCGCCTCCGCCGAGGACGGCAAGATCGGCAACTCCGTGATGAAGAACCTCATCAACGGCGGCTACAAGGGCGACATCTATCCGATCCATCCCAAGGCCGCCGAGATCCTCGGCTACAAGGCCTACAAGAGCGTCAAGGACGTTTCGGGTGTGATCGACACGGCCGTGTTCGCGATCCCCGCGAAGTTCGTGGCGGCGGCGCTCACCGAATGCGGCGAGAAGAAAATCCCGGGTGCGGTGCTGATTCCGTCGGGCTTCGCTGAAGCCGGCGCGCCGGAGCTTCAGGCCGAGATCGTCGAGGTCGGCAAGAAGTACGACATCCGCCTGATGGGGCCGAACATTTACGGCTTCTATTATACGCCGGCCAATCTCTGCGCGACCTTCTGCACGGCTTACGACGTCAAGGGCCACGCGGCGCTGTCGTCGCAGTCGGGCGGCATCGGCATGGCCATCATCGGCTTCTCGCGCTCGGCGAAGATGGGCGTCTCGGCGATCGTCGGCCTCGGCAACAAGTCCGATATCGACGAGGACGATCTGCTCGCCTTTTTCGAGCAGGATCCGAACACGAACCTGATCGCCCAGCACTGCGAAGACCTCAAGGACGGCCGCGCCTTCGCGGAAGCCGCCAAGCGCGTCTCCAAGAAGAAGCCGGTCATCGTGCTCAAGGCCGGCCGCACCTCGGCCGGCGCAAAGGCGGCCTCGTCGCATACCGGCGCGCTCGCCGGTAACGACAAGATCTACGAGGACGTCCTGGCGCAGTCCGGCGTGATCCGGGCCCGCTCGCTGCGGCAGCTGCTCGAATTCGCCCGTGGCGTGCCGGTGCTGCCGACGCCGAAGGGCGAGAACGTACTGATCATCACCGGCGCCGGCGGCTCTGGCGTGCTGCTGTCGGACTCCTGCGTCGACAACGGCCTGTCGCTGATGTCGATGCCGCCGGATCTGGATGCGGCCTTCCGCAAGTTCATCCCGCCGTTCGGTGCGGCCGGAAATCCTGTGGATATCACCGGCGGCGAGCCGCCGATCACCTACGTCAACACGGTGAAGCTTGGCCTGTCGGATGAGCGGATCCATTCGCTGATCCTCGGCTACTGGCACACCATCGTCACGCCGCCGATGGTGTTCGCCCGCAACATGGTCGAGGTGAAGAAGGAGATGGAGGCCAAGGGCTTCGTGAAGCCGATCGTCGCCTCGCTCGCCGGCGACGTCGAGGTCGAGGAAGCGGCCGAATATCTCTACCAGAACGGCATCCCGGCCTACGCCTATTCCACCGAGCTGCCGGTCGAGGTGCTCGGCGCCAAGTACAAGTGGGCGCGCGGGGCAGGGCTGCTCTGAGACGACGAAGACGCTTCGGTATGATCCGGAGCGGGTGGTTATTCACCTCTCCCCGCGCGCGGGGAGAGGTCGAATTGCGAAGCAATTCGGGTGAGGGGACTCTCCCCGAGTCTAACTGTCACCGTCCTTGCGGAGACTCCCCCTCACCCTGACCCTCTCCCCGCAAGCGGGAGAGGGAAATAAGAATAGGGCGAGGGAGAACGGTCAGGTCGCGATGAGCAAGAACGTGATCCGGCGCAAATCGCTCGAGCCTCGATCGCCATCGGAGGCCGACCACGACGCGCGCGATGGTGGCGTGCAGTCCGTCGACCGCGCGCTGTCGATCCTCGAAACGCTGGCCGAAGACGACGAAGGCTACCGCCTCAGCGACCTCGCCGTGCGCACCGGCCTGTCGGCCTCGACCGTGCACCGCCTGCTGGCGACGCTGGAGAGCCGCCGCTTCGTGCAGTTCGACCGCGCCCAGTCCAAATGGCATGTCGGCGTGCGCAGCTTCACGGTCGGCGCGAGCTTTGCCCGGCGGCGTAATTTCTCCACGCAGGCGATTCCTTACTTGCGCAAGCTGCGCGATCTCACCCGCGAGACCGCCAATCTCGCTGTCGTCGACGACGAGTTCATCATCGTGCTGACCCGCATGGAGAGCCGCGAGATCATGCGCTCGCTGACCCAGGTCGGCGGCCGCGTCGCCATGGTGACGTCAGGCGTCGGCAAGGCAGTGCTCGCGACTTATTCGGACGAGGACGTCGGCGCGGTCATCCGCCATCACGGCATGCCTCGCCTGACCGAGAAGTCGATCGTGCGGCCGGGCGATCTGTTCAAGGAGCTCGAGAAGATCCGCAAGCAGGGTTTTGCGCTCGACGATGAAGAAGCTTGTATGGGCCTGCGCTGTATTGCCGCAGTGGTCTACAACGACTGCGCCGAGCCGCTCGCGGCGATTTCCGTCTCGGGCATGACCAGCCGCCTGACCGACGACAGATTGCCGGAAATCGGCCAAATCGTGCGCGAAGTCGCCGGCGAATTGACCGTCGCGCTCGGCGGGGTGATGCCGAAGTCTGGCTAACAAGGAACCGGGCCTGTCGCTGGACAGCATCGGCCGTTTTGGCTGATATGCGACCAAACGACACAATGCGGCAACCGATCAACGACGTCCGCACGAGCCCGGAGAATACCCTCATGTTTCAATTTCCCGCGCGCCTTGTCGGCGCAGCCGTCGCGTTGACCCTTGCGGCAGCTACGCCGGCCTTCGCCCAGCCGCTGGAGCTCAAGCTGATGGCGCCGGCGGCCCCGGGCGGGGGCTGGGACCAGACCGCGCGCTCGATGCAGCAGGCGCTGGTTGCCGCGGGCGTCGCGCGCAGCGTGCAGGTCACCAACGTTCCCGGCGCCGGCGGCAGCATCGGCATCGCGCAGTTCGTCAACGGCGCCAAGGGCGATGGCAACCAGCTGATGGTCAACGGCTTCGTCATGGTGGGCGCGCTCGCCATGAACAAATCGCCTGTCACGCTCGAGCAGGTGACGCCGATCGCACGCCTCACCGAGGAAATCCAGGTGATCGTGGTGCCGGCGAATTCGCCGATCAAGACCGCGCAGGATCTCGCCGCCGCGGTGAAAGCCGATATCGCCAAGGTGACCTTCGCCGGCGGCTCGGCCGGCGGCGTCGACCATGTCATGGCCGCGTTGTTCGCGGGCGCAGTCGGCGCCGACGCGAAGAAGATCAACTACATCCCGTTCTCCGGCGGCGGCGAATCGCTGGCGGCAATCCTCGGCGGCAAGGTCACCGCGGGCATTTCGGGGCTGAGCGAATATGACGGGCAGATCAAGTCCGGCAAGCTGCGCGCGATCGGCGTGACCTCGGAGAAGCGCATCGCGGGCAGCGACATCCCGACCTTTAGGGAGCAAGGCATCGACCTCGTGATCGCCAATTGGCGTTCGGTGGTCGCGCCTCCCGGCATCACGCCGGAGCAGCGCAAGACGCTGAGCGATGCGGTCGAGAAGATGGTGAAGTCGGACGCCTGGAAGGAGATCCTCAAGCAGAAGGGCTGGGAGGATGCCTATCTCGGCGGCGACGCCTTCGCCGACTTCCTGAAGAAGGAAACCGTGCGCGTCACCGACGTGCTGAAATCGGTCGGCCTGGTCAAGTCATGACCTCAGGCGATCCCGCCCAGCCGCGGCGCGTCGATCGCGCCGGCATCGTCATCGCTGTATTGCTCGCAGGTCTCGCCGCGGTGCTGGTCTGGGACGCGCGCGGGCTGCAATCCACTGCGATGTACGGGATGGGACCGGAGGCGATGCCGGTCGTGGTCGCCACCGGCCTTGGGCTGCTCGCGATCGGAAATTTCATCGACGCGCTACGCGGCAATCTGCCGGTGCGCGAGAGCGCCGATCCCGTGCCTGTGATTCTGATCCTGGTTGGCCTTGCGCTCCTCATTGCCATCATCGGCTTCGGCGGCGGCTTCATCCTGGCGACGTCAGCGCTGTTCGTGACGACGTCGGCAGCTTTCGGGCGCCGTGCCATCCTCGTCGACAGCATCATTGCCCTCGTGATGTCGACCCTCATCTATCTCGCGTTCGACCGGCTGTTGACGCTGAGCCTTCCGACCGGCCCGCTGGAGCGACTGCTGTGATGGACACCTTTGCCGCGCTGGCCCACGGCATGGCGGTCGCCGTCCAGCCGATGAACCTGCTCTATGCGCTGATCGGCGTGTTCCTCGGTACGGCCGTCGGCGTGCTACCCGGCATCGGCCCGGCCCTGACGGTCGCGCTGCTGCTGCCGGTGACCTACAAGCTCGACCCCGGCGGCTCGCTGATCATGTTTGCCGGCATCTATTATGGCGGCATGTATGGCGGATCGACCACCGCGATCCTGATCAACACGCCCGGCGAGAGTGCCTCGATGGCGACCGCGCTCGAAGGCAACAAGATGGCCAAGGCCGGCCGCGGCGGGCCGGCGCTTGCGACATCCGCGATCGGCTCCTTCGTCGCCGGCACCATCGCCACCATCGGGCTCGCGTTCCTCGCGCCGTGGCTGGTCGATTTCGCCGTGCGCTTCGGCCCCGAGGACTATTTCGCGCTGATGTGCGTCGCCTTCGTCACTGTGTCGGCGACCTTCGGCGATTCTCCGATCCGCGGCCTGACCAGCTTGTTCATCGGCCTGACGCTCGGCCTCGTCGGCATCGACAAGCTGACGGGGCAGGCGCGGCTTGCCTTCGGCGTCCCCGAGCTGCTCGACGGCGTCGAGGTGACCACGCTTGCGGTCGGTCTGTTCGCGGTGGGCGAGGCGCTCTACGTCGCATCGCGCCGCCACCACACCGAGGAAAAGCTCGAGCCGGTGCGCGGCTCGCTGTGGATGACCAAGGAAGACTGGAGGCGCTCGTGGAAGCCGTGGCTGCGCGGCACCATGTTCGGCTTCCCGATCGGCGCGCTGCCCGCGGGCGGCGCGGAGATTCCGACCTTTCTGTCCTATTCCACCGAGAAGCGGCTCACAAAACATCCGGAAGAATTCGGCAAGGGCGCGATCGAAGGCGTCGCGGGACCGGAGGCCGCCAACAACGCCTCCGCCGCCGGCACGCTGGTGCCGCTGCTCACGCTGGGATTGCCGACCTCGGCGACGGCCGCGATGATGCTGGCGGGGTTCCAGCAGTACGGCCTCAACCCGGGGCCGCTACTGTTTGCCGAGCGGCCTGACCTCGTGTGGGGCCTGATCGCCAGTCTCTTCATCGCCAATTGCATGTTGCTGGTGCTCAATCTGCCGCTGGTCGGACTGTGGGTGCGGTTGCTCGCGATCCCGCAGCCTTGGCTTTATGCCGGCATTCTCGTGTTCGCGACCATGGGCACCATCGCCGCAAAGCCCTCGGTGGTCGAATTGTCGATGCTGGCCGGCTTCGGCGTGCTCGGTTTCCTGATGCGCCGGTTCGACTTTCCGATCGCGCCCGTCGTCGTCGGCCTGATCCTCGGTCCGATCGCCGAGAGCCAGCTGCGCCGTGCGCTCGCGATCAGCCTCGGCGATCCCATGACGTTGCTCCAGAGCCCGATCTCGGCGACGCTGCTCGGCATCGCGCTGGTTGCGCTGCTGGCCCCGTTCGTGCTGAAGGGGATGGGGCGCTTCAAGGCGAACGAGGACTAGCCGTCCCGGCGCGAGCGTCCTCTAATGCTGCGTCCAGCTCGTTGAGGAAACGCCATGCCGTCGGAACTTCGCTCGCCCCGTCTCGCCGTCCTGATCGATGCCGACAACGCCTCTGCGAAGATCGCGGATGGGCTGTTCGAGGAGATTGCCAAGATCGGCGAGGCCAGCGTCCGCCGCATCTATGGCGACTTCTCCAATGCACGGTCCAGGGGCTGGGCCGACATTCTGTCGAAGCACGCCATCATCCCGCAGCAGCAATTCGCCTATACGACGGGAAAGAATGCCTCCGACATAACCCTGGTGATCGACGCCATGGACCTGCTTCACAGCGGCCGGTTCGACGGCTTCTGCCTGGTCTCCTCCGACAGCGACTTTACCCGTCTGGCCGCCCGCATCCGTGAGCAGGGCGTCGACGTGTTCGGGTTCGGCGAGCAGAAGACGCCGGAGAGCTTCAGGCAGGCCTGCCGAAGGTTCGTCTACACCGAGAACCTGGTCTCCGTCCCGGCGACCACCCAGGATGCCGCCTCAAGATCGACGTCGCTTCAGCCGCCCGATGCAGCCACGCCCATCATCAAGAAGGTCATCACCCAGATGGAGAGCGAAGACGGCTGGGTCGCGCTCGGCGAAGTCGGCCGGCAGCTCGCCAATCTGGCGTCCGATTTCGATCCGAGAACGTTCGGGTTCCGCAAGCTGAGTGACCTCGTACGCAAGACGAATTCGTTTGAGATCGATGAGCCAAAGGGCCGGTCGATGCGAATTCGCGTGAAGCCCGCTGCCGCCGCACCGCCGAGAAGGCGGAACCCGCGCAGGCCCGCAAGGGCGGGGACGACGGGCAGTTCGGCGCCTAAGGCGTAAGCAGGGTCTGCCGTTATATTTGCGCTTGCCCGCTATAGCGCAGGGCGTAACCATCGCTGGGCCGTAACGCCACGCGAGGGTCCCGATGACCAGACTTACCCGCTTCGCCGTCGCACCGCTGCATTCGATGACCCGGTGTCTGGCCGATGTCGCCTCCGCGCGCGTCGCACCGGATCTCGTGGTCACGGGGGCCCGGGTGCTTTCGACCTATTCCGAGCGCATCCATCCCGGTCGGGAGGTCTGGATCACCGGTGGCCGCGTCGCAGCGGTGAAACCGGCCGGGGCGGCGAAGAAGGTCTGGGGCGGGGTGCCACTTTACGACGCCGCCGGCGGCATCATCGCGCCGGGGCTGGTCGATCCGCACATCCACATCGAATCCTCCATGGTGACGGCCTGCGCCTATGCCGAGGCTGCGCTCCTCAACGGCACCACCACGATCTTCTGCGACAGCCACGAGATCGGCAACGTCATGGATGTCGCCGGTGTCGAGGCGATGCTGGAGGACGCGCGCGAGGCGCCGCTCTCGATCTTTTTGACGGTGCCGAGCACGGTGCCGGCCACGTCGGCGGAACTGGAGACCGCGGGCGGCGACCTCACGCCGGACAAGATCGCCGGCCTGTTCGACCGCTGGCCCGAAGCGGTCGCGCTCGGCGAGAAGATGGATTTCGTGCCTGTCACGATGGGCGACGAGCGCAGTCATGCCATCCTTGCCGCTGCCTTGAAGCGGGGACGGCCGGTGTCCGGACACGTTTACGGCCGTGAATTCGTCGCGGCCTATGCGGCGTCCGGCGTCACCGACACCCATGAGGCGATCGATCGCGACATCGCCGACGATCTGCTCGACGCCGGCGTCTGGGTTTTTCTGCGCGGCGGTCCGCCGACCACGCCCTGGCACTCGCTGCCGCAGGCGATCCGCACCATCACCGAGCTCGGTGCGTCGCACAAGCGTACGGCCGTGTGCACCGACGACCGTGATGCCGACGATCTTCTGCTGTTCGGTCTCGACTGGGTGGTGCGCGAGGCCGTAAAGGCCGGCATGTCGCCCGAACAGGCCTGGTCGATGGGCTCGCTGCATGGCGCCACACGCTTCGGCATGGAGGGCGATATCGGCGGGCTCGGCGGCGGCCGCCGCGCCGATCTCGTGCTGATGGACGATCAGCTCAGACCGCAATGCACCTGGTATGGCGGCGAGCTGGTGGTCGAGCACGGCAAGATTACGCCGCGGCTCGATCAGGCGCTGTCGCAACGCTATCAATATCCGAAGGCGGCCTATGCGACCGTAAAGCTTCCGGAGAAGGTCAAGCTGACGCCGGAATTGCCGGCGAAGGCGTGTACCGTCAATGCCATCAAGACCGCGCTGCCGGGCATTACGCTGATCCATGAGAAGGTCGCGATCGAGCCGACAAAGGATTGGCCGTCGCTGTTTGAGCGCTACGGCCTGTGCTTCGTCACGGTGGTCGAGCGCCACGGCAAGTCGGCCGGCAATGTCGCTTACGGCGTGCTGAAGGATTTCGGCCTGAAGCGCGGGGCGGTCGCCTCCAGCGTCGGGCACGACAGCCACAACATCATCGTCGCCGGCACCAACGAGGGCGACATGCAGGCGGCGATATCAGCCATCAAGGCGGAGCAGGGCGGTGTTTGCGTCGTCGCCGACGGCAAGGTGAGGGCGCTGGTTCCGCTGCCGATCGCCGGCCTGCTCTCCGACAGACGGGTCACCGAGGTCGCCGAAGCGGTCAAGGTGCTGAAGAAGGAATGGGCGGAAGCCGGCTGCACCATCCCCTACATGGGCTTCAATTTGATTCCGCTATCGGTCATTCCGGAAATTCGCATCACCGACAAGGGTCTCGTGCTGGTGCCGCAGATGGAGCTGGCGCCGCTGTTCGAGTGAGCGGCTTTCACGCCGATGTCGATCTAACCGTTTGAGACCGCCACGGTTTTTCCGCGGCTGCCGCATCGTGGAAAATAAAATCGATCTCGTTGAGATCGCATCTTGCACGCCTGATGATCGCACTCGCTGACGCAACTCAAGCGAGGTCCGATATGGCGAAGATGCGAGCCGTCGATGCTGCCGTGCGAATTCTGGAAAAGGAAGGCATCTCGACTGCCTTCGGCGTTCCCGGGGCCGCGATCAATCCGCTGTACTCGGCGCTGAAGAAGCGCGGGTCGATCCGCCACATTCTCGCGCGCCATGTCGAGGGCGCCTCGCATATGGCCGAGGGCTATACGCGGGCGAAGGCCGGCAATATCGGCGTCTGCATCGGCACGTCGGGTCCGGCCGGCACCGACATGATTACCGGGCTATATTCGGCGATCGCCGATTCCATTCCGATCCTCTGTATCACCGGGCAGGCGCCGCGCGCACGGCTCTACAAGGAGGACTTCCAGGCCGTCGACATCGAGTCGATTGCAAAGCCCGTGACCAAATGGGCTGTGACCGTGCGCGAGCCGGCGCTGGTGCCGCGTGTGTTCAGCCAGGCCTTTCACATCATGCGCTCGGGCCGGCCGGGTCCGGTGCTGATCGACATGCCGCTCGACGTGCAGGTCGCCGAGATCGAGTTCGACGACGAGACCTATGAGCCGCTGTCGGTCTACAAGCCCACCGCGACGCGCAAGCAGGTCGAGAAGGCGCTGGAGATGCTCAATGCCGCCGAGCGCCCGCTGATCGTCGCCGGTGGTGGTATCATCAACGCCGACGCCTCGGACCTGCTGGTGGAATTCGCCGAGATCGCCAACGTGCCGGTCGTGCCGACGCTGATGGCGTGGGGTGCGATCCCCGACGACCACGTGCTGATGGCCGGCATGGTCGGCCTTCAGACCAGCCACCGCTATGGCAATGCGACCATGCTGGAATCCGACTTCGTACTCGGCATCGGCAACCGCTGGGCCAACCGTCACACCGGCTCGGTCGAGACCTACACCAAGGGCCGCACCTTCGTGCATGTCGACATCGAGCCGACCCAGATCGGGCGCGTTTTCAATCCCGATCTCGGCATCGTCTCGGACGCCAAGGCCGCGCTCGAGCTCTTCGTCACCGTCGCCAGGGAGTGGCGTCGGTCAGGCAGGCTCCGCGAGCGCCAGGCGTGGCCCGCGGCCTGCCGCGATCGCAAGAAGACGATGCTGCGCAAGAGCCATTTCGACAACGTCCCGATCAAGCCGCAGCGCGTCTATGAGGAGATGAACAAGGCCTTCGGCCGCGACACCACCTATGTCACCGTGATCGGCTTGTCGCAGATCGCAGGCGCGCAGTTCTTGGGCGTCTACAAGCCGCGCAACTGGATCAATGCCGGGCAAGCCGGCCCGCTCGGCTGGACGCTGCCTGCCGCGCTCGGGGTGCGTGCGGCATGCCCGGATCGCGAGATCGTCGCGCTGTCCGGCGATTACGACTTCCAGTTCCTGATCGAGGAGCTCGCGGTCGGCGCGCAGTTCAATCTGCCCTACATCCACGTCGTCGTGAACAATTCCTATCTCGGCCTGATCCGCCAGGCCCAGCGCGGCTTCGACATGGATTATCACGTCCAGCTCTCCTTCGAGAACGTCAACGCACCGGAGCTCGGTGGCTACGGCGTCGACCATGTCGCGGTCGCCGAAGGCCTCGGCTGCAAGGCGATCCGCGTCACCGATCCCAAGGATACGCAGGCGGCGTTTGCGACCGCGCGTGAACTGATGGCGAAGCACCGCGTGCCCGTCGTGGTCGAGTTCATTCTCGAACGCGTCACCAACATCGCGATGGGCACGGAGATCGACAACATCGTCGAGTTCGAGGAGGTGCTGGATCTGCCGCTCGACGAGGTCGAGACCAAGCGGCCCGGCGTGCTGCAGCCGGCGGAATAGGGGAGAGCATCATGCCGAAATTTGCCGCCAACCTCACCATGCTCTTCAACGAGATGCCGTTTCCCGACCGCTTTGCCGCGGCGAAAGCGGCGGGCTTCTCCGGGGTCGAGTATCTCTTCCCGTACGATTTCGACAAGGCGCTGCTGCGCGAGCAGCTCGAAGCTCACGGGCTGACGCAGGTGCTGCACAACCTTCCCGCGGGCAACTGGGCAGCGGGCGAGCGCGGCATCGCGATCCTGCCCGATCGCGTCAGTGAATTTCGCGACGGCGTGTTCCGGGCCATCGACTACGCCAAGGCGCTCGATTGCGAGCAGCTCAACTGCCTCGTCGGCATCGCGCCTGCCGATGCCGACCCGCGCGAGCTCAACGAAACGCTGGTTGGCAACCTTCGCTTTGCCGCCTCGACGCTGGCGCGCGAGAACATCAAGCTCCTGGTCGAGCCGATCAACACGCTCGACATTCCCGGCTTCTACCTCAACGGCACCGAGCAGGCGGTTCAGCTGATCTCCGAGGTGCGGTCGAACAATCTGTTCATCCAGTACGACATCTACCACATGCAGATCATGGAGGGCGATCTCGCCCGGACCATGCAGGAATATCTCCCGCAGATCGCCCATATCCAGCTCGCCGACAATCCCGGTCGCCATGAGCCCGGCACCGGTGAGATCAACTACCCCTTCCTGTTCCGCCACCTCGACGCGATCGGCTATCGCGGCTGGATCGGCTGCGAATACAAGCCGCGCACCACGACGCTGGAAGGCCTGTCCTGGCACGCCGCGCAGACATTTGAGACCTGAGGAAACGTAGACATGATCGACATCGGCTTCATCGGACTTGGCACCATGGGACGGCCGATGGCCGGCCACCTTCTGGCCGCGGGCCATCGCGTGCTCCTGCATGACGTCGCGCCGGTCGCGCCTGAGCTGATTTCCGCGGGCGGCATCGCCTGCAAATCGGCGAAGGAAGTCGCGGAGGAGGCGGATGCGGTCATCATCATGGTGCCCGACACCCCGCACGTGGAGGCGGTGCTGTTCGGCAAGGACGGCGTCGCGAGCGGCATCTCCAAGGGCAAGATCGTCGTCGACATGAGCTCGATCTCGCCGCTGGCGACCAAGGAGTTCGCGAAGAAGATCGAGGCGCTCGGCGCGGACTATCTCGACGCGCCGGTGTCGGGCGGGGAGGTCGGGGCGAAAGCAGCGAGCCTCACCATCATGGTCGGCGGCCCGGAGCGGGCCTTTGGCACCATGAAGGCGATCTTCGACAAGATGGGCAAGAACGTCACGCATGTCGGCGCCAATGGCGATGGCCAGACGACGAAGGTCGCCAACCAGATCATCGTCGCACTGACGATTGAGGCGGTGAGCGAAGCGCTGCTGTTCGCATCCAAGGCGGGGGCCAATCCCGTTCTCGTGCGCAAGGCGTTGATGGGCGGTTTTGCATCGTCGCGGATTCTCGAAGTGCATGGCGAGCGCATGGTGAAGCGCAATTTCGAGCCGGGTTTCCGCATCGAGCTGCACCAGAAGGATCTCAACCTCGCGCTGGAAGGTGCGCGCGCGCTCGGCCTGTCGCTGCCGAGCACGGCATTGGCGCAGCAATTGTTCTCGTCCTGCGCCGCGCATGGCGGCAAGGCCTGGGATCATTCCGCGATGGTGCGGGCACTGGAACTGATGGCGGGACACGAGATCGCCGCAGCGTAAGTGTTACGCAGTAACACTCTCCAGATTTGGCCTGTCTTTCGTCGTGCGGGAACCGGAACAATGGTCCGACCCCGCGGTTGAAGGCGCAGAACAATCACTGGAGAGTGTGGACATGAAGACCCGTCTTGCGATTTCGCTGGCTGCCGTGTCGCTGCTGGCGTCGAGTGCAGCCTTGGCCCAGTCGACGACCGAACAGGGCGCTAGGGACGGCGCGCGTGCGGGTGGCGACATCGGCGGACCGATCGGCGCGATGGTCGGCGGCACCGTTGGTGCGGCCGTCGGCGCCGGTCTCGAAATTCCGAATGCCGTGCTCGGCGGAATCCCGCGCGACGATTCCGTCGTGATCCACGAGCGCGTCATCGTCGGCGAGCCGCTGCCCCCGACCGTGGTGCTGCGCCCCGTGCCGAACTACACCGAGTATCGCTACGCGGTCGTGAACGATCGCCGCGTCATCGTCGAACCGCGCACGCGCCGCGTCGTCAAGATCATCGACTGATCGATCAGAGCGTGAAGGCTTTGAAGAGCCGGGCCCTGCGGAGCGTCACTCCGCGGGGCCCTAGTTCGTCAGGGCCGAATTGGCGCGGAAGCGCGCCATGATCCAATCGGTGACGGCGGCGAGCGCAAAGCCGATGCAGGCGGTGCCGGCATCGACAAGAAAATCGTCCAGCCGTGCATGCCGTCCCGGTGCCCAGAACTGCATCAGCTCGAGCACGCCGATCAGGACCACCGCGACGGCCGCGACAGCCCAGCGGCGATTCCGGTAGGCGAGGCCGAAGGCCAGTCCGACCAGGATGAAGGCGAGGGCGTGCTCGCCGTCCTGGCCGAGATCGGAATGGGGCCGCAGGCCGGGCGGGCCGAGGGTTGCGAAAGTGACGGCGGCCGCGAGCAGCCAGGCAAAAAAGCGAATAAAAATGGGCATCCGGTGCCGATAGCACGGATTTGCAACGGCCTGTTGCGGGGCAGGGATCAGATCGCCGTGTAGTTAATGACGAAACGTTAAAGTGGCTCGCGCACGCCGAGGCCGTGCATGAAGCGTTCCCGGATCTGAACGGGATCCCTGCGGGTGGTACCCACGCCCGGCTTGTCGTCGATGCGGACCGCGATCAGGCTCGGCTCGGAGGCGGACAGGGCCTCGTCGACCAGCCGCTCGAAATCCTCCTCGTCCGCGGCCCAGGCGCTGTTGGCAAGTCCCGAGCCGGAGGCGATCGCGACGATGTCAGCCACACTCGCGGCCGGCGTCGGCTGCGCACCGGTGATCTGGTAGATGCCGTTGTCCATCACGATCATGATGAGGTTCTTCGGCCTCAACGCCGCAATCGTCGCGAGCGCGCCGAGCTGCATCAGCAGCGAGCCGTCGCCTTCGAGCGCGAAGACTCGGCGATCGGGCTGGGCCAGCGCGACGCCTAATGCGATCGGGAAAGCCAGCCCCATGCTGCCGAGCATGTAGAAGTTCTGCGGGCGATGGCCGGCGGCCCAGAGATCGAAATTGGTGTTGCCGATGCCGCCGATCACCGCTTCCTCGTGCTTGAGCCTGGCGATCAGGCGCGAGGTGACATCGAAGCGGTTCATGACCTTGGTGTTGCGGTTGTCCAAATCTGTGCTCATTCTGGCCGGCCTCACTTGTCGAAAACCTTGCCGCCGGTGAGCAGCGGGTTGAGGATCAGCGCCACCGGCGCCTGCGTGGTCACGGCCTGCTTGATCGAGCGGTCGGCGATGAATTCGAGCTCGTCGAGCCGGGTGATGGTGTGGTGCTCCAGCGCGAGTGAATCCAGCACCGGGCGCATGGTCCGGCAGACCAGCGATTGCCCGTAATTGAACTCGCCAAGCGTGCCGCGCTCGGAGACGAACATGATCAGCGGGATCTGGTAGGGCACCGCGAGCGAGGCCAGCACGTTGGCGAGCGTGGCGAAGCCGGAGGTCTGCATCAGCACCGCGCCGCGCCGTCCGCCCATCCAGGCGCCGGAGACGATGCCGACGGCCTCTTCCTCGCGGGCGGTGGCAAAGGTGGTGAAGAAGGGGTCGGCGTGCAGGTTCTTGATCAGCGGCGTCAGCACGCGGTCGGGCACGTAAGGGATCAGGCTGATCTCGTTCCGCTTCAGGGTCTGCAGGACGATGCCGTGCCAGCTCCTGTCGCTGACGCCTTGTGCCGCCTGGGGCGAGGTCTGCTGTTCCGCAAGCGCCATTGCGTTCTCCCTTGAGCCGCGCATGCTTCTTGGTTCTGGTCGTCGCGGCGGTCTGCCGAACTTGACGCAGGCAGCGGGATTGTCAACATGTCCGGGCCAGCACCGTGATCTGCGCCAGACGGCCTGCCGTGGCCGGCACCGCCATGTCATAAGCGGCGATAATGCAAAAACGGGAGGAACGCATGGACGGAGCGCGGGGTGCGCTGGCCTTGCGGGTCTCCTTGAGAGAGCCGGAAGGGTCCTGATGTCCGTCAATAGCAAGCGCGTCTTCTACGTCAAATACCTGGCCAATCCGATCTATATCGACATCCTGAAGGCGCGGTCCGACGTCCGGCTCGATCGCATCGAGAACGAGAGCCCCGAAGATTTCTACGCCCCGATCCTGAACGCGGCGCATGTTTACCAGATCGGCGCCGCCCGCGACGAGCTTGCTCCGCATTTCCATGTCGATGCCGCCTTCCTGAAGCGCACGCCGAACCTGTTGCTGGTCTCCAGCAATGGCGCGGGCTTCGACCCTGTCGACGTCGAGGCCTGCACCGATGCGGGCGTGCTGGTCGTCAACCAGTCCGGTGGCAACGCGCATTCCGTCGCCGAGCATGCGCTGGCGATGATGCTGACGCTGTCCAAGCGCATCATCCAGTCCGACCGCAAGCTCCGCAGGGAGGCCAACGTCAACCGCAACGAGCTCGTCGGC
This sequence comes from Bradyrhizobium sp. S3.7.6, assembly GCF_054061875.1. Classification (NCBI taxonomy): domain Bacteria; kingdom Pseudomonadati; phylum Pseudomonadota; class Alphaproteobacteria; order Hyphomicrobiales; family Nitrobacteraceae; genus Bradyrhizobium; species Bradyrhizobium sp. S3.7.6. The sequence goes on along the minus strand of NZ_JBSSEQ010000001.1, from coordinate 6,997,706 downwards.
AACGAGGTCGAGCACAAGACCGTGGGCATCATCGGCCTCGGCAATGTCGGCCGCCGCATTGCCGCGCTGTGCAAGGGCCTGCTCGGCATGACGGTGCTGGCCTATGACCCGTATTTGTCGGCCGAGGTGATGGCCGAGCGGGGCGGGGAGAAGGTCGAGCTCGACGAGCTGCTGCGCCGCGCCGATTTCGTCTCGATCTCCTGTCCGCTCGACAAGAAAAGCCGCAACATGATCAGCACGCGCGAATTCGCGCTGATGCAGCCGCACGCCTATTTCATCACCACGGCGCGCGGCTTCATCCACGACGAGGATGCGCTGCTCCAGGCGCTCCGCGACAAGCGCATTGCCGGTGCCGGCCTCGACGTCTGGTCGAAGGAGCCGCCGCCGCCCGAGCATCCGCTGCTCCAGTTCGACAACGTGCTGGCGAGCCCGCACACCGCAGGCGTGACGATCGAGGCGCGCCAGAACATGGGCCGCATCGCCGCCGAGCAGGTGCTGGACACGCTCGACGGCAAACGCCCGCCGCGCATCATCAATCCCGAGGTCTGGCCGCGCTACGCCGAGCGCTTCAAGCAGGCGTTCGGCGTGACGCCGGGGTAGGAACGTGCGAACCCCGATCGCGCTCCGATCGTTGGTTACGAGGATGCAAATAGAAAGCTGCGGATTTTACTGATGGCGTGAATGAACGCGTATCACTTGTCCTGTAGTTGAAAGTCCATGAGCATATTTTCGATTGCGACATCAGGACTTTCCGCGGCGAGTTTGCGTGTGAACGTGGCCGCGAGCAACATCGCCAATGTGCGCACGACCGGCCCGCTACCCGCTTCAAGCGGATCGAGCACATCGGCCGGTGCGGGCGGCTCGAGCATTGGCCCGACATTTCCAGCGGCCTATGTGCCGTTGCGCGTCGATCAGGTCTCCCAATCGAGCGGCTCGACGCCAGGCGGTACGGTCGCGACCGTGTCGACGGTTTCGCCGAGCTATGCCGCACAATCCGACCCCAGCGCTCCCTTCGCAAACGAGGACGGCCTGGTCGCCGCGCCGAACGTCGATCTCGCCAGCGAGTTCGTTCAAATGGCGGCCGCCAAGTACAGCTTCATCGCCAATGCGAAGGTCATTCAAGCCTACGCCGAGACAGAACAGACCCTCCTCGATATCAAGACGTGATCGCTGACGGATTGTATCGACGCCTGCGTTGGCGACGGGAACCGTCACCGATCTTGATCCGCGTCAAAATCTCCTTTCCCGGTTCAGGCTAAATGGGATTAAAGTGCCGCCGGGGCACGCTGGCGCAGGCAGGAGGTCCCATGTCAACTTATGTCGTCAGGTTCATGAAGGACGTGCTCGGCCAGTACGGCCGGCAGATCGAGGTTTGCCAGGGCACGCTCGAAATCGACGCCACCGACGAGGACGAAGCAAGGGAGCGGGCGAAGGCGCGGTTTTGCAAGGACCAGGCGCTGCATCACTGGTCGCTGCATGCCGACCGGATCCAGGTCAAGCCGGCTGACTTTCCCTCGTAAGGTTTAACGGCCCGGTGCCGGTAGCGTCGGCGGAGCGGTGACGCCCGCGCCGAGCGATCGCTGCACCATGACGGTGTCCGACCAGCGGCCGTGGCGATAGGCGACGCCGCAGAGCAGGCCGGCGCGCGCGAAGCCGAATTTTTCGTGCAGCGCCAGCGAGGGCGCGTTGTCGGCATCGATATAGCCGATCATCTGGCGGAAGCCGGCCGCCGCGCACGCATCGATCATTCCCTGGAGCAGCAGCCGTCCGACGCCGCGACCAAGATGCTCGTGGTGGACGTAGATCGAGTGCTTGGCGGTGTAGCGGTAGGCCGGGCGCTTGCGGAACAGCACGGCATAGGCATAGCCGACCACCTCGCCGCGATAGGTCGCGACCAGATGCGGCAGGCGGGTCTGCTTCAGGTTCTTGCGGCGGTCGCGCAGATCGTCCGGTTCGGGCGCGCCGGTTCCCTCGACATCGCGCGGCACCCCATTGCGGACGTGATGGCGGTAGATCGCCAGCATCGCCTCGACATCGCTCTCCCGTGAGGGGCGGACCAGAACCGGTTCGTCATCTGTACGCGCAATCGCTGTTTCGTTCATCGGCACCTACTCGGCAACGACGTAAGTATAGAGGCCGATGCGGCCCTGTGCATCGATCTCCTTGTAGACGCCTTGGATTTCCACATCGAACCCCGGGAACGTGTTGAAGCAGGTTTCGAACATCTTGAGATAATCCACCATGGGCTTGGCCCGCTCCGTCAGCCGTTCGCCGGGCACGATGGTGGCGATGCCGGGCGGGTAGACCACGAAGGGCGTGGTGGCGATGCGGCCCGCGATCGCCTCGATCGGCAAATAGTCGACGTCGTTCTTGAACAGATAGCGCGCGGCATCGCGGGGCGACATCGCGATCTCGGGCATGTGCTCGGGCATGAACTGCCGGGCCTGGAGGGCGCTGACATCGGCGGCGCGGAAGAAGCGGTGCATCTCGCCGCAGAGATCGCGCAGCCGCACACCGGCATAGCGCGCCTGACGCCGCTGGTAAAATTCGGGGATGACGTCGGCCAGCAACGCGTTGTCGTCATGCAGCCTTTTGAATGCGACAAGCCCGGAGATCAGCGTGCCGGCCTTGCTCGCCTCGACGCCGGGGGTGAGCAGGAAGAGCAGGGAGTTGAGGTCGTTCTTCTCAGGGACGATGCGGTTTTCGCGCAAATACTGCGCGACCACAGGCGCGGGAATGCCGTGCTCGGCATAGGCGCCGGTGGTGCGATCGAAGCCGGGCGTCAGCAGCGTCAGCTTGTTCGGGTCGGTCATGGCAAAGCCTTCCGCAAGGTCCGGGAAGCCGTGCCAGTTGGTATCCGGCGAGAGCTGCCACAGCGCGGGGTTGGTGGCGAGCTCGTCGGTGGAGAGGGTCTCCCAGGCGACGTTGTGCGCGGCGCCGGGGCGGCTGACGTCGGGAATGGTGACGCGATCGGGAACAAAGGGCTCGAAGAACCAGCGGCGATCCGGATTTTGCTCCTTCTCCTCGAACTCCCGGCGCATGGCGCGGATCTTCTTGCGCAGCTCGATGCCGAGCCGGATCGTGTCGTCCCACAGCACCTCGCCCGAGCGGCCCTTCATCATCTGCGCGCCGACGTCGAGGGAGGCGAACAGCGGGTAGAACGGCGAGGTCGAGGCGTGCTGCATGAAGCTCTCGTTGAAGCGGCGGTGTTCGACGCGCCGCTTCTGGCCGCGGATATGGCGGTCCTTGATGTGGATTTGGGAGGCCTGCGAGAAGCTTGCGAGCTGCTTGTGGGTGGATTGCGTCGCGATGATGCCGGGCGCTTCGGGAGAAAGGTTCGCCAGCCCCATGGCAAAGCGGCCGGCATAGAGCGGGTGGAACTTCATGAAGCCGGCCCAGGCCTCGTCGAACAGGATGTATTCGCAGAGATGGCCGATGCGCTTCAGGATCATCTCGGCGCTGTGGATCGAGCCGTCATAGGTGCACTGCTCGACGACGGCGACGCGGAACGGCCGCTCCTTGCGCCAGGCGTCCTTGTCCGTCACCAGCGGATGGTTCCGGATCGCCTCGCGCAGGGCCTTTTCGTCGAGCATGTCCCAGCGCATCGGGCCGATCAGGCCCCAGGCATTGCGGATGGTCGGCACGTAGATCGGGATGCCGCCATTGATCATCAGCGCGCCGTGATGGGCGGCCTTGTGATTGTTGCGGTCGAACAGCACGAGGTCGCCGTCGGTGACGAGGGCGCCGAGCGCGACCTTGTTCGAGGTCGAGGTGCCGTTGAGCACGAAATAGGTCTTTTCCGCACCAAAAATCTGGGCGGCTTCCTTCTGCGCCCTCAGCGCGGGACCCTCATGGGTGAGGAGGTCGCCGAGGTCGAGCACGGAATTGTCGAGGTCGTCGCGGAACACGGATTCGCCGAGATGCTCGACGAAGACCCGGCCGATCGGACTGCGGTTGTAGAACACGCCGCCATTGTGACCCGGACAGGTCCAGAGCTGGTTGCCTTCCTCGGCGTAGTCGACCAGCGCGCCGAAGAACGGCGTCTTCAGCGTCTCGGCATATTGCTTGAGCCGGCTGATCAAATTCTTGGCGATGAAGGTCGGCGTCTCCTCGGAGAGGAAGACATAGCCGTCGATGAAGTCGAGCACCTCGACCGGCAAATCCTCGAAGCGCTTGCGCCGGATCAGGAGGATGATCGGGAAGTCGAGGCCGCGGCGCCGCATCAGGTTGATCAGCGCCGAGGTCTTCCCCTCGAGGCCCTTCTTGCCCCAGTCCACCACCATGCAGCCGATCGCGGCGTCGGTCTGTACCGCGATCTCCGCGTCCTCCAGTCTGCGGGCCCTCACGACCTCGAAGCCGGAGCGCTGGATCTCCTCGATAATCTGGTTGAAGCGGATGCCTTCCAGATCGTCGGCGTCGAACACAGGTGCGGCGAACAGGAAGTTGAAGCGCTTGAAATAATCCATGGTGTGTCCCGAATCTACAGAGACTGGCAGGTCTCTGCACTTTCGATGACAGTTCTATGACAATCGCCCGATCCAGCGGGGATCGTGTGACGGGCGATCAATCCAGCAACTTGTCCAGCGTGATCGGGAAGCGCCGGATGCGCTTACCGGTGGCGTGATAGACTGCGTTCGCGATTGCCGCAGGCACGCCGACGATGCCGATTTCACCGATGCCCTTGACGCCCAGCTTGTTGATCCGGTCGTCGGGTTCGTCGACGAAGATGACGTCGATGTCGTGAACGTCGGCATTCACGGGAATGTGGTACTCGGCGATGTTCGCGTTCATGATCCGGCCGAAGCGGTGATCCATCACCGTCTCCTCGTGCAGTGCCATTCCGATGCCCCAGACCACGCCGCCCATGATCTGGCTGCGGCCGGTCTTGGTATTGAGGATCCGTCCGGCTGCGACCGCGCTCACGACGCGCGTGACGCGGATGACGCCTAGTTCTTCGTCAACCTTGACCTCGGCGAAGACCGCCGAATGGGTGTTGCGCGCGTGCGACTTGTCCTGCGCGAAATGATTGAGCTTCTGCTTCTCGATCCGCTCGAGCTTGCCGTGGCGCATCGCATCGGCGATCGAGACGGCACAAGCCTTGTCGCCGGCCTTGGCGATCGTGCCGTCGACAAGGATCACGTCGGGCGCATCGACGCCGCCGAGGGGCGAGGCGGGCATCGCCTTGGCGAGCCGTGCGAGCTCCTGGCGAATGTCTTCGGCCGCGCCCAGCACGGCGTGCGCGGCCGACGCCGCCATCCAGGAACCGCCTTCGACAGGGGCCTGCGGCAAGGTCGAGTCGGCAAGCTTCACGTCGATATTCTCGATCGGCAGCCCGAGGGCGTCGGCGGCCACCTGTGCCACGATGGTGTAGGTGCCGGTGCCGATATCGGAGGCGGCGCAGGATACTTCGGCATGGCCGTTCGACGTCAGCACGATGCGGACGGCGGCCGGCATCTGAAGCGCCTCCCACACCCCCGTCGCCATGCCCCAGCCGACCAGCTCCTTGCCGTCGCGCGTGGAGCGCGGCGCAGGATTGCGCCGGCCCCAGCCGAACGCTTCCGCGCCGCGGGCGTAGCATTCGCGCAGCTGCTTGCTGGTGTAGGGCAGGTCTTCGCTCTGGTCGCGGTCCGAATAGCACTTCAATCGCAGCTCGATCGGATCGAGCTTGAGCGCGACGGCCAATTCGTCCATGGCGCATTCGAGCGCGCAGACGCCGGAGGCGGCGCCGGGTGCGCGCATGTCGCAGGGTGTGGAGAGGTCGAGATCGACGAGCTTGTGGGAGAAGAGGCTGTTCGGGCTCTTGTACAGCTGTTCCGCCCAGCCGGTGTCATTGCGCGAAAAATCCTCGTAGCGCGAAGTCACGGCAGTGGCCTCGTGCGTGACGGCATCGAGCGTGCCGTCGGGCCTTGCGCCGAGCGCGACACGCTCAATGGTCATCGGCCGGTAGCCGAGCCCGTACATCTGCTGCCGTGTCAGCACGACACGGACGGATCGCTTGAGTTCGAGCGCGGCAAGCGTCGCCAGCACCACCTGGTATTGCGGCCGCAATCCGGAGCCGAAGGCACCGCCGACATAGGGCGAGACCACGCGGAGATCATCGTGCCTCTTGTTGAACACACTGCATAGATATTTGTGGACGTTCTGGACACCTTGCGTCTTGTCATAGACGGTAAGCCTGCCGCTGCCGTCGCGGACCACCGTGGTCGCATAGAGCTCCATCGGGTTATGGTGCTCGGTCGGCAGGACATAATCCGCCTGGTGCCGCACAGCGGCCCCAGCCAGCGCCGCGGCGGCGTCGCCGCGCGGCCTGTGCGGCCGATCCACTTTGCCGGCTTTGCCATGTTCGGATTCGAGATCGGTTGCAAATGCCTCCCGGTCGTATTCAACGCGCACGCGGGTCGCAGCGAATTTAGCGGTTTCCCAGTCATCCGCCACGACGAGCGCGATGGGCTGGCCGTTGAACCAGATCCTGTCGTCATAGAGCGGGCGGAAGGGCGAGCCTTTCTCCGGCGCCACCTCGTCCTTCCAGGCATCGTCATTGTCGGCGAGGGGCGGACGATGCGCATGCGTGAGCACGTCGACCACGCCCTTCACTTGCAGCGCGTCGCTGGCGTCGAGGCGAGCGATACGTCCGCGCGGAATCGTGGCCTCGACAACGAAGCCATGGAGGAGGCCGTCTGCCGGGAATTCGCCGGCATATTTGGCGGCTCCGGTGACCTTGGCGCGGCCATCGACGCGGGACGTTGGCGTTCCGACATAGGCGTTCATCGGTCCCTCACGCGATTTTCTTGTGAGCCTGTGATTGTGGCGTGGCGCTCGCGGCCTGTATCAGCGTACGCACGATGGCGCGGCGTGCGAGCTCGATCTTGAAGCGGTTATGTGCGCGGGCCGTTGCCCCGTGCAGCAGCAGATCGGCCGCGCGCGAGAAGTGGTCCGGCGTCGCTGCCTGGCCGCGCAACGCCGCTTCGACCTCAAGGCTGCGCCAGGGCTTGTGAGCCACGCCGCCGAGCGCCAGGCGGGCTTCGCTGATCGCGTTGCCATCCAGTTCGAGCGCGGCCGCGACCGAGACCAAAGCAAAAGCATAGGACAGCCGGTCGCGGATTTTCAGATAGCTGTAGTTACGGGCAAAGCCATGCTTGGGAAGTTCGACGGCCGCGATGATCTCGCCGGTGCCGAGATTTGTGTCGACATGGGGCTTGTCCTCCGGGAGCCGATGGAAATCGGTCAATGCGATTGTGCGCCGGCCGGAGGGACCTGCGATGTGCACGAGCGCACCGAGCGCGGCAAGTGCTACGCTCATGTCGGACGGGTTGGTCGCGATGCAGGACGCGCTCGTACCGAGGATTGCGTGGTTGCGGTTGAGGCCGTCGATTGCCGAGCAGCCGCTGCCGGGCTCTCGCTTGTTGCAGGGCGTCGCCGTGTCATAAAAGTAGGCGCAGCGCGTGCGCTGCATCAGGTTGCCGCCAACGGAGGCCATATTGCGCAATTGAGCGGAAGCGCCGGCGAGGATGGCGGCGGCGAGCAGGGGATAACGCTGCTCGACAAGCGGATGGTAAGCGAGGTCTGAATTCGGTACCAAGGCGCCGATGCGCAGGCCTCCGTCGGCCGTCTCCTCGATGTCGCGGAGCGGCAGGCGGGAGATGTCGATCAGCCGGGAGGGCCGCTCGACATTTTCTTTCATCAGGTCGATCAGATTGGTGCCGCCGGCAATCAGCTTGGCGCCGGGATCGGCGGCCAGCAAGCGGATCGCATCGGCGATGTCGGTGGCGCGGGAATATTGGAAGTTGTTCATGGCCGGCCCATTGCCTGCTGGATCGCAGCGACGATGTTCGGATAGGCGCCGCAACGGCAGAGATTTCCGCTCATCAGCTCTCTGATCTCGTCGGCATCCCGGGCGCGGCCTTCGGCCAGAAGGCCCGCGGCCGAGCAAATCTGTCCCGGCGTGCAATAGCCGCACTGAAAGGCGTCGTGGTCGATGAACGCCTGCTGCACAGGATGAAGCGTTCCGTCCTTGGCAAGGCCTTCGATCGTCGTGATCTCGGCGCCGTCCTTCATGACGGCGAGCGTCAGGCAGGAATTGACGCGCCGACCGTCAACCAGCACGGTGCAGGCGCCGCATTGGCCGTGATCGCAGCCTTTCTTGGTGCCGGTCAGCGCAAGATGGTCACGCAGGGCATCCAGAAGCGTGGTCCAGGGCACGAGATCGAGCGTGTGGCCGACGCCATTGACGACGATATGAACTGGAATGCGTTCGGGAATCTCGTGCGTGACATCGCTCATGTCCTGCTCCCTGCGACGGCGACCGAGCCGAGACGTCAGCCGAACTGACGCGGAGGCACCGTCGCCTCCGCTTGCCAATGGCGTCCAACTTACAACCGGCCGCTTGGTTCCCTGCCGGGAATTATGGCGCCCGCGACACAGTGTCAGCGCTTGGCTTCGCCGAAAACCACCGTCGGCACCGCGCGGTTGACGATCTCGCGCAGCGCGAAGCTCGATTGGACCCGCGCCACGCGCGGCAGGCGCGACAACTCGGTACGGTGGATGCGCTCGAAATCCTGGATGTCGCGGGCGAGCACGATCAGGATGTAGTCGTCGGTGCCGGACATCAGAAAGCAGCGCACGACGGACGGGCATTTCACCACCTCGGCCTCGAACGCCTTCAGTGCCTCGTCGCTCTGGCTCTCCAGCGCAATGCGGACCAGCACCGTCGTGGTGAGGCCGAATTGCGCGAGATCGAGCGCAGCCTGGTAGGCCTGGATGTAGCCGTCGTCCTCCAGCGCCTTCTGCCGCCGCGCCAGCGCCGTGCTTGATAGCCCGACCTTCGTGGCGAGCTCGGTGTGGCTGGCCCGCGCATTGGTGGTGAGTTCCGCGAGGATGGCGAGATCTTTCCGGTCGAGGGCCAAGGTTTCGTTTCCAGCGTGAAAGGGCGTTTGCACGCCGGAAACCGGCGCGGGGAGGTCGAAGCTAGCGGATATTTGCACGAAACCAAACTGGCCCGATCGCTACGATGACGGGGTGAATCAGGACGTTGGAAGGAGCCCAAAATGCGCGTCGGTGTGCCCAAGGAGATCAAGGTGCAGGAATATCGCGTCGGGCTCACCCCGGGCGCCGTACGCGAATATGTCGCGGCTGGGCACCAGGTGACGGTCGAGACCGGCGCCGGCAGCGGCATCGGCGCTTCCGACGAGGTGTACCAGCGGGCAGGGGCCGCGATTGCCGAGAGCGCCCGCGACATCTTCGCCAGCTCCGACATGATCGTGAAGGTGAAGGAGCCGCAGAAAAGCGAATGGGCCCAGCTCCGCGAGAGCCAGATCCTTTTTACCTACCTCCATCTTGCGCCGGATCCCGAACAGGCCAAGGGCCTGCTCGCTTCCGGTTGCACTGCGGTCGCCTATGAGACCGTCACCGACGCGGCCGGTCACCTCCCCCTGCTTGCGCCGATGAGCGAAGTCGCCGGCCGCCTCGCCGTCGAAGCCGCCGGCGCCGCGCTCAAGCGATCGGTCGGCGGCCGCGGGGTGCTGCTCGGCGGTGTGCCCGGCGTGCAGCCGGCGCGCGTCGTCGTGCTCGGCGGCGGCGTGGTGGGAACGCAGGCGGCGCGCATGGCGGCGGGCCTCGGTGCGGAAGTCACTGTGATCGACCGCTCGATTCCCCGTCTACGCGAGCTGGACGATGTGTTTCTCGGGCGGGTGCGCACCCGCTTCTCGACCATCGAAGCGGTCGAGGACGAGGTGTTCGCCGCCGACGTCGTGATCGGGGCGGTGCTGGTGCCGGGCGCCAGCGCACCAAAGCTCGTCACGCGCGCGATGCTCAAGTCGATGCGGCCGGGCGCCGTGCTGGTCGACGTCGCGATCGACCAGGGCGGCTGCTTCGAGACATCGCATCCGACCACGCACGCCGATCCGACCTATCAGGTCGACGGCATCGTGCATTATTGCGTCGCCAACATGCCGGGCGCGGTGCCGGTGACGTCGAGCCAGGGGCTGAACAACGCAACGCTGCCATTCGGCCTGATGCTCGCCAACAAGGGCTTTGCCGCGGTCCTGGAAAATCCGCATTTGCGCAACGGACTGAACGTGCATCGTGGCCGCATAACCAACAAGGCGGTTGCCGAGAGCCTCGGGCTGGAATTTGCTCCGGTCGAGAGCGGCCTCGCCGCGTAACGGCTACACTGATTTGCGGTGGCGGCTGCCGAGCGCGGCCTCGATCGTTTCCGGACGCTCGATCCGTTCGATCGGCATGTCGATGCGATCACCGCCCCAGAACAGCTCGCCGTTGAACACCATGGTCGGCACGCCGAACACGCCGAGTGCTTCGGCCTCGTCGATGATGCGGTCGTGCTCGGCGCGGGCAGGGCCGTTGACGTAGGCTTCGAACTCGGGCGCCTTGCCACCGCAAGATTTGATGACGTCCGTGATTGCGGCGAGATCGTCGATCTCCAGCTCATGGCTCCAGAATTTGCGGAACACCGTGTCGTGATAAGGGCGGAAGAAGCCGTGCCGCTGTACGAACAGCATTCCAACGCTGGAATAGAAGGCGTCGTAGATGCGACGCGGCCCCTTCATGACGAGCCCTTGCGCATTGGCATAGCGCCGCGCGTCCATATAGGCGTAACGCACCTTGCGCCAGAAATGCGGCGTGCGCTCCTCGACCGTCCCCATGAATTCGGCGACGCGCAGCGTATAGGGCAGCCATTCGAGCTCGACGCCGTGCGCCTCCTCGAGCGAAAATAGCCGCTTGTTGGCCACGAACGCGTAAGGGCTCTTGTAGTCGGTGTAGACGCGGACAATTGGCCTGGGCATTGGCGGCTTCCTCTTTCTTCCTTCTCCCCTTGTGGGAGAATGGGGTTCTATGTACCGCATTGAAGCAACTAAAGAAACCGACGCTTGCGTCCGGCCTGCGTCCCTTGCAGCCAGTTCCGCGCGCTGAGGTCTGCGACCACGCTGCAGTCCTGTGAATAAGCGGGAGAAACGCCGTAATCCTCGCGTCGCAACCCACCATTGTGCCACCGTGTCGGCTCCCGATTCGCTTGGCAGTAGGGGCTTTGGATGATTTCAGACGAAGAGATGTTTCGCAATGTCGCCGCAGACAGCATGGCGCAGGGGTTTATCGTGGAGATTTTGCTAGCCCGCTACCTTGGTGAATTGTTGCCCGCTGACCGAATAGAAATCGTTGAGACGCTTACCAAACAGGGCAAGAGAACGGACCAGTTTGCCGGACTGATTAAGGATGATGACAAGGCCGCCGAGAAGTTTGCGGACGTAGTCGTAAAGATGCACCAAGCCCTTGACGATTTGATCTATCGCGCCGTGAGGCGAGTGGTTGCGGGCTCGAAGGGGTCATCCTAACTCCACACGCTTCTCGCAGGGGTCCTTTTCTCAATGGGCGGAAGCAAACAGAAGCGCCGCGCGCATGCAGCCGTACTGGACGGTTGTCCGTGGTGCATCTACTGCGGCGGCGACATGCCTGCGACGACTGTCGATCATGTCCCGCCGATTATAATGTTCGCGCAGCGCCGACGTCCGAAAGGCCTTGAATTTGGAAGTTGCGAACCGTGCAACGGCGGCACCAAGCACGCTGATCTGGTCGCGGCTATGATCGGCCGTTCGATGCCGGATTCGGAAACGGAAGCGGGCCGCGCGGAGATCAAGGGCATCTTTTCGGCCGTCAATAATAACATTCCCGGACTTCTGCAGGAAATGCACATCCCTCGCGAGCAGCAGTCGGCTGCAGGATGGCGTGAGGAAAATGGCGGCCTGCTTCGGGCCAATGGGCCGCTGGTTGCATCTCACATGCAAACCTTCGCGTTCAAGATCGGGTTTGCCCTCTACTACGAACTGACCAAGACAATTCTGCCGAAGACCGGCGGCATTGTTGCGCGGTGGTTTTCGAATGTTGACCGTCTCGATGGCACGTTTCCCCAGTCCGCTTTTGAACACCTGCTGCCGCCGACCACGTTGCGTCAAGGAAAGTTCGAGGTCTCGGATCAGTTCGAATATCAGTGGCGGCTCGCGGAGGGTGAGCGCATGGCGATGTTTCTCGCCACCTTTCGTCATTCGTTCGCGGTGCTCGCTTTCGCGGCGGTCGATAGAGGCATGTTGGACGTCGAGACCAAGCATCCGTTTGAGATCTGCGCGCCCGGTGAACTGACGACCATTCTCCGCCGCGAAACGAAGACCGGCAGCACGGAGCGGTTATGACTATCTCTGTAGGATCGCCAGAACTCGACGCCATCGCTGATCGTGTCGCGGCCGAATACGCCGCCGAAAAAGCGGCGGCGGCGCGCTTCGAAGCCGAGATCGCAGAAGCCAAGCGAGGACAAGTCGAGATCGTCAAGAACAGGGGCGCGGCCAAGATTGCGCTCGGCATATGCTTGGCGGCCGTGGCCGGGGGTTTTCTGGCTCCGTCAAACTATTGGGGCTCAATGATCGGCAGCGCAGCGCTGGTGATCGGAGCAATCATTGCAATCTGGATTTATGACAGTCTTGGACGCGAAGGGCGATGGCTCCGGCAAGAAGAGTTGGCGCGAGAAGGTTTGAGACGGTGGCAGCAAACTTTAGCTGCGCGCGAGATTTCAAACTGAAGCGCTATCAATCAGCCAACAGTCCCGCCCTCTGCTATCATCCCGGCATGACGCCGCACGATCAGGAACGATTCGCCAAGCTGATCACCGACTTTGTCGAGTCGTGTGAATTCGAAAAGCCCTTCCATCTCGTGGTGATCGACGGACGCGGCACGGCCTCTGTCACCCGCTACGGTCCGCACGGCGTCGAACAGGTCTGCAGCGGCCCGGCGAAGGCGAACCGGCTGCGCATGATCCCGCCGCTGGTCGTATCCGTGATCTCGTCGGACGGCTGCGGCAAGGCGGCCAAGATCGAGGTCGTGGCGGCGGCAAGGCCGACGATGCAATAGGCAGCGGGATTGCTCGCCGCACCTTTAGCTGTTCATGGCCAAAGTTACCTTCTTGTTTCCACCATCACCAGTCCCCAAAGTTGCGCCCGGCGATTCACACGTTGGGGGCAGGAATGGAAGTTGTTCAATGGATTGTTGCGGCTGCCACTGCGGTCTTCGTTGCGCTGGTTGGCTTCTTCCAGTGGCGCACGGCTCAAGACAAAGCCGCTCTCGACCTTTTCGAGAGACGCCACGAGATTTTTTTAATCGTCCGAAAGGCTGTCGGCCAGATGGTCAGTTCGTCGCCGGGGTTCGATCAGGCACGCGAAATGGAGTTTCTAGAAATGATGGAGCGAGCCTATTTTTTCTTCGGTGGCGACGTTCAGGACTATCTCAAAAAGCTGTGGGACGACATTTTGAACGTTCGGACCGCAGACACTGAAATGCAGGGCAATCTTTCGCAGGGAGATCGGCAGCGGGTGATTGCCAGTCGACGGGAGGCGCTAGACCGCATCGCCGAATTCTACAAGACCGGTCAGCCGCTGTTCGCGCGCTACATGCGGTTCTCTCGCAGAATCTGGTGACCGCCGCCGGATATTCATCGCGCCATCACCGCCAACGCCACCATCACGATGATCGTCCTGTCAACTCGCGTCTTGGCAGCGCTGCCAAGACGGGACCGAAAGGAAGCGAACGTCCTTGGGAACGTCCGTCTTCCTAGCGCTAGGAAGATGGCTGACAGGAGCGGCTTCCCACCTGTCAATTCGCGTCTTGCTAACGTTAGCAAGGCAGGCTGACAGGAGCGGCACGCATCACTTCACGGTCGCGCGCTGCTCGGCCTTCTCAATCGCCGCCAGCGGATCGGGCTCGTATTTTGACAAACCGGCGGCCTTCAACCGCCCCAGCAGCGCAAGGGCCTCGGGCGAATCGGCGTAGACCACGGCCGATTCCCATGGTTGCAGATTCAGCGAATCGATTTGCGCGCAGAAGGCGGCGTAGCGGCCAACAGCCTCCCACGGCTGACGGACGAGCTTGCCGTCGATCTGCTTTTTGCGGGCGGGACTCTCGCGGCGGGCGGCTACAATGGCGCGCGTCATCGCATCGCGGTCGGTGTCAGTGATCATCGCGGGCCTCCAGCAGACGCTGGCGTTCGTAGTAGGAGCGGGGCGGCTCCGGCTCGACCGGCTTCGTCGCCACGCGGCCGGCGGGGTTGATGTTCAACCGTCGCGCCAGTGTCGTGCAGGCGCGCAGTTGTCCCAGCCAGATCGGCAGCCACGGGCTCGGCTTGTCGCCGGTCGGGCTGCTGATGACGGGCGTGGCATCCAGTTCGCCGGCTGCGCGGCGCTCGGCGACCACGGCACGGGCATAGGCGGCAATGGTGGCGATGTCGGCCGGCAGGAAGTGGGACGGCGGGGAGCCCAAGACGACGTTGACGAACTCGGCCTTCTCCAGCTCATTGAGATCGGCCGGCGGCGGGATTTGGGACCGCGTCGAGCCGTTGGCGGCGAAACCGGCGGAGGCGGCGGCTTGGCGGGGCATTGACGTTCTTCCTTCAGAAATTCTGACTCGCCGGGCGGGCTCCATAAACAGGTGCGGATTGAGCTGGGGAATCAGGTGGGGAATCGGCGACGGATTCTTTGGATTGCCGATTGTTCAATAGGTGCCGGGCTTTAGATAAACTTCGACGCGCCGGGGGCGATGTTACACCCATGTTACACCTGATGTGCCACGTGAGAGGATGGCCTCGGTCATCACGATGATCGCCCCGGTTGAATTTCGGTTCCATCACAGTTCCAAGAAATTGTACCTCAATTGGAAGAATTTACTATGGAGCCGATTCAAGGTTCCAGCTTCAACCGCAACGCCTACTACGGGTGGTAGCAAGTTCCGTGCGCCGCCGCGCGGGAATTGGCTGCCTCCGTAAAAAACGGGAGGTCCCCCCCGGCCCCGTTGTTTGCCAAACGGGCCAGCCAGCCCCGCCGGCCTGTTTTGCAGGGCCTGCAGCTCCTCCGCATCATCGAGCCTCGATCCAACGCACGGGCGGCCTTCCTAGAGCCTCGGCCTCCCGCGGCTGTAAGTCGCTGATCCCATTGGGCGATTTCCAACACTGTCTCACATCCCTAACTGTTTGATCGGATTGAACTATTTGCCATCGGCGATAGGTCCGAACCACGACACAAGAGAGGGGAACTCCGGAGAATAATCTACTGGCTTTTTGTTAGCGGTTCCATTTGGGCCGCGAACCGGCTTACGCCATTTGATAGGACAATCGCGTAATACAACCTAAAGTGCGTTTTCCTATTGTAGGAAAACGGACTTCCGTTTTCGCATCATGAGAAAACGGGCCGCCTGTTTCTGTTTCCTATCATAGGAAACAGCGAGCGATCACTCGCGCGGCAAATCCGGAAACAGCAAATCGAGCAGCCGTTCGCGCTGGTCGTCGCTCAACTGATCGAACAGCGCGGCCAGCTCGGTGCAGTCCTGCTTGAGCTGCACGATGGTCGCCGCGCCCATGATCGCCATCGCTTCGGCATCGAGCCTGTCCGCTCGCTCACCCATGCCGGCCTCGCAGCGGCAGCGCCGGCAGATCGATGACGCGCGCTGACCGTGCCCGCTTGGCCCGCTGTTCCGCGAGGTACTTCGCCCGGTGCTTGGCCCTGATCGGCCCCATGATCTTCTCGTCAATCGGGTAATCGACTGCTCGCAGGATCGGGTTATGCAAATCGGCGTCTCGCTTCACGCCGTCGGCGCTGTCGTCGTCGGTATAGAAAAATTCCTCGGCGGGTCGGATCTGAGCCTTCGCGATCTCGTCGCGCAATTGCTTGCGAATCTGAGCGACGAATTGCGCCGTGGCATCTCGACGCGCGTCGGCGATCACCTTGTGCTCGGTGAGCGCGTTGGCAACGCTGTCAATCCGCGCATGGCACTTCGCCAGTTCATCACGGACGATCTGCTTCACCTCTTCGATGGTGGGCGGTGCTGGCTTGGCCGGCATACCGCGCGACCATGCCGTTAGGAATCCATCGTCGTCATGGATGCGGCGCTCGACCTTGACGTCAGCGGTTCGCGCCAGCGTCTCGCGGGCTTCATCGAAGATTGCTCGGGCTCGATCATCCATCACGTCACCATGCCGCGTTCTCGATCCACGCCACCGCACCCGGTGCCACGGACCACGTCAATCGCGCGATGCACTTCAGCGCGAAACTGTCGGTCTGAAACATCGAGACCACGGGCGCAGCGATGGTGGCCGGCGCGCCCGGCATTGCGATCTGCTCGGCGGGGTCGGCCATGTGCAACACCGCCGACTTGCTGGTCTCGATCACCGGCACGCCTTCGCCCGCGACGACAAAGCCATCGGGCGCAATGGCGATCACGGTGCCAGCCGTGAGGGTCTTGGCCTCGATCACCCTGTGCTTGAAGTTCGGCCACGGCTGCGTCTGCAGCGCCAGTGCCTGCTCGGGCGCGGCAATGAAAGCGACGTTCTTGGTGTCGATGCCGGCGGCGGCAATCGCGCCGATCAGTGCGCCCAGATCGTCGGAGATCGACGCGCCTGCGGGGATCGACGCGACGCCGTTCAACAGGCCGGCGGGCGCTGCGGCGGTCGCCGGATCTGCGCTAAGCAACACCTTCGCGCCACCATCGCCCACCGCGATCTTAATGACGTGCGAGATCACCACGCTGGCAATTGGCGCAGAATAGTTTTCCAATTCGTTCGACAGCGCGCTGATCAGCGCGACTTTCTTGATCGGACCGATGAGCAGACCTTCGAACGCGCCTTGCCCGACCGGGATCGGGAAACCCTCTTCGACAAACACTGCATTGCTGAAACTGCCCGGCAGCGGAAACGAGAACTGCGACACGCCGGTGAGATCGATCTTGACCGCCAGATCGAGGATCTCGGTGAGTGCGCTGTCCGGTGCCAGCGTCATCAGCGCGGCGACGGTATCGCCCGAAAAGTCGGCGGCCTTCATCGGCTCGACCGCACTGCGCAGCTCCAGCCGGATCTCGTCGGCACTGGTCTTGCGCATCCGCGCCAGCGTCTTGATGGTCGCATCGTTGACGAACGATCTGCGCCATTCGCGCGCGGCGGCGGTCACGTCGGGTCGAAGCGGGATGGGGCGCTGTGTGTTCATGCCGGCAGGATGGCACGGCTTTCGGGCGGTCGATGAAGTAGGGTCACGGATTATTCTTTGGGCCGTCCAGATCCGTAAAGTTTACGGATTCACCGCTTCTCCGCCTCCGCCGCTTCCGTCAGGCCGCGCGTGATGGCCTCGCCGATCTTGCGCTCATCGTCGGCGTCGACGTCATCAAGCCAGTGGACGCCGCGCACCAGATAATCCAGCAGCACCGGCCCGACCTTCACCGGCGCGATCACGACATGGTCGGCGACATTCTGCCGGTAGCGACGCTGCGCCAGCCGTCGCCGTTCGCGCTGGTCGGCGCGTGTTCGGCGGCGGGATGGTGGGCGGTCGTGCATCAGCGGACAGCGCCACCAACAAGCGGAGCCGGGGCGTCGTCGGCTTCGTCGTCGTTTTCGCCACCATCCTGCACTTCCACGATGTGAAAGGTCATGTCCGAGATCAGCGCGCCACTGACCCTGTATTGGTCGCTGAACGTGTCATGCAGCCGTTGATGTTCCTCGTCCGATGCGGCGCGCCCATCGGCTTCCAGAGCGTCCAAGGCGTCGTCAAGATCATTGGCGGCGGCATAGAACCTGTAGCTATACGCGGCAGCGTACTCTTGCAGCTTCTCCTTCGAGGAATTGATCTTGACGACTTGGACATACTCGGCGTGCGAAACAGTCCATTCGTCGTCGTCTCTCTCGCCACCGCATTGAACGAATTGCAGTAGAGCAAACATCGGTCGTCTCCCTCTCGTGCCGCCGGCATCCGGCCGGCGCGGTTGTCGCGGCCCACCCCCCTGCATGCATGCCCCTGCAGGCTGCATGCAGGGGGTATGGGGGGGCGCGTACAGGGGTGCGTGCAGCATGCGTGCAGGGAGCGTGCAGGGGCGAAAACCCTTGTGCCGCAGCGGTTTCTTTGAATTTGAGCTGCATCGCGATCTCGATCCCGCGTGTGCAGCATGCGTGCAGGCGTGCAGGGCGCGAAAAATTGCTGACAGGCCAGACACTTATTGCCTGCACGCTTATTTTGTGTGCAGGGACGACGCGCTGATGCGTGCAGGGAGCGTGCAGGGTCATTGGACCCCCCGGCGCACGATGCGGATGGTGCTACGCGAAGCCGCGCCATACGGCTCCACCGCGATCTTGACGGCGGCGATCAGCCGGTCGAGCGCGTCGGCGAAATGGTCGCGTCCGAAGTGCGCCTTCTTGGCTTCCGCCATCTTCGCGAACACGCTCGGCGCATAGTTGTTGGCGGTCTGCTTCGGACTCACGTTCTCGCCCTTCGCCGTGAACCTGTCGAGTAATTGCAGGAAGAGCGCATCGGCCGCCGCATTGCGGGCCGCCTGTTCCGGCGCGCTCGGAGCCCGCACCGGCACGTACAGGCCGTTCGACCATTGCAGTTCGACCCGCTCCGACAGCGCGGAGTAATTGCTCTTCATGAATTCCAGCACGCGGGTGCCGCTCTGGTCGCCATTCTCGGCGATATGCACGAAGGCACGCGCCCGCACGCTGTTGTGCCACTGCGTCGAGCCCGACAACCCGGTCTTGCTGGCGATACCAGCCAGCGAGGGATGGCTCGACATGATGACGTAGCCGCCCGACGCGATAGCGATCTGCCGCATCAGGGCGACAAATTGTCGAACCTGACTGCGGTCGATCTCGCTGCCGCCGTAAACGTCGGCGACGTTGTCGATCACCGTGCAGATCGGCTGCACCTCTTTCACCCGCTCCAGCAGGTTGGCGTAGAGCGGGGTCGGCACGATGCGCCCGCTGCTGCGATCAACCACGGCCAGCAACGGGTCTTGGTTGGCCAGTGAGAATGTGTGTAGGTCGGCCGCAACGTCGCTGAATTTGGCATGATAGTTTTTGAGGATTGGTTCGAGCCGCCGCACCAGCTCATCGCCTTCGTCTTCGCAGTTGACGAGCAGCACCGGCCCCGGCTCGGGCATCGAGCGCAGCCAATCTCGGCCGAGTACGTGGGCGACTGATAGTTGCAGCAGCAACATGCTCTTGCCAACTGCGCCTTCACCCGACAGCAGCGCGACAGTGCGTCGCGGAAAGCGGTCGCGCACGCCCCACTCGCGTTCTGGGATAGGCTCGGTGTCGTACTTGGCGAGATCGAGCCGCAGCAATTCAGGCGGCGGATCGGTCGGCGGTGGCGTCGCCCGGGCTCTGGTCGCTTGTTGTGGCGGTGCTTGGTATCCGTCGTTGTCGTTTGAGCGGCGCAGCGGGGCCGCAGCCTCGGCATTGCGGCGCGCGAGCTGCTTTTCCAGCGCCTCGCACTCGCGAATTTCGGGCAAATACAGGCCACTCAAAGTGAGCCGTCTATTGCGGAAGAGGTACAGATTCCGCGCCTTGTCGAAGGTAAGGCTTTCGGCTCGCTGCAGATTTGCGATCTGGCCCAAGTCGTAATTGGTGAGTTCGAATCTGTCGTCGGCGCTGTTGGTCGGCATTGAATGTATCCGGTTTCCCGGCTACACCGTCACCGCCTGTCCAAGGCGTACAGTGACGATGCAAGCCCATTGCGAATTAAGCGCCGCCTCCGGTCAGTCCCCCTTCCGGAGGTGGTTCGCTTTTTCATTCGCGCGGTGCCTGATCGATTCCTTCCTCAGGTCCGCAGTGTCCGCAGTGGGACGTTCGGCTTGCCCGCCGGGTTCAGCCCGGACTCGGTCCGGGGTCCTATGTGTCAGGCCTCCGCGCTGGCGGCCTTGATGCTGGCACTCTTCGTGCGCGCGGGCTTGTCGCTTGCGGCCTTGGTGACCTTGGCCTTCTCGGCTTTGTCTTTGCGCTTCAGGTTTTTCTTCAGCCATTTGTTTTCGGCTTCGACGGTGATGAGGATGCGGTCGAGCACCTCGGTCTCGTCCGGTCCCAGTCCGCGCTTTTGCAGCTCTCTGTACGCGCCCTCCGAGAGGTCGTTCCTCGCGCAGAATTCGAGCTTCGACCACGACTTGCGCGGGATGCCCTTGGCCCGCAGCGCTTCAGCGTTTATCTCTTTCTTTATGCTGGCCATGCGTTGGACTCCCTCCCTACAAACCTCTCCTCGCCTCATTGAAGGCAGGCACGCAGCCGCGCGCAATGGTTTTCAAAAAGCCAGCCCGCTGGCTTTAGGAAAGGATGATTGAATCGCCTGATGATTTTCCGCGCGTCGCCTTCGAAAAATTCCGCGCGCGTCGCACCGTGCCTCACCGCGCGTCGAAACAGCGGCGCGAATCAGGGGAACTGGCAAAAGCAAAACCCGGCGCGCCCGAGCGCCGGGTTGAGAGTTCGTATGATACGAGGTCTCGCGTCAGCGCGCGAGCCGGATCACGTTGTCCACGACCGGCGCTGCGTCGTCGAGCAGCCCGCTGCGTGTGTCGTCGGCCGCGACGTTGAGATAGCGCGCATAGGTGCGTTCGATCTCGGACGTCGAGGTGTCGTGCGCGAAGGCAACCATGCGCAGATGCGTACCCTTGCGGATCTGGCGGATGATCGACGAATGCCGCAGCACGTAAGGCGTCAGGGTCAGGTCGAGCCCTAGCCGCTGCAGCACGACGCGGAAGCGCGCCGACACATTCCAGATCCGGTCGAACAGCGGACGCCTCGACCCACGCGCTAACGCGCGAGCGCGCAGCATCTGCGCGAGCTTCGGTGTGATCGACAGCGCACGTTGCTCGGGATCGCGATCAGACGTGCCCTTGTTCGAACACCACATCATCAAGCGCGGCGCGTCGGTATCGTCGTCGAGAATGTCGTCGGGCCACAGCTTCAGCGCCTGCGATTCACGGACGCCTGTCCCGGCCAGTGTCTCGATCAGCGCGCCGAAATCAGCGTCCTCGCTCGCGCACGCGCGGACGAGGGCGAGGATGGTGGCATCGGGCAGATAGTAGTTGTCGCGCGGCGGCAACGTGCCGCCCTTGCCCTTCAACGGCTTCAAGCCATCGCGCCATGCGCCCGTGTTGCTGATGCGCTTCCTGTCGCGCTTGGCGGCCAGCGCCAGCGCAGCCTTGAACGACTTGCCGATCCTGTTGGCGCTCGACAGCTTGAGGCCCTTCGCGATCAGCCCATTGCGCCAGTCGCGCAGCTCGGTCTCGGTCAGCAACATGACCACCTTCGCCAGCATCACGGGCGGGACGTGCTTGCGCAGTGAGGTCGCGTTGTATTTCGCGCCGCCGCGCGCTGCCAGATCGGTCTCGTAGGCGTCGATGGCTTCGCCGACCGTCACCGGCTTATCGCTGTCGCCTTCACTGCCGCGCGCCAGCTTCAGCGCGCGCTGCTGCGCCTGATGGTAGGACATGACGCTGATGCCGTTGGCCTCCTCGAAATCGTCAGCGAGCGCGAACCGCTTCAACCATCCCGCTTCGACGCTCCATGTGCCGGGCGCGTCGCGGCGTGCTTCGCCTTCCACGACTCGTCCCGCGTTGCGCCGATAGGCGAGGAAGATGCCCGGCGCGATCAGCACCTTGTACGGCTTGCGCTTCGCCGGCAGCTTGAGTCGGTTGGTTCGGTTCTTCAGCTTTTCGGAATAGATGCTGCGTGCCATGTGCGGCGGTGCCCCTTCGTGCCCGTCAAAATGTCCCTAAACCGTAGGTGAGGCCCCTTGGGGCTCAGTGAGGTTATATGGGGAAGACCTCAGACATCTCAAGCAGTTAGGTGTGGACAATAGCACGACGTGAGGCATAATGGGGTGCAATTTCTCCCCTTGCGGGAGAAGGTGGCGCGAAGCGCCGGATGAGGGGTATCTATCCACTCGCGCTACCGTTCGTGGGGATAGAACCCCTCACCCGGCTTCGCTTCGCGAAGCCACCCTCTCCCACAAGGTGCGAGGGTGCAGTGCCGTCGTGGCGCAATCAACGCCTCAATGCCTCAACCTCTTACCCCTTCGTCAGCCGATACTGCCCCAGATCCGGATCATGCGTCATGCGCCAGTAGTCCACGAACCGCCAGGGCATCGCCGAAAACACGCGGCCGCTCGAATTGCGATAATAGGTGCTCATGCCAGGATGGGTCCAGATCATCGCCTCGTGCTCGGCATCGACCTTGCGGACGTAGTCGTCGAGCACGTCGGGACGGACGTCGATGGCGGCGACGTCTTGCTCGATCATGTCGGCGAGGCAGGCGGAGATATAGCGGCTCTGGCATTCTGACTGGAAGATGACGCTGCCGCCATGGGCGGGGCCGGAGTTTGGGCCGAGCATGCAGAAGAAGTTCGGAAAGTCCGGGACGGTGAGGCCGAGGAACGCCGTCGGGTTGTCGTTGGCCCAGGCCTCGCGCAGATCCTTGCCGCCGCGGCCGCTGATGTTGAGGCGCGCCGCCATCTCCGTGACCTTGAAGCCGGTGGCGACCACGACGATGTCGGCGGGGCGGTGCTCGCCGTCTGCGGTGACGATGCCGTCGCGATCGAAATGATCGATCGTGTCGGTGACGAGCTCGACATTGTCCCGCGTGAGCGTCCTGAACCAGTTGTTGTCGAGCAGGATGCGCTTGCCATAGGGCGGATAGGTCGGCACGCATTTGGCGATCAGGTCGGGCCGATCCTTCAGCTCGGTGAGGATGAAATCGGTCAGCTCCTGGCGATGCCGGTCGTTGCCCTTGTTGACGGCGCGCTCCGGATGCGGCCAGGCCGGGTCCTTGCGCAGGAACGGCAACAGGCCGTCGCCATAGCGCCAGAACATGTTGAAGCGGTACCACTGCACATAGAACGGCAGATGCGCGAGCAGCCAGCGCGCGCCGTCGCTGATCGGATCGGAATAGCCCTTAACGGGCCGCGCCCATTGCGCGCTACGCTGATAGACTGTGACGGAGGCGACGCGGCCGGCGATTGACGGCACCAGCTGCATCGATGTCGCGCCGGTGCCGATCACGGCAACATGCTTGCCGTCGAGGTCGATATCGCCTGACCACAGCGCCGAATGCAGGATCGTTCCCTTGAAACTGTCTTCGCCCTTGAAATGCGCGCGCGAGGGATCGTTGAGCTGGCCGATAGCCGAGACCAGCGCGGTGGATTCAAAAATCTCTTCGCCGCTCTTCGTCTTCAGCGTTGAGATCCAGCGTCGCTTGCCTTCGTCCCAGCGCGACGCTGTCAGCTCGGTATTGACCCGCAGATGCTCGCGGATGCCGTATTCCTCGGCGACCTTCAGCAGATAGGCAAGCAGCTCCTCGCGCTGGCAGAAATAGCGCGTCCATGCATTGCCCGAGCCGAACGAGTAGGAATAGGAATGGTTCGGCGTATCGACGCCGCAGCCGGGATAGCGGTTGATCCACCAGGTGCCGCCGAGCTCGTCGTTCTTCTCGACGATGGTGTAGGGGATGCCGAGATGGCCGAGTGCCACGCCGAGCGCGATGGCGCAGACGCCGGCGCCGACGATCAGGACGTGCTGGCCGGCAAGCTTCTCGTCGGAAGGGCGCTGCGTCCACTGCGGCTCGCGCGCCACAAACCCCATCTCCTCGCGCATCAGGGGCGCATACTCCGGCGCGACGTTCTCGCCGAGGCAGGCGCGCATCATCTTCAAGAGCAGCGCTTCGCCGGGGTCGGTGATGACAAGTTTTGGCGTGCCGTCGGCAAACAGCCTGACCACCGCGGCGCGGATCTCGTCCTGGACCTCCCGGGGCACGCCGGCTTCCGGATCGGGAATGAGGCGGATGTCGCGCTTGGGCAAATACGGCGGCTCGAGCCAGCGCTCATCGCCGGTCATGTGCACCAGCACCATCAGCAGGCAGCGGATATCGCCTTCGGCGATCGCGGAGACGAGATCGAGCGGCTTTTGTGGAGATGCGATGTTCATGGCGTGTCCTGATCTCCGGATGCACTGAAGAGGCCGCGCGTCATCAGCTTGCGATAGGCGGAGATGACGTGGTCGGGCACGGCGGTGACGCCGCCTGCCGAATAGGAGTAACGGCGGCTGAGATAGCCGCGCGCGCCCATCAGCATGTGGACGATCGCCTCGAATTCCTCGTCGCTGTAATTCTCGATCGCACCTGCCGCTCGTGCGCGGCGCAAGATGCGGACATAGGCGACCGAGATGTTGTCGAGATGTTTCTGGTAGCCGATGGGCGCGAAGAATTCGGCCTCGTTGAGGATGCGCAGGAACTCCGGCACCTCGCGGATAAAGTCGAAGAAGGCGGAGAAGCGGGCGATCTCCTGCCGCGCGGCATCGGCGGTGCCGGTGCGGGCGCGAATGAATTCCACCATGTCGAGGCCGATCTTCGGCAGGAGCTGGTCGAGCAGCTCCTGCCGGTTCTCGAAATGATTGTAGAAGGTGCCTTGCGCGACGCCGGCTTCTTCCGTGATGCGGGCGACGGAGGCTTCGGCATAGCCATGCTTGCCGACGACCTTGGTCGCGGCGTCAAAGATCTTCTGCTTGGTCCAGGCGTTGCGCTCGACGCGGTTGAGCTTTGTGACCTTGGCATTCGCTTGCGTCATTCAGAGGTCTCCAGCTCGGCGCGCAGCACGCGCTTGAGGATCTTTCCGCTCGGATTACGCGGCAGGCTGTTGCGGATGACGAGCTGCTTCGGCACCTTGAAGCTCGCCAGGCGCGCGCGGCAGTGCTCGGCGAGGGCAGGGAGTTCAAGGCTCGCGCCTTCGGCCAGCACGACGATCGCGACCGGCCGCTCGCCCCAGCGCGCATCGCGCAGCCCGATCACCGCGACTTCGCGCACCTCGGGCAAATCGTAGATCACGCGCTCGACCTCGGAGGAAGCGATGTTCTCGCCGCCCGAGATGATCATGTCCTTCTTGCGGTCGGTCAGGTACAGGAAGCCTTCTTCGTCGAGATAGCCGACATCGCCGCTGCGGAACCAGTCGCCGAAGAAGGCCGCCGCCGTCTTCTCCGGATCCTTCCAATAGCCGCGCGTGATTTTCGGTCCGCGCAGGCAGATCTCGCCATTGACGTTCGGCGGCAGCGTCTTGCCGTCCTCGTCACGGATCTCGATCTCGACGTGGGCGATGGCGCGCCCGGTTGAACCGATCTTCTCGATCTCGCGGCCGGCTTCCATGAAGGTGTCGCCGCCGACGGTCTCGGTGAGGCCATAGGCATCGATGTAGCGCGCATTGCGGAAGAACTCGGAGAAGGCGCGGATGCGGAGCTCCGGCGTCTTCTCGCCGCCGCCGATCACCCATCTCAGGCTGGAGACGTCGTGGCGATCGCGGGTGGGGCAGGTGAGCATCGCGGTGGTCATCACGGGCGCGAACCATGCCGCGTTGAGCTTGTCCTCCGCGATTGCCGCAAGCGCGGTCTCCGGCTCGAAATTGCGTTCGACGCGGATGAAGCCGCCATGCCAGAGCACGGCGATGCCGGGCAGGTCGAGCGCGCCGACGTGATAGAGCGGGCCGACAACGAGCAGTCGCGTCTCGGCACCGATGCCGAGCGCGATCGTCTGGTCGGCGGACTTCCAGTAAAAATTATCGTAAGTGAGCATCACGCCTTTGGGGCGGTCGGTCGTACCCGAGGTGTACATCAACCGCATCAGGTCGGACGGTGCGCGGACGTGCATCGGCGCGGGCACGGCCTCGCCCGCGAGGTGCGTGATGCTTTGCTGCGCAACTTCGTTCAGCACGACAACCTTCGCGCCCGCTGCATTCGCGGCGAGTTCCTCATCGACGATCAACAACCGCGCGCCGGCATTGCCCGCGATGTAGCCGACCTCGTCGCGCGACAGTCGAAAATTGATCGGCAAGAACACCGCGCCGAGATGACTGGTGGCGAAGACGAGCTCCAGGAACGCCGCGCTGTTCTTCATCAGCACGGCCACGACGTCGCCCGCGCCGATGCCCTGCGCGGCGAGCCAGCCGGCCGCTTGCCGGATGCGCGCATCGAAATCGGCGTAGGAGATCTCCTCGCCGCGATATTTCAGCGCGGGCCGGTCCGGCGTGCGCCGGGCATGAAAGGTGATGAAGCTCGAAAGATTGATCATTTTGCGGGTTTTGGGCCGATTACCGGCCTCGTTTCCTCCTTTGATGAATTATGACTCGTAATTCATCTTTGGCTTGACGTCACCCCCCTGCCTCTGAAATTGTTGGGAACACGGAGACGAGACGATCTCCGGCAAGGGACCAGGAAACGCCGACCCGAAAGAGGGAGGGGAAAATGACGAGAACCCGCATGCCGGGCATCAGCCGCCGTTCAACGCTGGCGCTGATGGGCGCCGGTGCGATGAGTGTTGCCGCACCGTGGGTGGCGCGCGCGCAAGCCAAGACCATCAAGATCGGCATGCCGACGATTCTGTCGGGCCGCGTCGCGCAGCTCGGCACGTCGTCGCGCAATGCGGTGATGCTCGAGGTCGACAAGGTCAACGCCGCCGGCGGACTTGCCGGCCGCCAGATCGAGATGGTGATCCGTGACTCCAAGGGCCAGCCGCAGGAAGCCGCGCGCGTCGCGCGCGAGCTCGTCAACACCGATGGTTGCGAGTGGTTGATCGACGGCGAGGCGTCGTCCGGATCGTTTGCGGTTCACGAAGTCGCGCGCGATCTCGGTGTGCTCTGCGTCCACACCTGTTCGGAGGCGTCCTCGCTCACGGCCGATCCGAAGCAGCACATCCCGAACGCGTTCCGTTGCGTCCGCCAGGGCATCCACGATTCCATCGTCGGCGGCAGCTATGCCGCCTCGATCGCGAAAGCCAAGGGCCTGAAGAAATGGGCGACCTGCTCGCCGGATTATGCCTATGGCCGCGACACGACCGGCGAGTTCACGCTGTACCTGAAGCGTTTTGCGCCCGACGTCGAAATCATCAGCGAGTCCTGGCCTAAGCTGTTCCAGCCCGACTACACCGAAGTGGTAACCAAGATCCTCCAGGCCAAGCCGCATGCGCTGTATTCCTGCCTCTGGGGCGGCGATCTCACCTCCTATATCGACCAGGCCAACATCTACGCGATGTTCGGCCAGATGGAGGTCTTCGCGGTCAACATGGCCGACTACACCGCGCTTACCGTGGTGAAGAACCTGCCGAAAGGCATCCACTCCGGCAACCGCTACATCAAGACCTTCCCGACCACGCCGGAGAATGCGGCCTGGGGCGATGCCTACAAGGCGAAGTACAACGAATATCCGACCAACTGGTCGTGGCAGAACGCGACGGCCGTGATGTTCCTCGCTGAGGCCGCGAAGAAAGCCAACTCCACCGACGGCAAGAAGATCGCGGAGGTGCTGAAGGGCCTCACCATCAAGTGCCCGTTCGGCGCCGACGGCACCGTGACGATGCGCGGCGACGACCACACGCTGGTCGGCTACGCCATCGGCTGGGGCACCACGATCCCGCAGGAGCCCTACGTGCCCGAGGTCAAGGCCGGCGACTGGAAGACCATCTTCGAGCTCGAGGCCGAGTGGAAGAAGAGCAAGGGCTACACCTGATGTGACGCGCGGCGGGGACGGGCGACCGTCTCCGCCGTTTTGATTTGGCTCTCCGCGCCAATGTCGGCGCGTCGCAATGAAAGTGCTCCCGTGGATCTCGACGCGCTCGCCGGCTGCCTCTCCAGTTCCGCCTGCCTGGTGACGCAAACCACCAGCGGCCTCATCATCGGCATGCTCCTGTTCCTGGTTGCAGTCGGGCTGACGCTGATCTTCGGCGTGCTCAAGGTCGTCAATTTCAGCCACGGCGCCTTCTACATGTTCGGCGCCTATTTCGCGATGACGGCCTATCAGCTCACCGGGAGCTTCGCGCTGGCGATGTTCGCGGGCGCGGCCGGGACCGCGATTCTTGGTCTGATCTTCGAGCGCGTCTTCATGAGCCGCGTCTATGGCGCCGACGTGCTGATGCAGCTGCTCGTCTGCTACGCCTTCGTGCTCATCTTCGACGATGTCGTGCGCATCATCTGGGGGCCGGAATTCAAGTCGATGGGCATGCCCGCGGCGTTCCAGGTGATGCCGCTGTTCATCGCCGGCGGCGTGGTGCCGCCTTACTACCTGCTGCTGATCGGCGTCGCGCTCGTTGTGGCGATCGTGCTCGGCATCGGATTGTCGCGCAGCCGGATCGGCAAGGTGATCCGGGCGGCGGCACATAATCCCGGCATGGTCTCGGCGCTCGGCATCAACACCGGTCTGATCTATGGGGGCGTGTTCGCGCTCGGCGGCATGCTGGCGGGCCTTGCCGGCGCGCTCGCGGCGCCCGTTCGTTCGCTCACCCCCGGCATGGGATTTTCGGTGCTGATCGAATCCTTCATCGTCACCGTGATCGGCGGCATGGGCTCGATCCTAGGCGCTCTGATCGGCGCGCTGTTGCTCGGGCTTATCAGGTCCTTCGGCTCGCTCGGCTTTCCCCTATTCACGGAAGGCCTGATGTACCTGTTCATGGTGATCGTGCTGGTCTCCAAGCCCACCGGCCTGTTCGGCAAGGAGGCGGCATGACCGAGCTCGAGGCCGGACGTGCCGAAACGCTGGCGCCGGTGCGCAGCGGTGCGGCACTGCAACGCTATCGCGACGTCCTGATCGCGCTCGTCGCCTTTGCCGTGCTGGCGAGCCTGCCGCTGTTCACGGGCAGCAAGGCGCTGCTCGATTTCGTCATCCGCTGCTCCGCCTATGGCCTGTTCGCGACCTCGCTGAACCTGCTGGTCGGCTACACCGGCCTGACTTCGTTCGGCCACGGCATGTTCTTCGGCCTTGGCGCCTACAGTTTTGGCCTGATCATGCAGAAGCTGGGCGTGCCGATTCCCGTGGCCTTCGTCGCGACGCTGGCGATCACGGCGGTAATCGCCGCCGTCATCGGCGCGATCTGCGTGCGGCTGAAGGATATCTATTTCGCCTTCGTCACGCTCGCGTTTCAGATGCTGATCCACTCGACCATCCTGTCCTGGGCCTCCTTCACCGGCGGCGACCAGGGCCTGCGTGGCGGCATTCCGCGCCCCACATTCCTCGGCATCAATCTTGCGAATCACATTCATCTCTATGTCGCGAGCTGCGCGCTTCTCATCCTCGGCCTGCTCGCGATGCGCCAGATCGCGCAATCGCCGTTCGGTTACACGTTGCGCATGATCCGCGACAATGCCGCGCGCGCAAGCTTCCTCGGCATCGACGTCTGGCGGGCCAAGCTGACTGTCTTCGTGCTGGCGGCATTGTTTGCGTCGATGGGGGGCATGGTGATGGCGCTGTTCGTCTCCGGTGCCTATCCGGAATTCGCCTATTGGACGATCTCGGGCGAGGGCATCTTTATCAACATGCTCGGCGGCGTCTCGACCTTCCTGGGGCCGATGGTCGGCACCGTGCTGCTGCTTCTGCTCAACGACACCGTCACGCGCTTCACCGAGTACCACGGCATCGTGCTCGGCGTGGTCATCCTGTTCTTCGCGCTGGGCCTGCGCAAAGGCCTGCTGGATTTCGTCGCCGACTGGTTCGCGCACCGGCGTGATGCGGGCGAGGGGCGCTAGCGATGCTCGAGATCCGCAACCTCGCAAAATCCTTCGGCGGCGTGAAGGCGACCAACGACGTCACGCTGGACTTCCCCGACGGTTCGCTCACGGCGGTGATCGGACCGAACGGCGCAGGCAAGAGCACGTTCTTCAACCTGATCACCGGCGCCTTGAGGCCGGATTCCGGCCAGGTGCTGCTCGACGGCGTCGATCTCGCCGGCCGCTCGCCGCCGGAGATCGTGCGTCACGGCATCGGCCGCGCCTTCCAGGTCGCGAGCATCTTCAAATCGCTGACGGTGCAGGAGACCATGCTTGCCGCAGTCAGCGCCGACCAGCGCTCGTCCGCGGTGCTGCACAAGCGCTTTCCTTTGCCCGAGACGCGCGACCGCGCCGAGCATGTGATGGAGCTGCTGGGCTTGGCGAGCAAGCGCAACCGTACCGCCGCGACGCTGTCGCATGGCGACCAGAAGCTGCTCGACATTGCGCTCGCTCTGGTGCTCGAGCCAAAGGTTCTGCTGCTGGACGAGCCAACTGCCGGCATGGGCCCGGAAGAGCGCTGGCGCATGATCGACAAGGTGCGCGAGCTCTGGGAGACGCAGAAAATCACCGTCGTCTTCATCGAGCACGACATGGACATCGTGTTCAAGATCGCCCCAAAGATCGTCGTGCTCTGCTACGGCCGCATCCTGGCAACCGGAACGCCTGACGAAATCCGAAGCAACAGCGCCGTGATCGAGGCCTATCTCGGCACCGAACATGCGGGGGCCACCGCATGAGCGCGACCATTATCGAAGTCGCCGATCTCGACGTCTACTACGGCACGAGCCAGATCCTGTTCGGCGTCGGCCTCTCGGTGCGGCAGGGCGAGACCATGGCGCTGCTCGGGCGCAACGGCGCGGGTAAATCGACGACCATGAAAGCGATCATGGGGCTGGCGCCGCCGCGGCGGGGCAGGATCAGCCTGCGCGGCGCGGTGATCTCGGGCCAGAAGCCGCACCATATCGCGCGCGCCGGTCTCGGCTTCGTGCCGGAGGATCGCCAGATCTTTCCGGAGCACACGGTCGAGGACAATCTCGTCATCGGTCGCAAGAAGGGGCCGGAAGGCCAGGACGAGTGGCCGATCAAGCGCATCTACGACGTCTTCCCGCTGCTGGAGCCGCTGCGCCATCGCATTGCTGGACGTCTCTCGGGCGGGGAGCAGCAGATGCTCGCCATCGCGCGCACGCTGATGGGCAACCCGGCGCTGTTGCTGCTCGATGAGCCGAGCGAGGGCCTCGCGCCGATCATCGTGCAGCGGATCGGCGAGCTGTTGCGGCAGCTCCGCCAGCTCGGATCGACCGTCCTGATCGCCGAGCAGAACATGCATTTCTGCCTGGGGCTGGCGAGCCACGCCACTGTCATCGACAAGGGCCAGATCGTCTATGCTGCCGGGATCGACGAGCTGAAGGCCAACGACGCGATCCGTCGCCGTTATCTGGCGCTGTAACCGGGTTCCGGACCGCCAAACCGGCCCAAAGAAGAAAACTGTTGTCTCGGGTTCGTCAGACGGAAGGAGTTTCCCCGTCGACGGCCAAAAACGCCAATCGCTTCCATTGCCGTTTGGGGCCGAAACGACGACATTCCATTCAGAATTTGATGGATTGACGGTCATGGAACGCACCGGATTTGAGCCCTTCGGCGAGCAGCTGGTGTCCGCAACGGACACGCAGCCGCGATCGCGCGCGTCAAAGCTCCTGCTGCGGGCCGGCACCACGGTGTTCTGGTCGCTGGTCGCGGGCATCGTGCTCGCGCGTGCGGCCTTCTTCGAGCCGGGCGTCTATGACAGCTTCAGCCGCGTCGCCTCGCTCGCCAAAAGCCTGATCTTCTGAGCCGATTATTCCGGGCTGAGCATAGAACTTCGCTCGGCCCTGATATGCCGAAAACTTATTCCCCAATCGGACGGCACTGCGTATAAATATTTCTCCTCTGGGAGAGATTTGTGTCGCAGAATCAAGCATCCAACCCGGCCGACGCCAAGCCAACCACTGTCGTGAGCCGTATCGCGGCGCTGATTCCGGGAATCCTCCTGTGCATCGCCGTGGCCGGTATCTCGGCTTTGCTCGAACGGGCCGAGCTGGGTGTCTTCGAGCACCCCTATGTCGAAGCGCTGGTGATGGCGATCCTGCTCGGGATGGCGCTGCGCAGCTTCTGGAAACCGGCGCCGCGCTGGCAGGCCGGTATCGCCTTCAGCGCCAAACAGCTGCTCGAAGTTGCGGTCATGCTGCTGGGGGCCTCGATCAGCTTCGCCGCCATCGCGGCTTCCGGCGTGGCGCTGCTGGCATCGATCGCCGCGGTCGTTGTGATCGCGCTCTGCGTCTCCTTCGGCCTCAGTCGCATGCTGGGGCTGTCGACGCGGCTCTCGATCCTGATCGCCTGCGGCAATTCCATCTGCGGCAATTCCGCGATCGCCGCCGTGGCGCCGATCATCGGCGCCAACAACGACGAGATCGCGTCCTCGATTTCCTTTACGGCGATCCTTGGCGTGATGATGGTGCTGGGTCTGCCGCTGCTGATTCCGCTGCTGCAATTGTCGGCCACGCAATATGGCATCCTCGCAGGCCTGACCGTCTATGCGGTGCCGCAGGTGCTTGCGGCAACGGTCCCGGCCGGGCTCGTCTCGACGCAGATCGGCACGCTCGTGAAGCTGATGCGCGTGTTGATGCTCGGGCCCGTCGTCGTCGGTCTCTCCCTGGTCGCCTCGCGCTGGCAGACCGGCGCCAAGAAATCCAATGTCGGCTTCTTCCGCCTGGTCCCCTGGTTCATCCTCGGCTTCCTTGCGCTGGCGACCCTGCGCTCGCTGGAGATCGTGCCGGGCACAGTGGTCGGGCCGGTGACGAAGATCACGAGCTTCCTGACCGTGGTCTCGATGGCGGCGCTCGGCCTCGGCGTCGACGTGAAGGTGCTGGCGAATGTCGGGGGCCGGGTGACGGCCGCCGTGACACTGTCGCTGATGCTGCTGCTCGGCATCAGCATCGCGCTGGTGCACTGGTTCAAGTAAGGGGGGCGCAGCGGCTGCGAACTCCTCTTCCTTCTCCCCTTGTGGGAGAAGGTGGCGCGAAGCGCCGGATGAGGGGTTCTATCCGCGAGTCCGAACTGAGAGGGGAGTTTGCCGAAGCAGACCCCTCATCCGCCTTGCCTTCGGCAAGACACCTTCTCCCACAAGGGGAGAAGGGAAGTAAGAGCGCAATCGTCGAGATGGGGCGCTAGATCACATCCGCCAGCGAATGCCCATGCAGCTCGATGTTCAGCCCCTGCATGCCCATGTCGCTGATCTCGCCGCCCATCGCCTTCAGGCTCTCCTCACGGATCAGCGACATCAGCCCGCGGCGGAGCGCCAAAAACTCCGACGACATCATCATCGACTGCTGCCGCGGCCGCTCCAGGGGGATCGGGATTTCCGCCTTGATCGAGCCGGGGCGGGCGGTCATGCAATAGACGCGGTCGGAGAGGAAGATGGCCTCATCGATGTCGTGGGTGACGAACAGCACCGAGATCTTCAGCCGTTGCCACATGTTGGTGAGGATCTGCTGCATGATCACGCGCGTCTGCGCGTCTAGTGCGCCGAACGGCTCGTCGAGCAGCAGCACCTTCGGGCCCGTGGCGAGCGCGCGGACGATGCCGACGCGCTGCTTCATGCCGCCGGAGAGTTTTTCCGGATAATGTTTTTCGAACGCCTCGAGCCCCGCGAGCCCGAGCAGCGTGCGCGCCGCGCGCTCGCGCTGGGAGCGCGGCATGCCGCGCATCTTCAGGCCGAACTCGACGTTTTCCCGCACCGTCTTCCACGGAAACAGCGAATATTGCTGAAACACCATGCCGCGCTCGGCGCTGGGGCCGTTGACCCGCTCGCCGTCGACCGTGACTACACCGGTGGTCGGCTTGAGAAAGCCGGCGACCGCATTGAGCAGCGTCGACTTTCCACAGCCGGAGGGCCCGACGATCGAGACGAACTCGCCGGGCCTCACATGAATCTGCGTGTCGGTGACGGCCTGCACAGGTCCCTCGATGCTCTCATAGCTGAGGGAGAAATTCCTGACCTCGATATGGCCCTGCGGTGCTTTGGTTAGGATTTCGTTCATTTTAGCCTCCACGGCATCACCAACTGCCCGGCGCCCCTGATAAGCAGGCTCGATCCAAGGCCAAGCACGCCGATCGCGATCATGCCGAGCGCGATGTCGGCATATTGGACAAGGGAATAGGCCTCCCAGGTGAAGTAGCCGATGCCGTATTGACCCGAGATCATCTCGGCGGCGATCAGCGACACCCAGGCCACGCCCATACCGACGGTGAGGCCGGTGAAGATGTGCGGCATCGAAGCCGGAAAATACACCTCGCGGAAGATCGACCGTTCTCGCGCGCCGAGACATTGCGCGGCGCGCACCAGCACGGGATCGACCAGCGACATGCCATGCAGCGTGTTGACCAGGATCGGGAAGAACGCACCGAGGAAGGTGATGAAGACGATGCTCTGCTCGTTGGTCGGCCAAAGCATGATCGCCATCGGCACCCAGGCGATTGCCGGGATCGGCCGCAGCACCTCGGCCACCGGGAAGATGATTTCGTGCACCAGCTTGAAGCGGCCCATGATCAGGCCGAGCGGCACGCCGACCACCGCCGCGAGCGAGAAGCCGAACAAGATGCGCCGGCAGCTCAAGAGGATGTGCAGCAGGAATTTGGGATCGTGGATCGCCTTGGTGAAGCTGGCATAGACCGCGAGCGGCGAGGGCACGTTGGTGAAGCGCACGAAGAACACAACACGATAGGTCGTGAGCAGGTGCCACACCAGCAGGAAGGCGAGCAGCGATATGATGCCGATCGCCGTCGCGCGTAGTCCCGCTCGATTGAGCCGGTACCAGCGCAGCGCAAGCGTGCCGAAGGAAGGCGGTGTCGCGGGCGGGAAGGGGGCGGGCACGGGGCCCGCCTCGGCGATTGCGGTTGCTGCCGGCATGCTGTCCTCGGGATGTCTGGCGAGGGCGGGACTGCTCACGTCTTGCCTCCGCCGACCGCAGCCTTCACCGCGTCGTCGAAGCCGAGCACCTTGCCATTGATCTTGGCGGCATAGGCTTCGGCGTCCTTCTTCAGCAGGAACGGCGCGACCTCGCCGTTGCCGACCGCGAAGAAGGCCTGGTCGGCGAACAGCTTGATGCCGCGCGTGGTGTCGAAGACGTAGGCGACGTTGATCTTCTTGCCCTTGGCCTTGTAGTCGGCATAGGCCCCTAACGTGCACGCTGCGGACGCAAACGGCAGGATGCCGGCTTCGTCGACCCAGACCTCGCCGGCCTTGCGCGGGTCGGTGATCGGCTTCTTGCAGAAGGAATCTTCGCCCGCGATCTCGTAATTCCTGGTGCTCGCAAGCTGGGTGTCATAGTCGAGCTTCATCTCGGCATAGGCCTTGCGGATATAGGAATCGTCGACCCACTTCTTCGGATCGAACTCCTTCATGCGGCCGAGATTCTGCAAAACCTTGACGTCAATCGCGGCCGCGTCGATCAGCGCCGGCTTCACCGTGGGATCGGTGGTCATGTTGCCGCTGGGACCGAGGAAGATATAGACGACTTCCTTGTTGATGCCGGTCCACTCCTGGATCTTTTCGGCCGCGAGCTTCGGATCGTCGCGCAGCCACTGGTTGGCGGCGATCAGCGCCTTGAAGTAGGCAACGACGACCTCGGGGTATTTCTCGGCGAAATCGGTGCGGACCACGATGCCGTGGAAGGTCGGCAGGTTGGTCTCAACGCCGTCAAAGATTTTTCGCGCAAAGCCGCGGAACGGCAACAGCTCGGCGAAGGGGACGAAGTCGGCATGCGCGTCGATCTTCTTCTCCTGGAGATTGGTCGAGCCGACCTCCGGGCTCTGGCTGACGAGCTGGAAGAAATCGGAGGCGTAACCGCGGTCCTGCATCGCCTTCAGCACCATGCCGTGCGCGGCCGAGCCGAACGGCACGCTGACGAGCTTGCCCTTGAGATCGGCGAGATCGTAATAGGGCGAGTCCTTGTGGACGACGAGCCCGTTGCCGGAGCCGGACAGGCTGTAGGCGGCCACGCCGATCAGGCGGCTCTTGCTCTCCGGATTGCTCTCGAAGGTGAAGCCGTTCACGATCAGCGGATAGTCGCCCATCATGCCGATCTGGAGCTTGTTCGCCATCATCGCGTTGGTGACGGGCGGGCCTGAGGTGAAATTCTGCCACTCCAGCTCGAACTTGATGTTGGCGTATTTGCCGTCCTTCGGCAGATATTTCTCGAGGAGATGCAACTGCCGGATGACGACGCCGGCGGTCACCGTGTTGGTCGTGGTGTCCTGCGTTCCAATGCCGAGAGTGACGGTTTCCGCCAAGGCCGGCTGCGCAAGGAGTAGCGCCAGCGAGGTCACCGACATCGCGATCGAGAGCGTGGGAAGATGGCGGACCATTCTCATCCTCATTCGGTTGGATGTGCTGTGGTTGCCATGATTGGGTGAGGCCGCGGGCAGGGCAAATCCGGAGTGACCGTCGCAGTCGATTAGTTGCCGGGAAAAGCTGATTGCATACTCCTTGAGCAGTCCTGCACTATAAAGCCGCTTGCCTGTGCATCGACCCTAGTCGCCGCTCTGGCCGCGCATCTCCTCGAGAGCGTCGGCCCGGCACACCACGATCTGCGAGCGCTTGGTGACGACGATTCCCTTCTCCTGCATCCGTTTCAGGCTGATCGTGACCCATTGCCTGGTAGCACCGACCATGTGGGCGATGTCGGCATGGGTGAAGGCCGCCGCGATCACCCGGCCGTCGGCATCCTCGACGCCGTAGAGCTCGACCAGATGCAGCAGAAGATGCGCGAGGCGCTGGGTGATCGAGCGCGTTCCCAGCATCTGCGCCAGTGCCGAATAGCATTTGCCCTTGAAGGTGAGGCCTTCAATGAGGCCGATGGCGAGGTTCGGGATCTCCACGGCAAGGGACCGCAGCTCCTTTCCGGGCAGGTGCACGACGCTGCAATTGCTGGATGCGACGCCGGACCATTGATGCACGGTGCCCTCGAACACTTCGGGCCCCCCGACGAAATTGCCGACATGCCAATAGGCCAGCGTGATCTCGCGTCCGAGCGGCGAAGTGTAGAACACGCGGATGCGGCCGCTCTCGATCAGCCAGATGCCGTCATGCTTGCCGCCCTGGCTGAACAGCGTCTGGCCGCGGTTGAGCACCTTTCGCCGGCCCTGCTTCAGCACCAGCTCCCGCTCGCGTGGCGTGAGCTTGTCCATCAGCGGTGGCGGTCCGCCGATCCATTGCTGGTTCTCGGTCAGCAGCAGCGAGGAGCCGCCGGCAGGCCGAACCGTTGCGGGAACCGCCCCGCGAACCACATTGGTCGCCTGCAACATAAGCCGCCTCCGGAACGTTCAAATCGTTCTAAAGAGGAGCAATGTCCGTGCCAGCTTTACTCCGCTGTCGTCGCCCGGCTTGACCGGGCGACCCAGTATTCCAGAGGCAGCAATGGGTTACGGATAGGCCGCGGCGTACTGGATTCCCCGCTTTCGCGGGGAATGACAACGGAGCAAGGGGAACGGTCGAGGCCCTACCGCCCCGCCAAGCTCAGCAGATACGGCTTCGGGTAAATCCCCCTGTTATGCCCATCCGAAAACGAGATGTTCAGCCCGTAGCCGAGATCGCCGATCTCGGTGATGGCGATGCCGGCAAAGCGTTCGGGGAAGCGATCGTCGAAGCGGGCGCGAGTGCAGTGAGCGCATTTGCAGGAGAGACGGAGCTGCTCGGCGGTGATTCCGACCACGTCGTCCTGCGTGGTGCGCACGACGAGCGTCGCGAGATCGGCGCTCGCTTCGTAGTCGGCCACCGTCGGTGCCACCAAGGTCATGGTCATGACGAACCTCCAGCTTCTTTCTATGTCGACGCGGGCGAGCGTGAATAGCAACTAATTGCCGGCGCGGATGCGTGGCAGGGGCCGTCGTCTGCCTCCTCTTCAGTCATCACCTGCGAAATGTGAAACTAATCGACCGGGAATTTCACTTCCGAATTGCCGGACTCTGCTCTCTCCGAAACCTTGTGCGCCAACGACGGCTGAGGAGAGAGCATGAGCGCATTTCAGAAGGAAACGGTTTTGTCGGTCCGGCACTGGACCGATAGCCTGTTCAGCTTCACGGCGACGCGCGATCCGGGCTTCCGTTTCCTGAACGGCCAGTTCGCGATGATCGGGCTGGAAGTCGAGGGCAAGCCGTTGATGCGCGCCTACAGCATGGCGAGCGCCAATCACGAGGAGGCGCTCGAATTCTTCTCGATCAAGGTGCAGGACGGTCCGCTGACCTCGCGTCTCCAGAAGATCCGGGAGGGCGACATCATCCTGGTCGGCCGCAAGGCGACGGGCACGCTGATCACCGGCAACCTCATCCCGGGAAAGCGCCTGCTGCTGCTCTCGACCGGCACGGGCCTCGCGCCCTTCGCCAGCCTGATCAAGGACCCCGACGTCTACGAAAATTACGAGACCATCGTGCTCGCCCATGGCTGCCGCCAGGTTTCGGAACTCGCTTATGGCGAGCACCTCGTCAACGGCCTGCGCAATCACGAGTTCTTCGGGCCCCTGATCCGCGACAAGCTCGTCTACTACCCGACCGTGACCCGCGAACCGTTCAAAAACCGCGGCCGCATCACCGACCTGATCGCCTCCAATCAGCTGTTCGACGACATCGGCCAGTCCGGTCTCGATATCGAGACCGACCGCATCATGCTGTGCGGCAGCCCGGCGATGCTCGAGGAACTCCCCGCGATGTTTGCCGCGCGCGGCTTTGTCGAGGGTAACCACAGCCAGCCCGGCCATTTCGTCATCGAAAAGGCTTTTGTCGAGCGCTGAGGCGCAAATCGCGGCCCGGCGACAACTAATTGCTATCGCCGGAACGTCCCCTGAACAAATCTGATGCAAAGGCGCCGGACCTGCCGGCGAACCAGGAGCAAGCGATGGCACTAGATGAGATCGTCGACGGACTTTCGGAGGTTTCCTGCGATGTGCTGGTGATCGGCGGCGGCACGGCCGGCCCGATGGCGGCGCTGAAGGCGAAGCTGAAGAACCCGAAGGCCAATGTCGTCCTGCTCGAAAAGGCCAACGTCAAGCGCTCCGGCGCGATCTCGATGGGCATGGACGGGCTCAACAACGCCGTCATCCCCGGCTACGCGACGCCGGAGCAGTACACCAAGGAAATCACCATCGCCAACGACGGCATCGTCGACCAGAAGGCGGTCTATAAATATGCGCAAAACTGCTACAAGATCATCGAAGAGCTCGACAGTTTCGGCATCCGCTTCCTCAAGAACGAGAACGGCGACTACGCGGTCAAGAAGGTGCACCACATCGGCACCTATGTCCTGCCGATGCCGAACGGCGAGACCGTGAAGAAGGCGCTCTACCGCCAGCTCCGCCGCGCCCGCATCCTGATCTCCAACCGCTACATGGCGACGCGGCTGCTGAAATCCGCCGACGGCCGCATCGCCGGCGCGATAAGCGTCAACACCCGCACCGCCGAAATCCTGGTGATCAAGGCCAAGGCCGTGATCCTCTGTATGGGCGCCGCCGGCCGCCTCGGTCTGCCGACCTCCGGCTACATGTTCGGCACCTACGAGAACGCCGCCAATTCCGGCGACGGCTATGCCATGGCCTATCACGCCGGTGCAGCGCTGGCGAACCTCGAATGTTACCAGATCAATCCGCTGATCAAGGATTATAACGGCCCGGCCTGTGCTTATGTCGCCGGTCCGTTTGGTGCCTTCACCGCCAACAACGAGGGATCGCGCTTCATTGAATGCGACTACTGGTCCGGCCAGATGATGCTGGAGTTCTACAACGAGCTGCTGTCAGGCAAGGGCCCGGTGTTCCTCCAGCTCAAGCATCTCCATCCCGACACCATCTCGGAGATCGAATCCACGCTGCACAAGGTCGAGCGTCCCACGCGCGGCCTGTTCCAGCAGGGGCGCGGGGTCGATTACCGCAGCGAGTCGATCGAGATGCACATCTCCGAGATCGGCTTCTGCTCCGGCCACAGCGCCTCCGGCGTGTTCGTGGACGACAACGCCCGCACGACGGTGCCCGGCCTTTACGCCGCCGGCGACATGGCGAGCGTCCCGCACAATTACATGCTCGGCGCCTTCACCAACGGTTCGGTTG
Source organism: Bradyrhizobium sp. S3.7.6 (assembly GCF_054061875.1). Taxonomy (NCBI): domain Bacteria; kingdom Pseudomonadati; phylum Pseudomonadota; class Alphaproteobacteria; order Hyphomicrobiales; family Nitrobacteraceae; genus Bradyrhizobium; species Bradyrhizobium sp. S3.7.6. Next base: position 6,958,216 of record NZ_JBSSEQ010000001.1, on the reverse strand, counting down.
CCGGCATCGATGCCATGGAGTTCGCCGACAACCACGACTTCGCGGAATTCGACGCGGCCGATGTCGCCAGGGAGCGCGACCGCGTGCTGGCGCCAACGAGGCGCGAGGACGGCATTCCGCCGAACCAGGTCGAGTACAAGACCCGCCGCCTCGTCAATGACTATCTCCAGCCGCCGAAGGTCACCTGCAAATACGAGCTCGGCATGCGCCGCCTCGCCGAGACGCGGGAGGACATGCAGGAACGCATGATCGCGCGCAATGCGCACGAGCTGCTTCGTGCGCTCGAAGTGCAGTCGATCATGGACTGCGCCGACATGGCGGTGCATGCCTCGCTCTACCGCGAGGAAAGCCGCTGGGGCCTCTATCACTGGCGCACGGATTTCCCGGAGAAGGACAACGAGAACTGGTTCTGCCACACGCTGCTCTCGAAGCAAAACGGCAAGATGACCAGCGAGAAGCGCGCCGTGGAGCCCTATGTCGTCCCGATCGCCGACGACGAGAAGGACCTCTACGACAAGCAGCGCATCCGCGCCTCCGCCTGATCCACCGCAACATCGCAACAGGAGACATAAAATGCCTCTCGCGTCCTATCAGACATCGGTTCCGGTGGTCGTCGACGACGCCAAATGCATCGCCGACAAGGGCTGCACCGTCTGCGTCGACGTCTGTCCGCTCGACGTGCTTCGCATCAGCGACATGACCGGCAAGGCCTACATGGCCTACGACGAGTGCTGGTACTGCATGCCCTGCGAGGCCGACTGCCCGACCGGCGCCGTCACCGTCAATATTCCCTATCTGTTGAGGTGATCATGTCGAGCCCGTTCGAATCCTACGACGATCTCGAAGACGCCGACGAGCGGCTTCAGGCCGCCGATCCGGCCGAACGCCGCGTCGCCATCATCGCGCTCGGCCATTCCGGCGATCCCGCCGCCGTCGCGCTTCTCGCCAACATGGTCGCCGATCCCGATGCCGGCGTGCGCCAGCAGGTGGCGATGGCGCTTGGCGAGTTCGACGGGCCGGAGGCTGCGAATGGGCTGGTCAAGCTGCTGGTCGATCCCGAAAGAATCGTGGCGGCTGCCGCGGCCGACAGCATGGCCGAATTCAAGGATCCCGCCTGCGCTGAAGTCATTCTTCCGCTGGTCAAGCACGCCCACGCCTTCGTCCGCATGGGCGCGCTGCGCGCGCTGAAGGAGCTGCGCTGCAAGGACACGCTGAAGCCGGCGCTGGAAGCGCTCCTGGATCAAGATGCGGCCGTTCGCGTGCAGGCGATCGGCGTGATCGGCTTCCTCAAGCTGGAGGAATCCATCCCCGCGCTGACCGCGCTGATCAACGATCCTGACGCCCATGTCCGCCGCGCCGCAGTGAGCGCGCTGGCCTTCTCGCAGCTGAAGCCCGCGGCCGAGACGATCACACGCGGGCTGAAGGATTCGGACTGGATGGTGCGCGAGATGGCCGCGGAAACGCTGGGCCTCAACGTCAACGGTTCGCTCGCGGCCGATCAGCTTGTCGGCGCGCTCGCCGACGAGTTCTGGCAGGTGCGGCTGAAGGCGATCCGCAGCCTCGGCAAGATGAAGATCGAGCGCGCGGTACGCCCGATCGGCAATTGCATCAAACACGACCAGGCCAATTTGCGGAAGGAGGCGGCCGCCGCGCTCGGCGAGATCGCCCATCCCGACGGCGAGGCGTTTCTGGCCGTCATCGCCGACGATGCCGACCCTGACGTCCGCAAGAACGCGCGCTGGGCGCTCCAGCAGATCGCGGCGCGCAAAGCGCGAGCAGGCGCATAAAGGCCCGGGCAGGGGCATAGCGGCTCTTCGCTGCCGGTCTGGACTTCCCCTGCCAGACGTTTATTGGTCTTCGCCAATGGGATCGGCTGCTATTTCAGCGTGGCCGATCCGAGAAAGAGCGAGGACGCGGCCATGACGACACTGTCTGTAAAAGATCTTCTCCCCGAGGATGGAACGAAGGGGACGCTGGTCGGCCGCGTCTGGCTGCCGCAGGCGAACGGCCCGGCCGTTGTCGCCGTCCGTGGAGACGGCGTCTTCGACGTCACCGCCAAGTTTCCGACCGTCAGCGCGCTCTGCGAGGAAGACAATCCGGCCAAGGCGCTCGCCGCGGTCAAGGGCGAGCGCATCGGCGATCTCGAAGCGATCGTGGCCAACACGGCGCCAGATGGGCGCGATTCGAAAAAGCCGTGGCTGCTTGCGCCCCTCGATCTCCAGACCCTGAAGGCCGCCGGCGTCACCTTCGCCATCTCGATGCTGGAGCGCGTCATCGAAGAGCGCGCCAAGGGCAATCCGGCCTCGGCCGAAGCGATCCGGAAAGAAGTGACGCGGCTGATCGGCGACGATTTGTCGAAGCTCAAGCCGGGCTCCGACCAGGCGATGCATTTGAAGCAGGTGCTGATCGATCAGAACGCCTGGAGCCAATATCTCGAAGTCGGTATCGGTCCGGATGCCGAGGTCTTCACCAAGGCGCCGACGCTGTCGTCAGTCGGCACCGGCATGGATGCCGGCCTGCATCCGAAGTCGACCTGGAACAATCCTGAGCCCGAGCTCGTGCTGTTCGTCTCGAGCCGCGGCAAGATCGTCGGCGGCGCGCTCGGCAACGACGTCAATCTGCGCGACTTCGAGGGGCGTTCAGCGCTGCTGTTGTCGAAGGCCAAGGACAACAACGCCTCCTGCGCGATCGGGCCGCTGCTGCGCCTGTTCGACGACACCTTCACACTCGACGACGCCCGCAAGCTCGACATCAGCCTGAACGTGAAGGGCGCGGACGGTTTCGTTCTCGACGGCCATTCCTCGATCAGCATGATCAGTCGCGATCCCACGGACCTCGTCGAGCAGACGATCGGCAAGGTGCATCAATATCCCGATGGCTTCGTGCTGTTCCTCGGCACGATGTTCGCACCCGTCAAGGATCGCGATGCGCCGGGGCAGGGGTTCACCCACAAGCGCGACGACATCGTCACGATCGCAGCACCCCAGCTCGGCAAGCTCATCAACCGCATGCGCACCAGCGACGAGTGCGAGCCCTGGACGTTTGGAATCGGCGCGCTGATGAAGAACCTCGCGCAACGGAAGCTGATTTAGCTCCGCTACCCTTCGCCTCTCCCCGCACCCGGGGAGAGCCGGATTGCATCGAAGATGCAATCCGGGTGACGCGGACTCTCCGCGAGTCGATTTGGTCGACCTACGCCGAACTCTATCCACACCGTCATTGCGAGCGCAGCGAAGCAATCCAGAGTCCCTGCGTGGACAGTTTCTGGATTGCTTCGCTGCGCTCGCAATGACGCGGAGGAGAGATTGCGGGCCGCACATATTCCTTCATCTCCCCGTTGCATCCACGGAACAAAATCGCGCTGGGCGTGTCATTGAACCGTCCATCCCGCCAAATCGAAGTTTCGCGCGAATAGTCAAATAATATGACTAGTCGGAACTCATCTTCCGTGAAATAGTCCCTCCCGCCGCCTCAAAGGCCGGCCTGCGGGTGCCATGCTACCGATCGGCGCTCGAGATAACACAAGATGACTTCTTGGGAGATACGCCTGATGACCCTCAAAGCCCTCTTTGCGGCCAGCGCCACGGCCGCGTTGCTGCTCGCGCTGCCGGCCAGCGCCGCCGAGCTCACCATCGGCTTCTCGCAGATCGGATCGGAATCCGGCTGGCGCGCGGCCGAGACGTCGGTCTCCAAGCAGGAGGCTGCCAAGCGAAAGGTCAATCTCAAGATCGCCGACGCGCAGCAGAAGCAGGAGAACCAGATCAAGGCGATCCGCTCCTTCATCGCGCAGAATGTCGACGCGATCTTCCTTGCACCTGTGGTCTCGACCGGTTGGGACTCGGTGCTGAAGGAAGCCAAGGAGGCCAAGATCCCGGTCGTGCTGCTCGACCGCGACATCGATCCCTCCGGCAAGGAGCTCTATCTCACCGCCGTGACCTCGGACAGCGTGCATGAAGGCGAGGTTGCCGGCGACTGGCTGGCCAAGACCGTTGGCGGCAAGGCCTGCAACGTCGTCGAATTGCAGGGCACGGTCGGCGCCAGCGTCGCCGCCAACCGCAAGAAGGGCTTTGACACCGCCATCGCCAAGCATGCGAACCTCAAGGTGGTGCGCAGCCAGACCGGCGACTTCACCCGCGCCAAGGGCAAGGAGGTGATGGAGAGCTTCATCAAGGCCGAAGGCGGCGGCAAGTCGATCTGCGCCGTCTATGCGCACAATGACGACATGATGGTCGGCGCGATCCAGGCGATGAAGGAAGCCGGCCTCAAGCCGGGCAAGGAGATCCTCACCGTCTCGATCGATGCGGTCCCCGACATCTTCAAGGCTATGGCCGCCGGCGAAGCCAACGCCACCGTCGAGCTGACGCCGAACATGGCCGGCCCCGCGCTCGATGCCGTCGCGGCCTTCAAGGACAAGGGCACGGTGCCGCCCAAGTGGATCCAGACCGACTCCAAGCTCTATACAGCGGCCGACGATCCGCAGAAGATCTACGACAGCAAGAAGGGCCTCGGTTACTGAGGCGGCGCCGCGCTGGACCGCTCCCCCGTGGTCCGGCGCTCCCCCTTCGAAACCGCTGCGCGAACGAATAGGCTGGGTGTCCGCGGCATAAGCGGACGCCGGTGGGAGTGACGTCGTTATGGAGAACAGCCCCGATCCTGCTCCTTCCCTGCTGGAGGTGCGTGGGATCAGCAAAAGCTTCGGTGCTGTGCGTGCGTTGCAGGAGGTCGACTTCACGCTTCGTGCCGGCGAGATTCATGCGTTGCTCGGTGAGAACGGCGCCGGAAAATCCACGATGATCAAGGTGATCACCGGCGTATTCCCTCGCGATGCCGGCATTGTCCGGCTCGGCGGCGAGGAGGTCGCGCCGCGCTCGGCCAAGGCCGCGCTCCAGGCCGGTATCGCCACCGTCTACCAAGAGGTCAATCTGCTGCCGAATCTCTCGGTCGCGCAGAACCTGTTCCTCGACCGACAGCCGATGCGCTTCGGCATCGTACGTGAAGGCGAGATGCGGCGTCGCGCCAAGGCGCTTCTCACGGACTTCGGCCTCGATATCGACGTCGCCGCGCCGCTCGGCAGCTATTCCGTCGCCATCCAGCACGTCACCGCGATTGCGCGGGCCGTCGATCTCTCCGCGCGCGTGCTGATCCTGGACGAGCCGACCGCGAGCCTCGACCGTCACGAGGTCGAGATTCTCTTCGGCATCATGCGCCAGCTCGCCAAGCGCGGCATCGGCATCGTGTTCGTCAGCCACTTCCTCGATCAGGTCTACGAGATCTCCGACCGCATCACGGTGTTGCGCAACGGCCGCCTGGTCGGTGAGCGCGAGACCGCCTCGCTGCCGCGGCTCGAGCTGATCCGGATGATGCTCGGCCGCGAGCTGGCCGAGACCACCAGCGCCCGCGCGTCGGCGGGAGAGCATCAGGCGCGCGAGGTCTGCGCGAGTTTCGAGAACTACGGCAAGGCCGGCTATGTCGCGCCGTTCAATCTCGAGCTGCGCCATGGCGAGGTCGTGGGTCTCGCCGGCCTGCTCGGCTCGGGCCGGACCGAGACGGCGCGGCTGGTGTTCGGCGCCGAGCGCGCCGATGGCGGGCAGGCGAGGGTGGAGGGGGCGCCCGTGCGGCTGCAGTCGCCGCGCGACGGCGTGCGCCACGGCTTTGGCTATTGCCCGGAGGAACGCAAGACCGACGGCATCGTCGCCGAGCTCACCGTGCGCGAGAACATCGTGCTCGCGCTCCAGGCCAAGCGCGGCCTGCACCGGCCGCTGTCGCGCCGCGAGCAGGACGAGATCGCAAGCCGCTACGTCAAGATGCTCGACATCCGCCCGCCCGATCCGGAGCGCGCCGTGGGGCTGCTGTCCGGCGGCAATCAGCAGAAGGTGCTGCTGGCGCGCTGGCTCGCGACCTCGCCGCGCCTCCTGGTGCTGGACGAGCCGACCCGCGGCATAGACGTCGGCGCGCATGCCGAGATCATCCGCCTGATCCGCGAGCTCTGCGACGACGGGCTGGCGCTGCTCGTGATCTCCTCCGAGCTGGATGAGATCGTGACCTATTCCGACCGCGTCGTCGTGCTGCGCGACCGCGCCCATGTCGAGGACCTCGCGGGCGAGGCGATCGACGTCGGCAACATTCTCGCGGCCATTGCCGCCGATGGAGCCGCTGTCGCGCATGAGGGCCGGGCATGACAGCGCTGTTGCCGCGCCGCGGCCTTGCCCAGATCCTCGCGTTGATCGTCATCCTGGCGGTTGATCGCATCGTGTCGCCGCAATTCTTCGATCTGCGCCTTCAGGACGGCCGGCTGTTCGGCAGCCTGATCGACGTGCTCAACCGCGGCACGCCGGTGGCGCTGCTTTCGCTCGGCATGGTGCTGGTGATCGCGACGCGCGGCATCGATCTGTCGGTCGGTGCGATCATGGCCATTTCCGGCGCGATCGCGGCGAGCCTTGCCGACACTCACAGTCTGGCCGTGGTCCTCGCGGCCGCGCTCGGCGCTGGCCTGATCTGCGGGTTGTGGAACGGATTTCTCGTCGCGGTGCTCGGCATGCAGCCGATCGTGGCGACGCTGATCCTGATGGTGGCAGGACGCGGCATCGCGCAGCTCATTACCGAGGGGCGTATCGTGACCTTCTCCTCGCCGGATCTGGTCTGGCTTGGCAATGGCGCGGTGCTCGGCGTGCCGATGCCGGTCGTGATCGCCTTGGGCATGCTGATTCTCACTGGCGCGGTGGTACGCGGCTCGGCGCTCGGATTGCTGATCGAGGCAACCGGCGGCAACGCGCGGGCGAGCGAGCTTGCTGGCGTCGGCACGCGTGCGATGATCCTGGCTGTCTACGTCTGGTGCGGCATCTGCGCCGCGCTCGCCGGCGTGATCGCGGCGGCCGACATCATGGGCGCCGATGCCAACAATGCCGGCCTCTGGCTCGAGCTCGACGCCATCCTCGCGGTGGTGATCGGCGGCACCTCCCTGTTCGGCGGCCGTTTCAGCCTCGTGCTGGCCGTGCTCGGTGCGTTGATCATCCAGACCATGAACACCGGCATTCTGCTGTCCGGCTACCCGCCCGAATTCAATCTGCTGGTCAAAGCGGTGGTGGTGATGACGGTGCTGCTGCTGCAATCGCCGAAATTTTCAGGGGTTGCCGGCATCGCCGCGCGGCTGCGGAGGTCCAAAGCATGAAAGGCCTGCCGCCCGTCCTCATCACCGCCATCGTGCTCGTTGCCGGCTTTGCGCTCTGCGCCGTGCAATTCCCCAACATCGCCTCGACCCGCGTGGTCGGCAATCTCCTCACCGACAACGCCTTTCTCGGCATCGTCGCGACCGGCATGACCTTCGTCATCATCTCCGGCGGCATCGACCTCTCGGTCGGCTCGGTGATCGGTTTCACCACGGTGTTCGTCGCGCTTGCGATCGAGCGCTGGGGCGTGCCGCCGCTGCTTGCCTTCGTCGCGATCCTCGCGCTCTCGGCGGCCTTCGGAGCGGCGATGGGCGCGGTGATCCATGTCTTCGACCTGCCGCCGTTCATCGTGACGCTGGCGGGGATGTTCCTGGCCCGCGGCGCGAGCTTCCTGCTCTCGACGGAATCGGTGCCGATCACCGCGCCGGTCTATTCCACCGTGTCGGATTTCGCGCTGCGGATGCCCGGCGGAGGGCGATTGACGGCGATTGCCATCATCATGCTCGTGATCGTGATCGGCGGCGCCTTGCTGCTGCATCTCACCCGGTTCGGCGCCAATGTCTATGCGCTCGGCGGCAGCCGGGCGACCGCGAGCCTGATGGGCGTTGCCGTCGGCAAGATGACGGTGAGGATCTACATGCTGTCGAGCCTGCTCGCGGGCATCGCCGGCATCGTGTTCTCCTTCTACACTAGCGCCGGCTATTCGCTCTCCGCCGTCGGCGTCGAACTCGACACCATCGCGGCCGTCGTGATCGGCGGCACGCTGCTCACGGGCGGGCAGGGCTCGGTGATCGGCACCTTCCTCGGCGTGCTGATCCAGGGCCTGATCCAGACCTACATCAATTTCGACGGAACGCTGTCGAGCTGGTGGACCAAGATCGCAACCGGCGTGCTACTGTTCGCCTTCATCGCCTTGCAGCAGGGGCTGGTCGCGCTCGCGCGGCGGCCGGCGGCGAAGCGCGCAGGAGCAGCCACATGACGTCGCGCATCGTCGTCATCCCGACGCGCCGGGCTCACTCCAACCATGCGGAAGTGGCCCGCTCGATCGGCGTCGACATCATCGCCGGCCGCTACGCCGAGGGAACGCGCCTGCCTGGTGATGCCGAGATGATTGCGATGTTCGGCGTGTCGCGGCCGGTGCTGCGCGAGAGCGTGAAGACTCTGGTCGCCAAGGGGCTGCTCACCACCAAGGCCCGCGTCGGCACAGTCGTACGCGAGCGCGCCGCCTGGAACATGTTCGACGCCGACGTGCTGGCCTGGCATCTGGATGCCGGCATCGACAAGCGTTTCCTCAACGACCTCGCCGAGATTCGCCTCGCGGTCGAGCCGCGTGCGGCCATGCTGGCGGCGGCGCAGCGGTCCGAGGACGACCTCGCCGAGCTCCGTCGTTGCATGGACCGCATGCGGTTTGAGGCTTCCGATTCCGTCGGCTTTGCCGACGCCGACCTCGCGCTCCATGTTGCGGTGGCGCGTGCTTCGGGCAATCTGTTCATGCGTTCGATCGGCCACGTCATCGAGGCCGCCCTGCGCGCCTCCTTCCTGCTCAGCGCACCGGTCGAGCCGGAGGACCGCGACACCGTGCTGCTCTGGCACCAGAAGATCGTCGATGGCATCGCCGCCGGCGACGCCCAGACCGCCTCGGAAGCGATGGTTTATGTCATTCACAACGGTATGCGCCGCCACGAGGCCGAGGCGCTGCCGTCCGCGGATATTGGAGAAAAAGCGTGACCGAACTTCGCATTGCCATCGTCGGCTTCGGCAAGATCGCGCGCGACCAGCATGTCGGTGCGATTGCTGCGACGGCGGGCGCGACGCTCGCGGCCGTCGCGAGCCGCAACGCATCGCTGCCGGGCGTGCCGCATTTTGCGACCATCGAGGAACTGCTGGAAAAGGGACCGCCGATCGATGCCGTCTCGCTCTGCACGCCGCCGCAGGTACGGCGCGCCCAGGCCGCCGCGGCGCTCGCTGCCGGCAAGCACGTGATGCTGGAGAAGCCGCCCGGCACCGGCGTCGCCGAGCTCGACCCGCTGATCGCGATGGCGGAGGAAGCCAAGCGAACGCTGTTTGCGACCTGGCATTCGCGCTATGCTCCCGCGGTCGAGCCGGCGCGCGAGTGGCTTCTCACGCGGCAGATCAAGTCTGTGCACATCAACTGGAAGGAAGACGTTCGCGTCTGGCATCCCGGGCAGGGCTGGATCTGGGAGCCGGGCGGGCTCGGCGTGTTCGATCCTGGCATCAACGCGCTCTCGATCCTGACCCGTATTCTGCCCCGGCCGGTGTTCGTCACCGCGGCCGAGCTGGCCTTTCCAGCCAATTGCCAGGCCCCGATCGCCGCGAACCTGACGCTGACCGACATTGGCGGCCTGCCTGTGACCGCCGAGTTCGATTTCCGCCAGACCGGACCGCAGAGTTGGGATATCCTCGTCGAAACGGACCAGGGCCAAATGACGTTGTCCGGCGGCGGCCGGCGCATGGCGATCGACGGCAAGACCGTTGCCGAGGCGCCGGACCAGGAATATCGCGAGCTGTACGGGCGCTTCGTCAAGCTCACCGCGACCGGCGCGCGCGACGTCGACCTGGCGCCGCTGCGTCTCGTTGCCGATGCCTTCCTGCTCGGCAAGCGTAACATCGTCGAACCGTTTGTGGACTGAACATGGCTGGCTCAAAAATAACAAAAGACATCTTCGGAACGCTGCCGGACGGCCGCAACGTCGAGCGCATCGTGCTGCGCGGGGAGGGCGGGTTCGAAGCCCGCATCATCACCCATGGCGCGGTGATCCAGGCGCTCATCGCACCGGACGCCAAAGGCGGTTACGACGACGTCGTGCTCGGCCATGACGCGTTCGCCGGTTATCTCGCCGAACGAAAGTTCTTCGGTGCCACCGTCGGCCGCTACGCCAACCGCATTGCCAACGGACGATTTTCGCTGGACGGCGAAACGGTGCAGCTTCCGGTCAACAACGGTCCGAATGCGCTGCACGGCGGCCTCGACGGGTTCGATCGCAAGCTCTGGGAGATAGCCGCCATCGATGACGGCGCGGAGCCGGGCGTCACGCTCACCTATTCGAGCCCGCATGGCGAAGAAAACTATCCCGGCCGGCTCGACGTGCGCCTGACCTATCGCGTCACCGGCCCGGCCGAGCTGTCGTTGACGATGGAGGCGCGAACCGACCGTCCGACCATCGTCAACCTGACCAATCACAGCTTCTTCAATCTGGAAGGCGCGACCTCAGGCACGCCCATTCTCGACCACAAGCTGACGGTCGCCGCCGAGCATTTCCTCGCCATCGATCCCACCGCCATTCCGTTGCCTGAGCCGCCGCGCGCGGTGGCCGGAACGCCGTTCGACTTCCGCGACGGCGAGGCCGTCGGCGCGCGCATCCGCGAGAGCGATCAGCAGTTGCGGAACGGCAAGGGCTACGACCATACCTACTGCCTCGGGCGTGACGGCAAGCTTGCTTTCGCGGCCCGGCTGGAGGCGCCGCGTTCGGGGCGCATCATGGAGCTCCTGACCAATCAGCCCGGCCTTCAGGTCTATTCCGGCAACTATCTCGACGGCACGATTTCGGGCAAGGGCGGTAAGCTCATCCGGCAGTCGGATGCCATGTGTCTCGAGCCGCACATCTGGCCGGATGCGCCGAACCGGCCGGATTTCCCGAGCCCGCGCCTCAATCCCGGCGAGGTCTACCGCCATCACACGGTCTATCGCTTTGGAGTGAGGACGCCATGATGGAAGAGGTGCCGACCTCGGTTCTCTCGGACGATCCATGCCATCTCGGCGAGGGGCCGACCTATGATTTGAGCAGCGACACGGCCTGGTGGTTCGATATCCGTGAGGGGCGGCTGTTCGAGGCCCATCTCGGCAGCGGCAGCATTCGCGTCCACGCGCTCGGCCGGATGGCGAGCGGTCTCGGGCGCATCGACGCCGAGCGCCAGTTGATCGTCGCCGAAGACGGCCTCTACGTCCGCAAGCTCGCTGACGGCGCGTTGACGCTGGTCTGTCCGCTTGAAGCCGACAATCCCGGGACGCGCTCCAACGATGCCCGTGTGCATCAGTCCGGCACGTTCTGGATCGGCACCATGGGCCGCAATGCGGAAGCAGGAGCCGGCGCGATCTACGCGTTCCATCGCGACAAGATCTCGATGCTGTTCCCCCGCATCACCATTCCCAATTCGATCTGTTTTTCACCTGATGGTGCGACCGGCTACTTCGCCGACACCGCGCGCGCCGTGCTCTACGCCGTTCCGCTTGATCCGGCGACCGGCTTGCCGCGAGGCGAGCCGGACGTTCTGTTGCGCCACACCGGCATCGGGGGCCTCGACGGCTCGGTGTGCGACGCCGACGGGCAGATCTGGAACGCCTGCTGGGGTGCGGGCCGGGTCGATGTCTACTCTCCGCAAGGCGAGCGCCTGCGCTCGCTGCGCGTGCCGGCAAAGCAGTCGAGCTGCCCGGCCTTCGTCGGCCCTGATCTGTCACGCCTCCTCGTCACCTCGGCCTGGCAGGATATGGACGCGGCGGCGCGCGCTGCCGATCCGCAAGCCGGCTGCACTTTCCTGTTGCAGGCATCTGCGCGTGGCCGCGCGGAGCCTGACGTCAAGCTCGCATAGGAGGCTCGAAGCCGCACACGACCAACGTTCTCGACGAAACGAAGAAACAGTCTGACACCCAAGGGAGTAAAACATGCTGAAACTGAAGACGACATTCCTCGCGCTGGCGCTGGCCGGCGCAGCGACGATGGCCTCAGGCGTCACCGCCTCCGCCCAGGATAAGGCGACGGTCGGCATAGCCATGCCGACGAAATCGTCGGCGCGCTGGATCGACGACGGCAACAACATGGTCAAGGTGCTGAAGGAGCGCGGCTACAACACCGATCTGCAATATGCCGAGGACGACATCCCGAACCAGCTCTCGCAGGTCGAGAACATGGTAACCAAGGGTGCGAAAGCGCTGGTGATCGCCGCGATCGACGGCACCACGCTGTCCGACGTGCTCAAGCAGGCGAAAGCAAAAGGCATCACCGTGATCGCCTATGACCGCCTGATCCGCGGCACGCCGAATGTCGACTATTACGCGACCTTTGACAATTTCCAGGTCGGCGTGCTGCAGGCGGAATCGCTCGTGCAGGGGCTCGGCCTCAAGGACGGCAAGGGCCCATTCAACATCGAGCTGTTCGGCGGCTCGCCCGACGACAACAACGCCTACTTCTTCTACAACGGCGCGATGAGCGTGCTGAAGCCGTACATCGACAGCGGCAAGCTCGTCGTCGTCTCCGGCCAGATGGGCATGGACAAGGTCGCGACGCTCCGCTGGGACGGCGCCACCGCACAGGCGCGCATGGACAATCTGCTCAGCGCCTACTACGGCAACAAGAAGGTCAACGCGGTGCTGTCGCCCTATGACGGCCTCTCGATCGGCATCATCTCATCGCTGAAGGGCGTGGGCTATGGCAGCGCCGGCCAGCCGATGCCTCTTATCTCGGGTCAGGATGCCGAGGTGCCCTCGATCAAGGCGATGCTGCGCGGCGATCAGTACTCGACCATCTTCAAGGACACCCGCGACCTCGCCAAGGTGACCGCCGACATGGTCGACGCCGCACTCGCCGGCAAGCAGGTCACCGTCAACGACACCAAGACCTACGAGAACGGCGCCAAGACGGTGCCGTCCTATCTCTTGAAGCCGGTCGTGGTCTACAAGGACAATTGGGAGAAGACTCTGGTCGACAGCGGCTACTACAAGAAGTCGCAGTTCCAGTAAGCTTCTTTCTTTCCCCTCTCCCCGCTTGCGGGGAGAGCCTCTTCTCCCTCTCCCCGCAAGCGGGGAGAGGTGAACTAGCAGCGATCGAGGGATGTGAAATCATGACCGTCATGCTGGAGATGCGCAACGTCAGCAAGAGCTTTTCAGGCGTGCAGGCTCTGCGTGACGTGAACTTCTCGGTCGAGGCCGGGCAGATCCACGCGCTTGTCGGCGAGAACGGTGCCGGCAAATCCACACTGATGAAAGTGCTCAGCGGCGTCTACCCGGCCGGCAGCTACGAGGGCACCATCGTCTTCGAGGGCGAGGAGCGCCGCTTCCGCGACATCAACGATTCCGAGGCGCTCGGCATCATCATCATCCACCAGGAGCTGGCGCTGATCCCGCTGATGTCGATCGCGGAGAACATCTTCCTGTCGCATCCGCCGTCAAAATTCGGCGTCATCGATCGCGACGAGGTCTACCGGCGCACGCGCGAGCTGCTCGCGCAGGTCGGCCTGAAGGAATCGCCGGATACGCTGATCACCGACCTCGGCGTCGGCAAGCAGCAGCTGGTAGAGATCGCGAAGGCGCTGTCCAAGCGGGTGCGGATGCTGATCCTGGACGAGCCGACCGCGAGCCTCAACGAGGCCGACAGCGCCGCGCTGCTCGAACGCCTGATGGCCTTCCGCGAGCAGGGCATCGGCTCGATCCTGATCTCGCACAAGCTCAACGAGGTGGCCAAGGTCGCCGACCACATCACCGTGCTGCGCGACGGCCGCACCGTCGACAGCATCGACTGCCGCAGCGAGCCGATCCAGGAAGACCGCATCATCCGCAGCATGGTCAACCGCGATCTCGCCCATCGCTTTCCCGAGCGCAGCGCGAAGATCGGCGCGCCTGTCCTGACCGTCGAGAACTGGTCGGTCTATCACCCCATTCATCCCGAGCGGCAGGTGATCAAGAACGTCAATTTCGGCGTGAAGCGCGGCGAGGTCGTCGGCATTGCCGGGCTGATGGGCGCCGGCCGCACCGAGTTTGCCATGAGCCTGTTCGGCCGCTCCTGGGGCACCACTATCAGCGGCCGGATCCGGCTCGAGGGCAGGGAGATCGTGCTGCCGAGCGTCGCGGCTGCGATCGACGCCGGCCTTGCCTATGTCACCGAGGACCGCAAGCAGCTGGGCTTGATCCTGGCCGATGACGTCCGCAAGAACATCACGCTCGCCAGCCTCGACCAGGTCGCACCCGGCCGGGTGATCGACGACATCGCCGAGCTGAAGGTTGCCAGCGACTACCGGAGCCGCATGCGCATCCGCTGCTCCGACGTGTACCAGGAGACCGGCCAGCTCTCCGGCGGCAACCAGCAGAAAGTGGTGCTGTCGAAATGGCTGATGACCGATCCCAAGGTCCTGATCCTGGACGAGCCGACCCGGGGCATCGATGTCGGTGCCAAATACGAGATTTACTGTATCATCAACGAGCTTGCGGAGGCCGGGCGCGGCGTCGTGGTGATCTCCTCGGAGATGCCCGAGCTGCTCGGTATCTGCGATCGCATCTGCGTCATGAACGACGGCGCCTTCGTCGGGGAGTTCAAGGGCGCAGAGGCGACGCAGGAGAAGATCATGCGCGCCATCATGCGCAACGAACGAAGCAACGGAAACGGCGTGCCTGAGGCCGCGGAGATGGGAGGATTGCAGCCATGACCGACAAGACGGTGTCGCTGCCCGAGGAGCGCCGGACCGGCAGCTTCATCAAGAACAATTTGCGCAATTACGGCATGCTGATGTCGCTGATCGCGATCATGCTGTTCTTCCAGGTCATGACCGGCGGCACGCTGCTCCAGCCGCTCAACCTGACCAATCTGGTGCTCCAGAACAGCTACATCGTCATCATGGCGCTCGGCATGCTGCTCGTGATCGTCACCGGCCATATCGACCTCTCGGTGGGGTCGGTCGCGGGCTTCGTCGGCGCGGTCGCCGCCCTGCTGATGGTGACGTACAAGGTCGACTATACGCTCGCCTTCATCGCCTGCCTCGTGGTCGGCGCTGCGATCGGCGCGGCGCAGGGCTATTGGGTCGCGTATTTCAAGATACCATCTTTCATCGTGACCCTGGCCGGCATGCTCGTGTTCAAGGGACTTGCGCTGGCGGTGTTGCAGGGGCAGTCGCTCGGGCCGTTTCCGCCGACTTTCCAGAAACTGTCATCGGGCTTCATTCCGGAGTTCCTGCCCGAAGCGGGCACGCTGCATCCGACCTCGATGCTGATCGGCGCCGTGCTGGCGCTGGGGCTGGTCTATGCCAGCGCCAAGAGCCGCGCGCGCGAGCAGTCGCACGGCATCGAGGTTGAGCCTTACGCGTTCTTCCTCGGCAAGAGCGTGGTGCTGGCCTGCGCCGTGCTCTACTTCACCTACCTGATCGCGACCTATCGCGGCCTGCCGAACGTGCTGGTGATCATGAGCGCCTTGATCGCGCTCTACGGCTTCGTCACCCGCCGCACCGTGATCGGCCGGCAGATCTATGCGGTCGGCGGCAACGCCAAGGCGGCAAGCCTGTCGGGCATCAAGACCGAACGGTTGACCTTCCTCACCTTCGTCAACATGGGCGTGCTCGCGGCTCTCGCCGGCCTCGTCTTTGCCGCGCGCCTCAACACCGCGACGCCGAAAGCGGGCCTCGGCTTCGAGCTCGACGTCATCGCTGCCTGCTTCATCGGTGGCGCCTCGGCCTATGGCGGCGTCGGCCGCGTCGGCGGCGCGGTGGTCGGCGCCATGATCATGGGCGTGATGAACAACGGCATGTCCATCCTCGGCATCGGCATCGACTATCAGCAGGTCATCAAGGGCCTGGTGCTGTTGGGCGCGGTGTGCATCGACGTGTATAATCAGCGGCGGTAAGCGCAAAATCACGTCGCGGGGGAGGCTCTGGCGCCGCCCCGCCAGGCGACTACAATTTTCGTCAATTTCGATCATGGCATCGCGACCGGAACCGATGCCTCGCGATGACCATGATTTGGGGGCTAGATCCGGGGGTGCCGAGCAGGGCACGGGCAGGGCAGCACCAGTGGCGGCTCATATCCACGAGATGACAGACGATGAATTTGAGGGCCGGCTTCGCATCCTCTTGCGCATCGTTTCCGCCTGCACCCTCGGGCTAGGCTCCTTTGCTGCAGGTTTATTGATCGGCGCCTTTGTTCTGTTTTGAACGAGGCGATTCACTCCAGAGCCTCGGAGCGAGAGGCGCCGGCGCGTCTTGTTGATCTAGATCAACCGATCGCCAATTCCGTGCTAATCTCATGTGGTCGACGCAAGGGACCACGGGGAACCTGAGTGACGAGTACAGTGAGGTCATCGCCGGCTTCGGAAGTGATGCTGGTCTCGACTTTGCCGGCGTTGCAGCTGATCTACGACACCGCCCCGATCGGGTTGGCCTGTCTGTCGCCGGACTGCCGCTATTTGCTGATCAACCAGCGTCTGACCGAGATCTGCGGCATATCCATCGAAGGCCATCTTGGACATACGGTCAGGGACTGCGTGCCGGCCCTGGCGGGTTCCGTCGAGCAGATTGTGCGCTCGATCGTCGCGACGGGCGAGCCCGTGATCGGTATCGAGGTGGCGGGGCAGCGGGCCGATCAGGTCGAGGAGCGTTCCTGGGTTACTTATTGGCACCCGCTGCGAATGCCGGATGGCGAGATTGTCGCGGTCAACGTGGCGGCGGAGGAGATCACCGAACGCAAGCGCGCCGAGCGGGAGATTCACAGCGCCAGGGACGCCGCCGAGACCGCGCTTCGCCATCTGCGCGATATCCAGGACACCCTGATCGAGGCGGAAAAGCTGGCGGCGCTCGGGCGCATGGTTGCCGGTGTCGCGCACGAGATCAACACGCCGCTCGGCAGCAGTCTGACGGTGGCATCGACGCTCCAGCGCAAGGCGGAGCAGTTCGCGGCGGAGGTCGCGCGGGGTAATCTCAAGCGCTCGACACTGACGGGGTTTCTGGAACTGGTCAGCGATGCGTCGGCGCAGCTGGTCACGAATCTCGGTCGCGCCGCCGAGCGGGTGCAATCCTTCAAGCAGGTGGCGGCTGACCAGACCGAGTCACTTCGGCGCAGCTTCGACGCAGGCGAGCTGACCGGCCAGGTTCTGTCGCAGTTCGAGCGGCAGTTGCGGGTGCGCGACATCGCGTTCAGCCTCCACTGCGAAACGAATCTCGCCATGGACAGCTATCCCGGGCCTTTCGGCCAAGTGCTCACCAACCTCGCAGTCAATGCGATGACGCACGCGTTCTCCGATGGTGAGACCGGGACGATCAACGTCTCGCTCCGTGCGGTCAATGATGACCACGTTGAGCTGCTGTTTGCTGATGACGGCTGCGGCATGGCTCCCGATGTGGAACGGCGGGCCTTCGACCCATTCTTCACCACGCGCCGGCACGACGGCGCCAGCGGCCTCGGTCTGCATATCGTGCACAGCATCGTCGTCGACCGGCTGGGTGGGCAGCTCCGGCTCGAGAGCCTGCCCGGCGCGGGGACGCGGTTTCAGCTCATCCTGCCGAGAATAGCGCCCGACCGGCGATAGCTGATCGTCTCCTCATCGGTAGTGCCCGGCTACTGCGTCGTGAACAGCACCGTCGCGATCGCGACGGAGAGGCTCACCGCCG
Source organism: Bradyrhizobium sp. S3.7.6 (assembly GCF_054061875.1). Classification (NCBI taxonomy): domain Bacteria; kingdom Pseudomonadati; phylum Pseudomonadota; class Alphaproteobacteria; order Hyphomicrobiales; family Nitrobacteraceae; genus Bradyrhizobium; species Bradyrhizobium sp. S3.7.6. The sequence continues at coordinate 6,940,670 of NZ_JBSSEQ010000001.1, read as the reverse complement.
ATACCGTCGCCACCGTCGACAGCACGCCCATGCGCCGGAGCGCGATGGCGAAGGCGATGATGATGGGTGTCGCGGTCATTAGCCCGATCTGTGCATCGCTCATGTCATTGCTCACCGCTCTTTGCGAACCCTGAGTCTGTTCGTACCGCGCTCCGGCGAGCGGGACGTTGCGTCGGCGCAAACATCTCCGCCGGTGGCCCCCCAGTTTGTCCTGCGACAAATTCCGAACTGGACGGTTGAGCTAAGTCTGGCCGGTGTCCTGATCCGGAAAGACGATGTCTGCGGCCGATTGCGAACAACAGGGAACCGGCTGGGGAATCTTGGAAGATCTCCCCGGCGATCCCATGATCTGGGTGCTGATCTTCAGCGAGCTCGTCGCCTTCGGCCTGTTCCTCGGCGCCTTCGTCGTTGCCCGGGCGATCCATCCCGTTGTGTTCGCGGCTGGGCAGGCGGCGCTCAACGCGAATCTCGCCGGCCTCAACACAATCGTGCTGGTGACCAGCGGCTGGGCCGCGGCGAGGGCGACCAGATCTGCGCGCGCCAGTGAAAAGCGGGCATCGCGCCGCTGGCTACTGATTGCCATGGCGCTCGGCGGCTTCTTCATCGCCATCAAGCTCGCCGAATATGCCGAGGAGATCGGTCGCGGCGTTGGCCTCGAGACCAGCCCGTTCTTCACGCTCTACTTCCTCCTGACCGGCTTCCATCTCCTGCACGTCTGCCTCGGCATCATCATCCTTGCCGTGGTCTGCCGCCGCGCCGAGATCTCGGGCGTCGAGACCGGCGCCGCCTTCTGGCACATGGTCGATCTGGTCTGGATCGTCATGTTCCCGATCCTCTATCTGGTGCGCTGATCATGCCCGGCCGTCTCGACATCACCTGGCTCGTGCTGATCGGCCTCGCGCTGGCGACGGTGCTGCTGCCACAGCTGGTGCCGAGACCGCTGCTCGGCGACGCTTTGTTGCTGACCTTCGCCGCCATCAAGGGCCGCCGCATTGCGCTTGATTTCATGGATCTCCGCGCGGCGCCGGCGCTCTGGCGCGGTCTGGTGAGCGCATGGATCCTCATCGTGGTGTTGTTTGCCTGGCTCGCCTCCGCCGTCATCGCATTGATCTGACGCCGTCAACGCAGCGCTCATTGCGCCCGGACAAAGACCCGTCGGCACCAATCGGCAAGATACAGCATCACTGCTTCCTCACGACTGGACTCACAACGGAAAGGACTGGCAATGGCTGAACGCCTGACCAAGTCGGCGGCTCGAAACGTCTTCTACGGCGGCTCGGCCTTCTTCTTCGCCATCTTCTTGGGGCTGACGGCGCACAGCCACTATTACATGGCCACGACTTCGACGGACGCGGCCACGCTGACGTCGTCGGTCGCGCGCGGCAAGCATGTCTGGGAGAAGAACTCCTGCATCAACTGCCACACCTTGCTGGGCGAGGGCGCCTATTTCGCCCCCGAAGTCGGCAATGTCTGGGATCGTTGGGGCGGCAATGAGGATCCGGCCGGTGCGCGCGAGACCTTGAAGGCCTGGATGCAATCGCAGCCCTCGGGCGCGGAGGGCCGGCGCCAGATGCCGCAGTTCAACCTCACTGACCAGGAACTGAACGATCTCGCCGACTTCCTGCAATGGACCAGCAAGATCAAGCGCCAGGAGTGGCCGCCGAACAAGGCCGGCTGACGCCTTCCTCTTTCAGGGCCTTGCCTCTTTCAAGACCTTGCCTCTTTCAAGACAGAGAGAACCCGAAATGAAATATCAGACCCAGAAAGTCGCGATGCTGTATTTCTACGGCGCGCTGACGCTGTTCCTGGCGCAGGTCCTGTTTGGCCTGCTTGCTGGAACCATCTACGTACTGCCCAACACGCTGTCGGTGCTGCTGCCGTTCAACATTGTCAGGATGATTCATACCAACGCGCTGATCGTGTGGTCGCTGATCGGCTTCATGGGCGCGACCTACTTCCTGCTGCCTGAGGAAACCGAGACCGAGCTTTACAGCCCGCTGCTCGCAAAGATCCAGTTCTGGATGTTCTTCGGCGCAGCCGGTGTGGCCGTGGTCGGCTATCTCTTCCACTACCACGAAGGCCGCGAATTCCTCGAGCAGCCCTTCATCATCAAGATCGGCATCGTGGTCGTCTGCCTGATGTTCCTGTTCAACGTGACGATGACGGCGCTTAGGGGACGCAAGACGACGGTCACTAACATCCTGTTGTTCGGCCTGTGGGGCGTTGCGATCTTCTTCCTGTTCGCCTTCTACAATCCGGCCAATCTCGCGGTCGACAAGATGTACTGGTGGTATGTCGTTCATCTCTGGGTCGAGGGCGTCTGGGAGCTGATCATGGCGTCCGTGCTCGCCTATCTGATGATCAAGCTCAACGGCATCGACCGCGAGGTGGTCGAGAAGTGGCTCTACGTCATCATCGGCCTTGCGCTGTTCTCGGGCATTCTCGGCACCGGCCACCATTTCTACTGGATCGGCGCGCCAGGTTACTGGCAGTGGATCGGCTCGCTGTTCTCCACGCTGGAGGTCGCGCCCTTCTTCACCATGGTGATCTTCACGGTGCAGATGACCTGGAAGGCCGGCCGCAAGCATCCGAACCGCGCCGCGCTGCTGTGGTCGGTCGGCTGCTCGGTGATGGCATTCCTCGGCGCCGGCGTCTGGGGCTTCCTGCACACGCTGTCGTCGGTGAACTACTACACCCACGGCACGCAGGTCACCGCCGCACATGGCCATCTCGCCTTCTTCGGCGCCTATGTGATGCTGAACCTGTCGGTGATGGCTTATGCGATCCCGCAAATCAAGGGACGTGCGCCCTATAACCAGTGGCTCAGCATGACCAGCTTCTGGATCATGTGCACGGCGATGATGACCATGACCTTCGCGCTGACCTTTGCCGGCGTGATTCAAGTCCATCTCCAGCGCGTGCTTGGCCAGAGTTACATGGACGTGCAGGACCAGCTTGCCTTCTTCTACTGGGTGCGGCTCGGCTCCGGCGTGTTCGTCGCGATCTCGGCATTGATGTTCGTCTGGGCGGTGCTGGTGCCCGGCCGCGAGAAGCAGGCGACTATCTCGGGCGCCCTGCAACCGGCCGAATAAACGCAAGGCGGCCGCGCAGTCGCGGCCGCCTTTCCAGAATGATTTCCGGAGAAGAACCATGACAGCAGCACTTCACGCCCTGGCGGCACCCGCGCTCGTGCTCCCGGCTTACGTTCCGAGCGGCAACGAATGCGCGCTGTTCGAGCACGCCTGGCGGCACCAGCTCCCGGTCCTGCTGAAGGGGCCGACCGGCTGCGGCAAGACGCGCTTCGTCGCCCACATGGCGGCGCGGCTAGGACTGCCGCTTCACACCGTCGCGTGCCACGACGATCTCACCGCCGCCGATCTTACCGGCCGCTACCTGCTAAGGGGCGGCGACACCGTATGGACCGACGGTCCGCTGACACGGGCGGTGAGGGAAGGCGGCATCTGCTATCTCGACGAAGTCGTGGAGGCGCGCAAGGACGTCACGGTGGTGCTGCATCCGCTCACCGACGACCGCCGTATCCTGCCGCTGGAGCGGACCGGTGAGGAGCTGGTCGCGCCGAAGAGCTTCATGCTGGTGGTCTCCTACAATCCCGGTTACCAGACGCTGCTGAAGGCGTTGAAGCCGTCGACGCGTCAGCGCTTCGTCGCCGTCGAGTTCGGCTTCTTAGCCCCGGAGCAGGAGATCGCGGTGGTCGCGGCCGAGAGCGGGCTCGCACCCGACTATGTGCGGCCGCTGGTCCTGCTGGCCGGCCGGCTGCGCGCGCTGAAGGGGCACGACCTGGAGGAGGGCGTTTCGACCCGTCTCGTGGTCTATTGCGCCACCCTGATTGCGGCGGGAGCCTCAATTACGGATGCGGTGCTGGCCGGCATGATCGAACCGCTCACCGATGACGCAGACGTCAAGGCGGCGCTGCTCGACGTCGCACGCGCCGTGATGTCCTGAGGGGGATGCGATGCTCGATTTCCTCGAGCTTGAAGAAACCGTCGGCCGAGCCTGGCATCGCCTGGTCGGCGGCACCGCGAGCTATCAGGCCCATGCCGAACACGCGGTGTCGCTCGCGGAGGTGCGCAGCCGGATCGCAATCATGTTCCGCGCGCTTGGCGGAGAGACGGGCGTGCAGATCGCGAGCGCGAGTGCCCGTCGGACCGGGCATCGGCTTGGATGGCGTCAGCGCATCGGGCTCGGCGACGAGCGGCTCGCGCAACCCGGGCGTGACGCCGCGACGATCTTCCTGCCCGACAACATCGCGATCTTCGCCGATCGCGGGCTGAATGCTGCGCTGTACCGGTGGCTGGCCGCGTGGTTTGCCTTTGCACCGGTCGACGTGATCGCGGAGGCCGATCCGCTGCGGCGCGATCTGCTGACGCTGCGCCGGACCAGCGAAGTCGCGGTGCTTGTGCTCACGGAATGTCCCGGCCTTGCCGAAGACTACGCCCGGCTGGCCGCGGCCACGGCCATGGCGCGGCCGCACCGGCCATTGCCGCGCATCGAGCAGGACATGGAGCAGATCGTGCTTGCTCTGCTCGGCGCCGATACGCCGCCGGTGGGAAAGCTGTGGCCGGCGATGATGGGGACGGGGCCGCTGCCGGACAAGGCGCCGCCCGGCTATCGTTCGATCCTGCCATGCCCGCTCTGGGGCGATTGCTGGACACGGGCGCTGTCGCCCGCACATGCGGGTGACGACGCGTGCGTGCCGACCGCTGCACCAGTGCCATCGGACGATCGCAAGCGTTTTGCCGTCCGCGAGCGCGAAGACGGTACCGATCGCCGCGATCCTTTCGTGCTCAATCGCTTTGAAAAGATCCTCGCGATGGCCGAGATGATCAATGTCGACCGCCCGGCTGACGACAGTGAGGACGAGGATGCGCGGAAGGCAGCCGACGACCTCGAGGAGATCACGCTCAGCCGCCGCAGCGGCAAGCCGGCGAGCCGGCTCAAATTCGATCTCGACCTGCCGCCGGAAGCCCTCGATGTATCGCCATTGAACGCCGACCTGAGCTATCCCGAATGGGACTATCGCAGCAGCTCCTATCTGCCCGATCATTGCCGTGTGCTCGCGGGTGCGGCCTCCGAGCTGGGTGAGGGCTGGACGCCTGATGACGCCATGCGTCGGCACATCCGCCAGGTGCGCCGCCGCTTCGAGGTGTTGCGGCCGCGTCATGAATTGATGCGCGCCCAGGCCGATGGGCACGACCTCGATCTCGACGCGCTCGTGCGCGCGCGGTGCGATCTCCGCGCCGGAAGTGGCGGGGGCGGTCTCGATCGGGTCCATGTGGCGATGCGACCGCGAGGGGACGATCTTGCCGTCACGCTGCTCGTGGACGTCTCGCTTTCGACGGATGCGTGGGTCGACGGTTATCGGGTGCTCGACGTCGAGAAGGAGGCGCTGCTGGTGCTTGCGCACGGCCTGTCGGCCTGCGGCGATCACCACAGCATCCTCACCTTCACCTCGCGCCGGCGTTCCTGGGTGCGGCTCGAAACGGTCAAGGCCTTCGGCGAGCCGATGAGTGGCGCGATCGAGCGCCGGATCGGCGCGCTGAAGCCTGGCTATTACACACGGATCGGTGCGGCGGTACGCCACGCCTCGGCCGAGCTGGCGCGCCAGCCGCAGCGCAAGAAGTTGCTGCTCGTTCTCACCGACGGCAAGCCGAACGACGTCGATCATTATGAGGGGCGCTTTGCGGTCGAGGACACCCGCAAATCCGTGCAGGAGGCGCGGCGGCTCGGCATCGCGGTCTTCGGCGTGACGGTCGATGCGACGGCGCAATCCTACGTCCCGACGTTGTTCGGCCGCAGCGGCTACGCCATCGTCGGCAACATCCGTCGACTGCCTGCGGCGCTGCCGGCGATCTATCGACAGGTCGCCCATTGACCCCGGAGAACCCGCATATGTCCTCCACCGGGTGAACTATTGCTCAAAGTGTGGGTATATGATCGAATGGCCGGATGGACCGAAGCCGGCAAAGGCCCGATCTGGTCATTTTCGACTGCGACGGCGTGCTCGTCGACAGCGAGCTCGTGAGCTGCCAGTGCCTTGTGGACGAGCTGTCCGGATTTGGGATATCGCTGACACTTGCGCAGGCGCTCGAGCTGTTTCTCGGACGAAGCACGAGCGCGATCACGCAGCACTATCGCGAACTCGGCCAGGCGGTGCCGGCCGATTTTCCCGTCCGGCTGAAGTCGCGCGTACTGACCGCCTTCGAGAAAGCGCTCCATCCGATTCCCGATGCGGATACCGTCCTGTCCGGACTGCGCGTGCCGTGTTGCGTGGCCTCGTCGAGTGATCTCGACCGCGTCGCGCTGTCGCTGAGGGTGACCGGTCTCGCGCCCCATTTCGGCGACCGGATCTACACGGCGCAGATGGTCACGCACGGCAAGCCCGCGCCGGATCTCTTTCTCCACGCGGCGGAGAAAATGGGCGCGCTCCCTGCGCGCACACTGGTGATCGAGGACAGCGTCAGTGGCGTGCTGGCCGCGAAGGCTGCCGGCATGACCGTCTGGGGATTTGTCGGCGGCAGCCATTATCGCGGACGCGACGGCCAGGCTATATTGTCCGGCGCCGGGGCCGATCGGGTCTTCGCGCACATGAGCGAATTCTGGGAGGCATAGGCCGCCATGGCCGTCGAGAACGAAAGGTCCAGACTCGACGATGCCGCGCGTGCCGGCTGGCTCTATTTCATTGCCGGTCACACCCAGGACGAGATCGCAAAGATGCTCCAGGTCTCGCGGGCCTCCGCGCAGCGGCTGGTCTCGCTGTGCCTCGCCGAACGTCTCATCACCTTCCGTCTCGAACATCCCATCGCCGCCTGCATGGAACTGGCGGCACGCTTGAAGGAGCGCTTCGACCTCAGCCATTGCGAGGTGGTGCCGGCCGATCCTGCCGCGCCGCAGGCCACGGCAGGCATCGCCGAACGCTGCGCCAATCTGCTGGATTCGACGTTGCGTTCGGAAACGCCCGTCATCGTCGCGCTCGGCACGGGCAGGGCGGTGCGCGCCGCGGTCGAGCGCGTGACGCCGATCGACCGGCCCAACCACCAGATCGTCTCGCTGGTCGGCAACATCTCCGCCGATGGTTCGGCGAGCTTCTACGACACCGTCGGCCGGCTCGCCGACCGCACCGGTGCGCGGCACTATCCGATGCCGCTGCCGTTCCTGATGTCGTCGGAAGACGAGCGCAACAAGATGGTGCGGATCGAGCCGATCGCGAAGGTTAAGGCGGTCGCGGCCAAGGCTGACTTGCGCCTCGTCGGCATCGGTCAGATGGACCAGAAGGCGCAAATCCACGTCGACGGCTTCGTCACCCGCGACGAATTGTTCGAGATGATGCGGCAGGGGGCGATCGGCGAAATCACCGGTTGGGCCTATGATTCCAAGGGCCGCCTGCTCAAGGCCGGCACCAACAGGCGCCTCACCAGCATTCCGCCGGAAGTGCCGGCCAAGACCACGACGATCGGCGCCGCGGTCGGTGCAGCCAAGGTGCCGGCGATCGCGGCCGCGCTGAACGGGCACCTGATCAACGGCCTGATCACGGACGAGGCGACGGCAAGGGCGATTCTGGAGCGGTAGGGCGGGCGCTACAGCCACTTGCGCCAATGTCATCATCCGCGAAAGCGGATGATCCAGTACGCCGCGGCCTATCCGGTGCGAAACCAACTCACGACACGTCGTACTGGATGCCCCGCTTTCGCGGGGCATGACAGCGAAGGCGGAGGAAAAGCTCCGGCCCTCCCGCACCGCAGCACTCATAAGTTGCGGGAACGTCCGCGCGCCTGCTTGACAAGCGCCGCACCTCGTCCGAACATACGCCCAACGCGTGGGCATATGCTCAGAAGCGCGATCCTAGGGAGGTCACCGTGAAACACGTCCTCGGCGCCGTCTGCGGCGCGTCTTGCCTGTTGCTGGCCGTCCCTGTGATGGCCGAAACGACCCTGACCATCGCCACCGTCAACAATGGCGACATGATCCGCATGCAGGGGCTGACCAGCGAATTCACCAAGAAAAATCCGGACATCACCGTCAAATGGGTGACGCTGGAGGAGAACGTGCTGCGCCAGCGCGTCACCACGGACATCGCCACCAAGGGCGGCCAGTTCGACGTCCTCACCATCGGCACTTACGAGGTGCCAATCTGGGCCAAGAAGGGCTGGCTGGTGCCGCTCGCCAATCTCGGCGCCGATTACGACGTCGCCGACCTGCTGCCGAAGATCAGGGACGCGGTCTCCGTCGACGGCAAGCTCTACGCCGCGCCGTTTTATGGCGAGAGCTCGATGGTGATGTATCGCACCGACCTGTTCGAGAAGGCCGGCCTGAAGATGCCGGAAAAGCCGACCTGGGATTTCGTCATCGACGCCGCCAAGAAGCTCACTGACAAGAGCGCCGGCACCTACGGCATCTGTCTCCGCGGCAAGGCCGGGTGGGGCGAGAACATGGCGTTCCTGTCGGCCATGGCCAATTCCTACGGCGCGCGCTGGTTCGACGAGAAGTGGGAGCCGCAGTTCAACACGCCGGAATGGAAGACGACGCTTACGACCTACGTCAATCTGATGAAGGAGGCCGGCCCGCCCGGCGCGAGCTCGAACGGCTTCAACGAGAATCTGGCGCTGTTCAACGCCGGCAAGTGCGCGATGTGGATCGATGCCACGGTCGCGGCGTCCTTCGTCACCAATCCGAAGGAGTCCAAGGTCGCCGACAAGGTCGGCTTTGCGCTGGCGCCGAACACTGGGCTCGGCAAGAACGCCAACTGGCTGTGGGCCTGGAGCCTCGCAATCCCCGCCGGCTCCAAGAAGACGGAAGCCGCCGAAAAGTTCATCGCCTGGGCCACCAGCAAGGACTACACCAAGCTCGTGGCGTCGAAGGAGGGCTGGGCCAACGTGCCGCCGGGCACACGGACCTCGCTCTACCAGAACGAGGACTATCTGAAAGTCGCGCCGTTCGCGAAGCTGACGCTGGCCTCGATTGATGCGGCCGACCCGAACAAGCCCACCGTGAAGCCGGTGCCTTACGTCGGCGTGCAATACGCGGCGATCCCCGAATTCCAGGGCATCGGCACGCAGGTGGGCCAGCAATTCTCCGCCGCGCTCGCGGGATCGATGACGGTCGATGCCGCGCTCACCGCCGCGCAATCCGCGACCGAGCGCGAGATGAAGCGCGCCGGCTATATCAAGTAGACCCGAGCTCTCCCTGAGCTCACACTTGCGGCCATCCACCAGCCAGCCCCGGACGGATGGCCGCCTTCTTTCTCCAGCGGAGAGGCCAAGAATGGCAACCCGGCAGACGCAGTTCCTTGCGCGGTCGCTTCTGACCCCGGCCGTCGGGCTCCTGTTCATCTGGATGATCGTCCCGCTGGCGCTGACGATCTATTTCTCGACCCTGCATTACAGCCTGCTCGATCCCGGCTCCGAGGCGTTCGTCGGCCTGGAGAATTTCCGCTACTTCCTCACCGATCCCGCCTTCCTCGCTTCGCTCCGGAACACGCTGGTGCTGGTCGGCTCGGTGCTGGCGCTGACCATCCTGCTCGGCATTCCCCTGGCGGTGCTGCTCGATCAACCCGTGATCGGCCTCAACATCGTGCGGCTGATGGTGATCGCACCGTTCTTCGTGATGCCGACGGTGAGCGCGCTGGTCTGGAAGAACCTCTTGATGCATCCGGTGTCCGGCCTGTTCGCCTGGCTCGCCAAGGTATTCGGGCTGACGCCGATCGACTGGTTCACTGACGCGCCGCTGCTCGCGGTGATCCTGATCGTCGCCTGGCAATGGCTGCCGTTCGCGACGCTGATCCTGCTCACCGCGCTGCAATCGCTTGACGAGGAGCAGAAGGAGGCGGCCGAGATGGACGGCGCCAGCGCGCTCTCGGCCTTCATCTACATCACGCTGCCGCATCTGGCGCGTCCCATCACAGTGGTGATCTTGATCGAGACCATCTTCCTGCTCACGGTGTTCGCCGAGATCTACGTCACCACCGGCGGTGGTCCCGGACTGTCGACCACCAACATCGCGTTCCTGATCTATTCGCAGGCGCTGATCCAGTTCGATGTCGGCAGTGCCTCCGCCGGCGGCCTCGTTGCTGTCGTGATCGCCAACATCGTCGCTTTCTTCCTCGTCCGCATCGTCGGCCGCAACCTGGAGGCATGAGAGCATGGCGCGGATGGCGACGACGCAGCGGGTGGTGGTATCGACGATCGGGGCGTGGTTCTTCGGCTTCCTGATCTTCTTCCCGATCCTCTGGATGGTACTGGCGAGCTTCAAGACCGAGTTAGAGGCCTTCGCGATTCCGCCGTCCTTCCTGTTCTTCCACTGGACCACGGAAAACTACGCCACCGTACAGGAGCGCAGCGACTATCTGCATCACGCGCTGAACTCGATCATCATCGCCGGCGGCTCGACCTTGATCGCGCTGCTGATCGCAATCCCCGCGGCCTGGTCGATGGCGTTCTCCCCGACCAAACGCACCAAGGACATCCTGCTCTGGATGCTCTCGACCAAGATGATGCCGCCGGTAGGCGTGCTGGTGCCGATCTATCTGATCTTCAAGACCTTCGGCCTGCTCGATTCCCGCGCTGGACTGATCTTCATCCTCTGCCTCGGTAACTTACCGATCGTGATCTGGATGCTCTTTACCTATTTCAAGGAGATCCCGCGCGACATCCTCGAAGCCGCGCGCATGGACGGCGCTACCATCGGCCGCGAGCTCGTCTATGTGCTGACGCCAATGGCGATCCCGGGCCTCGCCTCGACCATGCTGCTCAATCTGATCCTCGCCTGGAACGAGGCGTTCTGGACGCTCAACCTGACGACCTCGAACGCCGCGCCGCTCACCACGTTCATCGCCTCCTATTCGAGCCCGGAAGGGCTGTTCTGGGCAAAGCTGTCGGCGGCCTCGACGCTGGCGATCGCGCCCATTCTCGTCCTCGGTTGGTTCAGCCAGAAGCAGCTCGTGCGCGGGCTCACCTTCGGCGCGGTGAAGTAAAGGGGCTGGCGGATCATGGGTCAGATCACACTTCAGGACGTACAGAAATCCTTCGGGCCCGTGCACATCATCAAGGGCGCCGATCTCGAGATCGCGGACGGCTCCTTCGTGGTGTTCGTCGGCCCGTCCGGTTGCGGCAAGACCACGCTGCTGCGGCTGATCGCCGGGCTCGAGGACGTCTCAGGCGGCAAGATCCTGATCGACGGCAAGAACGTCGTCGACACGCCGCCGGCCAAGCGCGGGCTGTCGATGGTGTTTCAGTCCTATGCGCTCTATCCGCATATGAGTGTGCGCGGCAATATCGGCTTCGGCCTCAAGATGGCGGGTCTTTCCAAGGACGAGACCAACCGCAAGGTCGAGGCGGCGGCGGCGACGCTGAACCTGACGCCTTATCTCGACCGCAAGCCGCGCGAGCTCTCTGGCGGCCAGCGCCAGCGCGTCGCGATCGGCCGCGCCATCGTCCGCGAGCCCAAGGCGTTCCTGTTCGACGAGCCGCTGTCCAACCTGGATGCGGCCTTGCGCGTGCAGATGCGGATAGAGGTCACGCGGCTCCAGAAGCAGCTCGGCACCACCGCGATCTACGTCACCCACGATCAGGTCGAGGCCATGACCATGGCCGACAAGATCGTCGTGCTCAATGGCGGCAAGATCGAGCAATATGGCTCGCCGCTGGAGCTCTACGAGCGGCCCGCCAATCTCTTCGTCGCCGGCTTCATCGGCTCGCCGAAGATGAACTTCGTCACTGGCGAGCACGCCTTGCAGAAGGGCGCGGCGACGATCGGCGTGCGGCCGGAGCATCTCAAGATCGAGCGCGACGGCGCCGGCGGCTGGCAGGGAACGATCGCGGTCGCCGAGCATCTGGGCAGCGACACCTTCCTTTATGTCGATGCCGGACCGCTCGGCATGCTGACGGCGCGCTACATCGGCGAATTGAGCCTGCATGCCGGCGACCGCGTGTCGCTGGTGCCGGATCCCGCGCGCATCCATCGCTTCGACGACAGCGGCAACGCGCTTCGGGGCTGACAAGAAACGGCAAGAGACGGCAAGAGACGGCAAGAAACGGAAAGACCACCATGTACCTCGAAAAATTCAAGCTGAGCGGCAAGACCGCGTTCATCACCGGCGGCGGGCAAGGCATTGGCCTCGCCTGCGCGGAAGCGCTGGCCGAAGCCGGCGCGAAGGTCATCATCGGCGACCGCGACAGCAAGGTTGCCGACAGCGCGAAGGCCAGCCTGAAGGCGAAGGGTTTTGACATCGAGACGGCGATCATGGACGTCACCGACACGAAGCGCGTGGCGGAGGTCGCGGCCGACCTCGTCGCCCGCCACGGCAAGGTCGACATCCTCGTCAACAATGCCGGCATCGCCCGCAGCGAGACGCCGGCCGAGACCGTCACCGACGAGCACTGGCTCAACGTCATCGACGTCAATCTCAACGGCACCTTCTGGTGCTGCCGCGAATTCGGCAAGCACATGCTGAAGGCCAGGAGCGGCGCCATCGTCAATGTCGGCTCGATGTCGGGCTTCATCGTCAACAAGCCGCAGGAGCAGTGCTTCTACAACGCCTCCAAGGCCGGCGTGCACCATTTGACCAAGTCGCTGGCCGCCGAATGGGGCGCGCGCGGCGTCCGCGTCAACGCGGTGGCGCCGACCTATATCGACACGCCGCTCAATGCTTTCGTGAAAAGCACCCCGAAAATGTATGACGCCTGGATCGGCGGAACCCCGATGGCGCGGATGGGGCAGGTCGAGGAGATCGCCTCCGTCGTGCTGTTCCTGGCCTCGGAGGCCGCGAGCCTGATGACCGGCAGCATCGTGCTGGTGGATGGCGGCTACACTTGCTGGTAGGCTTGCGTCAAAACTGACGAGAGCGACCGGGAGCGACAATGCCGCGAGCGTATATCGGCGTCGACGTGGGGACCACGAGCACGCGGGCGGGGGTGTTTGACGAGGCGGGCACCCTCCTTGCCACCGCCAAGCATCCGATCCGGATCTGGCACGAGGCCGGCGACATCGTCGAGCAATCGTCGTCCGACATCTGGGACGCCTGCGTAAAGTCGGTGCGGGCGGCGATGGCGGAAGCTGCCATCGCGCCCGACAGCGTCGGCGGCATCGGTTTCGACGCCACCTGTTCGCTGGTCGTCCTCGATCGGCAAGGCGAGCCGGTCACCGTCAGTGCCTCCGGCGACCGCCAGCGCAATGTCATCGTCTGGATGGACCATCGCGCCACGGCCGAGGCACGGCTGATCAACGAGACCGGGGACGCGGTGCTGCGTTATGTCGGCGGTTCGATCTCGCCCGAGATGGAGATGCCGAAGCTGCTGTGGCTGAAGCGGCACATGCGCGCGAGCTTCGATGCCGCCGGTCATTTCTTCGATCTGGCAGATTATCTGACCTGGCGCGCGACCGGGTCGCTGCAGCGCTCGACCTGCACGGTCACCTGCAAATGGAACTACCTCGCACACGACGGCGGCGGCTGGAGCGCGCCGTTCTTCAAGCGCATCGGTCTCTCCGATTTCGTCAGCGAGAAATACGCCCGCATCGGCACCGAGATCGTCGCGCCCGGCACGCGGCTCGGCGAAGGCCTCACCCGAACTGCGGCTGCGGAGCTCGGCCTGTCGCCGGGCACGCCGGTCGGCGCCTCGCTGATCGATGCCCATGCCGGCGGCATCGGCGCGATCGGCGGACGCGACGGATCGGGCGGAACGAGCGATGTCAGCGACCGTCTCGCCTACATCATGGGGACGTCGGCCTGCATCATGGCGACGACGATGGAGCCGTGCTTCGTGCCCGGCGTATGGGGCCCTTATTATTCCGGCATGGTGCCGGACTTCTGGCTCAACGAAGGCGGCCAGTCGGCTGCGGGCGCGGCGATAGACCATCTCCTCAAGTCGCATCCCGGCCATGCCGAGGCGAGCGCGGCGGCGCGCAACGAGGGTGTCGACCTCATCGAGTACCTCGAGCGGCGCATCATCGCGCGCGCCGGTGACGTCAGCCGTGCCGCGCTGCTCGCCCGCGACGTCCATGTGCTTCCCGAATTCATCGGCAACCGCTCTCCCTACGCCGACCCCGACACCCGCGCGGTGATCGCGGGCCTCGACCTCGACAGCGACGTTGGTGCGATGGAGCGGCTGTTCGTCGCCGGCCTCTGCGGTCTGGCTTATGGCCTCGCCGAGGTGATCGAGGCCTTTGCCGCGCATGGCGTCCATTCCAGCATCATGATCATGGGCGGCGGCGCGAGCCGCAGTCCGCTGGTGCGGCAGATCATGGCGGATACCACCGGGCTCACCGTCGCGCTGCCGCAAACCAAAGAACCCGTGCTGCTGGGCGCCGCGATGCTCGGCGCGGTGGCCGGCGGTGCCTATGCCTCGATCGGCGAGACCATGGCGAAGATGTCGGCGCTGGGACGGAAGAGCGAACCGACCGCGCCCGGCATGGCCGCGTTTCATGCCCGCAAGCGCGAGGTCTACAAGCTGCTCCGCGAGGTCGATCGCGGCAGCCGTGAAGCGATGCGCGAGGGTGCCGGAGGTTGAAACGGATGTTGATTGCCTGCGGCGATGCGCTGATCGATTTCGTCCCGACGCGAAACACCGAGGGGCGAGAGGCGGTGATGCCTGCGGTCGGCGGCTCCTGCCTCAACGTCGCGATCGGCATGGCGCGGCTGGGCGCGCCGACAGGATTTGTCGGCGGCGTCTCGACCGACATGTTCGGACGAATGATCGCAGATCATGCGACGGCGTCGAACGTCGAGCTGGGGCTGGCCACCCGCAGCGACCGCCAGACCACGCTCGCCTTCGTGCGCATCGTCGCGGGCGAGTCGCACTACGCCTTCTACGATGCCGAAACCGCGACACGGAACTGGACCTACCGGCGCGGCACAATTCCGTTCGCGAATATCGAGGCCGTCCATGTCGGCTCGACCACGCTGGTGAACGACCAGGGCGCGGCCGAGACGAAAGCCCTGATCGCGGACGCGCGCGCGTCGTCGACGATCTCCTTCGATCCGAACTGCCGCCCCAATCTGGTCAAGAACAAGCCGGCCTATCTCGCGCGCATGGCCGAGTTCGCAGGCCAAGCCGATCTCATCAAGATGTCGGATGTCGATTTCGCGTATCTCTTCGGCGAGGAGCCCCACGAGCAGCGCGCGAAGCTGCTGTTGGGGCAGGGCACGAGCCTCGTCGTCATCACCCGCGGCAACAACGGGGCTATTGCCTGGCACGCGGGAGCAGGGCAGATCGAAGTTCAGGCGCCGAAGGTCGAGATCGCCGACACCATTGGCGCCGGCGACAGTTTTCAGGCTGCGCTCCTGTTCGCCCTGCACAAGCAGGGCCGCATCAGCCGGCAGCAGCTGAAAGACATCGGTGCGGACGAGCTTCGCCGCGCGCTGTCCTTTGCCGCCAATTGCGCCGGCATGACCTGTACCCGCCCGGGCGCCGATCCGCCGTGGAGCCATGAAGTCACGTGGGGCGTCTAGCGCGGCTGCGCATCACAGCCGTGCGACGACCTTCTCGGCGCATTTGAGGAAGGTGCGGATCAGCGGGCTCTGCGAATCCCGCCGCCAGCACACGGCGATATCGATGGAGTCGGCGGCATCCCGCAGCGGCCTGAACACGATGCCCTGCGGCGCGCCGAGCTTCGCGCAGGCCGGCAGGATCGCAAGCCCCTCGCCGGCGAGAACGAGGCTCATCGCCGAATGCACCGTCTCCACCCGGCTCGCGATCGGCATCACGATCTGATGCCGCCGCAGCAAGGCTGCGACCGCGGAGGAGGCGGGGTCTTGCTCCGGCGGCGGCAGCGCGATCAGCGGGCGGCCCTGGAGTCGCGCCATCGGCACTGCGCTCAGGCGCGCAAGCGGCGAGCGCTTCAGCATCGCCAGCATGAACGGCTGCGCGCCAATCCGCGCCACCTGGATCTCGGGATGGTGGATCGCCGGCATGCACAGCGCGACGGTGACGCTGCGGTCGAGCAGCCGCGCCTCGCGCGTCGAGGCGCTGAGCTCGGCGAAGTCGAGGTCGACGCCGGGAATGGATCGCCGCAGCTCGGGGATCAGGCGCGGCAGCATGGCGTTCGCGAGCACGAACATGTATCCGACCGAAATCCGCCCGCGGCTGCCGGCCGCGACCGCCCGCGCGGCTTCGACCCCGTCGGCCGCGAGCGCCAGCGCCTCGCCGGCGCGCACCAGCAGGGCCTGGCCCGCTTCGGTCAGGTCCATGCCGCGCGTGCCGCGGCGGAACAGCGGCGCGCCAACCTCGGCCTCTAACTTGCGGATCTGGACCGACAGCGGCGGCTGGGCCATCCGCAGCCGTTCGGCGGCCTTGCCGACGCTGCGCGCCTCGGCCACGGCGACGAAATAGCGAAGCCGGTGAAGATCCATTGGCATACCGAAAACGTATGGGTTGACCATCAAAATGGTATTGGACGCTGAGTTAACAGAAGTGTCATTCTCGCTGTCAATGCCTTGTCAATGCTTGGGCCAACGAGGGCCGGCTTCGGAGCGATGATTTGACGATGAACGGCGATCCCTGCCTGCTGTCCGCAACCAAGCTGCGCGGCCTCGTTGCCACGAAGAAGATTTCGCCCGTCGAGATCACCCGTGCCGTGCTCGCGCGCGCCGAGGCGCTTCAGCCCGAGCTGAACTGTTTCATCACGCTCTGCGGCGACGAGGCGATGACGCAGGCGCTTGCGGCCGAGCGCAAGGTGATGGCGGGCGAGCCGCTTGGCCTGCTGCATGGCCTTCCCGTCACCGTCAAGGACATCGTCAACACTGGCGGCGTGAAGACCACGTTCGGCGCCGTTCCCTACAAAGACAACGTGCCGGCCGAGGATGCTGTTGCGGTGGCAAAGCTCCGTGCGGAAGGCGCGATCCTGATCGGCAAGACCACGACGCCCGAATTCGGCAGCAAATGCCTGACCGACTCGCCCTTGTTCGGCCGCACCCGCAATGCGTGGAGTGCGGAGCGGTCCTCCGGTGGCTCCAGTGGCGGCGCGGCCGTGGCGGTGGCGAGCGGCATCGCGCCGCTTGCGATTGCGACCGATGGCGGCGGATCGACGCGAATTCCCGCCGCTTGCAACGGCGTGGTGGGGCTGAAGCAGAGCAACGGCGTGATCGCGCACAGCCAGGCGCTCGACGCCTTCGGCAACCAGACCTATGTCACGCCGACCACGCGCACGGTCGCCGACACCGCGCTGATGATGCAGGCGATGGCCGGCGAGGACTCCTGCGATCCCTGGTCGATCGGCGTGCCCGTGCCCGATTTCATCGGCACCGCCGCGCCGCGCGGCGATCTGCGCGGGCAAAGGATCCTGTTCTGCGAGTCGCCTCCCGGCCGCCCGGTGTCGTCAGATGTCGCGGCCAGCTTCAAGGCGAGCCTCGACCGGCTGGCCGGTCTCGGTGCCGAGCTCGAGGAGTTCTCCGGCGAGGGGTTTGACATCGAGCCGATCTGGCGCGCCATCAACCACACCGTCTGGCGTACGCGTTTCGCCAAGCTGGTGGCCGAGCATGGCGACGTCCTCAGCGAAGCCTTCGTCAAGCAGGTCGCGCTCGCGACCAATGTCAGCGGCGTCGCCTATCAGGAGGCGATGTTCGCGCGCACCGCGCTGTTCCGCCGCGTGCAATCCCTGCTTGCGCGCGGGCATCTTTTGGCGATGCCGACCATCACCCGCACCGCGCTGCCGATCGACCAGGACCTGTTCGGCACCATCGAGATCGACGGCAAGCACTTCGACAGCGTCCGGCCGCACTGGTTCCCCTGGACCATGCCGTTCAACATGACCGGGCACCCCGCGATCAGTCTTCCCTGCGGCTTCGGCCGCGACGGCCTGCCGATCGGGCTTCAACTCGTCGGGCGCTTCCGTGCCGATGCCGAATTGCTGCGCGTGAGCGCGCTGTTCGAGGCCTCGCACGATCTTCTGTCCCGCCGGCCCGGCTGAGGTGAGGCACATGCCGCAAAGGACTTGCCTCCGGCGCCCGGACATGTTGATCGTGCGGCGGATGAGCCCTGAAGCCGAGCGCGCATGAGCGTATTCTTTCTTCGACGTCTGTTGACCTTGCTGGCGACGCTGGTCGGCGCATCCGTGATCATTTTCCTGGTGCTGGATGCGCTGCCTGGCAATGCCGCGCAGATGCTGATGGGCGCGGATGCCTCGGCCGACGCGGTGCGCGCGCTTACGGTCAAGCTCGGGCTCGACCAGCCGCTGGCGGTTCGCTATCTGCAATGGATCAAGGGCCTCCTCGTCGGCGATCTCGGCAACAGCTATGTCTATGGCACGCCGGTCGCGAGCCTGATCGCGGAGCGGCTCGTGCTGACCGTTCCGCTCGCGATCATGTCGATGCTGATCACGGTGACGCTGGCGCTCTCGGCCGGCATCTACACCGCGGCCAACCACAACAAGCTCGGCGACGTCGGCGTGATGTCGTTGACGCAAGTGGGCATCGCGCTGCCGAATTTCTGGTTCGCGATCCTGCTGGTCCTCCTGTTCTCGGTGCGGCTGCAATGGCTCTCGGCGGGCGGCTTTCCCGGCTGGGAGGACGGCATCTGGCTCGGCATCAAGTCGCTGCTGCTGCCGGCGGTCTCGCTCGCCGTGGTGCAGGCCGCGATCCTCGCGCGCGTCACGCGCTCGGCGATGCTCGAAGTGCTGCGCGAAGATTTCGTCCGCACGGCGCGCGCGAAGGGGCTCGGCAAGCGCGAAGTGCTGTGGAGCCACGTGCTGCGCAACGCCATGATCCCCGTGATGACGGTGATGGGGCTGCAATTCGCCAATCTGCTCGCCGGCACCATCGTGATCGAGAACGTGTTCTACCTGCCGGGCCTCGGCCGCCTGATCTTCCAGTCGATCGCCAACCGCGACCTGATCGTGGTGCGCAATTGCGTGATGCTGCTTGCGGCCATGGTCGTCATCGTGAATTTCGTGGTCGACGTGCTCTACGCCTTCATCGATCCCCGCATCAAGGTCCACGATTTGTGAGCGCGCCCCTGACCACTTCGGTCGACGCCCCGATCGCAACGCGTCCGCTGCCGGCCCGCACCTTCTGGGCCCGCGCGCTGCGTCACCGCAGCTTTGTGCTGGGCGGAGCGCTGAGCCTGCTGGTACTCGCCTCGGCGCTACTGTCGCTGGTGTGGACGCCGTGGTCGCCCTATGAGATCGACATCGCCTCGAAGCTCCGACCGCCGTCGGCGGCGCACTGGCTCGGCACCGATTCCTTCGGCCGCGACATCGTCTCGCTGCTACTCGCGGGCGCGCGCTCGACCATTCTGGTCGGCATCATCGCCGTGAGTATCGGTCTCACCTTCGGCGTTTGCCTCGGCCTGATCGCTTCTGCCAAGCGCGGCTGGACCGAAGAAATCATCATGCGCTTCTCCGATTTCACCTTTGCCTTTCCGGCGGTGCTCTCCGCGATCATGCTCGCCGCGGTCGTCGGGCCGGGCATGGTGACCTCGATCATCGCGATCGGAATTTTCCAGATCCCGACGCTGACCCGGCTGACGCGCGGCTCGGCCAACGCGATCTGGGCGCGCGAATTCGTGCTGGCCGCGCGCGCGTCGGGCAAGGGCAAATTCCGCATCACCATCGAGCATGTGCTGCCCAACATCCTGTCGATCCTGATCGTGCAGGTCACCATCCAGTTCGCGCTCGCGATCCTTGCCGAAGCCGCGCTATCCTATCTCGGTCTCGGCACGCAGCCGCCGCAGCCGTCCTGGGGGCGGATGCTGAACGATGCGCAGACGCTGCTGTTCCAGTCGCCGATGCTCGCGGTCTATCCGGGCGCGGCGATTGCCATCGCGGTGCTCGGGCTCAATCTGCTCGGCGACGGACTGCGCGATCTGCTCGATCCGCGACTGGCGCGGGAGCGATGACGATGGGGGAGCGCTCAACCCTGCCGCTGATCGAGGTCGCCAATCTCGGCGTTCGCCTCAACACCAGCCGCGGACCGGCGCAGGCCGTGCGCGGCGTCAGCTTCGCCCTCAAGCGCGGCGAGACGCTGGGTCTCGTCGGCGAATCCGGCTGCGGCAAGTCGGTGACGGCGCTGTCGCTGATGGGCCTCTTGCCGGACAGTGCTGTCGTGACCGGCAGCATCAAGCTTGATGGCAGCGAGCTCGCCGGTCTGTCGGATGCGGATTATTGCAAGCTGCGCGGCAACCGCATCAGCATGATCTTCCAGGAGCCGATGACGGCGCTCAACCCGATGCACACGATCGGGCATCAGGTTGCCGAGCCGCTGCGGCGTCACAAGAAATATTCGGCGGCGCAGGCGCGCAAGGAAGCGATCGCCTTGCTCGACCGCGTCGGATTGCCCGATCCCGCAGGGCGGATCGACGCCTATCCGCATCAGTTCTCCGGCGGTCAGCGCCAGCGCGTCACCATCGCGATGGCGCTCGCCTGCGAGCCCGACCTCCTGATCGCGGACGAACCGACCACGGCGCTCGACGTCACCATCCAGGGCCAGATCCTCGACCTCATCGCCGATCTCGTCGAGGAGCGCGGCATGTCGATGATCCTGATCTCGCACGATCTCGGCGTTATCGCCGAGAACGTGCAACGCATGATGGTGATGTATGGCGGCACGGTCGTCGAGAGCGGGCCGACCGACGAGGTGTTCCGCCGGATGGGCCATCCCTACACGCAGGGCCTGTTCCGCGCCCGGCCGAAGCTCGGCGCGCGCAAGGGGACGCGGCTGACGACGATCTCGGGGACGGTGCCCGAACTTGCGGACTTGCCTGCCGGCTGCACGTTCGGCGACCGCTGTCCGCTGGTCGAGGACAAGTGCCGCGTGGCGCTGCCGCCGATGATCGAAGTCGGTCCCGGTCACGGCGTGCGCTGTGTGCGCACCGATGTCTCCATGGCCGCGAATGTCGGAGCGCTGCCCGCATGACCGCAGCGCCGCTTCTCGACGTCAAGAATCTTGAGCAGCGTTACACGCTGCCGCGCGAAAGCCTGTTCCGCCCGCCGGGCCAGGTGCGCGCGCTCAACGGCGTCAGCGTGCGGGTCGATGCCGGCAAGAGCCTCGGCGTCGTCGGCGAGTCCGGTTCGGGCAAGTCGACCTTCGCGCGGGTGGTGATGGCGCTGGAGCGGCCGACGTCGGGGCAGGTCGCGCTGCTCGGGCGAGATCTCAACCGCATCTCACCCGACGAGCTGCGCCGTGCGCGCCGCGATTTCCAGATGGTGTTCCAGGATCCTTACGGATCGCTCGATCCGCGCCAGACCATCGCGCGCATCGTCGCCGAGCCGCTCACCGTGCTGGAAGATGCCGACCGCACCACGTTCCGCGCCCGCGTCTCCGCGGTGCTGCGGCAGGTCGGCCTGCGCGATGCCGACATGGACAAATATCCGCACGAATTTTCCGGCGGCCAGCGCCAGCGCATCGCGATCGCGCGCGCGCTGATCACCCAGCCGAAGCTGATCGTCGCCGACGAGCCGGTTTCCGCGCTCGACGTCTCCGTGCAGGCGCAGGTGCTCAATTTGATGCAGGACCTCCAGGAGCAGTTCGGCCTGAGCTACATCCTGATCAGCCACGACCTCGCCGTGGTCGACTATCTCTGCGACGAGGTCGCGGTGATGTATCTCGGCCGGATCGTCGAGCAGGGCAGGCCGGAGGACCTGTTCGAGCGCTGTGCCCATCCCTATACGCGGGCGCTATTGGATGCCGTGCCGCGGGCGCGCGCTGGCGGCGGCCGGCGCCGGCGCGGGGCCCAGGCGATCGCCTCGCAATCGGTGACTGCTGCCGGATGCCCCTATGTCGCGCGCTGTCCGCTCGCCGACCAGCATTGCCGCGAGGTTCCGCCCTTGCTACGCAAGGTCGGCGAAGCCCATCTCGCCGCCTGCCACAAGGCGGAGGCGGTGATGGCATTGCCGCACGCGGTCATGGAAGGTTAGTGTCCCCCATGGAATTGGCGTAGGCTGAGACAAGAGAAGGCCGGGGAGTTACGCATGTTCAGGAAATTATCGATCGTCGCATTTGCCGCCGCGCTTGTCGCAGCACCGCTGCCGGTGCTGGCGCAGGGCAAGAAGGACAGCGTCGTCATGGCGATGGCGCTGGAGCCGCCGGGGCTCGATCCCACCATCGCCGCCGCGGCCGCGATCGCCGAAGTGACGCTCTACAACATCTATGAGACGCTGACCAAGATCAACGAGGACGGCTCCGTCTCGCCCTTGCTGGCGG
Source organism: Bradyrhizobium sp. S3.7.6 (assembly GCF_054061875.1). Lineage (NCBI taxonomy): Bacteria > Pseudomonadati > Pseudomonadota > Alphaproteobacteria > Hyphomicrobiales > Nitrobacteraceae > Bradyrhizobium > Bradyrhizobium sp. S3.7.6. The sequence continues at coordinate 6,918,526 of NZ_JBSSEQ010000001.1, read as the reverse complement.
AGAGCTGGACCGCCTCGCCCGACCTGAAGACATACACGTTCAAGCTGCGCAAGGGCGTCAAATTCCAGAACGGCGAGCCGTTCGATTCCGCGGCGGTGAAGTTCTCGTTCGAGCGCAACGCGATCGCGACCAGCACCAACAAGGACAAGAGCCTGTTCCAGGCCTTCGAGAAGGTCGACGCGCCCGACGGTGACACGGTCGTGATCACGGTGAAATATTCCGAGCCGAACCTGCCGTTCCTGCTCGGGCAGGCGAGCGGTTCGATCGTCGAGCCGAAGAGTGCAGCCACCAACGGCACGCAGCCGGTCGGGACCGGGCCCTATCAGCTCGGGGCCTGGGCCAAGGGCTCCTCGATCACCCTGACCAAATGGGCCGACTATCGCAACGCCGCCGCGATCAAGCTGTCGAAGGTGACGATCCGCTTCATCTCCGATCCGGCGGCGCAGACCGCGGCGCTGCTCTCGGGCGACGTCGATGCGTTCCCGCGCGTTGCGGCTGCGCGCGCCATCGGACAGTTCAAGGCTGATCCGCGCTTCAACGTCATGGTCGGCGGCTCCCGTGCCAAGACCATCGTCGGCATCAACGAGCGCAAGAAGCCGCTCGACGACGTCCGCGTGCGCCGTGCCATCCTCGCCGCGATCGACCGCAAGGCGATGGTCGACGGCGCGGCTGATGGTTTCGGCACGCCGATCGGCAGCTTCTACGTGCCCGGCGCGCTCGGCTTCGTCGACACCACCGGCATCAACCCCTACGATTCCGAGAAGGCGAAGAAGCTGCTGGCGGAAGCCGGGGTCACCACGCCGCTCGAACTGTCGCTGAAGCTGCCGCCGCCGTCCTATGCGCGGCAGGGCGGCGAGATCCTCGCGGCCCAGCTCGCCAAGGTCGGCATCATCGCCAAGATCGAGAATGTCGAATGGGCGCAGTGGCTGTCGCAGGTGTTCGCCGGCAACGGCCCGCACAATTTCGACCTCACCATCGTCAGCCATGTCGAGCCGTTCGACCTCGTCAAGATCACCGAGCCGGACTACTATCTCGGCTACAACAACGAGGCCTTCAACGCGCTCTACAAGCAGATCGTGTCGACGCCTGACGAGGCTGGCCGCGCAAAGCTGCTCGGCGATGCCCAGCGGATGCTGGCCACCGACGCGGTCGCAGGCTTCCTGTACCAGCCCCAGCTCATCACCATCACCAACAAGAAGCTGAAGGGCGTCTGGAAGGACGTCCCGCAATACGAGAACGATTTCTCGACCTGGTCCTGGGAGTAGGGGCCGTTCGATCAGGTCGAACCTGCTGCAACGTTGACCTCTCCCCATCGGGAGAGGTCAATCTTTTTGGGCACCCCAAAAACAAAAACCTGAAAAACAACCCCATGCACAGTAGCCGGGGTTAGATATTTCAATGGCTTGCACCGTCCGCTCGATGGCTTGCTGAGCCATGCGATGCGGTTGACCCGTCGGGCAAAACACCGGCAATATACGATCATCGCGGCGTCATGGTTCGGGACGCGCCGTCAGGCGAGGCACGCCATGAAGAAGCCATCCCGCCGCGATGCCGGCATCGCCGCGGCTGTCGTCAACGCTGAAGCACCGATCACCCTGAAGCTCGACAATGCGCCGATGAGCGATATCGCTCATGCGCTGGCCAGCGGGCAGGTCACTGCCACGGCGCTGACCAAAACCTATCTCGCGCGCATCGAAGCCTATGACCGCAACGGGCCCGCGCTCAACTCCGTGCGCGCGATTAATCCCGACGCGCTTGGGATCGCGGGCAAGCTGGACGACGCCAGGCCGTCGGCCAAGCGGCCGCTGGCGGGCATCCCGATCCTGGTGAAGGACAACATCGCGACCGGCGACAAGCAGCCGACGACGGCGGGCTCGCTGGCGCTGGAGGGCGCGCGCGCCAGGAGAGACGCCACAATCGTCAAGCTGCTGCGAAAGGCCGGTGCGGTGATCCTGGGCAAGGCGAACCTGACGGAGTTCGCCAACATTCTCGCGGCCGACATGCCCGCGGGCTATTCGTCGCTCGGCGGTCAGGTGAAGAACCCTTACGTGCCGGCGCTGATGGATGATCGCGGCATCCCGGTCGTGCCGCCGGGCGGATCGAGCGCGGGCTCGGCCGTCGCCGTAGCGGCCGGCCTCTGCGCAGCCTCGATCGGCACCGAGACGTCGGGCTCGCTGCTGTATCCCGCGAGCCAAAACGGCCTCGTCACCGTGAAGCCGACTGTTGGGCTGGTCAGTCGGGCCGGGATCGTGCCGATCGCGCACAGCCAGGACACTGCAGGGCCGATGACGCGCACGGTGCGCGACGCGGCGATGCTATTGAACGTGCTCGCGGCCGAAGACCCACTCGACCCCGCGACCGAGCGGCAGCGGCGGCCGGTCGACTACAGCGCCGACCTCGCAACCGACGCGATGAGGGGCGCACGCATCGGCGTGCCGAGCGACCCGGCCGATCCGCTGAACGATCGCTACTACGGCAAGCTGCCGCCCAGGTCGGCCAAGGTGATGGCCGACGCGATCAAGGTGCTGGAGGATCTGGGCGCCGTCATCGTTCGTGCCAACATGCCAACATCTGGCTGGATCGGCGGGCCGGGCACGAGCATGAACGTGCTCAACCGCAATCCCCTAAGTCGCAACAAGGGTAATCTGGCGACGCCGCCGATCGTCTTCCTCTACGAGCTGAAGCGCGATCTCAACCTCTACCTCAGCGATTGGGCGACGAACACAGAGATGAAGACCATGGCCGATATCGTGGCCTTCAACGAGGCGAACGCGGAGACGGCGCTGCGGTTCGGCCAGGACCTGTTCCTGGCCGCCAACATGACCAGGGGCGATCTGAGCGAGCGCGAGTACAAATCGGCACGGGCCATGGACCTGCTCTCCGCCAAGACGCGCGGCATGGACGCCTACATGAACCAGCACAAGCTCGACGCGGTGCTGTTTCCCGGCGCCGCAGGCTGCGTGATATCAGCGAAGGCGGGCTATCCCAGCGTCATGGTGCCGGGCGGTTTCATTTCGGGAGCAGACGACAAGGACACGCCTGACTATCCGCTCGGCGTTACCTTCGCAGGCCGTGCCTGGAGCGAGCACAAGCTGCTGCGTCTGGCCTACGCCTATGAGCAGGCGACCAACATGCGCAAGCCGCCGCCCGGCTTGCCCGCGCTTTAGATTTCGCCGGCCGAGAGGATCAGGCGGAAATCCCTGCTCGCGCGTCGGACCACGTTTCTGGCCAGTTCCGAAAGTTCAGAGTGACAAATTGCGCGACACGCCCAAAGCGTCGACAAGAAAATCGATGAACAGGCGGGCACGCAGGGGGAGTTGTCGTCCGAATGCGTGCAGGACGTAGACCGGTGTGGTGAACATCGGTATGCCCGGCAGCACGACATTCAATCGCCCGGCGGCGAGCTCGTCCTCGATTGCGATGCGCATGAACTGCGTGATGCCAACGCCTTTTATGACCGCCTCAATCAACGACTGAGCATCGTCGCTATCGAAGGGGCCATTGGGGATGACCCGTGTGCCGTCCGCAAAAGTAAATGCTTGCGGCCGGCCACCAAGCAGATGGCGAAGGCAGGCATGCTGCGTGAGATCGTCGATCGACTGCGGGATTCCTCGTCGCTGAAGGTATTCCGGCGATGCGCCCAGAACATATTGCAGGACACCTAACGAGCGGCCGATCAGGTTTGTGTCTTCCAATTCGCCAATTCTGACAGCGAGGTCGAAACCCTCGCGGATGAGATCGACACGGCGGTCCGTGACGCTGAGATCAAGCTTGATGTCCGGATAGCGCTCCAGGAACGAGCCCGCCCATGCGGAAATCAACGGGCGTCCAAATGTACTCGGCACAGTGACCCGAAGCACGCCACGGACGTTTCCCGGAACCTGCACGACGTCGTCGGCTTCCTCTATCGCGCGCAGATGGGGAGCGACGTGCTCGTAGTAAGCGGCGCCTTCGGACGTTGGGCTGAGTGTGCGCGTTGAGCGCTGCAGCAAGCGCACGCCGAGGCGTTGTTCGAGGCGCGAAACGCTTTTCGATACCGCCGAGGGGCTGGCGCCGATCGATCGTGCGGCGCCGGCGAAAGAACCCGCGTCAACCGTCCGCACGAAGGCCAGCAGACCGGCCGTTCTTTCTAGAATCGTTGTCATTCAGGACTTTGGATCGCGAAAGAACCGAACGAAAGACGGCTAATCGGCCATTTATGAACGAATAGTCTGACTTTCGCAATGGGGGCCCCGACAACCGAGTTGGTCTTCCAATGCCCTTCATCGCTGAAGCTCGTGCAAAAAAGGAAAAGCAGTATGTCTGCGCAAATCAAGCCAACGATCGTTTTCTGTCACGGCATTTGGGCCGATGGCTCCTGTTTCAGCAAAGTCATTCCAGCATTGCAGGCCGACGGGTACGAAGTGATCGCCGTTCAATATGGCCTGGACTCCTTTGAGGAGGACCTGGCGACGGTGAGGCGCACACTCAATCGTGTTGGCAGCCCGGTCCTTCTCGTCGGCCATTCGTATGGCGGCGCCACCATCACGGGCTCGGGCACCGATGAACGCGTGGTCGGTCTCGTCTACATTGCAGCGGTCGCTCCGGATGCCGGCGAGACCGTACAGGACCAGCTCGACAAGTATCCGTCGGATATCTTCTCACGCGTCGAGGTCGCCGATGGGCGTGCCTGGATGCTTCCGAGCGGCACCGAGTTCTTCGCAGGAGACCTCTCCGCGGAAGACCAGAAGCTGGTTTGGGCCACCCAATATGCGCCCGTCTACAATCTGTTCCAGCAACAGAAGCTCAGCGCCGACAAGATCGCGTGGCGGTCGAAGCCGAGCTGGTACATTCTGGCCACGCAAGACCATACCGTGCATCCGGATCTGCAACGCTGGGTGTCGAAGCGCATGGGAGCGACGGTCACCGAAGTGGCGAGCAGCCACGTGCCGATGCTCTCCCAGCCAAATGTGGTTATCGACGTGATACGCAAAGCCGCGGCCGCCGTTCAAAAAAGCTGATCGCAAATAAGATACATTGCCGGACATGAAGGAGAGGTCGTTCGCGAGGCGACCTCTCTTATTCATGGGCTGGCGTGCGACGGCCGCTCTTGGCCCTTCGCAGACGTGGCGTTGCTCGATGCAGATTTCGGCTTGTGACCCCAAGCTGGCGTGTTGGGGCATTGGCGCGGTGTCGGCTTTTGACCCGAAGCGGACATTTTCCGAACGAATGAGCATCAACGTATTGGAAAATGCTCATGAAATCGGATTTCGATTGTAGTTCAGCGCGATTTGGCCTGACAGCTGCAAGCTGTTCGTTTTTCCGTAGTCCGCTGAGACTATTTCGTGAAATGATGACCCAGCTTCCCGGGTGTCTATTTGGCGCCCTTTCGCGCGTGGGTGGTTCACATGAACATTCGATCAAGTGTATTGGCCGCCGCTCTGACGGGCTCGATATTCGCACTGACGCCAAGTGTGTCGCAGGCGGAATGGCCTGACATCCGCGAGGCCAAGGCCATCGCCGAGGAAGGCTTCATCTACGGGCTGCCGATCGTGATGAACTACGCCGTCATGTACGAATATGCCGTCGACAGGAACTCTGGGCAATTCAAGGCGCCGTTCAACCAGATCAAAAACGAGGCGCGTGTCTATACATACAAAGACATGGCCGTAACAACTCCCAATAGCGACACGCCCTATTCGCTGTTATGGCTCGATCTGCGCGCCGAGCCGATCGTTCTTTCCGTGCCGGCTGTTGACAAGAGTCGCTACTATTCAGTGATGCTTTGCGACGGCAACACGTTCAATTACGGATATATCGGTAGCCGCGCGACCGGAAGCGAGGCCGGAGATTATATGGTGGTTGGGCCGAACTGGCAGGGTGCCACTCCGCCTGGCATCAAGAAGATGTTTCGCTCCTCGACACAATTTTCCGCCGCCGCCTACCGCACCCAGCTCTTCCATCCGGCAGATATGCCGAACGTTGAGAAGGTCCAGGCCGGCTATAAGGTGCAGCCCCTGTCGGCCTATCTCAAGCAGCCCGCGCCCCCCGCCGCAGCGGCCGTCGACTTTCCCAAGGCTAATGCGGAGTTGGTGAAGAAGAACTTCTTCGAGTATCTCGACTTCGCTCTCCAATTTGCGCCGGCCGGGCCGGAGGAAAAGGAAATCCGCGCCAAGCTCACGCGCATCGGCGTCGGCCCCGGAAAGACCTTCGACTTCAAGGATCTTCCGCTGACCCACAAGATTGAAATCGGGCTGGGGATGAAGGACGGCGAAGAGAAAGTTGAAAAGTATCTTGCTAGTGGACAGAAAGACGTAAATGGCTGGAAAATCGGATCGCTGTTCGGAGACCGGCAATTCTACAGCGGCGACTGGCTGAAGCGCGCTGCCGCAGCCAAGGGCGGCATCTATGGCAACGACGCAATCGAGGCCGTCTATCCAATGACGAAGGCGCTTGCTGATGGCGAGGTGCTCGATGGTTCCAAGTACAAGTACACAATCACTTTTTCCGCCGGACAATTCCCGCCGGTAGAGGCTTTCTGGTCGGTGACGATGTATGATGGCAAGAGCCAATTGCTGATCGAGAATCCGATCAACCGCTACCTGATCAACTCGCCGATGCTGCCGGACATGAAGAAGAATGCCGACGGCTCTCTCACGTTGTATATCCAAAAAGATTCGCCCGGCGTCGACAAGGAATCCAATTGGTTGCCGGCGCCGAATGACGAAATCTACCTCGTGATGCGTTTACATTGGCCGAAGACAACGGCGCCTTCGATCCTGCCGGCCGGTGGGGGCTCATGGCAGCCACCGGCCGTTGTGCGCGCAGCCAACTAAGCAATCTGAGGTGATCGAGTGATGCTGGCCAAGGTCCGCTTGTGGCCCTTCGCAGACGTGGCGTTGCTCGATGCTGATTTCGGCTTGTGACCCCAAGCTGGCGTGTTGGGGCGTTGGCGCGGTGTCGGCCTTTGACCCTAAGCGCAAGCCGGTATCCCTGCCGCTAAGCGGCTCGCGTCGACCAATTTCCGACGTTCCGTCCACCGCTGCCGGAGGCCGTCATCATCCGACCGATCGGATGCCTCGCGGGTCAGTATGTCGGTTCGAGGCCACGTAGTCGATCTCGCCATACGTAATCCCGATATCCTTCAGCTCCTGATCACTCAGGTTGCAAAGATCGCGCCTCAGCCGCTCCCATTTCCGCCACTCTTGAAAAGCGTTCCAGCAATTCCTGAAAACGCTGACATTGCGTCGCTGAGAGTCCGTCGTCTGGACCAAGCCCGTTGTCTGATAAATCATGCTCATCGCAGCATCCTCGGGCACCTTGTTTCCACCCTGGCATGCTGCCAAAATCCGGCCCAGCGCGCTTGATCTGCTGCTTACATTTTCCTTACGGACAGCTTATTCTTTATTTTCCAAGTGGTTGCCGGGCCTGACCGGAGACCGTCCAAGGGATTTCGCGTCTTGCGCTATCTCTTCGAAGACTACGAACTGGATTCCGGCCGCCGCGAGCTGTACCGCGACACAAACGTCGTTGCCCTGGCGCCACAGACGTTTGACTTTCTGGATTACCTCATCCGCAACCGCGAGCGCGTAGTTTGCAAGGATGAGCTCATCACAACCATTTGGAAGGGGCGGTGCGTATCGGATGCCGCGCTGACGACCCGCCTGAATGCCGCTCGGTCCGCAATTGGCGATTCCGGGGAGAAACAGCGGTTGATCAAGACGCTGCCAAGAAAGGGCTATCGCTTTATCGGTATGGTGCAGGAGGCTGACGGCGCCCCCACTGTGGCAGTCACAGAAATCCAGAGGGAGACGGCTAAACCCACCCTCACACTTCCCGACAAACCGTCGCTGGCCGTTCTGCCATTCACCAACCTGAGCTCCGATCCAGAGCAGGAGTATTTCGCCGACGGCATGGTCGAGGACATCATCACCGGCCTTTCACGGTCCAAATCGCTGTTCGTCATCGCGCGACAGTCCACTTTTACCTACAAAGGCAAGGCTATCGACATCAGGCAGGTCGGGCGCGAGCTGGGCGTTCGGTATGTGCTCGAAGGCAGTGTGCGCAAATCCGGCGATCGGGTTCGCATTGCCGGGCAGTTGATCGAGGCCACGACGGGTGCTCATCTTTGGGCGGACCGGTTCGACAGCCAGCTCAAAGATATCTTCGATCTGCAGGACCAAGTGACGAGTAGCGTGATTAGCGCACTCTTTCCTCAATTGGAGCGCGCCGAGATAGAGCGCGCAAAGCGCAAGCCAACCGAAAATCTTCAGGCCTACGATTACTATCTGCGTGCACTCTCGAGCTTCTATGAATTCACCCGCGAACAAAACATTGAAGCCCTCAGACTGATCCGGCTTGCTGTCGAGATCGATCCCGGATTGGCCTCAGCATACGCGCTTGGTGCTTATTGCTATCTGCAACGAAAGATCTTCGGCTGGACGATCGACGCGGATCAGGAACTGAACGACACCCGACGGTTGGCAAGGCGTGCGATCGAGCTCGATAAGGATGATCCAACCGTACTCGTGAGAGCCGGGCAGGCAATTGGCGCCGTACTATATGAGATCGACGATGGCGTGGCCCTCGTCTCCCGAGCTCATGAGCTTAACCCGAACCTGGCTGTTGCACGGTATACGATCGGCTGGGAACACATACGGCGCGGTGACATAGAGGCGGCGCTCAAGCAGTTCCACGCCGGGGGGCGTCTAAGCCCGATGGATCCGTTTCTTTTTCTGCTGCAGACCGGCATAGCGTTTGCGCATTTCTTGACGGATCGATACGAGGACGGGTCATCATGGGCCAAGTCGGCTGTGCTGCATCGGCCCAACTATCTCAACGCACAATTTATTCTGGCGGCATGCCACGCGATGTCTGGAAGGGTCGAGGAAGCCCGGATGATCGGTGCACGCCTGGTGGAAGCGAGGCCGGCTCTGCGCGTCTCCACACTCGTTCCAAAGCTCGCTCGATTTTACAGGCCGGAACACCTCGAAAGGATAGCGCGAGCTTGCCCCATCATGGGTCTCCCCCCATGAGTGCTGCGGTTGCCGGGAAATACTGGTCTCATTCCAATTCCCATCAACGGCGCAGTATGCAATGTCGGCTTGTGGCCCTTCGCAGACGTGGCGTTGCTCGATGCTGATTTCGGCTTGTGACCCTAAGCTGACGTGTTTGGGCGTTGGCGCGGTGTCGGCTTTTGACCCATAGCGGACCTTGCCATTTCGAGCGGCGGTCAGTTAGCTGCGCTATCAGATCAGAGCGTTCCCGCAGAAAGGATGAATTAAATTGCACCCGGCGCGCGCGCCCGAGCACGGATGATCTTGTTGAGAGCCATCAGGACCGAGGGGCGCAGGATTTGGATTGCGTCACGGATCGTTGCGCCGAGTGGCTGCCGGCCGATCCGTCCGCGTAGTCGAGCAACCCGCAACGCACGCACGACCGTTTCAGGATCGGGAAGTTCTCCTTTATCTTCCAAAAGGCTCCAAGTGAGGCGTTTGAGATCGACTGTCTCTTGGTCAATGTGAGTGAACGACCCGTCTGCCGTGATGCAGGGGTGGTTGGTCATGTCGTAAAAGATAAGACCATCGTCTATCGCTACCATGTCACCATGGCAGGCCAGATCAATGAAGAACAGTTGGTCGACCCCCCAACTTATCGACTTGTAGTTTCGCATCAGGCAGCCGGCTTTGACGACGTTGCTATTGACCAACAGCGTCGATGGGACAATTCCGAGCGACCGCGTTTTGCCCACCAAATAGAGATCAGTCAGGCACTGTTGGCCCGAATACACGTAAATCTCACCCCCTTGCCGGTACTTTATGCCTTTGTCTTGCACCAGATGGCTTGTGGAGGTGATGACTGCCGCGGCGGGGTAGGCCAACGCAAGTCTCGCGAAAGACGTAAGCGCCCCTGGCGCGAGCCAGTCGTCGTCATGCAACAATTTGATCCAGGGACCGCGACACGCAAGCATCGCATTGTTCGTGTTCTCGACCTGACCACGGCCTCTGCGGTTCTCGACGACTCGGATGCGCGGTTCTGTGCTGACATATTCGGACAAGAGGCGACAACTCTCGCCCACTAACCCTTCGTCGTCGCTGATCACCATTTCCCAATCGGAGAAGTCCTGCTGCAGCACGCTTTCGATCGCGCGTTGCAGCCCAAAAGGACGTCGAAAGGTTGGGATCGCGACCGAAATGAACGACCGGAGTTCCGCCTCGCTGCTCGACAGTTCTGCTGGAGACACAATCATCATCCCCTAGACGCAAGACCGCTCAACAATAACAGTTCTCGGGGAGCGGCAACATCCTAGATGTCCGGATGTGGCCCTTAGCGGACAAATCCGCGTCCTGAACTGTTGGACCGCTTTTGCCGCTTAGCGAACCTGGCCATCAGCTCAAATGTCCGCTTGGCCCATAAGCGGCCTTCCTCTCCTTACAGCTGTAACCATCTCCCTCCGGGGAGACATCGTTCGGTAGCGCGCGCCGCTTCATTCTTGGCGTGGCCGCGCGGACACAAGCGCGGCCACGCGTCCGTCCGGAAGCCTGCATTGGGTCGCGCAGGATGGCTTGCGACAGCGCATTCGCAACCGTGACGAAAGGGTTCTACGATGTCTTATAATTTTCTGCTGGCGTCGTGGGGAACCCTCGGGAATTTGAGCCCGCTGCTGACTGCGGCGCGGAGGCTGCACCGGAATGGACATCATATCCGGGTGATGGCGGATCCGGCGATGCGCGCTGAAGTCGAGGCCTCCGGCTTTGCATTTGTAGCATGGCGCCGCGCCCCGACCGGAAAGGCTGCGGATCCGGTGGACGTCTCGGATGTGAAAGACTTTCTACGCCAGGCCGTCTTTGATCCTGCCGCGCTCTATGCGGCCGATGTCCGGGATGAGATCGGCCGTATGCCGACGGATGCCGTTCTCGTGCTTGACGTGCTGTTTGGTGCTGCGCTCGGGGCGGAGGCGTCAGGCGTGCCTTTCGCTCTGCTGTCCCCTCATGTCAGCATTCGGCCCCTGCCGGGAATGCCGCCGGCTGTCAGCGGGTTGAGCCAACCGAAAACGCCGGAAGAGCGCGCCGAAGTCGACGCCGCCAATGCCAGGCTGGCCGAAACACTCAATCTGTTTCTGCCAAGTCTCAACCGCGCGCGTGCTGATCTGGGTCTTCCGCTTCTGGCAGATGTCTACGATCTGTTCGATCGGGCCAACCGGCTTTTGCTCGCGACCAGTCGAGCGTTCGACTTTCACGCTGACTCGCTGCCCGACAATTTTCGCTACGTCGGACCGCTGCTCGATGTACCGAATTGGTCCAAGTCTTCGCAGATGGAGGCGTGGCGAGCGCCATGGTCGGCTCAGTCGGGTCGTCCTCGCGGGCTGATCGCATGCAGCACGGGTGCGCAAGGTCAGCGCGAACTGTTTCAGCGCATTATCACAGCGATGGAGGCGGTCGAGATCGATGCCCTTGCAACAGCCGGTCCCAATGTCGACGTCGCCGATCTCAGGGCTCCGAACAATGTGCATTTGGTCCGGGGCGCTCCCCATGACCTCGTCATGAAGGATGTTTCCGTGGTGATCTCGCAAGGCGGTCACGGAACGACCACGCGTTCACTCATCAACGGACTGCCGCTGCTCATCCTGCCGATGGGTCGGGACCAGGCTGCCAATGCCGCGCGCGTCGAAGCGAAGGGGGCAGGGCTTCAATTGCCTCCAACCGCCTCCGAAGCGGAAATTGCAGCGGCGGTGAACCGATTGATTGCGGAGCCGCAATTCAGGATGGCAGCCCGTCTGCTCGGCGAGGCCATGAAAGTCGATATCGATCGGTCCGGCCTCGTCGACGAGATGGAGGCGATCGCCGCCATTGGCCGCGCGGCGAGACCGCAACCGAAGAATCAACCGCTTCGAAAATCTGCCTGACGGTTCGCAAGGCGAATTGGCGGCACACCGTTCGTGAAACGATGCGCCGCTCGTTGGTTCATGCCGCTTTGGCGTCGACGCTGCCGATCCAGTTGCGGGCCAGCGTCACGTCGGCCTGCGACAATTGATGGCCTGCCGGCAGGACCTTGTGGTCGACACGCGCGCCGGCTTCCGACAACAGCGCCGCAAGCTTTGCCGAATTGCTCGCTGGCACGATCGGATCAGCCTGCCCGGACAGCAGCAGAATCGGCTTGCCGCCAAGCTCCGCCTTCGGCGGATCCGACAGCGGCACCATGGCACGCAGCAGGATCGCGCCGGCCAGGACGTCCGGCTTCAGCAGCAACAGCGCGGCTGCGATGTTGGCGCCGTTGGAGAAGCCGACCGCAACAGGCGCGGCGATGCCGTATTGCTTCCGCGCATCCGCGATGAAGTCGCCGAGCTCCAGCGCGCGCCGGCGCACGTCGTCCTCGTCGAACACGCCCTCGGCGAGACGGCGGAAGAAGCGCGGCATGCCGTGCTCGAGCACGCGGCCACGCGGCGAGAGCAGCGCGGAGCCGGGCGAGATCATCTTGCCGAGCCCGAGCAGGTCGTTCTCATCACCGCCGGTGCCGTGCAGCAGCAGCAGCGGAGGGGAGCCCGCGTTGGTCGCGGGCTCGAAACGATGGATGAATGTGCTCTCGGTCATGACGCGCTTTCTTCCAGGCTCGGCAGAACATTTTCGATCTGCTTGCGCTGCGCTTCGAGGAAACTCGGCAGCTTCAGATCACGTCCCAGGGTTGCTACGGGCTCATCGACGGCGAAGCCGGGGATATCGGTCGCGATTTCGAACAGCACCCCGCCTGGTTCGCGGAAGTAGATCGAGCGGAAGTAGTTGCGGTCCCTCTGCTCGGTCGGATGCAGGCCGTGATTGCTCACGAGCTTTTGCGCCATCCGGCCCTGCTCGGCGTCATCGGCCGCGCGGAAGGCGATGTGATGGACGGAGCCGCCGCCCTGATGTCCGCGCAAGAAGCCCTTGGCCTCGTAGATGTCGACGACGCTACCTTCGGCATCGCCCGGCGCCTTGAAGCGGATCACCGAGCCCTCGCGTCCGGTCTCCTTGAAGCCGAACACGTCGGTGAGCACGGAAGCCGTCTTCGCCGCGCTGTCGAGCAGCAAGGTCACGCCATGGAAGCCGCGGATCGCGTGCTCGGCCGGGACGTCGCCATTGCTCCAGCCGGGCTCGTCCTCGGCACCGGGGACACCCACAAGCGCGAGCGCCATGCCGTCAGGGTCGGTGAACGGCAGGACGGACTCGCCAAAACGCTTCTCCAGCGCCTCGTAGGCGATGCCCTTCTCGGTGAAGCGCTGCGTCCAGTAGCCGAGCGAGCGCTGCGGCACGCGGAAGGCGGTCTGATGGGTCTCGCCGACGCCGCGGCGGCCGGCCGGCACGCCGGCCCAGGGGAAGAAGGTTAGGATCGTGCCGGGGCGGCCGGTCTCGTCGCCGTAATAGAAGTGGTAAGTGCCGGGATCGTCGAAATTGACCGTCTTCTTGACGAAGCGCAGGCCGAGATCCCGGGTGTAGAAGCGGAAATTGCGGATGGGATCGCCGGCGATCGCGGTGACGTGGTGCAGTCCAGACATTGTCGTCCTCCAGAAGTCGGGGAGCGGTCTTGCTCTGGGTGGAAATATCGTTCCGCTTTGGATTGGAGACAATCCATGCAAATATGACGTCTATGTCTACGATTTGGAAACAATCGCCGGGGCCGGCCCTTGGATAAGGTCGCCAGCCTCCGGGCCTTCGTGAAGGTGGTCGAAAGCGGCAGTTTTGCGGAAGCCGGCCGGCAGCTGCGGCTGTCGCGCTCGGCGATCAGCAAATACATCGCCGACCTCGAAGAGAGCCTCGGCGTCCAGCTCCTGAACCGGACCACCCGCCACGCCAGCCCGACCGAGAACGGCCAGCGCTACTTCGAGCGCGCGGTCGTGATCCTCTCGGAGATCGAGGCCGCCGACCAGGCGGTGGCGCAGGCCCAGTCGGCGCCGCGGGGATTGCTGCGGGTCAACGCGCCGATGTCGTTCGGCACCATGCGGCTTGGACCGGTGCTGGCCGATTTCATGGCGCGCTATGGCGAGCTTCAGCTCCAGATCGTGCTCAGCGACGATCTGCTCGATCCCGTGCAGGACGGCTTTGACGTGACGTTGCGGATCGCGGAATTGGAATCTTCGAGTTTGATCGCACGAAAAATCATGCCGGTGGCGCGCATGATCTGCGCCTCGCCGGATTATCTCGCTTGTCACGGCACGCCAAAGCATCCGCAGGATCTGCGTGAGCACGCTTCGCTGACCTATGGCTTCCTGCTCACCGGCAACCAGTGGAAGCTCACAGGCAGCGACGGCGATCACTGGATCCAGCCGGCCTGGTCGCTCTGCGTCAACAATGCCGAAGTGCTGCGCGACGTCGCGATCAAGGGCAGGGGGCTGGCGCTGCTGCCGGAGTTCATCGCGGCGGACGCTTTAAGGAGAGGCGAGCTGCGTACGGTGCTGGACGACTATTCTGCACCGCCGCTCGCGCTGTACGCGGTCTATCCGCCGACGCGGCATCTGTCGGTGAAGGTGCGGCTGTTCATCGATTTTCTGGTGGAGCGGTTTGCGCGCGAGGAGGAGGCGGGCGTGCAGTAACCGACCGCTGCTCGGCGGGCCGAAGCAGATCGTCGAGCGCGCTCATCGACGCCTCACGAAGTGCGGCGAGATCGCGCGCGGCGCTTTGGCATTCGGGTGGCGACATCGAGGGCGCCGCCAGCTCGATCTCGCGGCTGCGCTCGAACAGGCGGACGAGGCCGAGCGCGCCGGCGGCGCTGCCGAGCTGGTGCGTGAGCCGCGCCAACTGCGCGTGATCGCCGGCCGCGGCGGCTTTGGCGATTTCTGCGATCAGCTTGCCGCTGGTCTCCCCCAGCAAATGATGGAGCTTTTCGATTTGCGCGGGGCCGAGCAGCTCGCGCTGGTCGTCGAGGAAATGCCGGTCGATCAATGCGCCTGCAGCGAGTTGCGCGGCGGCCGGCTCATCCGGGGCGTCCTCGATCGCCTCGCGCAGCGCGTTGATCAGGATCGGCTTGCTGACGACCTTGGCGATGCCGGCACCTGCGAGCCGCTCGCGGGCGCTGGAGGAGACGTCGGCGGTCACGGCGATGATGCGCGGCATCCGCGGCAGATTGAGCTTGCCGATCCGCGACGCCGCCTCGACGCCGTCCATGTCGGGCATGTGCAGGTCCATCAGGATGATGTCGAACGCCTGATCGCGGGCGAGCGCAATGGCCGAAGCGCCGTCTCTCGCGATCGTCGCGCGATGGCCGAGCCGGTTCAGAATGGCTTCGCCGACCTCGCAATTGACGGGATCGTCGTCGACCAGCAGCACGCGGAGCTGCCGCGACGGCGGCGGGACCGCGCCTTGCGCCACGCCGCTTGCGGCGCGGCCGAGCGGCACCTGAAGCGTGAACGTGCTGCCCGCGCCCGGCGTGCTCTCCACCGTCAGCTCGCCGCGCATCAGGCGCGTGAGCCGGCGCGCGATCGCGAGTCCGAGGCCGGTGCCGCCGAACCGCCGCGCGATGCTGTCGTCGGCCTGGACGAAATCGTCGAAGATGCGCTCGTGCATGTCGGGCGCAATGCCGATGCCGGTATCGCGAACGGTGATGCGCAGCAGGACATGATCGTCGCGTTGCTCG
This sequence comes from Bradyrhizobium sp. S3.7.6, assembly GCF_054061875.1. Taxonomy (NCBI): domain Bacteria; kingdom Pseudomonadati; phylum Pseudomonadota; class Alphaproteobacteria; order Hyphomicrobiales; family Nitrobacteraceae; genus Bradyrhizobium; species Bradyrhizobium sp. S3.7.6. The sequence goes on along the minus strand of NZ_JBSSEQ010000001.1, from coordinate 6,902,947 downwards.
GCGGCCGCCGCGAGCGCAATTCCGCCGTGCGGGGTGAACTTGATGGCATTGCCGATCAGATTGAGCAGGATGCGGTTGAGCCTGACCGGATCGCCGTGCACCGATGTGTCGACCGTCGCATCGCAGGCGAGGTCGAAGGTCAGGCCCTTGCCGAAGGCTTGCGGACACATCAGCTCCGCGGCGGTCTCGATCAGCTGGTGAAGGCGGAAGTCGCGCGTCTCCAGCGTTTCGGTGCTGGCCTCGAGGCGGGCATATTCCAGGATGGCATCGACCAGCGCGATCAGCGTTTCGCCCGATGCCTCCGCGGTCGCGAGGTGGCGGCGCTGGGCCTCGCCGAGGCTGCCGTCGTCGAGCAGCTGCAGCACGCCCATGACGCCGTTCAGCGGCGTGCGCAGTTCGTGGCTGACGACGGCGAGGAAGCGCGACTTGGTCTCGTTGGCCAGCACGGCGGCCCTGCGCGCGCGCTCGGCCGGCCGCGTCATGCTCGGCCAGGGCCTGATCGCGGGTCTTTTCGAGTTCGGCGGTCCGCTCGACGACCTTGCGCTCGAGCGTCGCATAGGAGTCGCGCAAGTGAGCGGCCATCCGGTTGAACTGGTCGCCGAGCGCTTCCAGCTCGTCGCCGGTCTTGATCGCGAGCCGCAGGCCGAGATCGCCGCTGCCGATCCGCCGCGCGCCCTGCGTCAGGATCTGGATCGGCACGGTCATGCGCCGGCTCAGCCAGAGGGACACCAGGATCGCGCAGGCGAGCAGGACGACCAGGAGAAACGTCGCGCGTCCGATCGATGCATAGATCGGAGCGTAGGCCTCGCTGAGCGGAAGCTCGACGAACACCAGCCAGCCGAGCGAGGGGACCGTCGCATAGGTCGAGAGCACGCGCTGGCCTGACAGATCCCCCTTGACCAGGCCGCCCGAAGGCGGCCCCACGCCGTCGAGTGCGGCGCGCACGTCGGCATGCCCGGAGAGATCGGTCCGTTGCAGCGCCGGCCACAGATCGGGATGCGCGATCAGGACTCCCATGCGGTCGACCACATAGGCCTTGCCGGTGTTGCCGACCCTGATCCCGGCGACGAGGTCCCAGATGAAGCGCAGATTGACGTCGGCCACGATCACATTGGGATTCCGCCCGGTCCCGCGCGTGGCGAGCGTCATGAACGGCTCGGTGTCGCCGAGGAAGTACACTGGCCCGTAATAGGCCCGGCTTTCATTGGCACCGCGGAAGGCCGGCGAGGCCGAGAGATCGGCCTTGCTGCCGACCCTGTCCGCGACGCGGCGCGACACGCGCACCTGCTCGCGGCCCTGCGAATCGAGCTCGGCAATTTCCGCGATCGCCGGCGAGAGGCGCAGGAGCCGGATGGCGTTCAGGCGGTCGTCTTCGTTGCTCGACAGCTCCGGAGGCAGCCGCGAGAGCCATCTGATCTGGCTTTCGATCTGGCCGATGAACTGGCCGATCTGGATGGCCGCGCTTGCTGCCTGCTCGCGCTGGGTCGCCGCGAGAAGCTGCTTCTGCTCGCGATAGGAGAACCAGACGTCGAAGCCGGTGTTGATGGCGAGCGCGGCAAAGGCGAGGGCGACGATCGAGTAGAGATATTTTCGGAACAACCGGCCCGGGGGCGTCCGCAAATGTCCCTGGTCGATCGCCTCGTTCACTCGCGGATCTCGTCGGCGCGCGCCAGCAGCGTGAAGGGAATGTTCAATCCGAGCGAGCGGGCGACCGTGCGGTTGATCAGGAGTTCGTATTTCCGCGGCGATTGCACCGGAAGATCCCCGGCCTTGGTGCCGCGCAGGATGAGATCGACGTAATCGGCCGAGCGCACCTCCAGCGTCGGCCCGTAGCTCATCAGTCCGCCCGCATCCATGAAATAATGGAACGGATAGATCGTGGGGACGCGATGCTTGGCCGCCGCCGCCACGACCGCCTGACGGTGGACCACGAGGAAGCTGTCGACCAGCGCAACCAGCGCCGCCTTGGGCGGTTCGGAAAAGCGCCTGATGGTTTCGTCGATGTCCGTTGGCGCGTTGACGGGCGCGGGGGTCACGGACACCCCTGAGGTCGCGGCCTCCCGCTCGATCGAGTCGAGGAAGAAGCGCCCGGCGCGAGGCGTGGTCGTCGGGTTGAAGAGGACGCCGACGCGCGCGAGATCCGGCACCGCCTCGCGGATGAGCTGAAGCCATTTGCCGCCCATTTCGGCGGTGCTGTTGGTGAAGCCGGTGACGTTGCCGCCGGGATGCGCGAGGCTTTCGACGAAGCCGTTGCCGACCGGATCGTTGGCGGTCGCGAAAACGATCGGGATGGTTTTGGTGGCGGCAAAGACTGCGGCGGTTTCGATGGTCGAGCCGGTCAGGATCACGTCCGGCTTGAGCTCGAGCAACTCCTGGACCGCGGTCTTGAGCTTGTCCGGTCCGCCGAAGGTCGAACGAAGTTCGAGGCGGAAGTTGACGCCCTCGACCCAGCCTCGCTGTCTCAAGCCGACGATGAGACCACCCAGGCGGGAGGTCGGGCTGTCGGTCATGCTCCGTCTGGTCAGTTCGTCGTCGAGCGGCAATCCCGTCAGCGAGGCAACGATCCGCATGCGATCTGACGTTGCGCCGAGCGCAATCCAGCCTGCAGCGGTTGTGCCTGCGAGGCGAATGAAGCCGCGGCGATCGAGCGCGAACGCGGAAGGCCGTTCGGTCATGGAATTCTTTGCACGATGGTCTGTCCCAACCGGATGCTTAACGCGAAAGGGCGGTGTCCACAATTGATGAAAAAATGCGCTTATGAATGTTCATTCGCAGCATTCGGCAGTCCGATACCGTATTCCTACCCCGCCAAAGAGTCGCTGTTTCGAGCTTTGTCTGCTCCGTGACGATCTGCAACGCATTGTGGCGTTGCAACATTTTCCGTCTCGTTGAGACGACGGTTCGGAGAAGTCGATTTCTGAGCGGCTGATTTTTTGAAGCGTTGTTTCAGGTTTGTTTCGAAGGTTGTCGATGCGCAAAATCTATCTTCTTCCGGCCCTCGTGGGCCTGCTGACCTCAGTTGCAGCCGGGCCGCTCGCGGCTCAGGGAGTAGTGCCGAAGCAGAAGGCTGCGCCGGCACCCAGAGCCGCCGCTGCCGGTGCGCCGCCGGCTGCCGCCGCCGGTGCGCCGGTCGCTGCTGCGACCGAGACGCCGACCGCCGGTGCGGACGACAAGACGGCCAAGGCGATCGACGGCTTCCGCTCCGCCAAATTCGGCATGAACGAATCCGACGTGCGCGCGGCGATGACCAAGGACTTCAGCGCCAAGCCCGACGCGATCAGGGCGCAGGACAACGCGTCCGAGCTGACGCACAGCCTGCTGCTCTCCGTTCCCGAGCTGCTGCCGAACGGCGGGACTGCCGAGCTCTCTTATGTGTTCGGCTACAAGTCCAAGTCGCTGATCCAGATCGGCGCGGTCTGGTCGAAAGGGACCGACACGGCGATGACGCCGGAGAAGCTGTTCTCCAACGCCAACATCCTGCGCGCCCATTTCATGGGCGAAGGCTTCAAGCCCGATTCGATCGCGATGAACATGCCCGTCGCCGGCGGCATCGTGATGTTCCGTGGCAGCGACGCCAAGGATCGCTCGGTGATCCTGCTTCTGCAGGGCACGTTCGAGAACAAGGAGAACAACCAGCGTGTGCTGACCCCGACCAGCCTGCTGCTGTTCTACGTGGCCGACGCCAAGAGCCCCGACATCTTCAAGCTGCCGCCCGGCCAGTTCTGATGCCGGACGACCTCACGACATTCTCCCACCCGGTTGTGGATCGGCGCCAATGCCGATGAAGAGGATATGACATGCGCGGACCATCTGCGACGCGACACAACGACGGGCTGACGACGCTGCGGGGGCTGGCACGCTTCCGTTCGATGTCGCTGCTCTGCGCGATGCAGATGGTCTTCCTGCCGGTGTTCAGCGTCCGCCTGCAGGCACAGACGGCGAACGTCATCACCCCGGATGGGCGCACGGGCACGTCCTTGCAAACCTCCGGCAGCGTGACCAACGTCACGACGTCGACGATTTCGGGCAACAACGCCTTCAACTCGTTCTCGCAGTTCAGCGTCGGGCAGGGCAACACCGTCAATCTGCAGCTGCCGACCGGCACGCAGAACCTCGTCAACATCGTTCGCGACGCCCCGGTCTACGTCAATGGCACGCTGAACTCCTACATGAACGGCGCGATCGGCGGTAACGTCTATTTCGCCGACCCCAAGGGGTTCGTGGTCGGCCGCAGCGGCACGGTGAATGTCGGCAGCCTCAACGTCTCGACGCCGACGCGCGAGTTCACCGACAGCCTGATTGGCGCGGGCGGGGCGATCAACCAGTCGGCGGTCGGCAACCTGATGGCCGGGTCGTTTCCGGTCTCGCCCGACGGCAACATCCGTATCTATGGCCGCATCAACGCGATCGACGGCGTGCGCCTGACCGGGCAGAACGTCTTTGTCGGCGGCGCCACCCAGCGCGACATCGCCAATCTCGACCACGCCGCGAAGTTCGCAGCCTCCGTCAACTCCAAGGGCCTGCGCAGCGCCAGCGCGATTACCGTGAGCAACGGCTCGATCCATATCGGCGCCGTCAACAATGCCAGGGTCAACGGGCGTCTCACCGCGCAAAGCAAGAGCGCGACGCCGAGCAACATCACGGTTCAGGCCGGCAACAACATCGATGTCGGCAAGAAGGCCAATCTCAACATCGCAAGCGCAAACGGCAATGCCGGAGAGATCCGCCTGAAGGCGGCGCAGAACCTGACCGTCGCGGGCGGCGCCAGGTTCGATGCCAGCGCGAAGACGGGCAATGCCGGTCTCGTCGACTTCAGCGCGAACGGGATCATCGACATTGGGAAAGGCATCAAGGTCGACCTCAGTGCGGACAACGGCAAGGCCGGCACGCTGCTGATCGACCCGACCGACGTGGTCGTGGGTGATGCCGCTCAGGGCGACACCGGCGTGACGCTGTCGAACAGCTCCATCGTGAATGCGCTCGCCGGGCTCAGCGCCGGTGCCGACTACCTCATCCAGGCCGATCATTCCATCACGCTCGCTGCGCATGCGATGATCGATGCCCGCCGTCTCGATGGCTCCGGCCATTCGACCGGCAACGCCAACAACGTCATCATCGACGCGCCGAACATCGAGATCATGAATGGCGCGCAGATCCTGGCCCAGTCGGTCAACTTCGGCGGGACCACCTACGCCGACGGCAACGTGACGCTGAGGGCAACGGCGAGCGACATCAAGCTGTCCGGCCAGGCCACCGCCGCGACGTCGATCACGGTCGACGGCAAGATTACCGGCGGCATCGTCTCGATCAGCGCGACCTCGACGGCCGTGTCGAGTTTCCTGAACGGTTCGGTGGCCGGTGATTTCGCGCTTGTCGGCTCGACGCTTGCCGCCTCGCTGCTCGGGCTCAATGGCGGCTATGTCGCGGCGAGCGCCACGGCGACCATCAACATCAACAGCCATGCCGACATCAACGGGCGCGGCGATGTGACCATTTCCGCACACGCCACGGAGACCGCGTCGGATCCGGCGGTCGCCTCCACCTTGCTCGGCAGCCTCACGCCGGTCGCGGCCGGCGTGGTCGTCGGCAAGATCGACGGCACTGCCACGACCAACGTGGCCTCGGGCGCGACGGTCAACGCCGGCGGCAACCTCGAGATCAAGGCGCTCAATGATGCGACCATCGCCATCTCGGCCCTCGCGGCGTCGACGAGTGCGCAGATTGTCCCGACGGTGGCCTATTCCACGGGATCGGTGACGACGACCGCAAACGTCGCGACCGGCGCGCATATTGCTGCCGGCACGGTGAACACGAGCGGCAGCACCCTGAAGGTGCGCGCGATTAACAACAACTCGTTCTCGACCAGCGCAACGTCGGTGGCGGCACCCGGGACGGGGGCGAGCGGCGCCGTCGGCGGGGCATTCGCCATCAGCGACATCACGACATCCGCGACCGCAACGCTCGGCGCATCGCTCGGAACCGATGTCAACAACCGAATGAACGGGTCCGTTCTGGTCGAAGCGACGTCCGATACCACGCTCAATTCCACGATGGCTTCGTCCATCGCCGGCCTCCCGGCACTGATCGCGGCAATCGAAAGAGGACTGCGTGCCGTCACCGCGCCGACGTCGATCATCAGGGACCATATGGGCTCGCTGATGCCGTTGAGCTTCGATTTCAAAGTCGCAGGCGCGCTCTCGCTGGCCAACAGCACGCAGAGCGCAACCGCTGCGATCGCGCAGAATCCGAGCGGCGGCGCGCCGAGCATCTATGCCAGCGGCAACGTCGCCGTCGCCAGCAACGTCATCGATCGCGGCGTTCGCAGCAATGCGACGTCCAGCGCGATCACGAAGGACCCGGTGTCCGGCGAGAGCACCGCGATCAGCGCGGCCGTCGCCTGGGGCAATTTCACCCACAATTCGAACGCCTATATCGGCGGCGGAACCCTGGTCAACGCGGCGAATATCGCCGTCGATGCCACCACCGAATTGCCGATCACCAACACCTGGCTGAAGTGGGATGGTTTGGGCGCGGTGCTGAGCCACCTCAACGGCAATCTCGGCGTCGGCGGCAACATCCTGACCAGCTACGCCAATGCCACCGCGGACGCTGGCGACACGATCGGCATCGCCGGTTCGCTGAACCATTTCGTCGTGAACAACAACACGACGGCGTGGGTGGCCGGCAGCGCGAGCCTGACGACAACCTGCGCGACCGCGGCCTGCGGCAGTGGCACCGGCTGGTCGGTCGGGATGGACAATGGCGACGTCCATACCTACAACGCCAGCCTCCAGATCGCGGCCACCACGACCACGGCGTCGATCGACGCCGCCGGCAATGTCGGCACGCTCGGCTTCCTGTTCGGCAACACCTCGGGCGGCTCCTCCGTCGGCGGCGCGCTCAATCTCGTCCAGTTCAACACCAATACCATCGCCGGCGTTTCGGACCGTGCGACGCTGCGTGCGGCGGACGACATCGCCGTCAACGCGATCACTTCCGACCGGTTCGTCGCTGTCGCACCGTCGTCCGGCAAGGCTGCCGGCACGCTGGCGCTGAACGGCATCACTTCGCTCGGTTTCCTGAACAACTCGACGCACGCGTCGATCTCGAGCCAGGCCACCGTCTATGCCCCGACCGTCGGCATTCTGGCGCAGCAGGATCTGTCGGTCGTGACGCTGTCCGGCGCGATGAGCTATAACGGGAGCGGCGGTTCGGCGGTCGGCTTGTCGGTCGCCTATCTCGGCGCAAACACCGACACCTCCGCCTATATCGGCGACAACCATTCCGACATCCGGCCCGGCGTGTTCAGCGCCAACGATCCGTTCGCCGGCACCAGCGGCGGAAGCGGGGCGGTCAATGTCGACAATCTGACACTCAGCGCGACCACTTCGGGACGCATCACCGCGGCCGCCGTCGCAGCAGCCGTCTCCGATCCGGCATCGTCCAGCTTCTCCGACAAGGCAGGCGCTGCCGGCGCCGCCTCGACCGGAGGCGCAGCCGGCGTGACGACGGCGGCGGGCAAGATCGGTTCGACCTCGGGATCGAGCACCAGCGGCTTCAGCCTCGATCTCGCCGGCAGCTCGTCGGTGAGCGACGTCTCGCTCCGCACAAGCGCCTATATCAGGAACACGACGGTCAACAAGTACACCACGACCGGCGCCGTGCTGACCAACACGATCGTTCAGGCGCTGAACGACACCATGCTCAACAATGGTTCGGGCTCGGCGGCGCTCAATCTGGCCGGAGGGTCCGCCACGGGGGCTGCGATCGGCGGCGCGATCGCGGCGGCGATGTCGAACAATGCGACGCTCGCCTATATCTACGGCACCACCATGAACAACCAGAGTTCGGTGACGGTGCAGGCGCTCAATGGCGGCTCGGAGACCGTCGTCGCCATCGGCGTGGCGGGATCGAAATCCAACGCGGCGTCGCTGTCGGCCTCGGTCGGCATCATCACCGACAGCGCCAACGCCTATATCGAGAGCTCGACGATCACGGGGCAGGCGAGCGGCGTCAATCGCGCGCTCGAGGTCGACGCCTACCAGACCACGAACATCGCGATCGGCGGCGGCTCGCTCTATATTTCGGGCGGTCAGGCCGGCGTCGGCATCGGGCTGACCTATGCCTCGATCGCCGATCCCACGGGCGGAAACGCGACCGATGCGCATATCCGCAGCACGGCGATCTCGAATTACGACACCCTGTTGGTGATGGCCGACAGCGCCAGCGTGATTGCGGCCGGTGCGGCCTCAGGCGGGGGCGGGGCCAGCGCCAACGGACTTGCCGGCGCGATCGTCGTCAGCGAGATCACGCCGACCACGACAGCCTATATCAACAGCGGCTCGACGGTGAGCATCAATGTCGGCCGCGTGACGGTGCTGGCGGACAGCGGCGCGGTGTCGGCGCTCGACACTGCGCTCGGCAACCTCGTCAAGAAGTCGAACAACAATCTTCTCGCGTCGGATACCTGCACGGTCGCCGGTGGCACGGGCGGGCAGAACTGCATCGACTTCAGCGCGGCTGCGCTCAACGACGGCACGGGGAACGGTCCGGGCGCCAGCATCGTCTCCGTTGCGGGCCTCATCCAGGCCGGCAAGAACAATGTCGGCGCCTCGATCGTCTACAACACGATCGCGACCACGCATTCGGCCTATATCGCCAACGTCCTGATGACGGCCGGCAGCAACGGCAATGTCAGCGTGAGCGCGGTGGATTCCTCCAAGATCCAGGCGGTCACGATCGGCTTCGGCCTTGCGACCGGCCAGTTCGCCGGCGTCGGCGGCACCACGATCAGCTCGATCGCCAACACCGTTTCGGCGGCCATCGGCAACAATTTGTCCAGCACGACGCAATCGTCCGTCACGGCCCGCAACATTTCAGTCAACGCGACCGACAATTCCAGCATTATCGGAACTGCCGCCGTCGCGGGCGCCTCGACGCAGGGCAGCGCGGCGGGCCTTGCGCTCGTCTACAGCAGCATCGCCAACAACGTCAGCGCTGGCGTGACCGGGTCCAAGCTGACCGCTTCGGGCAATGTCGCGGTCGGTGCGAACTCGAACGCCAGCATCTCGACCGTCGCCGTCGGTATCGCGATGTCCTCGCAGGTCGGGCTGGCCGGTTCGGTCGCCACCAATCTGATGGGCACCAACGTCACCGCCAGCATCACCGCCGCCGGCACCAACGGGATCAACGGCGCCGACGTCACCGCGACCAACAACGTCGCGGTGATCGCCGGCAACAACGACAAGGCGGCCGTGTTTGCGGGTGCCGTGTCGATCAGCAAGGGCGCTGCCGGCGGTGCCGGCTCGCTGGTCACCAATCAGATTACCGGGACGACGGCGGCCTATATCAGCGGGGCGAGCACCAAGGTCGACGCGCTCGGGACCAGCACCACCGATACGCTGTCGGTCAACAACGGCACGCTGGTGCATGCCTTCGATCTCGGCGCCGCCCACGCGCCGACCGACTCGACGCCCGATCTCTCCGAGAACCAGGACATCCTGCGCGGCCTTGCCGTGGTCGCGAGTTCGCACCAGGCGGTCGTGACCAACGTCGCGTCGGTCGCCGCGAGCAGCGGCATCGCCATCATGATCAACCCGATCACCAACGTGATGAGCGGGGAGACCAGGGCCTATATCGACAGTGCTTCCATCGACACACGCCTGACCTCGTCGACGCTGGCGCCGCAGATCGAGGTTGCCGCGTCGAGTTTCTCCTATTCCGGCGCGTTCGGTGCCGGCATCGTGGCTCCGACCGGCAACGGCGGCGGCGGTGCCACTATCATCAGCACCACGATGCAGCGCGGAACGTTCGCCTACATCACCAATTCGACTGTCGGCGGCGTGCAGTCGTCGAGCGCGACGGTCGGCGCCGTCACCGTGAAGGCCAATGCCGAGCAGGACGCGTCCTCGATCGCGATCGGCTTCAACACTGGCTCGGTCGGGTTGAACGTCTTCCAGGCGACGACGGAAGCCTATGTCGATGGTGGCGCGCTGACGGCCGCATCGCTGACGGTGAACGCCACCAACAACACCGGCATCTTCTCCGCGAACGGCTCCGGGGCCTATGGCAGCCAGGCCGCGATCGGCGCGGCGTTCCTGGTCCAGGTCTCTTCGAACCGGACCGAGGCCTATGTCGGCGACGAATTCCACTATCAGGGCAATGGCGCCGCACACACGACCGCGCTCAATCTGAGCGGCGCGCTCGACGTCGAGGCCACCACCAAGAATCGCTTCGAGGCCTATGCGATCGGCGGTGCGCTCTCGACCGGCACGGCGGCGATCGCCGGCATGGCGAACATCGAGATCGCCAACAACACCACCATCGCCGGCGTCTACGACACCACGTTACAATCGGTGACGGGCGGTGCGGCCGGCGCGGTCACCATCAACGCGACCGAGGACGTGGCGATCAAGGAGATCGCGGGGGCGCTCGCGGTTGGCGCCAGCGGGGCAGGGGTCGGCATCGGCGCCGCCGCCAACGTCATCAGCTTCAAGAGCCAGACCATTGCAGAAAGCCGCAACAGTAATCTGAACTCGGCTGGCGCGATCAACGTCAATGCGCTCAGCACCAAGGAGGTGCTGTCCTACGCGGTCACCGCGGGCATCGGCGGCAGCGTCGGTATCGGCGCGACGGTCGGAGTCATCATCATCGGCACCAACACCGCCGATGCGGACACCCAGGGCCAGCAGACCGGCCAGCTCAATCAGGGCAACAACGGCACCATCGCGTCCGTGAACAACGGCACCAACCACACGCAAGGCAGCAACGCGGTCGCCAGCGGCACGGCCGGCAATCCGAACAATGCCAACGTCAGCTCGACCTACGACGTCAGCAGCGTGCTGAGCGGCGGCAACGACGCCGTCGTCGCGCAGATCGCTGGCGGCAACGTCACGGGCACGCAGGTCAATGTCACTGCCACCAGCGCCAATGCGGCCAAGATGTATCTGCTCGGCGCCGGCTTTGCGAAAAATGTCGGCATCGGGGCCGGCATTGGCTACACCAGCGTCAACAGCACCGTGCTCGCCAATCTGAGTGACTACGGACGCAACGGCTCCGGCGTGCTGGTGGCCGCAGATACGCCTTTGGCCATCTCGGCACCGATTGTCACCGTTGCGGCGGTGGTCAAGGACGCGACCACCGGACCTTATGCCGGCAAGACCATCGACACCGAGGCGATCGCCGGCGGTGCGGCGCTCTACTTCGGCGCCGATGCGGCTGTCGCGGTCGGCAATGTCAGCAACTCCGTGGTGGCGATGCTTGGCGGCCAGATCACCGGCACGGGCGGCACCGGCACTGGCGCCGCCGTCATGGCGCAGGATTCGACGACCCAGGTGGTCTTCACCGGCGGCGTCACCGGCGGCGCCGTGGCTGTCGGCACTTCGGTCGCGTCGGCAAGCCGAACGAGCTCGGTCGCTGCGAGGGTTCTGAACGGCTCCACCGTCAACGTCACGACTCTGGCAGTTGGAGCAAGCGGCGCCGGCACCTTGACCACGACGTCCACAGCACTTGGCGGCGGCATCGTCGCGGGCGTCGGTGCGGATGCGGAGGCCCACGAGAACTCGTCCGTGTTGGCGGAGATCGGCAGCAGTGCCTCGATCACGACGTCGGCGGCCGGCGTCGGCACGCTGGTGTCGGCGTCGATCGCGCCCAACCTGTCGAGCGAGGCAATCGGCGTCTCGGTCGGTGGCGGTGCCGTCGGCGTCGCCATCGCCAAGTCCACGGTCGGCGCCACGGTTACGGCCGATGTCGGCGACAACGTCAGCTTCTCGGGCGGTGCGCTCGCGGTAACCGCCATGGCGCTGGTTCCGACCGTCGGCACCACGACGTGGGCCAAGGCGCTCGCCGGCGGCGGCGGCTCGCTGATCGGCGCACAGGGCAGCCTTGCCGTGGCGTCCGAGAACGCGACGGTGAGCGCCTATGGCGGGACGGGGATCCGGCTTCCCAACGCCGACGTCACCATCGCGGCCGAGAACGACAGCGCCCAATACGCCGAGGGGACGGGCCTTTCGAGCGGCTTCCTGGCGCTCGGTGCGACGGTCGCGCAAACGTCGTCGAACGCGCACACCTATGCCTATCTGGGTGCGCCCGCCGATATGGATAATCTCAATCACAGCAATTACACGGGCATCCTCCGGATCACGGCCACCGGCACGGACACCAACGTGTCCAACGCGACGGTCGGCGCGGGCGGCACCTATGCCGGCGCGGCGGCGGTCGCGACGACCAGCTCGACCGCCGTGACCAACGCACGGTTCGACGGTGGCGCGACGGACGACACGCTCTACTTCGGCGGCCTCCGCATCAATGCCAAGCACACCACGAATTACGCCGCCAGCGGCGACGCCTATCAGGCCTCGACGGCCGGTGTCTCCGCCGGCAAGGCGCAGAACGACGTCGACTCGACCACCACTGCCGAGATCGGAACCCACCTGATCATCAATTCGGCGGGCGGCAACATGGTCGTCATCTCCAACGACATCGTCACCCAGGGCGGCGGCGGCGCACGTTCGGGCTCAGGCGGCTCGTTCTCGGGGGCTGCTGCGCTCAGTGACTCCCACGTCACCCAGACCGTCACCACCAATATCGGCGCCAGCACGGTGCTGAGCCTCAACGGCGATCCGCGGACGTCGGCGGCGTTCATCAATATCGAGGCCTACAACACGCTGAACACCAACGATACGGCGAGCCTCGCCACGGCCAGCTTCTTCGCCGGCGGCGGCGCCGAATCCAACATGACGGCGAACGCCACGCTCGCGGTCAACATCAATGCCCGCGAGCTGTTCAGCGTGGGCAAGATCTATATCGGCACGGCCGCGAAGATGGCGGCGGCGAACAACGCCAATGCCAGCCTCTACGGCGCGATCGCGGGCGTCGGCGCCAGCACCAACAGCTGGGTCCACGCCAACCAGTCCGTCAATGTCGGCGACAACGCGAAGATCGCGGCCTGGCGCGACATCACCATCTACGCGGGCCTCGCCGGCGACGGCACCGTCTTCAGCAGCGTGCAGGCGACGGCGACGACGGTCGTCTACAACAATACCGCCGTTCCGATCTCCACGCTTTATCGCGGCACGGCCAATGCCGACGACACCACGAGCCTAACGCTGGCCCCCACCTCGAGCATCCTCGGCGCGCGCGACATCTATCTCGGTGCAACGCAAGGGCAGGTCACGGCGGCCGGAAACGGCAGCAACTACAATCCGTATCTGGACATCTTCAGCGCCAAGAACAGCGACAACCACAGCCACACCAGCGGAACCGGCGATGTCGCGCTCAACGGCTTGGTGGTGGCGGGCGTCAATAACGATTTGACGATTACGATCGAGCTCGGTGCGACCGCGCCGACACTGAGCACGACCAGTCCCTATTCCCTGCTGACAAACGGCTCTTCGTCGGTCCTCGAGCTCGTCTCTGACGTCAATCACTTGAGCCCGGTGATGAGCTGGAACCATCAGACGGTCCAGTATGCCGTCGTCGGCAACTTCAATCCTTACCAGCTGGTGGTCAACCAGCTGGCGTCGCTGACCGGCTTGACCGAGGCGCAGGTCCGCTCCCAGCTCGCGGCGGCGACGCCCACGGCGCCTGCCAGCATGTCGCCGACCGGCACCGACCCGACCGGCGACAAGCAGCGCCAGATCGACACGTTGATCAAGCAGGCGCCGTTTACCTCCGACGCGCCCGGCAACGCCTTCGCGTTCGGCGACATCATGGTGTCCGCCGGCAACGTCTCGATCCTGGCCCAGAAGCTCACCGGCAACAGCGGCACGAACCCGGCCGCGCCCGCGGTCATCGCGCGCAGCTCGCCGTTGATCAAGATCGAGAACAAGGGCCTCGACTTTATGAGCCTGGCCAACCTCACGGTCACAGATGTGACCGGAGGCAACATCACCTACCGCCAGATCGACCATGTCGACCCGGATTCGCACTCCAATGTGACCTTCACCGCGATGCCGAGCGCGACGCCGGTCATCGACGTCTCGGCCACCTACAACCGCCTGGATCCTGACTCCGGTCAAGGCATCGACCAGAGCGGCAACGTGCTGACCCGCACGCCCGACATCTATTTCAACGGCGCCGTCAACAACGCGAACGGCCTGCTCAAGATCATCAACAATCTCGGCAGCGTCGTCGCATCGCAGTCGCTCAGTGCCGCGACCGTCCAGATCGTGGTGCCCAAAGGCACCTTCACCTTCCTCGGCGGTATCGGGAGCTTCTACGACAGCGGCAGCGCGGTCACCTCGCAATGGGCCACCACTGAAAACAGGCCGGAAGACACGCTGACCGCGGTGATGACGGCGGCGACCTATCTCGGCGCCTACGGCGACTACTATACCGCTCCGCATATCGCTTCGGGAACCGATCACCCCTATTTCTATTACTGCTGCACCGACGGCAGCCACGGCGTGTATCAACCCGTCGGCAACGCCGACGCCAGCACGATCTTCACCGCGCGCATGCTGATGACGTATTACGACGGCACCTCGCTCTATTCATCGATCTTCCTGCCGGTGGGCAGGGGTACGCCTGGGAACACCAGCACTCCCGATGCCGGCAGCGTGCCTGACATCGCGACCCTCAAGATCATCGAGGGGCAGTCGCAGGACTCGTCCAATGTCGTGCTCGCGCAGTGGAAGAAAACGACTTATGACGGCCGCAACGTCTACACCGATAGCGGTCCGTACAAGACGCCGTTCAACTGTGCGTCAGCCTGCGACAGCTCGGGCTTCTTCCAGGTGATCAACATCCAGCCGGATGCGATCACGCCGAAGACCGCGGACGCGCCGGCCACCGCGACTGCCACCCGGACCATCAGCGGCCAGGCGGTCATCATCTCGGCGTCGGTGATCAACATCAACGGCACCATCCAGGCCGGCTCGAGCAGCAATTACTCGGTCGACATCGGCGCCGCGGCGTACGATGCCATCTACGGCAGCAACGGCCTCAAGAACCGCAACGGCGGCGCGGATTTTGCCGCGGCCCAGGCCAATGCGCGGAACGGCGTCTATTACGACATCTCGGGCTCCGTGACGGCGTCGGCCAGCGGCGACGCCAAGATCGGGGTCAGGTACAACGCTCTCACCGACCAGCTCATCCTGAATGGCGTGGCGCAGGGCGCCGGCGGCTACGTCTACCTCAACGGCAAGATCATCTCGACCTCGACCGACAGCACCCAGACCCAGGGTAACATCGAGATCAAAGGCGGCGCCGGCACGGTCACCGTCAACAACACCAGCGGGCTCCAGCTGGTCACCAACACCATCAATACCAGCGTCACTGCCCAGAGCGTGGTCGAGATCGTCGACCAGCTCAAGGGGAAGACGACGTGGTGGGTTTACGATCCCAAGGCTGCAAGCAGTCAGCAGGTGTCGCGGTACGAGACCAACAGTGTCACTGCGGCCGCGATCGACCCGTCGATGCTTACGGCCAGGACCGGTACGGCGGGCGTCCAGTACCGGACGCAGGAGAACATGCTCTATCAATGGGTCGACACCGCGACGCTGGATCGTCTACCCACCAGCACGCAGTTCGACTACGGCTGGAGCTTCACGCCCAATCAGGTCACCGGCGAGAACTGGACCCGCTCGACCAACCTGGTTTCAGGCACGCAGAGCAGCAACTATCAGAAAGTCACCACCGCCACAGGCAGCTATCACTGGGCGGGAGGCGTGAACCCGGATGGGAGCCCCGTTGGACTCAACACCCATTCCAACGCGTGCTGCGGCGCGGACGCCCAGTACAACTGGTACCAGGCGATCTATGATCACCTGACGCTCACGCTGACCAACACGGTCAAGGCGTCGAACCCGATCAACATCAAGTTCATCGGCGGCAGTAGCAGCGACGTCGTGGTCAATTCGACCTCGGGCATCGTCATCAACGGGTCGATCAACAACCAGCAGGGCACGACGACGCTTGCCGCCACCGGCGCCAACTCGTCCATCACGGTCGCCGCCAATGCCAACAACCCGGTGATCTCGGGGACGAGCGTGACGCTTCGGGGTGACGGCGGTATCGGCACGCTCGGCACCACCAAGGCGCCCGTCCAGGTGCAGCTCTATGGCGGCAGCCTGACCGCGAGCTCGATCGACCGCGACATCGCGATCTCGGCCATCGGCGCGCTGTCGATCAACCAGGTGAAGGTGAACTCGGCAGGCGCGACGCCGCAGGGCAGCGTCTTCCTCTCGGCGACCGGCGACATCAACTCGGCGTCCGCCTACAACGTCGCCAATCCCGTCGTGATCGGCAAGAACATCGAGATCAACTCCACCTCCGGTGCGATCGGCGCGAAGAGCGCCGTCGTCAATGGTGCATCCACCCTGACCAACATCAATCCGCTGGTGATCCAGGCGACGGGGACGATTCAGGCCAACGGCAGCGTCGATGGTGGTGTTCTCGACAGCGCCTCGGCCACCGGCACCTACATCATCCAGTCCAAGGGCGATTTGCGCCTCGGCACGGTCCAGTCGACCGGTGGGCCCGGTCTTCCTTGAGGCGGCGGGCTCCGACAACAACCCGGCCAACATCCTGAACGGCCGGGCGGCGGTTGGTCTGACCCAGGCGCAGAGCCAGCATCTTCAGGACGTTCAGGCGAGCCTCGACCTGCTCAGCGGCAATGCCGCCACCAACGCCGTCAACAGCTACCAGTCGATGGTGACGTCGGCCTACAACGACTACTTCCAGCTCAAGAACATCGCCTTCCCGAACGGCAGCACCTACAACCCGACCTCGGTGGGGCAGACGGTGCTGCGGGCGCAGGTGGCTGCCAAGCTCGGCATCGATCCCGCGAACGTCACGACGACGCAGATGAAGACCGAGGCCACGACGCGGTTCCTGAGGGACCAGTTCCTGCTCGGCAAGATCAGCACCGACGAGCTCAGGACCTCGCTGACGACGTTGCTGGGCAGCGCGCCCACAGATCCGCTGGGGACCGTGTTCGGCAGCTCGCTGTCGTCGACCCTGTTCACCAAGCTGTTCGACGGCGTGGCGACAGCCAATCAGCGCATGCCGAGCAATACGGCGCTGCAGACGGCGCTTGGCGCCTATAATGTGAATTACAGCTACACGCTCGCATCGACCGAGCGGGTCTACAGCATCATCACCGCGGGCTCGCAGTGGACGCAGAGCCAGCTCGCCTACACGGTGTCGTCGTCGGCCGTCGGCGCGGCGCCGCCGCCGATCGACGAGAACGTCGTCGCCAATGTCAGCGCCAACCAGATCATGCTCTACGCGCCGCGCGGCTCGGTCGGTAATTCGGCAGCGCCCCAGACGTTCTCCTTCACCAGCGTCGATTCCTCGTCGCTGACGCCGGAGCAGAGGGGATTGCTCGCCACCGCCGGTCCCGGCCAGCTCACCGTCGGCGCGGTCACGGACCCGACGACCCATGTCACGACCTATACGGTCAGCCTGTCGCAGCAGAACCTCGTCGTCGTCGACAACCCGATCGCGATCTCGGCCAAGGCGCTGACGAATATCTATCTCGGCAGCAAGAACAGCCTCGCGCTCGGCGGCGTCACCGCGAATTACGGCCCGATCGCGGCCGCGCAGGCCAACGGCATCGAGGTGACCGGCCGCGGCGACGTCAAGCTCGACGCCGTCAACAGCATCTCCGCCAACGCAAGCGGGGCCGTGATATCAGGCGATATCGGCAACCTGACCCTGATCGCCGAGCACGGCAATGTCGGTGCCCCCTCGGGGACCGCCGGAAGCAACCCCGCGAGCAATACGAACGCGCTCCAGATCGCGTTCGCAGATCCGTCCAACGACCAGCTCGACCAGGTCTCGTCGGCGCAGGGCATCTACCTGAAGCAGACCACCGGCGATCTCATTCTCGGCAACATCGCCGCCGGCAATGCGATCCAGCTCGCCGCGACCGGCAGCATCTATGCCGAGGCCGGCTTCACCGATCGTACGGCGATCCACATCCTGGGCGCCGACCTCGATCTGCGCGCCGGCGGCAACATCGGCTTCAACGGCTCGACCTTCCAGCCGCTGCAGGTGAATATCTCCGGCGCGGTGACCGGCTCTGCGGTCGGCGACCTCAGCATCCTCGCCGTCACTGGCGATCTCATGGTCGGCACCAGCGGCACCTATGGGACGCTGACGGCCGGCGGCGCGCTGACCCTCAACGCTGCGCGCGGCGGGCTCACCGTCAATGCCGACATCACCAGCGGCGGCCTGATGCAGCTGCTCGCCAACCGCGGCATGAATTTCGGGGCTGGCACCAGCGCTGCGCCGGTGGTTGCGGCCAGCAGCTCGGACGGCGTCACCCTGGTTGCCGCGACGCTGACGATGGGCGCCTATTCGGCCATCAACGCGGCCGGGTTGATCTCGGTGACCACCACGGGCGATACGACGATCGGCCAGCTGAATTCGTCGCTGTCCTATGCGGCGGCTTCGAACGCGCCCTCGATCATCGTCACTGCCGGTGGCGTGGCTTCGCTGGGCGCGATCATCGACAATGGCGACGGCCAGACCAAGTTCGTCGCATCCGGCGCGGGCGCCGAGCTGTCGCTGAGTGCATCGAACGGTATCGGAGGTGCCACGAGCCGGCTCGCCTTCAACGCCGTACAATTGTCGGCGAGCGCGAGCGCCGGGGGCATCCACCTGAAGGCGCTGACCGACACCGAGGCGAGCCTGCTCTCCGCGGTGAAGGGCAACGTGGACATCATCGGCACCGGCGCGCTGACGCTCGACCAGGTGCTGGCGGGCACGGCGACCGGCGCGAGCGGCAGCTTCACTGCCGTCGCGAACAACGGCAGCATCGTCATCGGGACCGCCGACAGCAGCGGCTCGCAGACGGTCCACGCGACCCAGAATGTGACGTTCAAGTCGCTGACGACGACCGGAAATGCCGGCGACGTCGGCAACATCAACGTCACCGCCGACAACGGCTTCATCCTGGCGCAGACGGTGACGTCGGGCGGCGTGACCACGCTGGGCTCGGTCTCGGCCCACGGCTCGGCGACGCTGCTCGCGGCGACGACCGTCACCGGCAACACGCTCGCCACCACGACCGGCTCGGCCGTGCTGACCGCGACCGGCCCGATCGACTGGAACACGCTCAACGCCGGGACGACGCTGGGCGCGACGGCAAGCCAGGGCAGCATCACCTTCAAGACCGCGCAGAGCGGCGGCACGCAGACCATCCGCGCCCATGACAATGTGACGTTCAATGCGCTGACGACGACCGGCATCACCGGCGATGCCGGCAGCATCAACGTCACCGCCGACAACGGCTTCATCCTGGCGCAGACGGTGACGTCTGGCGGCGTGACGAGCCAGGGCTCGGTCTCGGCCAACGGCTCGGCGACGCTGCTTGCGGCCACGACCATCACCGGTAACACGCTCGCCGCCACGACCGGCTCGGGCCTGCTGACCGCGAGCGGTCCGGTCAACTGGAATGTCCTCAATGTCGGCACGACGCTGGGCGTGACGTCAAGCCAGGGCAGCATCACGTTCCAGACCGCGCAGAGCGGCGGCACGCAGACCATCCACGCCCATGACAACGTGACGTTCAACGCGCTGACGACGACGGGCATCAACGGCGACGCCGGCAGCATCAACGTCAACGCGGACAACGGCTTCATCCTCGCGCAGACGGTGATGTCAGGCGGCGTGCCGACGCTCGGCTCGGTCTCTGCCAATGGCTCGGCGAGGCTGATCGCGGCGGGGACCAACACCGGTCATAACCTCACGGCCACGACCGGCAACGCAGTCCTGAGCGGCACCGTCGTTCGTTGGGATAATCTTAGCGCGGGCGGCACGCTCGACGTCACCGCGACGGCCGGAGGGATCACCGTTGGCACCGCCATCAGCGGCGGCACGCAGACCCTGCATGCCGTCAACGATATCGTCTTCAGCCAGCTTACCACGACCGGTATCCCGGGCGATGCCGGCGACCTCTACGTCAAGTCCGACACGGGCTCGCTCCGCGGCGGATCGATCACCGCCAACGGCGAGACGCGTTTCGATGTGGCCGGATCGGTCTCGTTCGACCGGATCAGTGGCGACATCGTCAAGATGACGTCGTCGGGTGACCTGACGATCAACTGGGTCAGCGTCGTGAGGGAGCTCGACCTGGCGGCAGACACGATCAACGTCAGGGGCGAGCAGATCCGTTCGAATCCCGCGATCCCGCTGATCATGAACATCACCGGCTATAACGGCGGCGTCGCGAAATCCGCCAACATCTCGATCGATCCGGACAGCATCATCGTCAACCAGTTCAGGGTGGTGGACGCAAACTTCTGGACCGACGCGCATGCGGTCACGATCCTGAACGGCTATGTCCCGGGCCAGCTCATGCTCACCACCGCCACCCAGCAGGTGTTCCTGAACAACCGGACGCTGGCGCCGACCAACGGGCCGACGCTCCAGCTCTACCAGCCGGGCGGCGTGTTCACGATGAGCCAGGTCGGCAACGCCAATGTCAGCAACGCCTATGTGGTGTTCTACACCGGCGACGTCTCGGCGAGCGTCACCAATTACGGGCCGACGCACACCTGCTGCTACGACTTCACCGGCGCCAGCATGGTGCGCAACATCCCGGTCGACGGCGAGGGCAAGGAGAGCATCGAGACCTGGCTCGCGAAGAAGGATGGCGGGACGTTCTATTTGCTCGGTCTCTCCGGCCAGGCGCGGCTCGATGCGCTGCTGACGCCGCGTCCGGTCGAGACCATCGGCTCCGGTCCCGCCGTCAACATCGAGGGACTGAGCGACCTGCGCAAGCTGCGCCGTCAGGGGCAGCGCGTGGGTCGCCCGGGCTGGAAGGATGCGGCGGTCGAGACGGCGAAGCCGTCCGTTGGCCGTCTCGCACAGGCATGGTAACGAGATTCGGGATGCGGATTTGGGGGGCCGCGTTGGGGGTGGGGCTTGCAGCTTGCTGCATCGCCCCTTCGCGCGCGCAAGTGCCCTCGATCAATCCCGGCGTGATCCAGAACGACGTCGACCGGCAGCGCCGCCAGCTCGAACGGCAGAGCGCGCCGCCCAAGCTCACCGGTCCCGCGGTGATCGGCGGTGAGCGGGAAAAGTCCCAGCTGCTGAAGCCGGGGGGGCCGAAATTCCGCCTGCGCAAGGTCGAGTTCGACGCATCCAAGTTCATCACGCCGGCAGAGCTGGACGAGATCGCGAAGAAATATGTCGGCAAGAACGTCGACATCGCTGCGCTATTGCAGCTCGTTGCCGACATCAACGCCATCTACACCGAGCGCGGCATCGTCACGGGCATCGCGACGCTGCCTGACCAGGATGCAAAGGGCGGTGTGGTCAAGATCAAGCTGACCGAGGGCCGGCTCCAGAAGACGACCATCGAGGGCAACAAGCAGACCCGCACCGATTACATCCTTCAGCGCGTGAAGGAGCCCGAAGGCGAGGTCCTCGACGTTCCAAAACTCAATCGCGACGTGATCTGGTTCAACCGGACCAACGACGTGCAGATCAAGGCGCTGCTCCAGCCTGGCACGAGTTTTGGCCTGACCGATCTCCAGTTCGCCGTGATCGAGCCGCCGGTCGACACCTTGCAACTCTTCACCGACAACCAGGGCGCGGAGAACACCGGGCGCTGGGAGGGCGGAGCCTTCTACAAGCGCCACGGCCTGTTCGGCGTCGACGACCGCCTGACCTTCTACGGCGTCCGCGCCGACGGCAATCTCAACGGCAACGCCGCCTACAGCATTCCGGTCAATCCCTGGGGTGGCCGCGTCGGCGTCAGCTATACCGAAGGCAAGATCAAGATCATCCAGGGACCGTTCGTCGCGCTCGACGTCACCGGACGCTCGAGCCAGGCCGCGGTCAATTTCAGCCAGCCGGTCTGGGTGACGCAGAACTGGCTGATATTGCTCAACGCCGCTGAGACCGAGGGCAAGACGGTCAGCCGCTTCGCCACGGTCTCCGTGACCGACGACCATTACGACAAGGCCACCGCCGGGCTGTCAGTGACCAATTCCGGCAACACCTATTCGATCACGGTCTCGCCGGCGGTGAACTACATCACCTGGCATGATTATGTGCTCGGCAACAACCGCGCGTTCAACACCTATACCGGCTCGCTGATCGCGACCAGCGCGGCGGGGCCGCAGAATTTCAGCGCCAATGTGCTGGCGAGCTGGCAGTACACGCAGGAAAAGCTGCTGCCGGGCGACCAGATATTCTCGATCGGCGGTCCCACCACCGTGCGCGGCTATCCCTCCAACTCCGCATCCGGCGACAGCGGCTATTATTTCAACGCCGAGCTGCACTACAATTGGTCGTCGTGGCTCAAGGGGTTCGACACCTACATCTTCACCGACTGGGGCGCAGTCTATTCGACATTCCCGGGGGTTACCGAGCTCGCTTCGGTCGGCGTCGGCTTCTCATGGACCTATGCGTCGTTCATGACGTTCGAGGCGAATTACGCGACGCCGTTGAAGATGGCCGTCTCGACCCAGAACCATTACGAGGCCTATGGCCGCGTCATCTTCCGACCGTTGTTGATGTTCCAGAAGCAGGAGAGCCCTGCGCCGGTGGCGGCTGCCGCCGGCAAGAGCAGGTCGTAGCGACAAGCCGCCTCTCTCTCCGTCGTCATTGCGAGGAGCCCGCGACAAAATTGCACAGCAATTTTGCGCTGGTACGACGAAGCAATCCAGAATCCCTCCGCGGAGACAGCCTGGATTGCTTCGCTACGCTCGCAATGACGGAGGATGGAGCGGGGGCGCCTCAACGCCGCAGCGTGAATTCCTCCGCGCCGCGCCGGTGTTCCCATTTCGCCTGCTCGAGCTCCGGCTGGTCGCATTCGACTTCCGGATAGCCGATGCAGAGATAGGCGATGAACTTCCAGGTCTCAGGCACGTCGAGAGTGGTGTGAACGCGCTGCGGATTGAGGATCGACACCCAGCCGAGGCCGATGCCGTCGGCGCGCGCCGCGAGCCACATCGCGGTGATCGCGGCCACCACGGAATATTCCGTCGTCTCCGGCATGGTCGCGCGGCCGAGCCCGTGGCCGATGTCGCTCGCCTTGTCCGCGAACACGGCGAGGTGGCCGGGGGCCTGTTCGAGACCGGACAGCTTTAGTGTCGCATAGCGCGCGGCGCGCTCACCGGCATAGGCATTCAGCGCATCGGCGTTGCATGCCCTGAAGTCGTCGATCACGGCGCGGCGCCGTGCGGCATCTTCAACGACAACGAAGCGCCAGGGCTGGCTCAGGCCGACCGAGGGCGAGAGACAGGCGGTCTCGATCAGGCGATCGATGGTGCCGGCCGGCAGCGGATCGGCGCGGAAGCGGCGCACGTCGCGGCGCCACACGAACAGCTCGCGCAAATGTTGGCGGAAGGTGTCGTCGAACTCGACCATGAGATCAGCCTCCCATCCGGAAGGATGCCGCCACCAGCAGAATGAGGATCTCGCCGGTCTGCTCGAATGCGCCGAGGATGTCGCCGGTCTGCCCGCCGATCTGGCGGATGGCAAGCCGCGCCAGCATCAAGCCGGCGAGCGACAGCAGGATCAGGCTGACCAGCGCCTTGCCAGGCCCGAGCGCGAGGGCGAGGGCGAGCGTTCCAGCAGCGAAAGCGATGGCGACGCTGCGGCCCGGCGGCGATCCCGCGCTTGCCGACAGTCCATCAGATCGTGCCGGCGGGACCAGCGACATGAAAGCCGGCACGCCCGCGCGGGCGGCAGTGTGCGCGGCGCACAGCGCGAGCGCGACGGCCCAGGGATTGGCGATCGCCGCGAGCGCGCTCCAGCGCAGACCGAACGACAGGATCAGCGCGCAGACGCCATAGGTGCCGATCCGGCTGTCGCGCATGATCTCGAGCTTGCGCTCGCGCGTCCGGCCGCCGCCGAGCCCGTCGGCGGTATCGGCAAGGCCGTCCTCATGCAGCGCGCCGGTGATGAGCGCGGTCGCGGCCAGCGTGAGCAGGGCGGCGAGGTTCGGTGTCAGTCCGAACCGGCTGGAGACCTTGTAGACCAAGGCGCCCGCGAGGCCGACCAGCAGCCCCGCGACGGGGAGTGCCCAGGTTGCGCGCGCGACGGCGCCGTCAGCCGCGGACTTCGACGATGCGACGGGGAGGATCGTCACGAACGATGCCGCCATCCTGAGATCGGCGATAATCTCTTTGAAAAGCTCGGCGCGCGGCATCATTTCAGTTTCATCGGCAGGCCGGCCACGACGAACTCGACTTCGTCGGAAACCGCCGCGATGACCTGGTTCATGATTCCGGCGGCGTCGCGATAGCTGCGCGCCAGCGCGTTGTCGGGGACGATACCGAGGCCGACCTCGTTGGTGACGAAAATGACGGGGCTCTTCTGGCCGCCCATGAAAGCGGCGAGCTTCATGAGTTCGTGTTCCCAGTCACGCCCCGCATGCATGATGTTGGAGAGCCACAAGGTCAGGCAATCCACCAGCCTTGGGCCGGCGCCATCGGTCTCGATCAGAGCTTGCAGGAGATCGAGTGGTACCTCTCGCTCGATCCAGTCGACGGCCGCGCGCTTGGCTCGATGCTTGGCGATGCGCACCTCCATTTCGGCATCGAGCGCCTCGGCCGTCGCGATGTAGATGGGCTGGCCCGGAAAGCTGCGCGCGCGCTTTTCCGCGTGGGCGCTCTTGCCCGATCGTGCTCCGCCGGTGATCAAGATGACGGCCATAAAGGTCTCCTGTGGGCCTGACTAATCACCAATCGCGGCCAAAGACAAAGCCGAAATCAGGCGGCCGGGGGCTTGCGCTCCGCCTTCGCTTTGCGCAACAGGGGCGGGACAGGAGGTGGGCGTGGGTTTTGCAGGGGCGATGGCGGTGGCGATGGCGGTGGATGCCCTGCTGGGCTGGCCGTCGTGGCTGTTCGCGCGGATCGGCCATCCCGTGACCTGGCTGGGCCGGCTGATCGGCGCCATCGACGCCGCCTGGAATCGCGATTCCGATCCGCCGGCATTTCGCCGTGCTGCGGGCGTGGCTGGAGCGCTTCTGGTGATTGCGATCTCGGTCGCAATCGGCTGGGTACTTCAGTCCTTGCTCCCCTGGGGATGGATGGAGATCATACTCGTGGGTGTGCTGGCCTGGCCGCTGGTCGCCTTGCGCTCGCTCCATGATCATGTCGCTGCCGTCGCGAAGCCGTTGCTGGCCGGCGACATCGCTGCTGCGCGCGATGCGGTTTCGCGCATCGTCGGACGCGATCCCGCAACGCTCGACGAAGCCGGCATCGCGCGCGCGGCTATCGAGAGCCTTGCGGAAAACGCCTCCGACGGCATCGTGGCGCCGGTGTTCTGGGGCGCGCTGTTCGGACTGCCCGGCATTTTGGGCTACAAGGCGATCAACACGCTGGACTCCATGATCGGCCATCGCAACGAGCGCCACGAAGCTTTTGGCTGGGCCGCGGCACGGATCGACGATGTCGCAAACTTCATTCCGGCGCGGCTGACCGGCTTTCTGTTCGTCCTGTTGGCGTCGCGGCGCTCGGAGGCGCTGTCGTGCATGACGCGCGATGCCCGCCGTCACCGCTCGCCCAATGCCGGCTGGCCGGAAGCGGCCATGGCCGGGGGGCTTGGCGTGCGGCTCAGCGGCCCCCGCATCTATCACGGCAGCATCACCAACGAACCCTGGCTCAACGATGGCGCGCGCGATCCGCTTGCCGCGGACATCAGCCGGGGGTTGACGATCTACCGCCGCGCCATGCTGCTGCTCGCCGGCATCCTTGCGATCCTGGCCTTCGCGTGAAAGAACGGGGCATGCGCGAGCACGGTGGAAATCTCGATCTGGCCCAGCAGCGATTTGGCGGGCGCGCGGAGGACTGGATCGATCTGTCGACCGGGATCAACCGCCTGCCTTATCCCGTGGGCGAGGTGAGCGCGCGCGCGTGGAACGCGCTGCCGTCGCGGGCCGAGATCGAGAGCCTGCATCAGGCCGCGCAGCACGCTTACGGCACAAGCGCGCCGCTCGTCGCGATGGGTGGTGCGCAGGCCGCCATTCAATTGCTGCCGCAACTGGCGCCAGCCGGCCGCGCGCGCATCCTTGCGCCGACCTACAATGAATATGCCGGGGTCTTGTCGATTGCGGGTTGGGATGTCCAGGAGGTCGGCGAGCTCGACGCGCTGGCGGGCGCGGATCTCGCCGTCGTCGTCAATCCCAACAATCCCGATGGCCGGCGTTTTGCGCCAAAGGATTTGCTGGCGCTGCTGCCGCGCGTCGGCCGTCTCGTCATCGACGAGAGTTTTGCCGATGCTGCCCCGCAGCTGTCGCTCGCATCCGAGGCGGATCGGCCTGGACTGCTGGTCCTGCGCTCCTTCGGCAAATTCTATGGTCTTGCCGGCCTGAGGCTTGGGTTTGCGCTCGGCAATGCGGCCGACATCGCCAAGCTCGCGGCGGCGTCAGGTCCGTGGCCGGTGTCGGGAGCGGCGATCGCGATCGGCTGCCGCGCCTTGCGTGACGACGCCTGGGCCGAGGCGACGTCAGCGCGGCTCGCACGCGACTGTGCCCGCCTCGACGACATCGTGCAGTCGCAAGGCTGGCGGCTCGTCGGTGGTGCGCCGCTGTTTCGTCTCTACGAGACGCCTGATGCGCTTGCTGCGCAGGAGAAACTGGCGCGTAGCCAAATCTGGTCGCGCGTATTCGCGAAAGAGCCGGCATGGCTGCGCCTCGGGCTTCCCGGCAGCGAAGCCGAATGGACGCGCCTTGCCGAGGCGCTAGCGCGCTAGCGCGAGCAGGCCGCCGACGTCGAGATGCTGTTCGATGTGATCGGCGAGGGCATCGAGCGCGCTCTCAACCCTGCTGTGATAAGGCTCGTCGCCTGCCGGAATGTCGAGCTTTGCGAGATACGCCTTGCGGAAATCGTCCGACGTGAACAGGCCGTGCAAATAGCTGCCCTGCACGCGGCCATCGCGCGAGATCGCGCCCTCCGGCTCCCCATTCAGTTTCGCAAACGGGCGCGCGCGATCCGGTCCGTCGGTGCGGCCGATGTGGATTTCGTAGGCGTCGATCGGCTGGTCCGTGGCGGCATGCACGGCCGCGACGCGCGTCAGCGTCTTCTGCGGGCTCATCATTGTGGCGACGTCCAGAAGTCCGAGACCCGGCGTATCGCCTGCGGGACCTTCGATGCCGTCAGGGTCGGCGACGCTGCGCCCGAGCATCTGATAGCCGCCGCAGAGGCCAAGCACATGGCCGCCGCGGCGATGATGCGCCAGGAGATCGATGTCCCAGCCCTGCGCGCGCAGGAAGGCGAGATCGCCGCGGGTGGATTTCGAGCCGGGGATGATGACGAGGCGGACGTCGCCGGGGATGGCTTCGCCCGGCCGCACCATCACGAGATCGACGCCAGGTTCGAGTTTCAGCGGATCAAGATCATCGAAATTGGCGATCCGCGACAGCGCGAGGCAGGCGATCTTGCACTGGCCTGGCTTGCGCGCGTCGCTCAGCCCCAGCGCATCCTCGGCCGGCAGCTCGCCGGCGCGCGCGAACCAGGGCAGTACGCCGAGGCCGCGCCACGCGGTCTTCTGCTCGATCAGCTTGTAGCCGTCGTCGAACAGCGAGGGGTCGCCGCGGAACTTGTTGATGACGAAACCCTCGATCATCGCGGCATCGTCGGGGTCGATCACCGTCTTGATGCCGACGAGCTGGGCGATGACGCCGCCGCGGTCGATGTCGCCGACCAGCACGACGGGCACGTCGGCCTTGCGCGCAAAGCCCATATTGGCGATGTCGGCCTTGCGCAGGTTGACCTCGGCCGGGCTGCCGGCGCCTTCGACCAGGACCAGATCGGCGCGCGCTTTCAGCCTCTCGAAACTTTCCAGCACCGCGCCCATCAGCGACGGTTTCATCGCCGCATATTCGCGCGCCCGCGCGGCCGCGATGCGCTTTCCCTGCACGATCACCTGCGCGCCGACGTCGGTCTCGGGCTTGAGCAGCACCGGATTCATGTCGGTGTGCGGCTCGACACCGGCGGCGAGCGCCTGCAGAGCCTGCGCGCGGCCGATCTCGCCGCCGTCGACGGTCACGGCCGCGTTGTTCGACATGTTCTGCGGCTTGAAGGGCAGCACGCGCAGGCCGCGCCGCGTGAAGGCGCGGGCGAGGCCGGCGACGATGAGCGACTTGCCCACGTCCGAGCCGGCCCCCTGGATCATCAATGCGCGCGCCATGGTGTTTTCAGAATCTGGCGTCGTCAGAACTCGACGCCGGCTTGCGCCTTGATGCCGGAGCGGAAGGGGTGCTTGACCAGCGTCATCTCGGTGACGAGATCGGCGATCTCGATCAGCTCGTCCTTGGCATTGCGCCCGGTGAGCACGACATGCGTCATCGGCGGCTTGTGCGTTTTCAGGAAGTCGACGACCTCGGCGATGTCGAGATAGTCGTAGCGCAGCGCGATGTTGATCTCGTCGAGCACGACCATGCGCAGATTGGAATCTGATATCAGCTCCTTGGCCTTCGCCCAGCCGGCCTGCGCCGCGGCGATGTCGCGGGCGCGGTCCTGCGTCTCCCAGGTGAAACCTTCGCCCATCGCATGGAACTGGCAGAGCTCGCCGAAATGGCCGGTGAGCAGGCGCCGCTCGCCGGTGTCCCAGGCGCCCTTGATGAACTGCACGACCGCGCAGGGGAAGCCATGGGCGACACAGCGGACGATCATGCCGAAAGCGGAGGAGGACTTGCCCTTGCCGGCGCCGGTGTGGACGATGATGAGGCCCTTCTCGCCGCTCTTGGTCGCCATGATCTTGTCGCGGGCGACCTTGATTTTCGCCATTTTCGCGGCGTGGCGGGCGTCGGTTTCCTCGGCCGTTTGGGTATCCGGTTCAGGCGTCATCTGACAGGGTCCTTCGGCTTGACAAGAGGCGGCCGGGGGCAAATGGTGGCCCGGCGTTGGTTCCTGTCCTATGACAGGCGAAGAGGGAATGCGATAGGGTCCGAATCGACAAGATTCGGCTCCAAACTGCAGCCGCCCCCGCGACCGTGACCGGAGAGATGCCCGAGGCCACTGATCCCCCGCAGGGGATCGGGAAGGCGGGGATCGAAGGGCCAAAAGCCCTGCTCCGCAAGCCGGGAGACCTGCCAGCGCGGACGAGTTTTGGACCGGCGGACGGGGTGTTCCGCGACGGGGAAACGGACCTTCGGGGGAATGGTCCGTGTGCCTCTTCGCCTCCCGCTGTTTATCCTGGAAGAGGCGATGACCGTCACACTTCACGTCTGTATTACCTGCCGTGCCGGCCAGACGCTCGACGAGGGTGAGACGACGCCCGGCAAGCGCCTGCATGGTGCGATCCTCGACGCCGGCGCGCCTGAGGGCGTCAATGTGGTTCCCGTTGAATGCCTGTCGGCATGCAGCCAGGGTTGCTCGGTTGCGCTCAGCGCGCCCGGCCGCTGGTCCTATGTCTATGGCCGTCTGTCAGAGGCCCATGCGAGCGACGTGGTCGCGGGTGCTGCGGCCTATGCCGCCGCGCCCGATGGCCTCGTGCCCTGGCGCAGCCGTCCCGAAATCTTCCGCAAGCAGTCGCTTGCCCGCATTCCCCCCATTGCCGTGTTGCCGGAGGCCGCCGAATGAACTCGCTCGCAAAAGTCCCTGTGACGGTGGTCACCGGTTTTCTCGGCTCAGGCAAGACGACGCTGATCCAGCATCTGCTCGCAAACCCTGACGGCAAGAAGCTCGCGGTGCTCGTCAACGAGTTCGGCAGCGAGGGCGTCGACGGCGAGATCCTGAAATCCTGCGCCGATGCCAACTGCCCGGAGGAGAACATCGTCGAGCTCGCCAATGGCTGCATCTGCTGCACCGTTGCGGACGATTTCATTCCGACCATGGAAAAGCTCTTGGCGCGGCCGGTGCGGCCCGATCACATCCTGATCGAGACCTCGGGCCTGGCGCTGCCGAAGCCGCTGTTGAAGGCGTTCGACTGGCCGGAGATCCGCTCGCGGATCACGGTCGACGGCGTGATTGCGCTCGCCGATGCCGAGGCTGTCGCCGCCGGCCGTTTTGCGCCGGACCCGGCTGCGGTGGAAGCGCAGCGCGCGGCGGATGGAAATCTCGATCACGAGACGCCGCTGTCGGAAGTGTTCGAGGACCAGATCGCCTGCGCCGACATCGTGCTGCTGACCAAGGCTGATCTTGCGGGGCCCGCAGGGATCGAAGCCGCCAAAGCCGCCATCACCGCGGAGATGCCGCGCCGCGTGCCGATGCTATCCGTCACCGATGGCGCGATCGATGCGCGTGTCATCCTTGGCCTCGGCGCTGCCGCAGAGAACGATCTCGCCGCGCGCCCCTCGCATCACGACGGCGAGGAGGATCACGAGCACGACGATTTCGCCTCCGTCGTGATCGATCTTCCGGAGGTTACCGACATCGAAGCATTGGTCGCATCGGTGCAGCGTCTTTCGCGCGAGCAGAACGTGCTGCGCGTCAAGGGCTATATCGCGGTCGCGGGCAAGCCGATGCGCCTGTTGCTGCAAGCGGTCGGCGAGCGCGTGCGCCACCAGTTCGACAAGCCCTGGGGCGCAGCTCTCAGGCAGTCGAAGCTCGTCGTGATCGGCGAGCACGGCGATATCGACGAGGCCGCGATCAAGGTCGGACTTGGGCTTTCAGGATCTGGTATCTGATGCACGTCGTCTTCCGCGAGAGCCGCGGTCTCGAGGAGACTGCGACGCCAAGGGACATCGGCCAGGACCCGGCCGATCTCGTGGTGCTCTCGTACTCGGATTCCGACCTTGCCGCGTTCGCGGCCGGCTGGCGGCGCGGCCGCAACAGCCTGCCGTCGCTGCGGCTCGCCAATCTCGCGGAGCTGCGTCATCCGTTGTCGGTCGACACCTATGTCGAGCGCACGCTGTCGCAGGCACGCGGCATCCTGGTGCGCCTGATCGGCGGTGAATCCTATTGGCCGTACGGGCTCGCGGCCCTGCAGCAGCTGGCGAAGGACCGCAATATCGTGCTGGCCGTGCTGCCGGCCGACGGCCGCGACGACACGCGGCTCGATGCCTACTCGACCCTGCCGGTTTCGACGCTGCGCCGGCTCAAGGTGCTCTGTGACACCGGCGGTCCTGTTGCAGCGCAGGCCGCGATCGCGCAGCTCGCGTTGGCCTCGGGCCTTTACGCAGGCCCGGTCGTCGGCGAGATGAACCTGCCTGAGATGGGCTTTTACGATCCCGCGCGTGGCGTCATTGCTGCGCCGATGGCAGGCGAGGGAAAGCCGCTCGCGTTCGTGACCTTCTATCGCTCCTATCTCACCGCCGCGGATACCGGGCCGGTCGACGCCCTGATCGCGGCGCTGCGCGAGCGCGGCTTTGACGCGTACGGCGCGTTCGTCACCTCGCTGAAGGCTCCGGGCGTTGCGGACTGGCTGCGGACCTATTTCGCGACGAATCCTCCGGCCGCGATCGTCAACGCGACGGCGTTCTCGGCGATGGGCGACGACGGCACGACACCGTTCGATGCTGCATCATGTCCCGTCTTCCAGGTCGCGCTCTCATCGGCACGGCGCGAAGACTGGGCGGAGTCGCTGCGCGGCCTGTCGCCCGGCGATCTCGCGATGCATGTGGTGCTGCCGGAGGTCGACGGCCGCCTGTTCGCGGGCGTGGTGAGTTTCAAATCGGCCGCGGAGCGTGATCCCGATCTGCAATTTTCGCATCTGGCGCACCGGCCCGACGAGGAGCGCGTCAAGGCCGTCGCCGCGCGCGTTGCGGCCTGGCGGCGCCTCGCGGCGACGCCAGCCGCCGAGAAGCGGGTGGCGCTCGTGCTCTCGAACTACCCGGGCCGTCCGCATCAGATCGCGCATGCCGTCGGGCTCGATGCGCTGGCGTCGGTGGAGGCATTGCTGTCTGACCTGACAGAGGCCGGCTTCGATGTTGTGCCGGTCTCCGCACTTGGCGAAACGTTGCTGAAGCAGCAACTGACCTGGAGCGTCGCCGACTACCGCGCGGCGCTCTCGCGCCTGCCGCAAGCCTTGCAGGATGATCTCGCGCAGGCCTGGGGCGCGCCGGAGGATGACCCGAGCTGTCGCGACGGTGCATTTCAATTCGCAGCCGTCGCAAGTGGCCGATCGATCATCGCGGTTCAGCCCGAGCGCGGCGATGCGACCACGCGCGATGCCGACTATCACGATCTTGCCCGCACACCGCGCCATGCCTATGTCGCGTTCTATCTCTGGTTCCGCGGGCAGGCCATCGATGCCGTTGTGCACATGGGCGCCCATGGCACGCTGGAATGGCTGCCCGGAAAATCCGTGGCGCTGTCCTCACATTGCTGGCCGGAAGCCCTGATCGGCGATCTGCCGGTCATCTATCCCTTCATCGTCAACGATCCCGGCGAGGCCGCGCAGGCCAAGCGGCGCTTGGGTGCCGTCACCATCGGCCATCTGCCGCCGCCGCTGGAACAATCCGCGGTGCCGGACGGCCTACGCCGGCTCGAACGTCTGCTGGACGAATATTCGACCGCCGATGGCCTCGACCCCGCCAGACGTCAGCGTCTGATCGCCGCGATTCGCGACGAAGCGCGTGCGGCGGGCCTCGAGGACGATCTCGGTCTCGATGCATCGGCTGCACCGGCGGAAGCGATCCCGCGGATCGATCGCTTCGTCTGCGATCTCAAGGAGAGCCAGTTCGGCGACGGGTTGCACGTGTTCGGCCGCGGCACTTGCGCCGACGCGGAGCGCGATGCGTTGCGTTCCGCCCTCGCGGGGCAGCGCGTTGCGCCGGGGCCGTCGGGCTCGCCGTATCGCGGACGCCAGGACGTTCTGCCCACGGGGCGCAATCTCTTTGCCGTCGATCCGCGAGCGGTGCCGACGCCGTCGGCGCATGCGCAAGGCATCAGGCTTGCGGAAGAGCTGCTGCGTCGCCATTTGCAGGATCACGGCGACTGGCCGAAAGGCCTCGTGGTCGATCTCTGGGGCTCGGCGACGATGCGGACCGCCGGCGAGGAGTTCGCCATGGCGCTGCATCTTGCCGGCCTTGCGCCGCACTGGGATCACGCCTCCGGCCGCGTCACCGGCTACGACATCATCGCGCCGGCCGAGCTCGGGCGCCCCCGTATCGACGTCACGCTCCGCGTGTCGGGCCTGTTCCGCGATGTCTTCTCCGGCCTTGCGCAATTGTTCGAGGCCGCCGCCGAGACGCTCGCAACGCGCGAGGATGAGGGCGACGAGAATCCCTATCGCCACCGCGCCTCGCGCGTGTTCGCGCCGCGTCCCGGACAATATGGCGTCGGCCTGTCCGCGATCCCCGATGCCTTCACGGCCGAGACGCGTGATGCCGCCGGCGAAGCCTGGCTTTCGGCATCGTCCTGGGCGTTCTCGGCGGACGGTGCGATGCAGCCGGATCGTGCCGGCATCGAGACGCGGCTCGCAGCCGCCGATGCTTTCGTGCACGTCCAGGACTTGCCGGAGACCGATCTTCTGCTCGCCGCGGATTACGCCGCGCATGAAGCAGGCATCGCGGCGGCCGCAGCGCATCTCGGTGCGGCAGGACCATCGCTCTATCACCTCGATACGACGCGGCCCGAGCAGCCGCACGCGCGGACGCTGACCGAGGAAATCTCCCGTGTCGTTCGCGCACGCGCGGCCAATCCGGCCTGGATCGCCGGCATGATGCGGCATGGTTTTCGCGGCGCCGCCGAGATTACCGCGACGCTGGAGCACATGGCCGCCTTCGCGCATCTGGCCGGCGCCGTACCGCCGCATCTGTTCGATCTCTACTACGATGCGACGCTCGGCGACGCCGATGTCCGCAGCTTCATGGCCCGCGAGAATCCGGCGGCGCTCGCCGCGATGGAGACCTGCTTCACACGCCTGCACGAAGCCTCGCTCTGGCGAACGCGCCGCAATTCGATCGCGGCTGCGCTGAAGGAGGCTTCATGAGTGCGGCCGCGATCAAGGGCTGGTGTCCCGGCGCGTTGCGCCCGATGCAATCGGGCGATGGGCTCGTGGTTCGCGTGCGCCCGTTCGGCGGAAGGCTTGAAGCCGCCCAAGTCGCCGGCCTTGCCGAGCTCGCCGAACGCTACGGCAATGGTCTCATCGATGTGACGAGCCGCGCCAACCTCCAGATCAGAGGCGTCAGCGAGCAGGGCCATCGCCGGCTGCTCGATGGACTCGCGTTGCTGCGGCTGCTCGACCCCGATTCCGACATCGAAGCCCGGCGCAACATTTTGGTGACGCCGTTCTGGAACAGCGGTGACGAGACACAGGCGCTCGCCGCGGAGCTTGAGGAAGCGCTCGCGGACAGCACGCTCGATCTTCCCACAAAGTTCGGCTTCGCCATCGACGATGGAAAGTCGCGCGTACTCGCCGGCGATTCCGCCGACGTGCGCATCGAACGCGATCGCGGCGGCCGGCTCGTGGTGCGGGCCGATGGCGCAAGGCTGGGCCGCTCCGTCGCGCGCGGTGAGGCCGTGAGTACGGCGCTCGCGCTCGCCAACTGGTTCATCACGTCCGGCGGCGCGAAGGGCGGGCGAGGGCGCATGGCAGCTCATGTCGCGGCCGGCGCGGAATTGCCGGAGTCGTTGAGCGGCGAAACCGAGCCTGCTCCGGTCATGGCGGCGTCACGACCCGGTCATTATCCGCATGGCGCCCTGGTCGGCGTCGCGTTCGGGCAGATGCTGCACACGACGCTCCATCAGTTTTCCGGGTGCGGACATGCGCTGCGCATGACGCCATGGCGGATGGTGTTGAGCGAGGGCAAGCGCGAGATGCCGAGTGGGGCAGGCCTCATCACCGAGCCGTATGATCCGGCGCTGCGCGTCATCGCTTGTAGCGGCGCTCCGCGCTGCCGCGAGGCGCATGCCGATACCCGCGCGCTCGCTTCCGCCCTTGCGCCGCGCATCGCCCTCGATACGCGGCTGCACGTCTCCGGCTGCGCCAAGGGCTGCGCGCGTTCCGGTGCGTCCGCGGTGACGCTGGTTGCGACCAGCGCCGGATTCGATCTCGTCCGCGACGGCTCGACTCGCGATGAGCCGGTTCTGCGCGGCCTCAATGGTGCCGACATCGTCAGCGATCCCTCCATCCTGGTCGGAGGCCACTGATGCCGCACACCTACGAGACCGACGGTGCGGCGATCTATCGGCAGTCTTTTGCTACCATCCGGGCTGAAGCGGACCTTGCGCGCTTTTCGCCGGACGAGGAGCAGGTCGTGGTGCGGATGATCCACGCCGCCGGCATGGTGGGCCTCGAGGCGCATATCCGCTTCACATCAGGCATGGTGACGGCCGCACGCGCGGCCTTGCAGAAGGGCGCGCCGATCCTGTGCGACGCGCGCATGGTCTCGGAAGGAATTACGCGCGCGAGATTGCCTGCGGCCAACGCCGTGATCTGCACGCTCGGCGACGAAGCCGTTCCCGCGCTCGCGCAGTCCATGCGCAACACGCGCTCGGCCGCGGCGCTGGAGTTGTGGCGACCGCATCTCGACGGCGCAATCGTTGCGATCGGTAACGCGCCGACCGCGCTGTTTCATCTCCTCAACATGCTCGAGGACCCGGGCTGCCCACGGCCTGCGGCGATCATCGGTTGTCCCGTCGGCTTCGTCGGCGCGGCCGAATCCAAGGCTGCGCTGATCGCCGATCCGCCGGTGCCGGCGCTGACAGTCGAGGGCCGCCTCGGGGGCTCCGCGATCGCGGTCGCCGCCGTGAATGCACTGGCGAGCCGGAGCGAATAGCCATGGGACGCATCATCTGCTGCGGTCTCGGCCCCGGCGATCCTGATATGATGAGCGTGCGCGCCGATCGGACGGTGCGGGCTGCGAAGCATGTCGCCTATTTTCGCAAGAAGGGCCGGCCCGGCCAGGCGCGGCGGATCGTCGAAGGCATGTTGGCTTCCGACGTCACCGAATACGCAATGGAATATCCTGTTACGACGGAGCTCGCTTTCGATAGCCCGGAATATGTGCAGCTCCTCGCCAGCTTCTACGACGAATGGGCGGAACGGCTGGCGCGGCTTTCGCGGGCGGTCGATGTCGTCGTGCTCTGCGAGGGCGATCCTTACTTTTACGGCTCCTTCATGCATCTGCACACGCGCCTGCAAGGCCGTGTCGAGATTGAGGTGATCGCGGGGATTCCCGGCATGGTCGGTTGCTGGAACGGCGTCGGACAGCCGATCGCGCTTGGCGACGACGTGACGACGGTGCTGATGGGGACGCTCGCCGAAGACGAACTCGAGCGGCGCATGCGCGATTCCGATGCGCTGGTCATCATGAAGACCGGCCGCAATCTCGCAAAGGTGCGTCGCGCGCTGGCTTCCGCCGGCCGGCTGGACGATGCCTGGCTGGTCGAGCGCGGCACCATGCCGGGCGAGCGCGTGGTGCGGCTCGCCGAGATCGATGCCGCCGACTGTCCATATTTTGCGATCGTGCTCGTGCACGGCAAGGGCCGGCATCTGGACGCCGCCGAATGACGGGCACGCTGACCATCGCGGGCCTCGGGCCGGGCAGCGATGCGCTGGTGACGCCCGAGGTCTCCGCCGCCCTTGCCGCCGCCACCGACATTCTGGGCTATGCGCCCTATGTTGCGCGCGTGCCGCCGCGGGCAGGGCTCACCTTGCACCCCTCTGACAATCGCGAAGAGCTGCAGCGCGCAAGCGAGGCCCTGCGGCTTGCGGCCGAAGGCGGGCAGGTCGTCGTCGTCTCCTCCGGCGACCCCGGCGTCTTCGCGATGGCGTCGGCCGTATTCGAGGCGCTCGAACAGGCGCCGCAATGGCGCGAGCTTCCCATTCGCGTTTTGCCTGGTATCACAGCGATGCTGGCGGCAGCCGCGCGCGCTGGTGCGCCGCTCGGCCATGATTTCTGCGCGATCAATCTCTCGGACAATCTCAAGCCGTGGGCGGTGATCGAGAAGCGCCTGCGGCTGGCCGCGGAAGCCGATTTTGCCATTGCGATGTACAATCCGCGCTCGGCAAGCCGGCCGGAGGGTTTTGGCCGCGCGCTTGCGTTGTTGAAGGACGCCGGCTGCGGCGAGCGCCTCGTGATCTTCGCGCGCGCGATCAGCGCCGCCGATGAAAGGATCGAGACCGTCACGCTGAACGAAGCGACGCCTGAGATGGCCGACATGCGCACGCTGGTGATCGTCGGCAATTCGCAGACGCGCCGCGTCGGCCGCTGGGTCTATGCCCCGAGGCAGGCGCGATGACCGAGCCACTGCATGATCTCGGCCACGCTCTCAACCCGCTGGCGATCGGGCAACTCGGGCCGCGCGATCACGATCACGGGCAGGCCGAGCATGCGGGCCGCGTCGATCTTGGCGCGTGCGCCGTCGCCGCCGGAATTGCGGGCGACAATCCATGCGATGCCGCGCGTGCGCATCAACTCGAGCTCGCCGTCGAACGTGAACGGCCCGCGCGACACGATCACGTCCGCAGCGAAAGGCAGCGGTGCTTCGGGCGGATCGACGAACCGCAGCGTGTAGGTGTGCTGCGGCTTGCTCGCGAATGGCGCGATGTGCTGCCGGCCGATGGCGAGGAACATTTTTGCCGGCGTCTCGGGCAGCGCAGCGACCGCGGCGGTGACGTCGGCGACTTCGATCCAGTTGTCGCCGGGCGCCTTCGTCCAAGGCGCGCGCTCGAGCGCGATCAGCGGCGTGCCCGTTTGCGCGCACGCCTGGACCGCGTGGCGGCTCATCTCGGCAGCGAAGGGATGTGTGGCGTCGATCACATGCGTGATGCGCTCACCGCGAATATAGTCCGCAAGCCCGCTCACGCCGCCGAAGCCGCCGATGCGGGTCGGCAGCGGCTGATCGGCGGGCGCGCGAGTGCGACCGCCATAGGAATACACGGCGTCGATGCGCGCGCGTGCGACTTCCGCGGCGAGCAAGCTCGCATCGGCGGTTCCGCCCAGAATGAGGGCGCGCGTCATGGCTGATCCCTGGCTGACCATCATCGGTATCGGCGAAGATGGCCTTGCCGGGCTGTCCGAGGCAAGCCGAAAGGCGCTTGCCAAGGCAGAAACTGTTTTTGGTGGCGAGCGTCATCTCGCGCTTGCTGATGTGGAGGGGCGCGGTCGCCCGTGGCCGGTGCCGTTCGACGCAGACATCGTGGTGAGCTGCCGCGGCCGGCCGACGGTGGTACTCGCCTCCGGCGATCCGTTCTGGCACGGTGCCGGTGCAAGTCTCGCCGAGAAGCTCGATGCCAACGAGTGGATCGCGCATTCGGCGCCATCGACCTTCTCGCTCGCCGCCGCGCGGCTCGGCTGGCGCCTCGAAGCCATTGCCTGTCTCGGGCTTCATGCCGCGCCGTTCGAGCGTCTCGTGCCGTATCTGGCGCCCGGTGCGCGCATCATTTGCCTCATGCGTGACGGCAAGGCGGCCGGTGATCTCGCCAAATGGCTGAGCGAGCGCGGGTGGGGCGCCTCGGCGTTCTGGACTCTCGCCGCGCTCGGCGGGGCGCGCGAAAGCATCGCTGAGCATCGTGCCGACGGCTTTGCGGGCGATCTCGCCGAAAACCTGGTCGCAGTGGCCGTCGAGGCGAGGGGCGGGCAAGGCATTCCCCGCAGCTCCGGCCTGTCCGACGATCTCTTTGCTCACGACGGCCAGATCACCAAACGGCCGGTGCGCGCGCTGGCGCTCTCGGCGCTGGCGCCGCGTCCCGGCGAGCGGCTGTGGGATATCGGCGCGGGTTCTGGCTCGATCTCGGTCGAATGGGCGCTGTGCGGCGGGACGGCGAGCGCCATCGAGGCGCGCGAGGATCGTGCCGCGAATATCCGCAGCAATGCAACAGCGTTCGGATTGGCGCATCGGATCACCGTCATCACGGGGAGCGCGCCCGAAGCTCTTGCCGGACTGGAAGCGCCGGACGCGGTCTTCATCGGTGGCGGTCTCGATATCGAGATGTTCGATGCCATCTGGTCACGGCTTGTGCCGGGTGCTCGGCTCGTCGCGCATGCGGTGACGCTGGAAACGGAAGCGCTGCTCGGCGAGCTGCACCAGCGCCATGGCGGCGAGTTGATGCGGGTCGAGATTGCCCATGCCGCGCCGCTCGGCCGCTACCGGTCCTGGGAAGCGTCGCGGCCCGTGGTGCAATGGAGTGCGGTTCGATGAAAGTCGCCGGACTCGGATTCAAGAAGGATGTCACGCTGGCTTCGCTGCGCGAGGCGCTGCTGGCGGCCGGTGGTCCCGAGGGCCTTGCGGCGGTCGCGACTGTTAGCGACAAGGCGGAAGCGGAGCCGCTCAAACAGCTCGCGCGCGAATGCGGCGTGCCGATCAAGGCAGTCTCGGCTGAAGCGTTGGCTAACATCCACACGCCGACGCAGTCAAAACTCGTCGCGGAAAAGTTCGGCACGGGCTCGGTCGCTGAAGCCGCTGCGCTCGTTGCGGCTGGCCCTCGCGCGCGATTGATTGCGACGCGGGCGGTCTCGCGGGATCGCACCGCGACCGCCGCGATCGCGGAAGGAGACGGCGCATGACGGTGCACTTCATCGGTGCCGGGCCGGGCGCTCCGGATTTGCTGACGTTGCGCGGACGCGACTTGATCGCGGCCTGTCCGGTCTGCCTCTATGCGGGCTCGCTGGTGCCCGAGGGCGTGCTGGCGCATTGCCCGCCCGGCGCCCGCATCGTCAACACCGCACCGCTGTCGCTCGACGAGATCATCGCGGAGATCGCTGCCGCGCATTCGGACGGCAAGGATGTTGCCCGCTTGCATTCGGGCGATCTCGCGATCTGGTCGGCGATGGGCGAGCAGCTTCGCCGCCTGCGCGCGCTCGGTATTCCCTACACGGTCACGCCGGGCGTGCCGTCCTTCTCGGCTGCAGCAGCTGCACTAGAGGCTGAGCTGACGCTGCCCGGTCTTGCCCAGTCAGTGGTGCTGACGCGCACGCCGGGCCGCGCCAGCGCGATGCCTGAGGGCGAAAAGCTCGCAGCGTTCGCCGCCACCGGAGCGGTGCTCGCGATCCATCTGTCGATCCATCTGCTCGACAAGGTCGTCGCAGAGCTCACGCCGCATTACGGCGCGGATTGCCCCGTCGCGATCGTCTGGCGTGCGAGCTGGCCGGACCAGCGCATCGTTCGCGCCACGCTGGCGACGCTCGATGCCGCCGTCGGCACCGAGATGGAGCGCACGGCGCTGATCCTGGTCGGCAAGACGCTTGGTGCTGCGGATTTTGACGAGAGCCGTCTCTATGCCGTCGACTACGACCGCCGCTATCGGCCGGTCGGTGCCGATCCGCGCTTTCCGGAGGCATCGTGATGCCGGCAGGGCTCGTCATCTCCGCGCCGGCCTCCGGCGTCGGCAAGACCACGCTGACGCTGGCGCTGGCGCGCGCCTGGCGCAATCGCGGATTGAACGTGCAGTGCTTCAAGAGCGGGCCCGATTATATCGATCCCGCCTTCCATGCCGCTGCGACGGGGCGCGCTTCCGTCAACGTCGATAGCTGGGCGATGGATCGCGGGGCGATAGCTCATCTCGTCGGTCGCGGCACTGATGCCGATGTCGTGCTCGCGGAGGGCTCGATGGGCCTGTTCGACGGCGTCGCCGCGCGCGGCGTCTCCGGCACCGGCGCCACCGCCGACATTGCTGAGATGCTGGGCTGGCCGGTGCTGCTGGTGATCGATCCCTCCGGACAGGCGCAGACGGCGGCGGCGATCGCCGCAGGCCTTCGTGACTATCGCGCCGGTGTGCGCCTTGCCGGCGTGGTGCTCAACCGCGTCGCCAGCCCACGTCATGAAGATCTCGTGCGGCGTGCACTCAACGACGCCGGCATCGCCGTGTTCGGCGCGCTGCCGCGCCATGCCGAGATCAGCCTGCCGAAACGGCATCTCGGCCTGGTGCAGGCCGAGGAGCAGGCCGAGATCGGCAAGCTGATCGACGAAGCCGCGCGCTTCGTCGCCGAGCATGTCGATCTCGATGCGGTGCTGCGATCGGCAGCGAGCTGGTCGCCGCAACCGGCGGCAAACGGCATGAATGTGACGCCGCCCGGGCAGCGCATTGCGTTGGCCCGCGATGCCGCGTTCTCCTTCATCTATCCGCACATGCTGGAAGCCTGGCGCGCGGCGGGCGCCGAGATATCGACCTTCTCGCCGCTTGCCGATGAAGCGCCTGACGCGAGTGCCGATGTCTGCTGGCTGCCCGGCGGCTACCCTGAGCTGCACGCGGGGAAGATCGCGGCCAATGCTCGCTTTCGCTACGGTCTGCGTGCCTTCGCTGACAAACGGCCGGTGCACGGCGAATGCGGGGGCTACATGGTGCTGGGAACCGCTCTGACCGACGCCGACGGCGTCCGTCATGAGATGACGGGCCTGCTCGGACTGGAGACGAGCTTTGCCAAGCGCCGCATGCATCTCGGCTATCGTCTCGCTGCGCTCGCCGCGCCGATGCCGGGCCATCAGGCCGGCGCGCGCCTGCGCGGTCATGAGTTCCACTATTCGACGATTATCGCGCAGCCGGATACGCCGCTGGCGGTCGTGCACGATGCAACAGGCGCGGTCATCGCCGAGACCGGCTCGCGCCGCGGTCATGCCACCGGCACGTTCTTCCATCTGATCGCGGAGGATCGGTGAGCGGTTTTGTCACTTTCATCTCGGCCGGCCCCGGCGACCCGGAGCTCCTCACGCTCAAAGGTGCCGCGCGGCTGCGCGATGCCGACGTCGTGCTCTATGACGACCTCGCCTCCGGTGCGATCCTCGATCTGGCCCGGCCCGGCGCCAATCTCGTCGCGGTCGGGAAGCGGGCAGGGCGGCCCTCGACCAAGCAGCACCACGTCAACCGCCTGCTGGTCGACTATGCCGCGGCTGGTGTCCGTGTGGTGCGGCTGAAATCGGGCGATGCGGGTATCTTTGGCCGGCTCGAGGAGGAGCTGGAGGCGCTGCGCGAAGCTGGCATCGGCTACGAGATCATTCCCGGAATCACCTCGGCCTGTGTCGCCGCTGCGCAAGCCGGCATTCCCCTGACCCGGCGCCACACCTCGCGCCGGGTGCAGTTCGTGACCGGGGCCGATGTCACCGGCGAGCTGCCGCAGAATTTGAACTGGGCGGCGCTGGCTGATCCCGAAGCGACCACCGTGGTCTATATGGGCCGGCGCACCTTTCCGGCGCTTGTCGCAAAATTGATCGAGCACGGCCTCGCGCCTGATACCCCGGCGCTGTTCGCCGAATCCCTCGGTCGTCCCGACGAGCGGCTGGTCCGCACCACCATTGCCGAGCTGGCCGAGCAACTTGCGCGGGGCGGCGCTGCCTCGATGGCCGCCGTGATCCTGTTCGGCGCACTGGCCGGGGATTATCCGTCATGACCGTCCCGGCCGCCCTTCGCCCCT
Source organism: Bradyrhizobium sp. S3.7.6 (assembly GCF_054061875.1). Classification (NCBI taxonomy): domain Bacteria; kingdom Pseudomonadati; phylum Pseudomonadota; class Alphaproteobacteria; order Hyphomicrobiales; family Nitrobacteraceae; genus Bradyrhizobium; species Bradyrhizobium sp. S3.7.6. The sequence continues at coordinate 6,860,802 of NZ_JBSSEQ010000001.1, read as the reverse complement.
TGACGCCCGGCTGGCGAAAGGGGCACACAGGAGATGCATGGTGCTCGAGGCGGCGCAAACCGCCGGAGCATAATCGGGAATGGGGGTGGGCGGACAGTTGCGCCGCCCAAAACCCCAGCCGCCCCCGCGACTGTAAGCGGTGAGGGACTCCGATCAGCCACTGGGCCGCAAGGCCCGGGAAGGCCGGAGAACCCCAGTGAACCGCGAGCCAGGAGACCGGCCGTGCATGTCTTGTGGCCAAGGCCGTCGGGTGTGACGGCAGGAAGGAACTGAACCATGCATATCGAACCCGGAGTCGTATCGGGCGCCAAGCTCGTGTTGAGTTACGCAACCGGCATCGCCGTCGGCGGCGTTGCGCTGAAGCTCGCGGTCGAGACCGTGCGCGAGCAGGGCATCACGTCGTTCGCGGCGCGGACGCTCGCCACCACGGGCCTCGTGTTCGTCTTCTTCGAGATCCTGCCGCACTTCCCGGTCGGCGTCTCCGAGGTGCACTTCATCCTCGGCTCGACCCTGTTCCTGCTGTTTGGGGCAGCGCCCGCGGCCTTCGGCCTTGCGTTCGGACTGTTGTTCCAGGGCATCTTCTTCGAGCCGCCCGATCTGCCGCAATTCGGCATGAACGTCACCACGCTGCTGGTGCCGCTGTTCGGGATCCAGGCGATCGCCGCGCGGATCATTGCCCGCAACACCGCCTATGTCGATCTCAGGTATCGCCAGGCGCTGGCGCTTTCGACCACGTATCAGGCCGGCGTCATCGCCTGGGTCGCGTTCTGGGCCCTCTATGGCTCGGGCTTCGGTGCGACCAACCTCGTCAACATCGCGACCTTCGCGGCCTCCTACGCGCTCGTCATCGTGATCGAGCCGCTGGCCGACCTCGGTGTGCTGGCGCTGGCGAAGTCGCTGCGCGGCGTCACCGCGCCCGGCCTCGTTACCCCGCGTTTGCATAACGCGGCTTGAGAGAGACAAGCGAACGGGCGGCCGTGATGGCCGCCCTTCGCACTCACGATGCTCACGCTCTCCCTGATAGGCATCGGTTGCGGCGATCCCGAGCAGCTCACGCGCGCCGCCGTTCAAGCCATCAACGCGGCCGATCTCATCCTGATCCCGCGCAAGGGGACGGCGAAGTCCGATCTCGCAGATCTCAGGCGGACGATCTGCGCGGATGTGCTCACCAATCAAACGACGCGCATTGCCGAGTTCGATCTTCCCGTGCGCGATGCCGGTGAAGCGGATTATCACAAGGGCGTGGACGATTGGCACGAGGCCGTGGCCGCGGCCTGGTCGCAGACGATCGCCAGCCATCTCGGTGATGATGGCAAGGTCGCGCTGCTGATCTGGGGCGATCCTTCGCTCTACGATTCCTCGCTGCGCATTGCGCGGCGGCTCGATCCCTTGCCTGATATCGAAGTTGTGCCCGGCATCACCTCGATCCAGGCGCTGTGCGCGGCGCATGCGCTGCCGCTCAACGACATCGGCGAACCCTTCCTCGTCACGACGGGGCGCCGCTTGCGCGAGGGCGGCTGGCCGCAAGGCGTCGATACCGTGGTGGTGATGCTCGACGGCGGCACGGCGTTCCAGTCGCTCGATCCTGCGGGGCTGCACATCTGGTGGGGCGCTTATCTCGGCATGCCCGATCAGATCGTCATGTCGGGCGTTCTGGCCGAGATCGGCCCGCACATCATCGCCGCGCGACAGGATGCGCGCGAGCGGCACGGCTGGATCATGGACAGCTACATTCTCAAGCGCAGGCCGTAAGCGAGGCAGCATGCTCCCTGAATGGGTCACCCGGAAATGCCCCGATGTCTCCGCTGTCCATCGCGAGGCGGCGCTCGCGCGTCAGGCGCAACTGACGAAGCCGGCTGGCGCGCTCGGCCGGCTGGAGCAGCTTGCGGTCGAGCTTGCGGGCCTGCAGGCGACCGAGCAGCCGCGTGCCGCGCGGGTGCCGATCATCGTCTTCGCCGGCGATCACGGCATCGTCGCGCAGGGCGTGTCGGCCTATCCGCAAGGAGTGACCATCGCGATGATGGCGAATTTTGCCTCGGGCGGTGCCGCGATCTCGGTGCTGGCGCGTGAGCTTGGCTCAAACCTTGAGGTCGTCGACGCCGGTACGCTGGCACAGGAGGAGATGGCAGGAATCGTCACCGACAAGCCGCGCAGCGGCACGCGCGACTTCAGCGTGGAAGCCGCGCTCACCCCCACGGAGCTGGCATTCGCCTTCGAAGCCGGTCAGCGCGCAGTCGCGCGCGCAGACGCCGGCAGGCCCGATCTCCTGATCTTCGGCGAGATGGGCATCGGCAATACCACGACGTCGGCGGCGATTGCGGCGAGCCTGCTTGGCATCAGTGCCGAGGAGATCGCGGGCAGCGGTACCGGCGTCGATGCGGCCGGCCGTGCGCACAAGGCGCGCGTGATCGACGCTGCGATCGTGCGGCATGGCGTTGCAGGTGCTTCGCCGGAAAAGATCCTGTGCGCCGTCGGCGGCCTCGAAATCTCGGCGATCTGCGGCGCCATCATTGCGGCTGCACAAGCCCGCATTCCCGTGTTGATCGATGGCTTCATCGTATCCGTGGCCGCGTTGGCGGCGGTGCGGCTGAACCCGTCGTGCCAGCCATTCCTGCTGCCGTCGCATCAATCGGCGGAGCAGGGGCATCGGCTGGTGCTGCGCGCGCTGAACGTGCAGCCGTTGATCAGCCTCGATCTCAGGCTCGGCGAAGGATCGGGTGCCGCCATCGCGCTGCCGCTGGTGCGGCTCGCGTGCAGCCTTCACAACGGCATGGCGACCTTCGCGCAGGCCAACGTGCCGGATCGCCCGGCCTGATCCAGCTCAAGCCGCGCGCTGATTGACCGCGACGACGCGCCAGCCGGTGGCGAGCCGGTCGATCCGGGTCAGTGACAACGGATCGATCACGAAGCGCAGGGCCGCTTGTGGTGTCAGATCCAGAGCAATGCAGAGTGCGGCGCGGATCGTGCCGGAGTGCACGACGAGCGTTGCTGAGCCGGCGCCGATTTGCGCGAGACCCAGCCGGACGCGCGCGACCTGATCCTCAAAACTTTCGCCGCCCGGCGGCCGGCCGCGCGCCGGATTGCTCCAGAACTGCGCATAGGCCTCGCCGCCGGTCGCCGCGAGCTCGTCATGCCGCAGGCCGGTCCAGTCGCCAAAATCCTGCTCACTGAATTCGGGCACCAACGCGGGTTCGAGTCCCAGCGCGCGCGCCGTCTCAACCGTACGTCGCGCCGGGCTCGCCAAGCTCGCAGCATCTGGCGGAAGCCTCTGCCGCAACGCCTCCAGCTGCACGCGATCGCCGAGATCGGCGGGCGCGTCGGCTGCGTGGATCGTCCCTTTGGCGCCGTCGACGGGCGCATGCCGTATCAGCCAGAGGAAGGTCTCGCCTTCCATGCCTATCTCCAGGGAAGTTGGTCGCTGTGGTAATAACGTCGCACCGGCACATTGACTCTGTCTTGTCGGTAATCCTAGATGGCTTTGACGGTTTCCCCGAGTGGGGATGAAAAGGGAATGCGGTGCGGGGATTTTGTCCCCAATGCCGCGGCTGCCCCCGCAACTGTAAGCGGCGAATCTTGCGTCACGAGCCACTGGGTATCTCGGTCCCGGGAAGGCGATGCAAGGTACTGACCCGCGAGCCAGGAGACCTGCCGTCAGCCGTGGTCACACGCGAAGATGTCGGTCGGGGAGTACAGACATTCGGCTTCATCGGAAGGCTCATAAGCCGGAAGATGGGACCTTGGTTCGCGGTGACGTGCCACTGACGTCACACCGAGGTCCCGAACTGTGTCTTCCATTCGTCTTGTACGACCGCGTTGCTTCCTGCTCGCTTCCGCCGCGCTTACGTCATTTGCCACCCTCGATCTGCCTGCCGCCGTGGCGCAGCAGGCCCGCGAGCCGCTGCCGCCGGTCGAGGTGTCGCCCGCCCAATCCCGCAAACCGGCAAAGCCGGCGGCCCGGGACGCGCAGAGCCCACGCCGCGCAGCATCGCGCAGGCCAGCGGCCGCATCGGCCGCGGCCAAGCCCGTCGTGCCGACCGCGGCGGCGCAGACGCCGCTCAACACCAATGTGGTTGCCGAGAGCGCCTCGCGCCTCGGCCTGACCGTGCAGGAGACACCCGCGACCGTCGAAGTCATCTCGGCCGCGACCATGCGGGAGCAGGGCTATCGCACCGTGTCGGAGGTTGCGCAGGGCGCGGTCGGTGTCACCTCCGGCGACAATCCGGCCGAGCCCGCGGCTTTCTCCATGCGTGGCTTCACCAACAGCCAGATCAACATGCTCTACAACGGCATCAAGATCGGTCCGCAGAACATGACCTCGCGGATCACGGATACGGCCAATCTCGCAGCCGTGGAATTTTTGAAAGGTCCGGCCTCGCTGATGTCGGGCGAAGGTGCCGCCGGTGGCGCAATCAACTTGATCACGAAGCAGCCACACACCGGGCCGATCCGGAATGAAGCTGACTTTTCCTGGGATTCGCTCAACTCGTTCGGCGTCCATTACGGCTCGGGCGGCAGCACTAACGTGCAGGGGCTCGACTACCGCTTCGACATCAGCCGCGCCTCGCTCAATGGCTTTGCCGACGACACCAATACCAAGACGTTGGATGTGTCTGGCCAGCTCAATTACCGCATCTCCGACAGCCTCAAGATGTGGGGCGCGATCGAGTACCGGGAAGATCGCTCGAAGGCCTATTGGGGCGCACCGCTGGTACCGATCGCCTTCAGCGGCTCGCATGCGACGAGCGGCATTGTTTCGGGCAATTACGTCTCGAACTTCAACAAAACGAAGCTCGGTGCGATCACGATCGACGATCGTACCTTCAACACCAATTACAACGTTCTCGACAACCGCAACGTGGCACAAGAGGTGTGGCTGCGCGGCGGCTTCGAACTGAAGCTGGCGCCTGACCTGACGCTGAAAAGCCAAGCCTATGCCTATGGCGCGGAGCGTACCTGGTTCAACAACGAGATCGAGGCTTTCAATGCCAGTACGGGCCTGCCCAACTCGAACATGGTCGATCGCGAGCGCTTCTATGTTGCACATAGCCAACGCCTTGTCGGCAACATTACCGACCTGATTTGGGACGCTAATATCGCAGGCTTCGACAACCGCCTGGTCACGACACTTTCGTCCAGCTATCTCGATTTCGTCAGGCCAGGCGCGGCCAACTTCCCGGACGATTACGTCTCGCTCGTCAATCCCGACCGTGGCCTTTACGGCCTGCTCACGACGCAGCAACAGACCGCGCGCATCGACAACGAAGCGCTGTCGTTCGAGGACCGGCTGAAGCTCACGCGAACCTTCGCGCTGGTCGGCGGCCTGCGCGTCGAGCATATCGGGCTTGACCGCAACTCGACCGACTCCGCCGGGCTGGAAAAGGCGAACTTCCCGTTCTCGACGTCCTGGGTCCCGACGACGGGGCGTATCGGCTACACTTGGGAGGCCGTTCCGGGCCTGACCTTCTTCAGCCAGTATGCGACCGGCGCCGATATCTCGGCCAACAACATCTTCCTGCTCGGCCCGACCCAGCCGCTCGACCTGACCACCGCGCGCACCTATGAGACCGGCGTCAAGCACCTGTTCTGGGACAACAGGGCGGAGTGGTCGTTCTCGGCCTACGACATCCTGCGCAAGAACGTCTATGCAGCGGCCGGCGGCATGCAGCTCAACATCGCAGGCCGGCAGGAGTCGAAGGGCGTCGAGCTCGCCGCGGCCGTACGCCCGATCGATCCCCTGCGGCTCTGGGGCAACATCGCTTATGTCGATGCACGCTATGCCGACTACAATTTTGCCGGTGGTTCGTTCTCCGGCAACACGCCGCCGAACGTGCCGCGTGTCGTGGCCAATGCCGGTGCGTCGTACCGGTTCTTCACGCCCTGGCCGGTGGAGCTCGGCATCACGGGCCGCTATGTCGGCGACCGCTACAACACCGATGCCAACGTCGTGACGATGAAGGCCTACACCGTCGCCGACGTCTACGCCTTCGTCGACATCCCGAAGACGGTGTTCAACGCGGTCGACCAGGCCCGTCTGGGCTTCCGCGTGCGCAACATCACCGACAAGCGCTACGCGATCTGGGGCGATCCGTTCTATCCCGACCAGATCCTGCTCGGTGCGCCCAGGACCTATGAGCTCTCGGCCGCGTTCAAATGGTAGGGCGCTGACCACATGATGAACGCGATCGTGCTGCTGCATCGCTGGCTCGGGATCGCGTTCTGCCTGCTGTTCGCGATGTGGTTCGCGAGCGGAATCGTGATGCACTTTGTCCCGTTTCCGTCATTGACGGAGGCGGAGCGCTTTTCCGGACTTACGCCGGTTGATCGCGGAGAGGTGAGGATTACGGTCGCGGATGCCGTCGCCGCGAGCGAGATCGCGGACGCCACGCGCGTTCGCCTGGTCCAGCGGAGCGACGGGCCGGTCTATGTCGTGTCGGACCGGTCGCGTGTGGGCGCGGTCCATGCCTCCGACGGACGGGATGCATCGGTGACGTCCGCCGACGTCGCGGTCGGTATCGCGCGGGATCATGCCCGGCAACGCGGGCTCGATGCCGCGCGGGCGGCGATGATTTCGGGCGCGGATTATGATCAATGGAGCGTACCCAACGGCTTTGATCGACACCGGCCTCTGTTGCGCGTCGCTCTTGGCGATGCGGCCGGAACCGAGGCCTATGTCTCCTCGCGCACCGGCGAAGTCGTGCTGGATACGACCCGCAGCGAGCGCGGGTGGAATTGGGCCGGCAGCGTCCTGCACTGGATCTATCCGACGGTCCTGAGGAGCAACTGGTCCCTTTGGGATCAGGTGGTCTCGACATTGTCGCTGGTGGCTTTTATCGCCGCGACGCTCGGCGCGGTGCTCGGAATTACCAGGATCAGGATTCGAGGGCGTCGGGTCTCGTCGCCTTATCGCGGGTGGCACGCACTGCATCACATCATTGGTCTCGTCGCGACCGTTTTCGTGCTGACCTGGAGTTTCAGTGGCTGGCTCTCGATGGATCACGGCCGGCTGTTCTCGCGTGGGGAGCTGACCCCGACCGAAGCGGGCGTGGTGTATGCCACGCCTGACTGGACGACGGCCTCTCCGGTCGGTCAGCCGTCGGCTCGCGAAGTCGAATGGTTCGCCGTCAGCGGTGTCGTCTACCGGCGCGACCGGATCGGCCTCGCCAGTCAGACCTTGACCAAAACGGCGGAGGCGAGCCGCAGCGGGCCGGTGGCATTCCTCGGCGAGAAGGATGTCCATGACCTGACGACGCGCCTTGCGCCGGACTGTGGCGCCCCGTCCGTTCTTGCCGACAATGACGACTATCCCGCGCACTCGGCTGTCCCCGGAGCGCCCGTCTATCGCTCCCGATGCGGCGACCTCTGGTTCGACATCGACGGTGCCGACGGCCGCGTGCTGCAAAGACTGGATGCCTCGCGGCGGGCCTATCGCTGGTTCTATGGCGCGCTTCACACGCTCGATTTTCCCGTTCTCATGGCGCATCCGCGTCTGCGCGATATCATGGTCGTCGGGCTCTGCTTGCTCGGGCTGGCATTTTCCGTCACCGGCATCGTGATCGGCTGGCGGCGCTTGCGGTCGACGTTCGCGGCTTGAGCTGCGTATCGAGCAAATCATATGCGCCATGCAAATTGCGGGTTGCGCGGGCGATGGCAGGCGCGGATGATCGTCCGAGGGGGCGCAGCGGTGCGCTCTCTCAATGGGGCGATCGTGATCGATGTCAATTCAGCGCAAGCGCCTCGGCATGATGACCCCGTCGTCAAACTCGGTGCTGGAGCCCGTCACCAATTCCATGCTGCATGGCGTGGCCGGCGTCACCGCTCATTTTTCGCGCTTCCGCGTTACCGAGATCGCGCTCGATGCCGCGGCGCTGAACCAGTTCGATGCCTCGGTGATGCTGCCGGTGGCGGATCTGTTGGCGGACGCCAAGGTCGATGCCATTGCCTGGAACGGCACATCGGCAAGCTGGCTCGGTATCGACCGCGATCGGAGCCTGTGCGAAGCGATCGCGGCGCGGACCCATGTCCCGGCGACGACCTCCACGCTCGCCTGCATCGACGCGGTCCGCGCGCTCGGCGCCGGACGTGTCGGCCTGGTCTCACCCTATACGGACGACGTGCAACGGCGGATCGGCGATGGCTGGGCCGAGGAGGGGATCGCCCCTCACGCCGAGCGGCATCTCGGCCTGCGCGATAATTTTTCCTTCGGTGAGGTCACGCCCGCGACGATCGCCGACATGATCCGCGCGGTCGCGGCGGACGGTGCCGATGCCGTCGTCATTCTCTGCACCAATCTCGACGGCGCCGCGCTGGCTGCCGCACTCGAACGGGAGTTGGGCATCGCCGTGCTGGACTCGGTCGCGGTCACGCTGTGGCGGACGCTCGAGCTCGCCGGTGGCGACATCGCGGCCCTTGCGGCGTGGGGCCGGATCTTCCAGACATCAGCGATCATCAAGTGACGGAGACACCTGTGACGCAGCTCGATCTCGCCATTCGCGGCGGCACCATCGTGACGGCCAGCGACGAGTTTCGCGCCGATATCGGCATTCGCGACGGGCGCATCGTCAGCATCGCCGACCGCATTGAAGGTGCGGCGCGCGAGATCGACGCGACGGGTCTGCTGGCGCTGCCGGGCGGGATCGACAGCCACGTCCACATCTCCCAGGCCTCCGGACCCGACGTCGTGATGGCCGACGATTTTGCTTCGGCAACGCGCGCGGCGGCGGCCGGCGGCAACACCATGGTGCTGCCCTTCGCGCTCCAGGAGAAGGGGACGTCGCTGCGCACCTGCGTCGAGAACTACCGCAAGCTCGCCGAGGGCGAATGCTACATCGATACCGCCTTCCACCTCATCATCTCCGACCCCACCGCAGTCGTACTCGGGCAGGAGCTGCCGGCTCTCGTCAAGGATGGCTACACCTCGTTCAAGGTGTTCATGACTTATGACGACCTCGTGCTCAGCGACAAGCAGCTGCTGGAAGTGTTCGACGTCGCGCGCCGCGAGGAGGCGCTGGTCATGGTCCATTGCGAGGGTTACGACGCGATCCGCTTCCTCACCGCGAAGCTCGAACGCGAGGGCCATATCGCGCCCTATTATCACGGCACCTCGCGGCCGCAGGCCGTCGAGCGCGAGGCGACGCATCGCGCCATCAGCCATGCCGAGGTGATCGGCGTCCCCATCATGATCGTGCACGTCTCCGGGCGCGAGGCGATGGAGCAGGTGCGCTGGGCCCAGCAGCGCGGACTGCCGGTGCATGCCGAGACCTGCCCGCAATACATCACGCTGACGGCCGACGACATGAAAGGCCTGAACATGGACATGTCAGGCGCAAAGTATGTCTGCTCGCCGCCGCCGCGCGATGCCGAAAGCCAGCAGGCGATCTGGGAAGGCATCACCACCGGCGTGTTCCAGACCTTCTCGTCCGATCACTGCCCGTTCCGCTACGACGACCCCAAGGGTAAGCTGACGCCGAATTCCCGCACCTCGTTCCGCTGGGTGCCGAACGGCATCCCCGGCGTCGAGACCCGGCTGCCGATCCTGTTCTCGGAGGGCGTGTCGAAGGGGCGTATCAGCTTGCAGAAATTCGTCGAGCTGACCGCGACCAATCATGCGCGGATCTACGGGCTCTATCCGCGCAAGGGCTCGATCGGCGTCGGCTTCGATGCCGATATCGCGCTGTGGGATCCGAAGCTGACAAAGACGATTCAGCAGGCCGACCTGCACCACGGCGCGGACTATACGCCGTGGGAGGGCTTTGACGTCACCGGCTGGCCTGTCACCACCATCGCGCGGGGCCGCGTGGTGTACGAGCAGGGCAGGATCGTCGGCGACAAGGGTGCGGGCGAGGTGCTCAGCCGCGGCAAGTCGAGCCTGGTGTGACGGAAAAATAACCGCATCGGGACGACGCCATGTCGTCTGTTGCGCATACCATCCTCGCGCTGCTGCGGCATCATTGATCTCTTTTCGCCGGCCGCCTTTCGGTGTAGCTCTGCGCTCACTTATGAGGCGGCCGGGCGCCAATGCTGATCGCCGCCGAAATCATGCAGGAGACACCAGGGATGTACCCGAAAGTTCAGATGTTCATCGCCGGCGAGTGGACCGACGGCACTTCCGGCAAGTCGGAGGACATCCTCAACCCCGCCACCGGCCAGCCGATCGGCAAGACCCCTCACGCCTCGCGCCAGGACCTCGACCGCGCGCTGGAGGCCGCCAAGGCCGGCTTCGAGATCTGGCGCAAGACCTCGCCGTTCGACCGCTACAAGCTGATGCGCAAGGCCGCCGACATCATCCGCTCGCGCGCCGCCGAGATCGCACCCGTGATGACCATGGAGCAGGGCAAGCCGGTCGTGGAAGCCCAGGGCGAGACCATGCTCGCCGGCGACCTGATCGACTGGTTCTCCGAGGAAGCCCGCCGCGCCTATGGCCGCATCGTGCCGCCGCGGATGGGCAACGTCTCCCAGCTCGTGACCAAGGAGCCGGTCGGCCCGGTCGCCGCATTCACGCCCTGGAATTTCCCGATCAACCAGGCGGTCCGCAAGATCTCGGCCGCGCTTGCCGCCGGCTGCTCGATCATCGTCAAGGGCCCGGAAGAAACCCCGGCAAGCTGCATGGAGCTGGTGCGCGCCTATGCCGACGCGGGCATTCCGGCCGGCGTCGTCCAGCTGGTGTTCGGCGTGCCGTCGGAAGTGTCGGAATATCTCATTCCGCACCCGATCATCCGCAAGATCAGTTTTACGGGCTCGACCGCGGTCGGCAAGCATCTGGCCGCACTCGCCGGCCTGCACATGAAGCGTGTCACCATGGAGCTCGGCGGCCACGCGCCGGCAATCGTGTTCGCGGACGCGGACCTCGACAACGCCGCCAAGATTCTCTCGGCCAACAAGTTCCGCAATGCCGGCCAGGTCTGCGTCTCGCCGACGCGCTTCCTGGTGCATGAGAGCGTGTATCAGCCCTTCGTCGACAAGTTCGTCGCCGCCGCCAAGAGCCTGAAGGTCGGCAACGGCCTCGACAAGGACACCCGCATGGGTCCGCTGGCGAACCCGCGACGCGTCGACGCGATGGAGGGTCTGGTCTCCGACGCTGTGCAGCGCGGGGCCAAGGTGCAGGCCGGCGGCAAGCGCATCGGCAACGAAGGCTTCTTCTTCGAGCCGACTGTCATCACCGACGTGCCGCGCGATGCCCGCATTATGAACGAGGAGCCGTTCGGACCGCTTGCCCCGATCACCTCGTTCCGCAGCTATGACGAGGTGGTGGCCGAGGCGAACCGCCTGCCGTACGGCCTTGCGGCCTATGCCTATACGACCTCGACCAAGACGATGCAGGCGATCGGCTCCGATATCGAGAGCGGCATGGTCTCGATCAACCACCATGGCCTCGCGCTGCCGGAAGTGCCGTTCGGCGGCATCAAGGATTCCGGTTACGGCTCCGAAGGCGGCCTCGAGGCGATCGAGGGTTATCTCAACACGAAGTTCGTGACGCAGGCGAGCGCGTAAAGAAAAGTCGCGTTGTCATTCCGGGGCGCGCGAAGCGCGAACCCGGAATCCATCGCGCCGCGCGTAAAGAGGGAAAATGGATTCCGGGCTCGCGCCAAGCGGCGCGCCCCGGAATGACGGTGGATAGGACCTGCGTTGCCTGACGGGCGAGACATGGACAACAGCCGTCACCCGAGCAAGCGCGTGTCCCTTGCCGGGATGCATATCGACCGGAATTCGGCGGTGCCGCTGCATCTGCAGATCGCGGCGCACATCCGCGACGGCATTTTGCGCGGCGTCTTTCCGGCTGGAACGCAATTTTTGGGATCCCGCGAGATCGCGCGCGAATTGGGCTGCTCGCGCACGGTGGTGTTGACCGCCTGGGATCTGCTCTACGCCGAGGGCTATCTTGAATCGATGCCGCGCGGAAGTGTCATGGTGGCGTCCGTGGCGACCCCACATGCCGAGCCTGCGTCCGCGACCTCGTCTACGGCCAAGCCCGCCCACATGTCGGAGCGCTGGCGCTCGCTGCTTGCCTTCGACTACGAGACCAACTGGCCGTCGGAATTCAGCCCGGGCGCGCCTGATATCTCGACCTTCCCATTCAAGGACTGGTCGCGCCTGCTGCGCCAGTCCTGGCAAAATCCAAGGGAGCAGGAGTGTCTCGATCTTCCCTCGGAAGGCCATCCGCGCTTGCGGAGCGAGATCGCGAATTTCCTCGGCTCGGTGCGCGGGCTCGTTTGCTCGCCGGAAGAGGTCGTCGTCACCTCGGGCACATCGGGCGCGCTTGATTTCTGCAGCCGGATGATCCTCGATCCCGGCGACGAGGTCTGGGTCGAGGAGCCCGGCTTCGTCGAGGCCCGGTGGGCGCTGACGGCCGCTGGCGCGAAGCTCGTTCCCATTCCGGTCGATGACAAGGGCCTCGTCGTCTCAGAAGGGATCCGGCGCGCGCCGGGCGCGAAGCTGATCGTGGTCACGCCGTCGCATCAATATCCGCTCGGCGTCAGCATGGGGCTGGAGCGGCGGCTCGAGCTGCTCGATTGGGCCAACAAGAACGACGTCTGGGTGATTGAGGACGATTACAATTCGGAGTTCAGGCACCAGGACAGCATGATCGCCTCGTTGCGCTCGCTCGATCGCGAGGGGCGGGTGATCTATTTCGGCACCTTCTCGAAGATCATGATGCCGAATTTGCGGCTTGGCTACATCGTCGCCAACAGGCATTTCATCGAAGGCTTTTCCAGGGGCCGCGCGCGTATCGATGTGCACACCTCCGGCATCGGTCAGCTCGCGCTGGCCGAGTTCATGCGGGAAGGGCACCTGCTGCGGCATCTGCGCGGGATGCGGCGGATCTACGCCGCACGCCGGAAGGCACTGATCGATGCGATCACAGCGCTGATGCCTGACGATCTCACCGTATCCTCCGCCGTCACCGGATTGCATCTGGTGGCGCTGTTCACTGAAGCAATGCAGGCACGCATGAGCGACCGCGAGGCGGCCGCGGTCCTGAAGCAGGCCAGCATCCACGTCCAGCCGCTCTCGCAAAACTTTCTGGAGCAGCCGACGCGGCAGGGCCTGGTGTTCGGCTACGGGCGGCTGCGGGTCGAAGATGCCTCGCCGCTGCTTGCGAGAATCGCGGCTTGTATCGGCAGCGGCTGCCGCAGTGCATCATCGGACCCGCCAATATCCTCCCTTACTGTTCGTACAATAAAGAGAAGCTGAGCCGACCGTCGTGCATAGCTCGTAGGCATGCGACTATCCCGCATCGCCGTTCAACCGCCTGGAAATTAGACAGACGTTTTTGAGTGCTCCGATTGCAGTGCAGCGGGCGTCACGATTTGCACGGAGAAATCCGTGGTGCACTGCACGTTTGTCGCGCGGAACGGTTGGCGTTCGTGTGCTCTCTGCGCGGGCATGGCTGCACCAAAACGTGCAGCCGGTGTTGCACCGCGTGATGCCGGTCCTGCGCTGGTCTAGTGGTTTGCGACAACTCTGGCCCTATCCCGAGCCCATCGCTCTGTCGCACGCTCGCAGGCGGTGGCATGACAGGGGATGATGATGAGCGCTCTCGGTTTGGCATTGGACGTTGCGATGGACGGCAAGCACCCGGCGTCCGGTTCGGACGTCATCCGTAACTGACCCCGCACATGAGTTCCTCCGAAAATCACTGGGAAGTCGGCACCGATATCGGCGGCACCTTCACCGACATCATCGCCATCAGGCGCGACTCCGCGGAGGCGCGGATCGCAAAGGTGCCGTCGCGCCCCGACGCGCCGGTTCAGGCGATGCTGGAAGCGATCGAGGCGGTGGGCCTGCGCAAGAGCGAGGTCAAGCGCTTCGTGCACGGCACAACGCGCGTCACCAACGCCATCGTCGAGAACCGGCTGCCGAAGGTCGCGCTGGTCGCGACCGAAGGGTTCGCCGATGTGCTCGAGATCGCGCGCTATCGCCGCCGCGATCTCTATCGTCTCGACATTCCGCCGAAATCACCGCCTTTGGTGCCGCCCGAACGATGCTTTGGGCTCGCCGAGCGCCTCGATCACGAAGGCCGGGTGCTGAAGGCGCTGGATGAGACCGAGATCGAGCGCCTGGTGGCCTGGCTGAAGCAGACCGGCGTGCAGAGCGTCGCCGTGGCGCTGCTTCACGCGTATGCCAATCCCGTCCACGAAAAGATGCTCGGCGAACGGCTCAAGGGCGTCGTCGCCCACGTCTCGCTGTCGCACGAGGTCAATCCCGAGGCGCGCGAATACGAACGGACGTCGGCGACTGTGTTCAACGCGGCCGCGATGCCGATCGCGGTGGAGTATCTCAGCGAGCTGGAGCAGCGGTTGCCGATCGGCGCCGGCTTGCAGGTGTTTCATTCGGCCGGAGCCATGGTCCCGATCTCAGCCGTGAAGCGGCGGCCGCTGGTGATGGCGATGTCGGGGCCGGCGGCCGGCGTCTCCGCATCGGTCAGCATCGCGCGCCAGCTCGGTACATCGCGCATGCTCACCTTCGACATGGGTGGCACCACGACGGACGTCTGCCTGATCGTCGACGGCCAGGCCGAGATGACCGACGGCCGCATGCTAGGCGACAAGCCGCTGCGTCAGCCGATGCTTGCGGTCCATTCCATCGGGGCCGGCGGCGGATCGATCGTGCGAAACGGTCCCGGCGGCCTGACGGTCGGGCCGGAGAGCGCCGGCTCCGAGCCGGGGCCGGCCTGCTACGGCCGCGGCGGCACCGAGCCGACCATTACCGACGCCAACGCCGTGCTCGGCTATCTCAATCCCGAGACCAAGCTTGGCGACCGCATCGGCATCGACATCAAGGCAGCGGAACGCGTCATCGAGCCGATTGCGCGCGCCTTGGGGCTGAGCCTGACCGAAACCGCGCTCGGCATCATCAAGGTCGCCAACGCGACCATGGCCCGCGCGCTTCGCCGCGTCACGGTCGAACGCGGCATCGACGGACGCGACTGCACGCTGCTCGCCTTCGGCGGCGGCGGCCCGATGCATGCCGCAGGCCTTGCCGATCTCTACGGGATTGCAGAGGTCGTGGTGCCGAGCGCATCCAGCGCCTTTTCGGCGCTGGGCTGTCTCACCGCTGATTTCAGCTTTCTCCAGCAGCAGACGCTACGCGCCGCCCTAGATGGCATCGATCTCGCGCGCGTGTCGGAGCGGATCGGGACGCTGATGGACGATGCTTCGGCGCCGCTGATCGCCAACGGCGTTGCGAGGGCCGAGATCCAGGTCGAGCTTGTGGCGCTGATGCGCTACGCGGCGCAGAATGACGCCATTCCGGTGCCCTTCACGTTGCCGCTCGACGTGACCAAGCTGAAGAAGGACTTTCTGGCGCGGCATCACGAACTGTTCGGCTATGCGACCAGCGAGCCCTGCGTCATCGAATCCGTGCGCGTGCAAGCGCGGCGCCCGTCGACGACGGTGGTGAGCCGGCCGGCGACTGCGGTGAGGGCGGTGTCGTCAGGCAAGCGCGCCTGCTCATTCGACGGCCTCCACGATATCCCAACCGCCATCATTGATCGCGCCAAATTGACCGATGTCGTCAGCGGCCCCGCGATCATCGAGGACGCGTGGTCAACGGTGGTGGTCCCGCCGGGCTGGCAAGCTAAACCCGATGTATCAGGCAATCTGTTCCTGACGCGGAGGACGGCATGAAGCTCGATCCGTTCGTTGTCGAGGTTATCAGGCACGGGCTCTCGGCCGCGGCCGAGGAAATGAGCCTGGTGATGACGCGCTCGGCGCGCTCGCCGCTGCTGCGCGAGGCCGGCGACCTGTCATCCGCGATCACGGATGGCCGCGGCGGCCTGGTCGGGCAGGGCCGCGACATCCCGATCCATCTCGGCGCGATGGCCTACACCATCCCCGAGTTGCTGAAGGTGATGCCGCGCGACAGCCTGAACGACGGTGACGTCGTGATCTATAATGTCGGCGCGCTTGGAGGCAATCACCTCAACGACGTCAAGGTCGTGCGTCCCGTCTTCGTCGACGGCGAGATCGTGGCGTTTGCGGTGAGCCTCGCGCACTGGCCCGACATCGGCGGCACCTGGCCGGGCAGCTATTTTGCCAAGGCGATCGACACTTTCCAGGAGGCGATGCGGATTCCGCCGGTGCTGATCGCCACGTCAGCCGGCGTCAACACGCCGATCGTACAGCTGCTCAAGGCCAACGTCCGCGATCCCGAGTCCTGCGAGGGCGATCTGCTCGCCCAGACAGCCGCGACCAAGGCCGGCGAGAAGCGCATCGTCGAGCTTTGCCGCGAGCACGGCAAGGCGGTGTTCACGGCGACGCAGTCGCGGCTGCACGATCTCTCCGAAATCGAGATGCGGGAGGCGCTCCGCGACCTGCCTGATGGCGTCTACGAGGGCGAGGATTATCTCGACGACGGCAGCGTCAACAATGCACCTGCGCGCATCCATGTGAAAATCACCATTCGCGGCGACGAGGCGACCTTCGACCTCTCCGGAAGCTGCGATCGCGTCTCCAATTTCTGCAACACGACGCCGTTCATGGCACGCTCAGCTGTCGCCTATGCCGCACGCATCATGAGCGGGCGCGACATGCACCAGAACGCGGGCGCGCTCCGGCCTTTGACCATCATCACGCGCCCGGGCTCGATCCTGGAGCCGGGCTGGATGGCGTCCGTGGCCGCCGGCAACCACGAGACGTCCATGCGCATCGTCGATGCGATTTTTCGCGCGATGCAGGACACCATCCCTGAGCGTCTGTCGGCGGGCGGAGCGACCACGGCGGGCGTGCTGTTTTTTGCCGAGCCGCGGCAGAACGGCTCGTGGAAGATGCTCTACGAGGTTCACGGCGGTGGTGAGGGCGCGCGGCATGATCGGGCCGGCATGTCGGCGACGCGCGTGCATCTCTCCAATACGTCGAACACGCCGGTCGAGGTGATCGAGGCGAGCTACGCGATCCGCCTGGAGCAGCAGGCCATTCGCCGGCAGTCCGGCGGCGCGGGCGCCCATCGCGGCGGTGACGGCTCCGTTCGCACCTATCGCATCCTCGCGCCTTCGATGCACCTGACCACCTGCATCGAGCGCATGGTGATTGCGCCGTTCGGCATGCAGGGCGGCGAAGCTGGCAAGGCCTGCCGCATCTCGCTGGTGCGGAAGGGCGAAAACGTTGCGATCGACGGCAAGTCGAACCTGGTGTTGCAGCAAGACGATCTCGTCACGATCGAGATGTGCGGCGGCGGCGGCTATGGCGCCGCGGCCGCGGAGTGAGGGGATTGCGATGAGCAGATTGTTGCGAACCGGGCTGAACGCGGGCGAAGCCGCGCCGATGGCCGTCGTCGGCGGCGAGGGCGTCTACTTTCACCTGTCCGATGGCCGCAAGCTGATTGACGGCAGCAACACCGGCGGCGGCCTCGGCCATCGTCACCCGGCGATGGTGGAGGCGATCCGCCGCGCGGCCGATACGCCCGTCGTGAACGAAGGCTGGACCTGGGTCGGCCGTGAGCAGGCGGCCGACGATCTGATGGCCACCGCATTTAAAGGCGAAGACGACTGGGTCGGCGCGGTGCGCTTCTGCATCAGCGGCAGCGAGGCCAACGATATGGCGCTGTCGCTCTGCCAGGCGCTGACACAGCGGTCTGCGCTGGCGACGCGCGAGCGCGCCTATCACGGCATCACTGGCCTCTCCCGTGCCATGACGGTGCAGCCGCAATGGCACGGCGGCCTCGCGGTGCACGCGGGCGGCTCGAAGCTGCCGGCGCCGATGGCACCGGTGAGGGTCCTGCCCGCGCCGGATGGCGCCATCTACGGCGCGCCGGCCAACAACACCCCGCCCAGCGAATATCTGGCTGATGCCACGCGGCTGCTCTCGGACACGGCGGCGACCATCATCGACTACACCCAGGGTGGCATCTACTACGATGGTGCCTATCAGGACGAGGTGGCGCGCTGCGCGCGGGAGGCTGGCTCGTACTGGATCGCGGACGAGGTCGTCACCGGCGCTGGCCGCGCAGGCCGCTGGTTCGCCTTCCAGGGCGCGGAGAGCCACCCCGATATCGTGACGCTCGGAAAATCGCTCGGCGGCGGTGCGGCGGCAGTCGCGGCGGTCGTGGTGTCGAAAGATATCGTCGAGCGGCTCAAGGGCACGAGCTGGCAGAATTACGGCACGCTGCGCGGCCATCCCATCAGCATGGCTGCCGTCAGCGCGTACCTGAAAGTCGTCAGCGACGACAAGATTCTGGAGCACGTCCGGAAGCTCGAAAAGCTGTTCACCCGCCGCCTGCTCGCGATCGCGCAGAAGCATCCGAGCGTGCAGCGCGTGGCGGGGCAGGGGCTGCACTGGACGGTGGAGCTGCACGGCCCGGATTGGCGCGCCTGGCATGCCGACACCACCGAGGTCCCGATCGCCTCGCGTGTCGCAGAGCGGGCGTTGGAGGCGGGTGCCGTGATCGGCACCAGCGGTGAGCAGACTTCGCTGTTCCTGGCACCGCCGCTGGTGATCTCGGAGCAGGAAGCCGAGCGGCTGCTGGATGCGCTCGACCACGGCCTCGATATCGCAGACGAGGAGCACGGGTGAGCGCAGACCCCGCAACACCTCAACGCTCGCCGGCCTGGCCGGCGGACGAGCCCTGGCATCTCGCGATGCCGGAGGGGACGCTTTACGACGCGCTGGCGCGTGCGGCGACGGATCGCCCATCGCATCCGGCGACGGTGTTTTATGGTGCGAGCCTGAGCTATGCCGAGCTACGCGCGCGGGTCGATGCCTTAGCCGGATTCCTGCAGAACGCTTGCGGCGTGAAGCGCGGCGACCGCGTCATGATCGCACTGCAGAACTCGCCGCAATATGTCATCGCCTACTACGCGGTGATGCGGGCGGACGCCGTGATCGTGCCGGTCAATCCGATGAACAAGACGGCCGAGATCGCGTATCTCGCCGAAGACAGTGGGGCCCGGGTCGCGATCATCGGAAGCGAATTGAGCGAAATATTCGCGCCGCTGGTGGGCGAAGCCATCTCCCATACGATCGTCGCACAGTATCGCGACGAAGTGCCGGCCGCCACGCCCTATACGCTGCCTTCATGCATCACCGAGGCGCCGTCGGAGATACCGTCGTCGCTAGGCTGGCATTCCTGGTCGCAGGCGATCGCGCAAGGTTTGCAGCCCGGCGCAATGACCGCGGGGCCGGACGATCTCATGATCCTGCCCTACACCTCGGGCACAACAGGCAAGCCCAAGGCCTGCATGCATACGCATCGCAGCGCGCTGTTCACGGCCGTCTTGCAGGCACGCTGGTATGGGCTCGACGGCGACGATGTGATGACCGGCTTCATGCCCCTGTTCCATGTCGCGGGCATGCAGGGCTCGATGAATGCCGCTGTGGTGACAGGCGCCACGCTGCTGTTGATGGCGCGCTGGGACAAGGATCTGCTGCCGGATCTGTTCGAGACCTACGGCGTCACGTTCTGGAACGCGGCGCCGACAATGATCGTCGACGTGCTCGCAAGCGTCCGGTTCCGCGACCGGTGCTTTGCAAAACTCAAGGTGCTGACCGGAGGTGGTGCGGCAATGCCGACCGCGGTGGCCGAACGGCTCAAAGGCCGCTTTGGCCTCGATTTCGTCGAAGGCTATGGCATGACCGAGACGATGTCGCCGACGCATCTCAATCCGATGACTGCGCCGAAGCGCCAGTGTCTCGGCATTGCCGTGCACGAGACCGATGCGAGGGTCGTCGATCCCGAGACCTTGATCGAGCTCGACGACAATGTCGTCGGCGAGATCGTCGTCCACGGACCACAAGTGCTGCAAGGCTACTGGAACAGGCCGCAGGCCAACGCCGAGTCCTTCATCGAGCTCTCGGGAAAGCGGTTCCTGCGCACGGGCGATCTCGGCTATCGCGATGCCCAAGGCTATTTCTTCGCGGTCGACCGCCTCAAGCGGATGATCAATGTCAGCGGCTTCAAGGTGTGGCCGGCCGAGGTGGAAGCGGCGATGTACCAGAACCGCGCCATCCGGGAATGCTGCATCGTCTCGACCCCCGACGACTACCGCGGTGAGACCGTCAAGGCGCTGGTGGTGCTCGACGAAGCCGCGCGCGCGACGACGTCTGCGCACGACATCGTCGGTTGGGCCCGTGGTGCGATGGCCAGCTACAAGGCGCCGCGCGCCGTCGTCTTCGTCGATGAGCTGCCGCGCACCGCCAGCAACAAGATCAACTGGCGGCTTTTGCAGGATGCAGAATGGGGGCGGACGGCATGAAAGCTGCTTGGCTGGAAAAACGGCGCAAGACCGCGTTATGCTGCGCGCGCCGGCACGCCCCTCAAGCTACGATCCCCAGCCTCACCAGGAAATCAGGAACTCGCTGATGCGTATCGTCACCGTTGCCGCCGCCCAGATGGGCCCGATCCAGAAGGTCGACAGCCGCGAGGCCGTGGTCAAGCGCATGATCGCGCTGATGGATGAGGCGAAAGCAAAAGGCGCCGATCTGATCGTCTATCCGGAACTGGCGCTGACGACGTTCTTCCCGCGCTGGTATGCGGAGGACCGGGCCGAGTTCGATACCTGGTTCGAGCGTGAGATGCCGAATGCGGCGACCAAGCCGCTGTTCGAGCGTGCGGCGCAGCATCAGATGGCGATGAACTTCGGCTACGCCGAGCTGACGCCGGACGGGCATCACTTCAACACCGCGATCCTGACCGACAAGTCCGGCAAGATCGTCGGCAAATATCGCAAGGTCCATTTGCCGGGCCATGTGGACTACGACACCAAGCGGTCGCACCAGCATCTGGAGAAGCGTTATTTCGAGCCGGGCGATCTCGGCTTCAACGTCTGGCGCGAGCTGGGCGGCATCATCGGCATGGCCATCTGCAACGACCGGCGCTGGCCCGAGACCTATCGCGTCATGGGCCTGCAGGGCGTCGAGATGGTTCTGATCGGCTACAACACGCCGTCGGTGAATGCGGAGAAGAGCGAGGAGGGCATCGAGAAGCGGCTGTTCCACAACCGTCTCTCGGTGCAGGCCGGCGCCTATCAGAACGCGACCTGGGTGGTCGCGGTGGCCAAGGCGGGTGTCGAGGACGGCCATCCGCTGTTCGGCGGCAGCCTGATCGTCGATCCCGATGGCGAGATCGTCGCTGAGGCCAAGACGGAGGGCGACGAGGTCCTGGTTCACGCCTGCGACCTCGACGCCACGACGTTCGGCAAGACCACGATCTTCAATTTTGCCCAGCATCGCCGCATCGAGCATTACGGCCTGATTACCAGCCAGACCGGCGCGGTGCCGCCGCCGGAGAAGTGACGCCGATGGCAGGCAACAGCACATCCGGCATTTCCTTGCGCGAGCTCGATCCGCGCGACCGCTACAAGCTGCTCTGCGGCGTGGTCGTGCCGCGGCCGATCGCGCTGGTGACGACGCTGGACGCGAACGGAGCGGTGAATGCCGCGCCCTTCAGCTTCTTCAATGTCTTCTCCGAAAGCCCTGCACTGATCGTGCTCGGGCTCCAGCACAAGCCGGATCACGGCCCGAAGGACACCACCCGCAACATCCATCGCGATGGCGAGTTCGTGGTTCACATGGTGGACGAGGCGCTGTCTGCCGCGATGAATGATTGCGCGGTCGATTTTCCCTCTGGCGACAGCGAGGTCGCGGCGACCGGGCTTGCCACGCTTCCCTCGGTCGATGTGAAAGTTCCGCGCTTGGCCGCGGCACCCTTTGCGCTGGAATGCCGGCGTCATGTCGTGCTGAATTTCTCGCCCGATCGCGAGCTGTTGGTCGGCGAGGTGCTCAGGGTTCACGCCCGAGAGGGCCTCGTCGACGAGGCCAACATGTATGTCGATCTCGAGGCCTACCGGCCGATCGGCCGCATGTTCGGCAATCTCTATACCACGCAGCGGGATACGTTTGCGCTTGCGCGCGAGAGCCACGCGCAATGGCTCGCGCGGCAGGACGCCAACGAGCTGAAGGACGCCTAGTGAGCCGAGAACTGCACCGTACCCAGTGCCATGGTGACGGCCGCCTGTGTCGGGTCGATCACGGGAATGCCAAGCGCTTCTTCCAGCGGACGGCGATGGCGCGCCATTCCGGCGCAGCCCATCACAATGGCGCGGGCGCCGTCCTCGTCGCGCAGCGCGCGGCCGATTTCGATCATCTTCGCCAGCGTGCCTTCGCCCGAGGCGGTTTCGGCGACGCTCATGTTGAGCGGCCGCTCGCCGGCGAGGCGATCGGTCAATCCCATCTGCCGGAGATAGCGCATGTGGCGCGGGATCGAGCGCTGGGCGATCGCGATGACGCCGAAGGTTTCGGCGCGGGCCAGCGCCGTCAGCACGCCGCACTCAGCGATGCCGAACACGGGACGGTCGGTGCCTTCGCGGCAGACCTGAAGCCCGGGATCGCTGTAGCAGGCGATGACAAACGCAGCCGAGCTGTTGTCGCCTTCGACCAGCCGGCGCAGCGGCATCGCAACGCCGTCGACATCGGCCTGGCTTTCAATGCCGAACGGACCCTCGGCCAGCGACTGGCAGACCAGTTCCGGGCCACCCTCGAAACCGAGCGGCTTCAGCGCCTCCTCCAGCCCTTGCGTGACCGCAGGGTTGGAATTCGGATTGATGACGAGAATGCGGGGCCGGGGCATGTTGGCCTTCCCTTGAGATGGCGATCACGTAGCTCAGGCATATCATGGAGTGCCTCATGACTGAACCCACATACGACCTGATCATCCGCGGCGGCCGCGTCGCCACCACGACCGACGTGTTCGAGGCCGATGTCGCGATCTCCGGCGAGGCCATCGCAGCAATCGGCCGCGGGCTTCCGGCGGCGAAACGCGAGATCGATGCGCGCGGCAAGCTGGTGCTGCCCGGCGGCGTCGACAGCCATGCGCATATCGAGCAGTTGTCCGCGGCCGGCATCATGAATGCCGACACGTTCGAGAGCGCGACCGTCTCTGCCGCTTTCGGCGGCACGACCACGGTAATTCCGTTCGCCGCCCAGCATGTCGGCATGAAGCTGCCGCAGGTGGTCGAGGATTATCACGCGCTGGCCAAGAAGGGCGCCGTGATCGACTACGCCTTTCACATGATCATTGCGGATGCGACCAAGGAGACCGTCGAGGAGCACATTCCGGCGTTGGTGAAGCAGGGCCATGGCTCGATCAAGATCTTCATGACCTATGACCGGCTCAAGGTCGATGACGAGCCGTTGCTCGACATCCTCTTGGCCGCACGCCAGTCCGGCGCGATGTTGTGCGCCCATGCCGAAAATCACGGCATCATCGCCTGGATGGTGAAGCGCCTGCTCGCGCGCGGCTACACGATGCCGAAATATCACGCCGTCAGCCACGCCCGCGTGTCGGAGGCGGAAGCCTTCACCCGGCTGATCGGCATGGCCGCCCTGATCGACCAGCCCATCATGATCTTCCATGTCTCGACCGCCGAAGGCGCGAAGGTCATCCGCGATTCGCGCGGGCAGGGGTTGAAGGTCTTCGCCGAGACATGTCCGCAATATCTGTTCCTCACCGCAAACGATCTCGACAAGCCTGGCGCGGAAGGCGCCAAGTGGATGTGCAGCCCGCCGCCACGTACGCATTCCGACCAGGAGGCGTTGTGGCAGGCGCTGTCGCTTGGCGATCTCCAGACCATCTCGTCGGATCATGCGCCCTATCGCTACGACGAGACCGGCAAGCTGCGCGCCGGACCCAATCCGAACTTCAAGCAGGTGGCCAACGGCCTGCCGGGCCTGGAACTGCGGCTGCCGCTGCTGTTCGACGCGATGGTGTCGAAGGGGCGGCTCGGCCTTGAAAAGTTCGTCGAATTGACTTCGACCGCGCCGGCAAAAATCTACAATCTGCATCCGCGCAAGGGCTCGATCGCGGTCGGCGCCGATGCCGATATCGCGATCTGGGACCCCAATCGCGAGACTGTGATCGCCGACGAGATGATGCACGACCTCGCCGGCTACACGCCGTTCGCGGGCCGCAAGCTGAAGGGCTGGCCGGTTAGCGTTCTCTCGCGCGGCCGGGTGATCATCGACGGCAACAAGTGCCTCGCGGAGGCCGGCAGCGGCAAATTCCTGGCGCGCAGCGGCGGCGAGGCGGCAAAGCCGACGGGGCGGCTCGTCGCCGACATGGATCCCGAGCGGAATTTTGGGGCAAAGCTGCTGTGATGGTGGATCGCGCGCGATGAAGATCGTCATCTTCGGCGGCACGGGCTTTGTCGGCCTCAATCTTGCCGAGGTGCTGCTCGCGCGCGGGCATGACGTCACGCTGTATGACCGCGCAGAGTTGCCGCCATCCGCGCGGCGATCGCTTGCTGACTACGGCGCACGGCTCAAAGCCGTGCAGGGCGATATCACCGACGCAGACGCCATCGACGCCCTCATTGCCGCGGGCTGCGATGCGATCGTGCTGGGCGCCGCGGTGACGGCCGGCGATGAACTCGAGCGAGCGTCGACCGCGCGCGTTCTCGAGATCAATGTGATGGCGCAAATCCCGATCCTGCTCGCGGCGATCCGACATGGCGTTCGCCGTGTCGTCAATCTGTCGTCGGCCTCGGCCTATGGCGCCGCGGGCGCGCGGGTCGAGGTTCTGGACGAGGAAACGCCTTGCGATCCGGTCTCGTTTTACGCCATCAGCAAGTTCACCTCCGAGCGATCGGTGGCGCGCCATGCCGAGCTCTTTGGCGGCGACTTCCTCAGTGTGCGCTTAAGCGCCTTGTTCGGTCCGTGGGAGCGACCCAGCTCGGTACGCGACACGCCGAGCCTCCAGTACCAGATCCTAGCTGCGTTTGCCCGTGGCGAGCCGGCGATCATGCCCGACACGGGCATGAAGGACTGGATCTACGCTCCGGATGCCGCCGAAGCCGTGGCAATGCTGATCGAAGCCGAGCGGCCGCGCCATCGGCTCTACAACATCTCCAGCGGCGGGCTATGGCCGGCGTTGGAATGGGGCAAGACCTTTGCGGCGCTAAATCCCGGCCTGCAATGCAGGCTCGCGGCGGCCGGAGAGACGACCGCCATCAAGCTGCATGGGCGCCATCGCGCACCGCTCTCGGTCGCGCGGATGGCGGATGAGTTCGGCTGGCGTGCGCGGTTCGGCTGTGCCGAGTCCGCCGCCGCGATGAGCGGCTGGCTGAAGCAGCACAAGGAGTGGATCTGAGATGCGGCTGCAGGCGCGCACGGCCATCATCACGGGAGCAGCTTCGGGCATTGGCCGCGCCAGCGCAAAGCTGTTTGCGGAGGAAGGTGCGCATCTCGCCCTTGTCGATCGCGATGCCGCGGCCCTTCAGGAGACGTTGAGCCTGATCGGAGAGGCGACGACGCATGTCGGCGATGTCGGCGATGCCGATTTCGCCGAGACCGTTGTGAACGACGTCATCGTGCGCCACGGCCGTCTCGATATTCTGATGACCGCTGCGGGCTTCTCCTGCGGCGGCACGGTGCTGACGACGAGGCTGGAAGACTGGGACGCGGTGTTCCGCGCCAATGTCGGCGGCACCTGGTTGTGGGCGCGGGCGGCGGTGCCGCAGATGCAGCAGCAGAAGAGCGGTTCGATCATCACGCTGGCGTCGCAGCTCGCCATCGCCGGCGGCAAGGGCAACAGTGCCTATATCGCCGCCAAGGGTGCGATCGTCAGCCTGACGCGCACCATGGCGGTCGATTTCGCGACCGACGGCATCCGTGTCAACGCGATTGCGCCCGGCGCAATCGACACGCCGATGCTTCGCCGCAGCTTTGCCCGCCACGCCAATTCGGACGAGGTGCGCGAAGCCTCCCGCAACCGCCACGCCATGAAGCGCTTCGGTCAGGCGGAAGAAATCGCTCAGACCGCGCTGCATCTCGCCAGTGATGCGTCTTCGTTCACGACCGGCACCGTGATGGTGGTTGACGGAGGCTGGCTCGCGGCATGAGCGACGCGCTGGCAAAGCTTGAAGCGACCGTGCGCGCCGATCTCGCGATGATCGCGCATCCCGGCGCCGCCTGGCTCGAGCCGAAGACGGGGCCGGATGGCAAGCCCGCGCTCGATGTTCTCATTATCGGCGCCGGCCAGTCCGGTATCGCCATCGGCTTCGGCCTGATGCGCTCGCGCGTCAGCAACATCCTGCTGCTCGACAAGGCCGAGGAGGGGAAGGAGGGCCCGTGGCTCAGCTATGCCCGCATGCCGACGCTGCGCAGCCCGAAGGACTATACGGGACCTGACCTCGATATCCCGAGCCTCACCTATCAGTCCTGGCACGAGGCCCGCTTCGGCAAGGAGAGCTGGCAGACACTCGACCTGATCCCGCGCGGGCATTGGGCGGACTATCTGCTCTGGCTGCGACGCACGATCGGTCTGCCCGTGCGCAACGGCTGCGAGCTTCTGGAGATTGCGCCTGCATCAGACAGTCTGCTCGCCGCGCGCGTGAGACGCGCCGATGGCGTCGAGACGCTCCATGCCCGCAAGATCGTGTTGGCGACGGGGCAGGAGGGCATGGGCGACTGGGTCATTCCGGAGCCGCTTCGTCAGTTGTCAGCGAGTTCGGTCGCAACTGTTGCCGACGACATCGACTTCGAAAGCCTGCGCGGCAAGCGCGTCGCGGTGATCGGCGCCGGCGCGTCCGCCTTCGACAATGCGGCGACCGCGCTGGAGGCAGGCGCGGCGGAGGTGCATCTGCTCTGCCGCCGCGCTCAGATCCAGGTGATCCAGCCCTATCGCTGGCTGACCTTCCGCGGCTTTCTGCGCCATCTCAGCGATCTCGACGATGCCTGGCGCTGGCGCTTCATGCGCAAGATCCTCGAGATGCGCGAAGGCTTTCCGCAGCCGACTTATGATCGCTGCGCGCGTCACGCCAATTTCACGCTGCACGAGGGTGCGCCGGTCGAGGGCACCAGGCAGACCGATGGCGGTGTCGAATTGCACACGCCACGCAGCACGATCACGGCGGATTTCGTCATTTGCGACACCGGCATCGACATGAACTTTGCCGGCCGCGGCGAGCTGCGCCGCTTCGCCGGCAATATCGCGACCTGGGCCGATCGCTACCAGCCGCCTGCGAGCGAGCGCAACGCGCGGCTCGGCCGCTTTCCCTATCTCGCTGACGATTACGCCTTCACCGAGCGTGTGTCTGGCGAGACGCCGTGGATCTCCGACATCCATCTTTTCGCCATCGCCTCCACCATGAGTTTTGGTCCGTCGGGATCGTCGATCAACGCGATGACGACGGCCATTCCCAAGCTGGTCAATGGCCTGACGCGCGGCCTGTTTCGCGGCGATGTCGAACGTCACTGGGCTTCGCTCAGCGCCTACGACGTGCCGCAGGCCGTGGTTGCGCGGCCCGCGCGAACAATGGAGGAATCGCGATGATCATCCATGCACCGCCGCGACGAAGCGCCTCTGCGGGATTGGCGCGCAACTTGCTTCTTTCTTGACCTGCCTTGCTGGCGTTCTTGCCGAAATTTTGGGGAAAACGAATGCGTTTTGTGTCTTTCAGGCCCGCGGCCTCAGTCCTCGCTACCACTGCGCTGTTGCTCATTGCCACCGCGCCGTCGCAGGCACAGACCAGGGCGGAGACGTTGCGCTATGTCACGGGATCAGCGGTGAACACGCTCGATCCCAACATCCCCGGCTCGACGCGCGAGTCCTTCGCGCTGAGCATGAGCACGTATGACCGGCTGGTGGCGTTCGGCCGCAAGCAGCTCAACGGCAAATGGGTGTTCGATCTCGACACGATCACCGGCGAGCTCGCTGAATCCTACGACGTCAGCTCCGATGGCCTGAAGCTGACCTTCCGCCTGCGCAAGGACGCCAAGTTCCAGGACGGTTCGCCTGTCACGGCCGACGACGTGAAATGGTCGCTCGATCGCTGCGTCACCGCGCCGATCCTCGGCAAGGCCCAGTTGCTGACGGGTTCGTTGACGTCGGCGGACCAGTTCAAGGTGATCGATCCCCTCACCATCGAGGTGACGCTGCCGAAACCCGACAAGCTCGCGCTGCCCAATCTCGCCACCGTCTATCCCCTGATCATCAACTCGAAGGTGGCAAAAGAGCACGCGACGCCGGATGATCCCTGGGCCACCGCATGGCTGAAGGAGCACACCGCCGGCAGCGGTGCTTATGTGGTCGAGACCTTCAAGCCGGGCGAGCAGGTCATCCTCAAGCGCGACGAGACCTGGAACCGCGGTTCGGCCAACAAGCCCGCATTCTTCAAGCGCGTGATCATTCAGTCCGTGCCGGAGCCGGCGACCCGCGCCAACCTGGTCGAGCGCGGCGATGCCGACCTCGTCGTCGATCTCCAGGCCAGCGACGTGCAGTCGCTCGAGGCCAAGGGCAAGCTCAAGGTGGTCTCGACCCCGCAGTACAATGCGATCACCTATGTCTCGATGAACAACCAGATGCCGCCCTTCGACAACGTCAATGTCCGCCGTGCCATCGCTTACGCGCTGCCCTACGACGACATGTTCAAGGCCGCCCTGTTCGGCCGCGGCGCGCCGCTGTTCGGCGCGACCTGGCCGGACGGCAAGCCGCTGAACGGCATCTATCCGTTCCAGCAGCCCGTGAAGGTCGACCTCGACAAGGCCAGGGAATACCTCAAGGCCGCCGGGCTCCCCGAGGGTTTCTCGACTACCTTCAGCTTCAACGTCGGCCAGTCCTCGACCGCGGAGCCGATGGCCGCGCTGGTGAAGGAGTCACTCGGCAAGATCGGGATCAAGGTCGACATCCAGAAGCTGCCGGACGCACAGATGTCCACGCAGATCAACGAGAAGAAGCTTCCCTTCTACACCGAGGGCATCGTAGCGTGGTTGCCGTCGACTGATTACTTCTACCGCAACTTCTACACCGGCAATCAGCGCTGGAATTACAGCTCGATCAACAACCCGGATCTTGCCGCAATCGCGCAGGAGGCGCGTTTCGAGCCGGACAAGGCCAAGTATGAGGAAGCCGGCCGCAAGCTCAACGCGATGCATGTCGATCTGATGCCGCAGATCATGCTGTGGCAGCCGAACCAGGATGCGGTAATGGCGTCGTCGGTCGAAGGCTACACCTACGAGTTCCACCGCCAGGTCGACTATCGCGACGTCAGCCGCAAGTGACGTCGGACAACGAGAGGAGCTCTCAGAGGTGACGACCGGTCTTGGTGCAACCATGGTACGGGCGGGCAGGCGGCTTCTGTCATCACTGCCGGCGCTGTTCGGTGTGCTGGTCTTCACCTTTCTGCTGATGCGCGTGTTGCCCGGCGACCCCGCGGTGTTCTTCGCCTCGGGGCCCAATGCCGGCAAGGAGGAGATCGAGCAGATCCGCAAGCAGATGGGGCTCGACAGGTCGGTGCCGGAGCAGCTCGTGTTCTATCTCTCCGACATCGGCCACGGCAATCTCGGCCGCTCCATGATGACGGGACAGCCGGTGCTGAAGGACCTGCGCGAACGGCTGCCGGCTTCGCTGGAGCTCACCTTCACGGCGCTGCTGATCGCGCTGATCGCGGCGGTGCCGCTCGGCGTGGTCGCGGCCTTGAAGCCTGGCTCGATCGTCGATCACGGCGTGCGGCTGTTCTGCGCGCTCGGCGTCTGCGTGCCGACCTTCGTCTCGGGCCTGCTGCTGATCTACGTCTTCTACTACCTGCTCGGGCTGGCGCCTGATCCGACCGGGCGGATCGACGTCTTCACCTCGCTGCCGCCGCAGCGCACCGGCTTCCTGTCGATCGATTTCCTGCTCGCGGGTGATATCGAGGGCTGGTGGGCCGCCTGCAAGCAGCTGATCCTGCCGGCGGTGAGCATGGCCCTGTTCGTGATCGCGCCGCTGGCGCGGATCACGCGGGCCTCGATGCTGGTCTCGCTCGGCAGCGATTTCGTCCGCACTGCGCGCTCGGTCGGATTGTCCTGGCACAAGGTGGTCGTCACTTATGCGCTGCGGAACGCGATCCTGCCCGTCATCACCATCGCCGGCATCGTGTTCTCGACCATGCTGGGCGCCAATGTCCTGGTGGAGAAAGTGTTCTCCTGGCCGGGCGTCGCTTCCTACGCGCTCGATGCGCTCCTATCCTCCGACTATGCGCCCGTGCAGGGTTTCGTGCTGCTGATGGCCAGCCTGTTCGTGCTGGTCAATCTCGTGGTCGACATCTGCTACGGCATCGCCGATCCCAGGGTGTCGATCGAATGACCAGCGCAACTCTCCGCCATTCGGTCTGGATCCTGCGCGGCAACCCGCTCACCGCCGTTGCCGCGGCCGGCGTTGCGCTGTTCGTCCTGATTGCGATCTTCGGGCCCTGGATCGTGCCCTATGATCCCGTGGTCTCCAATGTCTCGGAGGCTCTTTTGCCGCCGAGCGCGGCCCATCTGGCCGGCACCGACCAGCTCGGACGCGATGTGTTCAGCCGCCTCATCATCGCCGCGCGCCTCGATCTCGCCATTGCCGTCTCCGCCGTCGGCATCTCCTTCGTGATCGGCGCCGTCGTCGGCGCGTTCTGCGGCTATGCCGGCGGTAAGCTCGATCGCGGTGTCGGCGGCTTCGTCGATGTGATGATGGCCTTTCCGCTGTTCGTGCTGGCGATGGCGATGGTTGCCGCCTTGGGCAACCGGATCGAGAACATCGTGATCGCGACCGCGATCATCAATCTTCCGTTCTACATCCGCTTCGCGCGCGCCGAGGTCAACGTTCGCCGCAATGTCGGCTGGGTGGAGGCCGCGCGTGCCTGCGGGGAGAGCCATTTCTCGGTGGTGCTGCGCTTCCTGCTGCCGAATATCCTGCCGGCGATGGCGGTGCAGATCTCGCTCAATCTCGGCTGGGCCATTCTCAACGCGGCCGGCCTGTCCTTCATCGGCCTCGGCGTCAAGCCGCCGACGCCGGAATGGGGCATCATGGTCGCGGAGGGCGCGCGCTTCATCTCGACCGGGCGATGGTGGCTGGTGGCCTTTCCGGGCCTCGCGCTGATGATGGCGGTGCTGTGCTTCAATCTCCTCGGTGACGGGATGCGGGACATTCTCGACCCGCGGATGCGCACATGAGCGAGGAGCTGCTAGGGATCAACGACCTCCACGTCTCGTTCTCGACGCGGCGTGGCATGGTCGAGGCCGTGCGCGGCGTGACGCTCACGGTCGAGAAGGGCGAGATGCTCGGCCTCGTCGGCGAGAGCGGCTCGGGCAAGTCGGTCACCGGCTTTGCAACGACGCGGCTGCTCGATGCGGCCGGGCGCGTCACCGGCGGCAAGATCCTGTTTCGCGGGCAGGACGTCACAAAACTCAGAGGCGAAGACCTCCGTCAGCTCCAGGGCGCCGCGATGTCCATGATCTTCCAGAATCCGCGCGCGGCGCTCAACCCGATCCGCGCGATCGGCCTGCAGATCGCGGATGCGATCCTCACGCATAAGAAGATATCGAAGGACGCCGCGCGCGCCGAGGCGCTGGAGCTGCTGCGCGCGGTCCAGATCCGCGACCCCGAGACGCGGATGAACGCCTATCCGCACGAGCTCTCCGGCGGCATGTGCCAGCGCGTGATGATCGCGATCGCGATTTCCTGCAATCCTGCACTGCTGATCGCCGACGAGCCGACCACCGGCCTCGACGTCACGACCCAGAAGGTGGTGATGGATCTGCTCGCAGACATTGCCGCCGCGCGTGGCATGGCGACGATCCTGATCACGCACGACCTCGGTCTCGCGGCGCGCTATTGCCGCCGCATCGCCGTGATGGAGCGCGGCCGCATCGTCGAGGAAGCGAGCCCCAAAAAGCTCTTCAGCGCACCGCAGCACGCCTATACTCGCCGCCTCGTTGCGGCATCGCCGACCGCGACGTCGCGGATCGAGGATCTCGTGACGGAGGAGGAGCGGGAACGGCATGCGACGATCGTCAGCAAGCCAAGGCAGGAGCTCCCGCACGGGACGCCACCGCTCCTCGAGGTGCGCAAGCTCGCCAAGCGTTTTGACCAGGGCTCCGCTGCGGTCGCGGATTTCTCGATGACGATGGCCGGCGGCGAGAGCGTCGGGCTCGTTGGCGAGTCCGGCTCCGGCAAGAGCACGACGTCGCGGATGATCTGCCGCCTGATCGACCCGAGCGAAGGCGATATCGTGTTCGACGGCCAGTCGATCGGCCATGTCGCCTCGCGTGACTTCCATCGCTCGCCGCTGCGCAAAGACATCCAGATGGTCTTTCAGGACCCGAACGAGAGCCTCAACCCACGCTTCACGGCGTTCGACTGCGTTGCCCATCCCCTGATGCGGCTCGACGGCATGCGTGCGGGTGATGCACTGCGCAAGCGGGTGGAAGAGTGTGCGGAGCGGGTGGGCTTGCCGCTCGATCTGCTGCCGCGCTTTCCGCACCAGCTCTCCGGCGGCCAGAAGGCCCGCGTCGGCATTGCCCGCGCCATCGCCTGCCGGCCGCGGCTGCTGGTGCTGGACGAGCCGACCGCCGCGCTCGACGTTTCGGTGCAGGCGGTGGTGCTGCAACTGCTCGACCGTCTCAGGCGCGAGAACGACATCGCGCTGCTGTTCGTCAGCCACGATCTCAATGTCGTGCGTATGCTCTGCGACCGCACCATCGTGCTGCGCAATGGCGGCATCGTGGAGCAGGGGGAGAGCCGGGCGCTGTTCGACAATCCCAAGACCGACTACACGCGCAAGCTGGTCGAGGCGATTCCGCATATCGAGACCGGACCGGCACTGGCGGCCGCGCTTTGACGCCTGAACCGGTCGTAATCCCGATGAGATCCCGCTGGCGAAGGCCTGGTTAGTGGCATACCATTTGCACGCCAATGGGTTCTGGTTTCACCTGCCTTTGGCCAACGATGGCCGGCATCACGGCACTACTGGGAGGATTTCATGGATCGCAGGACCGTTTTGAAGGGACTGGCCGGCGCGGGCGGTCTGGCATTGACCGGCCTCTCGGCCCCGGCGATCGCACAAGGCGCCTCTGCGCGCACCCTGCGCTTCGTGCCGCAAGCCAACCTCGCCAATTTCGATCCCATCTGGGGCACGCAATATGTCGTGCGCAACGCGGCGGCGCTGGTCTGGGACACGCTCTACGGCGTCGATGCCAAGCTTCAGCCGCAGCGTCAGATGGTCGAGTCCGAGGAGACCACCGACGACGGCAAGACCTGGACCTTCAAGCTGCGCCCGGGTCTCAAGTTCCATGACGGCGAGCCGGTGCTGAGCAAGGACGTCGTCGCGAGCCTGTCGCGCTGGGCCGCGCGCGATCCAATGGGTCTGATGATCCTCGCGATCCAGCAGGAATTGACTCCGGTCGACGACCGCACCTTCAAATG
The DNA here is from genome assembly GCF_054061875.1 of Bradyrhizobium sp. S3.7.6. Lineage (NCBI taxonomy): Bacteria > Pseudomonadati > Pseudomonadota > Alphaproteobacteria > Hyphomicrobiales > Nitrobacteraceae > Bradyrhizobium > Bradyrhizobium sp. S3.7.6. Next base: position 6,827,658 of record NZ_JBSSEQ010000001.1, on the reverse strand, counting down.
GGTCCTGAAGCAGCCTTTCCCGAAAATGCTGTACGCGCTGGCCAAGAACAACGCGCCGTGCTCCTTCATCATGCCCGAGCGCATCGCGAAGACGGATCCGTTCAAGCAGATCACCGAATATGTCGGCTCGGGTCCGATGAAGTTCGCCAAGAGCGAATGGGTGCCCGGCGCCAAGTCGGTGTTCGAGAAGTTCACCGATTACGTGCCGCGGCAGGAGAAGGCGTCGTGGCTTGCCGGCGGCAAGAACATCCTGGTCGATCGCGTCGAGTGGCTGGTGATGCCGGATCCGGCCACCGCTGCCGCCGCCTTGCAGAACGGTGAGGTCGACTGGTGGGAGAACCCGATCTCCGATCTCGTGCCCGTGCTGAAGAAGAACAAGAACATCAGCGTCGATATCGGCGATCCCCTCGGCAATATCGGCTCCTTCCGGATGAACCATCTGCACCCACCCTTCAACAATGTGAAGGCGCGGCGCGCGGTGCTGATGGCGTTGAGCCAGGAAGACTATATGCGTGCGCTGGTCGGCGACGACGATACGTTGTGGAAGCCGCTGCCCGGCTTTTTTACGCCGGACACACCGCTCTACACCGAGTTGGGCGGCGAGATCCTGAAAGGAAAGCGCGATTTGGATGCGGCCAAGAAGCTGCTCGCCGAGAGCGGCTATTCCGGCCAGCCGGTCACATGCGTGGTCGCGCAGGACCAGTCGATCACGAAGGCGCAGGGCGACGTCACCGCGGATCTGCTCAAGAAGCTCGGCATGAATGTCGATTTCGTCGCGACCGATTGGGGCACGGTGGGCGCGCGCCGCGCGATGAAGACACCGCCGGGGCAGGGCGGCTGGAATATGTTCCACAGCTGGCACGCCGGCGCCGATTGCATCAATCCGGCCGCCTACACCGCCATCCGCGCCAATGGCGACAAGGCCTGGTTCGGCTGGCCCAACAGCCCGAATACCGAGAAGGAGATCACGGCCTGGTTCGACGCCAAGAATCTCGAGGAAGAGAAGGCCGCGATCGGGCAGGTCAACAAGGCGGCGCTCGAGGATGTCGTCTACGCGCCGACCGGCTTCTTCCTGACCTACACGGCATGGCGCAAGAACGTCTCCGGCATCACCAAGGGGCCGCTGCCGTTCTTCTGGAACGTGTCGAAATCCGCATGATGGTACGCTGAAGCCAGATGCTCTCTTACATCCTCCGTCGCATCGTCTCGACCTTGCCGGTGATGGCAATCGTCGCGCTGTTCGTGTTCAGCCTGCTCTACATCGCGCCGGGTGACCCCGCCGTGGTGATCGCGGGCGACCAGGCGAGCCCGGAGGATGTGGAGCGCATTCGCCAGAGTCTGGGTCTCGACCGTCCTTTCCTGATCCAGTTCGGAAGCTGGGTCTGGCGCATTCTGCACGGCGATCTCGGCACCTCGATCTTCACCAACCTTCCGGTCTCGACGATGATCGGACAGCGTCTCGGGCCGACACTGTCGCTGATGATGGTCACGCTGCTACTCACCATCGTGGTCGCGGTGCCGCTTGGCGTCGTGGCCGCGTGGAAGGCGGGGAGCCTGATCGACCGCGTCATCATGGCATTCGCCGTGTTCGGCTTCTCGCTGCCCGTCTTCGTCGTCGGCTATATCCTCGCCTATGTCTTCGCACTCGAGCTCGAATGGCTTCCGGTGCAGGGCTATACGCCGCTCACGGAAGGCTTCTGGCCGTGGCTGCAAAACCTGATCCTGCCGTCGATCGCGCTGGGCTGCGTCTACATCGCGCTGATCGCGCGCATCACGCGTGCCACCATGCTTGAAGTCTTGCAGCAGGACTATATCCGCACCGCGCGCGCCAAGGGCCTCGGGCAGGGCGGCATCCTCTTCGTTCACGCGCTGAAGAATGCCGCGGTCCCGATCGTGACCGTGATCGGGATCGGCATCGCGCTCCTGATCGGCGGGGCGGTCGTCACGGAAAGCGTGTTCGCGATCCCCGGCCTCGGCCGACTCACGATCGACGCGATCCTGCGCCGCGACTATCCCGTCATCCAGGGCATCGTGCTTCTCTTCAGCTTCGTCTACGTCCTCGTCAATCTGATGATCGACGTCATCTATACGCTCGTTGACCCGAGGATCCGCTATTGACCGATACGACCGTCAATCCGCAAGCGCTGCCGGCCGGCTTCGTTCTCGCGCCGCAACTGCCTGAAATCCTGCGGCCGGTCACGATCCGGCGCGGCTTCCTGGGATTCTTGCGCGGCCATCCGACCGTCGCGATCGGCGGCGCACTGCTGCTGGCACTCGTCTTCATCGCGATCTTCGCGCCGTACCTCTGGACAGTCGACCCGACTGCGCTCGCGCCCGCCAAGCGCACGCGGGCTCCGTCGGCACTCTACTGGTTCGGCACCGATGTGCTTGGCCGCGACATCTATTCGCGCGTGCTATTCGGTGCGCGGGTCTCGCTCACGGTCGGCCTGTCAGTTGCGATCTTCGCCTCCGTGGCGGGTCTCGCCATCGGCATGGTCTCCGGTTTCGTCCGCTGGGCCGACGGCATTTTGATGCGCTTCATGGACGGTTTGATGTCGATCCCGCCAATTCTGCTCGCAATCGCGCTGATGGCGCTGACGCGCGGCAGTGTCGGCAACGTCATCCTGGCCATCACCATCGCCGAGATCCCGCGGGTTTCCCGTCTTGTCCGTAGTGTGGTGCTGTCGCTGCGCGAGCAGCCCTATGTGGACGCCGCGGTCGCCTGCGGCACGCGCACGCCGATGATCATCCTGCGCCACATCCTGCCCAATACGCTGGCGCCGATGCTGGTCCAGGCGACTTACATCTGCGCCAGCGCCATGATCACCGAGGCGATCCTGTCCTTCATCGGGGCGGGCACGCCGCCGACCATTCCGTCCTGGGGCAACATCATGGCCGAGGGCCGCGCGCTGTGGCAGGTCAAGCCCTACATCGTGTTCTTCCCGGCGGCGTTCCTCTCCGTCACCGTCCTCGCCGTGAACCTGCTCGGCGACGGCCTTCGCGATGCGCTCGATCCGCGCATGGCCAAGAGCCTCTGATGTCGAGGGGTTGATCGCGATGGCCTTGCTCGAAGTCGAGAACCTCCAGACCCACTTTCGCACGCCCGGCGGCATCAACCGTGCGGTCGACGGCGTCTCCTTTCATGTCAACGAAGGCGAGACGCTCGCCATCGTCGGCGAATCCGGCTGCGGCAAGTCGGTGACCTCGATGTCGCTGATGCGGCTCATTCCAGAGCCGCCGGGCAGGATCGCAGGCGCCGTCCGCTTCGCGGGCAGGGACCTGCTGCAACTGTCCGATCGCGAGATGCGCGCCATCCGCGGCAACGATATCTCGATGATCTTTCAGGAGCCGATGACGAGCCTCAACCCGGTTCTGACGGTCGGCCGCCAGATCCGCGAGACGCTGATGATCCATCAGGGCCTGGACAAGCAGGCGGCCGAGGCGCATGCGATCGAGATGCTGACGCTGGTCGGCATTCCCGAGCCGAAGCGGCGCGTGCGCGAATACCCGCACCAGCTTTCCGGCGGCATGCGCCAGCGCGTGATGATCGCGATTGCGCTGGCCTGCAATCCAAAGCTCCTGATCGCCGACGAGCCGACCACCGCGCTCGACGTGACGATCCAGGCGCAGATCCTGAAATTGATGCTCGATCTCAAGCGCCGGGTCGGCGCGGCGATCATCCTGATCACTCACGACCTCGGTGTCGTCGCCGAGATCGCCGAACGCGTCATGGTCATGTATGCCGGCCGCAAGGTCGAGGAGGCGCCGGTGGCCGAGCTGTTCCGCTCGCCGCGTCATCCCTATACGCAGGGCCTGCTCGGCGCCGTGCCGCGGCTCGGCTCGTCACTAACAGGCACCGCGCGGCGTCTCGCCGAAATCCCGGGGCAGGTGCCTGATCTGCGCAAGCCTATCATCGGCTGCGTCTTCGCCGGCCGCTGCGCGCTCGCGACCGATCTCTGCCGCCAATATGCGCCTGGGCTCGAAGAGAAGGCGCCTCGCCACGTCGCCGCCTGCCACTATTCCGCCAAGGGGGCCATCGCGGCATGAGTCCTCCGCTGCTCCAGGTCAACGACCTCAAGAAGCATTTTCCGGTCAAAAAGGGCCTGTTCGGCCGCAAGTCCGAATATGTCTATGCCGTCGACGGTGTCTCGTTCGAAATCGCGAAGGGCGAGACGCTGTCGCTGGTCGGCGAGTCCGGCTGCGGCAAGTCCACGGTCGGCCGTGCCATCCTGCGGCTGTTCGACATCACGGCGGGCCAGGTGATCCTCGACGGCCAGCGCATCGACGACGCACATCCGAGCACGATGCGCCAGATGCGCCGCCGCGTGCAGGTGGTGTTCCAGGATCCGTTCTCGAGCCTCAATCCGCGCATGCGCGTGCGCGACATCCTGGCCGAGCCGATCCGAAATTTCGGCCTCGCCAAATCCGCCACCGATCTCGAAACCCGCGTGACGGCGCTGATGGATACCGTGCGGCTGCCGCGCGAGGCGCTCAACCGCCGGCCGCACGAATTCTCCGGCGGCCAGCGTCAGCGCATCGGCATTGCGCGGGCGCTCGCAGCCGAGCCCGAGCTGATCGTCTGCGACGAGGCGGTCTCCGCGCTCGACGTCTCGGTCAAGGCGCAGATCGTCAATCTCTTGCAGGATCTCCAGCGCGAGTTCGGCCTGGCGCTGCTGTTCATCAGCCATGACCTCGCCATCGTCGAGCACATGACTCACCGCGTCGCGGTGATGTATCTCGGCAAGATCGTCGAGGTGGCGCCGCGCCGCGAGATCTTTGCCGCGCCAAGGCATCCCTATACCAAGGCGCTGCTCTCCGCGGTGCCGCTGCCCGAGCCCGGCGCCCAGCGCAATCCCATCATCCTCAAGGGGGACGTGCCGAGCCCGATCAACCCGCCGAGCGGGTGCCGCTTCCACACCCGTTGCCCATACGTCTTCGACCGTTGCCGGACGGAGGAGCCGATGCTGCGTTCGACCGGACCCGAGCAATGGGTGGCCTGTCACCTCGAAGAGGCGCCGTAGGCCTTCAGCCCTGGCGGCGCAGGAAGCCCGTGATGGTGACTTTCTCCCAGATGCCGGCTGCCGCAAACGGATCGGCGCGGTTGAAGGCTTCGACCTCGGCGCGGCCGGGCGCCTCGATCAGGAACAGGCTGCCGATCATGCTCGCGCCGTCGTCGGAGACCAGCGGCCCAGACATCACGATCTTGACGCCGAAGCGCGATGTGTCGCTCAGGAAGGCCTTGTGGGCGTCGTAATTGGCGAGCCGGGTCGGCAGCGCGCTGGCGCGGTCGAGGGCGTGAATGGCGAACAGCATGATGTCTCCGTTGACGTGTCGGTGTTCTTGGACGGCCGCGGAGGCGGCCGTCCATGCTTGTGATGATCGGTTGGGCTACTTGGCGCCGAGCTTGCCGGCGTCCTCGAAGGTCGGGCAGGTCCGTTGCTCCAGCGGCACGTCGAACGGCTGGTAATTGTCCTTGGTGATGACGGTCGGCTTCAGCACGATCTCGGAAATGACAGGCTGGTTGCGCAAGCTGCGGATCGCCATCATGGCGCCGAGACACCCTTGCGCAAATCCGTTGTAGTCGCCGCTGGCGAGCAGCTTGCCGGACTTGATCGCGTCGATCGCCTCCTTGGTGCCGTTGATGCCGATCACCTGGGCCTTGCGGTTGGCGCCGTCGAGCGCCTCGATCGCGCCGACCGCCATGGCGTCGTTGGCCGCCAGCACGCCGTCGATCTGCGCGTTCGACTGCATCAGGTTTTCCATGACCTGGAGCGCCTGCAGCCGCTGGTAGTTGCCGGGCTGCGAGGCCAGCAGCTTGGCGCCCGAATTCTCCTTCAGCGCGTCGTTGAAGCCGCGGACGCGATCGACATTGGTCAGCGAGCCCTTGACGCCCTCGATGATGACGATGTTGCCCTTGCCGCCCAAAGTCTTGAGCAGGAAACGCGCGGTTTCCAGTCCGAGGCTGTAATCGTCGGCGCCGACGAAGGAGAGGAACTTGCCGCCGGCGGAGCGGTCGGTGATGTTGACGACGGGGATTTTCGCCTCGTTGATCTTCTCGACGCCCGGCACCATCGCCTTGTAGTCGACCGGCGTGAAGACGATCGCGCTCGGCTTCTTCACCACGACGTCCTCGATCTGGCTGAGCTGCTCGGGGATCGAGTCCGGCTTGGTCGGGATGTACTGCAGCGTCTTCGCATTCAGCGCTTTCGCCATGTTGTCGGCACCGACCCGCACCGTCTGGAAGAACGGATTGGTCTGGTTCTTGGTGAACACGGCGATGGTCTCGCCGTCGGCGCGCGCCTGTGTCGTGAACGCGGCCGCCATCAGCAGCGGCAGCGCCAAATAACCCATTTTCTGTTTCATGTAGCCTCCATCCCTCATTTTGCTTGTTGGATTTCTAAGAGCTCATTGCGCGCGGCGGCGGGTCTTCATGTCGAGCCAGACCGCGAGAATGACGATGATGCCGGTGACGAGCGGCTGCCAGTTGGCGCTGACCGACAACAGGTTCATGCCGTTCAGCACTAGCGTCAGGATCAGCGCGCCGATGAAGGTGCCGAACACGGTGCCGACACCGCCGAACAGCGAGGTGCCGCCGATCAGCACGGCTGCGATCGCGGGCAGCGTCAGGCTTTCGCCGATGTCGGCTTCGGCCGAATTGAGCCGCGACAGGAAGATGATCGAGGCCAGTCCCGCCATGGTGCCTGATACCGCGTAGACCAGCAGCAGGCGCCGCGCGACCGGAATGCCGGAGAGGCGGGCGGCGACCGGATTGGCGCCGATCGCATAGATCTCCTGGCCCCAGATCGTGCGCTGCGCAAACAGCGTTCCGATCCCGAGGAACACCAGCAGCAGATAGACCGGGATCGGCAGGCCGAACAGATAGCCGCTGCCGATCTGGCGGAAGCCTGCCGGGAAGCCGTGAAGGGTTTCGCCCGCCATGTACCAGTAGGTGAGGCCGTTCAGCACCCAGAGCATGCCGTAGGTGGCGATGAAGGAGGGGATGCGGAGCGCGGTGACCATGATGCCGTTGAGCAGGCCAACGATGCCGCCGCAGGCGAGCCCGGTGAGGATGCCGAGCGCCGGCGAGCCGGTCTTGTGGATCACGGTGCCGGCGATGCAGGCCGACAGCGCGACATTGGCGCCGACGGAGAGATCGAGGCCGGCGGTGAGCACCACCAGCGTCAGGCCGGAGGCGATGAAGAAGGTCAGGCTCGCTTGTCTCAGCACGTTGAGGATGTTGCCGAGGCTCAGGAAGGAGTCGCTGAGCACGGCGAGCACCGCGCAGATCAGCAGCGCTGCGAGCAGGCGATAGAACACCTGGATCGCGTCCTGCGACAGGAACGAGCGGGGCGGCGAGAGGGCCTCTTTGGAGATGTCGGTCATGCGCGGCTCCGGAGGCCGTCGAGGAAGAGAGCGACGATGACGAGGACGCCGACGCTTGCGACCTGCACCGAGGAGGGCATCGAGATCAGGTTGAGCCCATTGCGAAGCACGCCGACCGCGATCACGCCGAGCAACGTGCCGAGCAGCCAGCCATTGCCGCGCTCGAACGAGGTACCGCCGACCGCGACCGCGGCGATGGCGTCGAATTCCAGGCCGAGGCCCGCGGTCGGGTGGCCGGAATTCATGCGCGCGGTCATCAGCAGGCCGGCAATGCCGGCCATGGCGCCGCCGATCGCGTAGACCGCGATCAGCAGCTTGTTCGGCGAGAGGCCGGCATAGCGCAGCGCCTCGCGGTTGCCGCCGAGTGCGAAGATGTAGGTGCCGAAGCGGGTGTGGTAGAGCAGTCCGTGGAAGGCCGCATAGGTCACCAGCGCCATCACGATCGGCACGGGCACGCCCAGAAGCGTCGCCGAATAGATGTCGCGCACGCTGTGGGGGATGCCGACCACGCTCTGGCCGTCGCTGACGATCAGCGACAGGCCCTGCGCCATGCCGAGCGTGCCCAGCGTCGCGACGAAGGGCGGAATGCCGACGATGGCGACCAGCCAGCCGTTGGCGAAGCCGAAGGCTGCGCCGACGAGAAGCCCGGCGCCGAGGCCCAGCAGCATCGACTTGGTCGCGAGCGACACGATGGCGACGCAGAGCGAGGTCAGCGTCAGCACCGCGCCCATCGACAGGTCCAGCCCCTCGGTCATGATGATCAAGGTCATCGGCAGCGCCAGCATGGTCAGGATGGTCGACTGCACCAGCACGTTGGAGAGGTTGGCGACCGACAGGAAGCCGGGCGCGATCGCGCTGAACAGGGCGATCAGCAGCACCAAGACGATGGCAACGCCGGGAATGCGTTGCAGCGGATTGGGTTGAGAGACGACCGCGGCTTCACGCATGATGCATCCCCAGTCGCACGATGTTCTCCTCGGTCAGTTCGCTGCGGGTCAGGTGTCCGGCGATGCGGCCCTCGCGCATCACATAGGCGCGGTCGCAGACATGGCAGATCTCGACCTGCTCGGACGAGATCATCAAGGCCGCCGCGCCTTCGGCGACCAGCCGGTCGATCAGCGCAAAGATCTCGGACTTGGCGCCGATGTCGATGCCGCGCGTCGGCTCGTCGAAGATGAAGAGCTTCGAGCCGGCCGCCAGCCACTTGCCGATCACGACCTTCTGCTGGTTGCCGCCCGAGAGCAGGCCGACAATCTGGCGCGCGCTCGGGGTTGCGATGCGCAGCTGCCGGATCAAGCCGTCGGACGTCCGCTGGGCGCTACGCTGGTCGAACAGGCCGCTCGGGAACAGCTTTCGCAGCGCCGACACCACCAGATTGTCGCTCACCGACCGCAGCAGCGCGAGGCCCTCGCTCTTGCGGCTCTCCGGGATCAGCGCGATGCCGCGGCGGGCGGCAAGGTCAGGCTCGCCGGAGATGGCCTTGCCGTCGAAAATAATCTCGCCTGACGTCACGGCATCGGCGCCGAAGATGGCGCGGGCGACCTCGCTGCGGCCGGAACCGACCAGGCCGCACAGGCCGACGATCTCGCCCCGGCGTACCTCGATGTTGATATCGGAGATGCCGGTCGACGAGCTCAAGCCCTTGACCTCGAGCAGCAGCTCGCCGGGCTTGTCGGCAAAGTTGCGCGGATAGGTCATGTCCACGTTGCGGCCGACCATCATGCGGACGAGCTGGTCCGGCGTGACGTCTGCGGGGCGAACGCCGTCGATGCGGCGGCCGTCGCGCAGCACCGTGATGCGGTCTCCGAGCGCGAACACCTCGGCCATGCGGTGGGAGATGTAGACGATGGAGACGCCGTCGGCCTTCAGCCGCGCGATAAGCGCGAACAGCAGCTCGGTCTCGCGGTCGGACAGCGCCGCCGTCGGCTCGTCCATGACCAGGATGCGCGCGTTCTGGCTGATCGCTTTCGCGATCTCGACCATCTGCTGCTGCGCCACCCCTAACTTGTCGACGGTGGTGGAGGGATCGATCTCGAACCCGATCGTGCCGAGCACGCGCCTGGCGTCGGCCAGGATCTTGCGGCGGTCGATGGTGCCGGGAATGCGGCCCTTCGGCTCGCGGCCGAGGAAGATGTTCTGGGCGATATCGAGATGGGGGACCAGCGAGAATTCCTGGAAGATCACGGCAATGCCGAGCCTCTGCGCATCCGCGGTCGAGGAGATCGCGACCTTGTCGCCCTTGTAGTAGAACTCGCCGGCATCGGCGCGGTAGGCGCCGCACAGTACCTTCATCAGGCTCGACTTGCCGGCGCCGTTCTCCCCCAACAGCATATGGACTTCGCCGGGGAAGACGGCAAAGGAAACATCATCCAGCGCCTTGACGCCGGGAAACTCCTTGCTGATGCCGCGCAGCTCCAGCAGAGGCGCGGGTGAGGCGGGCTCGATAGCCAATGCGGCGCTGCTCATGCGTGCACTCCGCTCGCGAAGATCTTTCCGGGATTCATCAGTCCATCAGGATCGAGCGCGGTCTTGATCGACCGCATCACATCGACGGCCTCGCCGAGTTCATCGGCGAGATAATCGATCTTGCCGAGCCCGATGCCGTGCTCGCCGGTGCAGGTGCCGTCCATCGCGATCGCGCGGGCGACCATGCGGGCCTGAAGCGCCTTGGCGCCTTCGGCCTCGTCCGGCTTTGCCGGGTCGATCAGGATCAGCATATGGAAATTGCCGTCGCCAACATGGCCGACGATCGGGGCGGTGAAACCGTGCTCGTCCGCGTCGCGCCTGGTTTCGGTCAGGCATTCCGCCAGCCGCGAGATCGGCACGCAGACATCGGTGATCACGGCGCGCGCGCCGGGCCGCAAGCCCAGGCCCGCATAAAGCGTGTTGTCGCGGGCGTGCCAGAGCCGGCTGCGGTCTTCCTGCGCTTTGGCCCAGGCAAAACCATGGCCGCCATGGTCGGCGGCGATCGCCTGCGCGGCTTCGGCCTGCTCGGCAACGGAGGTCTCGGAGCCGTGGAATTCGAAGAACAAGGTGGGGGCCTCGCGATAGCCGAGCTTCGCGTAGGCGTTGATGCCGCGCATCATGACGTCGTCGAGCAGCTCGATGCGTGCCACGGGGATCGCGGACTGGATCACGGAGATCGCGGTGTCGACGGCATCGTGCAGGGTGTCGAAGCTGCAGACAGCGGCCGAGATCGCCTGCGGCACCGGGTGCACCTTCAATGTGACTTCGGTGATGACGCCAAGCGTGCCTTCGGCGCCGACGAACATCCGCGTCAGGTCATAACCGGCGGCCGATTTGCGTGCGCGCCTTGCGGTGCGGATCACGCGCCCGTCGGCCAGCACCACCTCGAGCGCCATGACATTGTCCTTCATGGTGCCGTAGCGCACCGCCATGGTGCCGGACGCGCGTGTGGAGGTCATGCCGCCGATCGAGGCGTCGGCGCCGGGGTCGATCGGAAAGAAAAGTCCGGTGCCGCGCAGCTCCGCATTGAGCTGTTTGCGCGTGATGCCGGGCTGCACCACGACATCCATGTCGCTGTCGTGCACGGTCAGCACCTTGTTCATCCGGGCGAAGTCGAAGCAGACGCCGCCGGCGACCGCGGCCGCGTTGCCTTCGAGCGAGGTGCCGGCGCCGAACGGGACCATCGGCATGCCCGCGCTAGCGCACAGCTTGACGATCTCCGCGACTTCCTGCGTGGTTTCAGGGAAGACGACGATGTCCGGCGGCAAATTGCGATAATGCGATTCGCTCTGCCCGTGCTGATCGAGCACGCCGCGCGCGACGCTCGCGCGCGGGCCGATCATGCCGGTGAGGCGATCGGCCAATATGCTCGTGCTGACCCGCGGTCCCATCCTCAGCTCCCGTCTGCTCCCTGTTGCCGGACTCTTGTTGGTCCGCCGTCGCTCAAGCCTAGGCGGCTCGCGCGTTGCTCGCGACCTGCTTCAGGCCGAAATCGTAATTGAGGTGGAAATAGTCGCGCTCCACCATGCGACCATCCGGCGCACGGCCGGCAGGGTGGCCAGTGAATTCGCGGATCAGGCTGTCCTTGACGCCGAACACCACGTCAGAGTCGAGATATTTGTCACCGGCGACGAACACATGGGTTACGAGCTGCTCGAAACCGGGCGCCGAGATCATGAAATGCACATGCGCCGGACGCCAGGGATGGCGGCCCTGCACCTCCAGCATCTCGCCGACAGGGCCGTCATGCGGGATCGGATACGCCGCCGGCTTGATCGACCAGAAATGGAAACGGCCATTGGCGTCGGTATGGAAGCGCGCGCGCATCGCGAGATCGCCGATGTCGTCGAGCTGCTGCACGTCGTAATAGCCGTCATCGTCGGAATGCCAGACATCCACGATGGCGCCCGCAAGCGGTTGTCCGTCGACGGTCGAGACCGAGCCTGTGACCAGCATCGGATCGCCTTCCATCGGGCCGGAGATATCGGCGCCGCTGTCCTTCTCCGGCGCGGCCTGGACGAAGAACGGGCCGAGCACCGTCGTCTCGGTCGCGCCTTCCGGCACGGGATGGTTGATCGCGTCGACCAGCATGGAGACGCCGAGCGTGTCGGACAGCAGGATGAACTCCTGGCGCTTGTCGTCGCACATGTGCCCGGTGCGGGTCAGGAAATCTATGCCGTATTCCCATTCCTTCTGGGTCGGCCGGACCTCGCGGACGAAGGCGTGGAGGTGGTGCACCAGCGCTTCGCTGACCTCCTTGATGCGTGGATCGGTTGCGTCCTTGATCCGCTCCAGCACCGCGTCCGTGATCGTAGTCTCGTTGAAGTTGCGCATAGGTGTCTCCGCGATCAGAGTTTGGGTTCGCCAAGCCCGGACAGACGTTCCAGGTGCTTGACGGTCGCGATGAAGTCGGTGTCGCCGTCGCCCTGCGCGATCAGCGAGCCATAGGTCTCGCGCACCTGCGCCGCGAGCTGCAGCGGCACGCCCACGGCGTGGCCGGCGCCGAGGATGAGATCGAGATCCTTGGCCATCTGCTTGCAGGAGAAGGTGGACTCGAAATCGCGCGTCCGCAGCGGCGCGGTCTTGTACTTCACCATCGGCGAGGCCGCCGCGCTATCGTCGAGCACCTTCAAAATGTCCTGCCAGGCGATGCCGCCCTTGCGCGCCAGGGCCAGGCTCTCGGCCATCATTGCCGCCGAGACTGCGATCATCAGATTGACCGAGAGCTTTGCGTAGCGGGCTTCCTCGGCCGGCCCGAGATAGGTCTGGGCGCGGGTGAAGGCGGCGAACAGAGGCTTGGCGTTGTCGAAGGCATCCTTCGGCCCGGAGACGAAGCAGGTCAGCGCACCCGTATGAACGATGCTGGCATTGCCGGAAACCGGCGAACGCAGATAGGCAATGCCGCGCGCCTGTGCGGCGGTCGCAACTTCAGTTGAGGCCTCGACGCTCACGGTGCTGGTCTCGATCAGAACAGATCCAGCCGCCATCGCGGCGATCAGACCAGCGGGGCCGAGCAGCGCGCCGCGCAAGGCTGCGTCATCGGGCAGGGACGTGATGATCGCGGCCTTGCCGCTCACGGCCTCGGCCGGCGAAGCGGCAATCGAGATGCCTTGTGCACGCGCCTCGTTGATCCGGGCTGCGCTCTGATCGAATGCGGTCACGGCGTAGCCGGCCTTGGCGACGAGCGCCGACATCGGCAGGCCCATCTTGCCGATCCCGATGAAAGCGACATTCCTTGAAGCGTCGGTCATTGATCTCATCCATTGGCGCCTTCAGGCGGCGCGTCCCTGTCGTTCGATGTCCTGCACCAGCCGCCGGCCGGATTGGGCCAGCAATTCTTTCTTCGCGTCCAACCCGTCAACCAAAAGCCGGCCATCCCGCTTCTTCCAGGCGCCGCCGATCATCACAGCCTCGATATTGGCGAGGCTCGTCTGCATCACGACGGTCGCGACGGGATCGTGCACCGGGACAAGGTTGAGATCGGATGCGTTGATGATGACGAGGTCAGCGAGCTTGCCCGGCGTCAGCGAGCCGATCTGGCCTTCGCGGCCGAGCATGCGGGCGCCTTCGGTCGTGATCCAGCGCAGCGCCTCGCGGACGGGGATCGTGGTGGTCGCCGGAATGGTGCCGCTCACTTGACGCGACTCCGCATTGTCCAGCGCCCGCTGCATCGACAGCGCGACGCGGGCGACGGAGAAGAGATCGCCGGCCAGCACGGATTCCAGGTCGATCCCGATGGTCGGGCGCACGCCGCGCTTGAGCAGCCGTCCGGTGATCGGGAAGCCGTGGCCCTGGATCATCTCGTTCTCCGGCGTCACCGAGAAGGACACGCCGAGGTCGACCATCTTGTCGAGGAGATCGTCGGGCAGATCGTTGCCATGGACGATGTTGATGCCGGCGCCGACGAGGCCGGCCTCGACCAGCTTCTCCCAGCCGCCGGGCGTCTTGGCCGGACCGCCGCCTTGATGCATGGATGCGATCAGGTTGAGCTCGCGCGCCAGGCGGAAGTCGTGCATGGCGACATCGAGCGTCGAATAATGCGGGCCGAGAATGGCAAGCCCGAGCGTGACGAGGCCGTCGCGGTCGGCGAGGGGACCCGCCAGCAGCCGCTCGACCTCGCGGCGCGGATGCGGGATCTCGGAGAAATGCGGCTCGCCCGGTTTCGGCTCGGGCTTCGGCGAGCCATGGAAGAAGGCGGCGCGGATGCCGCTCTCGATCAGGCCGCGCACGGCGGCATCGGTATGATCAGGCGTTGGATTGTTGTGGCACCAATCGACCAGCGTGGTGGTGCCGCAATTGATCTGGTTCAGCGCACCGACGAGGGTCGCAATGTAGATGTCGTCGGGCCGGAATACGGTCGCGAGCCCGGCATGCATGCGGCGGAAATATTCCAGCAGCGTCCAGTTCGCGGCATAGCCGCGCAACGCGGTTTGCCAGGTGTGCATGTGCGCGTTGATCAGGCCGGGGATGACGATCCGGCCGTTGCCGTCCACGATCTCGGTCTCGGCTGCAGCGCTGCCGAGGTCGATCGATGGGCGCACGTCGACGATGCGGCTGCCCTCGACCAGCACATCGCCGGTGTTGAGGTCGCCAATCGCGTCATCCATGCTGATGATGACAGCTGATTTGATCAGCGTGCGCCGCATCGCTTCAGGCCGCCGCTTTGATGGTAACAGGCGGCTCGCCGGCCCAGGCGCGGGCGATCAGCTCGCGGATGGCGTTGCGCTCGAGCGGGCGCGGGTTCCAGTAGGCGTTGGTGACGGCGAGATCGGCGGCCTTGTCGATGCCGCTTTCGGGCATGCCGATGTCGCGCAATGCCAGCTTCGCACCCAGCCGCTTCGCGAGGTCGTAGAGCCCCAGGGACGCGTCGGCCGCGCCGATCGCGCGCGATATCCGCGCCATGGCATCGGGCACCGCCGGTGCGTTGTAGGCCAGCGCATGCGGCAGCACGATGGTGTGGGTCTCTGCGTGCGGCAGATCGAAGGTGCCGCCGAGCGTGTGGCAGAGCTTGTGATGCAGCGCCATGCCGACCGTGCCGAGGCAGACGCCGCAGAGCCAGGCGCCGTAGAGTGCTTCGGTGCGAGCCTCGCGGTCATCGCTTTTGGCCGCAATGGCGGGGAGGGCGCGCGCGATCGCGCGGATGCCTTCTTCCGCCATCAGCGATGTCACGGGATTGGTGTCGCGCGCATAGAGCGCCTCCACGGCATGTGCGATCGCGTTGATGCCGGATGTTGCGGCGAGGCTCGCCGGCAGCGTCAGGGTGAGGTCGACATCGTAGATCACGGTCTCCGGCAGCACGGCTGCGTCGCGCACCGTGGTCTTCAGGCCGTTCTCGGTCTGGCCGACGATCGGCGTCATCTCCGAGCCGGCATAGGTGGTGGGAATGCAGAGCTGGTTGACGCCGGTGCGCAAGGCCAGCGCCTTGCCAAGGCCGGTGGTCGATCCGCCGCCGAGCGAGACGACGCAATCGGCCTCGCATGCCTTCATCGCCGCGAGCGCGCGCTCCGTGACCTCGACCGGCGTATGCATGGTCGCGCCGGGAAAGATGCCGGCAAAAAGCGAACCGAGTGCGGCCCCCAAGCTCTTGCCTTGCGCCTCCTGCTGCGGCGTCGTCAGCACCAGCGCGCGCTTGCCGCCGAGCCGCTCGACCTCGGCTTTGGCCGAGGCCAGCGTTCCGCTGCCGAACACGACGCGGCAGGGCAGATTTTCAAAGGTGAACGAACCGATCATGCGCCGGTCTCTTTGATGGGATAATCGACCTGGAAGCGCCCGATCCGCAAGTCGCCCAGCGCCTCGCGGACGCGCAAATGTTCCGGATGGGTGGCATAGGCGGCGAGTGCGGCCTGGTCGGCGAATTCGGAGAAGAGAACGACGTCGCAGGCGTAATCGACCTCACTGACGTCAACGCCGACCTCGATATGGGTGAGGCCCTCAATCCGGCCCCGCAGTCCCTCGAACAGGGTCTTGACCTTGGAACGGGCCGCGGAGCGCTCCGCGGGCGTCTCCCCGCGCAGCCGCCACATCACGATGTGCCTGATCGGGCCCGACATTTCCCTGTTTCCTCGCCTGCTATCTTGCTTGTGTTCTGGCCATTTTGACTTGCGGGATACGGAAATAAAGGTCAATATTTGTAAGTCTCTTTTTCTAAAAGTGGAAAAATGGATCGTCTGCTGCAGTTGGAGGTGTTCTCCAAGACGGCCGAGCTTGGCAGCCTGTCAAAGGCCGCCGAGGCCTTGCGCATGTCGAATGCGGCGGCGAGCCGCCATCTCAGCGCGCTCGAGGAGCGCCTCGCGGTCAGGCTGATCGAGCGCAACACACGCAGGCTGTGGTTGACGGAGGCGGGGCAGGAGCTGCTGGAGCGCTCCAGCCGGGTGCTGAGCGAGCTGGCGGAGGCCGAGGACATCGTCAGCGATCGCGCGCTGTCGCCGCAGGGTACGCTGCGGGTCACGAGCTCGCTGTCCTTTGCGGTGATCTATCTGGCGCCGATGTTGCCGGCCTTCCGCGCGCGCTATCCGAAGCTCAACATGCAGATCACGACCGCCAACCGCTATCCCGATTTCATCGAGGCCGGCATCGACGTGGCGATCCGGACGCGCGAGCAGGAGCCGGATTCGAACATCATCGTCCGCCGCATCGGCCAGATGCGGCGCGTGCTTGCCGCCGCGCCTTCCTATCTCGCAAGCGCCGGCGAGCCGGAGCAGCCCGCCGATCTCGCGCGCCACAACATGCTGGTCTACAATCTCGCGAACGATCCCTATTCGCTGCGCCTGCGCAAAAGCCATGGCGCGCAGACCGTCCGCATCACGCCGACGCTCGACAGCAATGACGGCCAGGTCATTCGCGGCGCGGCGCTGGCAGGGCTCGGCATCCTCATCCAGCCGCTCTACATCGTCCAGAGCGACATCGCGGCGGGCCGTCTCGTCCCGGTCCTGGTGGATTGGGAGCTGCCACTGCTCACCATGAACATCGCATACCAGAATCGCGCCGGGCTGCCCGCCAAGATCAGGGCCTTTTCCGACTTCCTCGTCACCCACATCCGCGAGCATTCGGAGCCGGGCATCTGGATGGACGCGACCAAGTGAGCGGGTAGCAGCCATGTATCTCGGCATCGATCTCGGCACCTCGGCGGTCAAGACCGTTCTCGTCGACGGTGCCCAGCGCGTGATTGCAAGCGAGAGCCGGCCGTTGACGACCGCCTCGCCGCTATCAGGCTATTTCGAGCAGGACCCCGCGCAGTGGATCGATGCAACCTTCGCCACGCTCGATGCCTTGAAGGCGACGCATGCCGGCGAGCTGGCGGCTGTCGAAGGCATCGGACTGTCAGGCCAGATGCATGGCGCCACGCTGCTCGACGCGAGCTCGAGACCGTTGCGGCCCTGCATCCTCTGGAACGACGGACGCTCCGCCGCCGAGTGTCGTGTCCTGGAACGACGCTGGCCCGCCTTGCGCGCGATCTCGGGCAACAAGGCGATGCCGGGATTCACCGCGCCGAAGCTGCTCTGGATCGCGACGCATGAGCCTGACATCTTTGCGGCGACAAAACTCGTGCTGCTGCCAAAGGCCTATCTGCGCCTGGTGCTGAGCGGCGAGGCCATCGAGGACGTCTCGGATGCATCGGGATCACTGTGGCTCGACGCCGCGCGCCGGGACTGGTCGGACGCAGCACTGGCAGCGACCGGCCTGTCGCGCGATCACATGCCGCGACTGGTCGAGGGATGCGCGCCAGCGACCACGCTGCGCGGCGAGCTGGCACGGCGCTGGGGCATGACCGGACAGCCGGTGATCGCGGGCGGTGCCGGCGACAATCCGGCAGGCGCCGTCGGCATCGGCGCGATCCGGCCGGGAACCGCGTTCGTGTCGCTGGGAACCTCGGGTGCCTTGTTGGCACCGACCAGCAGAATCGCCGCCAACCCGGACCGCGCGGTGCACACGTTCTGCCACGCCATCCCCGACATGTGGATTCAGGCCGGCGCGATCCTCTCGGCCGCCTCCTGCCTGGCCTGGATCGCGCGCCTGTTCGGCGCCACCGAGGCCGAGTTGCTGGCGCCGCTTGGATCGCGCCCGCAGGCGCCGTCGCCCGTGAGCTTCCTGCCGTATCTGGCGGGTGAGCGGACACCGCACGACGACCCCGCCGTGCGCGGCATGCTGGATGGTTTGAGCCACGGCACCGATCGCGGGTCGATCGTGCAGGCGGTGCTCGAGGGTGTTGCCTTCGCGCTTGCCGATTGCCGCGACGCGCTCGCGGACGCCGGCATTGCGATGACGGAAGCCGACGCCATTGGCGGTGGTTCACGGTCCGGGTTCTGGCTCTCGGTGCTGGCAAACGTGCTGAATGTTCCGGTCCATCGTTTTGCCGGAGGCGAGACCGGCGCGGCGTTCGGTGCGGCGAGATTGGGGCGGCTTGCTGTCACCGGTGAGGCGATCGCCGCCGTATGCACACGGCCGCGGCGCATCGAGACGTTCGAACCCGACGCAAGACTGGTCGATGCCTATGCCGAGCGGCTTCCCGCGTGGCGTGCACTGTATCGGCCGCGCCACTAGCATCGCCTCGACGTTGCATTCCCGTGTGTTCGGTATTGCTCTGTGCCGCGGCCTTTTGTTTAATGCGTGAACCGCGCTGACAAAATCATTGAGACGCGGGTAGGAAACGCATTGTGCGTCGGGAGGCACGATGAACGATCCGATCCTCGAGATGCGTGGGGTCTCAAAATCCTTCTTTGGCATCAAGGCGCTGCGTTCCGTCGATCTCACCGTCTATGCCGGCGAAATTCATGCCCTGATGGGTGAGAACGGCGCCGGAAAGTCGACGCTGATGAAGATCTTGTCCGGCGCCTACAGGCCCGATCCCGGCGGCGATATCCGGATCGAAGGAAGCCCGGTACGGATCGAAGGTCCGCTCGGCGGCCGCGCGGCGGGCATCTCCATCATCTACCAGGAGCTGTCGTTGGCTCCCAATCTCAGTGTCGCCGAGAATATCTATCTCGGCCGGGAGCTGTCGCGAGCAGGCTTGCTGGCACGCGGCGCCATGCGCGAGGGCGTCGGCCCCATCCTGAAACGGCTGGGCGCGGACTTCCTGCCGTCGACGCTGGTGGCGCACCTCTCCATGGGCCAGCGGCAACTGGTCGAGATCGCGCGTGCGCTGCACGTCAGGTCAAAAATCCTGATCATGGATGAGCCGACCACCGCGCTGTCGGCCGGCGAGAGCGCGCGGCTGTTCGCGCTGATCCGCCAGCTTCGCGCCGAGGGGCTTGCCATCATCTACATCTCGCATCGCATGGACGAGGTCTACGCGCTCGGCGACCGCGTCACTGTGCTGCGCGACGGCCGGCTGGTCGGGGCGCTCGACAAGCAGGACATCCGCGCCGACACCATCGTTCGGCTGATGGTCGGGCGCGACGTCTCCTCGTTCTACAAGAAGGATCATGATCCGGAGGCGGGGCGGGGGCATCCCGTGCTCGCGGCGATCGACATGGCCGATGGCCGGCGCGTCAAGGGGTGCTCGCTGACCGTGCATGCGGGCGAGGTGGTCGGCCTCGCCGGCCTGATCGGCGCGGGTCGCACCGAGCTTGCGCATCTCATCATTGGTGCGGCGCCCAGGACCTCCGGCCGTGTCGAGCTGGAGGGACGCCCGGTCGACATCCGCACGCCGGGTGAGGCGCTCGACATCGGCGTCGCCTATCTGACCGAGGACCGCAAGGCGCTCGGCCTGTTCCTGGACATGTCATGCCTGGACAACATCAACCTCGCGGTGCTCGGCCGGGATGCCCGGATCGGTTACATCCTCGACCGCGACAAGGGCCGTGATCGCGCCAACAGGGCGTTCGCCGCGCTCGGCATTCGCGCCGCCGATATCAACGTCACCGTCGGCGCGCTGTCCGGCGGCAACCAGCAGAAGGTGCTGCTGTCGCGCCTGCTTGCGACCACGCCAAAGGTCCTGATCCTCGATGAGCCGACGCGCGGCGTGGATGTCGGCGCCAAGTCCGAGATCTATTCGATCATCGACAATCTTGCCAAATCCGGCACCGCGATCCTCGTCATCTCGTCCGATCTGCCCGAGATCATCGGCATCTGCGACCGCGTCGTCGTCATGCGGGCGGGGCATATCGCCGGTGAAATCGAGCGTGGCGCGACGTCGCCCCTGAACCAGGAAGACATCATGGCGCTCGCCACGGGGATGGAGCAACTCGATGCATGACGGCTCTCCAAAGATGGACACCGCCGCCGCGGGCCTCGCGGCCGCGCAGGAGACGAAGCGTCAGCGCGTAAGGCTTCTGATCCGCGCCGCCGGCATGCTGCCGGTGCTGCTCATCTTGTGCGGCGGCTTCCATTTTCTGTCGGAGGGCCGCTTCTTCACCGGGCAAAATCTCGGCATCGTGTTGCAGCAGGCCGCAGTGAACACCGTGCTCGCCGCAGGCATGACCTTCGTCATCCTCACCGGCGGCATCGACCTCTCGGTCGGCTCGATCCTGGCGGCGTCCGCGATGGCCGGGTTGACGCTCTCCAAGCTGCCGGAGCTCGGGATGCTGTGGCTGCCGGCCGCGCTGCTCACCGGCCTCGGCTTCGGCGTCATCAACGGCGCGCTCATTGCACTCCTCCGCCTGCCGCCTTTCATCGTCACGCTCGGCTCTCTCACCGCCGTACGCGGCCTGGCGCGACTGCTCGGGGCCGACACCACCGTCTTCAATCCTTCCATTCCGTATGCCTTCATCGGCAACGGCTCGTTGACTCTCATTCCCGGCGTCGCGTCGATCCCGTGGCTCTCGGTGATCGCCTTGCTCGTCATCCTCGTCTCGTGGCTGGTGCTGCGCCGGACCGTCCTCGGCGTGCACATCTATGCGGTGGGCGGCAATGAAAGCGCGGCGCGGCTTGCCGGCATCAAGGTCTGGGCCGTGCTGATCTTCGTCTACGGCATCTCGGGACTCTTCGCCGGGCTCGGCGGCGCCATGCAGGCGGCGCGGCTCTATGCGGCCAACGGTCTCCAGCTCGGTCAGTCCTACGAGCTCGATGCGATCACCGCCGTGATCCTGGGCGGCACCTCGTTCGTCGGCGGCATCGGCTCGATCTGGGGCACGCTGATCGGCGCGCTGATCATCGCCGTCCTGTCGAACGGCCTGATCCTCGTCGGCGTCTCGGACATCTGGCAATATGTGATCAAGGGCCTGGTGATCATCGGCGCCGTGGCGCTGGACCGCTACCGGCTGCAGGGCTCCGCCAGAACCTGAAAGGGTTCGGCGCGCACCTGAGTGCACATGGTGTGATGCGAGGTTCCGTTGCGGCAACTGGTCTGCCGTGCCGGATAAGAATACAGACCAGGGAGGAAGCCAATGTTGAAGACGATCACGCTCGCCGGCGCCGCGATGGCGCTTGCCCTAAGCACCGCGCCATCCTTCGCCAAGGAACTCAAGTCGATCGGCGTCTCGCTGGGTTCGATGGGTAATCCGTTCTTCGTCGCGCTGTCGAAGGGCGCCGAGTTCGAGGCCAGGAAGACCAACCCCAATGTGAAGATCACGACGGTCGGCTTCGAATACGACCTCGGCAAGCAGGTCACCCAGATCGACAATTTCATTGCCGCCGGCGTCGACCTGATCCTGTTGAACCCCGGCGATCCCAAGGCGATCGGGCCGGCGATCAAGAAGGCGCAGGCGGCGGGCATCGTGGTCGTCGCGGTCGACACCGCGGCCGAAGGCGCCGACGCCACCATAACCACGAACAACGTGCAGGCCGGCGAGATCTCATGCCAGTACATCGTCGACAAGCTGGGGGGCAAGGGCGACGTCATCATCGAGAACGGGCCGCAGGTCTCGGCCGTGATCGACCGCGTCGTCGGCTGCAAGAACGTTCTCTCGAAGAATCCCGGGATCAAGGTGTTGTCCAGCGACCAGGACGGCAAAGGCTCGCGTGAAGGCGGTCTCACCATCGCGCAGGGCTATCTGACGCGCTTTTCCAAGATCGACGCCATCTTCGCCATCAACGATCCGCAGGCGATCGGCACCGATCTCGCGGCGCGCCAGCAAAGCCGCAGCGGCATCGTCATCACCGCGGTCGATGGCGCGCCCGACATCGAGGCGGCACTGAAGGATCCGGCGGCGCCGCAGGTCCAGGCTTCCGCTTCGCAGGACCCGTTCTTCATGGCGCGGCGCGCGGTGCAGGTGGGCGTCGGCATTCTCAATGGCCAGAAGCCGGCCTCGACCGTCGAACTCCTGCCCTCGAAGCTCGTGACCCGGGACAACGTCGCCGACTACAAGGGCTGGACCTCGGATCGTTCTCAGTAGGACGCCGCCTCCCGCGGGAGCGGTCGAAACGCGAGATGACGGGCGGCGTTGTGATCCACGCCGTCCGTCGTGCCACGCGCTAACAGGCGGTGTGGGGACTGGTTCGCGGGGACAAGACGAGCGATGGAAATTTGCTTGCGAAGGCCCGGGTCTTGGGTTGAACACGCGATCCGTCGATCACCTCGAGCCGGCCACAGCGGTTCAGCGTGTGCAGCTTTCTGCCGGGCCATGCCGGTCCGGGTCTGAGGGAGTGGCGGACGACCTGCTTGAACGTCGTCGGAGACAGTTCGACCACTTCCGCGAGGCCGAGTGCGGCGCCATATCCGTCGGCGCAATCCTGCACCGGCCGCCACAATTTGCCATCGATGGTGACGAAATTCCCCGCGGGTCGCGTACTTGCGCGATCGATCAGGATCGGGTTGCTGGCATGGGGCAACCAGGGGCCGAGCAGGTGCTCGGCGTGATAGATCGCAAGCGAATCCGAATAGCCGCCGGTTCCGTCTCGCCAGGCTCCGAACAGGTAGTTCAGACCGTTGTGCTGCGTGATGGTCACATCGGCCAGTTCGAGGCCCGAGAGCAGCGTAGCGTGTCGCTCCCATTTGTCCGGAAACCGAATGCATCTGTAGAGCGCGACGTCCCCCTGGAGCGAGCTCTCCGGGATCATCCACAACTCGCCATTGTCCTCGATCAGGAACGGATAGGACAGGTGCCAGGGCTCCTCCAGCACGGGTACGACCTCGCCGACCGGGCCGGCGTCGCCGAACTCGACTGCCGAAATGATGCCTTTTCCAACCCGATGATCGAGATCTTCGAAGTAGACGAATGTTCGTCCCTGCCATGTGATCGGGAAGGGATCGGCGTAGAAATGATTTCCGGGATCGGCGAGGACGTTCCAGCCAGGCCCGGAGAGATCTCCCGTCTGCCAGACACCCGCGCCATCATTGAAGCGCCATCCGACATGCCAATGCGGGGCATAGCAGCAGAGGCGGTAGATCTCCTTGGCGATCGACACGGCGAGGCCGCGCACGACATAGGCCGCCGGCGGCCGGCCGCTGCCGGCTCGGGCCTGGCGTGCCAGCTGAGGCACGATACGCGGCCGTCCCGACAGGATGGCCGCCACCATGGTCAGGGTTCGCGCCATGACCGTTTCGAGCCCACCGCTCAAACCGGCCGCGATCTCTGCGGAGGGATGGCCGCGATCGAGCACCGCACCGTCAACCTCGTTGACGATCTCGATGACGGGCAGGTCGCCGGCGAGAATCGCCGCGAGTGCCGCGTTTTCACCTGCAGTTCCGTTGAACAACGGGCGGAGATACAGCCGGGCCGCACAGTCCGGATCGCGCGCGGCGCTCGTGAAATCGACGATCACATCGGCCGTGCCGGTGCGGGCCTGCGTCTGTTCCGGATCGATCTTCAGCCCGTCGGCGCCGCTGTGCCTGCCTTTACGCAGCACCACGCGCTCGAGCTCGAACAGGGCGTCGAGCCCCGTGGGCCGTGGCTCCGCCGTTGCAGTCAACGCGATTTGAACCGGAACGTCCCGGCCGTCGATCGACAGCGTCTGGCGGTGCATCCACCGCCGCGCATGGTCACGTTCGCAGCGAAACTCGATGATCATGTCGAGCCAACCTATTCCAACGCATCGGCTCAGACGACCCGATTGAGGATTTGAACGTATTCCTCAACCATCGCATCGACCGAATAGCGCAACCTCAGGCCTTTGGCATTCTTTTGCAGTTCGTCGCTCAGTGCTTGGTCGGTCAGAAGTCTGGAGACGGCAGCCGACAGCTTCGCTTGATCTGAAGCATCGACAAAGAGGGCAGTGGGCTTTCCTTCGAAGGACAGCACCTCGCGCAGCACGGGAAGATCGGTGACGACCGAGGGAACGCCGGCGTTGGCGGCCTCGACGGCGGCGAGGCCAAAGGTCTCGGCCTGCGTCGGAAACACGAATATGTCGAGACAGGCGAGAAAATCCGCGATCTGGCGTGGCGCGATTTCGCCGAGCAGATGCAATCGGTCCGAGACGTTCAGCTCGTCCGCAAGCTGCCGCAGTCGCGCTTCGTCGGCACCCTGGCCGGCGAGTGCAAGGTGCCACGACGGTTCATCCGGCAGGAGGCGTATCGCTGCATCGAGCCGCTTGTGCGGATGCAGCCTCGCCGCGCAGCCGAGCAGGACGCGGTCCGGCGGCAGGTTGAATTTCTGTCGTGCGGCGCCCTTCGGCAGGATGAGGGCCTTGTCCTCGAAGCCGTGCGGGACATGCACCATGCGCGACCGGTAGGCCTGCGGGTAGCGCGAATACTCGCGCTCCATATCCTTTGAGTTCAGCGTGATGCGGTCGAAGAAGCCGACGCTGCCCATGACGATGTCGGCCGTGCGGATCGGCCAGCTCATCGACAGCGCGGATGAAACCTGATTGGCGACGACAGGAGCGCGGCTGACGAGGCGCGTCACGCCCGCGCCGATGACGTTGCCGAAATGCTGGAAGGTCAGGACGGCGTCGGGCCGCGTGGCCCTGATATGACCGCCAAGCGTCCACAGCATCCGCAACAGCGCAACCGGATTGCCCGGCCGGCTCGATGCGCAATAGAACGTCTCGGGCGGCTCATCGAACGAATCCGATTTGCGGAAGAAAAACAGGTTGGAGACGCGATGGCCGCGCGCGGAGAGGCCGGCGCCGAGAAGCCTGGAGATCTCCTGCGCGCCCGCGTTTTCGGCCTGGGTCTGTACGAGAAGGACGTGCAGCTTTCGTTCGCTGCCGTTCAGCCGCGCGAGTTCTGTCGCGGTCGTCTCGCCCAATTCCTTGTTCGGCTGGTAGTGGAGCACGGATCCCGACCGCTAAAGAAACGAAATCTTCACCTTCTTAACCCCGTACCTATCATGCAGGCATCGGGCAGACACCGACTAGCAACAAACGGAGTTAATGCGCGAGCCGCCGATTGCCGCGTTCTCGCGGGAATTCTGCCGATTCCCGGATGGTGCGCCGCGAGCGCGTTAACCAACGGGACCTGCACGCGCCGTCGCGGATCAACCAGGCCGATCGTACGGCTGACGCCTATTCGGCGGAGTCGCCGCCGCGAACCGCATAGCGGCCGCGTCGCCACGCCGAGAAGCGCAACAGCACGAGAACCGAAGGATCGACCCCAGTTCGCCGCCGGCACAAGATATTGAGCGCGATGGTCGTGAGCGCCAGCGACACGGTGGCCGCAATCGCCGCGCCAAGCACGCCGAGCCAGGGGATCAGGACGAGGAATCCGACCAGTCTCAATGCGACATTTGCGGCGACGACGGGGACGTAGATGCGTTCATGGCCGGTCAACTGCAGGATCGCCGCCGACGGACCGCCCGCGGCCTGGATGGCCGTTCCGATCGCGAGCACGATCAGCACCGAGTGCTGCTCGGTGAAATGAGGCCCGAACAGGTTGAGGAGATAGGGGCCGCCGATCCAGATCATGGCGAGGCCTGCGACCACGCAAAGTGCGGTCACTTCCGCCATGAGCTGCAGCGTCCGCTCGAATTCCCGGTGATTTTTGCTGAAGTAGAGCGAAGGAAGCCGGCGCGCGCCGAACGAGTACAGCGCGGCGGAAAGCATGGCGAAGATGTTGGCGAGGCGTGACGCCGCGAAGTAGATGCCGGCGGTCGCCGGATCCAGCATCCAGTAGACCAGAATGACGTCGAAATACTGGTTCGCGACTTCAAGGATGGACGCAAGCCAGAAATGCAATGCGCTCGATCGCCAGCGCGTTGCTTCGGAATTCGCTGCTGTGGCGCGCAAATCCGGCAGCGCCCGTACAATCGCAATGATCTGTGCGACGAGGCCCACCGACATCGCAATCGTCATTGCGGCGATCAGCTCGGCGGGATCGAGCTGCCGATGCCCGAACAGCATGGCGAGCAGAAACAGCACGACGAAAACCCGCCAGAAGAACTCGCGGTTGCCTTCGCCCATGATAATGCTGACCAGCGAGCGCGCGATCTGGCTGCCGAGCATCAATCCGGCACTCACGGCGGTGTAGGCCGAGACGGCGAGGATCAGCAGCCACAAATCCCCTCTGAAATGCGCAACCGCCGCAACTGCGGCGATCGCGATCAGCATCGCGACGGCGGAAATCCTGAAGCTGGAGAGCAGGAGGCCCTTGGTGAGGTCGGGCCTGTCGCCGACCTCATACTCGTTCAGGAACCGCACCAGCAATGCTTCCTGACCGATCAGGCCTACGACTGCGGCGATCTGGGCAACCGAAAGCCAGGTCGCAAAGATGCCGAATCCGTCGGGTGTCATCGTTCGCGCGGCCAGCGAGAACAACGCAAACGCGAGCGCGCCGCTGCCAACCTTCAGGAGGATGGTCCCGACGACACCGCGCGTGACGTCACGCCGCAGAAATTGAACAATGGAATCGATCATCGAAGATGCGAAGCGTTCCCCGAAGATGGGCGTTGCAAGGACGGCGAGAGCCTAGCATGCCGGAAAAATGCGAGTGTTAATGCGCGGTCTTCAGGTCCCGCCGTCTGTCGTCGACGAAGGTCGTACGCCGCTGCTTCACTGCGGAACAGCCGCGTCCGTGATGTGCCAGATTGAGCGGGCACCGGCTCGGTCGAAAAGCGGCGCGATGTCGTGCCGGTGCAAGATGCGGGGCGAAGCCGGCCGGCCTGCGGCTGTTCGAGCATTGGAATGGCCTCTCTGGAACGAATTCGGACGCTTTGTCTGACGAGACAGCAGTATTTCGAGGTCGTTCTGAGCAAGGCGCGTGCCGGGACGGATGTGTCCGGCGACCCGTTAACCTCAATCGCCGGAAATGATCGCGTTTGGCTCTGCGATACGACATCAGGCGAGGGAATTGCACATGGAACCACCGTTAACCGTGGAGCCCTAAACCATGACGACGGATAGACCCGTGACCGAGCCGAGCGCTGCAGCTGCGACTGCGGCGATCGTCGCAGACATCGCGATCGTCGGTGGCGGCCTCGCGGGATCGCTCGCCGCGTCCGTGCTTGCGCGGGCGGGGCATCGCGTCGCACTCGTCGACAAGCGCGCGGTGCATCCGGACGAATTCCGGGTCGAGAAGCTCGGTGGCCAGCAGCTCGAGATGTTCCGCAGGCTGGGCTTCCTCCATGCGCTCGAGAACGTCGCCTGCCGGTATGACCGGGTGCTCAATATCCGGGAGGGCAAGGTCGTCGATGTCGACGTCGGCCAGGCTTACGGGTTTTCCTATGCCGGCCTCGTTGCGATGGCGCGCAGCCAGCTGCCTGATCCGTCCAATCTGATCGTCGACGAAGTCACCGCAATCAGCCCCAGCAATGATGTCCAGCATATCGAGCTTGCGTCCGGACGACGCCTTGAGGCGCGGCTCGTCGTGCTCGCCACAGGCATGGCGGGAGCCCTCGGCTACAAGCTCGGCATCAAGCGGCGCGTGCTGGCCGAGCGCCATTCGGTGTCGTTCGGCTTTTCGATCGCCCGCCGCGATGGCACGCCATTCGATTTCGAGGCGCTGACCTGTTACGGCGAGCGCACCGCTGACGGCATCGACTATCTCAGCCTGTTCCCGGTGCCATCGGGCATGCGGGCCAATCTGTTCATGTTCCGTGACCCGACCGATCCGATCATGCGCGAGCTGCGCCGCCAACCGGAAGCGACCGTCCTGCGGCTGCTGCCGGGACTGCGGCCTTACCTCGGCGACTTCCACGTGACCGACAAGGTGCAGAACTGGGTGATGGATCTGACCGTGGTGGAGGGACACCTTCAGCCCGGAATCGTCCTCATCGGCGATGCGTTCCAGACCAATTGTCCCGCCGCCGGCACGGGCGTCGCCCGCCTCTTGGTGGACGTCGATCGCCTTTGCACGGAGCACGCGCCGCGCTGGCTCGCAAGCGCCGGCATGGGCACGAAGAAGATCTCGCAGTTCTACTCCGATCCCGACAAGCTCGCGGCAGACCAGCGGTCGCTGAAAATGGCGCGCTTCCGTCAGGCCCTGACGTCCCGCAACGATATCGAATGGGATGTGCGGCGGCGGTTGCACTTCCTGCGGCGCAGTCTCACGCATCGTGTCGATCAGATGCATCCGGGCTGGCTCGGACGCGTCCGCGGCGCGCTCCGCGCCTGAGCTCTGCGCCCGCTCGCTTGCGTTTTGGTTAGCGCGTGGGCGTCGGGGTGCGGGCCGGCAGGAGCCTGAAATCCGATAGCCGCTTGGCCGCCAGCTTGAGCCAGGGAGCCTGCCTCAGCGCGAACAGGCTGATGGCGCCCGCGGTGCTGCCGGCCTGCGTGACCATCCACATCGGCGAAGGCTGGCCGCCGAACAATTTCTTGTACGGCTCGTCGCCAATCGTGAAGTCGAGCATCTGATCGCCGCGCTCGATGCAATCCCTCGCCACTTGCTCGAACATCAGAGAGCCCAGGGATTGGCTCTTGTACCCGTCGATATCGAAGGCGCTCATGATGACGAGGAAGCTGCCGCGATGGCGCAGTCCGAGCACGGCGGCGATCACGCCGCCGTCCATCTTCATGGCGTAGAGTCGGACGAACGAGCCGAGACCGCGGGCCGCCACGTCAGAATAGAAGCTGTAATATTCGGGGCGCTGGAGCAGGTCGCCGTCGCCCTGGGCGTGAAAGCGCGGGCCGCGATATTGCTTCATCGCGTCCATCGCCTCGGAGATCGAGGCGCTGTCGTCGCAGCATGAGAAGCTCAATGCTCCCTTCTTCTGGAGCTGGCGATATTTCTTGGCGAGCTCCTTCTGATAGGAGCGATCCAGTGCGCTGGCACGCCATTGCTCGAACGGGGCGACGAGAACGGTCGCGTAGGCGTTCGTCTCCATCGAGACGCGGCGTGGCGCGCCGAGTAAGCTCTCGATCGGAAGCCGTCCGTCGGGCAGCTTGGTCAAGCGGAGCAGATCGAACGGGCGGGCGAGGCGCCTGATCTCTGCGCAGGCCGCTTCATCCTCCAGCAGGCTGGAAAACACCTCGGGACTGCAGACCGGCGCCAGATAGTCGGATACGCGCAGATCGGCGAATTCGATGGTCCGGATCGGGCCGCGGCGGATTCGGAGCAGGGGCAGCACCATCGCCAGCGCCCCCGTCGTACGGCGACGGACCACGACGACCAGCGGCGTCGCGCCTGCATGGGATGCGAGCCTGGCGTAGAGGCTGTCCAGCCAGAGCGGATGCTGAAACGCGGTCGCGGCAGAGCTGTCGAACAGCGCTCCGTATTCCGGAGACAGGAAGTCGAACGCCTGCTCGATGGCGATATCGAATGTATTGCTTGGCTTATTCATGCGTGACCACGGAAACCAGATAACCCGGAGAAGTCGATCGGGCCGGATCCCGCGCTTGTATAGCAGGGTCGTGACGGCCGAGGCACCAGCGGGGTGCGATTTGCATTAACGCATCGAGCAGGGCCGTATCGTTATCAATCCCCGAAGTTTCGAGATTTCGCGGTGTCGGGGCTCGGGAGATCAACCCGCAGTAGTAGATAATTAACCAAGCTTAAGGGAAAGTCACCTCATGGCCATCCTGCAGACCGAGAGAGCCTCCGAGGCACTCACGAGCGCGATCTGGAAGACGCGCAGTGCCGGCGTGGAGAAGATCGCCAGGCTCGTCATCTGCGTCTCGATCACCGTCAATGTCGTCGCGTCGATGGGGACATTCAATACGGCGATACTGCCGGCGGGACTGACTTATCTGCAACAGGCGGTCGCTCTGCTGATGTGGAGCGTCCTGATCTACGCAAGCGCGTTCGTACGCCCGCGCCTGCAGCTGGCGTTCAACCCCGATCTGATCGCGCTCCTCGCATTCTACGCGTTGGCGGTCGTCTCGGTGTTGTGGACCACCCTGAACGCCGCAGCCATCATGAAGAGCGCCGCTCTTGCAATGACGACGTTTGGCGCGTTCTGCATGATCACGCGGATCGATATCGACGATGTCGTGAAGGCGACATCCTCCGGGCTCTTCATATTGGTCGCCGCATCGGCGCTTTGCGCACTCGCCGTGCCCGATATCGGGATAGATCATAGCTGGATGCACAATGGTCAATGGCAGGGCGTCTATGAATCGAAGCAGACGCTCGGCTTTGTCGGTGCGTATCTGATGTTCTTCTCCTGCTACCGGAAGATGACGGGGCAGGGGTGGCTGGCGTTCCTCGTCGCGTTCCTGTTGGCGTCGACCTGCGTCCTCGCGTCGGAATCGCGCGGCGCCGGTGCCGTCGCCCTGGCGGCTTGTGCGCTGCTCGTGACGTCGATGTGGTCGGTCGGCTGCATGAGGCTCTATGCGATCCTGCCGTTCGTCATGTGCGTTATGGCCGGCCTCCTGATCGTCTATTTTTACGCGACGGGATACGACGCCATCCACATTGGCGATGCGACCGTCAATTTCACCGAGCGGACCTTCATCTGGCACTACGCGATAAGCCATTTCGACCATGCGCCGCTGCTCGGCTTCGGAATCAACGGTTTCTGGACGATCCCGTCGATCTACGATTATTTCGAGCAGAACCACGGTTGGGTGCTCGACAACTATCATAGCGGCTATATCGCGATTCTGATGGAAACGGGGTTCCTGGGCTACGTGCTTTTCGCAGCGAGTGTTCTTCTGTTCTCGAACAAGGTTCTCTATTTGATTTCTGCACGATCGATCCACCGGGCGCACTGTGCCCTCATTATCGGGTTTGTCGCCCTCAGCTTTCAGACCAATTTCACCGAGACGACGTTCCTTCGCTCGACCATGTTCACGTCGGTGCTCCTCGTGGCGTTCCTCCTTGCAACGTGCAGGCCGGTGCCGGAGACCGATTTCTAACCCTTACGGAATGGAAGCAGGATGACCGCCCACCGCGCTCGCTGGTCGAGAAGCTTCAATCTTGCCGCAGCGGCTTTCGTCTTCGCATCGCTCTGCTCCGACGCCCATGGCGCCGGGCAGGTCGTGCCTCGCGATGCGGCAAGGTTGGGACGCGGGATCAACATTCTCGGTTACGACGGAATCTGGGAGGGCGGTCAGAACGCGCCGTTCCGTCTGGACAATTTGACGGCGATCAGAAAGGCCGGATTCGCGCACGTCAGGATCAATTTCTTCGGCTTCAAGTTCATGGATCGCGGGAATGTGCTGGATGAGGCCGTGCTGAGAAGGCTTGATGCCGTCATCGAGGAAATCCTCGCCAGGAACCTCGTTCCCATCGTCGACGAGCACGACACGCATGTCTGTCAGCGTGATGTATCCGAATGCGGCGAGAAGCTCAGGGCATTCTGGCGGCAGATCGCGGAGCGCTATGCCGGAAGATATCCCAGGCTCGTCTTCGAGGTCTTGAACGAGCCGGGGGGACAGATGACGTCCGCCAGCTGGAATTCGCTCCTCAACGACTGTATCGGCATCATCCGCCGCACCAACCCCGAGCGGCGGGTCATTGCTGCGGTTCTCAACACGGACGAGATTCCCATCGACGATCTGGCTCTCCCCGCCGACGACAGGAACCTCATCGTCACCTTTCATTATTACGCGCCGATACGCTTCACGCATCAGGGTGCGCCATGGTCCGAGACGTTCGCGCGCATCGGGCCGCTGGATTGGGGCAGTCCGGACGACGAAGCCAAGGCGGCCGCTGATTTCGAGAAGGTCAGCCGGTGGTCGGAGCGAGAGAAGCGCCCGATTTATCTCGGCGAGTTCGGGGTCTACGAACGAGCTCCATCCGAGAGTCTCCAGAGATACCTGTCGTTCGTGGCGCGAAGCGCCGACAGACGTGGCTGGGCATGGGCCTATTGGCAGTTCGACCATGATTTCGCGGCCTTTGACAGCGCCCGTCAGGCCTGGAAGCCCGACATCCTGCGCGCCCTGATCCCGCCGGCCCGTTGAGGCCGCGGTTCACGGCCAGTATCGGCCAGATCACGATCGCCTAGCGGTGACGGCTAACCGCCGTCTCTGGCGCGGCAGAACAGATCGATCCCGCCGACCTGTCCGCCCTTGAGCGCGATCTCGATGTTCGCATGCGCGCGATCCGATGATGCGCGGTTGAGTGGCGCGCCTTCCGCGAGAGGGGCGATCGCGGTCAGCGCATAGATGCCCATCGCCTGCAGCGCATGTCCGGACGTGTCGCCGCCGGCGACCACGGCGCGAGGGAGCCGCGCGGTTTCCAGAATGGAGTCCAGTGCCTGGCCGAGCCCCGCGCCGATGCGCTCGTTCACCCCACTCGCTGTTGCGCCGCTCGCCTCGATGGCCGCGTTGAGCGCACCGATGGCGGGATCGTCGGGCCCACTTGCGGTGATCAGGAGCGCATCGCGCCCCGACGCGAGTGCGGCGAGCGCACGTTCGGCAGCGCGGCCGATCTCCCTGGTCCATTCAACCGCGTCGACGGCGCGGGTCGCATCGAGCCGTTCGATATCGAAGCCATTGTCCGCGGCATGCGCGATCTGCGCGGCGGTGACGGGCGAGCAGGAGCCTGAGACGCAGGCGATGCGCTCGACGCCGGCAAGGCGCAGATCAGGCTTGCTGTCGGCAATCAGGCCCGCCGACCGCCAATAGGCGACCAGGGCCTGCTCGACACCTTGCGAGCCGGCGACAAAGAGCCGTTCGCCGCGATATTCCCAGATCAGGCGGCCGGCTTCGATCAGGGATGGCTGATCGAGCACGTCGAGCGAGATGATCTCGGTGCCGGCGCCCCTCGCGCGCATCAGCGCCAGATCCGCGCCGCCATTGGCCATGGTGACGAAGTCGATCAGTCCGATCGATCGCGCCGTCTGTTTTGCAAGATGTCGGCCGAGATCGGACTCGTCCATCGGCGTCACCGGATGACGCGACATGGTCGGGTGCCGGTCGAGACGATGGCCGACGCCATTCACGGCCGCGAACAGATGGCCGAACATCTGATAGCGCCCCATCGCCGGCGATCCCACGAGGAGCGGATGCCAGGCGCCGCCGAGCTGCGGCACGGCGAGATCGATCGCACGCCCGATCGAGCCGATCTGCGGCGAGGAGTCGAAGGTCGAGCACACCTTGTAGTGTGCGATCGGCGCGCCGATACCTGCGAGCACCGCGAAAGCCGGCGGCAGGTTTTGCTCCATCCAGGCCGGATCCTTCGCGCGCGCCGTGCCGGCGATGCCGATGCCGCGGTACTGCCCGATAGAAACGAGACGTTCGGGCGTCGGAGGTTCGAGGAACAGGATTGTCGGCAAGCCTGCGAAGGTGAGGGCCTCCATCGCCGCGGACGAGCCGGTGTAATCGTCGCCGTAGAAGGCAACGAGTGGACCGTCGGGCAGGGTGGATGCGCCGCTCACGGCTGCGGGCTCGCCATCGCGGCGTCCCATGCTGCGCGCAAATCGGCAACGCCGGCGGCCGGTCCAGCGGGATGGGCGAGAATGCCGCCGCCTGCTGCGAAGATCAGATCTGTCGAACCGAGTGCGCGCCAGGTCGGCGCGGCCTGAGCCGGCGTCTGGCCCGAGGAGAACACGGGCATCGCGATGCATGGTTTGTGCGCGAACATCGGCGTCAGCGCCGCCTTTGCGGATGTGACCACGCTGTCATCGGTCTCGCTGAACTTGTTGCCGATGCCGTTGACGTGCATGTGGTCGGCGCCGGCCAGCCGCCAGATCTTGTGCCACGCCGTATAATCCCAGCCGAGCGCGGGATGACGGTTCAGCGCGCCCCAGCCGTTGCGATGCGCATGAACGGGAAGCTGCGTATGGCGGCCGATCTCGACCATGCCGGCGAGCCCGACCGAGTTGATGCTCGCCATCACGCAGGTGCCACCCTCGCTGAGCACCAGATCGTGCCGGCGGCGCATCTGGTCGATCTCGCCGGTCAGGTTGAAGGCGATCATGACCTTCTTGCCGGTTCGATCAGCGTGGTCGTTGACGACGCGCATCACGGCGCGCACGCGCGCGTCGAACGGACAATAGGCGCCGTCCGATTGCAGCTCGTCATCCTTGATGAAGTCGATGCCGGCCTCGCACAGCGTGGCGACGAGAGAGGCCGTCTCGGCCGGACTGAGTCCGATGCTCGGCTTGATGATGGTGCCGATCAGCGGGCGGCCGCTGACACCGGTCAGCTCGCGCGTGCCGGCGACGCCGAACTTCGGTCCGGGATAGGCGGCGGCAAACGCGAGCGGCAGGCGCAGGTCGAGCAGGCGCAGGCCGGTCAGCTGGCGCAACTCCCAGAGATTGCCGGCGATCGCCGTGACCAGATTGGGCAGTGATGCGCCGATATTGTCGAGCGGCCATGACAACGTCACGCGCGCGCGATTCCAGGGGCCATCTGGGTTGATCGGGCGGGCGACCGGGAGCGACGGCGCGGAGATTGCATCAAGCAACTCGATGCTCTCGACGCGGGCGGCCGCACGCGCCTTCAGCTCCGGCGTTTCGCCGGGCACCGCAACGAACGTGCCGCTCGACTGCTCGCCCGCCATGGTTTCCGCGGCAAGACGCGGATCTTCTGGCGTTTCGATCAGATAGTCGGCTTCGATGCGAACGGGATTTTGCGTCACGGGAGCGCAGGTCTAGAGCTTGGTCAGATCGGGGAACGGCCGCACGGGGTCGCGCCCGTCCCAGCCTTTGGCGGCTGCGCGGATGAGATCGAACATCTTGCCCTTGGGTCCCGAGACCTCAGACAGTTCGATCACCGTTCCCGGATGATACTCCGTGTCGAAATAGACGAAACGACCGCGCGCGCCGACTTCGCCGCTCATGACCGGCTTGAAACCCTCGGCTTCGAGACGGGACAGATCGGCGTCGTAGTCTTCGGTCCAATAGGCGACGTGCTGCAGACCCTTATGTCCGGCTTTCAGGAAGTCGGCATACATCGACGGCGCATCGTTGCGGATCTGGATCAGCTCCATCTGCAGCGGACCGGAATTGGCCAGCGCCACCGAATTGTGCGGCTCATAGGCCTTGCCGCGATAGTGGTAGTTCACGATTGGAACCCGCGGATTATAGAACCACGGCCCGATGCCGAGCTCGCGGCTCCAATAATCCATGGCCTTCTCGATGTCGTCAACGACGTAGCCGGCTTGCCGGATCTCACCAAAAAAACGGCTCATTGCATGATTCCCATGATCTTCAGAATTTGAGGAAGCCGATCGACAGCCACGGCACGGCCGCGACGATGGCGAGGCCGATGAAGAGCGCCGCGACATAACCCCAGATGTGCTTGAGGCCTTCGTCCGGCGATATCTTGCTGATCGCGCAGGCGCCGTAATAGCCGACGCCGAACGGCGGCGCGAACAGGCCGATGCCCATCGCGAGGATCACGACCATCGCATAGTGCACTTCGTGCACGCCGGCCTGCTTCGCAATCGGAAACAGCAATGGGCCGAACAGCACGATGGCCGGAATGCCTTCGAGCACGCTGCCGAGCACGACGAAGGCCACAATCGAGATCGCGAGGAAACCGTAGGCGCCGCCGGGGATCGCCGCCATCGCCTTCGCCAGCTGTTGCGAGAAGCCGGATTGCGTCAGTCCCCAGGCCATCGCCGTGGCGCAGCCGATGATGAAGATGATTGCGCCCGTCAGCGAGGCCGTCTCGACCAGCATGGATTTCAGCCGCCGCCAGGGAAACTGGCGGTAGACCACAAGGCCCATCAGCACGGCGTAGGCGATGCCGATGGTCGAGACCTCCGTGGCAGTGGCAACACCTTCGACGACGGCAGTGCGGATCACGAAGGGCAGCAGGATGGCGGGCAGAGCGACCATTGTGAGTTTTGCGATCTCGCGCTTCGAGGCCCGCCGCACATGGCTCAGATCCTCGTTCCGGTAGCGCCGCCACACCACCACGCAGAGCGCGGTGCCCACGACCAGGGCCGGCAGCAGCCCGCCCGTGAACAGCGCCGCGATCGAGACACCGGTCACCGAGCCGATGGTGATCAGCACGATGCTCGGCGGAATGGTTTCGGTCTGCGCGCCGGTGGCCGACAGCAGCGCGACGAGGTCGCCGGGCTTGGCGCCGCGCCGCTGCATCTCCGGCAGCAGCACCGGCGCAATCGCGGCCATGTCGGCGATCTTCGAGCCGGAGATGCCGGAAACCAGATACATGGCCCCGATCAGCACATAGGACAGTCCGCCCCTGACATGTCCGAGCAGGCTTGCCAGAAACTGGATCATGGCCCGCGCCATGCCGGTCATTTCGATCAACGCGCCGAGGAAAATGAAGAGCGGCACCGCGAGCAGGATCAGGTGCGACATGCCCTCATCGAGACGGCCGACCATCACCATCATCGGGACGCTGGTTGTCAGCGCCAGATAACCGAAGGTCGCGAGCGCAAAGGAGAAGGCGATCGGTACGCCGGCGAACACGTTGGCTGCGACCACGCCGACGAAGAAAATGATGAGATTGTAGCGTCCGAGCGGGGCGAGCAGCGGTCCGGCAAGCCAGAATGCGGCAATCAGGACGGCGGCGGTGATGAGGGCCGCGACGATCAACGCGGGGCGGTGATGCGTCGCGAGCCGGATCGCGGCGACGACGGCCATCAGGGTCATCCCGACGGGAATTGCGGCTGCGCGCCAGGCGTTACTGATCTCCAGCGCCGGGGTGACGATGACCTGTTCCTCGCTCGCATAGTCGAAGGCGGGATGCAGGATCAACGCCAGCAGGGCTAGCGGCGCCACCGCAGCGATCGTGTCGAGAAAGGCGCGCGCGCCCGGGCCGACATGGCTGACGAGCCCTGTCATGCGCATGTGCTCGCCCCGGCGCAGCGCGATCACCGCGCCCAGCATCGAGAGCCAGAGAAACAGGATCGAGGCCAGTTCGTCCGACCAGATCAGCGGGCTGTGGAAGGCGTATCGCATGATGACGCCGGCGAGCATGATGCCGATCTCGACCAGCACGACACCGGCCGCGGCGGTCTCGACCACCGCACCGAGCCAGCGGTCGACGGTGCCAAAGGCGCTCGCAAGCTTGCGCGTGCCCGCAGCGGAAGCAGGGTGCGCGGCCGCCGCCAGATAGTCCGTCATCTGATGCTCTGCGATCGTCATCGCGCTCAGGCCAGCTTGCCGACGGCGCCTTCGAGCAGCGCCCAGGCTTCGTCGCCGAAGCGGCCCTTCCATTCGCCGTAGAAGCCGGAGTCGCGCAGTTTTGCGCGGAACGAGTCCGGTGAAGGCGTGGTGAATTTCATCCCATTGCGCTGGAGATCGGCCTGCACGGTCGCATTGAACGTCTTGATGTCCTCGCGCTGCTTCAAGCCGGCATCGTTGATGGCGTTGCTGACGATGGTCCTGAGATCGGCGGGAAGGGCGTTGAAGGCGCGGGCGTTGACGATGAACCAGAAGCCGTCCCAGATGTGGTTG
Organism: Bradyrhizobium sp. S3.7.6; assembly: GCF_054061875.1. Taxonomy (NCBI): domain Bacteria; kingdom Pseudomonadati; phylum Pseudomonadota; class Alphaproteobacteria; order Hyphomicrobiales; family Nitrobacteraceae; genus Bradyrhizobium; species Bradyrhizobium sp. S3.7.6. Next base: position 6,790,300 of record NZ_JBSSEQ010000001.1, on the reverse strand, counting down.
CTGATCGCGCAGTACTTCTGCACCTCGTAGAGCTTCGCTACCTGGATGATCGGCAGCGGATTTTCCTGCGCGTCGACAATGCGTGTCTGCAGCGACGAATAGACCTCGCTGAATTGCAGGCTGGTCGGCGAGGACGACAGCGCCTTGAACATGGAGATGCCGAGCGGAGACACGGGCACGCGGATCTTGAGGCCGTCCATGTCCTTGGCGCTCTCGATCGGCTTGGCGCCGCTGGTGATCTGGCGGAAGCCGTTGTCCCACATCTTCTCGAAGGTATGGAGGCCGACCTTGGCCATGGCGGCACGGATATGCGCGCCGAGCCCGCCGTCCATCGCTTTCCAGACCTGATCGTAATCGGCAAAGGCAAAGCCGACCGCGTTGATCGCGGCGATCGGCACCAGGGTCGCGACCACGAGCGCGGAGGGCGTGAAGAAGTTCAGCGCGCCGTTGCGCACCTGGGCGAGCATGTCGGTGTCGCCGCCGAGCTGGTTGTTCGGGAAGATGGCGATCTCGACCCGGCCATTGCTCTCCTTGGCGACGCGGTCGGCGGCTTCCTGGGCGCGGATGTTGAGGGGGTGCGTCAGCGGCAGGTTGTTGCCGTATTTCAGCGAGAACTCGGCCGCCCGGGCCGGGCGCGAGAGACCGCCGATCAGGCCCGCGGCGGGGAGGACGGACAGGGCTTGCAGGGCGCGCCGACGGGTCAGGGACATGGGCTTCTCCTCCAACAGCGATTTGATGTTATTTGATGTTTCTGCAACGATATTGATGCGAAAATTGCGACTTTGAGCTAGCATGTCAAACGATAAAGATGATGGTTTTTGAGGTATTCGACGATTGGGCCCCGGAATGAATAAACCAGTGGCTCCTTCGCTGAGCCGCATCGTTGACGTGGCGCGCCGGGCCGGCGTCTCCACGGCGACGGTCGACCGCGTGCTGAATCGTCGGCCCGGTGTGCGGGCGATTACGCAGCAGCGGGTGCTCGCCGCCGCGTCCGAGCTCGACTACATGCCGGCCGAGAACATCCTGGCGGCGATGCGGCCCAAGCCGATGCGGCTGCTGTTCCTGCTGCCGGCCGGCACCAACCGCTTCCTGTCCACGCTCGGGCAGCTGATCGCGCATTCCGACGGCCGGCTCGCGCCCTTCAACGTCCATTGTCAGGTCGACACCATCAAGGGCTTCAATCCCGACCTGCTGGCACGTCAGCTCTGGCGGGCCCGCGACAAGGCCGACGGCATCGCCTTCATGGCGCTCGAGCATCCCGTCGTGAGGGAAGCCGTCGACCGATTAGCGGAGCACGGCGTGCCGACGGTGACGCTGATCTCGGATATCCTGAACGCGCGCCGCGCGGCCTATATCGGACTGGACAATCGCTCGATCGGACGCACTGCCGGCTATCTGATCGCGCGCTTTCTGGGCGAGCGTCCGGCCAAGGTCGCGATGATCGCGGGCAGCCGCAGCTACCGCGCGCACGAAGAACGCGAAATGGGCTTTCTGCACGTCTTCGAAGAACTATTCCCGGCCATCAAGGTCGTGGGCCTGCGCGAAGGCCATGATGACGCCGACCGCAACTATCGCCAGACGCGCATGCTGCTGGGCCAGCATCCGGATCTTGCCGGAATCTACAACATCGGCGGCGCCGCCGATGGTGTCGCTCGCGCCCTGAACGAAATGAACCGGGCGCGTGACGTGGTCTTCATTGGCCATGGTCTGACCTCGGATACGCGTAGCTTTCTGCTCGATGGGACGATGGATGCCGTCATCACTCAAAATCAGCTCAACACGATGATGAGCTGTGTCGGCATCTTCGACAATTTGCGCGCCGGCCGCAGCGCCATGCACGGCATCGAGGCGCCGCGCAGCGAGATCATCTTTCGCGAAAATATTCCGGCGCTTGGGGGCTAGGATCCAGGGAGGCGGCTTGCTGGACCCATGGTCGGCCTGGTCGAGCGCATCCATGGCCTGATTGGCACGATGCAATTTTGCCGGTGTTTTGCCCGACGAGTCAAATGACCGGCGTCTGAAGACATCGGGCTCGTCGAGCACCTCAACGTGCGTTGCAGGAGAGAGGCCTCTCGTTCTGCGCGCGCAAGGCAATTCACCAAGCCTCATCTCGACTTAAGCCGCGCCACCGCGACCAACCGGCCAGGGGCGGTTCTACTGTGCATGGGGTTGTTTTTCAGTTTTTTGTTTGGCGAGGCGTCGGCAGGCGCTCTACAGGCCGGCGGCGACGCCCAGGCGGCCGATGCCGGGGAGCTTGAGCGCCGGCCGCCGGATGTCGATGCCCAGCACCGCGCCGAAGAAATTGATCTCGAACCCTTCGACCCAGCCGACCGTCATGCCGAGGTAACCCGACAGCGAGGCGTAGGCGCCGGTGCGGGAAGGGGTGATGCCGGCCCAGCGTCCGCTGTACGGATAGTCCTTGCCGACCGCGGTGGGTGGAAGGACGGCACGAAGCTCGGGAACGGCGTCCAGCGCCGCCTGCACGAAGGTGTTGGAATTCGGTCCGGGCCAGGCGCTGTAATCGCCGTAGGCGCGGAACTTGTAGGTCTCGACGACGTGGCGGATCTTGGGGATCAGCGCTTCGGCCCGCGCGCCGTCGACCGCCACGACGGTTTCGGGCATGGCGCCGAACCAGCGGCCGTCGGGTGCAAATCCGTTGCTCCGGATCGGGTCGCCCCACGCCGTGTAGTCGTATCGGCTGTAGGTGCTGGCACCTTTCTCCTTGACGACGATCCAGCTGTGGACGGCGAAAATGCTGCGCCACCGCACCGTGCGCGCGGCAAAGACCCGGATCAGCGCGTCCGGATTGGCCGATGCCGGCGGCAACAGGCCGGCGCTCGAGCGATCCGCCGTCTGCCAATTGCCCCGGCCATCGCCGAACAGATAATAGCGTCCGGCCGACAGTCCTATCGGCACGGAGACCAGCAGCAGGAAGAGAATCAAGAGTTTCCTCAAGGGCAGACGGGGGCAGGCGGGACAACACGATTAATATAGTTCGCCCGGCGGGTCGCGCCAGCACGCTTCTGCTCTTGCATTTGGGAGGTGCGCCCCCATGTTCCCGATTATGATGAAACTGTCCCTCATCGAAGACCAAGCCATCCAGGCGCGAATCGCGGGCATCGCGGGCGCCGAGACGTTTGATCGTCTTTTTGCCGGTATCCGATTCGACGAGATCGACGGCAATCTGCTGTTCGCCATTGCCAGGGACGAAGACTGCGCGAGCGAGATCGAGGACGAGTTCTCGCATCACCTCGCCGTGGTCGCGACGCAAATCCTCGGGCAGAGCGTCGACGTGGTCGTGGTGCTGCCGAAGGTCCTGCAATAGGCCTTATTTTGGCGTGCAGGCCGGTCGTCCGGGCTTGCATCCGTGCTTTCCAACGCAATCGTGAAATTGTAATGACGTGCTTGGGCGCTTGGGCCCAGTCCGCGTTGTCGACCGAGCTCTACGGCAGGGCTCGTCGGCGCGCGACTCTATTTCTGAAACAAAGTTGGATACACATTGGCGTCCACCAAAAAAGCCCGGGCCGCGACCGGCGCGAAAAAGACCAAGGCCAAAAGCTCGAAAGGCGAGAGCCCGAAGACCAAGAGCTCGAAGAGCAAGGGTTCAAAGAGCAAGGGTTCGAAGAGCACAGAGAGCAAAGGCTCGAAAGGCAATAGCTCGTCGCGTTCTACGGTCTCGTCCTCATCGCCTCTCGGCATGCTGGCGCTGCATCTGCGCGAGCAATGGGAGAAGTCTGGCCGCGACGGCCTCGTCTTCCTCTGCGACAATGAGAACAGGGCGGAGCGGCTGGGCGGCGTGATCCACGCGCTCGACCCTTCGGTCGAGGTGCTGGTGTTCCCGCGACTGAACAATCTGCCATTCGATGGTCTGGAGCCGTCGCGCGAGATCGCAGGCAGGCGGAGCTCGGTGTTGCGGCGCCTTGCCAAGGCAAGGAAGCCGGTCTTCCTCGTATCGACCGCAGAAGCCATCATGGAGCGGCTGCCGCTGCCGGCGAGCTGGTCAAAGACCAGCCTCAGCCTGAAAGTGGGCGCGGCCTATTCGGAAGCCGAGCTGGAGCGCCGTCTGGAAGCCCTCGGCTACGACCTCGACGAAGAGGCGGAATATCCGGGCGGCGTCCTGTTCCACGGCAAGACGTTCGAGGTGTTTCCCGCGGGCGGACTTGGTCCTTTCAGGATCGAACATTCCGACGGTGTTATCCGTAAGATCGTTGCCGTCGATCCGGTCGAGCATGAGGTCGTCTACGAGACCAGGGAATTGCTGATCGATCCGATGTCCGAACAGATTGCGCTCGGAGGCAAGCGCGGGCAGCGGGCGACGCTGCCGGATTATTGCGCTCGCGCGCGGTGGATCGTGGATGCCGGCGTACCGGGCCACGCCGATATCTGGCTGGGCACCATCGAGGAGGCCGCTGGCCGCAGGGATGCGGAGCGCGAGTATCTCGGACGGGCGGACTGGAAGCGGCTGAAGAAGAGCATCAGCGTGCTTCCGCAAAAATCGGCCTTCACGCCGACGCCCGATTTCTCGAAAGCCTCATCGCCAAGAAAGATCCTCCGCGCATTTATTGACGACATGCAACGCGCCGGGTCGCGGGTGCTGTTCGTCGCGGCCGTCGAGGATGACCTTCGCGCGATGGAGCGGATGAGCGGCATCAAGGCGGAGCGCTGTGCCGATTGGAGCGAGGCGACGGAGGGACGGGAGCGCGAAACGGCGTTCCTGGCCGACTTCGATGCCGGCTTCGTCGGGGCCGGCCGCAAGCCTCTCGTCATCGTCACCGCGTCCGACGTGCTCGGCAGCAGAGCCCATCATCCCCAGCCCATGGCGAGAGCTTGGACGGCCGCGTTCGATCATCCGGACGTCCCGGAGCGCGGCGCGGCGGTGGTCCATTTGCAGCGCGGACTCGCTCTGCTCGACGGCTTGCAGACCCTCGCCATGGGGACGGGATCGCGGCGCGAGATGGTCAGGCTTGCGTTCGCGGGAGACAACGCCGTTCTCGTGCCGCCGGCCGACCTTGCCTTGATCTGGCCGTATGCGGCCGAGCCCGGCAAGCTGGCACGGGACAAGGCGGACGGGAGCACATGGTGGGCGCGGCGGACCGAGGCCGAGGCGGAGATTCAGGTCGCCGCCAAGGCGCTCGCAAAGCACATCAGCCAGCGCCACCGCCGCCGCGCGCCGAAACTGGTCGCGCCCGGGCCGCTCTATGAAAGGTTCGTTGCGCGTTTTCCGTATTTCCCGACCGTCGATCAGGCGAAGGCCATTCAGGACGTGCTCGATGATCTCGCGGCAGGTCATCCCATGGACAGGGTGGTGTGCGGCGACGTCGGATTTGGAAAGACCGAGGTGGCGTTGCGCGCGGCAGCCGCGGTGGCGCTGTCCGGGAAACAGGTGGCGATCGCCGTGCCGACCACGGTCCTGGCGCGGCAGCATGTCGAAACCTTCCGCAAGCGCTTCGGTCCTCTCGGTATCGAAGTCGGAAGCCTGTCGCGGGCGACCTCCGGCCCGGAGACGCGAGGGATCAAAGAGGGCTTGCGAAGCGGCAGGCTGAAAGTCGTTGTCGGCACGCAGGCGCTCTCTGCAAAGGATGTGAAGTTCGCCGATCTTGGCCTCGTCATCATCGACGAAGAGCAGCACTTCGGAGCGGCGGAGAAGGCGAAGCTTTCAGGGCTGGCAAAGAATGCCCATACGCTCTGGATGAGCGCGACGCCCATCCCGCGTACGCTCGCCGCTGGTCTTGCGGGCTTCCGGGATCTCAGCGTGATCGCAACGCCGCCGGTTCACCGGCTTCCGATCGTGACCAAGATCGCTCCGCTTTCGGATGCGGCCATTGCCGGAGCATTGCTACGCGAGCGGCGGCGGCATGGACAGAGTTTTCTGATCTGCCCGCGCATCCAGGATCTGGAGCCGATGCTGGCGCGCGTGCAATCGTTGGCGCCCGACCTCCGCATCGTCTGCCTTCATGGCAAGATGCCCGTCGACGACCTCGACGACCGCATGATGAGTTTCGTCGATGGCGAGGCGGACGTCCTCCTGGCGACCAACATCGTGGAAAGCGGTCTTGATATCCCGCGCGCGAATACCATCGTGGTGTGTTGGCCCGAAAAGTTCGGCCTCGCACAGCTCCATCAGCTCAGGGGGCGGGTGGGACGCGGCGGAACGCGCGCCTTCGCCTATCTGCTGACGGAGTCGACCTCGGAACAGTCCGAGAAGCGCTTGGCCGTCCTCGAGGAGTTCAGCAAGCCCGGCGCCGGCTTTGCCATCAGCGAGCGCGACCTGGACCTCAGGGGCGCCGGCGATCTGTTTTCCGAACAGCAGTCCGGGCACGTGCAGGTGTTCGGGCCGGTGCTCTACAGTCATCTCCTGAAGCTCGCCTCGGAAAGAGTGAACGACTCGGGCGCCTTTCTGTGGGTGCCGGATCTGAATCTGCCTGTCGGCGACATGTTGCCTGAAGGCTATGTGCAATCGGAAGCAATGCGGCTCGAGATCTATGGTCGCGCCGCCAGATGCCGGAGCGACGACGATCTGGAAGACCTGGAGGAGGAGACCTCGCGGCGTTTCGGCAGGCTGCCGCCGGAGGCGCGTGATTTCTTTGCGGCCGCCAGGCTCAGGATCGATTGCAAGCGGCGTGGCATCGTCAGGCTCGATGTCGGGCCCGAGGCCGTCGCCGCGACTTTCCTCCCCGGACGGCTGCGGAAATCCAGAGCGCGATCGCTCCAGCGCGACGGCGATCGCGTCGTCTGCGCCGCCCGCGGGCACGCGGAACCGTTCGGCCGGATCGAGGAATTCCTGGAGCTTCTGGACGAGTGAGGCAGACCTACTGCGGCTCGATTCCGGCTGCCTTGATGATCCGGCCCCATTTGGCGATCTCCGCCTTCAGGAAGGCTTCGAGCGCAGCCGGCGTCGCGCGCTCGGCCTCAACCGGAGCCATGCTGAGCTCGGCAAAGCGGCTGATCAACGCTGGGTCTTTGAGCGCCGTCTGCAGTGCACCGACGAGCTGGTCGATCACGGGCTTGGGCGTGCCGCGCGGCGCGTAGAGGCCATACCAGGTCGTCACATCGAATTCGGGAACGCCGGCCTCGGCCGAGGTCGGTACGCCAGGCAGTGTCGCGACGCGCGTCTTGCTCGTGATCGCGTAGCCCTTGATCGTGTTCGACTGGATATAGGGCGTCGGTCCCGTCGCGGGATCGCAATAGACGTCGATATGGCCGGCGATGACGTCGTTCAGCGCGGGCCCGCCGCCCTTGTAGTAGATTTGCGAGAGTTTCGTATCGGTGGTGCTCATGAACATAAGGCCGCAGAGCTGCGAGGCTGAGCCGAGACCGACATTGCCGAAAGTCATCTTGTCGCCCTCGCTGCGGATGCGCGTGATCATCTCGCCGAGATCCTTGGCCGGGAAATTCGGCCGGGCCACCAGGATCATCGGGACATCAGTGACGAGCCCGATCATGGCGAAGTCGCCGACGGGATCGAACGGCAGTTTTGCGTAAAGCGCGGGCGCAGTGGCCTGGCCGACATGCATCAGGAGCAGCGTGTAGCCGTCAGGCGCGGCCTTGGCGACGCGGTTGGTGCCGAGTGTGCCGCCGGCACCGACGACATTCTCGATGACGATGGACTGCTTCAGCGTCGCGCTCATGGCGTTGCCGAGAATTCGCGCGATGACGTCGCCGGGGCCGCCGGCGGAGAACGGCACGATCATCGTGACCGGGCGGGTGGGGTAGTCGTCTGCGATTGCCGCGCCACAGGGCAAGAGCAGGAGACACAGGATCAGCGATCGTACCAGAGACAACATCGAACACTCCCTGAATTCTTGTTTTTCTAGTCGTCGGAGGACGTCGCCTCCTTGGCGGCGTTTCGTTCAATCATGTCGAGCGCGGCCACCGCAGCCGCATTGATGTGATCGACGCAGCAGCGCTCGGCGAGATCCGGATCGCCGTTCTGGATCGCGCGCCAGATCGCGGTGACCTCGCGCAGGCTCTTGTTGATCCGTTTCGGCTGCGACATCGACGTGATCCGCAACAGTTGGATCCGGTCGTGCAGCGGCTTGAGCATGCGCTCGATGAAGGCGTTGCGGCAGCCGCCGATCAGCGCGGCGTAGAAGTCGGTCTTGGCTTCGAGGCTCCCGACGAGGTCCTGCTTGGCTGCGGCCGCCTTCAGCCGTGCCAGGGCTTCCCCGATCCGTCGAGCCACTTCCGGATCGTGGAGCCTGGCGCATTCGCGGCCGGCGAATCCTTCGAGCACCGCGCGCGCCGCGTACAGCTGCCGGGCTTCTTCGAGGCTGATCGTGGAGACCACGGGGCCGCGGTGCGGGACGATGTTGACGAGGCCGTCGGCTTCGAGGGCACGCAGGGCTTCGCGGATCGAGGGGCGGCTGACGCCCATCATCTCGCAGAGCTCACGCTCGACCAGGCGCTGGCCCGGTTTGAGTGTTCCGGACATGATCGCCTCGCGCAGCTTTTGCGCGACCATCGCCCGGACGGTCGGGACGTCCTCGATGCGGAGTGTCGACTGCAATTCGCTACGTCTTTCCATGTCCGGACCCTGGTTGGGAAAAGTCAGTACCGGTTTACAGGCAGAATCATCATTTCGGCAATTTGAACGTGCGCGGGCTGGTCCAGGGCGAAGACGATCGAACGGGCAATATCGGCAGGCTCGAGCGCCATCCTGAACTGGTCGAAATAGTCCTTTTCCTTCTGCCTGTCGCCACGGTAGCGGGTCAGGATGATGTTGGTCCGGGTCAGGCCTGGCTGGAGCTCGGTGACCCGGATCGCGGTTTCTGCCAGCTCGCCCCGCAGCGTCTCGGTGAACATGTGCACGCCCGCCTTGCTGGTGCTGTAGGCGGCCATATCGGGGACGATCCGGACCGCGTTGATGGAGCTGATGTTGACGACATGGCCGGCGTTGCGCCTGACCATGTCGGGCAGGATCGCGCGGGTGACGCGCATCAGGCCGATCAGATTGGTCTGGATGATGTTGGACCAGTCGTCGGCGGAGCCGGCATCGAACCGCGTCCGCCCGCCGATATCGTGCCCGGCGTTGTTGATGAGGACGTCGACCGGCTTGAACTGCGCGGGAATGGCGTCCGGCAGGCGATCCACGGCCTGCCCATCGCTAACGTCGAGCTGGATCGGAAACACCGCGTTGCCCGCCACGGACGCGAGTTCCTCAAGCGCCTTGGCGTCGCGATCGACCAGCACGACGCGGCGGCCGCTTTCCAGCAAGGCCTTGGTGATGGCGCGTCCCATGCCGCCGGCGGCACCCGTCAGCACGACGCTCTGGCCCGATTGTTCAGTCATCGCAACACTCCCAATGCTTTCATGCAACCGACCAGCCGCCGTCGATCGGCAGGCTGGCGCCGGTGATATCGTTTGCCGCGGGCCCACAGAGAAAGACGACCATGGCGGCGACCGCGTTCATTTCGACGAAGCGCTGCGTTGGCTGGCGCTCACCGAGATATTCCTTGGTCACGTCGTCGACCGGACGGCCGCTGTTCGACGCGATCGTTGCGATCTTGTTCAGGATCGCGGGCGTTGGCAGCGTGCCTGGGCAGAGCGTGTTGCAGGTGATGCCGCTCCGCGCCGTCTCGATCGCCACCGCGCGGGTCATACCGAGGATCGCAGTCTTGGTGGTGACGTAGTCGATGCGATCCTCGACCGCGCGGCTGGAATAGATCGAGCCCATGTTGATGATCCGGCCCCAGCCGCGCTGCTTTATGGCTGGCAGCGCCAGGCGGATCAAATGGAACGGCGCCGACAGGTTGACGGCCAGCGCCTGCTCCCAGCGATCGGGCGGAAACTGCTCGATGGCGGAGAAATGCCTGACCACGGCGTTGTTGACGAGGATGTCGATGGCGCCGCAGCGGTCGAGCAGATCGGCCATCATGGCCTCGATCGCCTCGCGCTGGGCGAGATCGGCGCCGGCCGAGACGACCTCGACGCCGAAGCGGGCGCGGAGGTCATCCGCGGCCTGCTTCGGCGCGACGAGATCATGAAGGACGATATTGGCGCCCGCGCCGGCAAGGCCTTCCGCGACGGCGAGGCCAAGGCCCGCGGTCGCACCGGTCACGAGTGCCCATTTGCCCTTCATCGTCGTCAAGCTCCGTTATTTCTTGTCGAGCTCGGCGAAGACTTCCTTCGCGTTCCGGAACGCATCCACGCCGGCCGGCACGCCGCAATAGATCGCGACCTGCATGAAGACCTCGCGGATCTCCTCCTTGGTGGCGCCGTTGGCGAGCGCACCGCGGACATGGGTTTTCAGCTCGTGTGGGCGGTTGAGCGCGCAGAGCATCGCCAGATTGAGGAAGCTGCGCGTCTTGCGCGTGAGGCCGTCGCGGCCCCAGACGTAGCCCCAGCAATACTCCGTGGTGAGGTCCTGCATCGGACGATTGAACTCGTCCGCGGATGCGATCGCCTTGTCCACGAACTCGTTGCCGAGCACGCTCTTGCGGATTTCGAGCCCGCGGTCGTAGGTCGCCTTGTCCATGTTGTTCTCCGTTTCTCTTTCGGGCGTTGTCAGTTCTCAGTCAGTTTTTGGGCCAGAACGGCTGCGCCAGCGCGAGCTGGGGCGGGAACACCGTCACCGGCACGCCGGATTGCCACTGCACGATGGTCATGCCGGCGCCGACGCGGCGGCCCTTCTCGTCGAACTTGATCTCGCCCAGCGGATAGTATTTCGAGGGGCCGGCATCCATGGTGCGCAGCGCCTCGCCGACGGCAACGCGGTCGGCCTTGCCGGCCTTCTCGAGCGCGTCCTTGATCACCCACATGTCGCCATAGGTGGAGATCGCGTTCTGCGTCATCCACGGCTCCTTGTAGCGGGTCTTCAACTCGGCGATCAGCGCCTCGTGGCCCTTGGCGCCCCAGCTTGCGACGCAGGTCAGCACGCCCTGGAGGAGTTCGGGACTGACGGTTTGCAGCATGTCGGGCTCGGCGATCGCGATGCCGAACGAGATGGTCGGAATCTTGCCCTGGCCGAGGCCGAACTCGTTCATCTTCTCGAGCAGCAGCTTCGCGTCCGAGATCACCGTCGGCAGGAAGAACAGCAGATCGGGTTTCGCCGAGCGGATCTTCTGCACCAGCGACGTCGCATCAGCCAGCGGCGGCGTGAACGTCTCGTCGACGATCAGCTGCAACTGGTTCTCCGCCAGCAGGCCCTCGCGCATCGCCTTTGCGGAAGCGATCGAGGCCCCCGTGTTGTCGGTCAGGATCGCGACCGTCTTCGGCCGCTTGCCTGAGGCCGTCTCCGCCAGCTTGATGATCTGGGGCAACGCCTGCCGTGCCTGCGAGCCTGCGGTGGCCGCGGTCTGGAACACGTATTTGAATCCGCGGTCGGTGATCAGGTCGGAATAGGAGAGGGTGAGGACGGGCAGGCTGGCGCGCTCGGTGACTTCGGTCACCGCGAGCGTGAACGAGGACAGGTATGCGCCGCTGGCAGCAACCAGATCGGTCTCCTGCGCGACCATGCGCTGGGCGGCGTTCTTGGCCTTTTCCGTGGTGTCGCCGGAATCGAGCACGACCAGCTTCAGCTTGGCGCCGCCGAGGGCCTTGATGCCGCCTTGCGCGTTGATGTGGTCGACCGCCATCTCGGCGCCCTCACGCATCACCGTTCCCGGGCGGGCGTAGAGGCCGGAGATCGGCACCAGCAGGCCGACCTTCACCTCTGAAGGTTGCTGCGCCCAGGCGCGGGATGCGATCAGCGTGCCGGACGCGCCGGCCAATAGCGTTCGCCGCGAGATCGTGAACTTGCTTTTTGCAGTCATGACAATTCTCCTCCCTGAAAAATCGCGCGGCGCTTAGGATTTCTTCGGCCAGAACGGCTCTGCTTGCGCGAGATCGGGCGGATAGACGGTGACAGGTACGCCCGATTGCCATTGCACGATGACGACGCCGGCGCCGACGCGGCGGCCCTTCTCGTCGAATTTGAGCTGGCCGCCCGGATAGTATTTCGACGGACCGGCATCCATGGTGCGGAACGCCTGCGCGACCGAGTTGCGGTCCGCCTTGCCGGCCTTCTCCAGCGCTTCCTTCATCAGCCACATGTCGCCATAGGTCGAGATGACGTTCTGCGTCATCCAGGGCTCCTTGTATTTGGCCTTGAGCTCGGCGATCAGGGCCTCTTGGCCTTTCGAGCCCCAGTTGGCGACGATGGTCATGATGCCCTGCACGGTCTCCGGGCTCACGCTCTGGAGCATGTCCGGCTCGGCGATGGTGATGCTGAAGGACACCGTCGGAATCTTGCCCTGGCCGAGGCCGAACTCGCTGATCTTCTCCAGCCCCAGCTTGGCGTCCGACACTGCATTCGGCATGAACAGGAGCAGATCGGGCTTTGCCGAGCGAACCTTCTGGATCAGCGGCGTGGCATCCGACAGCGGCGGCGTCCAGACTTCCTCGACGACGAGTTGCAGGCCTTCCTGTGCGAGCAGTTTTTCCTTCAGCGCCTTGGCGGTGGCGACTGATGTCGCGGTGTTGTCCATCAACATCGCCACGGTCTTCGGCTTCTTGCCCGACGCATTCTCGGCGAGTTTCATCAGCGTCGGCAGGCCGAGCTCGGACTGGCGGCTCGCGGTCGCGGCGGTCTGGAAGATGTATTTGAAGCCGCGGTCGGTCAGCAGGTCCGAATAGGACAGTGTCAGCACCGGCAGTTCGGCACGCTCGGTCACCTCGGTGACGGCGAGGGTGAAGGATGAGAGATAAGAGCCGGTGGCGGCGACGAGATCGGGTTCCTGCGCCACCATGCGTTGCGCCGCGTTCTTGGCCTTCTCGGTGGTGTCGCCGCAGTCGATCACGACCAGTTTCAGCTTGGCACCGCCGAGCGCCTTGATGCCGCCCTGGGCGTTGATGTGCTCGATGCCCATCTCGGCGCCCATCTTCATGACCTGGCCGGGGCGGGTGTAGATGCCGGACAGCGGCACGATCAGTCCGACCTTGACCTCCGCCGGCGCCTGCGCGCGTGCCACGCCGGCGAGGCCGACGGCGGCAGCGCCCGACAACACGGTCCGGCGCGTCAGTCCTTTTGATATCCTGCCCTTCGATGTCTTGTTCATTTTGTTGTCTCCCTGCTCTTTGTTTTTTGTTCGTCACATGCCGAGATAGGCTTTGCGCACGCGATCATCGGCGCGCAGCGTGTCGTTGTTGCCTTCGAGCACGACGCGTCCGGCTTCGAGGACGTAGCCGTGGTCGGCGGACTCCAGCGCTTCCGCCACGCGCTGCTCGACCAGCAGCATGGTCAGCCCGGACTGACGCCGGATATCGATCAGCCGTTCGAAGATGAAGTCCGCTGTCGACGGCGCGAGACCCATCGAGGGCTCGTCCAGCATCAACAGCTTCGGCGAGGAGGCGAGGCCGCGGCCGATCGCGAGCATCTGCTGCTGGCCGCCGGACATCGTACCCGCGAACTGATTGCGGCGTTCCTTCAGCACCGGCAGCCATTCGAAGATGCGCTCGATATTGGCCTGCCAGTCGCGCCGGCCGCTTTCGGTCATCGCGCCCATTTCGAGGTTCTCCATCACCGTCAGCGACGGGAACACCTGGCGGCCCTCGGGGACGTGGGCGATGCCGAGATGGGCGCGCTGCGGCGGCGGCACGGCAAGAAGGTCGACGCCGTCGAACGTAATTGCCCCGCCGCTCGGCTTCACGATGCCGGAGATCGTCTTGAACAGGGTGGTCTTGCCGGCGCCGTTAGGCCCGACGATCGCAACGAACTGGCCGGCGCCGACATTGATCGACACGTCGTTCAGGACGGGCTTGGCCGAATAGCCCGCGCTCAGTCCCTCAATTCGCAGCATGGCCCACCCACTTCTTGCCGAGATAGGCCTCGATCACCCGGTTGTCGCGCGTCACCACTTCGGGCAGGCCCTCGGTGATGACGGCGCCATGGTCGAGCACGAGGAATCTGTCCACCAGGCGGACCATCGCCTGCATGGTGTGCTCGATGATGGCGATGGTCATGCCGTCGCGTGCGAGCTGCTGGATCACGGCGACGACCTCGTCCGCTTCGCCGTGGCCAAGGCCCGCAAGCGTCTCGTCGAGCAGCAGGATGCGGGGCTGGCCGGCGATCGCGCGGGCGAGCTCCATCAGCCGCAGCTCCTTGGTCGAGAGTTCGCCGGCGACACGGTTGGCTACGGCGGAGAGCCCGACGCGGGCGACTGCGTCGGCGGCGAGCTTGCGTGCCTCCGCATCGGAGCGGGCGCGCACATAGGCCCCCACCACGACATTGTCGAGGATCGACATGCGCAGGAATGGCCGCATCACCTGGAAGGTGCGGCCGATGCCGGCCTCGCAGATCACGTGCGGCCGTTGGCCGGACATGTTGCGGCCGTCGATCAGCACCTCGCCCTCGCTCGGCTTCAGAAAACCGTTGAGGAGGTTGAACAGCGTGGTCTTGCCGGCGCCGTTCGGGCCGATGATGCCGAGGATCTCGTTCTTGTGCAGCTTGAAGCTGACATCCTGAACGGCTTTGAGTCCGCCGAAGGAGCGCGAGAGATTGCGAACCTCGAGCATCACCTCGCCGGTGGCCGCACGCTGCCGCGCGGCAGGCTTCAGCGCCGTGACGTTGGCGACGGCCGTTTCCGGAGTGACGCTAGCCGTGGCCTTGGATGCATTTCGCCTGCGCAGGAGATCGCGCAGTTTCCAGAACAGGCCTTCCGGCGCGAGCAAGATGACACAGACGATCGCCAGGCCGAAGATGACGCCCTGAATGCCGGGGATGCGCGCACCGGCCTCTGCGTGCAGGATCTCGGCGAGTGGGATCAGGATCACGGAGCCGATGACCGGTCCCCAGACCGTACCGACGCCGCCGAACATCGCGACCGTCAACGCCTGCGCCGACACCAGCATGCCGAACACCGATTGCGGGGTCACGACCAGCAGCACCTGCACATAGAATCCGCCGATGGCGGCGGCGATCGCGCCGCTCAACGTGATCGCGCGCAGCTTCCAAGCCAGCGTGTTGATTCCGGCCGCTTCTGCCGCAGCCTCGTTCTGCTTGATCGCGAGCAGCGCCATGCCGAAGCGGGATCGCTCGATCACCTGCGTCAGCACGATGGTGGCAAGCATGATGGCGAGCCCCAGCAGCGTGTAGATGTGAGGGTCGGAGAACTGCATATAGGCGATCGGCGCGTCGCGCTTGATCGGAAGCGTCACCTCCTGGAAGCCGAGCCACTCGAACACGTAGAGAATGGCGAGCGGGTAGGCGAGCATCGCGAGCGCGAAGTAGTGGCCCTGGAGGCGGAAGGTCGGAAATCCGATCAGCAGCCCGGCGATGCCGCCGAGCATGGCGGCGACCGGGATCAGCAGCCAGGGGGAGATGTCGAAATAAATCTGCCCGAGCGCGGTCGCATAGGCGCCGATCCCAAAGAAGGCGGCGTGGCCGAACGAGATCAGCCCGGTGTAGCCGCTCAGCAAATTCCAGGACAGGCCGAACACCGCCCACACCGGCACCAGCGTCAGGATGAGCTGGTAGTAGGAGTTGGTGACGCCGAGTGAGATCCCGGCGTAAGCGAGCGTGAAGAGCAGGGGAGGCAGCAGTGAACGCATCCGGAGCATGGTCACGTCCTCTCGACCATGCGCCCGAAGAAACCTTGCGGACGGAAGAAGATGATGAGGAGGAAGACGGCGAAGATCGCGGCATTCTGCAACTGCGTCGGCAGGATCAGCGTCGACATCTGCTGCACGAGGCCGATCGTCATGCCGCCCCAGAAGGCACCGATGATGCTGCCCATGCCGCCGAGCACGACGCCGGCATACATGACGATCACGTATTCGAGGCCGACGAAGGGGTGGAACGGATAGTTGGTCGCGAGCAGGCCGCCGGCGATCGCGGTGATGCCGCAGCCGAGCGCGAAGGCGGTGCGATGCGCGCGGTCGACGTCGATGCCCATATAGGTCGCGGCGGTCGGATTGTCGGCGGCGGCGCGGAGCGACTTGCCGATCCGGGTCCGCGTGATCAGCAGCGAAAGCAGAATCATGATCGCGAGCGAAACGATCGCGTCGATGCTGCGCGCCTTGTTGAGGAAGATGCTGATGTCCAAGAAGGGAACGAATTCCCAGGCCGAGCTCGACAGCGGCGTGCGGATCGAGGCCAGCACCGATCCGAACACGATGAGGCCGCCGTTCTGCAGGATCAGCGCGATGCCGAGCGTCAGGATCAGCTGGGCGTAATGGCCTTCGCCTTCCAGCGAGGCGGTGCGCGTGCCCGAGACGCGCGAGATCAGGGCCAGATGGACGAAATAACCGAACACGGCGAGTACCGGGCCAGCCAGCAGGATGGCCACGAACGGACCGACCGTATTGCCGAACAGCGCCTGGATGCCGGCGGCGGTGAAGAGATAGAAGGCGGCATACATGCCGAGCATCATGAAATCGCCATGGGCGAAGTTGATGACGCGCATGACGCCGAAGATCAGGCCGAGCCCGACGCACATCAGGCCGTAGACGGCGCCGATCAAAAGGCCCGCTGCGAGCGCTTGAAAGAAGCCTTCCATCAGCCCCGCCTCCGCGCGGCGTGAGCGCCGGCTTGCTGGCGATTGTGCGCCGTCGGCACTGCTAGGCGGGTCTCCCGGTCGACCATATTTCCCCCGTATTGTTTGGCATTTCTTGTGATGCCGATCGTAAAGCCTGTTCTGGCGTGTTCAGACGACACTGCGCTGCGATGTAGCCGGCATTGCCGAGCTGCTCGCAGCCGTCGATGAGTTGTTCGAGCCGGTGCGCGCGGTCCTCGCCGAGGACTCTGGTTGCGGCGGCGCGGAAGCGCGCACGAATATCTGAAGGCGTTGCGGCGATGACGTCGGGCAAAGCGTGCCGGATCGTCCGTCCGCCGCGCAGATGCACGGTCACCTCCGCGCCCTGCTTGCCGGGGAAGGCGGCGGTGAAGCCTGGATCTGCCCCGAGATCGGTGACCGCGACCAGGCGAATGATGTCGGCATCATCGAGTTCGGAATAGTTCTCTTCCTCGATCTCGCCCCGCGTCAGCGTCGCAGCAACGCTGAAGGGAATGCTCATCTTGGCCTGAAGCGCGTTGCGATAGGGCCCCATGGAGTCGCAGCCGGGATAGCGAACGGCGGCATCGGGTGCGCGAATGATGACGCGGTCGATCTCCTCAGTGCTGGCGAGCTCGTGCGAGACGCGAAGCGCTGCTTGGGCCGCGGTCTGCGCGAAATTGCAGGCCGGGACCGGCTTGTTGTAGACAGCCATGATCTCGCTCTCGCCATCCGGGAAGAGCGTGATGCTGTCGGGCGCGGCCTGGCGGCGATAGGCGGCGAACAGGCCGGCTTCACCCTCCAGTATGGTTTCCGAGCCGAAAGCGCCGGCTGCCGCAAGACCGATCGCCTTGATGGCGTTGCTGGCCGCAAAGCCCGGATGAAAATACATGTCGGAGCCGCCGGCATGCGGCCACTCGTTCAGCCCGCTGGATGTATTGGCCGCGATCGCGATGGCGCTGGTTGCCTGGTCCTCGGACAGGCCGAGCGCAAAGCTTCCCGCCAGCGCCGCGCCTGGCGGCGCCACGAGCCCCGTCGGGCGATAGAGCCGTGCGAGGTCGGAGGTCAGGAGCGCGCGGCCGATCCGCGCGCCGGTCTCATAGCCGATGATGGCGGCTGAGAGCAGTCTGGCTCCATGCAGCGGCGTCTGCTCCGACAGCGCGAGCAGCGTCGGCCAGATCACGACGCCGTGGTGCGCGACGCTGGCCGCATGCATGTCTTCGCGGACGAGACCATGCCCCATCACGGCGTTGGCAAAGGCGGCATCGGCCGACGAGGAGAGTTGTGACGTCCCGATGATCGTTGCAGTGCCGCCGGCTTGTGCGATCGCAACCGCCTGACGGCTCCAGGGATGCTGGCCCGCCTCGAAGGCGCAGGACAAGAAGTCGAGCAGGCAGAGCTTTGCCTTCGCGACGACCTCCGGCCCGAAAACTCCAAGATCAAGCGCAAGCACGCTCCGCGCCATCTGGCGCGCGAGCGAGACCTTGCCTGATCCGGTCGGGCCGATCGTCATCGCAATCGCTCTCCCTGAAGGCTTGCGTGATCAGCCGCGCATCTCGACCCCGGCCCATTCCTCGAGCACCTTGGCGATCGAGGTGAAGTCGGACGATGCGCCGTATTTGGCATTGGTGATCGCGAGCATCTGCCGCACCACCGCGCCGCAGACCATCGGCACGCCCATGGCCTCGGCCTCGTCGACGCAGAGCCGGACGTCCTTGTAGGAAAGGCCGGTGGTGAAGCCGAAATCGAAGGTGCCGGGCAGCACCGCGCGGGGGAACTTGTCTTCGGAGGCGCTGTTGCGGCCGCTGCTGGCGTTGATGATGTCGATCAGCACCTTTGCGTTGACGCCGCCCTTGACGCCCATCGCGACGGCTTCGGACGTGATGACCAGCGCCGCGGCCGCCATCAGATTGTTGGCGAGCTTGGCCGTCTGCGCCACGCCGGGCTTGTCGCCGGTGTAGAACAGCTTGCCGAAATTCTTCAGGATCGGCTGAACGATTTCGTAGGTCGCCTGCGGGCAGGACACCATCACGGCCAGCGTGCCGTTGACGGCGCCCTTGATGCCGCCGCTCACGGGCGCATCGACCAGCGTCATGCCTTTGGCCTTCAGGCCTTCCGCAACGATCTTTGCCGCGCCGGGACCGGAAGTCGAGAGATCAATGACGATCTTGGCGCGGCTGCCGCTGCTGATGCCATTTTGTCCGAGCGTGACGGCCTTGACGATGTCGGGCGTCGGCAGGCTGGCGAGCACGATATCAGCGCGGGAGGCGACATCGGCCGGCGATTTGCCGAGCTGGGCGCCGCGCTTGACCAGCGGCTGGGTCGCTTCAGTCTGCGTGTCATAGATCACGAGCGAATAGCCCGCGTCGATCAATCGCCCCGCCATGGGGCCGCCCATGCGGCCCGTGCCGATTACGCCGAGAATCTCTCCCGCCATCGTCTACTCCCTGTCGCGCGACCCGTGACGGGCGCGCCTTCTTGATCTCGTTGGTCAAACGCTTTCGCCGGCCGGCCTTCTCGGCCGCCGTCGTCGTGGCAGCGGGATCCCGCGCCAACGGGCCGGATTGTTATGATTGTCAGACAAGCTGTCAAGCATAACATTTGGGGTCGACAGTTTGCCGCGGATCGTCATATGGTCCGGGAAAACGAGGAAGACGCCCCGCGTGCCGCAAGCTTTAATTCCGAGTGTGAGCAAGACGCTCGCCGATTTCGTCGCGTCCTCGTCGTGGGCGGACGTGGAGGCGCAGAGCCCTGAGGCGAAGCGATCGATCCTCAATTTCTTTGCGACCGCGCTCGGCTCCGCACGCGATCCGGTGGTCACGGCCGCGATGCGCACGCTATCGCCGTTCAGCGGCGCCGCGACATCGACAATCATCGGCCATTCGGAGTCCATGGACGCGCTGTGCGCGTCGTTTCTCAATGCCATCTCGGCGAATCTGCTCGACTTCGACGACACGCACCCTGAAACGATCATCCATCCGGCCGCGCCGGTCGCCGCGCCGATATTGGCGCTGGCGGAGACGCGCAAGCTGACGGGGCGCGCGGTGCTGACCGCGTTCATCCTTGGCGTGGACGTGGAGTGCCGCATCGGCAATGCAGTCTCGCCGCGCCATTACGCCCGCGGCTGGCACATCACCTCGACCTGCGGGATTTTTGGCGCTGCGGCGGCGTGCGCGAAGCTGTTGGGACTGCCAGCGGAAGGGATTGCGAACGCGATCGGACTTGCGGCGAGCCAGTCGGCCGGCAATGTCGAGAATCTGCCAAGCGCCGCCAAGAACGTCAGCGTCGGCAATGCCGCGCGTAACGGGTTGTTCGCCGCGCTGCTGGCGCAGCAGGGCTATGAGGCTGCGCCGCGCGCCATCGAAGGTCCGCTCGGCTGGGCGCGCACCATGGGGGATGAGCCGGATCTCGCCCGCATGCTCGGTGGCCTCGGAAAGACCTGGGAGATCGCGAAGAACACCTACAAGCCCTATCCCGCCGGCATCGTGTTCCATTCGGTGATCGACGCCTGCCTGCTGTTGCGCGAGCGAATTGGCCGGCGCGTTGACCAGATCGAGTCGGTGACAGTGCGGGGCTCAGCACTGCTGCTCGCGCGCGGTGATCGTCCCGTGAGCAACGAGCGCGATGCGCGCGTCAGCATCCATCATTGCGTGGCTTGCGGACTGTTGCTCGGCGCGGCCGGTGTGGCCGAGTTCGCGCAGGAGACCGTGGTCCGGCCCGATATCGCGCGGCTGCGACAGAAGGTGAGGGCGGAGCTTGATGCGCAGATGCTCGATGGCGCTGCGCGCGTCACCTTGCGCCTGTCGTCTGGTGAAATTCTCACAGAGACCGTGACGTCGCCGCGCGGCAGCCAGGCTGCGCCGCTTTCAGACCGCGAGATCGAAGAGAAGCTGCGCGAGGGCGTACGGACCGGCCGAAGCGACTGGGACTCGGACCGCGTCATCGATGCAGTCTGGCGCCTAGATGCGGCGGACGACGTCGCCGCGCTGCTGCAATCACTGCGGCCGCCATCGGCGTCGCGCCAAACAATTTCCAACTAGAATCTCTCAAGACCGGAAAGGGACGATCATGAGCAAGACCGAACTGTTCGAAAAGGGCCTCAAAGTTCGTAAAGAGGTGCTCGGCGAGGACTACGTCAACAAGTCGATCGCCGGTGCCGACGAGTTCACGCGCACGATGGCGGAGTGGTCGACCGAATTCTGCTGGGGCGCGCTGTGGACGCGGCCCGGCGTCGACCGCCGCACGCGCTCGATCGTCAATCTGGCGATGCTGGGCGCACTGAACCGCCCGCACGAGCTGAAGCTGCACGTCAAGGGCGCCCTGAAGAACGGCCTGACCAAGGAGGAGATCAAGGAGATCCTGCTCCAGGTCGCGGTCTATTGCGGCGTGCCCGCCGGCATCGACGCCTTCCGCAACGCGCGCGAGGCCTTCAACGAGGTCGATGCGGGGTCCTGAGCCCGCTTGATTGGAAGCCCCATGGCCGACCCGGAATACGAGCTCTTCGCCATCCGCTATGCAACGCGGGATGCCCAGCGGAGCGAGCACTTCATCGGCGGAGACCCGCATGACGGGCCGATGCCGATGGACTATTTCATGTGGCTGGCGAGGGGAGGTGGCCGCACCTTCGTCATCGACACCGGGTTCAACGCCGAAATCGCAAAGCAGCGCAGGCGAACATTCCTGCGCTGCCCGGTGGAGACGCTTGCCGCGTTCGATATCGACGTGGCCGACGTCAAGGATGTGATCCTCACGCATCTGCACTACGATCACGCCGGTAATTTCGACCGGTTTCCGAATGCGCGGTTTCATCTTCAGGAGCGCGAGCTCGCATACGCCACCGGGCGCTATATGCAGTATCCGAGGCTGTCGCATTCCTTCGAGGTCGAGGACGTCTGCGGGATCGTGCGGCTGAACTATGCGCGCCGGGTGCTGTTCTACGACGGCGACGCCGAGATCGCGCCCGGACTGACGGTCTACGCGGCCGGCGGGCATTCGGCCGGTCTTCAGTTCGTCCGCGTCAACACGCGCCGCGGGCCGGTCGTGCTCGCCTCCGACGTCAGTCATTTCTACGAGAACATGACGAGCGAGCGTCCGTTCACGACAGCATTTCATGTCGGTGACATGCTGGTGGGATTCGACAAGCTGCGAGCCACAGCACCGGATGCTGACCACATCGTTCCCGGCCACGATCCGCTCGTCATGAAGCTCTACCCGGCGCCAGGCCAGGGTTTGAAGGGCGTCGCGGTTCGTCTCGACGTGGCGCCGTCCAGGGCCGCGCATTCCCAGGACGTTGGGCAAGGCGCGGCGTAACCTAAGCTAGAAAAAATCGATTTTCGATTTTCTGTTGACCCGCGGCCGCCGCCTTGCAATCATCCGACCATGGGTCCGCTTCAGTTCCAGTTGTCCAGAAGCCCCGGGGATGGTCCGCGCAGCCTGACGTCGGCGCTGCACGAACGTCTGCGCGCCGACATCCTGGCGACGCGGCTGCCGCCGGGCCAGAAGCTGCATATCGCCGGGCTCGCCAAACAGTTTTCCGTGAGCCTCGCCGCCGTGCGCGAGGCGCTGTCGCGACTTGTCGCGGACGGGCTCGTGCAGGCGTCAGACCAGCGTGGCTTTCGCGTGAGCCCGGTGTCGCTCGCCGATCTCGCCGACGTGACGCAGACCCGGATCGACATCGAGGGGCTTGCGCTCCGTCGCTCGATCGAGCGGGGCGATGATGCCTGGCTCGCATCGGTGAAATCCGCCTGGGCGGATTTGAAGGCCGTTCCCCATCGCTATCCCGACGATCCGACCGTGCACTACGAGGAGTGGGTGGTCCGTCACCGCATCTTCCATCGCGCGCTGGTCAACGCGTGCGGCTCGCCGTGGCTGCTCGGCTTCCGCGACGTGCTGCACGAGCAGAGCGAGCGTTATCGCCGCCTCTCGATCCGGCGAGAGGCCGGTGGCAAGCCGCGCAACGTCGAAGCCGAACACAAGACGATCGTCGCCGCCGTGATCAGGCGCGATGCGGATGCGGCAGTTCGCGCCTTGTCAAAGCACTTCGGCACCACCAAAGAATTCGTCGAGCTCGCCGCCTCTCGCATTGCGGAGGTGAGCCGTACGACCTGACGATCCGGAAAAATCCGGCACACAAAAAACAGAGACCGGGAGGAAGCCAATAATGAAGATCAATCACGCGCTGATGTCGCTGATCGCCGCCGCAATTCTGGTGGGCCCTGCGAGCGCCGCCGACACCATCCGCGTCGGCCTGCCCACGAAAACCTATTGGCCGACCACGATCGCCGAGACGGCGGTGCGGCAGAAACTGTTCGAGAAGGAAGGCATCCAGGCCGAGTTGACGATCTACCGCAGCGGCGCCGAGACGTTCGAAGGCATGGCTGCGGGCGCGGCCGACATCATTCTCGATCCGCCGTCGCTGGTCTCCGCCGGACGCAAGAAGGGCGTGATGTCGCGGATCGTCGCCAATGCCGCGATGGGCAATTTCGGCTGGCAATTGATGGTCCCGACCAAGTCGACGCTCGACGTCAAGGACCTCAACGGCAAGAAGGTGGCGATCACCGCGGCCGGCTCCGGATCCGACCTGCTCGCGCTGTGGACCATCCAGGACAAGAAGATCGATTTTACGCGCGTTCCCGTCGGCGGCGGTGGCCTGGTGCCGAACCTGCTGGCCGGCAATGTCGAGGCGGCCGTGGTCTATTCGCCGCTGAGCTTCCAGATCTCGAAGTCCGGCGAGGCCAAGACCATCCTCGATTACGCGACCGCGGTCCCGCCGAACCTCACTGCGGGCTGGATCGTGCTCGACAAATTCGCCGAGGCCAAGCCCCAGATGGTGCAGAAGGCGGTGAACGCCCTCTACGGCGCGGTCGCGTTCATGCGGGCCAACCGCGACGTCACGGTCAAGCTGATTGCCGAGCTCTATGAAATGCCGCCGGAGATCGCGGGCCTTGAGTACGACAACACCATTATGAAGCTCGAGACCAGCGGCGACATGGGCGCGGCCAACGTCAATGCGGCCGTGCAGCTGTCGCTCGATCTCGCCAAGCTCGGCGGGCTCAAGGACATCGTGCCGGTCGAGGATGTGATCTCGGCCAAGTTCAAGCCGGTTCCGACCAAGTAGTCACGATGCAAAGCACGTTCGTCATCAACCTTGCGCGGATCGCGATCATCATCGCGGTCCTGGCGCTGTGGGAGGTGCTGTCGCGCACCGGCATCGTCAATCCGCGACTGCTGCCATCGGCGTCCGATACCTTCGTGACGCTCGGCGATCTGCTGCAGCGCGCGGCGGTGCGGAAGGATCTGATGGTGACCGCGACCGAGGTGCTGGCCGCGTTCGCGCTGGCCGTGCCCTTCGGTGCGGTGATCGGCTTCCTGGTCGCGGAGAACCGTTACTTTGCGGACGTGGCCAAGCCGCTTTTGTTCTTCGCCTTCAGCATCCCGAAGTCGATCTTCCTGCCGATGTTCATCCTGGTGTTCGGCGTCGGCTTTGCCCAGAAGGTCGGCTTCGGCTTCTTCTCCACGATCTTCATCGTGATCATGTCGACCACGACGGCGGTGGAATCGGTCAAGGTCGAGCATTTGACGGTGGCGCGCTCCTATGGCGCAACGCCATGGCAGACGGCGTTCCGGGTTTATCTGCCGAGCATGCTGCCGGTCCTGCTGGAGGCGTTGCGGATCTCCATGATCTTCAACCTCACCGGCGTGATTTTGGCGGAGATGTACGCCTCGCGCGACGGCATCGGTCACCAGATCGCGACCTGGGGCGAGAACTTCCAGATGAAGCAGCTCCTCGCCGGCGTCGTGATGGTCGCCGCGATCGCCATGACCTTCAACGAACTTGTCAGATGGATGGAAACGCGATGCAGCCATTGGCGAACGTGATCCCGTTGAAGCCCGCCGCGCGCGCTGGCGCGATCGAGGTCAAGAATGTCGGCCAGGTCTTCAAGACCCGGTCGCAGGACGTCGTCGCGCTGGAGGACGTCTCGCTCGAGGTCAAGCCCGGCCGTTTCGTCGTGCTGGTCGGCCCGAGCGGCTGCGGCAAGTCGACCCTTTTGATGATGATGGCGGGACTGCGCCAGCAGACCTCCGGCACGATCACCATCAGCGGCGCGCCGATCCTGCAGCCAGACCCCGACAGGGTCGGCGTGGTGTTCCAGGAAGCGAGCTTGTTCCCGTGGCTGACCGCGGAGGACAATGTCGAGTTTCCGCTGGCGCTGCGGGGCGTGCCCAAGGCCGAGCGCCGCGCCAAGGCGCAGGATGCGCTCAAGCTGGTCGGCCTCGACGGCTTCGGCAGGCGTCATCCCCACGAACTCTCCGGCGGCATGAAGCAGCGCGTCTCGATCGCGCGCGGGCTGGTGCAGGACCCGCCGGTGCTGCTGATGGACGAGCCGTTCGCCGGCCTCGACGAGCAGACGCGCATGACCATGGGCGACGAGTTGCTGCGGATCTGGGCTGCGACCGGCAAGACGGTCGTTTTCGTCACGCACAGCCTCACCGAGGCCGTCTATCTAGCCGACGAGGTGATCGTGATGTCGGCGCGGCCCGGCCGCATCGTCGACCATCTCCAGGTCCAGCTGCCACGGCCCCGCACCTACGAGATGCTGAGCGGCGACGCCTTTGGTGCGCTGCGCGACCGCATCTGGCGGCACATCCGCAAATCGGCGTGAGGCGGATATGAGCGCCAGAATGAGTGCGAAGACGCTGCGATACCTGATCGTGATCGGCCTGATTGCGCTGTGGGAGTTGCTGCCGCGCACCGGTCTCATTCCCGAGCTGTTCCTGCCGTCACTGTCATCGACGCTGATCGCCGGATGGACCGATGCCGCGGAATACGGTCATGCGCTCGCGGTGACGCTCTATGAGGTCGTGGTCTCCATGGCATTCGCCTGCGGCGGCGGCATCCTGCTCGGCGCGATCGTTGGCAGCCTGCCGCGTCCGCGTGTCCTGATCATGCCGATGGTGTCGAGCCTCTACGCGGTGCCGCTCGTGATCCTTTATCCTGTTTTCACGGTGTGGCTCGGCATCGGCTCGGAGTCCAAGATCGCGTTCGCCTCGATCTATGGCTTCCTGCCGACGATGCTCGCCACCGCCGCCGGCATCCAGACCATCGATCCGCAGCTCCTGCTCGCGGCACGTAGCATGGGCGCCACGTTGAGCCAGCGGCTGATCCGCGTCATCATCCCGGCGGCGATTCCGACGGTGCTGTCGGGCCTGCGTGTCGGCGGTGCGCTGGTCATCGTCGGCGTTGTCGTCTCGGAGATGCTGATCTCATCGGCCGGCATCGGCTATCTGATCTCGCGCTACCGCACAATTCTCGATAGTCCGCACGTGTTCGCGGGCGTGCTGCTCGTGCTGTTCCTCGCCATCGCCTTCAACGCTGCGATCCGCTGGATCGAGCGCAAGGCGGCGATCTGGCAGACTGGCACGCGGGCCGGTCAGGCCAACGACGACATCGCGTCGGGCGCGATGCAGCCGGCGACCTGAGGTATTGGCGTGTACGATTTGACCCTGACATTCGACAACGGCCCCGATCCGGATGTGACGCCGCGTGTGCTCGACATTCTCGCCGAGCGCGGCATCAAGACCACCTTCTTCGTCATCGGTGAGAAGCTCGCTGACCCCGCGCGGCGCGGCCTTGCGGTGCGTGCGCACGGGGAGGGGCACTGGATCGGAAATCACACGTTTACGCACACCATTCCGCTCGGTGAGCAGGCGGATCGCGAGACGGCAGAGAACGAAATCGGCCGAACTCAAAGAGCGATCGGCGATCTCGCGCATCCCCAGCGCTGGTTCCGGCCGTTCGGTGGCGGCGGCAATCTCGATGCGCGGCTGTTGAAACCCTCCGTCGTGGACTACCTCACCCGCAACAAGCACAGCTGCGTGCTCTGGAATGCGATCCCGCGCGACTGGGACGACCCTGACGGCTGGACTGAGCGCGCACTCGTCCAGTGCAGCCGGCAGCCCTGGACGCTGATGGTGCTGCACGATCTCCCGACCGGCGCGATGGACCATCTCGAACGTTTCCTTGACGCTGCCGAGGCGGCCGGCGCCCGGTTTCGCCAGGACTTCCCGCCGCAATGCGTTCCGATCCGCAACGGCGCGATCGCGCTTCCAATCAACGACTATGTTTCCTCCATCGAGAGAGTGTTTGACTGATGAAAGTTGCAAGCTTCACGATCGCCGGCACCGCGAGCTATGGCATCGTCACCGACAAGGGCGTCATCGATGCCGGCAAGCGCCTGAAGGCCTATCCGACGCTGAAGGCGCTGCTTGCGAAGGGATCGCTCGACGAGCTCAAGAAACTCGCCGGCGAGAAGCCCGATTACGCGCTGCAGGATGTCGCGCTGCTGCCGACCGTGCCCGATCCCGACAAGATCTTCTGCATCGGCGTCAACTATGCCACGCATCTGGCCGAGAGCGGGCATCCGACGCCAGCGCATCCAATGATCTTCACCCGCTTCGCCAACAGCCAGGTCGGCCATGGCCAGCCGATGATCCGGCCGCTGGAGTCTGAGCGTTTCGATTACGAAGGCGAAATGGCCGTCATCATCGGCAAGGCTGGCCGCCGCATCTCGCGCGAGGCTGCGCTGAACCATGTCGCCGGCTATGCCTGCTACAATGACGGCAGCATCCGTGACTGGCAGCGCCACACCTCGCAATTCGCGCCGGGCAAGAATTTTGCCGGCACCGGCGGCTTCGGGCCCTGGATGGTCACGACCGACGAATTGACCGACGTGACCAAGCAGACGCTGATCACCCGGCTCAACGGTGTCGAGGTGCAGAAGGCCCCGATCTCCGATCTCGTTTTCGACGTGCAGGCCTTGATTGCTTACTGCTCGACGTTCACCGAGCTTGCGCCCGGCGATGTCATCGTCACAGGCACGACCGGCGGCGTCGGCGCCTATCGCACGCCGCCGCTGTGGATGAAGGGCGGCGACGTCGTGGAGATCGAGATCTCCGGCATCGGCATCCTGCGCAACCCCGTCAAGGACGAGGGATCGGCCACGGCGACGCGCGCGGCCTGAGAGCCGCGCTCTATAACAATAAGAAGGAGAATCCCATGCCCATGCCAACGCATATCCTGCCGACCACGGTGGTCGGCAGCTACCCGCAGCCGGAATGGCTGGTGAATCGCGCCATGCTGTCGAAGGTGGTGCCGCGCACGCGGTTGCACGACATGTGGCGGTTGCCGGCAGAGCATCTGGAGGAGGCGCAAGACGATGCGACCATCGTCGCGATCCGCGACATGGAACGCGCCGGCATTGACATCGTGACCGACGGCGAAATCCGCCGCGAGAGCTACTCCAACCGCTTCGCCACCGCGCTCGACGGCATCGACGGGGACAATCCCGCGATGATCGTGGCGCGCACCGGCAACACGCAGACCCCGGTGCCGCGTGTCGTCGGTCCCGTCAAGCGCAAGGGCCCGGTCGAGCTGCACGACATGCAGTTCCTGCGCAAGAACACGGATCGGGCCGCCAAGATCACTTTGCCGGGCCCGTTCACGATGAGCCAGCAGGCCAGGAACGAGTTCTACAAGGACGAGGAAGAGTTGGCGATGGCGCTCGCCGAGGCCGTCAATGCCGAGGCGCTCGATCTGCAGAAGGCAGGCGCGGATGTGATCCAGCTCGACGAGCCCTGGGTGCGCAACAACCCGGATCTTGCCAAGCGCTACGCCGTCAAGGCGATCAACCGTGCATTGCAGGGCATCACGGTGCCGACGGTCGTGCATCTCTGCTTCGGCTATGCCGCGGTCGTGCCGGGCTCGAACAAGCCGGCCGGCTATTCCTTCCTCGCCGAGCTCGACGACACCATTGCCGACCAGATCTCGATCGAGGCCGCGCAGCCGAAGCTCGACCTCGGCGTGCTCAGGGACCTGTCGTCGAAGAAGATCATGCTCGGCGTGCTCGACCTCGCTGATCCCGCGATCGAGAGCGTCGACACCGTGGCCGCCCGTATCCGGAACGGCTTGAAATACGTCTCGCCGGACCGCCTGGTCCCCGCGCCCGATTGCGGCATGAAGTACATGCCGCGCGCAACCGCGTTCGGAAAGCTGAAGGCGATGTGCGATGCGGCGGCCATGGTCCGGCGGGAGATCGGCTAAACAAAGCTAGGCCGGCGAGGATGGTTCGTTCGCCGGCCATCGCCTGGCTATGGCCAGCCTGGTCGAAATCTGCGCGGGCGTCAGCTGCCGTTCAAGCCGACAGGAATTTGGTTAGAAGCTCCGTTGTGTCGGTAGGGTTTTCCTCAGGAAAGAAGTGACCGCCCTTGACGGCCCGACCTTGTACGTTGTCGGCCCACTTCTTCCAAATTCCCAATGCGCCGCCATTCTGCTCGTAGAATGTATCGAGCGGCCCGCCGGAAGCCCAGAGGTGCAGCATAGGGCACTTAATGCGCCTGCCTTCCTTCTGGTCCGCCTTGTCATGCTCGATATCCAGGGTTGCGGCCGCGCGGTACTCTTCGCAGATCGCATGCACCCGAGCCGGATCGCGGTAGGTTTCGATGTATTCCGCTTTCACTTCGGGGCCGAATGAGCCCTGGCCGAAGGGATTGTCGAATACCGCGTCCGGCGCACCGATCAGGTATTTTTCGGGAAGCGGTGCCTTCTGCGAGAGTAGGCTCCATGGCCAGTAGGTCATGGCGAACTTTGCGTCGGCGTGGCCCCAGGCTTCCGAGATCGGCAGCACGTCAAACACTGCGAGACGCTGCACCTTCTCCGGGTGATCGAGCGCAAGGCGGTAGGAAACGCGACCGCCGCGATCGTGTCCAACCAGATCGAATTTGGAAAAGCCAAGCTTATCCATCACGGTGACGAGCTCATTCGCCATCGCCCGCTTTGTATAGGGATAGTGATCCTCCGCAGAGGCGGGAACGCCGCTGCGGCCATATCCACGAAGATCGACGCAGATGACCGTGCGATTACCGGCGAGATGCGGCGCGACATGACGCCACATCAGGCTGGTTCGCGGAAATCCATGGACCATGAGCAGTGGGGATCCGCTCCCGTAGCGCCTGATGAAAATGGTGTTGTCATCGGTCTTGATCTCCTTTGTCTCGAAGAGATCGGAAGCGTTCGAGGTGGAATTGTTTGGGGATTGGCCGGCCGCGCGTCGCGGTAGAAGCGCCAGTGATAGAGCGGCGCTCGATGCAGCGGTCATCACCTGGACGAAGGTGCGGCGCTCGATCTTTGTCTTTTCTGTCATCCCTGAGGTCCTTCGAGGTTCGCGCGACGCTCCTGGCAAACGCCCCCTCAATGACGACGCGGTGAGACATGTTAGCACCTGCGTGGAAGCGCGCTTTCGCAGGATTAGCGTCACTGAACCGTTCGTGCTGATGATTTCGGTCATCCCGCTGGCGCGATGGGGCAGAGGCGGGGAGCAGTCGGGAAGTGATCGTTGGAATGATCCTCCGCCTGTAACCAATTTGGTCGCGTCGCCGAATAGCGGGAGGTCAGGGTAAGCGGAGGTGCGTCAACGCAAGCCGCCAGAGCAATGGAGGATCCATGTCCGACGAAATCAACCACGATCGCCGGCGTTTCGTTGGTGCTGCGGCAACGACAGTAGCTGCAGCACAATTCGGCGTGATCGCGCCGGCGGTTGCAGATCCCCGAGCGAGCAAGAAGGTCGCCCGCGACGTCAGCAGAAGATCGGAAACCGCGGGGACGGACGCCACCGTCGTTCTCGTCCACGGCGCCTGGGCAGACGGTTCAAGCTGGGCGCACGTCATTACGCTACTGCAGTCCGAGGGACTGAAGACGATGGCGGCGCCGATCCCGCTCACATCGCTATCGGATGATGTTGCGGCGCTTGAGCGAGCGTTGGAGCGGACCGACGGGCCGGTTGTCCTTGTCGCGCATGCCTATGCCGGCGCCGTCATTGGTGCGGTCACGCAGGACAGAGTGCGGTCGCTGGTCTTCATTTCGGCTCTCTCTCCCGACGAAGGCGAAACAGTCGCGCAAATATTCTATCGCGACAAGCCGTCGCCGGAGGCGCCGAAACTCACCCCCGACAGTCATGGTTTCCTCTGGATGCCGAACGACCGATTTGGCGCGGCCTGGTGCCAGCATGCCCGACCTGAGCAGGCTGCGCTCCTTGCTGCGATCCAGCGTCCCATTGCCGTCGCGGCAATCCAGGAAAAGGCTCTGAAAGCTGCATGGAAGGCAAAGCCGTCGTGGTACCTGGTCGCCGAGGAGGATCGAATGATCAATCCGGCGACACAGCTATTCCTGGCACGACGGATGGGTGCGCAGGTTCGCTCCGAGAAAGTCGATCATGCATCGCCGATCACCGCGCCGAAGCTGGTCGCCGGAATGATACGCGAGGCCGTCGCCAACGCAGGTCCGAACGCCACGCAGCAACACGGCTGAACTATCGCTATCGGTGCGATATGGTTGAAAGTGCCATTGGCATCTTTTCCAATAGGCGTCGCGACCTCGGCTTGTGCAAACAACTGGACGGAGTCACCAGCTGAATCTTAGTCAGCGGGGGGACCAGGTTCGAGCTCTGGTCCCGCCCACGACCCACAAAGCATCTCACACCCAGCCGCCATCCACGACGTAGTGCTGAGCGGTGCAGGCGGAGGCCTCGTCGGACGCGAGGAACAGGGTGAATTTCGCGACCTCGTCCGGTACCAGCCGACGCTTCAGGCACTGTCGCTGCTGCAGTTCGATCTCGCCCGCCGGCGTCATCCATTTCTCGAGCTGGCGCTCGGTCATGATCCAGCCCGGCGCGATCGCGTTCACGCGGATGTTGTAGGGACCGTAATCGCGCGCGAGGGAGCGCGTCAGGCCGACCACGCCCGACTTGCTGGCCGTGTACGCGGCCATGCCGCCTTGACCGGCCATCCACGACACCGAGCCGAAATTGATGATGGCGCCGGCATTCGCCGCCTTCATGTCCGGCAGCACGGCTTGGGCGGCGAAGAACTGGTGCTTCAGGTTCACCGCGATGCGGTCGTCCCAGTATTCCGGCGTCATCTCCTCGGTTTTGTGCCGTTCGTCATGTGCGGCATTGTTGACGAGGATATTGATCGCGCCGTGTGCTTTGCGCGCCTCGGCGACGCCGGCGCGCAACGCGGCGATGTCAGTCAGGTCGACGCGCTGGAAATGCGCAGCCAGACCCTGATCCGACAGCTCGCGTGCGAGGCGTTCGCCCTCGTCGGCCTTGATGTCGAAGAACACGACATTGGATTTCTGCTGCGCGAAGCGCCGCACGATCGCAGCCCCAATCCCCGATGCGCCACCGGTGACGAGAACGACCTTGCCGGCAAGGTCGGAATAAACGGCGGCCATGGGCACCTCTCAAGTTGCGTTGCGGGCGGTGCGAGGCGCCGCCCAGTTGTCCCGCCAACCTTAGCCATTCCCCGCGTGAGGTGCATAGATCAGAATTTTAGTTGCGTACCTCAAAAATCGAAGGCAGGATTGCAGCCAAAGAATAAGAGCCGGTTGGGAGGAATGTGATGAGACTGCTCGGGAAGCTGGGACTCGCCGCCGCCGCATGCCTGCTTTGGGCCAACTCCGCCGCGGCCGACACGACGGTCAAGTGGTTGCACATCGAAGCCAATCCGGCCCAGGTGAAGATCTGGGAGGAGGTTGCGCGGGCCTATGAGGCGTCGCATCCCGGCACCAAGATCGAGATGCAGTTCCTCGAGAACGAGGCCTACAAGGCCAAGCTGCCGACCATCCTGCAATCCAAGGACCGGCCGAACATCATCTACAGCTGGGCCGGCGGCGTCCTGAAGACGCAGATCGAGGCTGGCGTCCTCGACGACATCACCGATCAGGTGAAGGGTTACAGCGATAGCCTCACGCCGGCAGCGCTCGCCGCCTTTACAGCCAACGGCCGCGTTTATGGTCTTCCGACCGCGCTGTCGCAGGTTGGCTTCCTCTGCAACAAGGAGCTGATGGCCAAGGCAAAGGTCGATCCTGCGGGGATCAAGAGCTGGGACGATCTGCTTGCCGCGGTGAAGACGTTGAAAGCCGCCGGCGTGACCCCGATCGTGGTCGGCGGGGCCGACAAATGGCCGCTGCACTTCTATTGGACGCATCTGGCGGTGCGCGTCGGCGGCAAGGCGGCGTTCGATGCGGCGTTGAAGGGCGAGAATGGTGGCTTCGCCGGCGAGACCTTCCAGAAATCCGGCGAGCTGTTCAAGCAGCTGGTCGATCTGCAGCCGTTCCAGAACGGTTTCCTCGGCTTCAAGAATCCGCAGGCCGTCGGCTATTTCGGCGATGGCAAGGCGGCGATGACGCTCGCGATCTCGACCGTCTATCATCTGCAGCGTGCGCTTGCCGCCGACAAGGTCGGATTGAGCGAAGACAAGATCTGCTGGTTCGACTTCCCGGTCGTGGCCGGCGGCAAGGGCGCGCCAACCGATACGCTTGGCGGCATCACCGGCTGGCTGATCACCAAGGGCTCGCCGAAGGAGGCCGTCGATTTCCTGAAATACTTCGTCTCCAGGGACGTGCAGACGCGGCTTGCTGCGGGCAACTTCATCATCCCGGTGGTGCAGGGAGCGGATGCCGGTCTCAACAACGCCTTCATGAAGCTGATCGCGGCCAATCTGGCGAAGTCGAACTACCACCAGAACTTCTATGACCAGAGCCTCGGCCCCTCGGTTGGCCGCGTCGTCAACGACGTCACCGCCGAGATCGCCGGCGGCAGCATGAGCCCGCAAGACGCGGCCAAGGCGATCGAGGCGGCGTGGAAGCAGGGTAACTGACGGTGGCACGCCGGGCCGCGAGCGTGTCGGCGATGGACGTTGCCGGTGAGCTGGTCCCGCGGGTCGCCAACCGCGGCCCGAGCTGGGACGGCAGGCTGACGGTCCTGATCCTGTTCCTGCCGCCGGCGCTGCTGTTGTTCACGCTGTTCGTGGTGCTGCCGATCGGCGAGGCGGCCTGGTACTCGGCCTTCAACTGGAACGGGTTCGGCAGGCCGACCAACTGGATCGGCTTCGACAATTACCGTTTCGTGTTGGAGACACGCGCCTTCTGGCTCGCGCTGCGCAACAACGGGCTGATCATCGCTGTTTCGCTCGCCATCCAGCTGCCGCTTGCGCTCACGCTGGCCTTGATGCTCGCCGAACGCTTTCGCGGGGCGGTGGCGCTGCGCATGCTGTTCTTCATGCCTTATATCCTGGCCGAGATCGCGACCGGGCTGATCTTCAGCTTCGTCTACGACGGCGATTACGGCCTTGTCGCCTCGATCTGGCGTACCTTCGGCGCCGAGCCCCCGCATCTGCTGGCCTCGACCGACACGGCCATGCTGGCTGTGCTGATCGTCGTCGTCTGGAAGTACTTCGGTTTCCACATGATGCTGTTCATCGCGGCGCTCCAGGGCCTCGACAAAAGCCTGATCGAGGCCGCGCGCATCGACGGCGCGACGCGTTCGCAAGCCCTACGACATGTGGTCATCCCCTTGCTCTATCCGACGATTCGGCTCTCGGTGTTCTTCGCCATCGTCGGCTCGCTGCAGCTGTTCGACCTCGTTATGCCGCTGACGCGCGGGGGGCCCGCGGACTCCTCGAACACGCTGGTGAGCTTCCTCTACAACAACGGCATCTCCCGCATGCGGGTCGGCTATGGCAGTGCCATCGGCGTCATTCTGTTCACGATCTGCGTGACCTTTGCCTTCACGTACAAGCGATGGTTCATGCGTGATGAGTAGCACCGAGACCAGTCGTACGCCGTTCGATCCTGCCGTGCTGTTCAAGGCGGTGTTCCTCGCCGTCGTTGCCGTCTTCGTGCTGGTGCCGCTGCTCGCGACCTTGCTCGGCGGCTTCAAATCGCTCGGCGAATTGCGCGTCAATCCGTTCGGCCTGCCACGTCACTGGGAGTGGCAGAATTATGCCGACATCCTGTTCTCCGCACGCTACTGGCAGCTTCTGCGCAACTCCCTGATCATCTCGACGCTTACGGTGACCCTGACCCTGATCGTCGCCTCGATG
The DNA here is from genome assembly GCF_054061875.1 of Bradyrhizobium sp. S3.7.6. NCBI lineage: Bacteria > Pseudomonadati > Pseudomonadota > Alphaproteobacteria > Hyphomicrobiales > Nitrobacteraceae > Bradyrhizobium > Bradyrhizobium sp. S3.7.6. Next base: position 6,755,897 of record NZ_JBSSEQ010000001.1, on the reverse strand, counting down.
GCGGCGTTCACCTTCGCCCATGTCAGGTTCTACGGCTCATCGATGCTGCTGAGCTACCTGACGCTCGGCCTGCTGTTTCCGGCGGCGACCGCGGTGCTGCCGCTGTTCATCAAGGTGCGCGATCTCGGGCTGCTCGATACCTATTTTGGCGTGGCGCTGCCGCAGGTGGCCTTCGGCCTCGCGATGAGCGTGCTGCTGCTGCGGCGTTTCTTCAAGGACATTCCCTATGAACTGCTCGAGGCCGCGCTGGTCGACGGCTGCAGCTACATCAAATTCTTCCGCTATGTGACGCTGCCGTTGTCGCGACCGATCCTGGCGACCGTCGGGACCATCACTTTCGTCAACAGCTGGAACGCCTATCTGTTGCCGCTGGTGATGCTCAACACCGATGCGCTCTATCCCTGGCCGCTCGGCATCATGGTTTATCAGGGTGAGTATTCGTCCGAATGGAACCTGATCCTGGCCTTCATCACGCTGACCATCCTGCCAACCATCATTCTCTTTCTTCTGGCGCAGAAGCACATCGTCGCCGGCCTCACCGCAGGCGCGGTCAAGGGATGAACGATACCTTACGGAGATCACAATGAGAAAAGTCGGCATCGGAATCATCGGCTGCGGCAATATCAGCACCGCCTATCTGAAGGCGGCCCAGCGCTTTCCGGTCATGGAAATCAAGGCGCTCGCCGATATGAGCAGCGATGCGGCGGAGCGGCAGGGTGCCGCCTTCGGGCTGCCGGCGATGCGGGTCGATCAACTGCTCAAGCGAGAGGATGTCGAGATCGTCATCAATCTCACAGTGCCGCTCGCCCACACCGACGTCAGCCTCGCGGTGCTGAACGCGGGCAAGCACGTTCATTCCGAGAAGCCGCTCGGCATCAACGTTGCGGAAGCCCGCAAGGTGATGGATCTCGCCGCGCAGAAGGACCTTCGCGTCGGCTGCGCGCCCGATACGTTTCTTGGCGGTGGCCACCAGACCGCGCGCAAGCTGATCGACGATGGCGCGATAGGCACGCCGGTCGCGGGCAGCGTCTTCTTCGGGGGCCCTGGCCATGAGCGCTGGCACCCGTCGCCGGGCTTCTATTACCTTCGCGGCGGAGGGCCGATGCTCGACATGGGGCCGTACTACATCACGGATCTCGTGCAGCTGCTTGGCCCGGTCGCAAGCGTGATGGGCTCGACGGCGCGCCCGAAATCCGAACGGCTGGTCACCAGCCAGCCGATGAACGGCACCCTGATTCCGGTCGAGGTTTCGACCCATGTCGCCGGCACGCTCGAATTCGAGAGCGGGGCGGTCGTCTCGATCGCGATGAGCTTCGACGTGCCGAAGCACCGGCACGCGCCGATCGAGATCTATGGCGACAAGGGCAGCATGCTGGTGCCGGACCCGAACCGGTTCGGCGGCGAGGTGCAGGTCGCGAAGACTGGCGGTGAATGGGAGCCGGTGCCGCTGACCCACGGTCATGTCGACGGCGAGTTTCGTTCCATCGGTGTGGCCGACATGGCTTCCGCGATCCTGAACAACCGCCCGCATCGCGCCAGCGGCGCGCTCGCTTTCCATGTGCTCGAGGTGATGGAGGCATTCCAGACCTCCGCCGACGAAGGACGCCGCGTCAAGATCGGGAGCTGCGTCGAGCGGCCGGCGATGCTGCCGGCCGGACGTGAAACCGGACAGATCGACTGAGGGAATGACCATGCGCAAGGCAATGATTGTATGGGGCGGCTGGCCGGGACACGATCCCGATCTCTGTGCCTCGATGATCCGCGGCTGGCTGAAGGCGGAAGGCTTCGAGGTCCGGGTCGAGACCACGACGGCGGCTTTCGCCGATCCTGCGATCCACGATCTGTCGCTGATCATCCCGATCTACACTATGTCGAAGATCGAGAAGGCGGAAGCGCTCAATCTCTGCGCGGCGGTGCGTGGCGGCGTCGGGCTGGCCGGGCATCATGGCGGCATGTGCGATGCGTTCCGCGAGTCCGTCGACTACCAGTTCCTGTGTGGCGGGCAGTGGGTCGCGCATCCCGGCAACATCATCGACTACAAGGTCGACTTGACGAAGCCGGATGACCCCATCATGAAGGGGCTGAAGAGTTTCGAGCATCGTTCCGAGCAGTACTACATGCATGTCGACCCCGCCAACGAGGTGCTGGCGACGACGACCTTCACGGGCGAGCACGCGCCCTGGATCGACGGCGTGGTGATGCCTGTGGTCTGGAAGAAGCGATACGGCGCGGGCAGGGTGTTCTACTCCTCGCTCGGCCACCGCGCTTACGAGCTCGACGTACCGGAGATCCGCACGTTGATGACCCGCGGCATGCTGTGGGCGGCGCGGGAATGACAGCTGGCGCGACCCAGCCGACGGTTCGCGCTACGCTTGAGGACGTCGCACGCGCCGCGGGCGTTTCGCTCGCTACCGTCGACCGAGTCGTCAACCGGCGCGAGGGCGTGCGTGCCAAGACCGTCGCGCGTGTCGAAGCTGCGGTTGCAAAACTCGGCTATCGTGCCGACGTCGCGGCCGCGCGGCTCGCCCGCGGGCAGACGTTCCGCTTCGCCTTCGTGCTGCCGAGCGGCAGCAACAGCTTCATGACCAACCTGGCCGAGCAGGTCCAACGCACCGCGGACTGGCTCGCCGGCCACCGCGGCTTCATCGATATCCTCCATGTCGACGTGTTCGATCCGGATGTGCTCGCTGGTGCGTTGGAAAACCTGTCGCCGGCCTATCAGGGCGTCGCCGTCATCGCGCTCGACCATCCCAGGGTGCGCGCCGCGATCGACGAGCTCGCCGCGCGCGGGGTCGCCGTGGTGACCCTGGTGTCGGACGCGCCGAGCTCGCGGCGGCTGCATTATGTCGGTATCGACAACCCGGCCGCGGGGCGAACTGCGGCAACGCTGATGGGGCGTTTCCTCGCCGGCCGCGAGGGGAAGGTTGCCGTGATCGCGGGATCGTTATCGCTGCGCGATCACACCGAGCGGCAGTTCGGCTTCCACCAGATCCTGTCCAGCGAGTATCCGAACCTGCTCGCGCTGCCGGTGATCGAAGGCCGCGACGACAGCGAGCGCACGCGGGAGCTCACGGCCGCGCTGCTGGCGCGCCACGCCGATCTCCGCGGCATCTACTGCTGTGGCGCCGGGAACCGCGGCATCGCCAATGCGCTGGAGGCCTTGGGCCGCGCGCGCGAAGTGGTCTGGATCACGCACGAGCTGACCCAGTACACGCGGCGTTTCCTGGTCCGCGGCACGCTCGATGCCATCATCAACCAGGATCCCGGTCACGAGGCGCGGTCTGCGGCGCGAGTTCTGCTCGCGCATTGTTCGGGTGAGCCCATCAGCCCCGACCAGGAGCGCATCCGAATCGACATTTTTCTGCGGGACAACCTGCCGTGATTAGCGTTCGCAGGTGATACGCAGCTTGCTTCGATAGATGTCGCGAAGCGACGCAGCGGCCTCAACGGTGCTCAGAAGTTCGCTGCCATTGCTGCGAGGTGCTGATGGGCTCTTTCGCGGGCAGCCTCGATGGGCTGTTGCGGTCCGGTGGTTGGCCCGATCGGCACGAAACGGACATTGCTGATACCGATAAAGCGCAAAATTTCCCGCAGGTAAGGCGTTGCCATGTCGATGCGCCCGCGGTTCATTCCGGTGGCGAAATCGCTGCCACTGGCGAGGATCACCGTGGTCGGCCGGTCCTTCAGCAGCGGGAGATATCCCAGGGAGGGATCGAACCGAAAGGTGAGCCCAGGCTGGACGATGATATCGAACCATTGCTTGAGCTTGTAGGGAATGCTGAAGTTCCACATCGGCGTCGAGATCAGCACCCGATCGGCCAGTGAAAAGCGCAGCGCCATCCGCTCGGCCTCGGCAAAGCTGTCCCGTTGCGCGTCGTTGAAGGGCTGCGCCTTCATGCGCGCATATTTGGCCTCGACGATGGGAACCTGCGAATTCCGGCAGCCGCTCGCGCCAGAGATCCACGACGTCGATATCCCAGTCCGGACGGGCCTGCCGAAACCCGTCAAGAAAGACGCGCGCGCCGGCGCTCGACTCGGAGTCGGCGCGGGGCGAGCAGGAGAGGTGCAAAAGCTTTGCCACCACTCATCCCAGCGCTCTGATGACGGCGTCCGCCCGGGTGACGATTGCGACGTTCTGCATGGCAAAATTGATCGAGGCGGAGTGCCAGTCGGCATTCATGGTCGAGCAGCAGTCTTCCGGCACAATCATGAAATAGCCCTTGTCGGCGCCGGTGCGCGCGGTGTGCTCGACCGACATGTTGGTCCATGCGCCGGTATTGATGATCATGTCGCGCCCCGTGGCCTTGAGGATCGTCTCTAGCCGGGTGCCCTCCCAGGCGCTCATCCGCATCTTCTCGACGACGAAATCGCCGGGCCGCGGCTCGAGGCCGGAGACCGGGGCGGCGCCCCAGCTGCCGCGCACCATCGCCTTGCTGTCGACGAGACCCTCGAACAGCGGTGCGTTCAGCGTCACGCCGGGTGCGCCGGGCTCGACCACGAACCAGACATGGATGATGGCGACGCCGCGCGCGCGAGCTGTCTCCGCCAAGCGCCGGACGTTCTCGACCACATGCTGTTGCTTCGCATGACCCGGTGCGCCTGACTCGGCGAATGCGCCGCCATCCATGATGACGTCGTTCTGAAGATCCTGGATGATCATGGCGCAGCGGCTCGGATCGAGCCGCATCTCGCCGTCGGCGAGGATGGGCGCCGCAGCCGCGGGGCCGGCGCTTGCGCCGCCGCTGCCGCGTTTGCCGCTCATATAGGGCTCATGACGCGGCCCGGCCTTGGTCGGGATCGCATAGACCGAATGCGTCGACGTCAGATAGAGCGTGCGGAAATCCGGGCCACCCCAGGCAAGGTTGGCGACGAGCTCAGGCACGCGGACCTTCCCCAGCAACTCGCCGCGCGGCGAATAGACCCAGACACCGCCGGGGGCGGTGACCCAGACATTGCCATGCTGGTCGCACTTCATGCCGTCGGGCAGGCCCGGCTCCAGCTCGGAGCGGATGCCGCTCGCGAACACGCGCGCGTTCGACAGCGAGCCGTCGCCGTTGACGTCGAATACGCGGATCAGCGCCTGCACGGTGTCGTTGACATAGAGCAGTTTCTCGTCGGGCGAGAAGCACAGCCCGTTCGGCTGGTCGAACAAATTGCGGTCCACCACGAGCGTCGGCTCGCCGCCGGGCATGACGCGATAGACGCCCTGGAAGCCGAGCTGGCGCGGCCGCTCGACACCATAGACCGGCATGCGGCCATACCAGGGATCGGAGAAATAGATGGCACCGGAGGAGTGCACGCAGACGTCGTTGGGGCTGTTGAGCTCCTGTCCCTGGAAGTGCGAGGCCAGCACCTCGCGCCGCCCGTCCGGTCGCTCACGGATCAGCGACGAGGTCGCGTGCTCGCAGACGATCAGATTGAGCTCGGCATCGTAGGTCATGCCGTTGCATTTGTTCGACGGGCGCTTGACCTCCGCGACGCCGCGCCGCGCATCCCAGCGCCGCCGCACGTCGCCCGGCATGTCCGAGAACAGGAGATAGTGATCGACCGGATGCCAGATCGGCCCCTCCGTGAAGTCAAAACCCGTTCCGACCTGCGCGACCGGCGCGTAGGGGTCGATCAGGCTCTCGAATTCGGAGCGCAAGGTGACGTGCGTCATCGGTCGATATCCTCAGGTCACGTCAGGCAGGGAACCAGTTGCGCGCAGGCAGCGACTGCACGATCGGGCCGGGGACCTGGTCGTGCAGCCGTCCGACGACCATGCCGCCCTCGATCTTGGCCGGCCTGTCGTGCACCGGCAGCAGATAGCGCGAATTGCTGAGCAGCTTCTTGATCGATGCCTTCTCGGCCCGCTTGCTGGTGCCGTGGTTTCCCGTCGTCCGCGGCTCCCAGTCGTGGATCTCGTTGAATGGCGTGACGATCTGGTCGTTGAAGTCGTAGATCACGTCGCCGCAGATCGTCGCGATGCCGTCGGCAGTCTCGACGATGACGTTCATCGATCCCTCGGTATGTGCATTGGCCGCATCGCAATAGACGCCGGGCATCAGCTCGATAGGACCTGTGATCTCGAGGTCGAGGAAGCGCAGCGCACTCTTGGTGTGCAGTCGGTCGATGAGATGCTTGATGTCGGGCGCCGGATATTGCGGATGCATCAAGCCGGAGACGGAATATTCGAGTTCTTTCCGGTTGAGGACGACGGTCGTATTCATCGGAAACAGATCGTCCTTGCCGGCGTGGTCGATGTGCAGATGGGTGTGGCAGACGAAGCGGACGTCGCCCATGCGCACGCCGTGGCGGGCGAGCTGGTTCTCGATCATGTGCTCATGGTATTGCAGGCCGCGCATCCCGAGCGTTTCCATGATCTGGTTGGAGCGGTAACCGGTATCGACCACGACCGGATATTTGCCGCCGAGGATCAGAAAGCCGAGGGTGAGGACGCGGCGCGTGCGGCCGCAGTCGCGGCCGAGGACCAGAAAGCTCGATTCCAGCTCGATATCGCCATAGTCCAGGATCTTGATCTCCAGCGCCATTCGTTTCCCTCCCTGTTCTGTTCTTGTCTGTCAAAGCCGGTAGACGCGCGTTGCCGTCGTCCCGAAAATTGCGTCCTGCTGCTCGGTCGTCAGCCTCGCGGCTGCGGCACGAAAGGCGTCGACGAGCTCCCGATAGCTGGTCCACAATTTCTCGATCGGAAAATTGGAGCCAAACAGGCAGCGGTCCGCGCCGAAAATCGCGACGGTATCGGTAAGGACGGCCGCGATGTGTGCGGGATCGTTGCGATGGATGAAGGTGCCGAGCCCGGAGAGTTTTGAGACCACGTTCGGACAGACCGCGAGCCGGGCCATCCCGGCGCGCCAGGCGGCCCGGCCCGCCGGCGAGAGGTCTTCCAGCATGCCGGCATGCTGGAGGATGAAGGTCACCCTGGGGCAGGACTCGGCGAGTTGCGCCGCGTCCGGCATCTGCGGCGTGAAGACCTGGAGGTCAAAGCTCCAGCCGTAGTCGGCCAGGCGTGCGATGTTGCGGCGGACCATGGGATCGACGCAGAGATCGGGCTTGGCCGCGAAGCGATAGAGCGGATTGTCGTGCCAGTGCAGCTGCATGCGCACGCCGCGCACGAGCGGGTAGCGCTTCAGGCGATCGAGTTGCGGGCGCACGTCGTCGACGGCGAAATCGGCGTAGGCGACGATGGCATGCGGCCAGCCGTGCTCGTCGGCAGTCTGTTGGACCCAGGCGGCTTCATCCTCGAAACGGTCGTTGGCCCAGTTGGTCTGGACATAGACCGAACGGGTGACGCCGGTGTCCTTGAGGTCGTCGAGATATTCCCGGATCGGATAATCGCGACGGATCGGCTCGTAGGGTCCAAAGATGCGCGGCTGCATTGGGCCGGTCAGCCAGGGCAGGTCGGCCTGCCGCCAGATGTGATGATGGCCGTCGACAATGTCGCTCACGCCGCTCTCCTCCGTCCCAACGTCAGAATGTGCGCGACAATCGACGCGCTTGAACCGCCATCCACGAGATCATCGACGAAGCGCTCTATGGCCACCAGCGCCTCGGTCTGCGGGCGGAAGTCCGGGCCCGTCGCGAGCGGCGTCAGCCAGCTCACGCGCCAGGCGCGCCGCGACAGCTTTGCGACCGCGTCGCGTAACGCATGGACTTCGCCGCGCTCCAGCCCGTCCGACACGACGACGACGGCCGCGCCTCGCGCGTAACCACCGAACCGCGGCACCGCGAGGAAGGCTTGCAGCGCGTCGCCGATGCGGGTGCCGCCATCCCAGTCGCTGACGAGGTGCGCCGCCGCGCTCAGCGCCTGCTCGCGACGCTTGAGGCGCAATGGGCGGGTGACGCGGGTCAGCCGCGTGCCGAAGGTGAAGACCTCGACATTGGGCGCGGCCTGTACCAGCGCATGCGCGAGCTTCATGTTCTCCTCGGTGCGCGTCTTCATCGAGCCGGAGACGTCAATCAGCAGCAGGAGTTTTCGTCGGCGCGGGCGCCGCTTCAGGTGCCCGAGCCGCAGGATCTCGCCGTCGTTCCGGACACACTCGCGCAGGGTTCGGCGAAGGTCGGCAAACGGCCCGCGGCGGGCGCGCATGCGCCGGTGGCCGCGACGCTGCGGCAGGCGCCGGGAGGCCTCGCGCGCCAGGCGGCGGAGCGCGTCGGTGGCGGAGAGCTGGGCGAAGCGGCGCTCCACCAGCGCCTCGGTGCGCGTCGCACTGAGGCCGGATTCGTTGGCTTCGTCGGAAAACAGGGGGTCCTGTTCGCCGCGGCCCTCTTCCTGGAGCCGGACAGTCTCGTCGTCCTCGCCGTCATCGACATGTTCGATGGCTTCGCTGCCGCGGAAGTGCAGGTCGAACAGCCGGTCGAAGGTCGTGCGGCGCTCGGGTGGCGGGGCGAGCGTGGCCAGAGCCGATTGCCTGATGTCGTTGAGGTCGCGCGGCCCGAGCAGCTCGATCGCGGCGAGATAGGAGGTGGTCTGCTCGGGCGCGACGGCAAAGCCGTTGGCGCGCAGCAGCGCGACGAAGGAGACGAAGATGCGGGCGGCGCGCGGAAGCTCCGGCTCGGTGCTCATGCGGTTGCCTCCGCGAGCATGACGTCGAGCCGTGGCGAGATGAAGTGCAGGTCTTCCTCGTCTTTCAGCGCCACGCCGATCGAGCGCCTGAAGGCGTCGGGCCAGCGCGCACCGCCCTTGTGAAGGAGCGTCGCCGCTTCAGCCCAGTCGACGGCTTCCGCGATGCCTGGTGCCTTGCTGAGCGGCTCGCGGCGCAATTTGCCGACGGCCGCGACGACGGCCCGCGCGGTCGCCTCGGCGACGCTGGAGGCCCGCAGCATCACGATACGCGCCTCCCGCTCTTCGGTGGGATAGTCGATCCAGTGGTAGACACAGCGGCGGCGCAAGGCTTCGTGCAGGTCGCGCGTTCGATTCGATGTCAGCACGACGACAGGACGTTCGGCCGCGCGCACTGTGCCGCGTTCGGGGATCGAAATCTGGAAGTCCGAGAGAAATTCGAGCAGGAACGCCTCAAACTCCTGGTCGGCGCGGTCGATTTCATCGATCAGCAGCACGGTGGAGTCGGGCGCGCGAAGCGTCGCCAGCATCGGCCGCTCTATCAGAAACGTCTCGCCATAGATGTCGATGCTCTCGTCGCCAGCCTGGCGGATCGCGAGCATCTGGCGTGGATAGTTCCACTCGTAGAGCGCGGCCGAGGCGTCGATGCCCTCGTAGCATTGCAGGCGAATGAGGCGGCGGCCGAGGACGGCGGCGATGGCCTTCGCGGCCTCGGTCTTGCCGACGCCGGGGGCGCCCTCGAGCAGGAGCGGTTTGCCGAGGGCAAGGCCGAGATAGGCCGCGGTCGCGAGCCCTTCATCGGCGAGGTAATAGGCCGCCCGAAGCGCCTTCTCCAGCGCTTCGGGGCTGTCGATGCCAACGATGTTGCTGCGAACTGGCATGGCCAGTCTCAGCGTCGCGCCTGTGGCCGCGCGCCGCCCTGGGTCTTGATCGCGCGCAGCACCTTTTCCGGCGTAATCGGCAGATCGTCGATGCGGACGCCGACGGCGTTGAAAATCGCATTCGCGACAGCCGGCAGCACAGGATTGGCGCACATTTCGCCCGGTCCCTTGGCGCCGAACGGGCCATCTGGCGCGGGGCGCTCCAGCACGGCGATATCGTGCGGGCAAATGTCGCCCGGGCCGGGCATCAGGTATTCGACGAAGTCGCGGGGGCCGTGAACGGGGTCGGGATAGTGAGGCTCCGTCGTCTCGTACAGCGCGTGGCTGATGCCCATCCACGCGCCGCCCACGAGCTGCTGCTCGACCAGGCGCGGATTGAGCGCGCGGCCGAGCTCATAGGCGGAGTCCATGCGGACCATCGCGACTTCACCGGTCTCGTCGTCGACCTCGACCTCCGCCACGAGACAGGCATGGGCGTAGCAGGTCGCCGGAGACATCTCGCCGGTTTCGGGGTCGACGTTGGACAGGGGCACGAGGAATATGCCGCGGCCGGAGATGGTCTTGCCCTGCTTGAACTGGGCGGCGATGGCGACGTCCTTGGTCGAGATCGAGCGATGCGGCGCACCCTTGACGTGAATGTTACCGCGCCCGTCAGTTTCGAGATCGGCGGCGTTGACCTCGAGCTCCTCGGCGGCCGCCTCCATCATCACACCGCGCGCCTCGCGCGCCGCGGCCATCACCGCATTGCCGACGCGATGGGTGCCGCGCGAGGCGAAGGAGCCCATGCAATGCGGACCGGTGTCGGAATCCGCAGTGTCGACATAGACGTCCTCGACAGGAACGCCCAGCGTCTCCGCGCAAATCTGCCGCGTCACCGACTTCATGCCCTGGCCAAGGTCGATCGACGACAGCGCCACCGTGAACTTGCCGCTCGGGTTGGAATGAACCAACGCCTGGCTGGGATCGCCGCCGAGATTCATGCCGACTGGGATAGTTGATCGACGCCATGCCGCGTCCGCGATGCCGGGTCATCAGCGTCTCCTGGTGCCGAACACGGAGGAGAAGCGGGGCGCGCCATGCGAGGGCGCGGCCGGCCGCGGTGGAGGTGGCGACGGCGCGGGGGGCGGCGGCTCGCGCGGTGGTTCGCGGGTGACGGTGGGTGGGAGCCGGTCATAGCTGGTGCGCTGCTGGACTGGCGCGGCCGGCCGGCTGCGCGAATCCGTCGGTGTCGGCGGGATAACGGCACGGCTGCCGCCGCCGTCCTTGCGCGACGACGCTCGCTTGAACTCCTCTCGGATCGGCCATTTCGCCTTCTCGGCGGCGACCTGGACGCATTCGATCAGTGCGGTGTTCTTGGCTTCACGCCGATGCGCCTTCATGTCGCCGTCGCGATAGGCATTGAGGATCCGGAACTCCATCGGGTCCATGCCGACGAGGTTCGCCAGCTTGTCCATCTGGCACTCGATCGCAAAATCCATCGCGGTGACGCCGAAACCGCGCATCGCCGTCGCGGGCGTCCGGTTGGTGAAGACGCAATAGACGTCGCCATAGACATTGGGGATAGTGTATGGCCCGGGCAGATGCGCGGCGCATTTCACGGCGGCGTAGCTGGAAAGCCTCGTATAGGCGCCGCTGTCGAAATAGGCGCGGATTTTTCGCGCGATGACACGGCCATCCCGCATCACGCCGTCCTTGATGTAGATGCGCTCGGCCCCGCGGGGCGGGCCGTACTGCATCTCCTCCTCGCGGCCGAACACATAGCGGACGGGACGCCCGGTCAGCATCGCGCCCAGGATCGCGAGCGGCTCGGTCAGCGTATCCACCTTGCCGCCAAAGCCGCCGCCGACCGTGCCGCCGATGAAGTGAAAGGTGTTGGAAGGCAGGTCCAGGATCTTGGCGCAGGTGTCGACCGAGAAGAACAGCGCCTGCGTCGAGGTGTAGACGACGTAGCGCCCGTTGGTGTCGGGCGCAGCGATCGCGCCATTGGTTTCGGTCGGCGCGTGCTCGATCGGAGACATCTGGTAGCGCTGTTCGAGCACGTGGTCGGCGGTCGCGAGCGCGGCGTCGGCATCGCCGAAGCGCAGCTTCTGGTGATCATGGACGTCGTGATAGATGAAGGCGTTCTTCGGATAGGTCTCGTTGACGACGGGCGCCCCGGCCTTGAGCGCGTCCTCGACGTCGAGCACGACCGGCAGCGGCTCGTAGTCGATCCGCACCTTTGCGATCGCCTCGAACGCCTCGCGCTCGCTGTCCGCGACGATGGCGACGACCGGTTCACCCTTGTAGCGGACCTTGTCCGCCGCCAGCGTAGGCTCGTCGTCCTTGCCAAAGTTGATGAGGCTGAGAAGCGTGTTGAGATTGCGCGGCACGTCGGCGCCGCGGATGATCCGGCGTACGCCGGGCGAGCGTTCGGCTTCCGTGGTGTCGATATGGCGCAACCGCGCGTGCGCCTGCGTCGAGCGGACCACTTTCAGATGCAGCATGCCCTGAAGCTTGTGATCGTTGAAATAGCTCGACGTGCCCGTGACATGGCCGAGCATGTCCTGGCGCTGGGTGCCCTTGCCGATCTCATTGAGATTGTCGTCGCGCTCGTCGGCGAAGATGTCCTTGCGCAGTTCCAGCATGACAAGATCCTTTAGGCACTGGCCCGGCCGCCCGAAGCGGCGAGGATGGCATCGATGATGGGTTCGTAGCCGGTGCAGCGGCAGATGTTGCCGGAGATCGCCTCGACGACCTCAGCGCGGCTAGGCTGCGGATTGCGATCGAGCAGCGCCTTTGCGGCCATCAGCATGCCCGGCGTGCAATAGCCGCATTGGGCGGCGAAATTGTCGGCGAAGGCACGCTGGAGCGGATGCAGGTTCGGGCCCTGCTTGAGGCCGTCGAGCGTCTCGACCGATCGGCCGGCGACGGTTTCCGCCAGCGTCAGGCATGACAGGTGCAACTCGCCGTCGATCAGCACACTGCAGGTGCCACAGCCGCCCTGGCCGCAGCCGAATTTCGGCGTCATATCGCCGATCAGTTCGCGCAGAGCCACCAGCAGATTGGTGCCGCCATCGACGAAGATCGCGACGTCGCGGCCGTTATGACGAAATTGCAGGGCGGTTTTGGCCATGACGAGCTATTCCTGACCCGAGAGGAGACGGCGCAGATGGACGCCGGCGATCTCGCGGCGATACCAGGCGCTGCCGAGCGCATTGTCGAAGGGGGAGGCGCCCTCGGTGACGGCGGACGCCGCCGCTCCGATGGTCGCGGCATCCAGCGAACGACCCTCGAGCACACGCTCGGCGGCGCGTGCCCGAATCTGGGTCGGCGCCATCGAGCCCAGCGCGATCCGTGCCCCGGCGATCCGTCCGCCGCTGATCGGCAGATGGGCTGCGAGCGTAATGACGGAGCCGCCCTTTGGCTTGATACGAGCGACCTTGTGGTAGCGGAAGGCGTCCGCGCTCGCCGGCCGTGCGCAGGACACCGAGAGCACCAGCGTGCCGGCCTGCCGCTCGCGCGACTGCAAGAACTCTTCGATGGCGATGTCGCGCGTGCCAAAGCCGCCCTGCACGGCGACGGTGGCATCGAGCGCAAGCAGCGCCACCGTGAAGTCGCCATAGGGACTTGGCGCGAACAGGTTGCCCCCGACCGTGCCCATGTTGCGCACCGCGGGTCCGCCGATCGAGCGGGCAGGGGCGTGCAGGAAGCCGAGGTCGCGCTCGGCGAGGATTTTTGCGAAGGTGATGCCGGCTCCGAGCGTCACGCGCGGGCCCGACGCGTCGATCCGGGTCAGGGCTTGGTCGCTGGCGCGGATGACGGTCGAGACGGAGACGTCACCCTCGTTCAGCGCCCGCATCACCAGCGTGCCGCCGCCGAGATAGCGTGCGCCGCGATCTGCCGACAGCGCGCCGGCCGCTTCGCTGGTGCTGGCAAAAGTCTTCACTGTCACGGCCATTGCTATGCCGCCTCCTTCAGGTGCCGGCGGATTGCCTCGAAGCCGGCTTGATAGATGTCTTCCGCGACCATGTGGACGATGCGATCGCGGTCCTCCGGCCGGGTGCTGAAGCGCGACTCCCAGTGCCAGAAGGTGCGGTCGCCGTCGGTCACCGGCAGCAGCCGGACGTGCGCCACGTAGTTGAACATCGGCACCGGCGTATCGAGCAGGCAATAGCTGAAGGTCTGCTCGAGATCGGAGAGCGCCAGCAATTGCTCGCGCAGCTCCGATCCGTCCTGCAGCTTGAAGCGCCTGACACAGCCGATCTTGTCAGGAGAGTGCGCGCGCTCGATCGTGGAGGTCGCGACCGCCGGATGCCAGCGATCGTGTCCGTTGAAATCGCGCAGCACGTCCCACACCGCATCGGTCGGTGCATCCAGGATCGTGCTTTTCACGATATGCGGCACGGAGCTCACCCTCCGAACTGGCGCTTGAGGGCGTCGAAGCCGCCCTGGAACACGCCGCCGCCGATATTGCCGACGAGCTCCGCTTCCCGTTCGGGTGCGCAGTCGAACTCGGCGGTCCATTCCATGAAGGTCTGGTCGCCGTCGGTGACCGGCGTCAGCCGTAACGTCGCGACGTAGTTCTCGACGCCCATGGGGGATTCCAGGATCGAATAGGTGCAGAACATGTCGTAGTCGGAAAGGCCGAGCAGCTTCTCGCGGATGCGGTCGCCGTTGCGCAGGCGAAAATCCCTGACACAGCCGATCTTGTCCGAGGGCTCGCCGCCCTCGATGCGGCTTTCCGCGATCGCGGGATGCCAGTTCGGCATGCCGTTGAAGTCGCGCACCCGCGCCCAGACGCGATCATTGCGCGCATTGACGACGGTTGAGACATAGACGCGGGCCATGATGTGACCTCAGCTCTTCTTCCGGGGGCTGCGCTCCGCGGGCGGCTCGCCCTCGGTGGAAGGCGAGGGAGCTGCAGCCGGCTTCTCGCCGCCTCCGCCTCCACCGCCGCCCTTGCGGGCGGACTCCTTGATGCCTTGCATGTCGCGGGCCTCGCGGATCAGGCCCGGCATCTTGGCGAGGCTGCCGCCCTCGACGCCGATATCCGCCAGAAGCGAATCGATGAGCGGCGCCTGCACGCGGTAGCGTAGCGCCGAGTCGATCACCTCGTCGGTGGCGCTGCGGCCGCCATTGCCACCATGGCCGTTGCCGTTGAGGCCGTCGACCTGGAGGATGCGGATGCCCTCGATCTTCTCCATCGGCTTGACGCTCTCGCGCACGATGCCTTCGATGCGGTCGAGCAGCTTTCTGCGGAATAGGGAGTAGCGGGCTTGGTCGGTCAGCACGTTCTCGGCCTCGTTGAGCAGCCGCTGCGCCTCGGCTTCCACGGCCGCGCGAACGCGCTCGGCTTCGGCTGCAATTCGGGTTTCCTCGGCCTGCTTCTCGGCGATCACGATTTCCACGCTCTTGCGACGCCTGGCGATCTCGTTTTCACGTGCGGTGATGACGCGCTCGGTGGCCTCCGTCGCATGTATCCGCGCTTCCTCGGCCGAGGCCCGGGCGGCGGATTCTTCCAGCGACTTCAGGTGGATCGCGATCGCCTTCTCCATCAGAACGGTCTCGACCTCTTTCTCGCGATTGACTTCGAGCTTCCGCAACTCGCGCTCACGGCCGATGCGGGCCTCATCCAGGCCGCGGTCGGAGGCAATGCGGGCGCGCTCGACCTCCTCGCGTGCGGCAATCTCGGCTTCCTGGAGCGACTGGACGCGGGCGACCTCGAGTTGCTCGATCGAGCGGCGGCGTTCGATCCGCGCCGCCTCCAGCGCCTGCTCGCGCGAGACGTCGGTGGTCTCGACGTCCTTGCGTGCGACGATCTCGGCCTGCTTGACCTGGCGGTCGGCGTCGATGCGTTCCGAGCGCTTGGTGGAGAGCGCGATGACGCGGTCTTCGTCCGCGATCTCGATTGCCTTCTTCTGCTCGATATTGAGCACTTCGCGCTTCTTGGACGAATTGATCCGCTCGGACTCCAGCGCGAGATCGACGCCGATGCGCTGGCGCTCGATTACGTCGCGACGCTTGAGGTCGGCTGCCTCGACTGCGGCGGTCCGCTCGATCTCCAGCGCCTTGGTCTCCCTGTCGGCCTGGATCCGCTCGGCCGCGATCGCCTTCTCCTGCGCGATGCGCGCGGCCTCGATCGCTTCGCGGGAGGCGATATCGGCTTCCTCGACGGCGCGGTTGCGGGCGATCTCGAGCGAACGAACTCGTTCCTCCTGGGCGATACGGGTGGCTTCCGTCGCCTCGCGTGCCGCGATTCCCGCGACGTCGAGTGCCTGGTTCCGCTCGATCTCCAATTGCCGCGTATTCTGCTCAGCGGCGATGCGCTCGGCGGCAAGTGTCCGCTCACGGGCGATGCGCGCGGCCTCGACCGCGCGCTGGGCCTCGATCTCGGCTTCCTGGATCGTGCGCACCTGCTGGATCTCAAGCGCGCGGGTGCGCTCGTCTGACGCGATGCGCTCGACATTGACAATCATGGTCTGGGCGATGCGGGCCTTTTCGGTCGCTTCGCGGGCGGCGATCTCGGCTTCGTCCACGGCGCGGGTCCGCTCGATCTCGCGGCGCCGTGTCTCTTCCTCGTTGGCAATACGGGCGTCGGTCACCACCCGGTCCTGCTGGATACGCGCTTTCTCGATCGCCTCGCGGGCGGCGATCTCGGCTTCTTCGATAGTACGCATCCGCTCGATTTCGCGCTGGCGCACCTCGCGCTCAGAGGCGATGCGGCTGGTGTCGATCGAGCGCTGGTTGGCGATCCGGGTCTTCTCGATCTCCTCGCGGGCGAGCAATTCCTTCTCTTCGATGGTGCGGGTGCGCTCGATCTCCCGTTGGCGCGTCTCGCGCTCCGAGGCGATGCGGGCTTCCGCGATCGCCTGGTCGTTGGCGATGCGTGCCTTCTCGATGGTCTCCCGCGCGGAAATCTGCGCCTGCTCGGCCTCGGTCTCGCGCAGGGCCCGCTCACGCGCGACCTCGGTGCGTTGCAGGGCGCGGCGCATCTCGATGTCACGCTCCTGCTCGAGGCGCGCCGTCTCACTTTCGCGCTCGATCTCGAGGGCCTGTCGCTCGGCCTCCAGATTCCGGGAGCGGATCTTGATCATCGAATCCTGCTCGATGTCGTTGCGCAGCTTGCGCTTGGCCTCGATGTCCTCCATCAGGCGTGTCAGACCTTCGGCGTCGAAGCGGTTCGAGGGATTGAAGAATTCGAGATCGGTCTGGTCGAGATCGGTGATCGCGACGGACTCCAGCTCGAGTCCGTTCTGAGCGAGGGCCTCGGCCGCGTTCGCCTTGACGCGGGCCACATACTCGCCGCGTTGCTCGTGCATCTGTTCCAGGGTCATCTCCGAGGCAATCGAACGGATCGCGGAGATGAATTTGCCGGCGAGCAGGGTGTGGAGCTTCTCGGGCTCCATGGTGCGGCGGCCGAGCGTGGCGGCGGCGATGGACACGGCTTCGCGGGTCGCCTGAACGCGGACATAGAAGTCGGCCTCGATGTCGACGCGCATGCGGTCCCGGGTGATCACGGCGTCCTGCCGGGAGCGCACGATGCCCATCGGCTGCACGTTCATGTTGACCGGCGTGTAGTCGTGGATGAAGGGCAGCACGAACGCGCCGCCGTTGATCACGACGCGCTCGCCGAGCAGGCCGGTCCGGACGAATGAGGTCTCCTTGGACGAGCGATGGTAGAGCCAGTTCACGATGTAGACGCCGACCACGATCACCACGATGGCGACGATCAGCCAGAGGATCAATTCACCGACCAGAGTCCCTGACATATTTCCCTCCCTCGACCTTCCGGCGTTATCGCGCGCCGATCGCCTTGAATTTGCGTACCTGATCCGTCAGTGCCCGCTCGACCGGCAGCCGCTCCATCGAGGAGGCGCCGTAAAAGCCGTGGCAGTAGCGGGTGTTCTTCATGATGAAATCGGCGTCGTCCGGATCGGCGATCGGTCCGCCGTGGGCGAGCACCAGAATGTCCGGATTGACGCTGAGCGCGGCGGAGGCCCAGGTGTCGATGCGCGCCGGGCAATCCTTGAGCTTCGGCGCGGTCTGCGCGCCGATGGTGCCCCCGGTCGTCAGGCCGAGGTGACAGACGATGATATCCGCGCCCGCGATCGCCATCGCGGCGGCTTCCTTCTCGGTAAAGACGTAGGGCGTCGTCAGCAGGTCCTTCTCGCGCGCCTTGGCGATCATGTCGATCTCGAGCGCGTAGGACATGCCGGTCTCTTCGAGATTGGCGCGGAACACGCCGTCGATCAGGCCGACGGTCGGAAAGTTCTGCACGCCGGCGAAACCGAGCGCCTTCAACTGGTCCAGGAAAACGTCCATGTCGCGGAACGGATCCGTGCCATTGACTCCAGCGAGCACTGGCGTTTTGGTCACGACGGGCAGCACTTCGCCGGCCATCTCCAGCACGATGGCGTTGGCGTCGCCATAAGCCATCAATCCCGCAAGCGAGCCGCGGCCGGCCATGCGATAGCGGCCGGAATTGTAGATGACGATGAGATCGACGCCACCGGCTTCCTCGCACTTGGCCGACAGGCCGGTGCCGGCGCCGCCGCCGATGATGGGCTCGCCGCGCTTTGCCATGTCGCGGAAGCGTTTCAACAGTTCTGCGCGTTCAAACCGGGCCATCGGTCACCTCGCTAGTCTCCGGCGCGCCCCGGTGCGGCCGAACAAGGTCCGGAACGCGCTGACGATGGTGGAGGCGAACTCGGGATCGTTGATGTTCTTGGGGACGCGGATGAGCTGACGGTTGGCGGTCTGCCGCACGTTCCGCTCCAGCGCACGGAACAGCGCCGCATCGGCATCGGGATCCCAGAATGGCTGTCCTCGCGCGTCGAGCGCGGAGACGCCGCCCTCGGGCAGGAAGAAGCGCACCGGGCCGTCCATCTGGTTGAGCCGATCGGCGATCCAGCGGCCCATGCGTTCGTTTTCCTCGGCCGTGGTCCGCATCAGGGTGACCTGGGGGTTGTGGACGTGGAATTTGCGGCCGCGGTAGCGCTCGGGAATGGTGTCCGGGGCGCCGAAATTCACCATGTCGAGCGCGCCCACCGAGCCGACATAGGGCAGGCGGCTGCGGATGATGGCGCCGAAGCGGTCGTCGGTTGCCGGGAACACGCCACCCATCAGGAGATCGCAGATTTCCGTGGTGGTGAGATCGATGACGCCGGCGATCTGCCCGGAATCGACGAGCTTCTCCATTGAGCGGCCGCCAACGCCGGTGGCGTGGAAGACGAGGCACTCAAAATCCTCGCGCAGGTCGGCCGCGATCTTCTGGACCGCCGGCGTGGTGACGCCGAACATGGTGATGCCGACCGACGGCAATGCGCCGTCGCCGCCATCCTTCTGCGCGTGCTGATCGAGCCGCGCCCTGACCATGCCGGCCAGCGCATGGGCGCCATTGGCGAGCACGGCACGCGAGATCGAGTTGAGGCCCTGCACGTCAGTGACCGAATGCATCATGGTGATGTCGGCCGGGCCGACATAGGGCCCGACGTCGCCGGAGGCGACGGAGGAGATGATCAGCTTGGGCACTCCGACGGGGAGGGTCCGCATCCCCGGCGCGACCAGTGACGCTGCGCCCGAGCCGCCCGCCGAAATCACGCCGGCAATATTGTTCTGGCGTCGCAGCCAGCTGGCGAAGGCCTCGGCCATCGCGGTGACGGCGGCGCCGCGGTCGGGTCCGAACACCGCCGATCCGCCGCGCCCATGGTTCAAGGCGATCTCCTGGGCCGAGACGTCGCTGGTTGCGTGCCGGCCGCTGGTGGAGACATCGACCAGTCGCGTGCGCAGGCCGCTCCCGGCGATGATGTCGCGGATGAAGCGAAGCTCCGTGCCCTTGGTGTCGAGCGTGCCGACGACGAGCACGACCGGGGGTCCCTGCGTTTGCGCCGCGACCGGCTCGCGCCGGCGCCGGGCGGTCTCGTCGAGACGCGCTACCTGTGTCGAGAGCGTGCGGGCGGCGGCCTCGATGCGGGCGATCGGGACCGGCTGCGACCAGCGGGTGGGCGGTGTCGGGTTGGAGATGTAGACACGGATCGGGCCGCCTGGACGGGACGGCTGCGGTGCGGCCTTCGCCCCGGTGCCTGCCGCCGGCATGTCGACGGCGGGCTCGAGCTCGGCGTGGAGGCCGACGCCGAGCAGGCGCTGCTGCAACCCCCGGTCCGCGGCAAGGCGCGCGGAATCGATGATGCGGTTGATGCGGCCGTTGACCATGATCGCGACGTTGCGCGAGACGGCCGTGGCCACACCGATGTTCTGCTCGATCACGAGCACGGACATGTCGCCGTCCTCGCCAAGCCCTACCAGCATCTCCTCGACCTGGGCGACGATGACGGGCGCAAGCCCCTCGGTCGGCTCGTCCATGATCAGGAGCTGCGGATTGGTGAGCAGCGCGCGGGAGATCGCCAGCATCTGCTGCTCGCCGCCGGAGAGTTGGCCGCCGCCATGGTCCTTGCGCTCGGCCAATCGCGGAAAGGTCTCGTAGATGCGCTCGACCGTCCAAGCCCCGCGCCGCAGGCCCGCGGCAAGCTGCAGATGCTCGTCGACGCTGAGCGAGCGCCATAGCCGCCGGCCCTGCGGCACGTAGCCGACGCCGAGCCGGGCTATGTGGGCGGGCGGCCGCCGGGTGATGTCGTCGCCGCGGACGCGGATCGAGCCGCCGCTGACCGGCACCAGCCCCATGATCGCCTTGCACAGCGTGGTCTTGCCCATGCCGTTGCGACCGACCACCGAGAATACGCCGGCTTCGAGCGTCAGGTCCACGCCCTGCAGCGCATGCGAATGCCCGTAGTAGACGTCGAGGCCGCGGACTTCGAGGGCGGCGGCGGCCGAGCGGCGGACCTCATTCATGGCCGCCTCCGAGGTAAAGCTCCTGCACCTCGGGATCGGACTCGATCTCCTGCGGCAGGCCTTCCTTGAAGATGCGCCCGTTGTGCATCATCGTGACGCTCTCGACGACGCGTAGCGCCACGTCCATGTCGTGCTCGATGATGATGTAGCCGATATGCGCCGGCAGCGAGGTCAAGATCTCGACCAGCTCGGCACGCTCGGTCGGAGACAGCCCCGCGGCCGGCTCGTCGAACAACACGAAGCGCGGCGCGCCGGCGAGCGCCAGTGCGATCTCGAGCTGGCGCTGCTGGCCATGCGCAAGCTCCGCGACGCGCTGGTCCTTCACGCCTGTGAGATGGACAGCCTGCACGAGATTATCGGCCGCGCTCATCAGTGCGTCGTTCTGTCCGGGGCGCAGGAACGAGAAGCGGCCGCGCGAGACGCCGCGGCAGGCGAGGTAGACGTTGTCCTGGACGGTGAGACCAGGAAAGAGTGCTGAGATCTGGTAGGTCCGGCGCAGGCCGCGGCGGATGCGCTCGTAGGGCGGGAAGTGGGTGACGTCCTCGCCGAAGAAACGGATGGTGCCGGAGGACGGCGGGAAATCGCCGGTGATGCAGTTGAACAGGGTGGTTTTTCCGGCACCGTTCGAGCCGAGCACCGCGCGCCGCTCGCCGGGGCGCACGGTAATGGTGACGTCGGTGAGCGCAGCCAGCGCGCCGAACAGGCGCGTCACGCCGCGAAGCTCCAGCGCCGCGCCGGCGCCGACGGCTGAGAGGCGTTGCGCTACGCTATCCATGACCGGATCCTTGACCAGATCCTCGGCCGTGACGTTCGCTTGAACGGGCCGCGCCGGATCGCTGGCGCTGTCGCCAGCTCTGCCAGAGCCCGATCACGCCGTCCGAGGACCAGAAGACGATGGCGAGGAAACCGAGGCCGATCAGCAGCCGGAAGCGGTTGCCGTCGAGCCCGAGCTTGACCAGGAAGTCGAGCGCGAAGGTGCGTAACAGCACGAAGATCAGTGCGCCGATGAACGGACCGATGGGACGCGTGATGCCGCCGACCACGGCGATGATGAGGATATCGATGCAGGCGCCGACGCTGACGGATCCCGGCGAGATCTGCCGGTAGTTCCAGACCTGGAGAACGCCGGCCAGCGCCGCGACAAAGGACGCGAAGGCGTAGGCGGCGACGCGGTGCGCATTGACGTTGAAGCCGAGCGCCGCCATGCGGCGGGGATTGTCGCGCACACCCTGCAGCGCCAGGCCGAATGGTGCGCGGGAGATGTATTCAACGACGAAGTAGCACAGCGCAGCGACCGCGAGCACGATGTAATAGAAGGGAATGTCGGCGCGCCAGTTGACGCCCCAGAAATGCGGCGTTGCAACAGTGTTGATGCCGGTATGGCCGTTGAAGATCGCCCAGTTCTGGTTGGTGAAATAATAGAAAGCCGCGCCGATCGCGAGCGTGATCATGATGGTGTAGATGCCCTCGGTGCGCACGGCCAGCGCGCCGCCAAGCGTGCCGAACAGGGTCGCGAGCGCGAGCGCCATCGGGACCGCGAGCCACCACGGCCAACCCAGGCTGATATTGGCGTTGCCGCTGACGCCGAACACCGCGACCATATAGGCGGAGAAGCCCGCGATGGTGAGCTGCATCAGGCTGACCATGCCGCCGTAGCCGGCGAGGAACATCAGGCTCAGCGCCATGATGCCGAGGATCAGCGTGGTCGCAAAGATCTCGATCAGGAAGAAGCCGTTGGCGATCAGCGGCATGATCAGGAGAATGGCCGCGACGATCCAGGCTGCAGGATTGTTGATCTCCGGCCATCCGCGCAAGGTGGGGCGCTGCGCCGCTGCGGCGGGACGAACGGTGACGTGGGCGTCGTGGGCGAGCGACATCTCAGCGCCTCGCCAACAGGCCTTGCGGCCGGACTGCCAGTACCAGCACCATGATCAGGAAGGTCACGACGATGGCGTAGGTCGGGATGTAGACCGAACCGAGCTGTTCGGCGAGGCCGATGATCAGCGCGCCGAGCGCGGCACCGGGGATCGAGCCCATGCCGCCGACGATGACGACGACGAGCGAGGCAAGCAGGAAGCGGATGTCTTCGCCAGGCGAGAGAGACTGGAAGGTGCCGCCGACGACGCCGGCGATGCCGGCAAGCCCGGCACCGAGCGCAAAGACCAGCACGAAGACGAGCTGGATCCGCACTCCGGTCGCGGCCAGGATGTCGCGATCGTCGACACCGGCGCGGATGATCATGCCGATGCGTGTGCGGTTGAGCGCCAGCCACATCGCCAGGCCGATCACGACGGACGCGGCGAAGATCACCAGCCGGACCAGGGGATAGCGGAGATAGACCGGTTCGCCCGAGGATTTCACCGCAGTGACCAGCGGCAGCTCGATCGGGCCGATCAGCCAGTTCGGTGTCTGGATCTGATAGAAGTCGCCGCCGCAAGCCCACAGCATGAGATCGGCGAAAACGATCGAGAGACCGATCGTCACCATGGTCTGCCGCAAGTCCTGGCCCTCCATGCGGCGGAAGACGATGAGCTGAAGCAGGACGCCGACCAGCGCCGTCAGGATGAAGGCGACGATGAAGCTGAGGAGCCAGGAGCCGGTCGAGGCGCTGATGGCGTAGCCGACATAGCCGCCGAACAAATACAGCGAGCCGTGCGCGAGGTTGACGTTGCGCATCAGGCCGAAGATCAGGGTGAAACCGCTGGCGACAAGGAAGTAGAGGCCGCCGAGCGTGATGCCGTTGAACACGGCGTTCAGGAAGACCCGCTTGCGGCCGATCGCCTCTTCAAGTCCGGGCGGCCATACCGCCAAGGTCAGCCACAGTGCAAGCGCGATCGCGATGATCACGATCAGGGCCCAGGCTGGATGACGTTCGACGAAGCGCGTCATGTCAACTGCCTCATCCCCGCCTCGCGCCCCCGCAAACGGGAAGAGGGCGCGATCAGGCCGCTTCGACCTCGCCCTGCCTCATGTTTTGAACGCTGGTCGAACAGCCTTGCGTAGGCTGCGTACCTCGCCATGGACGTGCGTCCTCCCGGACTTGCGATCCTCTTTTCGGGATCGCGTTCCGACCATCTTAGCGAGGGCACAAGGGGAGCGTTTGATCGTCAGTATCTTTTCGCGCGCGGTCAGGCCCGCAAAACCTTGGCGGCGCGGCGCGTAATCGGTCGGCGCCATCCCGACATTGGCGGTGAAGAAGCGTGTGAAGCCGCTTTGCGAGGAGAAGCCGAGGTCGAAGCCGATGTCGGCGATCGGTGCTTCGCCGGCGACAAGGGCTTCCAGCGCCTGTTCCATGATCAGGGTGTTGAGGTAGAGATGCGGCGTGACGCCGGTCTGGGTGCGGAATAACCGGTAGAAATGCGGTCGCGACAGGCCGGATTCGCGCGCGATCGTGTCGAGCTCCATTTCGGCGCCCGGACTTTCCGACATCAGCTTGATGCATTTGCGCACGCGGAAGTCGGTGACGGCGCCAGCCGTGCGTGCGTCACGGGCGATCTCGGCCTGCTGCCAACTTTCGTCGTAGCAGATGTCGATCAGCCGCCGCAGCTCGGCATCGAGGCTGGAGAGTGACGGTGCGCCGCACACAAGTGCTGCGGTTCGTCTGATGTGCTTGTCGAGTGCGACCGTGCGCTTGAACTGGGTGCGGCCGAAACGCAGGCGGTCGGCACCGGGCGCGTCGGGCGCGAACCATTCCGGATTGACGTAGAGCACGAAGAAGATCGCGCCGCCGTCGAGATCGGACGGCAGGAAATTGTGAGGCTCCCAGGGATTGACCGCAACGATGGAGCTTTCCGTAAGGTCGTAGTGCCCGTTACAGACGTCGATGCATGCGGACAGGCCGCCAACATGGAAGATCAGATGACCTTCGCGATGTGCGTGCACGTTGAAGGGGCGGTTCAACTGATAGACCGTCGCCCGACCGAACCGGCCGTGAAAGACGGCAAGCGCCCGGCTCATGCCTTCCCTCCTGAATGTTCTTGTCTTTTCAGTCAGCGTTCAACAACCGGGGCGAGATTGCAAGAGCGCAAGATATCGCGCCTGCAAATCGCTCCCGGTTGCCGGAGAGCATGCGAAACGAGCGACGGTGAATGCGTCAGTACTTCTTACATTCCGGGACCGTACGGCTCGGCAGTCCGATCTTGGCGAACACCGCCGGATCGTAACCGAGCGTCTGGTTCACGTTCGGGATCACCTTCACGACTTTACTGAACAGCGCACCCTTGCCGTCATCGACGACCTCGGTGACGAAGTTGGTGCCGATCGCCTGGCGGTTGGCGTCAAGCTTGATCTTGCCGTTCGGTGCGTCGATCTCGATCTTGGCCAGCGCCTCCTTGTACTTGGCCTGGTTGTTGGAAAGATCGCCATTGACCTCACGGAGCGCGAGGATCAGCGCCATAGTCGAGCCGTAGTAGTTGGTCGCAAGAAGCGACGGGCTCGGGAAGCGCTTGTTGGGTGGAAACGCGTCCTGATACGCCTTCACGAACTTCTGCCAACCCGGATCCTCCCAGGTGTCGGCCTGGCCGCTCGCCGCGATGGTGCCGACCAGCGCGTTCTTTGCGTTGCCTTTCGAGGACAGGATGGTCTGGTCGATCATGATGGAGCCGCCCATCAGATGCGCTTTGCCGCCGGCCTGCTGGTATTGGTTCAGGAAGTTGACGGCATCCGCACCGCCGAGGCCGAGATAGATCGCATCGACATCGTCGGGCAGCGCCGCGATGACGGAGGCAAAATCCTTGGTGCCGAGCGGCACCCATTGCCGGTTGGTGACCTGGCCGCCGGCGCCGCAGAATTCGAGCACGAGGCCGAATACCTGGGTGTAGATGAAAGAATAGTCCTCGCCGACGGTCGCGATCTTGCGATATTTCTTGGTTTCATAGGCGTATTGGCCGAGGCCCACCTGCCACTGCGCGCCGTCCATGTTGTAGCGGAAGAAGTTCGGAGCGGGATCGACATAGGTGGTTTCTTGCGCGCCGGATGCCGCATTGATGAAGGTCAACTCGGGATGGGTCTTGGCGAAGTTCTTGACCGCAATGCCCTCGTCGCCGGAGAGCGGCGACAACAGGATCTGCACCTTATCCTGCTCGATCAGCTTGCGCACGGCGCGCACCGCGGAATCCGGCGTCGCGTCGGTCGAAGCAACGATGAATTCAAGCTCTTTGTCGCCGACCTTCTTGCCAAGCACATTGAGCGCCGTCTGGTGGCCGCGCATGCCGTCCTCGCCGAGCACCGTGTAGGTGCCTTCCAGCGTTGCGGTGACGCCGACCTTGATCTTTTCCTGGGCGATTGCCGCGCCTGAAAGGAAAAGGCTGCTTAGCGCGATCAGTCCCACACTGCATTTCAACATTTCATTCCTCCCTCTATGGCCAAATTTTTCGCTGAATTGGCGCGGCGCCGTGGCTCCCGAAAGGCGCCCGGCTGTTGAACGAAGGCTAACCGAAGTCGGATGCAGTGCACGTATGGGCGCGTCGTGCGGCTTGACGGGCAGTCTCATTTTGAATGTTGCGGCGCAATTGGCTTCGCGGTGCAATAGGCGGCCGGCTTGCCCAATTTGAAGGGCGGTGCGTGAGGGGCACGATCCTCCGCTTGGTCCGTGCATGGAGCCTGACCCAGCACAGGCCTGGTCCGGTTCAAATCCCCAAGGGAGGTGGGGCGGAAACAGCCCCCTGGCGGCTGGATCCAGCTTGAATTTGCCGACAGGGTGCCACGGATCGCGGCCGGCCGGGCCCCGATCCCGCCGCCGCTATTCGACCTAGGGTGAATTTGCCCCGGATTTCCATTACCATCTGGTGGAAATGAATCACCATACGGCCTCTCACGATCCCGTTCTTGTGGCGCTGTCGATCCTGATCGCCGCGCTCGCCTCCTACACAGCGCTCGACCTCGCGACCCGGATGCGTGCCGCGTCTGGGCGGGCTCGTCCGGCTTGGCTTGCAGCCGCGGCCACCGCTATGGGCGGCGGCATTTGGTCCATGCATTTCGTCGGCATGCTGGCCTTCAGGCTGCCCGGGGTCGAGATCTCCTACGATCCATTCCTCACCTTTCTATCGCTTGTCGTCCCCATTGTTGTCGCGGCCGCGGCCTTTGCCGTGGTCGGAAGACGCCCGCAGGCGCTCCTGGTGTCCGGCCTGGCGATGGGGCTTGGCATATCCGGCATGCACTATACGGGCATGAGCGCGATGAGAATGGCGGCATCCGTCGCGTACGATCCTCGGTGGGTCGTGCTCTCGGTCGTGATCGCGATGTGCGCTTCGGTCGTGGCGCTCTGGCTTGCCTTTCGCAAGACGAACGCGACGCAGCGACTTTTCGCAGGACTTGTCATGGGTCTCGCGATCTCCGGCATGCATTACGCAGCTATGGAAGGTGCCTCGTTCGAGCCTGCGAACACCATGGCGGGACACGCTGGACATTTCGTGGGTCGGGCGCCGCTGGCATTTCTGCTCGCCGGCGCCACCATCTTGATCCTGAGCATTGGGATTGCCGCTGCCGTCTATGATCGGGCCTCGGCGGAGCGCGCCGAACGCGAGGCCAGCGCGCTGAGGCGAAGTGAAGAACGCTTTCGGCTCCTGGTGGAGGGCATCGCCGATCACGCCATGTTCATGATCGAGCCGAATGGGTCCGTCGGAAACTGGAATCTCGGGGCGCGCCGGCTGATGGGTTACGGCGACGACATCGTAGGGACCAGCTACGCGATCCTTCATACCGACGAAGACCGCGCTTCCGGGGCGCCAGCACGTGCTCTCCTGGAGGCGGAGCGGTACGGCAAGTCAGCAGTGGAAGCCTGGCGCGTGCGCCGGGATGGCAGCCGCTTCTGGGCAGAGGCAACCCTGGTCGCGGTACGGAACGAAAGCGGCTTGATCACCGGGTTTGCCAAGATCGTGCGCGACATCAGCGAGAGGAGACGGGCACAGGAAGCGCTGGATCGGGCACGCGAAGCGCTGACGCTGTCGCAGAAAATGGAGACCATCGGTCAACTCACCGGCGGCGTGGCCCACGATTTTAACAACCTGCTCGCCGCCGTTCTCGGCAGCCTCGAGCTCCTGAAAAAACGCCTGCAAACAGACGATCCGAAGATACAGCGTCTCGTGGACAACGCGATGCAAGGCGCGCAGCGGGGCGCACTGCTAACCCAGCGCTTGCTCGCCTTCGCTCGCAAACAGGATCTCAAGCCGGCTGTCGTCGATATCGCCGCACTGGTGCGGGGCATGGCGTCACTGCTGAAATTCGAGGCAGGCGTCCGTATCGACACACTCTTTCCGCTGGACCTGCCAAACGTAAAGATTGACGCCAACCAGCTCGAACTGGCCATCCTCAATCTCGCCGTAAACGCGCGTGATGCGATGCCGGCCGGTGGCCTGATAACCATCTCCGCCAGAGACGAGCAACACGAAGCTGGCGCTCCCCGCTACGTGGCGCTCTCGGTGAGCGACACGGGCTGCGGCATGGACGAGGAAACGCTGAAGCACGCTCAGGAGCCGTTCTTTACGACGAAGGGTATCGGCAAAGGCACCGGGCTCGGACTATCGATGGTTCACGGCCTCGCCGAGCAGTCCGGCGGCAGGCTCGTCCTGAAGAGCCGCCTTGGAGTGGGCACGACGGCCGAGATCTGACTGCCGGTGGCTGAGGAGGAGGCCGCGGTGCCAGCGCCGCGAGCGGAGTCCCCGGCACCCATGCTTCGGGCCGACCACCGGCTTTCCGTGCTTCTGGTCGACGACGACCCTCTCGTGCTGGAGAATACGGCGGCAATGCTGGAGGATCTCGGGCATGCAGTGGTCGAGGCACGCTCGGGCGAAGAGGCATTGGATCTCCTCCGCCGCACGCAGACCATCGAACTCGTCGTCACCGACTATGCGATGCCGGTCATGACCGGCCTGCAGCTTGCTGAAGCCGTGGTCGTGGAGCGTCCCGGTACGGTCATCCTCCTGAGCACCGGATATGCGGAGCTTCCCATCGACGCGCGTTCCAATCTGCGCCGCCTGTCGAAGCCGTTCGATCAGGCTGCCCTTGAGAAGGCTATCGAGGGAGCGATGCGAGAGCGGGAGAGCGCGAGATCTGTCGTCGCCTGACGGTGTCGGGCTGACGGCCGCCGATCGGTGCCGCCAGCACATTTGCCTCCAGCTCCCCGACCAACCAATATGATTGCGTTGAGCCATTAGATCGTGTTTCGACCGGAGAGAATAACGGCGCCTCAGCGACGAGAGATTGCCGCTGTCCCGGTGAAAGCATGCCGGTGCTTGGCAACCGTGTTGCCGATTCGATAAAGGGCTAAATTCAAGTCAGCGTCGCGCGCGGATTCACAACCGTGTACCCCCTCAAAGAACGCGCGTGTATTCTCGTTGCGCGTCCACCTGAGTTGCCGTCGTACGCCATCCAAACGTCGCCCCCGATGTGCTGCTCGAGGACGAAAACGTGCCCGCGTCTTGCCGCGACCATTCCTGGTGCTGGCGACGTACGCGGAAATCTCAGCCAGTTTGCCGCGAGATTCAATTCCGGAACGATGCGACCAAACAGGCGCAGGGCTGCGGCACAACCGCAGAATGAGGAGGGGCAGCCCGCGGGGCGGCCGCCAACGATCCGAGTGCTGACGGGACTATCAGACGCCGCAATATTTGTATTGGCGACGACGGAGAGTTGTTTGGTTCGGTGTATCTGCAATGAGTCTCGCACCTCTCTTCGCTGGTTCGGGATTTGCGCGTAGTTCGAGAAGTCGCATGGCATGGTGACGTTGCATTCAGAGGCGTGCTGCATGCGATAGGGTCGTGCATCGGAATTGAGCGAGGTGATCACAACGAGGCAGCACGCAGAAATAACTTGCTTGAACATCGCAGGCTCCGGGATTGATGGATCCTGCCCCGAGCAACGAGCAACTAACAAAGATTGGCTGAAATGGGTCAAAAGAGCGGCCCAATGCTGGATCAGGGGCCGGCTATACTTCTGGAGTAACTCAAAACGCGTCGTTGAAGAGCGCCTTCTGCCGCAAGTGGGGCCGTGAACGCTGCGCCCGCTTCACGTGTCGATCATGGCCACGTAGTCCACGTGAAGAGTAATTGGTCCCTTCGATCCGTCCAGAATGACGCGGAGGCTCTTCGGATAGTATCCGGCCCCAACCACGGTCCCGGTCTTTCCAGATAAGCGAGGACCGGCTGCCGGCTTTACCTGAATTCGTGAACCCGGCGGAAACTTGACGTTCGTTTGGGCCGACCCTGACATGACGTCCTCGGCAGCAAATGAGCTGATTCTACTCGAAAAATCGCCAGCGCGCGGCACAGCGAACGGGTGGGACAAATTCGCTTCGCGTGCGCTATCAAAAAGAGCTCTCCAGCCACGGTGCTAAAGAGCGGCAAGGCAACCCAGCGCCTAATACTTCCGCGATTCGCAATTGCCCCCGCAAACGAGCTCGCCTTTGGTGCTAAAATACCGGCTCACAGGAGCGCTGATCCGCTTGGATTTTCTCTCTATTTGCGCCACGCCCTTTACTGAACAACGGAAACGCTTCGATGAGAACATCCGTCATCGGAGGTAATCCACGGACATCAATCCGGTTTGCTGCCCGCTACCGGCATTGAACAATTTCGTCGGCGTTGTGCCAGATTCAACATTGATCTTCTCGGCCTCGATTGGCCGCATATCGTTGAATCGTCTTTCAAAACAAGTTTTCCCGCAGATCCGGCGATCAGCGTTGGCGCGTTGTTGTGCAAACTTTCAGCACAATAATCCCTTGGTTACGCCCAATGGAACGGAGATTCCTGCCTCAAACGTAAACATACGTTCACCTCGGTGGGACGCACGATCGGTTGTCGGGCGCTCAGACCTACAGGTCACTGGGGGCTTTCAACACTGACAGGGGAATATCATTGGCAACATTACACTACGCTGCGGGCGGGGGTCTGGACTCGCAAGGTAACTTCGCACCAGCTGAAGCTGGCTTTAATCTCGCAGATGTCCAGTATGTCGACCAGGTGAATGCACTGCCCGACGGTGTGCAGGGTCTGGTCTGGCTCGATCAGTACCACGGCGTGACTCAGGACTTTATCGACCAGGTGACGCCGTTCCTCAACAATCCGAAAGTGTTCGGCTTCTACCTTGTGGATGAGCCTGATCTGACCGGTCAGTGGGGACCGCAAGCCGACCCCGCGGATCTGAAGGCTGAATCCGACTGGATTCATCAGCACGATCCCGGGGCCAAGACGTTCACCGTCCTGATGAACACTGGATCATCGGACGATCCGAACTACATGAACAGCTACAACCAGGCGAACACCCACATCGACTACTTCGGTCTCGATTGGTATCCGGTGTGGACGGACCGTCCGAACGTCGACCTCAGCACGATCGACAAGTACGTCTCTGCCGCTGAGCAAGCCGGAATCCCGCTCGACTCCATCGTTCCGGTTTATCAGGCGTTCGGCGGTGGCGGCTGGTCCACCGAAACCGGCAGCAAGGTCGCTGTGCCGACTGCCGCGCAAGAGCAGGCAATGATCGATCATTGGGCGGACCTCGTTCCCAATCCGGCCTTTGACTATGCTTACGCGTGGGGATCGCAGAATGGCGACACTGCGCTCGAGAATTTGCCGGCACTGCAGCAGGTGTTCCTTGCGCACAATACGAGCCATGGCACGGGGGGCGCGACCGCTCCGCCTGTTACCGATCCGGTGACCGACACGCCGCCGCCGGTGGACGCTGGCGGTAGCACCGGCACGGACGGCAGCACGCCGCCGGTTGACAACGCTGGCGGTAGCACCGGCACGGACGGCAGCACGCCGCCGGTTGACAACGCTGGCGGTAGCACCGGCACGGGCGGCAACACGCCGCCGGTTGCGGACGGTGGCGGTAGCACCGGCACGGACGGCTCCACGCCGCCGGTTGCCGATGCTGGCGGTAGCACCGGAGGCACCCCTCCCGTCTCGGGCTCGGACGGAACGACTGATCCGTCAACCGGCGGTTCGACGGATACTGGCGGCTGGGGTGGTCATCACCACGGCGGCGGCGGCGGCTGGTGGGGCGGTTCGTCCTGGCAGGCGGGCAACGGCGGTGGCGGGCACAACCACAACGGTGGTGGGCTCGATTTCTCGCAGTGGCTCAATAATGCCAGCACGTCGTCCGCATCCGGAGATCATTCCTGGTGGCGGGGTCACACTGCGACGTCGAACACGACTGCGGATGCCGGTTCGGGGCAGACGGATACGACGGACACGGGCTCGTTCGTAGCGCATCTGGCTGATCTGATGTCTCACCACAACGATCATCACGGGTGGCACTCGTAAGCTCGTAGGTCGTCTACATCGACAAGGACATGCGCGCGGTGCGCTGCGCGCATGTCCACTCTGGGGAGTTCCTCGCGACCACCGGGGCGGTCGAGAGGCGGGGTACCATTCCGCGCACGGCGGAATGTTGAAATGCGGGCGTCTTGACGCTCGATCGCATGCAATTTTTCAACCGTTTACCGCCGCCCGGCCAAGGGCGGCCCGGATATGCACATGCACGCTTCGGCAAAACAGTCTGCGCTCGCGGATGTCTTCCGTCGGATACGTCCCGGCCTGCTCGCGGCGGGTGGACTATCCATCTTCATCAATCTGCTGGTGTTCGTGTCGCCGATCTACACCATGCAGATCTACGATCGGGTGCTCACGAGCCGAAACGGGATGACGCTGCTGCTGCTCTCGCTCATCGCGCTCGTGCTCTTCATCAGCTACGCGACGCTCGAGCATTTTCGCAGCCGGGTTCTCGTGCAGACCGGATTGCGCTTCGACCGGTTCGTCTCGGGCGAGACGTTCGAAACCGCGCTCGGGCAGGCGCTGAGCACGAGCAGCTCGCATCATGTTCAGCTGCTGCGCGATGTCGACACCTTGCGCGAGGTGCTGTCGGGGGGCGTCATCACGTCGCTGATGGATGTGCCGTGGACGCCGATCTTCCTCGCGATGTGTTTCCTGCTCCATCCGCTGATCGGCCTGGTCGCCCTGATCGGCGCGATCATCATCCTGACGCTCGCCTTCCTTAACGAGCGGGTTACGAAGGCGCCGCTGAATGCGGCCGCATCGAAGAACCTTCACGCACTGGACCGGTTGACGTCCTCGCTGCGCAACGCAGAAGCGATCCGCGCGCTTGGAATGGGACCCGCGGTCCGCGCCGCCTGGGCGGTAACTCATGGTCAGGCGTTGCTGGAAAGCGCTACGGCCGGAGAGCGGGGCGGGACCTTGCTCGCCATCTCCAAATTCCTGCGCATGGCGATTCAGGTCGCCATCATGGGAGTGGGCGCGTATCTCGCGATCCAGCAGGAGATTTCCGGGGGCGTTCTGTTCGCGGCTTCGCTGATCATGGGACGCGCGCTCGCGCCCGTCGAGGCTGCAGTGTCGCAATGGAAGGCGCTGGTTGCCGCGCGCACATCATATGCCCGGCTGGATCGCGCGCTTGCGAACCGCGCGACTGAGCGACAGCCGACACGGCTGCCGGCCCTGGTCGGCGAAATCTCCGTCGAGGCGGCGACGGTGCTCGTCCCCGGATCGCAACTGCCGGCCATCGCCGACGTCTCGTTCCGGCTGGCCCCTGGCGAAGTCGTCGCCGTGGTCGGCCAGTCCGGCTCCGGAAAATCGTCGTTGGCGCGGGCCCTGGTCGGCGCCTGGCCGCTGGTGCACGGCTGCGTGCGCATCGACGGCAACGACGTCAGGCATTTCGATCCCAATTTCCTTGGACAGAACCTCGGCTACCTTCCGCAGGACGTCGAACTGTTCGCCGGTACCGTGCGTGACAACATTGCACGTTTCCGCGACGACGCCTCCGACGAGGCGGTCGTCGAGGCAGCGCAGCTGGCGTCGGCGCACATGATGATCCAGCGTCTTCCCAAGGGCTATGACACCGTCATCGGGGATAACGGCGCAGGTCTTTCGGGCGGTCAGCGGCAGCGCATCGGGCTCGCGCGCGCACTGTTCGGCAAGCCGGTGCTGGTGGTGCTCGACGAGCCGAACGCAAATCTCGATGGCGACGGCGATCGCGCGCTCGCCGATGCGATCCAGCGGCTGAGGCAGAGCAAGGTGACCATCGTGATCATCAATCACCGCCCGAACCTGCTCGCTGCGGTCGACAAGATCGTGTTCATGCACGAGGGACGGCTTGGGCAAATCGGCACGCGCGAGGAAATGCTGCCTGCACTGCTCGGCAAGACGGTTGCGCCGATGCGGCGCGACGTGCGCGAGCCCGCCGAACATCATCGCGCCGATCGTCATCACCATGCTGACGGCAACCATCGAACCGATGGCGCTCACCGTCCGGCACAGCTTTCAAATCAAGTGCGTCAGGCGCACGCGACGAGGCAATAATGGATAATCTATTGCGGCGGGGACCGGACGCTCTTCACGACGAACTGGCGGAGCTTTTGAAGCAGTTCAACAAAGCAGATAAAGTGGCGCAGGAGCCGCGACCTCCGAGCAAACTCCTTGCGAAGACGGAGACCATGACAAGGTCGCTGGTCGATCTTGCCAAGCTGGTAGATCTTGCCAAGCTGGTCGATCTTGCCAAGGCGAAACTGCCGACCTTGTGGCCCCGGGGGGCAATGGGCAACGATGAGGATCCGTCGGGCGATTGGCAGACCCCCGCGCGGCGAGGCTTCCTGGTCGTCTTCCTGACCTTCGGCGTATTTGGCGGCTGGACCGCCCTCGCATCGATCGACGGTGCCGTGGTGGCCCCCGGCTCCGTCGTTGTCGAGAGCGACCGTAAGGTGGTGCAGCATCTCGAGGGTGGCATCGTCCAGAACCTGTTGGTCACAGGCGATTCTCATGTCGCGGAAGGTCAGGTCCTGTTGCGGCTCGATCCGACCCAGGAGCGGGCCAAGGAAGAGATCGCACGCTCGGCGGTGTACTCGGCGGTTGCCGAGGAGGCGCGCCTACAGGCGGAATCCGAAGGCAAGGACAGCATCACGTTTCCGACCGAGCTGCTCCAGAAGACGTCCGATCCGAACGCGATACGCGCAATGGGTGATCAGAAGCGGCGCTTCGATGAACGTCGCGCTGCACGAAAGATCGAGATCTCGATCCTCGAGGAACGTATCGCGCAGGCGCAGCGGCAGATCCAGGGGAATACCGCGCAGAACAAGGGCGCGCGCGCGCAGTTCGACAGTGTCAGTCAGGAATACACCAAGCTCAAGCCGCTCGTTGATCAGGGCATCGTACCGTTCGCGCGCGTCGCCACGCTGGAGCGCTCCAGAGCCGATCTCGAGGGCAAGATCGGCGCATATGAAGCGGATATCGCTCGCTATGGCCGCATCATCGACGAGTCGCGGCTCCAGATCGATCAGGTCGGGCAGAAGGTGCTGGAGGAAGCGACCGGGAAGCTCACCGACACGCGCGCCCAGCTTGCTGATGCGCGTGAGAAGCTGCGCGTCGCGGTCGATGTTCTGGCGCGGATGGAAGTACGCGCACCGCGATCGGGGCGGATCGTGAACCTCAAGCTTCACACGATCGGTGCCGTGATCAAGGCGGGCGACGTGCTGATGGAGATCGTGCCGGACAACGACGTTCTCGTGGTGGCCGCAAGGGTGTCGGCACTTGATATCAACCACGTCCAGCTCGGCCTTCCGACCGAGGTGCGGCTTCCCTCGTTCAAGGCGCGCTCCACCCCGATCGCTGTCGGCGAGGTTCTTTCGATCTCGGCCGACGCCACGCGCGACGATGTCACCCATCAGCCCTATTACGAGGTGAAAGTCTCGGTCCAGGTGACGCAATTCCCCGACAAAGTCCGCGAGAAGCTCAAGCCGGGCATGATGGCCGACGTCCTGATCGCAACCGGAGAACGCACAATTCTTGCTTATCTGACCCAGCCGATCACGGACGCGATCCGGCGCGGGATGCGGGAGAGCTGAGAACGTGTAGGCTGTGGCTGGTCGGCCCGTGCGAGGGCCGCTGGGTTCAGGGTGCTACGCTGCAATGCCAACGATCATTGTGGAGGAAGTGCTCGAATCCGGCTATCCCTTCGCGTACGCCATGACGACGCGACCGGCGCCCGCGTAGTCCAAGACCACGCTGACATTCTCGTAAGCGTCGTTGCGTTCGAGCAGGGTTGCCACCTGTCGATCCTGGTCGCGACCCACCTCGAACAACAGCAGTCCTCCCGGCCGCAAGTAGCGAGGTGCGTCTTTTGTAACGCGCATATGGATGCTCAGTCCGTAGGGCCCCGGCGGCGAATGCCTCGCGCGGCTCGTTCATGAGTAGAGAGGCGCGATCGCCTTTGAGCCGGGATTCCGAGATATAGGGTGGGTTGCAGACGATCATATCGATGGTTTGCTCGAGTTGCAGGCCTGCGAGAGCTTCGAACAGATCGCCCTGGAGCACGGTGATGCGGGTCTCGGCGCCCTGGCTCGCGGCATTGCGTCGCGCGAGCTCGACACATCCGTCAGTCAGATCGCTCGCCCAGACGCGAGCGTCGGGAATATTGAGCGCGATCGCGCATGCAAGATTGCCGGCGCCGCAGCACATGTCGACGATCCGCGGCGAGGGGAGGTGTGCTCGGCGCAGTGCTTCAACCGCGGTCCTGCCAAGTAACTCCGTCTCCGGCCGAGGCACCAGCGCGCCGGGAGCAACCTGCAGTTCGATTCCCATGAACTGGGTACGTCCTCGCTCGTAAGCCTCGGCTACATTGATCGTCTCGCTCATCGCATTCACACCTCACGCGTGACGTCCTCCCTGTCAGCCGTTCAGCCCGACTTGCGGCTATTCAGCTGGGCGGCCAGGTGCAGACCTTTGCAAATCGCCGGCGAACGGCGTCCAGACCTGTCAGTTCAAATGTTTCCTCGTAGGGCGCAGCCGTTCCAGCATACACTTTCGTCAGAAGCCGGCCCACCCCTGGCATGGAGTTGATGAAGCGAACGGCGTCGCCCGGAAAGGTGAGACTTCGTCCGCCATCAGCAACCCTCCAGCGTTGATCGACAGGCGGTTGATCATTGATCTGGAATACGACCCTTATGTCGGTGCCTGGAGTTTTGGTCCAGGAACTCGCGGCGGAGAGCAAGACCTCGGTCCGATTGGCGCGACAATGAATGGCGAGCGACGAGGGCCCATCCTTCGCGCCGGCTCGCGCGGTGGTCCGGGCGGAGATCTGCGGCTTGTGGTCCACCGGTGATGTCGTTTCGCTCAAGATCCAGTTGGGACTTTGCGGCGGAGCTTGGAAGGACTGCTCAGGTGCTTCCCCAATCTGCTCGTCGACGCAAGTCATGTGCTCCATTCCCTGAAACTGCGTACATGCCCTCGAACGATCTGGCGTGTTGCCGGCTTGCGTGCAGCTTAGATGACCGGTACCCACGAGCAAGACGGCCGCAAGGGTACCGGTTCGCTTCATCGCGATAGTCCGACTGTCGCGCTGGGCGAGCGATCGAGCCATTCCTGCGCCGGACCAAACCGGGCAAGAGTGGGGACGCTGGCGCGGAGATTCACGTCCTTCCATTTTGTATCGAAGCCAGCGGATTGCAGCCGGTCGAGCCGTCCGAACAGGTGGTCAACAAAGCGCACCATGCGCCGATAGCGATCGGTCTGCGGCTGCCAGTTGTAGGCCGCAAGAATCGTCGGGACGGCAATGGTCGCGACCCGCTTGTCCGCCGGCACGAGGTTTGGATAGTCCTTTGAATCGAGGGACGACGGAAGATAATAGTCTTCAAATCTGGGGTCGTATTCGATCGGCAGGAACTTGAAGCCATCATCCCAACGTCCTTTCAAGAAGGCGTCGACCGGCTTTGATGTGATGAAGACGACCGCTGCGATTTCGCCGCTCTTCATCTGCTGCAATGCGACCTGGTGGGGAATGAACATTTTTTCGACGTTCAGTCCCAGCCGACTGAAGATCAGCGGACCAGAATATGCGGCTGCCGTACCCTGGGTGTTGAAATTGACCTTCTTTCCCTTGAGGTCGTCGAGCGACTTGATCTCGGGACGCACGAAGACGTGCAGCTCGGCCGGGAAGAGGTTGAGAACATAGACGATGCGCTTTTCGATCGACGGAACCTGCGCCTTGTACTCGTCAAGGGCATCCATGTTGATGATCGCGGCATCAACGCCCTTGAGATAGAGCAGCGAATTGACGTTCTCGGTCGCGCCGGTCGTCACGATCGGAATGACGTGAAGCTTGTCCTCCTCGTTGGCGACGCGTGCGATCTCTGCGGCGAGCCGAAGCGGTGCGCCCTCGATAAGTCCTCCGGCGAGTCCCACCGTCCATGCATTGATACGTTCCTTTGCGGCCGTATCGGCATTCCGCGGCGCGGTCGGCGCCGGCGGGTCGCGCGGCGAGCGAGATTGGGCATTGGCAGCAAGCTGCAGGCCGACCAGTGCCAATGCGACCGTGAACGCGAGCTTACTCAATGACATGGGGCCTCTCCATTCTCTGGTCTGGCTTCCGAGGCTCGCTCCAGCAGCTATTTGAGCCCCTTGATCCGTCCTTCTGCATCTCGAATGCCGCCGGCCTGGGCTCGTTCATACAGCTCGCGCGCCTTCGCGGAATCGCCGGCGACGCCGCGAGCGTCCCAAGATTGCAGTACGTGAGGATCGTAAGTTTCGGCCAGCATAAAGGCTGCTTGCGCGCTGCCATGTCCAAGCACGTATTCCAGCAAGCCGCGGGCACCGTTGATGTCGGACTGCCGCAACAATGCGCTGGCGCGCGCGAGCAGTCGCTCCTCGTTCGCAAGCGGGGGCGCGGTACTCCGCTCGCGGCGGCCTGTCGCTCCACCGAGGCCATGGCCTTGGAGTCGGCACCGGGCAGGGCAGCCCCCTTTGTGATCTGCGCGCTCGGTTGCGTCGGGGCGGAGGCAGATGGCGCGGGCGGAGGCGAAGCGGCGGGCCGGAGGCTGCTCTGGCTCGGTGCGCGGCCGGTGGGCTCACGCGATGGCGCCGCCACAACCGCGGAGGCATTCCATGCGGCCAGATGATCCCGGACGGATGCGAACGTTGGGAGCGTTGCCGCGCCGCTGCCCGGTTGTTCCTTTTCGCGCTTGGCTGCGGTCTTTGCGGCGGCCTCGGCGGTTCGTGCAGCCTCCGACGTTTCAGCCCGCGCCAGGTCGCGTTGATCCTTCAGCGACGCCGCCTCGCGCGCGAGAGCGTCCGCGCGACCGCGCTGCTGTTCGACCTCGCGTTTCAGTGCCAGTTTTTGCTCGGCGTCTGCAGCTCGGGCGGCAGCCAACTCGGAGCTCGCGGTTTGCGCTGTACGGAGTTCAGCCTGAAGGGGCTGCAGCTGGCGGTCCGCGCTTTCAGCTCGGTCGCGCTGCTTCTCGACCTCTCGTTTCAGTGCCAGTTTTTGCTCGGCGTCTGCAGCTCGGGCCGCAGCCAACTCAGAGCCCGCGGTTTTCGCTGTGCGGAGTTCAGTCTGAAGGGGCTGCAGCTGGCGGTCCGCGTTCTCAGCTCTGTCTCGCTGCTTCTCGACCTCTCGTTTCAGTGCCAGTTTTTGCTCGGCGTCTGCAGCTCGGGCCGCAGCCAACTCAGAGCTCGCGGTTTTCGCTGCGCGGAGTTCAGCCTGAAGGGGCTGCAGCTGGCGGTCCGCGTTCTCAGCTCTGTCCCGCTGCTTCTCGACCTCTCGTTTCAGTGCCAGTTTTTGCTCGGCGTCTGCAGCTCGGGCCGCACCCAACTCAGAGCTCGCGGTTTGCGCTGCACGGAGTTCAGCCTGAAGGGACTGCAGCTGACGGTCCGCGCTCTCAGCTCTGTCCCGCTGCTTCTCGAGCTCGCGTGTCAGCGCCAGCTTTTGATCGACATCTGCAGCGCCGCCCCTCGCGGTCTCGGAGGCCGCGTTCCGAAGGGGGCCGAGTTCGCTGATCAGGGCTTCTGTCTTGTCCTGCTCCTGCTTTAGTTCGCGCTCGAGAGCCTGCCTTTGTGCGGCCTCCGCCGCGGCAGACTTCGTGGCTTCGGATGCTGCGTTGCGCGAGGCCTCAAGCTCCGAGCGAAGCGAGGCAAGCTGGAGGGCAAAGCGTTTGGCCCCATTCCGTCGGTCGACCGGACGCTCCTGCTTCGGTTCGGGTTCGGGCGCCTGCATAGCCTTTGAAGCCGCAACCCTTGCGACGTCGAGCTCCGCCTTCAGGAAGGAGATCTCACGTGACAGATGATCGGTCTTTTCCCGCTCCTGTTCGAGCGCCTGCGTTTGCTGAATACCAATCTCCATGGCGCGGACAGTGTGCGTCTGGGTCTGCCGCGCCGCGTCGAGCTCCACTCGAGCCGCAGCCAATTCGCGCGCAAGCTTGTTCGCTCGTTGCCGCTCCTGATCCAGCAACAGGTTCTGGTTGAGCCGCTCCGTCTCGGAAGCTGCTTGAGCCGCATTTGACACCGGGGGCGGCGTAGACGTCATGTCCTGCGCAGGGGCATCGGCAGCCGCGCGGGGCTGCTCGGTCGCGGTCTTCGCTCCGCGCGGTCCGGTCGCGGCGGGCCTGCTTCCAGCGGGCTGTGTCGCGGCGGGTCGCGCCTCGTCCGCGCGTTGGACGAGCTTCAGCCTTTGTTTAATCCCATCGATCTGCTCTGGTCCGCGCGTACATCTGCACAGATCGAGCATCGCCGGTGTGATGTAGGAGGCACCCCGGTCGCCAACGTCCTGGGATTTGGCATCGGCAGTTCCTGTCAGAACCGGCAGAAAGCAGGTGATCAGAACCACCATGAGCCGGCCGGCTCTGTCGCATGCGCGCGAGCCGTCAGCGATGTCGAACAATCCGAGTTCGCGGAACGCAAATTGCCGGTGCCTGGGCCGGCGCGCAGCTTTGCTCAGCGCGACGGCTGTTCCTTTCGACAAGTCGAATCCGTGTACCCCCATTGCGACGCCCAACTGCTTGGTAGGGACCATGATGCTTGGTAGCTTGGTAGGGATCATGATGCTTGGTAGCGATCATGGCATGTCGTTTATGACGGCGCTTTCATCGACGCGATGTCGATGTCGCAGTTGCGGTAGCCAAAACGGAGTAGTGCGCCGACAATGGGAATTAAGTAGATCGGGCGGAGCTTTGGCCAAAGCTGCTTGCCCCCACGGTTGCGCTTAAATAGCTTGCGACGTGCACGCTTCGTCACACACGCAGGAAGCACAGTCATGAGCAGATCATTTGCCATTTTTGCCGGCGTGGCGGCTGTCGGACTGGTTCTCATTAGCGGCATCGAAACCCGCGGTTCTGCGCAAACCACCCTCTCCACCAAGAATCCCGGCACTGCCGCCAGGAACGCAAATGCCAAGATGGGTGTTGCGACACCTCGGAAGCAGCCGCCGCATCGACTTGTCATCCATGTCGACGTCAACGATCCGGCCGTCATGAATCTCGCTCTCAACAACGTCAGCAACGTCGTTCAGCACTACGGCGACCTCAGTCAAAAGGTCGAAGTCGAAGTCGTCGCTTACGGGCCAGGACTGCACATGCTGCGAGACGATACCTCGCCCGTGAAGGGGCGCATCAAAATGATGACCGAAACAACGCCCGAGCTTACGTTCTCGGCCTGCGGAAATACACGAGAGAACATGACCAAGAATGAGGGCAAAGAAGTGCCTCTCATCACGCAGGCGAAGGTCACCAAATCCGGGGTTGTTCGCCTGATGGAGCTTCAGGAGCAGGGCTGGAGCTACCTGCGGCCCTGATGATCGTACGCGGCACCCCCAAGCGCGAGACGGCGGGTTCGAGCCAGGTTTGAGCCGAACCCGCGTGATCTCCCCGTGCTGTCCTGTGGTGGGCAGGACCGACCCCTCAAAAAGCATTGTGTTGTGGATCAGGAGCAGGACGCCCCGATCGCGCGCTCGATGACGGGGCGATTGATCGAGAGGTGGGGCTCGACCACCAGATCAAGATGTCCCCCGGCGATCGGAATCACGTCCAGTTCTTCAAACAGGGAGTCCCATCCGAGGCGCGGCGTCACGCCAGGCCGATGGCAGGCAAAGACAGTTCCCTTGATGGCCAGACGAGGCTTGGCATCCTCGACCCAGCGTCCGAACGCGCGCATCCGGAGAATCTCCTCGAGCTCGAGCCTGAGCATGAAGCGCGTGTTTGCCAGGCGGGGCCATGTAATGGTGTCGATGAGCCTGCAGAATCGAGCCTCCTGGCCCAAGCGAGCGGCGAACTTCGCCACCGAGCGACAGAACATGCGGTAGATCGTCACTCGATGGGATCGAATCCGCTGTAGCGTGCGAGAGAGGGCTTCTCGGTGATTTGCTCTGCGAGGGCCGACATTGGTGTCGAGGATGCCCAGGAATTTGACGGCACGACCTTGTTCGATCAACCGGCTTGCGACTTCGAAGGCGACGCCGCCGCCCAGGGAATAGCCGATCATTCGGACGTCGCCGCGTGGTTGGGCTGCATTGATCTGCTCGACGGCCATCGCGGCCATCTCCTGCACGGAATCGCGTCCCGCGAGGCTCCAGCTCAGATCTGGATAGCGAATCGGAATCACCCGCGCCACCTTGCCGAGCTGAGCGCCAAATGCGGCCATGCTCGGGCCATAGCCCATGGAGCCGGGCAGTATGACAAGACCTGGGAGAATCTGGTCGTTGAGACGCTGCCGCACCGGTGGCTCCACCGTCGCGATAGCCCGGATCATGTCTTCGGCGCTCATATCGACCGTGAACGCTTCCATGCTGACTTCGCGGCCGATGAGGTCTTCGATATCCATGACGCAGCGCAGGAGCTTTAGGGAATCGCCGCCGGCCTCATCCCAGCGTCCGGCAGCTTCCGGCACGCCGAGGATACTGGTCCACACCTGCTGCACGATCCTGTTGGCCTCGGCCATTCCTTGCATCGTCGGCACAGGCGCGGGCGAGGTCGTTTTGCTCTCG
This sequence comes from Bradyrhizobium sp. S3.7.6, assembly GCF_054061875.1. Lineage (NCBI taxonomy): Bacteria > Pseudomonadati > Pseudomonadota > Alphaproteobacteria > Hyphomicrobiales > Nitrobacteraceae > Bradyrhizobium > Bradyrhizobium sp. S3.7.6. The sequence goes on along the minus strand of NZ_JBSSEQ010000001.1, from coordinate 6,713,879 downwards.
AGATCGAGCAGTTTCAGCTTGGCGTGATCGATCTTACCTCCTGGAAGGCGCGGCATCTCCTGTATCTCGTGCAGCCTGGTCGGATGCAAAGCCGCAGGAACAGCCTGCCGGATGCTGTTGCGAACGTCGGTCCTGAAGTGCGCTTTTGGCGGATCGGCCGGCGATGCAAACAGGACCAGCTCGTTCGCGTCCGTCACGACGGCGACAGCGTCCTTCACATAGGTGAGCTTGCGCAACGCACTCTCGAGCTCGGCCGGCTCAACGCGCTGGCCATTGATCTTGAGCTGGCGTCCCTTCCGTCCAACGATCCGCATCAGTCCGTGCGTATCCACGATGACGAGGTCGCCGGTCTGATAGATGCGAGACTTTGGGTCATCCGGGGAGGGCGATGCCGGAGAAAGCCGTCCGTCTTCCCAGTATCCGAGCATGACGTACCTGCTCTTGATTACCAGTTCGCCGACTTCACCCTGCTGGGCGGGCTTCCCACTTTCGTCGACCACGGCGTACGATATGCCGGGAAGCAGGTAGCCAACAGGAACGCTGACGCCGTCCTCTCGCCATTGCTTGGGAAGAAACCACTGGGTGCCGGTGGTTTCCGTCGACAGATAGCTGACCTGGATGAAGCAACCCGGTGGTATCGCTCGCCGAACGAGCGCGATATCGGTCCACAGGACCTTCTCCCCGCCGATGCGGATCATGCGAAGCGAGTCGAGATCGCCTGGCCGGCTTGCGTTGATCAGTGCGCGCACCAGGGCTGGTACAACGTATGTAATCGTCACCTGTTGCGTGGTGATCTGGCGAAGAACGCTGCGCAATCCGAGCGCCTCGACGTCGACGATGTGCAGTCTTGCCCCCGTCAACAAAGCCGACAGCATCTCCCGGCAACCAGCGATCGTGGTGGGGCCGCTCAGAGGCATGAAGACGTCTGCTGCACCTATGTGGCAGGCGTCCACATATTGCTGGACGCGCTGGAGCAGGTTGCGTTGGCTGTTCACGACCCCCTTCGGAGCTCCGGTGCTGCCGGAGGTATAGAGCACTACGGCAGGCGCATCGACCGAAACCTTGGGGAGTGTTGAAGTTGCTGCGGAAGGGTCGCTGGCGCCGGCGACGTCGAGCCAGCGCAGGCCGTGCTGTTGGATCCACCCGGCGGAGCTGTCGCCGTCTTGCCCGATCAGCACGGAAATCCGGGCGGCCGCGGCGATAGCCGTGAGCCGCTGAACTGGATCGCGGGGATTGAGTGGGACAAGGACTCGTCCGGCCGCCATGCAGGCCAGCATAGCGATCGGCTGCCAGGCCGAGCTGCGCAATAGCCATCCGACGGCTTCCTGCTCCGGGATCAGCGCGCTGATCGCCTGGGCCAAGGTCAAGACGCGGGACAACAGCTGCGCGTACGTGAAGCTGTGATTGCCGTCGCTGATTGCGACCCTGTCGGCGAACTTCGCCGTCACCGCAATCAGGTGTTCGATGGCGGGAACGCAGGCAAAGCCGGCTTCCAGGGGATCGAATGATCGATCGACCGGACCGTTCAGATCGAGAGGGACTTCCACAGGGCTCAGCCAGCTCAGCGTCGCTGGAGCTTGCTGAACGGTCGAGGGCAGGTGCGCGTCAAGGGCGTCGCATGGATCGCCCGACGGATCGCCAGATATCTGAAGCCGCATCACCGTACCCGTCATTTTGCTGTCCCAACGTATTTAATCAGGCCTGGGCACGCATACTTCAAACGAAGGATGCCGGTTTCGCAGCCACCGTCTGGTCGATCGGCTGGCTGCCATATCGGAAGACCCGGGTGATTAACCCAAGCCGCCTGGGGTCATTGCCGTGGTCTCAGGCCAGATGCAGCGTGGTCGGAAACATTGATTACAGGTTCGATGCTTGTCCACCGTACCGCCGTTGTTTTGAAGCTGCGATAGTAATGCATCAAAGTCGATGTTGATGACGGCTCCAGATCCGAGGGCGCGAGCTCGGACGGTACTCCGTGCGTCAGGACACACCAGAGCTTGACACGAGAATCGAGATCCGACGTCCCGGCAAACCGGGTCAAAGTGCTTCGCACGACGTCGCGGCTCGTGCTTCCGGCGCGGACGGCAAGTAGAACGTGATCCGCCCAGGAGGCGAGGAGGCGCACTTCCGGCGCATCATCCAGCGATGGTGCGTTGATGACGACGAGATCGTAGGTGTTTCTGAAGTGCTCGAACAGCGAGGCGACTTTCGGACCCGCCAACGGCCCCAGGCGACTGCCCTCGGACAATCTTGACGATATGTAGTCGAGTCCAAGCTCCGGGATGTGCTGGACGGCCTTGGCGGCCGCTCCGTCGTGCGCCAACAGCTTGAACAGATCTGCAGCCTCGCCGCCGACGCGCCGGGGCAATTGAGAGAAATCCAGGAACAGAACGCGCTGTCCGAGTTGCGCCGCACAAAAGCCGAAACTCCAGGCGATCGCGCTCTTGCCTTCACCGTGCAAGCTGGATGTCACCAGGATGACATGCGGCGTCTGTGGCGAGACCGGATCGGCGGCCATGAGGGATACGACGGTCGAGCGAACGGCCCTGTTATGCGAGACAGCCGATTGCTCTACGAAGCGCTGCGGCGAGATGCTCAGCTCCGGCGGGATCGAGGGGATCAACCCGACGCACGGGATGTCCAATGCCTCTGCAGCTTCCGCCTCCGTGTGCAGACTTCGATCGAAGTACTTCAGGATGATCGCGACGAGGCATGCCAGGAGAGCGAAGATAATCGTGATCGGTGGAACAAGGAGGAACGGGTTCAACGAGCTCGGAAAGTCGGGTGGCGGGGCGTCCGCGATGACGGTCACGTCTGGCTCGGCGACCACGCCCTTCGTGGTGAGATCCTGTCGCTTTCGTATCAGTGTTTCATATTGCTGCGCCAGCGTGGTGATTTTCCACTCCAGCGCGGCGGCGGCCTGTGCGGCTGCCGGTGATGACGAGGTCTGACCTGAGTGACTGGCGTCCCATTCCGCCTTCGCCGTCGACAATTCGCGCTGAACATTCGCCGATTGTGCTGCGATGGCGTCCAGAGCCTGGAGCTCCACGGCCCGCTTCTGCCGGACTAGCTCGTCAGCGTAGGATCGGGCGACCAGGTTTGCGACGTCTGCGGCCCGTTGTGGATTGGGGTCGCTGGCAATTACGCTGATAACTCTGGACCGGCGCTCCTGGCTGACCTTCAGGCGCCCTTTCAATGCTGCCACCGCCGCGCCGTCGCTCGGTTGGTCTTTCCGGAAGGAGAGGAACCCCTTTATCTTTGACAAGGCAGTGCGGAGCATCGAAGCCGTGCCGTTCTCGTTGGCCGGGTTGTCGAGCATCCTCAGTGCCGGCAGGAGCCGCCGCAGATACGCATCGGATGACATGACCGTTACGTGCGTATCGATCGTCGGGTCGTCCGAACCGCCAGTCGGCGTGGAATTGCCGGGTGCACCGGCATTGTCGGCCGCTCCGCCACTTCGAGCGCTCACGACAAGCTGTGCCGTTGCGAGATAGGTGGGTGACATGAAAATACTACCGAGCACTGCGAGCAGCGCGCCCGCGCCGATCATTTTGACGATGAAGAGCTTGTATCGCCTGATGCTCTCGAAGACATGCTTGAATGCTGCGATGGCGTCATCGGGAGGTGACTCGTCGCCTTTTGACCGGCCCTGGGACAGGACAGTCACCGGCAGAATCCGTTTATTTGTGAACGCTTCCATCGCCTGCTCCTTATTGCGCCGGTTCCATCACGCCTGCTGTTCGCGAAGGCCCGGAGGTAACTGCTGAGTCGAGCCAGGACTGCAGCATCAAGACAGCCCACAGCGGTCGTGAGAAATCGCGGCGACCGCTAAGATGTTGAAGCCAGCACTCCTGCACGCGGGAAACGTCCAGAAGATGCTGGTTGCGAAGGCGCGACTCCGAAAGGAGGTCCGACGCCCACGAACGAAGCGGTCCCTTCAGCCAGGAGCCGATCGGCACGTCAAAGCCCTGTTTCGGTCGCTCGAAGAGGTGGCGCGGCAGGTAACGGCCAAGGACCTGGCGCAGGAGCCATTTTCCCTGGCCATGACGCACCTTCGCCGAATTCGGCAGCGCCCAGCTGAACTCGACAACGCGATGATCCAGAAGCGGGCAGCGAGCCTCCAGGCTCGTGGCCATGCTCGCGCGATCAAGCTTCACGAGAATATCGCTCGGGAGATATCCAAGCATATCCCGAACGATAAAATCAGACAGCAGATCGTTGAGCGGCGGGATCGTGTCCGGCTCCGAGCCTGCCTGGGTCCGCGTCAACTGCAGTTCGGAGAGCCGCGTCGACCGACGGTACATCTCGCCGACGTCGTTGCTGCCGATAAGATCTGCCAGGCGGTTGATCCGGTCGCCGTGTGTCATCCTCTGCAACCAACCTGGAAGACGAAGTGTTTCGACGACGCTTTCGCGCATGCCGCGCCCGAGCAGCGCCACACCGCTCGCGGCCATGGTCCGGATCGATCGGTTGGAGTTCAGCAGAGGCGCTAAACGGGCGGAAAGTACGTGCCTGGAATACCCTCCGAAGCACTCGTCACCTCCGTCGCCCGAAAGCGCAACGGTGACGTCCTGCCGTGCAAGTCGAGATAGAAGCAGTGTCGGGATCTGCGATTCATCGGCAAACGGCTCGTCCCAGATGGTTGGAAGTTCGGGGATGACCGCTCTGGCGTCCGCGGAGGTGAGACGTAGCTCGGTATGGCTGGTGCCGAGGTGCCGCGCCACGGCCGCAGCGTTAGCCGTTTCATCAAAGGCGCGCTCACCGAATCCGATCGTGAAGGTCCGTACCGGGCGCGCCGATTGGGCCTGCATCAGGGCCACGACGGTCGAACTGTCTATTCCGCCCGACAGGAACAGCCCGACCGGAACGTCGGCAACCATTCGGTCGGCGACCGCGGCCTTGAGCAGATCGCAAGCCTGGGAGACGAGTTGCTGGTCATCTGCAGTGGCGAGCGCTGCGCGGCCCGTGTGCGCGACATCGGCCAACGACCACCAGGAGCGCGCGCGTTCTTGTAGAGCTGCGGCATCCCGGCAGACCAAGAGGTCCTCGGCACGGATCGATAGGGCGCCCCCGGGTGGAATCTTGAAGACGCCTCGCCATATGCACTGGTCTTCCGGCAACCATCCGCGCGATAGAAACTCCGCAACCGCGCCCGGGTCGATCTCCTGGTGAAAGTCGGGGAATGCCGCGATGGCCTTCAACTCCGACGCGAACACGACCGCATTTGACGTCCGCGCGACGTAGAGCGGCTTTTTCCCCATTCGATCGCGGGCCAGGTGCAGCGTGCGGTTCCGGCGATCCCACAGGCCGATTGCGAACATACCATTGCAGCGCTGGAGAGCCTTCTCCAGGCCCCATTTCTCGATCAGGGCCAGCAAGACCTCCGTATCACTATTGCCGGTGAAGCGCTTGCCTGCGCCCTCGAGCTCTTGCCGCAATGGCTTGTAGTTGTAGATCTCGCCGTTGAACGTAATGACGAAGCGGCCGTCGCTCGAAAGCATTGGCTGCCGGCCCGCATCGGAGAGATCGATGATGGACAGCCTGCGATGCCCGAACGCAACGCCGGCGTCACGATCGCTCCAGAACCCGTCCGCATCAGGACCGCGGTGGCGCAGGCGAGCCGTCATCGGCCCGATCGCCGCCAGGTCGGCGGATCGAGAAGCATGCGGCGTCTGAAGTATTCCTGTAATTCCACACATTGCTTAACTTCCAACTCGCGCTTGCGCCAATGAGCGCCGATCCGAGCCCAGGATGAGGCCCAGCGTGACGGCAAACCACACGGTCGGGTGCCGCAGAATGAAATGGCTGATGCTGAAGACGGCGAGTGCAAAGATCAGGACAGCCAAGGCGTCGAGCCGTGCGCGAAGCAGGAGCGCAAACGTGCCGACAAGCAGGCTGACAATGGCGATCACGCCAGGCAGTCCACCTTGGGTGAACACGTCCAGGAGGGTGCTGTGAGCTTCCACCGGGAGTGCTACGCCCTTGTCCGTGATTCCGCTTGGCTTCTCCAGATGCGGCCCGGGCCCAAGGCCAAGCGACCCGGACTCCAGTCCGGCATGCAAGGCGTCTTGCCAAAGACTTAGCCGCAGATTGGCGGTTGCCTTCGTTGCCTCACCGCCACGATCCTTCATCATGCCGGCGGCCAGCCCCTCGACATCATTCGCCGTTGCCATCCCGTAGGGGAGCAGTGAGAGCGAAAGGGGAATTATGGCGACAACGACGATCGCTGCAGCTGCGAAACGCAAACTCCATCGATGTTCGGGGGATGTCAGCCAGCTTCGCAAGCGCAGCGCAATGAGCAGCGGTATCGACAGCGACATCGAGATAAGAAAGGTATCGCTCTTCGTCAGCCGGCCGACGACGAATGTTACGATGCAGCTAAACACTGCGACGAACCGGCCAAACCGCTTGGCCGTCAGAGCCATGTGAAGCGAGAGTGGTGTCAAAACCGCACAGTAGATTGCAAGCTGGTTTGGATTCTCCGACCACCCGCGGAACCGGTCCCAATACCATGGATCGACCGACGAGATGCTGAGGTAGCCCCAGCCCAATGCAAGTTGCACCGCCACGGCGACGATCCAGAATCCGATCAGGAACCACAGCGATTGGCGTAGGGTATCCTCGGGTCTCAACGTTGCAGCCACCAGGCACGTGAGGGCCGCCACGAGGAGATATGCGAAGATGTCGTGCACGACGAGCTCTGGGTCGACGATCTCCGGGCGCAGCAATGCAAGGAAGCCCCCGAAACTCTGAATCAAGACAAAGCAGCCCCAGAATACAACGAGCCAGAGCAGAGCTTGGGGGTTGTAAATTCTTGAACCCACCAAGAGATGCAGGGATGCGAGACCGAGCCAGAGGACGAGGCAGGCTTCCCCGATGCCCAGGGGGAAGCTGGGAAGACGCAGCTGCGAGGCTGTCCCAAGCACGAGGCCAAGCGCAAGAAGGGCACTGCCGATCATTGTATTTCACTGCTGCTGTGCGCCGCCGGCCGCCAGCCACTGGAATAGCTGCGGGGAAGCAGCTGCGTGTAAAGCTCGGCATAGCGATCGGCGACGACGTTGAGGTCGAACTCCTTGCGCACCACGTTGATCGAGCGTTGACCCATCGTCTTTGCACGCGCGGAATCCTGAAGAAGGTCGAGAATTGAGGCCGCGAGCGCGCGCGGGTCGCGCGGCGCTACAAGTTTACCGTTCCAGTCCTCGCGGACCACGTCATCGCACCCCGGCATGCGGGAGGCGACGATTGGTACGCCAGCCAATCCGGCTTCCAAAAGAACACGGGGAATGCCTTCGCGATATTCAGTTGGAAAGGCAAAGAGGTCGGCGATTCCCAGAAGCGCGGGAATATCCGATCTGGCGCCGGTCGCAATCACATATGGTGCGTGCGCCTCGATCAGCTCCTGACCTACGGCGAATGGACCCTCGCTTTCGCGCGGACCGACGAGCAGAAAGCGGACATTCGGGCGGACCTCATGCACGAGCTTTGCCGCTTCGAGGAGCGTTGTGATTCCTTTTTGGACAGTTAATCGGCTTACTGTCAGGACAATCTCGGCATCGCCGAGCCCGAGTTCGGCGCGCAGCGCGGCAGGCGAGGCCGTTCGCGCTTGCGCCGCTTCGAAAGCGCCGACATCGATCCCCGAGCTTCCGATGATAACAGATGAGCTCTTTCCAAGCAGGCGGTGTCGTTTAAAGAAGCTGCTGTCGGCCTTGTTCTGGAAAACCGTCGCCGCGGTCCAGCAAGCAGCCAGGCGTTGCATCGCCAGATAGACGGGGCGGAAGGCCAAGGCTCTCAGTTCTGTCGATGAGAATACCCATCCCATTCCGTTGATCGTGCGCACAACCGGTACGGAGCCGCGAAGCGCCAGCGGCGCAAACAGATTGGGCTTGGTATCAAACGTCTGGATCACGTCGGGCCGAGCGCTCTTCACGAGCCGCGTCAGTTGACCCATGGCCGCGCGATCGGCAAAGCCGACGCCAAATCTGTCGAACTGATATTGATGATACGGGATTCCGGTCTTCGCGAATGCAGATGCTGCACCAGTGCCGGCCGCGCTCACGCGCAGGCCGCGGTTCTGCAGAGCCGCCAGGAACGGGATACGCAAAGCGTGATCCTCGCCTCCTACGCAAAGCAAGTGCAGCGCCATGTTGGTTCCTTCTAGCCCTTTGAGCAATCCCGCCAAGATGTTAATCTTTGCGGAGGCCCCCGGTTTTCCCGGCGAAAGTTTGACAGGATCAGGTTAGGACGTGGCCGCGGCCTGTCTTCATTCATTCGCATGACAGCGGAAGTGAGCGGTTGGCGGACGTGCTCGAACAGGGCTGAAAAGACGACGCGGCGCGAGTGCATGTTTGCTGAACGCGCCGCGAAGCACGTCGATCTCCGACCAGTCGAGACAACGCGACACCGTATTCCGCGTCCACGCTAGGGCAGGACGGCGAGGCGGCCCAGTAACGCGATCAGGTCTGCTTGCCGGCGTGTCTGTGTTTTGACAAACAGGGAAGCCAACTGGGAGCGTACTGTCGTTCGACTCAATCGTCGCGAACGAGCAATGTCGATCAGGTTGTTGCCTCGCGCCAACTCGAGAGCAAGCTGGGTTTCGGCAGCGGTGAATCCAAACAATCGCTGCAGCGTCCGCGGCGAAGGCTCCGGATGCGCGTCGAGATCCAGCAGGATCAATGCGATGGTCTCGTCGGACCACGCATTCGCGACCTGGTTGATCAGCGCGGTAAATCCTTCCTTGGTGGATGTTGCCAACCAGGAAGTCGAGCCTGCCGGAAACTGTGCGCCGGCGCGGTGGACCAGTTGCTTGACGGCGCCATAGAGCGTTTCGTGGCTCGCATCCACGCGCGCTTCGCGTTCCAATATTGCACGGCCGGCCGGACTGAGCTCGATAACCTTGCCGCGTCTGAGCAAGACCTGTCCGCAGCCGATCCGCGCGAGCACCCCGCGCAAGCCGTCCTGCTTGGGGTTCTGGGCGTCAGAGTGAGCAGATGAAACGGGACTGGAAATATTGAATATCGATTCAGAAGAATGACGCTGTAGAGCAATGGTAGACCTTGGCAATGCTTGGCTTAAGTTCAACATTTTATTCCCCCGGCCGCGCTGACCCGATGGAGTGAACGTGCCACAAAGATTCCCAACTTCTGCCACGCCTGGCAACGTTGAATGGGGGGTAACCCCGCGGCCGTCGGAGGGGGTGAAAGTTGCCGATCTTCCGGGCATCGACCCGGTTGTGATCAACGAAGAGGTAGCAACGCGGGTTGAAGGGGTAGCAAGGCGGGTTTAAGCCTCGCGGGAGCAGCCATGGGGGTATGCGGAAGCTACTCCTGAAGGAGCGCCCTGCTTACTCTTAAGGGAGTACCTCTGTTCGTGCTCAGTTCGAGAAGGCCGGCGCAGGGCGCAATGTGACTTCGATCACATCGCCGGGCTCCACGTCGAAGTCGACGGATGCGGTTATCCTGTCCCACTGCTGACCGAGCCGCCGCACGACGATCACGTCGGGATTGAGCTCACCTGAATTGACGGGGATGGCACCCGAGCCGCCGATGGGCTGCAGTTTCTGGCTGAGCGCCTGCATTCTCACGCGCAAGTCCGCCAATCGAACGTTCGAGTCTTTCTGCTCCCTGAGCAGATTGATCGTGCGCTGGCTGGTCACACGTCCCGCTTGCCGCAGGAAGTCCTCACGCTGGCGCTGGAGCCGCATGAGTTCGACGCTCGTCTGCAGGCGTCGGGTCGACGACAGCAACAGGGCACGCCGGCTTTCGCTGACACGAGGACTTGCAAGCAATCCGGAGCCGAACGCCTTCATGACCCGTTCGAGCTCCTCTTCGTCGGCCTGCACGCCCTTCTCTTCACCTTCCTGTTGCTTCTTGAGCGTAGCGAACTGCGCGTCCGTCTGCTTTACGGCGTCGTCCAGGAAGCGTTGTTCCGTGCGGTAGTCGCTTTGTGAGGTCTTCAGGGAGTCCTTCTCGGCTTGAACGACCGAACCGATCACACCCGCGGGCAGCGAAATGTCGCTTGGAGGTGTGGCGTCGAACGTGTCGCGGCCATCAAGCTCCGCGCCGGTTCGGACGATATGGAAGTATTCCTTGGTGTATTCGGTGGCGAGAGACTGGTAGTCCCGCACAAGATCCGCAGGGTCGGTGGCGCCGGGCTGCATGCCACGCGACCGCAACAGGCTGAAGCCGCCGGCCACTGCCACGGCCTGGCGCACGGTCATTGAAGCCCGATACGTCTGCTGTCCGGGCGTGAGCACATCGCCGGAAACATAGACCGGCCGATATTCCACGACGCTTGCTATGACGTCGCCGGGCTTGACCACGAATGCCTGGTCGCGTCCGTCGGTCAGGCGTTGACGCAGTATCCGTGCCTGCAGCAGCGTCTCGATGCGGTTCTGCATCTGCGCCGGGGTCAGGCCGGCAACTTCAACCGTCCCTCCGCCCGGAAGCGGGATGGTGCCGTCGATCTGGATCTGCGTGCGGTTGCGTTGATCGGGGAGGCCACCGATCGAAATCTCGATGGTATCACCCGGTCCCAGCTTGTACGGCGCGGCAAGGGATAGCCCGCTTGTCGCGAAAAACAGAACTGCCGCGCATGAGCCCAGCAGGAGGGTGGAAGAGGGTCTGCCTTGCTTCTTGCACTTCATGGACGAACTCCCGATGTAACCGAGCCTTCGCCGCTCGCGATTTAGGGACGCCGATATCGGATCCTTCAGCCGGCTCTCTTCAAATCCGGGATGAGGGCGGTCGGAAGGAAGATCTCGTAGTTTCCGAAGAAGTGCCTCTGCTCCTCGACGTGGTCGAACAGGCCCTGGCTCAAGGCAGCGAGGATTTCGCTGATCCCTTGCTGAACGCTGATCTCGGGCGTGAAATTCAATACCCGACGGATCTTGTCGAAGTTCACGCGGTAATTCCGGGGATCGGCGCCGCGCTCCTGATAGGTCACCTTCGATCGCGGAATGTGCCGCATGATCTCCTCAACGACCATCAGCTTGGTGAAGTTGTTTTCCTCGCAGCCCACATTGAAGACTTCGAAGGCGACCTTGCTGGTGGGCGCGCGGAGCACTTCCTCGATCGCGCGGGCAAAATCACGAACATGGCAGTAAGGACGCCAGGTGTTGGGATCGAATACCAGCAGTTCTTTTCCCAGGTGCAGTTCACGCACAAATTCGTTCACCGTGAGATCGAAGCGCATTCGCGAGGAAAGACCAAAGGCCGTCGCAAAGCGGAGAACCGTTGGATGGAATCCAGCCTTTCCCTTGAGACCGAGGATCTTCTGCTCCATCTCCACCTTGTGCTTGGCGTAAAGGGAGAGTGGTGCGAGCGGGTAATTCTCGTCGACGGCCGTGTCTACTTCCACTAGCCCATAGTTCGAGCAGGTGGACACGAAGATCAGCCGATCGACCGGATGGTGTTGCATCGCGTCGATGAAGGACGCGACGCCATTGCGATTGATGGCGTGACTTTCATCGGGGTACTTGCTCGTGATCGGATCGCCGACGAGCCCGGCGAGGATAACGACGTCATCCACACCCTTCAATGCTTGATTGGCGAAACGGGGATCGCGAATATCGCCTTGCATGAACTCGTATTGCGGAACGCTCAGATAAGGCCAGGCACAGCTCTCGTTCTTGTAGATGAGCTGATCCAGGCAACGGACGTGCCAACCCTTTCTCAGAAGATGGCCCGTGATCACTGAGCCCACGTAACCAGCACCACCTACCAGAAGCACAGTTCGCTTTTCAGTCGCCATTTGATCACCCGTCTACTTTTGAAATAAGTTCGCACCGACAGATCCGCCAGTTGGCGCTATGCCGCTCTGGCTCTCCGGTCGGGGTCTTCGCATGCGGTTGAGAAGCGGCTCCCCCACGGCGATCCAGCCGGCCTGAACGATCCACCGGAGATCGGACGTGACGGTTCGATTGGAATAATATGCCAGGTCGATCTTCGCCTTGGCGGGAAACAGAACCTCCCGATAGAAATCCGCCACATTGCCGTCCGGCGGGAACAGCTCATTTTCATGCCGGAAGAGAACCTGGCACGGCCCGACGAGGCCTGGCCGGTGTTCCAGGATCTTTTCGAATCCGTTCCTGAAACAGTCGGCAAATACGAGCGTCTCGGGTCGCGGGCCGACGAAAGACATGTCACCCCGCAGGATGTTCCAGAGCTGCGGTAGCTCATCCAGCTTGAATGCAGCCAGCAGCCCGCCGATCGTCGTCATGCGGTTGTCGTTCACCATCGTGAGCGGACTTCCGCGATCGTCGCAATCGGCTCTGAACTTCCGGAACTTGTACATGCGGAACGGCGCCCCGTTCAGCCCGAGACGGAGTTGCGAATACAGTATCGGTCGCCCGCCTTCGATCCAGACTGCAAGCGCAATGACCAACAGGATCGGCAGCGAGACGAATATGGCCGTCCCGGCACCGAGGACATCGATGACGCGCCGCAAACGCACGGCCGGAGCTGCCGGCCCAGCGCATCCCGCATTGACCGTTTCGCTCATGCCTGTTCGACCTCCGCGGGACAGGTTGCCCGAAGTCCATCCGCGAGGCTGTCTGCCACGTGATCGACGTCGGCGGGAGTCATCGCGGGATGGAGCGGCAAGGTGAGCTCACGTCCGCAAAAATCCTCAGTGTTGGGGAGGCTGATGCCCGGATACTGGTCCTGGTAGAACGTCAACCGATGCACCGGCGGATAGTGAATGGTCGTCTGAACGCCGCGCTTGCTGAGCTGCTCGATCAGGGGCTGCCGCGCGCTTGCCGCGGGGAGAAGAACCGGCATGAGATGGTGGGCCGATACCCACGACGCGTTGAATGGCACCAGGACCGAAGGGCAACGCTCGGCGAGCCGCCGCCGATAGTGCAGCGACAGATGCCGCCTGGCGTCGTTCCAACCTGCCAATTTACGCAGCTGCACCAGGCCGACCGCGGCGCGCAACTCGTCCATGCGGTAGTTGAATCCAAGAAGCGTCACGTCGTACTCGGGGCTGCGGCTGACGAGGCGCTGGCGCGTGTTGGTGGTCATGCCATGCGACCTGGCGCGCTTGATCATGTCGTTCAATATCCGGTGACGCGTTATGATTGCGCCGCCTTCAGCAGTCGTCATGTTCTTGTTGCCGTAGAAGGAGAACGCGGCTGCATCGCCAAACGTGCCGACCCCCTTGACGCCGGGTGCATGCGCGGCGTCCTCGATCAGGAGCAGACCCTTGCTGCGAGCGAAGGCCTGCCACTCGTCTCGATCAGCGAGGTAGCCCCCAAAATGCATGAGGATCACCGCTTTCGTCCGCGAAGTGCACTTGCGGAGCGCATCGGCCGCGGACATCAGGGGAACTGCCCCGGATTGGACATCGACGAACACGGGCCGTGCTCCGACGTAGAGCACGGCATTGGCCGTGGCAACGAACGTGAGAGATGGAACGAGGACTTCGTCGCCGGGGCCGACTCCGAGCGCATGCAGGATGAGGTGAAGTGCGGCCGTGCATGATCCGACTGCAATCGAGTCCTCGGCGCCATGCATGCGTGCAAACGTCTGCTCGAACTCCCGTACGCGGTCCCCCATGGTGATCCAGCCGCTATCGATCGCGGCAACAAGAGCTTCCTTTTCGTCAATTCCCAGGGCCGGTTCTGATACCAACAGCATGTGTTCCTCTTCCCGTTCATTCCCCATGCGAAGGGTGACGCTGCGTCACGCAGCCGCAGTTGCGAATGCAGTCGATTGCTCGTCCCACGCAATGTCCTGGGCTTTCAGGAAGTCCTCGACCCGGCCAATGTCGAGCCACAGGCCAGTATGCTTGAAGACGTTGACGCGGGCTTCTTCCTCGAGCATCTGGAACATCAGGTCGTCGAATCCGAAGGGGACGCCCGATGGAATGCGCTCGAGGACGACCGGATTCATGCAGTAGATTCCCATGCTGACGAGGTTCGTCAGCTCCGGCTTCTCGCGAAATCCGGTCACGCGTCCATCGATTTCATCAATCACACCGAAGTCCATCTTCGTGCTCCGAACGGAGGTTCCGATGGTGATGTTGGCGTCGGATTTTCGGTGATTGTGGATCAGCTGGTTCAGGTTCAGGTCTGTCAGGACGTCACCGTTGAGGACCAGGAACGGCTCGTTGAGCTGTTCTCGCAGCAATGACAGCGGGCCGATCGTGCCGAGCGGCTCGAGCTCCTGCGTATACGTGATCTGCATGTTCCACTGGCTGCCGTCACCACAGACGCTGCGGATCAGGTGGCCCAGATAACCGGTGGTGACGAAGACCTCTCCGATCCCGTTCCGTCTCAACCATTTGAGAACGAGCTCGAGGACGGGACGGGCGCCGATTGGCATGAGGGGTTTTGGCAAAATGGACGTATGTGGACGAAGTCGAGTTCCTCTGCCGCCGCACTGAACTACCGCTTTCATCTGAACCTCCATGTACTCAAAAAAATACGCTTCAAAAAAAACGAGATATGCTTCTCAAGGAAAAAGGTAGGAGCAAACCATGCCTGCGTCTTCGTTCGTTTGCATGAGAGCGTTGGAATCGGACGGCGGAGGAATGCCGGCGGGTTGTCCACGCAGTCGTGCAGCCGAGGCGTACCTCTCCGGAAGACACGGGATCCGCCTTGGCCAAGGGGCTAATGCGGAAGGGTTCGCGAAGGGCGAAAAAACGCCGCACTCGGCGGCCGGGTGAACCCCCGGGGCGCCAAGCCGCGATCGAGTCACAGGACAGCTCGTTTCCTCTGCTTGCCGAACGCGCCGGTCCGTCAGGTATCGGCGGCCAAGTTAACCTTGCTGGCGATGTAACGTGCCATGCCCCGAATTGAATCGAGATTCTCGGGCAGGATCTCATTGTCGTCGACGGCGATGCCGAAAGTCGTCTCGATGAACCCGACCACCTCGAGCACTCCAGTCGAATCGATGATCCCCTGGTCGAGCAGGGAAGCGTCGTCGTTCAGCGCCGCGATGTCGCTGATGTAGAAATTCGATGTCAGAAAAGCGCGGATCTGCTCCTTGCAGCGGTCGGGTGCCAAGACCAGTGTCATTGCGTTGGTGCTCCATGAAAGCGGGTGCGTCGATTGGTCGTCCACAAGCTATCCCGTGATGAGCTCTCTCTTGTTGATCTTGCCCGTATCCGTGCGGGCCAGTTCCGGCACGATAACGACGTACTTGGGGACCATGAAGCTCTCGAGGCGCTTGTGACATTCGCGCTGGATCTGCTTGGCGTCGATCGGCCGCACCTGGTCGATGACCACGAATGCCTTGATCGCGTGGCCGAGCAGATCATCGGGAACGCCGACGACTGCCGCTTCCCTTATGCCGGGAATGTCCAGCAAAGCGCTCTCCACCTCCTTGGGCGCGACCTTCTCGCCGCGTGATTTGATGACCTCGTCGCTCCGGCTGACGAAGTACAGATATCCGTCGGCGTCCATCTGACAGTAGTCGCCGGTGTAAAGCACCTGCTCGCCGGGAAGCGGTCCGGGCTTGAGTTTCTTCGCAGTAGCTTCGGGCTTTCGCCAATAGCCCTTCATGACGGTCGCACCGCGGATCACCAGCTGTCCGGCGATGCCGGCGCCGACCCGTTGATCACGCTCGTCGACGATCCACATTTCGGTATTCGGGATGGCAATTCCTACGCTCGACGGCTTCCGATCGAGATCCTCCGGCGGCAGGTAGGTGCAGCGTTTGCATTCGGTAAGACCGTACATGGAGTAGATGCGGGCGCCGGGGAACGTGTGTCTCAGCTGCCCCAGGTGCCGGACCGGCAGTGCGGCACCGGTGCTCGTCACGTAGCGAATGCTGGATAGATCGTAACTCTTCAACGACTCAAGCTGCAGCAGAGTCGAGAACATCGTCGGCACGCCGGGAAAACCCGTCACTCTCTCTTCTGCAATACGCCGAAGCGTCTCGGCGGGGAAAGCAAACGAGCGTTCGAGAACAAGGCGTGCTCCGGCGCGTACGGCCATGATCATCTGATACAGGCCGTAGTCGAAGGCGAGTGGCAGAGCGTTGAGGATGACCTCATCGTCACGGACGTCGAGATACGACGAAACCGACGTACACGCCGTCATCATGTTCCGGTGCGTCAGCATCACCCCTTTGGGCTCGCCGGTCGAGCCCGAGGTGTAGACAATGGCGGCGAGATCGATATCGATGCAGCGGCGCGCGGGTGCTGCGTCGTGCTCGGTGGCCGTTACAGTGTTCCATCGCACGGCATGCGGCAGCGCGTTCAAATCGGCGTCGTCGATAGGGCCGGACACGATTACGCGGCGCAAGGACGGGCAATGTCGTGCAGGTTCGCGGAACGTTGCGTAAAGGCGCGTTTGCGTAATGAGCGCAGTCGGCTGGCAGTCGTTGAGGAGATAGCCGAGCTTGTCGGGTTTCGTGAGAGGATTGATGAGGCATACGATCGCGTTGGCCTTGAGGACGGCCCAGAAACTGACGGCTGCCTCGACGGTGTTGTCGGCAAAGATCATCACACGATCGCCGCGCTCGACGCCGGCCTCGACCAGGTGGTGCGCGACCGCATTCGACCACGCCTCGAGCTGGTCGTAGGTGACCCGATGACCGTCGCAGACGAGCGCGACCTTCGCGCCGTCTTGATGGGCCGCGTGGATCAGGTAATCGTGCAGGAGCGGCACAGGATCGTTGATCATGCGTAAACTCCCGGTACGTCCTGGTGGTCGACGTCCACGCTGAGCTCGAGACGGTGCGGTGCTTCCTGCCGGTCCGCGACGAACTGCTGGAACAGGAGCTGAGTGGACAGGACGCCGACGAGCGCCATGTTGTCGAAATTGGACAGGTCGCCATCGCCGGCGTGCGCATGGGCTTGGCATTTGGTGCGCAGCCGCTCGACCGCCACCGGGTCGAAGATGTTGGCGGCGCGGACGCTTGCACTTGAAAGAGCTTCGTCGACATAAGGGGGGGCATCCCTGTCGACGAAGCAGAGCGCATTGGGGGTCCGGTAGGGCTGCTTCTTGCGTGTGACGATCTCTGGTGGAACCTGCGACTGTGTTACACGCTTAAGGACGTGCTTCTCGTCGAGGATGCGAAGTTTGCAGGCGTCGGGAAGGGAGTTCGCGAGCTCGACGACGTCGTCGTCAAGGAATGGAAAGCGTCCTTCGACCGAGTGCGCCATCAGCATCCGGTCTCCCTGGGAGGAGAGCAGGTAGCCGGCCAGGAGCGTCTTGGTCTCGAGGTACTGATCTTGTGCAAGCGGCGTCCAGCGGGAAAAATCCGGCGGCAGACGATCGAGCAATTCGGTCACCGGGTCGGCTCGCGAAGTCGCCGCGCGCATGTCTGCGGAGAACAGGCGCTTGATCGCGCTGGTGCTGCGCCAACGCGGAGAGTGAGCGAAGCCGGGCGCATCCGGGGCAGAAATGCCGTGTCCGAAGAACTTTAGCGCGATGGCCTGCATGTGGACCGGCGATCGAGAGATGTAGGGATAGAGCCGGCTCAGGAGGGCGGCGCGCCGCGTTGAGGCCGGCTGACGGCCCCAGAAACGGCGGATCTTGCCTTCCCGAAACACATCGTAGCCGGCGAACATTTCATCTGCGCCTTCGCCGGTCAGCACGACCTTGATGCCGCGCTCGCGTACGAGCTTCGAGAGCAGGAACAGCGGTGCAGGGGCGGTCCGCAGGATTGGCCGCTCAGTGTGGTAGATGACCTTGGGAAATACCTCGGCGATATCCTGCCGCGAGACCATGAGCTCGTGGTGCTCGCTCGCAATCGTGCGTGCCATTAGGCGTTGATAGGAGGTCTCGTCATATTCAGCGTCGGAAAAGCGCACGGAAAACGTCTGGAAGCGCCTGCCCGCAAACCGGCTCCCCAATGCCGCAACAAGCGAACTGTCGAGACCACCGGAGAGATAGCTTCCCACGGGGACGTCGGACCGCACCATTCGGAGCGCCGTAGCCGCCTCCAGTGCACTACGCACAGAATCGATCACATCGTCATTGCAGCCGGCGGACGAAACGCGATGGTCGTCGGACCGGGTCGCATAGCACGGAGTCCAGAATGCGCGGTCCCGGACCGCGCCGCGCACGTAACTGCGGACGTGTCCCGGTTCAATTTCCGTGATCCCCTGAAACACGCTTTGCGGCGGCACGGTGCTCCAGAAGGTAAAGGTCTGGTCGATGCCTGCTGGATCGAATGCCCGAGGGATTGCCGGATCTGCCGCGAAGATGGCCTTGATCTCACTGGCGAAGTAGAGTTGGCCTTGATGGTTGCAGATATAGAGCGGACAGATTCCGGTCCGGTCACGGGACAAGACGAGGCGGCCGGCGGAGGCGTCCCAGATGGCAAGGGCCCATTGGCCGTTCATCCGTTCGAATGCTGCCTCGCCCCAGGCGCGATAGGCCTGAATCACGACCTCCGTGTCGCTGCGGGTGCGGAAGCGATGGCCGAGCGAGATCAGCTGCTCGCGCAGCTCGACATAGTTGAAGATCTCGCCGTTGAACACGATCCAGGCGGGCCCGCCGGGATCGGAGAGAGGCTGTTGTCCGCCCGCTATGTCGATGATCGAGAGCCGGGCGTGCGCCAGGCCCGCGCGTTGGTCCCGGTAGAGGCCTCGCTCGTCTGGCCCGCGATGTGCAAGCGCCCCGGTCATCCGCAACAGCGCTCTCCGCGAAGGACTCGGAGCGTTCGCACTCAGCGCCACGATGCCGGCGATGCCGCACATGCCGTCTAGTCCTCGATTACCGCATCAACGAGTAGAGGCGGGCTGTGAAGATAGCGCGTCGCCCGACGCTTGGAAGTGATGTCCTTGAAGACCTTCTGCACCTGCGCTGTCGCCAGACCTACGGCCTCGGCCACGTTGTCGGCGGAAATGCCGTGGTTGACCGCGTACATGCAAACATCAGTCAATCGATAGGGGGCAGCGAAATAGAACTCCTCCTGGCTCTGCGGCAGCGAGAACGTGTCAGACGTCGGCGGCCGTCGCCTGATCTCGTCGTCGATGCCAAGGTATTCGGCCAGTTGGTAGACCTGGCTCTTGTAGAGATGCGCAATCGGCATGACGTCCGCGTCCCCGTCACCCTGCTTCACGAAGAAGCCCTGATCGTGCTCGAGCCGGTTTGGCGTACCTATCACGGCATATTTCAGACGGTCCGCGTGATAGTACTCGGTCATCTTGCGGACCCGTTGCTTGTAGTTGGTTGCAGCAACGATCTGCAGGTAGACCTCGGGCGGAAGACGCACGGTGGAGGTTTCGCCGTCCGGGTCTTGTACGGTCAGACGGGTGATGTTGATGCCGGCGCTCTCCGAGCCCGAGCTGAGTACCAGCTTGCATTTCCAGTCGGCTCCGTATTCGGGTACGACGGCTTGGATCGCCTCTCGCTGCCGGCGGTATGCGCCCAATGCTTCGAGCGCCGGTGCGATGTCTTCGACAACCGTCGTGAGGCGCAGTTGCGTAGCAACGACCCGGCCGAGCCTCAGCGAATCGGACGACGAATCGCGCTCGGGCATCAGCAGACCGAGGACCTTCGTATTTCCAAATGCGCGCGCACAGAGCGCTGCGACCACGGAGCTGTCGATGCCGCCGGACAGTCCGACGATGGCTCCGCGTCGGCCAAGCACGCCAAGGACACGGTCGCGCAAGAACGCGACGATGCGCGCGACCTCCAATGGCGCATCCAGGACCAGGGCGTCTTTACTGAACGCGGGTTCGGTTTGGCTGTGGGCTGCTTGCAAGGTCACTTGAACAATCCGCCTCTCTCTGGGGAAACTCGGCCGGTGAGTAGGTTTGCGACAGCGCCTTCTGGACGAGGTGCAAGTTCATCGCGAGGTAAGGCGGCATGACCAGATCGGTGTGAGTGCCTGCGCTTGGGACGACATCGATCTGGGCAAACGCACGATCCCATCCCAGAGTTTGCGGCATCTTCTTTCGCTGGCATCGGAACAGAACGGCGGAGAACGGCAGCATCGATTTCGGCTCCGCCAACCAGCGGAAGTAGGCCTTCGCGCGCAAGACTTCCTGCAATTCCTGCTTGAGCCTGAACGACGTGAGATCGAACTGCCCCCTCGCGCGGCGATCGAGCATCCGGGCCAGGTTAGCTTCATGGCCGATCGCAACGGTTGCCTTGGCGAGGGCCCGGCAGACCATCCGGGGCGCGGTGACCCGGTTGTTGCGGATTCGACGGATCGTGCGGGTCAACGTCTCCCATGCAGAACTGCGCTCGCCCATGAGGCTGGTGTCGAGAATTCCGAAGAACTTCACCGAGCGGCCGGCGGCAAACATTCGCGTCGCGACCTCGAAGGCGACCGCCCCACCGAGGGAATGACCGAGAAGTCTGATGTGGCCGCGCGGCTGGATGCGATTGATCTGCTCCACGGCAGCAGCAGCCATATCGCAAACGCTGTCCTGACCCTGCAATATCTTGCCGAGATCCGGGTAGCGGATCGGAACGACATGTGCAATTTCGCGGATTGAGGCTGTCAGGGCGGCGAGGCTGGCTCCATAACCAAGTGAGCCGGGCAGTAGGAAAAGCACGGGCGGCGCCGCCGCCACAATGCACGAGGGCGGAGAAGCCAAATCCTCGCCTGTATCAATCAATGGCCGTAGCTTCATTGGCATGCAACCGACTGACCGAGCTCCAAAATTGGAGTATGAAGACGTTGAAAATCCTCTCATCATTCATTCGCATGAAGCACATGGTCGCGCCCAGGAAATTGGTTATCTTCGCTCCAGCGCGTCTGTCGTCCATGTGCCGCCTCCTCGAGCGGACGCGAAGTTCGGGGCGTGCTCTTTCGACCCTCTGGGTCACACAGGCCCATTGATCGGTGCGCCCGACGTCCGCGCGCCGCCAGGCCCATTCAAGAGAAACAGCGCCACGATAATTCCCAGGGCGTAGCCGGTAGCTCCTCCGGCGGCCATCATGTAGATCACCTGCAACGGGTCGAGGCCGAGGTGAGCACCGATGAGAAGCGGGCCAAATACGAACACGGCCCGCACCAGATCAACCAGCAGACGCAGTTCCTGACGGCGAAAAAGAGTCGGAACTTCCTGAATGGGCGTCGACAAGGCTTGTGCGGCGCACATGAGCGCTAGGGCGCCCATGATCTGACCCGTAGGTATCCAGGATTCTCCGAGCAGCGGAACGACGACGTAGGGGGAGATAAATCCAAGGCCGAGCACCGGCAGAACGATCAGGCCGGCCGCAACGACCAACAGGCCGCATGCGGTGCCGAGCAGATGATGACGGTCGAAGTCTTTGCTGGCCTCGGCGACGAAGACATTGCTGAGCGGCAAGGCGATCAGGGTGACCGGACCGGTCACGAGACGGGCGGCGACGCCAAAATGCCCGGCGAATGCGGTACCGAATAGCGAGCCTATGAAGATTGCGGGGAGATTGATGATCGCGAATCCCGCAAGGGCCGAGGGCAGCTCGAACAGGGGAAATTTGTACTCTCGCCGCGCCGTCGCCGCGACCGAACCCCACGGGGCTTGCGCGATGCGGCGGATGTCCTCCCATTTCAGGAGCCGGACGCAGAGAAATGCGATCAACACAGCCTGGCTCAGGATGTGGGCTTGGATCATTGCGCCGTCCCCGAGGTGCGCGAGGCCGAAGCTCACCTGGAGCACTGCCATCGACGCCGGCAGGATCAGGCGGCCCATGCCGAAGTCACGCATATGATTGAAGCGCAAGCACCAGCAGTTCATTGCGTCGGCAACGCCGACCGCAGCCATCCCGATGGGTACGAGGTAGGTAAGATGTTGCAGTCGTGCTGGCACCACGTCCGACAGCAGGTATCCCGCGGTTAGCACAACAGAGGTCGTAAAGCAGACCGCCACGAGCGTGAGCTTGAGCGCGACCAGCGCGTGAGCTCTGTCCTCAACCACATACAGAGACGTACTGAAGCGAAGTCCGGCTATCGCGCCGACGATGTTTACGATTGAGAGATAGATCGTGAATATTCCAAAATCCTCCGGCGAATAGAGCCGGGTAAGGATGGGAATGGCCGCTACGAGCATGAGCTGGCCGGTGAGTGCGAGGGCGGAGACGCCCGCCGCTGCACGAACAAGAGCCCTTGTCCGCGTCGGACCGGTCGCCGGTTTCGCGGCCATGAAGAACTTCCTCGGTCCAGAATTCATTTCAAAAACGGCAAGATCGTCGCGACGACGGTGCGATCTATTTCGATTCGATCGTAGGATGGAGAGGGGTGCGCGCCATCATTCGTTCGCATGACGCTGACTGAAGTGTCGCGGAATCGAAGGAGAGTTTGCATGAACAGCTCGTGCTTGCGGAATAGACGACGCATGGAGCCCGATCGTGGGGCCGGAACCCAGCTGTGATGCGCGTGGCTTGTGGGCGGATGATGGATGCTCACGCAAGCCGCGCCGACGGGAGACGCCGATCTACAGGCGATGGGGACGTGAGCTGTGCAAGCCGAAGGCCGGTCCGCGCGAGCAAATCCGACAAGGCGGATGGTCTGACGGCGATAAGGTTATCGTCGTCCGGTCCGGGTACGTCAGGAGACGCCGGCTCCAGTCGTCCCGCCCTGAGATGGAAGAGCTCAAACCCGTGATCGGTCAGTCGGTCATACAGCTCCGCACGCGAGGTGCCGGCCCGCCGAAGGTTGAGCTCAGAATCCTCTATGTACAGACATCGGCAATTGGAAATGGTCTGGGCGGCGCCCTTGAGAAGATCGACTTCGAACCCTTCGACATCGACCTTCAGGAGATCGATCGCCCGATTTCCGACGATCGAATCGAGCGTTCGTACTGGAACTCGGAGCGCCGCGATGCCGGCCGGAGGAGTAGCGCATGCGAAGTTCATGTCGTCACTCCGAAAGTCCGTGAAGACGAGCTCGCCTTCCGTGCTGCCGATCGCCGTGTTGTGGACCTCGACGGTCAATCCGTTCAGGCGAATGTTGCCCAGCAGGTATTTGCAGATGCGCGGATGTGCTTCGATAGCGATGACTCGTCCGGACCGGGCAACGCGCATAGCGGCCGCGAGGCTCAACTGTCCGACATTTGCGCCGACATCGACGAAGGTTTCTCCGGGCTGCAGGTAAGATCCGACGAAGTCGGCGTCTTCGGCGCGAAGGTTCCGGTTGCGCCAGAGTCCTGCGGACATGGAGCTGGGATAGAAACGCATTCTGTATCCGGCAGGAAAGCCGAAGGTGATAAAGCGGCACAGTCCGCTCACCCACAGTCCGCGCGATAGCAGGAATCGAGCCTTGTCGGGCTCCTCTTGAATTCGAGCGAGCAGTTGATGCAATTTGTGCAAGGGGCCACCCATCTCTAGCGGTTAGCTGCTCGGCAGAGCCTAGGCTGACCGGAGCGCCCGGCCATCCTTCATTTGCATGATGGTATCGATCGTTCGATTCTGGATCTCCCGGTCCCGCCGTGATCTTGCCGACCTAGCTGACCGCTTCGAGACCTCGCGTCTGGGGATGATCATCGTCATGCGAATGAAGGATGACCAGTCCCATGCCGCTACCTAGCGTTCGTCGTGTGTAATTCGGTCGGTCTTGACGTTCACTGCTTGTCAAGAAGGACACGGTGCAACGCGATGAGGTCGGTTTTCTGCGGAGCGGATCGCGGGTTCGTCAGGGTCGACTGCTTGAATGACATGAACTGAGCTTGAGGGAAAAGCGATGAACCTGTTGCAGCACGACGGGTCGGAGGGCATTCGAGATCCGGACGCCCGCCCCATGATTTCGGTGGCCATACCAACCTTCCGTCGACCGGATATGATACGCCGTACGATTGAAAGCGTGCTGCAGCAGAACTACGCCGACTGGGAAATGGTGATCAGCGACGACGAAGGTCCCAAAGGCGTCAGTTGGAGCATTCTGTCTGAATACGCTCGGAGCGATTCCCGTATTCGAATTGTCCAGAACCACCGGGGACGGGGCCAGGTTGAGAATACGAACAGCGCAATGCTCGCATGCCGCGGTCATTGGATCAAAGTGTTGCATGACGACGACTGGCTGGTGCCGGGATCGCTCGAGACTTTTGCGGAATTGGCGAGGACGTACCCCACCGCTGCGTTCATGACCTCCACATCTCATCTCGTTCAGGATGAAGGCATAAAATACCGCCGGGGAGGGCAGGTCACGCTGTATTCGAGCCAGCAGTGCCTGACGGATCTCTATTTGGTCGGCAAGACCCGGGTGCTGGGAATTGTTCCGTCGACCCTGCTGATCAACAGCGAGGTCATCCAGGCGGGTTGTCTGATGCGAAACTACAAGTCGATCCGGTGGGGAGTGGACCAGCTGTTCTTCGTCGACCTCGCCTGTCATGGCGACATGGTGGCGATCGACGACGGCTTGATCTTCTACGATATGACGGACCACGCGAACATTACCGCTTCCAAATCGTTCTCTCAGATCGATGAGGAGACCCTTGATCTCAAGAATCTGACCTGGAGCCTGGTCGAGGACAAGCAAGGGCTTCCGGATCCCGAAACGGTCGTGCGTGCATTGCGGGTTGCAAGATTGCGCGGAAGATTTCGCCACCAGTCCTGGGGGGCGACGATCCGGGACGCGCTCCAGATCCTGCGTCCCTCGGTTATCAAGGCAGCCAACAAGGCGATCCGGGCGCGAGCGCGTACATCGGCAGCGGGCTCACTAGCTCGTGTGGGTCACGCCTGACGGAGCCGCCGCCGATCATTATCGGGACAGGGCGCTGGTCCGATCGGGGGCATCGAGACGTGTTACGAAGTCGAACACGGGGCCGCCCGCTACCCCCCAATTGCTCGACCAGATCACCTGGGAACCGTCGGGCGACGGCGAGCCGTGAGTCTCGCTCCAGTAGTCGTGCGGGACGTTGCGTGTGTACGCGATGCGTCGGAATTCGCCACTGCCGTCAATTCGCAGAGCAATGACTTCCCGAGCGAAGGGCGCAAACTTTGGTAGCTGGGCGATCTCGGCTGGATCGCCGCCATAGCT
Source organism: Bradyrhizobium sp. S3.7.6 (assembly GCF_054061875.1). Classification (NCBI taxonomy): domain Bacteria; kingdom Pseudomonadati; phylum Pseudomonadota; class Alphaproteobacteria; order Hyphomicrobiales; family Nitrobacteraceae; genus Bradyrhizobium; species Bradyrhizobium sp. S3.7.6. The sequence continues at coordinate 6,689,013 of NZ_JBSSEQ010000001.1, read as the reverse complement.
TAGAATCACCCAGCCGGGCCAGTGGATCGCGCGCGTGGACGCATGCGAGGCCTCTCCACGCGGAGCAAGGGCGGTAACCACGCCGTCATCCAGCCGGCGCTTGATCACCTGGTATATGTCGGGATCAGCTTTGCTGATTCCGACGTATACCTCGCGTCCGTCTGTGTCCACGGCCATGTCGCCATGACTCGGACGATGATGTTCGGTCCAGCTCTGCACCAGATCGCCTGCGACGGTATAGATGAATGCCTCATCCTTTCCGTCGACCCAGCGGCTGCATCTGATGTAGCTGCCCAGGGCAGATATCTCGCAAACGCCGTCTCGCCCGGGCAGTTTCCCCACTTCGATATCCGGAAACTTCTGTCGGCTCACGAGGTCAAACGCGAATGCGACGACGACGCCGTCGGCGCGCGTGCCTCGCACGGCGATGCGCCGGCCATCCTGAGAGGGATTGCCCTTGCCCGGTCCGAACTGAAGGCCGCGATAGCCCTCGGCCATCAGCATGATCTCTTCGGCATTGGTTCGCGGCGTCCAGAGCGAGATCTTGCGCCCGATCACGCATATCATGCGCTCGGGATCGCGCGGGTGCCATTCGCACTCGTCTTCACGCTGCCGGCGGAACAGCGGAACGTATGTCCGTCCGTCCAGAAAGCAGAGCCCGTTACAACCGTTGGCGATCAGAAGCAGAGTCTGGTCGGCGTTCCAGGCCTGCGCGCTCGAATATCGGTGGGTGCAATAGGCTCGTTGGCAGGCCAGGCCAGCGCCCAAGGGCCCCGGGGTTGTTATCCGGACGATCGTGGCGCCGGTGTCGGGATCGGTGACCGGAACGAGATAGTCGGGCAAGTTCATGCTGCTGGCAGTAGTCAGCTTGGTCTTTGCAAGCGTCTGTGCGGCGGCGATGCCCGCCAATGCAAGCACGACGGCCACGGCGCCGGCCAGGCCAATTCGCGTGTAGAGGGACGGAGACATCCGTATCTTGCTCCATGGCAAGCAGGGGGCTCGGATCATCCGGGTGGGCAAGCGATCGATACAAGGTTCGATGCTTGCCGGTCACCAGGCTCCTGCGGGGACCAGGACTATTGGTTCGACGATGCGTTCTAGCCGCTCGGTCCCAGCGCGCATCATTTGAATGCAGGAGACGCCCCACGAAATGTTGCCGCTCCACGGGCAGGTCCTGATCCTCTCGATCGATAGATCAGTCCGGCGCGGTTAGCCGGGCGGCGCGTATAGGCGCCGCCCGGAATTTGTCGAGGGCTTGATGGGCGTCAGGCCGATCCGCCAGGTTAGTCCGGCTCTGCGGCGCCGATTTCGTGACGTCCGCGGTCGCTTGAGACGAGGCTGAGCGTAGGTTCCCGATCGATTGACAACGGCAGCGCGTGACCATTCGAGACCCGCACCAGTGATCCGTTGTTCATTCCCCAAATTGCGGCCTGCGTCCTATTCTGGACCCGTATCTTGCGCAGGATCGCCTTGACGTGAACCTTCACGGTGGCCTCGGCAATATCGATCTTTCGCGCAATGCACTTGTTGGAATTGCCCTCGATCAGATAGGAGAGAATCGCCCGCTCTCGCGGTGACAGATGAGGTGCTATCCGTTCTTCGGCAGCAACGAGGAGATTTGATCGCTCTTCGATCACTGGCTGAAGCTGAGGCTCGCGATCGAAACCGCTATCGAGCACGAATGACAGGAAAGCCGGTGGAAACACCGTCTCGCCCATCGTTACGAGTTCGATGGACTTGATGAAAGCGTCGCATGAATTGACGTCGACGAAATAGCCGCTGGCGCCGGCCTTGTAGGCCGCGATCAACTCATCCGGCCGGTAGTGGTCCGAAACGATCGCTACGCGCGCATCCGGATAGTTCTCTCTTACAAATCCGATGTGCTTCATGGCTGCATCGAATTCGCCGGTGCTGTGGATAATCACAAACAGGAGCTGCTGATGTGCCTGGAGTGTGCTTGTAACTTCATCGGTGCTCGAGGCCGACACCGCAATTTGAAAATCTGCCGCATGCAGTATTTGAGAAATTCCCTCTCGCAGCAAAATGTTTCGTCCGATCAAAACAACTTTGCAGGATTGCCGCCTCCTCATCTTACCCTCCGCAACCAACGCAATGACACAACTTGAATGAAAAACACGCAGGAAAAGGAACAAAGCATTGCATAGCCCGGTTTTTCTGATTTGCAGAAGCCGGGCGCCGTTTAGTTAATAATTGCTGAAGGTTAGATTCGATCTTTCGATTTTGCCTATATACCTTTGGTTATAGGCCGATGGGTCCCCAAGCTGTTGGTGAACGGCCGTCAGAGATTGACTTGGGGGCGAAAGAGAATACTGATTCAACCTTTGAATGTTCGCCCTGAGCGGGTGAATCCGTTCGCGAAAGCCTTGCTCCATCGCGATGCTTTCGAACTTGCCAAGTGGCAAGACCGCTCTCCAGCGGTTGTGAGCCGAGACCACCGGGTTCATACGGCCCTTTGATCCGGCGAACTTGATGTATATTGCGATCACAGACTCGTGCGGTTATTTGCCTCATAGGTCCGCTACGCCAAATGATACTTTAGGGAATTGCTCGAAGTTTATTTGTTGGTGATCAATTGATGTTGGAGCGGCAAGGGCGGGGGCCTGTAGCTTCAATCGCGGGAATTTTGGGGGCGGCAGGTTAGGGAGCGCCCGATGCGTCGTGCGACTGTAGTGATTGCAGACCGACACCCAATGGTTTTGCAGGGTCTCGCAAGTGTTCTCGGTTCAGAATCCGATTTTGAGGTCGTTGCATCCTGCGGCGATGCTGCGAGTTGCATCCAGGCAATTTTGACGCTTGCGCCCGACATAGCGATCATGGATGCGGCAATGCCGGAGCTGACCGCGCTGATGAACAATTCGCTCAGCCATTCGGACAGCCGACCAACGCGGTTTGTGTTCTTCGCGCCCAGCGAGGACTATGATCTCGTGTTGGCGGGCGCCCCCGCCGGGTACAGTGTCCTTCTCAAGGAGATGACAGGCCAAGCCGTGGTGCAGGGCTTGCGAGACATTGCCAACGGCCAGACCGTTGTTCCGTTGTCGCCCACCGATCAGGCCGCGCCTCGCGAGCACAGTCCGAATCCGGAAAGTGCGCTCGCGGTGCTCACCGAGCGCGAGCGGCAGATCATGCGCCTGGTCTCTCGTGGCCTGTCCAACAAGGAAATCGGCCGCCGGCTCAACATTGCGGACGGCACCATCAAGGTTCACCTCCACAACATTTTCCAGAAGCTTGAAATCGGCAATCGCACTGCGCTTGCGGCCCTCGCCATCTCGCAGGATGACCGCGCCAATTCGGCGCAGGACAAACCGGCGCATGCTGGATCGGATCCGGTGCCCGGGGAACGCTAAGACATCATCTCGCACTGTTTGCAGTGCGATATGCGGGCATTTCGCCGAAGCCCAGCCGAGCGACTATTGCACCTTCAGATTGCGCAAGCGCCGGCAAAGCTGCGTTTTCGGTCTCTTATCCCTCGATGGAGAACTGAAGAACGAACAGCGACCGGCCGCCAAGCTCGGGGCTGTCGCTGACTTCCACCTGCCAGGAAATGTAATGCAGGAGTGGGTCCATCACGTCGTGCTTGAGGATCTCGCCGCTCAGTTCGATCGCAGTGGTCCGTGCCGCGGAAATGTCGGGGAGATCAAGTCCGACATCGTCGAGCACTGAATGACCGTCGTGGATATGAAAGAAATACCGCGGCATGGATGTCTCCGGACAACGCGAACATTCCGATGACTGCAGCGAGCCCCCCGCATCACGGTCAAGATTTCGCATCGCAGGGGCGCGCATAGCAAGCGGCTATTCTAGGAGGGCTCAATCATCATTGATGGGTACCCCGACGTTGATCTCTATGATCACGAATTCAGAATGAACAATTGCTTCTCGAGGACTACGATGATGTTGCGTCGACGGAGCCCACTTCGGCGCAGCGTTGCGGCCCCGGCCCTGCGAATCCCCAATGCCCCCGCCGGGGCCGCGCTCTTTTCTTCGCAAGTTCCGCCTGGTCGTCCATCACCGCCGCGCAGAAGTTGCAACCGATACTCCGATCGATCGGGAGCGGACGGTTTGACCCTTGGGGAGATGATCTCGAAAAATCATATCCGGTAGTAGTCGCGATACCAGCGGACGAAATTGGATATGCCGGTTTCGATAGGGGTGGAGGGCGAAAAGCCGGTATCGCGCATGAGATCGCCAACGTCGGCAAACGTTTCCGGAACATCCCCAGGCTGCATTGGCAGCATTTCCTTCGCCGTGGTTCGTCCCAGCTCTTTCTCGATCAATTCGAGGACGTGCATCAGCGCTTCCGGGCGGTTATTGCCTACATTGTAGAGCTTGGCCGGTGCGCCCGCCGCATCGGCGTTGTCCTCCGGAGCGCGCTCGATCAGCCGCGAGATGACGCGCGTGACGTCGTCGACATAGGTGAAGTCGCGCCGCATCTTGCCATGGTTGAAGAGCTTGATCGGCTTGCCTTTAACGATCGCGTCGGCGAACAGGAATATCGCCATGTCGGGCCGGCCCCACGGGCCGTAGATCGTAAAGAATCGTAAGCCGGTGACCGGGAGCCGGTACAGGTGGCTGTAAGAATGGGCCATCAGCTCGTTGGCTTTCTTCGTCGCGGCATAGAAGCTGACGGGGTGGTCGGCCCTATGCCGGGTCGAAAATGGCAACTCGGCATTGGCGCCGTACACGGACGATGATGATGCGTAGATCAAATGACCACAGGCGTTATGCCTGCAGCCTTCGAGGACGTTGAGGAACCCCTCAAGATTGGCGTCGACATAAGCGTGCGGCTGATCGATCGAATGCCGGACGCCGGCCTGAGCGGCCAAATGGACCACTCTCGCAAAACGATGTTTTGCGAACAACTCGGCCATCGTCGACCGATGTCCAAGATCGATCTGCACGAAGGAAAAACGCGGATCGCGGCGCAGAATGTCGAGACGCGCGCGCTTCAAGGCGGGATCGTAGTAGCTGTTGATGTTGTCCAATCCGACGACCCGGCGTCCCTCGTCGAGCAGCCGACGGGCGACATGAAAACCGATGAAGCCAGCAGCTCCGGTCACCAGAACGTCGTCGGCAACTTGTTCTGAGCGAGATGACATTCGCTGTCCAAGTTAGATGGAGTTTCGAACGGCGAAGAAGGCGCCATCGATCGCAGAAAGTTAACTCTCAATCGCGCCGCATCTCGATTGCGCAAATGAGCACACCTGACGATGGCGGCGGAGCCGAGCTGCCAGCAGCCGCTCGAACGGACTACTCCGTGCATCCCCGCCACTGTCTCAAATTCCAGGGGCGTAGCGTATGTAATGTCCGAGCGAACCCCGTCATCATCCATTTGCATGAAGATGAAGCCAGGCAAACCTGCAGAGATGTTTCGGCGGCGGGCTTGCCCGACGTGGCCGTCGGCTTGGAGTACGCGCTGTCGAACGATCGACGTCGGTGACTTGAGCGCAAACGGCGTGGTCAGGGGTGCTTGCGATGAAGATGGTCCGTGTTGATGCTCTCGGCGCGAATGTATCGAGCATCGGTTTCGGCTGCGCGTCGCTCGGGGGGCGCGTTGGGGCTCGCAGGGGGATCGAGGGGCTCGAGCGCGCATACGACGCCGGAATAACCTGGTACGACGTGGCGCCTTCGTATGGCGATGGGATGGCCGAGTCTATTTTGGGCCAGTTCGTATCCAGCAAGCGCGGCAGCGTCCATATCTGCACAAAGGTCGGGATGCGCCCGCGTGATACCTCCGCCGTTAAGCGGATCCTGAAGCCGATCGCGCGCGCCGCTCTTGCGGTGTTTCCCGGGATCCGACCGCGCCTCTCCGCAATGAAATCGAAGCCCTTCAAAGTGCCGCTATCGGCCGAGCTGATCAGGACGAGCATCGAGGATAGCCTGAGGCGACTTCGCACGGATTATGTAGATGTGCTTGCTCTCCACCGTCCCACCCGCGAAGAGGTCGTTCGCGAAGACATCATTCGAGCGGTCGAGCGCATCGTTCAGGACGGGAAAGCCCGCGCAATTTCGATTGCGGGCAATAACGAGGGCGGAATTGACGACCTCCATGAATCTCTACCATATCGGCTGATACAGATCGCGAATAATCCGCTCGAGCCGAATCTTCAGAGATCGACGGAGATTGCGCGGCGCAGGACGTTTGTCACGTATGGATCATTCTCGAGCGTCGATCCGCTTGTCGCGAGGCTGGGATCGGAGAAGGAAATACTGAACGGCCTTTACGAGATGGGATACCGGGGCGACCTCACCGAGATCGCTGCTGCCTTCGTCGTGGATTACGCGCTGGCAACGAACTCTACAGGAGTCTCACTGTTTTCGATGTTTCGGAAAGAGCATCTCGCGTTCAATCTGCGCCGGTCAGCGCAAATCCCGGCGCTTCATCAGCTCAATCGCATCGTCGCCGAGCTCTCGAACGGGCCGCGGCAAACCGAACGATTGGTCATGCGTGCGTCGGTGTAGCGATCAAGTGCGGAGCTTATGGGCATGAGGTCTACTCCGTCATCATCATACAATCGGCGGCTGCGCGTGCTAGAATTCGCGTCCCACGATACTACTCGCCAATGTTGTCGACGATATTCGACAGGCGCGCGGGCGGCCGGGAGGCGGCTAGCTTGAGCGTCTCGCCGAAGCATGCGCAGCAGGGCAGGCCAAAGGTGAGGGGGCCAGGCCGATGCCGTCGCGTTAGGAGATTGCCCGCAATCGTGGTTGCGCTTGGTGGGCCCGTTGGTAGTTGCTCGGAGAGAGGCCATGTGCGGAATTGTTGGTGTCGTCGGGCGGGGCCCAGCCTCTGCTCTTCTTTTGGATGCGCTGAAGCGGCTTGAATATCGCGGATATGACTCAGCCGGTATTGCTACTCTCGAGGACGGTTCGCTGACGCGACGTCGTGCGGTCGGAAAGCTCGTGAACCTCAAGAGTCGGCTCGACTCGGAGCCGCTTGCCGGGCGGATCGGAATTGGTCACACCCGCTGGGCAACGCACGGCCGTCCCGATGAGACGAATGCGCATCCTCACATGGTTGATGGTGTGGCGATCGTGCACAATGGGATCATCGAGAACCATCGAGAGTTGCGCAATGATCTCAAAGCGGCCGGTGCACATTTTGCGACCGAGACCGACTCCGAAGTGGTTGCGCATCTCGTTAGCCGCGAGCGGAAGAACGGATACGAGCCGGTCGCAGCGGTGCGTAAGGTGCTCCCGCGCTTGAGCGGAACGTTCGCGCTCGCCTTCCTGTTCGAGGGGCACGACAATCTCCTGATCGGTGCCCGAAAGGGCTCGCCGCTTGCTGTCGGCTACGGTTGCGGCGAAATGTTCCTGGGGTCGGATGCGATGGCGCTCGCGCCTCTGACGGACATTGTCGCCTACCTTGAGGACGGCGACCTCGCCGTCGTGACCCGGGAGCAGATCGAGTTTATCGACGTGAACGGCGCGCGCCTGCGCCGTACGTCGGCCAAAATCGCTGGTGCCGCCGTGATTGTTCACAAGGGCGAGCACCGCCACTTCATGGCGAAGGAGATTCACGAACAGCCGAAGGTGGTTGGGCAGACGCTTGCGCAATATATCGCACCCGACGGGACGATCAGGTTGCCGGCAGGCGTGGATGCGGACCTCAGGACAGTCGATCGCGTGTCGATTGTAGCTTGCGGGACCTCCTTCTACGCCGGTCTGATTGCGAAGTACTGGTTCGAGCGCTACGCCAAGCTCCCGGTCGAGATCGATATTGCTTCGGAGTTCCGCTATCGCGATGTTCCGTTCGGCGCGGGCAATCTGGCGATTTTCGTGTCGCAGTCCGGCGAAACGGCCGACACGCTCGCTTCGTTGGAGTTCGCCAAGACCCACGGCCAGCGCGTTCTCGCTGTCGTCAACGTGCAAACCTCGACGATGGCTCGTTCGAGCCACATCGTAATGCCCACATTGGCCGGTCCGGAAATAGGGGTCGCATCGACAAAGGCGTTCACCTGTCAGCTGGCAATCTTGCTCTGCATTGCAATCGCTGCCGGTCGCAGTCGCGGTGTGCTCTCGGCCGAAGAAGAGCGCTCGCTCGTCCGGACCCTTGCCGAGATTCCAGACTATATGGCCCGCGCGCTCGAACTGGAGCCGAAAGTCCATGAGCTCGCGCGTGAGATCGCCAGGGCCAGAGACGCTCTATTCATAGGCCGGGGCACCAATTATCCGCTGGCATTGGAGGGAGCCCTCAAGCTCAAGGAGGTCACTTACATTCACGCAGAGGGCTATGCGGCCGGTGAGCTCAAACATGGACCGATCGCGCTAATCGACAAGGGCTTGCCGGTCATCGTCATTGCGCCGTACGACGCGACGTTCGAAAAGACCATGTCGAACATGCAGGAGGTGATCGCCCGCGGGGGCCGCATTATCCTCTTGACCGACGAGAGAGGTGCTTCACTCGCCGCGTCCAGTGGTTGCTCGGTCTTGGCCTTACCGGATATGCCCCCGATCGTGGCGCCGCTGGCTCTCGCGGTGCCGCTACAGCTCCTTGCCTATCACAGTGCCGCGATTATGGGGACCGACGTGGACCAGCCGCGGAATCTCGCGAAGTCCGTGACCGTCGAATAGTCGGTCCGTTCGCGCCACTTCCGCTTCAGAAAGAGGTGCTGTCGAAAGCAGGATGCTGGTCTGACAGACCGGGGCGCTCCGAAATGGGTGCCTCTTTCGACCAGTCCGCGTTCCCGGCGGCTCGGGGTAAAATCTGGTGGCCTTCGGGCTCAGGTTAAGCACCGATGTCCGCAGGGCAGGCGGCCCCGCTATATTGTAACCGCGTTGGCGGGGCCGCTGCTGCCGAGAAACGAGCTAGGACCTGAGGTCTGCTTCCATCCGGCGAAGCGAGTGGGTCGTCTCGGGGGCAATGCGGCGCGGGACTCGAGATACGCAACTCCTCAGAACCAGCCGCCTTGCGCGCGCTCCGCAGCCGGATCCTCGCAGACTCTTCGGCATCAGGCCGCAAGGGCAGCCCGATCAGGGAGTAGTCCTTTCGGGTTATTGGAAGAATGTTCTGCTTCGAGATAGCTTCAGGCAAGCCCGTCCGGTCGACGAGCTCGTTTGGCATGCTACGTGCGCTTCGCGAGGGATCATGTCGGTTTTGACGGGAACAGCCGGCGCGGACATTCGACGCGGTGATATGATTAAGGTGATCAAAGGGAGGCTGTTCCCGGCGCTCCTTTACGAGCAACATGAGGGCGGCGCCGCCGAAGATATTCCCGAGGGCGCCCGTGCCTATTGCCTCAAAGATAAAGTCTGGCGAACGATGCCTCCGGGCTTCCGCCCCTCCTAGAGCTTGCTGGCAAACCAGCATCGCAAATGGCCGAGCCAGGCTCGGCCAAGTCGTGAGCGGGCGGGCGCCGCAACCTTCGCGGTAGGTCTGGACCGCGGCGGAGCGCCGTGTGTGCAGACTAGCTGCAGCTCAGCGGCAACGGCTGGTCGGGGTGCAGCTCGTACCAATCGTAGCAATCTGGATAGGCGCCGTAGAATCCGTATCCGGATCGATTGCGACCAAAGCGGTGGAACGCATGTTGGCGCAGGCCGATGCCGCCGTTGCCGACATGACCGCCGAATCCGAGATGTTCGCCGCCAAAGCCTCCATCACGCGCCATGCCACCGAAATGCGCGCCGCCGCCCCCGAAGCCCATATGTCCGCCGCCAAAGCCACCACCGCCAAAACTGGCGTGGCCGCCGCCGCCAAAGCCACCACCGTGGCCACCGCCGCCGCCACCGCCGTGCGCCTCGGCCGCGCCGATGGCCAGGGTCGAGGCAAGCGCCGCCGTTGCCAAAATCATGATTGCTCGTTTCATGGGACACTCCTTTCGTGTCGATCTGCCTGGTCATCCATGCAGTCCGCTTCCGCGTCGTGCCGTCGCCAAAAGCTCCTGATGACAAGGCTCGTGATGAAAGGAGAGGTAGGAGCGATGCGCGGCAATCCCACTAAATTCGACTTCAGGAACGAGGCGCACCGGTAGGGAAGGTGATCCTGCCGCGGGGGCCGCGGCTCACAGAAGGGGCGGGCCGAATGTTCCAGCCCGCCCCCGTCGTTCGATGAGGAGCGGCCGACCGAGGCGCCCGGCCGGCCAAGGAAATGCCGTGATCAGAAGCTGCCCGTGCCGGGCTCGCAAGGCACGTTGTTGCCGGTCCACGGCGCCGTCGCGAAAGCGCCGACGCGCGGCGCGGGAACGCAGGCGCGGCCTCCCTGCTGATAGAAGGGCGCATCCGGTGCGGCCGTATCGGTTGTCATCGCCGGCTGTCGCATGACGGAATGGTGCTCGCGCGCCATGACGGGTCCGCCGAGCACGGCGGCTGCAATCAATCCCGTCGACAAGAGTTTGAGAGTGGTCATTTCGGCTTCTCCTTTGATGACATCAGGCCGACCAAGCGGCTCACCATCAACGTATGGACGGCCGGGCGTCGTCCAAATGCACGAATTGCTCACCTGATTTCAACGGCCTGTGACCCGGCGCGGCGCTGCAAGCACGATCGTGCGAATGCGCAACATCCGTTGCCTTGAGAGTAACGGGGAGCGCATCGCAGGCATATGTTCATGAAAGCGCAGTTCAGAATGGAGGCGGAAGATGATCACGACGACAGCGAGACGTATGGCCATCGCGCTGGCCCTGTTGGCGACGGGCTCGGCGCGCTTCCTGAATCGCTATTTAGTGGTGCCCCATGCTCCGCAGGACTATCTCGTCAGACAACGAGTGGCCTATGGCAGGCTGGCGCGGCGCCGCGCGTTCAGAGCGGGCGGGCATTGAACATGACGCTCCGGACCGCCGAGCCCGTGCTCCTCCGCCGCAGGCCGAAACGCCTCGCAGAACGTGGGAGCAGGATCATGACGCGGATTCTTCTGATCGAAGATGATGCCGAAACCGCCGAGGTGATCGTCGCCGAACTCGCCGATCGCGGTTTCGAGGTCCAATGGGCCCCTGACGGCGTCGACGGTCTCGATCGGGCGCGCGCGGCGTGTCCGGATGCCATGATCGTCGATCGCATGCTGCCCGGAATGGACGGGCTGACCGTCATCGAGGCCCTACGCAAGGATCGGGTCGGGACGCCGGTGCTGGTTCTGAGTGCGCTCGGCGCCGTGGACGATCGGGTGCGCGGATTGCGTATGGGGGGAGACGACTATCTCACCAAGCCGTTCGCGATCATCGAGCTCGTCGCACGCATAGAGGCGTTGTTGCGCCGTCCGATGGACAGCCGTGAGACCACGTTGCATGTCGGGCCGCTGGAACTCGACCTGATCGAGCGGACCGCGCGACGGGACGAGCGCGAGATCGACCTGTTGCCGCGTGAGTTCCGCCTGCTCGAATACATGATGCGCCGGAGCGATCAGTTGCTCACGCGCGCGATGCTGCTCGAAGAGGTCTGGAACTACAAGTTCGTTCCGGCAACGACGAATCTGATCGACGTGCATATGGGCCGGCTGCGCCACAAGGTCGATGGTCCCGGCGATACGCAGCTCATCCACAATGTTCGCGGCTCCGGCTTCATTCTGCGTTCGCGCGCATAGAGGCGTGAAACCCAGGGGCTCGCGGAGCACATCTCGGACGAATATCGAGTGCCGGTTCGATGCGCCAAATTCAGTTCATCCGTTCGAACACGTTCCTCTGGGCCCTGGCGGTGGCGGCCGCATTTGCACTGTTCGTGGTCGGGCTGTTCGCGTTCACCTATTGGAAGCTCGACGACTATCTGATCGCACGATCCGATCGCATGATCATGACCCGGATTAACTTCATCGCAGATTTGCCGTCGGCGCGCCGCATCGGAGCGATCTCCGATCATCTCGAGCAGGATTCCAGAGGCGTGCAGTACGCGGGACTTTTCAATGGTGCCGGCACCCGGCTTGCCGGCAACATCGACAGCTTGCCGCGCGCACTCGATCTCGGCGGAGCGGCGCAGGGTGTGCGGCTCGACCTCATTGAGAAATCGGCGGTCCACGGACCGGTCATCAGGGTCGTGGGCAGGCGTCTTGAGAACGGCGATGTCCTGGTGATGGGACGGAATGTCGATGAGACGCGCGAGATATCGAGTGTCGTGGGGCAGGCGCTCGCGCTTGGCCTGCTGCCGGCGTTCTGCCTCTGTCTGCTGGCCGGAGCGTGGCTGAGTGTTCGCGCCCAGAGACGCGTGGAGGAGGTGAACCAGCGGGTACAGCGGATCGTGGCCGGGGAGTTGCGCGAGCGGCTGCCGGAGGACAATTCCGACGATCCGTTCGCGCGACTGGCCAGGATCGTCAACGGCATGCTCGCCGAGATGGAGACCATGATCAACGCGCTTGCCGGTGTCGGCAACGATATCGCCCATGATCTCAGGACGCCGCTCACGCGCGCACGCCTGGCGCTGGAGCGCGGCCGAACGCATGCGACCACTTTGGAGCAGCTCCAGGAGGTCACGGACAAGGCAATGGCCGGAATCGATCAGTCGCTCGCGATCGTCACCGCCTTGCTGCGCCTCACCGAGATCGAGAACAGCCGCCGCACCGCCGGTTTCGGTAACGTTGCGCTCGACGAGATCCTGCGCGAAGTGTGCGACGTCTATGAGCCCATCGCCGAAGACAAGGGCATCGGGCTTGGCGTCGTCATCGATCGCAATGTGCAGGTGTGGGGCGATCGGGACCTGTTGTTCGAAGCGATGGCCAATCTCGTGGACAATGCCGTCAAGTTCACGCCGCCCGGCGGCCAGGTGAGGCTCGAACTGGTGTCGGAAGACGACACGGCACTCGTGCGCGTAAGTGACACCGGGCCCGGCATCAGCACGCAGGAGCGCGAAGCGGTGCTGCGGCGATTCTATCGTTCCGACAAGATGCGCAACACGCCGGGGGTTGGGCTGGGACTGAGCCTGGTGGCTGCCATCGTCAAGCTGCATGGCTTTCGATTGATCATCGGTCCGGCTCCCGGCGGGCGGATCGAGATCCTTGCCTGGACCGGGAGGGCGAGCAAAGCCGCCGCATGCCGGTCCCGGACCCCAACTCTCGAAGCCGTTAATCAGATGTGATGCCCCTCATGATGCGTGATGTTCTCGATGCCATGACATGCCGAGTGACATGCCGAATGTCTGAAGGCGAATTCAGGTTTGTTACGCTCAATTCAGTGGCCTCCTCCTTCGGAGGCTTCCTAGAGTCCGCTTGCCGGTTTCGTATGTGGGAGTGACAGATGCAGAGCCACGAAGTCGCGAGGAATGGTGCCATGGCTGTCGCGGCCGGAGCCCCATCGCTCCCCTTCCTCAGCGCCTATTCCGCCGCCATCAAGCGCTATGAACTGCTTGAGCCCGGTCACGAGCAGCAGCTTGCGCGCCGCTGGCAGGAGACGCGGGACCGCGGTGCCGTGAACGCGCTCGTCACGAGCCATCTCCGGCTCGCAGCCAAGGTGGCGCGCGGCTACAAGGGGTACGGTCTGCCCTTGGCCGATGTGATTGCGGAGGCAAATCTCGGCCTCGTCATCGCGGCGTCACGCTTCGAACCCGGCCGCGGTGCGCGGTTCTCCACCTATGCGGTTTGGTGGATCAAGGCCTCGGTTCACGAATACATCCTGCGCTCCTGGTCTCTGGTCAGGATCGGTACGACGGCAGCGCAGAAGAAGCTGTTCTTCAAGCTCCGTAGCGAGATGAGGAAAGCCGCGGGCGGCGCGATGGCGGCGCTCACGCCCGATGTCGCCGAGACGATCGCGGAAAGGCTCGACGTCACGGCGCGTGAGGTGATCGAGATGGATTCCCGCCTGAACGGTGACATGTCGCTGAACGCGCGCGTTGGCGACGACGAGCAGGGAACCGAATGGGAAGCGTTGCTGGTCGATCAGGCGATCGACGCGGAGACGGTGCTCGCCGATCATGAGCAGACGGAGCGCCGTACCAACGCCTTGCGCGTTGCGCTGGGCATGCTCACGGCGCGCGAGCGTCATATTCTGGAGGCAAGGCGGCTGGCGGAATGCCCGGTTACGCTGGACCAACTCGGCTTCGAGCTTTCGATCTCCAGCGAGCGGGTTCGGCAGATCGAGATCCGCGCCTTTGCCAAGGTCAGGCGAGCCGCAATTCTTGCCGCGCAGGATGCGGCACGCAAGCGCTCCGACGGCGCCTCGGGCTCACGGCCGCGGGAGCTCACCGCTCCATGAGCGATCGAGACGCGGTGATGCCGGTACGAATGATGTCTGTCCTGCCGCGGAGCATCTGAATTCGTTTTCATTTGAACGGATGCTCTCCCGTCCTCATCTGTTCAATGATCCCGCGCAACTTGCTTCAGGCAGAACCACCATGGGAATTGTTCGCTTCGCGCTACGGTTTCCGCACACGTTCTATGTGCTTGCGGCGTTGATCCTGTTTCTCGGCGGCATCGCGATCTGGTCGATGCCGACGGACATTTTTCCGGAGATCCGCATTCCCGTCGTCACGGTGGTGTGGAGCTACACCGGCCTGTCGACGCCCGAGATGGAGCAGCGCGTCAGCACCTACAGCCAGTATTCGATCAGCGCCAATGTCAGCGGCATCAAGAACATCGAGGCGCAAACTCTCAACGGCCTGTCGGTTCAGAAGATCTACTTCCAGCCGGACGTGAATCTCGACCTCGCAATCTCGCAGATCGTCTCGGCAACCAACGCCATCCGCGCTCTGATGCCGCCGGGCATTCAGCCGCCAATCATCGTGCAGTTCAATGCATCGAGCGTGCCGGTGCTGCAGCTCAGCCTCGAGTCCAATAGTCTGAACGAGCAGCAATTATACGATTTCGGCATCTACCGTATCCGGCAGCAATTGGCGCCTGTTCCGGGCGTGACGCTGCCCACGCCTGCCGGCGGCAAGTACCGCCAGATCATGGTCGACATCGATCCGAACAAGCTCCTGTCGCGCGGATTGACGCCGCTCGACATCGTCAATGCGGTGAACACCCAAAATCTGACGCTGCCCACCGGGACGACGAAAATCGGCGACACCCAGTACACCGTTCGAACCAACGCCACGCCAGCCTCGATCAAGGATCTCAACATGATCCCGGTCAAGTTCGTGAACGGGGCCACGATCTTCCTGAAGGACGTTGCCCAGGTCCGGGACGGCTCCCAGGTCCAGCAGAACATCGTGCGCGAGGACGGTCATCGCGCCGTCCTGCTCAGCGTGATCAAGAACGGAAATGCCTCGACGCTCGCTGTCGTCAACGGGGTGAAGAAGGCCTTGAGTTCGATTCGCGCGTCGGCTCCTGCAGGGCTGAAGATCAACGAGCTGTTCGATCAGTCGGTCTTCGTCACCCATTCGGTCGATGGCGTGCTGCGCGAGGGCGCGATCGCGGCCGGCCTCACGGCACTGATGATCCTGCTGTTTCTGGGATCGTGGCGATCGACACTGGTCGTCTTGATCTCGATCCCGCTGGCGATGCTGTCTTCGCTGGTCGTGCTGTATTGTCTCGGCGAGACCTTGAACACGATGACGCTCGGCGGGCTTGCACTCGCGGTCGGTATCCTGGTCGACGATTCCACGGTGACGATCGAGAACACGCACCGGCTCTGGACCGAGGAAGGCATGCCGTTGCCTGATGCGACGCTGCACGGGGCGGCTGAAATCGCGGTGCCGACGCTCGTCTCCACGCTCGCCATCAGCTGTGTGTTCACCTCGGTTGTCTTTCTGGAAGGGCCGGCCAAATACCTCTTCACCCCGCTGGGTCTGGCGGTGGTGTTCGCGATGTTGGCGTCATATGCGTTGTCGCGAACGCTGACGCCGATCACCATCGGCCTGCTGCTGAAGGGCGAACGGCGCCATGGCGAGGGCGGAAGCCCGTCGGGCATCTTCGGCCGCGCCTCGGCGATGTTCGACCGCGGATTCGAACGCCTGCGCAACGGCTATTCCGATTTGCTGTTAACGTTGCTTCGGCGTCGCGTTGTCGTGCCGGTCGTCGCGGTGCTGGTGCTTGCTCTTGGGGCCACCATGTTCGTCTATGTCGGTAGGGACTTCTATCCCCTGATCGACGGCGGCCAGATCCAGCTCCACGTTCGCGCGCCCGCGGGCACCCGCATCGAGAAGACGGAAGCGATCTTTCAGGCGGTCGAAGACAAAATCCGCCAGGTGATTCCGGAGCGGGACCGGGCGCTGATCGTCGACAATATCGGGCTTCCGGCGCGTCCCTACAATCTCGCATTCACCGACGGCTCGACGATCGGTGTGAACGACGGCACCATTCTCGTGTCGCTCAAGGACGGACACAAGCCGACCGCGGACTACGTCAGGAAACTGCGCCAGGTGCTGCCGGCGGCATTCCCGGAGGACACGTTCTATTTCCAGGCGGCCGACATCGTGACGCAGATCCTGAACTTCGGTCTTCCGGCGCAGATCGATGTCCGCACGGTTGGCTACGGCGCCAACAATCTGGCCGTGGCCAAGGAGCTGCAGAAGAGCCTCGCGGCGATCCCCGGTGTCGTCGATGCGCATCTGCAGCAGGAAGTCGATGCTCCGGCGTTCTATGCCGACATCGACCGCACGCGGGCCGCGCAGCTCGGGCTCAACGCGAGCACGGTGGCGACCAATATCAATGTCAGCCTCAGTTCGTCGGCTCAGGTCTCGCCGAACTTCTGGACCGATCCGACGTCGGGCATCCCGTATTATCTGGCCGTGCAGACACCCGAATACAGGGCCAATTCGCTGAACGCACTGGGAAACACGCCGGTGTCGGCCTCGCTTGCCGCGAGCGGGCAGACGGTGCCCGGCCTCCTCAGCAATGTCGCGACGTTCAAGCGGGGGAGTGTCCCCACCAATTCGAACCAGGCAAACGTCCAGCCGGTGTTTGACGTCTATGCGAGCGTCCAGGGTCGCGATCTCGGCGGCGTCGCGGCCGATATCAACAAGGTCACGTCCACACTCCAGAAGCAGCTCCAGCCGGGTAATTCGATCCAGGTCCTGGGACAGATCCAGAGCATGAATCAGTCGTTCCGCAATCTCGGAATCGGCCTGCTGTTTGCCGCCATCCTGGTCTACCTGCTGATGGTCGTGAACTACCAGAACTTCGGCGATCCCTTCGTCGTCATCATGGCGCTGCCGGCGACCTTGTGCGGCATCTTGACGATGCTGTTCATCACCGGAACGACACTGAACGTGCCTTCGCTGATGGGGGCGATCATGGCGGTCGGCGTCGCCTCCGCGAATTCGATCCTGCTCGTGACGTTCGCGCGTGATGAGCAATTGAAGGGACATTCCGCGTTCCAGGCGGCGCTGAGCGCGGGCCGCACCAGGATCCGTCCGGTCCTGATGACTGCTGCCGCGATGATCGTGGGCATGATCCCGATGGCGCTCGGAGGTCCGGGCGAGGAGCAGAACGCCGCGCTCGCGCGCGCGGTGATCGGCGGACTTCTGTTCGCGACCCCGACGACATTGCTGATCGTGCCGTACCTCTTTGCCATGCTGCGCAAAGGTAACGATGGCAAGCCTCACCACGGCGTATTCGAGGAGCAACCGGAATGAGCGACGTTCGTGTGCGGACCAATGACGACGAGGCGAGGGACCCGCCCGATGCGGAGAGCCGCCGCATCGTCGAGCTCCCCGGCAAGGCCGCGCCATCCGGACGCCGTTACGGCGGCGCGCTGCTCGGAGGAGGGATGCTGCTGCTGCTCGCGGGCGGTCTCGGCATTGGCGGCTGGCGGCACTATCAGGCGGCGCGTGAGGTCGCTGCAGTGGCGGAGCAGGTGAGAACCGCCATTCCGGAGGTGCGGGTGGCGGTGGTCCGGCCCAGCGGCGACCTGATGAAGGTTACCTTGCCGGCGACGACGACCGCGTTCGAGGCAGCCAATATCTTCGCGCGGACCAGTGGCTATATCGAAAAGCGCTACGTGGATATCGGCGATCGGGTCAAGAAAGGCGATCTTCTCGCGGCAATCACCGCTCCGGAGCTCGACCAGCAGATCGCCCAGGCCCAGGCGACGTTGGCCCAAAACCAGGCCGCCTTGCAGCAGGCGCAAGCGAGCCGGGAGCTCGCCGACGTCACCAATGCGCGCGACAGCAATCTGGTCAAGCAAGGCTGGCTGACGGCACAGCAGGGCGACAACGATCGTCTCACCCTGCGTGCACAGCAGGCGGCCGTCGGTGTCGCCCAGTCGAACATCACAGCGCAGGAAGCCCAGATTCGGGTGCTCCAGCAGGAGAAGGCCTATCAGCGCGTGGTGGCGCCGTTCGACGGCGTCATCACACAGCGCAACGTGGACAATGGCAGCCTGGTGCAGGCAGGGTCGACCTTCATGTTCACGCTGATGCATTCCAACGTGATCCGAACCCAGGTCTTCGTGCCGCAGGACGAGGCCTTCGGAGTCGGGCCGGGCGTCGACGCGGATATTCGCGTCCCCGAGATCCCGGGGCGGACGTTTCCGGGGAAAGTCACGCGCATCGCAAGCGCATTGCAGCCGGGAAGCCGAACTCTGCTGACCGAGATCGACGTGCCCAATCCGGACGGTGCCTTGAGTCCCGGTATCTACTGCACGGTCGAGCTGTCGATCCCGCGCAAGACGCCGTCGATGACCGTCTCGTCCGATGCGCTCGTCTTCGATCAGAACGGTCTTCATGTCGCGGTCGTGCGGAATGGCACCGTTCATCTGCAGCACGTCTCGATCGCGCGGGACTTGGGCACCACAATTGAAGTGCGCGAGGGCCTCCAGCCCGGCGACCAGGTCGTGCTCAATCCGGCGGTGAACCTGGCGGAGGGCAGCAAGGTCACCATTCGCAAGGTCGAGGTCAGTTAGGAGCATAGAGATGATCCGGATCGTGCTCGCAACAACGATCGCCTTGCTGTTGGGCTGTTCTTCGAGTGAGGCGCAGGTCTCAACGATGGGCACCACGGCGATGGGCCTTCCAACCGTACCGGGTGCGATCGTGACCTCGCCGCTCAATAGTCCGGGTCCGTTTTCCGCAACAACCGAGCCTGGCGTTCCCGACACGACGCTCGCGCCTGTTCCGCTCGCCTCGGATCCGACGACGCCGGGTACGGTCGTCGTCTGCGCCACGCCATCGACGTCCCCGATGCCGGTGCCGGCGACCCCGATCGTATCGAGCATCGGCGCGTCAGCGTCAGGCATCGGCGCTCCGCTATTGCCGGTCACAGGGCAAACCGGCAGCTCCATCGGAACGATTCCCGCAGCGGCACCGGCGGGAACGGGGACGACGGTCGCATGCAGCTCGACGCCGGGAGGGCTCGCGACAAGCGCTGCGTCCCTGCCGCTCTCGATCCCGCAAGTGCCGTCCAGTCTCGCGCCCGGCACGATCCTGGCGGACACCAGCGCCGCCGGCGGCACCGGCATCGATCCGAATGCCGCCGTCATGCCGAGCCCGAACAGCACGGCCTGCGCGGAAGGAGTCTCGATGAACCTCGCAGCGCCTGCGACCGTGTTGCCGGCCAACGCCTCAGGCGCGGCGCCAACGCCGGGAGTGTCGCCGATCTTGCCGCCGGGATGCTGAGGCGACGCCGCTACAGGACTCTCGTCGCACCGCGTGGGGAACGGGGGACGACACTTCGGCTAGCATAGCCTTGGCCGCACCGGCGCTTCACGTTGCCGGTCGTAGCTTCAAAACTTCGGCGTCGGGCGGCAGCATCGTTCCACCGTCCCGGTACTTCCAGTCCACCATCACGCCCTTGTTGGCCCGTACAGTGGTGCGGCCGACGAAGGTCCCCATCGTGCTCTGATGGTCGATGGAACGCCAAATCGCCGGGCCGAACGGCGTTTCGAAGCCGACGTTGCCAAAGCCGTCGGCCATCGCCTCGGTATCGAATTTCCCGAGCTTTGCGATCGGCGCCGCGATGGAGCTGATCAAGGCGTGACCGACCACGGATCCCATCGTGGGAGCCTCGCCATATCGCGCGGAATAGGCCGACACGAAGGCGCTGTTGGCGTGACCCAAGACCTCGGTCACCGGATAGCCGGTCACGATCCATCCCTCCGGGGCGTCCTGCCCGAGGGGAAGAAGGTATTCGGGTTCGCCGGTCGTGAACGACACGACGTGTCGCCCTTCGAACAGGCCGCGATCATTGCCTTGCCGGACAAATCTGGCGAGATCGGGTCCGAAGGTGACGTTGAGGATCGCTTCGGGCTTCTGCTGCGCGAGGGCGTTGACGACCACGCCGGCATCAATGGCACCCAGCGGCGGCCACTGACTGTTGATGAACGCGACGTCGGGGCGACGGCGGCTCAGAAGCTGCGTGAACCATCTTACGGCCGACTGGCCGTATTCGTAGTTCGGGGCGATCGTCGCCCACCGCGTCGCCTTCAATTGAGCTGCCTCCTCCACCAGCATGGCTGCCAGCATGTATGTCGAGGGGCGGAGCCGGTAACAATATCGATGTCCTTGCTCCCAAACGAGGGCGTCGGTGAGCGGTTCGCTCGCCACGAAGAGGATCCGGTTTTGCCGGGCGAAGTCGCTGATAGCCAGTCCGACATTCGACAGATATGCGCCTGCCAGAAGATCGACGTCATTCCGTCGCACCAGTTCTTCGGCGGCACGCAGCGCGACGCTCGGCTTGCCTTCATCGTCCCGGCTGATGACCTGCAGCTCTCGCCCGAGCAGGCCCCCGCCCGCATTCAGCTGTTCGACCGCCAACTGCCAGCCGCGACGATAGGGCAGGGTAAACGCGGGCGCGCTGCTATAGGAGTTGATCTCGCCGATCCTGATCGGTCTCGTGCCCTGGGCGCGGATGATGCCGGGCGAAAACACCGACGCGCCAACACTGCCTAAGACCTGTCGTCGAGAGATGCTCATCTGGTGCGATCCGGAGGATTGAGTGTGAGGGCTGGTCCAGCGCTGCAGGACATGTCGTGCCGGTCGAAAAATCAGCAACCTAGTGGCAGGTGCAGGACGGGGGCCGGTCGTCGCCGCCTGTCGAAATCGAGATGCCCGGACTTGCAGCGAGACCGCGCGCAAAGGCGAGCGCGGGAAGATCGACCTCCCGATCGAACAAAGCGCTGACCGGACCGACGAGATCAAGCGCGGTCTGCTGGCGGTCCGACGCTGCCATGATCCTTGCCCAGGCTGCCGCGACCTTCAGCTCGTAGAAGCGGCATTGCTGCTCTCTGGCAACGGACAGGCCCTCGGAGAACAGGACTTCCGAGCGGGACCGATCTGACGAGCCATCGGCAAGCAGGATCTCGCCCTTGATCCGCAGCAGATCAGCAAGGCACCACAATTGCTGGCCTTGCCGGGAGATGGCCAGGGCATCTTCCACGGCGGCCAGGGCCTGCGCACTCTCGCCGACCGCGAACAGTCCTTCGGCGAGCGATCCGAGAAATTCGGGATTGCGCATCAGCCAGCCGTTCTCGGCCCGCGCTTTCAGTCCGCTGCGCAGCAGCTCTATTCCATCGTGATGTCTGCCTTGCAGGACGAGCAACTGCCCCTTCAGGCAGGACGTCCAGCTCGTCCAGAAAGCTATTCCCTCGCGCGTGACGAGCTCGAGGAGAGACGCTATCGCCTGATCGGCAGTGGCGACATCATGCGTCATCAGCGCAATGGGGCACACGGCGTTCCGCAGCGCGTAAGCGATCGCGAGCTTGTCCTTCTCACGCTGCGCCTCCTCGAGGCATTCCGCGGCCAGGGATCTGCTCTGGGCGATCTTTCCCTGGAGCAGCAGCACGCGGGCTAACATGGCTTTTGCCAGGACGCTCTGGTTGAGCAGGAACCACATCTGGTTCGCGCCGTCCTTCAATCCGTGAGCCGAGTGGTCTAGGGAGAGGGTCAGTTCGCGTCGAGCTTCCTCCTGCGCGCCGTAAAAATGGGTGGCGGCGCCGATCAGGCGGCGGCCGACCGTCTCGTTGGCGGGGTTTCCCGTGCGAAGGGCGATCTCCAGATATCGCTCTCCGACACTCTTGGCCGCGTCGTATTGGCCCGAGTTGAGATTATAGCTCCACAGCGTCCAAACAGCCTTGAGCTGAAGCTCGAGATCGGACAGCTCTTCGCCGAGCGCAAGGCCGATGTTCAGGGCCGCTTTCATGCGATCCGCCGAGCCAGTCGTATTGAGAAGCGCGAACCCCAGCGCGACGTAGAGCTGCGCCTTGAGCCTTGGATTGCAGGTCAGCTCTCCGTCAAGATGGGCGAGAGCGTGCTCGATCCGGGTCGAGCATTCCATGAAGGACAGCAGTTGCATCCACACCGGCACAAAGCCGGCCGTCAGCTCTACGCCGAGCGCGGCATCGCCGCTGGGTGCGAAGGCCCAGTCGAGCGCCGCATGCACGTTTCCAATTTCCTGGGCAAGGCGAGTGAGATCGTCGGAGGCGGGGGAGGCATCGCCAGGTGGCATGATGAGCTGTCTGAGAAAGCCCGCATGCCGTCTGCTGGCCTGCTCGCAGAGCCCTGCTTCTGCCAGCTTCTCCAGAGCATAGGCGCGGGTGGTCTCCAGCAGACGCCACCGCCCTTCGAAGGAGGGATCGAGCGCGACCAGCGATTTTCCGACCAGATTGAACAGTGTTTCGATGACGTCCGACCGGGACAACGCGTCGTCCATCATTGCAATGGCCGCATCGAGTGTGAAACCTGCCGGAAACACCGCGAGCCAGCACAACAGCCTTTGCTCGTCGGGCGACAACAGATCGTAGCTCCAGTCCAGCGTCGCTCGCAGGGTCTGGTGCCGTGGCAGTTGGTCCCTGCGGCCGCCGCTCAGCAACTCCATTCGCCTGTCCAGGCGAAGCAAGACCGTGTCTACCCCAAGATTCGCGGTCTGAGCCGCGGCGAATTCCAGCGCGAGCGGAATTCCGTCGAGCCGGCGACAGATGGCAGCCACTTTCAGCAGATCGTCCGCGCCTGGAGAGAAGTTCGCGCGTAGCGACTGTGTGCGAGCGACGAAGAGCTGCACGGCGCTTGCCTGCAACAGCAAACCGGGATCACGCAAACCAGAGTCCGGAACCGACAGCGGCGGGATGGCCGCGACGTATTCGCCATCGATGCGGAGGCCTTCCCGACTGGTCGAAAGAATAGTGACATTGGGACAATAGCGAAGTGCAGCACTCGCGATCTGTGCAGCGACGTCGATGACATGCTCGCAATTGTCCAGGATGAGAAGCAGACGCCGTGACCCGATGGCCTGGGCGATGCAGGCGGCCGAAACCTCCTTGTCACTCAAGGCAAGCTTGAGCGCACGGGCGGTGGTCGATGTCGCAAGTGCCGGATCATGCAAGGTCGCGAGCTCGACCAGCGCCACCGCACCATCGAATGAGGATGCGACCAGGCGCGCAAGTTCGATGGCCAGCTTTGTTTTCCCGATGCCTCCCGGGCCGACCAAAGTCACGGCCCGATATGCGAACATAAGTTCGGCAATTTCGCTCAGGCAATCCTCGCGCCCGATAAGAGGAGCGCGCGTGTTCGGCAGGTTGTTCGAAAAGGATTCGATGGCCGGGACGGATACCGATGTCGCTGCGGGCTGATCCAAATGCCCGCTTCGCCAGGTCCCGGCGAGGGTATATCCACGGCCCGAGATCGTCTTGAGGAGATCGCGATCTTTGCCCAGCGCCTTGCGGACGGCGGAGATATGGACTTGTAGCGTGTTGTCCTCGACGGCCAGGCCTGACCAGACACTTCCGATCAAATCATCCTTGGTCACCAGGTGACCGGCGCAACCCGCCAGCTTCTCGAGAATCTCGAATGCGCGGCTTCCGATCGGGACCGTGATGTTGTCGCACTTCAGCTCTCTCCGCTGGCAATCGATGAGCCAGTTACCGAAAGAGTAGGTTCGTACGGCGGGCGAAGGCGACATAAGGGGGTCCGTGGATCAGCTTCACTGCCGCAATCTAGGAGAGTGACGTGACCCCCAAAGATCACCGCCCCTGGCAAGATTCTGAAAGCGTCAGTATGCCCAGGTGTCCTACAGGGGAGGCCGTTGGGGTGTCAAGGCGACCTTCTCAGTAGTCGGCTGTTCGCCATGGCTCGATGCAGGCGTCCGAAACGCTCGTTGCTTGCACACGAATTCGTGAGGACGAATGGGAGTGCCAAAATGGGAGAGCGGGCCGGAAGGAGCGTGCAGCACATCCCGACAGCAACACGGGGCAGGGGACTTCGCGTCGCAACGGTTCAGAAGCTCGGCAGCCTGCTTGGTCTCTTCGTTATCGAGCGGTCGAAGCGACACCTGTTCACATCGCGAGCTGCAGGATATCGCGCGGCATCTCGATTGAAAGGATGGCACGACGCATCGCTTCGACGGTGTCGGCATGTCGGCGAAGGAGAGCCTGAAGTTTCCTGATTTTGCGCCTCTTCACTCGCGATCGGGCCATAGCTTGCTACCTTACTCTGCGATCGATGCGCTTCGCCGGAATGGAGCATCATCGTTTGGATTGTCCTTGCCAGAGTAAGATCATGTCTCAGCCATTATTACTGTCGCCACAACCGAAGCATGGCGACACCCAGGCGACCGTCACCGCGGACGAAACAGATTTCCGCTCGGCCATCGCAATGGCCTCGATCGCGCCGCTTCCGAAGGTCATCGCGCCTACCACCGTTTCGCGCAGAGACGATCTGTCCCCCCTTGACGCAACGACGATTGCCTTCGAGCGGCTTGGTCTGGTCATTGCGATCGAAGGGCAGCCACGGCGCAGCTCCAGCATATCCCCGTGTAATCCGGCGCGCGACACCGGCTGGCTGCGCGTCGAAATCCCGTGGCAACGCGCGGCCATGACTGCACCTAGCTCTCTGACAACGGCGTCCATTTGTGACGACGATCCGGTAGTTCAGCGCCTGTCCGAAGCTCTCGTCGCGATGGAGCGATTGAAGGCCACCGATAGCGCCCTTTGCGTCGACGCCCTGCGATTTGCCGTCATTGCCCGGCTCCTCGCCTTGCGGTCCGAGGCGGAGCCGAGGTTCGACGAGCGAACCCGCGTCGGCCAATGCACTTCTGAAAGGCCGGTCCACGGATTGCAGAAGTGGCGGCTCAAGCGGGTGCTCGACTATATCGAGACTCACTTCCGCAAGAAAATCGTGCTGGCGGATCTTGCCGCGGCCGCGGGCCTGAGCCGGATGCATTTCGCCGCCCAGTTCCGCGCCGCGACGGGTTGCAGGCCTCACGAATATATCTTGCGGCACCGGATACAGCGTTCCAAGGATCTGCTGCGGGACTGCGAGATGCCGATTGTTGAGGTCGCGCTCACAGTGGGTTTTCAGAGCCAGGCCCACTTCACGACGACGTTCAGGCGCTTCGCGGGTGACACGCCGAGTCGATGGCGAGATGCCGCTGCGGCTGGATTCGATCTTTGATGCCCTTGCCTCGAGCGAGTAGGCCTCGCCCCCGCGGGGCCTGAGACTGCAGTGGCGAGGTTGGTGAATTCCGCGATGGAGCTGGTATCGCTCTCGGATCCGCTGCAGATGCCGGGCCGCGGCGTTGGTAGGGATCAATGCGTCTCAGACATGGCCGGTCGGAAGAACGGGGCTTCATAGGGCCGCCATTCTTCCTCCAGTCACGTCCGCGAGATGGAAGCCCCCGAAGCGCCGAGATGAACCTCTTCAAGTCCGCGCTGACGATTGCCTTGCGGCAAGGGGGCGCGCTCCGGTTGGCGTGCTCAATAGCCCGACTTGGGCTCGCACGGAGGCCGACGCCAGGGGTCGCTCGCATACGCACCGACGTCGGGAGCGCGAACACAGTTGCGCTTGGACGTCACCGGAACGCGCTGAACCGACGCATAGGCGTCGTCATTGGTCCGGCGCGCCTGGTTGTTGCCTTCGCGAGCCATCGCGGGGGAGGCGATCATGGCCGAAACCATCAGTCCGGCCGACAAGAGCTTCAGTGTAGTCATTGCACGTCTCCTTGACAAAGCGACGCCGGGAACGCCTCGGCTCGCCTGCCAGACATGTGTACGCATGTGTCGGATGAGCAGTATCAATTGAACGATCATTTTCGCCTTTGCACGAAGTCGGCGCCCGCGCTTCATCTCGAAAGCGATTGCTCGCTAGTCGGGCGAAAGCGTTATCTGGTCCGAATGGCCATTCATGAGCGGACCGAACCATTCCCACTTCTCGCCGGTGAAACGCATCATTTGGAGATGCTCGATCGGGCGAAAGTCCGTCGGCGATGTCTTGACCCGGACGCCGGGAATATAGGCCGCCCCCTCGATGTCGAGATTCGTCGCCACCTGCATGATCCTCTCGCGCGTAAGATCGTCGCCACAGCGCCTAAGCACCTCAACGAGCGCGCTCGACATATTGAATGCTACCAGCGGGCCGCTTTCGGATCGATCTGCGTCCGGATAGTATTTCGCCATGAACGCGCGAAAATGCTGCATGCCCGGGTATGAGTCCCACTGCGGGTCGGTCACGTCCATCTGGTACCCGGCACTCAGGACTCCCTTCGCGTTGTCCAGTCCTGCGAGCTTCAACACTGAGCCAACCGAAACCGAGACGTTCGTCATGATGTGGACGGGATGCCAGTCCAGCTCGGCGAGCTTCCTGATCGCCTGAGCCGCGAATTTTGGCGTGGCGACATTGATGAAAATGTCGGGGGCGGCCGCCTTGATCGCCACGATCTGCGAGTCGATTGTCGGCTCGCTGATTTCATATGGCAGGCTCGCAACCACCATTTGCGCGTACCTGTCTTGCAGCACCTCCTTCAGGCCAGCCAGATAATCGCGTCCGAAGTCGTCGTTCTGGTAGAGGATGCCGATCCTGGCGCCAGGGTAATGCGTCAGGACATAGTCCGCGTAGATGCGTGCCTCGGTTCGGTAGCTCGGTAGCCAGCCGATCGTCCACGGAAAGTGGACGGGATCAGCCCAGCGAGATGCTCCCGAAATGGCGAACAATTGCGGCACGTGGCGATTATTCATGTACCTTTGAATGGCGGCGTTGCTCGCGGTGCCGAAGGGGGCGAAGATCGCGAGCACTTCGTCGGCCTCGACGAGCCGCCGTGCCTGCTCGACCGCTCGGGACGGATTGTAGCCATCGTCGTAGGAGATGAACTCGACTGTCCGGCCGTTGATGCCGCCATTGTCGTTGACCATGCGAAAATACGCACTCATCGTCCTGCCGATGATGCCGTAAGCCGATGCCGGGCCGCTATAGGGCATGATGTTGCCGATCCTGATCTCGGTGTCGCTCGCACCGGGATCGTATCGCTGTTGCGCAGAGGCGCTGGCTGCGCCGGCCGCAAATATGACAGTGACGACCGCTAGTTTTCGCAGGCGCCTCGCAATGTCCGGACTCAAATGGCCACTTCCACCGGTGATCAAGCGATGCCTCCATAGCGCTGCTGGTCATCGTGCCTGCCGGGCGGCGGTATGGCGCCAATGGAGGGCCTGCTCGTCCAACAGTCGATAGCCGGAGTGTAGCGCGGGACCCGCCGCGAGCCGGATTACAGAAGCTGAAGAACTGTGAAGTTTTACAATGGTGTGCGTAGAATTGGCCCGTCACCGGCGCCCGATCTGGGGGAGCGTTCTACGCCGTCGTCGCGAACAAACGTCCGGAGCCGATGATATCGATCGAGGCTCCGGACCCGCGGGGTGCGCCGCATGGCGCGGTCGCACTCCGAGCGAGGTCACAGACAGGCATGGTGACGCGGCAATTTGCCTTTGCGTGTTGCCGCCGCTCACCGATGCCCGTGGCGGTTGTAGATGTGGCCCGCTCCGAACACCGGAGCCGCGCCACCGGACCGCTCGAGACCCATTCGCCCTGCCGGCGTCAATGCGCCGCCATTCAGCACGTCGCGATTGGGATACATTGATGCAAATGCGGCGGGCTCCTGATCGGCAAAGGACCAAGCCGCGGAGGCGGATGATATCGTTGCCGTTGAGAGCAGCACTGCGGCGATCAGGGTTTTGAATGCACTCATAGCGAATCTCCATTGTTCGTGACGTGCGGAGAGTCGCTTGGCGATGATCGCTGCTCGGCTGATGGCGTTTCCGGAATTGCTTTCTATACCGGGCTATATAGGCAGTCCGGCCAAAAAACCCCGATTGCTGTGCATCACTCTTGCGAGAAGATGACGGGAATATCAGGCAGAGCGCGCGGTTACGAAGGTCTGATGCGTCTTCGAAGCCGAACTCTGTCACAATTGTCATAGTTGCTCGCGCGATCGTGCATGGTCGAATCGTGTGCGACGCCCAGTTCAAGGTGCAGGTCATACAACATGAGGAGTGTGAGCCATGAGACTGCTCTGGTTTCTCTGCGTCGTTGCCAGCCTTGCGCTCTCGGGCGTTGCATCTGCCCGCGGCGGCATGGGATCTCACATGTCGATGGAGAGCGGCGGCGCGCTCGGTACCAGCGCTGCTGCGCCGGGAACGAACTCGCTCGGCACCGCGCTCCCGTCATCGGAGGGGGTTGGTCATCCGACGAAGGGACCGCTGCTCGGCTCGGATGCGACCATCGACAAGGAGGACGCACGGGTCGAGAAGATGCTGGAAGGATCCATCTGTCGCGGCTGCTGACGTGCGAGCATTGCGATATTTGCGGCGAGTGTCTGGCGGCCTTGGTCGCCGGACAGATTGTGTATTTTGAAAGCGTTGGTGATACGCTGGGCGCAAGATCAAACAACCGCCTGGGGCTATGCCGATGATGGCCGAGCCAAACCAGCGCCCCGTCTACGCTTGCGCTGAATGGGAGATCGATCTTGCCAGACGCGAACTGCGCTCGATGGGAGAGTCCGTTCCTCTGGGCGGTCGTGCCTTTGAGATTCTTGCGGAATTGGCTCAGGCCGAAGGCGGGCTGGTCACCAAGAATGACCTGACAGAGCGTGTCTGGCGCGGCGTCTTCGTCGAGGAGAGTGCACTTCGGGTCCATATCGCGGCGATCCGGAAGGCCTTTGGTTCGGATCGTGACATGCTGGCGACAACGGTCGGCCGGGGCTATCGCCTGCTGGGTTCATGGCGGACCCGGCAGATGGATGCCCCGCTACAATCTGCCGCACCCCAGCCACTGCCGTCGACCAACATTCCCAATGCATCATTCGTTCTCATCGGCCGCACCACCGCGGTCGCGCGTTTGTGGGAGCTTCTGTCGGCTTATCGCGTCGTGAGCCTCGTCGGGCCTGGCGGGATCGGCAAGACGGCCCTTGCACTACAAGCTGCCAGGACGCCGCCAGCCGGTTTTGCGGCCGACCGGTTGCTGGTCGAATTGGCCTCGCTGCCCGATCCCAAGCTCGTGTGCTCGGCCGTCGCCAGCACGCTCGGTATCAAGCTCGAAGGGGAGGAGATCACCCCGGGCTCCATAGCGCGCGCGATTGGCGCCAGGCAGTTGTTGCTCATTCTCGACAATTGCGAGCACGTCGTTGATACCGTGGCCCAACTGGCCGAGACGATCGTCAGCCAGTGTTCCGGAACGATCGTCCTGGCGACAAGTCGCGAAGCGCTGCGCATTGACGGCGAACATGTCTATCGCGTTCCGCCCCTGGGGGTGCCGCCCGAAGTCCGGCTCGGGTCTGACGCCGCATCGGCCTACACGGCGGTAGAATTGTTCACGACCAGAGCGAAAGCGCTGGGCTCCAGCTTCGCGCTCGACGAAGAGAACCTCGATGCCGTCGCAGCCATCTGCCGCCGGCTGGATGGCATTCCGCTCGCGATCGAGTTCGCGGCGGCACGCGCCGTGATGCTCAGTCCGCCGAAGATCGCGGCACTTCTCGACGATAGGTTCAAATTTCTGACGACCGGCCGGCGTACTGCGTTGCCCAGGCAGCAAACGCTTCGTGCGACGCTCGACTGGAGCTACGATCTACTGCCGGACGCCGAGGCGCGGGTCCTGCGGCGGCTCGGCGTGTTTGCCGGAGAGTTTCTGCTCGATGCCGTGATCGCGGTCGCGAGCGAAGGGATGGGCGACGTCACCGCGGAGCTTGCCAACCTGGTGGCAAAGTCGCTCGTCCTTGCGGATATTCGCGGCGAGCGCCCGTACTATCGCCTGCTGGACACCACGCGCGCCTATGCGCTGGAAAAGCTTCACGCCAGCGGCGAATTTCCCGGCGTCGCGCGCCGCCAGGCCGGATACTATGGCGGGTTCTTTGCGAATGCGGAAGCTGACAGCGAAGTGAAGCCGCAGGCGGAGTGGCTCGGCTTCTATGGCCAGCACATCGACAACGTAAGATCCAGCCTCGATTGGGCTTTCTCGCCCGACGGAGATGCGCAGATCGGAGTGGCGCTGACCGCAGGGGCCGTCCCGTTATGGGTACAATTGTCGCTCCTCGCCGAGTGCCGCGAGCGGACCGAACTGGCGTTGGCCAGCCTCGACGGCAGCGCCGCGGGCGCTTTGCGGCTCCGCATGCAATTATCGGCCGCGCTTGGCTGGTCACTGATGTACGGCGTTGGCAGGGCCCGAGAGGCCGGTCCGGCTTGGGCGGCGACCCTGCAGCTGGCCGAGCAGCTCGGCGACAGCGACTATCTCCTGCGCGCGCTTTGGGGGCTGTGCATCGATCAATTCAACAACGGCGAGTTCCGCAAGGCGTTGGAATTCGCGCACCGCTTCGCGGATATCGTGGCCGATTCCCAAAATTCGGTCGACCGGATGATGGGCGATCGGCTGCTTGCCACCACGCTGCACTACCTCGGTGACCAGCGGTTGGCGCATCATCACATTGGGCGGACCTTGTCTCGCCTTTCCGATCTGGCGGCGAAGCCGCAGGTGATCCGTTTCAGGTTCGACCTGCGTGCCTCGGCACGCTATTTCCAGGCGCGCATCCTGTGGCTTCTCGGGTTGGCGGATCAGGCACTGAGCGTCGTCGAGCGCAATGTCGAGGAGGGCCGAGCGAGTGGTCATGCTCTGACCTTCTGCAGCGTGCTTGGCCAGGGCGCCTGTCCGATTGCTTTCCTGGCCGGCGATCTCGATGCTGCGGAAGGCTATTGCACCATGCTGCTCGAGCACACCGAACGTCATCCGATCCGTCTATGGAACGTATGGGCGCGCGCCTTCAGGGGCATGGTCATGGCGCGGCGTGGCGATGTCGCCGCCGGACTGACGTTGCTGCGCAAGGCGCTCGAGCTTGCGGGCGAGGCGCGTTTCCTGCCGCGCTTCCTGCTTCCTCTCGGCGAACTGGCGGCATGTCTCGGAGAGGTCGGCGAAGTATCGCTGGGGCTTGCGACAGCGGATGAGGCGCTCGCGCGCTGCGAGGCGAGGGATGAGCGGTGGTACGCGGCCGAGCTCTGGCGCATCAAGGGCGAGTTGCTCCGGCATCCCGGCGAGCGTCGCTCGGCTATCGCTGCCGAGCAGTGCTTCGACAAGGCGTTCGAAGTGGCGCGCGGCCAAGGTGCGCTGTTCTGGGAGCTGAGGGCGGCCATCAGCCTGGCACGGTTGAGGACGAGTCAGGGCCGTCCCGCCGATGCGCACCAAATCCTGGCTTTTGTGTACGGCAAATTCACCGAAGGTTTCGAGACCGCGGATCTCAGGCTCGCGAGAGCGATGATGACGGAGTTTTCGACCTCATAGGGCTGACGCGCGGTACTACAGGATGCCCCGGGGGCGGCGTCCGATACATGTCATCGGACGCAGGTGCGGCCTCGGCGAGCGCCGCATCCCCCGTGCTCCAGAACGTTGGCTTCGAAGTCCTATTGCCGGACCAAGAATGCGCCGGCCCCTCGACGCGGTCTTTCCACGCCGCGCGCTTCTATCCGGATTGCACGGCATCGCCGCCAGCCGCACGACCTGACCCACAGGAGTTGCGATCACGCCTGATGTCGCTGCGGATTCGCGCACTCCCAGGCGCGCCCGTTGCGGAGCCATCAACTCGCGGCGAGCGAGCCCGAAGGCGGAGACGCCAATTCGGCCAGCAATTCGCTGGCCGCTTTCAGGACGGGCGTATTGAACCCCTCGGTGAATCGTCCATAGATGGGCGCGAGCACGTCTTGCGCTTCACTGCGGCGGCCCCGCCGCTGCAATAGCCCTGCAAGACCGATTGCCGTGCGCAACTCAAAACCGAGCGCCCCCTGATGTCGGGCAAGGTCAAGTGACTGCGCCAGGCTCCGCTCCGCCTCCAGGAAGTCGGGATTGTCCTTGCGGATCAGCACTTCTGCCCTTGCCCGCAACATGTCCGGCATCTCCACCATGAAGTTGCGACGCCGGCCCCGGGCAATCGCCTGATCGAGGATGTCGAGTGCTTCATCTCCACGACCTGTCGCCGCCAGAGCTTCCGCGAGCGGCACGCAAAGTCCGGCCGCCGCGCCGTAGCGCTGGCTCTGCAGCTTCTTGACGGAGGCGTTCAGCATGGCCAGCCCGATATCACTCTCGCCGCGCGCCAACAGCGCAATCCCTTTCATGGCGTCGCCGACCGTCTGGAGGGTGGCGAGATTATGCTTGCGGGTCTCCACGAGGAGCCTGTCAATGTGCTCTTCGCACACGCCCACATCCCCGTTCCAAAGGAAAACACCGAATGCCCAGGGCAGCGCTATGCACAATATGGTCGGATGGTTGATGGCGATCACATCGGAGATGGCTTGGCGCGCCGTCGCCGTGGCCTGATCGGGATGTCCCTCGAGCCACAA
Organism: Bradyrhizobium sp. S3.7.6; assembly: GCF_054061875.1. Lineage (NCBI taxonomy): Bacteria > Pseudomonadati > Pseudomonadota > Alphaproteobacteria > Hyphomicrobiales > Nitrobacteraceae > Bradyrhizobium > Bradyrhizobium sp. S3.7.6. The sequence continues at coordinate 6,656,632 of NZ_JBSSEQ010000001.1, read as the reverse complement.
GATGCGGGCGAGGGTGATTTGAGGACGCTTCGGGTAATCGGACGTCAGGCCGCCACGGGAGTCGCCTTCCAGTCCCGGATGGGACAGCGCCGCTTCGACGTACGAGCGAGACGCGGCAACCTCGCCCAGATAGTGGCACGACGTTCCGAGCAACATGCGCATGCGCGCCACTCCGACGGAATCGTTGCTGGCGAGGGCAATCGCTTCGCCGCGCTTAGCGGTGGCCAGCGCATCGTCAAAATTGCCGACCAGCAATTGGAGCAGATGCAGTCGGCCAATCAGGCGGATTTGGCCGGCGACATCGCCAATTGTCTCCGCCAACCGGACCGCTCTGTCGAGATAGCCGACGCCCAATTCGTCGATTTGTCCCGTCAGCATCCGCGCCGACGCCAGCGCGGCATGAAGTGCGAGGTCGTGCCTGACACTTCCGCCCGTCTCACGAAGCGCTTCGATTGCGCGCGTGACCCAGAGCTGGCATTCGGTGAAGAGCGACAGCTTGAAGAACAGGGGGATCGCTGCGGCAGCGAGGCCGACGCCGGTTCTGCGGTCGCCTCGATCCGAGAAGCACCACGCCAGCGCGCTGCGTATGTCGCCGAATTGATCGGCCATCGACGACAGGCCTTCATTCGGCTCGTCGGCCGTCTCTTCAAGCAAATCTCGAAAGTAGGAGGCGTGGCGTAGCGGCACGATCTCGGCGTCGGTGCTGGCGGCGAGCTTCTCCTGCGCGTAGGCCCGCGTCGCGTCCGAGCCTGTAGCGAATCGATTGCGAGTCCTGGTTCGGGGCAAGCATCGACTTGGCCACGAGGTTGTCGAGCGCAGCCATGGTCGTGTCGTCGCTGGTCGCATCGCTGCCGGCGATCGCTCGGGCCGCATCGGCGGTGAAGCTGCCGACGAACACGGATAGCTGGCTGAGAACCACCCGTTCGGGCCCGGATAGAAGATCGTAGCTCCACTCGATGGTTGCGCGAAGCGTGCGGTGCCGGGGCAGCGCCGTGCGTCGTCCTTCCCACAGCAGATTGAAGTGCTTGTCGAGGAGTTGGACCATGGCCTTGACGCCGTAGGCGGTCACATGGCCGGCGGTGAGCTCGATCGCGAGCGGGATGCCATTGAGCCGACGGCAGACGTTGCCGACGTCCGACGCGTTCGCATCCGTCAATCCGAACCCACCTCCAGCTGCGGCCGCGCGTTCCACGAAGAGCTTTACGGAGGGGTAGGCAATCGCGCTCTCGGCCGTCAGAACGGCGTTTTCCGGCGGGCTTGTCAGAGGCGAGAGGCGATATGTGTGCTCGCCTTCGACCCGCAGCAGCTCCCGGCTCGTGGCCATGATGTGCAGCTGCGGTGCCTCCTGGTAGAGCCGTTCGGCCAGCGCCGCCGCGGCGTCGACGACATGCTCGCAGCAATCCAGAATGAGCAGCATCCGCCGGTCGCGCAGGAATGCAACAAGACTGTTTGAGGGATCGTCCGATCGCGCCCGCAGTCCGAGCGAAGATGCTGCAATGGCCGGCACCAGAGCGGCATCGCGGGTCTCGCCGAGACTGACGAAGTGAACCTGGCCGGCGAATTCCGCGAGAAGGGCGTGGCCCGCGGAAACAGCGACCGTCGTCTTGCCGATGCCGCCCGGGCCGACGACCGTGATGAAACGCTGGGCTTTGAGCCTTTCCGATATATCCTGGATGGTTTGCTCGCGGCCCACCATCTGCCAGGGATGTGCCGGCAGGTTGTGCGCGCGAACAGGCTTGGTCGGTGCAGGTTGATTCTGCTCCGGTGTCGCGGCCGAACCGACGAAACAATAACCCTGTCCCGAGACCGTGCTCAGATATTTGGCGCCGGCATTGCCGTCCCCGAGCGCCTTGCGGAGTGCTGCGATATGGACGCGCAGGCTGTTGTCATCGACGCTGGAGCCTGGCCATGTCCTGGCTATCAGATCGCCCTTGCTGACGACTTCGCCCGCATGCCGGATCAGTGTCAGCAGCAGGTCAAATGCGCGAGCCGACAGTTGGACCGGATTGCCATCCTTCTCGATCCGTCTCTGCGAAGCGTCCAGACGAAACGGCCCAAAGACGAAAATCTCTTGAGCGGAGCTCTCCTGGAGAGAGGGTCCGGTCGTGGCTGTTGTGGCGTTGCTCTGCCAGCGGTGGACCATTTGGAAATATCAAATCCGACGACCAACTCGTCGTACTCTATGACTTGAACTCGGGCCGAAACGTGTGACCGCGGTGGCAGCTTCAAACGTAACATCCAGCAGTATCGCGGTAAAGGATCACCGATGGATGTCGCTGATCACTTTCGTCCGGAGGGCAGGGAACTCCGGGGAGAGTCCTGATTTTTTGGGAAACGACCGTCGATTGGGGAAATCTCCGCCGATGGGCGATCTCATCGGATCAACACCGGCTTGAGAAGATCCTCCAGGCCGATCCGGCCGAACAGTTCCGTGCGTGCGCGGTCGGCGACGGCGTCGACAGCTGCCGCCCCATCGTCATCCGGGCCGAAATGAACTTTCAGCGGACGTTGTCCGAACGGCATGTTCACGACATTCGCAACTGTGCTTGCGACATCTTGTGGGGCCGTATCCTTCGGCGAAAGCTGCGCGAGTCCCGCAAGCGCGATTTCACTCACGTCGGCGGTCGGACCATCCGCGTATTCTTCCGCCCGAACAGTATCCTGCGGCCGGCCGGATCGGACATAGTGGCCGGGTCCGAGAGCACTGGGAACGATGATGGTCGTCTCGACGCCCCAACGTGCGAGCTCGCCGGCGTAACTGAGTGCCAGCGAATCCAGGGCGGCTTCCGTTGAAGCACAGGCGCCGAGGAACGGAACCGAGCTGCCCCGTGCGCTGCTTGACGTGATCCATATCAGCAAGCCCTGACCTTGCTTGCGCAATTGTGGCAACGCCGCGCGATTGAGGCGCTGTGCGATCAGGACGTTGGTATCGTAGAGCTCGGCGAGCTGCTCCGGCGTGAAGGCTTCTGCGGGTCCGTAAACGACTTGCCGGGCATTGTGCACGACCACGTCGAGGCGGCTGTTTTCGGCGATGATGGTCTCAACGGCCGAGGTCACTGAGGAGTCCGAAGAGACGTCGAACTCGATCGTGCGGAGATCGGCGCCGGGCTGGCCGGGATTTGATCCAGCCTCCTCGATCCCTTGCGCAATAGGGCCACTCATTTCCCGGCTTGAAACGTAGACCGTGTGGCCTGCCTGCATCAGTTGCCGGCAGGTGGTTCGTCCGATGCTGTTTGCAGCACCCGTGACGATGATCACTTTGCTCATTCGATTCCCAATCGCATTCCAGCCTCTGCGGCGCTGGCGGCCCCGTCGCGACACGGTCCATCGTTCGGGAGTCGACCGCCGCCATCGTGCGAAGCGCATCTGGAATAGGGCGGGGCGCAGGGTGGGTCTTTTCGGGCATCACGATCGATTGTCAAATTGCACGAAAAATTTCGAGAATGCCCGAAGCCGGATCCGGTCCGGCGAACGCCGAAGACAGTTCAGGCGTGCCTTCGCGAAATTGGCGGTGGGTTCGAAAAGATCGGGCCTTGGCCGCCGGCTACAAGGAGGCTGCTTCGCTCGAAAGAGCGCCGCGCGCACCCGATCGCCAGGCGGTCTGCGCATCGCAAAGGAGACCGGATGAATCAAGGCAAGCTACCACGTTCGGGGCTTGGGTCCCTCGTCCTGATTGCGGCCGTGGTCGGCGGCGGCGCGGCTGCCTTCGCATACACTGCGGGATGGTTCTCGCCGGGGCGTCTGACGCCGGAACGGATGATCGCGGCGCTGACGCCTCCGAGCGGCCCGCCGCTCGGGCACCGGCGAAATCATGCCAAGGGAATCTGCTTCACCGGGACATTCGAGGCGAATGGAAACGGTGCGGAGCTCTCCCGGGCCAGGGTCTTCGCGCAGGGGCACTATCCGGCCTTGGGCCGTTTCAATCTCGGCACGGCCGATCCGAACGCGGTTGATGCGACCGTGCGCGTCCGCGGCCTCGGATTGCTGATCACGACGGCAGACGGCGAAGAGTGGCGCATGGCGATGATCAACCCGCCGTTCTTTGCGGTTTCCACGCCGCAGGCATTTCACGACCTGCTGATCGCATCCGGCAAGAAGGATCCGGAGGCGATGAAGGCGTTCATTCAGGCCAACCCGGAATTCGGCCCCTTCGCGGCCTGGGCCAAGACGGCGCCCTGGACCGGCAGTTATGCGGAGGAGCCCTATAACGGCCTCAACAGCTTCGTCTTCACGGACGCCGGAGGCGGCGACCACACCGTGCGATGGTCGCTGTTGCCCTCGGCGCAACCCATTCCGATCTCGCAGGCCGACCTCGAAAAGCGCGGGCCGGATTATCTCGAGCAGGAGATCACCGAACGGGTCCGGACCGCCGGTCCACTGCGATGGACCATGGTCACGACCGTCGCCGATCCGGGCGACCCGACCGCGGATCCGAGCAAGGCCTGGCCGGAGAACCGTCGCAAAGTGGAGGTCGGAACGCTGATCGTGCAGCGGATCGAGCCGGAGCGCGATGGACCGTGCCGCGACATCAATTTCGATCCGGCGGTCCTGCCACAGGGAATCCGGGTGTCGGACGATCCGTTCCCGGCTGCACGCTCATCGGTCTACCGCAAATCCTACGATCTGCGCGCGGCCGAAGCCAGGGACTATCCGCGAACCGGGACCGCCAAGCCATGACCAGCGCTCCTCATCGTTTTGCCCTGATCCAGCGGGTTCTGCACTGGCTGATGGCGGTCTGCATCCTCGCCATGCTGTTCATTGGCGTCGGCATGGTCTCCACGGTCGCGCCGAAATATCTGCCGCTCATCCTGGTCCACAAGACGATCGGCGTCATCCTGCTGGTCCTCGTGCTGATCAGGCTGGCGTTGCGGCTGCATTACGGTGCGCCGCCATTGCCGGCCGATCTTTCGAGACCTATGAGGTTTGGAGCAAAATTGTCGCATCAGCTCCTGTATGGCCTCATGATCGTCATGCCGTTGCTCGGTCTCGGCATGCTCTGGGCCGCGGCCTATCCGGTCGTCCTGTATGGCGGGATCCAAATTCCCGCACTGCTGCCGCAGAGCGACCTGATGCACACGCTGCTCTGGAATGCCCACGTCTATCTGGGTTTCGCGTTCTTTGCCCTCGTGCTGCTGCATCTGGCGGCGGGGCTATTCCACGCATTGATCCGTCGCGATGGCGTATTCGAATCGATGTCGCTTCTGCCGCTGCGGGACAGGGTGACACAAGCGAAATGAACCCGCTGCGCGCCGGCGGGCGCCCCTCGCAGGCGTGCGATCCCAAAAGGATCTTTCGCGCCGGAAAGATTCCTCGCGCACCGCGCGGTTAGATGTTTCCAACCTCCAGCAAAGGATGCCGACCATGACCAAAGCTGACCTCCAAAGCCCGACGGATCTCGGAGCGAATGCGAACCGGGACGTTCCAGCCGCGCTGAGAGCGCTGCTCGCCGACGTTTTCGCTCTCTACCTGAAGACCAAGAACTTCCACTGGCACGTGTCGGGCAGCCACTTTCGCGACTACCACCTTATGCTCGACGAGCAGGCCGACCAAATCTTGGCCATGACTGACGACATCGCCGAACGCGCACGCAAGATCGGCGGCACGACGCTACGCTCGATCGGCCACATCGCGCGCGAGCAGCGCATTCTCGACAACGATGCCGACTATGTCGATCCGCAGGACATGCTCGCCGAGCTGCGCAGCGACAACCAGCAGCTAACGCGGGAAATGCGCCGGGTCCACGAGCTCTGCGACGAATACGGCGATGTCGCCACCGCGAGCGTCCTGGAAAACTGGATCGACGAAACGGAACGGCGCATCTGGTTCCTCTACGAGACCGGCCGAAGCGGCCAGAACCCGTAAGTGCAAAGCACGCCGTTGGGCCGGGAGGCGGGTGAAGGATGAGCAGCCTCTCGGAACTCCTGACGGATGGCGGCGTCAAGGCGGAGCGCCTGCTGCTGCGTGAGCTCGCGCACCGGATCGACGACGAGCTCGCCTCGGCGATTGATCTGGTGGCGCAGGCGGCCGATCGTTGCGACGGCATCGAAGCGAGGGCGACCCTCGCTTCCGTGCAGGACCGGCTGGAAGGTCATGCACAACTTCACCACGCGCTGCAAATGCCGCAGTTCACCACCACCGTCGATCTGGCGGCCTATCTTCAGCAATTGTGCCGGTCGATCAGCCGCTCGAGTCTCGAAGACAAGGGTATTGCGCTCTCGCTGCTGCTGCATCCGCTGCAGATGAGTTCTGAGCGCTGCTGGCTGCTGGGGATGATCGTCTTCGAACTGATCACCGGTGCGGTGCGCCACGTATCCCACTGCGGAGCAGGCGCCATTCGTCTCGAAGTATGGCTCACGGCGACGTCGGTTGCGTGCAGCGTCATGGACAACGGCTCGTCCGACGAAAGTCGGTACCGGGAAGAGGACCGCTCCATCGTCGAGACGCTTGCGGCGCGTCTGCACGGGACCGTCGACGTCCGCGGCGGCCCCGACGGATTCAGGACCGTCGTGACCATCCCGCGTTAGTCGCGACGCTCGCGCAACGATCCGTATCGTGCGGATCAAATAATATCGCTGCGTCCTCGAAAGATGACTTGGGACAGATCTCGATACGCTTGCCCTATTCATGATCTGCGGATCGTCGTGCGAACAAGGGTCAAGCCATGACGGACATGTCGAACTCGAAGGCCTCGCTCGGATGGGCGATCCACGCCATCACCGGAAAATGGGGCTGGTTCGTTGCGCTGGGTGTCGGCGAACTGATCCTCGGCGGTGTTGCATCTGCCAATCTTATGGCGGCGAACCTCGCGTCCGTACTGGTCATCGGCGCCACCATGGCGGTCGCCGGCATTTTCCAGATCGTGCAAGCGTTTTCAGTGCGCGGCTTGCGGGGATTCCTGCTTTGGCTACTGGCCGGGATCGTCTATGCGGCCGCCGGGGCCATCATACTCTACGATCCGATCCTCGCTTCGTTCACGCTGTCTCTCGCAGTGTGCGCCTTCCTGGTCGTAGCCGGGGTGATAAGGATCTGGGCCGGGTTCCATATCCGGCCGGCCGCGGGCTGGCGTTGGATCGTGGCTGCGGGCGTCCTGACCTTCTGCGTCGGTGTCATGCTGGTTGCGGCTTGGCCCGCCATCGGTTTGTGGCTGCTTGGTGTGATGCTGGTCGTCGACCTGATCTTCCAGGGATGGGGATTCATCGCATTCGGGGTCGCGCTCAAGAGCCGCGCGTCCCGCCATTCGTCCCAGCCGGCGACGGTATGAGTCATGGCGAAAGGCTCGACATTCACCCGGCATTGGGAGATTGCCTGGCGCGGCGGTCAGACGAGGTCGACCTCGCGGCTGGTTGCCGAGGAGACCGCGATTGCGCTCACCTATAACGGCTCGACCCAGGCGGTGATGATGGGCACGCCGGGAGATCTGGAGGATTTCGGTATCGGCTTCAGCCTCACCGAGGCCATCGTCGAACGTGCGAGCGAGATCAGCAGCATCGAGCTGATCCCGAACGATCTCGGTGTCGAGGTTCGGATGTGGCTCGATGGTGACCGCGCGGCATCCCTGGCTGCACGGCGCCGAACCATCAGCGGCCCCGTTGGCTGCGGGCTATGCGGCATCGAGAGCCTCGAACAGGCTCGCCGCGCGCCGGCGCGGGTGAAGGGCCGGGGCATCGTTTTTCACGCGCGCGACTTGCTGGGCGCCATGCAGGCCCTTTCTCCGCACCAAATCCTCAATCAGCAAACGCGGGCCGTCCACGCGGCGGCCTTCTGGCATCCGCGGGCCGGCATCGGCCTGGTCAGAGAGGACGTCGGCCGGCACAATGCGCTCGACAAGCTCGCCGGCGCGATCGTACGCGAGGGGAGATCGGCGTGCGATGGCGCGGTACTGCTGACCAGCCGCGTTTCGGTCGAGATGGTGCAGAAAGCGGCGATGCTCGGCGCACCGGTCATCGTGGCCGTATCCGCACCCACCGCACTCGCGATCAAGACCGCGGATGAAGCGGGGATCACGCTGCTCGCGATCGCTCGCGATGACGGATACGGCGTATTCACGCACCCGCGTCGCGTTCTGCTGCCGGATGAGGCCGCAACGCACGCCGGCTGCTGACCTCGCGGGCCGACGCACATGGCGATGCAAGCCGTATCTCCGGAACCGGTCGCCGAGACCGGAAGCGTCGTCCATGCTCCGGAGCGATCGGTTCTCGTGGCGTCTCTTCTGAGCATGACGGGCGGCTTTCTCGACGCCTTTACGTGGCTCTCGCTCGGCGGCGTGTTTGCAAGCTCGCAAACCGGCAATGTTATCTTCCTCGGCATCGACGCCATGTCCGGGCAATGGCGGCAGGCAACCCATCATCTTCTTCCGCTTGCCGCCTTTCTGCTCGGCGCATCGCTGGCAATCCGCCTCAAGTCGCCGCTGCTCTGCCTCGCCGGAGAGATCGTCTGCCTGGTAGCGGTGATGCTGTTGTATCATCGGATTCCGGACATGATCACGATCCTCGGAATCTCCTTCGGCGCCGCGCTGCAGTCGGCCAGCTTCAGGCAGGTCGAACGCTGGAAATATCTCACCGTCACCGTCACCGGCAATATGCTCCGTGCCATCGATCAATCAGTTGCGTCCGATCGCGATGCGGCGCGCGGCACCGCAGTCATGCTTCTGGTCTGCCTGATGTTTCCTGTCGGGGGCCGCCATCGGGGCCTGCGTGACGAAATGGCTGCACGCCTGGAGCCTTGTCCTGCCGATCGCATCGTCGGTGTGCGTTCTTTGGCTCTGCCGGCCGCAACTGCGAAGCTGAACCGTCGATCCAAGTCTCGTGATTTCGCTCGTTGACGGTGCGGAGCGCGCACCATGCCATTCGGCAAAAGGACGTTCATTCAAGGAAGCGTGCGCGTCATGCGGTGCGTACACTTTCCAACAGCGCCGAGATGGCCTTTCGACGTCAACTGCCAAGAGGCACGGATGAACGACCTTCGCAAAGAGACGGACAGCCTGGGTGAAGTGGACGTTGCCGCGGACAAGCTCTGGGGGGCGCAGACGCAGCGTTCGCTCGAGCATTTCAGCATCGGCAAGGACCTGATGCCGCGCGAAATGATCCAGTCCTACGCGATCCTGAAGAAGGCGGCCGCGAACGCCAATTGCGCCGGCGGCCGTCTCGACGGCAAGGTCCACAAGCTGATCGCGCATGTCTGCGACGAGATCCTCTCCGGCCAACATCAGGACATGTTTCCGCTTCACGTCTGGATGACCGGCAGCGGAACGCAATTCAACATGAACGTGAACGAGGTGATCTCGAACCGATGCTGCCAGCTCGCGGGCACGCCGCTCGGGAGCAAGCATCCGGTTCACCCGAACGATCACGTCAATATGTCGCAATCCTCGAACGACAGCTTTCCCTCGGCCATGTACATCGCGGCCGCGATGAACGTGACCGAGCGGCTCGTTCCGGCGGTCGAGGCGTTGCACGACGCAATCGCGGCAAAATCGAGCCAGTGGGACGACGTCGTCAAGATCGGCAGAACCCACATGCAGGACGCGACCCCCCTGACGCTCGGGCAGGAATGGTCCGGCTATGCCGGCATGCTCGCCGACGATCTGGCCCGCATCGACGACGCGCTCAAGGGCGTCTTCCGGCTCGCCCTGGGCGGCACGGCCGTCGGCACCGGCATCAATGCCGCGCCGGGCTTCGCCGAGGCCGTCGCCGCGGAAATCGCGCGGCTGACGGGGCTGCCCTTCGTCAGCGCACCGAACAAGTTTGCCGTCCAGGGTGCGCATGACGCGCTGGTGCAGCTATCCGGCACGCTCCGCACGCTCGCGGGGTCGCTCTACAAGATCGCGAACGACATCCGTCTGATGTCCTGCGGCCCGCGCGCGGGCTTTGCCGAATTGCTGATCCCCGAGAACGAGCCGGGTTCGTCGATCATGCCGGGCAAGGTCAACCCGACGCAGGCCGAAGCGCTGACGATGATCGCCGTGCAGGTGATGGCGAACGACGTCGCCGTCGGGTTCGGCGGAGCCGGCGGCTATCTGGAAATGAATGTCTACAAGCCGCTGATCATCCACAACATCGCGCAGTCCGTCACCATCCTGACCGATGGTTGCACCAATTTCCGCACCTTCCTCGTCGAGGGCACCGAGCCGAACCACAGGAAGATCAAGGAGTATGTCGAGAGATCGCTGATGCTCGTGACGGCGCTGGCGCCCGTAATCGGCTACGACAAGGCGTCGCGGATCGCGCACTATGCGATGGACAACGATCTCACGCTGAAGTCGGCGGCGCTCAAGCTCGGTTTCGTGACCGAGCCGGAGTTCGACCGCATCGTGGATCCCGCCAAGATGGTCAAGCCCTATGTGGCCGAGATCAAGGTGCCGCTCGCAATCGGCGCGAAGGCCGGCTGAAGGGGCGGCGGCAATGATCCGGTGCGTCAGACTCTGGACGGGTGCGGATGGCAAGTCGCACTTCGAGGATGGCGTCGTCGAGCTCGCGCGCGGGGCGAGGGGCGATGCGCTCAGCGCAAAGCTTCGGATCGATGCCGCTTCGTTCCACGAAACGGATGCAGATCCGAAACTCGGCTGGCATCCCGACGCAGCGCGCCAGCTCGTCATGTCCCTGAGCGGGACGCTACGGTTCGAAACTGCGGATGGAAGCTTCACGCTGCGCCCGGGCGATGTCCTGTTCACGGAAGATACCGGTGGGACGGGCCACAATTGGACCATGACGGACGAGGCGCCGTGGCGGCGCCTCTACACGGTTCTCGAGCCGGACGCCGAGGTGCCGTTCCGGTCCGAACGACGCCGCGCAGGCGGCGCAACCACAATGCAAGGAGAGACACGATGATCCGCTGTGTGCGCCTATGGACCGGAGAGGACAACAACTCGCATTTCGAGGAAGGCTTCCTCGAGCTGGAGCCGGGACAGCGCGGCGACTTCCTGACCGGAAAGATCGATGCCGCCAGCGTCTCCTTTCAGGAAACGGAATCGGGCGGAGCTTTCGCCTGGCACACCGCGCCGATCCGGCAGCTGGTGATCACGCTCAGCGGATCGCTCGATTTCCAGACGCGTGACGGCCACCACTTCCTGCTCCACCCCGGCAACATCCTGCTGGCGGAGGACACCGCCGGCTCGGGGCATAGCTGGAAATTGACCGACGATTCATCCTGGCGCCGTGCCTACGTGATCCTGCGCCCGGGAGCGGACGTGCCGTTCCGCGCCAAGGTGCGGCAATCGGTGCGGGCCTGATCGAGCCATCCAAAGCAGCAACACCCGACGAAGGAAATAGCCATGTCAGCAGCTTCCGACCGCGAAACTGATGTCGTCCTCATTGGCGCCGGCATCATGAGCGCGACCCTCGGCGTCTTTCTCAAGGAGCTCGAGCCCTCTCTGTCGATCCAGATGTGCGAGATTCTCGGGGATTGCGCGCAGGAAAGCTCCGACTCCTGGAACAATGCCGGTACCGGCCACGCGGCGAACTGCGAGATGAACTATACGCCGCAGCGGCCCGACGGCAGCATCGACATCTCCAAGGCGCTCCAGGTCAATGTCGAGTTCGATCTGTCCCGGCAGTTCTGGTCCTACCTGATCGGGCGCGGAGAGATCGCGGATCCGCAAGCGTTCATCCATCCGGTCCCGCATATGAGCTTCGTGCACGGCGCGGAGAACGTCGAATTTCTCGGAAAGCGGTTCAAGGCGATGTCGGCCCATCATTGCTATGAGGGGATGGAGCATACCGAGGATCCCAGGCAGATTGCCGAATGGGCGCCGCTGGTGATGGACGGACGGACTGGCGACGAGCCGGTTGCCGCAACACGGATCATCACCGGCACCGACGTCGACTACGGCTCGTTGACGCATCTGCTGGTCAAGCATCTGGTCAACCAGCCGGGCTGCGCCGTCCACTACAACAGCTGTGTCACCGGTCTTGACCGGGAGCAGGGCGGCCGGTGGCGCGTCGAAGTGCGCGACACCGCGAGCGGCGAGACGCGATCGGTGCGCGCAAAGTTCGTCTTCATCGGTGCCGGCGGCGGCGCGCTGCCGTTGCTGGAGAAATCCGGTATCCCGGAGGGGCGCGGCTATGGTGGTTTCCCGGTCAGCGGGATCTGGCTGCGCTGCGATGATCCCGAGATCAACAAGCGTCACCATGCCAAGGTCTACGGCAAGGCCGCGGTCGGCTCCCCGCCGATGTCGGTGCCGCATCTCGATACACGGGTGATCGGCGGCCAGCACTCGTTGCTGTTCGGTCCCTATGCCGGCTTCTCGAGCAAATTCCTCAAACACGGCTCGCTGCTCGATCTCTTCGAGTCCATTCGTCCCGCCAACGTCAAGCCGCTGCTTTCGGTGGCGCGCGACAATTTCGATCTCACCGAATACCTGGTCGGGCAGGTGCTGCAATCCGAGGGACACCGGCTCGCGGCGCTCGACGAATATTTCCCGAAGGCCGACCCGAAGGACTGGAGGCTGCAGGTTGCGGGCCAGCGGGTCCAGATCATCAAGCCCAATGTCAAGCGTGGTGGGTTGCTCGAGTTCGGGACCGAGCTCGTCGGCGCGGACGATCATTCGCTGGTGGCCCTGCTCGGTGCTTCACCGGGGGCGTCCACTGCCGCGTTCATCGCCATCAGCGTGCTCGAGAAGTGCTTCGCCGGCGAGCTGACGGCAAGCGCCTGGCTGCCCAAGCTGAAGCAGATCATCCCGTCCTATGGCGTGTCGCTGATCGACGATGCGGATTTCTGTCGCCAGATTCGTGCAGCGACCGCCGCGGTCCTCAAGGTCGACAACATTCCGCAGCCGGCCGCACGCGCGCCGGCGGCCGCGAAACGGGCGTGAACCAACGGAGAATGTTCGATGGACCCGACGGCGCTCCTTCTGTCGCGGCTGCAATTCGCTTTCACCATCTCGTTCCACATCATCTTCCCGGCGTTCACGATCGGGCTTGCCGCCTGGCTCACCGTGCTCGAAGCGATGCACCAGTACAGTGGCAAGCCCGTCTACCGGACCCTGTTCGCGTTCTGGCTGAAGATCTTCGGCGTGGCGTTCGGCATGGGCGTCGTATCGGGCGTGGTGATGGCGTTCCAGTTCGGAACGAACTGGAGCGTGCTCTCGAAGATGTCGGGCCCGATCCAGGGGCCGCTGCTCTCCTACGAGACGTTCACCGCCTTCATGCTGGAGGCGGCCTTCTTCGGCCATCCTCATCTTCGGTCGCCCCCGGGTGCCGCCGTGGTTCTACCTGTTCTCGACGGCGATGGTCGCGCTCGGGACGACGCTTTCGGCGTTCTGGATCATGGTCAACAACAGCTGGATGCAGGTGCCGACCGGCTACGTCCTGCAGAACGACCAGTTCGTGCCTGATGACTGGACGCAGATCATCTTCAATCGCGTGGTCTGGGTCCGGTTTCCGCATATGTTGCTCGCGTCCTACCTGACTGGCGCGTTCTGCGTGGCGGCAACCGGCGCGTGGTATTTGCTGCGGCGGACCTATCGCCCCGAGGCTCATGTCATGCTGCGGATGGGCCTCGCACTTGCGGCGGTGCTGCTGCCGGTCCAGCTCTTCATCGGGCATCTCGTCGGCGACTATGTCCACGATTACCAGCCGGCCAAGTTCGCCGCGATCGAGGCGCGCTGGCATGACGAGCAACCGGCCTCCGAGGTGCTGATCGCGATCCCGGATTCGAGCACCGAATCGAACAAGTACGCGATATCGATTCCCGTGCTCGGGAGCATCATCGGCAGCATGAGCCTGACGTCGAAAGAGGTCGGCCTCACCAGCTTCGCGCCGCAGGACCGGCCGCCGGTGCTGATCCCGTTCTTTGCCTTCCGCATCATGGTCGGCTGCGGCTTCGTGATGCTCGGGCTGGCCTGGCTCGGGACCTGGCTCGGCCTCAAGCATCGGCTCGATCGGAACCGCCTCTTGCTGTGGGGCATCTTCCTCAGCTTCCCGCTGCCGTGGGTCGCGATCCTCACCGGCTGGTACACCGCGGAAGTGGGGCGCCAGCCATGGACGGTCTATGGCGTGTTGCGGACTGCGGACGCCGTGACGCCGTTCCTGACCGCGTCGGCTGCGATGACCTCTTTGATCCTGTTCGTCGCGGTCTACGCCTTCATCTTCTCGTTCGGGACGTATTACATCTATCGGCTGCTGCGCGCCGGCCCGGCGGGACTCGGCGGCAGGCCGCTCCACGTTCCCGTGCCCAATCGGCCGATGTCGCTCGCCGATCAGGTGCCGGCCGCGCGCAGCTATCTCGGGGCGGGAGAATAGCCATGGTGATGTACTGGGTTGCCCTTCTTGCCATCAGCATCCTGATCTATCTCCTCCTCGACGGCTTCGATCTTGGCGTCGGCATGCTGTTCAGCGTGGCCGGCGGCGAGTCGCAGCGGGATGCCATGCTGAGCACTGTCGCTCCGGTCTGGGACGGCAATGAAACCTGGCTGATCGTCACGGGCGTGATCATGTGGGGCTCGTTTCCCGTGGTCTACGCCATGGTGATGTCGGCCTTCTATATCCCTGTTCTCGTGATGCTGCTCGGATTGATCCTGCGCGGCGTAGCGTTCGAGTTTCGCGGCAAGGCGCTCAGTTCGCGCTGGGTCTGGGACGTCAGCTTCGTCGTGGGCTCGTTTGCCGCCAGCTTCATGCAGGGCGCGATGGTCGGCGCTCTCGTCGAAGGACTCCAGTTCTCCAACGGCGATTATACCGGCGGAACGCTCGGCTGGCTGACCGCCTTTTCCGCGCTGTGCGGGATCGGGCTCTGCTTCGGCTATTCGCTGCTCGGCGCCTGCTGGCTGGTGCGGAAGTGCGACGGTCCCGTTCGGGATACCGCACGGCGCCAGATCCCGCCGCTGGCGATCGGCGTCCTGGTCTTCCTGGTCGTCGTCTTTGCGTATGCGCTTGTCGAACATCTTCCGATTCTACTACGCTGGACCGACCGGCCCTATCTGTTCGTGTTTCCCGTGATCGGTGCCGGTGCGGCCGCGATGCTGGCCAAGAGCATCCTGCGCCATGACGACTATTGGCCGTTCCATATGGTCGCCCTGATCTTCGTCGCGGCCTTCGCCACGCTCGCCCTGTCGTTCTGGCCCTACATGATTCCGTTCGTCGTCACGATCGACGAGGCCGCGGCGCCTCATGCAAGTCTCGCATTCATGTTCTGGGGCGCCGGCCTGTTCGTATTCCCGCTGATGCTGCTCTATGTGGCGATCGGCTATCGCGTCTTCCGCGGCAAGTCGGCCCCTGCTGCCGATCACTACTGACGGCTGCACGCGCGAAGTTGCCGTGAGCTGTCACGGATAAAAAGAAAGGCGCCGGTTTCGGCGCCTTTCTCGTTCAGAACTGTTGCGAGGCTGGTTCAGGATTTGGGCATGACGCCGGGGCTGTTGTCCGGCCATTGGGCGATCAGCTTCTCATCGATGTTGAAGTGCTGGGCGACCAGCTTGGGTGGCGTGTGCGTCAGCCAGTAGGAGAGCGACACCTCCTCGTAGCGAGGGGCTCGAAACACGCCGACGAACTGCAGCTCGGTGTCGCCGACGTTCTCGACATAGTGGCCGAGATTGCGCCGGACATAGCCGATGTCGCCGGCCCCGAAGTCCGTCGTCAGCGCATTGGGGCCGGTGTCGAACACCGTCATCCGCGCCTTGCCCTTGATATAGTACTGCCACTCGTCGGCATTCGGATGCCAGTGCATCTCCCTGACAGCCCCCGGCGGCATCGACACCAGCGCCGCAGCGACGGTGGTGGCAACCTTGAAGGTGGTGCTGTCGGCGACGCGGATGCTGCCGGCGGAGCTCTCCTTGACCGGGGCCGAGCCGCCGAGCGAGTGGACGAAGGGGTAGGGAGGCGCTTCGGCGTGCTTTGCAACGGCTGCGCGATCGGCGGCGAGATCGCCGGGCACGGTCCCCTGGAAGATCCAGCGGTTGTGCAGCGGGATCTTTGCGAACGCGTCGGCCGGAACACCGAAGTTCTTCGCCAGCACCTCGGGCGGCGTGTGGGCGAACCAGTCGGTCACCAGGAGCGTGTTGAATTCATTGGCGTGGCCGTCGTCGAAACAGATCACGAACTCGCAACCATCGGGGCCCAAGCCCTGCAGCGAATGCGGCGCGCCCGGCGGAAAATACCAGAGGTCGCCGACTTTGAGGTCGCCGACATAGGGGCGCCCCTGCGTGTCGAGCACGGTGACGCGGCAGGAGCCGTAGGTCAGGATCGCCCATTCGGCAGCCTGGTGCCAATGCAGCTCGCGGATTCCGCCGGCAGCCAGCCGCATATTGACGCCGGAGATCTCCTTCGAGATGGCGAAATCCTCGACCGTGACCTGACGGGCCCAGCCGCCATTCTGGATGCGCCTCGGCGCATTGTTGAACGAGGCCCAATCCATCGGCAGGCCGCCGACGTCCGTCGGGGGCGGGGTTTGGGCTGAGGGGAAGTGCTTGGCAAGGTCTGGATCTTGAGGACCGGGATCGGACAGGCTTCCCGGGCTCTTGGCGTTCACGGCGCCTTGCGGCGGCTCGTCCGGATTGCCGAAAGTTGCGGCCTGCGCGCTGGAGCCGACCATCGCGGCGCCTGCCGCGGACATGGCCAGCAAATCACGTCTTGAGAACATCTTGGGTCGCTCCTGAAAAATGTCGAAAGCCCTCCGTAGCGACGGGGCTCCAACTGACAAACCTAGTTTCCGGTCGCCGTTTCAGCTTCCGTGAACGCGCTCTTTTTGCCGGAATGCACTGGCTGCTGCGGCCGGCTCCGAACATGTGCAATTGCGAAATTCGGCTTCGTTTTGAAAAGACGGCTCTGCCCGCACGATCCTTAACTGGCCCGGAGAATTGCCATATCGCGAGATATCGAGATGACAACGAAATCGGTTCGTCCCTACCGTGAACCCGCCGGCGGCTGGGGCGCACTCAAGGCGCTCAGCGAGGCGCTTCTGGTGCAGCGGGCGCCGCTGAAGGGCGCAGCCACGCTCAGCAGGATGAATCAGCCGGAGGGTTTTGATTGCCCCGGCTGCGCCTGGCCCGATCCGAAGCACACCTCGTCATTCGAATTCTGCGAGAACGGCGGCAAGGCGGTCGCCTGGGAGACGACATCGAAGCGCTGCACGCCCGAATTCTTTGCCGAGCATACCGTCACGGAGCTCGCGAGCTGGAACGATTACGATCTCGAAATGGTCGGTCGGCTCGCCCATCCGATGGCCTATGACGCCGCATCCGACCGCTATCTCCCGGTGCAGTGGGGCGATGCGTTCGCCATGATCGGCCGCGAGCTGAATGCGCTGCCGGATCCGAACATGGCGGAGTTCTATACGTCCGGGCGAACCTCGAACGAAGCCGCCTTCCTCTATCAGCTGTTCGTGCGCGAGTACGGCACCAACAACTTTCCCGACTGCTCGAACATGTGCCACGAGGCGACCAGCGTCGGCCTGCCGGAATCGCTCGGCGTCGGCAAGGGCACCGTGCTGCTGGAGGATTTCGACAAGGCCGATTGCATCTTCATCTTCGGCCAGAATCCAGGCACCAACAGCCCGCGCATGATGACCAGCCTGCGCAACGCGGCCCGCCGAGGGGCCTCGATCATCTCGTTCAATCCGTTCCGCGAGCGGGCGCTGGAGCGCTTCCAGGCGCCGCAGAGCCCGGTTGAGATGATCACGCTGTCGTCGACGACGATCAGCTCGAAGCTTTTCCAGGTGCGTGTCGGTGGCGACGTCGCCGTCCTCAAGGGGATCATGAAGCTCCTCGTCGAAGCGGACGAGGCTGCCCGTGCGGCCGAGCAGCCCGAGATCCTGGACTGGGATTTCATTCGCGGGCACACCGCCGGCATCGAAGCGCTGATCGGCGATCTCAAGCGAACGCAATGGCCCGACATCGAACGCCAGTCCGGCCTAACGCGCGAGGACCTGGAATATGCCGCCGGCGCCTATATGAAGGCGGAGCGCGCCATCCTTGTCTACGGCATGGGCATTACCCAGCACCAGCGTGGTGCGCACAACGTGCAGCAGATCGCCAACCTTGCGCTCTTGCGCGGCAATGTAGGACGCGACGGCGCCGGCGTTTGTCCGGTTCGCGGTCATTCCAACGTGCAGGGCGACCGAACCGTGGGGATCACGGAGATCCCCAAGGCGGATTTTCTCGAGCGCCTCGAGCACCGCTTCGGCTTCAAACCGCCGAGCGCGCCGGGACACAACGTCGTGACGGCGTTGGAGGCGATGATCCGCGGTGAGGTGAAGGTCTTTTTCGCGATGGGCGGCAACTTTGCCGCGGCCATACCCGACTGGCAGGCGACGCAGGCCGCGCTGCGCAAACTCGATCTGACCGTCCACGTCTCCACCAAGCTCAACCGCAGCCATCTGATCCATGGCCGCGCCGCCCTGATCCTGCCGTGCCTCGGGCGAACCGAGATCGACATTCAGGAATCGGGGCCGCAGTCGATCACGGTCGAGGATTCGATGTCGATGGTCCACGCCTCGGGCGGTCGCAACAAGCCGGCATCGGAGCATCTTCTCAGCGAGGTCGCGATCATCGCAGGCCTCGCCAAGGCGACGCTCGGCGAGCGCACGGTGGTCGATTGGGACGGCTTTGTGGGCGACTACGATCGCATCCGGGATGCGATCGAGGCCGTCTTCCCTATCTTCGAGAGCTACAATGCCCGTATCCGCATTCCCGGCGGCTTCCATCTGACCTCGACCGCGCGGGAGCGCATCTGGGCAACGCCGTCCGGCAAGGCCAATTTCCTGGTGTTTGACGGCTGCGGCGAGGACCCACCGCAGGCCGATCCGGATTTCCTGTGGCTCAGCACGATACGCAGCCACGACCAGTACAACACGACGCTCTACTCGCTGTCGGACCGCTATCGCGGCGTCTTCGGCCAGCGCGACGTGGTCTTCCTCAACGAATATGAACTGAAGAAGCGCGGGCTCGCGGACGGCGATCGCGTCGACCTGATCACGGAGTCGACCGACGGCGCCGAGCGTATCGTGCGCAACTTCCGCGTGGTTGCGTATTCGTTTCCGACCGGCTGCTGTGCCGCGTACTATCCGGAGACCAATCCGCTGGTGCCGCTCTATGCCCGTGATCCCCTCAGCTTCACGCCGTCATTCAAGGGCATCCCGATCCGCCTGGTGCGCTCTACCGCCCCGGCGCAATAGAGCAGGCGGGGTCAGGCGTCGGCGTCCCGACCGGATGGCGGCGATGACGCCGGCGTCGCGATCGGCAGCGTAAACCAGAACCGGGCGCCGCGATCGGCGCCAAGGCCTTCGGCGCCAAGGCCTTCGGCGTCGATGCGGCCGCCATGCGCTTCGACGATGGACCTGCAGATCGGCAGTCCCATGCCCATGCCGGACTCCTTGGTCGTGAAAAAGCTTTCGAACAGCCGGCCGGCATGTTCGGCGGAGATGCCGGGACCGTTGTCCTCCACGGAGCAGCACAGGGTCGTCGCGTCCTGCGCGGCGGTGGTGATGACGATCCTGCCATGGTCGCGTCCCGCCTGCGTCATCGCCTGCACGGCGTTGATGGCCAGATTGACGATCACCTGCTGGAGCTGGGTGCGGTCGCCGAGCACGAGTGCAGATTCCGCGTCGGGCCGGTGCAGGATCGTTACGCCGCGGGATTCCATCTCGTGGCGCAGGAACAGAAGCGCCTCGCGAATGACATCGTCAAGCGACAGAACGGCGCGCTCCGGCGCCTTGCGCGAAGCCATCCCGTGAACACGCGCCACGATGTCCGCGGCCCGCCTCGTATCCGTGGCCATATTTTCGATTGTACTGCGGACCTCGGCCATATCGGGAATCGGCCTGTTCAGCCAGCGCAGACCGGCAGCGGCGTTGGTCGCGATGGCGGCCAAAGGCTGGTTGACTTCGTGCGCGATGGAGGCGGTGAGCTCGCCGAGCATCGAGACGCGTGCCGCATGCGCGAACTCCGCCTGCACCTGCCGAAGCCTCTCCTGGGCGCGGACGCGTTGCGAGATGTCGATCGTGGCGACCAGGCTTATTTCGAGATCATTGATTGGGCCGACGCGGGCCGTTGTGAACAGAACGTCGACGACGCGGCCGTCCCAGGTCACCATCTTGGTCTCTTCCTCGAAGTTCGTTTCACCGCGAAAGCGGGACTCCATGGCCCGCCGAAAC
The DNA here is from genome assembly GCF_054061875.1 of Bradyrhizobium sp. S3.7.6. Taxonomy (NCBI): domain Bacteria; kingdom Pseudomonadati; phylum Pseudomonadota; class Alphaproteobacteria; order Hyphomicrobiales; family Nitrobacteraceae; genus Bradyrhizobium; species Bradyrhizobium sp. S3.7.6. Next base: position 6,636,553 of record NZ_JBSSEQ010000001.1, on the reverse strand, counting down.
GTATCCGGGCGTGCCTTCCAGGTGTCGGACATGGAACGCCCGACATAGCCGTCGACGCCTCCTCCGAACATCTGGATGGCTCGTTCGTTGGCTTCCTGAAACGAGAGCGCGTCCATGCAGGTCCGGAGAAAGTCGGGATGGCTGTCGAAATGGCTGCCGAGGTCCTTGATGCCCTCGGCTCGCAGTTTTCGGAACAGCACCACCAATCTGCTGGCGTCGAGCTGACGGAGGGCGATCGGCATGCGACCGAACAGGTGGCGGTACCGCTGCTCGCTCCGCTCCAGCTCGGTGTGGTCCTTCTTCTGGGCGGTGATATCCATGACCGCGCCGATGAACCGAAATTGTCCGCGATCTTCCGACATTCCACGGGCGACCACGCGAATGTGCCTGATCGAGCCATCGCTCAGGATCAGCCGATGCTCCAGGGAAAAGTCGTTCCTGTCGTTCGCGGCGCGATCGAGCGCCTCGCGTACGGCATTGAGATCGTCGGGATGCGTACGCTTCAGGATAGTGTCGAGCGACGGCGGTAAGGTTGGCTCGAGATCGAAGATCCTGAACGTCTCTTCGGACCAGAACAGCTCGCCGCTGGCGACGTTCCAGCCAAAGCTGCCGGTGTGGCTGAGCTTCTGGGCCTCGGCGAGATGGGCGACCTGACGCCGCCGCAAGACGTCCTCTCGCTCGAGCCGGTGCTGCCGCCTGACCAAGCCGGCGATCGCAAGCAACGACAACACGACAATGACGACCAGCAGGGCGAGGGCGCTAGTGGTGAGGTCGATCCCGAGCAGGAAGCAAGCGAATGACAACACGCCGAGCGCAACGCCTCCCAGGACCCAAAGGACGGGATGAGCGTAGCGCGAATGGTCGGGCCACGATGCGCGACAGTCCGTCCTCGTGTGGCGGGCCGTCGCGGGTTCCTTGCCTTCGTGAGCGAGTCCGGGCTGGGCCAGCAGATTGAAGAGGTCCAAGAGATACTCGCCGGGCATGAGACCAATTCCCGAGCCCGGATGTCCGGACGCGGGATGCAAGCCATGTACCGCACCGTGAAAAACCGGTCTTTTGCGTTTTCGCGGACCCTTTGTCAAAACGCACGGCGTCACCATGCGAGCCTGCGCGCAGATCCGGGATGTTGCCGCGGGAAGGATTCCGCAACGTTAAGCCAACGCCGCGGTGGGCCTCGTCACCCCGAAACGCCTCTCGAACTCGGCGACATCGACAACGCCGCGCCGATGGGTCCCGTCGCCGATCTTGCGGCCGCCGTCCCAGGCCTCGACTTCGAACAGGACGCTCCTGGCTTCGACGGCGACGACCCGTGCGACCGCGCGCACGGTGCGGCCTACCGGCGTCGCCGCCAGATGACGGACGTCGACCATCATCCCGACGCTGACATAGCCAGTCGGCAGGGACGGCTGGATCGCCCATCCCGCCGCCATCTCCATGTGCAGGATCATCATCGGCGTGCCGTAGACTTCAGGCATTCCCGGGACCACGTGGCCGACCGTCATCTCCGCCGTGACGGTCACCAGCTTTTCCGCCGTCATGCCGACGCTCACCTGATCAAGCGGACTCATGGCCCAATCCGGCATCTGCTTCACTCGTGGAGGGGGCGGGTGTCTCGACCGCATGTGGCTTGCGGTTGGTGAACCAATTGCCGAGCCGGTCGAGATAGAGATAGACCACGGGCGTGGTGTAGAGCGTCAGGATCTGCGAGAGCATCAAGCCGCCGACGATCGTGTAGCCGAGCGGCTGGCGCAGTTCGGCGCCGGTGCCGTTGCCGAGCATCAGAGGCACACCGCCGAGCAGCGCGGCCATGGTCGTCATCAGGATCGGACGAAAGCGGAGCGTGCAGGCCTGGTAGATCGCTTCCTCAGGGCTCAGCCCTTGATTGCGCTCCACCTCCAGGGCGAAGTCGACCAGCATGATGCCATTCTTCTTGACGATGCCGATCAGCAGGATGATGCCGATGATGGCGATGACGCTGAGATCCATGTGGACTGCCAGCAGCAGCAGCAGCGCGCCGATGCCGGCTGAAGGCAGCGTCGACAGGATCGTGATCGGATGGATCAGGCTCTCATAGAGGACGCCGAGGATGATGTAGATCACGATCAGCGCCGCCCCGATCAGCAACGGCGTGCCGGACAGGGACGACTGGAAGGCTTGCGCGTTGCCCTGGAACGAGGTCGACAGCGAGGCGGGCTTGCCGGTGTCCTTCTCGATCTTCTGGATCGCCGTCACCGCATCGCCCAGCGCTACGCCCGGTCGCAGGTTGAACGAGATCGTCACCGAGGGAAACAGGCCCTGGTGATTGATCAGAATCGGCGCCGGCATGATGACGCTGTGGACCAGCGTGCTCAGAGGGACCTGTTGGCCGGTGGCCGAGTTCAGGTAGATATCCTTGAGCGCGTCAGGCCCATACTGGAAGGCTGGATCGACCTCCATGACCACGTGGTATTGGTTCAGCGAGGTGAACATGGTGGAGACGATGCGCTGACCGAAGGCGTCGTCGAGGGTGTTGTCGATCGTCGTGGGCAGGATGCCGAAGCTCGAGGCGACTTCGCGATTGACGGTGACCTGCAGCCTCGGGCCGGCATTGGCCTGGTCGCTCGCGACGTCGGCGACGACGTCGAGCGCGCGGATCTTCTCCAGGAAGATCGCCGACCAGTGGTTGAGTTCGTTGGAATCGGCGTCCGTCAGCGTGTACTGATACTGCGTCTTCGACAGGCGCGCGCCGATCGTGATGTCCTGGGCCGACTGCATGTAAAGCTTGATGCCCTGGATATGGGCGAGCTGGGGTTCCAGCCGCGCGATCACCTGGTCGGCGCTGGCCTTGCGTTCGGGCTTCGGCTTCAGGACGATGAAGATGCGCCCCTGGTTGAGGGTCGCGGTCGGGCCGCCCGGACCGATATAGCTCGCCACCGACTGGATCGCCGGATCCTTTGACAGGATGTCGACGACCGCCTGCTGGCGTTCGGACATGGCGGGGAAGGAGATGTCCTGGGCAGCCTCGGTGATGCCGACGATCTGTCCGGTATCCTGTTGCGGGAAGAAGCCTTTCGGGATGATCACGTAGAGATAGCCGGTCAGCGCGATGGTCGAGAGCATCACGAGCAGCGTCACGAAGCGATGGCGCAGCACGACGCGCAGGCCGCGCGCGTACAGCGCAAGCAGGCCATCGAAGCCGCGCTCGAACAGGAGATAGAGCCGGCCATGCTTCCTGCGCGATTCGTCCTTCAGGAGGCGCGCGCACATCATCGGCGTCAAGGTGAGCGAGATCACCAGCGACAGCAGCAGCGATGCGGTGATCGTGACGGCGAACTCCTGGAACAGCTTTCCGACGTAGCCGCCCATCAGGAACAGCGGGATGAACACCGCGATCAGCGACAGGGTGATGGAGACGATCGTGAAGCCGATTTCGCTGGAGCCTTTGAGCGCAGCCTCCATGGGCGTCATGCCCTGCTCGAGATGGCGCACGATGTTCTCGATGACCACCACGGCGTCGTCGACCACGAATCCCACCGCGATCGACAGCGCCATCAGCGAGAGGTTGTCGAGACTGTAGCCGAGTACGTAGAGGACCGCGAAGGTGCCGATCAGCGCCAGCGGAACCGTGATCGCCGGGATGATGGTGGCCCAGAAATTCCTCAGGAATAGGAATATGACCATCACCACCAAGGCAACGGTCAACAGCAGCGTGAATTGCACATCGGTAACCGCGGCGCGAATCGTGGCGGTGCGGTCGGCGGCGATCGTCACCTTGATCGCCGGCGGAACGGAGGCCTGCAGCTGCGGCAGCAGTTTCTTGATGCGATCGACGGTTTCGATGACGTTGGCGCCGGGGACGCGCTGGACGGCGAGGATGACGGCGGGGTCCTTGCCGTACCAGCCGGCCAGCAGATCGTTTTCGGGCCCCTCGATCGCCGAGCCGATGTCGCGCAGCCGCACCGGCGAGCCGTTGCGATAGGCGATGATGAGGGCTTCATAGGCGGAGGGCTTCAGCAACTGGTCGTTGGTATTGAGCGTATAAGTGACGCGCGGGCTGTTGAGCGTGCCCTTGGGCAGGTCGACATTGGCGCCGGCGATCACGGTGCGGACGTCTTCGAGGCCGATGCCGCGGGCGGCGAGCGCCTGCGGATTGACGCGGATGCGGATGGCGGGCTTCTGCTGGCCGCCGATCCCGACGAGGCCCACGCCCGGCACCTGGGAAATCTTGGGCAGAAGGATGTTTTCCGCGTAGGCATCGACCGTGGTCTGCGGCATCGACTCTGACGTCAGCGCGATCAGCATGATCGGCGTTTCCGCCGGATTCACCTTCCTGATCGTCGGCGGGTAGGGGATGTTCTGCGGCAGGTACGGGCTCGCGGCATTGATCGCGGAGAGCACGTCGACCGCCGCGCTGTCCACCGTGCGCGACAGCTCGAACTGAACCGTGAGCTGGGCGACGCCGAGTGCGCTGGACGAGGTGAGCTGCGTGACGCCGGGGATCTGGCTGAGCTGCTGTTCGAGTGGCGTCGCGACCGACGAGGCGATGGTTCCGGGGTCGGCGCCGGGCAGTTGCGCCGAGATCTGGATCGTCGGGTAGTTGACGTTCGGCAGCGCGCCGACCGGCAACAGGGGGTAGGCCGCGAGGCCGCACAGCAGCAGGCCCGCCATCAGCAGAGCGGTTGCAATCGGCCGCAGGATGAAGGGCGCGGACAAGTTCATGGGAGCGCGTCCTGCACGGAGCTTTGCAGGTCGGCTTCGCGCGCGGCCTTGCCGTGCAGTTCCCGAACCTGGCTTCCTTCCGTCAGCCGATACTGACCGTCGACGACGACGGTATCGCCTGATTTCAGTCCCTGGTCGATCAGGGCCTGCCCCTCGCTGATCTGCGCGACGTGAACAGGACGCAAGGAAGCGGTCTGGTTGGGAGCGACGACATAGACATAGGTGCCGTTCGGGCCCTGCTGGACTGCGGAGCCGGCGACCGTCAGCGCATCCTTCTGAATCTTCAGCAGCAGCCGGGCATTCACCAGCTGTCCCGGCCACAGCCGGTGCTCGTGATTGGCGAATGTGGCCTTGAGCTGGACGGTGCCGGTCGTCCCTGCGATCTCGTTGTTGACGAGCAGCAGCGTGCCTTCGCCGAGCTTCATCTTGTTGTCCTGGCTGTAGGCGATGACCTTCAACTGGCCTTTTGCTTCGTGTTCCTGGATCACGGGCAGATCCGTCTGCGGAAGGGTGAACAGCAGCGAAATCGGCTCGATCTGGGTGACGACGACGAGACCGTTCGGGTCGGTCGGATGAATCACGTTGCCGACATCGATCTGGCGGACGCCGGTGATGCCGGGAATGGCCGATGTCAGGCGCGTGTAGCTGAGTTGGACGTTGGCCTCGTCGATCTGCGCCTGGTCCGCTTTCACGGCGGCCTTGAGTTGGGCCACCTGCGCGGTCTGCGTCTCGATCAGCTGCGGGGTCGCATAACCCTTGTCACCGAGTTTACTGTAGCGGGAGAGATTGGCTTCGGCATTGGTGAGTTGGGCCTGATCTCGGTCGCGATTGGCCGTCAATTGCTCGATCTGGGCCTCGTAGGGACGCGGGTCGATCTGGGCGAGCAGATCTCCGGCCTTGACGGTCTGTCCCTCAGTGAAGGCGATCTTGACGATCTGTCCCTGAATCTGGCTGCGCACGACATCGGTGTTGTAGGCGATCACGGTGCCGATGCCGCGCAGATAGATCGGAACGTCCTTGCCGGTGACGGCGGCGGTGACCACCGGTACGGCCGCGGGCACTGGCGCGGCGGCGACGACCGGCTTCCGGTCCGCGGCGAAGAACCAGAGGCCGGCTCCGACGAGAATCGCGGCGAGAGCGACAAGCGCGATGGCGAGATTTCGTTTCATGAGATCGTCCTGGATGTCAGGGATTGCTTGAGCCGCTGATCGAAGTCGTGCTGTCGGTTGCGGCAGGGCCTTGCACCGGAACGGACGGACTGATTCCGGCGCCGCCGAGCTCGGTGGCTCCGAGCGGTATCCCGACGCGTCCGACCGTCGATGCTGAAGGCAGCGGAGGCGCCGCCGTGATGCTGCCGTTGCACGTGACGGATGAGCCCCCGGACAGTCCGCCGCCGTCGAACAAGGCTCCGGACGAGGCGGTATTGCCGGATCCGGCACAACCCGCCGTGCTTTGCGCCGGATTGAGCGGCGAAATGCCGGGTGTTGCGATCTCGGTCGATCCCAGCGGAACGCCGACGGGCCGCGTGGATTGCGGGTTGAGCGGCGACGTCGCCAGCATGCCGGTGGAAGGCTGCATTCCCGGCATGGTCGTTTGAGCGGACGTCGCAGCCGGGACGAGCCACAGCATGCCGGCCGTGAGTGCCACGGCGGGCTGTATCAGGGTGAACCGGTGCGATCCGGATCTTCCCGAGCCGACGTCGTTCGATGGGTGCTGCTCTCGCATGGAAAATGCTCCGGCTGAATGCTGTCGAGCACTAGAGAGGTGCGGAACGGCGGGGTATTTCCAGAACGCACGTCCCGCTACCCGGCAGCACGACGACAACGGGCATTCGACGCATCGTAAGTGGGCCGTCTTCGTTCGGCCGCGTCGCCGAGTTGCCTCGCCGATGACAGCGCCGCTGGCCGGCTTTGGCTTCGGCTCGCTTTCGCTATTTCAGAATGGCCCGCACATGCGCGAGTTCCCGGCTGCATGTGCCTGTGTCGCCGTTTTGTTCGGCGGTACGCGCGCGATCAAGCGAATCCAGCGCGTCCGTGAAAACCGCTCCGCGGCCGCCTTCGGCCTCTGCAATCGAGCGAGGCGTCGGTTGATGACTGCGCAGCGCGCTGAGGCTTTCCCGCTGCCAGCCGTGGGCGCCAGCGTCTTTTTCGATGGCCTGATCCAGCTGGATCTGGGTTTGCGCGATGTCATCCTTACAAGTGCCTGCACGCGCGGGCGAAGCTGCGCACAACAGGATGAGAAGCGCGATCTGGAGATTTGCCGTGGATGTCATGTGTCCGATCCCATGCATGGAGTTCAATCAGCATCAGATGCGACCTCTTGAATGACAAAGTCGATCGTTCGTCTTTCGCGTATGAACGCCGGCCGTTCACAGTAATGAGAGGTCTGTACGCCTGACATATGCGCTGCGCTTTGAAGTGCGCGCCCTAGCTAGGCAGTGTCCCGAGGATGCGCGAGGAGCCGCTGTCTCGATCGGCATGTCCCGACGTGCGAAGTGGCAAGGGCCGTTGTTTGCCGAAATACGCGGGCAAGCGTCGACACTACTGTCGCACCATTCCAACCCGGAGTGATCCCGACATGAAACACCTCAACGCTGGCCTCGCCTTCGCTGCCACTCTCTCCCTGTTCGCGACCGTCGCCCCGGCGCGCGCTGAACCCCCGAAGAACATCGTCCTGGTGCACGGCGCCTGGGTCGATGCGTCCGGCTGGAAGCCGGTCTACGAGATCCTGGTCAAGGAAGGCTTCCGCGTCAGCATGCTGCAGGAGCCCGAGACGTCGTTTGGCGATGATGTCACGGCGGCGAAGCGGCTGCTCGATCTCCAGAATGGCCCGACGCTTCTGGTCGGCCACAGCTATGGCGGCTCGATCATCACCGAGGCGGGTGTTCATCCCAACGTGGTCGGCCTGGTCTACGTCGCGGCGCATGCGCCCGACGTCGGAGAGGACGAAGCGGCGCTGGGCAAGAAGACGCCGAGCGTACTTGGAAAGACCGAAGGCGCCATCAAGGTCACGCCCGACAAATTCACCTATCTCGATCCTGTGCAATTCCCCAAGCTGTTCGCCCCCGATCTGCCGCGCGAGCAGGCGGAGTTCGAATCACGCTCCCAGGTTCTGGCCGCGACGCAGGTGTTCAGCACGCCGCTGACGGCGGCTGCGTGGAAGACCAAACCGAGCTGGGGCATCGTTGCCGGCAACGACCAGATCATCAATCCGGATCTCGAGCGCTGGTATTACGAGCGCGCCAAGAGCCACACCACCGTGATCCCGGGTGCAAGCCACTCGGTCTACGAGTCGCATCCGAAGGAAGTGGCGGAGATCATCACCCGTGCCGCTCGCAGCATCGATCAACCGGCCACCCGCTGACGCGTTTTGCCGGTCCTGACGCACGGCCGGCAGAAGGAAGGGCGGCGGGAGAGACAGCACTCCCGCCGGCCCGACTGCCCCTCCGGAGAATTCCATGAGCATGATCGAGACGACCGGCACGATCCTGGACTGGGACGTGACGACGGTGAAGCGGGCTGGACTGAGCCGCGATCTGCCCTCCGGCAATCCGGACCTGATGTGGGTCGCGAATTCGTCGACGCTGATCTACGGCGAGCGGGATGCCATCCTCGTCGACACGTTCCTGACCGCCGGGCAGTCGAAGACGTTGCTGGATTGGGTCGTGTCGCGGGAGCGAAATCTGACCGCGATCTACGTCACGCATGGCCACGGTGATCATTTCTTCGGCCTCGCGCCGCTGCTCGATCGCTTTCCGCGGGCAAGCGCCGTTGCCGTTCCCGAGGTTGTCGACGAGATGAAGACGCAGCTTTCGCCGGCATCGCTCGACGGTTTCTGGCGCAAGCGCTTTCCGGGCGAGATCGCACAGCGCTTGGTCGCTGCAGAGCCTCTCGAAGGCGAGCTCACGCTCGAGGGACACAAGCTCGTCGTCATCGACATGGGACCAACCGACACGGCGCGCTCCACCGCCCTTCATGTCCCGTCTCTCGATCTGATCGTCGCCGGCGACACCGTGTACAACGGCATTCATCCTTATCTCGATCTCGCCGAAACCGACACGCAGAGCCGGCTCGAATGGATCGCCGCGCTCGATCGGCTCGAAGCGTTGAAGCCGCGCTTCGTGGTGGCCGGACACAAGAAGCCGGAGAACGATGACGATCCGCGCAACATCGCGGAGACCCGGCAATATCTGCTCGATTTCAACCGCCTCGACCAGGCGACGATTTCTCCGCGCGAGCTCTACGAGGCGATGCTCGCGCTTCATCCCGACCGTGCCAATCCGGGATCGCTCTGGAGCGGAGCCAACGCCGCAAAGGGGCCAAGGTCATGACGAGCTGGCAGAACAACCGCGCCGCGCGCGATGCCCGCATTGCGGCCGGTGCCGGCCTGGCCCACGGCAAGGTCGTGGAAGCATCCGACGCAACGCGCCTGCTGGAGGCCGTGATCCGGCCGGGCGACCGGGTTTGCCTCGAAGGCGACAACCAGAAGCAGGCGGATCTCTTGAGCCGCGCGCTGCTGGCGGTCGATCTGTCCAAGGTCAACGATCTGCACATGGTGCAGTCGGGCGTCGTTCTGCCCGAACATCTGGACCTGTTCGACCGCGGGGTCGCGAAGCGGCTCGACTATGCCTATTCCGGGCCGCAATCGGCGCGCATCGCGCGCATGCTGTTCGGCGGCAAGATCGAGCTGGGAGCAATTCACACCTATCTCGAACTGTTCGCGCGCTACTTCATCGATCTCACCCCGCACGTCGCCCTGATCGCCGCCGTCAGCGCCGACCGTGACGGCAACCTCTACACCGGCCCGAACACCGAGGACACGCCCACCGTGGTGGAGGCAACGGCGTTCAAGGACGGCGTCGTGATCGCCCAGGTCAACGAGATCGTCGAGACGGTTCCGCGGGTCGATATCCCGGCGGACCGCGTCCATTTCGTCGTCAAGTCCGACAAGCCGTTCTTCGTCGAGCCACTATTCACGCGCGATCCCGCGGCGATCACCGAGGGGCAGATCCTGACCGCGATGCTCGCGATCAAGGGCATCTACGGGCCCTATGGCGTGCAGCGGATCAATCACGGGATCGGCTTCAGCACGGCCGCGATCGAGCTCCTGCTGCCGACGTTCGGCGAGAGGCTGGGCCTGAAGGGCAGGATCGCAACCCACTTCGCCTTGAATCCGCATCCCGCGCTCATTCCCGCGATCGAGTCCGGTTGGGTCCGGCAAATCCACTCGTTCGGCTCGGAGGTCGGGATGGACGAGTACATCCGGGCGCGATCCGACATCTATTTCACCGGTCCCGACGGCTCGCTGCGCTCCAACCGCGCCTTTTGTCAGACCGCCGGGCTCTATGCCTGCGACATGTTCATCGGCTCCACGCTGCAGATCGATCTCCAGGGAAATTCCTCGACCATCACCACCTCGCGCATCGCCGGGTTCGGCGGCGCGCCGAACATGGGCGCGGATGCACGCGGGCGCAGGCATCCGAGCGAGCCCTGGCTGAAGGCCGGAGCGGAGGCCGATCCGGACAGCCCGGCGCCGTTGCGCCGGGGCCGCAAGCTGGTGGTGCAGATTGGCGAGACCTTCGGCGACAAGAACGTCCCGTTGTTCGTCGACAAGCTCGATGCGATCGAGCTCGCCGAGAAGCTCAACCTCGAGCTCGCGCCGGTGATGATCTACGGCGACGACGTCACGCACATCGTTACCGAGGAGGGCGTGGCAAACCTCCTGTTGTGCCGTACGGCGCAAGAACGCGAGCAGGCGATCCGCGGCGTCGCCGGATACACCGATGTCGGTCGCGGGCGGGATCGCAGCATGGTCGCGCAGCTGCGCGAGCGCGGCGTGATCCGGCGGCCGGAAGATATCGGCATCAATCCGCTCGATGCGGATCGCAACATGCTGGCGGCGCGCTCGATCAAGGATCTCGTGCGCTGGTCGGGCGGGCTCTACGCGCCACCGTCGAAATTCAGGAACTGGTGAGGACAGGCCATGGAAGATCTCAGCTTTCATCACCCGGTTCGCGAGCGTGCGGGCGGTATCAGGCAGAGCGCGATCGTGGGCGTGGTCGCCTCGGGCAATCTGGAAGTCCTGGTCGAGCGCGTCCTGCCGGATGCGGAATGCGCGGTGGAGATCAAAACCGCGGCGATGGGCTTCGGCGAAGTCTGGAGCGCCGTCATTGGAGATTTCGTCGAGCGCTATTCGCCTGGCGGGCTGAAATTCTCCATCAATGACGGCGGCGCGCGCCCCGACACGGTCTCGCTTCGGCTGGCGCAGGCGGTGCGATTGATCGCGGGGAGCGAGCAATGACCGCGCCGCTCCCGCACATCGCCCCGGCCGAACGAGCCCGCAGCACGAGCTTCAACGAGGCATCGGCGCGGACGAGGCTTGATCTGCTGCTTGATGCCGGCAGCCTGGTCGAGTTCATCGGGCCGGAACAGCGCGAGGTCAGTCCGCATCTGGAGATATTCGGCCTTCCCGAGCAGTTCGATGACGGCATCGTCGTCGGCCATGGCCGGCTCGGCGGCGCGCCGGTATTCGTCGCCGCGCAGGAAGGACGTTTCATGGGCGGCGCCTTCGGCGAGGTGCACGGCGCCAAACTGCTGGGTCTGCTCCGCGCAGCGCGCGAGATCGGATCGATCCCCGTTCTGATCCTGCTCGATACCGGCGGCGTCCGTCTGCAGGAGGCCAATGCCGGTGAGCTCGCCATCGCCGAGATCATGCGTGCGGTGATGGAGGCGCGCAGTGCTGGCGTGAAGGTCATCGGCCTGATCGGCGGGCGCTCCGGCTGCTATGGCGGCGGCGGTCTGATCGCAGGCTGTTGCTCCGCGCTCGCCGTGTCGGAGGCGGGACGGATCGCGGTTTCGGGCCCCGAGGTGATCGAGACCAATCGCGGCGTCGAGGAGTTCGACTCCCGTGACCGTGCCCTGGTCTGGCGCACCATGGGCGGCAAGCACCGGCGGCTGCTCGGCGCAACCGACGTCTTCGCCGATGACACCGTGCAGGATTTTCGCGAGGCCGCACTCGAGCTGATCGGGTTGATTGGCCCCTTCGGCCTCGACCAGCTCAGGGCGGAGCAGGGACGTCTCGCCGACAGGTTGCGCCGCTTCGGCGCTTGCCAGGACGCCGTCGATATCTGGACCGTGGAAGGTGTTGCGCATGCGGAAACGGTTCCGGAATTGCCGGCCGACCAGTTCATTGCGCTCGCTAGCAGGATCGGGAGGAGCAGTCGTGACGCTCGATGACATTCTCGCCTCGCTGTTTCCCGACGGCCATGAGGTCAGGAACGACAATGGCGTCATTGCCGGCGCCGCGACGCTGCGGTCCGGTGGCAGGATACTCGTGATTGGTGTTGCGGATCGGACTGCGCTCGGCGTCGACGAGGCGATCAGACTTTCCGCGCATGTCCTGGAGTCGATCGACCGGGGGAGCGGACCGATCCTGGTGCTCGTCGACAGCGACAGCCAGCGCATGAGCAAGCGTGACGAGCTGCTCGGGCTCAACGAATTCCTCGCGCATCTGGCGAAAGTGCTGATCCACGCGGACATGCACGGCCGCCCGACCATCGGTCTTCTCTACGGCCACTCGGCGGCGGGGGCCCTGCTTGCGACGGGCCTTGCGACGCGCGTGCTGGTCGGATTGCCCGGCGCCTCTCCCGCGGTGATGGATCTGCCGTCGATGGCGAAGGTCACCAAATTGTCGATGACCGCTCTTGAGGAGAAAGCCAAATCGACGCCGGTTTTCGCGCCGGGGCTCTCCAATCTCGAGCAGATGGGTGCCGTTCATATGACATGGAGCGACGCCACCTCACTCGCAGACCAGCTGGAGGCGCTGCTCGCCGACATGCCGGCTGCGCGGGATCGAAGAGATGCGCTCGGCAAGGAGCGCGGTGGCCGGCCGAAGGCCGCCGATATCGCGGAGCGCGTTCGTGACCTTGCCCTGCAAACCCGCTGAACCGCCGGTCGGTCGCCACGACCTCGTCTTTGTCAGCCCGCAGGGTTGGCGCGCGATGATCGGGATGCGCGACGATCTCGCAGCCGACCCGCTGGTTTCGCGTTGGTCCGAAATGGGATGGCCGACGATCAGGCGGCGCGCTCTGCCTAGCGAAGCGACCGGCCTTGCACTCGGCCTGCCGTTGCCGCCCTCCGCCGGCAAGAAACGGCTGTCGTTTCTCGCGGATATCGACCACGTCACCTCGGTCGCGAGGCCGCCCGCGCTGCGGCAGGTGCGCGGCTCGGCGCCGCGCAACTGGTGGCCGACGCTCGATCGGCTCGACGGGCTCGCGCTTCGTCATTCGGTGGACGTGCGCGTGTTCGGCAGCCTCGCATGGCAATCGCTGACCGGGCTCGATTACGTGACCGCTCGTTCCGACCTCGATATCCTGTTCGCGTTCCCCCGCGAAACCGATCTGGATCGGCTCGCCGCCGACGTGGCTGCGATCGAGACCGATGCGCCGATGCGGCTCGATGGTGAATTGATGCGCGCGGATGGTGCAGCGGTGAACTGGCGCGAATTCCATGCCGGCACGGACCAGCTTCTGGTCAAGACCATCGGGTGCGTGGCCCTGCTCGACAGGGATCGATTCATTTCGGGAGCGATGGGATCATGACCACAGCGGCCGCGCGAAGTATCGAACCGCTTGTTTCCAGCCGGAGGCAGATGCCGTCCGGTATCTGGGCCATCGGCGGCTTCGCTGCCGATTGCCTCGCCATGGAGCTGGAAACCTGGCCCAAGCCGGGGCTCGTGAGCCATGTCGACAATGGCAGTCACGTCGACATGGATGCCGGCACGTTTCGTCGCAGCGCTGCGGCCATCAGGCCTTACCTTCAAAGCCTTGCCGAAGCGGGCGCGCTCGGTTGCGGCATGGGAGTGCTGCGGGTCATCGGCCTGGAGGCCGAACGGGCGATGCTCGAGGCGACCGCGGGCGTCAATACGCATCGCGGCGCGATCTTCGGTCTTGGCCTGTTGTGCGCGGCGGCCGGTGCGAGGGCCGGCGGGCTGGTCGATTCGGCACTTCCGCTCGGCGACGTCGTGGCACGCCTCTGGGGCGCCAGCATACTCGACGGTCCGGTGTTGCTGCACAGCCATGGCAGCGCTGCTCGCCGCCGCTTTCGCGCAGGCGGAGCCCGTATCGAGGCGGCGAGCGGGTTTCCCAGCGTCTACCGGATCGGCTTGCCGGCCCTGAGGAGAACAATGCCTGCCACGCCCGAGGATGCGGAAGCGGCTCGGGTCGAAGCGTGCTTTGCCCTGATTGCGTCAGTGGAAGACACGAATCTGCTGCATCGTGGCGGGCTCGAGGGGCTTCGCTTTGCGCGTCGCGCGGCACGTCGCTTCATCGATGCCGGCGGCGTGCGCGCTCCCGGCTGGCGCGTCAGCGCGCGATGGATCCATGAAAGCTTCGTCGCGCGTCGTCTCAGTCCCGGTGGCTCGGCTGACCTGCTTGCGATGTCGCTCTTCGTCGATGCCCACGACGCGCCGGGGCCATGATGTCCAATGCAATCCTGATGGCGCTGGTGCCGGTGTTCTTTGTCCTGCTGCTGGGATACGCCGCCGGAAGGTTTCATGTCGTCGACAATCTCCATGTCGATGCTCTCAACGCACTCGTGATGGATTTCGCCGTGCCGGCGTCGCTGTTCGCCGCGACCGCCTCGGCGTCGCGCAGCGAGATGATCGAGCAGGTTCCGCTGTTTCTGGTGCTCGGCATAACGATGTCGTTGCTCTATGCCGCCTGGTATCTTGCCGCGCGCAGGTTGTTCAAGGTGTCGCGGCCCGATGCGTCGATTCAGGCACTCACGGTTGGCTTTCCAAATCTTGCCGGCGTCGGTCTTCCAATCCTGACATCCGTCGCGGGACAGGCGGGCGCCGTTCCGGTCGCCGTCGCATTGGCAACCGGTTCGGTCCTCATCAGCCCGGTGACCCTGATCATGGCGGAAATGGACGCCGCCAGGTCCCGTGGCGAGGAAATGGCGGCGCGGCAGATGCTGACGGCAGTGGGGCGCGCGATCACCAAGCCGGTCGTGCTCGCGCCCGTGTTCGGCATCCTGTTTTCGGTGTCGGATCTGAGCCTCGACGCGCTCGCTCATGCCTGCCTCGCGCTGATCGGGAGTTCGGCCGCCGGCGTCGCGCTGTTCCTGACCGGAGCCATCCTGTCGGCACAGTCGTTCCGCCTGAACTGGAAGATCGCGGCCGCAACCGTGGCCGCGGACGTGGTTCGGCCGCTCGCAGCCGTTGCAATCACTCACGTCTTTCCAATCGCTCCCGACACAGCGAGGACGGCCATTCTCCTCGCCGCGGTGCCTTCCGGCTTTTTCGGCATCCTGTTTGCGGTCAACTACCGGCTGGACTCCGCAGCGGTCGGCTCGATGGTCATTTCGAGCACCGGATTCAGCGTCGCGACCATGGCGGTCGCGATCGCCGTGCTCTTTCCGCACTAGGCGGCGATCATGACACTTGCGATCCTGTGCTCGGGACAAGGCGGACAGCATCGGGACATGTTCGCCCTGACGGGCGATGCGCCGGAAGCGACGCACCTGTTTGCACACGCGGCAACGTTGCTGGGCGGCAGGGATCCGCGCGATTTCGTGCGCAGCGAATCTGACGAGGCTCTGCATCGCAACCGGTCCGGCCAGATTCTATGCACGTTGCAGGCACTGGCCGCCGCTGCCGGGCTCGAGGACATCATTCCACATGGCGCCATCATCGCAGGCTATAGCGTCGGTGAGGTGGCGGCATGGGGCGTGGGAGATCTGTTCGAACCGGTCCTCACGCTCGACCTCGCAGTGCGCCGCGCGGAAGCAATGGACGCCGCCACCTGCGCCGGTGACGGGCTGATCTTTGTCCGCGGTCTTTCACATGACGATATTAAGCGCCTTTGCGAGCGCCACGGTGCGGCGATCGCCATCGTCAATCCAGGCGATGCCTTCGTGATCGGCGGTGGCCGGGCGGCATTGAACGGAATTGCCGGAGAGGCGAGGGCGATGCGTGCCACAAGGATCGTCGATCTGCCGGTTCGGGTTGCCTCCCACACCGGACGGCTCGCCGAGGCGTCGGTCGTGTTTCGCGAAGTCTTGCGGTTGGCGCCGGTGGCGTTCCCGTCGGCCGCCGGTGCGCGCATCCTGAGCGGCATCGATGGCGGTTCGGTCGTCTCCGCCGAGACGGGCCACGACAAGCTCGCCGCGCAGATCTCGCAAACCGTGCAGTGGGGAAATTGCCTGCAAAGCTGTCTCGAAGCGGGTGCCACGGCATTTCTCGAATTTGGACCTGGACATGCACTGAGCCGGATGGTTGCGAGCATCGAGCCCGGCCTTCCGGTGCGGTCGCTGGACGATTTCAGGAGTCTTCAGGGCGTGCGCAACTGGCTTGCGCGGCATCTCAGCGACTGAAATGGCGACAGCATCGTTCCGGAATCGGACGGACGGCGCGCTCCGGATCGACGTGCGGCGAGGCAAAAAAAAGGGGCCGTCCTTGTGGGAAGGACGGCCCAATGCTCGCATGCCTGGGAGGAGAAGGCTCGAGCCGTGACTTGGGGTCTCAGTCACTAACACTGCCAGCATCGCCGATCCGGCGTGCAAAGTATTTCACGTCCCCACGCTGTTTCTCATTTCGCATGATTCACGAAGGTCCGCCGGCAGGACATGAGACACCGGCTCGCGTGACGGAACCGGGTCGCATTCAGCGAGCCTGGGTGACGCCAATGCGTTCCGGCTGGTGCATCGCCAACGTGCCGGCGTGTCGCCTGTCAGACGTTTGAAGACCGTCGAGAAATGCGCCTGCGTGCAGAAACCGACGGCCAGCGCCGCCTCGACCAGCGGCGTCTCGGTATTCGACAGGAGAGATTTTGCATGTTCGATGCGCTGTTGCAGGAGATACTCGCGCGGCCGGTATCCAGTCGCGGCGCGAAACTGCGCTGCGAAGTACATCCGGGACAATCCCGCGACGCCGGCGAGGTCGGATAGGCTGATGGAGTGGTCGAAGCGCGCCCTGACATACTCCTCGACGCGTCGGAGCCGCCATTTCGGCAAGGCGTTGACTTTCGTACGCGGGGGCTCGCGCCGAGCGACGTGCATCACCAGCGTCTGGGCGATGCAGCACGCAAATTCGCGATCGGCCGAATGGCCTTGTTCGGTCAGCGCCTTTGCGAGCTGCTCGGCGAACGGGTCGCGCAACAGAAGGAGATCGTTCAGGCATTCGGGCGCGAGCGGCTCCGTTCCCTGCTGTGGAGATGGAAAGCAATTAGCCGAGATGTGGAAGTGCAGGAAATCGCACGGCGCAAGAAACTGCGCGCGGAGCGGCTTCGACGGCGCGCCGACATAGAGCGTGCCTGCCGGCATGGCGCCGTCGAAAATGGTCTGACTGCCTCTGGTCAGCTTGAGACGTGTGCTCTTCAGGGCGATCGAGAAGAAGTACCGGTCGGGAGGCGTCGTTGCATCCTCGCGCCTGACGGCCGTCTGGGCATAGGTAAAGCGCGAGATCGTGATGTCCTCGCGCGCGACGCCCGCGCGTTGCTCGGGCTGGCGCCATTTTCGTTCGTGGGGGAATGCGCGTGCCCCCTGAGAGAAATCCGGTTCGCGGGCGCCGGGTTGATGTGTCAATCGGGCGCCGGCCGCTTGCATATCGGTGAGCATCGTTCGTCCCGTCTTTTGGATTCCGCTGCCGCCGTGACGGCTGCTGAATGCCATTGGTTGACGCTCGAACGATATGTCTGATGCCGCCACAAGGCCCGTTAGCGTTGCTGAAATCGTGTTAGATTTTGCGAAAGCTGCAGGTGCGTCGGAACGTCGCGAAATTCCGAATTAAGCAAGAAGAATCAAAGGCCTGCGCTGTGAGTTCCGATGTTGCGGCGCGATGCAGCTCTCTTCAGGTCGGGCGATCTGACCGGATTCAGGGAAGGCGTGGCGAGGCATCGATGCCGGGGGTGAGTCCGGGCGCGATCTTCTCCGCCGGCGGAATTGCGGGCACCCGCGCGTAGGGAAGCGCCGTCACCTCGGGAGGCTGCTGGGATGGGGATTGGAGGCAGTTGGGGCGCGGCGGATCTCCTGCGCCGAACACATCAAACATTGGGTCCACGAAGGTCGTGCGGAGCCGATGAGGCCAGGTCTGGCGATCGACCGCATTGGGCTGCCGGATCGTCACCGTGGCCGTCATGCCGGAGACCAACGGCACGCCCGGCGGCACCGTGTCGATGGCGACCCGAACCGGTATGCGCTGTGCAAGCCGCACCCAGGTGTAGATCGGGTCCACGTTGGGCAGACCTTGCGTGCCCGCCGCGGCGTTTGACGGGCTGATGCCGCGGGTCACGGTTTTCACATGTCCCAGGATCGGCTTGGAGTAACCGATGAGCTGTGCCTCGACGCGATCGCCGACGCAGACATGCGCCATCTTGGTTTCCTCGAAATAACCGTCGATCCAGAAGCTGTTGGAATCGATGATGGAGACGTTGGTGACGCCGGTCAGCGCATAGTCGCCGACGCGTAGCAGGAGATTGGTGACATAGCCGTCGACGGGGCTGAGCACATTGGTGCGCTTCAAGTTCAATTCCGCCTGTGCAAGCTGGTGAGCGGCCGCTGCGTAGGCGGCCTTCGCCTGCGAGGCGTTGCCGGCGAAGATCTGCTGCTCCTCTGGCGTCGTCGCGAGGTCGGACAGACGCCGGCGCCGGTCGGACTCGGCCTGCTTCACCTCCAGGTCCGCCGCCCGCTGGTCGACGAGGGCCTTGCCGATGCGGACGGCTACGTCGAAGTCGAAGGGATCGATGACGTAAAGCACGTCACCCTTGTGGACGAACTGGTTGTCGGCCACCCGCAGCTCCACGATTTTGCCTGCGATCTGCGGCGCGACATTGGCGACCTGCACGCGCACGCTGCCATTGCGCGTCCAGGGCGCGGTGACATAGTGCTGCCAGGTTGCAACCGATATCAGGATGGCGACCAGGGCGATGGCAAGGGTGGCAAAATGCTTGCCGACGCCGGCCATGGAACGCCCGGCGGCCTTGCGCAGCGAGCGCGTCAATAGCGTCGCCTGACGGGAAGCTTCGCCATCGTTCGCGGCGCGGTCGCTGGTCGCGTGCGCCGCGGCCTCCGTCGGGCTGGAACACGCGACGGCGTCGGCTGCGTCCGCCCATGCTTCGGCTGAAGATTCGGGGTGGGGCGGAAAGGCCGCATCTCGAGGCAGAGCCGCGTCCATGACTTTCTCCCTAGCAAAAGAGCGCGAGCAGGCCGAAGATCGACACGTAGAGGCAGAGCTCGGCCAGCGACGGGTTGCTGAAGATTCTTGTAAATCCCACGAAGCGCAGCACCGGGCGGAGCAGCAGGAATGCGAGCAGCGCCGTGGCCGCATAGGACACGATCGGGGCGATCAGCACGCCGCCCACGACGAGTTCACGATAAGTATTCGTCACGGATGCGTCCCCTGGCCGGAACCGGCGAAACTCCGCCATGGTTCGAGGACGATGCTGGCCGGAACGAGCGCGGCGAGCACCGGCTCGACGGACAGGTTGCTTTGGGCAGCCGTCTGGCGCAGCGCCTCGGCGGCAGTCAGGATTGCGCCTCCATCGCGTAGGGTGAGCGCGGCTCGCGCGGCGCGCACCGCGTTGCCGAGTGAGGTCTCGGCCAGGCGGTCCAGTTCGGCATGGCACCGTCGCAGCACCACGGCCTCGTCGAAGCAGCGCAGCGCTTCCGCGACGACCCGAGGGGGAGGTGCCGTGGCGCCGTTCGTCGTCAGGATCTGCTCGATCCGGGCGGCATCGCGAAACGCGGCTTCCTCCGGCGCGAGATGCCGGGCTCGCCCGGAATCGAGGCGGCTCAGCTCGCGATGGGCCTCGTCCAGCAGCAGCCGGATCCTTCGTTCGCCGGACAAGGACGGCAGCAGGAGCTGCGCCGCGAAGACCAGAACCGAGGAAAGCTGGGCAAACAGACACGTCACAAGGAATACGTCGGGGTCGTAGCTCTGCGGATTGCTCGGTGCGAGAATGACAAGCGTGAACACGAGGGAGAGCCGGCCGAGCGGCGGCAGGACGCCGCTCGGCCGCGTGATCAGCAGCGCTGCGCCGATCACGAGAGGCGCAAGGCCGATCGCCAGCAGTTGGAACTCGGATACGCCGTTGAAGACGAGGTATTTCAGGACGCCGGCGAGCAGGCATGCGATCGGCATGGCAAAAACCGCCAGTGTCGTGAAGGCGCGCGGATCCGGAGCCGTCGCGCTGAGGCCGATGATCACTGCGGCAAGCGAGAGGCAGAGCGCGGTGGTCGGCCATCCCGCCATCACGAAGATGATTGCAATGAGGATGAAGTGGATCGCGGCCCTGACGCCGGCTGCCGCTGCAATGCGAGGCGAGCGGTAAAGCGGCGCGCGCCATTGCCGGAGTGGATGGTTTCCGGCCCGCAGCGCCTCGAGGCTGTCGCGCACGTCTGCATTCCTGCGGATGATCTGATCGCGCAGATGGGTCCGGCAGATCGCGATCAGGCCGGAGGCGTCGGGGTTTCGGTCGTCCCGGGACGTCGCGGATGCGGCCGGCAGCGCGGCAAGCGTACGGGCGTGCGCGAGCTCGCTCACGAGGCCCACCATCGCGGAGCGTGCGGCTGCGGTTCTGGCCGGGCCGCTGATCGACTCCGTGACGAGGCTCGCGATCTCCGGATGCAGGGCCGCGACATCGCGCAACATGTCCGCAGCAGCGGTCGCGGATGAAGCTTCACCGCGGACGGCGCGTTGCGCGAACTCCGTGACCCGGCGATGCAGTGTTTCGAGACGGCTCGCCAGAACCGGATGATAGTCAGGCGCGGCGAGCACCTCGTTGACCAGAGCGACTGCGAGGACGCCGATGGCGATGGCGGCGCCCCGGGCGACGCCGGTCGGAAACACCTGCAACGGGCTGTCGATCTGCTGAATGGCAATCAGGGCAACGGTGATGCAGCTGAGAGCCGCCGCATAAGCGCGATTGCCGTCCAGCATCCCGGCGACGTAGACGCAAAGTCCGACCCAGATCCCCAACACTGCGGGCAGAAGCGCGCCGGTTTGGGAAAAGGTGCCGGCGATGGCGATCGATGCGATCACGCCGATGGCGGTTGCGAGCAGCCGATAGCCCGCCTTTTCCATGCCCTGCGCGCGCGTGGGCAGCGCCAGGATTGCCACGGTGACGGCTGCCGACGAGGGGGATTCGAGTTCGAGCCAGAAGCTCACATAGAGTGCGAGGAGCATTGCCAGCAGGACGCGCAGCGCGAATGCCCAGGAACTCACCGGAAAGCCGGCGAAGACCCGCGGGCGGATGTCGTCGGCAGCGCTGGTGGCGTCCCCTGGCAATTATGCTCCCTCCATGCGCGGCAAAGCGTGCGGCCTGCCGGCGTCGCGAAATCAAAGGGGAGCATGAGCTGTGCCGGCGGTATTTTCGGTCCATCAACCTGCTTTCGGGAACGCACGCCGGGAAGGCGCAGTTTGCCCGAGCCGGGGGCCCGACTATTGCGGCGCGTGGCCCGCCAGGGCCTCTTCGAGGCGGCGGATGATCTCGTCGCCGCTGGACGGCTTGCCGAGATAGCAATGCGCGCCAGCCGCCATGACGCGCTGGCGCACGGGTTCGCTGGGGAAAGCGGTCATGAAAATGATCGGGAAATGGCGGCCGGAGGCAACCAGGCGCGCCTGCAATTCATCGCCGGTAATGACCGGCATCTGAACGTCGGCGATCATGCAGGCCGGATCTTCTCCCGCCGGTTCCCGCAGGAAGGCGACGCCGGACTCGTAGGCGTGGGCTTCATAGCCGAGCGAACGCACGAGGCTCGCCAGCGACGCGCGCACGCCTTCGTCGTCGTCCACGATCGCAATCACCGGGGTTTTGGCCATTGGCACACATCCTGACCGCTGTGTTCCGCAGGGAGGATATCTCCCATTGGGCGGCCGATGGGGCCTTATGCACCGTGCGGCAGTCCCGCCGGAATTATACTCAGGTTTGGTCCGTAGTCTTTCGGTTCTGGGAAATCCCGAGCGCTTCGGCCTTGCGAACGAGGTCGGCCAGCGAGCGGACCTCCATCTTGCGCATGACGTTGCCGCGGTGGATCTTGACGGTGATCTCGCTGAGGCCGATCAGGCCTGCCACCTGCTTGTTCATCAAGCCGGCGGTCACATGGCCCATCACCTCGCGCTCGCGCGCCGTCAGGCTCTCATATTGGATGCGGATATCCTCCTTCGTCGCGGCTTCCGCGCGGCGCTGCGCATCGCGCTCGAGCGCTGCCGTCACGGCGTCGAGCATGTCCTGATCGCGAAACGGCTTGGACAGGAAATCCACGGCGCCAGCCTTCATGGCGCGCACCGACATTGGAATGTCCCCATGACCGGTCATGAAGATGATCGGATATCTGATGCCCTGGCGGGTCAGTTGCCCCTGGAGATCGAGGCCGCTCACGCCCGGGAGCCGGACGTCCAGCACGATGCAGGCCGGTTTGTCGGGCATGACGCCGCCAAGCAGCTCGGCCGGTGAGCCGAACAGGCGTGTCTCGAGGCCGACGGATCGGAACAGGCTGTCGAGCGAGGCACGAATGCTCGCGTCGTCATCAACGATGATGACGACTGCACTGGAGGATTGGGCCGGCGGTTGCACTTGGTTTGGTCGTGTCATGGCAAGGCGTGTTCTTGGCTAAATGGCAGTGTCAGGTGGAATGTCGCGCCCGAGCCCGGAGAGCTCTCCACGGACAATCGGCCGCCGTGAGCTTCCACCGTCGTTCGGCAGATCGCAAGTCCCATGCCCATGCCGCCTCCCTTGGTGGTGAAGAACGGATCAAACAGGTGCGGCAGGTCGTCAGGCTGGATGCCCGGGCCGCTGTCCTCGACCGTGATGGCGAGATTTTCACCATCGACGGTTCCGGCGCGCAACGTGACGGTGCGGGAACCCGGCCGGCCTGACATGGCCTGGCCGGCATTGATCAGAAGATTGACCAGGACCTGCTGAAGCTGGATCCGGTCGCCGCGAACCGGCGGCAGGCCATGCTCCGTCTTGACGATGAGGGTGACGTCGTCCTTGACGAGCTCGCGCGCGACCAGGAGGGTCGCTTCCTCGATGATCTCGTCGATCTGCAGCAGATCCTGCTGGGTAGGGGCCTTCTTCAGGAAAGTCCGGATGCGGGTCACGATCTCGCTGGCGCGGCGGCCCTGAGCAACGACGTGACCGATCGTCGTCGCAACTTCCTTGAGATCGGGCACGTCGCGGCGCAGCCACCGCAAGCCGGCCTCGCCGCTGGTGACGATCGCTGCCAGAGGCTGATTCACCTCGTGGGCAATGGACGCGCTGAGCTCGCCGAGGGTGGCGACGCGCGCGGCATGCGCCAGCTCCGCCTGCGCCGCGAGCAGCGCATCCTGTGCCTGCTTGCGTTCGGTGATGTCGATGACGAAGGCGAGCACGTTGCGATCTCCGTCGGGCTCAGCCGGAAAGGTGATCGTAAACAGGACGGGAACCTTGCGTCCGTCGAGGCTCACGAGATCGGTCTCGCCTTCGTGGAACCGCTCTCCTTCCGCGAATGCGACCAGCGCGCCGAGGAAACTGCGGTCGTTCTCCCCCAGAAGCCTGTCCACGTTCGCGATGAAGGCCGCAGAGCCGCTTGCTCCCGCCATCTTCTGGAGGGCCGGATTGACGTCGGAGATTCTGGTGAGCTGGCGGGCATGCCGCACGAATTCAGGATTTCGTGCAAGGTAGTCCCGCAACGTGGCGCCTCCGGTCTCCAGCGAATTCAGCGCGGTCCGCACTGCGCTCCAATCCTCCTCGACGACGCCGACCCGGCTTGCGTCGAACATCCGGCGGTATCGCTGCTCGCTCTGCACCAGCGCGTTATGTGCCGCGACGCGGTCCGTGACGTCGGTGTGGGTTTCAAGGACTCCAACGGGTTTGCCGAGATGGTCGTGCTGGAGCGCCCATCTTGCATCGACGGTGAGTGCGCCGCCGGCCTTCGTCCGCTGCTCCAGCCTGCCTTCCCATCGGCCGATGTCGAGCAGGCCGGCCTCGATGGCCTCTCGCCGGTCGGGATATTTGGTTCTCAGCAGCGCGTCGGCGAGTTGCCCGACCGCCTCGTCGGCCGACCAGCCGTAGGCCTGTTCCGCGGCCCTGTTCCAGAAACTGATCACGCCGCCGCGATCCCTGACGAAGATCATGTCATGCGAGAGATTGAGCAGGCGCGCCTGCGCCGCGAGGCGCTTCGTCGCCGCCTGATTCTGGAGCGCCAGCAAGGTCGTGATTCCGATGGCTGCGAGGCTCACCAGCGCACGAAGGGCAGGCGAGGCGATCGCCTCCAGATCGTGCGACAGTAGATAGGCGGTTATGGTCAGGACGCTGCAGCCGACAGCGGCGGCGATGATGTCGTTAAGCCGGTGCGTCCTCGCCGCGAGCAGGATCGCAACCACGTAGAGAACCGCGACCGCGCCCTCGAGCGGCGTCAGCACATCGACCAGGAAAACCGCGAAAGCGAGGACGGCAGACCAGAAGCGCAAGCCGGCGCGGCTCATCGATGAACCCGTGGCCCGATCAAGACTGGTCATCGTCGCTGGTGGTCGCTCTGCTCATTTTCGGTCACGTTGATGCCGCGATTTGATCGGGCCGACAACATGCGGCAACATGATTTTCGTGCTCTCTTGAAAGACGTTGCCGCGGTTTGATCCCGCGCGCGTGCCGATGAGGCACATTCCCCGGCAAAAACGGGGTTTTGCGTGAGTTTCCGACCATTGGCGAGCGCGTCAACTTACCGCAGGGCGAGATCAGTTCCGCCATCGCGGCGAACGGGACGCCCGTGCGGCCGGCGACGCCGCGGTCATACCTAGGTATGACGCGATCAACCCGAGAACCTATCCGGTGCACCCGCGCGTAGAATGGAGCGCGGGGACCGCCGAACTACTCTGCTCCCACATTCGGACGAGCCATTGGGTCTCGCCGGATCGAAAATGGGACAAGGAGTTCGACGATGTCGCTACAGATGTCACACCCGCTAGGCGCGAAGGATCATGTCGTCGGCTCGATCGGCGTCTCCGCCATCGATGGTTGCCAGTCCGGGCTTGCGGAACGTCCGGATCGCGCCGGCGAAAAGGCGATGACGCTGTCCCTCGTTCACCTCGATGTTGCCCTGGCCATCGAGACGCCCCCGCCGGGCGTGCGGAGATGCGCCGGCGACGGGCCCAGCTTCAGGGTATCGGCGAAACGCCTCGCGCGTGCCTCGGTCGAGACCGATCGGGAGGCCGGTGCAGGCGAGTTCCCGGACCCGGTGATGCGAAGCCTCTCCGATGCGCTCGCGGCAACCGAAGCGGCCCATCATCCTCACTCCGCCATCCTTGCGGACGCCTTGCGTCTTGCCATCCTGACCCGCAGAGCCAGCCGGCCGACGGCCGTCGCGCGCAACGAGACCGATCAGGCCGACGAGCGGTGCCGGTCTGTGCGGTCGTTACAGAAATGGCGCCTCAAGCGCGTGCTGCAATATGTCGACGAGAATTTGGCTGGCAAGATCACCTTGCAGCATCTGGCGGCGGTCGCCGGCCTCAGCCGCATGCACTTTGCCGCGCAGTTCCGCGCGGCCGTCGGCATGCGGCCACACGACTTTCTGCTGAAGCGGCGGATCGAACGCGCCCAGGAACTGCTGAGGCGCGCCGACGTCTCGCTGGTCGACGTTGCCTTGACCGTCGGATTCCAGACCCAGGCGCATTTCACGACGGTATTCAAGCGTTTCGCCGGCGATACGCCTTATCAATGGAGGAGCGCCTACCTTGCGCAATTCCTGCCGCTGCCTCGCGCCGAAGTTGGGCCGTCATGAGCAGTGTTGGCATTGAGGCCCTGATGCTGCCGCTGGCCGGCATTCACCTGGCGATGACGCAGCATGAAGTCACGGGCGTGCTGGAGATCGCCCGTGCTCTCGGCAACTCCTATCGCCTGGCATCGTCAGATCCGGGATCCGGCGCTCTCTATGGCCGGTTCATTTTCGATTTCTGCCGAACCATCGTCACGGTTATCGCGCGATAGCCTCGAGCCCTTTACAAGCGGGGCAGGTCAAGCGTTAACACTGCGATGGCAAACCGCAGAGCGAGAGTCATGAGAGCCTACAAAGTCGTCGACGCCTTCTCCTCCAAACCCTTCCTGGGAAACCCCGTCGCAGTCGTCCTTGATGCTGAGGGGCTGGCGACGGCCGAAATGCAGGCAATTGCCCGCTGGACGAACCTGTCGGAAACGACATTTCTCTTGCCGCCCACGAGTTCCGAGGCGGACTACCGCCTGCGCATTTTTACCCCCCGCAGCGAACTGCCGTTTGCCGGGCATCCGACGCTCGGCAGCGCCCATGCGGTGTTGGAGGCGGGCCGCGTGATGCCCCGGGGCGGTCGTCTCGTCCAGGAATGCGGTGTCGGGCTGGTGCGGATTGCCGTGGAGGGCGACGGCGCGGAGCGGCGTCTGACGCTTGCGTTGCCGCCGGCGAAGGTCACGGCTCTTTCAGCCGCAGACGTCGACGAATTGGAGGCAGTCATCGGGCATCGGATCGTTCGCGAGGTGGCTCCAGCGATCGTGGATGTCGGGGCCGTCTGGGTCGTCGCGCAACTTGCCGACGCGGACAGTGTGCTCGCGCTGACCCCGGACTTCCGGCGCTCGGCTGCCTTCGAGAAGCGGCTCGGTGTGACCGGGCTCTCGCTTTTTGGCCGTCACGCTGATGGCGAGGCGGCTATCGAGGTGCGTTCTTTTGCACCATCATGCGGCGTCGAGGAGGACCCGGTATGCGGCAGTGGAAACGGTGCCATCGCCGTGTTCCATCGCGACCGCGGTCTCCTCAAGGCCGGGACGAGCTACACGGCGGCGCAGGGGCGCTGCGTCGGGCGCGATGGCCGCATCGCCTTGGCGATCGAGGCAGACGGCGAGATCAGCGTTGGCGGCGCTTGCGTTACGTGCGTGGATGGCAGGATTGCCGATTAAGCCACAGGTCGATGGTCGATCATGCCGCGCTTCGGCTGCGGTATGCATATTGAGTCAGACCCGCTAACGCACCGCGACCGCGACGGCAGACAAGGCTGCCGGAAGGGACCAGGCCCAGTCTCCCAGCACTGAAACAGCCGCCGCGGCGGCGACACAGCCGAAGATGAAGCCGAGCAAACGATGGAGCGAGCGACCCAGCGGCGTTGAATCATGCGGCAGCAGAGGGGTGCGTGGAGCGAGCAGGTCCATCGCCGACAAGACGGCATTGGCCAGATTGCCGGTCATCACCGCGGTCGAGATCGCGCCCGGCAGAGCGAGGCGAAGGAGCGCGTACTGGCAGGCCATGGCCGACACGGCGATCATCGCGGCCGCGCCGGCCCGGGATCCAGCCGCATCGGCAGACGGCCTTGTGATGACGCTGAAGATCAACAACGCGGCCAGCACGAGGAACTGAACCCGAAGCAACAGTCGCGCCAGGCTCGAACCGTGCCGGCCGGAAGCTTGGGCGATCAGCCAGACGGTCGCCAAGGTCAACATGAAAACGGGAATCGCCAACAGCTGTGCCCAATGAAACGAGCCGCCATCGACGGCAACGACGGCGGCCAGCACGATGTTGCCGGTCACGTGAGCCGTGAAGATATGACCCAGCGTGAAGAAGCCGGTGAAGTCGACCATTCCGGCGATGACGCTGAGCAACGGTGGCAGTCGCGCCTCCAGGCGCGACAGCTCCGTTGCGTCATCCGCTGAATCCGCGGACCTTTGCAGCATGAGGAGGTCTCTGGCGAGCAGGGACATCTTTGGCTACTCCGATGCTGGCCGTTCGCATGGGCCGCTCACTGACCGCCGGCTACTGTGCCGTCCATCCGCCATCGACCGCGATCGCGGTGCCCGTGATCTGGTCCGCCGCGGGCGAGCACAGGAAGGCCACGGTGCCTCCAAGCTGCTCCGGAGAGACGAACTCGGACGACGGTTGTTTCTCGCCCAGGAGTGTCGTGGCGGCGTCCTTTTGGCTGATGTTCTTCTGTGCGGCGATGTCGCTGATCTGCTTTTCGACCAAGGGCGTCCGCACCCAGCCGGGACAGACTGCGTTGCAGGTCACGCCGCTGCCGGCGGTCTCCAGGCCAACCACCTTGGTCAGGCCGATCAACCCGTGCTTGGCGGCGACGTAGGCGGCCTTGTGTGTCGATGCGACGAGGCCGTGGGTGGAGGCGATGTTGACGATCCGGCCCCAGCGCTGCTTCTTCATCTGGGGCACTGCTGCCGCGATGCCGTGAAACGCGGCCGACAGGTTGATGTCCAGGATCGCATGCCACTTGGCCGACGGAAATTCTTCCACCGGCGCGGTGAACTGGATGCCGGCATTGTTCACGAGGATATCGAGGCGTCCGAACGTCTCGATTGTCGCGGCGATCAATCGGCGCACGGCATCGCCCTTCGACATATCGGCGCCGTCGTAGACCACGCGCACGCCGTGCTCGCGCTCGATCCCGCTGCGGATGGCTTCGATCTCGCCGGGGTCGCCGAAGCCGTTCAACACGAGGTTGACGCGGAGCCTGGCCAACTCTCTGGCGATTCCGAGCCCGATACCGCTGGTCGATCCGGTGACGACAGCGACCTTTATCCTTCAACATGGCAGTTCCTTTCGACGTCAGGTGGGGTGGGGGACTAGTGGGTGCCGCCGGCCTCGATCTGGCCGGGCTTCTTCAGCATCATGGAGGCGGCGAGTGCGACGATCAGCGCGACACCGAGCAGGTAGAACATGTCGCCGAAAGCCAGGATGAAGGCCTGCTTCTGCACGATCTTGCCAATCGCGACATAGGCGCGGTGGGTGGCGTCGATGCGATCGGTCACGCCGTGGTTCATGAAATACTGCGTCAGCTTCTCGAGCCTGGCTTGCGTGGCCTGCTCCAGCAGCGAGACCGACTGCGTCAGCACGTTGGAGTGATATTGCTCGCGCTTGGTGAGCAGCGTCTGCAGCAGCGCGATGCCGACGGCGCCGCCGAGGTTGCGCATCATGTTGAACAGGCCCGAGGCCGAACCCGCGTTCTCCGCCTCGATGCCCGATGTCGCGACAGCCGACAGCGGAGCGAACACCAGTGCCTGACCGAAGGCGCGGACGACGTTCGGCCAGAAGAGCTGGTCGGTGGCGTAGTCGTTGGTCATCGAGATGTTCATGAAGTTGGAGGCTGCGAACAGCGCAAAGCCGACACCGATGATGAGCCGCGCGTCGAAGCGCCGTAACAGCTGCGGCACCAGCGGGATCAGCAACAGCTGCGGCAGCCCGGTCCACGCTAGCACCATGCCGATCTGCTCGGCGTTGTAGCCCCGGATGCGCGATAGATAGACGGGCAGGATGAAGACCGAGCCGTAGAGCGCGATGCCGAGCAGGAAATTGGCGAGGATACCGAAGCCGAAATTGCGACGCGCCAGGAGGCGGAGGTTCAGCAGCGGCTTCCGTTCCGCCAGCTCGATCCACAGGAAGGCCGACAGCGCGATCGCCGCGACAATCGACAGCTTGACGATGAACGGCGAGCCGAACCAGTCGTCCTTGTTGCCTTCCTCGAGCACGGTCTGCAGCGCGGCGAGGCCGATCGCCATGGTGGCGATCCCGGCCCAATCGCCCTCGCGCAGCAGCGACAGCTTCATCGGCTGCGACTCGAGCGAGACGAACAGCAAGCCGATCATGACCGCGCCCGGCACCAGGTTGACATAGAAGATGTACCGCCAGCCCCAGTTCTCGGTGAGATAGCCGCCGATGGTCGGCCCGATCGCGGGCGCAAAGGTCGCGGAGATCGCAAACAGCGCCAGCCCGATCGGCTGCTTCGCCTTTGGCAGCAGCGTGATGATGAGCGTGAACGCCATCGGGATCAGCACGCCACCGGTAAAGCCCTGCACGGCGCGCAACACGATCATCTGCGACAGGTCTTGCGCCAGCGCGCAGGCCGCCGAGAACACCAGGAACAACGTCGCATTGGTCAGGAGATAGATGCGGATCGAGAACGCCTGCGCGAGCCAGCCGGACAGCGGGATCACCACGATCTCGGCGATCAGGTAGGAGGTCGAGATCCAGCCGCCGTCATCGATACCGGCCCCGATCGCGCCCTGGATGTCAGCGAGCGAAGCGTTGACGATCTGGATGTTGAGCACCGCCATGAAGGCGCCGAGCGTGGCGCCGGCGATGGCGATCCAGGTCTTGGCGGAGACCGCCGGGGCCGGTGTGGTGACGGGCCGCTCGCCTTCGCCGGCGGGCACGGCATCGATGGCCGGTTGCAGTGTGGTCATGGTTGTCTGCTCGTCGCTTGCGAGAGAAGCATGGCCTGAACGGACTGTCCGCGAGGAGACAACCGCCAGGGACGCGTGTTCATTCAACTGCGAGGCTCGGGGCGGCGCGATGCGAGGCGCTTCTTGTTTTCGCGTTCGGCGATCGCCGCCGATTTGGTATTGATGGTCGGCTCGGTCGACATGCCGGGACGGAGCAGGCCGGTCAGGCTGCGGTCGTCGAGGACGATTTTCACCGGCATGCGCTGTACGATCTTGGTGAAGTTGCCGGTCGCGTTGTCGGGCGGCAGCAGCGCAAACTCCAGGCCGCTTGCAGGGGACAGGCTGTCGACATGGCCGTGCAGTCTGGTGCCGCGGAAGCTGTCGATGGTCAGCTCGACGGGCTGGCCGCCGCGCACATGGGTGAGCTGGGTTTCCTTGAAATTGGCGACGATGTACACGGCATCGAGCGGGACGACGGCCATCAGCTGCGTACCGGCCTGGACGAACTGCCCGACCCGGAGCGAGCGCGCACCGACGGTGCCGTCGACCGGCGCGATGATGCCGGTGTAGGAGAGGTTCAATGCCGCCTGCTGCTCGACCGCGCGGGCGCGGTCGCGCTGCGCGACTGCCCTGGCGCGTTCGGTGGAGAGCACGTCGACCTTGCGCTCGGCCGCGAGCAGGCCCGACTTGGCGTGCTGCAATTGCGCGGCGGCGGCGCGCAGTGCCGCATCGGTCTGCTGCGCGCGCTGCACCGTGCCGGAGCCCGTCTTCATCAGCCCGTCGTATCGGACCTGCTCTTCCTGCGCGAACTTCAGATTGGCCGTGGCGGCAGCGACATCGGCCGTGCCTTGCTCGATGATCGGCTGCTGCAGGGCAAGCTGTGCATCGAGATTGCGGACAGTGGCGTCGGATGCGGCGACGTCGGCGCCGGCCTGGTCGAGCGCGGCGCGGAAATCGCGATCGTCGATCTTTGCCAGCAACTGGCCGGCCTTCACCGTTTCGTTGTCGCCGACCAGGACCTGCGCAATATAGCCCGACACTTTCGGTGAGATGATCGTGGAATCCGCCTTCACATAGGCGTCGTCCGTGGTCTCCAGATAGCGGCCGATGGTGAGATAGTGGTGGCCAAACTCGGCTGCGGCGACGACGCCCAGGGCCAGTGCCAAGGCGAGGGCGGCCCGCTTGATCGCCTGCCCGGATGGCCGAAGGTTGGCTTTGGCGCCCTGCTCGGGAGCATAGGAAATGGAAGACATGGTATTCTCCGAAACGAGGTGGGCGGTGAGATTCAGTCGCGGCGATGGACGTCGTGGGTGACGATGCCGAGCTCGGGAGCCGGCGGGTCCAGGCGGCGCGGATCGGCCAGCGTGCGGCGGATATCGTCCAGTCCGCTCTGCCAGTGAGCGCGCATCGCGCTCAGCCCGAACTCGTAATCCCTCGAATGGCCCTCGTGGATCTTGGTCTGATAGATCAGGTGCACGATGTTGTAGCAACGGTGGCGCGCCATCTCGGCGATAGCGCGGATCTCGGGATCGTGCCTGGCGGCGTCCGGCAATTTCGCGATCGTGCGCTGCAAGGCCTGACGCATCTTCTGCATCCGCAGTACCTGGTCGGTCACGGCGCGTGTGCGGCTCGAATACTGGATGTCCTTCTGCCGGCTCGACACTTCCATCATGTCGTGGGGAACGTGGCCCTTGGCCGACCAGAGATCGATCTGGAACGTCAGCGTGTCACACGGCTCGCCGGACAGCACGCGAGATAAAGGCGTGTTCGAAACCACGCCGCCATCCCAATAGTGCTCGCCTTCGATCTCGACGGCGGGGAAGCCCGGCGGCAACGCACCCGATGCCATGAAATGCTTCGGTCCCAGCCGGCGCTCGGCGGTGTCGAAATAGGTCAGGTTGCCGGTGCGGACGTTGACCGCGCCGACGCTGACGCGCACGTCGCCCGAGTTCAGCCGGTCGAAGTCGACGAGCCGTTCCAGCGTCCGGTGCAGGGGGGCCGTATCGTAAAAGCTGGTCGCGGAGTCGCCCGAGAACGGTGACCAGAGCGGGGAGGGGAAGCGTGGCTTGAAGAAGCCCGGCTGGCCCTGGATCAAGGCCCGCGCCGCCGCCATCGCGTTGCGTACCGAGTTGATGTCGAACGCAAAGGGCAGGGCGTTGGCGAGCCCTTCGCCGGCGGGCCACTCTATCGAAAAGGCGCAGATGGTTTCCCAGAACTCGCGCAACCGTCCAACACGCTCGCCTTCGGGCGAGCCCGCGATGATCGCGGCGTTGAGCGCGCCGATCGAGATGCCGGCCAGCCAGTTCGGCCGGATGCCGGCCTCGTGCAGGCCTTCATAGACTCCGGCCTGATAGGCGCCGAGTGCGCCGCCGCCTTGCAGCACCAGGGCGACGACATCGTAGGGCAGCGAATTGCTCCGCTGCGGCACAGGATTGGTTTGCTCGCGCATCACGTTCAGCATTTTGAGGACTCCCGATGGTACGGATGATGTCGATCAGCCGGCATTCGCGTCGACCAGGGTTTCGGAGGATCCGCGCCGCCGCACGATTTCGCCCGGGGCCAGATAGTCGTGGACCACGGTGCCGAGCCCGAGCGTCAGGTCGGCAACGATATGCTTCGCCGAGAGCACCTGGAGGACCGGCAGCTCGGCGACGGGAGCGAGGGCGTGCGAGTACAGGTCGAGCGCAGCCGGCCCAGTCCAGGCGCCCTTCACGGTGATGTCCTCGAGATGGAAGCGCACCAGCTCGCAGATGCGCGGCGTGCCGTCGACATGCGGAATGATCTTGAGCAGGAAATTCGGTGCGGCGAGCTTTTTTGCTTCGGCCGCGGCGTCGAGGGCCCGGTGCTTGTAGCCCATCGTGCCGGTCGCGATGCGGACCGAGCCGTAGTTCAAGGTGCCGACCAGCGTGTCGGTCTCGACCTCAAGCTTCGGCTGCGCCAGCTTCTTGGGAAAGCCCCAGAGCTCGCGCCCGCCCGCAATTGGCGGATGATCGTTGAGGAACATCTGGTGGACGAAGCTGCCGGCCTTGCCCTGAAAGGACACCGGAACGACCTGCCCACTTTCGGTGTAGTCGCCAAATCCGGTCGAGTCCGGCATTCGGATGAACTCATAGTTCACTACGGGTTCGGTGATTTCGAGTGGTGCCGGCACGATCCGGCGCAGTGCCTCGGGATCTGTCCGGTACTGGATGATGAAGTATTCGCGATTGATGAAGCGATAGGGGCCGGGCGGGAAAGCCGGGCTGGTCAGCGGCATGGCGAACGCGCTCGCGCGCACGGTCTCGTGTTTCATCATGGTTGGCTCCGGTTGGTATGGGGTGATCGGGCCGGGCCCGCGCACGGTCGGCGCGGCCCGGTTTCGCGCGAGGCAGCTAGACTTCGCCGACGTGCTCCGGATCGGCCGAGGCCAGCGCGGCCGCACGTTCCGGTCGGGGCGGATAGATCCAGACCGTATTGATCTGCTGCTTGGTCCGCTTCGCCTCGTCGCCGACGAGCTCGAGCTTCCGATCCCAGCCTCGCGTGAAGATGGCGCCGGCTTCTCCCAGATCGAGGCATGTGGCGTAGGCCTTCTGGTGATAAGGCCTGGTCGCGACACCTAAAAGTTCGGCAGCGGCATTGTTGCCGGCAAACGCGCCCATTCGCGTGGCATGCTGGCACGACATCAAGGCGTGGTTGCCGACGTCATCACACGCTGCTTTGGCCGCATCGCCGGTGGCAAAGACGCCGGCTACACCAGGCACGCGCAAGTCGCGGTCGACAAGGAGGCGGCCCAGATTGTCGCGCTCGGCCGGGATCTGCGCGGTCAGAGGAGCGGCGCGCATGCCGGCAGCCCAGATCACGGTCTCCGCTTCGATGTGTTCGCCGCTGGAAAGCGTGACGCCAGACTTGTCGAGCGACGCGACGCCGGTGCCGAGGCGGGTCTCCACGCCAAGCTTGCGCAGCGCATCCTCAATGACGGGGCGGGAATCTGCGCCCATATCGTGAGCGATCGTGCTGTTGCGATCGACGATGACGACGCGTGCCTTGGCGTTCTTGCCGAGGACCGCGCGCAGCCGCGCCGGCATCTCCGTCGCCGTCTCGATACCGGTGAATCCGCCGCCGGCCACGACGACCGTATCGCGTCCGTTCCTTGCAGGCCGATCGGCCAGATCATGGAGATGCCGCTCCAGCGCAATCGCATCGTCGAGCTTGTCGACGCTGAAAGCGTGTTCGACGATGCCGGGGATGTTCGGTCGGAAAAGCCGGCTGCCGGTGGCAACGACCAGCCGATCGTAGGAGAGAGGCTGCTTCGTGCCTTTGGCCGTGACGAGCTCGATCACACGAGACTTGGTATCAATGGTCCCGGCGCTGCCTCGCACGTAGACGACGTCGATGGCCTTCAACACGTCTTGCAGAGGTGCCGTCAGGGTTTCCGGCTTGCTTTCGTAGAGGCGGGGCCGGACCACGAGCGTCGGCTCCGGTGCAACCAGCGCGATCTCGAGTTGTTCGGGCGAAGCGCCCTGAATGTCCCGCAGGCGCGCGGCGGAAAGTGCGGCGTACATGCCGGCAAAGCCGGCGCCGATAATGACGAGTCGCATTTGATGATCTCCTGTGGTTGAGCTTTTCGGGCATGGGCGCGTCATCGCCGCCGCCACTCTCGTGGCGGATCGTCGAGACCGATGACGCGAAGACGTGAAGTGAGATCGCGAATTCTCAGGGAGAGGGGCAGCCTGGCATCGAAGCCATCGGCGGCGGCCGGCGGTGACGAAAGAAAATTGGCTCAATGGCGTTCGGACGCCAGTCGGCGTACGGAAGCTGGCCGCCATCCCTGTCGAAGATGGACATCACCGAACTTGCGTTGTGTATGGACTGCGCCGGTATTTCCACTTCCTCGCCGGTTGCCGAGGTGAAGCGAACGGCCAATGAAAGTCCGTACATGATGGCACTTGCGGCCATCCTTCGTCGCGGCACGAGTTTGACCGGACTAACGAAGTTCTTCCAGGTCATTGTTCGTCTCCGTCTATTGGATCGAGGGCACCCTGATCATTTAGCGGAGCGGACCTGCAGTTGCGCCAGAGCGATTGCTCTGCCTGCAGAGTGATTGCTGCTTAGCGCATGCGACGTCGCCAATCGCTCGGCGTTTCTCCCGTCAATCGCCTGAATGCGGCGGCAAAGGCGGTTTGAGAGGCATAGCCAAGCTCAGCCGCCACCGTGGCGATTGGGATTTCGGTGTCGCGCAGCGTGTTCATGGCCTGCTCGAGCCGGTGCTGGCGCAGCCAGCTATGCGGCGAAAGACCGGTGCTTTCCTTGAAAGCACGACAGAAGTGGAAGCGCGACAGGCCGGCGTCCGAAGCGAGCGCCGCAAGAGAGACGTCGGAATCGCTGTCCGAACGCAAGCGTTCGATCGCGCGTCGCAGAGCTTGGGGAGCCAGCCCGCCTATGATCGGCTCGATGGCGGTCGGCTCGCCGATGTGCGCGGCCAGGATGCGCGTGGCGATGATATCGGTCAGTCGCTGCCTGAAGAGTGCATCCAGAACCGCGTTGCCCTCCAACACATCCGCCCCGCTCATCAGCAGTCCGGATGTGACAGGGTCGAGATGCCCGGTTCGCTCCAGAAGATCACGGGGAATGGGCGCGTCGGCTTCGCGGGCGACGCGTTCGAGCGTTGCGTGCGGAAGATACAGCTGGACGACATCGACAGGACCGGGAATATCCCATCTGGCGCTCGAACCAGCCGGAATGATCGTCACGACTCCGGAGCGGGCCGTTCCGATTGCAACCGATTTTCCGGCGCGTCGCTCCAGGCGCTGAACGCCTGTGGGGTACGTCATGATGACGTGGTCGGTCATGGGCTCGACGACGTCGTGCAGAGCGCCGTGCTTCCAATGCGCGATGCCGCCATTGGAGGGGTCCGAAGCCATCTGGAGCGGCGCGGTCTTCAGGATGCGCGCCATCTCCACATCGGCAGGCCGCCGCTCGACGTTCGGCGAGTCGCTGTGGCGCGCACCGGGTGCGGCAAGCAGAGCCCCCAAAGGATCGTGCAGGATTGGCTTGTCCATGGAGTTAGTCTCGCGTTCGGAAGGCACTTCGGGACCGGCGGAGCGATTGCTACTAACGCACGCGTCGTCGCCAATCGCTCGGCGTTTCGCCGTTCAATCGCTTGAACGCCGCGGCGAAGGCCGTTTGCGAGGCATAACCAAGCTCTGCCGCAACCAGGGCGATCGATACGTCGGTATCGCGGAGCAGGTTCATGGCTTGCTCGAGCCGGTATTGGCGCAGCCAGGCGTGAGGCGAGAGCCCGGTGCTTTCCTTGAATGCGCGGCAGAAGTGGAAACGCGACAGGCCGGCATCGGAGGCGAGGGCATCGAGGGAGACGTCGGTATCGCTGTCCGAGCGCAAGCGTTCGATGGCACGGGCCAGCACCTTGGGCGAAAGCCCACCGATGGTCGGCTGGAATGTGGCTTGCGAGCCGGTATGGGCAGCCAGGAGACGCATCGACAAGAGGTCGATCAACTGATGCCTGAACAGCGTGTCCAGGGCCCCATTGCCCTCCAGCGTGTTGACCGCGCTCAGGATCAATCGGGACGTGATGGGATCAGGATGCGCCGTTCGCTCCAGGAGATCGCTCGATGTGCCGCTCGCGGCTTCGTCGGCGACGCGTTTCAGCGTTGCGTGAGGAAGATAGAGCTGAACGACGTCGACAGGCTTCGGAATATCCCATCGGGAGCTCGATCCTTCGGGAATGATGATCACGACCCCGCGGCGAAACGTTCCAATCGCAACGGACCGTCCTGACCGCCGCTCCATGTGCTGCATCGCGCCGTTGTAGGCCATGATGACGTGGTGGCTCATGGGCTCGACGACGTCGTGCAAGGGTTCGTGTTTCCAGTGGGCGATCCCGGCACCGGAGGAGTCCAATGCCACGCGAAATGGTTCGGTGTGGAGCACACGCGCCATCTCGGCATCAGCGGCACGCCGCCCGGTCGACGACGACTGGCCTTGGCTTGGCTCGGATGCGGCCGGAGGATTTTCACGCGCAGAATTGTGCGAGATCGGTTTGCTCATTGGACGTGCTCGTCTCAGGGGCCTTGCACTCGCGGCTGAGCGCGATTTGCGCGCCCGGCGTGAAGCCATCGCTTCTTTTGCACCCGTACGGGTGCCGCAGCGCGCGGCGAGCGCTCGGTGTGGTTTTCTAGGCACGTGGGACTACGGGGTCTTTCCTGAAACCGCGGTGCTTGTCCTGATTCTGCTCAAAGCGCTCGGACGCGAGATCTTGTGATCGGCGATCCCTGGACGACTGCGGAGAATCAAGCTCATGATTTACGCATTAGATATTGAAATCGCTTCTGAAAATGGCTTTGCCACAATCGGCCGCGGCGCCCCGTCGCAATCGCAAATCACGCCGCAACGCGACTGGACCGCCGTACTCCGAAGCGGATAATGCTACCGACCTCCAGGGCGACGGCAGTCAGATGGGTTGCCTGGTCAGAATTCCACGGATGGGTCGATCGAATGGCACTGGCTGGCACCTTCGGACAGAGGGTCAAGCGGCAGTTGAGCCTGGCGGATGCACCGCCTTCGCTGATCACGCGGTCGCGGCGAGGCGTCGACGTTGCGGTCACCGAAACCCTGAACAGTGAGCCGGTAGAGGGTCTTTCCGGCTCGCTTGCCGACGACGCCTATCTCGTCAGCCTGAAGCTGCAGGATTATCCTGACTGCGAGCTCTGGGAGCACGGCAAGTGCTTTACGAAGACGGATGTCAGAGCCGGTACGACCTATCTGTACGATCTCCGGCACGATCCGCGCTTCGTCATCGACAAGCCGTTCCATTCCGTCCATTTCTATCTTCCCCGTCTGATGCTCGACGGAATCGCGCGAGAAGCCCGCACGCCGCCCATTGGCGACCTCGCGTGCCGGTATGGTTTCGGCCATGACGACGAGATCATGCGCCATGTCGGCGCCCTGATGTTGGAAGGACTGCGTCGTCCGGCAGAGGCCAACCAGCTCTTCATCGACCACATGATGCTCGCGTTCACGGCCCACATTGCCCAGACCTATGGCGGATGGCAGCGCGTCGCGGATGCGGCCCGGGGCGGTCTTTCCCCATGGCAGGTGAGGCGAGCCTGCGAAAGGCTCGACTCGGATCTCGGCGGGACGCTTTCACTGCAACAGATCGCGGCCGAGTTTGGTCTCTCGGTTAGCCATTTTTCCCGCGCGTTTCGAATCTCGACCGGCCTCCCGCCTCATCAGTGGCTGCTCCGCCAGCGTGTGAAGGCGGCAAAGCAGTTGATGACCCTGCGCGACGTGCCGCTGTCCGAGATTGCGATCTCGGTCGGGTTCGCCAATCAAAGCCATTTGACGAAGGTGTTCTCGGCGCAGGTGGGCGTCAGCCCGGCGGCATGGCGCCGCGAAGCGCTTGGCATCAGGGACAGCGAGACGTGATCGTCCGATCAGCGGCGCTGCGCCAGTGAATTGGCGTAGGCGGCGCGTCGCGCCACGAAGATCTCATCCGGCGGATAACCGATGCCCTCCGCAAGATTTGCCGGATCGAAGCCGGAAGTATCGCACGTCTCGTCCGCTTCGATCGCGGTGATCACGATCGTTCCGAGCCGTACGGCTTCCCGGCTGTCCTCATCCGGCCACCGGATCGTGACGTCCTGCGTCGGGTCATCGGGACGACCGAGCAGCGCCATCAGGCTGAACCGGATATCGCGCGTCGCGATCCTTCCTTTGAGATCGTCGTGCAGGACGTCGGCGGACGTCGTCTTGGCCTTACCCCTGATCGCGGCAAGCTCGCTACCGACCGGGACGACCTTGAATTTGATGAACTGCGTCTCGCCCCTCGAATTCGTTGCGGGGAAGGCGTGGACGGCCCAGTAGGTCGTGCTGGCAAAGCTCGGGGGAGGCGGATGCGCGGCGATGTAGTTCGCCTGACGCAGCGTTTCGGGATTGGCGGTGGAGAAGGCCTTGATCCTCTCCAGGTCCGGCCTGCCGTCGCGACCGGGCATGCGCGAGGTGAGGAATGCCAGCATTTGATCGAGCGTCCTCGCATAATGAACCGGAGCGCTCTGTGTGAGGATGTCGGAGCGGTGCTCGTCGTTGCCGAGCCTGAAGCTGAAGCCGCGCAGCGTGAGATCCCTGGTCTCGGATTCGCGAGGACCGCCGTCCACCGAGAAGCGCGCCAGCACGCGCGATGGTCTTGTGAAGCTGCGCGACTTCGTGACCTCGTCGGCCCGATCCGAAGGGATGTAGGTCCCCCGGACGCAGCGGCCCTTGGCAAAGCTCGCGCGTGCGTTGGGTGGATTGCCCAGAACGGCTTTCTGAGCCTCGACAATGGAGGCGGGGGTGGCGGTGCCGCTCGGGAACAGGGACATGGCTTGGTCTTGGATTTGCTACCCCAACCCTTAGCGGTGGGGCTGCTTTCCCGCTCCAGAGCGATTGCTGTGGTTGCAGCGCGATTGCTGTCATCTTGCGCGGTCCAGGGCACTCAACGCGGCGTCGGTGGATCGTTTACGATAAAATACCTCAGTAAAATGAGCGGCTTGAGTTGAAGTCTTCCCACGGCCCATCATGGATCGGGGCGGGCGCTCAAAGGCGGCGTGTGCACGGGCAGCAAAGTCCATTGAAAGCACGGCCGGCCGTTCTTCGGAGTGATCTGCTGAGGCGTGGGCAACCTCAGAGGGGCCGTGCCAGCCGTCCTGCACCAACGAGACGTGCCTGGGACTGCAATCCGAGCCTGAGCCCGCGCCGGCGATTGACAGCTAATTATTACATGTCTAAAAATATGCAAATTCATATAATTCGTGAGATGCCTGAATGGACACGCATCCGCTCAAGCTCAAGGTCAGATCGTATGCCGCGGAGACGCCGTTCATACGGAGCCTTGTGTTTGGCGTGGAGGACGGTGTCGCGCCGCGATGGCAGGCGGGCGCCCATATCCGCGTGGCGCTCCCGAATGGAGGCGACCGGCCGTACTCGCTGATGGCTTTGCCGGGCCTTCCCGAAGGTATGCTGGCGCTTGGGGTGCTGCGCGAGGAGGCTTCGACCGGTGGCTCGCAGTTCATGCACGCGCTGAAGATCGGCGATGTCGTGAAGGCAACGGCGCCGGTCAACAATTTTCATCTGCATGAGGGAGCGGCGCCCGCGCTGCTGTTCGCCGGCGGCATCGGTGTCACGCCGATCCTGTCGATGGCGGCGAATCTCGCGGCCCGAGGAAGCCCGTATCGCTTGCACTATGCGGGCCGCACGCAAGGCCTGCTCGCGTTCCTGCCGCACCTGCAGGAGATATGCGCCAAGGGCCTGTCCATCCACTACGACAGCGACGAGTCCCGCCTGGACATTGCAGCGGCGCTCGGCGCTGCCGCCGCAAACGCCCACATTTACGCCTGCGGTCCGGCCGGCATGATTGAAGCGGTGAAGGCGGCTGCGCTCGGCAGGGACATTCCGGCAGACCGCATCCACTACGAGCTCTTCAAGGCCGAGCAATCGTCCTCGGCCGACTTGCCGTTCGAGGTCGAGCTCAAATCGACCGGGCAGGTCGTCAGCGTCGCGGCCGGTCAGACCATCATCCAGGCGCTGGAGGCCGCTGGTCTCGACGTGCTCTACGACTGCCAGCGCGGCGATTGCGGCATCTGCCAGTGCGGCGTGATCGAAGGGGTACCCGACCATCGCGACATCATCCTCAGCGACGACGAGAGGGCGTCCAACAAGGTCATGCAGATCTGCGTGTCACGCGCGAAGTCGGAACGTTTGGTGCTGGATCTCTAGGGGAGGCGAGGGACGTCATGGCGAAATACGGACAGAACGCCGACGCGATCGCGGCGCTGGTGCGCGAGGCCGAGGTGCACCGCGACGTCTATGTCGACCCCGAGATCTTCGAGCTCGAGATGGAGCACCTGTTCCCGAACAGCTGGATCTATGT
Organism: Bradyrhizobium sp. S3.7.6; assembly: GCF_054061875.1. Taxonomy (NCBI): domain Bacteria; kingdom Pseudomonadati; phylum Pseudomonadota; class Alphaproteobacteria; order Hyphomicrobiales; family Nitrobacteraceae; genus Bradyrhizobium; species Bradyrhizobium sp. S3.7.6. The sequence continues at coordinate 6,595,799 of NZ_JBSSEQ010000001.1, read as the reverse complement.
CGGGCACGCGAGCCAGTTGGGAAAGCCCGGCGATTTCATTACCGCCAATATCGGCCGTCAGCCGGTGCTGGCGAGCCGCCACACCGACGGCTCCATCCACGTCTTTTACAACCGCTGTCCGCACAAGGGCGTGAAGATCGCCTCCGAGCCCTGCGGCAACACCGGAAAGTTCTTCCGCTGCCCCTATCACGCCTGGTCGTTCAAGACCGACGGCTCGCTGCTCGCGATCCCTCTGAAAAAGGGCTACGAGGGCACCGGCTTTGGCGACACGCAAGCGAATGAGGGATTGTCGAAGGTCAGGAACGTCGTGATCTATCGCGATTTCATCTTCGCCCGCCTGAGCGATGACGGCGTGTCCTTCGAGGATTATTTCGGCGAGAGCCTTTCGACCATCGACAACATGGTCGACCGCTCGCCGGAGGGGAAGCTCGCAGTCCAGGCGACGCCGATCCGCTACATGCACACCTGCAATTGGAAGATGCTGGTCGAGAACCAGACCGACACCTGCCATCCGATGGTGGCGCATGAGAGCTCGGCCGGCACCGCGGTCAAGGTCTGGAAGCGCGAGCAGGGCGATTCCACGGAGACACCGATGGCGGTGCAGCTCTATGGTCCCTTCATGAGCCCGTACGAGTTCTACGAGCAGAGCGGCATCAGGATCTGGCCGAACGGCCATGGCCATACCGGCGTCGCCAACTCCATCCATTCCAACTATTCGGACATCGAAGGCTATCTCGGCCAGATGGTCGCGGCCTATGGCGAGGAGCGGGCGCACGAGATCCTCGGCGAGGTCAGGCACAACACCGTGTATTTCCCGAACATCATGGTCAAGGGCGCCGTGCAGATCCTGCGCAATTTCATCCCGATCGCGGTCGACAGGACGCTGGTCGAGAGCTGGGTCTATCGCCTGGTCGGCGCGCCGGACAAGCTCTACGAGCGGGCGCTGATGTACAACCGCTTCATCAATGCGCCGACCTCGATCGTCGGACACGATGATCTCGAAATGTACGAGCGGGCGCAGGAAGGACTGAAGTCCAACGGCAATCAATGGGTCAATCTGCGGCGCCTTTACGAGAACCATGAAGAGCAGGACGTCACGGCCGTGATCAACGGCACGTCCGAGCGACAGATGCGAAACCAGTTCCACGCCTGGTCGAAATTCATGACCATGGACATGGACAAGCGTGTCGAGGCCGCGGAATGATCGACGAGAAGGCCATCACGGACTTGATCTATCTGGAAGCCGAGCTGCTCGACACGATGCAATGGCAGGCCTGGCTCGATCTGTTTCACCCCGAAGGGCGCTACTGGATGCCGCTCGAATGGCAGCAGCAGGATCCGGTGCTCCAGCCCTCGTTGATGTACGAGGATCTGCTGCTCTTGAAGGTGCGGGTCGAGCGGCTCGCCGGCGAGCGGACCTTCAGCCAGAAGCCGAAGAGCCGTTGCCATCATCTTCTCCAGGCACCGCGGATCGTGGCGTGCGACCCGGCTGCGGGCGTCTACAAGGCGCGGACGTCCTATATCTATACCGAGACCCGCGGTGATCTGCTGGAGCGCTATTCGGGATGGGCGTCGCACGAATTCGTAGAGGTCGGCGATGCCCTGAAGATCAAGCTCAAGCGGGTCGATCTCGTCAATTTCGACGCGCCGTTCGGCAACATCCAGCTTTTCATGTGAGTACGCCTTGACCGCTGCGACCACAGTCTACGCCCGCTTTCGCGAGACCGCCCTTCGCCGGGAGGAGGCAGGCTTCCTCAACGTGCTGCCGGAGACCGCCGATATCTATGGCATCGCGGCAGGCGAGATTTCCTACCGCGCCATGCTCGACCGGGTCGAGCGCTGGCGCTCGGCTTTTGCAAGCCGGGGCTATGGCGAAGGCCAGAGGGTCGGGCTGCTGCTCCAGAACAGGCCGGCGTTCGTCGAGCTGTGGTTCGCGCTGAACGGGCTCGGCGTGTCCGTCGTACCGATCAATCCCGATTTGCGGATCAGCGAGCTCGAATACATCATTGCGCATTCCGAGATGAATGCGGCGTTCGTCCTCGCCGAGCGGCGCGACGAGGTCGAGACCGCGGCGCGCCAGGCCGGCCGGCCGATCCCGGTCGTGACCGATCAGGACGACGTTCCCGTACCTTTCGGAGATGCGCGGCCTTCGACCGCCGGAAGCGACGCGAGCGAATGCGCGCTGCTTTATACGTCTGGAACCACGGGACAGCCCAAGGGCTGCGTGCTCACCAACACATATTTCCTGCATTCCGGAAACTGGTATCGCGATGTCGGCGGGCTGATCGATCTCAAGCCGGACTGTGAGCGCATGATCACGCCGCTGCCGCTGTTTCACATGAACGCGATGGCGGTGTCGCTGATGGCGATGTTATCCGTCGGCGGCAGCCTCACCATGCTCGATCGCTTCCATCCGCGTACCTGGTGGGCGTCCGTCCGCGACAGCCGCGCGACCTGTCTGCACTATCTCGGCGTGATGCCCTCGATGCTGATGAGTGCACCGCCATCGGAGCAGGACCGCGCGCACAGCGTACGCTTCGGCTTCGGCGCCGGCGTCGACAAGCTTCTGCATGCGCCGTTCGAGGAGCGCTTCGGCTTTCCGCTGCTGGAGGCCTGGGCGATGACCGAGACGGGAAGCGGCGGCGTCATCGCCGCCAATGTCGAGCCGCGCAAGATCGGCACGAGCTGTTTCGGACGCCCGGCCCCCGAGGTCGACGTTCGTATCGTCGGCGACAGCGGCAACGACGCGCCGGTCGGGACGCCGGGCGAGCTCCTGGTGCGGCGGGCAGGTGCGGACCCGCGTTACGGTTTCTTCCGCGAGTACCTGAAGAACGAGGCCGCCACCGCCGAGGCGTGGGACGGCGGGTGGCTGCACACCGGCGATATCGTGTCGCGCGATGCGGACGGCGACCTCCATTTCGTCGACCGCAAGAAGAACGTGATCCGCCGTTCCGGCGAGAACATTGCCGCAGTCGAGGTCGAGTCCGTCCTCAATCGCCATCCCGCGATCCGGCAGGCTGCGGTTGCCGCGACGCCCGATCAGGTGCGCGGCGACGAGGTTGCGGCGGTCATCATCGCCGAGGAGGCCGGTGCGGACCGCGCGCTCGCCGAGGAGATCGTGCGCTGGAGTCTGGAGCAGATGGCCTATTACAAGGCGCCGGGCTGGATCTGTTTCGTCGACAGCCTGCCGTTGACCGCGACCGAGAAGATTCAGCGCGGCGGCCTGAAGGATTTCGTCGCCAGGCTGATGCGCGACGGTGCGTTCTTCGACCTTCGCGACCTCAAGCGGCGACAGGTTTGATCATGAGCGAGATCCGCACCACACTCATCACCGGCGGCAATTCGGGGATCGGCGAGGCGCTGGCGAAAAAGCTCGTCGAGAGCGGGCAGCGCGTGGTCTCGGTCGGGCTGGAGAAGCCGGACTGGACGCATGATCTGCTCGCGGCCTATCGCGCTGATCTCTCCGATATCGAGGAGACGCGCGCGATCGCGCAGGAGATCTGCCGCGATCACGCCGTTGATCGCCTCGTGCACAATGCCGGCGTGATCCTGCCGAACCTGCTGCCCGATGCTAAGCCGGAAGACATTTTGATGCTGGCGCAACTGCATCTGGGCGCGCCGATGCTGCTGACCCAGGCGGCGCTGGAGGGGATGCGTGCGCGCCGCTTCGGCCGCATCGTGTTCGTCAGCTCGCGGGCCGCGATGGGCGCAGCGACGCGGTCGGCCTATTCGGCGACCAAGGCCGGCGTGCACGGCATGGCGCGCACCTGGGCGCTGGAGCTCGCCGCGAGCGGCATCACCGTGAATGTTGTCGCGCCAGGGCCGATCCTGACCGACAATTTCTGGGGCATCATTCCCAAGGGCTCCGAGCAGCAGGAGCGGATGGCGCGCAACGTGCCGGTCGGGCGGCTCGGCTCGCGCGAGGATGTCGCGCACGCCATCAGTTTCTTCCTCGACGAGCGCTCGGACTTCGTCACCGGCCAGGTGCTCTATGTCTGCGGCGGCACCAGCCTCGTCGGCCTTGGCCCGTAGAGCATGATCCGGACCCGGAGGGCCGCGTTAGCGCAAAGTGTGAAGCGGTTTTCCGAAAAGATCATGCTCCAATAAACAAGATCAGATCTGGTTCTGGCGGATGTTCTCGACCATCTTGGCCAGCACGCGCGCGCAGACCTCGATGTCGTCGGGCTCGATGCCTTCGATCAGCTTGTCGTAGTTGCTCGCCATGATCGGCCAGATCTTGCGCAGCAGCGCCTCGCCGTCCGGGGTCAGACCCACGACGCGGCGGCGCTGGTCTTCCTCTGCGATCTCGCGCTTGACGAGGCCCGATGACACCATGGACTCGACCATGCGGCTCGCCGTCGACTGCTCGGTTACCGCGAGAACGGCGACCTCGTTGACGGTGAGGGTCTTGTAGATGAACAGGACCGATAGCGTCCGGAACACGACATTGTTGATGCCGTGGTCGCTCAGGTCGCGGTTCTGATCGAGATTCCAGCGATTGGCGAGCCGGTTGAACAGATACGGGATGTAGGTTTGCAGCTGGTCCCGCGTCCTCGGCGGACCCGACTTCCATCTGCTCTTGGATTCTCTGGCCATTATCTCTTGCGACTTTGCTTCTTGCTCTCGGTATGAAGTTTTGAAGAAAGGGATTTCAGTACGGACAGCGCACCGTCCAGCTCCCGGGCCGAAACATTCTCGAGCCGTTTGCCGAGATGCTTCTTGTGGACGTCGGCTGCCTTCCTGAACAACGCCTCGCCCTTCGGCGTCAGGCGCACGATGAAGGAGCGCCGGTCCTCGCTCGACATTTCCCTGCTGATGAGGTTGTCGGCGAGAAGACGCTGCACCAGCCCCGAGACGTTGCCGCCGGTGACTTTTAGATTTTGCGACAGCTGCCCGAGCGCGAGGCCATCGCTGTAGCGATCGAGCTGGGCCAGCACGTCGAATTTTGCGAGCGACACGCCGAACTCGGCGTTCAGCATCGAATTCAGCGACGCGAACAGCTCGCCATGCAGCGACAGCAATTGAAGCCAGAGCCGGGTTTCGATCTGCCCAGGGACGGGAACAATGTTCTCTTTGAGTGCTGCCGGCATTGCATGACCATCGAGTACAAGAGGGATTATCGCGGGTCTTTCGCTCCGATTAACAATTTGAGAATCGTAGTCAAGTCGCCTGATCCTGACGTCTTGGGGGGCGAACGGCAATCCACTCCCGCGTTCCCCTCCGATGGAATCATGCAAAAGTCTTGATGGTCTGGATCACGCCGTCGAGCTCCTTGCCGGCGCTGTCCTTCAGCGCGGCCTCGCGCAGGCGGCGTGCCCAATCGGCGGCATCCTCGCGTCGTTCGACCAGCTTGATCGCCGCCAGCGTCCTGTCGAATTTCGACAGCCCGCGGCTGTGGGTATCGGAATAGCCTTTCACGAGGCGTCGGCATTGCAGGATCTCGACACCGAGCTGGTAGTTGGCGGCGACCGCATCGGTTGCCGCCTTGAGCCATCCGTCCCGATGCGCGGTCTCGACGGCGTGACGCAGCGAGCGGCGTCGCAGGCCGCGTAGTCCGGCCACGACGTAGAGCGTCAGGAACCAGGGCAGCGAGTAAGTCCGCACCCGGCGTCCCCGGTTGACGCGGCGATCGAGCCAGCCGAGCAGGCGCGGCCGCGCGCCGAGCCAGCGGCTGAAGCCCGCGGGCAGCACGCCCATGACCTCCTCCATGCGCGGATGCATGAACTCGGTGGTCTGGAGCACCTGTCCCTCGGACATCTCGAGCTCGCTCTCGATGCGCGCGCGGCGACCAGCGCGCGTCTTCAGGTCGGCCACGCGGATGACGTCGTCATAGCTCATGGCGTTGGCGAGGTACTTTGCCGCGGTCTCCGTGAAGGCATAGGCGTGCGCACCACCGCCGGCGCTTCGGTCGGCCGCGTGCAACGTCTTGAGAATGTCGAGATACTCGGCGCCATAGGCGACGTCCTGGAAGTCGACGACCTTCCTCAAGCCAACGCGCGCCATGGTGAGCGCAGGCTCGGGCAGCTCCTGCTTCAGTCTTGCGATCAGCCCGGCAAGATCTGGATCGGGCGTTGCGGGAGAGGGGACGTGATCGGCCTGCTTTGATGGCGCTGGTGCCGCGACCTCGGGTGCGCCGGTCTTGACCCGGTCAAAGGCGGCCTCAAACGTCTCGACGCTGGCCTTCGCACCTCTGCCGCCGGCACGGATGACGTCGAGATAGCTGTCGCGGCTGAACGGCAGCACAGCGGCCGCCGCGAGCGCACCGAACATCGCGGCCGAGATGACGCTGCCATGCGCGATCGCCAGCGCGTTCAGATCGAAGATGATCTCGGTCTTGGCGGCAACCCCGATGGCGCCAGTGACGGCGGCGCCGTCGGCGATGCCGTTGCCCGGTGCAATCTTCTCGCCGATCGCAAACGACCGGTGGTTGGATGCGATCAACGTGGTGCGATCCGGCGTCACGAGGCCGCGCAGGATCGATCGGCCGGCCTCCATGAACTCCGCCGCCATCACCACGTCGACGTCGCCGGGCGTCGGCATCAACGACAGGATCGGCTTGCGGCCGTCGAGCGGCGGCATCGCCTCGATATAGTAGATCGTGGCGCCGGTGCGCTGCGCTACGCCGGGCACCGAGGTCGATTGCGCGACCCAGCCATGGTTCTCGGCCAACTGAACGATCCAGTCGGTCAGCACGCCGCCACCCTGGCCACCCATCGCGACGATCGCAATCGAGATCGGCCGCTCGGTTGCCTCGCCGGCGGCGGGGAGGGCCAGCCGGACCGTCTCGTCTCTCATGCCAATGCCTCGAGCGCCGGACGCCGGCGATCACGCCGCCGTTGCAACCAGCCGATCACGGCCATCGCGACCTTGGATTTGAACCTGTCCCAGCCGGTCGGATTGTGAATGACGTCCGCGCGATAGAACGAGGGGCAGAGCACGGCGGCCTCGGAGACCTCGCCGCAATTGCCGCAACCGACGCAGGAATTGTCGATCGCCGCAACCGGATCGTCGCGCAAGGGATCGTCAAGCTGCTTCACCGAAAGCGACGGGCAGCCCGAGAGCCGGATGCAGGCATGGTCGCCGGTGCAGACGTCCTCGTCGACACCGAAGCGCTCCTTGACGGTGCGCAACCCGTCCTTGATGGCCTGGTTGATCTGCGGCTTCACGCGGCGCTGCTTGTTCAGCATGCACTCGGAGGACGCGACGATGACCTTGGGGCCTTCCTCCTTGGTCGTCAGCGCTTCCTTCAGCGTGTCGCGCATCTTGCCGACGTCATAGGTGCGGTCGAGCTGGCGCACCCACTGGCCGCCGATGCCCTTCACGGCCTTGACGATCGAATTGTTGGTGTCTCGCCGCTTGTTGGTCGCGCGCGACGACAGGATGTCCTGACCGCCGGTCGCCGACGTGTAGAAATTGTCGACGATGACGAACACGCCGTCGTGCTTGTTGAACACGGCATTGCCGATGCCGCTGGTCAGTCCGTTGTGCCAGAAGCCGCCGTCGCCCATCACCGCGATCGAGCGTTTGTCGGCCTTGACGTTGAAGGCCGAGGTCGAGGCCGGGCCGAGGCCGAAGCCCATGGTGGTCGCGCCGATATTGAAGGGCGGCAGGATCGAGAACAGATGGCAGCCGATGTCGGCCGAGACATGATGCTGGCCGAGCTCTTCCTCGACGAGCTTCATGGCGGCGAAGATCGGCCGCTCCGGGCAGCCGGTGCAGAGCCCGGGCGGGCGTGCCGGCACAACCTGCTTCAGCTTCTCGACCGCGGGGTGATTGAGCACGGGAACGGCGTCCGGCGCCGGCGGCCGGTTGCCGAGCAGCCGCGGCTCGGTCTTCTCCAGGAAGTCCCTGACGCCGCCGAGCAGAACCTGCGCGGTGTAGTCGCCGCCCATCGGCAACACGTCCTTGCCATGGATGCGCGCCTGGATGTCCCTGCGGCGCAGCACGGTGTTGATCGCCTGCTCCAGATATTCCGGCTGGCCTTCCTCGACGATCAGGACGGCGTCCTTGTCGACGCAGAACTCCGCGACCTCGGTGTCGATCACGGGGTAGGTGACGTTCATGACGTAGAGCGGAACCTGTGTGTTGCCGTAGGCATCCGACAGCCCGAGATATTGCAGCGCGCGGATCACGTTGTTGTACATGCCGCCCTGCATGATGATGCCGACCTTGCCCTGCTTCGGCCCCATCCATTCGTTCAGCTTGTGGTCCCGGATGAAGCCGATCGCCGCGGGCATCCGCGTCTTGATCTTCTCCTGCTCATGCTCATAGGCCGCAGGCGGCAGCACGATGCGGTTGACGTCGCGCCTGGGGTTGTTGAGCGCGTCCTTGATGGTGTGCGCCGGCTTGACGTTGTCCTTGCAGGCGAAGCTGCCGTGCATGTGACAGGCGCGGACGCGGACCTCGAGCATCACGGGCGTGTTCGAGAATTCGGAGAGCTCAAAACCCTTCTCGATCAGATTGACGATGCATTCATGATCGGGGCGGGGATCGAGCAGCCACATCTGCGATTTCATCGCGAAGGCGTGCGTCCGCTCCTGCATGATGGAGGAGCCTTCGCCATAGTCCTCGCCGACGATGATCATGGTGCCGCCGGTGACGCCGCCCGAGGCGAGGTTGGCGAGCGCGTCGGAGGCGACGTTGGTGCCGACCGTCGACTTCCACGCCACCGCGCCGCGCAGGGGATACATCACCGAGGCCGACAGCATCGCCGCCGCGGCCGCTTCGTTGGCGGAGCTCTGGAACACGACGCCGAGATCGTCGAGCACGTCCTTGGCGTCGGCGAGCACGTCCATCAGGTGCGAGATCGGCGAGCCCTGGTAGCCGCCGACATAGGCGACGCCGGATTGCAGCAGCGCCTTGGTGATGGCGAGGATGCCTTCGCCGCGGAACGTATCGCCATCGCCGAGCCGGAGATCCTCGACTTCGCGAGCAAAAGACCGTTCAGCCATTGCACCCTCCAGAAATATGCGATAGCATACGTTTACATGTGAAGTAAGTCAACGCCGCCTCATGCTATCACGCTTGCGGACCTCTGCTCCGGCAAGGCGGTCATGAGCCAGCGACAGGGTAGGGCCAATGCTGAAGCTGCCTCGCTTTAGAGCCGCCGCCGTCCAGGCTTCACCTGTCTATCTCAACCCGGGCGCGACAGCCGACAAGGCGGCTTCACTGGTCCGTGAAGCCGCAGCGAATGGCGCGAAGCTCGTCGCGTTCCCCGAAGTGTTCGTTCCCGGCTATCCCTACTGGAACTGGATCACCGATCCCGTCACGGGCAGCGCATGGTTCGAGAAGCTCGCCAAGGCATCGGTGCTGGTGCCGGGTCCGGAGGTCGATGTCGTCAGGAAGGCCGCGCGCGATACCGGCTGCCACGTCGTGCTCGGCGTGAACGAGCGCAGCCCGGTGTCGCTGGGCGCGATCTACAATACCCTGGTTTTCATCGGGCCGGACGGCGCGGTGCTTGGCAAGCACCGCAAGCTGGTGCCGACCTGGGCGGAGAAGCTGACCTGGACCGGCGGTGACGGATCGAGCCTGCGCGTCTATGATACCGAGATCGGGCGTCTCGGCGGACTCGCCTGCGGCGAGAACACCAACACGCTCGCGCGCTTTGCGCTGTTGGGTCAGGGTGAGCTCGTGCATGTCGCCAGCTACATCTCGCTTCCGGTCGCGCCCCCCGACTACGACATGGCGGAGGCGATCAAGTTGCGCGCGATCGCCCATTCCTTTGAGGGCAAGATTTTTACGATCGTCTCCTGCTCGACCGTGTCGGAGGAGATCATCACGGCGATGGAAACGGTCGTCCCCGACGCGCGTGCGCGCCTGCAGCGCAAGTCGAGCGCGTTCTCCGGCATCATCGGACCCGATGGCCGCGTGGTCGGCGATCCCCTGATCGACGACGAGGGCATCGTGTACGCCGACATCGATCTCGACCGCTGCATCCAACCGAAGCAGATGCATGACATCGTCGGGCACTACAACCGGTTCGATATTTTCGATTTGCGGGTCAACCGCCGTCCTCTGGCGCCGCTGGGCCTCGCAGACGGTGAGGGCGATGACGCGGGGCAGGGCTTCACGCCGATCCCGCTGAGATCGGAATAATGGTTGGGCGCGTCGATAGAGCGGCGCGACGAGACAGGACTTGGAGGACAGGATGCGCGAGAACGTGATCGGCCGGGCCAATGTCGAGGACACCCCCGAGCTCAAGGCCTATTACAAGGACCTCGAAAAGTACGAAGCCGGCGCGCTGTGGACGGTCGCCAACAAGATCGAGCCGTGGGCGCCGCAATCGGCCTCCGTTCCCGTGCTCTGGCGCTACAACGATCTGCGCGAGCACGTGCTGCGCTCGGTCGAGCTGGTCTCGCCGGAGAAGGCGGGGCGGCGGGTGATCTATCTCAACAATCCCGGCCGCCGCGATGTGTCGGCGGCGGTCGGCTGGCTCTATTCGGGATTGCAGGTGATGCATCCCGGCGAGGTCGCAACCGCGCACGCGCACTCGGCTTCAGCCCTGCGCTTTATCATGGAAGGTTCGGGCGCCTACACCATCGTCGATGGGCACAAGATGACGCTGGGGGCGCGGGATTTCGTGCTCACGCCGAACGGAACCTGGCACGAGCATGGCGTCGAAGCCAACGGCTCGGTGTGCATCTGGCAGGACGGTTTGGACATCCCGCTCGTCAACGCGCTGGAGGCGAATTTTTTTGCGGTCCATCCCAAGGTGCAACAGGAAGAATCCGGCTATCCCGTGGACGACATGACCAAGACCTGGGGCAATCCCGGGCTTCGGCCGGCGGATTCGAAATGGTCGAAGGGCTATTCCCCGATGTTCAAATACGAGTGGGAGCCGACCTACGAGTCCTTGCGCAAATATGCCGCTGCGACCGACGGTTCGCCCTATGACGGCATTCTCATGAACTACGTCAATCCGATCTCCGGCGGACACGTGATGCAGACGATCGGCGCGAGCATGCAGCTGCTGCGGCCGGGCGAGAAGACGAAGTCGCATCGGCACACCGGCAGCTTCATTTACCAGGTCGCCAAGGGGCGCGGTTATTCGATCATCGCCGGCCAGCGTTTCGAGTGGCAGGAACGCGACATCTTCTGCGTTCCCTCCTGGGCCTGGCACGAGCACGGCAATGCTTCGGGAAGCGAGGACGCCTGCCTGTTCTGCTTCAACGATCTGCCCGTCATCGAGAGTCTCGGCTTCTACCGGGAAGAGGCCTATGGCGACAACGCCGGCCATCAGCCAGTTGCCGCCTGACGTCCCCGCACAGAATTCAACCGAAAGAGCCGGATAAAGCTGCATGCGCCTTGTTACCTACACCTTGGGCTCCAGTGGTGCCCGCCTCGGGGTCCTCGTTGACGGATTGGTCGTGGACGTCGAGCACCTCGGTGCGTCGCATGGCTTTGCATGGCCGAGCGACATGCTGTCGTTCATCGACAACAGCGTGACGCTGCTGCCGGCGCTGAAGGAGCGTCTGGACGATGCGGATGGACGCTTGCCGGCCGGCTCCGCCGTTCCGCTCGAGGACGTGAAGCTGCAGGCCCCGATCCCGCGGCCCCGCAAGAACATTTTTGGCATCGGGCTGAACTACCGTGCGCATGTGGCGGAGTCCGCCAAGAGCCTGGATACCGACAAGGACCTGCCGAAGCAGCCGGTCGTGTTCTCCAAGCCGCCGACGTCGGTGATCGGCCCCGGCGGCGCGATCCAGCACAATGCGAAGATGACGCAGCAGCTCGACTGGGAGGTCGAGCTCGCCGTCATCATCGGCAAGACCGCAACCCGCATCGCGACCGACAAGGCGATGGACCACGTCTTCGGCTATTCGGTGATGATCGACATTTCCGCGCGCGACAATCGCCGCGCCGGCCAGTGGATCTTCTCCAAGGGCATGGACACCTACGCGCCGTTCGGCCCCTGCATCGTGACCGCGGACGAAATTCCCGACCCGCATGACCTGCGGCTGTGGCTGACCAAGAACGGGGTCATGAAGCAGGACTCCAATACCAAATACATGATCTTCGACATCCCGGTTTTGATTTCCGACATTTCGTCGGGCATGACACTCGAACCGGGCGACATCATCGCGACGGGAACGCCGGAAGGCGTCGGCGCCGGCAGGACTCCCCAGGAATGGCTGTGGCCGGGTGACGTGGTGGAAGCGGGGGTCGACGGGGTCGGTGTCATCAGGCATCCGGTCGTCGCGATCTGATGACGACGTTCTCGTTCGATCGCGAGCTCAGATTCGGAGACTGCGATCCTTCTGGGATCGCGTACTTCCCGTCTTACCTGAACATCCTCAATGGGGTCGTCGAAGACTTCTGGGCGAGAATTGGATTTCCATGGCCGGAGCTGATCACGGTCCGGAAGATCGGGACACCCACGGTGCATCTGTCCTGCGACTTTTCCCGGCCGTCGATGTTCGGCGATCGCCTGACGTTCAACTTGCATATCAGCCGGGTCGGCGGATCGTCGCTCCATCTGGAGCATGTCGTCTCCGGCGCGAACGGCATGCGCTGGCGCGCGCGCCAGATCCTGGCCGCGACGTCGCTGGTGGATCACCATGCGATCCCGTGGCCGGATGACATTCGCGCCGCGCTGATGGCGCATGTGAGCGTGGGCGAGGGCACCGAGGCAACGCCCGCATGATCTCGCTCTTCATGACATTCTCCGATCCGGCAGGCGAACGACGAATTCATCCCGACGAGGTTGACGCCGTGGCGGAGCTGGTCGGATCGATCCCTGACATGACCGAGGGCTTGCTGTTCACGCCGCTCGAACAGTCGGTCGATCATCCCTACAAGGCCGATGGCTCCGGCCCGGTGTTTGCGCTTCAACTCCGGTTTCCCGACCTGTTCGCCTGCGAGGCGGCGATGGATCGCGGCGGTATCCTTGCCGGTCTCGCGACGGGGGGCGGACTAGCGAGCCTCACCGGCTTGGACGTCACGCACCAGGTCATGCTGACACGCGCGTTTGCCGTCGACGTCGCCGAACATCCGGCCGGCACGACCACTCCGTGCAGCTACCTCGTGCACTATCCCGGACCGGCGGAGGACATGAACGCCTGGAACCTGCACTATCTCGAGCATCATCCATCGATCATGCGAACCTTCCCTGATGTTCGCCAGATCGAGATCTACACCCGGATCGATTGGATCGATCGGCTGCCGTCGCAGCGCGTCGAGCACATGCAGCGCAACAAGCTGGTGTTCGACAGCCCGCAAGCCCTCGCGCACGCGCTCGGCTCCGACGTGATCAAGCGCATGCGCGCGGACTTCGTCCAATTCCCGCCATTCGCAGGCCGCAACAAGCATTTTCCGATGCTGACGCGGGTGGTGCGGCCGAAGCGCTAGAGCCGAGAGCGTGAAAACGATGGCGTGAGCCGTGAATTGAGATGGATCGCCAGATGTCCGCTTTGGCCGTCAGATCGCGCCGGACTCGCTATGCCGGTAGCCTTTGTAAACACCCCAAGATTGCGACGAAATTACCCAGCAATCTTAGCGCCTGCTCGTGTGAATTCTGCTATCATCGCAACGTGGGGCGACTCTGATGCGGGGATTGTCATGCCTCCAGGGAGGGACCGACCATGACTACGATAGCGAAACCATTTGCTCTCGTCGCCCTGGTTGCGACCATGAGTGTCGGAGCACTTGCGCTCAGCATCGCCTCTGCCTCAGCGCAATCGCCTGCAGCATACAAGAACTACTGCATCACCAGGATCAAGTGTAACAACGGCTTTCTATGGAAGTGCAACCGTTGTGACGGCCGCTATTCATGGCGGCAGGGGTGCCGTCCCACCTTTAAGGCGTGCTGACACTGACGTAGTTCGTAGGATGGGTAGAGCGAAGCTAAACCCATCAAACCTGATCCTCGCAACGGCATCGAGCTAAAGAATGACACGGGCGCTGCATCGGCGTGCCGGGGGCGATGGGTTTCGCAAGAGCTCTACCCATCCTACATCTTGGCGCAAGCGACGCCGGTTTCGGCACGGCCTCTATTCGACACGATGGGGCGCGATTCCGAGTCTTGCCATCGCCTCCCGCTCAGCGCCACGCGAGCCCTTAGGATTGCAGCCGTCACCAACAGAGGCATAGCGACCGTGGTCACCGAGCGGGTTTGCCGGCATCGACGGTTGACGTCCGCTTTGGGGCAGATGCTGACAACAGCCGCGGCCCGCCTTGTCGGCGATGAGCCCATTTGCAGATTTTCGGCGTCGTGGGCGATGGCGATCCCTGCAAACTATGGGGACGGCAAATCGAGGCCGTTGGGTAGCCTGATCCAAAGAACGGTTTGCTCGTCTGGGGAATGACGAGACAGATGGCCCTTTCCGTGTGTGTCCTCCACCAACACGAACTCGCCCGCAGAGACGTGCCGCACCTCGCCGTCGCTCGTCTCGTATTCGACCGCGCCAGTCAGTCTCACAGTCAATACCCGCGCGGGAACGGTGTGCCAATCGACCTGTCGCATACCGGCAGGAATTTGAGTAACCTCCATGCTTGACGCGGGATAGCGCTGGGACACCTGAAACGGCTTGGCACCGGGAGCAACGGTCAGCTTTGCCGTCATGGGGATTTCCACCTCACCGAAGTGAGATTCACCGTCCGGGGTTGCGTATATCCGAAGACACTTCATCGGCTGTCACCTTTTGGCTCGCCAGCAAGAACAAGACCACCCTACCATGACCGCGGCGAGGGTGATCACGGCTCTGATGGGATGGTCCGCTACGGGCGACGGCCTGCTTCGGGCCAAAAGCCGCCATCCCCGCCAAATGCGGTTTGTCCTTATCGGGCCCCCGGGCGGCGTCCGGGACCGTATCGCGTCGTATCAGCGCCGACATCCTGATGCTAGATTTCACAACGGTGGGGAGCACCTGCTTCCTGCTTCAGACCGAACAGGAGGACGATATGCCTGATAGCGTCTACAAGGTCATTGAACTGATCGGTACCAGCAGTGACTCATGGGAGAAGGCGGCCGCCAATGCGGTCGGGCAAGCTGCAAAAACTCTCCGGGATCTTCGCATTGCAGAGGTCGTCAAGCTCGATATGCAACTGGATGAGAAGGGAAACGTCGAGTCCTATCGCGCCAAGCTCAACGTCTCGTTCAAGTTCGAGGGGTCCTGAGCCTCGGCACCTCGCCCCCGCTTGCGGGGCGAGGTTGGCTCGCTGGAGAAAGGCGCGCGGCCATTCGGGAAGCAGCGCCCTGGTCCGACCGGGAGCCGGTATGCTTTGATGCGTGGGACGGGAACTGCAACGCGTGGTGGCCTCATGTACATCGTCATTCGCAAGTACACCAGGGTTCGTTCGGTCGCGGACGCTGCCCGCCGCGCCAAGAGCGGCGTCGGTCAGATCCTGAAGCAATCGCACGGATTCAGATCTTACTACGTGCTGGATGGGGGCGACGGCGTTGGTGTCGCCGTGATGATATTCGAGGACCGCGAAAGCGCCAATGCAGCGAACGCCAGGATAATGGAGTTTATTCAAGCAAGTCTGCACGACCTCGATCTTGGGGATCCCGAAATCACTGCCGGCGAAGTGTTGGTAAATATAGAACCTGATGCGTCCTCGGCATGAAGTACTCGTAAACGCCGCCAGTTGTGTGGGGTGCCGGCCCCTGCCGCTGCCGTCGATCTGGTCGCCGTCGCGCAGGAGCGATCGCGCCCTGGACATCCGGATGTCGTCGGTCAGGAATATTCGACTGCTCATGCTTTTCGAGGAGTAACAACATGAGGCAACACGATTTCGAAGCATTTTTCATCACGGCGACCGTCTGGACGCCGCTCGTAGCTATGGGCACCGCGATGCCGCCCCGAGATCCTGATGAAGACGAGGAGGACGAAGAGGGCGACGAAGAGGAGGATGAAGCCGACGAACCGGCAGTCGTACGCGAGCCGGATGAAGACTAGGCCGTGAACCCATAAAGTAGGGAGGACCGGCGCTGCATGATGCCGTGTATTCGACGAACCTTGTGCATATCGTGTCGGAGCGATAGCAGCAGGTGTGGAAATCTCGCTCCTGCGAATTAAGGCACTTAAGCCAACGTAAGGACGCTCAAGTATGCTCACTGTCTATGGCGAAGGTCGTGGGTTCCGTGTCGTTTGGCTGCTCGAGGAATTGGGGGTGGCTTATCGGCTGCGCCCGGTCGATCTGTTCGCTGTCGAGAATGATCCCGATTTTCTTGCGATCAACCCCGCCGGCTTTATCCCGGCGCTGCAGGACGGCGAGATGATCATGGTCGAGTCGATCGCGATCCTCGAATACCTGCTCGCCCGCCACGGCCCGAGCCCGCTCGCCGTCGCCCCGGATGATCCGGCCTTCGCCGCCTATCTGCAATTCCTCCATTTGGGAGAGGCCGGGCTCGCTGGACCAATGAACGCCGTCATCGTCGGTCGCGCATTCGCCCCCGCAGCAGAGCGAAACGCCCGGGTCACAATCTGGGCACTGGAGACCTTTCATAGCCGGCTGGGATTGGTCATCCAGCGTCTCGCAAATCGTCCATTTCTCGCCGGAGACCGCTTCACTGCTGCTGACATTTCAGTGAGCTACGCTCTCCTGCTTGGTCTGCGAACCAGCAACTATACCCCGGGTTCAGTCGAGCGTGCCTATCTCGCCCGCACGACGGCACGCCCCGCCTACGCCCGGGCGATGGAAATCTGCCAAGCCACCAAGGCTTGGGCGGAGCGATCACCGGCGTTGTAGAGCCAAGTCGTGAATCCATAGAAGGGATTCCCACGAGCGGCTTGGACTAGCCAGTGTCGGCCAGTCCGCGCTATAATCTCTTATGGGCTGGGATGCGAAAGACGTAGCGCTGCTCAAAAGGCTCTGGTCCGCAGGACAGAGCGCGGCACAGATTGCGCGCCGTCTCGGGTGTAGCCGTAACGCGGTCTGCGGGATGTTAACCCGTTCGGGCTTGAAGCGTGGCCACAAGCCGCCAACAGCAAGACCCAAGATAAGGCCGCCCCCGAAGCCAAGGCCGGCGTCGTCGGCCGCCCTGGTACGTCGAGTAGAAAAGAAGGTGTCGCGGAGCACCGCAGAGAAACAGCAGCCCAAGGAATTCAGCAAGCAGCAGCTGTACGCCATTCTAGCTGAGGCGGTCAGGAACACTGGCTAAGCGCTAACCACGACGGGCGTTACGCTCCGCGTCCGTGCCCTGGTCCAGCTCGAACGGCTCGGCTGTCGTGACCATTCCCCAAGCCTAGGTCTGCTTCGGGTCAATCGCGTCGGTTTGGTTCTCCCGAGACGACTTCCGGTCAGCCCCAGTGAGCGAACATCTTTAGTACCCCTCGCCAGGTCTCAAACGGGCCAAAAGCAGACATCGCCTCGACAGCCGCTTGTCTATCAGACAGTCCCAACACGGGAAGATATGTTAGAATTGCCCATCATCAGAATTGGGTCGATCTTTTGCGAGCACGACACGAGTGAGGATGTTGCAGGCTATGGCTGTGTCAGAAGACAGATTACCGACTGGCGGTTTTGCTCACTTGGTCCCTGAAATGGATGTGTTCGACCTCAAACAGAGCACGACCTTTTGGTGCGACCTCCTTGGTTTCCGTATCGCCTATCAGCGGCCTGAAAGTCGATTTGTGTACCTGGAGTTTCAGGGTGCGCAGGTCATGCTCAGACAGCACAGCGGCCATTGGCAAACTGGTGCTTTAGAACGACCACTGGGGCGCGGTATCAACTTCCAAATCTTTGTCGGCTCCGTCGCGCCACTTCTCGATGCTTTGGAAAAGGCACAATGGCCGCTCTTCGGGGAATGTCACGATGCTTGGTATCGGATCGCCGGTGAGGAGCGAGGCAACAGGCAGTTTTTGGTGCAGGACCCCGACGGCTACCTTCTGCGTTTCGCGCAAGACTTGGGAAAAAGATAGCTTTTCGACCCACCAATCCCACTTGGAGATTGTCCGCTAAGGGTCAAAAGCAGCAGTGGGCGCCAAGCTGTATCGGCGTCCGGTTTGCCCCTGACAGCCGACATGACACGCGCTCAATTGACCTTCGGCTGAGGGCCATAAGCGAGCGCGGCAAAACATGCCAGCGCATGCTCCGGCAAATGCTATTGGTCCATGCCTGGGCGGGGTTAACGCTGCGCCGGCGAGCCAGAAAGTCCTTGACGCAACAGAACACCACGGATTTGGATCGGTCGGAAGACCTTGATTGGACGATGGACGGAGCCGACCCGTGGGATTTTTGCTGAGAATTATGCTCGTAACCGCTCTCGTGAACCTTGCTCCAGCCGTCGCCCAGGCGCCGAAGAAAGCCGTCGCTTCTCCTGCCTTGCAGAAGGAATTCGATGGCTTCATCGAGAAGTTTCGCGCGGCGCTGAGGACAAACGATTCCGCCGCCGTCGCCGGTATGACACGATTGCCGTTCATGAACGACAGCGCAATTCGCGACGCCGCGCAATTTCGCGCCAAGACCTATCCGACCTCGTTCACGCCGAAAAATCGCGCGTGTGTCCAGCGCGGCAAGGCCGTCTACGATCGCGATCAAGAGAACAATGACAATTACTTCGTCTTCTGCGGCGAGCTCATCTTCGTCTTTACCAAGACGCCGGCGGGGTTCCTTTTTACGGACGTCGGCGCGAATGACTGATCAGGCAACAATGCTATCCACTGCCGTCGGACGTATGATCGGTCGCGTCGCTCAGCGACATATTGGATGCAGCAACCTAGGCGATGGGCCGACTCATCAACGGAAAGACTCGCCGCGAGCAGAACGAGTCGGCTCAGCCCCCCATTAACGGACATGCATACGGACAGCGGCGACTTCGCCTTCGGGTCACACCCGGAAGAACTCGGGCTGAGCATATCAAGTCTGCTTCACCCCCAAGGAGCGGACATCTAGCGGACATGCCGGGTCGACCGCTTGGGGCCACAAGCGGACCATCTGACCCAAATTACGAACATAAGAAGAGCCCAGCTGTGGTGGGCTGGGCTCTCGTTCAGCAATTGATGGCCGCCTCAACAACCATCTTTACGGCGACATCGGGTTCAGGATCATTTGATTTCCCAGGACGTGTTGTGCGGGATGTCCATCGCAAAATAATCGCCAGAGCCAGCCAGCGCAGGCATAGCTATGCACGCAAATGGTTCGCTTCCGGTGATGCCCTTATACTTACCGGTGCCGCCGGTGATGATATGCGTTCCACAATCCATCTTCGGCTGGGCCTTGTCGAGGTCTCGAGTATCGAAGGTCGAGAAAATCTTGTCGCCGTCGCTGTCGGCGAGCACGCAAGCGCCGTCAATGTATTTCTTGTCTCCGGACGCGACGTTCAGCGCCACGCAGCGTGCTGACATCTTGTCCAGCATCTTCTCTCCCTTCATGTTTTGAGTGGTGCCGACCGCCTCCAGCGTAGTGGCCTTGCCGAGTTCGGCGGTGTCAATGCTCATCAAGGGCCGAAAAATAAAGTGCGTCACATAAGGAGTAGTCCCCTTCTTTTCAATCGGCTCTCCCGCGACAGCCGCGGGGGCAAAGGACACGAGCGCAGCAGCAAAAGCCGTTGCTTTGGTGAGTCTCATCGCTGCGGTGACTGTGGGGACTATGCGCACGTTGATGGAGTTCATGAGTGCCTCCTTAGATCAAGCGGCGGTTCAGGTCTCCGCCGTGAACTGCCGCGAGTTGAAATCGACCGGCGTATGCTTTCTCCTGTCAAATCGAGTTTGCACGCCGGCGCCGAGCGTCAACGTGATCATGCTTTCTTGATGCTTCGCCTTGGACTGACGAAGTATGTGGGGATGGTGGCTCCAATCATCGGTTTTGACCTCAATACAAGGCTCGACCGAACGACCTGGAATATTGGCATAATAGCATGGAACGCGGCGAACGTCAGCGTCATGCCCGGAATACGCAGCGCGCACCGTCAGCTGTCCTGACCGAATGCGCTGTGAAAAATGCAATTCTCCTGTTGTTCGGATGAAGCACGGGGCACATGGGTGCAGTGACCCTGTGCCGCTCTTCATGCTTTGCGTCGTTCCGCTTGCAACTCAGGAGGTGAGCATTGAGTCACGTCGATTTCCACAGCCACCAATATCCGTAATGTCCGCTTCGGGTCATGAGGGGACGTTCGCTCTGAGCGCGGGAATGTCAACTAACGGCCAGGAACGGACATCCCACTTCAAAACCTGCTACTGCAGCGTCCGCTTGAAGAAGGCGACGATGTCGTGGTCGAAGCGCTCATGAAACGCAGCGCGGTCGAAGCCCGGCTTGCTTGTGCAGATTGCCGGCATGCGGGTTGCCAGGTCCGCAGAGCACGGCTTCAGAAAGTCGTAGTGCCCGGCGTCAGCCACGACGTGCGTCTCGGGTGGCGTCGGCAACGCGAGCCGAACGGCTTCCGCATAATAGGGGTGTGGTAGCACTTGATCATCCTCGGCCCGCCAGAGCTGCACCGGCTGGAGCACCGCCGCCAGACCGTTGGTCCCGAAGGTAAAACCGAGAGCGGGCGCGGCGGAGACCACCGCCTTGAGTCGCGGATCGTGGGTCCAGACGATATCGGTATCCGGCAGCAACGGGTGCTCTTCCATGATCTGACAGTCTTCGAAGGCGGGATGCGCCTTGCAGTGGCTCGGAAGGGTCCGAAGGTCCGGCTCGCCGCCGGCGGCCGCTAGCACCGTCAAGCCGCCAGCCGAGAAGCCGAACGCGCCAACGCGATTGGCATCGAGGCGCCCGTGGTCGCCCCATGCGCCCAGCATGTAGTCCGTGAGCAGCTTCAATTGCCGTGGCCGTTCCCAGATTGCGGTCGGACGGCTTTGGTCGCGCCAGCTATCGCCATTATGCGTAAGAGCGGCGACGACGAATCCTGCATTGGCCAGGGCCGTGGCGGTGTCGAGGTGCCCGGCATAGGAGCCTCCGTGACCGTGCGATATGACCACCAGCGGAAGACCGGTGCCCTCAAGCGGCGCGTCGCGGGCGACCATCTGTTGATCGGTCTCGACCGCCTCCAGCTTCGGGGGCATCGTGGTCGGATACCAGACGCCCACCTCGATAGGTGGGCCTTGCGGATCGTCGATGCTGAAATGCCGGAACCCGACCGCGGCGTCGGCCTGGCCGGCGGTGACTGCGATGAGTACGGCGAAAAAATATGCAATCGTGTAGCGCATGGGAACCTCTCGGCGAGTGGGACGCCAAGGATCCAGCAAACGGCACAGGCCTGCGCCAGCAATTGTTCGCCAACGGGCAAATGGGTTCGCCGGCGGGCAAACCGCCACTATAATGGCCTTATGAGCGAAGCGCGCCGGAGTGACTTTCTGCGGGATTGGGCCGTTGACCTCGCGATCGCGAGCGTCTGCGCCATCTTTTTCGGCCTGATCGGACCGTTTGGTAGCTATCTGAACGGACCGACCTGGCAGCGCGTGGTGTTTCAACTCGCCTGCTTCTTACCCGGAATCCTCCTTTTCGGATCGCTCATCCGGGTGGTGCTGCGGCTCCGCCTGAACCCGGCGATGACCTGGATGTCGATCTTCCTCGGCGTCGTCATCCTGAACGCGCCATTCCAGATCTGGGTCGTGTCGATCGCCGTATCGATATGGCCCTTCCTGAAAATCTTACGACCACTCGATTGGTACTTGCAGGGGCTGATCACCGCCTTGCCGATTGTGCTCGGTTTCACCCTTCTTATGCAGGCCCGGTTACATCGCCGGCAACAGGCCAAGGAAGCCGGCGAAGCGCCGCCAACCGCTTTCGGGCTACTCGGTGCGCCACCTTCCGCGGTGCTTTGCCTGCAGATGGAGGACCACTACGTACGCGTCCATACCGCCGGCAACTCTCGCCTTGTACTGGCAACGCTTAACCAGGCAATGATGGCGCTCGAAAATGCCGATGGCCTGCAGGTACATCGCTCCTGGTGGGTCGCGAGGAAGGCGGTCGTGCGGGCCGTTACCGAGGGTCGCAATCTGCGACTGCAGCTCGTCAATGGAATCACGGCCCCGGTCGCCCGGTCAGCCGTCGCCATCGTGCGGGAGGCGGGCTGGTTGACGAACGAGAGCTCGACGGGGGGCCGCAGCACTGAAACAGAAATATTGCCCCTATGACGGAGGCCATGTCCGTTGTGGGTCAAAAGCTGGCGGTCGGCAGCAGCGTGGCAACGTCGGTTGGGGGCCAATAACGGAAGTGAGCGGCTACACTGCCTGATCGCAGATGCGTGATAGGGCGGGGGCGAGAGTTGCGGTCAGCCACGAGTCCGACCACATTAACGCCGTCGAGCCCGCAGCATGTCCAAAGGTGACGCCGGCGTGGATTTATTTGGCCGAAATCAGGAATTGACATCTCGGCCGACGCCGTCAGGCGAACGCAGCTCCAATAAATACGGCGTCGCCGGGCTGCTGGCCTCATCCGCCACGCGAGGTTGGTCAAATCTCACGGCAGAGCTTCGCAGCCACCGCGGTACGGTTGCCTGGAATAACCCCCAGCCTGATGCCGAGATCTGCGTTGATGTGCGCGGTAGTCGGTCCGTTGTCACGCGTCGGCTGGACGGGGCCATCGACTCGACCATCTCCGAACGTGGAACCATCTGGTTTCGTCCGGCCGGCGTGCAGCAAGGCCTGATCGACATGTCCGAGCCGGTGCCCGCGATTTTGCATCTTTACCTACCGACCGGTTTGTTCTTGTCGCATGATCTGGGTGAAGGGTTCGACGCGACGGCGATCGATTCACTCCGCCACAAGGGCGGCTTCCGCGATCCACTGCTTGCCGAGATGGCCTTTGCCATCATGCTCGAACTGGAACACGAGACGTCCGCGGGCAGGCTGCTCGCCGAAACCCTGGCATTGAGTCTGGTGGCAAGATTGATCCAGAATCATGCTGCGCCGCGGTCCGGCCTGGTCATGCCGGCCGCAGGGGAAGGGCTCGACCGACGCAGATTGGCGCGGGTGCTCGACTATATCGAAGCCAATTTGGAGGGCGATCTGACGGTAGCGCGGCTGGCCTCGGTTGCCTGCCTGAGCGAGTTTTATTTCGCGCGCGCGTTCAAGGCCGCCATCGGCAAATCGCCGCATCGGCATGTCAGTGCAAGGCGCCTCGAACGCGCCAAGGATCTGCTCTGCGATGCGGACCGGGCCTTGGTCGATATCGCCCTCGGGCTCAGGTTTTCGTGCCAGGCCAATTTCACCCGCGCATTCCGGCGAGCCACGGGCCAGACACCGGCGCAATATCGGCGAAACCGGCTGGCTTGACTTTGTTACCGATGTAACGATCTGCATCCACCGACGGCAGGAAATGACAATAGCTGAGCAGGCGATGCAAAGCGGCATTGCCTCGATCAGGGTAACTGTTCGCCCATCCATGCACTTTGCGTGAAGGAGAAGCGAATATGACGTCCGAACGGAAGGTTGCCATCATCACCGGAGCATCGCGCGGCATTGGCGCAGGATTGCTCGAGGCCTACCGGGATATCGGCTATCACGTCGTTGCCAGTTCTCGTTCGATCGGCAGGAGCGACGATCCGTCGATGCCCGCGGTCGATGGCGATATCGCCAGCGCAAAGACGGCCGATCGCATCGTGGAACTGGCCATCGAGCGCTTCGGACGGATCGATACGCTCGTCAACAATGCCGGCCTGTTCATTGCGAAGCCCTTTACCGAGTATTCTGAGGCCGACTTCGCCAAGATGGTCGGGGTCAATCTCGCGGGCTTTTTCAATCTGACGCAGCGGGTGGCGGCGAGGATGCTGCTCGCGGGCTCGGGTCACATCGTCAATATCACGGCCACGATCGCCGAGCAGCCGATGGCGTCCCTGGCGGCGGCGCTCGCGGCGCTAACCAAAGGCGGTCTCAACGCGATCACCCGCTCGCTCGCGATCGAGTACGCAAGCCGGAATATCCGCGTGAATGCCATATCGCCTGGTGCGATCGCGACCCCTATGCATGCGCCGGAGGCGCATGGCTTCCTAGCAAGCTTGCAGCCGATGGGCCGCATGGGCGAGATACAGGAGGTCGTCGACGCCGTGATGTATCTTGAGCGAGCGGCTTTCGTCACCGGCGAGATCATGCATGTCGATGGCGGCGCGTCCGCCGGCCACTGGTAGGAGGCGTGCGATGTGGTCTAACCGACGTCTTGTTGAATTGTTCAAGATCGAGCATCCGATTGTGCTGGCACCGATGGCCGGATTGGGCACGGTAGACCTTGCAGCCGCGGTCTCGAATGCCGGCGGCATGGGCTCGATCGGCTGCGCTGTCTTGACGCCTGAACTCATTGCAAAGACCGTTGCCGAGCTACGGCGACTGACGAAGAAACCAATCAATCTCAACTTCTTCTGCCACGATGCGGCAAAGGCGGACGCCGCTCGCGAGCGTGCCTGGCATGAGAAGCTTTCGTCGTATTATCGCGAACTGGGCATCGCCCCCGCAACGGCTGCACCGCGCCTCGATCTCGCTCCGTTCGGCGATGCCGCGTCCGCCGTAGTCGAACAGGTCCGGCCGGAGGTGGTAAGCTTTCATTTCGGTTTGCCCGAGCCCGGATTGGTCGATCGGGTCAAGGCAGCCGGCTGCAAGGTGATCTCATCGGCGACGACAGTCGACGAAGCATGCTGGCTCGAAAAGCATGGTGCCGATGCGATCATCGCTCAGGGGTACGAAGCCGGAGGACATCGAGGCTCATTCCTCGATTCTAACAGCGAGCGCGCGATCGCCTCACAGGCCGGCACGTTCGCCCTTGTGCCACAAGTCGCTGACGCCGTCAGCGTGCCCGTGATCGCAGCCGGCGGGATCGGGGATGGGCGAGGGATCGCAGCGGCGTTCGCACTCGGGGCCGCCGGCGTGCAGGTTGGAACCGCCTTTCTGCTTTGTGCCGAGTCGGCAACGCCCCCGCTCCATCGCGAGGCCCTGCGAAACGCGCGGTTGAACCGGACTGTCGTGACCAACGTGTTCTCCGGGCGACCCGCGAGGGTTCTGGTCAATCGCCTTGCCGCCGAGATCGGTCCCTGGTCGGACGCGGCGCCGGACTTTCCGCTGCCCATGGGCGAACTGTCGCCGCTGCGTGCTGCGGCTGAGCAGAATGGAAGCTCCGATTTCACGCCACTCTGGTCAGGTCAGGCGGCGGCGCTTGCCCGCGAGATACCCGCCAAAATGTTGATGGACGTCCTCGTGCGGGAAGCCACCAAGTCTGGAGGCAGCTGATGTCCGGCCTGGGATACCAACCAAAGTCCGAATTGGGTCGAAGTCCGGCGTGGTTCGCTGCGGATCGGCGCGCCGGGTTTACCCTGCGAAGCTGACCTGTCGTTGAGGAGCGCTGTCGGCAGGGATGGGCCATCGGCAGACATTGCGGCTGACTTTCGCGCCACCGTTCAAACGCCCGGCCGGTCTGCTTTGGGGGCGCGCTAGACGCGCGTGCGCGGTAGCGAGGTCGAGCCGAACCGATTGTCGCCAGGCCGTCCGGGAAATGCACTCAGGATTGCCGCCAATAAAAGATAAGGAAGCCAATACGGAATGCTGAGCACGTCGACGAGGAGAGGAATTGCGAGGATTGTGAGCGCCCACCAACCCGAGATGTTGAAGTCATGTAGTCGCTTCACAAAGATTGCAGCGAGCGGCCAGAGCGAGATAAAGAGGACAGCCGGGACGATGGGCCAGTCGAGCGGAGGGTTGACGCTATAGTATTGGGGTCCTGAATCAGTGAGCTTCCTCGCGATGCGCACGACGAGCATGTCGACTAGCACAAGTCCCAAAAGTCCCAATCGAAATTCCTGCGGACCGATGCGGCCTTTCATGGATAAAAAATACCAAATGAAAGCTGAATGCATGCGCCTCCGAGATCATCCTGTCCGATAGCTGTAGTGCAACGCTTAAGCAGCATAGGCTATTCAGCCCAACACTATCCGAATAGATAACCTAAAATTGTGCGCACGGGCGGACAATCGCCGACGGTCACAATAGGATCAGGCCAGCAGCGTCGCATAGGACGCGAGAGGGCGATGCCCCCCGGTCGGCGCTGGGCTGATCTGTGCTAGGCTTCTTCAACACATGGTTGGTTTTGGCGGAGGCGATTGTGAGGCGACGTGAGTTCATCGCGCTCCTCGGCGGCGCGGCGGCAATCCGACCACTCGGCGCGCATGCGGAGCGTCCGCGAGAGCGCATCCTCTATTTCACATACTCCGCCGGCTACCGGCATGATGTCATACCGCTTTCTAAGGTTATCCTGACCCAGCTCGGAAGCCATTCGGGTGTTTTTGAAGTCACTGCAACGGAAGACACGTCTGAATTTTCTACCGAAAACCTCGAGCGCTACGCAGCGGTGATGTTCTATACGTCAGGAGAACTTCCGATGAGCGACGCGCAAAAGAGAGCTCTTCTCAACTTTGTGCGCTCGGGCCGCGGGTTCCTCGGCGTTCATTCGGCGACGGACACATTCTACACTTGGCCGGACTATCTCGATCTG
The DNA here is from genome assembly GCF_054061875.1 of Bradyrhizobium sp. S3.7.6. NCBI lineage: Bacteria > Pseudomonadati > Pseudomonadota > Alphaproteobacteria > Hyphomicrobiales > Nitrobacteraceae > Bradyrhizobium > Bradyrhizobium sp. S3.7.6. The sequence goes on along the minus strand of NZ_JBSSEQ010000001.1, from coordinate 6,569,444 downwards.
GTCGGCGGCTACTTTAATGGTCATCCTTGGCATCAGGCCGTGAAGATCGAGGTGGTTGATCCCGGCGATCCCCTGGTGGCTTTTCTCGGGAATTCGGTGCAAGTCGAGGACGAGATCTACCAAATCGGCGACTTCGACTATCGTGGTTCACGCGTGCTCCTGCGCCTCGACCCAAGCTCGGTGGACCTTGGCAAGACCGGCGTACATCAACGATTCTATGGCTGGCCTCTCACCTGGACCCGATTCTATGGCGAGGGACGAGTATTTTACTCGGCGCTAGGCCACGAGCCGTCAGTTTGGCGGGACGCCCGCTACCAGCGAATTCTCACGAACGCTATCCTGTGGTCTATGCGGAGGTCGCCCTGGTAGACGCCGCGGCACTTCGCATTTGCGCCACCGCCGGATTCGTTGGCTGGTGTCCATGCCTGAGGTTCGGACCGTCTTGGTCTGCGACTTCCGCTCCGGGTCAAAATGCGAAGAACTCAGAGTGAGCCTTGATGATCCTGATATCGCAGCCCTGCATGGCCGCCGTCAGCCCAACGCCTCCATCCAGCCGGCGACGGCCCGTCCGATCTCGTCCGGCGAATCTTCCTGAACAAAATGGAGTCCCGAGATCGTCACCTCGGTCTGTGCCGGGAGGCTGCGGGCCAAATCGAGAACCGGGCCATGGGCGAGGATCCCACCGGGCTCCGCCCTCAGGAACAACTTGGGTATATGGCTCGTCTTAAGCCAGTCAGCGTAGGCGGTCACGATCGCAGTCACGTCGGCGGGCTCGCCCTCGATGGGGATTTGCCTTGGCCACGTCAGCGTCGGACGCCGGCCCTCGCCGGGCTCGGCGAAGGGCCGTCGGTACTCCGCCATATCTTCGTCGGACATTTTGCGAAGGATGGCTCCCGGCAGGATCTTCTCGATGAAGAAATTGTCTCGCAAGACCATTTCCTCGCCTTGCTCGGAACGCAGCCCTTGCAAGGCGTGACGCATTTCGAACTTGTCCCAGTGGTCCCAGTATTGTGGCCCCATGATCGCCTCCATGTACGCGATACCCTTCACGGCCTCGCGGTGGCGGTTGGCCCAGTCGAAGCCGAGCGCCGAACCCCAGTCATGGATGACGAGGGTGACCCGTTCGCGCACGTCCAGGGACTCGAGCAGGGCGTCGAGATAGCGGCGGTGCTCGACGAAGCGATACGAGTTGGGACCGCTGTCAGGCAGCTTGTCGGAATCGCCCATGCCGATCAGGTCGGGGGCGATGCAGCGACCCAGCGGCTTCAGGTGCGGCAACACATTGCGCCAGAGATACGACGAAGTGGGATTGCCGTGCAGCAGTACGATGGGGTCGCCCTTTCCCACCTCGACATACGCCATCTCGCGGCCGAGGACCCGCCGCCGCTGCTTCTTGTAGGGAAATGCCGCAGAGATCATGTTCGCTCTCCCGTTTACATTTGGGCGCAGCGACACCGCGAAGCCTGCGCAACAGCGCGCCGCTGGGTTAGAGAGTGATCTTACTCGGGCCCTGCATCAATCGCTTGCCCGCCATTGATGCTGTTTTGCTAATCTTGCTCAGAAGATCACCCAAGCAGATACTGGGTATCAAGCCATTGATATGCCGCGCGTTAAGCGGATAGTTCGACGGCCCTTGCCCACTGCCCAGATCAACGTTTAAGCTGATTTCCTGGAGCGGTTCCCTGATCTGATGCTGAGATTTTCTTAGGATTACTCAACCGACGGGGCAGGCCGTGATGGCCGAGCAAGGCCTACGAGCCGTCTATGAGTCGAACGGGTGGGAGATCGATCTTACCCAGCGTGAGCTGCGGTCCCGAGGTGTTTCCGTTCCGATCGGGAACCGCGCATTCGAGATTCTGGAGATTTTGGTTCAGTCGGGCGGCGAGCTTGTCACCAAGCGCGATCTTATAGATCGGGTGTGGCCGGTTGCGACGGTCGAAGAAAACACGCTCCAGATTCATATATCCGCCATTCGCAAGGCGCTCGGCGCAGATCGCGAGTTGTTGAAGACGGTGTCCGGCCGCGGCTATCACCTGCGCGGCATCTGGACCATGCGGCCAGCAACCGGACCGGGACATCCACTCTACCTAAAGGAAAGTGCGTCGGCGCAGCCATTAGCGTCGACCAACCTGCCGCAGCCGGTTTCAGCGTTGATCGGCCGCACCGCCGAGGTCGAGGAAATCTCGAAGCTTGTCCGTGCCGGCCGGCTCGTCACCCTGACCGGGGCGGGGGGCATCGGCAAGACACGGCTCGCGCTCGCGGTCGCCCGTGAACTGCTGCCGCATTTTCCAGAGGGGGTGTGGCTGGCCGAGTTCTCGCCGCTCGCGGATCCCAGTCTGGTTCCCATAGCGCTCGCTGCCGCGATCGGACTCAAGTTCGGCGGCGGTGAAATTTCGACGCAGCGCGTGGCGCTGGCACTGGCAGCGCGGCGCTTGTTGGTGGTGTTGGACACCTGCGAGCATGTGATCGACGCCGCGGCGAGGATGGCTGAGGGCGTGCTGCGAGCCGGATCCTCGGCTCAGATCATCGCAACCAGCCGCGAGCCGCTCCGGGCCGAGGGGGAGCAGGTCTACTGGGTGCAGCCGCTCTCGATTCCGACGGAGGGCGCGGACGATCTCCTGGAATACGGCGCCGTCAGACTATTCATCGAACGTGCACGAGCAACCGAGGCAGGGGCGGTTCTGGATGGCTATCAGGCAAAGACGATCGCGGCGATCTGCCGGCGTCTTGATGGCATACCGCTCGCGATTGAAATGGCGGCGGCACGTGTCACGGCACTCGGTGTCGAAGAACTCGCCGCTCACCTTGACGATCGCTTTCAGCTGCTGACCGGAGGGCGGACGGCGCTGCCGCGGCACCAAACTCTGCGGGCGACCTTCGATTGGAGCTACGAGCTACTGACTGAGCCTGAGTTGGTGCTCCTCCGCCGGCTCGCGGTCTTCGCCGGCGCCATCGACCTGGAGGCGATCTGCGCGGTGGTAACGGGCGCCGGGATCGCTTTGCCGGACGTGGTCGATGGAATTTCCAGCCTGGTTTCGAAGTCGCTGGTTGTGGCGGAAATCGATGCCACCACGGCGCGCTACCGCTTATTGGATACGACCCATACGTATGCCTTCGAAAAGCTCGGCGAGAGCGGGGAACGGGAACGGCTCGCATGTCGCCATGCCGAATATTACCGGGACTTGTTCGAGCGGGCTGAAGCGGAGCTGGAGATGCGCCCCACGGTCGACTGGATGGGCGACTATGGACGGCACATCGACAACCTGCGCGCGGCGCTGGGTTGGGCCTTTTCACCCAGCGGTGACGTGCAGATTGGCGCGGGGCTGACCGCGGCCGCAGTGCCCCTATGCGTCCATTCGTCGTTGCTGGAGGAATGCCGCGGCCGCGTGGAGCGGGCGATCGGCGCCCTTGGGGCTGCCGTCAATGGCGACGCGCGCCTCGAGATGAAGCTGTATACCGCGCTCGGCACGACCCTGATATTTGTCACCGACGCGAAAATTCCCGCGCTCGGCGAAGCCTGGACGAAGGCGCTGGAGCTTGCAGAGAGGCTTGACGATGTCGAGCACCAATTGCGGTCGCTGCTAGGCCTGTGGTTCTTTCACCGGGTCGCCGGCCGCCTTCGCGCCTCCTTGACCGCCGCGCAACGATTCAGCGCTCTTGCGGCAAGCCGGTCAAATTCCAACGATCGGCTGATCGGAGAGCGATTGATCGGCATCTCGCAGCAATGCCTCGGCGATCAAGCGAGCGCGAGGTATCACCTCGAACGCATGCTCGCGCACTATGTTCCTCCAGTCCAAAAGTCGCGGATCAGCCGTTTCCGGAGCAACCAGCGGGTGACCGCCGGCGCCTTTCTGGGCCGGACCCTATGGCTGCAGGGATTTCCGGATCGCGCAATGCACGTCACCGAAACATACCTGCATGAGGCATCTGCCAGCAGACACGTCAACTCGGTGTGCTACATCGTCGCCAACGCAGCATGCCCGATCGCGCTGTGGAGCGGCGATATGGATGTCGCAGACCATTACGTGACAAGGCTGATCGACCTTTCGACCAGGCATTCGCTGATGCGCTATGTTGCCTTTGCCCGCAGCCATCAAGGACTGCTAGCGATCAAGCGCGGAGATACCGCCGGCGGATTGCCGCTGCTGCGGTCAGGCATCGACGAACTCGGCGACGAAGTCAACGCATCGCATCGCTATTTCCTGTTCGTTGGTGAGATGGCGGAAGGCTTGGGGCGCGTCGGGCAAGTGGGCGAAGGACTTTCGGTGGTACACGATGCGATCGCGCGCGCAGAGGAGAGCGAAGAACGCTTGAGTATCGCCGAGCTGCTGCGCATCAAGGGCGAACTGCTGCTGTTGCAAGGTGCGCCCGGCGCTGCGGCAACGGCCGAGGATCAGTTTTTCCGGGCGATGAAGTGGGCGAGCCTGCAGGGCGCTCTGTCCTGGGAACTACGCGCCGCCACAAGCTTGGGACAGTTGTTTCGCGATCAGGACCGACCGGCCGAAGCGAAGGCGCTGCTACAACCGATTTACGACCGGTTTACCGAAGGTCTCAACACCGCCGACCTTAAGCGAGCAAAAGGTCTCTTGCGTGATCTCGGTTAAGTCAATCTCCGTTCTTAGCGAGGCTCTGATGTTTGGGGGAATTTTTGCTTGCTCAATTGAGGAGGCAAGTACCTCAGCTTCCCGGGCGCTGTACTGGTCTCGCTGGTAGGGAATCCCGCGAGGTGCAGGCGTCCCCCAGCTTCCGCGCGAAGCGGCAGCGTCTGCTCAGGGCCAGGAACGGACGTATCGGTGGCCGAACTGAGCGCGGGAAGGCCGTTGCGCGTTCATACAGCTTGCTGAAACACCCCCGTTGAATTGGGCGCGAAACGGAGGAAGAACCTCTGCATTGCCTGATCCGCCTTGGTTCGGGCTGCGACCAATGCATCAGGACCAAGCGCCGATCCTTCAACGGAGAAGAACGTCAAATCATGCAGCCCGATGGTGCCGAGGATAGCTTTTAGATACGGCGTGAGAAAATCGGGCTGATGCGCGCGATCGCCGGAAAATCTTCCGCCCGAGGACACTGCGACAAAAACCGGGCGGTCGCGCAACGCCCCCAGTTTTCCTTGGGCAGTCACGTCGAACGTTCGACGGACTCGAACGACGTGATCTATCCACGCTTTGAGAGCGGCAGGCACGGTGAAGTTGTGCATTGGAGTTGCGATGACGACGAAGTCCGCGCTCTCCAGTTCCTGGATCAGTTCTTCGGACCGGGACATGGAACCCTCGACAAACATTTCCAGGTACGATCGCTCGGTCGCGCCAAGAGCAGTTGCGTAGCTTTCATCGATATCGGGGACGCCGCTGATCGGTCGGATTATGACGGTTGCCGTCGGCTCGCTATCCAGCAAGTAGCCGACGATTTTCTGAGATAGCCTGTAACTCTCCGAGGCTTGCCCGCGGGGGCTGCAAGTCAAATGCAGTATTTTCGTCATCTGCTTTCCAATCTCTGCTGTCCGAACTCTGATCATCAGCAAAGAGCAATTTCGGCCTGCATCCAAGGACCATGAATGAGCTTTGCGACTGGTCCATGATTTGCCGGCGCAGGCTTGACCGCTGCAGCGTGCGAGGAGTGGAGACCAATCCGAACCGTTATGGCATAGTGGGTTTTTCGTTCATCGAAAGATCGGATCGGGCCATGCCTGCCGCGAATCCCCGAAAGCTCCCGCCGCTTGATCCGAAGGCGGCAGCACCGTTCTACCGGCAGATTTACGATCGGTTTCGCGACGCTATCGCCACTGGAATGTTGAAGCCTGGTGACCGCATTCCGTCGGCACGGGCGTTGACCAAGGAATTGGGGCTGGCCAGAGGTACCATCGACACGGCTTATTCCTTGCTGGCCGCTGAAGGGTATGTCGAGGCGCGCGGGCAGGCAGGAACCATTGTAAGCCCAGACCTTACGCCGCGAATATCCATTGCGAACCCGACGCCGCGAGCGGATCCCCGGATGGATGCAGTCAGTTTTCGTCCGGATTCCATCCTGCCATTCCAGATGGGTTTGCCCGCCCTGGATGCGTTTCCCCGGAAGATCTGGGCACGCCTTGGCGCGCGCAGTGCGCGGGCCATGCAGCCTTCCGATATGATCCATCCCCCTGTGTCCGGCTTGCCTTCGCTGCGTGCTGAAATCGCGAGATATCTCCAGGTTTCGCGTGGGATAAACTGCTCCCCATCTCAGGTGTTCGTGACCTCGGGATACCGCCAAACCGTGGAGCTAATCGGTCATGCCCTGCTGAAGGCGGGTGATCGCGTCTGGCTCGAAGACCCGGGATATCCGCCCACGCGAGAAATTTTCGAATATATGCATATCGAAGGCATCTCGGTGCCGGTCGATGCGGAAGGCATGGTCGTTTCTGATGCCATCAAGCTCGCGTCCCGGGCGCGCGCAGCGGTGGTCACGCCTGCGCATCAGAGCCCGCTCTGCATGTCCCTGTCGTTACCTCGGCGTCTGGCGCTGTTGGACTGGGCCGCGCGAAACAAGGCATGGATCATCGAAGACGACTACGATGGCGAATACCGCTATGTCAGCCGCCCCCTCCCTGCATTGAAAAGCCTCGATCGTGACGGGCGGGTGCTCTATGCGGGTACCTTCAGCAAGGTACTTTTTCCAGGCATGCGGCTGGCCTATCTCGTCGTGCCGGAAGCGCAGGTCGAGCGGTTTGAGGAGGTCACCGAAAGCCTTTCAACTGGCTCTCCGGGGCTTACGCAAACTATCGTCACTTCATTCATCGCCGAAGGACATTTTGCGCGCCATATCCAGCGGATGCGGAGGCTCTATGCCGAGCGCCGCGCGGCAACCGCGGCGGGGCTGGAAAGCGTGCTGGGAAAAAATGTGCGAATAGATTTACAGCCGGGGGGCATGCACCTGATCTTGCGTCTGCGAGGCAACCGTTCAGATCGCCGGCTCGCTGCGAGCATGCGGGAACAAGGCCTGTACGCGGAGGCACTTACGGATTGGACGAGGCGCAATGATGGGGCTTCCGCCCTTCTTTTAAACTTCACGAATATCGCCTCGCGGCGCACGGCCGAAAATTTCGGACGGCGCATTTTGGGATTGATGTGACTGAAGCTCGAGCGTGATCTGCCGGATTATGGAAATCATGGTCCAGCTACAAACGCGTATCATGGACCTTCTTGAATAGGCCAAGATGCGAAACGATGGAATCCTTCAACCAGATGAGGATTCAATCATGAACAAGCGCATCGATTACGCCAAGGCTTCACCGGAAGGCTTCAAGGCCTTTGGAGGGGTCTACGTCTATCTTCAAAAAAGCGGCCTTTCAAAGCAACTTGTCGATCTCGTCTATCTGCGGGTTTCGCAGATCAACGGCTGTGCCTACTGCATCGATATGCACTCCCGCGACCTGCTCAAGTCTGGTGTCGCCGCGGACAAGCTCGTGCTGGTGCCTGTGTGGCGAGACGCGGGGGAAGTCTTTAGTGAGCGCGAACGCTCTGCGCTGGCCTGGACCGAAACCGTGACGAGGGTGGCCGAAACCGGCGTTCCCGATGCCGACTACGAGGCCGCCGCCGGCGAATTCAGCGACAAGGAACTCGCTGACCTCACCTATGCCATCGGCCTGATGAGCGCGTTCAATCGATTGGGAATTTCGTTCCGCTCGATTCCCGCTGCCGCCAGTAAGGCTTGAGGCGCTCATCAGCAAACGCGGCGCGCATGGAAATTGGTCCATGCGCGTCCAGCCCCTTACAAGCAGCCCGGCCGTAACGCCCGGTGACCAGCGAATGGATTGACCCACATGGCATGGATGATATTGGCCTCCGCCGGCCTTCTCGAGATCGGATTCGCCTTCGGTATGAAGTGGTCCGCAGGCTTCACGCTGCTGATACCCGCGCTGTTTACGGCTGCCACCGGTTTGTCGAGTGTCTTTCTTCTCTCGCTGGCGCTCCGCACACTTCCCGTAGGAACGGGGTACGCGGTCTGGACCGGTATCGGTGCCGCGGGTACCGCCGTTCTGGGTATCGCAGTGCTGGGCGACTCTGCGTCGCCTGCGCGGATACTTTGCATTGCTTTGATTGTGGCCGGCGTGATTGGACTAAAGCTTGTCTCTGCAAACTGAGGATGCCACTGACGCTCGGGTGCCCGTTTCGGCCTGACCGTTTGATGCTAAGGCGGATCCGGCGACCACCAACGCAGGGCGGCCCAGGTCAGAACGTTCATGGCGTTCTCCTTCTGCAGCCGGAGATGGCGCAATCTTGCCGGCGGTCCGCCAGCGGCCTGCCCACCGGGCGCCGGACGAGTGCGCCGCGATTCACTCCGACTTGGGCGGTTATTCCGGCACGACCAGAGCCTTGTTCGTGCGCAGCGCGCTCATCACCTTCGGATCGAGTTTGAGATGGGCTTGCACCAGTCCCGGCGGTGTTGCCGCCATCCAGGTATCGAGAGAGAAATCGATAAAGCGGTCACTCTTGAACGTCTCGAGAAATCGAAAGTTGGTCGAGCCGGTATTCTCGAGATAGTGGCCCATCGCCACCGGGACGTAACCAACGTCGCCGGCCTGCAGATCAAATGTGCGCGCCTGCCCCTGGCCGGCAAACACACCCATGCGCGCCTGTCCCTCGATGACGTAAAGCCACTCGTCTCCGTTAGGGTGCCAGTGCACCTCGCGCAATCCGCCAGGTTCGAGTTCAACCAGGGCCGCTGCGGTCGTGGTGCTGATTGGAAACAAACGGGAATCGGTGATCCGCACCGTTCCGCCCTTCGTCTTGATGGGCACCTGCTCCATCATCCGCCACGTGTAGCTCGTCTCCGACGCCTTTGCGCCCGATATGGCTTCCGATCCGAGCGGCCCCGGCAACGGAGCCAGGAAAATATAGCGCTCGCTTTCATCGGGGGTGTGGCCGAACAGCGAGGCAGGCACTCCGAAATTCTTGCCCAGCACATCGGCCGGTATGTGCTTGAACCAGTCGTTGAGCAGGAAGGTGTTGTCTTCGTCGAAATCGCCATCGTCGAACACGAGAAGGAATTCGCAGCCGTCGGGGCCGAGGCCCTGGATCGAGTGCGGGGTTCCGCCCGGGAAGAACCAGAGATCTCCGACGCCGACGTCATCGACGAAATAGCGCCCCTCGGAATCGACCGCCGTCACGCGAGCCTTGCCATAGAGCATGTAGGCCCATTCTGACGCCTTATGCCAATGCAGCTCACGCACACCGCCCGCGTTCAGGCGCATATTCACGCCGGCCATGGACTTGGCAATGCCCAGCTCACGCTGCGTGACCTGGCGGGTCCAGCCGCCCGGCTCAAGCCGCATATGGGCGTCCGAGAACGAGAAGCGCAGGTTCGGCAAGGTACCATGATCGGTCGACGGCGGAACCAGCAGATCCGGGTTCTGCCGATCCCGCATGAGATTGCGCGGACCGGGATCGGTGCCGCCGTGACCCGGTCGCTGTGGCTGAGGAATCGCGCCGTCCGCGGTTTGCGCGTGCGCCAGCCCAACGCTCGTTAGAAGACCTCCGGTAGCGGTCGCTGCCAACATATGGCGACGAGAAATGGAATCCATGCTCGGCTCTCCCATGATTCCAGGCTACAATGCTTCTGCGCACGACACCTGCGCCTGACGTCTCCGAGCGTCGTCCGTTGGAAGCGATTCACACTATCAAAGCAGTACACTTCGATATTTCTCGTTAGCACGAGTTCCAGTGGCTTCCGGCAGGGCGAGCGCTAACATTGGCACTGTCGGCCTCGATGCTTCGATAACCGTATCGGTTTTCGAACCAGGCCGTGAACCCATACCCCCGCTGCGATCGACGAAAGACCCGGGATCACGATGCGGTGCTCTATGCTCGTGCGGGTGCCATCCACGATGCCTTTAGCGGACAGTTTGCTGACTTCACTAAGGACGGCGAGGACAACAAAACGCTGTTCGCAAAGACCGGAAAATTGCCGATGCCGGTCTTGGCTATCGGTGGCGATCACTCCGTCGGCACATTGATGAACTCCGACTTGGCCGATGTCGCGAGCGCCGCCAAGAATGCTGTCATAACCAATGCGGGCTTTTTGCCTAATTGTCTCCGGAACTGCTTGAGGTCAGCTTTGGGTTAAAAGAAGTCCTCGGCTGAACCGATCGGGCAGGTCAGCTATGGGCCAGAAGCGGACGACGAGACCGAGCGTCTTGGCATCCCCAAGGCCAACGATAAGCTCGAACTTCTCCGGTGGCTGCGTCCATCTGGGCTTGCCTTACGAACCCACTGACTACACGCTACCCAAATGAGCAGATTCCACGCCCGAGGTAAGGTCATGATCGGCGCCACGGCACTCCGTGCGCTTGTGCTGACTGCAGCTTTTTTCGCGGCGTTGTCGCCGGCCACCTGCCTTGGCGAAAACAGCAACCGCTTGCCGGCCAAGGCTACAAAGGAGCTACCACCCGAGTTGCTCTCGCTGCTCCGACAAAAGAAGATGCCAAAATACTCGCCTATCCTTGTGCGCGTCTTCAAGCAAGAGGCGGAGCTCGAAGTCTGGAAACAGGACACCACCGGCCTCTTCAAAATCCTCAAGGTGTACCCGATCTGTCGGTGGTCGGGGGATCTCGGGCCGAAACTGAAGGAGGGTGACCGTCAGGCTCCAGAGGGGTTCTATACGATTACTCCCGAGCTGATGAATCCCAACTCCGATTACCATCTCGCGATCAACGTCGGCTTTCCCAACAGCTTCGACAAGGCAAACAATCGCGACGGCAGCTTACTCATGATCCATGGCGACTGCTCATCGAGCGGTTGCTATGCCATGACCGACGAACAGATAAGCGAGATCTATTCGCTAGCGCGGGACTCCCTCGGCGGCCGACCGTCCTTTCAGGTCCAGGCTTATCCATTCCGCCTGACGCCGGCAAACCTGGCGCAGCATCGAAATAGCCCGAACCTCTCCTTCTGGAAAATGCTCAAAGTCGGCAACGATCACTTCGAGACGACGCATCTCGAACCTAAGGTGGACGTGTGCAATCGACGCTATGTGTTCGATGCGCAAGCTCCACCAAATTCGCCGTATCCTCTCGTGTTCAGTCCCACCGATAAATGCCCCGCGTTTGTCGTGGATTCCAAAATTGCGCGGCGGGCGCTTGAGAAGCAACGTACCGACGAACTCGAATTCGCGCGATTGCTCAATGACAACGTGCCGGCAGCCCCGATCTATAGCGGACTGGACGGCGGAATGAACGAGGCTTTTCTAGCAAAGTATCTGGTCAGAGTGACGCTTGCGAAAGTGATGCCGTATGCATCTTATCTGCCGCAACTGCCGCCAATCCCCTGGGTCACCAACGATGGGTCGTTGACGAGTAGATGGTTTGGCACCTCGTTCTCGAAGCCGATTGCATGTGATCTGGCTCGTTCCAGCTTCCTGTCGACCGTCGTGGAAGGAGACGACGGGTGCTAGAGCGCCCGGTCTACTTCAGGCTTGCATCCAGAGTCAGCTGCCGGGTCACTGCCAGACCTCGCCAATGCTTTCTCAAGGTCTGAATACGCCCGGAAGCGGAGTGCGATGAAGCGCTGCGCGAGTCGGCTCGGGCTAGGTGTGGACCCATGCGTCTCAGCTAAGAGCGAGTTATTCGATCAACTCGTCGGCGCGGGTGAGCAATTTCGGTGGGACGCCTTCGCGTAAATTAAGATTACGAAGTGCACTCGCGCGTTAACTGCTTTCCATCCCGCTGCCACTGCGAGGTTAAGGCGGCCACTCGGCGAATGCTCGGGTGCAGGTCTGCTATAGGTCATTCGCGTCATTTTTGGCCTGTTTGCCGGATGTCTGCTTCTCCCCTGACAGCAGCGGAATGGCACACATCCACCAACCGCTGCTTGGGGCCAATAGGCGACATCGCCGATCAGCCTTTTGCATTCAATGACCTCGTCGTTTCCATCAACACCTGACGGGCAGGTGAGCTTAACCACCCAGAATCGGTCAAGTGCATTGCCCCTTCGGTGCAAACTGTCTTCTGGCGAGAGATGGGCGTCAACGGTAACATTGCGCACACTGTTGGAGCGGGGAGAGACGAATGATCTCTGCTTGTTGGCTTGCCGTTTGGATCGCGTGCTTCGGCTTAGGAATGGCCGTGGTCTTCCGGACGGGGCTTGGTATTGAACGTTGGTCTCCCGCTCTCGGCTTGGCCTATCTCGTAATCATTGGCCCTTCAGTTCCAATCGTAGCTTGGTTGGCCGCGGATCAGATCGTAACTGTAGAGCAGGCCAGTTGCGCGGAGTTGGACCCAGCAGCGGATCGGCTGAACGGCATGTCGCCATCCGAATTCCGCGTGCGCTGTATCGCAACCCAAGACAATTCGGGTTGGCTTGCTCGTCGCAGAACATGAAAGCTCTGGAGACAAATCATGCCGGAAGCGCTTGAAGTCGAGATATCTGCCTTCTTCAACAAATACATGCAGACATTCACCACCTGGGATGGTGATCAAATCGCCAAACTCTACTGCGCTCCCTGCATCACCATGCGGGGTGACGGGTCGATACATAGTTTTCAGTCACGTGACGAGATTGCGCGGTTTTTCCAAGGAGTGGCCGACACCTACCGACGCGAAGGGGCCGAAAGTGGAACTCTGCACGATGTAGTGGCTGTTCCTATAGGCGAACGCAGTGCTCTCGGAACTGTAACGTGGAAAAACCTCCGACCGGATGGAAGCGTCACAAGGCAATGGCGGCAGTCGTACAACCTTGTTCGCTCCCCCGACGGCTGGCGCATCCTTGCTACGACATTTCACCTAAGCGGGGTACCGAGCTAGTGATTTCCGCTTTGGGTCAAAAGCTGCGGTCAGCCCAACCATCGTGTGACTTCCGCTTTCCCGTAGACAGCCGACATCGCGACGCCTCTTGCGCTGGTCAGCTGGCGTGATTCTGCTCAACCAAAAGCGGTCATGTGTCGATCTCGGTTCTGAAGATGAATGGAGCTCGATGAGATGTTTCGCATTTTATGGCACAGGTAACCCTTGCGCGCCGGTTTCGCCGAGCGCACTCTTGCAGAGCGCTTTCACAAGAACTACGGAGGGTGCGATCATGCCACGGGTCAAGCAAGCTTCGAAGCAGAAGCGCACAGCCAAAGCCGCCACCGTGAAGGTGCTAGGTGCGGCCGGACTGGGTCTTTCGCTGGCGAGTAGCGCATCCGCATCCACGATGCCCGCTACCGGTATCCCGCAATCCAACACCTCGCCAAATCAGCGCTTCTTTCTTGGCGAAGAGGAAATGGCCGACGTCAGTCTGGCCACGTTCCATCTTTTCGATAGAGAAAACTTTGGCGGCGGCGTGCAGCTAGCGCGGGGGTGCGGTGGTTGCGGGTGCGGCCATGGTGGCGGGGGGTGCGGCGGCGGCCGAGGTTGCGGCGGCGGGTTTGTTGGCGGCCGAGGTTGCGGTGGCGGCGGGTTTGTTGGCGGCCGAGGTTGCGGTGGTGGTGGGTTTGTTGGCATCCGAGGTTGCGGTGGTGGCGGGCTTGTTGGCATTCGAGGTTGCGGTGGTAGCGGGTTCGTTGGCATCCGAGGTTGCGGTGGCTTCCGTGGTTGCCGTGGCTTCCGTGGTTGCGGTTGCGGCGGCTGCGGGTTCAGCATCGGATTCTATGACGACATCGGGTTCGATGACTGGGGGTATGGTGGCTGGGGGTTCGGTGGTTGCGCGGGTTGCTGCGGATCCTGGGGAGCGTGCCGCTTGTGCTAAGTCCCACCAAGGACTCTGCTAAGCTGCGATCAGCCTCTCGCTGGTTACGAGTTTAAGGTCGACTTCGGGTCAAAATGCGAAGAACTCAGAGCGAGCAAATCCAGTCCGCACCGCCTCGCTAAGCGGACCTCCTTGAGCGGTGTCGTCACTTCGCTGATGGGCCAACATCGGACTTCCCAAGAATACATGACGCAAAGTGATTGCCAGCCGAAGCCGGGGCATCTCCGTTCCTTGGGCCAGAGATGCTACCTGCTGCTGACAGTATGCTGTCAGTAGCACAGCGATACAGTCCTCCCGAACTTATAGGGGGAGATAAAGCTGTGAAGTTTGCTTCAACACGCCTGATCTCCGCTGATATCAAGGCTCTCCTCAACCTCTACGAGGTTTGGGCCAGCGTTGGCGCGACCCTTCATCTCTGATCTCTGGCGGCAGCGTTATCGCGATCGCCGGGAGCTCGCACGCTGGACCGAGCCCGACCTGCACGATATCGGCGTCTCCCGGAGCGACATCGCGCACGAACTCGAAAAGCCGTTTTGGCGGGCCTAGCGACTGCAGCCGCGCCGGTACCGGGTTAAGGGGATTCGAGGTTTAGCCGCCCCCATAAGGTGCTGCCTGCACGTTCCCGAACCTGTTGAAGTTGTTCTCCGGATTATACCCGGAGTCGCGCAGGTTCTTGATGTACATGTCGCGGTCGTTGGAATTACCTGGGCCCACAGCATATGGGCTCAGCCGCCTCGACCCCTCGCTCGGCGACGGCGCAGGCGACGCGCGGCCATGATGGGTCCTCTGTGCGGCCAAAGCGCCAGAAGTAGAAATTGCGAGAATAGCAACGATGACAAGAATGCTTTTGGCCATAGATCAGCTCTTCGATAATCCACGGGACTGGCATGACCGGCACTCATCGGCCATGGTCGAGGGATGATTGCCATACCGTACCAGGGGCTCGCCCTGGCACCCGTACCTCCGCCCTTCCGCCCAAGCAGGCGGCGCAAGCGCGGCAATCGCCAGTAGTCTGTTCTTTTCGTGGCTGGCGGTTTCTGATCACTATACGATGGGGACGACCGCTCTGTCTGGCAACACGAGGTCCTTCAAACTAGCGCGAGGACCGGTCGAGCCTAAGCCCAATGCCTGCGCGGCGAACGGGTGGTCCGGTCTGGGTCAAAAGGCGACCTTCGGGCGCGGCTGATTTAGGTCCGTTCAACCCTCAACAGTGGACATCGGAACACTGCCGCCGCAGGTCCGAAAAGTGCCATAAGCTGCCATTGAAGACGAAGGCACATTTTTTCTCGATCCTGACCGGCATTCTTCCCGATGTCCTAAAGTCTATCTTGGTTGAAAAGACACGAGAGGCAGCGAAATGCTACCGGCACCAATCACTTATTGCTTCTACCGTTGTCGCGGACTCTGCCTTCAGACTTGGATCGTCGCGACTTTCGCAATCATGATGGCCTCCGCTCCACTGCAAGCCTCAACAGCACCAAAAACGTCAGCGTGCGGATACCTCGCTGGTCTAATTGATAAGGCACCGCCATCAGGGCCGTTGTTCCTGCCCAGCTATCCGACCGTCGAATCGGGGCCTCTGCATGGCGCCGCCTACCTCTATGACAATGCGGTAGCCGCCATCGCGTTGGTCGGTTGCGGTGAGCAAGACAAAGCGTATCGGATTGGCTCGGCGCTTCTCTGGGCCATCGACAACGACCGCACCTGGCATGATGGACGGCTCCGGAACGCTTACGCCGCGGGCGTGGTGGGGAATGGCCCCGTCAAACTTCCGGGGTGGTGGGACAATACTCAGAACAAATGGTTAGAGGATCGATATCAGGTGGGCAGCGATGTTGGTAACATGGCATGGGCCATGTTGGCGTTGCTGTCGCTTGATGATGTGAACGCCGGCTCTCGGTCCCGCGATGGTGCAGCACGGCTTGGCGCCTGGGTCGCGCAATGGGCCGATACGCGCGGTACTGGCGGTTTCACGGGTGGTACGTTTGGGCACGAACCGACGCCGGAAGTGCGGACGTGGAAATCGACTGAACATAATACTGACCTCGCCGCCGCGTTTGGCCTTCTTGCGATCCGTACAGGGGATTCGCGCTGGCGCGATAAGGCAACGGTCGCTGAGTACTTCGTAAATACGATGTGGGATCCGGCATGCGCCTGTTTCGCCGCAGGTACCGCTGAAGACGGTGTCACGCACAATCCGATTTTGGCTCTCGATGCTCAGGTCTGGCCTTTAATAGCGCTCCACGGAGCGGTCGAGAAATTTGCATCGGCAATTACGACCGCCGAACAGCGAATGAGTGTCGATGAGGGCTTTTCTTACGGTGAAGACCGAGACGGTGTGTGGACCGAAGGAACGGGCCAAATGGCTCTCTTGATGAAATTGCTCGGCAGGACTGGGAGGGCAGACTCGTTGATCGCTGTAGTCGAATCCCAGAGGTCGCCGGATGGTGGGTTCTATGCCACAACTGCCCGCGAGTTGCCGACCGGGTTCGTGTTGGACACCGATCCGACCAAACCGCGGCTCTATTTCCGATTGTCACATCTTGGCGCAGCTTCGTGGGCTGCCCTCGCGGAACGTGGGTTCAATCCCTTTACGGTGACAAAAGGACTCCCGTAGTTGAGTCGCGGTGCTTCTCGTCCGTTTCGGTCTGTTTTGATTTCGATATGTCCGTTCCGGGTCACAAGCCGACATCTGAGCAAAGACTACAAAGCGTCCGCTTTGGGCCAATAACGGAAGTCGCGATTGGACAACAGGTCCGCGGCCATGGGCGGCTATAAGTATCGTACGTGAAGTGGTTCACAAATGGACGGTTCAGACCGCGATAGGCTAAGCAGGCTCTTCGTGCGCCAGTGGGATCAGCAGATTCGAGATCGAATATCGACGTCCACCGCTCCGTCGCACGTATCGTATTTCGCAATGCTGGCTCTATGAACTGTCAGATTTGGTTCGATGGCATTCTGTGCGGCCGAGAGCCCAAGAATGACCAATTCTTCACGCAATTCAGAAAGTTGATTGGAGAATAAGCCACACGAAAAATCAGATGGAGGATCTGATGGTAAAGAGAGCGATTGCGCTCGGCGGAGGCGGTCCGGCAGCAGGATTGCACATCGGGGTTCTGGAAGCCCTTGCCAACGCAGATATAGAGTTTGAGGTGTGGGCTTTGTCCTGCATCGGCGCCTGGGTTGGGATCGTCTACAATCAGTTTGATGGAGTTGAAAACAAAGCCAGGGCGGAAAAGACCTATCAATTCTTCAAGAATGGCGTGTTTCGAGACGACGAAGGCTATAAGCGCTTCCCCATAAACACCGTGTTTGGTCCGGATTGGGCAGGAAGCATGAGCAGGGCTCTGACCAGCTTCGTCATGGATCCCAAGAACTATCTGCATTTATGGGACCCATCGACCATGGTGAATGCCTTCAGGGATTCTATGTCGCTCTGGTTCCCTCAACAGAAGTTCACGATCCCGGACGACGGAGACATCAACAGATGGATCCTTAATCAGGTCCTGGCACCCAATCCCTTCGTTCGCTATCTCACGTCAATGATGTACTTGTCCCATGTCACTGGCCTCTCCAAGATCAACTATCCGAATAGCCAGTTCATGAAGAGCATAAAGTTCGAAGCGCTCAAAGAGCCTGGAAAGCCCGTCATATTTCACAACGCCTGGAATCTTGATGACCATAAGCTCGCGTTGTTTTCCAACAGACCAATGATCCAGCAAGCCGACAAGAAAGAGTACAAAGGGCCAATTAGCGCGTCCAGCCTATGTGCGTGCTCAGCTCTTCCCTTCATCGAAGAAACAGTTGAGATCGACGGAGTTACGTACTGCGAAGGAGCGCTGATCGACACGGTCAACTTCGAGAGCTTGCTCGAGGAGCACCGTGATCTGGACGAAATATGGGTGAGCAGGATCGTCGATTCGAAGCAGGTCCGCAAACCGAAAGACCTTCATGATGCCCTGGCGAATCTTTGCCAATTATTCGCAGCGACCGTTGGCGAAGATGACGTCAGGATCTTCAAATATCACGTGCAGTACGACGAACCCAAATGGGAAGGCATAATCGTCGAGATCCAGGTGCCGGGGCACATCAATTTCAAATGGAATCACAGCAACCTCTATAACGGGCGAGTGTTGGGAAGAGCTGCTGCGGAACAAGCAATCAAGAGGTATCACGCACATGCAGACCTCGACCCGCATGATGGGCCACACTTCATAAATGAGCATCCAGAGAAGAACGACAAGGAGGGATGGCAAAAGGTGAAAGATACGTATCGTAAATGCCAAGAGCGAGCGGATGCCTAGTGCCAAAGGCAAGTAGCTCTGCGACCGCTGAACCAGACTCCAATATCTGTGATCCGGGCAAAATTACTGCAGTCGATCGAGCAGTGCCTTCGCTTGCTTTAGATCCTGCGTTTCAAAACCCTCGGCGAACCCGGCGTAGATGGGCGCGAGCAGATTGAGCGCGTCCTTGCGTCTGCCCTGGTCGATCCATAAAGCGCCAAGGTCTACTGCAACTCGAAGTTCAAGGGCCTTGGCGTGTTGGCTTCTTGCAGTTGTCAATGCGCGCTCGAACAGTGATTGCGCCTCGGTGCCGGCTCCCGGTACGTCATCGAAGAGCAGCACGCGCGCCTTCAGTCGATACAGTTCGGCCTCAAATATCCGCTCGCTATTGCGGCTGGTTGTTGCAAGGCCCTGTTCGATCAGCTCGAGCGTGGCTTCGCGCTGACGGCTCGACAATAGGGCCGGGCTCAGGAGCACGTATAGGGCCGTGATGCCGAGCTGATAGCCCGCGTTGCGATATTCGTTCATCGCACCCTGGATTTCCGCGAGCGCGGCGGACGAAGGATCAAGAAAGTTGGCACTTATCCCCCGAACGGCGCGCGCCAATCCTCTCCATTGCCGGAATCCGTGCTCCTCCGACAAGGCAAGACAGCGTTCCGCATAGCCGTGCGCAGTCAGGAACTCGCCCCGAAGAGCGTGGAGAATGGACGCATAGTAACATCCATAGGCCTGCGAATGCGGATGACCAATGGCGTCGGCACGCCGAATGGCGGTATCCAGTCGTGCGAGCGCGGTATCGGGGCGGCCCAGCAGCCAGAGCACCCATGACATCAGGGCAAGGTCGGCCACGCCCGCATCCTGGCCGGCGGCACGCGCCGCCAATCTGTCCTGCTCGTTGCTTGCCTCGAACGCTTCGAAGGCCCGTACGATCACTTCGTGGGCTCCTTCGAGATGTCCCATGAAAAGTCGAATCATGCCTTGTCCACGCATCGCGTTGAGCAACGTTGGTCGATCGCCGCGCGCCTCCGCGAGTTCGAGCAGCGCCGAGATCATTTCCTCGGCGACCGGCAACTCACCACGAATGACGCTCGCGGTGGTCAACCAGAACATGATCTGTAGTTGCTCGGGGGGGTCTTCGAGGCGCTGGCACAGCTCGCGCGCGCGAGCGAAGATCGCCACCGCATGTGGCGATGCCGGTCCCTGGGTAGCGATCAGGCATGGTCCCAGCGCGAACTGGAAATCAAGCTCTCGTCTGTCCTTCCGGGCACCGTCGGCCAAATGGGCCAACACCTCGATGCCCTTCCGCAGGTGTGCGATAGCTTCGAGGTTGGCGGAGCGCATGGCCGCCTTCCTTCCCGCCTGAAGCCAATATTCTCCTGCCTTTTCGAACAGTCCCGCCTCCGTGAGGTGGAGCGCGAGAGTCTCGGGTTGAGCCTCCACGATTTCCGGGAACTGTTGCTCGAACACGTCCGCGATGGTGGCGTGCAGCGTCGCGCGTCGGCTCTTCAGAAGTCCGGATTCGGCAGCGTCGCGTACCAGCGCATGCTTGAAAGTATAGACCGCCCGGGGTATCTCGCCCCGGCAGAATATCAGCTCCGCCCTGACAAGCTGGGCAAGCGCCTCCTCCAGCGTCTGCCTTGGCAACTCGGCAACGGCGCTCAGCAGTTCGTAGGAGAACTCGCGCCCCACGACGGCGCCGATCTGAGCCACGTATTTCACCGGAGCCAATCGGTCGAGCCTGGCCATCAGCGATGCGCTCAACGTCGTCGGAATCGCCATCGATGGTAGCGGACGGCTGAGCGTGTAATGGTCGTCCCGCTCCTGCAACAGCCCGGTTTCGAGCACGGCCTTCGTCAGTTCCTCGACGAACAAGGGTACGCCATCGGTACGGGCGAGGATTTGGTGCATGACCTCCTCGGGGAGCGTCTTGCCGGCGGTGACGCGCTCGACCAATGCCGCCCCGTTGCGCCGGCTGAGCCGCGTGAGCGAGATCGTCGTCACATGGGCATGACCAGGCCAGGGCGGGGCGAACTCCGGTCTCGCCGTGATCAGCAGCAGTACGCGAAGCCGCGGCAGCTTTTCCAGTGTAACCGCGAGCAGTTCCAGCGACGTCGGATCCGCCCAATGGGCATCCTCGAATATCACGAACACCGGCTGACGCGCCGCCAATGCTTCGAGCTGGGCCAGGAACGCCGCCAGCGTCATGTCCTTGCGGGTCTGCGGAGTCATTTCGGGAAGGCGATAGCGGTCGCAGAGCGGAAGCGACAGAAGATTGGCCAGGGCCGGCACCACGCGGTCTGCATCGGCGCCAAACCGCAAGAGCAGAGCTTCAAGCTTGGCAAACTTCTCCGTCGGCGTCTCGCCTCGCTCGAACCGGGCGGCACGTTCGAGGTTGACGATGAATGGATACAGCGCACTGTTGGCGTGGTGCGCCGAGCAGAAGTGCCGTACCGTAATGTGTGGTTCGGCCTGGAGCCGCTCTTGAAGCGCCAGCGCGATATGCGACTTACCGATACCCGGCTCTCCAGTTAGAACCACGACGCAGCCTTCGCCTGACGCGGCATGCCGCCAGCGCCGCAACAGCAGCTCGATCTCCTCGTCACGCCCGATTAGCGATGTCAACCGCGTCTTGTGCTGCGCCTCGAAGCGGCTTTCCGCTCCACTGATCCCGAGCACCTGCCAGGCAGGTATTGGTTCCGCCCATCCTTTGAGCGCGACAGGGCCGAGATCGCGGTACTCGAAATGTCCATCGGTGAGCTGGTGTGTGCTCTCGGAAATCAGCACCATGCCGGGCTCGGCGAACTGCTGCAGGCGAGCGGCCAGGTTCGGTGTCTCACCAATGACCGCGTGCTCCTTGGCGGCGCCTTCGCCGGTCAGATCACCCACGACGACCATTCCGGTGGCGATGCCAACGCGGACCTGTAGCCTCGTACCGATATCTGTCTGGAGGTTGGCCACGGCATCGACCAGTGTCAGCCCCGCGCGTGTCGCCTGCTCGGCATCGTCCTCGTGGGCCTGGGGATAGCCGAAATAGGCAAGCACGCCATCCCCCATGTACCGCGCGATGACGCCCTCATTCCGGGCGATGACACCCGCGATGCAGTCGTGATAGGCACCGATTACCGAGCGCAAGTCCTCTGGATCCAGTCGGGCCGCAAGTGCCGACGAGTCCACCAGATCGCAAAACATGACCGTCAGTTGGCGCCGCTCGGCGCTGTCCCGCGGCGCCGGTTTGGCGGCCGTTCGGACTGATACGAGGACTTCACTCTTGAGTTCTGCAATTGCGCGCAGAATTTTGCGCCGGTGCCCAAGCAGGACGCCAAGGTCCTTGAGGTCCTGCTCCGTGAGATCGCTAACGACCGAGAAATCGATGGCGTTCTCGGCGAAACGCTGGGCGTACTCCCCCAAACCGATCGATGCGAGCCACTCTGCAGTACCTGTCATGGGATACCTATGGCCTATGCGATAAGAATAGCACATTGGAATAGCCAGCGAAGGCGCATCTATCGCCGGAAGCGCAGATCGCCGGACCTCTCGCCCAATTGAAAGGGCTCCGGCGAAAACTGGATGCTGCCAAGCGATGTCGCAGTTGGGTCAAAAGCCGACATCAAGCAGACGGCCACGATAGGTCTGCCATGAGCCAATAGCGGTCTTCGGCGAGGCCGGACGTAATATGCACTTTGTGCCAAAATGCGGATTCAAGATGGAGCGCAACTGATGTTCGATTTATCGCGCCGACTAGAGCATCATTGATTAGCCTTTGCTGTCGCCCAAGATGTGGGCGCGCAGGCGACGCCATTTCATCGGGTGATGGTGTGCTCCACCGTTCCCAATTGTCGCGGGCGGGCTTTAGCTTGCTGATCCCCTTGTAACTGGGATGTCCGAGTTGGCGATGAAAGCCATCGGCTATCCATGGGCAGCGATGATGGCATTGTGCCACTGTTTTGCCCGACGGATCAAGTTGATTTCGTAAAATCCGCAGTTGCTGGGTATCAAAACCATTGATATCGCTGTCGCCAGCTACTGTGCATGGGGTTGTTTTTCGATATTTTGTTGTGTGGCTCGCCGGGCCTGATCCCGGCTCGCTCTAGTGTCCACCTAGATAGGCCGTGATCAGCCGGGGGTCGTGGATGAGATCCTTGGCCGGACCTGACTGCACGACCTCGCCGGTCTCGAGCACATAGCCGTAGTCGGCTGTCTCAAGCGCGGCGCGGGCGTTCTGCTCGACCAGCAGGATCGACACGCCGAGATCGCGCAGGGACGCGATGGTGCGAAAGATCTCGCGCACGATCAGCGGCGCGAGGCCGAGGCTCGGCTCGTCCAGCATGAGCAGTTTCGGCTTGGCCATCAGCGCGCGGCCGAGCGCGAGCATCTGGCGCTCGCCGCCGGAGAGCGTGCCTGCCGCCTGGCGCTGCCGTTCCTTCAGCCGGGGGAAGCGATCATAGACCTCGTCCAGTGTCTTCTGGACGCCCGAGCGGTCGCGCAGGCTGTAGGAGCCGAGCAGGAGGTTGTCCGCGACCGTCATGTCGGAGAACAGCTCGCGCTTCTCCGGCACCAGGCACAGCCGGCGCTCGACGCGATCTTCGACCGACATCCTGCCGATGTCGTGACCCTGGAAGACCATGCGGCCACGCGAGGCCAGCAGGCCGATGGCCGCCATCAGCAGCGTGGTCTTGCCGGCACCGTTCGGGCCGATGACGGTGACGATCTGACCTTCCTCGACCGACAGCGACACGTTGCGGACCGCTTCGACATTGTCGTAGCAGACCGTCACATCCGTCATGGACAGCATCTCGCTCACGCGACGCCTCCGAGATAGGCTTCCTGGACCCGTTCGTCGCTGCGGATCGCGGCTGGCGCGCCTTCGCAGAGTTTTGAGCCGAAATCGAGCACCACGATGCGGTCGACCAGCGACATCACGAACTCCATGTCATGCTCGACGATCAGGATGGTCAGATGGTCTGCCCGCAGCGACCTGAGCAGCTCCGCGAGCCGCAGCTTCTCCTGGCGGCGAAGGCCGGCGGCGGGCTCGTCCAGCACCAGCAGCGCAGGGTCGGCGGCGAGCGCACGCGCGATCTCCAGAATGCGCTGGTTGCCGAGCGGCAGATTGCCCGCGAGCTCGAACGGCTTGTCGCCGAGCCCGACACGTTCGAGCTGCATCAGCGCCTCGTGCCGGGTACTGGCTTCCTCACGCCCGTTGAGGCGGAAGGCGCCGGCTAACAGGCCGGTGCTTGTGCGCGCATAGGTGCCGAGCATCACGTTTTCCAAAAGGCTCATGCGCGGCCTCAGCTTCACATGCTGGAAGGTCCTGGCGACGCCGGCCTTGGCGATGCGGGACTGCGCGTCATGCGTGATCGGGCGTCCCGCAAAGACGATCTCACCCTTGTTGACCCGGAGCGCCCCGGTCAGGCAGTTGAACATCGTGCTCTTGCCGGCGCCGTTGGGGCCGATGACGGCAAGGATTTCGCCGGCGCGGACTTCGAAGCTGACATTGTTGACGGCGACCAGGCCGCCGAACCGGCGCTCGGCGCCATCCACTTTCAGAAGCAGCTCCCCGGGCGTCGGTTGCGCGCGACGGGGCAGGGGCGGCGCCGGTTGAGGTCGCTCGCGCCTGGCCTTGGGCAGATAGCGCGCGACGAAGGGAACGATGCCCTGCCGGGCCCATTGCAGGAACAGGATGAACAGTGCGGAGAAGGCGACGATCTCGAGCTGGCCGGAGGCACCCTTGGCGATCAGCGGCAGATAATCCTGCACGCTGTTCTTGAGCAGCGTGACGACCGCGGCCCCCACGACGCCGCCGAGCAGGCTGCCGGCGCCGCCGACCATCGACATCATCAGATATTCGATGCCCATGCCGGCATCGAACGGACCCGGGCTGATGAAGCGGCTCATATGCGCATAGAGCCAGCCGGAGAGCGAGGCGAGGAAGGCCGCGATCACGAAGGTCACGAGCTTGATGCGGAAAGCGTTGATGCCGAGGCTCTCGACCAGCGTATTGCCGCCGCGGAGCACGCGCATGGCGCGGCCGAGCCGGGAGTCCAGCAGGTTGTAGCCGAGGAAAAGCACCGCGGCGACGATGCCCCAGATCAGGAAATAGATCTGGGCGCTCGTGACCAGCGCAATCGAACCGAAGCTGATCGGCGGGATCGACGAGATGCCGTTGAAGCGGCCGAGCCCCTCGACATTGCCGAACAGGAAGCCGATCGCAAGGCCCCAGGCGACGGTCGAGAGCGACAGGAAATGGCCCTGAAGTCGCAGGGTGACGACGCCGAGAACGGTTGCGACGCCGCAGGTCAGCACCACGCCGAACACGAGGCCGAGCCACGGGGAGTACCCGTTCAACGCGGAGACCCACGCGGTTGCATAGGCGGCGACGCCCACGAACGCCGCCTGACCGAACGACACGATGCCGCCGACGCCGGTCAGGAGTGCAAGACCGATGGCGACCAGCGAATAGATGCCGATATAGTTCATCAGCGTGATGCTGAACGGACTGAGCACGAAGGGAGCCACCGCGAGACACAGCACGGCGAGGACGGCGGCAAGCTGAATGTGGAGGCGCGTCATTCCTCGATCTCCTCCTCGGAATGCAGCGAGGCGAGGGATCGCCAGATCAGGATCGGGATCAGCAGCGAAAAGACGATGACGTCCTTGAGCGCGCTGCTCTCGAAGGAGGCAAAGCTTTCGAGGATGCCGACGCCGACGGCGCCGATCGCCGCACCGGGATAGCTGGTCATGCCGCCGACGATGGCGCCGACAAAGGCCTTGAGGCCGATCAGGAAGCCGGAATCGTAGAACACGGTGTTCACCGGAGCGATCAGGATGCCCGAGACGCCGGCCATCAGCGACCCCAGCAGATAGGCGATCGTGCCGGCGCGGGCGGGGCGTATTCCCATCAGCCGGGAGCCGGTCCGGTTCACGGCCGTGGCGCGCAGCGATTTTCCGACCAGCGTGAAGTCGAAGAAGAGGTAGAGGAGGCCGCTGAAAACGAGTGCCGCGATCACGATCAGCATGGTCTGGCCCGAGATCAGCACGCCCGCGAACTCGGTCGAGAGCGAGGTCAGCGGCTCGGTCCGAACCCCTTCGGGCCCGAAGAACAACAGGCCAAGGCCGACCAGCGCGAAATGCAGCGCCACGGACACCGTCAGCAACAGCAGCACGGTGCCGTCAGCGATGGGACGGAAGACGATCCGATCCAGAAGCGGGGAGATCGGCGTGATCAGCATCAGCGCCAGCACGAGCCTGACGGCAAGCGGCGGGTCCAGGCGCATGACAAGCCAGGCTGCACCGACCACGGCGAGCGGAAGCAGGAGATAGAAGGACAGCGCGCGGGGCAGCAGCCGGAGTTCGCCGGAGCGCACCAGCGAGATGATCTCGATCAGGGTCGCAAGACAGGCCAGGATCACGACCAGCGCTCCCGTGCCGGGAAAGCGCTTCGCGTCGAGGGCAGCCAACGTCAGCGCGGTGAAGGCCGCGATGTCGCCGAAGGGAATGAAGATGACCCGCGTCACCGTGAAGATCAGGACGGTCCCGATCGCCACCAGGGCGTAGACGGCCCCGGTGGCGATCCCGTCGATCGCGAGAATGGCTGCAATGTCGCTCGTCATTGAGACGTCGTTGCTCCCTGTGATGCCGGGGCCATTGATCCGGTTATGGCGCGTACTTCCAGGCGCCGCCGGTCAGGCGCACCACGACGAGCGAGCGCTCGTCGACACCGGTGACCGCACCGGGCTTGAAATTGTAGACGGCATGCACGCCCGGCAGCTCCTTGGTGCTGAGGATCGCGTCCCGCAGCGCGGTGCGGAATTCCGCCGTTCCGGGCTTGGCGGTCTTGAGCGCGCGCTCGGCAGCGTTGGCGAAAATCAGCCAGGCGTCGAAGGAATAGGCGGAGAAGCCGTCGGTGGTCGGGATGTTATGGGTCTTCTGGTAGACGCTGCGGAAATCCAGCGCGATCTTCTTGGCAAAGTGCTCGTCGGGAAGCTGCTCGGCGACGATCACGGGACCCGCGGAGACCTGAATGCCGTCGGCCGCCTTGCCGCCGACGTTGACGAAGTCCGGATTGACGAGTGCCACCGTGCCGTAGGTGTTGCCCTTGAAGCCCCGCTCGGCGAGCGTGAGGAGCGGCAGCGCGCCTTGCGTGCCCGAGCCGCCGTCCAGCACGGCGTCAGGACGTGCGGCCATCACCTTGAGGATCTGCGCGGTGACCGAGGTGTCGGTGCGGGCGTAGCGCTCGTTGGTCTGTATCTTGATGTCGCCGGCGGCTTCGGCGGCCTTGGCGCCGTTGTAGACGAGGTCGCCCCAGGCGTCAGAGAAGCCGACATAGCCGATGTTCTTCATGCCGTCGCGCTTCATGCGGTCGGCGACGATCTTGACGAGGAGAGAGGCCGGCTGCGGCACCGACACCACCCACTGCTCCGGCGTATCCGGCAGCTTGCCGATCGGCGAGACCGCGATCATCGGCACTTTCAGCTCGCTCGCCACCGCCGCCATGGCGATAGTCGAGGGCGCCGTGGCCGTGCCGATCAGGAGGTCCACCTTCTCTTCTTCCACCAGCTTGCGCGCATTGCGGGTCGCGGCCGACGGGTCGGAGCCGTCGTCGAGCTGGATCAGGCGAATGGTCTCGCCGTTGATGGTCTTCCTGTATTCATAGGCGGCATTGATGCCGCGCCCATAGGGGATTCCGATCGACGAGCCGTTGCCGCTCAGCGAGGTGACGAAGCCGATGGTGATGTCGGCCTGCGCAGCCGGCGCTGCGAAGAGTCCGGCGACAAGTGCGAGTAGGCTCAGAGTCTTGCGCATACGCGTTCTCCTCCGTTGGTGCTGGATAGGAATGCCTCGAAGCTGCCGTGCGGGGACCCCGAACGACGAATGAACCGATTGAAAGCATTGCTGCAGCGCCGAAATCCGGGCGCGACCGAAGAGGGTTTGCTCGGCCGGATCTTAGCGGCCATGGCGCTGGTTGCCGCTCGAATGACAGGCCCATCGGCAGATGCGGGCGGGAATTTCCTGAAGCAACGAAAGGCCGTTTGTCCGGCCGCGATGCGCGGCCGGCGATGCTGTTGCTGCCGGCTGTTCGAGCACGGCGACTGTCCACACGATCGAGTCTCTCAAAATCGGTGCCCTGCAACATCCACCGGTCCCTGGCCGGCGAGGAATTACTTAAAGCCTAAAGTATTGTTGGTGGAGCCGTCAACACGTGTCACGGCTCTGTCAGAAAAAATGTTGTTGCATACAATTTCGCCAGAGTGCGGCGCCTCAGTGCCGATCGAGCGTACAAAATGGCCGGGCTTCCCTTGCGGTGGCGGTCGCCGTCGGCGGCGACGCCGAGCGCATTTGACGCGTGAATTAGTTTATGATTGAAATATATTTATCGGCCGTCGACGACCGATCCTCCGATCACCGCCTGAGGAGAAGGACGATGCGCATCTTCTGGCAGAGCTTCGTTGATGCGAGCGTGAACGCGCCCTACATGGCGCGGCTGTCGGAATACCTCAACAACATTGCTGCATCGGGCACGACAGTTCACGTCGAGGGCATTTCGCCGCCCGACCGGGAGTTCGGACGGCTCGCGGAATTGCGCTGCGCCGTCCAGGCGATCGACAACGGCATCGCGGCGGAGGAGGGCGGGTTCGACGCCTTCGTGATGGGACATTTCCAGGATCCCGGACTCTACGAGTTGCGCTCGACGCTCGACATTCCCGTGATCGGGACCGGCGAGGCGACGTTGCTCGCGGCCTCTCAGCTCGGCCGGAGACTCGGCCTTGTGACGCTCGATCCCGTCTTCGAAGTCTGGCACTACGAGCAGGCCGAGCGTTATGGCCTCGGCGATCGCGTGGTCCACGTGACCGGTCTTGGCTGCAAGCCGGCGGATTTCGCCGATGCCTTTGACGGAGATCAGGCCGCGCAAGCCCGCATGATCAAGGACTTTGTCGCCTGCGCACGCCCGCTGATCGAGCACGGCGCCGACGTCGTGATCCCCGCCGGTGTACTGCCGGGCCTTCTGATCGGAAGGGAGCATGGCCTGAAAGTCGGGCACGCGCCGGTGGTCAATTGCGCGGCGGTGGCGCTGAAAAGTGCCGAGATGTGGGTGCAGCTCCGGCAGCTCAATGGCACCGAGCCCAGCCGCGGGCCGAGCTTCAAGCGGGCCAGCGCCCAGGCGCGCGACGATTTCCGCGCACTGCTTGCTCGCAACAGCCGCTAGGACTGGAGAGTGAATGATGATGACTCCCGAAAAGATCCTGTACGAGACCGAGGTGACGGCGATCGGCGGCCGGGACGGCAAGGCCGCCAGCGCCGACGGCCTGTTGTCGGTATCGCTGTCCGTGCCGAAATCGCTGGGCGGTCCCGGGGGCGAAGGCACCAACCCCGAACAGCTCTTTGCGGCCGGCTACGCCGCGTGCTTTCTCGGTGCGGTCAAGCTCGTCGCGCGCACCCGGAAGGTCGTCCCATCCGCTGAGCCGTCAGTGACCGCGAAGGTTGCGATGGGTCCGGTTCCAATCGGATATGCGCTCGCCGTCGAACTGAAGGTCAATCTGCCCGGTGTCGAGAGGTCGGTGGCCGAGGAGGTCGTCGCGGGCGCGCACGAGCGCTGTCCCTATTCGAATGCAACCCGCGGCAATATTGCCGTGAAGCTGACGGTCATCTGAGACAATGAACGAGGCGGGCGGTTGGTGACCAATACTTTGCGCACACCGTACGACGGCGTCGTGATTGCGGCGCCCGTCACGATTCCCTATGTGCGCTACTCCATCGAGAGTGCACAGTGGTGGATCGGGCGGGCACTGAGCACGCTCGTTGCGCAGGCGGGCATCAAGGCTTCCGACATCGACGGTCTGTGCGTCTCCAGCTTCACCATGGGCACCGACAGCGGGATCGGGCTGACGCAGCATTTCGGGCTCTGCGTGCGATGGCTGGATACGATTCCGCTCGGTGGCGCCAGCGCCATCGCAGGCTTGCGAAAAGCGGCGCGCGCGGTTCAGGCGCGCGACGCCGACATCGTGGCGTGCATCGCCGGCGATACCAACCACGTCGATTCCTTCCGGCTGACGCTGGAGAACTTCTCGCGCTTCAACCAGGATGCCGTCTATCCCTATGGCGCCGGTGGCGCCAATGCGAGCTTCGCGCTGATCGCCCGCAACTACATGCGGGCCTTTGGCGTCACGCGTGAGGATGTCGGCAGGATCGCCGTCGCCCAGCGCGCCAATGCCCTGCGCAACCCGCATGCGCTGATGAAGACGCCAATGACGATGGAGCAGTATCTGGCGGCCCGGCCGATCTCGGATCCCATCCATCTCTTCGATTGCGTGATGCCATGCGCCGGCGCCGAGGCCTTCCTGGTGATGCGAGACGAGACCGCGGCTTCGCTCGGGCTGACAGCAGCACGGCTGCTTTCGACGATCGAGCGGCACAATGCCTTTGCCGACGATCCGATGCAGGTTCGCGGCGGCTGGGCAATGGACGTCGGCGAGCTCTATGCGATGGCCGGCGTGAAGCCTGACGATCTCGATATCGTGCAGACCTATGACGATTACCCCGTCATCACGATGATGCAGTTCGAGGATCTCGGCTTCTGCAACAAGGGGGAGGGGGCCGAGTTCGTGCGCCAGCGCGATCTCACCATCGACGGCGACTTTCCGCACAACACGTCGGGCGGACAGCTCTCGGCCGGACAGGCCGGCGCCGCCGGCGCCTATCTCGGTCTCGTCGAGGGACTTCGACAGGTTCTGGGGACTGCAGGCCCCACGCAGGTCGGGAACGCGAGCGTCGCCTTGGCCTCGGGGTTCGGTATGATCAACTATGACCGTGGTCTCGCCTCGGGCGCCGCGATCTTTGCAGGGCCGTCGCGATGATAGAGCCGATCAAGCCGCCCCGGCGCAAGAACCCGCTGCTGCGGACGCGGCTGCCTGCTTCGCCGCCGCGACCGCGCAGCAGGACGTCGCATGGGTTTACGCGGGCAGCCGCCGAGGGCCGCTTCATGCTGCAACGCTGTGACGCTTGCGGTTCTTTTGCTTATCCGGCGCGGGAGGCCTGTCCGTCTTGCCTGTCGGCCGGCCTCGCATTCGTCGACGCGCCGCGCCGGGGCATGCTTCTTTGCGAGACCACTGCGCGCGTGCCGAGCGATGTCTATTTCCGCGAGCGGGCGCCCTGGCGCATCGGCCTCGTGAAGATGGATTGCGGTCCGACGATTGTGACGCACCTCCATGCCGACTGCGTGGAGGGGGCACCGGTCCGCATGTCGTTTCAACTCGACAAGAGCGGCCAGGCAGTGGCCTTTGCCCATCCCGAGGGGGAGACTCCCAACATGGCAGACGACAAGCAATGGCGGGAAATGACGGCCGATCCGAAATTCCGGCGCGTGCTGGTGACCAACGGTCGGAGCGTGATCGGTCAGGAGGCCGTCGCCGCCTTGAAGGCCGCAGGCGCCAAGACGGTGTTCGTCGGGGTTGCCGAACCGTGGCGGCCTTTCGCCGGCGAGCAGCTGCTGCGCGGCCATGACGGAATCGAGATCGTGACCCTTGACGCCGCCGACGAGAAATCTGCGGCCGATCTCGCGGCCGACATCGGCGGCAAGGTCGATATCCTCGTCAACACGACGGAATATGTGCGGCCGGGCGGCCTGCTCGACCGCAGGGGCACGAGCATCGCGCGCGACGAGATCGACCAGGCCTATCTCGGCTTCATCAACCTCGCACAGGCCTTTGGCCCCGCCATGCGGATGCGCGGTGCCGATGGCATCAACAACAGTGCCGCGTGGGTCAACATTCTCTCGGTCTATGCGCTGGCGAACTGGCCTGCCTTTGGCGCCTACTCGGCCTCGCAAGCGGCGTGCCTGTCGCTCTCGCACTGCCTCCGCGCCGAGCTGCGGCCCGGCGGCGTCAGGGTGATGAATCTGTTCACCGGGCCCGTCGACACCGAGTGGTTCCAGACCGTACCGCCGCCGAAGGTCGCGCCGCGCGCAATCGCGCAGGCGATCGTGTCGGGTCTCAAAGGCGGGCTCGAGGAGATGTATGTCGGAGATGTCGCCGAAGAGATCCGGCAACGTCTCGCGGCCAATCCAAAAGCGCTCGAGCGCGAGCTCGACAGGTGACATCGGGATTTCAACCAAGCCGGAGGACGTGACGATGCAGAGCAACAATCTCCTGGAGCTGGCGGGTGCGGTTTCTTCCGGCGCGGTGCGCGTCGTCGATCTCACATTTACGCTCAGTCCGGATTTTCCGGTCATCGTGCTGCCGCCGGAGTTCGGCCAGGCCGCGCCGGTCCGCATCCAGGAAATCTCGCGTTATGATGGTCGCGGTCCGGCCTGGTACTGGAACAACGTCACGTTCGGCGAACACACCGGCACGCATTTCGACGCACCGATCCACTGGTTCACGGGCAAGAACCTGCCGAACAATGCCGTCGACACGATGCCGACCAAGGACATGATCGCGCCGGCCTGCGTGATCGACTGCTCCGCGCAGGCGGCGCAGGATCCCGATTTCCTGCTGACGGTCCCGCGCTCGTCGAGGCCTGGGAAGCAAAGCACGGCCGGATCCCCGAGCGGAACTGGGTGCTGCTCAGGACCGACTGGTCGAAGAAGGGCTGGCGCGACTACTCCAATCTCAGGGATGACGGCGCACATACGCCCGGCCCCAACGCGGCCGTCATGAAGTGGCTGGTGGAGGAGCGCGGCGTCATCGGGTTCGGCACCGAGACCATCGGTACAGATGCGGGCCAGGCCGGTCATTTCGAGCCGCCTTATCCAGCGCATCATTTCCTGCACGGCGCCGGACGCTACGGCCTGCAATGCCTGTGCAACCTGGATCAGCTTCCACCCACCGGGGCGGTCATCGTGGCCTCGCCGCTGAAGATCCAGAACGGCTCCGGCAGTCCGCTTCGCGTCATCGCGCTGGTTGCGTCAGCCTGAATCCAATCCATGGCGCTTGCCAATCGGAACAGACATCCTCACGAAAGACAGGTGCCATGAACTTGATCAAGAGCCTGCTGGCTTCCACCGCATTGCTTCTCGCCGTCCCGCAACTTGCGCAGGCCGAGATCCTCGTCGGCTTCGTCACCGGCCTCAGCGGGCCGGTATCCTCGATCGGCATCCCGAATGCGAAGGGCATCGCCGCGGGAGGGGCCTATGTCGGTGAGATCGGCGGCGAGAAGGTCCGCGTCATCCAACTCGACGACGCTTCCGATGCCACCGCCTCGGCGCGCAACGCGCGCAAGCTCGTCGAGCAGGAGAAGGTCGATATCCTGATCGGAACGTCGGGTGCGCCGCAGACCCTGGCGATGGCGACCGCCGCGATCGAGATGAAAGTGCCGATGATCGCGGTATCGCCGATCGCGCCGGTGCCGCCGGGCGACGGCGGCCCCTGGGTCGTCCAGACGCCGCAACCGACGCCGCTTCTCGTGCAAGGCATCGTCGACCACATGAAGGCGAAGGGCCTGAAGACGGTCGCCTTCATCGGCTTCTCCGATGCGTTCGGCGACCTCATGTACAACTCGCTCGAGCAGAGTGTGAAGACGACCGACATCAAGATCATTGCCAACGAACGCTACGCCAGATCGGATTCTTCGGTGACGGCTCAGGTGCTGCGCGCACTCGCCGCACGTCCCGACGCCATCATGCTCGGCGGCACTGGAACGCCCGGCGCGCTGCCGGTCATCGCCTTGTCCGAGCGCGGATATAAAGGGCCGCTATACGGCAATCATGGGCTGATCAGCGCCGATTTCCTGCGTCTCGCCGGCAAGGCCGCCAACGGCATCATCTGCCCGACTGGACCCGTGACCGCGGCGGAGCAGCTCCCGTCCGGCAATCCGATCCAGAAGGTGGCCCTGGATTTCCGCTCTGCCTTCGAGAAGGCGAACGGCGAGGCGCCGACGGATTCATTCTCGTCCTATTCCTTCGACGGCTGGCTCGTCTTCGCCGATGCCGCCAAACGCGCGATGGCAACCGGTGCCAAGCCCGGCACGCCGGAATTCCGCACCGCGCTTCGTCAGGCGCTGTTCACGACCAAGGAGGTCGTCGGGACGCAGGGCGTCTACACCTATACGCCGGCGGATCGGCATGGCGTCGACGATCGCTCGCGCGTCATGGTCCAGATTGAGAACGGAAAATACAAGCTGTTGCCCTGAGACGGGAGCATGATCGTGACGGAGAACGCGCCGGTGAACGTCAGCGACGCGGTCGGCCGGGAGAACGTGACGCCGGCCTGGGCGTGTGCAGTGACGTCGTTTCCGCCGTCGGACCGCATCCTCTCAACGATCCTCACCCGGCAGGCCGAGCGCTACGGCGAGCGCGTGCTGCTCGTCGCTGGTGAGACGCGCTGGAGCTTTGCGCAGACCGCGGCGATCGCGGCCGCGTCGGCTCAGACGCTCGTGGATGCCGGGATTAGGCCGGGCGATCGGGTTGCGTTGATGTGTTCGAACCGTCCGGAGTTCCTGCAGGTCTATCTCGGCTGCGCGTGGCTTGGTGCCATCGCGGTCCCGATCAATACCGCGCTGCGCGGCTTCCAGCTCTCCCACATCTTCCGCAACTCGCGTCCCGCGCTCCTCGTCGTCGAGGCTCAGTTCGTCGACGCGATCGAGAGTGTCGAGGCGGGTGTCGACCTGCCACCTCGCACCTGGATCGTCGGAGCTGCCGCCGGTGCAGTCGACGCCAGGCTTTCCGCGGTACCGTTGCCGGCGCTGGGAGCCGCGGCCCCGGCGGGTGCCGTGCGTCCCGGCGACACCGTTGCGATCCTCTACACGTCGGGCACGACCGGGCCAGCGAAGGGCGTGTGCTGTCCGCAGGCGCAGCTGTTCTGGTGGGGCATTTATTCGGCGCGGGCACTTGGCATCCGCGAGGGCGATGTACTGTTCACGACACTGCCGCTGTTCCACACCAACGCGCTCAATGCATTCTATCAGGCGCTCCTGAACGGCTGCACCTACGTGCTGGAGCCGAAATTCTCCGCGTCCGGATTCTGGGCGGCCGCGCAACGGCACAATGCGACGGTCGGCTATCTGCTCGGCGCGATGGCGTCGATGCTGCTGGCGCAGCCGAAGAATGCGAACGACAAGGCGCATCGTCTTCGCGTTGCGCTTGGCGGCGGCGTGCCGCCGCAAATCCACGGTCCGTTCCTCGAGCGGTTTGGCGTGCCGCTGGTTGACGGCTACGGGTCGACCGAGACCAACTTCGTGTTCGCGGGCACGATCCCGTCGGATCGTCCGGGAACGATGGGCTATCTGGCCGACGGAATCGAGGCGCGGATCGTCGATGAGAATGATTCAGCGCTTCCTGACGGGCAGGCCGGCGAACTCGTGCTTCGCGCCGGAGAACCCTTTGCTTTCGCCACCGGCTATTTCGGCATGCCGGAGAAGACGGTCGAGGCCTGGCGAAATCTGTGGTTCCATTCGGGCGATCGGGTCGTTCGAGATGCTGACGGACACTACCGCTTCATCGATCGCATGAAGGATTCGATCCGCAGGCGTGGCGAGAACGTATCCTCATGGGAGGTCGAGCAGACCATCCAGTCCCATCCCGCGGTCGCCGCCTGCGCGATCTACCCGCTGCCGTCGGAGCTGGGCGAGGACGAGGTTGCGGCTGCGATCCTGCTCGAGCCGGGCCAATCGCTGGAGCCCATCGACATCGTCAGGCATTGCGAAGGGCAGATCGCCTATTTCGCCATCCCGCGCTATGTGCGCATTCTGAGCCAGATACCGTTGACTGAGAACGGCAAGATCAAGAAGGGCGTGCTGCGCGAGGCGGGCATCACCACGGATACTTGGGATCGCGAGGCGGCCGGAGTGAAGGTGCGGCGCTGACTGTCGGTCCGCTCAAGGTTTTTGCAGGGCGTCCCTGACGGCCCCCTTGAGGTCGTCGAGCTCGCCGATCAATCCGTCGAACCGGTCGGCCGGGAAATCCGCCAGCAGCTCGGCAAGCCACGCGCCGTGGCTCTTGGCCATCCGTCTGAAGGTCTTGCGGCCTTCGACCGTCATGCAGACAATCTGCACGCGGCGGTCGAGGTTCGAGGGCGTGCGCGTGATGTATCCGTCCTCGACCAGGCGGTCCACGATCGGCGTGAGGTTCCCGGCCGAGACCATCAGGCGCTTGGGCAATTCTCCCAGCACAAGCCCGCTCGGTTCGCGGTCGAGCTGGGCCAGAACATCGAAGCGGGGCATCGTGAAATCGAACTCTTCGCGAAACCGGCGCCGCAACTCGCCTTCGATCAGGGTCGTGCAGGCGAGCAGCCGGAGCCAGACCCGCGTTTGAGCCCTGTACTCGGCGTCCTGATCCGCCCCATTCTTTGAAACAGGCGTGGACTCCTTCGCGAGTGCCAATCGAATCTCCCGGGCTTGGTGGCCTGACGAAAGCCGGCGCAGCTGTCGTGGTCATTGGCAAGATAGTTCGTGCCAAAAGTAAATTCAAGGCTGCGCCCGAGCGGCTCGGAGTCGGCGCTGCCGTGTGTCCAATTTACACTGAATCTCCAGATCGACGCCGCGGAGACCAGCCCGTGGGCCGGGTCTTTGCAGAACCGCCTTGACAAGACGCGCGCCGAGGAAATATTTTATGCTTAAAATAATTTGGGTGAAAGCTCGGCACACGGCGCGACGCGCGAAAGCGAGGGATCATGCGCATAGTCTGTATCGGCGGCGGCCCGGCCGGTCTCTATCTGGGCCTGCTGATGAAGCGCCGGCACCCGGAGCATGTCATCACGGTCGTCGAGCGCAACAAGCCCTACGATACGTTCGGCTGGGGCGTCGTGTTCTCGGATGCCATGATGTCCGCGATGCGCCTTGCCGACCCCGAGAGCGCGGCCGAGATCGAGGACGCCTTCAATCACTGGGACGACATCGAGCTCGTCTTCAAGGGGACGCGCCAGCGCACGACGGGCCATGGCTTCATCGGTATCGGGCGCAAGCATCTGCTCAATATTCTTCAGCGGCGCTGTGAAGCGCTGGGTGTCGAGCTCGTCTTCGAGCGCGAGGTCGAATCCGATCTCGAATACCCCGACGCCGACCTGATCGTCGCCTGTGACGGCGTCAATTCCAGGATCCGCGCTCGCTATGCCGAGCAGTTCCAGCCCGACATGGTGATCCGGCCCAACCGCTTCATCTGGCTCGGCACCAAGAAGGCGTTCGACGCCTTTACATTTGATTTTCAGAAGACCGAGCACGGCTGGTTCCAGGCGCACATCTACAAGTTTGATGCGGAGACCTCGACCTTCATCGTTGAGACCACGGAAGAAGCCTACAACGCCCACGGGCTTGGCGAGCTCGATCAGCAGGCCTCGATCGAGTTCTGCGAAAAAATCTTCGCCGAGACTCTCGACGGCGCGAAGCTCCTGACCAATGCGCGCCATCTGCGCGGCTCGGCCTGGCTCAATTTCAGCCGCCTGATCTGCGGCAAATGGAGCGTGTTCAACGGCAAGTCTCATGTCGTGCTGATGGGGGACGCCGCGCATACCGCGCATTTCGCGATCGGCTCGGGCACCAAGCTCGCGCTCGACGACGCCATCGAGCTTGCCAACCAGTTCGATCGCCATGGTCACGGTCGCGCCGGCATCGAAACCGTGCTGGACGCGTACGAGGAGGTGCGCCGCGTCGACGTGGCGCGCATCCAGAATGCGGCGCGCAACGCCATGGAATGGTTCGAGGTGGTCGGCCACCGCTATGCCGATACGCTCGAGCCGCCGCAGTTCTTCTATTCGATGCTGACGCGCTCGCAGCGCATCAGCCACGAAAACCTTCGCCTGCGCGACCGCTCCTGGCTGGAAGGCTTTGAGCGCTGGTTCGCCGAACGCTCAGGGATCGCGGTCAAGGACGGCGAGCGGGTGCCGCCACCGATGCTGACGCCACACCGCGTGCGCGGCCTTTCGCTTGCGAACCGCATCATGGTTTCGCCGATGGCGATGTATTCGGCACAGGACGGACTCATCGACGACTTCCACATCGCCCATCTCGGCGCGCGCGCCATGGGCGGCGCCGCGCTGGTCTTCGCTGAGATGACCTGCGTCTCGCCCGATGCGCGGATCACGCCGGGCTGCCTCGGGCTCTGGAACGATGCGCAGGCGGCGCAGTGGCGCCGCTTGGTCGAACTCGTCCATGGCGTCGGGCATGCCAAGGTGGGGATTCAGCTCGGCCACGCCGGCCGCAAGGGTGCGACCAGGGTGCCCTGGGAAGGGATCGATCAACCCCTTGAATCCGGCGAATGGCCCCTGATCTCCGCGTCGGCCTTGCCGTATCTGCCGCACAGCCAGATGCCGCGGACGATGGACCGCAGCGACATGGACCGCGTGCGTGACGATTTTGTCGCGGCAACAGGTCGTGCCGCTGCCGCCGGCGTCGAGTGGCTCGAACTCCATTGCGCGCACGGTTATCTGCTGTCGAGCTTCCTCTCGCCGCTGACCAACCGGCGCACGGACGAATACGGCGGCAGCCATGAAAACCGCGCGCGCTTTCCGCTGGAGGTGTTCAAGGCGATGCGCGCGGTGTGGCCGTCCGACCGGCCGATGTCGGTGCGCCTGTCCTGCCATGATTGGACCGACGGCGGTAACATTCCGGCCGATGCGGCGGTCTTCGCTGCGATGTTCAAGGAGGCCGGGGCGGACCTGATCGATTGTTCGTCGGGGCAGGTCTGGAAGGACGAGCGGCCGATCTATGGACGCCTGTTCCAGACGCCGTTCGCCGACCTGATCCGCAACGAGGTCGGCATTGAGACCATCGCAGTCGGTGCGATCTCCGAGGCCGATCACGCCAATTCGATTCTCGCGGCCGGCCGCGCGGACCTCTGCGCCATCGCGCGGCCGCATCTCGCCGACCCGGCCTGGACGCTGCACGAAGCCGCGCGCATCGGCATCACCAAGGTCGAGTGGCCGAAGCAGTATCTGTCCGCCAAGGGACAATATGAAACCAATCTGGCGCGCGCGGCGGCAGCTAGCGCGCAATGAGCGGAGGAGGGATCAGATGAGCTCCACGGCGAAAGTGATCCGGCGCGAATGGCTCGACTGGCCGTTTTTCGAGCCGCGCCATCATGCGGTCGGCGAGGCGCTCGATCGCTTCGTGCAGTCGGGGGCTCTCGACACAATCGATCACAATGATGTCGATGTCGCCTGCCGCAAGCTGGTGCGCGCGATGGGCGAGGCGGGGGTGCTCGATTGCGCCGTAGCGGCGCCCGACGGCGATGCGACGACGATCGATTCCCGCTCGATCTGCCTGTCGCGGGAGTCGCTTGCCTATGCCGATGGCCTCGCCGATTTCGCCTTCGCCATGCAGGGGCTCGGCTCCGGCGCGATCGCGCTCGGCGGCTCGGCGGACCTGCGCAAGGCCGTGCTGCCGAAAGTTCGCGCCGGCGAATGGCTGGCGGCCTTCGCGCTGTCCGAGAAGGAGGCAGGATCGGACGTCGCGGCGATGTCTTGCACGGCGCGGGCCGACGGCAATGACTACGTCATCGATGGCGAGAAGACCTGGATCTCCAACGGCGGTATTGCAGACGTCTACACGCTGTTTGCGCGAACGGGCGAGGCGCCGGGTGCCCGCGGCATCTCGGCCTTTGTCGTATTCCCGGATGATCCCGGCTTCGGCATCGCCGACCGCATCGACGTCATCGCGCCGCATCCGCTGGCGACGCTGCGCTTCACCAATTGCCGGATTCCGGCGAGCCGTCGCCTCGGCGCGCCGGGCGGTGGGTTCAAGCTCGCGATGCAGACCCTCGATATCTTCCGGGCGTCTGTCGCAGCCGCAGCCCTCGGCTTTGCCCGTCGTGCACTGGACGAAGCGCTGTCGCATGCGCGCAGCCGGCACATGTTCGGTGCGACGCTGGGAGATCTCCAGCTGACCCAGGCCGCGCTCGGCGACATGGCGACGGAGACTGACGCCGCCGCGCTCCTGACCTACCGCGCGGCCTGGCGACGCGACGTCCAGAAGCTTCCGACGACGCGCGAAGCTGCCATGGCGAAGCTGACGGCAACCGAGACCGCGCAGCGTGTCATCGACCGCGCCGTCCAGATGTTCGGCGGCCGCGGCGTGCGCAAGGGTGAGATCGTCGAAAGCCTCTACCGCGAAATCCGCGCGCTGCGCATCTACGAGGGCGCGACCGAGGTCCAGAAACTGATTGTCGCGCGCGATCTCCTGAAGCCGCGCTGAGAGGATTGAGAACTCCGCATGAGTACGATGATGAAATCAGAAGCCGCCGCGACGAGCGGCCTGCAAGTGCTTCAGCCCGGTGGCTGGCCGCAGCCGAAGGGATATGCCAACGGCATCATGGCCGATGGACGTCTCGTTGTGACGGGTGGTGTCGTCGGCTGGGATATCGCAGGTCGGTTCGCCGACGGGTTTGTCGCGCAGGTTCGGCAGACGCTCGAAAACATCGTTGCGATCCTGGCGGAAGGCGGCGCCCGGCCGGACCATCTTGTGCGCCTGACATGGTATGTCGTCGACATGGATGAATACACCACGAATCTGAAGGCGCTCGGCAAGGCCTACCGCGAGGTGGTCGGCACCCATTACCCCAGTATGGCGCTCGTGCAGGTGGTGCGCCTCGTCGAGCCATCGGCGCGCGTCGAGATCGAAGCGACTGCCGTCGTCCCGCGCTGACGAGGGCGTGCGCGAAGGTGCTGCCGCCCGTCGCGCGGGCTCATGGGCCGCTACGCGACCGGAATGAACGCATATCCTTTCGCGTCTTCGACCACTCTGCCGATGCCTGGTCGACCTAAATGAGTGCCGGCCAGCCACGTCTGCGCATTTGCTGCGTCCCGGAGCAACCTGATCCGGGTAGCCCTCGCCACGGCTTCGTCATCGTCATAGGCCCAGGTAAGCTCGGGACGGGCAAACTGTGCGACGGGAACGTGGATAAGGTCGCCGCAGAACAAGACATCGTCCTCGTCAGTGTTGAGGAGATAACCCATATGGCCCCGAGCGTGCCCAGGTATATCCACCGCCAGTAAATGATCGGCCAGCCGATCTCCACCGTTAACGGGGGCAAGGAGCGAACGAAACTGCTCCAGCACTGGCTCGGCAAGAAACTCCTCGACGGCGTCTGCCCCTATCACGATCTTCCTCAGGCCGTTAAACGCGCGTCGACCGTCGGGCATCAGGAGACCATTGACGTGGTCGCCATGAGCATGAGTGAGGGCGATCATCGTGATCGATGACGTGTCGATGCCTGCCTCCGCCATCGCCTCCGCGAGGTGACCCATGGACGGGTCCCAACTCGCGCCCGCTCCACAATCGATCAAGACGCGATCCATGCCAGAGCGATCGAATAGGAAGCAGTTGACCGATAATCGAACCAGCGAAGCGTCCCGCTGAGGCGGTTCGGTCTGCCTGCCTACTTTGTCGTTTGGATATTTGAGGGATTCGGCGGGCAGGTCGACATATCCATCAGAGAGTGACCAAATCCTCCATGATCCCGAAGCGCAGCCCAAGGTGTTGGCGCTTTGTGACAGAGCTTTCACGGACAACCTGACAAGCGTTTGATTCACTTTCTCAAAACGGTACCGAAACCGTCAGAGTTTCGAAGTCATCACTTTCTGAGCGATCTTCCAGGTTCCGTCGACCTTCAAGCACGACAGCATGTCGGTGAAGTAGCGCGGCGGAATTTGCAATTTCAGCGTCAGAAGCGCGAGCTCTCCTTCAACGTCAATCGAGAGGATCTGATCCTGGCGCTCCAGGCCCTGTTGCTTCGGAGCTTTCAAATTACGGACAGCTGCCAGCCACGTCGCAATTGGCGTCACGCTCACGTTGCCATCGTCGCCGACCTTGGTCACGGAACTCGAGGGATGAAATATAGACGCGAATTTGTCAGCATCCATTTCATAGGCACTGTCGAAATAGGTCTGCGCCAGGGAGCGCAAGGCACGAGCATCGGTATCCATAGGCCTGTTATCCATCAGCTTGGGAATGGGAAGAAGCTGCGCGTGGCTGGAAAGCGTGGTCTCCGGCCGAAACCTGCAGAAGGTTGCCTCCAGTCTTCCTTGCTGACCGAACCTAGGACAAAGTAGCTTATGAGGATAGGCGTGCTGGACAACTTGGGCTTATGAGGAATATTCATAAACCATGAGAAACGAACTGAACGAACTCGCTACGTTTGCAATCGTCGCCAGAGAACGGAGCTTTACGCGGGCTGCGGCAAAGATCGGTGTGTCTCAGTCTGCCCTGAGCCACACAATCCGGGGACTTGAGCAACGGCTCGAGCTGCAGCTTCTTGCTCGAACGACCAAGAGCGTCGCACCAACCGCCGCAGGCGCAGCTCTTTTGAAAGAATTGTCTCCGGCACTTGAGCAGATTGCTCGTGCCATCAACGAGGCCCGAAACGTTCGGCACCGGCCGGCAGGCCGCCTTCGGATTGTCATGTCCCGGTCGGCTGCCGTGATGGTATTGTTGCCGCGGCTCACGGCATTCGCGGAAGCTTACCCCGACATCGTTCTTGACGTTGTTACCGTCACTGGCCCCGTCGACCTCGTTGCGGGTGAGTTCGACGCCGGTATTCAACTTGGCGAGTACATTCAGAAAGACATGATCGCGGTGCGGGTCACCCAGGAGTTGAGATTGGCGGTGGTCGGATCGCCCGGCTATTTTTCATCACGAAGCATTCCCCGGAAACCCAAGGATCTAAATGACCATCGATGCATAAGCCTGCGTCTTCCGGGCGGTCCATACAGGTGGGAATTCGAGAAGGGACGGAAGGCGGTCACGGTCGGCGTGAATGGCCCGCTCATCATCGATGATACCCACCTGGTGATTCAGGCGGCACTCGCTGGCGCCGGCCTGGGGCTCGCATTTGAAGAGCAGGTCGCAGAGCATGTTGCGAAACGTCGCCTTATCCGTGTGCTGGAAGATTGGACGCCGCCAATTCCCGGCTTCTTCATGTATTACCCCAGTCGTCAGCATCAGCCGGCTGCGCTGTCTGCATTGACGAACGTGCTGCGAGCCTCTTAACCACAATTCGACGCGACGAACTGTATGGTGGCACCGTCGCTGAAATCGAATCCGAACGCCATCAGGGCCCGCGTGGGTCGCGATGCAGCAGTCGACAATCCGTCGAGCGTTCAACGCCGGGATGTCCGGAAGCCACCCAGACCCGACCGCCGATGGCGACGACGACCGTCGTGCTCTTTCAGGAGGCTTGCCTCGGGCTTTTGCGGTGGCTTAGGTACCGAACGGCCAATTTGATGAAATTGCGCACGACCATCGACGTCTCATCCTCTCGGAACACCAAAAACACATCGGCCGAGGGTGGTGAGGGTCTGATGGGCCGGAATACAATGTCGGCTGTCGTGAAGCGCGCAATGGACTGCGGCACCAGTGCCACGCCGAAGCCCGCCACGATCAGGCTCGGAATCGACTGGGCGTCGACGACCTGCTGGGATACCCGCGGCAAAAAGCCGGCATCGACACAGCATTTCTGGATGTAGCGTGCGAACTCCGAGCTATTGGGGTCGAGGACGATGTGATCCTCCGATGCTAGTTCGCTAAGCGCAACGCGCTTGCGCCCGGCCAACGGGTGCGCGTGCGGCAGTGCGAGGACCACCTCTTCCCGCCAAGCAAGCTTGCTGGTCAGGCCGTGTTCGGTCGGAACGCTGCGAATAAGACAAATGTTGGTCGTGCGGTTGAGGAGTGCTGCGATCTGCAATGCAGGCGCCTGCTCATGCACCGTGGTTTTCACCGATGGAGCAACCTTTCGGTAGGCGGCAAGCAGTTCCGCCAGCCGACCGCGCAAGATGGAGCCGGTCGCACCAACGTCAAGCGTGCCGATAAGGCCGGCGCCGATCGACTGAACTTCGTCTTCCGCGAGCTTGATCTGCTGGAGAATGGCGCGACCTCTGCCCAGCAGGGCTTCACCGGCCTTAGTCAGTTCGACCCTTCGGCTGGTCCTGTGGAGAAGCTGCGTCTTGAGCTCGGCCTCCAGCGTCTGGATGTGCTGGCTCAGCGGTGGTTGGGAAAGGTTCAGTCGCCGAGCGGCGAGGGTGAAGCTGCGCTCTTCGGCGACGGCGATGAAATATCGGAGCTGGCGGAGATCCATTTGGAAAACCTATCAATCGTGTCGTTCTATATATTGGACTTGAGATCCGCGATGGTCAACGAATGCCCGACGGAGCCCTCTGCGAGCCGGGCGCGGTCCGCGATCACGGGCAAGCGCGCTCCATTGTGCGTACGACGACACGTCACCATCAAACAACAAGATAGGCGGAGGCCTGAAGGCCCACCAAGCCGCGTCAGTCGAAGACCAGCCAAGCGAGGAAAAGCCGTGCCCAAGATCTTCAAGTCACTCTTCTTCCAGGTCGTCATTGCGCTCATGCTGGGCATCGCCCTCGGCATGGCTAATCCCGACCTCGCCCTTCAGATGAAGCCGCTCGGCGACGGCTTCATCAAGCTGATCAAGATGCTGGTGCCTGTGATCGTGTTCTGCGTCGTCGTGCACGGTATCGCCGCGGCGGGAGACCTGTCGAAGGTTGGAAGGGTCGGCATCCGCTCTCTCCTGTATTTCGAGATCGTCACCACCGTCGCACTGGTGTTCGGCATTGGGCTTGCCTACTATTTCGAGCCGGGCGCAGGAATGAACATCGACCCGAAGACGCTCGACGCCAAGGCCCTTAGCGGGTTCAGCCAAACCGCGGCTCAGGTCGCGGGAGGCGGCGTCTCCGAATTCCTGATGAAGCTCATCCCCTCGACGATTGTGGGGGCCTTCAGCTCCGGCGACGTCCTGCAGGTGCTGATCGTCTCGATCATGTTCGGCTGCGCCGTGTCCTTGTGCGGCGAGCGAGCGAAGCCGGTCGTCGAGTTCATCGAGCGCGTGAACGAGATCATCTTCAAGATGATGAATTTCGTCGTCCGGCTCGCGCCGATCGGCGTCTTCGGTGCCATCGCCTTCACGGTCGGGAAGTACGGTGTTGGTTCGCTCAAGCAACTCGGCGGGCTCGTCGGCCTGTTCTATCTGGCCGTGGTCCTGTTTGTGATCGTGGTGCTCGGCGCGATCATGCGACTGTCCGGCTTCAGCCTGTTCAAGTTGCTCGCCTACTTGCGCGAAGAGTTGATGATCGTTCTCGGCACCGCCGCAGGTGACAGCGTTCTGCCGCAAACCATGCGAAAGCTCGAGCAGCTCGGCATCAAGCGGTCGACGGTTGGTCTCGTTATACCGACCGGATACTCGTTCAATCTGGACGCGTTCTCCATCTACTTGACGCTGGCCGCAG
The DNA here is from genome assembly GCF_054061875.1 of Bradyrhizobium sp. S3.7.6. Lineage (NCBI taxonomy): Bacteria > Pseudomonadati > Pseudomonadota > Alphaproteobacteria > Hyphomicrobiales > Nitrobacteraceae > Bradyrhizobium > Bradyrhizobium sp. S3.7.6. The sequence goes on along the minus strand of NZ_JBSSEQ010000001.1, from coordinate 6,525,308 downwards.
TCTTCATCGCACAGGCGACCAACACGCCGCTTGCGACAGGCGATCTCCTCGCCATCCTTGGCATCGCGTTGCTCACCTCGAAGGGCGCGCACGGCGTTCCGGGCTCGGCCATCGTCGTGCTCGCCGCGACGCTTGCCGCTATCCCGGCCATTCCGGCGATTGGCCTTGTGCTCATCCTGTCGGTCGACTGGTTCATCGGCATTGCCCGCGCCCTCGGCAATTATGTCGGAAACTGCGTTGCCACCGTCGTCGTCGCGTCCTGGGAAGGCGACATCGACAGGGCAAAGGCGCATCGTATCCTGAACGGCGAGATTGATCCCTCAAGTGAGGGGCTGGTCGATGCCGTCGGCGGAGATGAGCCCGTCCCGAGTGCACAGACGGCGTGAAACGCGAGTGTTGGTTGGAATATGGCGATGCTGACGCTTTCGATTGAGCGTCTAACGAGGAAGGCATTTGCGCCGTTTGGCGAGGTCGTCGATACGGATGGGTTGACGCCCCTGCCGATCAACGAAGGCTTTGCCCGGCGCTTCAACGATCTCGCCACGATCGACGTCACCGCGGAAGGCGGACAGATCAACATCAGTTGGTTTGTCGCCTCCACCCGGCCTGCGCCGATCGCGATCCGGCTGATGGAGCGCCATCCGCTTGGAAGTCAATTGTTCATGCCCTTGAACCGCAAGGACTGGCTGATCGTCGTCTGCACGGATCCGCATATCGCCTCGACCTATCGGGCCTTCGCTGCAACGGGATACCAGGGCGTAAACTATGCCCGCAACTGCTGGCACCATCCGCTGCTTGTTCTGGAAGACTCCAGTCCGTTCTTCGTCGTCGACCGGAAGGGCGGGGGCGACAATCTTGAGGAATATTGGCTGGAAGAGATGGTGCAGCTCGATTTTGCGCCGGACAGCATTCTCGGGAAATGACGTGCGGCAAGCAGAGCCGCGCAATGACATACCACACGGGAAACCTATCGGAGGCCACGACCATGCGATCGCAAACCTATCACGTGCCGCAGGGCGGCCATCCGGCCCAGACGGAGCTCTTGAGCGGCCGGGCGGTCTTCACGAACGCATATGCGGTCATACCCGGCGGTGTGCAGCGCGATATCGTCGTCAGCCATCTGCCGCATTGGGATAACACGCGTGTCTGGGTGCTGGCGCGACCGCTCTCCGGATTCGCCGAGACATTTTCCCATTATCTTATGGAGGTGGCACCGGGTGGGGGAAGTGAGCTGCCGGAGCCGGACAAGGATGCCGAAGGCGCGCTGTTCGTCGCGGGTGGCAAATTGAGCCTCGAGGTGGCGGACAAGGAGCGGGAGCTGCGACCCGGGGGCTTTGCCTATCTTCCACCCGGCCGCGGCTGGAGCATTCGCAATCGCAGCTCGAGCCCCGCTCATTTTCATTGGATCCGCAAGCTATATCAGGGCGTACCGGGGCTTGCTCACCCCGACGTCATCGTGACCAACGAGGACTCGGTCGCACCGACGCTAATGCCAGATACGGATGGGAGATGGAGGACCACACGCTTCATCGATCCGGCCGATATCCGATATGACATGCACATCAATATTGTCACGTTCGAGCCGGGCGCATCTATTCCCTTCACAGAGACCCATGTCATGGAGCACGGTCTTTACGTTTTGGAGGGCAAGGCCGTCTACCGGCTCAACCAGGACTGGGTCGAGGTCGAGGCAGGAGATTTTATGTGGCTGCGGGCGTTCTGTCCGCAGGCGTGCTACGCCGGGGGCCCAGGTCGGTTCCGTTATCTCCTCTATAAGGATGTCAACCGGCACATGGATCTGCGGCCCTTCACGGCAGCGTAAGTTGGAGGCGCTTTTTGGCGAGCTATCGCGGACGGATCATCCGGACGATGCTGATAATTGCACAAAAGCTCGGGGTTACATCGGCTCGATGCCGATCTTCTTGATGACCGCAGCCCATTTCGTCGTTTCCGATGTCATGAAATCCTTCAGGCCTTGTGGGTCCATCACCATGGGCTCGGCGCCTTGCTCGACGAAGAGGGCGCGCACCTTCGGATCGTTCACGGCTTCCGCCATCGCCGCATAGAGCCTGTTGAGCACGGCCTTGCCTGTGCTCGCGGGCGCGAGCAGAGCAAGCCAAGCGGCGCTCTCGTAATTCTTGAGGCCCGCCTCCGCCGCGGTCGGCACATCCGGCAGCGCGGACATGCGCTTGTCGCTGGCCACCGCGAGCGGGCGTGCATCGCCGCTCTTGATCAGGCTGATGACGTTCGGCAAGAGCTGGAAGCCAAGCGGGACCTGGCCCGCGATGAAGTCCGGCGTGTAGGCGGCGATATTGCGATAGGGAACGTGCGTGATCTCGGTGCCCGTGAGCTGCTCGAAATAGGCGGCCGCCAGATGCTGCGACGAGCCGACGCCGACCGTTCCGTAGTTCAGCTCCCGCGGATGCGCCTTGGCATAGTCGATCAGCTCGTTCAGTGATTTCGGTGGCAGCCTCGAATTGATCACGATGACATTCGGCAGCGTCGCGAACAGGCCGATGGGGACGAGATCCTTCTGCGGATCGTAGGGCAGCTCCTTGTACAGCGATTTGTTCGCGGCCAGCGGACCGGAGGTGCTCATAAGCAGCGTGTAGCCGTCGGGTGCTGCATGCGCCGCAGCAGCGGTGCCGATATTGCCGCCGGCGCCGGGACGATTGTCAACCACGAAGGCCTGCCCTAGCGACATGGACATGCGGTTGAGCAGGATGCGGGTGATGACGTCGCTGGCGCTGCCGCCGGCGAAGGGCACAAGCACCTGGACCGGGCGGGTCGGATAGTCTTGCGCGTTTGCATGCCGCATTCCCGTTGCTGCGAGCAGGGCGCCACCACCGAGCGTGAGCAGCGACCTCCGGTCAGGACGAAATCCCTCGCTCTCCTGGTGAGCGCCATCTGTGATCTTGCTGCGACCGAACCGTGCCATCTCGGACTGAATCTCCCGACTGTGTCTTGTTCTGCGAGCCCAGGGAGCGTCCGGGACGGGAGTCGTCGGGGATGAGCGCCAGGTCGCGTTTTTCTGCGCCTGGACCGTAGTTAGCAGGCCGCTACGACCGTCATGCCTGCACGTCTCAAAACTTACCAACCCGTCTCATTTTGCAGTGGGCGCGACATCTTGTCCGAGCAGGAATTCTGCACTCAAGAGATCGCTTTCCGCCGCGTCTTGCTGCGCGCCTTGCGAGGCGATGAGGTCGTGCTGCCAATGAAAGGCTCCACAAACTCTCGCGCCACGGCGGCCGCTTGCGCAAGATCGTGGCTGATGACGTCGAGCACCGCCTTGGCCGCGACCGACACCGCTCGCCGCGGGTGATGCACCCAGGCAATCGAGCGCACGATCCGTTGCTGGTCGAAACGATGCGCCCGGATGGCGCCGCTCGCGAGCGATTGCCGGAGCGCGATGGTCGGCAGCACTGTGGCAAAGTCGGTGGTCGCGATCACGTCGCAGAGCGCGGGGAGGGTGTCGAGCTCGAGCCGCGGCCGCAGGTCGATGCCGATGGCGGCGGCGTGCTCATCCAGGATCAGCCGCAGGCCGTGGCGCTTGGACGGCAGCACGAGGTCGAAATTCGCGATGTGGTCGAACCGCAGCTTTGCCGGTGGCCTGACCGGGCTGTCCTTGCGGCAGGCGAACACCATCTCCTCGTCCATGATGTGATGCGCGGACAGCGGCGTCTTCCGGCGCGGCACGTTGATCAGCGCGAAATCGAGCTGACCGGTGTTGACCCAGTCCACGAGCGTCTCGGTATAGCCCTCGCAGGCGGACAGCGTGATCTCGGGATAACGACTGGCGACCGTCGCCGACGAACTGGCCATAGTGCTCTGCGCCACCGACGTGATGAGGCCGACCGAGACCCGCCCCGAAATGCGCCCGCCGAGCTGCGCCATCTCCTGCCGCGCATATTCGGCGTCACGCACGATCGGCGCGGTCAGCCGCACCAGCGCCTCGCCGGCGCTGGTCAGAGTCATGCCCTGGACGCTGCGGTCGAACAGTTTTTGGCCGAGTTCGGCCTCGAGCTTGGCGATCTGCATGCTCAGCGCCGGCTGCACGATGTTGAGCTGGCGCGCGGCGCGGGTGACGTTCTTTTCCTCGGCCAGGCAAAGGAAATATTGCATCTGCCTGAGTTCCACGGAGCTGTCCTTTGTTCGCTGTTGCTTGTGCGCGGCCATCATCACAGATGATGGATGATATAATCAATCATTATTTGTAGTGATGGGTGGGATTGCCTAGTCTCGTGGCGGACCGCGAGGCCTCGAGGGCCGCGCCGTCTGGGAGCGAAATCAGACATATGCAGGACGCCACACCCAAACGGATGATCATCGGCATTTCCGGCGCCTCCGGCGTCACCTATGGCGTTCGCCTGCTGCAGCTCCTGCGCAATGCCGGCGTCGAGACGCATCTGGTGATGTCGAAGACCGCTGAGCTGACCTTTGCCTACGAGACCGACCTGAAGATCGCGGAGGTGAGGGAGCTCGCCAATGTCTGCCATGCGATCGACGACATGGCCTCGGCGATCTCCAGCGGCTCGTTCCGCACCGCCGGCATGATCGTGGCGCCGTGCTCGATGCGCTCGATGTCCGAGATCGCCTCCGGCGTGACCACGACGCTTTTGACCCGCGCTGCCGACATCGTGCTCAAGGAGCGCCGGCGACTGGTGCTGATGGTGCGCGAGACGCCGCTGCACACCGGGCATCTCAGGACGATGACGGCCCTGTCGGAGATGGGCGCGATCATCGCCCCGCCCGTGCCGGCCTTCTACGCAAAACCCGAGAACCTCGACGACATGGTCGAGCACACCGTCGGCCGTGTGCTCGACCTGTTCGACATCGATATCGGCGTTGTGCGCCGCTGGGGCGAGGACGAGTCGCTCAAGCGCCGCTCGCCGCCGCTGCGCAAGATCGCGCCCTGACCTGAAGACCTGAGGAATGACCCGTATGCCAATGGAAAATGTTGCGAGGAGAGGCGCGAACGCGCCCGCCGATCTGCGCGCCTGGCTCGCGTTTCTCGCCGAGCGCGGCAAGCTCGCGATCGCCCGCGAGGGCATTGGGCTCGCTGACGAGCTCGCCGCCGTCGCCAAGCGGCTGGAGCGCGACAGCGCGGTGCTCTTCCCGCGCCCCGATGGGCATGAAATTCCCGTCGTCGCCAATCTCTTCGCCGGACGCGACTGGGTCGCCGATTCCATCGGCGTGACCGAGGACCAGTTGCTGCCACGGTTCCTGGCTGCTGCAAACCATCCACTGCCGACGCATGAGGTCGCGAGCGGACCGGTGCAGGACGTCGTCCACGAGGACGTCGATCTGCTGCGCCAACTCCCGGTGCCCAAGCACAATGAGCGCGACAGCGGCCCCTACATCACGGCCGGCCTGCTGATCGCGCGCAACCCGAAGACCGGTGTACAGAACGTCTCGATCCACCGCTGCCAGATCTCTGGCAAGAACCGCATCGGCGTGCTGCTGCTGCCGCGGCACACCTTCTCCTACTACCGCCTCGCGGAGGAGCTGGGCCAGGCGCTGGAGATCGCGATCGTGATCGGCGCGCATCCGGCCTTGATGTTGGCCTCCCAGGCGATCGCCGCGCTTGACGATGACGAGATGGCGATTGCGGGTGCGCTGCTCGGCGCGCCCGTCGACGTCGTGAAGTGTCGCACCAATTCAGTCCGCGTGCCCGCCCACGCGGAGATCGTCATCGAGGGACGCATTCTTCAGGGCGTGCGCGAACCGGAAGGTCCGTTCGGCGAATTCCCCCAATATTATGGTCCGCGCGCCAATCGCGAGGTGATCGAGGTCGATGCGATCACGCATCGTGCGAAACCGATCTTCCATACCATCGTGGGCGGCGGTTTTGAGCACCTGATCCTCGGCGGCGTGCCGCGCGAAGCGACGCTGCTCCAGCATCTGCGGCGCAGTTTTCCGGGCGTGATCGACGTCCGCCTCACGCGCGGCGGCACCTGCCGCTACCACCTCGCGATCAAGATCGACAAGGCGAACGACGGGGAGCCCAAGAACATCATGATGTGCGCCTTCGGCGCCCATTACGACATCAAGCAGGTGATCGTGGTGGACAAGGACGTCGACATCTCCTCGTCCGAGGAAATCGAATGGGCGGTGGCGACGCGCTTCCAGGCCGACCGCGACCTCATGGTCGTCGCCGGCGCGCTCGGCTCGAAGCTCGATCCGACCACCGACAACGGCATCAGCGCCAAGATGGGTCTCGATGCGACCGCGCCGGTCAACGCGCCCGAGCTCGCTTTCAAGCGCATTCGCGTCAAGGGCGAGGAGGAGGTCGATCTCGCCACTGCCTTGCAGGCCGACCCCGGCGCTGCGGTCGCGCGGTTTCTTTCGGAGACGCGCGCATGAGCGGATTACCGCTCGGAAGCAACTTGCGTCGGTTTGCGCCGTTGGAATATGAAGCGGGTGCTGCTTATAGTGCCGCGCCAATGAAGCAATCATTTTGCAGCGCAACGCTGCCGGGAGGAAGGAACTGATGTCGACGGCCCTGCGCATCGCTCATGGCGCTTTCGGCAGGGTCGCTCTGCTCGACATGGACCGTTCGCTGGTCCGCCACGCTCATCATCACTGCCACGTCCTGCTCAAGGTCGAGGGCTCCGACACGCAGTTTCTTGTGGGCGACCAGGTCACGCCGCTGACAGACACCGCCGCCGTGCTCGTCGACGGTTGGAAGCCGCATGCCTATGTGCACGACGCCAACCGTCCGCGCACGCTGATCATGGCGCTCTATATCGAGCCGGAATGGCTGAAGGAGTTCCGTCCCGGCTGGGCGGCCAGCGGTGCGCCGGGCTTTTTCGAGCGGCCGTCGGGCGAGGTGTCGCCGCGCATCCGTCAGCTCACGCTGCATCTGGCGGCCGAAATGATGGCGAATCCGGATGCGGTGCGGACCCACGAGCAGACGCTCTCGGATCTCATGATCGCGGTGATCGAGCGCTTCACGCCCTGGCGCAGCTTCCCGACCTCGATCCGCGGCATGAGCGCGGTGAGCTGCGACTGGCGGATCCGCCGCGCGATGGACGCGATGCGCGTGCATGATTCCTATGCCAACGTCGATCAGTTCGTGAAGGGCGCAGGCCTCTCGCGCGCGCAGTTCTTCCGCCTGTTCGAGACCTCGCTCGGCGTCTCGCCAAAGCTCTATCTCAACGTCGTCCGCATGGAGCGCGCGCTCGATGCTGTCATGCGCGAGGACACACCGCTCGGCGAGCTCAGCGAGCGTTTTGGCTTTCCGGAGCCTGCGCATTTCACGCGCTTCTTCCGCGATCACGCCGGCGTCAGCCCGCGCGAGTTTCGCAATGTCTCGCGTCTTGCGGGTTGAGTCTTGCGGGCCGATATTGCGCTGCACGCTCTCGAATGAGACGATTTGGTAAGTCGTGAGAGCGGGCGGTATGGCTCCCGCACCCCCAGTCCTGACAAACGTCATCGTCGCGTCAAAGAACGCGTCGGGAGGTATGCCGGGACATGTTGCAGGCGGTCAAATCCGCAAATCCGGGAAGTGGCGATGAGCCGTGGGTCGGGCGTTCGATCGAGCGCGTCGAAGACGCCGCGCTGCTCTCTGGCCGCGGCCGCTTCATCGACGATCTCGGTGTCCAGCCCGGCACGCTGCACGCGACGATCCTGCGCTCGCCGCATGCGCATGCCGATATTCTCTCCATCGATGTTGAAGCCGCCAAGCGTCTGCCGGGCGTTGCAGCCGTTCTGACCGGCAGCGACGTCAAGGCCGTCACCACGAGCCTCGTCGTCGGCGTGAAGGCGCCGGTGGAGTGTTGGCCGATCGCGATGGACCGCGTGCGCTATGTCGGCGAACCGGTCGCTTTGGTCGTCGCAACTGACCGTGCGCGCGCCGAGGATGCGGCCGAGCTGATCAACGTCGAGTATCGCCCGCGGGCTGCTGTCGTCGATCCGCTCGGGACGCTCGTATCAGGCGCGCCGGTACTGCACGAAGGCTTTCCCGGCAATCTCGCCAGTGACCGCCATTTCCGGTACGGCGATCCTGAAAAGGCCTTCGCGGACGCGCCGCATCGCTTCTCGATCGACATACGCTATCCCCGCAATTCCTGCACGCCGATCGAGACCTACGGGGTCGTCGCCTCGCACGATGCGGGCGAGGATGCCTATGAGGTGCTCGCCAATTTCCAGGGCCCGTTCAGCATCCACACCGTGATTGCGCGCGCGTTGAAAGTGCCGGGCAACCGGCTGCGGCTGCGTACGCCGCCGGATTCCGGCGGCAGCTTTGGTGTCAAGCAGGGCGTGTTTCCCTATATCGTGCTGATCGCCGCGGCCGCGCGTGTCACGGGCCGGCCCGTCAAGTGGATCGAGGACCGGCTCGAGCATCTGACCGCGTCGGTGTCGGCGACCAACCGCGCGACGACTTTGTCGGCGGCGGTCGCAGCCGACGGAAAGATCCTCGCGCTGGACTGGGACCAGGTCGAGGATTGCGGCGCGCATCTGCGCGCGCCTGAGCCTGCCACGCTCTACCGCATGCACGGCAATCTGACCGGCGCCTACGACATCCGTCACGTCAAGATCCGCAACCGCGTCGTCGTCACCAACAAGACGCCGACCGGTCTCAACCGGGGCTTTGGCGGCCCGCAGGTCTATTTCGCACTGGAGCGCCTGGTGCAGCGGATCGCGATCGGCCTTGGCCTCGATCCGCTCGATGTCATCAAGCGCAATCTGATCGACGCCGGCGCGTTTCCCTATCGCACAGCGACTGGTGCCTTGCTCGACTCCGGCAACTACCAGGAAGCCGTCGCGCTCGCAGTCGAGCAGGGCAGGCTCGCTGCGCTCAAGGCGAAGCGGGACGAGGCGCGAGCGCAGGGGCGGCTCTACGGGATCGGCTTCACCGCGGTGGTCGAGCCCAGCGTCTCCAACATGGGCTACATCACCACCGTGCTGACGGCGGCCGAGCGCCGCAAGGCAGGTCCCAAGAACGGCGCGCAGGCAACCGCAACCGTCGGGCTCGACCCGGTCGGCAGCGTCACGGTTCACGTCGCCTCCGTGCCGCAGGGGCAGGGCCATCGCACGGTGCTGTCTCAGGTGGTTGCCGACGTCTTCGGCCTCCAGCCGAAAGACATCCGGGTCAACACCGAGATAGACACCGCCAAGGATGCCTGGTCGATTGCGTCAGGGAATTACGCCAGCCGCTTCGCCGCAGCCGTGGCCGGTACCGCGAAGATCGCAGCCGAGCGCGTTGCTGGCAGGCTCGCCCGCATCGCCGCCAGCCAGCTGAACGTCGAAGCCGCCGACATCGTGTTTGCGAAAGGCTTCGTTGCCTCCAGGCACAATCCGGAGAACCGGATCGCGTTCTCGCGCGTCGCGGCGCTCAGCCATTGGTCGCCGGGCTCGCTGCCTGATGATGCCGGCCAGACCATCCGCGAGACCGTGTTCTGGACGCCGCCGGAGCTGACGCCGCCCGACGAGGACGACCGCATCAACTCTTCGCTCTGCCACGGCTTCATCTTCGATTTCTGCGGCGTCGAGATCGATCCGACGACGCTGGAGACGCGAATCGACCGCTACGTCACCATGCACGATTGCGGCACCATCCTGCATCCCGCCATGGTCAACGGCCAGATCCGCGGTGGCTTTACGCAAGCGCTCGGCGCCGCGCTCTACGAGGAATATGCCTACGCCGAGGACGGCAGCTTTCTGACGGGAACGCTCGCCGATTATCTGCTGCCGACCACGACAGAGGTGCCGGAGCCGCAGATCATCCACATGGAGACGCCGTCGCCGTTCACGCCGCTCGGCGCAAAAGGCGTCGGTGAGGGCAATTGCATGTCCACACCCGTCTGCCTCGCCAATGCAGTCGCGGACGCGCTCGGCATTGCCGATATCACCTTGCCGCTGGTGCCGGCGCGGCTTGCAGAGCTGGTGCGCGGTGCCGAACCGCCGCCTCCCGCTGGCGGCGCGACTGCCGCGCCTGTGCGCGAAGGCGACCGGCGGCTGCGCGGTGAGGGGCAGGCCTCGGTAAAGGGGGCGCCCGAGCAGGTCTGGGCGATGCTGCTCGATCCCGCAACGCTGCAATCGGTCATTCCCGGCTGCCAGCGCGTCGACAAGATCACCGACACGCATTTCCGCGCCGACGTCACGCTCGGTATTGGCCCGGTCAGCGGGCGTTATCGCGCCGACGTCGAGCTGTTCGATCTCGATCCGCCGCGCGCGGTCACCCTGCGCGGCGGTGCCACCGGCGCGCTCGGTTTCGGCAATGCCGAGGGGCGCATCACGCTCGCGCCCGACGGCAATGGCGGAACGAAGCTGACCTACAGCTACGACGCCGCGATCGGCGGCAAGGTGGCGAGCATCGGCGGTCGCCTGCTCGACGGCGCGACGCGCGTCATCATCGGCCAGTTCTTCACTGCGCTCGCCCGCAAGGCCGGCGGTGGTGGTGCGGAGGGCGGCTTCTCGCTCTTCGCGCTGCTGGCAAAGGTGGCGAGCCTGTTCGGGGGACGCCGATGAAACCGTCCGCATTCGACTATCTCCGTGCCGAAACCCTTGGCGATGTCCTCGAAGGACTCGCGCAGCAGGGTGGCGATGCGCGCGTGCTCGCTGGCGGGCAGTCGCTGATGGCGATGCTCAACATGCGCCTCGCCAAGCCAAAACTGCTGATCGACATCATGCGCATCAGGGAGCTGCGCGAGATCGAGCGGAAGGGCGATGCCGTCACTATCGGCGCCGGCGTGCGCCAGGCTGACCTCCTGGCATGGCCTGACCTCGCCGAGGCGCTGCCGCTGGTCGCGCTGGCGCTGCCATGGGTTGGGCACATGCAGACCCGCAGCCGCGGCACCATCTGCGGCTCGCTCGCGCACGCCGATCCCAGCGCCGAGATGCCGCTGACGCTGGTTGCGCTCGGCGGCGAGGTGTTGCTGCGCAGCGCCAAGCGGCGGCGGCGCGTTGCCGCCAAGGACTTCTTCGCCGGCATGATGCTGACCGCGCGCGCCGATGACGAACTGATCGAAGGAATCTCGCTGCCCGCCGTCAAGGGATCGCGCTTCGTCTTCCGCGAGGTCGCGCGACGCCATGGCGATTTCGCCATCGTCGCCTGCGCCGCGATGAAGACACCGACGGGCGTGCGCCTCACAGTCGGCGGCGTCGCCGACGTTCCGACCGCGCGCGACTGGCCGCGGCTGGAGGGCAGCGCGCTCGACGATGCCCTCAATGACTTTGCCTACGAGCTTGGCGCCCGCGACGACGTCCACGCCACCGCGCGCTACCGCCGCGACCTCGTGCGCATGATCGGTCGCGATCTGATCGGCGAGGTGCTGCAATGACCCGTCTCAAGGCAGATCAGCGCCATGCCGTCCGTTTCGCGCTCAACGGCAAGCCGGTCGAGGGCGAGGCCGAGCCGCGCATGCTGCTGTCCGATTTCCTGCGTCACCAGTTGGGCGCGACCGGCACCCATGTCGGCTGCGAGCACGGCGTCTGCGGTGCCTGCACTGTTGTCGTCGACGGCATGCTGACGCGGTCGTGCCTCACGCTCGCCGCGCAGGTCGATGGTTGCGAGCTCAAGACTGTCGAAGGCCTCGCGCCGTCGGCGGACCGGCTCGGCGTGCTGCAGCAGGCGTTCCGCCGCAACCACGCGCTCCAGTGCGGCTTCTGCACCGCCGGCATTTTGATGTCGCTCGACCACTATCTCGCCAGGAACCCGGCGCCGACCGAGGCCGAGATCCGCGACCTCCTTAGCGGACATATCTGCCGCTGCACCGGCTACACACCGATCATCCAGGCGGCGCTCGAAGCCGCCGCCGAACTCGCTTCATCCAAAAAAGAGACGTCCGATGCTTGATCTCGCCAGCAGCTTCATGGCCAGCGCCGCGCGCGATCCTCATGCGATTGCGCTTGTCGACGGCGATCTCCGCCTGACCTACCGCCAATGGTACGGCAAGATCTCTGCGCTCGTGGCGTCATTCGACCGCCTTGGCCTCAAGCCCGGCGATCACGTCGTCACGCTGCTGCAAAACCACTGGGAAGCGGCGACGCTGCACTGGGCCTGCCAGTTCGCAGGCCTCGTGATCACGCCGATCAACTGGCGCGCCAAGGCCGACGAGCTCGATTACTGCATCGAGAACGCCGAAGCCTGCGCGATCGTCTATCAGGATATCTCTGCCGAGGCGGTGCAGGGCTCGGGGTTGGCAGGCAAGCTGCTGCGTGTTTCCGTCGATCCCGGGACGGGGGAGGCCACCAGCTTTGCCGATCTGATCAAGGACAGCGCGCCGGACGCCGAGCCGCGTGTCGGCACCGATGCCTGGTCGATCATGCTCTACACGTCAGGCACAACCTCGCGGCCGAAGGGCGTGCCGCGGCGGCATCGCGCCGAACGCGCCGCGGCGATCGCCCATGTCGCGCAAAATCTCTACGGCCGCGGCGAGCGCACGCTCGGCGTCATGCCGCTCTACCACACCATGGGCGTCCGCTCGCTGCTGGCGATGTCGCTGATCGGCGGCACTTTCATCTGCCTGCCGCGCTATGACAGCCACCAGGCCCTGGCCCTGATCGAGAAGGAGGAGATCACCAACCTCTATCTGGTGCCGACGCTCTATCACGACCTCGTTCATCACGAGGCCTTTGCCAGGACCGACGTCTCCAGCGTCCGCAAGCTCGGCTTCGCCGGTGCCTCGATGACCGACGGCCTTCTCAAGAAGCTGAACGAGGCGTTCAAGCCAGAGTTGTTCGTCAATCACTACGGCAGCTCCGAGATCTACACCTTTACGATCGACCAGAACGCCGCCGCAAAGCCCGGCTCGGCCGGCAAGGCGGGGCTGAACCAGCACGTCAAGGTCGTGCGCATCGGAGCGAAGTCGGTCGCGGAGCTTGCCGCGGTCGGCGAGGAGGGCGAGATCATCGCGACGCTGGCCGGCGACGAGGCCTTCGAGGGCTACTGGCGCCGCCCTGAAGCCGACGCCAAGTCGCTGCGCGAGGGCTGGTATTTTACGGGCGATACCGGCTTCGTTGATCCCGACGGCGACCTGTTCGTCACCGGCCGCGTCGACGACATGATCATCACCGGCGGCGAGAACGTCTCGCCGGTCGAGATCGAGAGCTGCCTGTCGCTGCATCCGGCGGTCGACGAGGTCGCAGTGGTCGGCGTCGCCGACGAGAAATGGGGCAAGGTCGTAGCCGCCTTCGTCAAGCGCAATCGCCCTGTGTCGGACGTCGAGCTGGAGCAGTTCTGCCGGACCACGGGCCTTGCCAATTTCAAGCGGCCGCGCCGCTACGTCTTCGTCGACGCCATTCCCAAATCGCCGGTCGGCAAACTGCTGCGGCGACTGCTCGTCGCCGGTGAATACGAAGCCGAGCGCCTGCCGCCATCAGACGCCGCCTGATCATCACTCATCTACAATCAACAGAAGGAAACCAACATGCCGTCAGCCTACAATTTTACCGATCCTCGACTCGCAAAACTCGACGGGTTCAAGGTCGAGATCGATGAGGCGCATGAGCGGGCCGATATCATCCTGGGCCGGCCGCCCTACAACGTCGTGGCGATGCCGCAGCGTGACCAGCTGCGCCTGACCTTCGAGACGCTGGACGAGGATCCGCGCGTCCGCGTGATCGTGGTGCGCGGCGAGGGCGAGCATTTCTCCAGCGGCGGCAATATCGGCGGCTTCATGGAGGCGAGCCCCGAGCACGTCTCCAAGCTCGCCTGGAACATCGCCGCGCCGGCGCGCTGCGCCAAGCCCGTGATCGTTGCCAACCGCGGTTATTGCTTCGGCGTCGGCTTCGAGCTGTCACTCGCCTGCGACTTCCGCATTGCCTCGGAGACCACGCAGTACGCGCTGCCGGAGCAGAAGCTCGGCCAGATCCCGGGCTCGGGCGGCTCGGCTCGCTTGCAGAAGATGGTCGGCATCACCCGCACCAAGGACATCGTGATGCGCTCCAAGCGTATCTCGGCCAAGCAGGCGTTCGACTGGGGCATCTCCACGGAGTGTGTGCCGGATGCCGAGCTGGAGAAGGCGACCGACAAGCTGGTCGACGAGCTCCGCACTTTCTCGCCGCTGGCACAGCGCACCGCCAAGAAGCTGCTCAACGACACCGAGGATTCGACGCTCGCGATCGCCATCGAGCTCGAAGGCCATTGCTACAGCCGCCTGCGGCAGTCGGAAGACTTCAAGGAAGGCGTCGAAGCCTTTAACGCCAAGCGTCCGCCGAAGTTCACCGGGCGCTGATGCGCGACAAAACTGCCGCGGGTCGCAATGACGCGAACCGCGGCTCTATCAAAACGGGGGAGGTAAAACAGCATGGCTGAGATGGATATGCCGGCCGCGGGCGCACAGGCGTCGGCGGATAACAAGCAGATGGTCAATGCGATCATCGCATCGGTGCTCGGATGGGCGCTGGATCTGTTCGATTTGTTCATTTTGCTCTACGTGGCGCCGGTCGTCGGCGCGCTGTTCTTTCCGTCGAGCAACCCAGCGCTGTCGCTGGCTGCGGTCTACGGCTCTTTCGCCGTGACGCTCCTGATGCGGCCGCTGGGCTCGGCGGTGTTCGGGCATTATGCCGACGTGCACGGCCGCAAGCAGGCCATGCTGATCGCCATCATCGGCGTCGGCATCAGCACGGCGGCGTTCGGCCTGCTGCCGACCATCGCCCAGGTCGGCGTGATCGCGCCGATCCTCTTCCTGATCCTGCGTCTGGTGCAGGGCATCTTCGTCGGCGGCGTCGTGGCCTCCACCCACACCATCGGCACCGAGTCGGTGCCGGCGCAATGGCGCGGCGCGATGTCGGGTCTGGTCGGCGGCGGTGGCGCCGGCATCGGTGCGCTGCTCGCGTCCTTCATCTTCCTGATCACGTCCTCGATCTTCCCCGGCGATGCCTTCGCGGTATGGGGCTGGCGCTTCATGTTCTTCTCGGGGTTGCTGAGCTCGCTGCTCGGCTGGTTCATCTTCCGCAACCTCGAGGAGTCGCCTTACTTCAAGGAGCTCAAGCGCCAGCAGGGTAAGAAGCAGGCGAAGGTCTCGAAGGCGCCGGTCAGGGACGTGTTCTCCGGCGAATATCGCGGCGTGCTGCTGGTCAACCTTCTCATCACCTTCGGTGGCGGCGCCGGCTACTACCTGACCTCGGGCTACCTGCCGAGCTTCCTGAAAGTCATCAATGCGGTCCCGAACCAGACCTCGTCGTTGATCCTGATGGGTGCGAGCGTGTCGGCGTTCTTCTCCGCGGTGCTGGTCGGCGCGCTGAGCGATCGTATCGGCCGCAAGAAGACGTTCCTCATCATCGGTGTCTTGGCCGCGGTGCTGCTGCCGCTGTGCTATCTCAATCTCGCGGCGACCAAGGACACGACGCAAATCACGCTCTATGCGCTCGCCATCGCTTTCATCGGCAATGCCGGCTATGCGCCGGTGCTGATCTTCCTCAACGAGCGTTTTCCGACCGCGTTGCGCGCGAGCGGAACGGGCCTGTCCTGGAACATCGGCTTCGCGCTGGGCGGCATGATGCCGACCTTCGTCTCGCTGGTGAGCGGCAGCCCTGCGGAGATCCCGATGTCGCTGGCTTATTTCGCGGTCGGCGTGTTCGTGATCTACCTGATCGGGGCGGTCGTGATCCCCGAGACCAAGGGTAACTTCCGCTGAGCCAAATCGGCGCGGCCGCATTCGTGGCCGCGCCGATCCATCGAATTGCGCGATGAGACGGGAATGGATGGGCTGCATTTCGACGACGTGATCGGCGGCGGCGGGTCGGCGGGCTGCGTGCTCGCCAATCGGCTTTCCGCAGACGGAAGCCGTCGCGTGCTTCTGATCGAAGCCGGGATGGACACGCCGCCCGAGGCGACGCCGCCGGAAATACTCGACAGCTATCCGATGACGCTGTTCTTCGGCGACAAATACATCTGGCCGGGCCTGTCAGCGGCCGCCGGCCGCAATGCCGAGGGCAAGCCGGTCGTCCGCGCCTACGAGCAGGGCCGGGTGATGGGCGGTGGCTCCAGCATCAACGTGCAATCGGCCAATCGCGGCCTGCCGCGCGACTATGACGAGTGGCGCGATCTCGGTGCCCGGGGCTGGGGCTGGGCGGATGTGTTGCCGTACTTCCTCAAGCTCGAGACTGATCTGGATTTCGACGGCCCGCTGCATGGCAAGCACGGCCCGATCCCGATCCGCCGCATCGCGCGCGAGGCGATGCCGCCGTTTGGCCACGCCGCCGGCGAAGCGTTGTCGGCGACCGGCCTGCCGTTCCGAAAGGACCAGAATGGCGAGTTCGAGGACGGCATCTTTCCGCCGGCCTTCTCCAATCGCAATGACCGGCGCGTCTCGACCGCAACCGGATATCTCGACGCAGCAACGCGCGCGCGGCCGAACCTGATCATTTGGGCGGACAGCGAGGTCGAACAACTCCAGCTCGATGGCCGCCGCGCGACGGGCGTCGTGGTCGCGCGGGGCGGGCAGAAGCTCGCCGTCGCCGCCGGCCGCGTGATCCTGACCGCAGGCGCGCTGCAATCGCCGGCGATCCTGATGCGGGCGGGCATCGGCCCGGGTGCGGCGCTGCAAGCGCTCGGCATTCCCGTGGCGATCGATCTGCCCGGCGTCGGCAGCAATCTGCGCGATCATCCCGCGCTGACCTTCTGTCAATATTTGCCGCGGCGGTTGCGGTTGCCGCTTGCCCGGCGGCGTCCCAATTTCGCGGCGATGCGCTTCTCGTCGGGACATCAGGGCTGCGATGCTTCCGACATGTACATCACGGCCTCGGCCCGTGGCGGCTGGCACGCGCTGGGCACGCGGCTCGGGCTCTACTTCCTCTGGTGCAACCGGCCGTATTCGAGCGGCTCGCTCACCTTGGCGACGCCCGATCCCAGAACCTATCCGGTCGTGGATCTCAACCTCTTGTCCGACGATCGCGATCTCGAGCGGATGGTTGCGTCGGTCCGGCTGCTCGCGAAGCTTATCGTTCATTCCGCGCTCAACCCCGAGGCGGCCGATTTCTTCCCGGCCTCCTATTCCCCGCGCATCAAGCGGCTGAGCCGGTATGGCACGGCCAACCGAATCGTCGCCTCCATCCTCGGCCCGATGCTCGACGTGCCCGCGGGCCTCAGGCAGCTCTTGATCCGCCTTGTGCTGCTCAACGGCACGGCCTTCCAGGCGACGCTGGCGGACGACCGCGCGCTGGAAGCCTTCGTGCGACAGAGCGTGTTCGGCGTCTGGCACCCCGTGGGGACATGCCGCATGGGCGATCCATCCGACCCGAAAGCGGTGGTCGCCCCGGAAGGGCTGGTGATCGGCAGCGACAATATCTTCGTGGCGGATGCTTCGATCATGCCGCGGCTGCCGACGGCCAATACCAACATTCCCGTGATCATGGCGGCCGAGAAGATCAGTGATGCCCTGCTGTCGCGAAAATTAAGCTTTGTGCTGCGCCAGCGCGGAAACGCCCTCCTGCGTGAGGTATTCGAGTTCCACGAGGTCACTCCGTTGGATTCGACTCCTGAACAGGAAGCGCCGCGACGACCGACTGCGGCATCGAGCGGTTCACGTTGGACAGGGCTCGCTCTTCTTCGCTGTTGTTAGAAAGTGGCCCGTGATGGATTGGAGCGAGGGTTAGATTGTTTCAATCAGTTAAGGGGCGGCGTGTGCATGACGTATGCACCGGGAGATCGAGAAAAAAATTTGCGCAGGCCAATGTGAGCAGGCGTTTTTCAGCAGGCGGATTGGTCGCGGAAAGCGCAGCTTCTTTGCACTCACGCAGCTAACTGCGACCTAGTCGATCAATGACGCGACGTCCTGGGATGGGACCAACTGGCTCTTAATCAGCAGGGCTCGGGTTCGAGCCTTTGCCGCGTCGGGCGCGAGCCCCCGCAGAGGCGCCAGGGCTCCAGAGACAAATCCTTTTGTCTTGCCGAAGCGCGTCGTCCTCTTGTTGCAAGACACCCGTCATCTTTGAAAGGACTATCTTGCCGCAAACGCCTAGCATATCCGGATCGTTGCCATCGTGACTGCGTGACATGAACACTCCCCGAGTTGAAAACCAGCGCGCCTCCACCAGCGTGCGATCGCCGATCATCGTCAATCAGCTTGGCCCGGACATTCGTGCGGCGCTGGTCGATCACTGGTCGCGCCCGCTGATCATCGATCATTCCGCCGATCGCGCGCCCTGGGAGGTTGCTCCCGAAGCCGACGTGCTGCTGACGCGGCCGCTCGTGGGCTGGCACAAGGCGCCTGCGGAGAAGCCGGCCGGCTGGCCGTTTGGCCTGCACTGGATCCAGACCGCATCGACGGGAGTCGATTTCTTTCCGGCGTGGCTGCTCGACGGTCCCGTGGTCACGGTCGGCCGCGGCATCTCGGCTGATCCGATCGCGGAATACGTCCTTGCGGCGATTCTCGGCTTCGAGAAGCGCATCCATGACATCCGGCCGAGCAGCCGCGAGCAGTGGAAGATCAGTCCGCTGGGCTCGCTCACCGGCAAGACGATCGGGATTGCCGGTTTCGGCGCGATCGGCCGCGCAGTCGCCGAGCGGGCCAAGCCGTTCGGTGTCAACATCAGGGTTCTCAGGCGCTCGGCCTGGCCATATGTCCTTCCGGGCATCCAGCCGGTTGATAGCATCGAGGAACTGGTCGCGGTTTCCGATCATCTCGTCCTTGCTCTGCCGGCGACGACCAAGACCGCGCGTCTGATCAACGCCGATGTGCTGGCGCGGGCCAAGACGTCGCTGCACCTAATCAATGTCGCGCGTGGGCGGATCGTCGATCAGAGTGCGCTGTTGCAGGCGCTCGACGAGGGGCGGATTGCCGGCGCGACGCTCGACGTCACCGATCCCGAGCCGCCGCCGGAGGGCGATCCGATCTATCGCCATCCCAAGGTCGTCCTGACCCCGCATGTGTCATGGACGGGTGGCGAGGATGCCAAGCGGCTGGCCGACAAGACGCTGGTCAACCTCGATGCCTATGCGCATGGCGTGGCGCTGGCCGACGTCTTCGACAAGAATCTCGAGTACTAGAGAAGGAAACCGCAGCAATGAACAAGGTCGTCGAGAAGCCCAAGAAATACTCTCTGGTCGAGCGCACGCCGGCCGCGACGTTCGAGGAAGAGCGGCTGCACCGCAAACAGCGGCTTGCCGCAACATTCCGCCTGTTCTCGCGCTACGGCTTCGATCAGGGGCTCGCAGGCCACGTCACCGTGCGCGATCCGGAGTTCCCCGAGCGGTTCTGGATCAATCCGCTGTCCAAGCATTTCAGTCAGATCAAGGTCTCCGACCTTCAGCTCGTCGATCACGATGGCAACATCCTGATCGGTGACAAGCCGATCAACCAGGCCGGCTTCGTGATTCACTCCGCGATCCACGCCGCGCATCCTGAGGTGATCGCGGCCGCGCACACCCATTCGACCTATGGCAAGGCCTGGTCGGCGCTCGGCCGCCTGCTCGATCCGCTGACGCAGGACTCCTGCACCTTCTACGAGGATCACGTGCTGTTCGATCCGTTCTCCGGCGTCGTGCTGGAGGCGGAAGAGGGCCGCAAGATCGCGCACGCGCTGGGATCGAAGAAGGCGGCCATCTTGCAGAACCACGGCCTGCTCACGGTCGGACCGACTATCGAGGCTGCCGCCTGGTGGTACATCGCCATGGACAATGCTGCGCGCGCCCAGCTGCTTGCGGAAGCCGCCGGAACGCCAAAGCCGATCCCGCACGAGATCGCCAGCCTGACCTCGCGGCAGGTCGGAACGCACAAGGGCGGCTATTTCAGCTTCCAGCCGTTGTGGGACTGGATCACCGAGGCGGAACCGGATCTATTCAATTAGGGATCGAGGCTTCCGAGCCGGGCCGATGACCCGGCTAGCCGAATTGCGCCATGCTCTAACATCGTGAGATATAGCGGCAGGCGGCTTGTCACGCTTGTGCAGGCTGCCGCAGCAACGGTGAGGAGCAGGGCGACATGGTCAATGGTCTGCCAAGCGAAGTTGAAGTCATCACATTGTTCGTCGATGACATTGCGTCGTCGAAAGCGTTTTACGCCAAGGTTTTCGCGTCCGAGACGGTCTGGGAGGATGCGGTCTCATCCGTGCTTCGATTTGGCGGGCTCCTGGTCAATCTTCTCGACGCGTCTCAGGCACCGCCGCTTGTCGAGCCGCTGCGTGTCGCGCAGTCCTCCGCAGGGGCGCGCGCACTCCTGACGATCAGGGTCGTCGACGTCGACCAGGTCTGTTCATCCCTGCGGGAGATTGGCGTCGATCTGCTCAATGGCCCGATCGACCGTCCGTGGGGGCGACGAACTGCGTCCTTTGCCGACCCCTCAGGCCATGTCTGGGAGATCGCGCAGCTGATTGAGCGGAAATAGCAGCCTGCTGCCGGCCCGCCGATCGCTACAGCGTCCCACAGACGCGATTGACCAGTTCGATGAACCAGCGCAGCGCCGGATTGGCCATGGCGCGGCGCGTGTGGAGAAGGTCGATGGTGAATGGCTCCACATCGTAGGGAATCGGAACGACAGATACGCCGGCGGCTGTCGCGAAGCGGCGCGCGACGCGCTCGGCCATGGTTGCCACGAGATCGGTGCCGGCGACGGCAAACGGCACCGCGACGACATGGGCGAGCGTGATTGCGGTCCGGCGCTTGCGTCCGTGCCGGCTCAGCATCGTGTCGATTGCGCCGGGAAGCCCGTCGCCGCCGGCGGAGGAGAACAGCACATGCGGAAGCCGCGTGTAATCGTCCTTGGTGAGACGGGCTTTCAGTTTGGCGCGTTTGGCGTCGCGAATGCAGACGAAACTCTCCGTGAAAAGCGTGGATCGGATGATGCGCGGGGAAGCGGGAAGATGGCCACCTATCAGCGCGTCGACATCGCCGTGTTCCAGGCTTGCGACACTCGCGGCCGGATCAATGATGGGGCGCACCACGAGATCGATACCAGGCGCCTCCCGCCGCAACGCCTCGACCAGTCGCGGCACCACGACGAGGTCGCCATAGTCGGTCGCCGCAATAGACAGGCGATGGCGGGCTGTTGCCGGATTGAAGGCTGATGTCGGTTCGAGCACGCCCCTGATCTGCCCCAGAGCGTCGCTGATCGGCCGCGCCAGCGCCAGCGCCTTGGCCGTCGGCTGCATGCCGGAGGCCGAGCGCACGAAGAGCTCATCGCCAAACAGCGCACGCAGCCGCGTCAGCGTGCTGCTCATGGACGGTTGCGCCAGGCCGATGCGCTGGCCGGCGCGGGTCACATGGCGTTCCTCCATCAGCGCCTCGAAGGCGACCAGGAGGTTGAGGTCGACGGAAACCAAATTCATTTGAACGATGATAGATATAATAACAATCGATTTCAAGAATGATGCGGGGTGTGGTCTTCTGGCGAAGACGACATGATTGGGCGCGGCGTATGCGATCCTCACTCCTGCACTTCATCCCGCGCGGACCGACATTGCTGGCGCTTGGCGTCCTGCTTGGATTGGCCTTTCCGGCTCTTGCGGACCTCGCTCACCCCCTGATGCCAATCACGATCTTCCTGATCGTGCTGGGAACGCTGTTGCGGATCGACAGTCAGGCCGTCGTCGCAACGCTGCGACGGCCATCGCTTTCCGTGCTCTTGCCGGCTGTCGTCATGGTGGCCTGTCCGCTCGTGATCGGTGTTGCCGGTCACGCCTTGAACCTTGGTCCGGAGATCGCGCTTGCGGCGGTGCTCGCCGTCTCGGCGCCGCCATCGAGCGGAACGGCAGCAGTGGCACGCATGCTCGGGCTCGACGGTGCGGTGCCGCTCGTGGTGACGGTGTTGTCCATGGTGCTGGCTCCGGTCACCGTGCCGCTTCTTGCAGGCTGGTTCGGCGGGCTCGAGATCAGCGCGCTCGAGCTCGCGCTTCGTCTGGCGCTATTGATTGGCGGCGCCGAAGGGGTGGCTTTCCTGGTCCGCCGGCATGCAGCCCCGGTGCTGGCGGCCCATGGCGGGATGGTCGACGGGATCATCGTCGCGGCGCTTCTCGTCTTTGCGGTGGCGACGATGGCTGGCATTCGCGCGCAGATCGCGGCAGATGTGCAGGCCGCCATGCTCTGCCTCGGGCTCGCCTTCGCTTGCAATATCGCCCTTCAAGCAGCTGGTGCCGTGCTGCTGCCGGGCAATTTGGGCCAGCGGCTGACCGTCGGGCTCATCCTCGGCAACCGTAATGTCGGCCTGGTCTGGTCGGCGCTGGGTGCTGCCGCCTCGCCACGCATGGCGCTATACTTCGCCGCGACGCAATTTCCGATCTACCTCCTGCCGCGCCTGATCGAGACATTGATCGGCCGGAACACTGGAAAGGCCAAGCCGTGACCACGCCCCGTCTTACCCGCGAACATGCCTCGCATTTTGCCAACATCGCGCTCAGCCATGTCGGGCGCGAATATCCCAATAACGTTGACCACGCGCTGGCTGAACCTGCGGATGCCCGCACGCCGAGCCAGCTGCATCCGATCTTCTACGGCAGTTATGACTGGCATTCCTGCGTCCACAGCTATTGGATGCTGGCGCGACTGCTGCGCAGGTTTCCCGACTTTGCGGCAGCTTCCGACATCCGCGCTCTCTTCGATACGCAATTCGTGCCCGAGAAGGTCGCCGCCGAACGTGCTTACTTCGCCCGCCCGACTGCCCGCGGCTTCAAGCGGCCGTATGGCTGGGCCTGGCTCCTGAAGCTCGCGACTGAACTGGCGCTCCAGCCTGACGATCGCTGGAGCCGCAATCTCGCGCCGCTGGCCGAGGTCATCGCGCAACGCTTTCGCGACTTCCTGCCGTTGGCGTTCTATCCCGTACGCGTCGGCACGCATTTCAATACGGCGTTTGGCCTGCGGATGGCGGCAGACTACGCCGGCATCAAAAAGGATGAAGCGCTCGCCAGGTTGCTGCACGAGACTGGCCAGCGCTGGTATGGTGAGGACACCGACTGCCCCGCCTGGGGGGAGCCGAGCGGCGACGACTTCCAGTCCTCGGCTCTTATCGAGGCCGAATGCATGCGGCGGCTGTTGCCTCCGGACGCGTTCCTGCCCTGGTTCGATCGGTTTCTGCCGCGGCTGGTCGAACAGCGGCCGGCAACGCTGTTCAAGCCTGCGACGGTCACCGATCGCACCGACGGCAAGATCGCTCATCTCGACGGACTCAATCTCAGCCGCGCCTGGTGCTGGCGCTCTCTCGGCGACGCCTTGCCGGCAGGCGACCCCCGCCGCGTCGTTGCTCACGAAGCGGCGCGCGAGCATCTGGCCGCAGGCCTCCCCCATATCGCCGGTCACTACATGGGAGAGCACTGGCTCGCGAGCTTTGCCGTGCTCGCACTGGATGATGAGAACTGAGCGGGCAGGGGCCTTCCGCGGCTTATTCAATCCGCGGTCATGATCAACCGAAGGCGCGCGTGCGCATGTGTGCGACATCGTTGCCACCCGACGGGATCGACGCCAGCAGCGACCTCGTATAGGGCTGCTGAGGGTTGTCGAAGATGTCGGCGACGGTCCCGTGTTCGACGATGCGTCCGCGATGCATCACGGAGACGGTGTGGGCGAGCTGACGCACCAGCGCCAGGTCATGAGACACGAACACGTAGGTCAGGCCCAGAGTAGCCTGTAGCGAGAGCAGGACTTCGACGATGCCGGCCTGGACGCTGACGTCGAGCGCGGAGGTGGGTTCGTCGAGCACGATCACGTCGGGCTTGAGGACCAGCGACCGGGGATGGCCACGCGCTGGCGCTGGCCACCTGACAGGGCTCCGGGCTTGCGGGAGAGCAGGTGCTCGCCAAGTCCGACATTGGCCAACGCTTCGCGGACGCGCTCATCCCGTTCCTTTCGCGTTCCGATCTTGAATCGATCGAGCGGCTCGCGCACGAGCCGCTCAATCGTCCAGGTCGGATCGAGCGAGGTGAAGGGGTTCTGGTAGACCAGCTGAAGGTGGCGCCACACCGTCCGCAGTGCCTCGGGCGAGCGGCCGGTGATTTGTTCGCCTGCGACCGAGATGCTCCCGGTGTCGGGTCCCTCCAGTCCAAGCAGCAGCCGAACCGTCGTGGTCTTGCCCGAGCCCGATTCGCCGACCAGCGCGTGCGTGGTGCCAGCAGGGACGTTGAACGACAAATCGTCGACGGCCGTCAGCGCCTTGCCGTCGACTGTGAAGGTCTTCGTGACGGCGCTGACCTCGATCTTCGGTGCCTGGCCGGTCTTGAGGGAACGGAAGCCCGTGTCGCGCAGTGCGGCGTAACGGTCGGGGTTGAGGGCCGGGACATCCGCGCGCAGCTTCTTTGCGTAGGCCGACGCCGGCGAGGAGAAGACGGAGGCGGTCCGGCCAGCCTCCTGGATGACGCCGTCCTTGAGCACCACGAGCGAGTCCGCTCGCTCGGCGGCGATCGCAAGGTCGTGCGTGATGAGCAGCAGGCTGATCTTGAGATCGTGCTGCAGCCGCGTGAGCAGGTCGAGGATCCGCTTCTGGATCGTGACGTCGAGCGCGGAGGTCGGCTCGTCCGCGACCAGCAGTGCCGGCCGTGGCAGGATCGCAAGGCCGATCAGCACGCGCTGGAGCATGCCGCCGGACAGCTGGTGCGGGTAGGAGTCGTAGACACGCAGGGGGGTGTCGAGCCCAACCTGGGCGAACGTCTCCAGGATGAGCTGCTTGCGGATCGCCTTGTCGGGCTCGTCGAGCAGCGCAGCCGCCTCCTGCGCCTGGGCACCGATCGTCCGCACCGGGTTGAGTGAGTTGGCGGGGTCCTGCGGGACGAACCCGATGGCTCGTCCCCGCAGCGGCCGGAAGCCGCGCTCGGAAATCCCGAGCACCTCCTGGCCGTCGAACGCGACGCGGCCGGTGGCGTGCCCGCCGCTGGGGAGCAGCCGCAGCACCGCGCGGGCGATCGTCGACTTGCCGGAACCGGACTCTCCGATGAGGGCGAGGCTCTCGCCGCGGCCGAGTTCAAAGCTCACGTTGGTTACGACCTCGTGCGGCCCATAGGAGACCGACAGGCCGTCGACCCGGAGCTGCGGAATCGACCGCAGCGGCGTCGGCGCGACGCGGTCGGCGCGGGTGAACGTGGCGGTCAGTCTGTCTTGCGGAGCCATCGGCTGATCCTGTTTGCGGAGAGGACGGTCGCGATCGTGACGAAGGCGGGGGCGTACACCAGCCACGGCCATTTGAGGTAGTCCTTGCCGATCGAGATCAGCAGGCCCCAGTCGGAGGCGGGAGGCGGATCGCCGTAGCCGAGGAAAGCAAGGCTGGCGATCACCAGGATCGACAGGCCGAACTGCAGCACCGCGAGCGGGAGCACCGAGCGCGATGCATTCGGCAGCACGTGCCGCAACAGAATGTGCCAGCGCGAGCCGCCCATCAGGAACGACGCCTCGACGAAAACGGCCTGCCGGGTCTTGATCACTTCCGAGCGCATCACCCGCGCGAACACGGCGACCGCCGAGACGCCGGTCGCAACCGCAGCGTTTGTGGTGTCGAAACCGATCGCGGTGACGACGATGACCGCCAGCAGGAAGTTCGGGATCGCCAGCAGCACATCCACCAGGCGGGCGAGCACGATGTCCACCCAGCCGCCGAGGAAGCCGGCCAGGAGGCCGATGAGCCCGCCGGCAACCGCGGCGATGACGACCGCGATGAGCGCGCTCGTCACCGAGGAGGCCGTGCCATAGACGACACGGGTATAGAGGTCGCGACCGAGGTGATCGGTGCCGAACCAATGCGCTGCGCTGGGGCTGAGCAGCTTGTCAGCGGGGACGCCGCTGGCGGGATCATGACTCGTGAACAAGCTCGGCGCGAGCGACCAGGCGATTACGATCAGGATGACCGCGAATGCGAGCGCGACGGTTGGCGGCACGCGAAGGGCTGTCAGCCGGCTGATCGCCGTGATGCGCGAGGCCGGCGAGACGGAGACGGCAGTCATGGCGTCACCGCCTGGGAAAGATTGGTGGAGCTCTCGTCGGCGGTGGTCGGGCGGACCTTGCGACCGCCGATCAGCTTCACGCGCGGGTCCAGCAGCGGGTAGACGAGGTCGGCGATCAAATTGACGAGCACGAACACCACTGCCGCAAGCGAGACGACCGCTTGCAGGACAGGCAGGTCCTGCGTGCTCACCGAACGCTGCACCAGGCTGCCGATGCCGGTGCGTCCGAACACCGTCTCGGTGATCAGCGAACCGCCGAGCAGCTCACCGATGGCGAGTGCGATGACGGTGATGACCGGGAGCGAAGACGGCTTGAGCAGGTGCTTGGCAAAGAGGCGCATCTGCCCGAGCCCACGGCTGCGCGCAACGGCGGCGTATTCCTGCTCGGACTCGTTGTCGAGGTTCGCGATCAGCACCTCGGTGATCCGTGCGGAGATGGGGATGCCGAGCGCGACCGCGGCGAAGAAGGTCGCCCAGAAGCTGTCCGGCGCGATTACGCGAAAGAACCCGAGCTGGAAGCCGAAGATGTGGATCAGCACCAGGCCGATCACGAAGTTCGGCACCGACAGGAACAACGATGGGAAGCCACGCAGCAAGCCCTGGCCGAACCGTTTCGGAAGGAACTGGGTGCCGTAGGCGATCGTGGCCGCCAGCAGCAGCGCGATGGCGAAAGCTGCGGATGCAAGGATCAGTGTCGAAGGGAGAACCTCGGCGATCAGAGTTGTCACAGGCCGGTTGGATCGCATCGACAGGCCGAGGTCGCCGGTCATGAAGTTGGACAAGGACGCCCACAGCTGGATCGGAATTGGCCGGTCCAGGCCTTGGGCGGCGATGATCTCCTTGATCTGATCCTCGCTGAATCCATTCTGCGGGTCGCGCAGCACGTTGGTGATGGGGTCACCAGGCAAAATACTGACGACGACGAAGGTGAAGACGTAAGCCAGCAGGATAACGACGACGGCTTGGGCGAAGCGCTTCGCGGCATAGGACAGGTAGGCGCTTCTCATGCCGGTCGCCTCCTCACGCTGCTTGTTTGCACTGCGGATTACTCGCCGATCGTTGCCGTGTAATAGCTGGCGTAGGCGATGCCGTTGTAGACCTCCCCCTTGAGCTTCGGGGACTGCACGTAGATTCGCTGGACGATCTGCGTGCGCGGGATGAAATAGCCCTGCTCGAGAACGTAGGTCTGCAACTGGTCGAGCAGCGGATTGCGAATGCCGAAAGAGGCAGCGCCGGCGATCTTGTCGCGCAGTTCATTGAGCTTCTTGTCGCTGTCGCCGAGGTTGAACCAGTTCTCGCCGTTGTTGGCGTCGGTGAGGATGCTGGCCACCGTGCCGGCGTCGATGAAGCTGCGCGTCACCTCGTAGGCCGGCACGGCCGGCCCGCCGAACCGGACCTTCTCGCCGAACGTCACGACGTCGTAGGCGCGAATGGTGACCTTCCAGCCGAGCTTGCCGAGTTGCTGGGCGATGAGCTCGTCGATCGACTTTGCCGTCGCAAGATAGGGGTTGGAGTGGAGCGTCAGCGACAGCTGCTTGCCGTCCTTGGTCCGGATGCCGCCAGCACCCTTGATCCAGCCGGCTTCGTCGAGAAGCTTCTCCGCCTTGCCGGGATTGTAGGCCAGGAGCTCGCTATGGTCGGTTGCACCCGGCACGTTGCTCTGGATGAAGGACGTCGCCAGCTTCCAGTCGGGCGTATAGACGGTGTCGATGATCTCCTTCCGGTTGATGCCGGCTTGAAGAGCCTGGCGCACTTTCACGTCATTGTACGGCTCCAGCTTGGTGTTGATCGCGAGGCCGTTGACGAAACCGAGATAGCGCGGGGTTGCGATCGTGAAGCCCGCTTCCTTGAGCGATTTCAGTTCCTGCGGTGAGGGGCTGTAGGCGACATCGGCCTGTCCCGACTGGACAGCGGCGACCCGCAGCGACGGCTCGGTCACCAGTTTGTAGGTGATCGAGTTGAGGTAGGCCGGACCGGTGTGGGCGACGGCTGCCGGCCCCCAATTGTAGTCCTTGCGCTTGACCAGCTTGACGAAGTCGCCCTCTTTCCAGGAAGCGACCACATACGGGCCGCTGCCGGATGTCTTGGCCAGATCAGCCTGCTGGGCGGCGGGCTGCGCGATCGTTTTCGGGGAGATGAGGATCGAGCCGTGATAGCCGAGCGTCGGGATAAACCCGAGCGTCGGCGCCTTGAAGACAACCTTCACGGTGGCTGCATCGACCGCCTCGGCGTGGTCGTAAGTCTTCGGGAAGAGGCCGATCGGATTGATCCCCTCGTTCCGCCGGCCTGCGTGCCAGATGTCGAGATTGGCGACCACGGCTGACGCGTCGAGCGGTGTTCCGTCGGAGAAGGTCACACCCTTCTTGAGGCGCAGGGTGAACTGTGTGGCCTCGCCGTTCTGCTCCCAGCTTTCGGCGATCCAGGGGCTGACCTTGCCGTCGGCATCGACATAGACGAGCTTGTCGGTCACGTGGCCCCAGATGTGGCCCTGGAAGCTGGAGATTGCGCTGTTGTTCGGAATCCAGGTGCTGCCGAGCGAGTCGATGAGGAAGGTGATGTCGCCGCCGCTCGGTGGAGCGCCGGCACTTCGCGCCGGAGAGAGGCCCGCCGTTGCCGTCACGGTCGCTGCTGCAATCACGGAGGCCGCAGCGAGGAGGCGGCGCCGGGAGAGCGAGAACATTGGGAAACGTGCGGTCATGAAGAGCCCCTGATGATTGATGCGCGATCAGGTCACCGTTTCGCGAAAGCGTTACGGCACGATCAGCGTTTCCGCGTAGGAGAAGCGAAACAAAGGGACCTGGCCATTCCAAATTTCACATGGGACAGACAACAAAAGCGTCGGGGGCGGGGCAGTGGACGCGATGGTCATTTTGTTTTCATTGCGAACGCGCCCGATCTGGGTTTGCCCGTGACCGAACAGCGCAACGATTGCCGCTTCATTCGCGCGTCAACCCGAGTTCGGCGTCGAGACGGTCCTCTCAGGCGCATTATGTCGCGCGGCGCATCACCAAATTGAAAAGACATTCTGCAGAGAGCCGAGCGCTGGAGAACGGCATGCTGGCGATCGAGAATACGCGCGAAGCTTGCGTCGGTAGCGCGGTCTTGGGTGAAACGGAATAGGTCAGACACGGCCTTCGATGCGATTGCTCGTGCCGACGAGATCAGTGACGTTGGAAGCCGTGGCGCCCATGATGGACCGGAGCGAGAATTAAAGTCCTTCAATAGATTAGATAGTGGCGTGTGCACTGGGAGATCAAGAAAAATCCCGTCAAAGCCAGTGTGAGCAGGCGTTCAAAGGTGGATCGAAGCGCTCAGCAGGCGCTACGATACGAATGTCTGAGATCGGGTACATGTGGCGTAGCGGCGGGCGATTGCAGTAGTGCGCAGATAGAAGCGCCAAATCTCACCACGCACTCCAATCCAACCAGAAACGAGAGGATTTACGGCGCCGTCGTCTAAGGATGCCTCGGTTCGCGATCTGTCAATTCGTCGCGTGGAATTGGCTCGTCTTTTGTTGGCTCTTATTCCACGGCAATCGGCGGCACCGGCAGCGCCGTGATCGACTTGATCTTCTCCATCGCGAAGCGCGAGGTGACGTTCTTGAGCGGGACGGCGTGGATCAGCTTCTTGTAGAACACGTCGTAGCTCGGCATGTCCGGAATGACGACGCGCAGCATGTAGTCGACGTCGCCGGCCATCCAGTAAAATTCCATCACCTCTGGCATTGCGCTGACTGCTGAGGCGAAACGCTTCAGCCAGACGTCGGAGTGATCCGCGCTCTCCACCGAGACGAACACCGAAAGGCCGAGGCCGATCTTGTTCTGGTCCACCAGCGCAACGCGCTTGAGGATGACACCGTCGGCTTCGAGCCGCTGAATGCGCTTCCAGCAGGGCGTGGACGACAGGCCGACCCGGTCGCCGATTTCGGCCACCGAGAGCGAAGCATCCTCCTGAAGCACCGTCAGGATCTTGCGGTCGATGGCGTCGAGGCGGCGGCCAGTCTCGGCGAGCTGCAACGCAGCGTCGGTCATGTCATAAACCTCAGTTTGATGAAAAGTTGGACGCGTTGCCGGGCGTCAGCCGTGGGGCCCGAACAGGAAGATCTCGTAGAGATCGTCCTGCGTGTTATCCGAGCCGCCTGTCCGTGGTCGCAGCGAGCGCGGGAACCATCCACGTGCCTGTTCGATCAAACGAGCGAAGCCTGAATGCAGCGAGATGACGTAGCTCATATTCACTCCGGACGACGGTGTAGGACGAGAACCCGGAAAAGCTATCACGGCAGGGGTGGAATTGAACATTGCGACACACTCGTCGGAATCAGTTTGGTTGAATCATGCTGGCGTCGTCGCGAGCGCGGCTGGAAAATTCCACGATGCTCGGCTGAGATGGATGATTTTGATATCCATCGCCGCGCCGAAAGCATGGAAGGCATAGTCTTGCCGCTAGTCGGCCGTCAGTAGCGCAAGCACTTCAGCCTGCCGGAGCCGCGGCAGGGAACCGAGGTTCGATGGCCTGCGACAGGACTCCGATGCGGGATAGAGCATGGGCATACCCATGCCCCCCGACACGAGATACGGCAAAGCGTGGTTTGCTCGTCCGTTCAAATGAGCTCCTGTCACGATGCCCAGTGCGAACAGGAAGATGATCAGCAAGACCAGCGGGAGGACGAAAGCCTCCTGGAAACGAAGCTTATCGGTCATCGCTCGCGCGTCGATCGCGCGCTCGGCGGCGGTGCGGCGGCTGGCCCATTCAAGCGTGAAATCGAACATGCGCTTCGCTCACTTCATGTAATCAGGCAAAGTGAAGCCGTCATAGAACCGGTCGGCCTGGATTGCCGCCTTGAACCCAGGCGATTTGTAGCCGGCGACGATGTCCTGAGCCCATTCTGCGTTTGCATTCGCCTTCTTCACGGCGAGGACGTTGATGTAGGGCGTCGTCATCTTCTCCAGCGCAAAGGCGTTGGTCAGCTTCAGCCCGCTGAAGATCGCGAAATTGCCCTGTACGGCGGCGAAATCGACGTCGTCGAGCGCCCGTGGCGCCTGTGCGGCCTCGAGCGGCACGATCTTGATGCCGCCGGGATTTTTGATGACATCGAGCTCGGTGACGTCGACCGACTTGCTATCACGGATCTCGATCAGGCCGAGGTCACGCAGCACCCACAGCGCGCGCTGCAGATTGACCGGATCGTTCGGCACGGCGACGCTCGAGCCCGGCTTGATCGGCGTGCCCAGCGGATGCTTCTTCGAATAGAGGCCCATCGGCGGGGTGGGGACGTGGACGATGCCGACGAGATCGGTCTTCTGCCGCTCGTTGTAGGAATCGAGAAAGATCGTGTGTTGCATCACATTGGCGTCGATCTCGGATTTGAATACCGCATTGTTGGCTTCAAGGCCGGTCGAGAACTCGACATAGCGGATCTTGTAGCCCTTCTTCTTCAGCTCGGGCTCGACGCCGATCTTGAACTCGTCGATATACGGTCCCGGCACGAAGCCGACCCGGAGCTCCGGCTTCGCGGGCTGCTGTGCCAAGGCGTCTTCGGCGGCGAAAGGGGAAAGAGCCAAAAGGCCGGAGAGGAGAAACAACGCTGTCTTCATGTCTTCTTACTGGTCTCGAGTTGGGATGTCAGTGCGGAAGCGGTGTCAGGCGATCGCCTTGACCGCGTTGGAGTAGATGCTGGCGGGACGCGCCAGGCCGTAATGCTCGCGGAGCGTCGTACCGGTGTAGTCCTCGCGGAACAGGCCGCGCTTGCGCAGGATCGGGACGACCTGCTCGGCGAAGACGTCGAAGCCGCCGGGCAGCCAGGGCGGCATCACGTTGAATCCGTCCGCCGCACCGCCCTCGAACCAGGTCTGGATGTTGTCGGCGATCTTTTCCGGCGTGCCCGCAATCACCCAATGGCCGCGCGCGCCGGCGAGGCGCTGCACCAGCTGGCGGATGGTCGGCTTCTCGCGGTCGACGATGTCGACCACCAGCTTGAAGCGGCTGGCAACGCCGCGCGCGCTCGCGGTGTCGATGAGATGGCGCGGGACGGGGCCGTCGAGATCATATCCGGTGAGATCGACGCCGATCATTTGGCGCAGCTGGGTCAGGGAATATTCCGGTTGGATCAGCGCGTTGAATTCGTCCTGGAGCCGGTCCGCCTCGGCCTGCGTGCTGCCGATGAAAGGGCTAATGCCCGGCAGGATCTTGATCTCATCCGGACCGCGGTCGAAGGCGCGGGCCTGGCGCTTGATGTCGGTATAGAACGCCTTCGCCGAGTCCACGGTTTGATGCGCGGTAAAGATCGCCTCCGCAAAGTGGGCGGCGAAGGCACGGCCGTCGTCGGAGGCGCCGGCCTGGACATAGACCGGCCGGCCTTGCGGCACGCGCGAAATGTTGAGCGGGCCGCGCACGCGAAAGTGTTTGCCGACATGGTCGAGCGTGTGGATCTTGTTGGTATCGGCAAAAATGCCCGAGATGGGGTCGTTGACGAGCGCGTCATCCTCCCAGCTGTCCCAGAGCCGCGAGATCACGTCGAGATATTCGCGGGCGCGCTCGTAGCGTTCGTGATGCGAGGGGTGTTCGGGCAGGCCAAAGTTCTGCGCTGCTTGTGGCGCACTGGTCGTCACGATATTCCAGCCGGCGCGACCCTGGCTCAGATGGTCGAGCGAGGCGAACAGGCGCGCGAGGTTGTAAGGCTCGGTATAAGTGGTCGACGCGGTTGCGATGAGGCCGATGCGTTTCGTCACTGCGGCAATCGCAGCCAGCCAGGTGATCGGCTCGAAGCGAAAGCGCTGGGCATAGCGAACGTTGTCGGCGAGGGCCGGACCGTCGGCAAAGAAGATGGCGTCGAATTTACTGGCCTCGGCCCGCTGCGCCAGCTCCTGGTAAAAGGTGATGTCGAGGATGCGTTCCGCCGACGATCCCTTGTAGCGCCACGCGGCTTCGTGGTGGCCGCCGGGATAGATGAAGAGATTGAGAACAAGCTGCCGTTGATTGCTCATGGTTCGAATGTCCAGATGCGATTGCCGGAGAAACTAGGAGGCGGATGGAGTCGTTCGCGACCTCGGCTTTCGCGCGAAGGCGAAACGCAGATATCGCTCCAGGCGCAGGCCCTCCGGGGTACGCCTCGCCTCGACTAGCGCTGCAAAGGCCGCGTCGATCGCTGCCCGCTCCGCCGGCGAAAAGCCGCCAAGAAAGTTGCCGAAGGCGCTGGCCTCGGACCATCCCAGCACCGACGTCACGTCGCCGTGCAGATCGACGAGCGAGCGTAGGTCGCTTCGGTAATCGATGAATCCGACCTCGGCGAACAGGGCTCTGAGCTCTTCGTCGGTTGCTCCGAGCACGCGATGCGACTCGCTGCTTCTCTCGCCGAAGCCGGCCTGTTCGATCGCCTGGCGGAGCAGGGTTCGCGACTCGTGAGGTTTGGTCGGATCCTGAACGTTCAGCCCGATCTGGCCGCCCGGCCTGAGAACGCGTTCGATCTCACGTAGCGCCTGCCGCTTGTCCGCGATCCAGTGGAAGACGCTGTTGAGGTAGACGGCGTCGAATTCCGCGGGTCCAAAGCGCGAAAGGTCCTCGGCACGGCCGACATCGAAGGTCAGCGTCCCCGAGGCGCGCCGGCGCGCGATGGCGATCCGGTTCTCCAGCGGGTCGATGCCGATCACGCGGCCGGTCGGGCCGACAAGTCCCGCGACGAATTCGGTCAGGCGGCCGGTGCCGGCACCGATATCGAGCACGCGATCCCCGGACTTCAAAGCCAGCGGTCCGATGAGGAATTTACCATGGTGAAACTGGAGGACGCCGGTTTGCTCGTAGGTCCGTGCAAGCTCGGGCGTGTCCCGTTCAAGGCTGATGACGCCGGCGGTCGACATCGTGCTTTCCAAAATCTCCAACGAGCCGTCGAGACGGCTTGATCGAGACGAACTCTATGTTGTCGGGGTGAGAAAAGTCGATGAAATGGATTTGCGTTGTTCGGTGCGATGCGAGCATGAATCTAGCGGCGGGAGCGCATTCAGTAGATAACGTCGCGAACCGATCGTCTCAACTGAAAGTCGATCTGGCGAGCGAATGGCCGGTCGTGTCTTCTGGCTCGCGCCGCTGTCGGCGCAAATCTTTCAACACCGCGTGACCTCGCGGTCTGTTCGTTGTTCGGGCCGCAAAACAAAGCCAATTCCATTTCATTGACTGAGCACCGTTGGCTTCTACGATTTGATCGCATCTGATGCAGACAAATCCGGGTGCAACATGTTTCAGTCTGATGTCGACGAGGCGGCTCGCGAGACCTTGCGTCTGATTGGTCCAGATCCGCAGAACTGGGTCTCGGATCGTCACGGGGTCGACCACAACGTCGCCATCATCGGGGGCGGGCAATCCGGAAGCGCTTTCGCCTTTGCATTGCGCCGTGCCGGCATCGGCAAGGTCACGGTGATCGATGCATCACATGATGCGGCGTCGTCCGGTCCATGGCGGAGCAGCGCGCGCATGCACAAGCTGCGCACGCCGAAGAGCTTGCCCGGACCCGAGCTCGGCCTACCCGGACTGAGCTTCCAGTCCTGGTATGAGGCCCGCCACGGCGCGGCCGCGTATGAAGCGATCGATCGCATTGCTCGCGTGGATTGGGCCGCCTACCTCGATTGGTACCGCAAGACTCTTGGTATTGAGGTGCGCTACCGGGCGAAGCTTCTCCGCATCGAGCCGGCGGAGGATCATTTTCGGCTTCATCTCGACGTCGCCGGTGAGGCAAGGATCGAGACAGCCCGCAAGATTATCCTGGCCGGCGGTTTCCCAAGCAACGGCGGTCCGTCCGTCCCCGACGTGCTCTCCCGCAATCTGTCAAAGAAGCTTTACGCGCATACGTTGGAGGCGATCGATTTCGACAGGCTCCGCGACAAGTCGGTCGCGGTGCTGGGCAGTGCGGCCTCCGCGTTCGATGCCGCGGCAGTTGCGCTCGAAGCAGGGGCGAGGGAGGTGCATCTCTTTGCACGCCGCGGCAGGGTGGCCTCGGAGCCCGTGATCAGGACGCGTGGATATCCGGGCGCATACGACAATTACGGGGCGCTCCCGGACGCGGTGCGCTGGCATCAGGCCATTCGCTTCCGTCGCGCGGGATCGACGCCGCCGCCCGATGCAATCGCGCGTGCGGTCAAGTTCCCCAACTTCCACCTTCATCTGGCAGCGCCGTGGACATCAGCCAAGCCGTTCGGACGGCGGCTGCTCGCGACCACGCCGCAGGGCGACATCGCATTCGATTTCGTCATCGCCGGTACGGGCTACCAGGTCGATCTGGCGAAGCGGCCTGAGCTCGCCGCCTTCTCCGACGAGATCCTGCTATGGCGCGACCGCTATTCTCCGACCGCGGACGAGCAGGACGAGGCCCTGGGCGCACACCCTTATCTCGGTGCGGGCCATGAATTCCTGGAGAAGGAGCCCGGCCGCGCGCCTTACTTGCGGAACATCCACGTGTTCAACCCCGCGGCATTCGTCAGCTTCGGCCTGCCGATTGGGGACGTGCCGAGCTTCAAGCGCGATATTCCGGGCGTCGTGGCGCGGATCAGCAGGGATCTGTTTCTTGACGACCTTCCGGCGCACGAGGCGCGGATCAACGGGCCGATCGCCGACGACTTCGAGCCGGCCCTTTACGCGTCGGCCGTTTGGCGGTCGCCGAATATCGTCGCGGCAGAATAGAGCAGAGTGCAAGTAGCAACTGGACACGCCATGATCGTGGATGCGTCTGTTTCTTAACGGCCTCGAACTTTGGAAGCTATTTCCGAAGTCCTTGAGTTAGCATCCTGTGACTGAACAAGGGGCTGCATCGATGCAGCCCCTGGGGAAGATCCCGCCAGACGCGATTGTCGCCAGAGCAGACGGCGGTCTCGCAAGAGGATCGATCGCAACATCACTGCCTTTCACTCCGCCATCGCAGCAGCGATCGGCGAACGGCGGAGCCTTGTCCAAATGGATCGCGGTCTCGGGGAAGATGACATGACAGACGGAATCAACATCGACAACGTCATTCCGCGTTCGGATATCGTCAAGCGATCGGCCCGTATCGGCGCCGAAATCAGGAACATCAAGCTATCGGGCGATCTTCCGGATCGGACGATTGCGGCGATCAACCAGGTGCTGCTCGAGCACAAAGTCATCTTCTTCCGTGACCAGAATCATCTCGACGATGCCGAGCAGGAGCGTTTTGCCCATCGGCTCGGCAAGCTGGTGCCACATCCCACGGTCGGCGCCACCAAGGGAACGGCCTCGATCCTCGAACTTGACTCCGCGCGCGGAGGCGGGCGCGCCGACCAGTGGCATACCGACGTCACATTCGTCGACGCTTATCCGAAGATCTCAGTCTTGCGCGGCGTCGTGATCCCCGAGTTCGGCGGCGACACGATCTGGTCGAACACGGCGGCGTCCTATCTGGATCTGCCGGCTCCGCTGCGCAAGCTCGCGGACGAGTTGTGGGCGGTGCACAGCAATGCCTACGACTATGCAGTCAAGACCCGCGCGAGCGATGCTGACCGGAAGCAATTCGAGGAGGTCTTTACGGCGACGGTCTACGAGACCGAGCATCCCGTCGTCCGCGTCCATCCCGAAACCGGGGAACGGACGCTGGTGCTCGGCAATTTCGTCCAGCGCTTTGTCGGCCTGTCGAAATACGACAGCCAGAAACTGTTCGACCTGTTCCAGTCGCACATCACCGCACCCGAGAACACCGTGCGCTGGAGCTGGCGGCAGGGTGACGTGGTGATCTGGGACAATCGCGCGACCCAGCACTACGCGGTCAACGATTACGGCGACCAGCACCGCGTGGTCCGGCGTGCCACCATCGATGGCGAGGTGCCGGTCAGCATCGACGGCCGTAGCAGCGTGACCCGCGTCAAGGCGGCGAAGCCGCAGGCGAAGGCCGCCTGAAGCGAGCAATGGAGTGAACACAATGAAGATCGCTATCTCTGCGTTGCGTCGTCTGGTTGCCGGTCTGCGGGCAAGAGGGCGGCAACTCGGTCTGGCCGGCCTCGGCCTGACGGCTCTCGCCAGCAGTGCCATGGCCGAGCCGCAGCTCGAAAAGACCGAGATTCGTTACCAGGGCTGGGCTGGGCAGGTGACGTTCATCGAACTGGCCGACGATCTCGGCTATCTCGCGCCGCTCAAGCTCAAATGGGTCGGCAACACCATCAGCGGTCCGCAGGACATCCAGACCGTCGTCACCGGCGACATCGATATCGGCGGCGCGTTCTATGGCGCGATCATCAAGCTGATCGCAGCCAGGGCGCCGATCAAGGCTGTTGTCGGCTATTACGGCTCGGACGACAACACCTACAACGGCTACTACGTGAAGGAGGACAGTCCGATCAAGACCGCGCGCGACCTGATCGGCAAGAAGGTCGCGGTGAACACGCTGGGGGCGCATCTCGAATTCGTGCTGCGCGAATATCTGGCCCGCAATGGCCTGACGCCGGCTGAGGCGAAGCAAGTGACGCTGGTTGCGATCCCGCCGGTCACCGGTGAGCAGGCGCTGCGGCAGGGGCAGGTCGAGGTCAGCACGCTGAACGGCGTGCTGCGCGACAAGGCGCTGGAGCGCGGCGGCATCCGCAGGCTGTTCGCGGACTCTGACATCTTCGGAAACTTCACTGGCGGCTCCTATGTCTTGCGAGACAAGTTCATCAAGGACAATCCCAACGCGTCCCGCAAGCTGATCGAGGGCGTGTCCCGTGCCATCGCCTGGGCGCAGACGACGCCGCCCGAGGAGGTCCGGGCCCGCTTCGAACGCATCATTGCCGATCGCAAGCGCAACGAGG
This sequence comes from Bradyrhizobium sp. S3.7.6, assembly GCF_054061875.1. Taxonomy (NCBI): domain Bacteria; kingdom Pseudomonadati; phylum Pseudomonadota; class Alphaproteobacteria; order Hyphomicrobiales; family Nitrobacteraceae; genus Bradyrhizobium; species Bradyrhizobium sp. S3.7.6. Next base: position 6,487,731 of record NZ_JBSSEQ010000001.1, on the reverse strand, counting down.
ACGCAACACCCATCAAATACTGGAAGAGCACGGGTGTCGCGACCAGGGGCGGGGTGATCGGCGATGCTGAACTCCAGGTGTGGATCGACTGGCTGGTCAAGGACGGTCTGTTGAAGCAGGACCAGCTCAAGCCATCGGACATCTATACCAACGAGTTCAATTATTTCCGCCCCGGCAAGACTGCGGAGGCCAAATGACCATGGCCAAGATCCGCTTCGAGCATGTCCGCAAGGAGTTCGTGGTCCGCGGCAAGAATGGTGGGCCTGCGCAGAGCTTCACCGCGCTTGATGATATCACGCTGGATGTTCGTGCCGGCGAATTCCTGGCACTGGTCGGGCCGAGCGGCTGCGGCAAGTCGACCTTGCTGGATCTGCTCGGCGGACTGACGGCGCCGAGCAGCGGACGCATCCTGCTCGATGGCAACACCATCGAGGGGCCGGCGCGCGACCGCGGCATTGTGTTCCAGCAGTACGCGCTGTTCCCCTGGCGTACAGCCGCGCAGAACGTCGAGTTCGGGCTCGATATTGCGGGTCTCAAAGCCAGGGAGCGACGCGAGCGGGCTCTGCATTATCTCGATCTGGTCGGACTGTCCGGCTTTGCCGATCGCTATCCGCACGAACTCTCCGGCGGTATGAAGCAACGCGTTGCGATCGCGCGAAGCCTTGCCTACGATCCGGAGGTGCTGCTGATGGACGAGCCGTTTGCCGCGCTCGACGCACAGACGCGTGAGACGCTGCAAGGCGAGCTGCTGCGGATCTGGCGCAGGACCGGGAAAACCATCCTGTTCATCACGCACGGCATCGACGAGGCCGTCGTGCTCGGCCAGCGCGTGGCCGTGATGACCTCGCGCCCCGGCCGGATCAAGCAGATTGTCGATATTCCCGCCGAGCTGCACAGCGAGACCGAGGACGTCCGCTCGCTGCCCGAGTTCGGGCAGGTCAGGCACGAGGTGTGGTCCTTGCTGCGCGACGAAGTGTTGAAGGCGCAGGGCTCGCAGGTGCCCGCGCCGGACGGCGAGCGCGCAGGAAAGAAGGAGTTGGCCCATGTCTAATCTGGAGATCCTGACGCTGCTGGAACTCGCCGAGGGGAGTCCGAAGGATCGGGTCAGACCACGCGCCGGCGCGGTTGCCGCCGCGACGGGCAGCCTGGTGCGATGGTTCGGCACCATCGGGCAACGATCCCTGCTGCTACTGGTGTTCCTGGCTGTCTGGGAGACGACGCCGCGCCTCGGGTTGATCGACGTGACGTTCCTGCCGCCGTTCTCCGAGGTGATCGCCGCGGGCTGGCAACTCGCGCAGAGCGGTGAACTCTATGACGACGTCGGTGCAAGCCTGCTGCGAGCCCTGAGCGGCTTCCTGATCGCCATTGTCCTGTTCGTGCCGTTGGGTGTGCTGACGGGATGGTACGCCCGGCTGGGCGACTTCCTGAACCAGATCATCGAGATCGCCCGTAACACGGCGCCGCTGGCTCTGCTGCCGGTGTTTATTCTGCTCCTCGGGATCGGAGAGCTCTCGAAGGTCACCATGGTGGTTTATAGTTGCGCTTGGCCGTTACTTCTCAATACGATCGCAGCCGTGCGCCAGGTCGATCCGCTGCTGGTCAAGTCAGCGCGGACGATGGGCGCGACACCGAGCCAGTTGTTCCGGAAGGTGATCCTGCCGGCATCATTGCCGACGATCTTCGTCGGCATCCGTCTGGCGAGCGCATCCGCGATGCTGGTCCTGGTGGCGTCAGAAATGGTCGGCGCGAAATCGGGGCTCGGCTATCTCATCATCAACAGCCAATACAGCTTCCTGATCCCCCAGATGTATTTTGGCATCCTGGGCATTACCGTGATCGGCCTCGTCTTCAACGCGATCCTCGAGACGCTGGAACGCCGCCTGATGCGCTGGAAGGCGCCGGCCGCCTAACCCTGCTTGTTGCGGGCGGTGGCCTGCGTCACGATGCTGTTCGGCGGCACGTCCTGGGTGACCCAGACGTTGCCGCCGATCGTCGCGCCTCGGCCGATCGTGATCCGCCCGAGGATGGTTGCGCCGGCATAAATCACGACGTCGTCCTCGACGATCGGATGCCGTGCATCGCCCTTGATCAGATGGCCATCGTCGTCGGTTGGAAAGTGGCGCGCGCCGAGCGTCACGGCCTGATAGATCCGGACATTGTCGCCGATGATTGCGGTTTCCCCGATGACCACACCGGTCCCGTGATCAATGAAGAAGCCGGATCCGATGCTGGCGCCGGGGTGAATGTCGATCCCGGTTCTCGTATGAGCGATCTCCGCGACAAGTCGGGCGATCAAGCGCGCATTGAGCCCATCAAGGATATGTGCCAGCCGGTGATGGATGATCGCCGTCATGCCCGGATATCCGATCAGGATCTCCGGAAAGTTCCTGGCTGCGGGATCGCCGACGAAGGCGGCTCTCAGATCGGAGATCAGGAGTCCACGCACCACCGGCAGGCGCTCGCCGAACTGCCGCGTCAGCTCGACCGCGTCCTCGCGCCGGTAGCCCGGGATCAGCTCGTCACCGACGAATCGTGCGCCGCGGTGGATCTGGTCGCAAAGGCCGTCGAGGGCGATGCTCAGGCGATTGCCGACGAAATAGTCGATATTCTCGCCGTCGAGGTCGAACTGACCGTAATGCCTCGGAAACAGCGCCTCGGTGAGGCCATCCAGAATGGCTTGAAGCGCCTCGCGCGAGGGAGCGCGTCGCGCCTCTCCGTCGCGCCTTATGCTGTGTGTTTCTTCGCGCGAGAGGCGAAGCTCGGCGACAATCCTGTCAAGCTGCCAGCGCCCGCCGCTGGGCGATTCCGGCGGGTTATCTGACATGGGCCAACGGAATGCTGATCTCGGCGAGGAGGTCGAGGTCGAAGTCATGGGTGATCCTGATGTACTGGCCGTTCCAGTACACCAGGCCCGACAGCTCGTGGGACAGCTCGAAGCTCAACAGGCTGCCGATGATGATGCCATGCGAGTGCCGTTCGATGATTTCCTCGACCTTGCATTCGATGGTTGCGAGGGTGTCGCCAAGCAGCGGCACGCCGGCCGTCCCCGCGGACCATCGGATCCCGTCGAAGCGCTCGTGGCCCTTCAAGCTGCCGTCGCTGAAGCGCCCGGCGAGGGCCTGCTGATCCGATCCCAGAATGTTGACGCCGAATACGCTGTAACGCGCGATTCGAGCAAAGGACGAGGCCTGCCGGTTGACGCTGACTAGTAGCCGGGGCGGACTGGCGCTGAGCGATGTCAGGGACGTCACCGTCATGCCGGTGATGTCCTCGTCGCGGCCGGCCGTGATGATGGTGACGCCGCCGGCCAGGCGCCGCATCACGGCTCGAAACTGATGCTCGACCTCGTCATCGCCGCTGACCAGATGAATGTCGGACTTTCCCATCTGTCGCTCCTCGCATCGGACGCTGTGGATCGGCCTGCTCTCTCTCAGAAAAAGCCCTTCGGGGGCAATGGCGTGCCGTTGATCTCGAATTCTCCGATTGAGCGCGCCTTGTAGGTGGTCGGATTGTGCGAAGAGAGCGTGCGCGCATTGCGCCAGTGACGGTCGAAGTTGGTGACCTTCTTGGTCGCCGATGCGCCGCCGACATCGAACAGCAGGCTGCCACCTCGGATGGCGAAATCATCGGCGATGATCTTGGCCTTTGCCGAGAGCAGCGCGGCGGTGTGCGCCGCCTCTGTAGCGTTCGCCGCGCCGACGTCGAACGCATCGGTTGCAATGTCGAGCGCCTCGGCGGCCGCCAGCACCACCGTCTCGGCCGCAAAAGCGCCGCTGGCGATCTGGCCGACCGTCTGTTGCAGGAGCGGATCGTCGGTCGGGATCTCGGTGGGCGCGTAGTAAAACGTACGCTTGCGCGAGCGGACCAGGGCTGTCGCATCGCGCAGCGTCGCACGCGCAATACCCGCGACGATCGCCGTCAGAAACAGCTGCGCAAACGTGTTGGAATAGGGCACACCATAACCGCCGTCCGGCGTGTCGAACACCACTTCCTGGCGCCTGACCTTGACGCTGCGGAAGTGCGTGGTGCCGGTCGCCGTAAGCCGTTGTCCGAGCCCGTCCCAGTCATCGACCAGCTCGATGCCCTCGCGCTCGATCGGCACGATCGTGGCGCCCGTCGCACCGGACGGATCGGCCGCGCGCACCAGCACATAATCCGAGTACAACGTGCCTGTGCTGTAGTATTTGGTGCCGTTCAGCAGATAATCGCCGTTCCCGTCGGGCGTGAACGTCGTCCCGGGCGTGACATTGCCGACGCGCGGGCTTTCAAGCTCGGTCGTCGCAAGTCCGATGATGGCGCCCTCGGCGACCGCCTTCTGCCATTGCCGGCTCTGCTCGTCCTTGGGGGAACGCACCAGGCGCTCGACCACGCTGAAATGGTTGCGCAGGATATGCGCGACATTGGCGTCGGCCTCGCCGAGGCGGATGACGAAGGCGAAGAGATCGCGGATCGTGCTGCCGGCGCCACCGGCGTCCAACGGCAGCCGCAACGCACCAAGGCGGGCCCGGCGAATGAGATCGATGACCTCGAACGGCAGAATGCGGTCGCGCTCGCGGTCACTGGCGCCCTCGGCGATCTGGTTAAGGAGCGCCTCCAGCTCCGGCGAGCCGGTCTTGAGCGGTTCGGGTGTGCCGAGGGAGGGGGCGGACACGGTCTTGTTCATAGTGTTGGCCTGTTATTAGAGCTGGGCGAGATGGTCGGTCACCTTGACCGGCTCGGGTAGAACCTTGCGGGCCGCGAGCCAGTCGGCGGCCTTTTGCAGCTCGCTGATGAAGCGCTCGTCGTTGACCGCGAAGTACCGGTATTTGCGGTTCATCGCGATGAACTGGTCGCGGACCTGATCGCTGTATTTCCCCGCCTTCTGGGCGATGTACTCGGCATCCCTGCTGTTCTCCGAAATCCACTTGCCTTCGGCGCGGAAGGCGTCGTTCACCGCGCGGACGAGGGCGGGATTGTCGGTCGCGAATTTGCGGGTGGTCAGATAGGACGTGTAGTCGATCTGGAATTCGAGATCGCGGCCTTCCAGAAAGATGTCGTGCGCCTTGTATTCGAGCCGGGCGATGTCGACGCCAGGGCTCCACATCGACCAGGCGTCGACCTTGCCGGAGGCGAGCGCCGGCGCCGCATCAGGAGGATTGAGATAGACGAACTTCACCGCGGAGCGGTCGACCTTGTGTTTCTCGAGCGCCGCGACCAGCAGGAACTCGCCGAGGCCTGAGCGGTTGACCGCGACCGACTTGCCGACGAGATCTTCGATCCTGTCGATGCCCGAGCCGTCCTTGGCGATGATCGCTGTGGTGCGGGGCTCGTAGACCACGAACTGGGTGAACACCAGCGGCGAGCCGGCGATGATAGCGGCGAGCGCAGGCGTGGTGCTGCCGCCAAAGCTGAAATCTGCGCTGCCGCCCGTCACCGCCTGCAAGGTCGGCGCATGATTCGGGAAGGGGCCGAGCCACTCGACCTTGATGCCATCCTTGGCCAGCACCTTCTCGAACTCGCCGCGCTCCTTGGCGATCAGATTGAGGCCGCTCAGGCCCCAGGTCAGGCGGACCGTGTCGGTGGTACGGCCAGGCGCGGCCTGGGCGAATTCGCTGATATTCATGCCGGCGAGCGCGCCAATGCCAAAAGCTGCGGAGCCGAGGAAGCTGCGCCGGGATGGTTTGGCAGATGAAGTGTCGGACATGTTGGCCTTCCGGATGATTAGCTGGGAGAATGGGGGACCACGCCAAGCTCGCCGAGGAGCTCGGCGCGCGAGATGGGTGTCGAGCCGTCACGCACGGCGCGATGGTCGAAGGCGATCGCGCCGTTGCGCATCACGAGGATCCGATCGGCCAGCGCGATGGCTTCGTCGACATCGTGGGTGACGAGCAGGACGCCGGGCTGATGATTGGCAACCAGTTCGCGGACCAACTCGTGCATCCGGATACGAGTCAGCGCATCGAGGGCTGCAAACGGCTCGTCGAGCAACAGAAGCTCGGGCTGCTGCACCAGCGCGCGGGCGAGGGCAACGCGCTGGGCTTGCCCACCGGACAGATTGCGGGGCCAGTCGTCGAGCCTGTCACCGAGGCCGACCTCGCTAAGCGCTTCGGCGGCGCGTTCGCGAGGATCAGGAGCCCGCAAGCCGAGTGCCACATTGCGCCAGAGATTGTCCCACGGCAGCAGCCGATGCTCCTGAAACACCACGGCCGGCCGGCGGGGCGCCACGATACGGCCCCCCTGGATGGGGTCGAGCCCGGCCAGCGCCCGTAACAATGTTGTCTTGCCGCACCCGCTCTCGCCGAGCAGGGCGACGAATTCGCCACGATCGATGCGCAGGTTCAGCTTCTCGATCACGACGCGGCTGCCGTAGCTGCGAACGAGGTTGCGGACAACGACGGCCGGTCTGGATTCGAACGGCGCGGAGGGCTGCGGAGCGACGTGCACGTTCATCTCGCTGCTCCGTAATTCGGATGCCAGGCGAGGAGGCGCTGTTCGAGAAAGCGCGCAATGGCGTCGGCCGCGACGCCGACCAGCGCATAGATCACGATCGTCAGGACGATCACATCGGTGCGCAGGAATTCGCGGGCATCCATCGCGAGAAAGCCGATTCCCGACTGCGCGCCGATGGTTTCAGCCACCACCAGCGCGAGCCACGCCGTGGCAAGAGCGTAACGAACACCGGTCAGGATCGACGGCAGCGCGCCTGGAAGGATGATTCTGCGGATCAGTTGGAGCGAGCTTAGGCCCTGGACCCGTCCCAACTCGAGCAGCTTCGGATCGACCTGGCGGATGCCGAGCACGGTGTTGATGTAGATCGGGAACGTGACGCCAAGTGCGACAAGGAAGATCTTTTCCGCTTCGCCGACGCCCAGCCAGACGATGACGAGGGGGAGCGCGGCGAGGAAGGGGATGGCCCTGATCATCTGCACGCTGCGGTCGATCGCGGCTTCCGCTACCCGCGAGAAGCCGACAAGAACGCCCAGCGTGGCGCCAACAGCGGCACCGATCGCAAAGCCGGCTGCGGCACGCAGGAGGCTGACGCCGAGGTCGTTCAATAGGCTCCCGGTGGTCGCAAGCTTGAACGCTGTCCGGATGACCTTGCTCGGCGCGGGCAGAACCTGTGGCGAAAGCCATCCCGCCTGTGCAAGCGCCTCCCAGACAATCACGAGCATCGCGGGCGCGATCCAGGACAGGAGCTGAAGGCCGCGAGCACCAAGCTTGCTTGCTCGCGCCGGCGATTGAACGTTGCCCTGCGTTGACGGCGCGTTAGCCGCGCCGATCGCCGTACTGTCGATTTGGCTCAGTTCGATATTGCTCAAGACGCGAGACCTCGTTCCACCTCCTGCATCCGATCCGGGAGGTGCGACGCCAATGACTTGCCGTCCGCGGAAAATGTCCCACGAAATCGGCCCGACAGAAATAGAGCGCTATTTCAATTGTCATTCGATACGGAGTGATCTGCTGTCGTTGCGGCGCCGCTGCACGACAAAGAAAATCTTTTGAGGCGGATGTGCTTGATCTCGCATCAGCCGTTGGCGAGAACAGGTACCGATCGATAGCATGGCCAAAGAAAGTTACAGGAGAGCACGATGGCGACTGCACCTCTTCGCTTCGGCATTTGGGCGCTGGTGCATGGGCCGCGCGCGGCGCATCAGGATCCCGAAGAGCCTTATGATGCGTCCTGGGAGCGCAATCGCGATCTCATCCTTGCAGCCGAAGAGCTCGGTTATGATTCAACGCTGATCGCGCAGCACACCATCAACCCGCATCAGGAAGACCTCGATCAGCTCGAGGCCTGGAGTGCCGCGGCAGCGATCGCGGCGCTGACCAAGCGCATCGAGATCATTGCTGCGATCAAGCCCTATCTCTATCACCCCGTCGTGCTGGCGAAGCTCGCACTCGGGATCGAGAATATCAGCGGTGGCCGGTTTGCGATCAATCTGGTCAATGCCTGGAACCGTCCCGAACTGGAGAAGGCCGGGATCGGCTTCCCGGACCATGACGCTCGCTATGCCTACGGCCGCGAGTGGATATCTGTCGTCTCGCGTCTCATGGAAGGCGAACGTCTCAATTATGCGGGCGAGCATTTCAACGTCACGGACTATGCCCTGCGCCCGACCAGCCTGTATCGCAAGCGTCCGGCCATCTATGTCGGCGGTGAGTCCGAGCCGGCGCGCGGCCTCGTTGCAGGCCACGGCGACGTCTGGTTCATCAATGGCCAGCCGCTGGAGGATGTGGCTGGGTTGATTGCCGATGTCGCAGTGCGCCCGCGCGATGCCGCGCCGCCGCTCCGTTTCGGCTTGTCGGCCTTCGTCGTCGCACGCGAAACCCGGGAGCTGGCGCAGGCCGCTTACGAGCGGTTGCTGAGCCTCGCGGCAAAGGATGCGCCGATGAAGGCGATCCAGAAGCAGAACACCGACCCTGAGGTCGTGATGATGCAGACCATGCAGAAGACGCCGCGCGTTGGCAGCAATGGCGGTACTGCCGCGGGGCTGGTCGGGAGCTATGACGAGGTGGCGGAGCGCATCGAGGCGTTCCATGCGGCCGGCATCGAGCTCTTCATGCTGCAATTCCAGCCGTTCGAGGCCGAGATGCGGCGATTTGCACTCGAGGTAATTCCGCGCGTGCGGGCCAGGCGATCGGCCAAGGCCGCCGACGGGTGGGCTCGATCTCTGGGATAGATAGTCGGGACAGCTAGGCTGATGCGACCTCCGGCGACCGCTTCGCATATCGGCTCACTGGTCGCTGCAGGCCAAAATGATCGCGCAGCGTCGAGCCGGCGTACTCGGTGCGGAACAGCCCGCGACTCTGTAGGATGGGCACGACGGTATCGACGAAGGTCTCCAGACCGGACGGCAGTACGTCTGGCATGAGGTTGAAACCGTCGGCGGCACCCGCCTTGAACCAAGCCTCGATGTCGTCGGCGATCTGCTCCGGCGTGCCGACGATGATGCGATGTCCGACGCCGCCTCCGAGCGCGCGGATCAGCTGTCGGACTGTGAGATTGCCACGCCGTGCGATATTCACTGTGCCTTGGAACATGGTGTGGTTGGCATTGACCGGAAGCGGCAGGGGATCCGGCAGGGGCTTGTCGAGCTCGAGGAGGGTAGGGTCGATCTGAAGCGTGCCGGCCAACCGCGCCAGGCTGTATTCGATCGGTACCAGTTCCCAGAGCTCGTCCTGTCGCCGCTTGGCTTCGGCCTCGGTGCTGCCGATGACGGTGGCGAGCCCGGGCAGAATGACGATGGAATCGCCGGAACGACGATAGGACGCGGCGCGTGCGCGCAGATCGCGCGCATACGCGACGCCTTCCTCGATGCTCTGCGCCAGCGTGAATACGGCTTCTGCATAAGCTGCCGCGAAATCGCGCCCGTCATTCGAGCCACCCGCCTGCACCGTGACCGGTCGCCCCTGTGGTGAGCGTGGGACGTTCAGCGGTCCTGCCACCGAGTAATGCGGGCCGCGGTGCGCGATCGGGTGCACTTTCGACGTATCAACAAATCGCGCGCTCGCCTTGTCGCCCACAAAGGCGTCGTCCTCCCAGCTGTCGAACAATGCGTGGACGACTTCCGTGAACTCCTTGGCGCGTTCGTAGCGTGCCTTGTGTTCCAGTGCACCCGTGAGGCCGAAGTTGCGGCTTGATGCGGCATCTGCCGTGGTGACCGCGTTCCATCCCGAGCGGCCGCCGCTGGCGTGGTCGAGCGTCACGAAACGGCGTGCGATGTTGTAGGGCTCGTTGTAGGTCGTCGACACGGTCCCAATCAGACCGATGTGCCTGGTCGTTGCGGCAACTGTTGCCAGCACGATGGTCGGCTCCATCGACGTGAACGACCGGTAGTCGATGCGGTCGTTCACGGCTGGCGAGTCCGCCAGAAAGATAGCGTCAAACTTGCCGCGCTCGGCAATCTGAGCCACGCGCACATAATGACCGAGATCGAAGAAGGCGCGTGGATCGCTGTCGGGCAGTCGCCAGGCTGACGGATATACGCCGGAGTGAAGCAGGTTGACGTTCAGGTGCAATTGGCGTGGCGACATGGGGATTACAAAGGTCAGCTGGTTGTCGGGTCACGATGCGCAACGATCGTGCAGCATCGAATTGTCGGATTGGCGTTCGATGTCGTCGATTTCATCCACCGTCGGCGTGAGGGCTCGAATAATTTTTCAAACTTCATGTGCAGCCGTGGTCGCGACCGTTTGCATGTTGCGTTTGCGCGCGACGACGAATTACATCGCGATGCAACAAGAGATAACGCCTCGTGCAGATCGGATGAAGCGCAAACGAACGTCATCCTTCAATTGATGATGTTCGATGCGCCGATTGCAGGGGCAGCAGCAGAAACGATTGCGAGTGACGCGGATGAAGAAGAATAATTTGCTGGTGAGCGGCGTGGCGATTGCCTTGCTTGCGTCGAATGTAGCGTATGCCGAAGACAAGCCGGTTTCCGGAGGCGCGTTGCGGTGGGGCGTGACGACCGAGCCATCATGCTTCGATCCGCATTATTCGTCACAGCAGGCCGCGTTCTTCGTGGCCCGCAATTACATCGACTCGCTGATCGCGAAGAAGGCGGATGGCACGTTCGCACCCTGGCTTGCGACCGAGTGGTCGATTTCGACCGACGGCAAGGAATACACATACAAGCTGAGGGAAGACGTCGTCTTCCACGACGGGGAGAAGTTCGACGCTGCAGCGGTCAAAGCCAACTACGATTTCGTCAAGAAGCCCGAGAACGCGGTCACCGCGGTCTCGCTGCTCCAGGCCTACGATCGTGCCGAAGTGGTCTCGCCCTATGTGGTCAAACTGGTGTTGTCGACGCCGGATTCGAGTTTCCTGGAGTCGACGTCGAATGTGAAGCTCGGCCTGATTTCGCCGAAATCGCTGGTGAAGGGTGATCTCTGCGGAGGTGGACGCGGGTTGGCCGGCACGGGACCGTTCGTGTTCGAGAGCTACACGCGCGGCCAGTCCGCGGTGTTCGCGCGCAACGCGGCCTATAATTGGGCGCCTGGCAATGCCGCGCATAACGGACCTGCTCATCTGGACCGCGTCACTTTCCGCTTCCTCCCCGAATATGCCGTTCGCACGGGCGCATTGGCCTCGGGGCAGGTGGATCTGATCGAGGGCGTGCAGCCGACCGATGCGCCGCTGTTCGCGGAGCAGCCGGGCTTCAAGCTGCTGACCGGCCCGTCCGGCGCCAGCACGTCCTTCACCTTCAACATCAACTACACGCGCCCGCCGGCGGACGATGTTCGCGTGCGCCGCGCGCTGCGCGACGGTTTCGATCTGGAGCCGATCGTGAAGCAGGTCTATCTCGGCACCGTGCCGCGCGCCTGGTCGATCATCGGCCCGGCCAATCCCGCCTATAACAAGGCACTGGTCGGTTCCTGGGGCAACGACATTGCTGGCGCCAACAAGCTGCTCGACGAAGCCGGCTGGACCGGCCGCGATTCCGAAGGCTTCCGCACCAAGGACGGCAAGCGCCTCTCGGTCGAGGTCGGCTATCCGCAGCCCTATGTGCGCGACAATCGCGACATCCTTATCCAGGGCGTCCAGGCGGCGTTGCGCAAGAATGTCGGCCTCGATCTCAACCTGCGCCTGATCACGGCGGGCGAATACGCCAAGAACAACGCCAACGGCACCTGGGTGATCTATCCCAATACGGACAATCCGTCCGATCCTGCCCGCGAGCTCTGGGACATGCTGGGGTCGAAGGGCTTCCTCTATTCCAACATTCCCAATCCAGACCAGGAGATCACGAGCCAGATCGACGAGTCGTTGCGGACGACCGATCCCGTCCGCAAGCGGCAGCTCACCGACGCGATTCAGAAGCGGGGTGTGGACCAGGCCTTCATCGTGCCGTTGTTCGCGCCGAGCTGGTTCCTGGCGGCGAAGAGCAACGTCAACGGTCTGGGCTTCGAGGCCGGCCTCGACTCGCCGTCCAGCGCCTACGATTTCTGGATCGCGAAGAAGTAGGCCATGTGGTCCCGCATCGTCTCCAGGCTGTTCACCAGCCTGGTGGTGGCCTGGGCGAGCGTGACAGCAACGTTTCTCGCGTTGCATGCGCTGCCCGGCCGCATTCAGGACATCCTCGCCGGTGACGTCGAATATCCCGGCCTCCGTGAGGCGATCGCAGCCGAATGGGGCCTAGATCGCTCGTTGCCCGAGCAGTACGTCGAGTTCTTGTCGCGCATCCTCCGCGGCGATTTCGGCACGTCCTATGTGCTACGCCAGCCGGTGATCGAGGTCGTCGGATCGCAGCTTCTGCCGACCGTCGAGCTCGCGCTCACGGCCGGCGTGCTTGCGATCGTGATTGCCGGCTTTATCGCGCTGCTGACTGCGGGGCGAGGGCGGTTCTCGCGCGAGCTGGCCTCGTTCGTCGAACTGGTGTTCGCCTCGACGCCCGTCTTCTGGCTCGGCATCCTCCTGCTGATGGCATTCTCGTTCAATCTGCGCTGGTTTCCAGTATCGGGCGCGGAGGGGTGGAATTCCCTCGTGCTGCCGGCGATCACCCTGGCATTGCCGACCGCCGGCCTGCTGACGCAGGTTCTGCGTGAAGCCATGGAGAAGACGCTCGACCAGCCCTTCGTGACGACCGTGCGGTCGCGCGGCGTCGGCGAACTCGTCATTCGCTGGCGTCACGTGTTGCGGCACGCTCTTTTGCCGGCGGTGACGCTAGGCGGTTGGCTGATCGGCGGCCTGCTCGGCGGTGCGGTCATCACCGAGAAGGTGTTCGGCCGGCCAGGCCTCGGCACGGTAACGTTGGGCGCGGTGCTGACCCACGACGTGCCGGTCGTGCTCACCGTCGTGCTGCTCGCAGCCTTCATCCACGTCGCCGCGTCCACGCTGCTCGACATCCTCTATGTGCTGATCGACCCGAGATTGAGGGCCCAATGACCGCGCCGTCGCATCGCTCCTTCGACACGGCCGTACCGCTCGAGGCCCCGCAAGACCTCGTTGGCTTTGAGGCGTCACATTCTCTGGCTGCAATCGCTGTTCGGCGCCGTCTGCCGTTCGGGCTCGTCCTGTCCTTCGTCTTCGTCGCGTTCCTGATCGCGGCGTCGATCGCGCCTTCGCTGTTCACGCACTTCGATCCGCTCGTCGGCGATTTCAGCGAGGGCCTGAAGCCGCCGGGCTGGGCGCATCTGTTCGGGACCGATCGGCTCGGCCGCGACGTCTTCGCGCGGACCGTCTTCGGCACGCGCTACTCGCTCCTGATCGGGTTCGGCGGTGTTGCGGTCGGACTCGGATCGGGCATTGTCCTCGGCATCATCGCGGGCCAGCGCAATCGCATTCTGGATGAGGCCGTGTCGCGCCTGTTCGATATGCTGTCGTCATTTCCCGGCGTGCTGCTCGCCATGCTGATCGTGACCTTCCTCGGCCAAGGCATGCTCAACATCGCCATCGCGGTCGGCATCGCCGGCATCCCGAAATTTGGTCGCGTGGTGCGGGCGCAGACCCAGCTGATACGCGATGCCGATTACGTGACGCAGGCCGCGATCTACGGGTTGAGCCGCTGCCAAGTGTTCATCCGGCACGTCCTGCCCAACGTCCTTGTTGCCATCCCGATCATCGCCACCGTCTATATCGGCTCGACGATCCTGATCGTATCCGGCCTGAGCTTCCTCGGGCTCGGACCGCAGCCGCCGACGCCGGAATGGGGCGTGATGCTGGCGGAGAGCCGGGATGTGCTGCGCGTCGCCTGGTGGCCTGGAGTCTTCCCGGGCCTCGCCATCACCGCGACGGTGATCGCCTTCAGCGTGATCGGCAATCACCTACAACAGAGATTTGAAGGGCGGCTCGCATGAGCAGCGTAGGTTCGCAGATAGATCTGGCAGCGCCGATCGTCGAGGTGCAGGGACTGAGCATCGGCTTTGCCGGCGCCAATGGTGGCAAGCCGATCGTTGTTGATTTCGATCTGACGATCGGGCCCGGCGAATGCGTTGCCCTGGTCGGTGAATCCGGCTCGGGCAAGAGCATCACCGCGCGAAGCCTGCTCAATCTCGCCGGCGACGGTGCGAAGACCGCCGCGCACCGGTTCGAGATCAAGGGACGCGACGCTCGCAGCTTCGGCGAAGCCGACTGGCGCAAGCTGCGCGGGACCGTGACCGGGCTCGTCATGCAGGATGCTCTGGTCTCGCTCGATCCCTTGCGCACGATCGGCCAGGAGGTTGCCGAGGTCATTTCGAGCCATCGCATTCTGACCGATGCAGGCGCTATCCGGGATCGGACGCTGCAGACGCTCGGCAAGGTCGGCATTCCCAACCCCGCTGATCGTGCCCTGCAATATGCGCCATCAATTGTCCGGTGGCCTGCGCCAGCGTGCGCTGATCGCGTCGGCGATCGCGGCTGACCCCGATCTCATTATCGCGGACGAGCCGACGACCTCGCTCGACGTCACCGTCCAGGCGCAGGTGCTCCAGGTCTTGGCGGAGCGAATCCGGGAGGGGGCGGGTCTCCTGCTCATCAGTCACGATCTCGCGGTGGTCGCCGGCATCGCCGACCGTGTCATCGTGATGCGTGACGGCAGGGTGGTCGACAGCGGGCCGACTCGCGATGTCCTTACCCATCCGCGCCATCCCTATACGCGGCAGTTGATCGCGGCGGTTCCGTCGGGGCGGTCGCGCGGGTCCAGGCTCGCGTCGGCGAGGTTCGAGCCCGGTGCGGGTGATGCGACGGCGGTCTCCATCGTGCGGGAGCCCTTGCCGCAGCGACAGGCGGCAGGCGAGGTCGTGCTCGAAGTCAAGGAGATCTCGAAGAGTTTCATTGCGCCGAAAGCCGCCGGACGGGCGAAGTCGGTGGTCCTGCAGGACATCAGCTTCGATGTCAGGGCCGCCGAGGTCGTCGGCATCGTCGGCGAATCCGGCTCGGGAAAATCCACCTGTGCCAAGATCGTGCTCGGGCTGCTTCACCCGGATGACGGTGAGGTAACATTGCTCGGAGAGCCCTGGTCCTCGGTCGCGGAAGCCGGGCGCCGCCGGCTTCGTCGCAAGCTGCAATACATCCCGCAGGACGCACTTAGCAGCTTCGATCCGCGCTATCGCGTCAGGAACATCATTGCGGAAAATCTTCCGGGCGCCGATAGCCGCATGGCGCGCCTGGACCGGATCGTGTCGCTGCTCGAACTGGTCGGCCTGAGTGCCGATCATCTCGATCGGGTGCCGCGATCATTGTCCGGCGGCCAGCGTCAGCGGGTGTCGATCGCGCGGGCGCTAGCGGCTGAACCCGCCATCATCGTCTGCGACGAGCCGGTCTCGGCGCTCGACATCTGCATCCAGGCCCAGGTGCTCGATCTCCTGGCCGAGCTCCAATCGCGGCTCGGAACGGCGCTGCTGTTCATCTCGCATGATCTCGGCGTCATCGAGCATCTGTGCGACCGCGTGCTGGTCTTCCAGAACGGCCGCATCGTCGAGCAGGGTGGCGCCGAGGCCGTGCTCAGGCAACCGCAGCACGCCTACACAAGGAGCCTGCTGGCATCCGTGCCGGACATCCAGCGTGGCTTGAGCGCGGCCTAAGCTGGAAGTCAGGACCCCTTCGGCGCCCAGATCTTGATCGCCGTGGTATCGATCTTCACGGGGATCAGGCCCTCGGCGTGGAACGCGTCCGCAATGCGCTGCTGCTCGGACAGGCCCGGGCCGGTCACCGCGCCCACCTGATAGGAACGGTGGCTGTTGGCCTCTTCGACGGTCGCGGCGTCGATACCCCAGAGCCCGGCGAGCAATGTGGCCGCGTCCTTCGGCTGGGCCTTGACCCATTTTCCCGTCTGGGAGAGTTTTGCGAAGATCACGTTGAGCACCTCGGCGTGCTTGTCCGCATACGCGGCCGAAGCGAGATAGTAGCGCTTGTAGCTCGCGAGACCGTTGCTGCCGTCCGTCAGGATGCGGCCCTTTGTCTGGTGCAAGGCGCTGGTCAGGAACGGATCCCAGGCCACCCAGGCATCGACGTTGTTGCTAACGAACGCAGCGCGGCCGTCGGCGGGTGTCAGATAAGCGGGCGTGATGTCCTTGAAGTTGAGCCCGGATTTCGCCAGCGCCGCAAGCAGCAGATAGTGGCTGCCGGCGCCCTTGGTGACGGCGATCTTCTTGCCCTTGAGCTCAGCAATGGTCTTGATAGTTGAAGACTGTGGAACGACGATCGCTTGCGCTGCCGGCGAGGCGGCTTCTTCCGCGACATAGGCGAGCTTGGCGCCGGCGGCCTGCGCGAAGATCGGCACGGTGTCGGCGACGTCCGCGCCGAAATCGATGCTGCCGATGTTGATGGCTTCCAGCAGCGGCAGGCCGCTGCTGAATTCGTGCCAGGAGATGGTGACGCCGAGCGGCGCGAGGGCCTTCTCCAGCTCCCCGTTCGTCTTCAGGATCGCCGTTAGTGTCGAGGATTTTTGATAGCCGATGCGGATCTCCTCGGACCTCGCGGGCTGAACGGACGCCACGGCCAAGAGGCCGAGCGCAACCGCGGCAAGGGCTCGCAGGCGGAACGTGAGATGATGCATTTCGGGTATCCTGTTCAACGAAACTGCCTTGCCGTCTCGAGCTCTGTTTGGGGGAGACTGGACGGCTCACTTTGCCGGCAAACGGGTCCGCGTGGCAATTTCGCAGTCGGGCGCAGAAGGGAACGAACATTCTCTCGTGCGTCCGGAATTGAGAATGGAGTTATCGGCGCGGAAAGGATGTTGTCGTAGCGCACTGCCTGGACGCATCCGATCAGGGCGATGAGCGGGGAACACAGCTTGGCTCATCGCTGTTCTGCGCGGAGCGCTTCCGTGCGGCGTAGCTCTCGCCGGAAATCGCGAAGCTTACCAGCGCCATGATCCAGACGGACAGTCCGCCATAGAGCATCATCAGCCTGAAGCCGTGGATCAGCGCATTTTGCACGGCAGTTTCCGCTGCCGGCAGGAGGCTCAGCTCGGGGAAGTCGGACATGCCTGCGGTGCCGCCGGCGATCCGCTCCGCAAGGTGTTGCAGATGGCTGGCATCGAGCGCACCGGGAAGCGCGCTGCTCAGCCGGGAGGAAATGCCGGCGATCAGGATGAAGCCCATCAAGGCGATGTTGATGGCGAGCGCGATCATGCGGGCGCTCATGTCGATGCCCGATGCCATGCCGGCTCGCGTGCTCGACACCGCTCCCGTCGTGACGTTGGTCACCGGTGTGTTGGTGAGAGCAAGGCCAGCCCCCGCAAGCAGGCATCCTGGCGCCAGTGTCAACCAGGTAACATGCTCAACGCCGCTACCGGCCCACATCAGCATGAAGCCAAGTCCGATGACGAACAGGCCAACCGGAATGGCGATGCCGCCGCCGAACCTCAGCAATATCCGTTCGCCGAGCGGCGGAATCACAAGCGTCGGAAGCGTGTAAGTGAGAAGCGCAAGGCCAGCTGCGACGTTGTCGTAACCAAGGGCGCTGCGATAGAAGATCGGTAGGTAGATCATGAAGGGCCAGAAGCTGAAATTCATGCCGGCCGATCCGAGCAGCGCGCCCGAAAAGGCGCGTATCCGGAACACGGAGAAGTCGAACATCGGGCGGGCGCTATGCAACTCCGCTAACACGAAGGCGATGAAGCTCAGAACGGCCGTCGCGGCGACCGTAAGGCCGGTTGGGCCAGTGAAGCCGAAGTCGGGGCCTTCCGTGATATAGAAGGCGACGCAGAACACCGACGTCGAGAGCGTCGCAATGCCTGCGATGTCGAGGTGCTTTGCCTCGGGATCGCGCGACTCCCGCACGCCGGTCACGGCGAGCGCGATCGTGACGATTGCGATGAATGCGTGGATCAGGAACACCCATTGCCAGCCGGAGACCGCGACGATCGTCGCGCCGATGATCGGTCCGAAACCAAGACCGATGCCGAAGATGATCCCCCAGGCGGCGAAGGCGCGTGCGCGCTCGGGGCCTTCCCGGAATTGATGGGAGAGAACCGCGACCTGACAGATCAGCATCGCACCACCGCTCATGCCCTGGAAGAAGCGGCTGACGATGAGGAGGAGCGCGTCTTCCACCAGGCCGCAGATCAGGGAGGCGAGGCCGAACACGGCGATGCTGACCACGAATACAAGCTTTCTGCCATAGCGATCTGCCAGCGTGCCGGTTGCCATCAGCACCGTCGTGACCGCGATGGTGTAGGCATTCATGATCCATTGCAGCTGCTGGAAGCTGGCGTGCAGCACCGTCTCGAGCGTCGGCAGGATCGTCGGTACGCTGGATATCTCCAGGCCGAACATGAGGGACGCGAGGCACGCTGCGGCAAGGGCGATCGTGTTTCGTCGTGATGATAAGACCGTCAAGGCTGTGACCTCCAAACATGGTGTCGATTGCCAGCACGCATGCGCCATCGCTCGCTCCGGGAGGGATTGGCGTCCCGTGCGCTTAGGCCCGCGTCAGGCTGAGCGAACATAGGGGGCCCTTGACCACAGCAAAATCCGATCGATATAGATTTCAGAGACAACAAAGCCGGATGATGGAATGCTCTCGCTCGATGTCGATGCCGTCAGAGCCTTTGTGATGGTGGCCGACCTTCACAGCTTCACGCGCGCCGCCAAGGCGTTGGGGACGACGCAAGGCGCGATCAGCGTCAAGCTGAAGCGGCTCGAGGATCGCATCGGGCATCGGTTGCTCGAGCGGACGCCGCGATCGGTCCGGTTGTCTGCGCAAGGGACGGCTTTTCTGCAGGGCGCGCGGGAGCTGATCGTTGCTCACGAACGCGCGATCGCGGGGCTCAATGCGTCTCCGCGTCACTTCGGACTTGGTATCGCTGCGCATATCGCCGGGCCGGAAGTCCCAGCCCTGCTGTCACGTCTCCACGCGCACGATCCGAATTTGACCATAGAGGTCCAGCTCGACAATTCGCGCAACCTCCTCGACCTGTTCGACCAGGGACGGCTCGATGCGGCCATCGTCCAGCGCGAGGACGATCGTCGTGATGGCGAGACGCTGGCGCGTGAGCGCTTCGGCTGGTTTGCGGCGCAGGGGTTCGAGCACAGGCCGGGAGAGCCCTTACGTCTGGCTGCGCTGGCTCCGACCTGCGGCGTGCGCAACGTAGCCACGCAGGCGCTGGATACGGTCGGCATCAAATGGATCGAGGTGTTCCTGGGAGGCGGCTCTTCGGCGGTTCACGCCGCCGTCGTGGCGGGGCTCGCCATCGCGCCGCTGTCGTATCGGATCGCGCCGAGTGGCACGATCGACATCGGCGAGAAGCTTGGGCTTCCCAAGCTGCCGCCGTCCGAGGTCGTGCTTCATTCGTCCTTGACCGATCGGCGGTCACGGGCCGCCTTGGGGGCGCTGGCAGCCGCGTTCCGCGAGCATCGCACGCAGGCGTGAGCTCCGTCCTTGCTATTCGGCGGCGTCGGATTGGAGCGCAGTCGTCGAAGGCGCGCGCCGGAAGCTCGCGCCAGGATGTGTCGTGTGCAACCGCGGGCCGCGTCCCGGGAACAGCTTTTCGCGTAGCGTGCCGTCGCGATAGGCGGTCTTGTAGACGCCGCGCGATTGCAGCTCCGGCACCACGAGGTCGACGAAGGCGTTCAGCGACTCCGGCGCGACCAGGCGGAACAGGTTGAACCCGTCGACGTCGGTCTCGTCAGCCCAAGCGATCAGCTCGTCGGCGACGTCCTGCGGCGAGCCGACCACGAAGGGCGAGCGGGCGCCGGCGCGGCTCAATCTGGCGAGGTCGCCGACATTGACCGGCCGGTCGCTCCGGACCGTGAAATTCTCGACCATCGACTGGATGGCGTTGCTCTCGACATATTTGATCGGCTGGTCGGGCCGGTAGGTCGAGAAGTCGATGCCGGTCCAGCCCGACAACAAGGCGAGCTGGCCGGTTTGATCGACATGCCGTGCGTAGTCTTCGAGCAGATCATTCGCCTCAGACCGCGTCGGCGCCACGATCACGGTCGCGCCGGCAAACAGGCGGATGTCGTAGGGATCGCGGCCATAGGTCTTGGCCGCTTCTCGAATCTCGTGGACAGCGCGTGCGAGGATTGGCTTGGTCTGACCGTTGAGAAAGATCGCTTCCGAGTGCCGGGCGGCGAAGGCGCGGCCGCGCTTCGAGGTGCCGGCCTGATACAGCAACGGCGTTCGCTGCGGCGAGGGCTCGGCGAGATGGATGCCGTCGACCTTGAAGTAGGGACCATCATGCAGAACCCGGTGGAGCTTGGCGGGATCCGTGAAGACGCGGCTGCCGCGGTCGCGGCGAACCGCATCGTCCTCCCAGCTTCCCTCCCATAGCTTGTAAGCCGCGGTCAGAAAGTCCTCGGCCGCGTCATAGCGCTCGTCATGGGCGCGACCAGCCGGAAGGCCCATCCCACGCGCGCCGCTGTCGAGATAGCCCGTGACGATGTTCCAACCGATCCTGCCCTTGGTGAGATGGTCGAGCGTCGAAAACGTACGCGCGAGTTGATAGGGATGCTCGAAGGTCAGGTTCGATGTGATGCCGAAGCCGAGATTGCTGGTGACGAGCGCCATGGCGGATACGAGCAGCGTCGGATCCGCGTTCGGAAGCTGCACCGCATGCAGGGCGGCGGTATCGGCCGTGCCGCCATAGACGTCGTAAACGCCGAACACATCTGCCAGGAAGATGCCATCGAGAAGTCCGCGTTCCGCGGTCCTGGCGTAGTCGACCCAATAATCGAGCGTGTTGTAGTCGATGGACGCATCGCGCGGATGAGACCACAGGCCCGCCCAATTGTGGCTGGGCGCAGTCATGTTGAAAGCGTTAAAGCGCAGCTCGCGCGGTCTCGTCATGGTCGGGCCCAATCGTCAATCGCAAAGAACATCTGTTCGCGTGAGCATTTTTAACATTTTGCACGAGCGAGTTTGTTTCCAATTCGGTGAAGGACCGGGAACAAACGCGTTGCGAAGCTGCAATGACGCAGCACGCGCATCGCTATTTGTCAGACACGCTCGACAGCAGCAGAATCCGACCGCATCATTTTCGTCGACAAGCACGGCTTGCCGCGCATGGCGCGCTCTCGAGATCGAAAGGGATTGCAGATGACCTTGGAGACCCGGAACTTCGAGACGCTGGCGTTGCATGGCGGATCCTACCGCTCCGACCCCGCCACCGGCGCGGTCGCGGTTCCGATCTATCAGACCACGTCGTTCCAGTTCGAGAATGCCGATCACGCCTCGCGCCTGTTCGCGCTCGAGCAGCTCGGACCGATCTACACCCGTATCGGCAATCCAACCCAGCAGGCCTTTGAGGATCGGCTTGCTGCACTCGAGGGTGGGGCGGCCGCCCTCGCAGTTGCCTCTGGACAGACGGCTTCCGCCTTCGCGATCTTCAACATTGCCCAGGCCGGCGACAATATCGTGTCCTCGACCGCTCTCTACGGCGGCACCTGGACGCTGCTATCGCAGACCCTGAAGCAGTTCGGCATCGAAGTGCGCTTTGTCGATCCCGCCGATCCCGAAAACTTCCGTCGCGCGACCGACGCCAAGACGCGCGCTTATTTCGGCGAGACGCTTCCGAATCCCAAGCTACACGTATTCCCGATCAAGGAGGTCGCGGACATTGGCCGCTCGCTTGGCGTGCCGCTGATCCTCGACAACACGGCGTCGCCGCTGATCGCACGCCCGTTTGAGCATGGCGCTGCGGTGGTGGTCTATTCGACCACGAAGTATATCGGAGGCCACGGCACCGCGATCGGTGGCGCCATCGTCGACGGCGGCAACTTCGACTGGGCCGCGCATGCCGATCGCTTTCCGCTTCTGAACAAGCCCGACGAGGCCTACCACGGCGCGATCTGGACTGAGGCCGCGAAGCCGCTTGGCCCGATCGCCTACATCTTGCGAGCCCGCGTCAAGCTGCTGCGCGACCTCGGCGCATCGATCGCGCCGCAAAATGCCTTCCAGTTCATCCAGGGCCTCGAAACCCTGCCGCTGCGCATCCGCCAGCACAACGAGAATGCGGTGAAGGTCGCGAACTTCCTCGCCAAGCACGCCTCGGTCTCGAACGTGATCTTCCCCGGTCTGCAAAACGGAGAGAACCGGCGCAGGGCGGACGCCTATCTGAAGGGCGGCTATGGCGGGCTGGTCGGCTTCGAGCTGAAGGGGGGCGTCGAGGCCGGCCGTCGCTTCGTCGACGCGCTCAAGCTGTTCTATCACGTCGCCAATATCGGCGATGCCAGGTCGTTAGCCATTCATCCTGCATCGACGACGCATCAGCAACTGACCGCAGCCGAGCAGCTCGCCGCCGGGGTCACGCCCGGCTACGTACGCCTGTCGGTGGGGATCGAGCATCCCGACGACATCTTGGCGGATCTCGGTCAGGCGCTCGCACAGGCCGACGTTGGGGCGCGCAAGGCTGCGTAAGGCACATCATCTGAATCGTAATGGGACTTGAGATCATGAAAATTCTTCGTCGCACCGCCCAGGCCGCAGGTCTCTGGCTTGCTCTCACGGCGGCCGCCTTCGCCGGCGAGCCGCTGAAGATCGCGACCAGCGCCGGCCCGGTTGGGCAATTGGCGTCCTTTGCCGCCAAGCTCGCCAAGGAGAAAGGGCAGGACGTCAAGATCGTCGAGCTGTCGGACTGGGTGGCATTGAACGAGGTCGTGAACAGCGGCGATGTCGACGCCAATCTGTTCCAGCATGCAACCTATCTCGCGCTTCAGAATAGGCAACGCGGCTTCAACCTTGTGCAGGTCGACAAGGTCGGCGTCATTGCGCCGGTCGGCCTGTTCTCGAAGAAGATCAAGAAGCTCGACGACATCAAGTCCGGCGACAGCGTCGCCATTCCGAACGAGCCGCTCAACGGCGCACGCGGGCTGATCCTGCTCGAGCGGGCCGGGCTGATCAAGCTGGCGCCCGGTAAGGGCTTCTCGGTCAGCAAGTTCGACATCATCGAGAATCCAAAGAACCTCAAGATCGTCGAGCTCGACCCCGCCCAAACCTATCGGTCGCTCGACGACGTAACGTTGGCGCTCGTCAACATCACCTACCTCATTCCGGCCGGCGGGGATCCCAAATCTGCGCTCATCGTCGACCGCACCGTTGATGACGGGCTCGTGCTGCGCTTCACGGCCCGGCCCGACAAGAAGGACGATCCGCGCCTGAAGGCATTTATCCAGGTGTTCAACTCGCCGGAAGTGAAGCAGTTCATCGAGGAGAAGATCCCGGCCTTCATCCCGGCGGGGTTCAGCAGCTAGGAGAGCGCCGTCCGTTGGGAAACTGCACCATGATCTATGTCGTCGACGTCAATCAGATGAGCTTTGCCTTCGTGGCGGGAAGTGAGAGGCACGCATCGGAGATTGCAGGCTCGCCGGGGTTTGTGCAGGCTATGGATCGTTTCTTCCTTCAAGGCTCCAAGGGTTCGAACCATCGTCCGCGTGCTGCGACGGTTCAGGAACTTGCTCTCTTCAACGACATGTCGTCTGAGTTCGCGGATGCCACGGCGGACGTCCTGGTTGCCCGCGTCGGTTAGACGTCGGAACAGATTATCGCTCGATAAGGAGATCGTAGACCATGAGACGTCGCTTGTTGCTCGTGATGGCCGCCTTTGCACTATTCACCGCGCCGGCCTTCGCGGATCAGAAGATCAAGGTCGGGATATCGGGCGGCGATGCCGAAATCATCTGGGCGAAGGTGAAGGAGATCGCGGCCAAGGACGGCCTCGATGTGCAGGTCGTCGTCTTCAACGATTATCTGTTGCCCAATGCCGCGCTGGATGTCGGCGATCTCGATGCGAATGCCTTCCAGCACAAGCCGTTCCTGGACAACCAGATCAAGACCAGGGGATACAAGATCGTCGCCGTCGGCGAGACGATCGTCGCACCGATCGGGCTCTATTCCCGCAAGGCGAAGTCGGTTGCCGAGATCAAGGAGGGGGCGTCGATCGGCATCCCCAACGATCCGTCGAACGGTGGCCGGGCCCTGCGGCTGCTTCAGGCCGAAAAGCTGATCGAGCTCAAGGACGGCGTGGGGATCCTGCCGACCGCGCTCGATGTGACCGCAAATCCAAAGAAGCTCAGGATCCGTGAAATCGACGCCGCCCAACTGCCGCGCAGCCTGGACGACGTCGATGCTGCGGTCATCAACACCAATTACGCCGTCCCCGCCGGCCTCATTCCCGGCAAGGAATCCATCGCAATCGAATCCTCGGTCAACAATCCCTACAGCAACTTCATCGCCGTTCGCGAGAAGGACAAGGATGCTCCCTGGGTCGCGAAGCTGGTGCGTGCCTATCAGAACGATACGGTCCGCCAGACCATCAAGGACAAACTGCCGGGTCAGATACCCGCGTTCTGAACAGATTCAATCCGGAGACGAGCGATGACAAACCCACCTGGCCGTGCCGAGAAGCTATCGAGTTCGGCAGGATCCGTCGTGTTCGATGCGGATGTGCTGGTGCTCGGTGGCGGTCCCGCGGGCACATGGGCCGCAATAAGTGCCGCCGAGCGTGGTGCGCGCGTCGTGCTGGCGGACAAGGGGTTTTGCGGCACCTCAGGCGCGACCGCGGCGGCCGGCACCGGTGTCTGGTACGTCGACCCCGCTCCGGAGCGCCGCGAGGCCGCGATGGCCAGCCGTGAGAAACTCGGTGGCCACCTCCAGGACCGTCGCTGGATGGCGCGCGTGCTGGACCGGACCTACGCCCAGAGCAACCAGCTCGCCGATTGGGGCTATCCTTATCCTTCGGATGACGACGGCAAGCCGCAGCGGAATTCACTCCAGGGTCCGGAATACATGCGGCTGATGCGCAAGCGAACGAAGCAAGCCGGCGTCACCATTCTGGATCACTCGCCGGCGCTCGAGCTCTTGGTGGATGAGAACGGCGTGGTGGCCGGCGCCGCAGGCCTGCGACGGCAGAAAGGCGACCGTTGGGTGGTCAATGCGAAGGCTGTGGTGATCGCCACCGGCGGATGCGCCTTCCTTAGCAAGACGTTGGGCTCGAACGTTCTGACCGGCGATGGCTATCTCCTGGCAGCCGAGGCCGGCGCGGAATTCACCAGCATGGAGTTCTCCAACGCCTATGCTATCTCGCCGGCATTCGGCTCAGTGACCAAGACCCTGTTCTACAGCTGGTCGAGCTTCACCGACGAGGAAGGCAGTGTGATCCCAGGGGCGTCATCCAAGGGCGGCCGGTCGATTATTGCTCGGGCGTTGTGCAAGGGCCCGGTGTACGCCCGGCTCGACGAGGCCGACGCCGAGACCCAGCGGCATATGAGGGTATCTCAGCCGAACTTCTTCCTGCCGTTCGACCGGACCGGCCTCGATCCGTTCACGCAGCGTTTTCCGATCACGCTTCGCCTCGAGGGGACCGTCCGCGGCACGGGTGGCCTGCGGATCGTCGACGACAGCTGCGCGACTACCGTTCCCGGCCTCTACGCTGCGGGCGACGCGGCAACCCGCGAGCTGATCTGCGGTGGTTTCACCGGGGGCGGTAGCCACAATGCGGCCTGGGCAATGTCGTCGGGGTATTGGGCCGGTCAGGGCGCCGCCGAATTCGCGCGACAGCTGGGTACCACAAGCGGGCGTCAGGCATTTCGGCGCGGCAGCGTTGCGCTTCGCTCCGGCAGTGGGCGACCGCTTCAGGCTGACAAGCTCGCCCGGAACGTTCAGGACGAGGTGTTTCCGTACGAGCTGAACTATTTCCGCGAAGCCGGGCGGCTCAGCGAGGCGTTATGGCGTCTGGACGGCTTCTGGTCTGAGGCATCGAATGCCGGCGCGTCAGACGAGCAGGATCTGCTTCGCGCACGCGAGGCCACGGCCATGCTCGCAACGGCGCGCTGGATGTATCGGAGCGCGCTGGCGCGTCAGGAGAGCCGGGGTATGCATCGCCGCGACGACTATCCCGAGCAGGACGACCGCTATCGCCACTACGTGACGACCGGAGGGCTCGACGACGTCTGGACCTCGGCGCGCCCGCTGCGTTCCTCTCAGTACGCGGAGGCCGCGGAATGATCGAGGTCATCGATGCCGAGCGCTGCACGGCGTGCGACATCTGCGTCAACGTGTGCCCCACCAATGTCTTCGACAAGACCGACGACATTCCGAGGATCGCGCGCCAGAGCGATTGCCAAACCTGCTTCCTGTGCGAGCTCTACTGCCCCGAGGACGCGCTGTTCGTCTCGCCATTCGCCGACGCGCCGCAACAGGTCGACGTCGCCGCGTTGAAGGAAGCCGCAGTGCTCGGCAGCTATCGGCGTGCAGTAGGCTGGACCAATGAGAGCCGGCACTTGCGCGATGCGGATCGGAGCTACCGGCTGTTCGGCCATTGAAGTTTACGTCGACTTCGGGAGAACGGACATGACTGGAGATCGCCTGTTCCTGTTGAAGCCCGGATTTGAGGATCCCGGGCAGCCGGGCCGCTTCTTCGTCTGCTCGCACTGCAATGCGATTGCGGGGTTGCTGGCGTCGTTTCCAGGGCTGGCAACACAGATTGAGGTGCAGCGCCTGGGGACGCTTTGAAAAGGGAGCGTGAAGTCCGATCGCGGCGCCGATCAGGGAGGAGGACGTTGTCACCAGGCCCAACAGAGCGGCCATGGCGAGGTAGTAGGGCGACGTCATGAAGCTCCCAATACATCGCGATCGTTCGCCGCAACGTGCCTGCTGCAGCATGATGACGTGCGGGATGTAGGAAAGCGAGAGCGCCTGCGGCGTCGCCGCATAGGAAACTCATATAGACGCACTCAGCCGCAGCTCCGCGTTTCAGGCCGCCCGTTTCATCTGGGCAGAATCCTGCCGATAGGCGGACATGACGAAGCCCTGACGGCATCTGACCCCGGCCTCGATTCGGAAGCCGAGCTGTTCGAGCTTCTTGCGGACCTTGAGCGCGAAGCCCGCCTCGTTCGACTTGATCAGCACCGCGATTGCAGCGGTCGTGCCGAGAGATGGTGCGATCTGGGACAGCGCCATCTCGAACTCACTGAACATGTCTTGCACGGTGATGAGGCCGACGGAAAAGGCCGGCTTACGCAAGAAGATGGAGGGCAGTCCAATTCGGGTGAAGCCGCGCTGGCGCAGCGCCTGATAGAGTTCGGCGCTACCACGGCCCGCGACGATCGCGCGATTGAGATTCGACAGATGGGTGAGCGAGATCATGGTCTCGACCACCTGGTCGCGATCGGTGAAGGGAGCGGGGTGGAGCACGAAGATACTCCTTACAGTAGGTGCGCGGGCGCACTGGAACGAGAATTTGCCCTGAATGGCGCGACCAATATCGTTCGCGGCCAGTATGATTTCGAGGGGACAGGCAGGCTTATCTCATAGGAACGGCATAGGATCGGGACGAGGTTGAGGTGCGTTCAACGTTCGTTGCGCATGTAGGCGCTTCGTGCCGTCACCGATCTCAGGTCGGGCTCCGCACTGCTGCCTGCACCAGGATGGTTGATCGTTGCCTCCGACAGGCGATGGATGCCGGCGTCGATCTGGCGATCCAAGGCATGAAGAATGATGTGCCGCGAAGGCGGCCGTCACCAGGATGAGAAGCTAAGAGCGCAAACCCATGAGACTTCCCCATCCCTGGTGGCGTTGCACAGATCGGACAATTGGAGGGCTGGCCTGAACCGGAGCCTCGCTCAAAAAAGGAGCCCCGGACGTGCCGGGGCTCGAGTGGTTGGAGGTTTGCCGAGAGACTTCAGTATTTGGCGACGACAGGGGCATCCCAATGGAATTTGTAGTTGACGCCGACCAGCGCGGTCGAGGCACGCTGCTGGACGTTGATGACTTCACCCGCGCCGCCGCCAGCCAGTGTGAACGCCCGCGCGCTGTCGTCGAGGAACGACATGTAGTTATACTCGGCGAAGACCGACCAGTTCGGCGCGAACATCCATTCGGCGCCGATACCGATGGTCATGCCGGGCTGCATGAAGCTTGCGGACTCGATCAGCGCGCCACCGGGCGCAAAGACCTGGTTGCGTTCCCGAATGAAGGCCGCACCGCCCTTGAGATAGCCGAGGAATTGCGGCGTCCAGAGATAGCCGATGCGGCCGGTCGCGGTGTAGATCTCTTTCAGGTTGTTCGCTTCGGAGAAGGCGGGGAAGTCGGTCAAGGCGTGGCTGCCCTTGATATTGCCGAAATCGAAGCTGCCGCCGACGCCGAACACCAGATTGCCGGTCTGGAAATCGCAACCGACCTGGCCGCCGCCGATCACGCCGCTGTCCTTCTCGCGGCCGTAGTCGTTCGGTGCAGCCACGCCGCCGACGTCGAGCGCGCGGGCCGTATTCAGCCGTGTCCAGCCGCCACCGACATTGGCGCCGAGGTAGCAGCCGGTCCAGTTGTAGAGCGGAGCGGCAGCCATTGGCCGCGCCTTCAATGGCAGATCGGCAGCGACTGCGGCGCTCGCCGCGCCGAGCCCGATCAGCACACTTGCGACAACAAGAGATTTCAATCGTCCGTACATTCGAGCCCCCTGCATGGCCATGAGGCCAATTCATCTTCGGAGATGATGTTAGGGACAGCGCACGGATTCCGCGATGCCGAAAGGGCTGCTTGAGCGTGCAGAGGTCGCTTTTTGCGCGCGCGTTGTACGCTCGCGACATCGCAAAATGCCGAAAAGAATTAAGGAAAAATAGCTTCCGGACTCGCGGAGTGGTTTCGGTAAATTGAGACGCCGGACATGGCCGCGCGATACGTCGAAGGTCGCCTGAGATTGTATCACTGTGTTTGTGCCGATGGTCCGGTGCGCAATCCCGTCAATCCCTGTCGCGCGTTCGCCAGGCGAAGATGATGAAGATTGCGACAACGGCCGCGCCCGCAAGCATCCAGTACTGGGCGTCGATGCCAAAAACGCTAAATGTTTGAATGAGGAAGTCCACGGCACTCGCCCTTTTGTTGGGCAAGCTACGCGGTTCGGGAATGGAAATATATTATTTTTATACGATGGGTGTTCTGCGCGTCGTGCGCAGGCATGCCAGCACTCGCGGGCGGCGCAAGGTATGGGGCAGCCCTGGTCAGAGCGCGGATCGCGAGGCGCGCTCGATGACCAGTCCGTTGAGGAGATCTTCGAGCGCGATGCGTCCGGCCTCGTGCGCGGCCCGGTGCGAGCGAAACCCGGCTTCACGAAGCCTGATGCCCATCGGCCTGCGCTTGCGCCGGATTTCCCAGGACCAATCCTGACATGCATCGCCGGACCAGGACACGACGACGTAAAAGGATCGTTGGAGAAGGGCGAAGCATCAACTCACCCGTGCCGCCACCGGCGCGGCGTCCAGACGGTTCTGAAGGCGATAGCCGACACCCGACTCGGTCACCAGGAGACGTGGCTGGTTGGGGTCGGCCTCGATCTTCTGGCGAAGCTTGCGCACGAGGATCCGAAGGTACTGGATGTTGTCGCGCTGATTGCCGTTCCAGATATCCTTCAGGAGCTGATCGTGGGTGACGACGAGGCCGACATGCATGGCGAGAACGTGAAGCAGCCGATATTCCTTGCGCGTCAGGCGAACCAGGTTGTTGTTCAGCGAGACCGTACGGGTCACGAGATCGACCGACAGCGGGCCTGCGACCACGACTGGATTTTCCGTCGCCGACTTGAAGTACCGCCGCAAGGCGGCCTCGCTTCGCGCCAGCAGTTCGGCCATGCCAAACGGCTTGACGACGTAATCGTCGGCGCCGGCCTGGAGCAGACGTACCTTCTCGTCCTCGCCGGCAGCGACGGAAAGGATGATGATCGGCACGTTGGACCACGCACGGATCCGCTCCAGCACCTCCGCGCCGTGAAGATCGGGTAGCGCCAGATCGAGAACGATGAGGTCAGGTGAACTGAAGGTCGCGAGCTTCAATGCCTCGGTGGCGTTTTCGGCCTCGAGCACGGCGAAGCTGGTGAGCTCGAAGCCGGCGCGGAGGAAGCGCCTGATCTTCGGTTCGTCGTCGATCAGGAGAACGATGTTTGCCGGCTTACTCATCTGTCAGCGCGATCGGTTCGGAGGTGGATGGCTCGAGCGCGGGCAGGGAGATCGATACCGTTGTTCCCTGTCCTTGGCCGCGGCTATGAACCGTGATCATGCCCTCATTGGCCTGGATGAAGGTCGAGGCGATCCAGAAGCCGAGGCCCGACCCCGGCACCGACGCCTGATGTCGCGCGCTTCGAAAGGATCGCTGCCCAAGCTTTTGCTGTTCGTCGGCGGTGATACCAACGCCCTGATCGGACACGACGACGTGCACGCGATGGGGCTCGCAACGCACGTCCACGGTGATCGTCGAACCGGACGGCGAATATTTCGCGGCGTTCTCCAGGATCTGCCCGCAAGCCTCCTCCACCAGGCCCGAGTCGACGTGGAGCAGCGGAAGATCATCTGTGAAATTCGCCTCTATCCGATGCGCCGAAAGCCGTCGCGCGCGGCGCGTGATGGCGCCGTTGACGATATCCCTCGGGTCCGCCCATTCGCGGCGCGGGCTCAGTCCGCCCGCGGTGACGCGAGTCGCGCTGAGCAGGTTGCTGATATAGCCGTCGAGATGGCTCGCCTCGTCAGAGATCGCCTCGACCAGCGTTCTTATGCGCGCGTCTCCACGTATGGCTGGAATGGTCTCCAGCACGCTCGCCGAACCCTGGATCGCCGCGAGCGGCGTGCAAAGCTCGTGCGACAGTGTTCCATGGAAGGCGTCGCGTAACATTTGCGCCTGCAGGCGCAATCGCGCGCTCTCCATCACCTTGCCGATGTCGAGGCGCTGCAGCGTCAGCGCGGTCTCGTCGAGGATTGATTGGATCCGTCGAGTCCGCCGTTCAATCGCTGGCTGGGAACCCAGACCGATATTGACCGCGATCACGCCGTGAATAGCGGAATCTGACGAGATCGCCCTGAGCAGCCAGATCTCGCCGCGCTGCTCGTCGACGATGGTCTGCAACCCTGGACCCGCTCCGGAATTCATCGCTGCCGCAGTTGCCTGCACTGAAAGTGGTGCGAAGCGCGACTCAGGGGGTTCGAAATGCCCGTCCGCGGTCGTCACGAACAAAGTTGCCGCGTGGCCGAAGGCGCCCTCGAAATGTTGACGGATGGCGGAAATCAAGTCCGCGACCGTAAAGCAGGAGGCGAGGCGACGCGAGAAGTCATAGAGCGCGTGCATCTCCTTCTCGCGCTGTCGCAACGTGTCCGTTTCCTTGCGCAGCCGCGAGGCCAGATTGCTGCTGACCAGCGCAACGATCAGGAACAGCAGGAGATCGACCGCCTCCTGCGGGTTGTCAACGCGAAAGCTGTAAAGAGGTTCGAAGAAGAAGAAATCCGCGGCTGCCGTGCCCGTGATCGATGCCGTCATTGCCGGCCAGACGCCCCATCGAGTCGCAGCATACATGACTGGAACGAGGTAGGCGATCGGGACCAGGCTTGACGCCAAGGTCGTGCTGAGTGCGAACAGCGCGGTGGTGACCAGTCCGATGCTCAGAACCGACAGCAACACCGGGATCACGTTGCGCCACACGACGACACGCAGCGACGCGACCTCATCCAGGGCCGGTATCCCCGAGGATGGCAATTTGGAATCGGTCTGCCGCACGCTCGTCATCGAAAACATGCGGCCCAGAGGTGGATGAAGAATCAAAGTACGTACTTGCCCTTGCCGACGGCGACATCGAAAGGTCCAGCTCCGGCCGCGTCGGCCGCAACGGGATCAATGGTCAAACAAGACCCGATCGGACAATGTTCGGAAATTCGATTGCTATCGGCATGCGTCGACCAACGGCGCGCACCCGAACCCGTTCAATGTCGTGATGCAGACTCTTCGATGTCGTCAACTACCCGGCGAAGGAACGATGTTCCAGATCGACGTAGAAAATCTATGATGTTGGGAGTGGTCCAACATAAAAAAGAAATAGCCGCAGCCTCCGTAGTTCTACGGAAAAAGTTCGATCCGGACTCCGCGTCAGGCGAAGTCGGGTTCTGATTCCCTCAACGATTGTACCGGGCCTCAGGGCAACGCCGCGATTCGTGGCTGTGAGGCGTCTTATGCCTGCCGGACCAGGCTCGCATATTGCAGGGCGCGCTTCTCGCCGAGAAGCTCCGGCCTAGATGCCCGGTAAAGGCCGGCTTCGTCGGCCGAGCGGGTCTGAGGCAGCGCAAGGGCCGCGACCGCTGCGGCGCTGATCTGCTTGGGCGGATAGAGATAGAAGTCCATCAGCGGCATATGCGGCCCGTGCGCACTCTGTTTCAGGACGTCACGCGCGGTCTCGCCGGCGACCGGATAGATCGCGCTCCATCCGGCGAAGCTGCTCGCCAGAATCTCTAGCGAGAGAATCGTGGTCGCGATCTGCACGAAGCCGTCATTGGCCTTCTTCGAGCTGCGGGTCGTCGAGGCGCGGCGCAGGATTCGGCGAAGCTCAGTGTGCCGTTCGATCAGCGGGCCCAAGCGAAAGTGCCAAAGCATATTGGGCAACGAGGCGAAGCCGTGAACCTCGTGATACGATTCGATCAGGCTGCAACATTGCCGCGTCAGGTTCTTCGGCAGGAAGCCGAGGTCGAACGCGACACCGCCCGCTGTTGTGTTGTCGCTGGCGCGCGCTGCACAAGTCACGGCTTCCATGATCAAACCTCGCGAAGCAAATTTGCCTACGTAGCGAGCTTAGCGAGTCCAGGCATATATCTTCGATCGACAATCTGGCGCACATGCGTAGCAAAATACTAGCTGCGGGAAGCAAGCGGCGCTTGGTTGCGAGTAAGTCGAGCACAGCGCGTCGCGCACTATGACGAAAATGACACAGCTCGAAGCGAACGTTTGCGCTGCATCATCGTTCTAACGGCAAAAGACCACTTTTTCGCTGACGATTTGAGCAAGCGCGGTGAGCATCTGATGCTTACGAATGCAAATGATGCCCGCGAGGCGCCTCGCGCTATTTTATTTTAACGAACGCGCGCCGGAAACCGCATCGCTTTTTTTTGCCCGCCTCACGAAAGATTGCACCTGAAGCTTAACCAAACCGAAAGAGCGCCTGGAAGGCGTCGGTCCAACAGCTTGGGGCAATATGATGAGAAACTATCTTTTGGCGGGCGTATCGCTGGTCGCGATCGGGATTGGCGGCGCCGCCAATGCAGCGGACACGCTTCCGCCCGTGGGGAAGACGTTCTGCGATCCCTACAAGAACTATGCGTGCATGGACTCCTATCTGGGTCAGGACTTCATGACCCGCTTCATCAACTACTATCGGCTCGAATGGGGCCATGAGGCCGCGCCGTCCGATCCGAAGGCGGCGGCGTCGCGCCGCGACGGTTGGCCTGCGACACCGCAGAGCATTCCGCCGATGCCGTTCACCGAATGGCCCTATGGCGGTGCGACCGCAATCGGCGTCACGCGTCCGAACTCGGTCGACAGCCCGCTGATGAACGCGATGAGCAACACGGCCGTCGGGCAGTGGATGAACGACGCGCACATTCAGGTCTATGGCTGGGTCAACGCCGGCGGCAACCTCAGCAACAACACCGTCCGCGGCGGCAATTCGCCGGCGGCATACGACTACAATCCGAACACGGTTCAGCTCGATCAGGCCGTGGTCTATATCGAGCGGCTGCCCGACACAGTCCAGAAGGACCACATCGACTGGGGCTTCCGCATCGCGCCGATCTATGGCGAGAACTATCGCTACACCACGGCTTACGGCTTGTGGAGCAATCAGCTCCTTCAGCAGAACAGGAACTACGGCTATGACATGCCGATGGCCTATGGCGAGGTCTTCATTCCCTATCTGGCCGACGGCCTTCTGCTGAGGTTCGGCCGCTACATCTCGATCCCGGACATCGAGGCGCAGCTCGCGCCGAACAACTACATGTATACGCATTCGATGACGTATACGTTCGACAACTATACGAACACCGGCATCAACGCCTCGCTCGCGCTGAACAAGAACTGGATGATCCAGGGAGGCTTCTCGGTCGGCACCGAAGCAATGCCGTGGCATGTCGGCGCCAAGATCGCCAATCCGAATCCCAATCCGCTGTTCCCGGACAGCACCATGCTGAAAGATCCCGGCGCGCAGCCCACCTTCAGCGCGGCCGTCCGCTACGTCACCGATAGCGGCAATGACGGCGTCTACGTGATCGCCAACGGCATCAACAACGGCACCTGGGGCTACAACAATCTCCAGTGGTACGGGTTGACCTATTATCACAAGTTCAACGATCAGTGGCACATCTCGTTCGAGACCTACAACGAGCACCAGAACAACGTGCTCAACCTCGACAATCCGGCCTCGGTCGCGCTCGTGGCCAGCGGTACACCGTTCTCGCTCGACGTCATGCCCTGGAACGCACCGTTCGGCGCGCATTGCGGCAACGCAACCCAGCTCTCGTGCACGGCGTCGGTCCAGACCTTCCTGACCTACGTGAACTACAGCCCGACGAAGATGGACAACATCTCCTATCGTCTCGAGTGGTTCGACGACAAGCAGGGACAGCGTACCGGCGTGAAGACGCGCTACGTCGAGACCGGGATCGGCTGGCAGCACTGGTTCTCGCCGCAGATCGAGATCCGGCCCGAAGTGTCGGTGTATCACGCGCTGGACGCGCCGGCGTTCAACGGTAACGCCAACTTCGGCATTCCCCCGAACAAGAAGACGGCCGTCATCGGTTCGGCGGACATCATCATCCACTTCTGATTCTGCGGACGGGTGGCGCCGCGAGCGCCACCCGCTTCGGAAGAGACATTCGACAGGGGCTAACAATGAAAAAGAGTCTTCTCACAACGGTTGCATTGGGCGCATTGACGGCGATGTCGCCGGCGCTTGGCGCCGATCTGCCGATCTACGGCAAGGCTCCGCCAGTCGCCGCGCCGGCCTATGACTGGTCCGGCTTCTACGTCGGCGTCTTCGGCGGCTGGGGGCTCGGCAATCACAACGTGAACAACGCCACCGGCCCGGTTGGCTTCGCCAACTTCACGGCGAACTACGAATCGACGGGCGGCTTCGGCGGCGGCGAGATCGGCGCCAACTGGCAGAGCGGCAACATCGTCGTCGGTATCGAAGCAGACGGCTTTGGCGCTGACATCAAGGGCAACGACAATTTCGCGCTCGGCTGGAACGACGCGACAAAGCTGGGCTGGGGTGCCACGCTGCGGGGGCGCGGCGGCATCGCGGTCGACCGCTTGTTGCTGTTCTTCACGGGCGGTTGGGCTTATGGCGAGCTGACGCACACCAACACCAATCCCGGTGTCGGGGTGGACACGTTCAAGGCCACACGGAGCGGCCTGACCGCCGGCAGTGGCATCGCTTATGCGTTCACCAACAATCTGATCGGAAAGTTCGAGTATCGCTATTTCGACTACGGCACGTTCCATCGCGAAGCGCCGACCAACGGTGTGCTGCCGTATACGGTGGCGAACACCTATTCGACCGTGATGGTTGGGCTCGACTTCAAGTTCGGCGGCAACGCGGTGGTCGCGAAGTATTGACGCCAGGAGGCAGGGGGACTGCATGATCGCCTCGAGACGAAGACTGAAAGTTGCGGCGATGATCGCTCTCGTTGGGCTTGGCGCTTGCCTTGCCGGATGCGTGAGCGATCTCGGCGCCACTGCAACAGATGCGCCGGGTACTCACCAGATGCGCTACTACGGCGGGCCCAAATATCCGATGTGGCCGAGCCAATGAGATCGATCGGCACGGCGTGCCCTGTGAGCGGACGCGCCGTGCGGATCGTGATCTCCGTTGCCGCGAGTGTGAAGTTGACAGGACGTGCTGTCAGTTCTGTGCAAGCGAACCATGCTACGCGCTGCCGACGCCATGACAGCCTGGGAGCATCACGGCGGATCGCCGACGGCATGTCCGGCAATCACGGTCCGATGCGGTACTACCGCGGGTCGAGATCTCCGATGTGGCGCGGCCGCGTTCAGAATTGAGCCCCGTTTGGGCGAGTAAGCCAAGGCCTCGCAGGAGGCACGGGAGTGCATGAGTCAATGCGCACGTTTGCATCATGAACGCCGGTTCGAGCCTTAGCCGGAAAAGAATCGTTACGCTTGCGGCTGCGGCGATCACGCTTGCCATTGCGTCCGTCGGCGCGACGCGGATGCTCGCGTCGCATGGCAAATCCATGGAGATGTCGAGCCAGGCCAAGGTAAAGCCGCCGCGCTACGTTCCGACCGCATCTGAGCTGGCCACGCTCTCGATTGCGCCGGTGACGGAGCGGGTGTTTCGTGCGGAGCACGTCACCGAGGGCAAGATCGCCGTCAACGAAGACAGCTCCACGCCGATCTTCTCGCCCTATGCGGGCCGTGTCGTGAAACTTCTGGTGAAGCCCAGCGACGTCGTCGAGCGCGGGCAGCCGCTGTTCCTGGTCGAAGCCACCGACACCGTGCAGGGCCTGAACGATTTCGTGACGGCGCTCGGCAGCCTCAATACTGCGCGCTCCAAGCTCAACCTCGCGCAGATCGTCGAGAAGCGCGCCAACGATCTCTACGCCGGCAAAGCGGTGCCTCTCAAGGACTGGCAGCAGGCGCAGGCCGATCTCATCGCAGCGCAGAATGATATGCGCTCGGCGGAGACCGCGCTCGAGGCGGCGCATAATCGGCTGCGTATCCTGGGGCGGTCCGAGGAGCAGATCACCAAATTCCAGGAGACGCGCCAGATCAGCGCCGAGACGCCGATCACTTCGCCAATCGGCGGCACGGTCGTGCAGCGCAAGATCGGTCCCGGCCAGTTCATCAGCAGCAGCGCCAGCGATCCGGTGTTCGTGATCGGGGACCTCTCGACGGTCTGGCTCACGGCCTTCGTGCGCGAGAGCGAGGCTGCGGACATCGCCATCGGACAGGATATCGCCTTTACGGTGCTGGCGCTTCCCGGTCGCGAGTTCAAGGCGCGTGTCGATTACGTCGCCGCCGCGATCGATCCGTCGACGCGGCGTCTCATGGTCCGCGCCACCATCGACAACAGGGACGGATCGCTCAAGCCGGAAATGTTCGCCAACGTTACCGTCTATGCCGGCGAAAATCGTCCCTCGGTCGGCGTGCCGAAGCAGGCTCTAATCTTCGAGGGCGATCGTGTCCGGGTCTGGGTTTCGCGCGGCGACGGTTCCGTCGAGCTGCGCGAAATCCAGATCGGGTTGACCAATGGCGACCTCGTTGAGGCGCGCGGCAACCTGAAGGCCGGCGAAAAGATCGTCACACGCGGAAGCCTGTTCATCGACCGTGCCGCTTCCGGCAGCTAACGTAAGGCAAGCCGGTTCACATGGAACGTCTCGTCGCCTTCGCAGTCAGTCGCCGCTTCCTCATGGTCGGCCTGTTCGCCGCCATGCTGGTCGGCGGCCTGATCGCGTTTCAGCAGCTCAACATCGAGGCGTATCCCGATCCGACGCCGCCGATGGTCGACATCGTGACGCAAAGTCCGGGGCTGTCGGCCGAGGAGATCGAGCGCTACATCACGATCCCGCTGGAGACTCAGGTCGCCGGCATCAAGAACATGAAGGTGATCCGGACCATCTCGTTGTACGGCTTGTCCGACGTCAAGCTGCAGTTCTCCTTCGACTACACCTACGAGCAGGCGCTCCAACAGGTTCTGAACCGCCTCTCGCAATTGCCGCCGCTGCCGAACAATGCGCAGCCGCAGATCTCGCCGCTGAGTCCGATCGGCGAGATTTATCGCTACCGGCTGGTGGGGCCGCCCAACTACTCCGTGCTCGATCTGAAGACGTTGCAGGATTGGGTCCTGCAACGGCGCTTCCGCACCGTCCCGGGCGTGATCGATGTAACTGGCTGGGGTGGCAAGACCAAAACCTACGAGGTTGAGGCTGATTTCAACAAGCTCGTGGCGAACGGCTTGACGCTCCCGCAACTTCAACAGGCCATCAACAACGCCAACGTCAACGTTGGCGGCAACACCGTCAATATCGGCCCGCAATCCGCCGTTGTTCGCGGTGTCGGCCTGATCCGTTCGATCCACGCGCTCGAAAATACGATGGTGGCCTCCAATAGCGGCACGCCGGTGCTGGTCCGCGACGTCGCAACCGTCACCGTCGGCGAGCAACCGCGGCTCGGCATCGCCGGCCAGGATCAGGACGACGACATCGTCCAGGGCATCGTCCTGATGCGCCGCGGAGAGCAGAGCTCGCCGACCATTTCGCGCGTCGAAGAGCTCGTCGCCAGCATCAACAATTCGTCGATCCTGCCCCTGGCGTGCGCATCGAGCGCATCTATGACCGCAAGGACCTGATCCAGACCACGACCCACACTGTGCTGGAGAACATGGTGGTCGGAATCGGCCTGATCGTGCTGTTGCAGTGGATCTTCCTCGGGGACCTGCGCAGTGCGATGATCGTCGGTGCAACGATTCCGTTTGCATTGTTTTTCGCGGTCACGATCCTCGTGCTGCGAGGCGAATCCGCCAATCTGCTATCGGTCGGGGCGATCGATTTCGGGCTGATCGTGGATGCGACCGTGATCATGGTGGAGGCGATCTTCCGGCGCCTGTCGCATACTGCGCGGCTGACGCCGGGTGAGCGGGCGACGATCTCGTCGCGCACTGTCATGGACATGAAGCATCATGCCATCCTGACGGCTGGCTCCGACGTGTCGCGCTCGATCTTCTTTGCCGCAGCCATCATCATCGCGGCCTTTCTGCCGCTGTTCACCTTGAGCGGCGTCGAAGGCAATATTTTTGGTCCGATGGCACGGACCTATGCTTATGCCCTTGCAGGCGGCCTGCTTGCGACCTTCACGGTTACGCCGGCGCTGAGCGCCATCATCCTTCCGGCCCATGTCGAGGAGACCGAGACTTTTCTGATGCGCTGGGTGCATCGGCTCTATATGCCGGTGCTGGCGCGATCTCTCGCGCATCGCCGCGTCGTGCTGGCGGGCGGCGCCGTCCTGGTCCTGATCACGGTCGTCGCCGTGCGATTGCTCGGGCTCGAGTTTCTGCCCAAGCTGGAGGAGGGTAATCTTTGGATCCGCGCAACCTTGCCGCCGACCATCTCGCTCCAGGAGGGTAACTCCTACGTCAACCAGATGCGCAAGGTGATCGCTGCCCGGCCAGAGGTCGAGTCGGTGGTATCGCAACATGGCCGGCCGGACGACGGTACCGACGCCGCCGGCTTCTTCAACACAGAATTCTTTGCGCCGCTCAAGCCCGCCAAGGAATGGCCTGAGGGCGAGGACAAGGACGGGCTGACTGCCACGCTGCTGGGGCAGCTTCAGGAAAAGTTTCCGGGCGTCGAGTTCAACTTCTCGCAGTATCTCCAGGACAACGTCTCGGAGGCCGTGTCGGGCGTGAAGGGCGAAAACTCGATCAAGCTTTATGGCAGTGACCTCCAGGCGTTGACGGACACCGCAAACAAGATCAAGGCGCAGCTCGCGACCGTTCAGGGGATCACCGACCTTGCGGTCTTCACCTCGCTCGGCCAACCGACCATCCAGATCGATGTCGACCGTGCCCGCGCCGCGCGGTACGGGCTGTCGCCGGGCGATATCAATGCGACGATCAAGACCGCGATCGGTGGCGACAGCGCCGGGGACCTCTACGAGCCGGGCTCTGACCGGCATTTCCCGATCATCGTCCGCCTTGCGCCACAGTTCCGAAAGAGCGCCGAGGCAATCCAGAATTTGCGAATTGGGGCGCAGGGGCCGAACGGCGTCACGCAGGTGCCGCTCAGCGAAGTCGCGACAGTCAAGGTCCTGTCCGGCGCCGCCTATATCTATCGTGAGCAGCAGGAACGCTATCTGCCGATCAAATTCTCGGTGCGCGAGCGCGATCTCGGCAGCGCCATCCAGGAGGCGCAGGAGAAGGTTGCGGCCAACGTGCAATTGCCGGCGGGCTCGCATCTCGAATGGGTCGGCGAATTCGGCAATTTACAGGATGCGATCCGACGGCTGTCGATCGTGGTGCCGATCAGCCTCGCGCTGATCGCCATGCTGATCTGGTTCAATTTCGGCTCGATCATCGACACCGTCCTGACCATGAGTGTGATCCCGATGGCCGTGCTCGGCGGCATCCTGGGCCTGCTCGTGACCGGCATTCCCTTCAGCGTCTCGGCGGCAATCGGCTTCATTGCACTGTTCGGCATCTCGGTGATGGACGGAATCATCATCCTGTCCCAGTACAACGCGCTGATCGACGAGGGTATGGAACGCGGTGCCGCCATCCTGCGCACCGGCGAGCTTCAGCTTCGTCCGGTGCTGATGACCTGCGTGGTCGCGGGCATTGGGCTCCTGCCCGCGGCGCTCTCCAGCGGCATCGGCTCGCAGGTGCAGAAGCCGCTCGCGGTCGTGGTCGTCGCGGGAATGATGCTGGCGCCGATCGTCATTCTGGTCACGCTGCCAGCGCTGATCTCGATGTTCTCGCGGCGGACCCGGCCGGGCCTGGCGGCGCAGCCTCGGTTGGCGTCGGCAGAATGAGGTGGGGCGTGCGTAACAAGATCGTCAGGGGGGCTGTGCGAGCGTCCGGCCGGACACTGGTACTTTTCCTTGCCGGGGCGGCGATGATGGTTTGCGAGCCGTCGCGCGCGGAAACGCTGTCCGAGGCGTTGGTCAGGGCCTATCAGTCGAGCCCGCAGCTCAACGCCGATCGTGCCCGGCAGCGCGGCACGGACGAGAACGTGCCGCAGGCGCTCGCCGGCTACCGGCCGCAGGTGGTCGCGAGCCTCAGCGCGGGTTTGCAGGCGGTCAGGAATACGCTGCCCGACAATACGATCCAGGGCGCGACACTGCGTCCGTGGACGATTGGCGTGACCGTCAGCCAGGTTCTGTTCAACGGCTTCAAGACCGCCAACAGCGTGCGCGTCGCCGAGTATCAGGTTCTGTCGGGGCGCGAGGCGCTGCGCAACACCGGGCAGGGCGTGCTGCTCGACGCCGTCACGGCCTATATGAACGTATTGGCCAATCAGGCGCTGGTCGAGGCGCAGCGCACCAACGTCGCCGTGCTGCGCGAGATCCAGGCGACGACGAAGAAGCGCCTCGATGCGGGTGATGTGACGCCGACCGATACGGCCCAGGCCGAGGCGCGCCTCAGTCGGGGCCTTGCCGATCTCAATGCCGCTGAGGTGACGCTTGCCATCAGCAAGGCGACCTACGTCCAGGTGATCGGCGGGCCGCCCGGTCAGTTGACGCCGGCCACGCCAGTCGATCGGTTATCGCCGGTGACGATGCCGGCATCGATCGAGACCGCCAATCACGAGCATCCTGCGGTGCTCGGTGCGGGATACGATGTGGATGTCGCGCAGACCACGATCAAGATCGCAGAAGGCAGTCTGCTCCCGACGGTTGCCGTACAGGCGAACGCCAGCCGCTCCAAGGATTCGGATTCCACGCTGAGCACGTTTGCCACCAATCAGGCCTCGATCCTGGGCCAGATCAACGTGCCAATCTATGACGGCGGCACCGCGGCCTCGCAGACACGACAGGCCAAGGAACTCGCCTCGCAAAGCCGTCTGGTGCTTGAGCAGGTCAGGAACCAGTCGCGGACGGCGGTTGTCGGCGCGTGGGTGTCCAATGAGGGCACCAAGGTCGCACTGACAGCGGCCGAGTCGGAGGCGAAGGCGGCAGACGTCGCATTGCAGGGCGTACGCCGCGAGGCGGCCGGTGGCCAGCGCACCACGATCGACGTGCTCAACGCCCAGCAGGACCTCACCGCGGCCCGTTCGCGTCAGATCCAGGCACAGCGCGACCGGGTGATCGCATCCTACACGCTGCTCAGCGCCGTCGGCCGGCTGGATGTCCGCACGCTCAATCTCGATACGCCGGATTATCTGCCGGAGGCCCACTATCACCAGGTGCGCGACGCTTGGCACGGCGTCCGCACACCATCCGGACAATAGGCGTTGGCGCCGCAGGAGGAATGAGCATGGTCGGCGGAAGGCGCGCACTCCCGGCTCTCGTTTTTGCCGTCGCGGCCGTGTTGGCCTCCACTTTCATGGCCAGCGCACAGGGTTTTGGCCGAGGCCGCGGCAACTCAGGTCCGCCCGTCGAAAGCCGGCCAAAGGTCGACGAGAAGGCTTACAAGGCCGCGCTGGACAGGATTCCGGTGCCTGACGAGAAGTATGATCCCTGGGGTGGCGCTCGCGCCACGGATACAAAGGCGTCCAAGAAGAAGAACTAGCGCACCGCCGGCCGACGAGCACTCGCCAGCATTGCGACGACCGTCATGGCCGCTAAACGTCTGCCGTTGCTCGCGACGGCGACTGATGAACTTCGGTTCTCGGGCAGTCGTGCCCACTATGCGGCGCCTATATGAGCGGACGCCGGGCTATCTCGATTTCCTATCCGATCACCCACATCATGCTTCCATGCGATATCCGTTCGTGGAGGCCAGGATGGCGAGGTGCCGATCACCATCGCAGCCGGTCTGCTCTCGAGGATCGAACCAATTCATTCCGGATTGACCGCGTTCTCACTCCCAAGAGTGCGAACCAAGAGTGCGAACGCGGGTATCGGCGGCGTCTGGCGAATCTTCGGGGGCAATATGGCAAGGGAATCGTTCGCTAGGCTGATGCTCCTCACTTATCGCGCCCTTGAGGTGCTGATGACGTTTCTGTTTCCGGCCTGGTACGGACCGTCCGCCAGATACCGGCCGGAAAATCATTACATGCGCGGCCCAGGGCCGAAATGGCGTGCGAAATATCTGGCCGAGTCTGTCTCTCCCCCCACGCGGTCGATCACATCTTCGCGTCCTCGACAGGAATGATCGCGCGCTCATGGCTGACCCGCGGCGCTGCCTCAGCCAGCCGGAAGATCAAATACCTGAAACTCCGGGTGGCAGCGCGCTTCGCGCGACGTTGAATTTGCCTTTCATGCGGCTCACATGTGGATGGAGTTGTTGTATGCTCGGTTAGCTATCAGCGCTGCGAGCGCACTCTGACGGGCTTGCTTTTCGGCCGACGTGTGTCGCCTGCCAGGCGGGAGTTCAAGTGGTGACGGATGTTGAATCGAAGCTGCCGCAGGACATCAAGCCGGCGCCTGATGCCGAGCCCCTTCTGGGTCCGGTAGCATCGGAACTGGCGCGCTACCTTGTTTCAATCGCCATGACCGCCGCCGCAACGGTCATCGCTGTCGGTATTGACAGCAGCGTCACTATCCCCAACCTGTCGCTTATCTTCGTACTTCCGGTGATCATCGCAGGTGTGAGTCTCGGCCTCGGTCCGTCACTCTGTTCGGCGATATCAGGTGCTCTGGCATTCAATTTCTTCCTGACCGAGCCACGCTACTCATTAGCGGTCGATGACCCCGCGAACATCTGGGCGATTGGGCTGCTGTTCGTGGTCGGGGTCATTGTGAGTGCAGTTGCCTTCACCTCCCGGCAGAGGGCGACCGAAGCGAAGCTGTCGAGAAGGCGCGCGACCTTGCTGCAAGGCTATTGCCGTGATGTCGTCGCGGCCGACAATACGAAGACGATCGTCTCGGTTACGGCCCGGGCACTGGCAACGCTTTTCCAGGTTCCCGTCATCGTGATGCTCGTTAGGGAGGGCAGGGTGGTTTCCCTCGAGCAAGTCGGAGACGTGGAGCCGCAGGAGGCCGAGTTGGAGGCGGCACGATCGTCCCTGGCGACTGGAACTGTCATACGCAGTGGCATCTACCCCAATCTGGCCTCCCGCTTTGATTTCTGGCCCGTGGAGACGGACGAAGGCCGGAATGCCGTGGTTGGAATCGCATTCGACCCTGATGAACGCCCTTCGTCACCGGATGCGCAGATCGACGTCGTCGTGCGCATCTTAGCCTTGGTGCTTG
This sequence comes from Bradyrhizobium sp. S3.7.6, assembly GCF_054061875.1. Taxonomy (NCBI): domain Bacteria; kingdom Pseudomonadati; phylum Pseudomonadota; class Alphaproteobacteria; order Hyphomicrobiales; family Nitrobacteraceae; genus Bradyrhizobium; species Bradyrhizobium sp. S3.7.6. The sequence continues at coordinate 6,444,224 of NZ_JBSSEQ010000001.1, read as the reverse complement.
ACCGTCAACATGCGCGGGTCAAACGCGATGCCCGACCGTCAGATTGAATCCGAACCATCCCGCGCTCCAAGCCTGCAACAAAATGAAGGCAGGCGATTTAAGGTGACGGGGTGGTGCACACCGCTCGACAGGTTTGGAGGAAGCTCGTTGTGAGCGTCGTAGCAGCCCATTTGTATCGTCATGGCAAGAAGGCAAAAGCCGTCTCATTGGACGAGCCTATCGATTGCAAGGGAAAATCCGAATTTGTCTGGATCGGATTGTTCGAGCCCCCAGAGCTGGAGCTTGAACAACTCGAGAAGAACTACGGACTTCATCCTCTTGCGATTGAAGATGCGCTGAAAGCGAACCAATTGCCGAAGGTCGACGTTTATGGCGACCAGCTGTTTGTGATGACGCGCACAGCCCATCTCGAGCACGACCGCATCGCCTATGGTGAAACCGCAATTTTTGTCGGGAAGAATTTCATCATCACGGTTCGGCATGGCTCGGCGCGCGCGCATAGCAATCTCCGCGCCCAGCTCGAAGCAGCCCCCAGCCTGCTGGGCTATGGCCCCGACTACGTTCTCCATGCCATCCTCGACTTTATCGTCGACGGCTATCTTCCGGTGGTCGAGACGATCGAGGAACGCGTTCTCAACATGGAGCAAAGCGCGCTCGACAGCTTTCTTAGCCGCGCGGACGTCAAACGGCTCTTCGGGCTTCGCCAAGAGCTGATCCGCTTCCAGCGAATTATCGGCCCGATGACGGAGGTCTGCGGCCGGCTCGTTCACCTCGAGACGCCGTGTCTTGACGCCAACGCTCGGCCTTATTTTCAAGACGTCCTGGACCATGTGCGGCGCGTCGAAGCGATGGTGAACTCCCTGCGAGATGTTCTGACTTCGGTTTTTGAGGTGAGCAATCTGTTGGAGCAGCAGCGTCAGGGCGTGATCACGCGGCAGTTGGCCGCCTGGGCCGCCATACTGGCCGTACCGACCGCGATTGCCGGAATCTACGGCATGAACTTCGAAAACATGCCCGAGCTGAAGACGCAATACGGCTATTTTGTCGTCGTTGGCATTATCGTCGTATTGTGCGGTGTGCTTTACCTGCGTTTCAAGCGCGCTCGATGGCTCTGACGCTAGTGGCTCGTCGCATTTGCCGAGTTGGGCCATTTCATAGATCGCACCGCGGCAAAGCTCAGTTGTGGAAATTCGGAGAGCTCGCGACTCGTAGACATCTGCCACCAACACAAGACCGCCGTGAGTGCTGCGTACCACCTCTTCCCACTTGTGATCTCCCGCAAAACGTTCCGGCCAAATGTCGATCCGGTTTGCGCGAATTCGCCTTCAATGTGACCCGCGTAAAGGGCGAGCGCTGCGCGAGTGACGTGTACATGGGGTTCTCGTGTGCGTGGTGAGAATCCGAAGGCCAGATTTTCGCTTCCAATTCGGACATAGATGAGCCTAGAAGGAGCAATCTGCGAAAGCCTCGTCGTGCCAAATTTCTCAGTCGATCCAGTCACATACGGGGTCGATCTTAGATAAAATAGTTCAACAAAATGAATGACTTGCGTTGGAAATTTTCCGTGGCACCCATGATGGATTGGACCGAGAGTTTAAGAGTTTCAATTAGTTAGAGGGACGCGTGTGCATGACGTGTGCACCGGGAGATCAAGAAAAATCTCATCACGGCCAATGTGAGATTGTAAGCAGGTCAGGCCGAATGGATGAGGCAGACGCTGGGGAATTATTCGGTCGTTGCCGAAGGAGGGGACGATCTCTGGTCTGAGAAAAGTCTCTGGATCGACCGACACGCGGCCGTCAGCCGCGCTCAGGCCACCAAAGCAACGTGCCCCCATTGAGCGCGTTTCGAGCTTCGTCGTGGCTGCGCTCAACGACGGCAATTGCCTGTCGCTGCCGAGAAGCGCTGGTAGCGCTAGTCTCCTGGGCTCGCTAAAGATATCGCCGCACGCTTGGAGCCGTTGTTGCAGCCGGTTCTTCACACGCATCGCGGCGGCACGCCCGAAGCGCCGCAGCGGCGGCGGAAACGAACGAGGCATTCTCGGCAAAATATGCTCCGCCGGCTACAGAATTTCCGGAAAAGACAAACACCGTTCGCCGGCAGAGCCCCGTCGAGGTCCGTCGCGCCGCGAGCACACTGTCGGGCTCGTCAAACAATAACGCCGATCGCTCCATCAGCGTCTAGGATCGTTGGAAAGCCGTTCGCGGCCTGAATGGCCTTCGCCTTTTCCAGCAGCTCGATGAGGTCAATGCCACGCTTCTTCGCGATCTCAATCAGTTCGGCCTTGTCGCTGTTCACCGACGTGGCGCCCCCGAGAAATGCGGAGGCCTCGAATGAAGTCCGCATCCGAACCCAATAGCTCGAATAGGCCGCCGCTTGAGAGAACATCTGCGGTCGACTGCCATCGGTCATCGCTGCTTGCCAACGTCGCGAGCCACCGATAGAGCCTCTCCGCGCCTTGCGGGAGCGACTTCTTGATATGCTCACGGACGATCCCGATTGAATTGTTCGCAACTACAAATTCCAAGTTCGCTTCTTGCTCCGCGATGATCCGCAGATCTTTCGACCGCGTCCCAAACAGGGATGACAGTTGTGCTTTTCGCTCTTCGCTTAGATTGCCTTCAAAGAGGACATATACGAGTTCGTTCTCCTTCCTTCTGATATGCTGTCGAAACTACTGCCGAACCATGCTGATCCGTCGCCTCGTGTCGCCCATCCAGGTTCATCCTTGAGGGATGATCATGTGGTCGTCAGTGTCGCGAGCCGGGCTTGCGGTGGACGCGGCAGCGTCGGGTGCGAATGGCAAAGGGCGGGCCGGATTGCTCTGCGTGAGCCCGAGGCTTCGTGCGGACGAACGGCGCTGACAGGCCCGTCTCGCCAGTAGTTTTCGGGCTCCGTCGACAGGGCTGGAAAATCTGCAGCGAACATGGCGAGCCGCGCGTACGGCAAAACCGTGTGGTCCTTTCCGCCAGCTATTTCTTCAGTCTGTTGAAAACGGCATAAGTAATGGAAAACGTAGGCATATTCCGACTGTTTCCGGATCGACGAAGGGCCCGCCCGAACCTGCCGGGCCCTAATAGGCCCTAGTTTCACATGGCGCTGGCGCGGGCCGGCCTCGTCCCCTGCGCTGTGCGGCCTTCGTGTGGCCTTGCGCCTGCCGTCTGCCGCGTCGTGCTGATGCGGAGCGCGATAAAAGAGCCTGTGTCAATCGGTCAGGTTGAGCGTCTTATCGGCGCAGACGTTGATGCCGGAGGCATCCGTCGACTGGCCGTCGTCGAACGTCCCGCGCAGATCGAAGCGGCAATCGCTGGCCTGTGGCAGTTTAGCCGACGCTTGCTTGCCGGATTTCAGCGGGCCCAGTACTTCCTTCCAGTCTGGCGACCCGGACTTGGCCGCCTCCAGCTGGACTAGATCCGCTTTGCGCGAGTTCGTCACGGAGACGGTGACCGCGCCCGCCTGTTTCGCCTTGGGCTTCGGCGCGGCCTGCGCGGCGGTAAGGCCGAACAGAGTTGCTCCCACGAGCGCTGCAGCAAGTGTCCGAGTGTTCATCGGATTGTCTCCGTTTGGCCCCCAGCAGCGACGGTCTCATTCTTCAACGCGAAGCGGTCCCGGTTATGGCCAGTTCGCGTGTTCCATAGATCAAGGTGAAGGAACTCTTTCAGCCCTGTAGCCCCGGTGCGCGCTGCCTGCCGTCCTGCGAGGTCGAACTGTCCGCGTTTTCAACGGCCGTCGCCCGCGCATTGTGAGGGGGCGCAGGATGACTTCTGCCGCACCATCGATGCGGCGCGCACGCCTGATGGCGTCTCGCCGAAGTGTCGACGGAACGAGCGATTGAAATGAGAAACATCACCAAAGCCGACTGCAAACGCGATATCGATGATGGCCAAATGCAGATGGTGCGGGTCAGTCAACATCGCGAAGGCACGCTCAAGCCGACACGCTGCAAGGTGCTCGGTGAACGACTTTCCGGTCTCTTCGAGCAACTTTTGCACGTATCGCCGCGACATACCGAGCGCTCCAGCAACATTGTTCAGATCGACATTGGGATCGCCGAAGCGTTGCGCGACCTCCGCCAGGATCGCCTGCAGCTTGGCTGCCTTCACACCACGCTCCGTAACGAGGTTTGCAGCTTCGACGGTCGGCCCGAGCGTCGCGGCCACAAGATCGAGGAGATGTGTGCCGACGGTGGAGGCGAGTTTTGATGACGGAGGTTCTTTGAAGGATGCGAGCGATTGCAGGTAGAGGTGGAGCAGGCGAAGCGCCGGTCCAGGACGCACCGGCCGACCTGATAGATCTTCCGGCTGTGCAACCAGCGACCTAAGGGCGGCAGCCGGCACGGTCACGAATTTGACGCTGGCGCCACGCGACCCAAATACTCGCAGCAGCCTTCCCCGGTCAACCAAACAAGCGGCGCCGGCATCATAGACATGTTCCTGGCCAGCATTTGCAAATTGGACCGGGCCAGCTTCGACGATGTTAAGTCCGAATTGGTCACGGCTATCCTTGAGGTGGCGTTTGTGACGGATAAACTCCACCGGCGTGGTGACAATGCTACAAACGCCAACCGGGCCGAGCGGCAAGTAGGTGACATTGATACGCGGGCGGCCGCCGCTGTGATCTATCACGTCCAAGGCGAGGTTCAGCCGCGTAAACTCTTCACGGAACGTGGAGAACCTTGTTCGCTCCGGCAGCATCTCAGTCGACCATCGCACAAGGGGAGATGACGTTGGCATGCCGGCCTCCCGTTTCGGTGCCCAACCACGCAAGAACGACTGAGCGCCCGAACGAAATCTGTAAATTCCTCGAATGACGCCAAGACTGAGACAATATCGGACCGCAGCTTCGCTGCAGGTGTGAGGTGGATTACAAATGGAGGTAGGGACCTCAAGAAAATGATGAGGAATTTCCCGTCAGGCTTTCGATGCTGACACGGTTCGCATCGAGGTTGCTATGATGCGCGAAATGCCGCAAGGGCACGAAGAATTTGCGTGTGCAACTTTCAGAATGCGCATGTGTGATCCATAGCCGATACGACTGGCGTCCCTCCTCAAAAGGTGAAGAAAACGCCGTGCCTAAAGGCCGCCAACCGAGACGGCTTGCTTCTTTAGCAAGCCCACATCATCCGCGAGCTGCGGGCGGCCGGAAAAGCCAGTCTACGTTCCATTGCAGAGGAGCGGAACGAAGCCGGCAACTCGGTTGCGCGCGCGGAAGGCTCAGTTTGCTCGGTTCAGCGGTTGCGAGTGTCTTGACCATCGCAAGATCGAATGGGGTTGGGATAGAAGCAGCGATGCGGGCCCGAATGGGATCGCCCAAAAATGTCACTGCAATCGTGATCATCACTACAGATACTAGGACTACGAGCACATCAGTCATGATGCGCCTCGAAAAGTGCTTCGTCATGATTTGAACCCCTCACAACCAATGACGCGCGCGTGCGCAGCTATAATCAATTTCGCATGCAAATGGGTATGTGAATGGGAGTTCGCCGCACGTAGCGGATCGTCCCTTTATAGCGCAGCAGTCACCAACTATGAAGCAGCGATCCAGACCCAATTTAGCGGATGCGTCAAAACTGATGTCCTCGCAGGACGCTATAGCTTCCACGTCGTGCATCGCACGGACACGACAGGATGGTCGAGGGTCCTATGGAGGGCGACGAAAAGCGCGGGGACCGTGCGACCGAACCTATCGAGAATATCTGGCGCGAGAAAATCCGTGGTTGCAGTTGCAGAGGACATGCATCTGTTTCGGACGCGCGCTCATATCATCGCGCTAGGCGGTCTACCTTGAACTGAGACATTGTGCCGCAACCGATTTGTAAACTGTGGTTGAGGTTCGTCTTGCGTGCCAATGTTCTCATCACGCCGGGCTCAAGCGACTGAGCTGGTTATTCCATCGAGATCGAGGAGTAAATTTCATGGCGCAAATTCTTGCTCATAACCTCAAACCCGCCGCGACTTGGGGTTCCGGCGGCGCGTCCTACGATACCGTGAGCCAAAGTATAGCAGACGCCATTGATCACGTCGTGAATCGAATCTGGCCGCAACCGGGAGAGCGCATCCTTGACGTTGCGACAGGCACGGGCTGGACTGCGCGGCGGTTATCTAATCGAGGCGCAAAGGTGACTGGTATCGATATTGGTGAAGGCGTTATCGAGGCGGCGAAACTGATTGCACCGGAGATCGACTTCAAGGTCGGCGATGCCGAAGCGCTGGAATTTCCGGATCAAAGCTTTGACTGTGTGACTTCGACGTTCGGTGTCATGTTTGTCTCGCGCCCCGAGGCTGCAGCTGCCGAGGTGGCACGTGTCACGCGCAAGGGCGGGCGACTGGGGTTGGTCACTTGGCTGCCTGGCAGTGCGGTTGAAGAAATATTCCAGACAATGCGGCCATACATGCCGCCACCGTCTGACAATCCTCCTCCTTCGCCATTTGCGTGGGGCCGGGAAGGCCGCGTTCGGGAATTGCTTGGCGATACATTCGATCTGGCCTTTGAACCTGGCACCACGGTACTCCGCATGCCGAGCGGCCAAACGGTATGGGACATATTTGTGACTGGCTATGGTCCGACAAAAACACTGGCCGCATCGCTCGACCCTGAAAGGCGCACGGCACTTCAACGAGACTTCATCGCGATGCATGAGAAGCACCGCTCGCCGGTCGGGTTAGCCCTGCCGCGCGACTATCTCTGTACGATTGGAACTCGAAAATAACGCACCCGGCACTGCGTGCCCATCAGCCATCCTGCGCAACGCATCCGCAGTCGACCAAGCGTCCCATCATCGACCTCGACGCGAGCGCGTCAACGCGGGGGCCTCCGTTGTGTCCGGCACGTTGTCCACCGCAATCGGTAGCGGCTTGCCTCTCCCGCTCGGGGCGGCGCATCGCCGCGCAGCCGGAGCTATCACCGAGGAGTAACACCAAACTTGAGGGGCACAACGGGTGGGGTTAGGCTTCCGGCGAAGTGAAGAAGCAATGGCCTGATATCCCGGCGGTGGTTTACATGCGCCATACGATTAAGACCGCACCAAACGTCGTCATCCTCGAGGCGTCACACGCGCGGCGGGGATTTGCAATTTCCTGGATCGCCCGAACCCTCGTCGCGGCGGCACTCATCGGGTTCTGTCTCAACGCCGACGTCGTCGCCTATGTGGCGCGATACGCCACTCAGCAGGAGTTGTCTAAGCTCATCACGATCGTCCCGCCGGTCATGGCGCAACAGACGCCATTGTCGAAGGACGACGAGGCGGCGCAGCTCAAGCAGGCGATCGACAGCGCGACAGCGGAACTGCGGCAGTCTCTGCAGCAAGAGCACGCCAGGGCCGAGGCGCTCGAAAAAGAACTTGTGAAGGCATGGCGGTACGTCGGGAAACTGCTGTCGAGGCCCAACGGCGAGGCGCACCAGTTCAGCCAAGCGGTCGACAGCGCGACGGCGGTGCTGTGGCAGTCTCTGCAGCAGGAGCACGACAGGGCCGAAGCGCTTGCAACCGAACTGGCGGACGCGCGGCGCTCCATGGAACAGAAACCTGCCGTTGTGGAAGAGACGCCCGGTGTCTCCTTGCCTGCCTGGGCAAACAGCTACGCCGCCTTCGTGAACCCCGCCCAGACCGCAGGTCAACCGGACGTGGCCACGGAGAACAGCAAATCGGCAATTAAACCAGGCGAACCAGCTCGCGTTGAACACAAACCGCGCGGGGGCTACGGCTGCCAGCACTTTCAGACTTACGATCCGGCATCCGGAACTTACATCGGCTATGACGGACGGCGGCGTTCCTGCCCATAAGTGCGGGGCGGTGTTTCGGCAACAAGTCTAGCTGACCTGCCGCTATGGCAGCGAGATGCAGCCTCCCTCACTCGTCTGCTGCGGCTTCCTGACGACGTCACCGAACGTGTCGTCTTGTCGATCCAACCGAAGGCCATGCCGGTGATCCTGACCACCGTTGAAGAACGCGATGTCTGGATGCGCGCGCCGTGGCACGAGCCAAGGTTTTGCGTTGCGCACAAGCGAGCCAAGGCGTTCTTTGACCGAGGGGGAGGGGAGGGAAAAGTTGCGGAAAAGAATGCTTATGCGAATGAGATGATCGTACCAGTTGGTGATCTCGAAAAACGTTGCCCTTCTGAGCATCCCACTTTCCAAGTTGGCCGCGTGCTCTCTCCAATCACGAGTTTCCTCGGACCCGAAATCGCGGCTTTTACTCGCTGCCTGTCGGCGTCCTCCGAGATCAAAGTACCGCGAACGCTTTCGTACATCGTCGCGAGACCGCCGCTTCAGCCCTATCAAGTTCAGGAGGAAGGTGGCATTAGCTTAACCAGCCGTCGATCGAACTGGCAGCAGCTCAAGGCCGCGCTTCGGTCTGTTCGCTGGGACGTCTCTAGAGATTTGGTGTTGCCCAAGTTGAGGAGCGCGCCCGCGCCAATCACGCTTGCTCCGAAAAAGTCACGTTGTGGTGACGACGGAAGGTGATGCTACCTGAAGTGAGCTGACTATGTTATGCGTTGTAGCACTCCAGGGGGGAATCCCAACAGGAGCTAACTATGACAAGAAAACTGCTCGTCGCTCTCGCTGTTCTCACTCTCTCCGTTACTGCCGCCTCGGCAACGCACCATCATCGCCACGCGATGAACACTCATGCCGCTGTTCCGGAATCGCCATCGCCCATGGGCTGGGCGGGTGGTATGAACGCAAACGATCACGCCATGTATCTCAAAAATCTTCACGACTCAGGTTACAACCCGAAGAATGATCGCGATGCGACCGGGAACGTGGCCACGCAGTAGAAATCGCAGAGCGGGTTAGCGATTGTCTGCCGGGACTCGAAGACCGAAAGTGGACGCGTAATCCGCCGCTCGGTATCCACCAGGCATGAATCGTGGGTGGGAAGGCGTTAGGCTAACCCACCCGCAATCATTGCTGCGCAATCACTTCACCGGCCGCTTCTCGAGCCTTCTGGCCAGAGTGCGCCTGTACACGCCGAACCGGCTAGCGCAAACGGATCGACGTCCGCGCCTAGCTCTGCCACCAGAAATGACACGCGATGCACCATGAGGCCGGATGCTCCATGAGGCCGGCTGATGAGGTGAACGTCGCGGCTCAGCCGGTCCAGCTTGGCGATGATGATCGGGGCTGCGCTTGTCTTGCCACCTCGATCGACCTTACGAGCTCGCTTCATGGCTGCCGCGAGTTCAGGCAGACGCTCCAAAGCATCGGCTCCCTTGCCAGTATCGACTTCGCGGTGCTCCGCCGCGATGCTGTAGCTGTGCTGTGCGCAGAACACCTTGATTGCAGAATGTTGCGCTTCCCGGCCGAGACCGCTGCGCTGGGCAACCACTATGTCAGCGTTCGGCATTGAAGCGGCAGTCGACCCCCGTAGTCGTCATCGACGGCTTATGACCCAAGGCGGTCATTGGGCGACCATCACTCGCACTCGCCGAGGGGCACGTGGATCAGCTAGGATCCCTTCGGGCGCAACGAACGCCACGCGGCGAATCGCCGAAGCGAGCTCGGAACAAGCGATTGAAATGCGAAACATCCGAGAAGCCGACCTCTAAGGCGATATCGGAAATTAGCCGCGCGCTGGCGCTGGAATCGGTCAGCAGTTTGAGCGCTCGTTGGAGGCGTAACTCATTCACGTGCCCGGTGAACGATGATCCTGATGATGCCATCAGGCGCTGCAGATAGCGAGGTGAGATGCCTTGGCAACGAGCTACCATCTCGACGCTGAGTCCTGGTTCTTGAAAGTGTGTCTCGATGTAATCAAGGGCGGCGCCGTGGCGCGCAGTCACGACAGCGCTCGCACTGCTCTCGCCCAAGGGAGCGCACTCGACGATTGCGAGCGCCAGGAGATCGTGGATGTGAGTCACGACTGCATCTCGCAGCTTCGGGGTGGCCAGAACACTCTCATTAAATGCCGACTTGAGATAAGCCATGAGAAGTCGGAGCGCTTCATTTCGGTGAGAAATCGGCCGCATGGCGCGGCTTTCGACGTTCGTCACGCGCTGTGCAAGCGCGTCGCGCGGTACGGCAAGACCGAATAGCAATCCGTCGACATAGGTGACGGTGACCGGCTCGGAATGCAGAATTGCGATGGCGTCGCTGGCGTTAAGCTCGATTTCTTGACAGCGCTGCGATAGTTGACTTTTGCCGGGAGAACAGAGGATGACTCCGATCGAGTCATCACCATCAGCGATGCTCGCCTGCAAGCGCTTGAAACGCATAGGGGAGCCTTTCAGCGCGAGCCTGCGCAAACCTCGGATCGCTTGCAGCGTTGCGTAGGCCTGAAACGGTGCGTTCGATAGAGGCTCAATATCAGCGTGGACTATGCCTCGCCCAAAGTCCTCGCGCCATAGCGGGATTCGCATCCGCTCCGGAAACTCCCGCGTCGAGAATCGATGTGATACGAATTTGGCTGCGTCCATAGACATGGGGACCTCCAGCCTTGTTGGACATCGGGACAAAATGCGACAAACTCACCGGTATCTGCATTTTGCAGTTCGCGCACCGAACTTGTTTGATCTGTGCGCAAGAGTCCAAGAAGCTACGCCATTGGCCTGCTAGTCTCGCTCAGCTAAGTTCAATGCTGATGTGAACTCGTTCACTTAGCGGCCAGAAATTAGGTCTATAGTGATTGCGAAGGCCGTGGCGTCAAAAAATCTCCTTTAAGAGGAGGCGGTCGTGATGGCTCTATTTCTGATTGCCGTTATCGGATCTAGTTTAGATATCCTTGGCGGGGTGAACCCGTAAGCTCCGCTTCTATGACTCTCGCGATTGATCGAACTCAACGATCCGCGGACAGACTGTCCTGCAGCACTAGACGTTCTCTGATACCGATTTCGTGTCGCGCCTCGTCGGCCACATCGTCGTCATCCGAGTTCGTCGGACACAAACTACTCCGGCGCCGTTGATATTTGCCGCCGGTTGAAATGGTCGAAATCTATCGTCAATGGTGATGATCAAGCGAGGGTTCGATCATGTCCACTCTAGTGGAGATGTTTTACCGTGAGTATTGTCGTGCCCGCCTCGCCGAAATGCGGAAGCAGCTTCTGATACCGGTTGCCAGCGACGACATATTGCAAACGTTTTGGGAGGACGGCGAACCTTCCGGCCCAGGCAATCAAAGCACCGGCTGGCCAACGAAAGAGCCTCCAACCATCAGGTAGCTCGGGCTCGTAACCGCATCGTTTGGTCGGATACCCCGCTCGGCACCCCAGCCCGGAGCAGCAGAGCCTCTCATCGACCGATGTGCGAGTACGCCGGCAGGTCAAACAGATGCACGATCGAACTCACACCTCGAAGCGATTGATCGGCGAAACTCCGCCGGAGTTCAGGGGGGCTGGCCGCGACCTGCGCATCGATGTCTGTCGCGGGATCGCGCTATGGTGGATCTTTCTTGATCATGTTCCCAACAACATCGGAAGCTGGCTGACACCGCGCAACTACGGCTTCTGCGATGCCGCCGAAATATTCATGTTCATTTCGGGCGTGACCTGCGCGCTGGCCTACGGCAGGGCACGTCAGCGCGAGGGCTGGAGCGGCATGATTGGTCGTTCGCTGCGGCGGGGATGGGACATCTATGCCGCGTTTCTGCTGCTCACGCTCGCTTGCACCGTCCTCGTCTACCTCGCGGGCAGCGATCGGCTTGCTGACGAGAGCAATACGCGGATTCTGCTCGCTCATCCGGGCGCGACGCTTGCGCATGCCGCAATCCTGCAATATCGCCCTGTCAACACCGACGTCTTGCCGACTTTCGTCATCTTTCACGTGTTGTTCGCGCCGCTGTTGTGGCTGCTGCTGCGAGCACCAAACGTTACGCTTGGTGTTTCGCTGTTGCTTTATGCGCTCGTGCACATCTTCGGCTGGAGCGTTCCAGCCTGGCCCAACGGCGCCTGGTTCTTCAACCCGTTGGCTTGGCAGCTTTTGATCGTGCTGGGCGCGTGGTGCGTCATCGAAGGGGAGAGGGTCTGGCCCTGGGTGACGTCGCGCACGACGCTTACTCTTGCTGTTGTCTGTCTGGTTTTTGGCCTGGTCCTGACGCTGAGTTGCAGCGGCAAACCGCTGGTCCCGCAAAATTTGACGTCCCTGCTCTTCCCGCTGGATAAATCGAATCTCAGTCCGTTCCGGCTGCTGCATTTCTTGGCTCTTGCAATTGTGGTGCTACGGTTCGTTCCTCACGATTGGCGCGGGCTATCGACGCCAGTCATGCGCTGCGCGAGGTGCTGCGGTGAGAATTCGCTGCCAATCTACTGTCTCGGCGTCCTCCTGGCGCTGGCCAGCCACCTGACGCTGCTTGACATTTCGGGCCGGCCTGCGATGCAGATCGTGCTCAGTCTTGCTGGAATACTCGCGATGATTGTCGTCGCGATGCTGCTGAACCGGATCAGCGTCAGACGCAGTCATTATCCCGGGTGGACGCAGTCGACCAAGAAGATCGCGCCCGTGTTTTCTAGCTGGCAGGTTGCGGATGGAGCGCGCAGGGAAGCTCTTGGCCCTTAGCTGACGTATTGGTCACGGTGTCGGCTTTTGACCCGTTTCGGACTTGGACTAAGAGAGCCTGGGTGCGGAGCGTCTCCCGCTCCTTTCGCCTTCATAACCGCAATGCACTCATCGATCAGCTGGTCGGACATGGCTACTGTCGTCGGCAGCTCCGACAAGGCGCATGCGCTGGCCGAGCGTCTCTCGTCCGAGACCGGCTTGCCGCTCAAGTTGCGTTGGGAGCCTGACTGACGCAGTCCTTCCCCCAGAACGAGTTGGTAGCGCTTATTAACAGGGAAAGGAGAAGTACCTGCCGCGGTTATCAGTACTTCCGCCACGCCCGCGGCAAAATGTTTGACTCTCGAATCGCGGACGGTGACCCATCTTCTTCGAAGGGGCTGTTGCCGCGTGGGGTAGGGCACTCACTATGTCCGCTATCGGGACTAAAGCGGCAGTCGCCCTCCGTAGTCGTCGTCGACGGCTTATGACCCGAAGCGGAAGTCGCTGTTGAAAGCAATGCGCCCGCAATCCATCGGTCCGCCGGCACCTCACACCTCACGCTCATGTGTCCGGCGAGGCCGACATTTCCATTGAAGTACGATCGTAATTTAATATTATGACCGTAATTGCATTCGGCTGAGCCGCCGTTGGGCGGCGGCGGCGGGGTGCCGCCCAGCAGCTCCTTTGCGAGGATTTCATGGATGACACGACCACAGCTTCACCCCGCATCGCATCGCGAGAAACCACAGATGTCGACTCGCTTGGGCTCGCAACCGCTGCAGCAGCGATTCGCAACGGCGACATCACCTCGGAGGCCTACACCGCGGCGCTCTTACAGCGCGCCCGAGCGCTTGCCGAGCTGAACGCCTTCATCACTATCGACGAGGCCGGGGTGCTCGCGGCCGCGAGGGCCGCAGACAAATCGCGTGCGGCCGGATCGGCGGCCCCGCTCCTTGGTGTGCCGCTTGGGGTGAAGGACAGTTATTTGACGAAAGGGCTACCTACCAGCCTGGGCGTCGAAGGCCTCGCTCACTTCGTGCCGCGCGAAGATGCCGACGCTGTCCGGGCCATTAAGGGGGCAGGCGCCTTGGTCTTCGGCAAGAACAACCTCGTCGAGATGTCATACGGCTTGACTGGTCACAACGCACGTTATGGCCAGGTGAAGAATCCGCACGCACGAGATCGCGTGTCGGGCGGCTCCTCGAGCGGCTCCGCCGCATCCGTGGCCGCCGGCATCGTTCCCGCGTCCTTGGGCGGTGACACCGTTGGGTCCATCCGGGTACCCGCATCGTTCTGTGGGGTCGTGGGCTTCAAGCCAACCACTGGACGTTGGCCACGCGACGGCGTTGCGCCGATAAGGCATCTTGGGCGCCAAATAGAGTGCGATCTAACGTCGTGGCCGCTTCGCGTGGCGAAGGGGGCCCTGTTGGAAGAGGCTGCAGCCTAACGGCTGCGGGATATTGGTGAACTGGAGAAAAGATGCGTTTCGAGAAAGGTCATAAGGCAGCGACGCGACGGCACATCATCGATGTGGCGTCGAAGTGCATGCGCCGAGACGGTATCTCCGCCGCCGGGATCGCTGGGATCATGGGCGAGGCCGGCCTGACCAAGGGCGCATTCTCTCCGCACTTCGAGTCCAAAGACGCGCTCGTTCGCGAGGCGCTGGCGAGCGCGCTCGGCGACCAGCAACATCGCCTCGATGAGGATCACCGGAGGGGCCTGGACCTTGAGGGCGCGATTCGGAGATACCTGAACCGCGCTCACCTCGAAGACCCGACGGGCGGGTGCCCCTCGGCGGCATTGCTCCCCGAAATCGCCCGACAGCCCCTGTCCACCAGGAAAGACTACGAGAAAGGGCTGCGAAGCTACGTTGCAACATTGGCCGCGCTGCTTCCTGACGCAGATGCAGGAGCGAGCCGCCGCCGCGCGACCGCCATCTTCGGCCTCATGGTGGGCACCCTTCAGTTCGCACGGGCTATGCCCAATGCTACGCAGGCAGAGCAGATCTTGGAAGGCGGCGTTGAGGCCGCCTTGCACTTGGTACGAGTTGCATCTTCCTAGACTAGGAAGCCGGTAGAGGCTCAGCATGGAGATCGTCATCCGCGAAAAATCCGAGGTCGGCTTCTAGCCCGTGTGAGACATGCCGGGGCGGTCTGACGATGTCCGGTCACAGGGGTAGACCTGAAGAGAACGGCACGCGGCCAAAGTGAGGCGATTGATCCGAAGGCGACGTTCGGCCGGCGACCGCAATGATAGCCTTCGTGAGGATCAGGGCCATGACTTCCCACAGCCGGGACAATCGTCAGAGCGCGACTGTTTCCTCGACCACATGTTTCAGCGGCGTCCCCTCAGCGGACAGGGTCATTCGTAGTTTGAGCTTGCCACCCTTCACCTCACCGCTACGCACTAGGTTCTCAATTTCACGCTGCGATGTAACTCCGACATGCTTCAGAAATTTACGGATAGCCATATTGAAGCGGTCTTCATCGAACTCGGCGGTCATGGCTGTTCTCCCTGATCGGGCAGGTAAAGTCTAACACGAGGCGAGCAATGACGAAACACCGAGGCCCCGCTCGCGTCGCCGCCGACTTCCTCCTCAACCTGATTGCCTGCAACCTCGGTCCGAAGCTGAAGACTACACCTGGAAGCGAAAGTCTCACTCAGTGGGGTGCTTCCGCTCGTGGCCCAAGCGGCCGACCCGGCATGTCCGCTAGATGTCCGCTCCTTTTGGGCCAAGCGGACTCGATATGCTCAACCTGAGTTCTTCTGTGCGTGACCCGAAGCCGACCTTGCGCCGATGCCGGAGGCGCGGTGCGGGCTCGAAAATAAATTCGTAGAGCATGTCGTTTTGGCGGTCCGCCGTTCGACTGGGTGTCGGCGGAGCCACTTCGGTTGTGGCTGGAGCTCACAATGTGACTGATTAGCTATCAGATCAATGATCTTGCGGAGGTTGGCAATGACGATCTCGCTTCGATTTATCGAGACAAATGGCATTCGAATGCACCTGGCCGAAGCAGGGAGCGGCCCCACCGTGCTTCTCTGCCATGGCTTTCCGGAGTGCTGGTATTCGTGGCGGCACCAATTGGAAGCGCTCGCTGCCGCCGGATATCGCGCCATCGCGCCCGACATGCGTGGTTACGGGCAGACGGACAAACCGGATGCGATCGATCAATACACTCTATTGCACTTGACCGGAGACATGGTCGGATTGCTCGACGCGATCGGCACGGATCAAGCAGTCGTTGTCGGACATGATTGGGGAGCGCCGGTCGCTTGGCGCTGCGCTCTGTTTAGACCGGATCGATTTAGGGCTGTCGTTGGCTTGAGCGTGCCGTTTCCGGTGCGTGGTCCCGACCGACCAAGCACTGTCATGCCGAGGGCCGAAAAGCAGCGCTTCTATCAACTGTATTTCCAGACGCCGGGCGTTGCCGAGGCAGAACTCGAAAAAGACGTCCACAACGCAATCAAGACGACATTGTTCGCCCTATCTGGCGATGCGCCGGTTGAAGATCCTGCGTCGCTCACGATGCTTCCTAGTGAGGGGGGGGTGGCTTTATGGGAAGCCTACAACCCAATCATTGCCGCCGTGGCTCACGGACAGTGACATCGAATTTTACGTTGAGGAGTTCAAGCGCACCGGCTTTGGAGGAGGTTTGAATTGGTATCGCAACATTGATCGCAATTGGGAGTTGCTCGCACCATGGTCCGGCGCAAAGGTTCAGGTCCCGGCACTCTATGTCGTTGGCGATCGAGACGGGGTTTACAGATCGCCGAGTTGGAGCCATCTCGTCCCTAGCCTGAAACAGTTCGTGCCCTTGCTTCGCGAGACAATAGTCTTGAAAGGTTGCGGTCATTGGACTCAGCAAGAGCGCGCCAAAGACGTAAGCAATGCGCTCCTGGAATTCCTGAAACAGTTATAGATCGCGAACGAGGACTTGCGTAGACGCGGCAAGCAACGCAATGTCGCGTTTTGGCCCGTGTGAGACATGCCGGGGCGGTCTGACGATGTCCGGTCACAGGGGTAGACCGGAAGAGAACGGCATGCGGCCAAAGTGACGCGATTGACCCGGAACGGACATTCTGAGTGTTGAAAGTCGCGCGCCAAGTTCCACTAACTCGGCGGGTTGCAGGTATCAGCGCTGACAAGGGCAATCGGCCTGACGCACAGTGTCTTCGTTCCATTCAATGAAGCCATCGGCATTCTTCGAAGGTGCGCGAAACATTTTCGCATCCCTGTAACTTGAGTTAATCGTGGGGCCTAATCGAAAGGTCGCGATATGGAACCGACCAGCAGAATATCGGACCACATCGATCATAAGACTGCCCGGTCGATCTGTGACGAGGTGGGTGACAGATTGCAACAGAACTTATCTCTCGAAGCCTCGCCTCTGCCGCAGTACCTCGAACGCCTAGTCGATGAATTGCGCAAACAGGAGCGTCATCCAATTGATGGCGTCGCAGCGCCCGCTAACCGTTTCCTTCATGCGACGCGACGGGTAGTCGCGGCCGTCTGAGCGCGTAAAGAAGAAGCCGTCGCCGCGCTCAACCCGGCGGCGGCTTTTCCGCTAATCTTGTCAGGTATGCCGCCGCTCGATCTTCCTCGTCTCACCACGTGCCTTCTCGGCCGCGTCATCCGCCAAGGCCCAGAGCAGCCGCATCCCGGCCGATGGCCCGAAGTCGGCTTCTGACCCCGGCAGACGTTTACTGGGTTAACTTTTGTTCTGGCGTCGCTCTGGTTCCGGGTGCACACTGGTTCTCTCACCGCTCGGCACCGTGCTTTGATCGGTGATGAGAACGCCGGTTGCGCTCCCGCCCAATTCACGCAGGGAAAGGAGAGTGCCATGGGACGACGCTCACAATCCCACATTGACGACAATCTGGACGTGGAAAGAGCCCGCATCATAGCGGAACTGAAAAATACGCCGCCAGGACCGCAGCGTGATCTTCTCGAACTCAAACTGCGCCAGCTCGAAACCGTTTCTCATATAGACGGATGGCTAACGTCGCCGGGCCTACAACCCCCGGAGGAATAAGGCCGTCTCAGGCCAACCGAGGAATAGATCAATGAATTCGACTCATCGAACGATTTGAAAACGCGAGTGCATGTAAACACGCAGTAACTCAAAATACGGGCTTCAAGCATTGGACGGGCAGCAGAAGCAAGAGTACCGCGCATATATTATGGGCCTCGACGGACATATCGAGGTTCGCATCGATCTAATGTGTGAGGACGAAACCGAAGCCAAGAAACGCGCCAGATCCTTAGCTGACGGGTGCGACGTAGAGCTATGGTGTCAAGATCGAAAGATTGCGGAATTTAAGAGTGAGTAAGGCCGCCTCAGTTGGCGGCCTCTTTCGTGCTCACCATCCTGCTACGTCACCTTCTGGCCCTTAGCTGCCGTTCACGGGGATGGCCGCTGCGTCTGCTCTTCTGGGAAGACCGGACGCACGACAAGGCTGGCCGATACAGCCGGTTTTGACCCGCTGCGGACATTGACCGGCTCATAAGACAACATTGCTGTCACACCAAATCTCGTTTTTTCTAAACACCTTTCCAGGAATGAGGTAAGCCGGAGTTAACATGTTCGGCTGGATTGGGAGCTCGAAGGCGTAGCTTGCAGGAGATTTCTATGGCCAACTTGATGATCAGGATTGTGACGCTGGCAACGTGTTCGATTGCGCTGATCGCTGCGTTCTCGGTCACTCCGGCTGTTGCGGCCCCGGGCACTGAGCCAGGTGGCAGTGAGGCAGACTATAGCGGAATGGGGCAACGCTCCGCTTATCCACCTTCGTCATACCCGAGGCGGTCGGGCAACAAGGCCACTCACCAGCCCAAGGCCAAAAAAGCCAAGCAGTCCCTTTTCGACGACCCCGCCTTTGCTCATGGGTACCGCGCAGCTTATTCGGCGGTCTACGACCGCACTGACTATGCCTCTGCGATTGAGCAGTTGAAGACGCTCGGCCACGACGATCACCCGAATGTGGCCAATCTGATCGGCTACTCCTATCGCAAGCTCGGCCACTACAAGCTTTCGCAGGTCTGGTACGAGCGCGCCCTGAAAGCAGATCCGAACCATGTGCTGACCTGGCAATATTACGGCCTATGGCAGATCGAACAGGGCAACCGCGATCAAGCGCAATATCATTTGAGTCGAATCGCGACGATTTGCGGGACTGGCTGCGAGGAGTACCGGTCGTTGGCCGCCGCGCTAGAGAAGCCGCCCGGCACTAGCCTGGTTTATTAGCACGCTTTGCAGCGGCGGTCAGAGCTCGGCGCTAACGCGACGGGTGGCTATGTCTGTTCATGGTCCATCAGCGAAGTGGCGACACCTTTCGTTGAGGTCCGCTTGGTGGGGTAGAGCGGACTGACTTTGCTCACTCTGAGTTCTTCGCATTCTGACCCAAAGGGGTCATCGCGGCTTCTTGTCTTGCGGGATCACGGAACGAAGGCGATCATGCTTGAATATATTCTAGCTCCCAGGACGCCCCCATGCCCACGCTTGCCCTTGCGTTGCTCGCGGCGCTGAAAGACCACGGCGCCCACGAGATTTTCGGTATTCCCGGCGATTTCGTGTTGCCGCTGTTCAAGGTCATCGAAGAAAGCAACATCCTGCCAAATTTCACGCTGAGTCATGAGCCGGCGGTCGGTTTTGCGGCGGATGCGTCGGCGCGATATCACGGCGGCCTCGGCGTTGCCGCCGTGACCTACGGCGCCGGCGCTTTCAATATCGTCAACTCAATCGCGGGGGCATATGCGGAGCGCTCACCGGTAGTGGTGATTGCGGGCGCGCCAGGCGCGCGCGAGCGTACCAGTGGCTTTCTTCTGCATCATCAGGGGCGGACTGTCGATACGCAGCTAGCCGTGTTCAAGGAAATCACCTGCGATCAGGCGGTGCTGACCGATCCCGTAACCGCACCTGCGCAGATCGCGTGGGTGTTGCGCAGCGCACGGGAAATGTCGCTGCCGGTTTATCTCGAATTTCCTCGTGACATGGCGGCGGCCGAGGTCGAGCCCATCGTAGCGCTGCCGCCGCGGCATGCGGTTGCTGGTGCGCTCGCCGAATGCGTCGAAGAAATCCTCGATCGCATCCAGGCGGCTGCCGCTCCGGTCGCGGTAGTCGATGTCGAAATCCGGCGCTATGGCCTAGAGGACAAAATCGCTATTTTGGCGCGCAAGCTGAAGCTCCCTCTGGTGACCACCTTCATGGGACGCGGACTTCTCGAGCACGCTCCGGACGTCGTAGCCGGCACCTATCTCGGCGCGGCTGGCGATCCCGCGATCACCCGGCTGGTAGAGGATGCCGACCTAGTGCTGATGCTAGGCGTCATCCTTTCGGACACCAATTTCGCGCTCTCCAACCGGGCGCCTGATCCACACCGCACCATTTTAGCCTCAAGCCGCGAGGTGCAGATCGGTTATCATTGCTTCCGCAACATGCCGCTCGCCGGCCTGATCGAAGGGTTGGAGGCGCGCGCCAAGCCAAACGGGCCGCGGTCCCATCTGCTGTCGCTGAAGCAGCGCGCCGTCTATCCGCGGGGCCTGCCTGCCGATGACGCACCGATCTCGCCATCAGATGTCGCGACTGCGATCAACGACCTTTTCGACCGCCATGGCAAGATGTCGATGACGTCGGACATCGGCGACTGCCTGTTCACCAGCATGGAGATCGACAACACAGCACTCGCCGCGCCCGGCTACTATGCCGGCATGGGCTTTGGGGTGCCCGCCGGCATCGGCGTCGCGGCCACGGGATTGCGGCCGCTGATCCTGGTGGGCGACGGCGCGTTCCAGATGACCGGCTGGGAGCTCGGCAATTGCCGCCGCTACGGGTTCGATCCGGTTGTCGTGCTGTTCAACAACAAGAGCTGGGAGATGCTGCGGGTGTTCCAGCCGGAATCGCGCTTCAACGATCTCGATGACTGGCATTTTGCCGATATCGCGGCGTCGATCGGCGGTGTCGGCGAACGGGTCACCACGCGCCGCGAGCTTGCCGCTGCGCTCGATCGCGCGGTCAAGCGGCGCGGGCAGTTTTCGCTGGTCGAGGTGATGCTGCCTCGCGGCGCGACATCGGACACGCTGGCGCGTTTCGTTTCCGGCTTCAAATCCGTCCGCGAGCGCATGGCGAAGGCGTAAGGGGCTGCACGAAGAGTGCGAAAAATGGCGGCTAAATGATCAGGTTTTGGCCATCAGCGAAGTGGTGACACCGCTCACTGTGGTCAGCTTAGTAGGGCGCAGCGGACGAGGTTTGCTTACGCTGAGTTTTTCGCTTTTTGACCCGAAGCGGACCTTTAAGTGCCGCCCGGTCCGGACTAGCAGCAGGCCACTGAAACCCTGCAAGCGCGTCTTCGGCAAGTTGAAAACATCGTCTCGAAAACATACGCTCCGTCCAGACGAAACTCAGGGCAGCTTCGTGCCGCGCGTTCCAGCCGCTGGGAAGATTCGCTCCGATGATGAAGCCCGCCGTCATTATCCCGGAGGATCAGTCTTTCGCCCTTGCGACCTTACCGCCCGGCCGGGCGCAGAAACGGCTTGCCCTTGCGGTCATGCTCGCTTTCCTGGGCGTCGTCTTAATCTTGGCAGGGGCGCTCTCGAACGTCCAGCTGGCGCGGATCGATAGCTTCGTCCCGGCCTACGGCACGGCGATGTTCGTGAATGACATGATCACCGCGGTCCTGCTGTTCAACCAGTTCGCCACCCTGCGTTCGAGTGCCCTCCTCGCAATCTCAACCGGGTATCTCTTCACGGGGCTCATGCTTGTCCCCTGGATGCTGGTCTTTCCAGGGGCGTTCGCGCCAGTTGGCCTGCTTGGCGCGGGGCTACAGAGCACGGATTGGCTCAACGCTCTGGGTACGCCGGTTTTCCTACGTTCGTCATCGCATATACCCTTTTGAAGGTTGCCGATCCGCCCAAGCGATTGTGGGAGGGCTCAGTGGGCGCGACGATTCTTTCGAGTGTTGCGATGACGTCAGCCGTTGTGTGTGCCGTGACAGTTCTTGTCATAGTGGGTGAGGCATACTTGCCCCGCATCATGCTCGACCCGGTCCATTTTTCTACCCTCGCGCTCTATATTGCCAGTTGTCTAATCCTGTGGAACGCAGTTGCGCTCACTTTGCTCTGGATGCGCCAGCGTTCGGTGCTCGATCTGTGGCTGATGGTGGTTGTTTGCGCATATGCAATTGAGATCTATCTGGTCTCGTTTCCCGGTTTTGCCCGGTTCAGCGCCGGCTGGTATGCTGGCCGGGTCTTCGGGTTCGTGTCCAGCATTCTTGTACTCTTTGTCCTGCTGTATGAGATAACGACGCTTCACGCGCAGCTGCTCGGCGCGGTCCTGGCGCAACGTCGCGAACGTGAGGCGCGGCTGATGACCGGCGACGCCGTCTCGGCTTCAATTGCCCACGAAATCAAACAGCCATTAACGGCGATCATAGCCAGTGCCAACGCGGGATTGCACTGGCTTGATCGTGTCGAGCCTGAGCTCGATAGTGCCAGGAATGCATTTCGGCGCGTCGTGACCACCGGACACCGTGCGGACGCCGTGATCGAAAATATCCGGGTGCATTTCAAGACGGGTGCACGGACCCGGACTTCGCTCGATATCGACGATGTCATCCAGGAAGCTCTGGCCGTCGTCCGTGACCAATTGCGGAGACATCGGGTCGCCGTTCAAGCCGACGTTAACAAACGGCTGCCGCGGATAAGAGGCGAACAGGTTCAGCTCCAGCAAGTGCTGGTGAATTTGATTACGAACGCAATTGACTCCATGGCCACGAAGAATGGGGAGCGGGTCCTATCCATAAGGTCTGAAGTCCATCGCTCCAGATACGTGATGGTATCGGTAGAAGACACGGGGGAAGGTCTAGAGCCCGGCGGCGCCGTGGATCGGATATTCAACCCGATGTTCACGACCAAAACGGATGGCATGGGCATGGGGCTGTCAATCTGCCGGTCGATCATCGAGGCGCATGAAGGACAAGTATGGGTGACCGCCGATAAAGGCCGCGGCGCCATTTTTCACTTCACGGTTCCGGTAGACTCGGACAGCCCATCCTAGTAGCCGCCTGAGTCCGACTTTGGCCCTTAGCGTCGAAGCTTACCCATCACTTCGGCGTCGGCTGTTCGGGGAAGACCGGACATGGATGCAGGTATGCCAAACCGACGCGAATTGCACTAAGCCGCTGTCGCGGTACAGCACGACGGTGCGATATCCGCGAGTAGGGAAGTGGCTCCGCTGCCCGGCGACAGATCGGCCCGGGTGGGCTCTGCCAGCAATTAGCTGCGCATGGCGGCGCGGAAACCGACGAAGCTCAACGCGCCCGCCACGGTGACGGCAATCCAGCTCACCCAAAACGGCACATCGACGCCATTCAAGGTGACGGACCATCCATCACAATCCGGATCAACTGCAAAAGCGCGCTCAAGGCAAAGATGGCGGCGGCGAGCGTGCAAAAGGTTCTTATGGTCATTGCCCGTCTCCGACGGCACACGAGGACGTGGCTCGCCCCCGCAGCCAAAATGGGGAGGGGCCGGCGCGGCGGCCGCATTCTCAATGTGTCGCACAATCGCCGTTTCGCGACGCCGCGAGTCGGGATCACTTCCGCCTTTGGCACAAATGCGAAGTGCAGCGATGTCCGCGGTTACTGTGAGCGGCACTTCGTCCCCACAATCCGCGGGCAGTGTTACTGCGCCAGAAATCTATATGCGACAATCAGAGCCACCATGCTCGCGAAAATCAGCAGTGCTGGAAGGGGTTCTCGGATCATTGGCTTCGTCGAATGCAGTGCAGCCGATAGACCGGGCTGATTAGGCCGTTTCTTGAGCCGCACGTCTTTGCCCTCTGTCATTGGTGTGCGAGCCTTTGGTTCCGGGGGCGCGCCCACGCCTCCCATCTCGCTGTAATAAGCGCTGTAGACCTCGCGAACGGCTAGGGCCGTGGACTCGGCCTCGCTCATTGTCTCGAGCCGAGTTCGATAGTTAGTCAGAAAGCTTTGGGCGCTGGACGGCAGGTCATCGAAACCACCGAGCTTGGCCATCATGAGCCAGGTGGCAAAATCCGCTTCAGCCTTCGTGCGCGCTTTCTTGGCGATACTAGCTTTGGAGCTAGAGGACATGGTGGTCCGATTGGTTTGAACCCGGCCGCGAAGCTGTTCATTGACACCATCCGCGCGGCGGGAAAGGCAATTGGCAATCCAGTCACAGTAATGACGGCGCGGGAGAGTTCAAACGCGAATCTTACCAACTAGTCGGCTCCTGGCCCAGGTTGAAGCGGACTGAGCAGGCTAGCTAGGGTAGGACTCACCTCCGCTGATGCCCCAACGGCAGTAGCTCTGCAACGCACATACGAACAGTAAACGCGGAAAACAGCGCCTGCAGGCCGATCCATTAACGTTTGCGGATATCCACTCCTTCGCACCCTGGCCGCAGTCTTCCGCACGTGCAAAGGGATATGGCAACTGATCGGCCAAATCCTTAGCTCATCCACGGTCGTAAGCCACGGTCCGAGTGCCGCGGCGAAAGAGATTTGGCAGGCTGCTGCACTTCGCAGCTGCGGCTGCTTCGGACCCGGACTAGTCACGAACACAATGAATCCCTTGCGCCGCCAGTTTTGAGCCGTATGCCGCCCATGTCGGCGCGAAGGGTCGAGGGGGTGGGGACGATACACCGGGAGTTTTCGATGTCCGGTTATTTGAGATTTTGCTTCGCTGGTTTTGCTCTCGCTGGAATTCTTTCAACGACGCCCGCGTCCTCCGACCCTCTTGACGACTTGTTCAATATCGCTCCGCGCGCACGTGCTCCGACCTATCCGGCGCGAGCGGAATGCTTGGCGCGGCCCGGCGACTCGGTCCCCGATGACCAGCATTGGGTCTATCGAGTCGATGGTCGCCGCAAATGTTGGTTCCTGGCCGAGGGCATTGCGACAGTGAAG
The DNA here is from genome assembly GCF_054061875.1 of Bradyrhizobium sp. S3.7.6. Classification (NCBI taxonomy): domain Bacteria; kingdom Pseudomonadati; phylum Pseudomonadota; class Alphaproteobacteria; order Hyphomicrobiales; family Nitrobacteraceae; genus Bradyrhizobium; species Bradyrhizobium sp. S3.7.6. The sequence continues at coordinate 6,419,832 of NZ_JBSSEQ010000001.1, read as the reverse complement.
AAGCCCGTTCGTTCTCGCATAGCTAAAGATCCCGTGGCTAGTCGTAAGCGGAGCCCGGTCGTTGACGCGCGCGCAGAGTTGCTGCGGCCCAGACCGGCCGAGCAGTCTCAGCCCCCTGTCCCTGAATTCAAAGTAGCTGAGGCTGCTTCCGAACTTGGAACGAGCACGACGGCCCCGATACCAGCGGTACCCGACCTGCATCGGCGTACCAACCAGCTCACGGCGGAGTTCTCCGTGCCGCCCCAAGTTGACGTAGAGAAGCTTCTTGCGGCTGCGAGTGACGCCGCTGCTGCCTCGATGCCCCCGGTTCTGCCGGTGGGCATGGGCCCTAGGGGGGCCGGCGATGAGGGGAGGGGGTGGGCGGTGACCTGGTTGGGCTTGCTGCTGATCGTCTTAGGAGTCGGCTCCGTATCGAGCTCAAGCCGTGCGCTACGCGAAGCCGTGCTGTTGCGCTATCGGGAATTGATGGGTCTCGGAGCCGCGCCAGGAAGAGCAAGCTACGGCATGTAGTTGTCACGTGGCGAGATCTCCGCATGTCGCCGTGTGACCCAAAGCGGATCTAGCCGCCCATACCTCATCCCGGTTAGATGAAGCGAGACGCGACGTCTTCGGCCTCTAGTCACGTGAATCTAAAGTTCGCCACATAAAGTCCGCTGAGCTTTATAGCAGAAGCGTTTGACGGAAGCCAAAATCTGGTCTGCGGACTTGGTCCATTTGAATGGCTTCGGTTTTCTGTTGTGCAGGTCGATGAAGGTACGGATGTCGGCCTCGAGCTGCCTGACGGAGGTGTGAACACCTCGCTGGATCTGTTTTCTGGTGAGTTCAGCGAACCAGCGCTCGACCTGATTGATCCATGACGCGGAAGTCGGCGTGAAGTGGACATGATAGTGCGGCCGACGGGCGAGCCACGCTTTGATCTTAGGTGTTTTGTGGGTGGCGTAGTTGTCCATGACGAGATGGACATCGAGGCCTTCAGGAACTTGAGCATCGATCCCTTTTAAAAACTTCAAGAACTCGACTGCCCGGTGCCGCTTATAGCATTTGCCGATGACGAACCCCGAGGCGACATCGAGCGCGGCAAACAGCGAGGTCGTACCATGCCGCACATAACTGTGCGTGCGCCGTTCCGGTACGCCCGGCATCATCGGCAGGACCGGCTGCTCGCGATCCAGGGCCTGGATCTGGCTTTTCTCATCGATACTGAGGACAAGGGCTCGGTTCGGTGGGGACAGGTAAAGGCCGACGATATCGCGGACCTTGTCGACGAACAGCGGGTCGCTCGACAGCTTGAATGTCTGGCTGCGGTGCGGCTGCAGGCCGAACGCCATCCACATTCGGCGGATCGTGGTGTGGGAAAAGCCAGTTTCCCCAGCCATTGAGCGGATCGACCAGTGCGTCGCGTCGGGTGGCGTTGTACGCAATGTCCGCTCAATTACCTCAGCAACCTGATCGTCGTTGATGGTTCGAGGGCGGCCAGGGCGGGCCTCGTCAAGCAGGCCATCACAGCGATCCTTCAAAAATCGGCGACGCCACTTGCCAACGGTGTGTTCGTGGAGGCCGAGTTCGGCAGCCACGGACTTGCTTGGCAAGCCATCCGCACACCGCAGGATCGCGCGGCAGCGCTCAGATAGCGATCGGGCAACGCGATGACGACGAACTTGCCTCTCCAAGTACGCCCGCTCCTGCGGACTAAGCACCAACGGCGCGATCGGCCGGCCTCGTTCACCTGCATTCGCCACGAGCTCTCTCCTCTGTAGAGATTCGAGCTATCAACTAATGTGGCGAACTTGCGTTCCAGATGACTAGGACGGGATGGCTTAAAGGATGTACCCACTTATAGTTGGTTCGCTGGCCTGACGAAACAGCCTAAGATTGTATTGGATGCAGCCGAGGAGGACTTCCGATGCGCAGGCAGCCTGTTCCGCTTACCCCGGGTGACCTGGTCAATCATCAATTCGGCACCGACGACAACCTGATAGGCACCCCAGGCGCACCGACCTCGTTCGGTGATGCTGGTGGCAGCATGTTCGACTTCTCGAAGGGAGGGAACGACACTTTCGATGAAATCGGACCTTCCAACTACACATTCTATGGGGACGTGGTCGGCAGTATTTTCGATTCTGCTCAGGGCGGCGATGACATTTTTAACGGACTCACCGCGACCAGTGTCACTGCCTACGGCGACGCGGGTGCCGACATGTCGGACCAAAGTAAGGGCGGCAACGATACCTTCTTGAGTGGTACCGGCAGACAGCAAATCAATACGTTCTTCGGCGACGCTGGCGGCGCCATGTCGGGTCATGCTCAGGGCGGCGATGACAGTTTCATAACTCAGACGGTACAGGGCGGCACCCACACCTTTTACGGTGACGCGGGCGGCGACATGTCTGGCCATAGCAAGGGCGGGGACGACAGCTTTCAGGGCTCTAGGCAGGCTGGAAACATCTTTTTTGGTGATAGCGGAAGCAACATGTCCGGTCACGCCCAGGGCGGCGATGACTCATTCACCGCCAGAACGGACTCAGGCAACACATTCTACGGGGATGCCGGCGGTGACATGACCGGCCACAGCAAGTGTGGCAACGACACCTTCAACGGGGCCTTGTTCGCAACGCAGGTGTTCTACGGTGATGCCGGAGGCAACATGTCCGGCCATGCTGAGGGAGGCGACGACCGTTTCACGGGCTCCGGTGGGGCGATCATGTCGAAGACCTTCTATGGCGATGCCGGCGGTGACATCTCCGGCTTTGCCAAGGGTGGCAACGATACTTTCATAAACGAGGGCGGCTCCACGGTGTCTTTTTACGGGGACGCCGGCGCCACAATGTCCGGCCATGCGCAAGGCGGGAACGACCTTGCGACGTTGCTGGGTACCAAGAACTTCGCCGTTGGCGATGCTGTTACGATGCTCGACGCTACCAGCGGAGGTAATGACAGTCTCAGCGGCGGCGACAGTTCGGTGACGGATGTTGTGAACCAGCTCTATGGAGACGCGCAAGTCATGGGCGGGGCGACCCAAGGAGGCGATGATCTTATCTTCGGGGGCCACGCCGTTGACAGCGGCCGGGTCGACAACTTCTTATGGGGCGATGCGGCGCAAATTTCAGGTCGTGCTAAGGGCGGCAGCGATGTCCTATACGCGGGGACGGCTGGGCAAGGTTGCACAGTCAGCAATGAGATGTGGGGAGATGGTGAACTGAGCGGCAATGCTCATGGAGGTTCCGATACGTTTGTATTCAAGGACAATGGTCTAATGACTGTTGGAGCCAACAATCTCATCCAAGATTTCAGCCAATGCCAGGATGATAGGATCGCTTTCATTGACGTTGCGGGTGTGCACTCGTTTGGTGACCTTGTCATCACCCAGAGCGGAACTAGCACCATTATCATGGCGGGAGCTGATCAGGTAACGCTTGCAAACTTCACCGACTTGATGACGGCGAATGACTTTTTGTTTGTTTGAGAGCGCTCCTCTTCGTTACCATGGTCGCGATCGGCCGACGGCGCAAGCGGCTAGGGATGCGACAGGTCCAGCCCGTGGCCGCACCGCGTGAAGACCTTGACGACTTCGTGGGCATCTGGACCTGCGCCCGATAGCCGTCGAACTTGATTTCGTGAATCCATCGCTCGATCGCGGAGGCGAGTACCGGCTGCACGAAACGGGAAACGGCGCCTTGATGCCATGCGCTTCCAGCTTTTTCCGTTGGAAGGCCATCGCTATACGAGGCGCAGGCTTATGAACTCCTGAGATACGACGGGACGTCGCTCAGTTGCAGATTGCAGCGATGCAACATCCCTCTCGGACCAGCGCTCTCCATGTTGACGGCGACGACCTTGATCGACCTGCAATATCGCCGACGAGGAGATCTTGAATGACGCTTTCAAGATTCGCAGTCTCAAGGTCGGCTTCGCGCCAGGCACGGCCAGCCTGTCCAAAGTCGTTGGCGACCAGATAGACGGTTGGCTCGTGCGCCGACATGAGAGAAGAGTTCTCGGCAAAGTTAATCTCGAACGCTCAACATTTGTTAGAGCCTGCGATGAATCCAGGGGCGGAGAATATCTACCGACGCCCAGCCTTGAGCCGGTGCGTCGTGGCGGTCCCGGCGTCTCCGCTCCTCTCGAGCCCCGGAGGCGCTTGGGGCCACTCACCCGTACACGCGCCTCAGTGGGCGCCAGCCGTTCTTGTCGACCTCCACCCCGAAAGCCTTCCGGCATGCGCAGTTCTCGCAGTCGTTTCTCGCTGGAATTGAAGAGCTGATCTATTCAATGCGGGTGTTGCGCGTCAGTGAATACGTCTGACGTAGAGCCTGATACTACTCTCGTCGTCCCGCTTCGGGTTCAGAAGCATCTCTGAACACGATTAGCTGGTTCGGGCATGGGCCAATAGTAACTATCCGAAAGGCCGCTATCGGTGCAGAGCGGAAACGTCCTTAATTGGGGTGAGCTTGGCTTTTAGAAAGTCCACGATTTGGTACTTAGTTCAGCCATCTCCGAGGAATGCTTCCGGAACATGGCGATCCGCTTGTTTGTGAATTCTGCGATTACACCGGGAAATTCAAGGGGCGCCTTAATCATCGCAAGCCTTTGAGCGAATTCAAAAGCAAATTGCATGTTGGTTTGTGCCATTTCCAGTAGCTGCGCTTGATAAGCTCGCACGTTTGCGTTGGCTGAAGAAAGAATATCAACCCCTCTCTTTGAATTGTTTTCCGTCATCTGTTTGGAGTCATTTTGTAGGGCTGCATCCGTGACAAGAAGCGGATTCTTAACGGGGAGGGCGTCTTGCTGCGAATCTGCGCTCACGGGCGGAACGCCCGCTTTCGGGCTTCTGATAATAGCTTGCGCAGTCCGTTGGGCCTTCGCGACCATTCTCGGGCGGCGGGCGTGCTTTGACGCCGTTGCCGGCTTACGTTTGCTCATCTGACACTCCAAGGATGACGATCGACCAAGGTCGTTGCCAGACGACAACCTGCTATGCAGCGCGACGTTCCGAAAGTCCCACTTACTGAGGCCGACATCTCATGTTCGTTGATCCCCTGTCGCACCTTTGCAACTTCGAACGTCTTTGACGGCTTTTAATCCGTCAGTTTCTCTCACCTAATGCCGTTAAGCTAGTTCCGTCTGGACAGCGATCCGCCCCGGCGTCGAGCAGCGTCGCAGTACGCGGTCGCCGATACAGATGGGATCCTCGAAAGGCCGACGCCATCCTCGGCCAGTCATTCACCGGTTAGATTTTCTCGGAAATAGCCGGTCGCGAATAAAGCGTGATGTTGGCGTCAGGCGCACCCCACGGGGCTTTTGCCAAACGGCGCGGTCGATCTCCTTCTTGTCGCCGATCTCGAGCCTGCCCTTGGCTCCCTTGGCGATGAAGATCGCGTCGCTCATCTTGCGGCCGGAGTACTTGTTCTTGATCTTCACCTCTCTCCAGAGGCTCAGCCGGCCGAGCTTCAGCCGCGGCAACTCCTCCTTGATCTCCCGTCGCAAGCAATCCTTTTCGGTTTCTCGCGACCGCTTCCGGCCGCCGGGAAACATCCACAAACCATCGCTCCGGCGCCTCACCAAAAGAACTTTGCCACGTTTGGCTGCAACGAGCTTAGATGCCTTTGCCATTTCAGCTGAATGAGCCTCCATGAAGAATCGTCAGCGATTATAGCTGGATGGCCCTTTGTTCCAAACGGTGCCTACCGATACCCCATGCCACCGATTGGCCCTTTGGCGTTCCAGTTGAAGTCCGGTCGTACGTCTGCGCCGCGCCCGCCGCAGGCGGTGCAGACGAAGCGCGGCTCGACATCTGACAGCCGGACATCGTCGGGCCAGCGATCGGTGCCGAAAGCAACGTGATGGCCGCAGTGGCAATAGATGAGGACGGCCACGCAAGCCCATCTCGCGCATCTCGCCGAAGGTGATCTTGAGTGGTCGCCCGTCGGGGTGCGTAGGCGTGTGGCGGCGGGTAGGGCAAAGCATGCCGCGATCAAAGCGGCATCCAAGCGCGTCGCAAATTATCAATCCCTTGGTCCGCGGAACGAACGCGAGCCACTGCGCGTCGTGGTGAGGGAAGGCCCGCCGGGGCTGGCTGAGCTGGCGGGCCCTCACCCCAAGCACAAGGCCGTGCATCTCCCACACGGCCCCGTCCCGAAGCCGAGGCTGCGCGTGTTTGCTTAACGAGTAGCGCTGGCCCCAAGATGGCGGGCGTCATTCGCGACTGCTCGCGGGCGCATAGCGCGTAGTCTTGGCAGCGCTCTCAATGTTGTGGTTTTCGGCCTCTGCTGGAGTTTCGAATGGCACCGCTACGACTTCGCCGTTCGGTGCAATCATCACGGCAAGGTACGGGAGCCCCAGCTGGGGCGGATTGTAAACAACGAAAGTTATGCCCGACATTTTCGTGTATCTCGCATCCGAGGTAACGGCTGAGCGCCATCTTCCATGCGAAGCGATCTCCCGCTATTGCCCACCGGCCGTATCCCTAGATCAAGGTGAAGGAACTCTTGCGAAACTTTTCGTCGTGCGGGCGCCTATACAATTCCCAAAAAAGGGCCCCAGCCCAAATGGGGATGAGCCGGGGCCTAGAGGTTACCTTCGGCGAGCCCGATGGCGTCGGGAAAACTTGGCAAAAACCACGATGTTCCTGGCTCGGCAGAATCCCCGCGGCGCAAAACGTCAACGGTGCAGGGGTAGCACCAAGCTGGACCCCGATCGGCCGAGCGAGCGCTGTGTGAAACAGCCACACGCAGGGGAGATTTAGAACTTGGCTGGGAACGTCTATGTCGCGCCCGGCTTGTGTTATGCGGTGACGGTCTCGGTCCCACGAGACAGAAGCCTGTCCGGAAGCCCCAGCATCATTACGCCCCCCGGCCCGATGCTGGGGCCTCCACGGGCAGAGGATTCAAAGATGGGTCCCAATGCCAATACGGTTTTGGGCGTCCTGCTGGCGGCAGCCCTCCTGTACCTCATTTTTGTTCATTAGCCGGTTTCCGGGCTCAGTGGCCTAGTTTGAAATTGTCGCCTAATTTCGATAGCGTTCCTGCTTCGGAACGAGGCGGTGTTTTGGGCGGAGTCATGCGAGAGTTTCGCGCATACATAATCGATGATGAGGGGCACATAACGCTCCGAGTTGACCTTGAGGTACACGATGAGGCGGAGGCTAGGGAGCGAGCCAAATTGCTTGTAGACGGGTACACGGTAGAGCTTTGGGAAGGCGCAACCAGGCTCGATAGATTTGAGCCGATCAGCAGGCATTAAGGCAGGCCGCCTCGGTTGGCGGCCTCTTTCATGCTGCAGGTGGCGCGCGGCGCAAGAAGCGCAAGAATACAACTTCAGATTCGTTGTCGTCGGCCGACCGCCATGAAAGACTGACGGCATATTTCGCGTCTCGGAGGGAATACCCGATGCGCCTTGCATTGCCTTATGTGGGAATTGGTTTTTGCGCGCTTCTCTCGGGCTGGTTGTCCTTTACCCTGATCTATTGAGTGAGTAGGCCGCCCGGGCCTAGCAAGCGCACGTAAGTCCCGCTCTCGTGCATCTGGAGCCAGCCGCGCTCGATCGCGTGTTTGAGCCCGGCGCCGAATTCGCTGCCGCTGCCCTTCAGCTTGAACAAGAAGGGCGCGTTGATCCTCTCGATATAGATCCGGCCGTCCTGGACAGGGTCGACGCTCGCTGCGAGCTCGACGAGCTTGCGCGCGGCCGCTTCCGGGTCAGCATAGGGTCGTTCTTCGGTGTGCTTCATCGGCGTATCCCATTGGCCGCCCGCGCGGCGGTGATGTGTGCGCGGTGCTGGTAGCTCGTCACCTATCTATCTGCACAAGCGATCTGTCCGATACTCCTCGAGTGGTCGAATGTTCACAACACCTCCGCATGAACCTGAGCCACGCCACGATCCGTAATACCCAAGCTCCGCGCCGCGGCCAACGAAAGGTCGAGGACACGACCGCGGACGAACGGACCGCGGTCATTGACTATGACGATGACGCTTCGGCTTCCGTGGGTGACGCGCAACTTGGTACCGAAGGGCAGGCGGCGGTGCGCTGCTGTTAGCCGATTACGATCAAACGATGAACCGCTCGCTGTCTTGCCTTTGGCATAAGAATAGTAGGAGGCCGTGCCGGAGAAGACTCGATTCTGAGATTGAGCTCTTGAACGATCTTTCGAGGGCTCTTCCGAAGTCTGAGGTTGCGTTTGCTGTGTGGTCGAAGGTTGCGTTTGCGTTTCGTCCTTCTTTGTCTGGTCGCTTCCTTCAGGAGCTGGCTCCGCGTGAGCTCTTGGAATGATGGACCACCTGTCATCGAAGTTTTGTCCGACAGCAGGAGTTGAGTAGATCGCCATCCAAGCTGGGATTGTTGCAATCGCGATCATTCTACAAAGAACTTGCATGATCGGCCTCACGCACAAATGAAACTGATGGACAATGCGAACTCATCGGCCTGTGTTCCTGCACGCGCATCCACGTGCAGAACAAAGGTGAATGCATACCGATGGTCCGATGGGTGGTTCCAAGAGTGTTTAGACGCAGCGCACCAGACGCCATCGCTGCGACGCATCACGCCGTAGAAACCGCAAAACCGAAGGCACAAATCATATTCGCCTCCAGCAGCCGCTGCTTGGCTTCTACTCCGGTGGTGCAGTCTTTCGATCTCGAAATTGCATTGGCCGCCAGCACGCCACGTCTGGCGAGGTAGAGATCGATCACCTTCTGCGCCTTGTCGACGCTCCAGCATAGCGCCTCGGCGATCTCTGCGCCGGCCTCAGCGAGCAGCGTCGCGGCTGTGCCGCGGTTATCGTGGAAATTGGCCAGCGCGCTTTGACGCATTCGGCGTTCTTGCCGTTGGCTGCGGCCTCGGCTTCGAAGGGCCGCACGTTCCTCCTCCTCGACGCCAAGAGCGGAGAGCGATCAACGGCGCGCCAATACATATCCAATCAGGAAGGCGATTCCGAGCGATGCGAGCGGAGCCTCGCGCGTTAGGTCGCTGACGATAGCCTTCCACTGGCCAGGCGGCTTGCCGTCGCCGAGCCCCTCGCGGACATCGCGTGCGACCTCGCGGACCGTTTCGTTGGCGGCAGCGAAAGTTGAGGTTTGGGTTTGGGATGGCGTGTCAGTCATGGCGTCCTCCTCGAGCGACAATGAACCGCGGAGAGCCTGGTTCCTCCAGAACTGAGGGGGTCTGCTGTGCCTGACAGTGCGACAAGACGGCATGCTGTTCGTCTCACGCTTTAGGAACGAGGCAATAACACAACGTATTGTCGGAGGAAATGGCGGGCGGAGCCTCGCAATGATCAGCGTGTCAAGGAAGGATCTGGAGCTGATAGCACTGCGGGAGATCCGGAGCTTTCCGGGGGGCGAATTAGTCATCGCGGTCGAAATCGAATGCGACGAAGGTTATCCGAACGACATGAATTGGCGTTTGGACGTTACTGCGGCCGATAACGCCGACATAGATCGCATCGAGTATGCCGCTCGGACGACAACCGCAAGACTTAAGCGTCGATACGTTTTCCGGCGGCACTGAAGATCGATCGCGAGAACTTTTAGAGCAAGGTTTGCGCAATAGGAGGAGCGACCGATGCCAAACTTAAGTCAGGAAGACATTCGTATTCGTGCCTACGAGCTTTGGCGTGCAGCGGGCGAGCCAAACGGGGACATGGAGGCCTTCTGGTTTGAAGCCGAGAAACAGCTTCTGGCGGAACGGTCGCAAGCAGATGAACTTCCGCCCGGCATGACCGATAATCTGCCGGTATATGAGCAATCAGGTCGCGTGGCGATTGCGCCACGCGCCTTCGAGCAACGAGCCGTCAACGTTTGGCGGGCGGGCCGCTCTTGTTTCCCGGCAGACCTTTGACATTGGATGAGTCCTGTTGCTGGGTCGACATGGTCTGACCCACGGTACCGGTGGGAGAGGGACCGCTTTCGCTACCAGGTGCTCCGGCAATTCCGGTCCCGGAATTCTGAGCGCTAGGCGCCGTCGCCGTGGAATCGGCGCGACCGGAGTTGCTGCCCGGCGCTTGCGCCGCGGAACCTGGCCTGTCCTGTTCACCGACGTAGCCCGACGCACCGGAGTTGTGAGTCTTGATGCCTTTATCGGCTTCGTTTTGCAGGTTTTGCGATGGCGAGCTCTGTTGAGCTATGACCGGCGTAAAGCCAGCGGCAAGAACGATCGCTGCAAGTGCGATGCGACGCATGAGTTCCTCCTTGGGTTGTTTCCTCAACAACGTGAGAAGGGCTCACTGGCTCCTAAGTTCTTTTTGATTCTTTGAAGGCCGATCGCATTCGCGCGCATTGCAAGAAGCGTTCGGGCCAACCTTCATTGATTGTGTCGCCCAAATCTGATCAGGGTGATGTTCTGTCCCGGTACCCAGCCGTGATCGTCACAGTTGACGCACGTCGTGGGGCTCACAATCGCTGGCCCAATCAGTAGGTTAGGTTGTTCAGCGGTTTTCCGCCTAGGCTGTGAGTGGATCACCTCCGGCTCTAATCCGAGTTCGGTCATGGGCGCATTTTAGCGGGGCCGACGAGGTGCGGTAACCCGGTGAGGCCTTACGGGTCGAGCGGCCCTTTCCAATCTGTAAAGTCGTATCGGCTCCACCATCGATGAAGGGACCGCCCACACGCTTCACAATCGAAGCGTCCGTTTCCCACGACCGGCCGCATTATTTGGATCGCGCTATGAAGCGCCCCGCAAAATAAGCAACTGAAAAAGACGCGCAATGGTGGTTGGTTGGTCATCGATCCTTGGTCGCCGCTCGTTGGGCCGACTGGAACGCCGTAATAGAAAGGCCGATTTCTATCTTGGTAATTCACGCAAAAAGTTTGTGAGCTTGCGCCAACGATGGCCCGCATCAAAGTTGAAAGGATTTCTTTACCTTCACTTTGGTTCCGGCCCGACCAGTCCTAGCCAGGCGAGCGCTTTCGCGCTGATAGTAGTCAGACCGCCGCTGCTGGGGGCCAAACGGAGTCGTCCGAATGGGTGTCGCAGGCTGGCGCTTCGCGCGTGTGAAAAGAACTGTTATCGGACGGCCAGCCGTTATCGCTGTGCTGGAAAAGCTGCCGCTTATCTGCCCGCTAGTTCTTGCAGCTGCCTCGCTGCTCATGATCGGGATTGGACTCTACCGCGATTTGCAGTGACGTTCGCCCCTTGCTGGTCTGGCCTATCGGCTAACGGTTTGTCGAGTTGTTCGGCGAACTTGGCCTCGGCGCGGGTGTCGGCCGGCTCGATGCCGTGGCGTCGTTGCTGGCGCTCATAGCGCTGGAATACGATGGCCGAGCTGCTCGGCGCTGTTGCACTTCAAGGCCCATCGCACCAACACGCGCAGGCTCGGCGCGCGCGGTGCCTTGTACCGGCGCAGCCGACGTAGGTCGCGGATTTCGGGCTGCGGGACGCCGTCGGGCCGCCCCCCTACGGGGTGTGCAGGACTTGCGGCGCTTTTTGACACCGACCATACACGACTGGCCCTGCGCATTGATTTGTAAAGCATTTCTTGGCTGTGTACGTTCCTGCGCAGGGGAAGAGAGGCCCGCGGGAGCTGTGACCTAACTCAGAATCGGTCGGCAGATGCAATCAGGCGGCGAGCCGTGGCCCCTCCTGCGCCAGGGCCTTAGGGACAGGCCCGCCGACGATCCGCCGCAGCTCGGCCGCGACGCCGTCCAGTACCGCGCGCTTCTCCTTCATCCGCTTGGAGTGATTGTAGACCTTACCCGTCAAGGTGGGCACGATCTGCTCCGATTTCTTGCTCGCGGCGTGATCGAGGCACTTTGCGATCCATGCATCGTCAAAGCCAAGGTCGACCGCCAACGTTGCCGCCGTCCGGCGCAGATCATGCGGCGTGAACGGCTTGAGACCGAGCAGCTCGCAGAGACCGGCGGTCTTCGACTTGTCCTTGTTCTTCTCGTGCTTGGTGCCACGCAGTGCGTCGGCCATCGCTTTACGGTGAACTGGCTGGCCCTTGTACATCGGGCTCTCGAAAACAAATTGCTGATCATCCGAGGCGAGCGCCTCCTTGGTGATCTCGACCGCCAGATCGGATAACGGTTGCTGGATCACCCGCCGCTTCTTGACCCGCTTGAGCACGTCGAAGCGCGGATGCTCGCCGTCGAGGTCAAACAGCTCATCCCGATGCGCGCCGAGCAGTTCGCGCGAGCGCAGCATGGTGACCAGTTCGAACTTGAGTGCGAGCCGGGTCCGGCGGTCATAGGGAAGGTCGTTGCGGTCCAGTCCGTGCCAGAACGTCTTGATCTCGTCTTCGGAGAGGACCCGGGTGCGGGGATGTTCGGGATCGAGTTTTGGCAGGTTGACGCAGGGGCTGGCGGTCACATAGTCGCGGCCTGCCTCCGCCGCCCAGGTGAACAGGCCCGAGGCCGCCTTGCGCATATGGCGCGCGTTGCTGACCGAGGGCTTGCCGAACTTGCCGCGACGATGTCGTTCGAGAGTGTGGCGATGTCGTGCTTGGTGACCTCCATGGCCAGCTTCTTGCCGAGGCGTGGGCGGATGAGGCGGTCGAGGTGGCTCGCGGTGTTTTGCCAGCTTTCGAGCCGGGGGCGCATCTCGCCATCGGGCTTCTTGACCAACGTCTTCATCCACGCGATGCGCTCGTCGATGATCTCGGCGACGGTCTTGCCGCGCTTCGCCTTCGCAGCTTTCTGGTCGCGGAAGGTCTCGGCAAGCGCCTCGCCACCCCTGGCCCTGAGGCCGTAGACCTTGCTACGGGCGTCCTCGACCGTGAAGGTCTCAGCATTGTAGACGCCAAGCCAGCCGGTGCGTTGCTTGCCGGTCTCCCGGTCGGTGAACTTGAACGAGAAGGTTGCCACCCCGGTCGTGGTGATGCTTACGTACAGACCAGGGCACTTACGGTCGTAGAGCTTGGTCCGTTTGGCAACGCGTTTCTCGCACATGCGGTCGGTCAGAATGACGCTGCTGTTGCGGCCCCGCTTGCCGGCGGGGGAGGGGACAATGGTAGTATCCATGTGGTTTCGGCTCCTAAGGCTTGGGACCAAAGGGCTCGGCTTTGAGGCTTTCAGTTTGTCGTGCGGACGCTGAAAGGCTTAGGGCCGGGCCCTTATTTTGGTGAAGCCCGCTGAAACAGCCCGCATCAGGCTGGTCGAAAAGCACTCGTTTTAAAGAGTTTTCCCAGTTTCAGCGTGTTTCACCGAACGCCAAAATATAGACGTGTGGTCCTGGCCGTCGTTGCAAGCTCTTGCGGAGGCGACAATCGCGTCAACCGGCGCGATGCCGGTGAATTTCGCTGGGGCGAGGGAGGCCAGAAGGAACTCGGCTCCCGGGAGAGCGCGGCATAAGCCGTCCGACCACTGCGCAGGGAAGGCTGTGTGTTGGGCTTCACCTGTATGCTGCTGTGCGGTTCTTCCTGCGTGTCCTTTCGCGCAGCGGACCGCGGGTGCCAGCCGGCACCGACCTTCCCTGCGCCCTCTTGACTGAGAGGGCAGGCGGAGATGCAAAGCTCGGGAGAAATCCGCCGCGAGAACGCGGGGTGTGTGTCTCATTCGCGCCAGGATACAGCTAGCCTGCTTCCCTGTGGTCATACGTGCGGCTACCTCCGTCGGCCGGTTGCCAAGCACGTTCTCGTGGCGGATCCCCAAAAAAGCTGCCAGGCGTCGATGCAAGGCTAGCGACGGAGCGCGGACTAGCTATTTGATGAAGCTTTCTCTGATTTGCGCCGTTCGTCTGAAGCTAGCTCAAACTTGCCCATGATGGATTGGAACGAGACCCCAAGTTTTTCAATTGGTTAGAAGCCGGTGTGTGCACGACGTGTGCACCGATAGACCAAGAAAAATCCTTTGAAGGCCAGTGTGGGTCGATATCTTGTATTGATATGACTCCGCAGAAGTTGCGCGTCTGGCCCAAGAGGAAAGCGCAAGTAGGTCGCGGGAATGGATCCTACGCAACCTTGGTGCGGAAGGTCTGCGATCTGCATCGAACTCTAGGGCTCGAAGAACGCATTCCCGGGCCTCTGCAGGCCGAGGTGATCGCGCAATGTTGTGCCTTCATACTCAGCGCGGAACAGACCGCGTTCCTGCAGAAGAGGAACCACGAGCTGGACGAAATCCTCGAACCCTTCGTGGAAATAGGGCGGCATGACGTTGAAGCCGTCGGCGGCGTGTTCCTCGAACCAGAGCTGTAGCGTGTCGGCGATGCGCTCGGCGGAGCCGCACAGCACCCAATGGCCGCGGGCGGCGGCGGTGAGATTGTAGAGGTCGCGCAGCGTCATGTTCTCGCGGCGGCCCTTGGCGAGCATGACGCTGGCGAAGCTGTGATAGCTGTCGGACGGCGAGATGTCCGGGATCGGTCCGTCGAGATCGTAGGCCGACATGTCCTGGCCGAAGCGGTCGGACAGGATGGCGAGTGCGTTGCTGCCGCTGACAAAGCTCTGGAGCACGTTGAGCTTCTCGAACGCCTCCTTGTCGGTGCGCCCGACGACGGGCATCACGCCCGGCAGCACCGTGACATCCTCCGGCCTGCGGTCGAACGCCGGCAGCCGCGTCTTCAGCGAGGCATAGCCGGCCTTGGCTTCCTCGATGTCCTGCACCACCGAGAACACGATATCGGCGGTCCGCGCGGCAAGCGCTTGGCCGGCCTCGGAGCCGCCGGCTTGCAGCACGACGGGGCGGCCTTGCGGGCTGCGGCCGATGTTGAGCGGGCCCTTCACCTTGAAGAACGCGCCGTCATGGTCGATCGCGCGCAGCTTCGCCGGATCAATGTAGACGCCGCTGGTGCGGTCGGCGACAATGGCGTCGTCCGCCCAGCCGTCCCACAGGCCTTTGACCACGTCCAGGAACTCGCCGGCCATCTCGTAGCGGCGAGCGTGGTCGGGATGGGTGGTGCCGAAATTCGCCGCCGTTGCCGGATTGGCGGTCGTCACCGCGTTCCACGCCGCGCGGCCTTTCGAGATGTGATCGAGGGATGCAAAAACGCGCGCGACCGAGAATGGATCGCTGTAGGTGGTGGAGACGGTCGCGCCGAGGCCGATGTGGCTGGTCGAGGTCGCGAGTGCGGCCAGCATGGTCAGCGGCTCAAGCCGCAGCGTGTAGGAGGGATGGGCGGCCGCATCGGCATAGAGATTGTCGCCCATGAAGATCAGGTCGAACTTGCCATGCTCGGCAGTGCGGCCGATCTGCTGGATCGAGGCAAAGTCCTGGAAGCTGTCGACCGCGCCGGGATAGCGCCAGCCCGCGACATGACTGCCGGTGCCCAGGATGAACAGGCCGAGATGCATCTGTCGTTTCATGGCGTCATGTCCAGAACAGGATCTTGCGTTCGAGGAAGCCGATCAGGCCGAAGAAGGCGAGGCTCGCGGCGGACGCCACGAAGATCGCCGCCCAGACCTGGACGAAGTCGATCTGGAGCACGGCCTGGTAGATCACCCAGCCGAGCCCGCCATGCGCGCCGAGCATTTCGGTGACGATCGCAACAATCACGCTGCGCACCGTGGAGACGCGCATGCCGGCCAGCAGCAGCGGCAACGCGGTCGGCAGGCGCAGGCGCCACAGCACGCCGAAGCGACTGGCGCCAAAGCTCTTCATGAGGTCGACGGCGCGACGATCGACCCGGTCGAGCCCGGCCAGCATCGAGAGCAGGATGGTGAAGCTCACCGCCATCGCCACCATCACGATCTTCGAGCTGACGCCGATGCCGAACCAGAGCAGGATCAGCGGCGAATAGCCGACCACCGGTACCGAATTGATCGCCGTTGCGAGCGGCAGGATCGCGGTTCGCAGAGCCGGTGCCAGTGCGATGGCGACGGCGAGGCCGATCCCGATCAGGCAGCCGAGCCCGTAACCGACCAGCGCTTCGAGCAGGGTGTAGCCGGCGGCGTCGATGAGCGTTGCCCGCTTGGACCAGAGGCCCGCGAGGATGTCGCTGACGGCGGGGAGAACATAGGCCGGCAGATGCAGTCCGCGCGCGGCGCCTTCCCAGCATGCGACCAGGAGGACGGCACCCAGAATGCCGCGCTGGACGGCGAGCGAGGGTGAGGCAAGGGCGCGGCTCATTGCTCGGCGTTCCAGAACACGAGCCGGCGCTCGACCGCGGCGACCACCGCATAGAACCCGGTTCCGAGCAGGGCCGCAGCCAGCAGGGCAGCCCAGATCGCAACGACATTTTCGGTGAACATCGCCTGGAGCAGCAGCACGCCGAGCCCCGTGGTGTCGCCGAACCATTCGCCGACGATGGCGCCGACGAGACTCAGCGATGCGGCAAGGCGCAACGCCACGAAGATCTGCGGCAGTGCTGTCGGAAGCTGTAAACGAAGCAGGAGCTGGCGATTGGAGGCGCCGAAGCTGCGCATCAGGTCGACTTGCCTGGGATCGACGGTCTCGAGGCCCAGCAGCGTGTTCACCGTCACCGGAAAGAAGGTCAGGTAGAACGCGATGATCGCCTTGGCGAGCAGTGTGTTGCCGAACCACAGCACCACCAGCGCGCCGAAGGCGATGACCGGAATGGTCTGCGACACCACGAAAATCGGAAAGATCATCTCGCGCAGCGCGCGGACGCGGAAAAACGCGACACCCATGAGCACGCCGAACGCGCCGCCGGAGGCAAAGCCGATCAGCGTCTCCGCGAGCGTACGCAGGAAACCGTCGACATAGGCGCGCGGCGTCGCCGCCATCGCCGTCAGGATCGTGCTGAGGCGCGGCAGGTAATAGGGCCGGATGCCGAACAGCAGCACCGCGCCTTCCCAGATCATTGCCGCGATGGCGAGCCCGACCAGCAGCCGGATCAGCTTGCGCAGCGAATCCGGCATTGCGATCGACCGCGCAGCCGCGCGGCCATCACCAAGCGATGTGGCGGCAGGACTGCTCACGGTAGCCGGTCCGCCGCCGGGATGCTCTGGATGAAGCTTGCATCATAGGCGGCGGCGAGATCGACCGGCTTGGAGATCACGCCATATTTCAGGAAGAAGTCGTGAGCGGTCTTCACCGCATCGGCATCGATCCAGAACATGCCGTTCTTTGCCGCCGTGCCAGCGGTCATCAGGCGCTTCACTTCGGTGAGCATGAATTCCTGCTGCGCGCGATCGAGGGTAGGGGCTGCGGCCATCACGGTATCGACGGCGCCCTTGGGGTCTGCGAAGGCGTCCTTCCAGCCCATCAGCGACGCCCGCAGGAAGGCCTTGACCAGCTCCGGCTTCTCCTTGGCGGTCGCTTCGGCCACGATCAGCGTGTCGCGCGGGAAGGTGATGCCGTAGTCCTCGGCGACGAAGATCTTCAGGCTATCCTTCGGCATGCGCGACTGGATGCTGTAGTACTCGTTGTAATAGGTCGCCGTGATGACGTCGACGTTGCCGTCGACGAACGGCGTGACCGAAACCTGCTGCGGCTGGATCTTCAATTCATCCGGCTTGATGCCTTCCTTGGCCAGCATGCCGTTGAGCACATGGTTGGCGCCGGTGAACCAGGTGGTGACCGTCTTGCCCTTGAAATCCTGAATCGTCTTCACCGGCCCGTCCTTGCGGGTGACGAAGATGAAGGGGGTGATCTGGTGCGATACGCCGATGCAGACGATCGGCAGCCCCTTGTCGCGCGCCGCGAACACGCTGTCGGTGCCGCCGGACAGGCCGAACGAATCGGCGCCGGTCGCGACAAGGTTTTCGGTCAGCAGGTTGGGCCCGCCGGGATTGATGGTGAGGTCGATGCCCTCGGCCTTGTAATAGCCCTTGGCCGCCGCGACGTAAAAGCCGGCGAACTGCGCCTGCGGCAGCCATTTCAACCGCAGGCTCGCCTTCTGCAAGTCGGCTGCGGGCGCAGCCGTGACAAGCGAGCCGGTCGCCAGTGCGATGGCGGAGAGGACGGAGATGGCGTGGCGTCGGCTCAACATGGTCATACTCCAGGCGGTGAAAATCAATTGCGATAGGATGGATCGGTGCGGTCGAGCTGGCGCATCAGCGCCGGCCATTCGCGTTCGCCGGGCACGAGGATGTCGCCCTGCAATTCCCAGAACTGACGCGCGGCCTTCTGGCAGACCTCGTGCGGCGGCATTACCAGCTTGGCGCCGGCAGCAGCCGCCGCCTGCATCTGGAGCTGGATCCGCGCGGCACGCTCGAAATAATAAAGCAGCATGAAAGCCTCGCCCGGCGTCCGGCCGACGGTGAGGATGCCGTGGTTGCGCATCAGCATCACCTTGTGCGGGCCGAGATCGCGCACCAGGCGGACCTGCTCGTCGAGGTCGATGGCGACGCCTTCGTAGTCGTGGAAGGCCTGGCGGTCGTAGAAGCGCATCGCGAACTGGCTGAGCGGCAACAGGCCCTTCTCCTGTCCGGAAACCGCGACGCTCGCGTCGGAATGGGTGTGCAGCACGCAGGCCGCGTCGTGGTTCGAGGTGTGAATCGCCGCATGGATGACGAAGGCTGCGACGTTCACCGCCTGCGGCGTGTCGTCGAGCTTGTTACCCCTGGTGTCAATCTTCACCAAGCTCGACGCCGTGATCTCGTCGAACAGCAGGCCGTAGGGATTGATGAGGAACTGGTCGTCGTGGCCGGGCACGCGCAGGGAGATGTGGTTATAGATCAAATCGTCCATGCCGAGCTTGGCGACCATGCGATAGCAGGCCGCGAGCTTGATCCGAGCATCCCATTCGGCCGGTTCGATACCGCGCGGTGCGGCCTCTCTCGCTGACATCGCGGTCACGGCGTCTTCTCCTGCGCGATGGAGGATTGGAACGATTTCATGCTTTCCTCCTCGATCGCATCGAGCAGCGTGCGCTTGAGGCGCACGAATTCCTGAGAGGTGACGATCTCGGGTCGACGCGGGCGGGGAAGATCGACGACCTGTTCGAGCTTCACCGAGCCAGGACGTGCGGTCATGACCAGCACGCGGTCGCCAAGGAAGATCGCCTCGTCGACGTCGTGGGTGATGAAGAGAATGGTGCGGCGGTATTTCTGCCAGACGTCGAGCAGCCAGCGCTGCATCATCGCCCGCGTCAGCGCGTCGAGCGCGCCGAACGGCTCGTCCAGCAGCATCAGGTCGCGCTCGAACAGGAAGGTGCGCATCAAGGCGACGCGCTGGCGCATGCCGCCCGACAATTGGTTGGGATATTGCTTCTCGAAGCCGGCGAGCCCGAACTCGGGCAACATCCTCAGCGCCTTGGCGCGCGCTTGGTCGCGCGGCATGCCTTCGACCTCGAGCGCGAGGATGGCGTTGTCCACCACGTTGCGCCAGGGGAACAGCAAATCGCGCTGCGGCATAAAGGAGACGCGGCCGAGCAGGTCGGCCGAATGGCAGCTCTTGCCTTCGAAGCGCAGGATGCCGCCGGCGTCCGGTTCCTCGAGGCCAGCGACGATGTTGAAGAGGGTGCTCTTGCCGCAGCCGCTTGGGCCGACGACGGTGACGAACTCGCCGGAGGCGACGCTCGCCTCAAGTCCCGAAAGCGCCGTGACGGAGCCGAAGGTCTTGTTGACCGCACGCAGTTCAAGCAGCGGCTCAGGCTTCGGGTGGGCCTGCGGGGCTTCGATGGCCGGTCCGGGATTGGGGAGGCGGGCAGCCTGCACCGGGATGTCCTTGTATAATGGAGGCGGCCATTCGCATACGAAAGCGGACCGCGTCGAAATCTCTTAGCAACTCGTGTGCCAGTGCGATTCCTGGGCAAATCCGGCATAAGACTTGCGAGATCGACAGGCGAATATGGCGGAGTTCCGCGCGCTTCCGAGAGAAAATCAGACGTTTCGCTGGAGGATGGGTGCCGTTTTGTATACTTATATTGATATCGGAGAAACATAATGGCGGATATTGGTGCACAGGTCGGAGGCAGACGCGCGAAAAACGGGCAGGAGTCCCTGGCGCCGAGCCCCGGCATGACGCTCGCCGAGAACCTGCGCCAGAAGCTCGAGGGCGCGATCGCGGCGGGTCATCTCGAGCCGGGCAGCCGGCTCGACGAACAGGAGATCGCCCAGCGCTTCGGCGTCTCGCGCACGCCGGTGCGGGAGGCGTTCCGCCTGATGGCCGCTAACAATCTGGTCGAGCTGCGCGGCCGGCAGGGGGCAACGGTCCGCAGCATCAAGGCGCAAGCGCTGATCGAGATGTTCCAGGTCATGGCGGAGCTGGAGGGGCTCTGCGCGCGGCTCGCCGCCCGGCGCGTCTCGCAGGCCTGGGGCACTGAAATTGGCGAGATTCACCAGCGGCTTGTGGCGGCGGGCGAAACCGGCGACATCGACGTCTTCTACGACATCAACCAGGAATTCCACGAAGCGATCTACGAGGCTTCGCGCAACACTTTCCTCGCCGACCAGACCCGCAAGCTGCGTAACCAGGTGGCCGCCTATCGCCGCCGGGTGACGCGGATGCCGAACCGGATCGCCGACACTGTCCGCGAGCATGAGGCGATCATGCAGGCGATCCTGGCCCATGATCCGGAGCGGGCGCACAGCACCATGCGCGACCACGTCAACCTGCTTGGCGACAACCTCCTGGACTTCCTGGCCGCCTTCGAATGACCCTTGATGTCGCTTGGTATGCAAATTGCTAGACCTTGTATATCTAGCTTGCATCCTGGAGACCCGGAGTGGACCTGAAGCTGACGAACAAGACCGCCCTGATCACCGGCGCGTCGAAAGGAATTGGACTTGCGGTGGCCGAGCTCTTCGCCGCGGAGGGGTGTCATTTGCATCTCGCCGCCCGCAACGGCGAAGCGATGCTCCAGGCCAAGCGCGACCTGGAAGCCCGCTTTGGCGTGAAGATCACCATCCACGCGCTCGACCTGTCGAGCACGGCTGCGATGGAGAAGCTCGCGGCCGAAGTCGGCGACATCGACATCCTCATCAACAATGCCGGCGACATCCCGGCCGGTTCGCTGGAGATCCTCGACGACGCCGCCTGGCGCCGCGGCTTCGATCTCAAGGTGTTCGGCTACATCACGCTGTCGCGTCTCTATTATCCGCGCATGAAGGGCAAGGACGGCGTCATCATCAACATCATCGGCAATTCCGGTGAGAACTGGGACGCCAGCTACATTGCAGGCTCCACCGGCAACGCGGCGCTGATGTCCTTCACCAAGGCGCTCGGCGGCCGCAGCCTCGATCACGGCGTCCGCGTCGTCGCGGTCAATCCGGGACCGGTTGCAACCGATCGCATGCTCAAGATCATGAAGCGCAAGGCGATCGACATGCTTGGTGACGAAGGCCGCTGGGAGGAACTGTTCGACAAATATCCGGGCAAGCGGCCCGCGACCTCGGAAGAAGTCGCCGATCTCGTCGCCTTCCTGTCTTCGCCGCGGTCCGGCTACATCACCGGCACGGTCGTGACGATCGACGGCGGCATTGCCGCGCGCGGCTCGGTGATCTGAGGCATCGATGTCGAAGCCTCAATCCACGGCACTGGTCCGCAACCGCTATTTCGACGAGCTCTCGGCGACGCCGGGGCTCTATTGGCTCGGCCAGAACACCAATCACATCGAGAGCCATCCCGCCGTGCGCGAGGCGATGCTACGCTCGATCGAGGCGGGCGAGTTCAATGCCTATGCCCCGCCGCTCGGCTTCGAGGCGTTGCGCGCCGCGATCGTCGCCGATCTCGGTGTGCCTGACGCAGAAGCGTTGGTGACCGAGGGGGGCGTCAACGCGCTGGCGATGATCTGCCGTGCGCGTTGCAAGCCCGGCACCACGCTGGTGACGACCGATCCGACCTGGAAGTGGCCGTGCCTGTTCGCGCGCCAGCAGGGCTCCGAGGTGATCGAGATTCCGATCTACGATCCCGCCTGCAACTACCGCCTGACGCCTGAGGCGTTGAAGGCGAATGTTGATGAGCGTACCGCGGTCATCTATCTCGTCGATCCCAACAATCCCCTCGGCATCCGCTACACCCGCGAGGAGATCGAGAGCTTTGCCGCGATCGCGCGCGATTGCGGTGCGCTGCTGGTGCATGACTGCACCTACCGCGACTTTGCCGACGGCCACACGCCGGCGCTCCATGTCGCCCCGAAAGGCTCGGTGGTCTCGACCAGCTTTTCGAAATGGCTCGGGCTCGCTGGCTTGCGCATCGGCGCTCTGGTCGCCGCGCCTGATCTGTTCGAGGAACTGGCGCAGACCTCCACGAGCGTGCTCGGTGCCAGCGTCATCGCCCAGCGTGCGGCGCAGGCGGGGCTTTCCGTCAAGGCCGAATGGATGAAGAAGGTGCGCAGCACCGACCGCGCCAACAAGGCGATGATCCAGGAGGCGGCGGCCACGATCGAAGGGCTGGCGCTGCCGATCATGCCCTCGCACGGAAACTTTCTGGTGCTGGAGACCATCGCGGCGGGCATCCGTCCCGAGGCGCTGGTCGAGTGCTATCGCCGGCAGGGCATCATGATCCGCCAGGGCACGTATCATACGCAGCGCTTCGGCGACCGCTTCGTCAAGATCAGCACCTCCGTGCCGCAAATGTGGGTCGAAAAACTCTGCACACTGCTGCCGGAGATGGTCGCGCAGGCGCGCATGCTCAACGATCTGCCGCCGCAATTCTAGGGACGATGCCGATGACGATGATCACAGCGAAGGACGGCGTGAAGCTGCATGTCGAAGAGGCGGGCGAGGGCACGCCGATCCTCTTTATCCACGAG
Organism: Bradyrhizobium sp. S3.7.6; assembly: GCF_054061875.1. Lineage (NCBI taxonomy): Bacteria > Pseudomonadati > Pseudomonadota > Alphaproteobacteria > Hyphomicrobiales > Nitrobacteraceae > Bradyrhizobium > Bradyrhizobium sp. S3.7.6. The sequence goes on along the minus strand of NZ_JBSSEQ010000001.1, from coordinate 6,397,315 downwards.
TTCGGCGGCAATCACGCAAGCTGGGAGCCGCAGCTGCGCTATTTCAGCCGGCGCCACCGCTGCATCACCTACGCAGCGCGCGGCTATCCGCCGTCGGATGTGCCAGACAGCGTGGAGGCCTATTCGCAGGCGATTGCCGCTGACGATGCAATCGCCGTGCTCGACGCGCTCAAGATCAAGAAGGCGCACATCGTCGGCCTTTCCATGGGGGGCTTCTGCACGGTGCATTTCGGCCTGCGCACGCCGGAGCGCGCTTTGTCGCTCACCGTGGCCGGTGCCGGTTATGGCTGCGAGAAGGAGTTCGAGGAGTATTTTCGCGGCGTCTCGCTCGAGGTCGCCGACAATTTCGAGAAGCAGGGTGCGAAGGAATTCGCGAAGATCTACGCGCTCGGTGGGAGCCGGGTGCAGTTCCAGAACAAGGATCCGCGCGGCTGGCAGGAATTCGCCGATCTCCTCGCCACCCATTCCGATCGCGGCGCTGCCAACACTATGCGCGGTGTTCAGGCGCGGCGGCCGTCATTCTACGATCTCGAAGAAGGCCTGAAGACAATGATGGTGCCGACGCTGGTCGTCGTCGGCGACGAGGACGATCACTGCCTCCAGCCCGGCATCTTCCTGAAGAAGACCATTCCGGCCTGTGGTCTCTCGGTCTTCCCCAAGACCGGCCACACGCTCAATCTGGAAGAGCCGGCGGCGTTCAACGCGCTGCTCGCCGAGTTCATCGCCCAGGTCGAGGTCGGGCGCTGGCTGCCACGCGATCCGCGCGCGCTGCCGGGCCAGATCATGCGCACGAAGTAGTCGATGACGAGCCAGCCCCTGATCAACGCTGATCGGCTCTGGACGCGGCTGATGGCGCTCGCCGAGATCGGCGCGACGCCGGCCGGCGGGGTTAATCGTCAGGCGCTGAGCGACGGCGAGATTGCCGCATGGCGTCGCGTCATCGGCTGGGCCCGCGAGGCAGATTTGACACCGTCGACCGATGCGGCGGGCAACCTGTTCCTGACGCTGGCTGGCTGCGATCGCGCCGCGCCGCCGTTTCTCATTGGCAGTCATCTCGACAGCCAGCCGACCGGTGGCAAATTTGACGGTGCGGCCGGCGTGATGGCGGCGTTGGAGGCGGTCATCTCACTCGCGGAGCAAGGGGACGCGCCCGCGCGCGACATCATCGTGGTCGCCTGGATGAACGAGGAGGGCTCGCGCTTCGCCCCGGGGATGATGGGCTCGGAGGCCTTTACCGGCGAGCGCGACATGGACGCGATCCGCGCCGCGCGCGATGCCGACGGCGTCAGCGTCGGCGAGGCGCTCGATCGCTTCCACGAGGCTTTTCCTGTTATGCCGCACAGGCCGCTCGGTTTCGCCGCCAGTGCCTATCTCGAATTGCACATCGAGCAGGGACCGCTGCTGGAGGCGGCCGGCTGCACGATTGGGGTCGTCACCGGCATCCAGGGCAAGAAGACCTTTCAGGTGGTGGTCGAGGGTGCCGAGGGACACGCTGGCACACTGGCGCAGCGGGAGAGGCGAGATGCGCTCGCGGCCTTTGCGCGGATGGCGTCGGCGCTCCATGCGGAGATCGGCACAATCGATGCCGAGATCAAGTTCACCATCGGCCGCGTTGTCGTGGTTCCGAATGCGCCGTCGGTGGTGCCGTCACGCGTCAGCTTCAGCATCGATCTGCGTCACCCTGACAATGCGGTGCTCGATGCCGCGGGTGTGCGTATCGCGATTCTTTGCCAGGAGAACGCTGCACCTTGCATGGTCACGGTGACGCCGCTCGTCAATGCACCGTCAAACGCTTTCGATTCGCGCCTGCGGGCAAGCATCGCAGAGGCCGCGCGAGAGCAGGGGCATTCCGCCATGGAAATCCTCTCCGCCGCCGGTCACGACGCCCGTCATCTCGCAAAAATCTTTCCGGCTGCGATGATCTTCATCCCGTGCCGTGACGGTGCAAGCCATGTCGAGCACGAATGGGCCGAGCCCGATCATGTTGCCGCCGGCGCTTCCGTGCTGGCGCAGGTGCTGCGCGGGCTGGCGTTCGCGCCTGCCATCGAGACGTGAGGACGCCGATGCAGGACGTGGCCCCTCAGGACTACCGCGACGCGATGGCCTGTCTTGGTGCCGCCGTCAGCGTCGTCACGACCGACGGCAGCGCGGGCCGTGCCGGATTTACCGCGTCTGCGATTTGCAGCGTCACCGACGATCCGCCGACGCTGCTGGTCTGCATCAATCGCGCCTCCTCGGCCTATGCCAGCGTGATCGGCAACAAGGCGGTCTGCGTCAACGTGCTGTCGGCCCGGCACGAGCAATTGTCCCGGCTGTTCGGCGGCAAACTGCCCGCCGAAGAACGGTTTGCCGCGGCCGCGTGGTCGACACTCGAAACCGGTGCGCCGGTGCTAGCCGACTGCGCCGCCGCGTTCGACTGCCGGATTGCCGATATCGTCAATGTCGGCACGCATGACGTGCTGCTCTGCCGCATCGTGGCCCTGCAACGATCCGGCTGCACCGACAATCTGATCTATTTTGGCCGCGCCTATCATACGGTCGGGGTGACCGATCCAGCCGAGACTGGACCCGAATTCGCTCTTGCCCGATCCTGATGGGGCCGGCGGCTATCGCCAACCGTTCCAGCAGCCTCCATGTCCTGGAGAGAGTTCGTCACCCGAGCAAGCGTATCCCTTGCGGGGATGTATTTGCCGGCCGCGTTTTGGCCATCGCCGTTTCAGAAATGACCATCGACGTGCAAAGTCGGCACACTACGCCGTAGCCATCCGTCGACTGTTTTTTGAAGCTTGCTCTAGTTGGAGGCGTTTGGCCGAAGCTTGCTGAAATTGGCCAGTAATGGATTGGAGCGAGAGTTCAAGATTTTCAGTTAGTTAGATGGCGCCGTGTGCACGACGTGTGCACCGGGAGATCAAGAAAAATCTCATCACAGCTAACGTGATCAGGCCTTTCGATGTGGGTGGCGCCGCACCGGGGCACTGGACTGTTCGTCCGCCTGTACTGTTCGACGATTTCGGTCGAGGCGCGGAGTAGCAGAAGCGCCTTTCGCTCCGGTTCCGCGCGCGAGGCGAAAGAGGCCGTTCGGAAGCGATCACAACGCGAAACGTGATTCAAGCGGCATTTCTTAGCAGTCTCTCGCGCGCGCTGGCTGCATATCGAGCGCGGCAAATCGGCAGAACTCAGGGGCGCCATAAGAATTCGCTATGGCGGCAGACCGCAGTCGTGCTTCCCCTGTCATCGAACGTAAATCTATTTTTTACCGTCGGCCGCAGCAAAAAAATTCCCAGGGCAAGACCACAAAAGTGGGGGAGTTCGCGGACGCATTATTTTGTAGCAGCAACGGAGCGGGCAAATGACGATCTACCTAAGCCGCAGAGGATTTTGTGTCGGATCCGCTCTGATCGGACTTCAGACCGTCTCCTCCGGCGCCTTCGCCCGAAGCGAGGACGGCACCGTGAAGCTCGGTCTTGTCGCTCCGATGAGCGGTCCGAACGCCCGCTACGGCGCCTTCTCGATGCGCGGCGCCCAGATGGCTGCGAAGGAAATCAACGGCGCTGGCGGCGTCGGCGGGCGCAAGATCAACATCCTGGCCGGCGACAGCCAAGGCACCCCGGTCGAGGGTGTTTCGGCAACCCGGCGCCTCATCGATCAGGACCAGGTCGACTTCATCATTGGCGACGTCTCGAGCTCGGTAACGCTCGCGATGCAGCCGGTCGCGGAGGACGCCGGTGTGCTTCTCCTCAATGCCGCCTCGTCGAATCCGAAGATCACCTACAAGGCGGGCGTCGGCGGATTCAAATGGACCTATCGTAATTATCCGACCGACGAAAACCGCGCCCTCGTCGTGCTGCAATACGCCGCCGAGAAGAAGGGATTTACCAAATACGCCGTGCTATCGGTCGACACCGACTACGGGCGTGCGGCCATTGAGTTTACCAAGAAGTACCTGCCGCGCTTCAAGAGTCAGATCTTGACGGAAGACTATTACAAGGAAGGCGAGGTCGATTTCCGCAGCGTCCTGTCCAAGATCCGCGATTCCGGCGCCCAGGCCATCATCATGTATGGCAATGCCGATTCTACACCCATCGTCGGTCGTCAAATGATCGAAACCGGGATTGCCGGCAAGATCCCCCTGATCGGCAACGCCGAGTTCAATACAGCGAGCTCCATCAAGGCGGCGCCGAAGGCGCTCGAGGGAGCAATCGAGGCCGCGGCCTGGCTTCCGGCCTATGAGTCCGAGAAGAGCAAGGCCTTCGTCGACAAGTTCACCGCCGAGTATCGCGAAGCGCCCAACAATCACGCCTATGTGCACTGGGAGACGACGCATCTTCTGGCCAAGGCAATCGAGCAGGCACAGAGCATCGACCGCGAGAAGGTTCGTACCGCGCTCTCCAATATCCACTATGCGAGCGCGGTCGGCGAAGTCACCTTCGACGACCACAATCAGGCGCGCCTGCCGATGATCCTGCTCGAGATCGAGAACGGCAAGCCGGCCATCAAAGGAGCCTATTCGGCCGAGATCGACTATCCCAAGTAAGGCAACGGGACGGCAGACCACATGTTCTATACGATCATCGAGCAGATTGTTAACGGCATCGTATCCGGATCGGTTTATGCGATCGTTGCCGTCGGCATGACGATGATCTTCGGCGTGCTGCGCGCCATCAATTTTGCACATGGCGAATATTACATGCTCGGCACCTTCGGGGCCTGGTTCGCGATCGAGTATTTCGATCTGCCGTATCCGGTGGCGGTCGTGATCGGCGTGGTTGCCACCGCGGTGATCGCCGTGGTGGTCGGCAACTTCGTGATGCAGCGGATCGTGGGGGCGCCGGCCGAGGCCGGCGTGCTCGCGACGCTGGGCGTCGCCCTGATCCTGCAGAACACCGTCATCCTGGTCTTTGGCGGCGGCTACAAGTTCTTCTCCGGCGGCTATATCGAGCCGGTGACTCTGTTCGGCTTCACTTTGGCCGAGCAGCGCATCCTGATCATCGTCATCGGCCTGATCGTGTTCGTCGGCCTCGAGCTGATGGTCACCTATAGCCGGATGGGCAAGGCGATGCGGGCGGTCTCGCAGAACATCGAGTGCTGCGCGGTGGTCGGCATCGACGTCCGCCATATCGCGCTCTGGACCTTCATCCTCGGCGCGGCGCTGGCCGGCCTGTCAGGCGTGCTCACAGCGCCCGTGAACGTCAGCGTCTACGGCGGCATGGGGGAGCTCATCACGTTCAAGACGCTGCCGATCATTATCATGGGCGGGTTGGGTAACGTCCGCGGCACGTTCGTGGCGGCGATGATCCTCGGCATCGCGGAGAGCCTGGTCGCGACTTATGTCGGACTGCAGTTCCGCGACACCGTGGGCTTTGCGACCCTGATGCTGGTGCTGATGTGGCGTCCGCATGGGCTGTTCTCCGCGCAGGCGCGCTTCTGATCGCCATGGATGTGACATGACTGAGATCGTCCGAGAGCAGACCATGACACCAGCCGAAAGCCCGGTTGCGGCCACGGGGCGGGATCTCCGTATTCCGTTTGGCCTCGCGCTCATCGCGCTGGCCTGCGTCGCGCCGCTGTTCCTCGGGAATTATCCGCTGCATGCGATCATCATTGCGTTGATCTTCCTGCTGCCGGCCCATGGTCTCAATCTGCTGCTCGGCTACACCGGTCTTCTGTCATTGGCGCAGGCGGCGTTCTTCGGCATCGGGGCCTATACTTCGGCGCTGCTGGCAGTCCATTTCGGCACGCCGTTCTATCTGAATTTCCTCGCCGCCGGCCTCGTGACCGGCGCGGTTGCGGCGCCACTCGGAATTCCAGCCCTGAGGCTGCGTGCGACGTCGTTCGTGATGTGCACGCTCGGCTTCGTCATCATCGGGCAGGCCATCGCCAAGAACTGGATCAGCCTGACGCGCGGCGATATGGGGCTGGCGGCAATTCCCAAGCCTTACTTCGCGCTGGGGCCGGCCTCGTTCACGGTCTCCGGAACCGTCGGCTTCTATTATCTTGTCCTCGTCATCGCTGCCCTGGCGACACTGGCGATCTATCTGATCGTGCGATCGCCGGCCGGCCGCAACATGATCGCCATTCGCGAGAACGAGACGCTCGCTGAATCCGTGGGCATCCCGACCTGGCACTACAAGCTCGTCGTATTCATGATCAGCGCCGCCTTCGCCGGCCTCGGCGGCAGCCTCTATGCGCATTACCTGACGGTCGTCAGCCCGCTGACCTTCCAGATGTACTACTCGACGACGATGCTGATCATCGTGCTCGGCGGAGGTGCGGGGACAATCTCGGGCGTCATTTTCGGCAGCTTGATGTTTGTCGGCCTGACGGAAGCCCTACGCGTGGCGCCGGAATTGCGCATGATTGCCTATGGCTTCTTTTTGCTCGGGCTCGTGTTCTGGTTCCCGAGCGGATTCGCGCCATTGATCGGCCGGTTCTGGTCATTCCTCGAGAGGCGCAAATGACCGGCCTGCCAATTCTCGATATCTCTGGCCTCTGCAAATCCTACGGCGCAGTGCGCGCGGTCGATGGCGTCGACCTGCACGTCGATCGCGGTGAGATCTGCGGTCTCATCGGCCCGAACGGCTCGGGCAAGTCCACCTTCTTCGATTGCGTGACCGGGCTTGCGAGGCCGAGTGCGGGCGCGGTGAAGCTCGACGGTCAGGACATCACCGGCTGGTCGCTGAACGACATCGCGCGGGAGGGGCGCATGCTGCGCTCGTTCCAGAAGACCGTGGTGTTCTCTGCGCTCGACATCGAGGAGAACCTCGTGATCGCCGGCCAGATGTTCACCTTCCCCGGTATCTTGTCGACCTTCGGAATCGGCGCCGCGGCCCGCAATCGCGTCGCGGCGCTGCGCGAGCGAGCGCGCGAGCTGATCAAGATCGCAGGGCTCTGGGACGTGCGGTTCCAGCCCGCGGGCAAGCTCTCCGGCGGCCAGCAGAAGCTGATCCAGTTCGCCTCGATGCTGATGCCGGAACCGAAGCTCATCCTGCTCGACGAGCCGATGGCCGGCATCAATCCGAAGCTGATCGAGCGTGTGGTCGAGAGCATCCGCCTCGCCAATACCTCCTTCGGCGTCAGCTTCCTGATCATCGAGCATAACATCGACGTGGTCACGAGCCTGTGCAAGCGCGTGGTCGTGCTCGACCAGGGGCGTAAGCTCGCGGAAGGAACACCCGACGAAATCGTCCAGAACCAGGCGGTGCGGGAGGCCTATCTCGGTGGCTGAACCTTCTCTCTCAATTAAAGGCCTGCGCGCGGGTTACGGCTCGCTCGACATCCTCAATGGCGTCGATCTCGACGTGCCCCAGGGGCAGTTCGTCGCCCTGATGGGGCCGAACGGTGCCGGCAAGTCGACGCTGCTGAAGACGCTCTACGGTATGACCACCGTCAAGGGCGGCAGCATCGACTGGCAGGGCAAGGACATCACTGCCCTGAAATCTCGCGCGATCCTCGCCGAAGGCATCTCCTGGGTACCGCAGGGCCGCTGCAACTTCCCGGTCATGACGGTCGACGAGAACCTTCAGATGGCGGCCTATACGCTGCGCGACAGCAGGGTGAAGGCCGAGCGCGACTATGTCTACGATCTCTTTCCGATCCTGAAGACACGTCGCAACTCGCTGGCCGGCAACATGTCCGGCGGCGAGCAGCAGTTGCTCGAGGTTGCGATGGCGGTGCTGCAGCGGCCAAAGATCCTTCTGGTCGACGAGCCCTCTGTCGGTCTGTCGCCGACCGCGATCGGAATCGTCTTCGATGAGCTGTTGCGGATCAACGCGGCCGGCCAGACCATTTTGCTCGTCGAGCAGAACACCAAGAAAGCGATGGCGGTGGCGCAGCGCGCCGTCATCCTGCGGCTCGGCAAGGTGATCTGGGACGGCCGTCCCGCCGACATCACCCACGACGAGCTCGGCGAACTCTTCCTCACCGGCCGCATGCGCGGCGAGACCGATGTCGAACATTGACAAGGAGCGCCTGCTTGACGGGCGTGGACCATCGAAAACGCAAAGGACGACCACAGTGACGATCTTCGTGCCGGCCGCGCGCGTCTCGCGCATCAAGATATCCCCGACCACGGCCGCGTCCGCGCGCGTGCGCGAGCTGAAGGCCGCCGGCCGCGACATCGTCGACATGGCGATCGGCGAACCCGACTTCGACACGCCCGATCACGTCAAGGCGGCGGCGCATGAGGCGATCGATCGCGGCGAGACGAAATACACCGCGGTCAATGGCACCGTCGCGCTACGAAACGCGATTATCGCGGACTACAAGCGCCGCCTTGGTCTTGACTATTCGGACAACGAGATCTGCGTCGGCGGCGGCGCCAAGCAGATTCTGTTTCTCGCGCTGATGGCGAGCGTGGAGGAGGGGGCCGAGGTCATCATTCCCGCGCCGTATTGGGTCTCGTATCCCGACATGGTCATCGCCAATGACGGCAAGCCTGTCATCGTCCGCTGCTCCGAGAATCAGGGGTTCAAGCTGACGGCGGAGGCACTGGAGGCTGCGATCACGCCGCGCACGCGCTGGCTGATCCTCAATGCGCCCTCGAACCCGACCGGCGCGGCCTATTCCCGCGAAGACCTCAAGGCGATCGGCGACGTGCTGCTCCGCCATCCCAATGTTCTCGTGTTGTCGGACGACATCTACGACCAGATCTGGTACCGCGACGAGCCCGCGACTACCCTTGCCGCCGTGGTGCCGGCTCTGAAGGACCGCGTCTTGCTCGCCAATGGCGTGTCCAAGACCTACGCAATGACCGGCTGGCGGATCGGCTATGCCGCGGGTCCTGCGCCACTGGTCGCCGCCATCAACAAGCTGCAGTCGCAGATGTCATCTTGTCCCTCGTCGATCAGCCAGGCGGCCGCCGCGCATGCGCTGACCAGCGACCAGTCGTTCGTTCGCGATAGCGTCAAGCTCTACAAGGAGCGCCGCGACTATGCCTGCGCGCGGTTGAACGCGATCGCCGGCCTGTCCTGCCTGGTGCCTGATGGCGCCTTCTATCTCTATCCCGGATGCGCTGGGGTGATCGGCAAGACGACGCCTGATGGTAAGCTCATCGAGAGTGATCTCGATTTCGTGCTCTATCTGCTCGACGATGTCGGCGTAGCCGCGGTGCAGGGCGCTGCCTATGGGCTCTCGCCGTATTTCCGCCTGTCGATCGCGACCTCGATGGGGGCGATCAAGGACGCCTGTGACCGCATTGAGAAGGCCTGCCGGGCGCTGCGCTGAGGGCAATCAAGCAAATCGGCGCGCAGGCGACGAAACCGATTGAAATCAACGGCGTAGATAAAGGATAGTGTCGATCCAGATCGTGTTTTCATGAACGGCCGCGCGGGCGTTGCCCGTCCGGTTCAGGACCAGCGTTCGACACAGATGAGCGTCGATTTCAGGAAGCTGAAGAGCTTCGTCAAGGTGGTCGATGCCGGCAGCGTCTCGCGCGCCGCCGGGCTGCTCCGCACGGCTCAGCCGGCGCTGTCGCAGCAGATCGCAGCCCTTGAAACTCACTTCAAGCACAAGCTGTTGCTGCGCAGCAATCACGGCATCGTCCCGACCGAGGCCGGCCTCATCCTCTACCGCCACGCGCAATTGCTGCTGAAGCAGATCGAGCAGGCACAGATCGACATCGATCAATCGACCAAGGCGCTGGCCGGGCGGGTGTCGATCGGGCTTGCGACCTATTCGGCATCGAGCACGTTGTCGCTGCCGATCTTGAAGGAGATGTCGACGCTGCATCCGCAGATCATCGTCCATATCAACGACAGCTTTGGCCATGTGTTGAGCGAGCTGATCATGACCGGCAGGATGGACATGGCCATGATCTACGGCTCCGGCCCGATCAAAGGCGTGAAGCTGCAGCCGCTGTTCCGTGAGGAGTTGTATCTCGTTTCGCCGGCGGGGCCTGTCGCGAAAAAGCCGACCGACGAGCCGCTGCCGCTGTCCGCGCTGGCCGACGTAAAGCTGTTGCTGCCGAGCCAGGGGCATTTCCTGCGGCGCTTGATCGATGAATCGCTGGCGCGGGCACGGGTGAAGCCGAATGTCGCCTCCGAGATCGAATCCGTCTCCGCGCTCGGTGCGGCCGTGACCGAGGGCCTCGGCTCGACCATCCTGCCGGCCTCGGTCGCAGCGACCGCGTCGAGCTTTGGCGGGGTCGAAGTGCGGCGGCTAGTACGTCCCGCGATCGAGGCGACCGTCTCCCTGTGTATTTCGGACCATCTGCCGCTGTCGGAGCCCGCGCTCGCCACGCGCTCGGTGCTTCTGACCGTGGTCGAGAAGCTGATGCGCAGCCACCCGCAGGGCATCAAAGCGGTCTAGGCAACACGGCTGCAGGCCAGAGTCCGGGCAACGCCGTGCGCGGCGGCTGCATCGCGCCGGTTTCGTCAGGCCATAAACAAAACCTATGGCGGCAGACGGGAGTTGTGGTGGTCGGCCGCAACCGCATTTTCTACCTTCGAAGGCAATCGCTTCGAGGACAAAGATGGCCAAGCTCGCATTCGATACCGGGGGAACCTTCACCGATTTCGCGCTGCTCGACGACAAGGGCGAATTGCATCTCCACAAGGTGCTGAGCACGCCGGCCAACCCAGCCGAGGCCGTGGTTCGTGGCGTGTCCGAGCTGCTCGAACAATTCGGAGACGACGTCGCTCTCGACGGGCTTCAGGTGCTCGGCGCCACCACCGTGGTCACCAATGCCGTGCTGGAGCGCAAGGGCGTCAAGACCGGCTTCATCTCGACCGCCGGCTTCCAGGACATGCTGCGTATTCGTAACGAAGGCCGTTACGATCTCTATGATCTGAACCTGAAATATCCCGACCCGCTGGTGACGCGCGCCAACAGCTTTGGCGCGGTCGAGCGTATCGCTGCCGATGGCGAGGTCATCACGGCGCTGGATGAGGAGACGGTCCGCGGGATCGCCGACCGGCTGCGCGAGGAGGGCATCAAATCCGTCGCCGTCTGCCTGCTGCACGCCTACAAATATCCTGATCATGAGCAGCGCATCGCCGCACTGCTGCGTGAAGAAGACCCCGATATCTTTGTGTCGCTATCCTCCGAAGTCTGCCCGGAGGTGCGCGAATTCGACCGGGCCTCGACTACCGTCGTCAACGCCTATACGCGGCCGCAGATGTCGGGACACGTCGCACATCTCGAGCGTGAGTTCGCCGCCAAGGGGATCAGTCGGCAGGTGCTGTGGATGACTTCGTCGGGCGGCCTCGTGCCAAGCAGCCGCGCCGCGGAGTTGCCGGTGCGCCTGATTGAGTCGGGTCCGGCCGCAGGCGCCGTCGCTGCGGCCGAATTCGGCCACATCGCCGGCGAGGGCAGCGTGCTGTCCTTCGACATGGGCGGGACCACCGCCAAATTGTGCCTGATCCCGAACGGCGAGCCGGCGGTCGGCACCGATCTCGAGGTCGCGCATTATCATCGCTTTCGCAAGGGCTCGGGCTTCCCGCTGAAAATCCAGTCGATCCGCATGATCGAGATCGGCGCCGGCGGCGGCTCGATCGCGGCGAAGAACCCGCTGGGCCTGCTCGATGTCGGGCCACGCTCGGCGGGCGCGATGCCGGGGCCGGCCGCCTATCAGCGCGGCGGAACCGAACCGACTGTGACTGATGCCGATATCCTGCTCGGCTATATGGGCACCGAATCCTTCGTCGGCGGCTCGTTCAAGGTGTCGAAGGACGCCGCACTCGCGGCGATGACAAAGCTGGCGGCTTCGCTCGACGTCGGCGTGCCCCGCTGCGCCTTCGGCATCCACGATCTCGTCAATGAATCCATGAGCAAAGCGGCGGCGGTGCACGCGACCGACCTCGGCGTCGATCCGCGCAGCCTGCCGATGGTCGCCTTCGGCGGCGCGGGCCCGGTGCATGCCTACGGCATCGCGCGCAAGCTCGGCATCAAGCGCATCATCTGTCCGACCGGCGCCGGCGTCACCTCGGCGATCGGCCTGCTGATCGCGCCGGTGGCTGTCGATCTCTCCGCGAGCTTTCCGATGCAGGTCGACAGTTGGGATTTTGTCGCGATGGATCGCCTGCTCGGCGATCTCGCAGCGCATGGGGCGGATGTCGTCCGTGCTGCAGGGGTTGCGCCGGAGACGATCACCAACACCTACACCGTCGACATGCGTCACGTCGGTCAGGGCCACGAGATCACGGTCGCGCTGCCGGATCGCAGCCTGTCGCCGAAGCAGTTCCACGAAGAGCTTCTCGCCAATTTCTACAAGCTGTACCGCGAGTTGTTCGGCCGCACGGTCTCGGGTTCATCGGTCGAGGTGATCACCTGGCGCCTGCGCTCCAGTGGTCAGAAGGATCAGGTGACCCGTCCGCACACGCGGCATGCTGCCGAGGCCAAGAAAGGTAACCGTTCGGTCTATTTCAGCGAAAGCGGCGGCTTTGTCGAAACGCCGGTCTACGATCACTACAAGCTGCCGGTCGGCGAAGAGATCAAGGGTCCGGCCATTGTCGAGCAGCGGGAATCCACCGCGGTCGTCGGACCGAGCGGCACGGCTCGCGTCGACATCAACGGCAATCTCGTGATCAACATCGCCTGAGGACGACGCACCCATGTCCGTGAACGCCGCCGATTTCAACGATCCCATCAACTTGCAGGTGATGTGGAATCGCCTGATCTTCATCGCCGACCAGGCCGACATCGTGCTCGGCCGCACCGCATTTTCGCCGATCGTGCGCGAGAACCACGACTACGTGACCGTGCTGCTCGACAGCCGCGGCCGCGCGCTGGCGCAATGCACGTGGTCGATCCCGGTATTCATCACCTCGCTGCCGGTTGCCGCACAGAAGTATTTCCTGCCGAAGTTTCCGGCCGGGACCCTGCAAGACGGTGACGTGCTCGCCACCAACGATCCGGAGATCGGCACCGGGCACCTGCCCGACGTGACGATGATCACGCCGATCTTCAAGAAGGGGAAGGTCGTGGCCTATGCCGGCTCGATCGCGCATCTGCCGGATATCGGTGGCGCTCCCTTGCATTCCGAAGCCAGCGACATCTTCGAGGAGGGCATCCGTTTCCCGATCGTGAAGCTGCACAAGGCCGGAGTTCCCAACCAGGACGTGCTCGACATCATTGCCGCCTCCGTTCGCCTTCCGACCGAGGTGATGGGCGATCTCGAATCCATGGTCGCGGCCAACAATGTCATGGGCCGCGAACTGGTGAAATTCCTCGACGAATATGATCTCGATGGCATCGACGAGCTGGCCGACGCGATCCACACCCGCTCCGAAGCGCAGACCCGCCGCGCCATCCGGCAATGGCCGAATGGCACCTATAGTGCCGAGGTGCTGCTCGACGGCTACGACAGCGATGTGACGCTGAAGGCGGCCGTGATCGTCCGCGACGATTCCATTCACGTCGACTACACCGGAACATCCGCGCAAATTCTTCACTCGATCAACTGCCGGACCAATTATCGCTACGCCCATTCGGTCTACGCGCTGAAATGCCTGCTCGACCCGGACACGCCGAACAATGAAGGCTGCATCACGCCGATCACGGACGAGGCGCCGCTCGGCTCGATTCTCAATCCAGAGGAATGGACGGCGGGAAATTCGCGTAACCTGATCGGGCATGTCATCCCATCGCTGATTTTCAAGGCGTTGGAAGGCGTGGTGCCGGAGAAGGTGATGGGCGATAGCGGCGGCGCGCCGATCTGGGCCGCCAACTGCGTGGGACGGCGTGATGACGGTACGCAGTATGGTTCGGTGCAGAACTTTCACGGCGGGCAGGGCGCCCGCGCCGAACTCGATGGTCTCGACACCCTGAGCTTCCCATCTAATTGCAAGGTCACAGCGATCGAGATGTTCGAAATCGCCGTCCCCGCGCTCACCGAGTGCAAGGAGCTGATTCCTGACTCCGGCGGTGCCGGAAAGTGCCGTGGCGGCCTCGGCCAGCGCGTCGTGCTGCGCAATCTCGGGCGCAATCCGATGAACATCTATCTGGCGTCTGAGCGCGTGCGTCATCCCTGCTTCGGTGTCGTCGACGGCAAGTCCGGCAGTGCCGGCAAGGTGTACAAGAACGGGGATCCGCAATTTCCCAAGGGAAAGGTGGTCCTGAAGACGGGTGACCGTCTGGAGGTGGAGACGCCCGGCGGTGGCGGATGGGGACGGACGTCCCAGCGCTCGGCGGCCGCAATCGAGCTCGATCTAGCCGAGGGGTTGATTACGCAGGCGGCCGCGAGGCAGATTTACGGCTATCAGCGCTCAAACGTGGCGGCGACCGCCGCCGAATAGGAGCATCATGGGTCTGCTCGATGGAAAGATAGCGCTCGTCACCGGTGCCGGGACCGGGATTGGGCGCGAGACTGCGATCCTGCTCGCGCAGGAAGGCGCAACAATCGTCCTGACTGGCCGCCGGATCGATCCGTTGCGGGACGTCGTGGCTGACATCGAGAAGGCCGGCGGCAAGGCCGTTGCCCGCGCATTGGATGTCGCATCGCGCGATGCGATTCTGGAGACGGTCGGCTGGGTCAAGCGCAACGTCGGGACGATCGATATCCTCGTCAACAATGCCGGCAGCGCCAGCAAGGTGCTGAACGCGCGCTTCATCAGCGAAGCCGAGTGGAATGCCACGGTGAATGTCAACCTCACCGCGGTGTTCAACCTGACCCAGGCCGTGCTGGAGGACATGATAGCCAGGAAGGAAGGCACAGTGATCACCGTGTCGTCGCTGGCCGTGGTCAATCCGAATCTGCTCGGCGGCGCCGCCTATGGTGCAGCCAAGGCCGGCGTGAAGAACTTCATGAGCTTCCTACACAACACATATCGCAACCAGGGCATCCGTGCGACGACCATCCTGCCCGGCGAGACCGATACGCCGATCATGGACAATCGCGCCCGGCCGCCGCTCGAGGGCGAGCGGGCCGTGATGCTCCATCCGCACGACGTTGCGCGCGCGGTTCTGCTCTGCGCCAGCCTGCAAAAGGGCGCCGTGATCCCCGAACTGCACATCTGCCCGACCTTCATGCGCGACACCTCGGCCGATATCGAGGTCGCCCGCTGGGTCGGCGCGCCCGAAGGCCTCAGCGACAAGCCGAAGACCTGACAGAGAAGGATCTCCCATGAACGGAGCTAAATTGCGCGAGCGCCTCGCCAAGGGCGAGGCGGTCACCATGCTCACACCGCATCACGCCTCGTCGGGGCTGGCGGTCCGCCTGGTAGAGCTCGGGGCCGATGCGATCTTTGTCGATTGCGAGCACGGCACCTGGAGCTTTGAGGATGTCCGCGTGACCGCCCAGGCCATTCGCGGCGCGGGTGGCGCGGCGATCGTCCGGCCGCACTCGCATGAACGGCCTCTCCTGATCCGCTACCTCAACGCGGGTGCCGATGGGCTGATGGTGCCGATGGTCGATACCGCCGACCAGGCCCGGGCCATCGTCGACGCGGTGCGCTACGCCTGTCCTGCCGACTACGAGAAGCGGCTGGTCATCGCCATGATCGAGACGCCGCAGGCGATCGACAACATCGAAGAACTGACCGCGGTGGAAGGAATTGATGTCTTCTTCATCGGGCCCGGCGACCTCTCGCAGAACATGGGCTATCCCCCGGCGCCGCCGTTCGGTCAGCCGCGGCCGCAGGCCGTGATGGAGCGGGTCGCGCTTGCAGTGAAGAAGATCCGCGCTTCCGGCAAGATCGCCGGTACGCTCGTGACCTCGGACGAATTGCCGTCCTGGCTCGAGCATGGGGTACGGTATTTCTACATCCACTCGGATCCGTTTCTTCGCGTCGGACTGATGGGCGTCAAACGGATGCTCGGTCGGTGATGGGATCGCGTTGGCGTTCGGTGGCTGAAGCTAGCTTAAACTTCCCCATGATGGACTGGAGCGAGAGTTCAGGTTTTTCAGATAGTTAGAAGGCGGCGTGTGCGCGCCGTGTGCACCGAGAGATCATGAAAAATCTATGTGAGGCAAGTGTGGGCAGGCTCTCTTTGGATCGATGTGACGTCCACAAGAGCAACTGCATGTGTGTGTCTCCGCAGGAGCGGAGAACTCGCGTGAGGGCGCTTGAAAGCGCTCCCTCCAGCAGAACTCAGAGGTCGGCCGATCATGAGGAGATGTGTGAGCTGCAGCGAGGACAAGAATAGTCTTGGGGCGCCTCGTGTTCTCCCGGCGCATCTGATTCACCATGCGAAGTTCGCCGAACAGCCGCGGATTCTCAATCAGCGGGTCCCGGGTTCGAGCCTTGGTGTGCCCACACCACTCGGACAATCACACACCTCCAGCGGCTCGCGGAGTTGTCATTCCAACAAGCCGAGGCAGCGGCTGTCGCGGCAGCAGCCCAGTTTTCGTCATGCCATCGATCAGTCCCGACGACGTCGACATTGAATAGTGCTGTGCTCGACGTCTCAACGTAAAACTGCACCTGCCAGTGAACGACGACGAAGCAGGCGAGGCTATGGACGATAAGCGGCAATGGCGCGGGTGAAGAGCTGATCGTGCGTTGAAACGCAACAATCCAAATCACGTCGCTCCGGATAAGTGCCCGTCGAACCGCCGCATACGGGCTTTTCTTTTCCCGTCGCGTTTGCCGATGGGCGTCTCCTCCTCTCTGGTGCTTCGCGAGGCGCCCTGTTAGACCAATCGGGCGTGCGTTCTTGTCTGTGAGACGAGGCCTCTTCGACCCCGGAGGTGCATCGCACCTGGGATCCCGGCTCAGCGAGCGGATGGTTCGACGATAGTGGATACTATCCGCCGGACGATCGGCAAAATGAGCATGAGACTGGGAAATGCGATCAGCCAGGAGGCAAACCATGCGCTGAGCCAATTGGTGAGGAATCCAGGACCCAGGCCCAGTCCTTTGACGGTGACGACCGCTGAGACGATGCCTGACATGAAGATAGACAAAACCAGGGGCGTGACGAGGCGCCCATAGGAGGGTGGAAGTTTCCTCAGCTGCAGGAGCGGATGCCGTGCTCTAGACATTGCTTGCCTCCGCCGGGTTCTCGGAAGCGGATTGATGCACGAGATCGCCGATATATTGCTCCATCGAGCGCGGCTCACGACCGAGCGCGGCGGATAACAAAAGACTGTTCCCTCCCAACCCATATTGTCGATAATGATTATGGACTTTCGATAGAAGCTCGAGCTGGTGATCGTCGTAGGGTAGGCGCGTAACCTTTGCCCATTCTTCAAAGTTGGGCTCCTCAGCTGTGACTGGCCGCCCAAGTTTCCGGGACATGATCGACACGATATCAATACGGCTGAACATGCCCGCGCAAAGCTCCAACGTCGCATAGTCCAGCTTCGAGTCCGTGAGTGCGGTGGCCGCGATCTCCGCGACATCGCGATAGTCGACTCTCGCAATCCGCTTTTCCTTCGGAAACGGCTCCGCAAACTTGCCCTCCCTGAGGATCGTCGGCCATGCGAAGCCGATGTTCTGCATAAAATTTGCGGGATGCAGGATCGTATAGTTGAGCCGCGAGGAATACAACGCGTCTTCGACAGGAATCTTGCTTGCGTGGTTCTTGAGGCCCGTGTTCGTCGGCTGGATAACCGATGAGAACACGAATTTGCGCACGCCGGCTCGCTCGCCGGCTTCAACGAGCGCAACGCCCATCGCAGCCTCATCGGGCGCGAACGCCGGCCCAATGTGGAAAATGCCGTCAACGCCTTCTGCCTTGTTCAAACTATCCGCATTTCGCAAATCGCCAATTGCGATTTGCGCTGCACCACCGAGCCGCGCGACCTTGCCGCGCTCGGCATCTCTCACCAACGCGCGAACAATTGAATTTCGCCTCAAGAGTTCCGGGATCACCAGCCGGGCAAATTTGCCGGTGGCGCCGACCACGAGAACAACGGGCACGGTTTTTGTCATGCGAATTCTTCCCTCGATTTCTTTCCAGACGAAGTTACGTTGTCTCGAATGCCGAAACAATATGCGTTAAAAGTGACTCTCTCTCTTGAGATGCGAGATAATCATGACGCGTTTGGAAGACCTGGAAGCGTTTCTCTCAGTCGTCGATCATGGCAGCTTGACAGAGGCGGCGCTTCGCCTCGGCCGATCGCTTCAAGCCATCAGCCGTTCGCTCGCTTCTTTGGAGGAGGATGTCGGTGTTGTCCTGATCCACAGGACGACGAGACACTGTAGCCCCAGCGAGGCTGGCGGCGAATTTTATAGAAGGGTTCAGCCAGCAATTGCGGAAATACGGGAAGCCCGGGAACAAGCGGCCAGTCGGCGGCTGGAGCCCTCTGGGATATTGCGAATTGGCGCTCCCGTACTGTTCGGACCAGACTTTCTGGTCCCGATCATTGCGGAATATATGAAAGAGTTTCCACAGACGGAGATTGATCTTCAACTTTTCGACGGGTTTAGCGATCTGGCGGTCGAGCGGCTCGACCTCGCGATCCGCATCGCGGACCTCCCGGACTCTGGTTTGCAGAGCAAACTGCTGGGCACGCTGCGCCGTGTGGTCTTCGGAGCGCCATCCTATTTTGCCCGGCGCGGTCGGCCCAAGCATCCTCAAGACCTGCGACAACACAACTGTCTTGTCCGGTCGATAGATCAACAGGTCGGACAATGGTCGTTTCAAATCGACGGAAGGACTCGCCTCGTCAGAGTTCAAGGCACGTTTCGGTCGAATACGATGGCAGCCATTTACGCTGCGGCAACCAGCGGCCTGGGGCTCGGCTATTCACCGCTTTGGCAAATAAAGCACCTGGTCGCGACATCGAAGCTGAAAGTCGTGTTGGAAAACTTCGAACCGAAGCCCGTTCCCATTCATGCTCTCTGGTTGGAAAACAGACTTGCGCCCGCAAAGGTACGAGCATTCACGGATTTGCTGGCTTTGCGATTGAAACTGGACGATCTTTAGAGAATTCGTGGCGGTGATCGCAGCCTGCCGACGGTCTGCGCGACCTACGCTGAGGACCTTGGAATTCTTGCGAGACGTTGCCTGCGGAAACTGGGGCGTCGCCTTGCAATAATGTAGTTAGATCGGCGTATTTGATCTTTGCGCCTTGTGCCGTGGGTCCTTCTCGAACAAATCTGCACCGGTGGTTGTTCCACCAAGCTGTGCATTTGGTCGGTGGTTCGATGAATGCGGTGAGAAGTCTGAAGATGCGAACGCAAGTTGGAATCATTGGTGCCGGACCGGCCGGGCTTTTCCTGTCGCATCTGCTGCACCGGGCCGGAATAGAATGTGTCGTCGTCGAGGCCCAGAGCCGCCCTTATGTCGAAGGGCGTGTGCGCGCCGGCGTGCTCGAGCCGGGCACGATGGAGACTCTTGAAATGCTCGGACTGGACGCGCGGATGCGGCGAGAGGGCATGGTTGATGAAGGCCTCGACATTCGCTTTCGCGGCAAGAACATCCATCTCGATCTTCCCGGCCTGACCGGCAAGCGGGTGATGATCTACGGTCAGCAGGAAGTGGTTAAGGACCTGATCGGGGCCCGGCTTGAGGCGTCGCAGCCGCTGTTGTTCGAGGCGAAGGTCTCGCGGCTGTCGGATCTCGACGGCGACCGGCCGAAGATCCACTTCAGCCATGATGGCCGTGACGAGGTCTTGGAGTGCGATTACATCGCCGGCTGCGATGGTTTTCATGGCGTGAGCCGGCAGGCGCCGCCGCCAGGCCACATCATCAATTATGAGCGCGTTTACGATTTTGCCTGGCTCGGCGTGTTGTCGCGGTCGAGGCCACTCGGCGATATGACCTATTCGAACAGCGATCGTGGCTTCGCGCTGTGCAGCCGGCGTTCGAACGCGGTCTCTCGCCTATATCTGCAAATCGATGCCAACGACGATCACACATCATGGTCCGACGACCGGTTTTGGGGTGAACTGCACGCGCGTATGTTCGACGAGGACCGGACCGAGATCGTCGAGGGCGAGATCTTCCAGCGCGATATCGCGCGGCTGCGCTCGTTCGTTGCCTCGCCGATGCAATATGGCAGGCTGCTGCTCGCCGGCGATGCGGTCCATATTACGCCGCCCGCGGGTGCCAAGGGGCTCAATCTGGCGGTGGCCGATGTCCGCGTGATGGCGGCTGCACTGATCGAGTTCTACCGGACCGGCAACAAGAGCAGGCTCAACGGCTATTCCGAGAAGTGCCTGGATCGCGTCTGGAGGACGGTCCGGTTCGCGACCATGCTCACCGGCCTGCTGCACAGATTTCCGGAGCATTCGGCCTTTGAGCGAAACCTTCAGCTTACAGAGCTGGAGTACATCCTGGGCTCGCGGGCTGCCCAGACCACCATCGCCGAGCAATATGTCGGCACGCCTCTGGACCTGACCTGACCCGTCAGAGCTGTCCGATTGCCCTGATGTTGGCCATCAGCAACTGGGCGGCAAGCGACGGGCTGCTCGCCTGCCGTTGCAATATCCCGATCGGACGGCTGGTTTCCGGCAGCGTCAGGGGAAGCACGACCAGCGTCCTGGTCGCGATGTCCTCGTGGAACAGGTGTGCGGAAGCCGCGGTCAGCATGTTGCTGCCGATCAGGATTCCTCGGGTAATGGCGAGATCGGCAGTCTCGACCACCACGCGGGTCTCGCCGAGCCCGTGGTTTCTCAAGGTGTTTTCCAGGAGCTCCCGCGTTGGGGCGCCGTGAGGTGGCAGCACCCAATCGGCCGAGGCGAGATCCGCGAATGTCAGTTTTCGCTTGCGCGCCAGCGGATGTGCCCCGCCTGCGACGACCGACAGGACATCCTGGGTCACCACCTCGCGCGCCAAGCCGATCGTGTGTTCCGGGGGACGGAGTGCGCCGAGCATGAAATCGATATCGCCCGCGCGCAGCCGCGTGGCCAGATGCTCGAATGTCCCCTCGACCGTGGTGACCGTCAGGTTGGGATGATTTCTGGTGAGCTCGATGATCGCCTTCGGAAGCAACCGGGTCCGGCCAAGCGACAGCGACCCAACGATCACCCTGCCGGTGATCGCACCGCGAAGCGATTGGATTTCGACTTCGCCGGCGCGGATTTCGGCAAGTGCCCGCCTGATATGCACACCGAGCAGGGCGCCCAATGGCGAAGGCTGCATGCCGCCGGCGCCGCGGATGAACAATTTGGCACCGATGCTTGTTTCGATCTCACGTAGCGACTGACTGGCGGCGGGCTGGGATATTCCCAAGCTGTCCGCCACCGCGCCCACGTGGTGTTGCTCCACCAGTTCGGCAAAGACGAGCAGACGCTGGCGGCTGATGGACAGGGAGAAGATGGGCGCCTTGTCGACCAGGCTTGCCGACAGCTGGGCGGTCTTGAAGGCCGACCGTGCAGTTTCCATCTCTGCGAACGCGCGTTCGACCCGAGCGAGCAAGGCTCGTCCGAATTCAGTCAGCAGCATGCCTTGCGATCTGCGTTCGAACAGCTGGACGCCAACATCGGCCTCCAGCTCCTTGATCGAGCGCGTCACGGCGGACTGCGCGCGGCGAACCAGCCGGCTCGATTTGATGACGCTTCCGGAGTGGGCCACGGCCACGAAAGCGCGAAGGTTCCTGATATTCAGCAAGTCCGCGCGAGCCTCATTGCGGGGTGTCCGTCTCGGGAAGACATAACGAATTTAGATAGCATCCCGCGGGATTTGCGCCTAGGCAGCGCCGAAGAGCAAGCTAATTTTCCGTCACCGGCGAACTGCGTCCGAACGATGAGCCCGAGGCTGGATAACCTGATGACATCACCGTCGCCCTACGAAATGCCGCCTTATGTCATCGACCGCGTCATGAAGAAGCGCGGGCGCTTGCGTGTATTCGAGCGGTTCGAGCCGCGCGAGACCGCGCTGGTGGTGATCGATATGCAGAAATTCTACGTGTCTGATGTCCCGCCCGCGGTTGCCATCGTGCCCCATATCAACAAGCTTGCAGCAACGTTTCGCGCGCGGGGTGGGCATGTTGCTTGGGTCAGTATGACGGCTGGAGACAACGGCAGGAGCCTGTGGCCGATCTACCACGATTATTTCTTCACCAAGGAGAACGCTGCCCGCCATCGCGATAACCTGACCGCGGGGGCTGACGGGCACCGGATCTATCCCACGCTCGATGTGCAGCCGGGGGATATCATGGCGACCAAGTCTCGCTTCAGCGCATTCATTCCGTCCCGCTCGGACCTCCCCGAAAAATTGACGGCGGCAGGGATCACCAATGTCGTGATCGTGGGCATGCTGACCAACATGTGTTGCGAGACATCGGCGCGCGACGCCATGATGCTGGACTTTCGCGTGGTGATGGTGAGCGACGCCAACGCGGCCCGTTTCATTGAGGACCACAACATCGGATTTTCGACCGTTTTCCAGAGCTTTGGCGACGTTTTGACGACCGACGAGGTCATCGACGATCTCGTCCTAGAAGGCACGTCGCGGAAATAGGGCCGCACGGCGATTAGTCAATTTCTGAACGGCAGCGAGCAGGGAGCAAGTAGATGGCGAGGATTATCGGAGGCATTGGCGCCTCCCATGTGCCGACGATCGGTGTCGCCTATGACAAGAACAAGCAGGATGTGCCCGCTTGGGCGCCGCTGTTCAAAGGCTTCGAGCCGGCGGCCAAATGGCTGGAGGAGAAGAAGCCGGACGTGCTGGTGTTCTTTTACAACGACCACTTGAACGCATTCTTCTACGATCTCTATCCGACATTCGCGCTCGGCGTGGCGCCCAGCTACGACGTCGCCGACGAGGGCGCTGGGCTCCGTCCGCTGCCGACCTTGCCCGGTCACCCCGGACTCGCGCGCCATATTGCAGAAAGCGTTATCAACGACGAGTTCGACCTGACCGTGTTCCAGGATCGTCCGCTCGACCACGGTGTGTTTTCGCCGCTCCCGCTGCTGTGGCCGCACAAGGGCGGCTGGCCTGGCGCCGTCATCCCCGTCGAGGTCAACGTCGTTCAATATCCGCTGCCGACAGCGATGCGCTGCTATCGGCTCGGGCAGGCGCTCCGTCGCGCGATCGAATCCTATACCGAAGACCTGTCCGTCGTGGTGGTAGGCACCGGCGGTCTTTCGCACCAGATCCACGGCGAACGGACCGGCTACAACGATACCGAGTGGGACATGCGCTTCATCGATCTGATCGAAAAGGATCCGATGACGCTCGCGAAGATGAAACACGTCGACTACATCCGCCTCGGCGGCGCCGAGAGCGTCGAGGTCATCATGTGGTTGGCCATGCGCGGCGCGCTTAGCGACGACATCAAGAAGGTTCACCAGAATTACTATCTGGCGACGACGACGGCGATGACGGTCCTGGTGTTCGAGGAGAACGACCAGACTCCGAAGAAGGTCGAAGGCGTCTCGCAGAACCCGCAACTGTCCGGGATCGAGGATATCGCGGGCACCTATGCCTTCGACATCAAGACCGGCACGAAATGCATTCGTTTGAACCGGTTCTTCTGGAACATGAGGACGCCGGCGAGCCGCGCGGAATTCGAACGCGACGAGGCTGCGGCATGTCGCAACGCGGGTCTGACCGATCAGGAGACCACGCTTGTACGGGACCGCAACTGGCTGGGACTGATCCAGTACGGCGCGAATTTCTTTGTGCTGGAGAAGTTCGCGCGGTTGGTGGGAGAGACCAATCTCGAGGTCTATGCATCGATGCGCGGCGAGACCTTCGATGAGTTTCTTGCAACGCGCCAGGTGCCGGACGCCCGCTAATCGCCGCGCATGCGTGCCTTTCCCTGTCCCTTCGGAGTGACGTGATGACTGTTCGACCGTTCCTGATGTCCGCCGTGCTGAAGCGTGTCGCCACTGCTGCGACGATAACCGCGATGCTGTCGGGCATGGCGCAGGCCGCCAGCGGCAAGCTGACCATCGGACTGGTGTTGCCGATGTCCGGCGCTTTCGCCGATCAGGGCCAGTATTACGAGAACGGCGTCAAACTGTATCAGAAGCTGCACGGATCGACGGTCGCAGGACTAACCGTCGAGACGGTGTTGCGGGACGATCAGGGACCGGGCTCGGGTGACCTCGCGCGGCGCCTGACCCAGGAGTTGATCGTCCGCAACAAAGCCGACGTGATCCTCGGCTACAGTTTCACGCCGAATGCAATGTCGGCGGCGACCTTGCTGACGGAAGCCAGGAAGCCTGCGGTCATCGTTAACGCGGCGACCTCGATCATCACCGAAAAGTCACCTTATTTTGTCCGTGTGTCGTTCACGCTGCCGCAGTTGGCAGCCACGCTCGGCGCGTGGGCTGCCAAGAACAACATCAAGACGGCCTATACAATCGTCTCCGACTACGCGCCGGGCTTCGACGCCGAAACCTGGTTCAAGAAGATCTTTGAGGCAGGCGGCGGCAAGGTGATCGGCGACGCACGGACCCCGGTCGCGGCCATGGAATACTCGCCGTTTCTCCAGCGCGCCATGGAAGCCAAGCCCGACGCGGTGTTCGCGTTCAATCCCGGCGGCGATGTCTCGGTCGCCTTCATGAAGGCGGCCAAGGAGCGCGGCCTCGTCAAGTCCGGCATCAAGCTGTTGGTGACCGGAGATGTCGTCGACGACTACATGCTGGCTGCGATGGGCGATGCGGTCGATGGGGTGATCTCGTCGATGCATTACCAGGTCGAGCTCGACAACAAGGCCAATGCAGGGTTTTTGAAGAGCTACAAGGAGATGTTTGGTGCCAACGCGGTCCCGAGCGTCCGCACCGTGCAGGCCTATGATGCCATGGCGCTGATCTACAAGGCGGTCGAGAAGACCAACGGCAATCTCGACGGCGATGCGCTGATGGCGGCCTTCAAGGGCACGAAGCTCGATAGCCCGCGCGGGCCCGTGGAGATCGATCCCGCCACGCGCGATGTCGTCGAGAACATCTACATCCGCAAGGGCGAGCAGAAGGACGGCGGCTGGCACAACATCGCATTCGACACGATCGAGGCTGTCAAGGACCCAGCGAAGTAGTCGATGAACGGGATTGCCTCAGTCGTCGCCGATGGTGTTGCCTACGGCATGCTGCTCCTGCTGTTCTCGGTCGGTCTGTCGGTGACGCTGGGGCTGATGCGCTTCATCAATCTGGCGCACGGCGCCTTTGCGATGTGCGGCGGTTATGTTGCGACTACGTTGCTGCAATCCGCGCATCTGCCGTTTCTGCTGATCCTGCCAGCGGCCTTCCTGGCAACGGCCTTAGTCGGCGTGCTGATCGAACGATCGGTGATCCGTTACGTCTACGCCATGCCGGCGCTTCAGCAGGTGCTGTTTTCCATTGGTCTGGCCTTTGCCGCCAGCGCGCTCGCGACCATCATCTTCGGTCCGCAGCAGCAGGCCGTGCTGCTGCCCGACTGGCTCGCCGGCCATATCGATATCATCGGCATTCGCTTCGGCAGCTATCGCCTGTTTCTGGTTGTTGCCGGCCTCGTGACGGCGGTCTGCCTCATGCTGCTGTTCAATCACACCTTGTTCGGCGCGAAGATCCGCGCTTCGGTCGACAATCGCCGGACCGCCGAAGGCATCGGCATTAACGTCGATCGCTTGTTCGCGCTGACATTCGGCCTTGGGGCAGGGCTGGCGGGGCTTGGCGGTGCGCTATCGGTCGGGTTTCTCGGCCTCGATCCGACATTTCCTTTCAAGTACCTCACCATCCTCCTGATGGTGGTGGCGATCGGCGGCCCCGGCTCGATCGGCGGATCGGTGGTTGCCGCGCTGTTACTCGGCGTTGTCGACGCCTTGTTCAAATACTATCTGCCCGCGGTCGGGTCGTTCGTGGTGTATGGCCTGTTGGTCCTCACCATGATCTTCCTGCCCAGGGGTCTTGCCGGACGGGCCGCGTGAGGACGATCATGAATAGCGGTCCCGGCGTTGCGCTCCTGCTTGCGACCTTGGCGAGCTATGTCCTGTTTCCGGACTATCTGTTGCTACTCAGCAGCCTGTTCGTGCTGGCGATCTTTGCGCTCGCCTACGATCTGCTCCAGGGGCACGCCGGCATCGTCTCGTTGGGGCACGCGGCGTTCTTCGGCCTCGGCGCTTACGCTGCGGCTATCCTGGCGCGTGCCGGCATCACGGAACCGGTCGCAGGTCTTGCCGGCGCGATGCTGGTGAGCGCGGCAGCTGCATTCTGCGTGACGCCCATCGTCGTGCGCGGCAACGATTTTACGCGGCTGCTGGTGACGCTCGGCATGGGCTTCCTGCTCTATGAGGCCGCCAACAGCGCGCGCTGGCTTACGGGCGGCGCGGACGGCTTTCCCGACTTCACGATCGGGCCCGTCCTCGGGCTGTTTCCTTTCGATTTTCTCGGCAAGACGGCCTTCTTCTACGCGCTGTGCGTTCTGGCGATTGTCTTCGTCTTTCTCAAACGGGTCACGGAATCGCCGTTCGGTCTGGCCCTGAAGGGCATTCGCGAGAACACGCAGCGCATGCCCGCGATCGGCGCGCCGGTCGCACGCCATCTTGCCATGGCCTATACGATGTCGGGCGCGATTGCGGGCTTGGCCGGCGCGGTGCTCGCGCAGACCAGTCACTTCGCCTCACTCGACATGCTCGGCTTCGATCGCTCGGCGGAGGTGATGATGATGACCACCATCGGCGGCTCCGGCAGCATCCCCGGTGTCGTGATGGGGGCAGCGGCGTTCGGCTTCATGAAGGATTATCTGTCGACGGTCAGTCCGAAGTACTGGCACCTTGGCATCGGCATCGTGCTGATGCTGTCGGTGTTCGTGATTCCCAATGGCATTGCAGGCGTGGCTGACAGCCTGCGCCGGCGTTTCGGGCGGCCGTCATGACCGCCATCGAAACACGGGATCTCAGCATCCGCTTTGGTCACTTCGCTGCGGTGTCCGGCGTCTCGCTCGCCATCGCCGCGGGATCGCGGCATGCGCTGATCGGCCCCAATGGCGCGGGAAAGACCACATTGGTCCATGCGCTGACCGGCGGGGTCGCGGCCTGCTCGGGAATGATCCTGATCAGTGGAGACGACGTCACGCGGCTGGGCGAGAGCGCGCGGGTGCGGCGCGGGCTGTCGCGGACCTACCAGATCAACCAATTGTTTCGCGGCCTCAGCGTGCTCGACAACGTGGTGCTGGCCGTGCTCGAGCGCAAGCAATTGACCCGGGTGTTCTGGCGCCGCGCCGCGCACGACAATGCGACCATCGAGGAAGCCCGTGAGCATCTTGCCTTCGTCAACCTGATCGCTCACGCGGACAGGCCGGTTCATGAATTGCCCTACGGGTTGCAACGCCTGCTTGAAATCGCGGTGGCGCTGGCCGCAAGGCCTCGGATCCTGGTCCTCGACGAGCCCGCCGCAGGCGTTCCTGCGGCGCAGAGCGAGGCTATCTTCGAGCGCATCCACGCACTGCCGCGCGATCTGACGCTCCTGTTCGTGGAGCACGACATGAACCTAGTCTTCCGCTTTGCCGATCGGATCACCGTGCTGGTCGAAGGCCGCATCATCACGGAGGGCACGCCGGCCGAGATCTCCGGCAACGAGCGCGTGCGCGAAGTCTATCTCGGACGCAGGGGGGCCCATGTCCCTGCTTGAGATCGAGAGGCTCACGGCCGGCTATGGGGAGGCCGTGGTGCTGGAGGAGATGAGCCTGTCGGTGTCGGAAGGCGAATGCCTGGCCGTGCTCGGCAGGAATGGCGTCGGCAAGAGCACGCTGATGCTGGCGATCATGGCGCACGCCGCGCGCTTTGCCGGCAGGCTGCGCTGGGATGGCCACGATTTCAGCACGCTCAGCACCAACCAGCGGGTCGGGCTCGGACTTGGCTGGGTGCCGCAGGAACGCGAGATCTTTCCGTCGCTGACGGTGGAGGAAAACCTGCTTGTCGCGCATCGTCGAGGCGGCCGCTTCGACCTCAATGGAATCTACGAGGTGTTTCCGCGGCTGAAGCAACGTCGGCGCAACATGGGCGACAAGCTGTCCGGCGGCGAGCAGCAGATGCTGGCGATCGGGCGCACGCTGATGACGAGCCCGCGCCTGTTGCTGCTGGACGAACCGTTCGAGGGGCTGGCGCCTGTGATCGTCGAGGAGCTCGAGGAGACGTTGATGCGCCTGCGGCGCGACAGCGGTTTTGCGATCATCATCGTCGAGCAGCGCGCCGAGGATGTCCTGCGGCTCAGCGACCGCGCCATCGTGCTGGATCGCGGCAAGATCGTGCTCGAAGGGAAATCCGCGGAATTGCTCGCCGATTTCGAACAGGTTCATCGTTGGCTGTCGGTCTAGGCCGGCACTGACTTATCCCGGAGTTTCCCATGACCAGCGAAAATCTGTTCTCCAGCACCATGGCTGAGATGACGGCCAATGCGGTTGCAGAGGCAGCCAGCCGCAAGGCCGCGGTGCTGCTGCCGGCCGGAGTCATGGAAGCGCATGGACCGCATCTGCCGATTGGCACCGACGCCTTCATCGCGCTGCAGCTCTGCCGGGCGACGCAGAAATACGCGGCCGCACGCGGCAAGGAGACGGTTATTGCGCCGCCCTATTATTGGGGGATCAACGGCGTGCTCGGCGAATTCGTGGGGAGCTTTCGCATTCGGACTGAGACGGCCGCCGCCTTGCTGACGGACGTCATCGATTCCTTGGTGGCCAACGGGTTTCCCGACGTTTTCGTCGTCAGCCATCACGGTGACCGAGCCCACAACGACATGATCCTGGATGTGTTGCAGAAGGCGCATCTGCGCGGCCAGGCCGGCGCGCGCTGGCTATATGCGCCGACGCGATGGAATATGATCAAACGCCTCGGACAGACCGGCGAGGAGCCGATCTGGGTGCGTTGGGATCATGATCCCGCGCTCGACGACTTCAAGGTCACTGGCGTGTTTGGTGTCCATGCGGACGAATACGAGACTGCGGCGATCGTCCGCCACTATCCTGAGACCGTCGATTTTGAAGCGTTGCGCGGCCTGGAGCCGACCAAGCTCACCGTTGACGATCTCGCCGTCTGGCGACAGGGCGGTGAGGCGGCCCGGCGATTGACGCCGAATGGTTATTTCGGCGCGCCCAATCCGGTCGATCCCGACCTCTGGCGCTTCTACGACGAAACGGCCAAAATTATGGCTGAGGCTATCGCCAGGTAGTTGCTTGCTTGGAAATTTCAGCGATGGAGGCGAGCGGGTGGAGGCTAAACTGAGATTGCGGGACTACCTCCCGACGGCCGGCGCAAGAGCAATCTTCAATGGATGTGGGTCTTTTGCTGGTAGATATGGAATTCTTGATCTGACCAAGCCCGTCTCGTTTCAGGGCTGGCGAGCCGGAGCAAGAGCGTCTTGGGTTTTTATCGTTTCAGCCCGACTGAGCTCAGGTCTGGACCAATTGCTGAGACAGATCGGTTGTGCAGTTACCGCATCTTTTGCTTTAGGTCATCGCGAGCGGACGAGAGTACATTTCGAAAGATAGCGGAGAGGGCCGGCTTCACCATCGAAGAATTGTGGTCGAATGCCCAGACCGTATAGTCGTAGCCGTAAAGGGTTGTCACGCCACCCTACGAATCGATGGGCTCGGCGAAGTTCGAGAGCCCTTCCGGAAACTGATCGACGAGGTCGGAAGGTTTGCGTCGGCAAAATAGCATACGGCTGGCGGTCAGCGGCTACATCGCAGCGCCCGGGATGCTAGGAGTGGCGATCAGTTAGGCTTGTCCGCAAAAATCGCGACCAAGCTTATCAAGATGTCCGTGGTCGACCGACCGTTCGCGTCTGTTTCCGCGATCAGAGACCGCCTCGATGTTAGATCTGAGTAGTTCTCGCCGCCTGGACCTGGCTCAAACTTCCCCATGATGGATTGGAACGAGAGTTTAATTCTTTCAATTGGGTAGAGGGCCGCGTGTGCACGACGTGTGCACCGGGAGATCAAGGAAAAATCTTGCGATAGCCGACGTAAGCAAGCTTCTGAAATGGGCGAGCGGCCGCGGGGAAAGCGTCACTTCTTCGCCGCATATTCGCGCGGCTATCTGCGGCTTATTCGATCAACGATGAGCATCCTGGGATGGGAAGCAACTGGCTCTCAATCAGCGGGTCCCAGGTCGGAGCTTGGTGCGCACACCGTTTGCAAATGGTCGGTATAGTGTAGCTCTGCGATTTCAATCGCTGGGGTCCTAGCGGTCGATCCAGACGGTCATGCCCGGCTCAATGCCGGCCATCTCTCCCTTGGGATCGAGGCGAAGGCGAAGCGTGTTGCGGTCATGATCGCCAATCACACGCTCTGCCTGCCAGGTGGCAAACACGCCGAGCGGCCGCAGCTCGGTGATGACCGCCTTCGTCGCGCTATTGGCACCGTTCCGCATCACATTCGCGGTTTCTCCCATCGCGAGACGATCGAGATGGTCCTCGCGCACGTTGAAGGAGAGCCATTGCCTGCCTGCGGCCTCGACCATCAGGATCGGCTGGCCCGCGCGAACGTTCTCGCCGACCTCGGCGGCGATGACGCTGACCACGCCGTCGGCCGGCGCGCGCAACACCATCTTGTCGAGGCGGCGCTCGAGCACGGTGACCGCGGCGGCCGCGGCCTGCACCTGCGTGTCGGCGATAGCGCGCTCTTCCCGGGTCGGGCCGGCCACGGCCGCATCGTAATTGGCCTGGGCCTCGGCCACGCCGGCGCGTGCGCTGGCGACGTCGTTCTCGGCCTGGTCGAGCGACTGCTGGGATTCAAAGCTCTGGCGCGCCAGCGTGCTGGTCCGGGTGAGCTGGGCCTGCACGAAGTCGAGGCGGGCGCTGGCCTTGGCGATGGCGGCTTTCAGCGAGTCGACCTGCTCGCGACGAACGCCGGCATAGACGTTGTTGCGGTTGGCGGTTGCCGACGCGAGCGCGGCACGCGCCTGGTCCGCCTGCGCCGTCAACTCCACCGCCGATAGCCGCGCCACGACGTCGCCGGCCTTCACAGAGGCCCTCTTCTTGGCCGCAATCGAGACCAGCTGGCCGTTGACCTCCGGCTCGACCCTGATCTCGGTCGCGCGCACGACGCCGACGATGGCTGCGGGTGGTGCCGAGTGGCGCATGACATAGAGCAGCGCGCCCCGCCGCGACCAGCGCGAGCGGAATCGCGACGAAGGCGGCAGGTCTAAGGTTGGGCATGTCCCTGTCTCCTCCTGACGGCAAATGCCGAGATCACCGCAAGCGCGAAATAGCCGAGCGCCAGGCACCACAATGCGAGCCAGTCATGCCCAACCTCCCAGATGCCGGCGCCGAGCTGGTTGATGCGCACGAGGCCGTCGATCGCGGAGTCGGCCGGGAATAACCGGCCGAACGCAAGGGCCACGTCCGGAATCGCTTCGCGCGGCCATGCGAAGCCGGCCATGAAGAACTGCGGCAGGCTCGTCGCCAGCAGCAGGATGGTTGCGTTCTCCGGCCGCGTGAACCAGGCCCCGACAGCCTGCCCCATGAAGCTCGTTGCCAGCAGAAAGACACTCGCGAGCGCGAGGATCTGCGGAAGATGGCCGAGTGTCGAAAAACCGTAGATCCGCGGCAGCACGATGAGATAGAGCGCGAGCGCAGGAAGGTAGACGGTCAGATGCGCGATGCCGCGGCCGAGCACGCCGGCAAAGGCTGCGCCTCCGCTCGCCAGCGCGGTGCCGGTCAGCATCGCTGCGCCGATCAGCAGGGTCTGCTGCAGGATCAGGATGAACGCCGCCGGAACGACGTAGCTCGCATAGCCGCCCACCGGGTTGAAGATCGGCTGCAGCAACACGTCGGCCGGGCTCGACGTCGCGAGCTTCGCCTTGACGAGGCTGCCATCCGAGCGCGCGCCGCGCGAAACCAGCTCGGACGTCAAGGTTCCGATAGCGGTGGCGACCCCGCTGGCGCTCGATCTGAAGATGAACAGATAGGTTGCGTCCGCATAGACGGGTATGTGGGCGGTGATGCCCTTGAGCACGTCGCGTTCGGTGTCGGGTGGAATCTCGACGGCGGCAAAGGCCTGCCCGCGATCGATCGCGCTGTGCGCCTCGGCGAGCGTTCGGGCGCGAACCGTCACGCTCAATGCGCCGCTCGCATCCAGCGTCTCGACGATCTGCCGGCTGAGATCGCTGAGATCGTTGTCGACGACCGCAATCGGGAGCTTGCGAAGGATCTGGTTCAGATAGGGCTGCGGATAGTAGATGCCGTAGACCAGGGGAGCGAGAAACAGCAGAGCGAAGGCGCCCCGCGTTCCCAGCACGCGCCGCCACTCCGCCACGAAGGCGCCGCCGACGCCGCGCGGTGTGGAGATGACCTCGTGTGGCTCGGCAGGCCGCGCTGTTGCGAACCAGCCCTTGCGGGTGACGTTCGCCATGCACATCCACGCCAGGCCGGCAAAGACCAGCGCCAGGCCGGCAAGTGCAGCGAAGGGAATAGCGGAATCCGCGACCGGCAATCCCCGCGCGGCTTGTCCCAGCAGGACGGCCATGTACCAGCGAAGCGGCAGGATCGCGCTCCATGCCTGCGCAAAGGCATTCATGCCGATGGTGGGAAAGCCGACGCCGGCATAGCCGAATGCGGGCGAGGCAATGAGGCCCGCAAGCCCGAGTCCGGTGGCGAGATCGCCGACCAGAAGCTGGAGCAGGGCGCCGAGCGACAGATAGGCGATGATCAGCAGCGAGGCTGCAGCGATCATCAACGGCAAGTCGCCCTTGAAGGGAATCTCCAGCACGCCCTCCAGGAACAGCGGCTCGGCCAGCATGATCAAAATGAAGAGGCAGAACAGCGGCGCGAGCTTGCCGGCCAGCGCGACAAGCGGATCGCCGCCGGCGCTTTCGAGCCAGGCCCGCGCGTCGCGGCGGCGGAATTCGGAGCCGACGGAATAGCCGGCGGCAAGGGTCATCACCACATGGATGATGGTCGGCAGCAGCGCGCGCAGCAGGAACTGCGCGTAGTTCTTCTGCGGATTGACGAGCGCCATGGTCTCCGCCTTGAGCGCTCCCAGGGACGCTGGCGCAGGTGCCGCGCGACTGGCGGGAGCGGCCACCGCTGCCGCTGCGGAAAGTGAATCGCTCAGACCCGAGGATGCGATCCCGGAAGGAGTCAAAAACTGCTGGTTATAAAATCCGACGATCTGCGGGCGGCGCGCGGCCTTCAGGTCGCGCTCGAAATCCGGCGGAATGTGGACGGCCGAAATCGACTTGCCGGAGCGTATGTCCTGCACGGCCGTGGACAGCGTGCCGGAGCGGTCGACGATCTTCAGGCTTGGCGACGCCGCAATGTATTCCACCAGGGCACGCGACGCGTCCGACTTGTCCTCGTCGACGACAGTCACGCCGAGCCCGCGGATGACTGGATGGCTGAAGACCGTGGTGAGCACCACGAACGCGAACAGCGGCACGCCGAAGATCAGGAGCAGCGCCACGCGGTCATGAAGCAGCCAGCGGCACTCGCGCCGCGCGACCAGCAGAAATCCGGGCTTTGGCGCCGGCCTCATGGCCGCGACCGCCAGTCGAGATAGGCGCTCATTCCCGGTCGCAGCTCGGGCACCGGTTGCACCGGATAGGCACGGATCGAAAACGTCCGCAGGTCGAAATCACCCGAAGCACGCGTGGCCCGCCAGCTTGCATATTCGCCCTTGGTCGCGATGAGCTTGACCTCGACTGTCACCGAGCGGTCGCCGAGGGCGGGAATGCGGACATCGAAGCGATCGCCGACCTTGAGGCCTTTGACGAGATCCTCGCGCAGATCGAAATGCACCCAGAGGTCCGCGAGATTGATCAAGGTGACGAGCGGGACGCCCGGCGAGACGTATTCGCCGGGTTCCACATTACGCTGATAGATCTGCGAGGCTACGGGCGCATAAACCACGAGCTGGTCGATGATCGACTGGACACTCTGGATATCGGCACTGGCCTTTTCGACATTGGTATTGGCAATGGCCCGCTCCTCCTTGGTGTAGCCATTGACCGCCTGCTCATAGGCCGATTTGGCCTGGTCGACGGCGCGCTCGCTTTCGTGCAGCGCATCGGTGGCCTGATCGAGGCGGGCTTGCGGCGCGTTGCCTTGCTCGGTCAAGGTGTGTGTGCGGTCAAACGTCTTCTGTGCCAGCACCAGCGCCGCCTGGGCGCGCTCCATCTCCGCCTTCCGTGCCGCGATCACTTCCACCCGCGTTCCGACGAGTACGTTGGCAAGCTGGGCGTCCGCAACGGCCTTGGCCGCCTTCATCTGGTCGTGTTTGGCCAGCGTTTCCGGATTGTCGATCTGGACCAGCACCGCGCCCGCAGCGACGTTCTGGCCGCGCTCGACGGGAATCTTGCCGACCCGTCCGTCCACGCGCGCCGCGATATCGAGCCGCGTTGCATCGACCTCGCCCTGAACCAGCAAGGGTTCGGGTCGTAAGAGATAGAAGGCGGAAAGCGCGACGACGGCAGCCGCAACGACACCGACGATGATGGAAGGAGTACGTGTTGGGTTGCGCGTGGTTTTCGCCTGTTCGTTAGCCGGCTCGTCGGGTGTGTTTTGAATGTCCTTGTCAGAGCTCGGCGCGTCCATGCCTGACTCCCTTTCTGATGGCCGGATGGCCTCTAGTTTATTCGGTTGTGAGGCCCAGCCGCAATCGCGAGGCGATGAATGTTTTTGAGTCGGAGCCGACCATGTAACCTGTCCGTTACCCACGCTTGGATGTTTGATCCCTGACTTGTTGAAAGCTGCTGCTCTCGCAGTGGTGCTCGTCCCGACGTCCCGGGGGGCGCCAGGTGATCAAGCAGCAGACCCATCCCAGCGATGATATTCCTGTCCAAGATGAATGACGGCGATCGCGTCATAGTCGCGTCACCTGACCCGGTCCGTGGTCGGGCCAGGATGCAGGTGCGACATGCCAAACGCCGTCACGAAATCAAGCCCCACGATCCCTCGTCTCTTCGTCCTCGAATTGAACGCGGGCTGCATTCACCTGATGAATGCGGATGGCTCCGACCGCACGACCATCGTCACCGGCTGCCACCTTCCGGATGGCATCGTCGTGGATGTCGAGGCTGGCCATATCTACTGGACCAACATGGGCATCCCGAGCCTGGATGACGGGTCCATCGAGCGCGCCGACATCGACGGCAAGAACCGCAAGACCATCGTCCCGCGGGGACACACCCACACGCCGAAGCAGATCATCCTCGATAAGAAGGGCGGCAAGCTCTACTGGTGCGATCGCGAGGGTATGCGCGTCATGCGCTGTAACCTCGAGGGCTCGCGGCTGGAGACGCTCATCGAAGCGGGCCACGGCGAAGCCGATCGCAAGGACCAGATGCGATGGTGCGTCGGGCTGGCGATCGACCCGAAATTCGGTCGTATCTACTGGACGCAAAAGGGGCCTGATAATGCAGGGCTCGGTCGCATCTTCCGCGCCAATGTCGAAATCCCAGCCGGCCAGACCGCAGCCATGAGATCCGACATCGAGATATTCTACGACGGTCTGCCGGAGCCGATTGATCTGGAGATCGATCACCAGAGTCGAATTCTCTACTGGACCGATCGCGGTGATCCTCCGCGCGGCAACACGGTGAACCGGGCCTCGCTCGACAACAAGCCTGCCGAGCCGGAGATCGTGGTGACCCATCTCATGGAGGGGATCGGTATCGCGCTCGACGTTCCCAACGATCGCATGTTCGTGACCGATTTCGCGGGCTCGGTCTACTCCGCGCGGCTCGACGGGGCCGGCGAGCGCAACTTCCTCTACGCCCAGGGCAATCTCACCGGCATTGCCTATGCCGAAGTCTGACCAACGCATTGGAGAGAACGACATGACCGACACCAAGCCCATTCGCCGTATCGCCATCATCGGCACCGGCGTGATCGGCGCGAGCTGGAGCTCGCTATTTCTCGCCAAGGGATTGCAGGTCGTTGCGACCGATATCGCGCCGAACGCGGAAGCAGCACTAAGGAAGTTCGTCGAGACGGCCTGGCCGGCGCTCAAGCGATTGGGCTTGTCGCCCGGAGCTTCGCAGTCGAACCTCACGTTCACGCCCGACATCGCGCAGGCACTCGCCGGCTCCGACCTCGTCCAGGAGAACGGGCCCGAGCGGATCGAATTCAAGCAGAAGCTCTATGGCCAGCTCGACGAGCTGTTGCCGCCCGACGTGATCATCGCATCGAGCTCGTCGGGGCTCACCATGAGCGAAATCCAGAAGGGTGCCGCATCCCATCCCGAGCGCTGCGTCATCGCCCATCCGTTCAATCCGCCCCATCTGATCCCGCTGACGGAGATCGTCGGCGGGGCAAAGACCTCGGAAGCCACGATCCGGCGCGCAACGGAATTCTACACGTCGATCGGGCAACGGACGGTGCGCCTCAACAAGGAAATGCCGGGGCACGTCGCCAACCGCCTGCAGGCGGCGCTGAGCCGCGAAGTCTATTACCTCGTGGCCGAGGGCGTGGTGAGCGCCGCCGACGTCGACACCGCCCTGAGCTGGGGCCCGGGTTTGCGCTGGGGCGTCATGGGCAGCCTGATGCTGAACCATCTCGGTGGCGGTCCGGGCGGCATCGAGCACTTCTTCCAGCAGTTCACCGGCCCGATGACGGCCTGGTGGAAGACCCTCGGCTCGCCCGTGCTGACGCCGGACGTGCAAAAGAAACTCATCGACAGCGTCCATGCCGAGGCCGGATCGCGCACCATCGCGGAGCTGGAGGCGGAGCGCGACGAAATTCTGCTCGGCCTGATCGAGCTGCGCAAGAAGGCTGCGAAGCCGAGCTGACGCAATCGGCAGCGTCCGCGAGATCAATCATACCTTCAACCCTTCACTTTTCAGGCTTCCGAGCCGCAGCGAGGAGATATCGCAAATGTCCACCGCAAACACAGCAGGCAAGACCGCCGCGCCGAAGTCACCGCCGGCACCCAATGGCGATTTCTACCAACTGGTCGACCTCCTCACCCCGGACGAAAAGGCGCTCGTCAAGAAGGTGCGGACCTACATGGAGACCAAGGTCCAGCCGGTCATCAACAAGTACTGGTCCGACGACGCGTTTCCGTTCGAACTGCTGCCGTCGTTCAAGGAGCTTGGCCTCGGTGGGCTCGGCTTCAAGGGCTATGGCTGCGCGGGCGGCAGCCAGAAGCTGTTCGGCTTCGTGGCGATGGAGCTGGCGCGCACCGACGCCTCGTTCTGCACGTTCTTCGGCGTGCATAGCGGCCTCGCCATGGGCTCGATCTATCTCGACGGCTCCGAGGAGCAGAAGCAGAAATGGCTGCCGGCGATGGCGCGCTGGGAAAAGATTGGCTGCTTCGGCCTCACCGAGCCGCTGGTCGGCTCCGGAACGAGCGGCGGCCTGACCACGACGGCCAAGCGGGAAGGCGATACCTGGATTCTCAACGGACAGAAGCGATGGATCGGCAATGCGCCTTGGTGCGACATCTCCATCATCTGGGCGCGCGACCTTGCCGACAATCAGGTCAAGGGATTCATCGTCGAGAACAAGTCGACGCCCGGGTTCAGCGTCGAGAAGATCGAGCACAAGATCGCGCTCAAGGTGGTCCAGAACGGCCAGATCACGCTGAAGGACGTGCGGGTGCCTGAAGCGAACCGCCTCCAGGGCGGCAATTCCTTTCGCGACACCGCGCGCGTGCTGCGGATGACGCGCTACATGGTGGGCTGGGCATCGACCGGCATCCAGATGGGTGCATACGAGGCCACCCTCAAATATGCCCAGGAACGATTGCAATTCGGCAAGCCGATCGCCTCGTTTCAGCTGATCCAGGATCTGCTCGCCAAGATGCTCGGCAATCTGACCGCGTGCCAGTGCCTGATGCTCCGCCTGGCGCAGCTCGATGACGAAGGCAAGCTCGGCGACCATCACGCGGCACTGGCGAAGGCATTCTGCACGGCGAAGTCGCGCGAGACGGTCTCATGGGGCCGCGAGGTGCTGGGCGGCAACGGGATCGTCGCCGACTACAACGTCGCGCGCTTCTTCGCCGACGCCGAGGCGCTCTACTCCTACGAAGGCACCTATCAGATGCAGAATCTGATCGTCGGCAAGGCCATCACCGGTCACGGCGCTTTCCTCTGACCTTTCAGCGGGGCCGGCGCATCGGCGCCGGCTGCCCTACTCAGGAGACACGACCATGGTTTCGGGAACTGCACCGTTCACCCCTTCGCCTGCAACAGCACCAAGCTCAGCACCGAGAGCGGCGCTGGCCCTTGCGAACGTCCAGTACGAGAAAAAGGGCCCGATCGCCTACGTGACGGTCAATCGGCCTAAAGTGCTCAATGCACTCAATACGCCGACCTGGACCGATTTGCACGCGGCATTCGAGGATGCCAAAGCGGACGCGTCCGTGCGCGGCGTCATCCTCACCGGCGCTGGCGACAAGGCGTTCATCGCCGGCGCCGACATCAGTGAACTCGCCCATGTCGATGCTTACGACGCCGAGGAGTCCAGCCGGTTCGGCCAGGGTGTGCTGGACCTCATCGAAAATCTCGGCAAGCCGGTGATCGCGGCGATCAACGGCTTTGCGCTGGGCGGCGGCTGCGAGACGGCGATGGCCTGCACGATCAGGATTGCCGCCGAGCATGCCAAATTCGGTCAGCCCGAGGTCAAGCTCGGCCTGTTGCCCGGCGGTGGCGGAACGCAACGCCTGCCGCGCCTGGTGGGAAAGGGGCGTGCGTTGCAGCTGATCCTCACCGGCGAGACGATTTCCGCGCAGGAAGCCTATCGCATCGGCCTCGTCAACGAAGTCGTTGCTGCCAGCAGTCTGATCGATCGCGCCGAGACGGTCCTGAAGCAGATCATGGCCAACGCGCCGATCGCCGTGAAGTTCTCGCTGGAAGCGGCCAATAAGGGCATGGACACGAGCCAAAGCGAAGGCCTTGTGCTGGAAGCCTCGTTCTTCGGCATTTGCGCCGCCACCGAAGACAAGAAGGAAGGCACCGCAGCCTTCCTCGAAAAACGTGCGCCGCAGTTTCGCGGACGCTGAAACAAGGCCGCTCTGAGCGGATTTGGAAAGGACGCCCATGGCAAACGACAACATTTTCTCCGGACTGAAGGTGGTGGACCTCGCGAGCTTCATCGCGGGCCCGAGCGCCGCCGTGATCCTGTCCGACTTTGGCGCCGACGTGATCAAGGTGGAGCCGCCGAGCGGCGAGCTGTGGCGACATGCGAACCACCTCCCGCCGCAGCCGGTCGCCGACGATGCCTATCCCTGGCACCTGGCCAACCGCAACAAGCGCGGCATGGCACTCGACCTGAAATCTCCGGAGGCCCATCAGGTTCTCGAGAAACTGGTCAAATGGGCCGACGTGCTCATCGTCAACACGCCGCATCCGGCGCGCAAGAAACTGAAGCTCGAATATGAGGATGTGGTGGGGTGGAATCCGCGCCTGATCTACGCCGACATCACGGGCTTCGGCGACAAGGGACCGGACGCGAATCTTCCCGGCTTCGACATCACGTCCTACTGGGCCCGCAGCGGATTGCTGTCGATGACGCGCGATGCCGGTGCGCCGCCGACCTGGCCGGTGGCCGGCAGCGGCGACAACGCCACCGCCGTTGGGCTCTATTCGGCGATCGTCACGGCCCTGTATCGCCGTGAACGGACCGGGGAGGGAGCGCATGTCACCACCTCGCTTCTCGCCGAGGGCGTGTGGTCTGCCAGCGTCTCGATCCAGGCCGCGCTGTGCGATGCGAAATTCTTCGGGCTGCATGATCGCATGCACCCCGCAAATGCGGCCATGAACGTGTATCGCGCCAAGGATGATACCTGGTTCGTTCTCATCATCACGCCCGACAAGGTGGAGGCCGTGGCGAAGGCGATCGGCCGCCCCGATCTCCTGACTGATCCGCGGTTCTCCGACCCGGCGAAGCTGACGGCGAACATGACGGAGCTCACGGCGATTCTCGACGAGACCTTCTGTGCCGAGCCGATGGCACATTGGTACGAGGTATTCAACGGCGTTCACGTGACGTTCGGAGCAGTACGCGGGCCACAGGAGGTGATCAACGACCCCCAGCTCCGGGCCAACGACATCATCGTGCCCCTCGAGGGGGCGGGCGGCAAGCTGACGTCCACGATCTCCAGCCCGCTTCAGGTGCATGGTGTCGCCAAGGTGCCCGCGAAGCGCGCGCCGAAGATCGGAGAGCATAACGACGAGGTTCTCCGGCAGCTGGGATTCAGCGCGGCCGAGATTGATGGTCTGCACGCGAGCGGTACCGTTCCGAAGGCAAAGGGCCAAGCGGCCTAGCGCGATGACAGGGGGTGTGGCGGCGCTAGCCGCCGCGACCCTGCGTTGCGGTCAAACTCAGCAAAGGGTTCAGGAGTTCGACCATGGATGAGATCGTGACCGAACATGCCGCGGGCATCTTGCGTATCCAGTTGAACCGCCCGACAAAGCGGAACGCGATGACATCGGCCATGTACGTGGCTCTCGCTGATATCTTCAACGCGGCGGCGAATGACGAGGGTACGCGTGTCATTCTCTGGCATGGCGCGGGAGATTCGTTCTGCGCCGGCAATGACATCGATGACTTTCTCAAGAATCCTCCAGGACCGGGTGAATCGCCACAAGCGGGCCTCATGCATGCACTGGTTGACTTCGACAAGCCACTGGTCGCGGCAGTCCACGGCGCTGCGATCGGCGGCGGCACGACCATGCTGACGCACTGCGACTTCATCTACGCGGGCGAGAGCGCAAAATTCCAGATGCCCTTCATCAATCTGGCGCTCGTTCCGGAGTTCGGATCGAGCTGCTCAGTGCCGGCGCGGATCGGTCACGTCCGTGCAGCCGAGCTGATCTTGATGGGATCTCCATTCGATGCCCGGCGTGCGGCGGAGCTGGGACTGGTGACCGAAGTTGTCCCCGACAACGATCTCCGGGCGAAGGCAACCGACACGGCCCGGAAGTTGGCAGCGAAGCCCGCGGCTGCGTTACAGGCCAGCAAGCGGCTCATGAAGCAGCCATTTCGCGAGCAGATCAAGGCCGCGATGAAGGCCGAGAACGAAGAATTCAGCACGCAAGTCCGCTCCGAAGATGCAAGGGAAGCGTTCACGGCTTTCGTGGAAAGGCGCAAGCCCGACTTCACGCGAAACATCAAGTCTCAAGCGACTGCATGACCAAGGAAAAGCCGATGTACGTATGCGTATTGGTTGGAAGCCTGCGGAAGGCTTCGTTCAACGGGATGCTGGCGAATGCACTGATCTCGCTGGCGCCGTCCTCGATGAGGCTCGACATCGTCGAGATCGGAGGATTGCCATTTTACAATGAAGATCTCGATACCGCAGCTCCGCCCGCGCAATGGACCGCGTTCCGCCAGCGCATGAAGGCCGCCGACGCCGTTCTGTTCGTCACGCCGGAATATAACCGGTCAGTGCCTGCCGTGCTCAAGAACGCGCTGGATGTCGGTTCCAGGCCGTATGGACGCAGCGTCTGGGACCGCAAGCCGGGTGCGATCGTCAGCGGCTCGCCCGGGGCGATCGGAGGCTTCGGCGCCAATCATCATCTCAGGCAATCGCTCGTGTTTCTGAACGTGCCGACCCTGCAGCAGCCTGAGGCCTATCTCGGGCATGTCGACAAGCTGTTCGATGAGCACGGCAAGCTCGCTGGCGACGGCACCAGCAAATTCCTCCAGGCGTTCATGCAGGCGTTCGCCAATTGGGCCGAGACGGTTCGGCCGAAATGATCCGATCTCGGGGGCAGCGCGTCTGCCCCCTCGCGGCAAGAGCGGGCTGAAATCGCAGCGTCGCGCTCAAAAATGGATCGGCCGCATTTGCTCGAATTCGTCGCGGCACGCGCGGCTGAAGTCATGCAGCAGATCGATCGTGCCATCGATGGCCATTTCGCGCAGTTGGACAAAGCTCTTGTCCGGCTCCAGATAGGTGTCCAGGATTTTTCGGGTGACGTCCTCGGCATGATGGACCACCGGCTTTGAAGATATCGCCCGCATCGCGCTCATCTTGGCGTAAAGGCTGACCAGGCTCGGAATGTCGGCTTTATCGTGCTGGAGCGCATCGATGTAACATTTGGCGGCGTCCTCGATGAAATCCCTGTACAGGGTCTGCCGCCGAGTCTCCTCGTGAAGGACCCACTGCGCGCGGACCTGGCTTCGCTGGCTCCGCCAATTGGCTATTCCGCTTGTCAGGCCGCCCACGGCTGCACCGGTGAGAGCGGCGAGCGCGGATATGATGGAAGCGTCCACAGGTGCAGTCCTTAACGAATTTCCGGGAATGCTTGCAAGGTCTTGATTGGCCGCAACTATGACGAGGACGATCTCGGTCCCTCGGAAATCAGCCGCGAGCTCCTTTGCCCCGACAGATACGACCAGAACCACTGGGTCTGGACTCGAAACCTGTTCTGGAGTTGCGGCAGGGCGAGCACATGCAACGCGGCCCACACCCACCAGGTCAAAAAGCCGCTGCTGCGCAAATGGCCGGACTCGAGAATCGCAAAATTCTTGCCGACCACCGCCATGTTGCCCTTGTCGCGATACCGAAACGGTCGGCCATCCTTGTGTCCCTTGACGCGGCTGGCGATGACCTGACCGACAAATCGTCCCTGCTGAATGGCTGCCTGCGCGACCCCGGGGACGGGGTGACCATCCTGGGTCATCGTGGCCGCATCCCCTGCAACAAAGACGTTGGGCGCATCGGGAATGTCCATGAAGGCGCCCACGAATGCGCGCCCGGCGCGGTCTGTCCGGGTCGCCAGCATCTTCACGACCGGGGAAGCGCTGACGCCTGCCGTCCAAAGTACGGTGGCGCTGGGAATGCGGACGCCGGCCGCGATCACGCCCTGATCGTCAACCTTCTCGACCTTTACGCCCGTCGAGACCTCGACTCCGAGTTTCGTCAGTCGCTTGGCCGCCTTTCGCGACAGCGATTCCGCAAAGGTCGGCAGGATGCGAGTGCCGCCATCCAGCAGAACAATCCGGCTCTTGGCGGGGTCGATCTTGCGGAAATTGTTACGCAGGGTCACCGAGACCAGTTGAGCGATCGAAGCGGCAAGCTCGACGCCGGTCGGACCGGCGCCCACCAGAACGAAGGTCATTTGGCGAGCGCGCTCGTTCTCGTCATCGGTTGCTTCAGCCAGTTCAAATGCGCTCAAGATCTTGGTCCGGATCGTTTCGGCGTCGCTCAGGCTCTTGAGGCCCGGTGCGAACCGCGCGAACTCGTCATGACCGAAATAGCTCGGACGCATTCCGGTCGCGATCACCAGGAAATCGTACTCGAGCTTTCGACTGCCAATCTCCGGGCAGATGGCCTCGACGGTGCGTGCTCCCAGGTTGACGCCCTTGACCTCGGCCAGCATGACGCTGAGATTTTTCTGCTTTGCCTCGAGTTGCCGGATCGGTGCCGCGATCTCGGATGGCGCCAGAACAGCGGTGGCGACCTGGTACAGGAGCGGCTGAAAGATATGGTGATTGCGGCGGTCGACCAGCGTGATCTCGACATCGGCTCGCTTCAGAGCCCGTGCCGCCGCGATACCGGCAAAGCCACCGCCGACGATCAGGACGCTTTTTTTGCCTGGGGCCGCCTTTGTCGACGGCGGCTTTTCTTGCGGGAACGATTTGGTGAGAATTGTCGTCATGGGTACACCGACTCTCCAGGGCCAGCCGCCCCCCCAGGGTCAGATACAGCGGAGCTCCGGATTAATCTTGGATGGCGCTGCGGTGCATTGAACGACCGTGCCTGATCATCCGGGGAAGGGTCTGAGCCGCTCGTACAGCATGCGCGGGAGGATCAGCCCGAAGGCCATCGCCGTGATGATCAAAAGCGCCGTGGCACTGCTCGCAGCGATACTGGTGACCAGAGCCGCCGGTGCGCCCGGGCCGATTGAGACCAGTTCGACGAGGCCCGTCGCAGTGTTGAACAGGAAGAAACCAGGCATCAACGAGACAACGGCGGAGAACGCGACCGCCGCGAAGGGCAGATGCAGGCGATCGACCACGGGAGCCGTGAGGGCGCTGGCAAACATGCAGGCGACGAGTGTTCCGGCCGGAGCACTTCCGCCGGCGGAGATCACCGCCCAGTGTGCGGCATGTGCAAGCATGCCGACTGCAATCGGGAAAGGCAGCAGACGCCATGGCATTGAGAAGAAAGTACCGAATGAGGCGACTGCGCATCCTGCTGCGATCACATCGATGATCAACGGCAGGGGCGGAGATGGCCCGGCTATCGCGAGTTGCCCGCCGGCGGCCGTGTACCCGAACAGACCGCCGGCGCAGATCAGCAGCACGATGATGCCGGCATAGGCCAGGCGGGTCATGCCCAGTGCGATGCGCGTGCGAGCGAGGTCCATGGCACCGTTGAGGATATGCGGACCGGGGACAAGCACCATGCAGGGACAGAAGGCGACCAGCGCAATTGCATCCGACAGTCGAAATCGGCTGGCAACAGCAGCTACAGCACCGGCGACCAGCGCGGCGCAAAGTGGCTGGAGGAGCGGGTTATGGCTGAAGCCGGACAGCCTGCGCCTGATGAGCGCGCCGGCGGCTGCGCTCATTGCGATCAGGAGCAGGCTCATCGCATCGAGCGCGCCGAAGATGACGCCAAGCGAGGCCGCACCAACGGCTGCGAACAAGGTGAAGCGTGGCGTGGAAGCGGGCGGTAGACGATCGGCCGACTCAAGTGCGGATTGCGCGGCACCGGCCGGCAATGTGCCGTCGCAGATCTGATCTATCACCGTCGTAACGGCGAGTACCC
This sequence comes from Bradyrhizobium sp. S3.7.6, assembly GCF_054061875.1. Classification (NCBI taxonomy): domain Bacteria; kingdom Pseudomonadati; phylum Pseudomonadota; class Alphaproteobacteria; order Hyphomicrobiales; family Nitrobacteraceae; genus Bradyrhizobium; species Bradyrhizobium sp. S3.7.6. The sequence goes on along the minus strand of NZ_JBSSEQ010000001.1, from coordinate 6,352,909 downwards.
TGCCCATGTCGACGCCGAGCGGCCTGGCGGGCACAGCTTGCGAGACGCGCGAGCCATCCAATTCGATGATCAGTTCGTCCCATTGCGGGAGCACCTTCACCGCGACGCCGAGCGCGCGCCCAAGACGCGTGGCAGCGACAACCGTCCGTTCCGTGGTCTGACCGTGAGCAAACAGAAGAGCGGCCGCCAGCACGGTCGTGCTCAGCGCCGTTTCGCAAGACGGCGGTTCGGCGCGCGAGCTCTCCGGCTTTCGCTCGGTCAATTGCGTTGCGCGGTCCAGTAGCCCGAGCATCGTGAGCTTCCCGAATAGCCGCTCCACCTTCCGCGACCCGAGTTCCCGGAAAGTCTGCCCGTGCCGGACGCGAATTTGTCGTGAACCTCTACCGAAGCGCGGACCGAACCGGATTTCGCGACGTAGCCCCTGAATTTCACGAGATTGGGATGCGTGACTATTCCGTCGGAAATATTGACGGTGAAGTTGTAGCTGGGATCGCATGCGCCGCCTTGCGTCACGAAGACGAGATCCCAGGAGCCGTCATAGGCGGATCGTGCCTGCGCGGCCGGGGCCATCAGGCAAACAGCTGCAATCGTCCAGAGCAAAGGCATCTTCATCGATAGTTCTCCGTAGGCTCGGCGAACGTTTCCACGCAAACGGAACGAATTTCGCCGATGTTCAAACCAGGGATCGAGCGTCACAAATATAGGGCTGCTCTAGGAAGAATTGGCGCAAAGCGCTTGTTGAAAAGTGCTCAGATCACTTTGAATCGTGCGTTCACGAAAGATGCAGGCGCGACCAGACGCCCAGCCAATTGTTTTGAGCAGGATTGGCTCCAATCGAGCAGCCATATTCAATCGCGGCCACCGCTGGGCAGACATACTGAACGCACGCACTGTCGCTGTTCGAACGGAGCACGACAGGTCGCATTCAGAATGAACCTGGAGCCGCGAGATGAACGCCAAGTCCATTGCTGGCCAGCTTGGGGAAAGACGCGCTCGTACCCCTCATTCGCTGGCTGACCATTGGAATGTGTCTGACTTCGTCGCCCTCACAAAGCCGCGCGTGATGATGCTCGCGGTCTTCACCGCGCTCGTCGGATTGAGCTCCGCTCCGGTTCGCCTTGATCCGCTAACGACCCTTGCGGCAGTTCTTGCCATTGCAGCGGGAGCCGGAGCCGCCGGTGTCCTCAACATGTGGTACGACGCCGATATCGATGCGGTCATGAGCCGCACCGCCATGCGGCCAATTCCGCTCGGCAAGATCTCCCGGTTCGCGGCGCTTGTCCTTGGACTCCTTCTTGGCGGGTTCTCCGTGGTGGCTCTCGCCCTGGCGACGAACCTCGTGGCAGCCGCGTTACTGGCGGGCGCTATCCTCTTTTATGTCGTGGTGTACACGGCGTGGCTGAAGCGGTCCACGCGGCAGAACATCGTCATCGGCGGCGCTGCCGGCGCGCTGCCGCCGGTGATCGGATGGGCCGCGGCAACAGGCGATATCGGGCTGGAGCCGCTTGCGCTGTTCCTCATCATCTTTCTCTGGACGCCGCCCCATTTCTGGGCGCTGGCACTCAACCGCACCGAGGATTACGCCGGCGCGGGCGTACCGATGCTGCCGGTTGTTGCGGGACGCTCGGTCACAACACGGCAGATATTGATCTACAGCGGTCTCCTGGCTCTCGGTTCGGAGCTGCCCTGGGCACTGGGGTTCGCAGGCGTGATCTACGGCGTCACCGTTGCGATCTGCGGGGCGCTTTTCCTCATGCTTGCATTTCTGCTGGACAGAAGCATCGGGCCTGATCGCCGTCCCGCCCACAGGCTGTTCGTGTTCTCCATCTTCTATCTGTTCGCGTTGTTCGCAGCGTTCCTGGTTGACCATGGCGGCGAGTCATTCCGGCGCACGCGTGCCTCGCATGCGGGCATTGCCACGTCGGTGCATGCTGATCGCCTGCCGGAGGTCGCCCGGAGCGCATGGCGCACCAACAATCCCAGGGAGCTCTAACATGCGATACGGCTTACTGGCAGCCCTCCTGACCGGGGCCATGATGCTCGGCGGCTGCACCGAAGGCGTGCTCGATCCGAAAGGGCCGATCGCGCTGGCCGAGCGGCAAATTCTGTTTAACGCGCTCGGCATCATGCTTGCGATCGTGATCCCAGTGATCCTTGCGATACTTGGCTTCGCCTTCTGGTTTCGTGCATCGAACGAGCGTGCGCGCTATCGGCCGGATTTCACATATTCCGGACGTCTTGAACTGCTGGTCTGGTCCATCCCCGCAATGACGGTGCTCCTGGTCGGCGGCGTCGCATGGATCGGCGCACACGATCTCGATCCGGGCAAGCCGATTAGCTCGACGGTCAAGCCTGTCAACGTTGAAGTCGTCTCGCTCGACTGGAAATGGCTGTTCATCTATCCCGAGCAGGGCATCGCGAGCGTCAACAAGCTGGTCGTGCCGGTGGGGACGCCGATCAGCTTTGAACTGACCTCATCGAGCGTCATGAACAGCTTCTTCGTGCCTCAGCTCGGGAGCCAGATCTACACCATGTCGGGAATGGCGACCCGCCTCCACCTGCAGGCGGACCATCTCGGAACCTATCCAGGGATCTCCGCCATGTTCAGCGGCGAGGGCTTTCCCTACATGCACTTCACGGTCGAAGCAGTGACCGACGGTGGATTTGCGCAATGGGTTCGGCAGACCGGCGAAACCGGTTCGATCCTCGATAAGCAAGCTTACGCCGATCTGGTCAAGCCGAGCAAGGCGGTCGCGCCGTTCACCTATCGTGGCGTCGTCTCCGATCTGTTCAGCAGCATCGTAAATGCTGGGATGGGCACCCAAGACTCCCATCAAGACTCTTCTCTATCAGTTTGTTCAACCTCGCAGAGGGCAGAGCGATGAATCTCCTCGGAAAGCTCGATTGGAGCGCGATTCCTCTCCATGAGCCGATCATCATGGGTGCAACGGGCTTCATGGTCCTGGTCGTGCTGGTCGTTCTCGGATTTATCACGGCGAAGGGAGCTTGGCCCTATCTATGGCGCGAGTGGCTCACCTCGGTCGACCACAAGCGGATAGGCGCCATGTATTGCATACTGGCGCTCGTCATGATGCTGCGCGGCTTCAGCGATGCGATCATGATTCGCGCGCAGCAGGCGCTCGCAGCCGGCGGTGCACAAGGTTATCTGCCGCCCGAACATTTCAATCAGATTTTCTCGGCGCACGGCACGATTATGATCTTGTTCATGGCAATGCCGTTCGTGGTCGGGCTCATGAACTTCGCAGTACCGCTGCAACTCGGTGTTCGCGATGTGGCATTCCCGACGCTCAATTCCGTCAGCTTCTGGCTGACCGCCTCGGGCGCGTTGTTGGTCAACATTTCGCTGGCGGTCGGCGAGTTCTCGAAAGCAGGTTGGTGGGGGTATCCGCCACTGAGCGAATTGCAATACTCGCCCGGTGTCGGCGTCGACTACTATCTCTGGTCTCTGCAGATATCGGGTATCGGTACCCTGCTGGCGGGAATAAATTTCGTCACGACCATCCTCAAATTGCGGGCACCGGGGATGGGCTATATGCGCATGCCGGTCTTCTGCTGGACCGCGCTTGCCGCCAACCTGCTCATTGTCGCGGCTTTTCCGGTCCTGACCGCGACGCTCGCGATGCTGGCGCTGGATCGCTATCTCGGCTTTCACTTCTTCACGCTCGAAGGCCAGGGCAATCAGATGCTGTACTCCAACCTGTTCTGGGTATGGGGGCACCCCGAAGTCTACATCCTGATCCTGCCGGCGTTCGGCGTCTTCTCGGAAGTTATGGCGACCTTCTCCGGCAAGCCGTTGTTCGGCTATCGCTCGATGGTCGCCGCGACGATGGCCATCTGTATCCTCTCCTTCCTGGTCTGGCTGCACCACTTCTTCACAATGGGTGCCAGCGCGAACGTCAACGGCTTCTTCGGCGTCATGAGCATGATCATCGCCTTGCCGACGGGCGCGAAGATCTTCAACTGGCTGTTCACGATGTACGGCGGCCGGGTTCGTTTCTCGGTGCCGGTGCTGTGGTCGATTGGCTTCATGGTGACTTTCGTCATCGGCGGCATGACCGGTGTGCTCATGGCGGTGCCCCCGGCCGACTTCCAGCTGCACAACAGCGTGTTCCTGGTCGCGCACTTCCACAATGTCGCCATTGGCGGCGTCGTGTTCGGAGTGATGGCGGGGTACAATTATTGGTTTCCCAAGGCGTTCGGGTTCAAGCTCGACGAACGCTGGGGCAGAGCCTCTTTCTGGTGCTGGTTCGTCGGCTTCTATGTCGCCTTCATGCCGCTCTACGTGCTCGGCCTGATGGGCATGACCCGGCGCATGCAACATTACGACAATTTGTCCTGGCAGCCGTGGTTGATAGCGGCGGCATTCGGCACCGCTATCATCCTGGTCGGCGTCGCTTGCCAGATCGTCCAACTCGTTGTGTCGATCCGCAATCGCGAAGAATTGCGGGACGTGACCGGTGATCCCTGGAACGGCCGCACGCTCGAATGGGCGACGGCGTCCCCGCCGCCGGCATGGAACTTTGCGTTCCAACCCAAGGTCGCCGGACTGGATGCGTTCTGGAGCAGCAAAAGCCGCGCACTGGCGACAAGGGACGAGCCAGCGCCGGCGCGTAATTACGAGCCCGTCGAAATGCCGAAGAACAGCGCCACCGGCTTTGTTACGGCCTTCTTCGCGGTCGTCATCGGCTTTGCGCTGATCTGGCACATCTGGTGGCTGGCCGGCGTCGGGATGTTCGGCGCATTCGCGACGCTACTTACCTTCTCATTCCGCCGACACAACGAAATTGAGGTGCCGGCCGAGGAGATCGCCCGGTTCGTGCAGGCCCACCAGGCTGGAGTTGCAGCATGAATATCGCCGTCGCAATCGATCAGATTCCGCAAGAGGCACTGCCAAGTGCGAGTGAAGCGGGACCTGCTCCAAAGAGGATCGTGGTCGCCTATGGCTTCTGGATCTTCCTGCTGAGCGACATCATCATGTTCGCCGCGCTGTTCGCGAGCTACGCGGTCCTCGTGCGCTCCACGGCCGGCGGCCCGACCGGCGCCCAGCTGTTCAACCAGACGACGGTCGCGATCGAGACAGCCTGCCTTCTCTTTTCGAGCTACACTTGCGGGCTGATGTCCTTGGCGGTGAATTCGCGCCGCTATTTCAGGACCTATTTGGGAGCGTTGATCACCTTCGTGCTCGGAGCCATATTCCTTGCTCTCGAGATCCGCGAATTCCTGAGCATGATCGCCATCGGCGCAGGGCCGCAGCGGAGTGCGTTTCTGTCCGCATTCTTCACGCTGGTCGGATGCCACGGGCTGCACGTTACGCTCGGACTGGTCTGGCTGACCGTGATGATGGTGCAGGTTGCGGTATTTGGATTCGCCGCGAGGGTGCAGCATCGCCTGCTCTGCTTCTCCTTGTTCTGGCACGCCCTCGATATCGTTTGGGTCGGGGTACTGACGGTGGTTTATCTGATGGGAGTGAGCTCATGACCGAGGTTCGACACGAACGCGCACCCGGAGACAGGCCGAGCCGCGAGATGGACGCATCGGCTCCATCCGAGCTTCTCGTCTACACGATCGGCCTGCTTGTGGCGGTTCTTCTCACGGCTACGTCATTCTGGGCTGCAAATACGACGCTGCTCTGGCCAGGCGGCGTAGTCCTCGGTCTCGCCGTCCTCGCCATTGCCCAGATGGGCATTCACCTGGTGTTTTTCCTGCACATCACCAGCGGGCCGGAGAGCACCAACAACGTGCTCGCGCTCGCCTTTGGCGCTCTCATCGTATTCGTCGTGATCGCCGGCACGATGTGGATCGTGGCAGACATGAACACGAACATGATGATGCCGTCGAGCATGCCGATGGGCATGAGGATGCAACGCTGAAGGGCGTCGCGGGGATGGCTGCTGTCGTTCGAGCATGCCGTCCTCGCGCAGTGCGTGTTCGTCAGCTTTGGTCGGCCACATCGATCGGAAGGCGCTCGACGGCGCCCATCGCGTCGTAATGCTGTGACGGGCCGACTATCTTGTGGGGCGTTTGCGAGTGCTATTGCTGTCCCTGGCGCCGGGGATTTGCGGGATATCCACCTGGATTACCTGCCTGCAGGTATCGCTGAGTTCGGAGCTCCGCTCTCTGAGACAAATCGTTATGTCGTCCGCATTGGGGATGAACGCACTGCAAAGTCGGAACACATCGGGCGTGCATGCCGCGCGCTGTTCCGGTGTTCCTTGCGAGAACGAGGGCGCGGACCAGGCGGTGGCGAGCAGCAGGCACAGGGACACACCCCACGCCGGGGATATCGACCGCCGTGGCATCCGCTTGTTTGAACTTTTCGTTTTCATCTGGAATCTCGTGCTGATCAATCGAGGCCGATACTCGACCTCGCCAGGCTGACACCGATACGCTCTCGTCGGAGCACGGGCTTGTCGCAAAATGTCAGCGTTTGTAGCTTTCGACCCTGCCGCGGCCCACCGCGTCCTGGAACGGCCTTGTGGGGGAGCGGGCAATATGCATCTGCCCGGTTCGGGCCGGTCTGTAGCAACCGCGAGTGCGCATGAACCGCCAAGGCGTCACACGTTCGTCCAAGCGTCGCGCCTGATACGGGCGCTAGTGTTCGATCCTGGAATGATGCGCCTGACACCGACTGCTGGCGGGGCGAGGACATGCTCAAGGGATTTACGGCTCCTCGGTCGCCTCGGGGGATTGCTGCATTGGTCCCACCGCCACCCTGGCACTTCGCTGGTGACGTGCTCGCGGTGGAATTCTGGAATGATCCCGATGTATCGGTCCAGATATTCCCCTCTGGCGTGGAGCTTGATGAGCGACGTCGAGGCCGCTCGGTCGCACTCTTCACGGACTATCAGTTCACGGCGCAGAACGAGGAATATCTGGACCCGGCCAGATATCAGTGCCGCGGGTTCAGCGTTCTCCTCGACGCGATGTGGAAGGGGACCCCAATAGCGTGGTGCCCATACTGCTATGTGGACAACGACGCTGCATTGATGAGAGGCTGGATTCAGGGCTATCCGAGAAAGTTCGGCACTGTGCACCTGACCCGCACCTTTGCCGCAGCGAGCATGGCTTCGGCGCCTCTCGCCAATGATAGCAGATTTTCGGCCTGCATGTCTGCTCACGGCCGCTTGCTGGTGCGGGCGAGCGTCGTTTTGCGCGAAAAGGCTGACCGTCTTGTCGGGCTTCTCGATCGCCGGATTGTGGGGCGGCGGTATTTTCCGCGGCTTTCGGCGGGCATGCACGACAAGCCGGCTGTGGACGAACTCGTTCGATGTATCTCGGATCATTCCCTGGTCACAAACATCTGGATCGGCGAGGGTGACCTCAATTTTCCGGAGGCCTACGGAGAGGAATTGGAGATGCTGGGTCCGCTCAAGGTTGGACGCGCATATCGGTTCTCGTTCTCCTATTCCGTCACCGACATCGAAGTTCTGGCAGACCTGACAGCGTAGCGGCCGGCTGATGCCAACAGACGTGTTCCGGATTGCGGCAGGAATCAACAAACCGGCGCATTTCAATCAAATCAAGCGGGGCTGGTTCCGGTAGCCTCTATGCCGAAAGCGATGCATCAGGACACGGGAATGCTGAAGGGCTTTACAGTTCCGAAGTCGCCATTCGGCCAGGCCGCTCTCACTCCGCCGCCACCCTGGCACTACGCTGGCGATGCTGTCGGAGTCGAATTCTGGACCGACCCCGACGCGACAGCAGCGACATTGCCGAATGGTCTTTCGCCGGATCCTGAGTCAAACGGTCACGCCGTCATGCTGTTTCTGGATTGGCAATTCACCGCCCAGGACGACGAATACCTCGAACCGGCTCGCTATCAATATCGCGAGGCGTTTGTCCTGGTCGACGCAATGTATGTAGACATCCCGGTCATGTGGTGTCCGTACATCTATGTCGACAATGACGCTGCGCTGGCGCGCGGCTGGACACAGGGATTTCCCAAGAAGACGGGGAGCATCTTTCAGACACGCTCCTTTGTGGCTCCTGGGCCCGCCGCGGCGCCGATGGCGTCAGGCAGCCGGTTTGGCGCCAGCCTTTCGGCGCATGGCCAGCGTCTTGCGGAAGCGTGCGTCACCTTGCGCGAGCCGGTCGAAGACGGATTGTCTCTGCTCGGCCGCCCCACGGTCCTGCTGCGCTACTTTCCGAGCCTAGTGGCCGGCCGCCGGGACAAGCCTGCCGTCGACGAGCTGGCGATGTCAGTCACCGACAATCTCACCGTTGCCGGTGCATGGATCGGAACAGGAGAGCTCAATTTTCCGGATGCGAACGGTGAGGAGCTCCACTCGCTCGCGCCGCGTCGGATCGAGTCGGGCTTCCGGTACTCGCTTTCCTATTCGACCAGCGATCTGAAAATCCTCGAAGACCGTGCTTTATAAGTGACCTCTCGCGCCCGGACGGCGAAGTGCACAGCCGCCGCTTCGCTAGGAGGTCCGTCGCAGGGCCGCTATCGGCGGCTATATTGTTGAAAATAAACAACTCTTTCGCGTCATCGAACGTTTGCTCAGCAAAAGAGCATTTGCCCGAATTTAACTGTTCAGAACGTTACTTAACAAGCCAAGGGGCTTCCCTTGCTGCACTCTCTCGCCGATCCGGGCGGCCGGGCTAAGCGTCGAGGGAACGAATATGACAGGACTTCCGGCTACCGCCCCAGAATCTTCCCTCGCATCCGACCAACAATTCAACTTGGTTGCGAGTAGCCTGGCCACGCTGCTTGAAACGGCGAGGCGAGAGCTGGAGCGTGATCGAGATGCGGCGAGGGTGTCGCTGGCGACGGCATCCCACATCCTGCAAGCGGAGATCGAGCGATGTTCGGGCGCTAGCGGCTCCACAAGGGGCGGTCTAGCGGCCTGGCAGATCTTGCGCGTGCGAGCTTACATCGACAGCAATCTGCACCGTACCATTCACATTCGGGATCTCAGTGCGGTCGCACGTCGAAGCCCGGCGCACTTTTCCCGGAAGTTCAAACTGGCTGTTGGGGAGTCGCCGCATGCCTATGTGGTGCGAAGGCGCCTGGAGCGAGCCTGCCACCTGATGATGACCAGTGCGGCCTCGCTGAGCGAAATAGCCCTGAACGTTGGCTTTTCCGATCAGGCGCACCTATGTAGGCTCTTCAGGCACGCTTTTGGCCGGAGCCCGGCCAATTGGCGACGCGAGCGCGGCATCCCTGACGAGGTCAGCTTAAGACCCGGCTTGGACGAGAATATCCCATGAGCGATCAGCGCGGCAAAGTGCTGAGCTTCGGCCCTTTCGAGCTGTCGATCGGGGGCAGGATTCTAACGAATGGCGCAGAGACCGTATCGCTTGGCGCGCGCGCCATGGACCTTCTCATTGTCCTGGTGGAGCAAGCCAACAAGGTCGTCGGCAGGAGAACCCTGATCGAGCGCGTTTGGCCGGAGAGCGGAGTTGAACAAGTCAGCCTGCGCGTTCATATCTCGGCGCTCCGCAAGGCCCTCAATCGGAGTGACCCCGGTCGGCGGTATATCGCGAACGTGCCCGGGCGAGGGTACAGCTTCGTCGTACCGGTAACGTCAGCTTCCCTGCCAATGTCGGGGGATCTCAATCCATCTTCGAGGCCCCGACTGCCTGCGCGCCTGGTTCGGATGCTCGGACGAAGAGAGGCGCTCGCCACGATCCAGATGAAGCTGGCCGAGCAGAAATTTGTTACGATCGTCGGCCCCGGCGGGATTGGTAAAACCACCGTAGCGGTGGCGGTTGCCCACGAAATGAGCGCCACCTTCAATGGCCAGATCTATTTTGTCGACCTTAGTGCTCTGGGCGGCGCTTCGCGCGTAGCTCCAGCAATAGCGGCAGCACTAGGCGTGTCGGTACAAACGAGCAATGTCGTACCAGCCCTGATTGATCGGCTGCAGGGAAGGTCAACACTCATCATTCTCGACTGTTGCGAACACCTTATCGATGAGGCGTCGGCCGTGGCGGAAGAACTGATCTGCCGTGTCCCGACACTGCATCTGCTCGCGACCAGCCGGGAGGCGATGCGAGTCGAAGGTGAACAGATCTACGAACTCTGCGCGCTCGAATGCCCTGGGGAAGACAACAAGTCGGCGCACGACGTGCTGCAATATCCCGCGGTCCAACTGCTGGTCGATCGCGTGCGGGCCGTACGCGGTGACTTCGAGCTAACAGATGCGGATGCGCCGATTGCGGCAAGGATCTGTCGGCGGCTTGACGGAATTCCATTGGCAATCGAACTCGCCGCCGGCAGAGTTGACATATTTGGCCTTAGCAAGGCGGCAAGCTTACTCGACGACCGACTAAACCTGTCATGGGTGGGGCGCAGAACGGCGTTGCCGAAGCACCAGACCTTGAACGCCGCGCTGGAATGGAGCTACGACTTGCTTGGCGTGACCGAGAAGCGCGTCCTGAGCCGGCTCAGTGTTTTCGCCGGCGGATTTACGTTCGAAGCAGCGGTCGCCGTGGTCGCTGACGAAACGATCGATGAAGCAAACGTCTCGGATTGCATTTGGGAGCTCCGCTCGAAATCGATGATTGCCGCTCAGGGACAGAGCGCGAGGCTCCGCTTGCTCGACACCACTCATGCCTTTGCGTCCCAACGGCTGGCCGAAAGCGCCGAGGAGGTCGGTTTGCGCCGCCGTCACGCCCTCTACTTCGGCGACTTGTTCAAACAGGGTGCTTCAATGGACATTCCTGAGAGGATCCAGGCGCTCGGGGTCGAGGTCGGCAATGTCAGAGCGGCTCTGAACTGGGCTTTCTCGGTCGAAGGTGATGCGAAAATTGGCGTTGAACTTGCCGCCGCCTCAGCAAGCACCTGGATGGCAATGGCCCTTCTTACCGAATGCCGGGATTGGATGACGAAGGCCATCGGCCGGCTCGACAATGCGAGTGCCGGCTCGCGCCAAGAAATGATCGTTCAGTCCGCGCTCGCCAGTTGCATGATGTTCACGGATGGCATGACCGAAGAGTCGTACGCAAGCTGGGAAAAAGCGCGCCTTCTGGCCGAGTGCCTTGACGACACCGAATGCCAGCTCGATTCCCTGCTTGTTCTTTGGGCCCACCAGATCCGGCTTCCAAATTATGCCGAGGCGACGGAATTGGCAGATCGATGCGGTGATGTCGCTGCTTTGAGCGGCAATCGTGGCGCGATCGCAATGGCCAACTACATGCGTGGCGTAACGTACCACCACAGTGGGCGAATATCACAGGCTGAAGCTTGCTTTGAGTTGTCCCTGCACCGCGACGACGAAGCGTCCCGTCGGTCTCTCATCACCCGGTTTGGCTACGATCGGAAAGTAGATGCCCTGGCCGTACTGGCCAATGTGACCTGGCTCCGGGGCTGTCCTGATCAGGCGCGACGCCTCAAACTGACGTCGATCGCTGAGGCACGCCAGTTGGATCACGCGGTACCGCTCTGCGTGGCGCTGGCTTGGGCAAGCTTCAATACCTATCTGGCAAGCCCGGACGATCCCGAGACCGAATCGCTTGCCAACGAACTTGTCGACCACGCCGGAAAATACAATGTGGAGAGCTACCAGGGGTTCGGCCTCGGCATGCAGGCTCTCTACGGCGTCAGGCGGGGGGAGGGCGATGCAGCTACTGCGACGCTCTACCGAGGTTTGGAGAAGTTGTCCGCGGCGCGATATGGAGTCTTCAATTGGTTTCTGCAAGCAGAGTTCGCAAGATGCACGGCCGTCGCGGGGCATCCGCAGCTGGGGCTTGCCGTCTTCGAACGGGCCAAGATCAATCTTGACGAGACCCACTGGTACGCCGCGGAATTGCGCCGCATCAGAGGCGAACTGGCCGTGTACAACGACGAGGGGCTTGAAGTTGCCAGACAGTATTTTCTGTCGGCGCTCGGACTCGCCGCCAGTCAAGCCAGTTTATCGTGGGAGCTCAGGGCCGCGACCAGCCTGGCCATTGCAGAAGAATCAGCCGAGCTGAAGGAGCGCGCGTGGCAGACCTTGCAGTCCACCCACGCAAAATTCCGAGAAGGCCATGAGACCGTCGACCTACGGTTGGCCAAGCAGGTACTAGCCGTTTCACATTTGCACGATGGCGCCGCCAACTCGATGCACTGAGGCTTGTCGCTGGAGAAGGTTTGGGGTAACCCTCGGAGGGCCGGGTGTATTTGCCCAAGACCGACGACGAACGGTGCAATTGCCGACGTCGTGCTTTTGGCGGAATAGGTTATGTCCGTCCAACCAATTGGCTCATCGTGTGCAATCCGGTTTCGGTTTGGCCCATTCGAGCTGAATGTATCCGAGCGCTCTCTGAGCAAGGCGGGCCAGATCCTTCCACTGGGCGGCAGAGCCTACGACATTCTGATAGCTCTGCTCGAAAATGCCGGTGAGGTCGTCCCCAAGTCCGAACTGATCGCCAGGGTATGGCCTGACGTAACCGTCGAGGAAGGCAGTCTTCGTGTCCATCTATCGGCGTTGCGCAAGACACTGGGCGATGGTCAATTTGGTGACAAGTACATCGCGAATATCCAGGGCCGTGGGTATAGATTCATTGCGCCGGTCACGCCACTTCCCGCAGCCCTCGACAGCGGTAACGCATCTTCGGGATTGTCCAGCTTGCCGCCGGCATTGGGCCGCATGGTTGGCCGCAGCAAGGTCGTCCTTGAGATTCAGCGTTTGCTCCAGACTGACCAGCGCCTCACGACTATTTTGGGCGCCGGCGGCATAGGCAAGACCACGGTTGCCCTGTCGGTTGGGCACGCGGCGCTTGCTGATTTCTCCGGGGCGGTATTCTTTGTCGATCTTTCAACGGTGACCGACAACGAGCAAGTCATCGGTGCTGTCGCTTCCGCGGTCGGGCTCGTCCCGCAGCCAGCCGATCCGAAGGAGGCGCTGCTCAATTTCCTGAGCGCTCGCAAGGCGCTTATCGTTCTCGATAGCTGCGAACATCTCATCGAGAGATCCGCGGAGATAGTCGACTATATTGTCCGGAATACCCCGGCCGTCTACATACTCGCGACCAGCAGGGAAACCTTGCGCGTTCCTGGCGAACGCGTATTTCGTCTTTGTCCACTGGACTGCCCGCCGGAGCAGCCGCAGCCGACTGCGTCAGAGGTGCTTGCTTATCCGGCCGCACGGTTGTTCGCCGAACGCGTCAGTGCTCGCCGCGGCAGCTTTTCGCTTAGTGACGACGAAGCTCCTATGGTTGCCGAGATTTGCCGCAAGCTTGACGGCATTGCGCTCGCTATCGAACTCGCCGCCGGAAGGGCCGCTGTCTTCGGCGTCGGGAATACCGTGGCAAGGTTGGGTTCGCGCATCGATCTCCTGAAGTTCGGTCGCCGGACGGCGAATCCTCGGCATCAGACGCTCAAGGCGACGCTGGACTGGAGCCACGATCACCTGTCCGAGGCCGAACGGATTGTGCTGCGACGAGTCGCAATCTTTATCGGGCCCTTTTCATTGGAAGCGGCGTGTACGGTTGCAGAGCAGGAGGGTACTGACCGGTCCGAGATCGAGGGAACGATCGCAAACCTTGTCAACAAATCGCTCATCGTGGCGTGGCCCAGCTATCGACAGATGCTTTATCGATTGCTCGACACGACACGCTCCTATGCCCTGGAGAAACTCGCTGCGAGCGGCGAACACAATTCCATGGCGGCGCGCCACGCGATCCATTTGAGCCGGTCATTGGAGGACAGCCGCGACAATCTTTTCGACCTGGAGTCCGGACGGCCTCCGGGGAGCGCGATACAGCACTATCTGGGAGACGTCCGAGCCGCGCTTGAATGGAGCTTTGGCCCCCGTGGAAACGGCAGCGCGGCCATACGACTGGCGGCGGCGGCCTCGCGTCTGTTTCTGGCCAAGTCGCTTTTCGTGGAGTGCCGGGACTGGATGGAGAAGGCGATCAATCGGATAGCTGCGGACTGCGACCCGCGCGACCAGATGGAGGTCCACGCTTCGCTTGCCTTGTCGCTGATGTTTACCGCCGGGAACAGTGAGAGGGTTCGCGATGCCTTCAATACGGCGTTGGCATTCGCAGAGCGGCACGACGATGCCTACCAGCAACTGCGTCTTCTCAGCGGGCTGTCGATGTATCTTCATCGTACGATCGACGCGGCGGGCAGCCTTGAAGTTGCGCGACGCGCGGAGTCGATCGCGAACAAGACCGGAAATCCGGAAGATGCGGCGCTTGCGGATTCGATGCTGGGGGCCGCCTATTATATCCTTGCGGACCACGTCCGCGCGCCAAAATACCTCGAACGGGCTCTGCACAGGTCGCCGGCGTCCCGACGGTTCAACGCAACTCAATATCTGTTCGATCTGCGAACCACCTCGCTGTTCAACCTGACCCGGTCACATTGGTTTGCTGGCAATCTCGATAGGGCGGCGGATTATGCCGAAAGAACCATCGAGGAGGCTGAGAGATCGGATCATCCGGTCGCTCTGTGTCGAGCTCTCATGCTGACGATGCCTTTCTATTTCTGGATTGACGATTTGGGGCAGGTCGAACCGAACCTCTCCGCGCTCGAGCTGACTGCGGAGAAGTATTCGCTGGAGCCATTCCGGGCTGTCGCCACAGGACTTAGGGGGCGCTATCTGGTCCGTGTCGGCCAGACGGAAGATGGCATGCGTCATCTGCGAGACGGCCTGGAAAAACTGCGGATCCTGCGATACGAAATGCTTGTAACGGATTTCGTCTCCGAGTTGGCGCTCGGCCTGGCGAAACAGAACGAGCGCGCGGAAGCGCTGGCTCTCATTGACGGTTCGATCGCCACGCAGCTCGGATCGAACAGGCCTCTTCACCTTCCGGCGCTGTTGCTGGCGAAAGGCGCGGCCTTTGTGTGCCGAGAGCCTCAACAGCTTGGTCTGGCCGCGGAGTGTTTCGGGGAAGCGATGACCCTGGCCGGGCAACAATCGGCGCTTTCGTTCGAGCTGCGGGCGGGATTGGAGCTTGCGCGGATTTGGATTGATCGGGGTCAAACCCGAAAGGCCCACGATCTCATCGAAGCCATCTACGGCCGGTTTACCGAGGGCTTCGAAACGCCGGATCTCATGTCGGCGAGGCTGGTCCTCGAGCGGACCCGCGTTCGTGCGCGACAAGCCGGATGACGGGGCGAAGCTTCACCGCGTGGTGACAATGCCGAGGGTCTGCGCGCGTGACACGGCCTGCGCGCGCTTCTCCACACCCAGCTTGGTGAAAACGCTCTTGAGATGCGACTTCACCGTCTCGGGGCCGATATCAAGGCTTCGGGCGATTTCCTTGTTGGACAATCCATCCGCGATCCGCGTGAGAATATCGGTCTCGCGACGGCTCAATGCGCTGAGAATCCGTGCGCTTGAGTCCGTAGCCGAGCGATCCTGTCGTGCTCGCTGCAGACCCGCCGCGAGACGATCGACGTAGGGGATCAGATCCGCCTTGAGGTTTCCTCCCTCCCGTGTCGCCCGGAGAAGCTCTGAAATGGCTGGCCCCTCGTCGAGGACGGTCTGATAGAGACCGGCCGCCGCACACGCGGCAAGCACGCGACTAAACCGGCTCACCGCCTCCGCGGCCTTGCCCGCGCTGAGCTGAACTGTCGACTGACGAATCGCAATGCAGATCAGGAACTGACGGTGCTCCATCGCTTCGGCTTCGTGCTGCAATTGTTGAAGGATTGAAGCGGCCTCGTCCGATTGAGCCTGCAGGCCCAGCAAATGAGCGCGGGCCAGTTTGTGGTACCATCCGATCTCCGACCAGGCGCCAGGCCTCGGTGCCGGGTATTTCCGTGCAAGGCGTTCCAGGCGATCGACGCATGCGGCGGCTTCATCCAACCGGCCGTCGTTCAGGTAGAGCCGCGCCTGCTCCGCGATCACGCCGGCCGAGAGTCGTCCCCAATCCCGCGCGACGCCGAGATTTTCAGCTCGTTCCAACAGAGTGCGGGCCCGCTCGAAGTTCATCCGTGCAGCGGCGACCCGGGAGATCACGAAATAAGTGCTCCACACGCAGTCGAGCATTGTCCCCGAGTTAATCAGCGGGAGGCGATCGATGACCCAGGCTTCCGCCTCATCGAGCAGGCCTTGCTCGTACTTGATTCGCGCGATCAGACTTGCTGGCAAGGCCGCTGCAATCGAATTCGGCCCGACATCCTGCTCGGCGACCCGGAAGCCCTCGCGGTAGTGCTTATCTGCCGCCGCGAGGCGTATCTGCCGCTCTTCTGTAAGCCCGTTGAGGCAGTGTCGATACACCGAGGCAAATACGTTCCTGCGATCCTCCTCGACCGAATAGGGAATCCATGGCGTCGCATGGAATTGCTTGAGGCTGCCCGCCTTCATGTGGCTGAAGCGAACGACGTTTGATGCTACGTTCGCGGTCCAGGGATCGGATGAACGGTCGACGCAATCCTGTGCCAGAGGCAGCGCGCTTTCGCTGTCATCCTTCAGCGCGATGGCAACGGAGCGGATCGCCTGGCATTCACACAGCAGGTTGCCATCAGGCAGAGGCATTGCGGCGATGTCGCCTTCGATGTCGGTTGCAAGCTTCAGGGCCTCGTCAAAGCGAAGCGCAAGCGCCAATCCCCATCCGATCGCCAATCGGACCTCGCACTGACCTCGCATGAGTTCGTCGGGAAACTGGCGTTGCCACTCCAGCAAGGTGAAGAGATCGCCTCTCTTGATCAAGGACATCGCGCAATTTTTGATCCAGCCGATCGCGCGGTCAGGAGCGCCGGCCGCGATCGCGTGCTGGACCGCTTCAGTCCATAATTCGTGGGAGGCATACCAAAGAGCCGCACGCCCGTGCAGTTCGGGAACTTCAATGCCACGGTCCGCCTCGAGCCGCTGTCGCAGATATTCGGCAAGCAGCGTGTGATAGCGAAACCAAACGCCGTCGTTGTCGAGCGGCGTGAGTAGCATCTGGCGCTGGGCAAGCGATGCCAGGATGGTGCGGCTCGCGCCCAAACCCGTTACGGCCTCGCAGAGGGCGCCGGAGAGCCGGTCGAGAACGGCCGTTCGCAGCATGAAGTCGACCAGTTCGACCGGGAGCCCATCCAGCATCTCGGTCAGGTAGGCGGCAATTGGACGCTGCGAGCCCGAGAGATTGTGGACATATTCCTTCAGGCCGGATCCAGACTGCGAAGGCATGGATGAAATGATCCGCAACGCGGCCGGCCAGCCTTCGGTCTTGCGCTGCAAGAGTTGCACGTCGGGGAATTCCAGCACTCCGGGTTTGGTGCCGTCCAGAAACGCCTGTGTCTCCAGCATGTCGAACCGCAGGGCTTCGGCATCGATCTCGATCAGCTGGTTCTGGGCTCGCAAGGTCGCGAGCGGCAGGGGAGGTTCGGTACGCGTCGTCAGCACCACGTGACAGTGGGACGGTGCGTGCTTCAAAAAATACGCGACGGTCTGATGGATGCGAGAAGCGCTGACCCAGTGATAGTCCTCGAGAAACAGGTAAACGTCGTCCTCCATCTCCGCCAGATCGTTGATCAGGCTCGACAGGATCGCCGTTGGGTCGATCAAATTGTTCTCGAGGATCAGCCCGATCGCGCCGGCGCCGACGTCCGGGCAGGCGTGATGCAGGGCCTGGGAAACGTAAAACAGAAACCGCGTGGCCTCGTCGTCGTCCGGATCGATCGTCAGCCACGCAACGGCATTGCCGTCTTGCTCGAGCGTCTCGGCCCAGGTGGCTGCCAATGAGCTCTTGCCGAAGCCCGCCGGCGCCTTGATGACACCCAGTCGCTTGGCCGGGAGGTCCGACAAGATCGCGAGCAGTCGGGGGCGCGCGACCAGCCCGCCGAATCGTGCCGGCAGGATCTTGGTCGCGAGAAATGGCAGCTGTCCTCCGCCGGGCGACGGACCCGTTCCATGAGTCGGATGGCTGGAGTGCGGCTGGATCAAAGGCTCCCCCTAACCACGTCAGTCCTCCCCCCATTCGGGGGATGCAAACCATGGTGAAATTGTACGATCTCTGTCAGCGAGAGGGAAGCGCCGGGCATTGTCAGTTGTATGCAGGCCGCATGCCGGTCGCTGCGTGCTGATCCCTGAAAGTCCACGCTAGGAGCCGGAAGCCAGCCGATGTCTATCGAGAACGCACGCTTGGGTTTCGCGCGGACCACTGAACATCCGGGAAAAGCACCCCAAGCCGGTGCCAAGAGCCATGGCTGACGATGAGCCTCGCGGAAATCTGCTATTCGGCCCCTTTGAGCTTTCGAGCAAAGAAAGGGCGCTGTGGCGCGACGGCGTGGCGCTGCCCCTCGGCAGCAGGGCCCTCGACATCCTGATCTACCTTGCCGAGCGTCCTGGCAAGGTGATCACAAAGCAGGAATTGATCGATCACGTCTGGCCGGACGTGACGGTCGAAGAGGGGAGCATCCGGGTCCACGTGGCCGCGATTCGCAAGGCGCTTGGTGACGGCCAATTCGGCAACCGCTACATCGCAAACATCAAGGGACGGGGCTACTCGTTCGTCGGCGCATTGGCCTCCCTTGGGGGCGCCACGGAAAGCAGGACCGCCAGGTCCTGGCGGCAAGGCAGGCTTCCGGTGCGACCGATCATGATGATCGGACGCGAGACGTTCGTCACCGAGCTCGGCGACAGGCTTCGAAATGACCGGTTCGTGACACTGCTCGGCCCCGGCGGCATCGGCAAGACAACCATCGCTCTGGCCGTCGGCCGCGTCGTCGCCCAGGCGATCGGCGGCGAGATCTATTTTGTCGATCTGGAAAGCCTCACCGATCCGCACCATGTTGCTGCGGCCGTTGCGACCTCCCTGGGGTTCTCACTCAAATCGAAAGATCCCGGCCCGGAGCTGGTCGACCTCATCCGGTCGCGGAAGCTCCTCATCATACTCGACAGCTGCGAGCATGTGATCGAGGCGGTCGCGTCGCTTGCCGAACAACTCTACCAGCAAACGGAACAGATTCATCTTCTGACCACGAGCCGGGAATTGCTGAAAGTTGAGGGTGAGCATTGCTGCCGGGTTCCTCCTCTCGATTTTCCGCCAGACGACTCGGAGCAGACGGCAAATGCAATTCTGCGGTATCCGGCGGTGCAGCTGTTCGTACGGCGCGTGGCCACGCGAGCGGGTCGCATCGTTCTCACCGACAAGGAGGCGCCATTCGTCGCGGACATATGCCGAAAGCTGGATGGGATACCACTCGCGATCGAGTTGGCCGCGGGTCAGGTCGCCTCCCTTGGCCTTGAGAACACGGTTGACCTCCTGGTGTCCCGGCTGGAATTGCTGAGACTGAGCCATCGGACGGCAGTCGCCAGGCATCGGACGCTCAAGGCGACGCTGGATTGGAGCTACGATCTACTGTCTGACGCAGAGAGGATCGTGTTTCGACGCTTAGCTCCCTTCGTTGGACGTTTCACCCTCGATGGCGCGCGGTCTGTCGCCGGTGAACCCGGTGCGGGAGTCGAGGACATTTTCGACGCCGTCGCAGGGCTGGTCGAGAAGTCGTTGATAGCAACCCGGATTGATGTCGTGCAGGCGCAATATCGGCTGCCCAACACGACCCGGGCATACGCACTGGCAAAACTGGAGGAGCATGACGAAGTCGATATGGTCTTCGGCCGGCATGCGGAATACCTCGCCGGACATCTCGAAACGCTGAGGGAGGCTCTATCGAGCCTGCCAGGCGCAGAGAGAGCTGCGGCCTATTCCGACCAATTGAGCAACGTCCGTGCGGCCCTCGAATGGAGCTTTGGGCCGTGCGGCGATGCCGCGACGGCAACGAGACTGGCCGCCGCCGCCACGCAGGTGTTTCTGGAGCTGTCGCTGCTGATCGAATGCCAGGCATGGGCCGAACGCGCGATGGCGGGCCTGGGAAATCCGCATCAATACTCCCGCCGCGCCTTGGAGATCTCTGCAACGATCCCGCTGGCCTTGATGCATACGGAAGGCAACGATCAACGCGTCCGGACCGCTTTCGCAAACGCGCTGGATATTGCAATCGAACAGGGCGATCTCGCCCACGAGCTGCGGGTTCTAAGCGGACTTTTCATGTATTCGCACTGGACCATGGACATCCGGGGTGCGAGCGAGATCGCCACCCGGAGCAAGAAACTGGCTTTGGGAACGGGGAGTCACGACGACATGGCGCTGGCGGAAGCAATGCTGGCGGCTTCCGAACATCTGTCGGGAAATCACCTCGCCACACAACTGCATTGCGAAGCGGGTCTCCGGCACCTGGCGTCCCGACCGCGCTCTCGAACCGAACCATATCTCTTTCATTATACGAGCTTCCTGCTCGTCGGCATGGCACGTTCTCTCCTGTACCGGGGCTTGCTCGACCAATCGCTGGACTATGCAAGGCGCGCCAGAGCGGAAGCCAAGAGGTCGGGCAACCCCGCCACGTTGTGCCGGTCCCTGGCTTTGGTCCTTCCCGTGTTTCTGGCCATGGCGGATCTGAGCCAATCGGACCAGTACATTGGTGAGCTGAGTGAGCTCTCTGTCGCGCATTCCCTGATGCCTTATCGCGCCATAGCGACGGGCTTGAAGGGGCGATGGTTGCTTCTTCAAGACAATCGCATCGAAGCGATACAATTGCTGAAGCGAGCCCTGGAAGAGCTTCACGTCCAGCGCCACGAGATGCTGAACATGGATTTTACCTGCGATCTGGCCGCGGCGCTTATGGACCTCGGTGAGCATGAGCAGGCGCTGACCCTCACGGTGAATGCGATCGAGCAACAGCAGCGTGCCGGAAAATTGTTGCACATGTCTGCCTTGTTCAGGATGAAAGGGCTCATCCTGGCGTCTCGATCTGCGGAGGATCGCTTCGACGCCGAAGAAAGCCTGCTGTCGGCAATCGACTGGGCCAAACGCCAGTTCGCCACCCTGTTCGAATTGACGGCCGCGACGGACCTGGCCGGGCTGTTGCTGAAACAGGATCGCTTGCCGGAAGCTCACGAATATCTCAGCGCGAGTCTTGATCGCGTGCCGGCCGGGATATCATTTCCTGCCCGCAACCGCGCGGTGCAAATGCTCGGCCAACTCCGATCCGCAGCCGAGGACGTCGGTTGAAAGGTGCGCCATCCGAAGCCGTGCGCCGTCTGCGCAGTTGGGTTCAAGTCCTCGCATTTTGATCCAAGCCCTGACAGCACAGTTGGGCGCACGCTGTGGCAGGAACGGTCATAGCCACGGTTGAATGTCATGGGCAAGCTGGTCGCGGATATCATTGTGGAGACCTTGCAGAGCGCAGGCGTCAAGCATTGTTACGGCGTCGTCGGCGACACCCTCAATCTGATCGCCCGCTCGCTCGAAAAAAGCGAGATCGAGTGGATATCGATGAGACACGAGGAGGCGGGGGCGTTCGCCGCGCAGGCGGAGGCGCAGGTCGCAGATCGCCTGACCGCTGTTGCCGGCAGTTGTGGTCCCGGAAGCTTGCATTTCATCAACGGGATATTCGAAGCCAATCGCAACCGTGCACCCGTCATCCTGATCGCAAGTCAGATCATTCGCGACGAACTTGGCTTCGAATTCATCCAGGAGGTCGACTTCAAGCAGGTCTACCGAGACTGTAGCGTCTTCTGCGATATGATCCATACCCCGGAACAGGCGCGCCGGAAAACGGTGATCGCCTGCCAAACGGCTCTGACGAAACGCGGTGTTGCTGTCTTGATCGTACCGGCGGATATCTCCGCCTCGGTCGTGGATGATAACATCCCCTATGCGGTGCACGTCGCCAGACCCGTCACGCGACCGAGCGATGCGGATATCAACGAGATCGCGGATATCCTCAACAGCAGCGAAAATGTTGTCGTGTATGGCGGATCGGGCTGTAAAGGAGCCCATCAGGAAATTCTCGCGGTCGCCGACAGGCTGAAGGCGCCGATCGCGCATACGTCGCGCGCAAAGGACTTCCTCGAGTTTGACAATCCCTACAACATTGGAATGACCGGGATGCTCGGCAACGAGGCCGGGTATCATGCCCTGTTGGATTGTGATGCGTTGTTGATGCTGGGCGCCGACTTTGCCTGGCGGCAATTCTACCCGGACAAGGCAAAGATCGTGCAGGTCGATATCGACCCGACCCATCTGGGGCGACGGCATCCGATCACGAAGGGTGTCGTCGGCGATGTGAAGGCGACGTTGGAGGCCTTGCTGCCGAAGCTCGCCGGGCGCACCGACGCCTCATTCCGAGGCGCATATCTCCAGCGCTATGCGAAATATCGGGAAACAGAGCGGGCCAAGGTCGCTGCCGGTCACGATGGCAATATTCCCGGAAGCTATCTGACACAGGTGATCAGCCGCCATGCGGCGAAGGATGCGTTGTTCACGGCCGACGACGGCACCCCGGCCGCCTGGGCCTATCGCCACATCGAGGCAAACGGCCAGCGCCGTATTTTCGCAAGCCTGCTTCATGGAACGATGGCCAATGGCATGCCGTCGTCCATTGGGCTCCAAAAGGCAGAACCCGGCCGGCAGGTCGTGTGCATGGCCGGCGACGGTGGAATCTCGATGCTGTTCGGAGATCTGATGACGATCGTCCAACAGGAGTTGCCCGTCAAGATCGCCGTCTACGACAACGGCAAGCTTGGCTTCGTGGAGATCGAGCAAAAGGCCGAGGGCATGCTCGATACCTTCACGAAGCTGAAGAACCCGAATTTTGCAGGCGTTGCGCGCGCGCTGGGTCTCTGGGGCCAGACCGTTTCGAACGCGAGCGAATTGGAGACCGCGGTCAAGGACTGGCTGGCGCAACCGGGACCCGCGCTTCTGCACGTGCATGTCAACCCGATGCAGCTCGTCATGCCGCCATTCATGCAGGTCGAACCTGCAATCGGGATGGCGCTCTATTCCGCCCGCGCCGTCCTGCACGGTCGCGGAGGCGACGTCTGGGAGATGGTGAAGGAAAATTTCCTCTAGTCGGGTCGTCCCTCCAGCGGGGGCATGGCATGCCGTGCTGCGCGAGAGTGGCCAAGCATTGCTGTGATGGGTAGATCGAGATTGGCGAAACTGCCGGAGCCATCGGCTCTGCCCATGGCAAGGTACTTTGCCGTTGTCGGCGGCGCACTCGCTGCTCTTCTGCTGATAATTGGCTGGTCTCTGCCGAAGCTGCCGGACAGATTTCCTGATCGGGCAAATGGTATCGACGCAGCCACCATCCGGATCTCATCCGCGCGCAAATGGCCGGAAAAGGTCGTCCTGGATACCAGCCAGCCGGCAATGCCGCCATCGTCCCTCGAGGCGATACCGATCCAGGAATTGGCCGAGCAGCTGCCTGATGAGAGGACTGATCAAATGCACGCTGATTCCTCAGCTGACTTCGTGGCGGAATCGAAGCCCCTGGCGCGGCCGATCATTGCCGAGCATCCGCTTATGCGCGGCAAGCGTAAGAGAGCTCGGGCCGGTTCATCTGCCCATGTGGCGAGAACCCGTAGTCCCAACGAGCTCCAGGGATTGAGTGCGGAGTGCTGCTGGTTCGAGCCGATGGACAGGCGGGTACGATCGAGGCCTGCCTCGCGCAGTCGCGTGGCGCGTCGCGACTCATGGACAGGCTGGCATTTCCCGGAGGCAAATTGAAAGTTGGAGCTGCTCTGCCAGCCTCGTCCTTGTTCTGCCGACCTCACATCCAACATGCGCATGATTGTCCAATACGAGCAGTCATGGGGTCGCTACGCTGACGGCGACTATGTCGCAATGCTTGGGGGCGGGCTCTAGACGCCGTATCCGGGCGCTGTGCAGGCAAATCGTCGATGGAAGAGATGGGCAAGGCTTCGGTGCGTTGACGATGAAGATTCTCGCTACGCTGCCGACGAAAGGCCGGGATCTCCGGCTGGACCTGTTCCGAGGTGTGGCAAATTGGGGAATCTTCCTCGACCATATCCCCAACAACATCGTGAACTGGGTCACAACGCGCAACTACGGTTTCAGCGATGCTGCGGATCTCTTCATATTCATTTCCGGCTACACCGTTGCCTTCGTCTTCGCGCGGATGATGCTCGAACGCGGGTTTGTCATTGGCGCGACGAGGCTTCTGAAGCGCGTCTGGCAGATCTACGTCGCCCACGTCTTCCTCTTCGTGCTCTATCTCGCCGAAATCGGATATGTCGCGCAGCGCTCCGGCAACTCTGGTTTCACCGATGACTTCAACATCCGGGGCTTCCTGGCAAATCCGGCGCAGTTCCTGTTCGAAGGGCTGATATTGCGCTTCAAGCCGGTGAACATGGATGTGCTGCCGCTTTACATCGTGCTGATGGGCGTATTCCCGCCGATACTCTGGCTGATGCTGCGCAGACCCAACATGACGCTGACTGCTTCGGCGTTGCTCTATGTCATGGCCAGGCGCTTCGGATGGAACCTCTCGGCCTATCCAACTGGCCTCTGGTATTTCAATCCATTCGCGTGGCAATTTCTGTTCACATTCGGAGCCTGGTTCGCGCTTGGCGGATCGGCACAGGCGATGCCGTTCATCCGGTCGCGTACCGCGTTGGTGCTCGGCATCAGCTATCTTCTGTTCGCTCTGGTGATGACAATGGCGGCCCGGTTTGACGAACTGCGCGAACTGATTCCGCCTGAGGTCTACGGCGCCTTCAATCCGAACGACAAGACCAATCTTGCGCCTTATCGCCTGCTGCACTTCGTCGTGTTCGCGTTCTTCGTCGTTCGTCTGCTGCCACGCGATTGGCCGGGGCTGGAATGGGCGATCTTTCGGCCCGCGATCAAATGTGGTCAGCAGTCGCTCGAAGTCTTTTGCTCCGGCATATTCCTGTCCTTTGCTGCACATGTCGCGCTGGTTGAGGTCTCCGGCGCGATCTGGATGCAGATCGTCGTCAGCATTGTCGGCATCCTGATGATGACCGTGCTGGCGTACTACCGCTCCTGGTCGAAGCGCGTCGACAAGGCGCCGAAGGCCAAGCCGGCTGTTGTAGCGGCGGGTTGAGCGTCGCGCGGGGAGGAGTTCGGAAACACGATCTGCGATGAAGCGCTCACGATTTCATGGATTGATCCAGACCGCGCTTCTCTCGCCATTTCGGGCCCGGCCCCCGTATGTAGTGAGCTTCGGGGCAGTATCTATAAGCTCACGTTGAATACACATATTCCGGTCGCGCCTAGTCAGCTCTGACGGATTTTCGTTGCGGGATCGACGGCGGCGTCTTTGGGCGACCCAAGGTTTGCCGGATGGATGAACTTTGGCACGACGCATTTGCTGTCGTCGCGAAGATAGCGCGCGACCCTGCCAGGGCGACAGCCGACCGCCCGGTGATCGGCGACCATGCGCCGCTGTTTTGGTCTAGCCATGACCGCGCCCAATTCGACCCCGATCACGTGGCTTGGACAGGCTCCGGCCCAGGCGAGCGGCTCTTATGCCGACGCCGGACGCTCGCAACCAACAACGCGCATCGGCAAGCAAGGGTAACCCTCGTCAATTTGCGATGAGTGATTTGCATAACGTCAACGGAAGTGCAGCCGACCGCAGGAAAGGTGAGACGAATAATCCAGGACAGCGTTTGCTGAAGGTAGCGCGCTGGATAGGTGAACAGCTTCGCGTAGCTGGCCTCCTCTCTAATCCTCGTCGAAATAGATATCTTCAGGAAGATTAAACGCGACGTATACGACGAAAGCGGCTGCAACGAAGACCAGTAAGGTGAGCGACAAGCCAATTAACAGCCACACGATTCTGAGGTTCTCAAATGAGCGAATGCAATTAAATGGAGTATATACGTGCCCTGCGGTTGGGGTAGCCGGACTTAAGCCTCGGCTCCCCTGCTTGGCGCAGCGTTCTTCCGGGTAGCTCTCAATTTAATGCAGCGCTTGCAAGATTTTGATTCCCGTGTTTTTACGGTAATCATCTGCTGGTACGCTAGCGTCGGCTGCTCGGCCGTTTTACGCGTCTGGAAGGGCCCCGATTTGGCTTCTGAAGAACGTTGCGCCTCAATTGAGAAGATTGCCTGAGTTTATTCGCTTCCGCTTCACCAACCCTCCTTCGCAAATCGACTAACTCTCGAAATTGTTGCGCTAAATCAATGTGTTCCATGCGATTCCAAACCGTTTTCTTTTCTTCTGATAGCTGGCTGTAAGGCCGAGCCAAATATGCAGTTGCGTGCTTTGCCAATGTTGAAGTCGAGGTGGCAATTGTCTCCCACCGACCGATAATATATTCGAGCGGCAACGCAATTAAATTCATACGTTAAGCTAATAAGTCAACCTTACCCCGAGCCGACAGCCACCTGTCGCCTGAGCAGCATGGTACCGTTCAATTGGCGCTCGCAAGATAGGCCGCCGCCCTTTGGGTCGTCGCAGATATTTGCCGAAGTTATGTCGTCTCAGCAGCGGAACGCCAACCGTTGCAGACCTGCGAGAACGGGGTACTCCAAAGAAGTGGTATCGATCCATTTAATTGTTGTCGCCGGGATACTTTAAATAGATTATTGCTGTAGCGAAAAATTCGGAAATTCGAATGCGGTTGTGCCGGCAATCCCGCGCTTCATTGGGTGCCAGCTGATTGCGCAAGGTTTAATCAGGGCGTGGGGACATTTTAGGCAGCAGAAGCATTCGCCCAAGCGATCGCATCAATTCAAGGAAGAGAATTTACCAATTTATTTCCGAACGGCAGAGTATTCCAATTCGCGCATGCGCAATATTGCCCGAATCGCCTGCTGTTTACATAAGATGGACGGGCAGTAGGAACGCTGCAACTTCTGGTGCGTTGCCGGAACAGATCGAACCACTATTACGGGATTTGGTGGAACGAAGTTTGTTTCATCAATTGTGAGCGAAAAATGCGGCCAAGCACGTTCGATTTGAAATCACTATCTATCGACGAACTCTGGAAACTTCACGAGGAAGTTTGCAGTATTTTGTCTGACCGGATCTTGCTTGAAAAGCAGGGGTTAGAAGAGCGTCTCGCGAAGCTTAGTGGCGGCGCCCAGATCGAAAAGCCTAAGATCTCAGGCAGGCCGCTGAAGGCCAACGATCGCCGGAAGTATCCGCCGGTGCTTCCCAAGTACCAAAATCCCAACGACCCATCCGAGACGTGGTCCGGTCGCGGTAAGCAACCAAAGTGGTTGGTTCCTCATCTCAAGGCAGGTCGGAAGTTGGTTGATTTTCTAATCAGCACAAACAAGCGCAATGCAACTGGGCGTCGTAAATCCGCTTGACGATTTGGATCTGCGGTTGACGCAGAGCGCTGTGCGAGTTTCGACGTAGGCCATGGGCTCTCAATGGTCAGCGCGAGTGTGCGTCTGTCGAGCTGCTGTAGCCTGTAAGTTGACCCAGGCGCTATCGCAGCCGGCTACGAGCGGTCCTTAGAAGAAGCATTGGCTTGCTGTGCATGGCGCGATCGTGGTCCCTGATCTTTCCTGACTACCATCGCCTTCTGATTATCTCGTGCGCCGCCAACACCACGAATATGGGCGCCATTACCAGGTATCTTTTCCAAAGCCTCTTTGGCTCGGTGAAAAGGCGATAGGCCCACTCCAGCCCACTCCGTTGCATCCAAGATGGCGCCCGCCGAACCAGATTGGCGTGGAAATCAAACGCTGCACCAACGCCGAGCATAGTTGCGCCACCGCATCGCCCCTTGTTTTGGCCCATCCAGATCTCTTGCTTTGGCGTTCCAAGTCCTACCCAGACGAAATCAGGCGCAGCAGCTCGGATTTTCGCGCAAGCGATCTCATCCTCCTCAGGGGTGAGAGGCCGGAAAGGTGGACATTGCGTTCCTGCAATCTTTAGGTTGGGGTATTTCTTGACGAGTGCTTCAGCAAGGAGATCTGCGACGCCCTCGGCGCCTCCGTAGAAATAGTGACGCCAGCCTCGCGACAATCCGTGCTGGCAGACCGCGGGCAGCACATCCGGGCCGCAGACGCGATACACTGGACCATCTCCCGCCGCTCGAAGGGCCCAAACCAACGGCATTCCATCAGGTGCAACAATATCGGCGGTTTGGTGAGCAAGATCCAACTGAGCATTGTTGCGGGCTGCGATGATGCCGTGCACATCGCGAAAGACCACATATCGGTCCTGCGAGTCCAGGGTCCATGTCTCAAAAGCGGCGAGGAGTTGGTTCAGACTGATTGTCGAGACGGGAGTGCCTACCAGCAATGCCTGAGATAGTGGTACGCAATTCGCCGCTGACACATCAACATTAATATTCACGAAAACACCCAAGATATAAATCCGCAATTTATATATCTGATTTAATGCATATTTAATGAGGAAGATAAATAGACTTTAGATGCGTGGTTTGATTTGCTTAGATTTAACGCCAAAGGGGAGGGTGGCTTTACTGGACAATCTAAAATTGTGCGGGCCGCCGGTTGACCACTATTCTCGGTGTTGTTGCGGTCACATGGACTTGCGAATAAAGGACGCTTTCCGCCAGACGACGGTTAGTTTCTCGACGTAGGAGTTGATTTCGTATCGTTGAGCTTGATCTTCGCGAGCGGTGCTTCCCAATCGCAACCGTAGCTCGGGATCTTCGATCAATCGTTCGATCGCTCTGCTCAAGGCCGACACATCACCCGCCGGCACCAGGAAGCCGTTTCGTTCAGGGGCAATGACTTCCGGAATTGCGCCAACGGGGGTAGATATCACGGGCACGCCGTGGGCGAATGCTTCCAATATCACCATGGGGAGGTTTTCGGCGTACGAGGGGAGCGCCAGGATATCGGTCTTGCAAAGAAGATCGTCGGCTTGCTCAGAGCTCAACCAGCCCGGAATAAGCACCCTGCCGACGAGACCGTGTTTCGCCACAGCCCTGCGGCTTTCTTCAACGGAGCCGTCACCTGCAATCGTTGCCGTCCAGTCCTGTCTCTGCGACAACATCTGCAATGCAGCTATCAGCTGCGGGGTACCTTTGCGCTCGCCGAGTTGCCCCAAGCACGTGATTCTTATCCGGGAATCAGGGGCTTGAAGTTGCGGTTTCGAACTTAGCTTCGTGGCATTGGGCAGAACTGTAATCTTGTCGCGAACCTGAGGCACACGCATCAGAACGGCGTGAGCCCAATACTCGCCCAGTACGACGATCTGCACACTCTTCAGAAAGAGAAGGTCAACGGCTCTCGCCAACCTGGTTGGGGCAACCGCCAGAAATTCGTCAAATCCAGATCCGTGCAAGTGGACCACGTAGGGGACCCTCAAGAGGCGAGCTGCTGCCCCCACAACCGTCTTTCGATAGCTACTTCCCCAGTTCGATAGGTGTATGTGCAGCACGTCAATTCGTCGAAAGAGGACCAGCCACGCGAATTTCAACAAAGCAATGGCGAAAACAAATTGAGCCACAATGAGTCCGCGCTGACCTCGCGTGACTAGGCGACTTGCCTCAACGTTCAAGTGGGGTTGTTGCTGCTCAATGGTCTCAAATATGCTGTCGTTTAAGCGATCGATACCACCGCGCCCATCGAGACCAAGCGGCGTGGCAACAGCGACGCGAAGTCGTCCTTCAATCAGGTGCAAACTACGTTCTTCGCCGCTGCGGAGCATTGAATCATCTTGGGTCGAGGGCGAAATCAAATTGGTCTCCGCATGTCAAATCGATCCGCGTGAGGTTCAAGGATGCCGTCGGTCGGATACGCCCGGCACAATGACTTCGGAGCCCCGATTGCGAAGTGCATCCGCGAAGATTTCGCGGTTGCGTATCGGAACTTCGGTTAGCAGTGGCAATATCTGATCGCGAACGCGCCACGCTGGACCGGTGAATATCTCAACGGCTTCCATGTAGAGACCGGTATTCAAAATCTGAATAAATTCTCTGATCGCCGTCTTCGCCAACGCGGGATCCAACGCCTCGAAAATGGAAAATGCGATATGATTGCGCTTCAGCGCAATCCATCCTTCACTAGGACCAAGCTCGTAAGACAGACGCAGGTACTGGAGGTTTTCGGACTTGAACCCAATCTGGTTGTTGCTTAGCCAAAAGAGTGCGAGCCATGAGAATGGGTCGGCTGGCGAGCAGGACAGTGTGGTGACGAGGGCCCTCCGCAGCGCATCGAACTCCTGATCGATGGTCTCGGGCCTGCCTACCGAGAGCGTCTGCTCGGCAATCCTCAGTCGAATGATTGCTGCGCTTCTCGTGGCGGAAGCTCTGCAGAACGGCAACTGCTCGATCGCATCAAGGTCCGACTTGAGCGGTGAAAGGATTTCGGGCCGAAACGCGCGACCAGAAATTATTCCGCGCGCGACCGATTCATCGAAGCCTTGATTCCAAAACAGCGGGAGCGTCCAACATCCCCAAAGTATCGCGATCAGGGCAAAGCCGCCAACGAAGGCGCGCACAAGCAAAGACACCTGTGTTCTAGACAGTTCGAGCATTCAAATCTTTATCGTGCAGTGGAAACTGACGAGGCCGGCCTCTCGCCGTAATAGACATTCCCGTATCCCGAATAGAGTTGCAGCACTTTAGCGTCAGCCTGCGTCAACACTACTCCGAGCATGTTATCTTGAATCGTAGGCGCCGACCTGAGCGCTTGGGCGACGACATCAAATTTCGTATGCGCCCACTTAATCGCAAGAACATAGGCATCCATGAGTTGTGTGGTCGCACGTACATCGACGATCGGCGCAAGCGGCGAAAGATCGACCACAACGTAATCGTAGTTCTTGCGGAGGACGTCGAAGAATTGCCTGGCTTCACTCGAATTCAGAAGCTCATTGGGATGCACTTCATTGTCCCAGCTGACAGCGCCCGGCAGAAAAGACATATTCGTCTTCGAATCCCGCCACAGAAGCTCGGAAAGCGGCTTTCTGCCCATTATCCCATCGATGATCCCAAATTCGGCTGCCGGAGCGATGCGGTTGGAGAGCGCACTGTTTCGCAAATCGCAGTCAACCAATAAGACCTTAGCTCCGGTTTGGGCGATGAGCTGTGCGAGCGACGCCGACAACGTCGATTTGCCTTCGTTAGGAATCGCCGAGGTTATTCCGATAACCTTGGAGGATTTCGCATCCCAACTTACATCGATATCCAGCTTAATTGCGCGGACCGCTTCC
Source organism: Bradyrhizobium sp. S3.7.6 (assembly GCF_054061875.1). Taxonomy (NCBI): domain Bacteria; kingdom Pseudomonadati; phylum Pseudomonadota; class Alphaproteobacteria; order Hyphomicrobiales; family Nitrobacteraceae; genus Bradyrhizobium; species Bradyrhizobium sp. S3.7.6. Next base: position 6,322,045 of record NZ_JBSSEQ010000001.1, on the reverse strand, counting down.
GAGAACTGCGAGAATGGATTGTTCGAAGCGGTCCAAATCAAGCCTCGATTTCTCGTGATTGTTCGGTTGGCGCGATCGCTTGTTCCCACCCGATTATTCAAAGTATCGCGAGGGGTCTTTCCGGCGCTGATCTTTGGAACGAGTGAAATACATGTGGCGTTGAGTTCCGCCTCGACTTGTTCGGCGGTTCGGAACACCCGATCCGAAAGATCGCGCAAGATCGCCAGGCCAAGTCCTAGAATCAGTCCTCCGATTCCGGAGAGGCCGAGCGCTAGCGCTGGCTTTGGATCGCTTTTCTGCGTCGGAGGAGCCGCCTGAGAGATTACGCGCGCTTCACTGATTGGAAAGGATTGCTGCTGAATTGATTCCATGTACCGCTGCAGAAAGTTGTCATAGAGAGTTCGGTAGGTTTGGGAAGCGCTCTCTAGCTCTTTCAATGACACCTGGGCCTGGTTCGTCGCCTTCGATTGGCTGACCGCATTCTCCAACTCACGTTGAACGCCGACCTCGCGTTGCTTGGCGATTTCAAAGTCACTTTTGTAGGTTTCGGCGAGGCGCTGAAGTTCGTTGAGAATTGAGTTCTGAATCTCAGCCATTTGACTTCGAAGGTTGACGGCTGCCTCGTGACCCGTTCCGTACCGGCGTGCCCAATCCGCTTCGCGATTTGCGATGTCCAGGTACTGCGAACGCAGCTTTGTCACCACTTCGCTCTTGAGGGCGTCTGCTACCGTTGAGTTGACCGTTGAATTGGGAGAGTCGGCTCGCAATACCGCTTCGATCCGATCAAGCCGGGCCTTGGCTTCCGAGGTTTGCGCCCGCGCGACCACGACCTGACTGTTGAGTTCGGATACCTGTTGCTCTGTGACGAGCCGCCCGCCGGAGCCACCGGTGTTTACGATGTTGTTCTTTGCCTTGAAGTCGACAACCGCACGCTCCGCCAAGGTTGCCTGATTGCGTAGTTCACCGATGCGGTCCTGCAGCCAGGCACTTGCCCGTCGGGTTGCTTGGTCCTTCGCCTCCAACTGGTCGACGATATAGGCTTCGGCTACGGCGTTGGCGATCTCCGCAGCGCGATCGCGACTCAGCGACTTGAAGCTGATCTCAATCACATATGACAGGCCAATCCGCTTAATGGTGAGTTGAGACTGAAAGGTCCGGATCGCCGACCGCGTAAGCTCAAAGTTTGAGGCGGTGTCCCTTGAGCCGAGCACGGCGGACACCAAGCCAAAAGCTGAGGAAAAAAGTCCGGATCGTGATCCGGAAAATTCCGGATCCTCGATCAAATGAAGTGTTTTAATTACGGAGAGAGCTACCTTTTCCGACTTCAATATTTCGATTTGGCTCTCCACTGACGCCGAGTCGATCGGGATGTCTCCCAGAATGGACTGCTGTTGAAAGAGCTGAACCTTGCGGGTGTCTATGATCAGGGTGGTCTGGGCTGTGAAACGAGGGGGCGCAGTCACCACGTATACGAGGCCGAGAGCAAGGATCGAGAGCGCTGTGATCAATATGATCAAGTACTGGCGTTGCAAGAATCCAACAAGGCGATTGAGGCCTTCTGCCGCCGATTCGGGCGGTCGCGGCAACTCAAAATCGACCCGTGACTTATCAGAATACAACATGGGGACTTTCGGATGATCGACGTGTTGCGTCAAGGCGCGCCGTCGTTCCAATGGGAAATCTGGTCGCCGAATAACCGACGAGCGTCGCGCTTAATCGTGGAATGCTGGCCATCGGGAGTCAGTGTGGCTCTAGGGGCTTACACTGTTCGATATTCTATTTGTCGTGTTTGAACTGGGGGCTGACGCGCTGGATGCGGCCGATGAGATTGAGAAGTTTCCGATCGTCACACCACCTTGTCCGATCGATGGCGCAGACGGCGTCCCAAACCTGGAGCTCGTGGAGCCGGTCTGCCCGCCAGATCCGCCACCCGATCCGGCGCCTGTGTCGCCCGCGCCGCCACCCGCACCCGTTTCGCCAGTCGGCTGATCTCCGGATGTGGCTGCAAAAGCGAGAACGACGTCCTGATCCTTTGTCCGGATGATCGCCTGCTGAATTTCGTTGGCGTAGGTTGGATTAGAGACGATCACGATCTTGGCTGCTTGAGCGAGCCCGCCACCGATCGCCAATTTTTGATCCTTGTTGGCGGTCGACAGCAGAGTTAAAATCGATGCTAGCGTCGCCGGATCGTCGACCGCGAGATTTCGAATTAATGTCAGCAGGATGGCGCCTCCATCCTTGTTTCGCTCCAGTACGCTTCCGGGATTGCTCTGAAAATCGGCCGAGGTCAGGGACGGCTGTGCCATAGCTCCATGCGTGGAGAGCCCCACGGCAGCCAGTAACAGGATCCAGCCAGTGGCGGCAAATGCACATTTGCGATAAAGATCAAATGGCATATTAAATCTCCCATTAACTTACGAAAAAGTTTAATTAAAAATCAATATCACGGTGGGGAGGCAGACACAATTGGTCCGCGCGCCCGATCGCTCGGCGGGCGGTTGAAGTTTAAATATCGTAAATCCTGCCAGATAGGTGTTGGGCCGGGAGCGCGGGGCTCATTGAATCCGATTGCCGCTCGGGAACGATTGGCTCAGTCCCACGCCGAGAAGCCCAAATACCGTGATTGCAAATCCGGGTACCTGGATCGAGAAATCCACCAGGGAATGAGCCAAAGCGACCGCTGAAATCGACAATGCGGCAATGGGAACGATACGATCTCGCCTGCGCACCTTTATCCCTCTGATCAGGACAGCGAGCGCCAAACCCCAGGCTGCAACGATCGTCATCGTAAGCGGGAGACCTCCTTCAGAGGCAATCTCCAGCAGCGTGTTGTGAGCGCGGTCCCACGTCCCCCACATCGATCCGTGCAGGGACCGATAAGCAGGAAACATCGAAGGAAAGGTTCCAATGCCGGTACCCAGCCAGGGATGATCCGCGATACTCGCTACGGTTGACCGGTAGGTATCGAGCCGCATCGCATCAGAAAGCCCTTCGGCGCTGAATCGTCCGCTTACGCTGGCCCCCAGGATCTGGAAGAGGGCGATCACCACACCGAGGCTGATAGCGAAGGCAATGAGGGCTCCGGACCGCCCCGGTAGATCTCGATAGAAATACAGGAGCAGCGCGAGGACGAGGCCGGCGAGGGAGAGAACAATCCCAGCCCTGGAGCCCGTCATGAACATCGCTGTTACGCAAAGTGACAACATGAAGAACGGTAGCAGGACGTCGCGAGGTGCCTCCGAGAGAATCCGAGAAAAGACCTGCCCCCAAGCGAACCCGTTGTGTTTAACGAAAGTACGAATGCTTTCGGACGTAAATAGAAGCCATACAATCGAGCAGCTGCCGAAATACACGGCTGCAGTGTTCCGGTTGGTGAACGTAGCAGTCAAGTAACTGAGATGAGCCTCTTTCTCGACCCACAGCACCTTTGTCGGATCAATCAGGAACGACGCAAGGCCGAATATCGCGTACGTAGCTCCGGACCAGGCGACAACTTTGAGTAGTTGGGTCGCCAAGCTTCGGTCGCTCCCGACGATGATGCCGCAGATGATGGTGAGAATAACGATAAAGGGAGCTCCAAGTGCATAGATCGGTTGATGGCGTGCAATAGATACCGTGGAAGCCAACGGAACACCCAGCAGCTCGCTGGTTCGCGTCCACAAGGGCGAGGGACGCGAAGCACCAAACCAGGGGGATAGTGCAAGTTGTTCATGCAGAACCATTGCGTAGGCAACAACAACAATCCCGAGGACGAAAAAGATGGGGGCATGATGGCGCCGGAGGCGGTCGGGGGAGGCTGCAATTGCGGCGGCGCCGAGAACGATACACCAAAGCGCCTCGACCCAAGCATCCATCGACCCGAACGGCAGGGGTGCTAGAGCTACGACAAGGAATAGTATCCGCGCTGAAACTCGAGTCTGCGACATCAATGCAAACGTGACGATCTCCCCCTGATGCGACGTCAATAGAATTCCGCTTTAACCTCGTCGTTGGCTCATTACACGACGAAATTGGTCGTACCTCTTTTCGCCGACTTGAGAGTATATGCGTTCGTCGTTACCGATCGAGATGCGCCCGGTAGGCGAGCGCGATACCCTCAGCAAGCGGAGTGACAGCGCGCCAGCCGAGTTTGGTGATCTTTTCAATATCGAGCAGTTTGCGTGGCGTGCCGTCGGGTTTTGATGGGTCGAAGCTGATCCCGCCTATATAGCCGACCACGGTGGCGACCAGGCGGGCGAAGTCAGAGATGGTGATGTCCTCGCCGGTGCCGATATTGACCGGTTCATCGCCGGAGTAGGTCTTCATGAGGTGAATGCAGGCGTCCGCAAGATCGTCGACACAAAGGAATTCCCGGCGCGGTGCGCCCGTCCCCCAGACCACAACGTTCTTTGCACCGGAGACCTTCGCCTCGTGGAAGCGGCGGATTAGAGCGGCCACCACGTGGCTGTATTCAGGATGATAATTGTCGCCGACGCCATAGAGATTGGTTGGCATCACGCTGATGAAGTCGGCGCCGTACTGGCTACGGTAGGCCTCGACCATCTTGATGCCAGCGATCTTGGCAATCGCATAAGGCTCGTTGGTGTGCTCAAGCGGACCGGTCAGTATCGAGTCCTCGCGCAACGGCTGCGGCGCCAGCCGGGGATAGATGCACGACGAGCCGAGGAACATCAGCTTGTCGGCCCCACCGACGTATGCCGCGTGTATCACGTTGGCTGCGATCGCCAGATTGTCGTAAAGGAATTCCGCGCGCAGCTTGTCGTTGGCAGCGATACCGCCGACTTTCGCTGCCGCAAGAAACACTACGTGCGGGCGTTTGCGGGCGAACCAGGCGTTTACCGCGGTCTGATCGCGCAGGTCGACCTCGCTGCGGGGCAGGGTCAGCAGTTCCACATTTTCGCGCGCAAGCCGGCGCACTAGCGCAGATCCGACCATCCCACGGTGGCCGGCGACGAAGACGCGCCGGCCCTGGAGCTCAAACGGGATGTCTGCCATTGGCGACCTCCCGCTTGGCGATCGCCAGATCGCTTGCCATCATCTCCTTCACCAGCTGAGCGAACGGGATCTTTGGTTGCCATCCCAGCTTCTCGCGCGCCTTGCTTGCGTCTCCGATCAAGAGGTCGACTTCTGTCGGGCGAAAATACCTGGGGTCGATCCGCACGACTGTCTTGCCCGAAGTTCGGTCTACACCAGTTTCTTCGACGCCTCTGCCGCGCCATTCGATTGTACGGCCGACCTCCGCAAAGGCCAGTTCGACGAATTCGCGAACCGAGCGCGTCTCTCCGGTCGCCAGCACGAAGTCGTCAGGCGCGTCTGCCTGCAGTATCCTGTGCATGCCTTCGACGTAATCACGCGCATGGCCCCAGTCGCGCTTGGCCTCGAGGTTGCCGAGATAGAGCGTGCCTTCGAGGCCGACCTCGATACGAGCCACGCCGGTCGTGATCTTGCGCGTTACGAAGGTCTCGCCGCGTATCGGGCTCTCGTGGTTGAACAGGATGCCGTTCGCAGCATACATGCCGTACGCCTCTCGGTAGTTCACCGTGATCCAATAGCCATATAGCTTGGCGACACCATAGGGCGATCGAGGATAGAACGGCGTCGTTTCCCTTTGCGGAACTTCCTGTACCAGGCCGTAAAGCTCGGAGGTCGATGCCTGATAGAATCGCGTTTCCTTCTCCATGCCGAGAATCCGAATCGCTTCAAGCATACGCAAAACGCCGATCCCGTCGGCATTTGCCGTGTATTCTGGACTTTCAAAACTGACGCTGACATGGCTCTGGGCCGCGAGGTTGTAGATCTCGGTCGGCCTGACCTGCTGCATGAGCCGGATCAGGTTGGTCGAATCCGTCATGTCACCATAGTGCAGCAAGAACGGCACGTTGCCGTGGTGCGGATCCTTGTAGAGGTGATCGATCCGCGCGGTATTGAACGAGGACGACCGCCGCTTGATGCCGTGCACGGTGTAGCGGAGGCCTAGAAGGTAGTCGGCCAGATAGGCTCCATCCTGTCCAGTAATGCCGCTAATCAACGCAACACGTTGTTTCGAGGCCTTGGGTGTAGTTCCCGAGAGCATTCATCTCCTCGTAATTTCTTCGCAACCTCATGTCCGTAGATCAACATAGCGGGGTATAATTCTATTTTGCATCAAATCGACCAAAATACTTAATTCTCAACGGCGAATTTCAATGCGTCCTCAGCATCGCCGCCTCAAATTAAATGCTGCCGGTATTTAAGGAAGGGTGCCGCTGGAAACTGCGGCAGCCTGAAGTGTTCAGCCTCGGTCAAGCACCTTTCGCAAGCCGCGCGCTGCACAAGGCATCTTCCTCTGCTCGGTATCGGCTCGCTGCATGCGGAGCGACATTCGCCGTAGCCTTCGCAAGCGCGGGTGTAGCGGGCGAGGCGGTTGGTTAATAAAGTCCGCGACAGTTGAGTAAAAAGCTTCGACAAAGTAGGGCCAAATCTCAAATTGCCCATGCGCATGATGCTCTCGGTAATGCGGGGGGGAGCAATTCGACATGCGTGAGATTCCAAAGATTGCCGCGGTGATGATTGCGCTGCTATCTGCCGCAATCTCCGATGGAGCAAATGCGGGAATTTCCAATATGTCGCGCGGCTTGCGGGCGCAATTGGAACGAATTCAGCTCAGCGCGCCGGCGTTGGCGCCGATGGCTCATGTGAGGTTCTGCATGGATTACCCTGCAGAATGCACAGTTCGAAGGCTGATCTTTCGCGGCGGGCCCGTTAAGCTGACTTCGTCGCGATGGTCCGATGTCGTCCAAGTCAACAACACTGTAAATGGCACGATTGTACCAACGGCCAACCTCGGCGGCCTTGCAACTGAAACCTGGATCGTTGGCCCCCGAACTGGCGACTGTAACGACTATGCGGTGACTAAGCGGCATGAGCTACTTGCGCGAGGTTGGCCGGCGCGCGCCTTGCTTCTGAGCGAGGTGATTACTTCCTCAGGCGAGCATCACCTTGTTCTGGTGGTGCGGACGGCGTCGGCTGACCTCGTTCTCGATAACCTAACCGCCGAAATCCGAGTTTGGTCGAAGACGCCTTATCGGTTCGCCCGCATGCAGACACCAGGAAATGCTAGGCTTTGGGCTACCATCGTGTCGTGGAGCTCAAGACGTGAGCGGACGGCAAGTCTCGAGGCCGTTAAGGTTGGCCTCGATTAATATCTCCATCTGGTGCCATGGCCGCAAGTCTCAGCGCGGAATTGATGCCCGGCTCCTTGGAACGCGGAAGTCCACCATTCCGCAGTCGCACTGGCTAAGCCTCAATTTTCGCAAGTACAACCCTTACGAAAAAGCGTTGCCAGCATCCATTTGAGGTAGAAGTCGGCGCAAAGGGCGCGCCGCGGCATGTCGCGTTAAAAATTTAATCAGAATTAATCGAAAGTTAGTTTAACAGTCAATCAAAAATATGCTCAAAGCACGCTTGTTTAACAAGCGAGTTTTCGAATCGCATATTTTTGAGTGATTTTTCATGCCAAACAGTAGCGGCGAGTTGGCGTCGAGCGAGGCGATCCTCTCTCGTGACAGCGTCGGCTCGGCAAGCAAGGAGCCACGGCTCCGATTTCCTCACGCGATGGCTGGGTACTTTTGCGCCGGGGTCGATTTTCTCGTAATTATCGTGTCGAGCATTCTAGGTTGCTCTATCTATCAAGCGTTTTCAGGCCTGGTTGTCAGTAATTTTGATGCCTTTGCACTGTCGGGAAGCGTCGCCGCAATCCTTTACTTGTGGATGGCACACGCGGCGGGATTCTACCAATTCGGCTCCATTGTCTCGTCACATGCCGTTTACCGGAAAATCATCAAACGTTGGCTTGTCGTCGGTCTTTTACTGGCCCTGCTGGCTTTCCTGCTCAAGGTTGGCGCGATCTTTTCGCGTGGTTCGATTGTCACTTTTGTCGCTCTGACAGCCACGTTATTGCTGGTCGCGCGGTGGGCCGTCACGCGCGCCATTAAAGTTGTCGTGTCCGAAGGACTGCTAGCTGGTCGTCGAGCCGTCCTCGTTGGATCGCGGGATGAGTTGGCGGCGCTGGACGGCGAGCAGTTATTGGGGGATTTCGGCCTGAGCGAAATCGACCGCTTAACTCTTCCAAGCCCAAGCCTGTCGACCATGCAGCTGACCCGCAGCGAACTGAGCGTGCTCAATCTAGCTATGGATAGCGCAAGGCAAGAAGGGGCCGAAGCGATCGTATTGGCAGTTTCCTGGAGTGAGTCGCGGAGGCTGGAACTCATACGCGAATGCATGCGGGCTTCGCCACTTCCAGTTCAATTGCTCCCGGATCGGATTGTTCGGGGTCTGACGCGAAATCTCACATTTGCTTGGCAGCCAAATTTTGCGATCGAAATCAAGCGCGGTCCGCTCTCCCGCGTCGAGCATCTTTTGAAACGTGTGTTTGACGTCGTTGGTGCCCTGGTGCTCCTCCTTCTACTCTGGCCGCCGATTCTCATTGCCGCGATTGCAATCAAGTTGGATTCCGCGGGACCGGTCCTGTTCCGTCAGCGACGAAACGGCTTCAACGCCAAGCAGTTCAGGATTCTAAAATTCCGTACCATGACCGTAACCGAAGACGCTGACAAGGTTGTCCAGGCGACGCGCTTCGATCGGAGAGTAACACGAGTAGGTCGTCACTTGCGCCGCTTGAGCGTCGATGAGCTTCCGCAACTCTTTAACGTCCTGAAGGGTGATATGTCGCTGGTTGGTCCGCGACCGCATGCATTGGTGCATGACATCCAGTATGGGGAAATAATGTCGGACTACGCATTTCGCCATCACGTCAAGCCGGGCATCACTGGCTGGGCCCAAGTGAACGGATTCCGGGGCGAGACACGTCAAGTCGAACAAATGCAGCGCCGGGTGGAGCTCGATCTCTGGTATATCAACAACTGGAGCCTGTTGTTGGATCTGAAGATCCTGTTGAGGACGTGCATTGAGGTTGCGAGCGCGCGAAACGCCTATTAAGCATCCCGACGCTCCAGGACTCGCCATTTCGTAATCAAACGTTAAATTGGCGGCACACCGCAACCGCGTTCGACGCAGTCTGTGGCTTATTGCATTTTGAAAGCCGCGAACGCTTCGTAGTTCTCCGATACGCTGAATCAGGTGAGTTTCTCGTGACCCGCGTCAGTATTATTATTAAAGCCTATAATGAGGAAGTGCATATCGCTTCGGCAATCGAGAGCGCCTTGGCCGCGCTTCCGAGCCCGGAAGGCGAGGTGGTGCTCGTAGATAGCGCTTCTGTAGACAAGACGCTTGAGTGCGCCCTCCCTTATCCAATCTCGATTTTCAGGATCGCGAACGCCAGTGAGCGATGTTGTGGAGCAGGTCCGCAGATTGGTTATGCACACGCCAAAGGCGACTTTCTCTGTCTCATGGATGGAGATATGGTTCTGGACAAGGAGTTCATAAAGACTGCTCTAGCCTTCCTCAACGACCATCCCGACGTGGCTGGGGTAGGGGGCAGGATCGACGAAATGTCGACGGAGAATATCGAATTCAAGAACCGCGCACGGAATCTTTTTCACTTGAATCCATTAGGTGAGGTTGATCGCCTTGCAGGCGGGGGGCTCTATCGACGGAGCGCGATCGATGAACTCGGCTACTTAACGGATCGAAATCTACACGGGTACGAGGAGTTCGACCTTGGAGCGCGACTTCGGTCTAGCGGTTGGAAACTTGTGCGGTTGAATGTCCCGGCCGCCAAGCACTTTGGTCATACTAGTAGCACATATCGCTTGCTCTTTCACCGTGTGAAGATGGGATACATTTTCGCACCAGGCGAAATGCTGCGTGCATCGATCAACGCTGGCTACTTCGCGCGTGTGATACGATCGCTTCGCGAATTTAAGCTCTGGGTCGCTGTGCTTGGATACTGGTCTGCCTTCGCGTTGCTTGCTTTGTTCACGTCTTACGGAGCAGCGTTTGCCGCCTTGGCTCTTCTTGGAGTTGCCGCCATCATCCTGGCCCTAACAGTTTGGAAAAAATCCTTTTCGAATGGAACCTATATGGTTATTGGCTGGCATGTTTTCACGATAGGCATGCTCTTCGGGCTCTTCAGGCCTAGAATCTCTCCCCTCAAGCCGCTCACGGTCGAAACGCTACGGTTGTCGCGATAATGAGGGAAGAAATGTTCCTTGTTAATTTGCGAAGGGAGCTGCGGAGAAATAAATCGATCCGAGTAAAGGTGTTTATTGCCGGCTTTCGTCTGACTAATTTTTTCTTTGAGTTTGACAAGACGCGTGTCCTCTACGCGGTGTCCAACTGTATTTACAAAACGGTTTGCTTCTTCTTCAAGATCGATATCTTGGCGCGAACACGGATTGGTTGGGGCTTGCGGATATTTCATCCCTTTTGCATATGCATTCACCCTGACGTTCGGATCGGCGACGATTGCACTTTGCGGCACGGAGTGACGTTGGGAAACAAGGGTGAGAGCTCAAGTGCGGTCCCTTCAGTGGGAAGCGGCGTCGAGTTTGGTTGCTATGCAGTGGTTTTCGGCGGGGTAAGCATTCCAGATGGAACCAGAGTGCGCGCTCTGTCGCTCACGACGGAGAGTGAAAGGTCGAAGGTGGCGATCGACGTGAACGCTCGCGATGCCTGTGACCTCGATCGGAAGTCTCTGTGCGGATTCGACAGGCCGTGAATACCGAAGGACCACATAAGCACATCAATATTCATCGCGCGTTCCAGATCCACTACGCGTTCAAGTTCATCAATCTGTTCCTGGGATTCTTCTTTCAGATCCTTGTGGTGAAAACGCTACCGCCGAGCGGCTACGCGACCTATGCGATCTTCCTTGCAATCCTTTTGACGATGGAGCGGCTACTTTCGTTCGGCATTGATCGTACGTTGCTGCGTTATGTTCCATCGCTTACAGCGGATGGTGACTATCAAGGCCTCGCGGCCCTGTTGAAGAGGGTGGCTCTCGTAAGGGGGGGATCTATCCTGGTGGCGCTGGGTGCAATTGGTCTGCTCGCGACGTTCGCGCGAGACACGTTGCTGATGGGCGAAGGGATGCTTACGATCTGCGCGTTCGCTGTTTGGTATGCGGGCTATGCGGTGACGACCGATTTGGAGATGTTGGCGCAAAGCTGGATTGTGCACGCGACGACCGCGATATCGGGAACGATCGATGTCCTTTTGCGAAGCGCGTGCGTACTCCTTCTTGCACTTTCCGGTCATGAAATCAGCGGCGCTACAGTGATCGCAATATCGGCTGTGACGACGTTCGTTGCGGTGATCATCATACTCTTAAAATTGATCCGGCTCAGGCCGCATATCTCAAGTCTTCTGATCGCGACCAGCGAGCAGCGATTGCCCCGCCTGAGCGCGAAGGATGCTCCGCTTTTCGCCGCATCAATCTACGCGTCCAACATTGGTTGGTTGATTACCAGTCCCTCGGTTGTCAGGATATTTGCCAAAGGCGGGCTCGATATTGTTACGTTTTCCGCATTTTCGTTTGTGCAAGGGCTTTGCGTTTCGATTCAAAGAGCGTTTCCCGGTCTGATGATCCTCCCAAGTCTGGAGCCCTTGTTCGCCAGGTTCACGATGGCGCCTGCGCGAGTGTTTTCCTCGCTTTCGTTGGTGTTCAAGCTTGAGTTGGTCTGCTTTCTGGCTTTCTCAATTCTTACCGGCCTCGCGGGACGAGAGATCATCGCGCTTGTATCACGGCCGGAATATGCTCCGTACTACTACTTGCTCCCGTTGGTCATGTTGATCCTCTTGTTTCAGACGATTTACCGGATATGCGAGATTGTTACGAGCGTTCAGCTTAAGCACACCGTCTTCCTGGCGCTCTGGCCGGTATCGCTGCTGGGGGTCGCAGCTCTCTACCTGACTGCAGATCGTTGGGGCCTTCTCGCAGTCCTGTTCATTCCGCTCACTGAAAGTGCAATCCGTATCGGAATCATCATGCTTGCCCATCGACGCGTCGAGACATGGCGGGCAATAGACCCCGTTCGCTCGCTCCAGGTCGGAACAGCGGCAGGCGGCTCCGTTCTATTTGCTTTGCTTGCTCGCTACGCCCGACCAGACTTCGGAAACCTAACCTTGGCCGTGCTGGCTACAGGTCTCTTCTTCTTGACGGTGTTTGTTGTACGCCCACTGCGTAAGGATGAGGTCGCGAGTCTCAGTCTGACCATGCCGTCGTCCCTGCAGTCCCTGAGTCGCGCGATCACGCGTTGGGCCCGATAGGGATAGATGGGCTCGCCCTCAGGCGCCGTTTGATCGAGCCATGGCTTCGGTCGCTCAAAGTCAAAGTGCTCTTCGAGAACCTACCTTCCGGGCAGCCTCAGGGCCTCCAGCATATCCGCCTCAAATGCGAACGGGGGAGCTGCAGAAGAGATCGCAAAACAATCGCCTTGCATCTGATGGATAGTGATCAGTCCTATACCGCTTGCAAATGAGTTGTCCCGTATCGCCCGGACGAAATTGAAGGCGCTTTTCGAGGGAGCCTTTCCGACGCAACCAGCTTGGTCGCGATTTACGCCAAACTCCGTATTCATGATTTGCTTGCGTGACAAGTGATGAAGGTCGGCCCAGGTGTTTACGACATTCATTCGCTTCAGCAACAACTCCGCATTGCCAAAGGTTGTCCTGTACTTCTCGAAGCTGTAGCTGTGAACCGTTCGATACAGAAAGTCGTAGATTAGTTGCGATTTTGCCGAGTGGGTCAGATTTGGATCTGCCGCCACGTTTCTTCGAAAGATATTTTCTGCGGCGAGCTTACCATCTCTGTCCATTGCAGCAGGAAACTCAAGACCGCCGACATGAGAGAAGAATCCAGCATACCCTTGATGCGTGAAGGTGGCGGACTCGTAGGGGTGGATCGCATAGCCGGTATTCGCGTCAAAGCGGTCGGGCCTTAGATTGACAACACCCGCTGACGAGTCCCCGCTGACCGATCCGTCGAGCTCCGCGAAGCCGGTTCCGGCCACGATTAATGTGTGAGTTGGCAGGATCAGGCGGATCTGCTTCCAGTAGAATTCGATTTGCTCGTTCCAGGGGCGCTGATCGTTGAATGAAGTGGGTGACGGGGGTTCGTTGAAAAGCTCGATAGCAACCAGAGCTGGCGGAAAGCGCGCCCCGATGGAAATGGCAAGCTTGCTGACGACGTGGATCAAGCGCTGAAACTTCTCCCCGGTCTCGCCATCCAGCAAATCGACATCCGCGAAGCCGGAGACCGGGTGAGCTCCTCGAGGGAAGGGATGAATATCCACTAGGACCCTCAGTCCACTGTCTACTCTCCGGGAAATGCCGATCATTATCTGCGCAACTAATGCATCAAGTAAGGTTTCGGAGCGAGCCGACATCAACGCGCCAACGTCTATCACCATTCTGAGGCAGTCAAAGCCAGACGAGTTGATCAAAGCGAGCCGCGATTTTGGCATGATTGCTTGGTCGGAGCCGCCGTTTCGAAAGGGATCCTCGTCGTAAACAGCCGATCCTGGGGGGCCGATCGACAAGCCGTATCCGAACGGCTGAAATGTGTTTAAGCAGACCAGGGTCTTGTGATTATCGGAGAAGGCAGGGCCGTCGCTCAGCTGCGGTTTCTGCATTGACGCGTGAGAGGGAAGGCCCGAGCAGCAGATGGCAAGAGCTGTAGCCATCGCCATCGTCCGTAGTTCTCGAAAGTGACAAGCGTTCAATGGAATGCCCAATCTTAGGTTATCGACGACTCCGTGGATGTCCGACCTGCCTCCGCTTTGATATCTTGCGGCCAGCGGAGAACATTTCGGCGTAGACAAATTTGATTTCTAACGGCCGCTCGACAATCTCGGCGGACCTTCCGGCGTTAGGAGTTGATTGGAGCCGGCGGCCGGCTAGGCGGGGTTGGAGCCAACTCCCAATCGTCGTTTAGGCTCTCGCCTGTACTGGCGCTTGAGCAGTCCGGGGGGACTGTTGAGCGATCTAGAACGCGCGCCCAAGCGTCTCAATGCGGAAAGCTCGGAGCTCGCGGTCACCATCGCCATCGCCGGCAAGACCGCATACCAGCTATTTGGCGCTAGAAACGCCGACTCTACAACGTTGGCCCCAATCATATAAATGAAAATCGCCAACGGAAACGCGTTGATGTGCGACTTCTCTTCATCTCCAGATATCAGAAGTCGCGCCGCAATCCAAAATTGCCAGGCGAGCAGGGCCAAGCATAGTGCGAGACCAACATACCCGAACGAAATTAGTATCTCCATAAAGCCATTATGCGCGTTGAGGAACTGACCGTATCCTATACCTTCGATCTGAGGTGATACTATCTTGGTAAAACCTGCTGCGAGACCGTAGCCAAGGAGCGGGCGCTGGTCGGCTAGCCCAATCAGGTAGCCCCACAGCGGAACGCGGCCCGTCAAATCGGGCTCCTTTCCAAGAGCATTAAGTGTGAGCGTTGCAAGATCGCCGCCGAATAATGCGATCATCAGAAGCGCAAGCGTCAGGAACGGCAATGCGGCTATTCGTATTTGAAATGAGCATCGACCCACGAGCATCAGCGTGGCCAGCAGGACGGGCATGAAACCCGCTACGGCGTAGGCGGCACCGGAGTTGGCTCCGTACAGGCACACCAGACTGATAGTGATGATGGCAACGCGAACTGCATAACTTGTGAAGGCAACGCGGCCATAAAAGAGCACGAGTACGAACGACAGCGCGGCCAGCTGCCCCAAGGCGGTCCGATGGCCAATCACCCCGCGCCAGGAACCCGCGTGGACCGCCTCAAAAGGAAAAACATCTGTGGCCTGATGGACACCCTGATAAGGAAAAACAAAGACCCAGACAAAGCTTGCAACGATAATAGAGGACAGCGTCCAGAGGAATAAACGCAGCGAGCCTACCGTTCCAAACTTTGAGCAAATGGCAATTCCAAAAAGTACGGTCCCAGACAGGGCAACGCTCTTTCGCAGAGTCAACAGCGGGTCTGGCGACCACAACATTGATAGGAAGCCCAGCAGAGGAAGGATAAATACAGGCCAGCTATGACGAACGGTTGTCCAGAAATTGGACGAGATCAGGAGAAGAATCGCAACCAAATAGCACAAGCTCAGCACGATTTGGCTGCGAAGGGAGCCATCTGCACCGAGGTCCATCGGACGGCCAGTGTCGATGCCGGCAATCTGCAGCGCAAATCCGCCGATCATCGCGATCATGCAAATTCCGGAAATGATCGTGACCGGCAACGGAACCGAGGGCGGTCCCGAATTTTCTGTAGGTCGCTGAAGCTTGAGCCGATAGAAGTTACGTTTTTGAAAAACCGAATTTCGTTGCATGATCCAACTGGTCTTGCGCGACGAACGCTGAGAGGTCGTCAGGACGCGAATGTCTCAGTGGGCGACAAATCGTAAACGACGAGGATTCCCCGAATATTGCTACAGCACATTTTAAATACCAGGGAAATAAATAATTAAGTATTTGCGAAACAAGCTTAAAATGGCCGAGTTGCCGCGGTCGGTCTTTTGTCCCGCCGTCACCCTCGAACCGTTTTAGGCGGTCTACTCGTGGCAATCTCTGGGAGATGGTTGGCCACCGCAAGCGTGACGTAGGCAGCCCCAGCTGGCGGCCTCAGTTGAGTTTCCTGCGAAGCTTTCGAGCGCTGGCGGGCCTACCACTCCCTGCGCTCTAATCCGCAATTGGATCGGCAGCCGGGAGCATTGGGGCTGGAATTGCTATGGCGTGCCATGTTGGCCCTCCAAGTGACAATGCGTAGAAAACCGGAGTCCGGTAGTTGTCCGGACTCCATTTTCGGAACGGGGTGTTCTACTGAAGGAACACCGGCGCGATTTGAGCACCAAGTTTTTTCGTTATTCCGGGAATGCCGCAGTGGGGGCTGGAACCACGCTGCGGCTTTTCCGATTTCGCGAGGGTTCGAGCTGCCACCTGGCGGCCGGCGGCACAGACTGCACATGCCAAGGAAGAAAGCCCCAGCTACGCTAAGGTGATGCGTGAGGAATGGGCGTTTCGGTTTTTCATTTGCTTGGTCGGGCTTTTCCCCGTCGTTCTAGTGGCAATCTTGTTGTTCAAGCTTTGAGGCCGCCAACTGAGACGGCCTCTTATTGATCCCTCTTCAGCTTTCGCCGGCCCCAATGAGGCTCTTTGCCCTTCGGGCTAAGCTCCGGGACATAGTGGCGGTTCAATGCCCGCATGACCCCGATGCGGGCAAACATCGTCGGGCCACCACCTTCCGCCACCACGATCAAGGCTTCCATCGCCGCTTGCCACTCCAGTACGGCGTGCTCTTTCTTCGGCAGCGTGGCGATGTACTCGCCGGCGTCGAGCAGCGTCACCAGTACGTGATTGTCGATCGTGACCGGATCCTTGAAACGCCGACCCCAGCCTCGTTCGGTCATTCCTTCCGCTTCAGATCATGTCCCGCGGCACCAATGGCGCGTTCAACCTCATCGGCCAGGATTGTCAGATGCTCGGCCAGCTTGGTGAACAGTTCTCGCTTCCTGGGCTCAGTTGCCAGATCACGAATCAAGGCGCACTCGGCAGCATCCGTTCGCAGCTTTTCCAACTGAGCCTGCATGTCTTTCATGGTGATCGGTTCCGTTCCCGATCTGGAACTATAACGCTTTGTGCAAAAGCAGACAGATTTGATTGCCGGTTTTTCCTATGCTCATGACCACCTGGCGACCCCATTACCGCCAAGGTAGCCTCCAAACGGCCCCGGCAACTTAGTCTTTTGCTGGGGCCGCTTTTGCGCTGGTGCCGATCAGCCGGACATAGGTCCCGCTCTCGTGCAGCTCGAGCCAGCCGCATTCAACCGCATACTTGATGCCGGCCCCAAACTCCGAGCCACTGGCTTTTAGCGTGTAAAGGAAGGGCGCGTTGACCTTCTCGATGTGGATGCGGCCGTCCTGGACAGCTTCAATAGTCGTCGCGAGTTCTATCAGCTTGCGGGCCGCGACTTCTGGGTTGGCGAAGGATCGTTCGGTGGCAAGTTTCATCGGTACCCCATAGCTGGCACGGTCGGCCTATTCCAATCGAAGTCTGGTCGGACATCGGCGCCTCTTCTGCCGCACGTCTGGCAGACGAATTTCGACTCAATATCCGATAGCCGCACATCGTCAGACCATCGATCCGCGCTTGAGGCGCTCGAGACTCTCCGGATGCTGTTGCGGCAGCCTGGCGGCAAGGGCGGCCTTTCCGTTGATCGAGATGCGCCCAACGGCAGCTTCGACTACCCGCGCGCCGAGCTCGACCCTAGCAGCTTATTAGCCCGGATTTTCAAGGCTAAAAGTCTCGGACTGCTCGTCATAGGCGAACAGCTCGGCATAACGGCCCCAGGACACCATCGTCTTGAGCGTTTCGTCCGCATAATCCTCGGACATATAGTCTTCGAGCTCGTTGCGGAACCGCGCCACGGGCGCAGTGTGCGAGGGACGTTCGTCGAGCACGCGGCGAATCAATCCCATCACCGGAACGTATGCGACGAGATGTTCGGCGAACAACCTTTTGCGTGCGTCGGTCTCGAGATGAGCGAAACGCTTGCCTGCTTCCGTCAGCATCAAGTCCCCTTCGCTGAGTTGGGCCAACCGCAGAAGCTGAAGAGATTCGCCGAGATGCAGGATTTCGTCTGCTTCGAGCTGGAGCTGGCTTGCGAGCACGGGCAGGTCGGCGTGTCCGTGATAGGGCGGTCCCGCCAGCGTCTCGATCAGGCCGGACAGCACGTTGGATGAGACGTGATGCAGAGTCATGCCGATACCGGTCCCGGAAATGCCTTCGATCGAAGATGCCTTCGGCTCGGCGCGCTGGGTCATGCGGGCATAGATGCTGTCGACAAGCTGGCGGAAATGCGGATCAAGCCGGTTGCGTGGATGAGGCAGGTCGACCTTGATCTCGGCGGCGACACGCCCTGGATTGGATGAAAATACCAGGATGCGATCGCACATCAGGACTGCCTCCTCGATATTGTGCGTCACCATCAGGATCGACTTGATGGGTAGTCGACCCTCGATCCAGAGATCGATCAGATCGGTCCGCAGCGTCTCAGCGGTGAGTACATCGAGCGCCGAAAAGGGTTCGTCCATCAACAACAAGTCGGGGTGCACAACAAGAGCGCGAGCAAAGCCCACGCGTTGGCGCATTCCGCCCGAGAGCTCTTTTGGGAAGGCCGACTCGAAGCCGTCGAGGCCGATCAGGTCGATCGCCGCCAGTGCGCGCTTGCGGCGCTCGGTGGCATCGACGCCTAGCGCTTCCAGTCCAAGCTCGACATTTTGCAGAACCGTCAGCCAGGGAAACAGTGCGAATGATTGAAACACCATGGCAACGCCGTTCGGTGGGCCAATGATGGCTTGGTCCCGGCACGTTGCCTCGCCTGACGAAGGGCTGACCAGTCCGGCGATGATCCGTAGAAGTGTCGATTTGCCGGACCCGGAGCGGCCGAGCAGTCCAACAATCTCTCCTGGCCGGATCGTTAGGTCGACGTTCTCTAGCACCAGAAATTCATCGCCGCTACCCTTTGGAAAGGAGCGGCAGACGCAGCGGATATCGATCAATGTGGCAGTTTGGTCGAGCATTATGGGCTCTCCTCTACTCAAGTCTCGTTAGCCAAGGCGCAGGCGCCGCTCGCCGAACGCGTAGAGCGGCCGCCAGATCAGTCGATTGAACAACGTCACCAGGATGCACATCGTGGCAATTCCGAGCACGACGCGCGGGAAGTCGCCGGCTTCCGTTGCGGAAGCAATATAGGCGCCGAGCCCGGTGGCCTTCAGATGCGTGTCGCCCCAGCTTGCGACCTCCGCGACGATCGACGCATTCCAGGAGCCGCCGGATGCCGTGATTGCACCGGTGACGTAGTACGGGAAGATTCCGGGCAGGATGACCTTGATCCACCACCGCCATCCCCGGAGATGGAAGCTGCCGGCGGCTTCGCGCAGATCGGTCGGAAAGGCGCTCGCGCCCGCGATCACGTTGAACAGGATGTACCACTGCGTGCCCAGGATCATCAGCGGGCTCAGCCAGATGTCTGGATTGAGCTTGAAGCTGACAATGGCGACGACAAAGACGGGGAAGGCGAGATTGGCCGGGAAGGCCGCCAGAAACTGGGCCAGCGGCTGGATCCGTTCGGCCAGCTTCGGGCGAAGCCCGATCCACACGCCAACCGGCACCCAGATCAGCGTGGCGAGGCTGATCAGGATGGCGACGCGCAACAACGTGATGAGCCCGTCCCTGATGACGACGAGAACGTCGGACATTCCGAGACTGGCCGAGAGATAGCGATAGGTCAGCCAGGCGGCATAGGCCGTGCCGGCGAGGATCAATGCGATCCAGACCGTATCGACGAGGCGTGACGTCTGGTCTTTACCTGGTGCCGCGGGCGGCAGCTTTGGCAGCGGAATGCGCAAGTTCGAGATCGCGCGGTTCAGCGCCGCGAAAGGAAGGGTCAGCGCACGCAGCGCCCGAGTCCGGCGGAACAGGTCGAGCATCCAGGAGGCCGGCGCCTCGCCTGAGGCGGTCTGCTCGAAGCGGAATTTGTCGGCCCAGGCGACGATGGGGCGGAACAGCAGCTGATCATAGGCGATGATCACGAGCAGCATCGCCAGGAGGGCGTAGAGGATGGCCGACAAATCCTGCTGCTGAATCGCCAGCGCGACATAGGAGCCGATCCCCGGCAAGGTCACCGTGGTCGTGCCGACGGTGATCGCTTCCGAGGCGACCACGAAGAACCAGCCACCCGACATCGACATCATCGCGTTCCAGATCAGTCCCGGCATCGCGAAGGGGACGTCGAGGTGCCAGAAGCGCTGCCAGCCGGACAAATGGAAGCTTTGCGTGGCCTCCTCGAGGTCCTTCGGCACGTTGCGGATCGACTGGTACATGCTGAACGTCATGTTCCAGGCCTGGCTGGTGAAGATCGCAAACACGGAGGCGAGCTCGGCGCCCAGCACCTGGTCCGGAAACAAATTCATGAAGAAGACGACAGTGAAGGTGAGGAAGCCGAGGATCGGCACCGACTGGAGGATATCCAGCAGCGGGATCATGACCAGCTCCGCGCGCCGGCTCTTGGCGGCGATCGCCGCGTAGACGAAAGTGAAGACAGTCGAGCACACCATCGCAAGCAGCATCCGCAACGTCGTGCGCAAGGCGTAGAGCGGCAGGTTTGCCGGATCGAGCGAGACCGGCGCGCGCTCCAGTTCGGACAGGGGCGCGACGGTCTGCTGGCCGCCATAGACGATCAGCACCATGGCGCCGATGACGAGGATCAGCGCCGCGACGTCCCAGACATTGGGACGTGCTGCCAACCCGATTGTGGTTCTGCGAATATCCTGTAGCCTCACGATGCGGTCCTCTCAGTTAGAATTCCGCGTGCAAGCGGCCCGAGAAGATCGAGACCGGCCCGCGATCGGCGTTGTAGGCGGGATTGACGACGAGCTGATAGTCGGCGGTCATCGTCACGCCCTCGATCACCGAATAGGCATAGTAGGCCTCGAGAATCCGCTCGTTGTTGTAGTTGAGACGGCCGTCGCCGATCAGGAGGCCGATGCCGCCGGCGGCGAGGAAGTCGCGATGCCCGGCCGACAAGCCGTTGATGGCGCCGCCGATGCCGACCGTGTCGTCCGGCCGTCCCCAGCGGCCGCCCTTGATCGACAGGCCGCCGGAGAGACCGCGGTCAATGTCGGTGAATGACAGAATCTGGTTCTGGCCGTCGTTCCAACTCGCGCGGGCGAACAGCCCGACGTCGTTGACGATCTGCTGCTCGAGATTGACGTAGAAGCCGTATTTGGAGCGGATGCGCTGGGTTGCGGTGGCGATGTCGTTAATGTTGAGCGCAGGGTTGGCGGCCGCCAGTGTCAGGACTTCGCGATAGTTCGCGGTGTTGCCGCCATTGGCAAAGACGCCGACACGCAATTTGCCCGGCTGCTCGAAGATCGAATGGCGCTCCTCGAATTCGACGACCGCGCCGCCCGTCTTGTAGACCAGTGTGTCGCTGTTGGGCGCATCGGGGACCTGGAACAGTCCGGCGCGCACGGCCCAATCCTTGCGGTTGAGCTCGACCACGGCGCCACGCGTGTAGCCGGGCAGGTCGGCGGGGAAATCGTACGCCCCCGACGACCACATCGCCCAGTTCATGAAGTCGGCGCGCGGGTCTTTTGCATATGAGTTGCCGTCGAAGAAATCACCGACGGCAAAACGGCCGACGATCAGCGTGATGCGGTCGATGTCGCGCTTGCCGGCGAGCTGGTTCGGCGCGTCGGCCACCTCTTCCTGCTCGCCGCCGAGGCCGAAGGTCTGCTTGAAGTAGTAGCGCTGCGGACGGATTTTCGGGAACGGCGCGCCAGCCTTCTGGGCTTCGCCATTGGAGAAGCCGGCAAGTCCGAGCGTGCCGTTGAGACCAAAGCCCTGGGCCAGCTCGGGATTGAAGTAGAATTCGCCGCCGTCCCACAGCCGCGCACCCAGAAACGCCGTGGTCGTCCACGTCGCCTGAAACTGGCCGCTGCCGGGCAGGCTCTGCGGGCTCGCATAGGGCGAATGGATCGGCCCGTAGCCCTGCGGCAGCACGGTCGTCTGGGCGTGGACATTCCAGTCGCCGGACTCCGGCAGTTTCGTCTTGCCGTTGATCGGCGCCATCCAGGGCGTATCGCCGAAGTGGTAGTTCAGGCCGAGCTTGAACAGATGAACGCGCGGTTCGACATCGACATTGGCGAGGCCAAAGCCGCTGAGATCGTAGGTTCGTCGCGACAGCGCGACGTAGTCGTATTCGGCCTTTGCGCTCCAATTGCCGCTGACGGCGAATTCAAGGCCGAGGCCCGCCGTCCACCCGGTTTGATACTTTCCGACCGGAAACAGCTCCGAGACACCGTCGGCATCATTGATGTTGATATGCGTATGGCCCCAGGCGAAACCGCCGGTGACGAAAGGCATGAAGCGGTCGAAGGCATAGCCGATGCGGCCGCGCACGGTGCCGACATAGTCGATTGTGGTGTTGAAGGGGGTCGGTGACCGTCCATGCGCGACGACGTCGCGCGGACCGGTGAACGTGGAGTCCGCCTCGATTCCGAGCACGATACGGTTTGCGAGCTGGCGATTGTAGCCAAGCTGGTAGCCGCCGGAGAGGCCGGTCGCGCTGGACGGCAGGATCATTCCCTGCGCGGGCAGAGGGTTGGTGCCGGGCCCAAAGCTCGCATCGCCGTAGCCGAAATGGCCGCCGACATAGAAGCCGGTCCAGTCGTAGAGGGTCTTCGCCGTTCGTGCCTTCAGCGGCAGATCGGCGGCATGCGGCTGGGGGCATCCCAAGCCCGTGAGTACGCTTCCAATGGCAAGAAATCGCTTCATTCCAAACCTCCGTGCATCGGCAGCCGCCGATCACTGCTTGCGCCGCTGTCCCAAAGCGAGCCAGGCGCCTAGTCGTCCCAGCCAGCGTGTTCCGGACAGGACCGCTCGAAGACCTTGATGGGAAATCCGTCGCTGACCGTGGAGGATCATGGCGCAATGCAGAGTTCGGCTGGCCATCCGAAGGACGGCCGCCGCCACTAGGCGTCGCAGTCGTGCGAAAAGTGCCTTGATCATCGGGCCCACCATCGGCGACGGCTTACGCGCCAGATCCAATCCAGGGTGCCTGAAGTGGCTCAGACGCCGACCATTGGCGCGGCAATCCTGGCGCCACGGTCATCTCCTCGGACCAATGGCAGACCAGTCCATTGTCGTCCGTCGACCAGCGGCAGAGAAGCCGCGGGCGGATCGATCGGCCAACGTTGTGGACGCGTAGATTGTCGTTGGCGGGAAAGGGACCGCTTGCTCTGCGCGCAAAGCGGCAAAGTCCGCGCAACCGAATTCGTGCGATTACCTTCAACATCGCTCACCTCCACCTCCGCATGACGCGGCAGGTCAGTGAGCGGAACGAGACCGCCTATTTGCGGTCGTAATTCCTGTCGCTGCCGCCGCTTTCGCGGACGCTTGTGTTCTGCGGCTGCGTTGCTCCTTCGGGGAGCGCGGCGCCATAGGTGGTACTGCCCATAGCTCTTCGTCTGGTTGTGATCCGTCGGGAACGGAATGTTCCAGACGGTGACTGGCCCAATATGCTTGCGATCGCGTGGAGTCAAGCACACAGTTCTATCCTCCAGGGAGGATATGACGTATCCTCCCTGGGAGGATAGGAGACGTCATGAAAGATCATGCTCACAGCTCGATTGCCCGCCGCCTGAAACGCGCACACGGCCATCTCGAAACGATTATAGAGATGATCGAACAGGATCGCCCTTGCGTCCAGATCGCCCAACAATTGCAGGCGGTGGAAGGAGCGATCGAGAACGCCAAAAAGATGCTGGTCCACGATCATCTCAGTCATAGTCTTGAACGATCCTTCCCCGCCGCGGGGTCGAAGGGCAGGGCGACGCTCAAGGAGTTCAAGCTGCTGGCGAAATACCTCTGAGGCCGTTGACCGATCCTTCGCAACGTCAGCACCCCCCTGCGGGCCTCACCGGCCATTTGAACGCGACGACGAAGAGAGCACTCGCTATTTCGCTGCCGGTTTTCCCAAGGTTAGGAGCGGCGAAGTCTGGATCCCAAGCATGGGTGACCAGCAACAGGGCGCACGCGAACGCTACGTTTGAGAACGGCCCCGCGATTAGAATGGCTGCACGCCGTGGAATCGAGAGGCCACCGATTGAGGGGCGAGTGTTCGGCTTTGTTGGCTTGAGAGACTCGGGTCCGTCATAGAAGCCGCACGTTGACCGAACAGGCAGAACCCTGAAGGCCAAAATCGTGCCTGATCCATCGGAAAGTCGACCGATCGTTGGACCCAGTCCAATAGTCACGACCACTGCATTGATGCCGAAGGCGCGGGCAGCAAGCAGATGACCAAGCTCATAGACGACCAGGGCGCAGTAGCCGCCAATAGCAAGCAAAGGGATCTGCCACATGCTGATCGCCTTCTACGCGCATTGGTCTTTTTGAAGTGACCAATAACGGCCTCTCTGAAAGACCAGGGGGTGTCGTGAAGTTCTCGGGCTTTCGTGAATGGCGAGCACCCGAGAGATGAAGAGTTCGTGGTCCCCGCCGTCGTGTCGGGCATATTGTTCGCACTCCAGCGCGACCAGCACGTCGGGAAGGAGTGGGGTACCGAACTGTCCGTCGGTCGCAGATATGTCGTCCCATTTGCCAGATTTTGCGCGCGCAAAGCGATCGGACAGATGGCCCTGCTCTTCGCCGAGTACGTTTATGGCGTACCGACGGCATAACCGCCATTTCACCAGGCTCGCCGCTTCGAGGTGAATGCTGAAGGCTACGAGAGGAGGAGTTAGCGATACCGAGTTGAACGAACTCATGGTCATGCCCAGTCGCTCGCCCTCGTCGGTCGTTGCGGTTACAACGATGACTCCGGTCGGGAAGTAGCCAAGCGCATCACGGAACTGTCGATTGTTGAAAGTCATGGCTATGTGCTCTCTCAGGTCGGCTGCAAGTGTCTGCGCTTGGCAAGCGTGGCTCGTATCTTGCTTCGAATCGCCTTGAGGACGTGGCAGATCAGGCTCCTGCTATTCAGCAGGGATCGCGGCTTCGATTTGCTGGGTATGGTGAAATGACGCGCTGTTCGCGGGCAGATCGTAGCTAGCCATCAGCTTGTCGACGGTCTGATCAAGCGATGCCCAGGGTGCGAGCCTCATGCTATGGGCCCGAACGAGGAATGGCGGCCCCGCATAGAAGTTCTCATATTGAACGTGTCGGGCGCCGAACTCCGAGGCCAGTAGATCCCAGGCCAGCTTGTAGAGCTTCATCCGATCCAGCGCGCTCTCATGCTCAGTCGACCAATAAGTCTCAAAAAGAGCGTTCATTTGATCGTTTCCGACGATTGAGATGTCGGCTGGCATCTGGAAGATGGCGCCGCCCATCAACTCTCTTACCGTCGCGCAGATCAGCCCATAATTGTCCTGGCACCAGCTGAGAGCGGCGTACATGTAACGCTGATTGACCACGACATACCCGTCGCCAACGGGCTGATGATCGGCGACCTGGCCAGCGATCAAGCCGGCGATCGTCGCCTCCATGGCCGCAAGTTTTCCGAGTGTCTCCTGAACGGCGGGAATTCCGCGGACGCCGGCAGATTTTGCAATCTTGTTCGCAAGCCCGACGATCAATTGAAGCTTTGCCCAGAAGCGTACGTTCGATTGATGATTTCCGAAGTAGTGCCCACCCGTTTCCATGTAGATCGCGCGACTGAGGTCGACGTTTCCGATCGTGAAGACGCGTGACCATGGGACCTTCACGTTGTCGCAGACGAGCATGCAATCGCTCTCGTCGAAGCGAGAGGAGAGGGGGTAGTCGAACGTGTTCGGTGCGGCCTGCTCCATCGATCGTCGTGACCAGAGCGATAGTCCCGGCGCATTGGCCGGTACCGCACAGGTCACGGCTTCCTTGATCCGGTCAGGCGCTAGCGGCGTCAGGTTTCCGATCCAGATCTCGTCGCAAAACGCGCCTCCGGTCGCGAGTGTCTTCATGCCGTGGAGAGTGATCCCCTCGTCGTCCATGGCCGAAACATGAAGTGCCGGCGACTTGAAGAACGACGAGCCGGCGTCAGATGAGTAGTTGCGCGCGCCCTGTGGAGGGTGGGTCGCATAGCTGACATAGAGATCGTTGTCGCGGATGTAGGTGTAATAGTCGAGGAGGTTTTGTTTGAAGCCGTGGTTCGGAACGTCGAACACTTCGGGCCGACAGGTCATCCCGGTAATGAAAGATCCAACGTGATCTGGGGATCGACCGAACAGTCCGTAGCTGGCATCGGCCCACGCTTTGTGCCCGGCCGTGCGGAATTCGAGGTCTTGGCGGCTACGCGGCCGCTTGAAATAGAAACTATGACGCTGACCGTCTTCCGAGAAGGAAAGTCGATCGAAATGATCCGGATTGCATTTCAGATCGAACAAGCGCGCGAAGCTTTGAGCAGAATTGCGGAAGGCAGGATGGGTGGTCACGTCATCAACGAGGTGGCCACCGAGGTAGATCTTGCGGCCGTCTCTCAGCGATCGAAGATAATTGGCGCCGGTCCGAAGCATTGTTCATCTCTCCAAAATTAGTTAGGTAAACTAAATAAATAGATGGGGCCTTGGAGTCAAGCAGGCCTCCCTGGGGGTTATCGCGCTGTTGTCCGTCGCCGACGCTTGGTTGGCTGGCGCAGCGCAGCCTCGCGTTGGTCTGCGGCGACATCGTTCAGGACCGAAATCGCGCTCTCGGCACGAGAGATCAAGACGCTCAGCTCGTTGGAGTAGGTGAGGGCGCTATTGCTATCGAGGTGCCCGTAGAGCGCGTCATTGACTATTTGCTGTATGGGCGCAATCGCCGAAAGCGAGGACACGCCCTTATCGGTAAGTTCGAGAAAGCTGACCCGCCTATCATCTGGATTGACGACCTTGGCCAGATAACCCTGCTCGACGAGGTCGGCGATCTCAACGCTTGCGTAGGCGTCCGTCACATGCATCTCGCGCGCTGTCGATCTGACGGTCCATTGCTGCTTATCAGTCAGACGTCCCACGGCCTGCATGAGCACATACTGAAAAGTGGAAAGGCCGACCAGAGAGGCAAATCCGCTACGAACGGTCTCAAGCAGGCTGGAAAGCACGAAATGCTGGTGGGTGATCCTCCGCACCAGCATGTCAGTCCCATCGACCATGAGCGCGGCGCGGGAAATCGTTGGCGGTAGTTTGGGGGCGCGAGGCCGGGTGACTGCCGCACCTGGCTTGGCCTTCGATACGCGCTCCCTCGACTTTGTCATCTCAACTGTTCCTCAGAAGGCCGTAGCGTACGAATCGCTATCGTGCCGCCCGCGCGGGCCAATCGTCGATTAGCATGCTTTGGCCCATGCCAACAGGGAGCGCGGCCTTGTGGCCAATCGCCTTGAGGACCGCCCAGCCAAGGCAAAGATTGGAGGAAAGCACCGCCTTGCCTGTGGCGCGAACGATGTCTGGTATGGCCCGCAAGGTCGGGGCGCCAGTGCCGGTCAGGACAATCGCGTCGGCCGAGTGCCAGTCCAGGCGCAGGACCGCTTCGACAACCTTGGAGGCGCGTAGCTTATATATGTTAAGCGTGTCACTGGAGCCGAGGTCAATTCCCCCTTTCGCCGTCAGATCAAAGCCGGCCTGTGACCAGAACGAGAATGATGCCTCCTGCAGCCAGCCCGGGTAGGGTCCAAAGAGGGCAATGCGCCGCGCCCCGAGCTCGGCGAGAGCAAGCTCAATGGCCTCGGCCGAGGAGAGAATAGGGTAGCCGTATAGCCGGGAGAGCTGCTCGAACTTCCGACGCACCTCGTCATGACCCAGCAGGTAGGTCGTTGCGGTGCAGGCGAAACCAAGGGCCCCGAGCCTGATTGCGCCAAACCCCTCGAGGCTCTCCCCCAGATTGAACAAATAGTCTGAAAACCTCTTGCGGGCGTCGATGGGATCGCCGCGGAGCCGTGTGGTGAGGCTCAGCACGTCCGGTGGCATAAGTGCGGCCATTTCAGGCTCTACGGTCGGATTGGACTGTGGCGGGGCGAAGCCAACAATGCCGCCGGATCCGTACTCAAAATCATTGGACATCGTCGCGCTCCGTCAGCTTCTCAAGGGATTTAAGCAGGTCGCTGGTTGGAAGTACGTCAGCGTATTTCTGGGCCATGTCGAACAGGTTCACGCCATGAGCGATCGAGCTGCGGTCGTAGACACACTCCTGCGGCACGGCGACGTGAAAATTGTAGGAGAAGGCGTCGACCACGCTGGCGCGGACGCAGCCTGACGTCGTGCAACCCGTCATGATGAGGCTGTCGACCTGGAGGTCCACGAGATGGCTCACCAGAGTGGTGCCAAAGAAGGCGCTGGGGTGTTTCTTCGGTATCAGTATGTCGCCGTCGATCGGCGCGACTTCCCGGACAAAGCGGTACCCGACGGGCGGAATCGTCATGATCGAGGGGACTTTTGCCGCAAGCCGGCCGCCGTCCTGCAGGACCTTCGGCGCGACATGTGGAAAGAGGACGGGCCAACGTTTCTTTCTAAATAGTTCCAGCACTGTGCTGATGTGCCCAACGGCCTGCCATGCGACCTCACCGCAGGACGTCGGATATTCCTCGACCGCTTGCCAAAACGGCAGCGGCAACGAGCCGGTCGTTCGATACTGCACGTCGATAATGAGAAGCGCAGGCCTGCGCCCAATGCCCGCCGAGCGGCCGAATCCGGCCGCATCGTAAGCTCGTCGATCTTCGTCAGTGATGATGCCGTCCCACGGTCGCACGTCAGATCTCCTCTATAAAATTAGTTTGCAAAATTAAATATCGTCGGATAGCGTTGCGGTCAATAGAGGAAGCGAGGAGGGCCCATGGCCAAGTTTGATACAAAGATGGATCGTTATCCGTTCGTGCCAATCACACAGCGGCCGACCTACGATTGGCCCGGTGGCAGGAGACTTGCCGTTTATTTTGCAATCAATATCGAAGCATTCGAGTTCGGCCGAAACCCTGGACCGGACTTCACGACCATGCCCGCCCCGCCGTTTCATCGCGGCTATGCTTACCGGGACTTCGGTAACCGGGTTGGGATCTGGCGCCTGATCGATCTCTTCCAGGAGTTCGACATCCAGCTCTCGGTACTTGCCAATACCGCCGTCTACGATGCCTATCCCGCGCTCATGGATGCGTTTCGACGGCGGGGCGACGAGTTCGTCGGCCACGGTCGTACAAATTCGGAGCGGCAGATCGACATGACCGAGGACGAAGAACGCGACATGCTGAGAGAGGTTCGGCTCCGCTTCGAGAAGGAAGAGGGGACGGCGCCGCAGGGGTGGCTCGGACCCTTCATCTCGCAGAGCACGAAAACCCCAGAGCTGCTGGTCGAGCAAGGCTTCGGCTATATGCTCGACTGGTTCTACGACGAGCAGCCGCAGCTGTTCAGAACGGATCTCGGCCCAATTCTCAGCGTGCCGTATCCATCCATGGAGTTGAACGATCTGCCGGCCGTCTTCAATAGAAGGGTCAGCGACGCTGAGTTTGCCGATCTCTTGGTCGATGCTTTCGATCAGCAATTGCAGGACTCCGAGAAATATCCGCTCGTCTTCTCGGCCGCACTCCACACCTTTGTCATGGGCCAGCCGCACCGAACCCGAAAGTTGCGGCGCGCGCTCGCGCACATCGCCTCTCAGCGCGACAAGGTCTGGATCACGACGGCCGGCAAGATAGCCGCTCATGCACTCTCGCTGCCCAAGGGGACGCTTCTCAGCCCCGAGATCGCAGGGACAGGCATTTCGCCTGAGCATTCATCGCATCGCCAAAGCCGCGTCTGATCTGCCGGGAGATGCTCAATATGGTGAAGCGATATCTCGATAAGTCTGCCTCGATCGAAGTAGCGGAGCGGCCATGATTGCTCAGCAAATTGTTAATGGCCTCATGCTCGGCGGCGTGTACGTGATGGTCGCCGTCGCCTTTACGCTGGCGATCGGTGTTCTCAACTTCCTCAATTTTTCTATTCCTGGCATCTTCATGGTTGCAGGAATGGTTTCGTGGGCCGCGCTGAAGAGCGGCCAGCACTGGCTGCTCGCGTTCGGCTTCGCGCTAATGGCGAGCGCCGTCGTGGGAGTCGCCGTCTATTTCCTGACTTATCGGCCGAGCAGCGACAGCGACCCGGAGGTTCCTCTCGTCAGCTCATTGGGATTCCTGGTTCTCCTCGAGAACCTGATCGTCTTGTGGTTGGGATCTGACCAACAATCCTATCCCGCGATCATTGCGGATTTTAATTTCAGAGCGGGCTCGATCATCGTCGGCGGAGCTCAGCTTCTAAGTCTGGCACTTTCGCTCGCGTTTGTGATCGCACTGTCCCTGTCGTTGCGGTTCACGAACCTCGGGCGTCAGGTCAGGGCGATCGCCGAAAGCCGCCGCACGGCATCGATTCTCGGTGTGAATGTCGGCTCCGTCGTCCCTAGAGTGTTCGTGCTGAGTGCGCTGTTTACGGGCGCCGGTGGCATCCTCTTCGCGATTAGCTACCTGCAGGTGTCCTCGTCCATGGGGGAGAGCATCGGGTTCAAGGGTATCAGCGCAATGATCATCGGCGGCATGGGCAACATCTGGGGAGCGGTCGCTGGCGGCCTGCTGATCGGGCTCGTCGAGATATTGTCGACGCAGTTCCTTGGTGCCGACTTCGTCAATATCGGCGTCTACGGCTTACTCCTGGCTTTGCTGATCATAAAGCCTGAAGGGCTTTTTGGCATGGCTGTCGCCAGGGAGAAGTTCTGATGTCGGGGTATCTGACCGGGCTCATCGTGCTTCTTGCCCTCAACACCATCGCCGCTTACGGCGTCTACCTGCCGATGGCCGCGGGACAGCTCAATCTCGGAATCGCGGGATTCATGGCGATCGGGGCCTACGCCTCTGCATATCTCACCAACATGTGCGGATGGCCGGCCCTTGCCGCTATAGCGGCTGGCGGGGGGACAGCGGCAATCCTGGCGTTCGTGGTTGCGATGCCAATCCTTAGGACCCAGGGCATTTATCTGTCCCTTGCGACCTTTGCTTTGGGACAGGTCATCTGCGCGATTTTGCTTAATCTGGAAGTTGTCGGCGGTGCCGCCGGCTATCCCGTCTCGACCCACATCGAGGCCTTTACGGTCGTCGCCGTGACGGTCGTAGTCGTCTTGCTCGTATGTCTGATGTCGACGACACGAGTGCCGATCTATCTCGCGGCCGTGAAGAATGGACCTCCTGGGCCTGAATGTCAAGGCCCTTGGTGTCGCCGCACTGACTGCTGGCGCGACCATCGCCGGCGTAGGTGGGGCACTATATGCGCACTACTTCAACTACGTCGAGGCGCAGTACTTCGGCGTGATGCTGAGCACCTACACCGTGCTCTACGTATTGCTCGGAGGGACTCAATCGGTTTGGGGGCCTCTCGTCGGTGCCGCGATCTTCACGATTGTGCCGGAAGCACTGAGGTCCAGCTCGCAGTGGCGATATGCGATCTTTGCACTTTTCATCATCCTCTTCATGGCCCTGCGTCCGCAAGGGCTGATCACTCGTGGACTGACGCGTCGGCGCACGCAGGCCGCAGTGCAGGGCGGAACAACCGCGTCATGAGCATGCTCCTTTCGATGCAAAATCTATCAAAAGCGTTCGGCGGTCTCGAAGTCGTTCGCGAGCTCTCCTTCGACGTGCCGGAGCGAACAGCAACCGCACTGATCGGTCCCAATGGTGCCGGGAAGACGACCGTCTTCAACCTCATCAGCGGTGTGTACCCGGTCACTTCGGGAAGCATTCGGTTTCGCGGCTCGGATATCGTGAATCTTCCGTCACGCTATCGAATCAAGCGCGGAATCGCTCGCAGCTTTCAGAATATCCGTCTGATCCCCCGTCTGTCAGTGATCGATAATCTGCTCATCGGCCAGCACGTCACACTGACGCGGCCTTTCGATGTGATGCGGCCATTTCGATTGGTTCGGGATCACGAGTGGATCTGCGCGGCCAAGGCCGAGCTTTCGGCGTTCGGTCTAGGTCAGTATGCCGATGAACCCGTAGGTCTGCTCCCTTACGGGATCCGCAAGCGCGTGGATCTCATCCGGGCAACCCTGTCGTCGCCCTCGGTTTTGATGCTCGACGAGCCGGCTGCGGGTCTCAATGCATCGGAAACACGCGAATTGCATAGCCATCTCGATACTCTGAAGGAGCGGGGAGTAACCCTTCTCGTGATCGAGCACGACATGCAGTTCATCCGATCGGTCTGCGAGAAAATTGTCGTGCTGAACTTTGGCTGCAAAATCGCAGAAGGATCATTCGACCAGGTGAGGACGGATGAGCAAGTTCGTGAAGCTTATCTTGGGGCGGAGCAGGCGGCATGAGCGGATTGATCCTCGACATTGAGCAAATGTCGGCGTGTTACGGGCGGGTCGAGGCGCTCATCGGTGTTTCGCTGCAAGTCGCGCATGGTGAGATCGTGACCGTTGTCGGTGCAAATGGGGCCGGCAAGAGCACTCTGCTCCATTCAATTCTCGGAATGGTCTCGCCAGCGAATGGCAGGATTACTTTCGCCGGCGCGGACATCACCCGCTGGCCGATTCACCGTCGCATCGACACCGGGCTCGTTCTCGTGCCGGAGGGCCGGCGGATCCTGGTGTCCATGACGATCGAAGAAAACCTGCTTCTTGGCGCCCATATGCGGCAGGACAAGACTGCCGTACGGCGTGAGATCGATGGCATCTATGATCGGTTTCCAAATCTCGCGCAGCGCCGAAATCATGATGCATCATGCTTATCTGGTGGGGAACAGCAGATGCTTGCGCTCGGCCGCGCAATGCTGGCGAAACCACAACTCCTGATGATGGATGAACCATCCCTCGGCCTGTCACCCTTGTTTGTCTCGAAGCTGTTCGAGCTCATCCGGGAATACAATCGCGAGGGGCTCAGCGTGCTGCTGATTGAGCAGAACACCGCAAATGCTCTGAGGATCGCTCACCGCGCGACAGTGCTGGAATTGGGCCGAGTGGCCCTCGAGGGGAATGCTGCCGCCATCGCTGGCAGCGCTCGCCTTCAGGAAGCCTATCTCGGGGGCGCGGCTCGCGAGGTTACGGAGATTGATCACAAGAGGAAGTCAGCAGGGAGGCGTTCATGAAATGCAGAAGAATTCTGGCGGGAATCGCAATTGCAAGCGCGCTTGCGTCGGCGGCGTATGGGCACGAAAGGGAGTTGGTCATCGGGTTGTCGATGGCCAGGACCGGTACGTTCGTAAGTGTGGCGAACGCAAACGAAATTGCCGTCGATATGGCCGTTGACGAGATTAATCGCGCCGGCGGCGTCAACGGATCCGCAATCCGGCTCGTGAAATTCGATACGGCCGGTGACCCCAAGCAATCGGTGCTCGCGGTGGAGCAGTTCGCTCGTGACAACGGGGCCCTTGCCATCGTCGGCCCATTCTCGTCGAGCGAGGCGCGCGTGGCATTTTCGGCCGGAGAACGGCTCGGGATCGTCCAGATGTCGATGTCATCTTCCGCACCTGGAGTAGCGGCCCCATTCAAGTATGCTTTCCGGAATACTGTCGATGAAGGCCTGGTCATCGAGATGGTTCTCAAGGCCATGCGCGCCAAGAATCTCAGCATGGGGACTGCGGCGATTGCTTACGCGACCGACGACGCCGTATCCAAGGCGGTCGGCACCACGGTGCTGCCGGAGGCGCTGATTAAAGTCGAAGTCCCCGTCGGCGGATTCGTCGATTTTCCGTACAAGGCGTTCGACATGTCGGCTCAGGTCTCGAAGCTCGCCCAGCTGAAGCCCGATATCGTCGGCGTTGGGGCTCCCCCCGAGGCCATGATCAATCTGGCCAAGGAGATGAAACGGCAGGGCGTTAGCGCTCGCCTGTTCGCGGGCACGACGGTCGGCGATCCCGACTTGCCGGTCCGGTTTGGAGATGCGGGCGAGGGGACGATCATTGGCTCACCCTTCTATAGCGATCTCAACGATGCCGTCCGGGCCTTTGCAAGGTCGTTTGCGACCCGGGCAGAAGCCGCCAAAATCGGCCGGACGGTGCCAAATCAGACTGATATATCCAGCTACGATATCGTCTACCTCTATGCGGAGGCCATGAAGCGCGCTGGCGTGACGGGCGAGCCGTCCAAAATCGCTGCTGAGCGCACCGCTGTCAGGGACGAATTGCGGAAAATGAAGGATTACCCGGCTCTTGGTGGGAAAATCACATTTCGGGAGAATGGTGACGCGATCAAGCCCATTTACGTACTTGAGGCCAAAGGCGGACACTGGACTCTGTTTGATCAGCGTACCGCAGATTGAACACGGCT
Source organism: Bradyrhizobium sp. S3.7.6 (assembly GCF_054061875.1). Taxonomy (NCBI): domain Bacteria; kingdom Pseudomonadati; phylum Pseudomonadota; class Alphaproteobacteria; order Hyphomicrobiales; family Nitrobacteraceae; genus Bradyrhizobium; species Bradyrhizobium sp. S3.7.6. The sequence continues at coordinate 6,288,319 of NZ_JBSSEQ010000001.1, read as the reverse complement.
GGACGGTGCCGGATCATCGGCACCGTCCAGCCACTGCCATTACGACGGATGATCCGGCACCAGGACAGCTCGTCCGACAACGCGGCCCTCCCTGAGATCGGACAGTGTCTCATGAGCCCGATCAAGCGGCCTGGTCACAATCGGCATTTGGTCCACGCCTGTCCGCACCAGACCCATCAGCTCGATCAGATCTCGTCGGCTACCAACGAATGAGCCGGACACCGTAATGGCCCTTAAGGGCATTGTTGCCAGCGATAGCGTGCGCTCGCCGCCAAAGAGACCGACGATTACATAGATTGCGCCCTTGGCGAGGGTCGCCATGGCGAGATCCCATGAAGCCGGCGATCCGACGAAGTCGATGATCGCATGAATGCCTCCCTGGGCGCTCTCGGCAAGGAGTTTGGCAAAGTCATCTTTCGTAGGATCAAGAGCTGCAATGGCACCTGCTGCCAGCGCCGCACTGCGCTTATCGGGATCAATGTCCGCAACGATCGCGCCGGACCGCCCCATCGCCTTCAACAGAGAAAGGCACATCAGGCCGAGCCCGCCGGCCCCGACAATCAGGATTGGCTTTCCCAGGCGGTCGGGGCCGAGCTTCTTCAGGGCGGAATACGCCGTCAGCCCCGAGCACGCATAGGGCGCAGCCTGCTCCGGCGGGATCGCGGGAATATCGATGAGGTATCGGGGGTGGGGGACCAGGACGTGGTCGGCATAGCCGCCTGGGCGCAATACGCCGAGATATTGCGGAGTCGGACACAGATGCTCGTCGGAGCTCTTGCAGACCTGGCACTCTCCACATCCAAACCAAGGATAGACCAAATAGGTTCTGCCCATTTCAGCGAGACGCATGGCGTCTTCGCCCGCCGCTACCACCGTGCCAACGACCTCGTGGCCCATGGTGTGCGGCAGCTTTTGTCCCCGGTCGGACATCTTCATCATCTTGCCCCCGCCCAGGTCATAGCCGCCTTCCCAGATATGAAGGTCGGTATGGCAAACGCCACAGGCGTTGACCCTGAGAAGGACTTCGTTGCCCTTCGGGACGGGCGTAGATGTTTCGACGCATTCGAGGGGAGCCCGGTATTGGGTGAGCGCGAGACTTTTCAAATGTTCCTCCGTTGTGAATGAGCCTGAACGACGCCTTGCCCTTTTGCCTTCAGCCGCCGCGCGTCGATCTTCGTGCTTTCGATTTCACCTTTGACGTCGTGATGCGAGTCGCGGTCCGATTGACATCCAGGTGACGCATCTATAGCAATATAGTTAGGTTGGTTAAATAACTAAATGAGGCTGGGATGTTTGAGAGGGCACTGAAGAATTTCGATATCGGCTTTCTGAATTCCGGGACGTACGCGCATGGCGACGGATGGAGCCCGACCGATGGCAGGATCCCGTTCGATGCGGTCGACCCGGCTCAAGACAAGGTCGTAGCCCAAATCGCTGGCGCCAACGAGCGCGACTACGAGCGCGTCATTCGCTGCGCTCAGGCCGCGCAAACCGAGTGGGCAACCGTTCCTGCTCCGAGGCGAGGAGAACTGGTCGGGCGGATAGGTTCACTTGCTGCAGAGTACCTTGACGACCTTGCTGCGCTCATCGTCCTCGACACAGGCAAGGCGATTGGCGAGGCCAAGGCCGAAATCCGCGAAGTCATCGACATGGCTGCGATGGCGGCGGGTCAATCGCGCATGATGTATGGTTTCGTTCAGCAATCGCAGCGCAGCAAGCACCGAATGTACGATCAATGGCTGCCGCTGGGCGTCGTCGGCGTCATCACAGCCTACAACTTCCCGGCATCGGTCTGGGCCCAGAATGCCTTCCTTGCTGCTATCGGAGGCAATACGGTCATCTGGAAACCTAGTCCAAAAGTGCCACTCACCGCGCTTGGCCTGCAGCAGATCTGCAATATGGCGATGAACGAGCTCGAGCTCGACGGTGTCTTCTCGCTTTTCATGCCCGGCGATAACAGTGTAGCGGAGCTGCTCATCCACGATAAGCGCATCGCTTTGGTATCGTTCACCGGATCAAGTGCCGTTGGCCGGAGGGTTGCAGACGTCGTGGGCAGCACGTTGGGCCGCCGCTACCTGCTCGAATGCTCAGGCAATAACGGATGTATCGTTGACCAGACCGCTGACCTCGCGCTGGCCGCGCGGAGCATCGCCTTCGGTGCCGTCGGCACGACCGGCCAACGCTGCACGAGCACAAGACGCGTCATTGTCCAACGTTCGGTCGCGAAACCTCTGATCGAGCTCTTGAAGCAGGCCTTTGGTCAGATCACGGTCGGCGATCCCAGGGAGGAGGGAACGATTGTCGGCCCCCTGGTGGACCGCGACGCAGTGATGCTTTTTGAAAGGGCCGTTCGAAACGCAAGGGATGCTGGAGGAAAGGTCATCTTTGGTGGAAAGCGTATCGATCGTCCCGGCTACTATGTCGAGCCAACGCTGATTACAGACCTGCCTCACGACTTGCCTTCTGTTCAGAAGGAAACCTTTGCTCCGATCCTCTATGTCTTTATCTACGATACGCTTGAGGAGGCCATTCATATCAACAACAGCGTACCTCAGGGGCTCTCGTCAGGCATTCACAGCACGGATCTATCCAATATCGAGCTGTTCCTGTCTGCCGCGGGAAGCGACTGCGGCATCGCAAGGGTCAATATGGGGACGACCGGCGCCGACATCGGCGCTGCGTTTGGCGGCGAGAAGGAGACAGGCGGCGGACGCACTGCTGGCTCGGATGCCTGGAAGGGCTACATGCGAAGTCAGAGCGTGTGTGTCAATTGGGGAGGGCTGTCTCCCTGGGATGCCTGCATCCGTCTCTAAATTAGCAAGCCGACTTGGGCTGCGTTGACGTCAAGAATTGGCCTCAAGCCGTCGCGGCTTGAGGCCGTGGCTCGTATGCGCGCAGACCGAGTTTCGGGCTCAAAGAACGATCCCTGAGGGATCAACCGGTCGCGTCAGCGCAACAGTCGGATCCAGCCCATCATGAACTGGACGGAGAACATCTTTCAGGAGTTTATTGACGCCCTTCAGACGGCCATGGACGAGGACGAATTCGAGCGGATTGCCACGCGAGCATCCCATGGTCTCGGCTTTCGCTGGTTTGCCTATCTCCGTATTGTCGACAGCTCGCAAAAATTGATCTCGTCCTACCCGAAATCCTGGACGAGCCGATATCTGCGCCACCGCTATCATCGGCTCGATCCGGTCGTGCTCCGCGCAAGAGCCGAACACGCGATGTTCACCTGGGGAGCATCGTCCGGGTCAACCCGTCCAAGAAACCGTGAGCAATCCCGCTTCTTTGAGGAAGCAACGGGATTCGGGATCAAGTCCGGAATAACGGTGCCGATCAGGGCAGGGTTCGGCCGCATGGCGGCCTTTACGGTCGCGACCGATGATGCCCTGATGGAGCCGGACCTCCTGCTTGCGACGTCGAATGACATCGTGCAACTGCTCGGGCTCTATTTCCATACGCATCTGCGTGGGCGAGCCCCCGCGAACCAGACACGGCGGGAGGGCCAGATCCTCAGCCAGCGCGAGCGCCAATGCCTTGCGTGGGCCGCTCTCGGCAAGACAGTGTCCGAGACAGCCGTGCTTGTCGGCGTCACCGCGCGCACAGTGGCATTTCATCTCGAAAACGCACGCCGCAAGCTCGACGCGGTTTCGATCACCCATTGCGTTGCGCTGGCGATCCGGCGACGGCTGTTGCCCTGACGCAACGAGGCATCTTCAGATCCCTATATTGACGCGCCAGCGCGTATCGCAATCCGCTATCTTGTGGGAAAATTGACGCTGAGTTGGCTCTCGCTGGCGTAAGCTTCTGTTTGGTTGTGAACCTGTCAAATAACACAGGCGCTGCTTGCGCCGCTCTCTGGTCTGGTGGGCTTTCCCTCAACGGAGCTTGCCATGCACGCTGTTACTCTCGATCATCGTCAAACCGGATCCCAACTCGACCTCTTGGTGCAGATGTTCCGCCTGCGCCGTCGTGTTTTCAGGGATCGTCTGGATTGGACGGTCTCAGTCTCCGGAGATCTGGAGATCGACATCTACGATGCGCTGGCACCGACCTATGTCTTGGTCGTCTCCGACGACTATGACGTCCTGGGGTGTGTCAGGCTGCTTTCGACCACCGGTCCCACCATGCTCGCGGACACGTTTCCAATATTGCTTGGCGACAAAGAGGCGCCGAGGAGCGAGCTCATTCTGGAGAGCTCGCGGTTTTGTGTGGATACCGATCGAGCCGTTGAGCTTGGCCCACACGGAATCAATCGTGCGACGTTCGTACTGTTCGCGGCAATGCTCGAAACGATGCGGGCGAAAGGTGCAAACGCAATCGTGACCGTTACGGATGTGCGGATGGAGCGCATCTTGAGACGCGCCGGCTGGCCGCTGGAAAGGCTGACGGAGCCGCGCAAGCTCGGCCAGACAACCGCGCTTGCGGGATATCTCCGGGACTCCGATTTGGCGCTTGAGGCGATGTACCGCCAAGCAGGGCTCGAAGGGCCCGTCGTGCGCAATCAGCCCGAAGGCCGCAAAGCCGCGTGATCGGGCGCGGCACCGCGCGTCAAGGAGCCCGCTTGTGCTGGCAGACCCCCGCCAGAGTCGCGTTGTCTTGCTAAACCTCGCGCGCGGCAGTACGGCGGGAGTAGCAGAGCGTTTCCCTGTCCGCTGCGGTGGAAGCCTGACGCTGCTCCCGGTCTGTCACGAAATTCTTGGCGCAAAGTCGATCGCAGTCGGCGAATATCTGACAGACCTGCTGCCGGTGGAGGTCGCGGCTTCGATCGAACACCTCAAGTCCGACGCTCTGTCGCCGTGGCGCGACCCAGGATTTTCCGCTCACTTTGCGGAGGCAGACGTCGGTATCATTTTTCTCGGTGACGGGTTTCTGGAGGAAGAGGTGCTGATCGCAGCGCTTGAGGGGCTAAACGGGGTTACGAAATGCGACTACTCTCGGATCTCGCGTTTGCGCGAAGGGAGACGGACCGCCAGTTTGTCGCAGATCGCTTGGCGCACCACGGCATCGTTACCACCACAGTTCGCCAAGCCTTGTTCGAATGGGCGGTGGTTCTCGATGATCCGGCGATGACACACAGGATCCGGCAGTTGCTGCCTTGATTGGGCGCCCTCGCAAGCGTTCGCTTGCTGGCCGGGCTCTCGTGAACCGAGCCCTGTCCGGTCTCGGCCTTCCGGCTTCGATCCCTGACGCCAAGGTCCGCGCCAACCGGACGCGTGCGACGTTTGTGCTGAAGAGTATTTTCGAACGATGTGGACCTCGTTCGAACGAGAAACGAGTCGGAGGCAAAATCTGAGCTCACGACCAAGCCGCATTAGTCTGTGAGCCGGAAACGACGTGTGAAACACCTTCTGGCAGGGCCGGCCGCAAACAGCCATTAAGTTGCTCCTAAAGGCGGGGGCGGCGCCCGTATTGTCCCGAACCGGAAGGCAGCAACCGCGCCCCTGTCAGCTCCTTGTGAACACCGTGTCCTTGGCGCGACCCTCCACTTTCGCTCCGGCCGCGCCGGTACAGCCTGCCTCTGGCGTTCGGGGCTGTCCGGTCGCTCTTCGACGCAGGCGTTATACGATCTGTCTGCTGTCTTGACGCGACCTGAGCGATCAGGGGGCGGGCTGTATACAAGCCATGGCGCCTTCTTATGCGCGTTGCCAAAAGCTGATGCAGCAGACAAATCCATTAGCCGCGTTTATGCGGCGAATTTTTACTTCCAATTTTACTTCGCGAAATCCCGTCAATAGCCTTGAGCGCAATTGATCACATCGCAGCCGGTCAATGGCGATCGGTGCGGGCGTTCATCGTAACCAATGAGGGTTGCCATGCTTGACAGGGATAAGCGGACATCGACTTCCGATCCGGCGGGAACGGAAGTGACGTCTTCGAAAAAGCTGAGCCGGCGCACGATGTTGAAGGGTGCTGCGGCAGTTGCGAGCGCAGCTGTGGGTTCGGATGCGATCCGCGGATTCCCGACCATCTGGGCGCAGGAGATCAAGGACATTGAGCTCCGCCATGTCGGCGTCTCCTATTCGGTGGTGAAGGCGATCGGCGACCAGGCGGCCAAGGATCTCGGCTTCAAGGTGACGATGCAGAACCTTGATACCTCCGCTGCCATCAACCGCTTCATAAGCCAGCCTAATACGGTCGATATCGCCGATCTTGAAGGCTGGCAGGCCAAACTCGCCGCCAAGCGCAGCGTGATCCAGGGCATCGAGGTCAAGAAAATCAAGGAGTTCGACAACATCCTGCCGATCTTCACCAAGGGCGAGATCGACGGTCACAAGATCCCGCGTCAGGGCATTTCGCCCTACGAGGCGATGTATGTCTCCAAGCCCGACTCCACCGATCTGCATGACGGCGTCACGGAATGGGCGACCTTCCTGCCGCAGGTCTACAACGCCGATTCCATCGGCTATCGGCCCGACCTTGTCGGCCATGAAGTAACCGAGTGGAAGGACCTGATCGATCCGAAGTTCAAGGGCAAGGCTGCGATTCTCGACGTTCCCGCGATCGGGATCATGGATGCCGCGCTCTGCTTCGAAAGCGCCGGGCTGATCAAGTACGGCAACAAGGGCAACATGACCAAGGAGGAGATAGACTTTACCTGCAACAAGCTGATCGAGCTGAAAAAGCAGGGCCAGTTCCGAGCGACCTGGACCACCTTCGACCAGTCGGTGCAGTTGATGGCGGCGGGTGAGGTGGTCATCCAGTCCATGTGGTCGCCGGCGGTCGCCGCCGTGCGCGTCAAGGAAATCCCCTGCGTCTACGCGCCGGTTAACGTCAAGAACGGCAAGGAAGGCTATCGCGGCTGGTGTAACGGCATGGGCCTGATGAAGCACCTGTCCGGCAAGAAGCTCGACGCGGCCTACGAATATCTCAACTGGTATCTCTCGGGCTGGCAGGGCGGCTTCGTTGCGCGTTACGGCTATTACAGCCCGGTGCCGTCGACCGCGAAGAAGTTCCTCACACCGGCGGAATGGGCGTTCTGGTACGAGGGCCAGCCAGCGCCCGAGGTGGTCAACGATCCCTATGGCGTGCCGATGGAGAAGACCGGTACCAAGCGTGACGGCGGCTCGTTCCTGGACCGCGTCAAGAACATCTCGTGCTGGAATACGCTGATGGACGAGGCCGCGTACATGAACAAGCGCTGGAACGATTTCAAGGTGGCCTGAAACCTGCTTTCCCGACCTGACGACAGCATCGGCGCGGTCGCGCGCCGGTGCGAGAAGACCGAGTTCGAGGCCGATATGCAGCCGAGTCCAGTTTCAACTCAAGCTTCGCCACGCGACAATCTCGCCGGCTGGCTCTATGTGTCGCCGCTGGTCCTGGTGCTCGTGCCGTTCTTCGTGGCGCCTATCTTGGTCGTACTGGCGGCGAGCTTCTTCGCCACTGACGGTTTTGGCGGCCTGACGCCCGACTTCACGCTGGCGAGCTACGTCGATGTGCTGCATTCGGCGCTGACGCTGAAGCTGTATCTGGCGACTATCAAGTTCACGGTGCTGACCTGGATCTTCACGCTGATCATCGGCTTTTTTGTCGCCTATTTTCTGGTTTTCCACGTCCGTAACCAGCTGCTTGCTATCGGCCTGTTCCTGCTGTGCACGGTGCCGTTCTGGACCTCGAACATCATCCGGATGATCTCCTGGATTCCTCTGCTCGGCAAGGAAGGCCTGATCAACCAGGCGCTGTTGACGCTAGGCGTAATCCGCCAGCCGCTTGAGGTGTTGCTGTTCTCCGACCTTGCGGTGGTCATCGCCTATGTCCACCAGCTCACGATCTTCATGATCGTGCCGATCTTCAACTCCATGGCGCGGATCGACAAGAGGCTGATCGAGGCCGCGATCGACGCCGGCGCCAGCCGTTTCGACATCATGCGTCTGATCGTGGTGCCGATGTCCAAGAGTGGCATCGCGCTCGGCACCATCTTCGTGGTCTCGATCGTAATGGGCGACTTCTTCGTGGTGAAAGTGATGTCCGGCGGCGGTTCGGCCTCGGTGGTCAGCGCGTTCTACGAGGACGTGGGCGTGCTGCAATATCCGACCGCGGCGGCGAGCGCCGTACTTCTGACTCTCGTGCTGGTTGCGGTCGTCGCGCTGATCCTACGCACGGTTGATATCCGGCAGGAGATCGCGCGATGAGCGCCGCCCTCGCCGACATGCCCGAAACGGCCGCGCCCGCGACCAGGAAGGCGATCGCACCGAGCAAGGGCGGCCGGCCCTGGACCTTCTACGTTCTTGCGACGCTATTCGGGTTCTACGTGATCGCGCTCTACGGGCCGATGTTCTGCATTTATGTCCTGTCGTTTCAGGATATCCGCGGCGGCCTCGTGTTCCCGATGAAGGGCCATTCGCTGCATTGGTTCGTCGATCTCTTCACGCAGGTGCGGACCGGCGACGTCAAGGGCTCATTCGACCGCTCGATCAAGCTTGCGGTCATCGTCACCGTGATCACAGTGGTGGTGTCCTTTCTGGCAGGGCTCGGCTTCCGCAAGCGCTTTCGAGGCGACACCGTCGTGTTCTACATGATGATTGGTAGCCTTGTTGCGCCCGGGCTGGTGCTCGGTCTTGGCACCGGCCTGCTGTTTCAGGCGCTCGGACTGAACGCCAGCTGGTACACCTCGGCGCTCGGCGCGCAGCTGTCCTGGACGCTGCCGTTCGGCGTGCTCGTGATGTTCGCGGTGATGTCGCGCTTCAATCACGTCTGGGAGGAAGCGGCCTACGATCTCGGCGCCAGTCGCTGGCAGTCGATCTGGCTGGTGATGATCCCGGTGCTGGTGCCCGGCATCGTCGCGGTGGCGCTGTTCGGCTTTACGCTCTCCTACGACGAGTTCGCGCGCAGCCTCCAGACGGCGGGCTCGCTGAACACGCTGCCGCTGGAAATCTGGAGCATGACGCTGAATGTCACCTCGCCCTCGCTCTACGCGCTCGGCACGGTGACGACCATCGTCTCATTCATCGTCATTGGCGCGAGCCTGGGCAGCATCGTGCTGATCCAGAAGAGGCGCGGCAGCAGCGCAAAGGGCTGAGCTGGAATATGAAGAGCGATCGCGGTGATATCGAACTGGCTGGCGTCGGCAAGAGTTTTGACGGAGCGACCTACGTGGTCGACGGCGTCAACCTCAAGATCGCCGACGGAGCCTATTGCTGCTTCATCGGCCCCTCAGGCTGCGGCAAGACCACGATTCTGCGCATGATTGCGGGCCATGAGGACCCGACCGCGGGCGAGATCGTGATCGGTGGCCAGAACGTCGTGGGGCTTGCGCCGGCCCAGCGGCGCACGGCGATGATGTTCCAGTCCTACGCGCTGTTCCCGCATCTCACCGTGCGCGACAACATAGCCTTTGCGTTGCGCGGGCGCGGGATGTCGAAGACCGATCGCCTGCGCGCCGCCGACGTCATGATCGAGAAGGTCCGGCTGACGCAATTCGCTGACCGCCTGCCGGCGCAACTTTCTGGCGGTCAGCAGCAGCGTGTGGCGCTGGCGCGCGCGGCGATCACAGAGCCGCGCGTGCTGCTGCTCGACGAGCCGCTCTCCGCGCTCGACGAGCAGCTACGCGTACAGATGCGCCAAGAGCTCAGGCGGATGCAGCGGGAGCTCGGCATCACCTTCATCCATGTCACCCACACCCAGCTCGAAGCGATTGCGCTCGCCGATCTCGTGGTGGTGATGGAGCAGGGCAAGATCAAGCAGGCGGGGGCCGCGCGCGACGTATACGCCCACCCGCACGACCGTTATGTCGCCGAATTCATGGGCGGTCAGAATGTGCTGTCGGGGCGGGTGGAGAAGGTCAACGGTGCAAGCTTTACACTCGCACAGGCCGCGCCTTCAGGAATCGAAGTGCCACTCCAGGCGCGCTCGACTGTCTCCGTGGGCGACAAGGTTGATATCGCTGTGCGCCGTGACGACGTCGCGCTGGTCAGGCCGGGCCGGGAGTTGCCGCCCGGCTGCAGCACGTCGCTGCCGAGCCGCGTGCTCGCGATCGAATATCAGGGCTATTTCGTCAAGGTCATGCTCGACACCGTGCCGGACGACGAGTTCGTGGCTTATGTGCCGGAAAAGACCTTCTTCGCAGATCCGTTCACCGTCGGCGATGTCGTCATGGCCACATGGGCCACGGGCAGCGCACTTCCACTAGCCTGAAGACCCCATCGCGCACAGGAGTATGACCGTGCAGATATCCTTCACTCTCAACGACCGGCCAACCACCGTTGACGTCGAACCGGCGACGCTCGTCGCCGAGCTGCTGCGCGAGCAGCTCAATCTGACCGGCACGCATATCGGTTGTGACACCAGCCAGTGCGGGGCCTGCGTGGTGCATCTCGACGGCCTCCCGGTGAAGAGTTGCACGCTGCTCGCGCCTGCGCTCGACGGCGCGACGCTGCTGACGATCGAAGGGCTGAGGAGTGAACCCGGCTCGAATCGGATGCATCCGATGCAGGAGGCGTTTCGCGAACATCACGGCCTCCAGTGCGGATTCTGCACGCCCGGTATGCTGATGACGGCGGTGGCGCTCGCCACTGAGAAGCCAACGCTGACGGAGGCGGACGTCCGCCACGGCCTCGAGGGCAATATCTGCCGTTGCACCGGATACCAGAACATCGTCGTCTCAGTGATGGCCGGCGCTGCCGCCATGAACGCTGCCAAAGGAGAGTGACCATGGGCAATGTGATTGGCATTGGCGCCTCACCGAAGCGCAAGGAGGACCAGCGGTTCCTGACCGGCCGCGGCAATTACGTCTCCGACATCAAGCGTCCCGGCATGACCGCGGGCGTGTTCGTGCGCTCTCCGCATGGCCACGCGATTCTGCGCGGCGTCGATAAGAGTGCGGCGCTGGCTTCGCCCGGGGTCATTGCTGTCCTGACCGGCGACGACGTCAAGACTGACGGACTGGGTTCGTTGCCCTGCGGTTGGGGCATCTCGGACGCCAAGGGCGTGCCGATGAAGGAGCCGCCGTTCCCGATGCTGGCTCAGGGCAAGGTGCGCTTCGTCGGCGACATGGTCGCCTTCGTTATTGCCGATACGCCGGAGCAGGCCAATGCGGCAGCGGAACTATTGACCGTCGACTACGAGGTCCTGCCGTCCGTAGTGGGCGTGCTCGAGGCGGTCCGGCCGGGCGCACCCCAACTGTTTGATGATGTGCCGAACAACATCTGCTGCGACTGGGAGCTCGGCGACAAGGCCGCGGTCGAGACCGCCTTCCGCAAGGCCGCGCATGTCGCAAAGCTGAGCCTGGTCAACAACCGCCTGATCGGCAACCCGATGGAGCCGCGTGCCGCGATAGCCGAGTATGAGCCGGGCACCGACCGCTTCACGTTGTGGACCACCAGCCAGTTCCCCCATGTCGTGCGCTTCCTGATGGGCGCTCTGGTCCTGAACATTCCCCAGCACAAGCTGCGCGTGGTCGCTCCGGATGTTGGCGGCGGTTTTGGTGTCAAGCAGTTCCACTACGGCGAAGAGGCCGTCATCACCTGGGCCGCCAAGCGGGTGATGCGGCCGATCAAATGGGTCGCGAGCCGCTCGGAGGGCTACGTTTCCGATCGTCACGGCCGCGATCATGTCACCGAGGCCGAACTCGCGCTCGACGAGACCGGCAAATTCCTGGCGTTCCGCGTCAACACGCTTGCCAATATGGGCGGCTATCTCTCGACGTTCGGGCCGAACATCCCGACCAATCTTTATGGGCCCTTGCTCGGCGGTGTCTACACCACGCCCGCGATCTACTGCAATGTGAAGGTGGTGTTCACCAACACCGTGCCGGTCGACGCCTATCGCGGCGCGGGCCGACCCGAGGCGACGTTCGTGCTGGAACGCATCGTCGATGTCGCAGCCAGCGAGATGGGCATCGACCGCGTTGAGATCCGCCGCCGTAACATGATTCCGAAAGAGGCCTATCCGTACCAGACGCCGGTGCTGGTGCAGTACGATTCCGGCGATCCGATGGGGTGCCTCGACGGCGCGCTGGTCGCGGCCGACGTCAAAAATTTCGGCATCCGTAAGGCGGCCTCGGCCAGCAAGGGAAAATTCCGCGGGCTCGGCTACTCGACTTATGTTGAGGCCTGCGGCCTGGCGCCATCGCGTTTTGCGAGACGGCTCGGCGCGCGCGGTGGCCTCTATGAGAGCGCCACGGTGCGCGTGCATCCAACGGGCCAGGTAACGGTCATGATCGGCACGCACAATCACGGCCAGGGCCATGAGACGACGTTCGCGCAGATCGTCTCGGAGAAGCTCGGCGTCTCCTTTGAGAATGTCGACATCGTGTTCGGGGACACCGATCGCGTGCAGTTCGGCATGGGCACCTATGGCTCCCGCTCGCTGGTGGTCGGCGGCGCGGCGCTGTCCAAGGCGACCGACAAGGTGATTGCGAAAGGCAAGAAGATCGCGGCGCATCTGCTCGAGGCTTCCGAAGTCGATATCCAGTTCGAGGCCGGAAACTTCTCAGTCGCGGGTACGGACCGCATCAAGTCGTTCGAGGAGATCGCGGGCGCTGCCTATGTGCCGCATAATTATCCGCTGGAAGTGCTGGAACCAGGGCTAGAGGAGCAGGCCTACTACGATCCCGTCAACTTCACCTATCCCGGCGGCTGCCACATCGCCGAGGTCGAGGTCGATCCGGAAACTGGCACGGTGACACTGGTCAACTACACGGCCGTGGATGACGTCGGCACGGTGATCAATCCGATGATCGTCGAAGGCCAGTTGCACGGCGGCATCGTCCAGGGTGTCGGCCAGGCGCTGTTTGAGAGCGCGGTCTATGACGAGGGCTCAGGCCAGCTCTTGTCTGGTTCGCTAATGGATTATTGCATGCCGCGGGCCGATCACATGCCGATGATGAAGGTTGCGACCCACTCCACGCTCTGCACTCACACGCCGATGGGTGTGAAGGGCTGCGGCGAAGTCGGGACCATCGGCTCGCCGGCAGCCGTCATCAACGCGGTGGTGGATGCGCTGTCGCATCTGGGCGTGACCCATGTCGACATGCCGGCGACGCCGAACCGGATCTGGCGCCTGCTGCAAAATGCGTCGCTGCCGGTCGCGGCGGAATAGGGAGGACAACAATGAAGCCGTTTGCCTATCACCAGCCGGCCGAGATTTTCGACGCAGCACGATTGCTGACCTCGATTGAGGACAGCAAGCTCGTAGCTGGCGGGATGACACTGATTCCCACCCTGAAACAGCGGCTGGCCAATCCCGTCGCGCTGGTCGACCTGTCGAAGCTCGGATCTCTCAAGGGTATCAACGATGACGGCGCCACCATCACGATCGGCGCGATGACGCCGCACGCGGTTGTGGCTGCCTCGAGACTGGTGCAGGCAAAGATCCCCGGGCTTGCGGCGCTGGCCGCGATGATCGGCGACCCTGCGGTACGCAGCCGCGGTACCATTGGCGGCTCGGTCGCTAACAATGATCCCGCGGCTGACTATCCGGCCGGTGTGCTCGGTCTCGGTGCCACGATCGTCACCAGCATGCGTGAGATCCCGGCCGAAAAGTTCTTCGTCGGGCTGTTCGAAACTGCGCTTGAGCCGGGCGAGATCATCACCGCGATCCGCTTTCCCGTGCCGCTCAAGGCGGGCTATGCAAAGTTCAAGGCGCCGGCGTCGCGCTATGCGCTGGTTGGCGTGTTCGTCGCTAAATTTTCCGACTGCGTTCGCGTGGCTGTGACTGGAGCAGGGTCGGGTGTGTTCCGCGTGCCGCCGATGGAAGAAGCGCTGTCGCAAAATTTCGATCCGTCCGCGATCGCGGCGATCAAGGTCGACACCGACGGCCTCACCTCCGACATCCATGCCGAAGCGGACTACCGTGCGCATCTCGTCACGGTCATGGCCAAACGTGCCGTCGACGCGGCGCTCAGCTAGCTTTTTAGGGTTGATGATGACTGATGGTTCCGGCCGAACGGCCTTCCCGCCAGCGCCGACTGGCCTTGGCGCGCTTTCTGCAACCGAGATCATGGCCGGCTATCGGCGCAAGACGTTTACTCCGCGTGATGTCGTGGACGATACGATAGCTGCGCTCGAAGCGACGCATGAGGCTTGCAATGCGGTGGTGACGCCGATGTACGGGCAGGCGAGGGCGGAAGCCGACCGCGTCACCAAGGAGATGCGCGCGGGCGAGGCCAAGGGGCCACTCGCCGGCGTACCGGTCACCATTAAAGACCTCGTCTTTGTTGCGGGCGTGCCAGCCTATGCCGGCTCGCCGATGAACAAGACGTTCGTGCCCGACGTGGATGCCGCGGTGGTGTCGGCGCTGAAGGCATCGGGCGCGATCATCACCTGCAAGACTACGACTTGCGAGTCCGGCTACAAGCTGACGGCCGACAGTCCGGTCACGGGTACCACGCGAAATCCCTGGAATCCCGGTCGCACCAGCGGCGGCTCGAGCGGCGGCGCGGCCGCGGGCGTTGCCGCGGGCTGCGGCCCGATCGCGATCGGCACCGACGGCGTCGGATCGATCCGTGTTCCATCATCCTTCTGCGGCGTGTTCGGGCTGAAGCCGACCTTTGGCCTCGTGCCGCGCTCGCCCGGTTTCTCGCCGCCATCCTGGGCCTCGCTCGCGCACACCGGACCGATCACGCGGACGGTCGCGGATGCCGCGCTCACGCTGGAAATTATCGCCGGCTACGACATGCGCGATGCCGCAAGTCTGCCCGTGCCGTCCCGTCGCTTCGACACCAACGCTGTTCCGTTGAATGGCGTTCGTATCGGCGCCAGCGCCGATCTCGGCTACGCCGCGGTCAGCACCGATGTGCGCGCAGCGTTCAACAAGGCGATCGCCGTTCTCGATGCCTGCGGTGCACAGGTCACTATCGATGGTCCGGGCCTCGATGCCGGCATCTTGGAACACACGCTGAAGCCGATCGCCTTCACAGAGCAGGCGGCGGCGGTTGCGACAAAGACCACGGCTGATTTGGCCAGTTCGGAAGCCGATTATCGCGACGTGGTTACCGCCGGCCGCCACTACAGTGGCACGGACTATATCGAAGCCAGCTATCGGCGCGGCCAGGCGCGCAATGCATTCCTGAAGCTGTTTGAGCGGGTCGATGCGCTAGTGACGCCAACGGTTGCGGTGACCGCGTTCGAGGCCGGTAAGATCGGTGTCGGCAAGATCGACGGCAGGCAGGTCGATCCGCATCTCGGCTGGTCGCCCTTCACCTGGCCAATCAACCTCGCTGGCCTTCCGGCCGCGACTTTGCCTTGCGGTTTTGACCGGGATGGCCTGCCGATTGGTCTTCAAATCATCGCGCCCTGGCTCGACGAGCCCACGATCTTCCGCATCGCTGCGGCGTTCGAGCAGGCGCAGCCCTGGGCAAAGTTTTGGCCGTCGCTGGCGCTCAACGAGATAGGGCGAACGCGCGCGAAGGCGTAGTGCTAGGACAACGCGATCGGTGCGCCGCGGCCGCTGAGCTCTTCGTCGAGGCGCAGATAGTGCGCCAGGTAGTCGTGCAGTGCGGTCGCGGCTTTCGAAGTCGCGCCGCTCGATTTGTAGAGCAGCAGCTCGATTTTCGGCAGCGGCGGCAGGCCCTCGTTGGGACCGATCTCGCGCATCGTCGGCACCAGCGCGCTGCGGCCGAGCACGGTGACGGCCATGCCGGCGAACGCCGCGGCCTGCAAGCCGCCGACGCTTTCGCTGACGCAGGCGATGCGCCAGCGCAGATTCGCGCGCTCTAGCGTATCGATGGCATAGTCGCGATAGATGTTGCCAGGCGGCAAGAGCGCGAGCGGAATCGGGCGCTCCTGGTGCGCGGCGGATTGATCACCGGTCATCCAAACCAACTGCTCGCGCCGCACCACCTGGCCCCCGGTGAAATCATTCATCCGTGTGACCAAAGCGATGTCGACATCGCCGCGCTTGACGAGACCGACCAGTGGCGTCGACAGCGCGCAGTTGAGCTGGACTTGCACGCGCGGAAAGGATTTTCGGAACACGCTGAGGATCGAGGGGAGCATGAAGGCGGCGTAGAGATCCGGCGTGCCAAGCACGACATGGCCCTCGATCTCCTGTGACGCAAGTTGCGAAATCAGTTCGTCATGCAGCCTCAGGATGGATCTGGCGTAAGTGAGAACCGTGCTGCCATCATCGGTCAACGTCAGCCTGCGGCCGCCATGCTCGAACAACTGCTTGCCGGTGAGCTCCTCCAGCCGCTGCAATTGCAGGGTGATCGCCGGTTGGGTGCGGCCCAGCCGTCGCGCGGTCTCAGTGATGCTGCCGGTCTCGACCACCGAGATCAGCGACCGGAGCATGCGGATGTCGAGACTGATGAGGTTCATGCGGCGTCCATGTCGCCCAGAATTTATGCAAGTTCCGTGCAAGCGTAGCTACAGGCAATTGCGATCAGCCGAACCAGAGAAAACGAACAACCGGGCAGGGCGGCCGACGGGAGAAAAATACCCCTGTGTTTTTGAAGAGTGCTGTAAGATATTGTTAACATGGAAGGTTTTGCTCACTAAGCGAACTGGGCCTCCCTGCCAAGGTGGCTCTGAAATCCGGAATGCGGCTTGCCAAAATGGACTCAGAGCGGGATGTGCCGCGAAGAAATTCCCGGCAAAACCATCGATGCTCGCCACAACCTTCGGAAACTGAAGAACCGGCTATGGGGCGCCGCTGTCGCGCTGGTTCTGTGTAAGAATGCCGCACCGATCAAATCCGGAGCAAACTCATTCCTCAACTCTTATTCGGCCTGGTCTATCTCCTTATCCTGACCCGCTTCATCTGGCCGCTGCAGTTGCCGCTGTCGATCAAGTTCGTAATGGCAGCGCTTGCATTGGTCGCATTGCAGTTTCACCGGTGGAGCAAGCTCTCGTCAGGCTCTGTGTTCTCTCCGGAATTCCCGCGACCGGTGGTCGCTATCTTCAACTGGGCTTTCGGCGCGCTCGTTCTGCTGGCGCTGCTTCAACTGATGCTTGATGCCGGACTTCTATTCGGGTTGCTGATCCACGGCGGGCCCCTGAGTGCCCCCGACGGTGTCCGTTACGGGTTGGCTGGGTTAGCATCGATTGCGGCTGCGACCGGCGTCCATCAGGCAATGAGGATTCCGCCGCTGAAGGACGTCGAAGTCTGCATCTCCGGACTTCCGCGGCAATTCGACGGTTACACCATTCTGCAACTCACTGATCTTCACATCAGCCGCCTCTTTCCAGCATCATGGGCGCGCGCTGTTGTCGAGCGATCAAACAAGCTCGGCGTGGACTTAATCGCGATCACGGGAGATCTGATCGATGGCACGCTCGAAGCGCGACGCGCCGACATCGAGCCGTTGCGGGACTTGAGAGCGCCCGACGGCGTCTACGTGATCTCCGGGAATCACGAATACATTTTCGGCTACAGCACATGGATGGCGCACTTCGGCGCGTTGGGACTGCTCTCGCTCGAGAACAGGCACATCGTTCTCGAGCGCAATGGCGGTAAGTTGGTCCTCGCTGGCATCACCGACCGGGCGTCGCGCCATAGAGGACATCCCGACCGCGATCTCGCT
Source organism: Bradyrhizobium sp. S3.7.6 (assembly GCF_054061875.1). Lineage (NCBI taxonomy): Bacteria > Pseudomonadati > Pseudomonadota > Alphaproteobacteria > Hyphomicrobiales > Nitrobacteraceae > Bradyrhizobium > Bradyrhizobium sp. S3.7.6. Next base: position 6,270,855 of record NZ_JBSSEQ010000001.1, on the reverse strand, counting down.
GCAGTCCTTGAAGGCGCTCCAGAAGGTGCTCCTCTCATTCTGCTCGACCACCAGCCAGGTGACGCACGAAACGCCGCGGCGCTTGGCGTGGCTCTGCAACTGTCCGGACATACACACGGAGGACTGATTCTAGGGCTCGACAGGTTGGCCGCGCGCGCCAACGCGGGTTACGTCTCGGGTCAATACGACGTGGACGGGATGACGCTCTACGTGAATAACGGCACGGCCCTATGGCCAGGCTTCGCGTTACGGCTCGGTCGATCATCCGAATTGACGCGGGTCACGCTCCGCCGGGTAAGGTGCAAGTCAGGCAATGCTGACTGATCTGCTCGTAGCCTGTGCCGCAGCTGGCTGTCTTGGTTCGCTGGTTATGCGCTGATCGCTAGGCGGAGGCATATGTAAGTCGACGTATTGGCGTTTCGTCCGCTTCGGGTCAACAGGCGCTGCCCTAATCGCCGCCGGTCCCGTCCGATCTGCCGCGACAACCCGGCGATTTCAGAGCCGGCCCGGGCTTCGCGTTCGGGCCAGAAGTCGACCCAGCAAGTTACCGCTCGCTCACCCGGCCTGTTTAACTTGGCTCGCGGCCCTTGGCTTGACGGGCAGCCCCTTGAGGCGAAGCGGTTGAAATTGGCGAGACCCCAAGGTCGCCTGGACGGTAGAAGCCAACGGCTCTCGCTTGTCAGGTCGGGGGCGAGCCTCGCCCGTAGGCTGGCGAAGAGTTCGGTTCGCCCAACTTCCATTTAGATTTGCCCCAGCATGCTGGTAAATCATGTGATTATAATGCATACACTTCCCGTCCAACTGGCTGGAAAATGCTGCGTGAGCTCTGAAAACAACACCTTGAATATTGGTCCGCGTATCCGGCGTGCCCGCTTGTCCAAGGGGCTGCGAATGCGAGACCTGGCGCAGGTCGTCGGATGCGACGAGAGCATGATCTCCAAGATCGAGGCCGGGAAGGTCATGCCGTCGCTGCCGATGCTCGCCAAGATGGTCGACGCGCTCGACCGCGACATGGCCTCGTTCTTTGGCCTGCGGATCGACGACTACAAGCTGGTGCAGAAGCCCGAGGATCGGCTCAAGGTGCCTGTTGATGCGCTGCGCGGTGGCACGGGCGTCGTGTATGAGCGGCTGGTGCCGGTAGCCGCCGGAAATCTGCTCGAAGCCAATGTTCACGTGGTGGCCCCGGGAGGCGAGAAGATCGATCTGATTACCCATCAGGGCGAGGCCGTCGGCTATCTCGTGTCCGGAACCATCGAGCTCACCATCGACGACACCACCTATCTGATGACTGCAGGCGATTCCTTTTTCTTCAAGGCGTATCTGACCAACAGCTATCGCAACGTCGGGCCGGACGAAGCGCGGATCGTCTGGGTCAATACCCCCCAGGTTCACTGAGCCGAGCGATCAGGCTCACGGTGCATGAATTTCATGCATGTGGCGAAAACTGTAGCAGGCTGCTTCAAAGCCACTTCATTTCCTGCGCCCGCGCGAGCCTGCTTCGCAGTAAAACGAGCTGATCCGCTGGCTCTCGCACCCAAAGGTTCCGAAAGACGAGCTGGCATAACGCTTGCTTAAACTCGGGCATGACTGTGATGCATGCCAACTGCCCCTGGCTGTATCCGACGTCGATGGGGCCCGACCACGTTGATGCGCTCCGGCATGGCCGTCGCACCGGCGAATAACGGCAGGCGAACCGCTGATGGCTTTCGTTTGGAAACGTTTGCTAGGCACCATCCCGAGTCTGATCGGCGTCGTCGTCCTGACCTTTTTCATCTCCCACGCCCTGCCGGGTGACCCGGCGGCGTATTTCGCCGGCCCCGCCGCGAACGCCGCATCGATCGAGAACATCCGCGCCACGCTGGGCCTCGATCGCCCGCTTCCAGTGCAGTTCGTGCACTATGTCGGTGACCTCGCGCAGGGCAACCTCGGCCGTTCGCTCACCACGGGACAGCCGGTGTTGACCGATCTGCTCGAGCGGCTGCCTGCATCGCTGGAATTGTCGTCCTTTGCGCTTTTGTTCGCGATCAGCATCGCCATCCCGATGGGGGTGTGGGCCGCGACCCGCATCAACGGAAGCGTCGATCACGCCTGCCGTGCGCTGGTCACCGTGAGCGCCGCTTTCCCAACGTTCTTCGTCGGGCTGCTGTTCGTCTACATCTTCTATTTCCTGCTCGGCTGGGCGCCGCAGCCGCTCGGCCGCCTGAACGAGATCGCCTTCTCGCCGCCACCGCACGTCACCGGGGCCTACACCATCGACGCACTCATCGCGGGCGATTGGCCGGTGCTCCGCGCGTCGTTGTCTCAGCTGATCCTGCCCGCGATATCGCTCGGCCTGTTCGCGCTGGCGCCGATCGCGCGCATCACGCGCGCGGCCATGTTGGAGGCGCTCGGCAGCGACTTCATCCGTACTGCGCGCGCCAGCGGCTTGCCGGTGCGCAAGATCCTGATGACCTACGCATTCCGCAACGTGCTGCTGCCGGTCAGCAGCGTGCTCGGTATGGTGTTCTCCTTCCTGCTCGGGTCCAACGTCCTGATCGAACAGGTGTTCGGCTGGCAGGGTGTCGGCGCCTACGCGGTCTCGGCCGTCATCGCGTCCGATTACGCAGCGGTTCAGGGCTTCGTCTTGATGATGGCGGTGCTTTACGTGCTGCTTAATCTCGCCGTCGACATTTTCGCGACGCTGGTCGATCCCCGCGTTCGGTTCGAGGGCTGAGCGATGAGTATAGTCACGCTCGCCCGCAACACAGGTTATGCCTTTGGCGAAAACCGCCTGACGCTGATGGCTGTGATCATCCTGGTGCTGCTGGCGCTGTGCGCGATTTTCGGACCTTACATCGCGCCGTACGATCCTCTGGTCACCTCCGCCACCACCAAACTGGCGCGGCCCAGCACCCTGCATCCGTTCGGGACCGACGCGCTCGGACGCGACATCCTCAGCCGTGTCATCGTCGCGACGCGCCTCGACCTCGGGATGGCAGTCTCGGCGGTGGCGCTGTCGTTCGTGGTTGGCCTGGCGCTCGGCTCGCTCGCCGGCTATTTCGGCGGCTGGACTGACCGCATCATCGGCCGCGCCATGGACACCATCATGGCGTTCCCGCTGTTTGTGCTCGCCATGGGCATCGTGGTGGCGCTCGGGAACAGCGTCGCCAACATCATCATCGCCACAATGATCATCAATCTGCCGTTCTATTGCCGCTTCGCGCGCGCCGAGGTGAACGTGCGGCGCGAGCTCGGCTATGTCGAGGCGGCGCGCATGGGCGGCAACGGCTCGCTGCGCGTCCTGCTCAACCATATCGTCCCGAACGTTCTACCGCCGATGATGGTGCAGGCTTCGCTCAACATGGGATGGGCGATCCTCAATGCCGCCGGCCTGTCCTTCATCGGGCTCGGAGCCCGACCACCGACGCCGGAATGGGGCATCATGGTCTCGGAAGGCGCCAGCTACATCATTTCCGGCGAGTGGTGGGCCTTCATGTTCCCGGGCGCCGCTCTCGTGCTCGCGGTGTTCTCCTTCAACATGCTGGGCGACGGACTGCGCGATCTGCTCGATCCGAGGAAACGCGTGTAATGGCGCAGCTCGAGATCGACAATCTGTCAGTGGAGTTTCGCACCCGTCACGGCGTGGTGCGGGCGCTGGACGACGTGAGCTTGTCGGTCGGCCGCGGTGAGATCGTCGGCGTGGTCGGTGAAAGTGGATCCGGAAAGTCGGTCACGGCCTACACCGTCATGGGCCTCAACGATGAGGCGGCGCAGATCACCAAAGGCAACATCACGATGGGCGGCATCGATCTTCTGGCGGCGCGCCCGGAAGCGATGCGCGAATTGCGCGGACGCGAGATGGCGATGATCTTCCAGAGCCCCCGCACGGCGCTCAATCCGATCCGTAAGGTCGGCAAGCAGATCGAGGACGTGCTGCAGGAGCATGCCGGGTTGCCGAGTCGTGATCTCAGGAAAGCGGCAATCGCAGCACTGGCGCGAGTTCGCATTCCCGATCCCGAACGCCGGGCGGAAGCCTATCCGTTCGAGCTCTCGGGCGGCATGTGCCAGCGCGTGATGATCGCCATGGCGCTGGCCTGCACACCGTCGGTCCTGATCGCGGACGAGCCCACGACGGGGCTCGATGTGACAACTCAGGCGGTGATCATGGACCTGATCAGGGACATGAGCCGCTCGACGCGGATGTCGACGTTGCTGATCACTCACGATCTCGGGCTCGCCGGCGAATATTGCGACCGGATCGCCGTCATGCATGCCGGGCACATCGTCGAGATCGCGTCGACCGAGGCGCTGCTCGATCATCCGGCCCATCCCTATACACGCCAGTTGCTCGCCGCCACGCCCGTCCCGGAATCGCGTCTCGACGACCTCAACTCCATTCCCGGCCATTTGCCCGATCTGCGCGGCGCGTTGCCGCCGTGCCGCTTCAGCGGACGCTGCGAGCGGCGGCAGCTAATCTGCGACGAGGCGGAGCTGCCCTGGACCGAATTGTCGCCCGCGCATGTCGTGCGCTGCCGGTTTCCCCTGTCATGACGCCGCTGCTCGAAGTCAGGTCGCTGTGCAAATTATACCCGATCAAGCGGGCGCCGCGCGGCGCCCGGCTCCACGCGGTCGACGATGTGGATCTGACGATCGGCACCGGTGAAAGCGTCGGCCTGGTCGGCGAATCCGGCTGCGGCAAATCCACCATGGTTCGCCTGCTTGGCCGGCTGATCGATCCCACGGCGGGCCAGATCCTGCTCGGCGGTGAGGATCTCACCGCGATTGCGCAGGCGAAGTTCGCGTCCTCGGCAAGCCGGCGGCGTGTTCAGGTGGTGTTCCAGGACGCGACCGAAAGCCTGAATCCATCGTTCCGCGCTTTCCAGGCGATCGCCGATCCCTTGAAACGGCTACTCGGCATGAATAACGGTGCCGAGCTGGACAGCCGCGTTCGCGCCACCGCCGCGCTGGTTGGACTGCCAGAAGAACTGCTGCAGCGCTACCCGCATCAATTGTCGGGCGGCCAGCGCGCACGGGTGGGCATCGCGCGCGCCGTTGCGGTCGAGCCGTCGCTGCTGATCCTCGACGAGCCGACCTCGGCGCTCGACGTGTCGGTGCAAGCCGTGATCTTGCGGCTGCTCGCCGACCTGCGCGCGCGACTGGCGATGAGCTACTTGTTCGTGTCGCACGATCTCAACGTGGTGCGGCTTCTCTGTTCGCGCGTGGTCGTGATGTATCTCGGCAAGATCGTCGAGATCGCACCGGCCGAGACGCTCTTCACTTCACCCCGTCACCCCTATGCGCAGGCGCTGGTCGCCGCGATCCCGGATCCGGCACGGCGCGGTGAAGCGCGGCCCCGACTCGACGGCAGTCCGAGCAGCCCGATCGATCCGGACCCCAACGTCTGCCGCTTCTACGGCCGCTGTCCCAAAGGGGCCGACATCTGCACCAAGGCCATGCCGCCGCTTCGCGCGGTTGGCCCGGACCATTTCGCCGCCTGCCACTTCGCTCTTTCACCCGATGGAGGAACCGATGAGCGCTGACAATCAGATCTGCCGCATGGACGCCGCGACCGTCGCGGCTAAGGTCAGGAACAAAGAGCTATCCGCCGCCGAGGTCACCGAAGCCGTTCTGCGCCGCATGGAGAAGCTCGAACCGCACATCCATGCCTTCTGCACACCGACGCCCGACGTGGCGCGCGCCGCGGCCGCGGCAGTCGACGCCAAGATCGCAGCCGGCAAGGATCCCGGCCTGCTGGCGGGCGTACCGATCGGAATCAAGGATCTCGTCGCCACCAAGGACATCCTGACGGTGATGGGTTCTCCGCTCTACCGGGACTTCGTGCCGGATGAGGACGACATTGTCGTCGAGCGGCTGAAGGACGCCGGCGCAGTCATCATCGGCAAGACCAACGTGCCGGAATTCGGCTACAGCGGCGTCGGCCACAACCCGGTGTTTCCGGCGACGCGCAATCCCTGGAATCTCGACATGACATCCGGCGGATCGAGCGCCGGCTCTGGAGCTTCGGTCGCGGCGGGCGTTGCGCCTTTCGCAATTGGCTCCGATGGCGGCGGATCGATCCGCATTCCGTCCGCGCTTTGCGGCCTGTACGGAATCAAAGCCTCGATGGGGCGGGTGCCGCTCTACCCGGGTTGCCGGGATGAACGCTATCCCGGCGTCTCGAGCTGGGAATCACTCGAGCACGTCGGCCCGATGAGCCGCACCGTGACCGACGCGGCGCTGATGCTGAAGGTGATCACCGGACCCGATCCGCGCGATCGCTATTCCATCCCGGCCGCCGACTTCGACTATGTCGGCGCCGTGAAGGAGAGCATCAAGGGCCTTCGCATCGCCTATAGCGAAGACTGGGGCTATGCGCCGGTCGACCCGGAAGTCCGCCGCGTCGTGTCTGAAGCGGTGCGCGTGTTCGAGACCGATCTCGGCTGCACGGTCGAGCGCGCCAATCCGGGATGGGAAGATCCGTTTCCGCATTTTTGGACCATCGTCGCCGGTGACACCGACCTCGCCGGCATGCGCCGCATGATGAAGGGGCATGAAAAGGAAATGTCGCCGCACCTTGTCGGCTTGTTGCAGCGGCAATGGACGGCCGAAGAATTCACTGACGCCAAGATGATCCGGCAGATGGTCTGCAACCGCATGTGGCGGTTCATGGCCAACTACGACCTCCTGATCACGCCGACGCTCGCGGTACCGGCATTCCCGCTCTACATGCAGGGGCCCGAGATCATCGAAGAGAAGATGGTCTCTACCGGCGATTGGCTCTGCTTCACCTTCATCTGCAATTTGACCGGCCAGCCAGCAGCGACCATTCCCGCCGGCTTCACCAAAACCGGTTTGCCTGTCGGCATGCAAATCATCGGTCGCCATCTGGCGGATCGTACCGTGCTCGCCGCCTCCGGCGCCTTCGAACAAGCGCGTCCGTGGGCTCACAAATGGCCGAAACTGCTGGGCGATCTCGGCCTCTGACGCTGCCTCGACTTTTCAACCGAAATCCAGAAAGGACGCGCGATATGAAGTTCGATCGTAGTCTCGCTACAGCGGCGCTGCTCACAGCGTCCGTTGTCTGGCCCGGCGCTTCCGCGCGCGCGGCCGAAATTGCCAAGGACACGATGGTGATCGTGTCCGAAATGGGCCCCAACGGTCTCGACACGATGGTGCCGACCGCCAACGATCACAGCCGCATGGTGGTGTGGCAGGCCTACGACCGGCTCGTCAGCCACGGCGAGAAAAAGCTGGCCGACGGCACGGTATCTTACGACGCCAAGGTCATGACGCCAGAGCTGGCCGAGAGCTGGGAAGCCAGCGAGGACGGCAAGACCTACATTTTCCATCTGCGGAAGGGCGCGACGTTCCACGATGGCAGCCCGGTCACCGCCAAGGACGTCAAATGGTCGTTCGATCGCGCCATCGCCGCCGGCGGCTTTCCGACGGTGCAAATGGCGGCGGGATCCCTGGTCAAGCCCGAACAGTTCACGGTGGTCGACGATCACACCTTCAAGGCGACGTTCGATCAGTTCAACAAGCTGACGATGCCTGACCTCGTCGTGCCGGTGCCCGTCATCGTCAATTCCGAGCTGGCCAAGAAGCACGCGACAGCGCAAGACCCGTGGGCGTTCGAGTGGGTGTCACGCAACGATTGCGGCGGCGGTGCCTACAAGGTGGAGTCCTGGTCGCCCGGCCAGCAGACTGTTTTTACCCGCTTCGACGCCTGGAAGTCCGGCCCGCTGCCCCAACTCAAGCGCGTCGTCTATCGGCAGATCGCCTCGGCCGGTACGCGTCGCGCGCTGCTGGAGAAGGGCGACGTCGATATGTCGGTCGGCCTTCCGCCGAAGGACTATGCCGAACTGGCAGAGCAGGGGAAGGTGACGATCATCGGCGTGCCGGTGCAGAACGACCTCGTGTTCGTCGATATGAATGTGAAGATCGCACCGTTCGACAATCCCAAGGTGCGCGAAGCGATCTCCTACGCCATCCCCTACAAGGAGATCGTCAGCTCCGCGCTCTATAACCGCGCCAAGCCGATGTTCGGTGGTGACCCTGACAAACCCTATCCCGACGCGACGTGGCCCGTTCCGATCAAGCATGGCCAGGATCTTGCGAAGGCCAAGCAGCTGTTGACCGAGGCCGGGTTCCCCCACGGCTTCAAGACCACGCTGTCGATCGATCTCAGCGAATCCACCGTGCGCGAGCCGACTGCCATCTTGATCCAGGAGGCGCTCAAGACGATCGGCATCGAACTCACGATCGAGAAGGTCCCGGGCTCGAACTGGTTTGCCCAGATGGCCAGCAAACCGATGCCGATGGTCATCGCCGAATTCTATGGCTGGCTCGATTACCCCGACTATTTCTTCTTCTGGACCTTCCACGGCGGCAACAACTCCGTGTTCAACACTGCCAACTACGTCAATCCCGACCTCGACAAGGTGATTGACCAGGCGCGCTTCACCCGCGATCCCGAGATCTACAAGACAAGCCTGAACAAGATGGTCGACATCGTCATGACCGACTTGCCTCGCATCCCGCTCTACACGCGGTTTGCCGACTATGCGGTGCAGAAGAACGTCAAGGGTTTTGAGTACTGGTTTCACACGCATCCGGATTTCCGCAAACTCTACAAGGAATGAGAGGACGGCAAGCGCGCTCGAACGGGGGCGCTTGCCATTCATCGGGGAAACACCGTGCAAGACACGCTCGGCGCTTTCGTTCCAGGCCCCATCATCCAACGGGCGCCGCACGGCTCAGGGCCACTTTCGGGCTTGAGCTTCGCGGTCAAGGACCTGTTCGATGTTGCAGGCGGCGTGACCGGCTGCGGCAATCCGGACTGGGCTGCCACCCACGAGATCGCAAAGGCCGACGCCTGGGCCGTCGACGCTCTGCTGGGCGCCGGCGCCTCGCTGACGGGCAAGACCATCACCGACGAGATCTCGCTCGGGCTGCTTGGCATCAACAAGTTTTACGGCACGCCGCTGAACCCGCGCGCGCCGGACCGTGTACCGGGCGGCTCGTCGAGCGGCTCCGCGTCCGCTGTTGCCGGCGGCCTGGCTGATTTTGCCTTGGGTACCGACTCCGGCGGCTCAGTGCGCATCCCCGCGAGTTTCTGCGGAATTTACGGCCTGCGTCCGACTCATGGTCGTATCTCCATCGCCGGCATGATGCCCCAGGCGCCATCATTCGATACCGTTGGCTATTTCACTCGCGATGCCCTGACTTTCGGCCGGGTCGGCGCGGTGCTACTCGGAGAGCAGGCGCCCGATGTCTTGCCCAGCGAGATCGTCGTTGCGGCCGACTGTTTTGCCATCGCCGACGAGCCGGTAAGGCGCGCCTTGCAGCCGGTTGTTGATCGGATGCGCGATGCAGTGGCGATCACCGCGTCGCCATTGGCCGAAGGCGCGCTCCTCGACTGGGCGCGCCACCAGCGCATCCTGCAGAAGTGTGAATTCCACGCCACGTTTCGGGATTGGATCGATCGCGTGAACCCGCGCTTCTCGTCGGAGGTAGCCGGCGCGTTTGCCGACGAAGGCCGCATTGAATCGAGTGACCTCTCGGCCGCCAAGGCTTTCCGCGAGTGCGTATCGAAGCGGCTCAACGATTTGCTCGAGGGGCGCCGCATGCTGTGCCTGCCGACCTCGCCCATTCTGCCGATAGGCCGCGACGCGCGCCTGTCGGACATTCGCGCGGCGGTACAGCGGATTGTCGACCTGACCGGTATCGCGGGCCTGACGGGCCTTCCACAGGTCAGCCTGCCCGTCGCTACATCCGGCTCTATTCCGGTCGGGCTGTCCCTCATTGGCTGGCGCGGCGGCGATGCGGCATTGGTCGCAGCAGCGCGCACCCTGGCGCGGGAATTCTCGATTGGACTGGCATGACCGACATCAAGGAAGCACGGACGCTGACCCTCGAAGGCGCGCTTAAGGTGCTCAACGCGGCAATCGGCGAGGCGACCCGCATTGGACAGCCGATGTGCATCGCAGTGGTCGATACCGGCGGCAATCTGCTGGCGTTCGGGCGCATGGACGGCTCGAAGGGACTTAGCGTGACCTCGTCCATCAACAAGGCACGGACGTCGGCACTGTCTGGCTCGCCGACCGGCAGCGCTCACGCGGACGTGGAAATCCAGGTCACTCTCGCGCATGAAAATCGCTGGACCAATCTGATCGGTGGTCTCCCGATCCGCGTCGATGGGTTCATCCTTGGCGCAGTGGCGGCGGGCTCCGGATCAGGCACACAGGATCTCGCTGTCGCCCGGGCCGGTGCGGCCGCGATCCCGGGAGCAGACATGTGCGTCGATTTCACGCCGATGGGCGCGGAAGACACCGGGATCATCAGGGGGGCGACGCTTCAGCCGAGGATTTGAAGCCAGCGGTCGGTCTGCGCACGACGACATAGGCCAAGGGGCGGAAGAGAGCCAAAAGTGATTGCTAGGCTCGGTGGAGCAATGTCTGCACTGGGTCAAGAGCGGGCCGGGATGGATCGCTAAACTTGCCCCTTGGTTGAGGGGCGTGAGTGAGGTGTGCTCCCGCTCGCATGGGGTAGTTGTCGGTCTGTAGCCAAGTGCGCCAAAAGGGACGTTGGCTAAACGTCGAAAAGCGTTTCTTCATTCTTCAAAGTAGCGATAGCGAATCCGTGCGGGCCGAGATCTCGAAAGAACTCACGGATAACGTCGATGAGGACTCGCACGTATTCGGGCTTATTCGATCCGTAAACGTCGGCGATGACGAGCGTGGGTGCGGGCAGATCGTCAGTTATCGGCAGCCGGATAAGCTCAGTGCCGTCCGGGGAAGCGTGGCCCAGTGGGGGCATGTTGAGCACAGAAACTCCAAACCCGCACGCAACAGAGGTCCTGATAGTCTCGTAGTTGCGCGTGCGGAAGCCGATCGTTGGTTGAGTTGCCAGCACATCGAACAATGTAAGGAGATACAGCGCGGTCTGTGGCAAATCCAACAGAACCAAAGGCCGAGTTGCCAATTCTGCGATAGATACGGCCGGCTGACGCGCGAGTTGGTCGGATCGCGAAATTAGCGCATGCGCAGGTACTTTACAGACGCGTGTTGTGTTCTCTTTGAAGTGCGGTCCGATATCATAAGTTACGACCAGGTCGACCGCTCCGTTTGCGAACCATTCTCGCAACTGCAACTGGTCTCCCTCGAGCACAGAAATCTCAACCGGCCCAACGCGCTCGATGTAGCGCTTCAGTGTGTCGGGAATGAAAAGTGCGCCGAAAGGATTGAAGCAGCCAATACGGATTGCCGGCGTGCTCAGTCCTCCCAAGCGAGCTATCGTCCTTTTGAATTCTGCATCGGCGGTCAGCATCGAGCGGGCTGCGCAGATAAAGCGTTCTCCCGCCGGGGTTACTCTGACCCCGCGTGAGGGACGCCTCTCAAAGATTCGAGCGCCCATTTCGGTTTCAGCAAGTTCAATCGCCGCAAGGATCGACGATTGCGAGATCCGCAAACTCACCGATGCTGCGTGCATGCTGCCAAGCCTGGCGACTTCGCTTACGTATCGAATTTGCCGAATCGTAAGATCCACAAGGCGTTCCCTACAGTTGATCGATGGTCTTTCTACAAATTATGCATTTTATGACCAGCTCGTAAATTCCTAATGCTCGCCGGACGGAGCCGAGTTTGACCGCTCCTGACTGTGAGAGAGGGAAAAGCAGTGTCTATGGACGTCTTCAGTCCGCCTGATGGGACCGACATATGTGGGCTGAATGCAGCCCAGGTGCTTTCCGCCTATAAGAAGGGGACATTGTCACCGATTGAGGTGACCGAAGCCGCTTTGGAGAGAGCTGAGGCAGTCAACGGGGAGCTGAACGCGTTCACGTTTATCGACCGGGATCGGGCTAGGAATGAGGCGCGTCGGTCCGAAGCTCGCTGGAGGTCCGGCGCACCCTTGTCAGACCTCGATGGCGTCCCGACAACGATTAAGGACATCGTCTGGGTCGAGGGGTGGTCGGTTCGGTGCGGCAGCCGCACGACGACAGCTTCGCCGTGTGAAAGGGATGCGCCGTCGGTCGAGAGGCTGCGCCGCTCAGGCGCGATCTTCATCGGGCAGACAACAACGCCGGAATTCGGCTGGAAGGCGGTTACCGACTCTCCTCTCTTTGGCGTGACGCGCAACGCCTGGGATCCTTCGATGACGGCAGGAGGATCCTCCGGAGGAGCAGCGGTAGCCGCAGCTGTCGGAGCGGGCAGCCTTCATTTGGGTAGCGATGGCGGTGGCTCGATACGCATTCCGGCGTCGTTCAACGGCATAGTCGGACATAAGCCGTCATTCGGACGTGTGCCCGCTCATCCTCCCAGCGCTTTTGGAACAGTGGCGCACATCGGTCCGATGGCACGAAGCGTTGGCGATGCTGAAGCCATGCTTGAGGCGATGTCTGGGCGCGACTTGCGCGACTGGGCGCAGGGCGCAGGCAAATTACCAAGATTGGGGAAGCGGCAGGCGGACTTTACGGGGATGCGGATCGGATACTGGTCAACTCCCCCTGTAGGACACGTCGACAGGGAAGTGGAATTGAGTGTGGCGGCTGCGGTTCGGCGAATGGAGGAGTGGGGAGCGATCGTCGAGCCGGTCGAATTGCCTTCCATTGATCTTCTTGAGCTGTTCCATATCCACTGGTTTTCGGGGGCCGCCAATCGGCTCGTCTCAGCGGGCGAAGTTGCCTCCGAAGTATACGATGCCGGCTTCCTGTTGGCCGCCGCGAAAGGCCGTGAGTACAACGCTGCTACCCTGGTGGCTGCCCAAGTGCTTCGCGCCGAATTCGGCGCCTTCATGGACGAGTTGCTCGAGAGTTACAATGTGTTGGTCTCTCCAGCCGCCGCCATTCCTCCGTTCGCAGCCGGGCGAGATGTGCCAGAAGGTAGTGGCCTTAGCCATTGGACCGAGTGGGCATCCTTCAGCTTTCCCATCAATCTGAGCCAGCAGCCTGCGTGCGTAGTTCCTTGCGGAATGACGGCTTCTGGAGCTCCAATTGGACTGCAATTTGTTGGCGCACGAGGAAATGACTCAGGCGTACTCGCCACGGCGCGGGCTTACGAACTGGTGTCACCCGAGCACTTCAGGATGGTCGATCTGACTAAGCGATCACGAAAGAGGATGGACGGCGTCGGAGCGACGCGCAGCGAATAGCGACCGGAACGAGAACGTACTGACGTTCATCAGGGGGCGCTCGGATGTGCGACCATCTATTGTTCTTTGGCGAAGTCGGAAGTCTCGCTTGAATGGATCGAGCGACCGGGGCCAGACGATGAGCGTGACTTGCGACGTCGCTGGTACAGTTCTTGGCTCATGGTTTTCGTTGCCCGCTGAGGTCGATGGAAGCTCTCGGAGTGTTCTTCGGCAGGCCGAACAATCTGATGTAACGGTAGGGAGAAGTGGGTATGGCGAAATACACTGGCCATTACATCGATGGGCGGCGGTGCGTAGGTCAGGGTCGACGGACCTCAACGGTCTTCAATCCGGCGACAGGCGAGCACACGGGATTGGTACCTCTTGCATCCGGCTCGGACGTTCATCGCGCGGTTGCGAGTGCGACTGCGGCTTTCGCGATCTGGTCGGAGATTACTCCCCTGCGCCGAGCACGAATTCTCAACAAGTTCTTGCGGCTTCTGGAGGAAAGGGCGGAACGCCTGGCAGCTCTGATTAGCGCGGAGCATGGCAAGGTGCTCGCTGATGCGATGGGCGAAGTGCAAAGAGGCATTGAAGTTGTTGAGTTCGCGACCGGTGCCCCGCAGCTTCTGAAAGGGGAGTTTACCGAAAGCGTCGGAACACGGGTTGACAGTCATTCGGTCCGACAGCCGATTGGGGTCGTGGCAGGGATTACGCCGTTCAACTTCCCCGCGATGGTCCCCATGTGGATGTTTCCAGTCGCTCTTGCCTGCGGCAACTGCTTCATATTGAAACCTTCGGAGCGCGTTCCTTCTGCCGCGATCCTGCTCGCCGAGTGGCTAACCGAGGCCGGCCTTCCGCCAGGAGTATTCAATGTCGTTCAGGGCGATAAACAAGCGGTCGATGCACTCTTAGTCCATCCGGATGTTGCGGCAGTGAGTTTCGTCGGGTCGACGCCGATCGCTCGATACGTCTACGAGACGGCAGCCCGCTTCGGAAAGCGCTGTCAAGCGCTAGGTGGTGCAAAGAACCATATGATCGTGATGCCTGATGCGGATTTGGATCAAGTTGCGGATGCCTTGATGGGAGCGGCCTATGGAGCGGCAGGCGAGCGTTGCATGGCGGCCTCCGTGGTGGTGCCAATCGGCGAACATACGGCTAACGAATTGATCGCGCGGATGGCCCCCAGGGTGCATGCGCTCAGGATCGGACCGGCGACCGATCCTGACGCTGAGATGGGGCCATTGATAACAAAACAGCATCTAGAGAGGGTCTGCGCTTACATCGAATCGGGCGTGACCCAGGGAGCAAACCTGCTGGTCGACGGTCGTGGTTTCAAGATGCAGGGTCACGAAGGGGGGTATTTTATTGGGGGCTCTCTCTTCGACCAAGTTGAGCCGAATATGACGATCTACAGAGAAGAGATCTTCGGACCGGTGCTTTGCGTCGTGCGTGCGGAAAGCTTCGAAGCTGCCGCCAGCCTGATCAATCGAAGCGAATTTGGCAACGGTACTGCGATCTTTACCCGTGATGGGAAAGCAGCGCGTGAATTCGCGCATCGGATACGCGTCGGCATGGTGGGGGTCAATGTTGCTATCCCCGTTCCCATGGCTTTCCATTCCTTTGGAGGTTGGAAGGCCTCTCTGTTCGGTGGTCATCATATCCACGGTCCAGAGGGAGTGCGCTTCTACACGCAATTGAAGACGATTACGACACGATGGCCCACAGACATTCGCCTGGACGTCAATTTTGCCATGCCGACCTTCCATTAGTGGGGCCGAGCACCGGCAGTGCGTGTCGGTAGCGACCGGTGTACTTTCTCCCCGTCACGACGTTCTCTCAGCAAAGGCCCCGCTGACAGCGCCACCCCACGAGGCGCGCAGCAATTCGGTGTCATCATCGCCAATGACGCCACATAGTGGTTCTCGACTGGCTGGAGTGGTGTTTGCGCGTAGACGCGTGCGGCCAAGGGCCCGCAGCGGTCTCTCGTGTTGGGGGGACGGCCCCCTTCCGCCACACCGCGTGGCAAGATGAGGTCGTCGCTGACCTCAAACGAAGGAGCCGCCCGTGGAAACGATTGTTCGCACCGGCCTGGATACGTCGAAGATTGTATTTCAGCTGCATGGCGTTGACGGGACAGAGCAGCTGGTTTTTACGGCGTAAGTTGAGGCGCGGGCAGGTTTGTTGCGAACCGTTTTGGTCGCTGGCGCGACGGCTGTGATCGCGGATATTCGCCGACGGAAACTCGCTCCTGGCCCTGGCTGAAAGATATCAGCGCACGCAAGCCGCCGAAGCTAGTGCCCATAGCGTTGGCAAACAAGCTGGCGCGGATTGCCTGGAAACTGATGGTCAGCGGCGAGCGGTTTCGACCTGCAAGCAGCGTCATGCCGATGCCGACATAGACTTGAACGAAATGCAGAGCTTGGCGCCAGACCGGCAGGTTTGACGCTAAGGGCGGAACTTGCAGGATAGTAAGAGGTGGTACGTTCGGCGCGAGCCGCTCAGTGAAATGCTCCGCTCGGTTTACCGGCAGAAAATGCCGCTCTCGTGTTTGGATCTCACTGTCCGCGGAGCCCATCTTGGCCGGTGGTCGCAAGACCCGAAAACAGGCCGGACATACGAGCGCAAGCGATCCGCGCAAGCTGCTAGAGCCGTCCTTGCAAGTCGGGGGCCAATGGTATGGACCCCGCCCTTGCCGCGGTGGAATCTCAAGCGTCAACTGCAGCGAAGGAGGATGTTATGCAGGTCGTTCGGATAGGTCTAGATCTGGCGAAGTATGTCTTCGAAGTTCACGGCGTCGACAACCACGGGAAAGTCGTTGTGCGAAAGAGGTTACGTCGCGATGCGGTGGCCGGCTTTTTCGCCAATTTACCGGCCTGCCTGGTCGGCATGGAGGCTTCCAACGGGGCACACTATTGGGCTCGCGTGCTCACGGAGCTTGGCCATCAGGTCCGACTAATCAGCCCTCAGTTCGTGACACCATACGTCAAGTCGAACAAAAACGACCAGAACGATGCGGAAGCCATCTGCGAAGCGGTCGGTCGTCCGTCCATGCGCTTCGTGCCACCGAAATCAACCGATCAGCTGGCGGTACAGGCCGTCCACCGCATTCGCCGGCGCCTGGTCGCCGATCGAGTCAGGCTCGTCAATCAGATTCGCGGTCTTCTGTCCGAGCATGGGATTGTCATTGCCCGTGACATCGCGCAGCTGCGGCGTGGCCTCGCGGTCATCGTAGGAAACATCAATGACGACCTCAGCGAGATGCTCCGAGCGCTCATGAGGGAACTGCAAGAGGAGTTGTCCGAGCTTGATACCCGCATTGCAGCCTATGACCGGCGGATAAGGGAAATCTTCCGTACGAGTGAGCAGTGCCAGCGGCTCGGCAAAATCGAAGGCGTCGGACCTGTGACAGCAACAGCCTTGGTCGCCGCCGTGGGCGATAGAAGCTGTTTCAAGAACGGCCGACAGTTCGCGGCTTGGCTTGGTCTGGTACCCAAGCAGCGATCCAGTGGAGGGCGGGCCCGCTTGTTCGGCATCAGCAAACGGGGCGATCGATACCTGCGGACGCTGATGATTCACGGAGCTCGCGCCGCTTTAAGCCGTGCTAATGGCAAGCAGGATCCGCGAAGCCTCTGGCTCGGCAAGATGCGGCAACGGCGCCATCCCAATGTCGCGGCCGTGGCTCTTGCCAACAAGAACGCGCGGATCGTGTGGGCTATGCTCACAGGCGGCGCGGCTTATGAGCCGGCGCTTTCGGTGAAGGCGGCCTGAAGCGAAGCGGCAATCAAGGAAAGGAGGTCTCACCGGCAATTGCAACAAATGGCAGGAGATGGCGAAACGGTCACCCCGTCGCTTCCCGAACCTGATGTGTGGACCGGCATGGCTTGCGCCGATGTCTCGGGGCCGTTGAGGTGGAAGCGGGCGAAAACCATCGAGGCTTGCGGCGGAGACGTTGTCCAGCCGCATCAAGAAGCCGGATATACGTCAGCAGTTGTGGCCGTCGATCCTGATCAAGCCAGTCGTTGCAATCGGGCGGGGTCCATATACGTCCACATATGAACCCGAGCCCTTTCGGTCTCGGCCTGCCGGCTTCGATCCCTGGCGTAGGACCATGATGGAGTCGTCGTTCGATATCTCCAAATCTGACGAGTGACTTGACGCGATAATCCACACAGCAGAATTGTCGCCGGAGGCGCTCTTTGATGAAGCCGGCCGTAAGCGGCCGGCGCTTGTTTTTACCCCCGGAAGGCGGGGTAGGCGGCGCTCCCGCATAGCCCCGAACCGGTGAGCCGCAACCGCGCCCCTCTCTGCTCCTCCAGGACGATCATGATGATGGCGCGGTCCTCCGCTCGCGCTCCGGCCGTTCCGGTGCGGCCCACCTCAAGTGTTCGGGGCTTTCCGGTCGCTCTTCGCCGCCCACCCCGCCTTCCGGGGGCAGGTTGCGGAAGAAGAGTTGACGGAGATCATCATGACCAAGGGCCGCAAGCGTGATTGCACGACGATGACAAAACCGAGCCTTTACGAAGAAATCACCTCGCACATCATCGCCGACCTGGAGGCCGGCACCTTCCCATGGGCGCGACTCTGGGGCGCGAGTGGTGAGAGCAAGGCGTTTGCGTTGCCCAGCAATGCCGCGACCGGCAATCCCTATTCCGGGATCAATATCCTGATCCTGTGGGGCAAGATGTTTGAATCCGGCTTCACCTCTCAAAGGTGGCTCACCTTCAATCAGGCATCAGCCCTCGGCGGCACCGTACGCAAAGGAGAGCATGGCACGACGGTCTGTTATGCCGACCGCTTCGTCCCCAAGCGCGCGCAAGATTCTGCGCGCCGAGGCACAGAGGGGCAGGCGGAGGAGGGGGAGGCAAGTATTCCCTTCCTGCGCCGCTACACGGTTTTCAATCTGGATCAATGCGACCAATTGCCGGCCGATCTCAGCCTCGCGTCACCCGAACTGCCCGAGCGGCAGCTCGTGCCGCAGGCCGAGGCGCTCGCCAAGGCAACGCTTGCCGATATCCGCATCGGCGGCGCGGACGCATTCTATCTGCCGCTGGCAGATACCGTTCACATCCCGCCACAGCCGGCATTCTTCGAGCAGATCAACTTCTATCGGACGCTCTTTCATGAGCTCGGACACTGGACCGGCCATCCCAACCGGTTGAACCGCGACCTCACGGGTACCTTCGGCTCGAAACCTTACGCCCATGAGGAATTGGTCGCCGAGTTGACCGCCGCTTTTGTCTGCGCCGCGCTCTCCATCAAGCCGACGGTCCGGCATGCCGACTATCTCGGTTCATGGCTGGACGTGCTCCGCAGCGACAGCCGCGCAATTTTTCGGGCCGCAAGCAAAGCCTCCAAGGCCGCCGATTTTCTGCTCGCGTTCAGCGAAGACAACCGAGCGGCCGCAGCGAAGGCGAGGGCGCCCTGAGCCGCGCCCTCGATGAGCCGCGTGCGGCCGCCGCCTGTGTGCCGCGCTACATGGCGTTTCCGATCGGTCATTAGGACGCCAAATAATCGCTATCTCGGCCCGCGCCTGCGAGATGATTAACCCTTTGTTTACCAGCCCTTGACGCTCTCGATTCGGGCGCAAGGACGCAATTTGCGCCCGAATTCTGCGGTGTCCGAGTCGCCTTGGAGTCAATCGGGCGAGGTGGAAATTTAGCCGGAAGCGATTCTGACGACTCAGCCTATTGGAGGGTCCAAGCAGAGCGCGTGCAGCGCATCATGGAGCCGACCATGGTTGATCCCTTCAAGGCGTTTCCCGAACCGCATGCAGTGAAGCTCAGGCGTATTTGCGTTGCTCAGGTCGTGGTGAGCGTCTCGGCACTGACGTCAACGGCCGTACTGCTGTCGTGCCTCACGATCGTCGTGAACAAGCTCTGATTGGCTGGAAAGAGCGACGCCGTCCTGACGCAGCCTGCAATGCTCTATTGCCAAAACGCCAAAGCCGGATCGTATCGCGCCCGGCGCGTCTACGATCCGGCTTAACGACGAGCTATCGTTCCAGCCATCGCCGTGAGATCAATCAGGTGGCAAGTCCACAAAGGCCAAATGCCTCAGGGGCGTGCCTCTGGCGGGAGCGAAAGCGGGTCTCGATGCCCGAAGACCTACTACTTTTTCTTGGCGGCCTTCTTCGCCTTCTTCGCGACGGTCTTCTTTGCCTTCTTCGCTTTCTTAGCCATATGCCCTCCGTCAATCCTCAATGGATGCAAACCGGGAATCGGTATGCACAGAAAAAAGTGTAACACTGTTTTGAAAGATTGACAGTGAGGCGGCTTGATCGCGCTTTTCGAGTCGCTCGACGTTGTTCGAGAAGATAGCGCTGCATGAGAAGAGCGACCGATGCCGTCGCATCGCTGCCGCGGCAATTCCAGGCAACGGCTGCCCCATGAGACAGCGATCTCAAGAGAAGGCAGTCCCAAGAGAAGGCGATCCTAAGTGAGCCGTCTCCAACACGCGGCTCCGTGCTCGCAGGACGCCTTTAAGAGAAAGCCGTGACGAGAGGGCCCCGCGACCGATGCTGGCGGAGACCGTTGGCGTCAGTCGGTGGATTTCCTGATCAAGGCGACGACGCTGTCGTCGTCCTCGCCGGCCGCCCGCCGAGAATGCGGCAGAGCTGGCAGGCCGGAGGTTGGCGCTGCCAGGGCGAGGTTCACATAGTCCTTGCTGCTGTTTCGCCGGAGCAGGTCCAACCTGTAGCGATCGCGATACGCCGGGGCATGTCACGAACGTCAGAGCGGGTCTCGGCGGCCTTGGCGCGGTTGGGGATGATGTCGACGCCGAGGCACTGATGAGAGACTGCGGTAGCCCTCGAGCGCCATCGTCTCGAGACATTCCGACGTGCGTCGGCCTTTGTCCTTCTGTGTTAGCGGGTCCGATCTCCCTGCGCGTGGCTGAGTCACCTATGGGAAGGGCTCCGCCTGCCAAACCCTCGCTCGCATAGCTTTTTTCCCCGCCGGACAAGTCCGGCTCCTCGCGGCCGCTTCGCTCCAAAAAAGCCATCGGCTCAGGTGCTCCGCATGCGCTACGCCCCGCGTCAACGCGGGTTCGAAGGCGTTTCGCTTCCCATCACGGTCCAGCCATCGCGAGGGGATCGGCTCCTCGCGAACAAGGGACAAAGACCATGACCGCAATCGGATACGTCACCAAGAACGACAACGGCAGCTACAAAGGGCAGCTCCGCACCGTCTCTATCAGGGCCGACATCGACATCATCCCCAACCGCGACAAGACCGCCGACATCCACCCCGACTTCCGCGTGATGACCCAGGGCGTCGAGATCGGGGCAGGCTGGATCCGCCGCGGCGAGAACAGCGGCAAGGACTATGTGAGCCTCTCGCTGGCAGCGCCGGAGTTCGGTCCGCGCAAACTCTACGCCAATCTCGGCCGAGCCGCCGGCCAGGACGACGACAGCGTCTTCGCCCTGATCTGGAACCCCGGCGACTAACGCCAACGGCCCCCGCGAACACCGGTCGCGGGGGCCCTCACTTGACCGCTCTCTCGGAGTTGCGCTCGTGCCTCAATTGGTCGAAACCATCTGCATAGGGACATTGTCTGCTGGGGCGACCATTGGAAAATTCTGTCACGCCGTCGCGCGAAGGCGCCGGTGATCGTGCTGCCCGCGATCCTGTCGGCTGCAATCCCGTCGCCTATGACGGCAGCGATTGGGCCTGGGAGTTCCTGCGCCGCAACGAGGACTACGCCAAAGACTGGCGTTGCTCTGTGCCACAACGCTTGCCATGCATCACGCTGATCGACGGCACAAAGCTGTTGCGGCTGCCGAGACGCTTTCCCCGGGCGGAGAAATGGGGCCTCCACGCCTTCGCCAATCCCACGCTTGATGCCGCGCAAACGCCCGTGTTCTGGCATGCGAGCGCTCTCAAACGCGTGGTCCGGTTGAAGGCAACTCGGCCGACAGGGGAGGACAAAAGCGGCGCGATGACGCTCGCAGATTTCAAGGTTGATCGACGTGCCGTGATCGACGCCGAAGGCGTCCCGCTCGTCCTCTTGAAAGGCGGCGGGGTCCATATCCCCCTCGAAATCCACGGCCTGCGCGCCCTGACATTGCCCTTCGCGCCAGTCTTCGAACTGCACGATCTCGCCGATCTCTCGGCCCAGACGGACCTCCTGAAGCAGCTCAAGCGCTTCACTGAGCAGGGCTTCCAGGCCTCTCAGCGATCGCCATTTGCAAACGACGAGCGCTTGCAACACGCGCTCATCGCGCTCGATGAGAGCCGTCGTGGCAAGACTTACCGCGAGATCGCGATCACGATCTTCGGAGAGAAGAAAGTCACCGAGGAATGGCGCAGCCATAGTCAATTCTTGAAGGACCGCACGCGACGGCTCGTCGCGAAAGGCAACGAGCTCATGCGAGGTGGCTATCGAGACCTCCTGGGTTAACGAGGCCTTGCCGGATTAGCCGACTGGCCGAGTTCCCCGCTCACTAGACCAATTTTGCGCGCGCCTAGTGGCGGAATGCGCCTCGCCCAACTTCGCCACTCCCTAAACCGCTCCCGATCGGACGACGCTTCTTCACACACCTACGGGTTGCGTGGGCTGTAAGAAGGAACACTTCTGCATGACCGGAAACGACGACAAGGAAGCCGAGAAGCCCTTTCTCAACACCGTAGAGGCCGCAGCCTGGCTGCGGCTCACCAAGAACACCCTCGAGAAGATGCGGGTGACCTCTGGTAATGATGCGCTGCTGGAGCAAGAGCTCCCAAGCGTCATAGCCAGTTAGGTTAAGGAGTGGTACTTGCTGGTCATTGCCATCCTTTTCCCTTGGATCTTTGCGGTCTCGGATTAGGAGGATCCGTTTCTTCAAATCAACGTCCGGCCAGTCGGGCCGGCAAATCTCCTCTTGCCTCATCGTCGTTGCGACCGCGTATCGGACAATGCGGCCCATTGGGATGACCTGTCGATAGTTGGATTCGAAGTATTCAATGAGCTCGTCAAGCTCATCCTGAGTTGGTCGCCGGTCTCGCTCGTCGGACTTTCCAACGAGACCCAAATACTTCAGCGCCACGCGTGCCAGGCGAACCTCTTCGGCAGAGATCTCGATGCCGTGAACGGCAGCTGCGTGAGTTGCCACGGTTCTGATGAACGACATGTCGATCGCAAGCGTAGCTGGTCCTGCACCTTCCTTCGCTCGCTTGCGGCCATATTCGATCAAACGTTCGCGGTTGAGGCGAGGAAGCTTCGTTGATCCGAGGTCCTCCTTCAGTGCCTCCAGGACGGCTGCCTTGGATCTACGGGGAGGGCGGCCAACCTCGAGCATGTCTTCGATATGGAGATCGATAATATCGCCAAAGGTTTTCGCTCTTACCGCGGCGCGGGGCTTCGGCGACCCGCTACGATCAATATTGCACTCCATATCGAGCGCCCATTCCTCACCGTCCTTGCGCCGACGAAAGGTCTCTGCCACGTAGCGGTTCTTGCGGCGTACCTGGACGCGCCAGTTCCCGGACGGCAACTGAGTGAAGCTGGCCACGGTCGTGTGCACTCCCCAAATCGTGTGCGCTACGTGTGCACTGAGAGGTCGAAGCGGGTACAAACGTGTGCAATTTCGGCTAGTTTGGAGTGCACATGTTCATGTTTCATCCTGTTGAAGCATAAGGTAAATCATTGAAATCGCAATACTATCGCTTTTCTGTGGCTCCGATGATGGACTGGACCGATAGCCGCTGTCGGGTGTTCCATCGCCATCTGACGCGGCGGGCGCTGCTCTACACGGAGATGCTGACGACCGGGGCCATCATTCATGGCGACCGGGAGCGGCTGCTGGGGTTCGACGCGGTCGAGCATCCGGTGGCGCTTCAGCTTGGCGGGTCGGATCCGCGCGAGCTCGCACAGGCGGCGCGGATCGGCGAAGAGTTCGGCTATGACGAGATCAACCTCAATGTCGGCTGCCCGTCGGATCGTGTGAAGGATGGCCGCTTTGGAGCCTGCCTCATGGCGGAGC
Organism: Bradyrhizobium sp. S3.7.6; assembly: GCF_054061875.1. Classification (NCBI taxonomy): domain Bacteria; kingdom Pseudomonadati; phylum Pseudomonadota; class Alphaproteobacteria; order Hyphomicrobiales; family Nitrobacteraceae; genus Bradyrhizobium; species Bradyrhizobium sp. S3.7.6. The sequence continues at coordinate 6,247,787 of NZ_JBSSEQ010000001.1, read as the reverse complement.
CGGAGCTTGTGGCGCGATGTGTCGACGCGATGAAGGGCGCGGTTTCCATTCCCGTCACCGTCAAATGCCGCATCGGCATCGACGATCAGGATCCGGAGGTCGCGCTCGATACGCTTGCGCGCGGAGTGGTCGCCTCAGGCTGCGATGCGCTGATCGTGCATGCCCGCAAGGCCTGGCTCAACGGTCTGTCGCCGAAGGAGAACCGCGACATCCCGCCGCTCGACTATGACCGCGTCTATCGCCTCAAGCGCGCGATGCCTGATGTGCCCATCATCATCAACGGCGGCATCCGCGGTATCGACGAGGCGAAAGCGCATCTCGAGCACGTCGACGGCGTGATGCTCGGCCGCGCCGCCTATCAGGAGCCATGGCGGCTGCTCTCCGTCGATCAAGACATCTTCGGCGAAGCGGCGCCGCATGCGACGATGCAGGACGCGCTCGAAGCGATGATGCCCTATATCGAGCAGCAGCTTGCGCGGGGCACGCGGCTGCATGCGATCACGCGGCATTTCGTCGGGGCGTTCCACGCCGTGCCCGGTGCGCGCGCCTTCCGCCGCCATCTTGCCGAGCAGGGGGTGAAGCCGGGCGCCGGTGTGGACGTGCTGCGCGATGCGATCGCACGTGTCGGTGCGCGCGCTCCGGCGGAGGCCGCGGCCTAGCCCAAACGGGTGAAGAGCCGGATCGTGAAAATCCGGCTCCTCGTCGATCCGTCTCAGCGGAGCAGATCGAAATGATAGTTCACGCCGACGCGGAAGGTGTGGAATTTCGCGGCGTTCCAGTCCGGCAGATCGTCGTGCTTGAACTCGGTGTAGAGATATTCTGCCTTGGCCGACCATTTCGGCAGGAACGCCCATTCGACGCCGCCGCCCGCGGTCCAGCCCATCTTCATCTTGTTGATCGGCCCGTCCTTCAACTCGCCGGTGGCAAGACCCGCGGTCCCGAAGAACAGCAGCCGTGAATCCATCGTCGCGATGCCGGCGCGGGCGCGGCCGGTCATGTACCAGGGGATGCTCACCGCGGCGCTGTTGAGCGCGTCGTGGTTCTTGATGTCGCCGCCCTCGAAGTCATTCTCGATGCCGACCACGAACATCGGCGAGAGCTGGTAGTTGTAGCCAATCTGCACGCCGCCGACGGCGCCCTTGACCTTGCCGCCGCTGATGCCGACGAGATTATTGAACGCGTCGTCGCCGCTCTCTGCGTAGCCGGCGTTGAAGCCCGCATAGAGACCCGTCCACGAATACACCGGCTGCGGCGCCGTGTAGGCGGAGGAGGGCGCGGCGTAGCGCGGCGACAGGTCGGCAGCGCAGGCGCTGCTCGCGGCGAACACCGCGGCAAAGGGCAGGGCGCGCATCGTGCGGCGTAAGGCGGCTCTGGCAGTCATGACTCTCAATCTCCCACTTGGCCGCACCTCACGGAGCAGCCTTGTCCAACCCCGATCCGGGAATAGGCTTGTTATAAACCGACTAGGCGGTTTGTAAATGGAGGAAATGCCACATCGATGGATTGTTCGCGGGGGCTCGGGTTAGGCGGTTGGCTGGAAGCCGCGCCGATGTAGCGCAGCGCGCTGGCGCAAAGGTGGCCTCGCGGACTGGATCAAGCGGGGCTGCCTGGATGGAGCGGCGCCGTTAGTTTGACTGGCGCCAGAGCGGCCAAGGGCGATTTAACAAGCGCCGATCGCGTTGTGCGGCTCAGGCAGTCCCGGCTGATTGGGCCTGGATCGTGCGCACGGATCGGGTAGCGAAGCGCATTATCGCAACGCGCGGCGATCTGGCAATTCCGGGTAGCCGGTGAGCATCAGCTTGTCGGCGCGCACACCCCAGCTCTCCAGGCGGTCGAGGAAGCTCATGCCGAGCAGATTGGTCTTCATCTGCCCGCGCGGCACGACGAGGGCCGGCACCGACTTTTCGACGAGGTGGCCGACGGAGAGACGGTCGAGCGTAAGGCGGGCAGCCTTGGTGTGGCCACCCGCGGTTTCGAGATCGACGTCGTATTCGAGCATCTCGAGAGGCAGTCCGATCGCTTTTGCGGTTTCCCAGGTCAGCACCACGGAGGTCGCACCGGTATCGATCACCATCGGTGCGGCGACGCCGTTGATCTTGGCGCGCAGCGCGAATTCGCCGCCCTGGCCGCGCTGGATCTGCACGGCCGGGGCCGGGGAGGCGATCTGCGCGCGAAACATGTGCGAGACCTTGTTGCTCGCGCGCGCGATCCGGTCGGGATCGCCATAGGCGACGACGGCACCGGCCGTGCCAGCGAGCATAACGAGAACGAGCAGGAAGCGGATCATTGCGCGCCTCCGAGGCGACGCAGGGCGGTCAGGCGCGTTTCGGCGATCCCGCGATCGGCTGCAAACCCGCGTCCGCCATGCGTGCCGGCAACAGCGCCATCACCGCGAGCCGTTCCGTGCTCTCCATGGCGTGCCAGCGCGCGATCTCCGGCAATGTCCGGCCGCAGCCGAAGCACAGCCTCGTCTTGGGATCGATCATGCAGACGGCGACGCACGGCGTTTCTTTGCTCATGTGGCCATAGTGGGGGATCGTCGGGCATGTCTGCAAGCATCTCGTTAAGAGCCCGTACCTGCGCTCATGATCGGCTTGTGGCGCGGCCGGCGCTTCTCGTCGGGCACCGCGGAACTGTCCGGCTGGAGCGGCGGAGAATCGTCCGACATCGGCGCCAGCGCACTCATCACGCGCTCCGGCGGGAAGGTGACGATCACCTCGGTGCCGATGCGCAGCTTCGATTTCAGCGTGAATGTACCGCCATGCAGGTCGATCAGGTTCTTGGCGATGGGCAGGCCGAGCCCTGCGCCCTGTTCGGCCGACTTGATCGAGTTGGAGCCCTGGCCGAACGAGGCGAGCACGATCGGGATCTCGTCCTCGGGGATGCCGGAGCCGGAATCCTTCACCGAGAGATATTGCCCGCCCGAAGCGGTCCAGCCGGCCTTGAGCCAGATCTCGCCGCCTTGCGGGGTGAACTTGATCGAGTTGGAGAGCAGGTTGAGCACGACCTGGCGGATCGCCCGCTCGTCGGCCCAGAGCCGCGGCATGGCCTGCTCGAATACCTCGTGGATGGTGATGCCGCGGCTCGAGGCGCGCAGCTTCATCAAATGATGGCAGTCGGCGACGATGCCGACCAGTGACACCGCTTCCTCGTTGAGCTCGTAACGGCCAGCCTCGATCCGCGACAGATCGAGGATCTCGTTGATGAGGTTGAGCAGGTGCACGCCGGAATTATGGATGTCGGCGGAATATTCCTTGTAGACCGGGACCGCGTGCGCACCAAAGATTTCGCTCTTCATCACCTCGGAGAAGCCGAGGATCGCGTTCAGCGGCGTGCGCAGCTCGTGGCTCATCTGCGCGAGGAAGCGCGATTTTGCGACGTTGGCGGATTCGGCGCGGTGGCGCGCTTCGTCCGAGATCGCCTTGGCCTGTTCGAGCTCGCCGATCAGCGCGTCCTTCTCGGCGCGTGCCTCGAGCGTGGCGAAAGTTGAGGAGTGCAGGCGGTGCGCCAGCAGCACGAAATAGCCTTCGGCTGCGAGCGCGAGCGCCGCCAGGATGTAATTGTCGAGCGCGCCGGTGATTGCAAAGCTCAGCGCCATCGCGACCGCGACCGGCGCCGTGGCGGCAAGGGCGGCGATCGGCAGATTGGCGGCCAGCATGCTCGACACTGCGATCACCAGCAGCATCAGGAACATCATCAGCGTTTCCGTGACCATGTCGAGCACGGGATGGATCAGGATCGCCATCCAGCACAGGCCATAGAGCAGGTCGAGCACGACGAAGTGCGTCCGCCAGGCGCGCGTCGCCGCGGGCGAGGAGGCCTCAGTCAGGAAGCGGTGGCAGCTGCGGATCATCGCGGCGTGGATGCAGAGCATGCCGGCGGTCCAGGCCGCGGCCGGGATCGGCTGCATCCACAACCCGAACAGCACGCCGGTGGCGACCACCAGCAGCATCACGACATAGGAGGCCGACAGCCGCGTCTGGGCATATTGGCGCAGCATCTCGGCGTCGAAAGCCGGCCGGGTTCCGCTGGTCGACGTTAACTTGTCGCGCGCCTCGCGTACCCGCTGCGACGCAACCCGGCGGCTGCTCGCCGATGGCGCGCTCACCGGCTCGGCCGGAAGCTGTACGACCTCTGGCTTTTCAGCGGGTTTACTCATCGAACAACAACATTCCTGCCTGCGCAAAGGCGGGCCTTCTGCATTGTCTATCTCTGGCAAGAAATCCTTAAGAGGTGACTTAAGGAGCTAAAGAATTACGTTAACCCGGCGTTAATTTTGAACGCGCGCAGTGCCGGTCAGTGCAGTGCCGCATGCTGGGCGACGTAGACCACCGCGCCCGCCAGATAGCCCGCGAGCGCGGGGATGGCGATGCGGCGGGCGTACCAGAGGAACTCGATCCGCTCGAGCCCCATGGCGGCGACGCCCGCGGCCGAGCCGATGATCAGGATCGAGCCGCCGGTGCCGGCGCAATAGGCGATGAACTCCCAGAGGAAGCTGTCGGTCGGGTAGTGGCCGAGGTCGTACATGCCCATGGTCGCCGCCACCAGCGGCACGTTGTCGATGACGGCGCTGAGCAGGCCGAGCACGACGACGATGACGTCCTGGCGGCCAATCGTCGCCTCCAGCCAGAGCGCCAGCATCGACAGGAGGCCCGCATGTTCGAGGCAGGCGACCGCCAGCAGAATGCCGAGGAAGAACACGATCGAGCTCATGTCGATCCGCGTCAGCGCATGCGCGAGCGTCAGCGGCCGGCGAACATGCTCGTCCTTGTCGCGGTGAACGACCTCGCCGACCAGCCAGACGATGCCGAGCCCGAGCAGCACGCCCATGAAGGGCGGCAGATGCGTGACCGCCTTGAAGGCCGGCACGGCGATCAATACGCCGAGCCCCAGATAGAACATCAGATTGCGCTCGAACGACCCGACGAGCTGAACTCCGTCGTCCTTGGGTGGTGGCGCGATGGTCTTGCCTTTCACCAGAAGGCTGATGAAGGCGAGCGGCACGAGCAGATTGACCAGCGAGGGCAGGAACACCGAACCCATGATCTTCAACGGCGTGATCTGCCCGCCGATCCACAGCATGGTCGTGGTGACGTCGCCGATCACGGTCCAGGCGCCGCCGGCATTGGCGGCGATGACGATGAGGGAGGCGAACAGCAGGCGGTCGTCGCGCCTGGCGATCAGCCGCTGGATCAGCGAGACCATCACGATGGTGGTGGTCAGATTGTCCAGGATCGCGCTGAGGAAGAAGGTCACGAAGCCGATCAGCCACATCAGGCGGACCTGACTGGTCGTGCTGATGCGAGAGGTGATGACCTCGAAACCGTCGTGGGCGTCGATCACCTCGACGATGGTCATCGCGCCGATCAGGAAGAACACGATCTGCGCGGTGGAAACGACGGATTCGTCGATCTGCCGGCCGACCATGGCGTAGTCGCCGATCGTGGCCGCGTAGATCGCCCAAAGCAGCCCGGCGCCGATCAGCGCCGTGGCACTCTTGCTGATCCGGAGCGGGTGTTCGAGCGCGATCGCCGCATAGGCCAGAACGAAGATGACGGCGATCGCGATCAGCAAGGTGGGATCAGTTCGACAGGTGTCAGCGGTTAAGGCGCGCGAGCAGGCTCGACGTATCCCAGCGCTTGCCGCCCATCTTCTCGACCTCGGCGTAGAACTGGTCGACCAGCGCGGTCACCGGCAGATTGGCGCCGTTGCGGCGGGCTTCGGCCAGCGAGATCGAGAGGTCCTTGCGCATCCATTCGACCGCGAAGCCGAAATCATACTTGTCCTCGTTCATGGTCTTGTAGCGGTTCTCCATCTGCCAGGACTGCGCGGCTCCTTTCGAGATGGTCTCGATCACGGCGGCGACGTCGAGGCCACTCTTCTTGGCGAAGTGGATACCCTCGGAGAGGCCCTGCACCAGGCCCGCGATGCAGATCTGGTTGACCATCTTGGTCAACTGGCCGGAGCCGGCGGGCCCAAGCAGCTTGCACATCCGTGCATAGGCGCCTGTGATGACCGGCTCGGCGCCGGAATAGGCGTCCTGCGCGCCGCCGCACATCACCGTCAGCACGCCGTTCTCGGCGCCGGCCTGGCCGCCCGAGACGGGAGCGTCGATGAATTTGAAGCCGGCCTCGGTGGCGGCAGCGTCGAGCTCGCGTGCGACCTCGGCGGAGGCGGTGGTGTGGTCGACGAAGGTCGCGCCCTTCTTCATGCCGGCGAACGCGCCGTCGGGGCCGATCGTGACCGCGCGCAGATCGTTGTCGTTGCCGACGCAGCACATCACGAAGTCCTGGCCTTCGGCTGCCGCCTTCGGGGTTGCAGCGGTCTTGCCGCCGAACTTGTCCGCCCATTCCTTCGCCTTGGCCGCGGTGCGGTTATAGACGGTGACCTCATGGCCCCCTTTTTTCACGAGGTGTCCGGCCATGGGGAAGCCCATCACGCCGAGACCGAGGAAAGCGACTTTAGCCATGTGTGGTACCTTGTCCGTAGTTTGGGTTTTACGGTTTTTGCCGGGCGAGGGGGCGCCTGGTTCCGCTATGAGGGCGGATTAGGAGCGCACCATAAACCCTTGAGGCCAGAGGGCAACGGCTTCGTTTGGCAGCCGCCTGTGCTAGGATGGCGGGACTTAAGGTCCTACATAAAAAAAGGGAGCGAAAGCATGGGCGGCGTGAGCGTTGGTGTCCTCGATCATTTCAACATCCGGACCCGGAATCTGGCCGAGACGGTCCGCTTCTATGAGGACGTGCTGGGCCTGGAAAAAGGCGCCCGGCCCGATTTCGCCTTCCCGGGGGCCTGGATGTACAGCGAGGGCAAGGCGGTGGTGCACCTCGTCGATATTTCCCCGACCTCGGAGCCACAAAAGCCGGATTCCGGCGTTGTCCACCATGTCGCCTTCGTCAGCCGCGGGTTCGACGGCATGAAGCAGCGGCTGACGTCCAAGGGCATGAAATTCGACTCCCGCCAGGTCCCGGGCGGCGACCTCTGGCAGATCTTCGTCCACGACCCCAACGGGGTCATGATCGAGCTCAATTACGAGGCCGCTGCGGAGCAGGGGGCTGCCCCCGCGGAGATGGCAGACGATATCGGCAAGCAGTAGCCTTTTGGCCGTTTCCGCTCTAATGGGGCATCCTCAAGCCTTGAGCGTGATCTGATCGGAAAGCCGCTCCACACTTTTCCGGATCATGCTCTGTTCAGGAGATGCGCTTTGAGCGTGACGCAGCAACAGGTTCTCGACAGCCTCGCCAGGATCAAGTCGCCCCGCGGGGTCGCGCTCACCAATGCCAATGTGCTGAGCGCGATCAGCGCGGCCGACGGCAAGGTGTTCTTCTCGATCAACGTCGATGCCGCCGAGGCGCGGGCCTGGGAATCCGTCCGGGCCGAGGCCGAAGCCGCCGTGCGCGCCATTCCCGGCGTCACCACCGTGATGGTGGCGCTGACCGCCGAGCGCAAGCCGGGTGCCGCACCGCCTCCGCCGCCAACGCCGAGCCGCGGCACGCCGGGCGTGCAGCCGGTCCACGCCCACAAGCCACCGCCGCAGGGCGGCGCCCAATCGCCGATGGCGCGCCAGTCCGAGATTCCGGGTGTCGCCGCCGTGATCGCGGTTGCCTCGGGCAAGGGCGGCGTCGGCAAGTCGACCACCGCGCTCAACCTGGCGCTGGGCCTGCGCGACCTCGGCCTCAGGGTCGGGCTGCTCGATGCCGACATCTACGGCCCCTCGGTGCCGCGGTTGACGGGCCTCCACGAGAAGCCGGCGCTGGACGGCGAGCGCAAGATGATTCCGCTCAGGCGCTTTGGCCTCGCCATCATGTCGATCGGCTTCCTGGTGGAGGAAGAGACCGCGATGATCTGGCGCGGTCCCATGGTGATGTCGGCGGTGACGCAGATGCTGCGCGACGTCGCATGGGGGAGCCTCGACGTGCTCGTGGTCGACATGCCGCCGGGCACCGGCGATGCCCAGCTCACGCTGGCGCAGAATGTACCGCTCAAGGGCGCCGTGATCGTCTCGACCCCGCAGGACCTGTCCCTGATCGATGCACGGCGGGGGCTTGCGATGTTCAGGAAGGTCAACGTGCCCGTGCTCGGCATCGTCGAGAACATGAGCTACTTCCAGTGCCCGCATTGCGGCACGAAATCGGACATTTTCGGCCATGGCGGCGCGCGCCACGAGGCCGAGAAGCTCGGGGTACCGTTCCTGGGCGAGATCCCCCTGCACATGGCGATTCGCGCCACCTCGGATGCCGGCAATCCCGTGGTCGACAGCGAGCCGGACGGCCCTCATGCGGCGATCTATCGCGCCATTGCGGGGCAGGTCCGGGACCAGCTCAAAGGCGTTATCGCCGCGGCCTGATCCGGTCTTTTGGGGACATGCGACTTTCGTAGAGCCCCGTCATGCCATTGTCGCGTTCCGAAAGCGGGGCTTCCGTGTTAAAGGCCACGGCAGTCAAGCCCCTTCGGTTCGACGCGACAAAAACGCGTCGCCGGAACGAGCGGCGACAACGAGGAAGTTTAGGGGAAACGCCCCAACAAGGAGAGACCTGAAGATGAAGCGTCGTGATTTCCTGAAAGTGTCGGCAGCAGGCGCGGCGGCGACCGCCGCGGTGGCCTCGCCGGCGATCGCGCAGTCCATGCCCGAGATCAAGTGGCGCCTGACGTCGAGCTTCCCGAAGTCGCTCGACACCATCTATGGCGGTGGCGAGCAGCTGGCGAAGTACGTCGCCGAGATGACCGACAACAAATTCCAGATCCAGGTGTTCGCCGCCGGCGAAATCGTCCCCGGCCTCCAGGCGCTCGATGCGACCTCGAACGGCACGGTCGAGATGTGCCACACCGTCTCCTACTACTATGTCGGCAAGGACCCGACCTGGGCGATCTACGCCTCGGTGCCGTTCGGCCTCAACGCGCGCCAGCAGAACTCCTGGTGGTACCAGGGCGGCGGCGAGCAACTCGGCAACGAGTTCTTCAAGAAGTCGAACGTGATCGGTCAGCCCTGCGGCAACACCGGCACCCAGATGGGCGGCTGGTTCCGCAAGGAGATCAAGACCGTTGCGGACCTCTCCGGCCTCAAGATGCGCATCGGCGGCATCGCCGGCCAGGTGCTCCAGAAGGTCGGCGTCGTGCCGCAGCAGCTCGCCGGCGGCGACATCTATCCGGCACTGGAGAAGGGCACCATCGACGCCGCCGAGTGGGTCGGCCCCTACGATGACGAGAAGCTCGGCTTCGCCAAGGTCGCCAAGTACTACTACTATCCCGGCTTCTGGGAAGGCGGTCCGACCGTCCACGCCTTCACCAATTTGGACAAGTGGAATTCGCTGCCGAAGAACTACCAGGCGATCCTCACCAACGCGATGGCCAACGCCAACAGCTGGATGGCCGCGCGCTACGACATGCAGAACCCGGCGGCGCTGAAGCGTCTGGTCGCCGGCGGCACCCAGCTTCGTCCCTTCACCAACGAAGTGCTCGAGGCCTGCCTCAAGTCGACCAACGAGCTGTGGGGCGAGATCTCGGCCAAGAACCCCGACTTCAAGAAGTCGATCGACGCCATGCAGGCCTACCGCTCCGACGAATATCTATGGTGGCAGGTCGCCGAATACACCTACGACAGCTTCATGATCCGCTCGCGCACCCGCGGCTGATCTTTCGAAACGTCGCAAGACGACAGAGCCCGGCCTCGTTTGCGAGGCCGGGCTTTTTCTTTGCCGCCAGCGGCCGCCCAAACAAAAATATGAAAAACAACCCCATGCACAGTAGAAGCAGGGTGAGGGCAGGCCGCCCTGTGAATGCTGCCAACAGCTTGACGCGTCGGGGCAAATCAGCGGGAAGGGGCAATCGTCGCACAGCCGGGGCCAACGCGGCGATTTTGCCTGATCGCGGCATCTGGAATGACATCGTCATTTGCCCCGCGTCCGTTCCCGCATCGTCATTGCGCGGAGCCCTTGCGACGAAGCAATCCAGACTGTCACCGCGGAGGGTTGCTGGATTGCTTCCGCCTTCGCCGAGGCTTCGGCGGACAAGTCGCTACGCTCGCAATGACGAGTGGATGGAGTTGGGGCTCAACCCAGCAACGAACCCGTTTGACACGTCGGGCAAAACAGTGGCAAAAAGCTAGCATCGTATAATCCGAAATTGGCGCTGCGGTGCCGATCCCGTGAGGTGACGATGAGCTTCGATCCCGATGAGGTTCGACGCGCGCTGCGCAAGGCATGGTCGTTGTCGACTTCCAGCCAATGGACGCCGAACAATCCGGCGGTAGGACAGTGCAACGTCACGGCGCTGCTCGTTCACGAACTCTTCGGCGGCGAGCTGCTGAAAACGCCTCTGCCGGCGGCCGATCACTTCTACAATCGGATCGAAGGCCGGCGGTACGACTTCACCTTATTGCTGCTGGACGCCTCCCCTCCTTAGACCGTCGACAATGAAACGCCCGCATTCCAAAGTAGCAGATTTTCCCGGCGGGTTGGTCAGGGTCGTCACTGACTAAGTTCACGCCTTTCTACCACGCCCGTGTCCATGTCCGAGTTGGGTCCAGGCTGTGTAAAGCGGGTACTTGTCAACGACAAGCGCTCTCGTCGTTGACGCTTTTCGCGAGGGCAGTCCCGGGTCGTTCCGCCCCCGTGCAGTTGTTTCACGCTATTGGTGCCGCGGATATTTTTCTTCCTGATCCTGCTGGAACCTCTCAATCGCGTCCTTTACCTTTGGAAGCAGATTGTAGATCGGCGGATTGTTGTTGAGGACACCAATCTTGAACTGCGGCGGATACTTGACGAGGTCCTTGATGTACGAGGCCGCCGCGCCCGCCAATGGTACGCCCATCGGAAGATGGCGTAGCCCTGTTGACACGTCTTCCTTTGGATTGGTGTAGAGGTTCACCATGACCGCGCCTCCTGTGTCGACAGCGATCGGACCACTGAACCCGCCCCAATCACCCTTCTGAAAGAACCCATTCTCGATTTCAGCCGTCCAAATGTATTTGAACTCATCGATGCGGATCATCGCGAAGTATTGATTGAGGGTGTAGATGCGCTCGCGGCGGGCCGACTCACCATTGTCGGCGAGCAGCAGGCCGGACTGATCAACGCCATCGACGTAAGTCGTCTTCGGGAAGAACTCGGCAAGCTGTGCACCGGGCTTACCTGCCAGCGATACAAAGGTCGGCAGGATGTCCGCTTGATCGAACAGTCCCTCCGACCGGCGCGGCTTTATCATGCCTTTCCAGTAGGCAAATGTCGGGACGCGCACGCCTCCCTCCCATGACGAACCCTTGCAGCCCCGGAATAGGGTTCGGCCATGCGGCGGGATTTCGCATTCGGGTCCGTTGTCTGAGGTCAGTAAGATCAGCGTATTCTCAAGCTGACCCGTATCCTCAAGCGCCTTGACGAGTTGCGCGAGCACATAGTCCATGTGCACCAGGCAGTCACTATACACGGTGCGCGCTCGCGATTTTCCTGCCCACTCGTCGGACGGATAGTTGTCGAAATGACAGCCGCGCGTCGCGTGGTAAAGGAAAAACGGCTGCTTGCTGTCCTTCATCTGCTTGATGAAATCGACGCTGTAGTCCATCCAGCGCTTGTCGAGGTCCTTGATGTAGGCAAGATCGATCAGCTTGAGGTTTTCGCACTGTTCCGTGTTGGTGGGAGTGCAGTGAACCTCATAATGACTGAACGGAGCCTCTTCCATCATCTTGAAGCGGGACGGGCTCAGCGCTATTTCGGGTTCAAAATACTGATCGCGCCACTCCGTGTACTCGTCAGACACGCTGAGAAATCCGAGATAATCATCGTAGCCAACGTTCTGCGGCAGGGAGCCACGGTTCTCGCCCATGTGCCATTTGCCTGCACCACGCGTCACGTAACCAAGCTTCTTAAGAATGCTCGGGAGCGTGATTGCGCCGTCAAGCCCGCCCGGCTCGCCATACATCGGCGGACGGAGAATGCCATGGTGCAGCGGGTTCTGCCCTGTCATGATCGTGGCGCGGCTCGGCGAGCAGCTCGGCGTCGAGTAGGCCGAGGTCAGGTTCAGCCCCTCGTTGGCCAGCTTGTCCATCGTAGGCGTTTCGTTGCCAACCGCGATGCCCCCGCCGTTGAAGCCGGGGTCCGTCCAGGCCACATCGTCGAGTAGGAATACAATGAGATTGGGCTTCTTGCCGGTCTTCCTTTCGAGGTCAGCGAGCTTTCCGCGCGCCTGTTGCTCCTGTTCCGAATGGGCGATAACGGGATACATGTTGTCGGCTGGCTTCACCGGTTTTAGGTGAATGAATTGATCTGGATGATCGTAGCCTTTGGCGGTCGTGGGGCCGGTAGCGCTGCCTCGAATATTCTGCGCGAACGAAACACTCGACATCGTGAGGGCCGCTAACCCGAGCGCGCCCGCCACTAGTGCTGCAATTGAAGCTCCACTGGCTTTGGTTGATTTCAAGTCGCTGAGACGGAACCGTACAACAGGCATGTTTCCCTCCTGATCACACAGAAAAGATGGCGCGGACTGTCGCAATTTTGAGTCGGTAAAAGCGAAGTGCCAAGCAGCTAAGTCGGAGCGACTTACTGTGCCTTGTTTATCGTTTCCTGGACCTTCTGTTGGTGAAGCTTTTCCTCCGCAGCCTTCATCGGGACCAGCTTGACCGTTAGCTTGTCGATCTTGCCGGTGAAACGGAATGGCGGCTGGTAGTCCTTGTCGTCCACGCCAGTGCGGGTGTCCACACCGACATCGAAGGTCTCGTAGATCGTTTCGACGAACGGAATGGTGTGCGGGATAGTCCTGCTGGCGACTTCCTTGCCATCCACCGACAGGACGCCGGTGCCGCCCTTGCCAAAACCGGGGCCGTCATACTTGAAATCAAACACGATGGTATGCTTACCCGGTGCGAGCGCCGCTGGGCTTTCCCATCGGAAGCGCTCCACGTTAAAAAAATTGTACACGAAGACTGGTTTGCCCTTGAGCAAGTAGAGACCATGACCACCGCCACGGCCCCCGAGCGTATTGATCATGCCTTCTGCGCCTCCCTGCGGAATTTCAACCTCGGCGGTGATGGAGTAGGACTTGCCGGCAATGTCGGGGGCGCTGCTGTAGGGAAGACCAGACGATTCACCCGAGTAGGTGAATAAGGTCCGACCCGCGGTCGCGCTCGGTCGCGGCGTGACTGCGCGAGCGGTGAAGCTGTTATCCAGCGGGAACACGTTGTATTTCTGCGCCGTGACCAGAAACAGTTCCTTCATGTCGCGCAGCCTGTCCGGCATCTTGGCCGCGAGGTCGTTGTTCTCCGAATAATCCTCGGCGAGATTGTAAAGCTCCCAGGTGTAGCCGTTGACGACATCGGGAAACTTGCCGAAGCCCAGATCCCACGGCGGCTCGGGCGGCGTGGTGGCGGCGAGCCAGCCGTCGTGGTAGATCGCCCGGTTGCCGACCATCTCGAAATATTGCGTGCTGCGGGTCGAAGGGGCGTTCGCGTTTGCTTTGTCGAAGGTGTAGGACATGCTCACGCCTTCGATCGGCTTCTGAGCAACGCCGTTGACCATCACCGGCGCTGGAATGCCGGTGGCTTCGAGGATCGTCGGCACGATGTCGATCATGTGATGAAACTGCGTGCGGATGCCGCCCACCTCGTTGATGTGACCGGGCCATGAGATGGCCATGCCTTGACGGGTGCCGCCGAAGTGCGACGCGACCTGCTTGGTCCATTTGAATGGTGTGTCAAAAGCCCAGGTCCAGGCCACCGCAAAGTGCGGCGTGGTTTGGGCCGAACCCCAAACGTCGTAGAATTTCAATTGCTCCGCGACTGGAATGTTGACGCCTTGGATCGCGGCCATTTCGTTCGGGGTGCCGAGGATGGAGCCTTCGGCGCTGTTGCCGTTGTCGCCGCTGATGTAGATGATGAGTGTGTTGTCGAGCTTGCCCTGGTCTTCGACTTCCTGAATGACCCTGCCGATTTCATGGTCGGTGTAGGCCGTGTAGGCTGCAAAAACGTCCGCCTGGCGAATGAAAAGCTTCTTCTCGTCGGGGCTGAGCGTGTCCCATTTTTGTAGCTTCGCGCCGCCGTATTCTGGCTGGCCATCCGGCCACGGTGTGAGCTGGGTATTCGCCGGAATTACACCGAGCCGTTTCTGGTTGGCGAAGATTGTCTCGCGCAGCTTTTCCCAGCCCTGATCGAACAAGTGCATGTCGCTGATCTTCTTGATCCACTCTGGCGTAGGCTGGTGCGGTGCGTGCGAGCCGCCGGGCACGTAATAGATGAAGAACGGCTTGTCTGGCGCGGCGTTGTTCAACCCCCTCATGTAGTTGATCGCATCGTCCGCCATGTCGGTGGTGAGGTTGTAGCCGGGGCGTCCTACCCACGGAAAGACTTGCGTCTGGTCGCGGAAGAGAAACGGCGTCCACTGGTCAGTTTCGCCGCCCATGAAGCCATAGAAGTGATCGAACCCCATCCCGTTCGGCCATTGATCAAAAGGTCCTGCCAAGCTCAGTTGATAGCTGGGAGTGTTGTGGTTCTTGCCGATCCACGCCGTCGTGTAGCCGTTCTCCCTCAGGATCGTGCCGATGGTGGCACTCTCCGGCCCGATGACGGAGTCATACCCCGGGTATCCGGTGGACATTTCGGTGATCACGCCGAAGCCCACCGAGTGATGGTTGCGGCCCGTGATCAGCGCTGCCCGCGTCGGTGAGCAGAGAGCAGTTGAGTGGAACTGCGTGTAACGCAGTCCGGCGTTCGCGATGCGATCCATTGCAGGAGTTGGGATGACGCCGCCGAAGGTCCCCGAAACTCCATAGCCTTGATCGTCTGTCATGATCAGGAGCACGTTGGGCGCACCCTTGGGCGGCACTACTTGCGCAGGCCAATACGGTTTCGACTGGCTGGCCCCAAGGTTGATCTCGCCGCCGAACTTCGGCGGCGGCGGCGGGAGATACTTTCCATCTATCGTCGTCGTGGCGCTGGGTGAACCCGGCGTGCCGGTGGTTTGTTGCGCGAGGCTGGTTGTTCCCAGCGCGCACAGCAAATAAGCGGCGGTGAGTGTGGTGCCGCAAAGCAGCAAGTTGCGGCGGTTGCGGCTTTCTGGCTTTGAGCTATCGTCATCCTGGCGGGCACGGGTCATTGGAAGCTCCCTCTTGGAGACGTCAGAACCCTGTGGGCGCCTACTCGGGACACAATGCCGCAAGGCTTCTATTGATCTAAATCAAGACGGTGCCCACAGGTCCGAAACGTCGCCTTCGGTCATTCGCGACAGGGCCAGACCAGCAGCAAGTCCGGCGATGTCCGTTATGCCGCCGGAAGCGGAAGTAAATTCAGAGCATTGGCCGGACCGCGACCAGCCATTGCGGGTTGGTGGCGCTGCCCGAGACGTGATTCAAGCTCCAAAACCGGAGCCTCGAATCCGTCCAAGACCACCGATCTACAGCTGCGGGCCAGATAGTCTGACCTCTCGCTCGGCGCGGAAGACATTGCCATACAGGTTGCTGATCCATTGTCTTCCGCTCGACGTTACGTTCAGATAACGGATCGCCGTTGGGACTTGCGGTGCGACCCTGGTCCAGTAGAACTGCGGATATTTGTGCACCACGTCCGCGGGTGTGGCGTATCCGAGCGATTTGTTGAGCCCTATCTCTTCGAATTCATAGAAGAGCGCATTTGATTTCTTCATGTAGTTCGGATCGCCGAGCTGGCCGATCAGATCAGCGGCGCGCAGCAACAAACCTTCTTCCTCGTCCAGATCATCCTTGAGTTCGCTCGTTGGTGCGTCTGTATAGGGAAAGCGGGTATATTCGATGGCTTGGGCAACGCGCGCGGCGTCGATCTGGTCGACAGCGTCGAGGCGCTCCACCGCGAACAATTTTGAGCGATCGACGTGATAGGGCGCAAGCGCTGCATCGGAGGAGCCGACCGGCAACTCAACCGTTCGGCCGGTACCATCAACGACATAGGCGCCCTCCTGGTCTCCGTAGATGACGCCCCGAACGTAGCCGATGTCGTGGATCAGACAGGCCAGGATAAAGTGAGCGTAATCGCTGGCCGTGGTTTGCCTCAGAAGTGAGCGGCCGATCAGGATGTCGTGCCCCACCAGCGTGACCAACAGGGTGTGCTCCACGTTGTGATACAATGCATCGCTGTTGCCGATACATTCCAGGGCCAGCTTCGCAGCGTAAGGGAGCAATTCCGGCAAGCTGGCATGCGATGAGCCGAAGCGGCCCTTTGTCTCCGAGATGAGGAACGCACCGAGCGCCTGGGACGTCAGTTCCGGAATTGTTATCATGAGCAAGGTCCTCGTCGACGAACCCCCAATAAGCCTGCTGCAGGATCAGGAGGGAGAGGAGGCCACTGGAAGAATGCGACGCCGAGCTGGAAATTGCCGGGCGCCAGCGAACTGAAAGGCGACGTCACCGCCTGAAATGGGCTGAACATGACGTGAGGCCAAAGGCGGGGGTGATGCTTGACCTAGATCAACGTGGCTGCGGCGCATGCTACGTCTGCCCGGCAGCAACGCCCGTTCAGGGTGGTCAAAAGCCGGCGTGCGGCGCGAAGGCCAGTCAGCCGGAGGCTGACATCGGCCGACAATTCAGCCATGGCGCCAATTTGTCGCCGGACCGCGTTGCTGGTCCGCCCTAGAAAGCGCGAAGGGTGCACCGGTACGCTCGGGTTCGAATGAACTCCACCCGACGGCGGAGCGACATGTTATTCTGGGTCATTGTATTTATGTGATTATCAGGAGACCGGATCATGATTCCTCAGGATCGGTTTCGCGGCCTTTTTCATAAATATCTGTTCGCGCTTTTCGTGGCTGTCGCGATCCCACTTGCATTCAACGGCGTCATTGAGGCGTGGTTCGGCTATCGCGATCAGCGCGCGAGGCTCGACCAGTGGCTTAGCCTCCAGTCCGCATCCGCGGCCGCCGAGATACACGATTTCATCCACGGCATCACGAGTCAGCTTGGCTGGCTGGTTCAGCTTCCATGGAGTGACGAGTTCGACGAACGCCGGCGGACCGACGCGTTGCGCCTGCTTCGACAAGCGCCCGCCATCGTCAGTCTCACACTCCTCGACGGCAATGGCCTGGAGCGTCTCTACATCTCGCGGATCGGCCTCAATCGTATCGAGAGCCGCACGGACCGATCAGCCGATCCCGCCCTGGTTGGTGCCCGCGCAGCTCAGATCTGGTTCAGCGACGTCAGCTACAATCGAGGCTCCGAACCGTACTTGACGGTCGGGATTGCCGGCAACCGACCGGCTGTCGGCGCAGTCATAGCCGAAGTGAACCTCAAGCTGATTTGGGACGTGATCTCGGCGATCAAGGTCGGAAAGACCGGCTCCGCCTTCGTCCTGGACCGATCGGGTCGCCTGATCGCCCATCCCGACATCAGCCTCGTGCTCCGCGGGGCGGAGGAAGCAACCTCCAAGCCATTTCGGGCTGTGCGGGACGCGATAGGGTCGAAAGCGGGCTTCGCAACGAGCCGGGATGCGCAAGGACACTATGTTGCCGCCAGCGCTGCTCCCGTACAGGGCCCCGACTGGACAGTCGTGGTCGTGCAGCCGCTATCCGAAGCTTACGCGCCGATCTATTCCGCCCTGTGGCGGACGGCAATGCTTCTCGCAATCAGCACCATGCTCGCAGGCATTCTTGCCTATGCATTGGCGCACCGGATGACGGAGCCGATCAAGCTGCTCGAGGAGGGCACGGAGAGGATTGGTGCCGGGTCCTTTGACCACCGCATCTCGATCCACACCGGGGACGAGTTCCAGCGTCTTGCAAACAGTTTCAACAGAATGGCGTCCGAGCTGGCGCTGGCGCAGCAGCACCAGGAGCGCATCGCCAAGCTCAAGCGGTTCCTTGCCCCCCAGGTCGCCGATCTCGTCGATCGAGCCGGCGATGACAGCGTGCTGGACGGCCGCCGTACGGAAGTCGTCGTTGTCTTCTGCGATTTGAGGGGGTTCACCGCGTTTTCAGCAGGCGCCGCGCCCGAGGACGTCATGAGCGTATTGTCGGAATATTATGAAAGCCTTGGCAGGGTCATCACGAAATTCGAGGCAACGCTGATCAATTTCTCCGGAGACGGACTGATGGTGCTGGTGAACGCACCTGTCCCGGTCGTAGAGCCTGCATTGAGAGCCATCGATCTCGCCATCGACATGCAGACGAACGTGCAAGCCCTCATCGCCGGCTGGCGATCGCGTGGCTACCACATTGGTTTCGGAATCGGCCTTGCCAGCGGGCCGGCGACTGTCGGCCGGATCGGATACGAGGACCGGCTCGACTACACCGCCATTGGAAGCGTCGTGAATCTTGCGGCCCGGCTGTGCGCATCTGCCGCAGACAAGGAAATCCTGATCGACGCCAAAGTCGCCGCCGACGTCAAGGGCAGGCGGCCCGTTGAGGATCTCGGGGGCCGCGAGATCAAAGGATTTGACGAAGCCATTCCAGTCTTCGGAATATCCTTCGAGGCTCTCGAGCCGAGTGGCCGCGGGATGCCCGGCACAATCCGCTAGAGACTGTCCGCGTATCCGGGGCTATGCTCCGGCAAACGGCTGACGGCAGCGGGTCCGTGGGCATGAGGTGCGCCAACTCTGAAGCAGCAACGCTACGCAGACGCGCCAGACGGCGTGATTTTCTTCTTTGGATGGCAGGCGCCGCGACGTGGACGACCGTCTCGTATGGGCAGAAGCCCTCCATGCCGGTCATCGGATATCTTTGCCCGGAGTCACCCGAGCTCTTTGGCAGTCGACTTGAGGCTTTCCGACAGGGACTGGAGGAAGCCGGCTTCGTCGAGGGGCGCAATGTGGCGATCGACTTTCAGTGGGCCGCCGGACAATATTCTCGATTGCCAGCCCTGGCTGCCGAATTGGTCGCCAGAAATGTAGATCTGATCGTGGCTCCTGGCGGGGCTCCCGTGGCACTTGCCGCGAAGGGTACGGGTACGACCAAGACCATCGTGTTCGAGATGGGCGGCGACCCCGTTCAGCTACGCGTGGTGGACAGCCTGTCGCGGCCGGGCGGAAATATCACGGGGGTATCGAGCCTGAGCGTCGATGTGTCGCCAAAGCGGCTTGAGCTGATGCGCGACCTGTTGCCCACGGCGACCCGATTGGCGGTGGTCGCCAACCCGACAAGTCCGACCGCACCATCACAATTGCAGAAGCTTCAGGCGGCCGCAGAAACCCTGCGGGTTCAACTGCAGATCTATAGCGCAAGCAAGGAGGATGAATTTGAATCCGTGTTCGCGGCCGTTGCCAGGGACGGGCCAGGCGGAGTTGTGTTTACCTCCGACCCTTATTTTGCATTTCGCAGTGCCCGGCTGGCGGCTCTCGCGATGAAATATCAATTGCCCGCAATCACGCAGACCCGAGACTTTCCCGTGGCTGGAGGCTTGATGAGCTACGGAGGAGATTTCGTGCAGTCGCACCGTCGCGCGGGTATCTATGCCGGACGCATTCTGTCGGGCGAGAAGCCTTCCGATCTTCCGGTTCAGCTCGTCACGAAGGTGGAGCTCGTTGTCAATTTGAAGGCAGCGAAACTGCTCGGCCATCCGTTCTCCGCAGCAGTCATTGCCGGCGCGGACGAGGTGATCGAGTAAACCATCATGGGAACGCGCCCAGATCGGCTTACACGAACCTGACAGGGGGCGCGGGCGAGCCTGCCACGCGCTTTTTCGCTGGCCGAGGCGGCCGGAATGGTGGAAGAGAGCGAAGATGCGGCGCGAGCCGTGATTGCACCGGAACATCCGGCGGGACTGCGATGCGCCTTCTGATCGTCGAGGACAATGTCGAGCTGTCGCGGCTCGTTGCCGCCGGGCTGTCGGCCGCCGGCTACCAGAGCGACATCGTGAGCACCGCGGCCGAGGCACGCGAGGCGGTCAGCAGCGTCAGCTATGCTGCGATGATCCTCGACCTCGGCTTGCCCGACGGCGACGGCCTGTCGGTACTGCGCGAGCTGCGCCGGCAGATGGAGCCGCTGCCGGTGCTGGTGCTGACCGCGCGCGGCGGCCTGCAGGATCGCGTCAGCGGCCTGCGCAGCGGCGCCGACGACTATCTCGCAAAGCCGTTCGCGATGGAGGAGCTGGTGGCGCGGCTGGAGGCGATCCTGCGCCGGCCCGGCCAGCTGCTCGGCCGCTCCCTACGCCTCGCCAATCTCGTCTACGACACCGAGAGCCGCCAGATCTTCGTCGACGACCAGCCGCGGATCATCTCCGCGCGCGAGACGTCGGTGCTGGAGATTTTGCTGCGCCGGCAGGGGCGGGTGGTGCCGAAGAAGAATGTCGAGGACCACATCTTCGGGCTCGAAGGCGAGGTCGCCTCCAACGCGGTCGAGGTCTACGTCTCGCGGCTGCGCAAGCAGCTCACCGAGCACGGCGCCAAGGTCGTGATCCACACCATCCGCGGCGTCGGCTATCTCATGTCCGAGGAGAAATAGCGTGGCGGCCGCCGGGGCCTATGGCAAATCGCCGACATTCAAATCGTTGATCTGGCGCATCGTGTTCATGCACATCGTGGCGGTCGCGGTCGTCGCGATCTTCCTGCCGCTGGTGCTGTTCTGGCTGCTCAATTCCGAAGTCGACCAGCTGCACCGCGAAGCCATGCGCGCGCAGGCCGAGGTGCTGGCCGAGCGCATTGTCGCGGCGCCGGACGGCCTGCTGACGTTCAACCTGCCGGACAGCCTGCGGGGCCTCTATTCGGAGGCCTACGGCCGCTATCTCTACGATATCCGCGATGCCGACGGCCGTTTGCTGTTTTCGTCCCGCCGCAAAACGGGAGCGGCCGCGTCGGCGCCGCCGACGCTTTCCGAGACGATTTCCGGCGCCGGCGTCACCCGCATCATCGACGGCAAGATCGTGCGCATCCGCGTGGCCGAGGATCTGGCGCATCGCGACGTCATCATCGACGACATCATCTCGAACTTCTTCCGCCGGGTCGGGTGGATCACCATTCCGATCCTGCTGATCCTGCTCGCCGCCGACATCATCATCTTCCGCCGCGCCATCGCGCCATTGTGGAAGGCCTCGGAGGAGGCCAGCAATATCGGCCCGGCGCGCACCGACATCCGCCTGCCGACGGAACAGATTCCGCGCGAGATCATGCCGCTGGTCACCGCCGTGAACCAGGCGCTCGACCGGCTCGAGGACGGTTTTCGGGTGCAGCGGCAGTTCACGGCGGATGCCGCGCATCAATTGCGCACGCCGCTCACGATCCTGCGTACGCGGATCGAGACGCTGGGCGATGGCGCCGCGCGGCAGGCGCTGCACGCCGACATCGAGGGCATGAGCCGCATCGTCGCCCAGCTGCTGGAGATCGCCGAGCTCGACACCCTGGTGCTCGATCCCGGCGAGACCGCGGACCTGCGCGCCGTCTGTGCCGAGGTGGTCGGCTCCATCGCGCCGTTCGCGATCGCGCAGCACAAGGACATCGCGCTGAAGGGCGCCGACGCGCCGGTGCTGATCCATGGCAATGCGGAGATGCTCCAGCGCGCGATCTTCAACCTCGCCGAAAACGCCATCAAGTTCACGGCGAAGGATACCGCCGTCGACGTCGAGGTGCGCGAGGACGGTTCGGTGCGCGTGCGCGATTGCGGCCCCGGCATCGCGGAGAACGAGCGCGAGCTGATCTTCCAGCGCTTCTGGCGCGCCGACCGCCAGCGCAGCGACGGCGCGGGCCTCGGGCTCTCGATCGTGCGCGGGGTCGCGGACGATCATGCCGCGACGGTGGCGGTGGAGAATCTTCCGGGCGGCGGCGCGGAGTTCACGCTGCGGTTTCGGCTGGCGGAGAAGACGGCTTCTTCACCCTCTCCCCTTGTGGGAGAGGGTGGCTCGCCGCGATAAGCGGCGAGACGCGGCGCGCTATTTCAGCTTGCCCGTGGACAGGTCCATGACCATGCGCGTGGCCAGATAGAGCCGCGGCACGATGCTGTTGATCTGCACATATTCGGCATCGTTGGAGTGCGCGCCGAAGCCTGACAGGCCCATGCCTTCCACCACGGCGCCGCTGGTCTTGAGCGCGGCAAACGCGGCGTCGGTGCCGCCGCCGGTGGCCTTCTCGTCGACCTTGAGGGACAGTCCGATCTCCCCATAGATCGTCTTGCCGTAGGCCGCGACGCGGCGTGAGGCATCGTTGGCCTCCAGCGGCGGACGACGTACCTCGAATTTCAGCTCGACCCTGGAGTCGGGCAGCAGGCGGTTCTTGATCTTCTCCTGCAACGCCTTCTGCAACTCGTCGAAATCGGCGACCTTGAGCGCACGTGCGTCGGCCTGGGCCGAGGCGTCGGCCGGGATGACGTTGCGGTTGGTGCCGGCCTTCGAGACCGTCCAGTTCAGCTTCAGGCCCTGCTCGGGCTTGGACAGGTCCTTCATCTGCAGCACCTGGTGCGAGAGCTCGTACAGCGCGTTGACGCCGCCCTCGGGCCGCGCGCCCGCGTGCGAGGACTTGCCGTGCACCGTGAGATAGGCCGAGCCGATGCCGCTGGTGGCAAGGCGCAGCGTGCCGTCGGTGCCGCCGCCCTCGAACGAGAACACCACGTCCTGATCCGCGGCGAATTTGGTGATGGTGCTGCGCCAGCCGGGCGAGGAGATCTCCTCGTCGCCATTGGTGAGCACCGTGAGCGTGCCGTAATCCCTAAAATTGAGTTTCTGGAGCATCGCCACGGTATGGAGAATGAGCGCGACGCCCTGCTTGTCGTCGGCAATGCCGAGGCCGTAGGCCTTGTCGCCGTCGACGCGGAACGGTTGGTCCTTCAGCATGCCCTTCAGGTACACCGTGTCCATGTGGGCGATCAGCATGATCTTCTTGCTGCCGGTGCCCTTGAACACGGCGTGCACGGCCGGGCCGATTGTCTCGGGCGTGTCGTCGAGGCGATAGACGTCGGTGGGGTGCAAAATCTCCACCGTGCCGCCGAGCTGCTTGAGCTGGCCGGCAACGCGCTCGGCGATCTGGTTCAGGCCGTCGATGTCCTTGCTGCCGGATTCGATACTGACGAGATCGCGCAGCGTGTCGAGCAGCGGCTGCTGCTCCTTTTGCGCCAGCGCATGGACATCGGTCATCGGTTCCGCATGCGCAAACGTTGCGGCACATGCCACCCAGAGCGATGCGATCAAGGGAGCGAGCGACGGAGCAGGGAGCGATCGGGACATGCGCGGCGGTCCATCAGTTGGAGGATGGCCCGGTATGCCCGTGTTTGCGTTGCTTGTCACGCGCGCGGGCGCGCGCGTCATGAACCGCCGAGGCGGAACATGACGGCGATGGTTATGGCCGCTACTTCTGCGGCGGTCCGAGATCCAGCGGCGGCAGGTCGATCTGCGGCACTTCGATCTTGACCTTGTCGAGGTCGACGTTGAGCGGCTTGTCGAGCAGGCCCGTCACCGTGATCGGGAAGATGATCACGAGCAGCACCATGATCAGCTGCAGGCCGATCCAGGGGATCGCGCCCCAATAGATGTCGGAGCTCTTCACTTCCTTCGGCGCCACGCCGCGCAGATAGAACAGCGCGAAGCCGAACGGGGGATGCAGGAACGAGGTCTGCATGTTCACGCACAGCATCACGCCGAACCAGATCAGCGCCGCGTCCGGTCCCACCACCGGGGCGAGGACCTTCTGCGCGATCGGCGCGATCATCGGCAGGATGATGAAGGCGATCTCGAAGAAGTCGAGGAAGAACGCCAGGAAGAAGATGAAGAGGTTGATGAAGATCAGGAAACCCCACACGCCGCCGGGCAGCGAGGTCAGCAGATGCTCGAGCCAGACGCCGCCGGAGACGCCAAGGAACACCACCGAGAAGCAGGTCGAGCCGATCAGGATGAAGGTGACCATGCAGGTGAGGCGCATGGTGGACTCGTAGCCCTGCTTGATCAGGTCGCGCAGCTCGGGGATGCGTGCGGCCTGGATGCAGATCCACGCCACGGCGAGATAGGTGACGGCGAACGAGAGCCTGAAGACCAGGTTCTCGGTGAACAGCATCGCGACGATGGTGCCGACGCCGGCGGCGATCACGCCGCCGATCAGGATCATGCGATCCTTCGAGGTGAAGTCCTTGTGATGGATCGCGGCGAGCACGATGGCGCCGACCGCGCCCATCGCGCCGGCTTCCGTCGGGGTCGCAAGACCCATCATCATGGTGCCGAGCACGACGAAGATCAGCACGGCCGAGGGGATGATGCCCATCAGGCACTTCTTCCACAGCGCCCAGCCGGTGAGCGTGCGCGCTTCCTTCGGCACCGGCGGCACGTGGCTCGGCTTGATCAGGCCGAGGATGAAGGTGTAGCCGGCGAACAGCATGATCTGGAACACCGACGGACCCCAGGCGCCGAGATACATGTCGCCGACCGACTTGCCGAGCTGGTCGGCGAGCACGATCAGCACCAGCGAGGGCGGCACCAGCTGCGTGATGGTGCCGGAGGCCGCGAGCACGCCGGTGATGTAGCGCATGTTGTAGCCGTAGCGGATCATCACGGGCATCGAGATCAGCGCCATGGCGATGACCTGGGCCGCCACCGTGCCGGTGATGGCGCCGAGGATGAAACCGACGATGATGACGGAATAGCCGAGGCCGCCGCGGACCGGGCCGAACAGCTGGCCCATCGAGTCCAGCATATCTTCGGCTAGTCCACATCTCTCTAATATGGCGCCCATGAAGGTGAAGAACGGGATCGCGAGCAGCAGCTCGTTGGAAAGCACGCTGCCGAACACGCGGCCGGGAATCGCCTGGAGGAAGTTGAGGTCGAAGAATCCGAGATGGATGGCGAGGAAGCCGAAGGAGAGGCCGACCGCCGCGAGCGTGAACGCGACGGGGAAGCCGATCAGCATCGCCAGAACCAGGCCGCCGAACATCAGCGGCGGCATCATTTCCAGCGTAATCATTGGGTCGGCCTCTCGTACTTGGCGTCGATCGTCACATAGCCCTGGAGAGCCGCGATTCGCTTGATGACTTCGGAAACACCCTGGAGCGCCAGCAACACGAAGCCGGCGGGGATCACGAACTTGATGGGCCAGCGGATCAGGCCGCCGGCATTGCCCGACATCTCGCCGACGTTATAGGCCTGCATGAAGAACGGCCAGGACAGATAGGCGAGCAGGAGGCAGGAGGGGATCAGGAAGCAGAGCGTGCCGATCATGTCGAGCCAGAGCTGGCCGCGTTCCGAGAGCGTGAGGTAGAAGATCTCGACGCGGACATGCTCGTTGCGCTTGAAGGTGTAGGACGCGCCGAACATCACCAGGATGGCGAACATGTACCATTGCAGCTCCAGCCAGCCGTTCGAGGAGTTGCTGAAGGCATAGCGGATCATGGCATTGGCCGCGCTGACCAGGCACGCCAGCAGCACCAGGATATTACAGACGTACCCAATCTTTTCATTGAGGGCGTCGATGGCGTTGCTCACCGCCAGCAATGGACGCATCTTACTTTCTCTCCGTCGCCGTCGCGGCCTAACACTTTACGGGAGGCTTCAGCACGCATCGCCTGGCCGGCGTGCGAAAAGCACGCGACCGCACGGACAATATTCCGGAGCGATTGCGGCGTCAGTCCTCCCCTCGTGCCTTGCCGTCTTGACCGCGACCGCCAAAGGGGCGCGGCCGGCTTATTGCTGCCGGGCAAGCAAAGGCGGCTGCACCAAACCAGCGGGCTTGTGCGCCGTCAATCGGAAAATGGGCAAATTGACGCCGAGTCAAAAGCTTATGGCGGGGAGGGCGCGAATCCCTCAGCCGCCCGTGACGCTCATGTGCCTGGAGACGCTGGGGCGGTCGTGGCGGCGGTCGATGATGAAATCGTGGCCCTTGGGCTTCAGCCCGATGGCGAGGTCGATCGCATCCGCAAGCAGCATGTCGTCGTCAGATGCACGCAGGGGTTTGCGCAAATCTGAAGCATCCTCGTGGCCGAGGCAGGTGTGCAGCGTGCCCGTGCAGGTGATGCGCACCCGGTTGCAGGATTCGCAGAAATTATGGGTCATCGGCGTGATGAAGCCGAGCTTGCCGCCGGTCTCGGCAATGCTGACATAGCGCGCCGGCCCGCCGGTGCTCTCGGCCAGATCGGTCAACGTGAATTGCTGGGCGAGCCGCGCGCGCACCAGCGACAGCGGCAGGTACTGGTCGATACGGCCCGAGCCGATCTCGCCCATCGGCATGACTTCGATCAGCGTCAGGCCCATGCCCTTGCCGTGCGCCCAGCGCATCAGGTCGGGAAGCTCGTCCTCGTTGAGGTTCTTCAGCGCCACCGCGTTGATCTTCACGCCAAGCCCAGCGGCGCGCGCGGCTTCGATGCCCTCCAGCACCTTGTCGATCTCGCCCCAGCGGGTGATCTCGCGAAATTTCTTGGGATCGAGCGTGTCGAGCGAGACGTTGATGCGGCGGACGCCGCAATCGGCGAGCTCCCGGGCGTGTTTCGCAAGCTGGGTGCCGTTGGTGGTCAGGGTCAGCTCGCTCAGGGCGCCGCTCGAAAGGTGGCGGGACAGCGAGCGCACCAGCGTCATCACGTTGCGGCGGACCAGCGGCTCGCCACCGGTGAGCCGCAGCTTCTTCACGCCCTTGGCGATGAAGGCCGTGCAGAGCCGGTCGAGCTCTTCCAGCGTCAGCAGGTCCGCCTTGGGCAGGAACGTCATGTCTTCCGACATGCAATAGAAGCAGCGCAGATCGCAGCGGTCGGTGACGGATACGCGCAAATACGAGATGGTCCGCCCGAACGGATCGGTCATCGCGCTCGACAGCGCGTCGCGGGGGGTCGCTGCTGCGAGAGGGCTCGCGGAAGGTCCGTTCATACCAGATGCCTTGCCAAATGCCTTGTCACTTACGGCGACGGGCGCACCTTTGCTTCAGTGGTGCTCTGGAAGCAATCTAAGCATCGGACGCGGTTAGGACAATCGGGTGGTATACGTAATCAGCGCCTGGATCAGCGCTTTCCTGCGTTCGGATCGGGAAACGGCGAGGCCGCCACCGCAGCAGGTGCAGCATCCGCAGGGGCCGCAGCGGGTGCGGCATCCGCAGGTGCCGCGGCGGCTGCGGCCGGCTTCGGCTTCTTCGGCCGGTGCGGCTTCTTCACAGGCTTGGGCGGCACTGCCGGCTGGAGTTCCGCGAACACCGGATTCGGGTCGGTGGTGACCGAGGCGGGCGTGGTGAAATCCCCGGGATTCTTGATCACGTTCACCGGCACGCTGGCCGGCTGATATTTCGGCAGCGCGAAAGCGACGGCGAACGGCGCGTCGGGGGCGGGAACCGAGACGGAGCAGGGGGTCTTGCAACCCGCACCCAGCGAGGTCGTGGCGTCAGCTCCTGGAGGATTGGATTCCAGCCGGACCTGGACGGTCGGCGGCGCCGATTTGAACATGTCCCAAGACATCGAGGAGCAGCCACCAAGGCTCGCTCCCGCTAGCGCAATCGCGATGACACGACGCATGACCACCCACTTCTAACTGCGACGAACCGCCACATCCCCGGGCGAACCTACGAGCGTCGTTCCAAGCAAGCAACCGGCGCGCTGCGCATAGTTAATAGATGGTTAACGCAGGGTTCCGTAGAATATGGCAGTTATCTCAGAGGCTTGTGGTTCCTAGGCAGTCATCAGGCTGTGGGCCGCGGCCGGCAGGTCGCGCATGTGATGGATCAGCCGGTCCGGCTTCAGCTCGGCGATCGGCACGTCCGTATAGCCGAAGCTGACCCCGATCACGGGCACCCCGGCGCGCCGGGCCACGCCGACGTCGGTTCCGGCATCGCCGACCATGATGCTGGCTTTGACCGCCCCGCCGGCGCGCGCCACGGTCTCGCGGAAAATGGTCGGATCGGGCTTCTGGACGCCAAAGGTGTCCGCGCCGCAGATCGCGGCAAAGCGGCGGGTGAGGTCGAGCTGGTCCAAAAGCCGCTTCGACAGCCATTCCAGCTTGTTGGTGCAGACCGCCAGCCGGTGGCCCTGGGCGGCAAACTGGTCGAGCGCGGCCTCGAGCCCTTCGAACGGGCGGGATTCGACCGCGATATGGTCGGCGTAATAGGCGATGAAATCCGCCGTCATCCGGTCCATGTCCGCCGGCGTGACCATGCGGCCTTCGGCCTCCAGCCCCCGTTCGATCAGCTTGCGGGCGCCGGCGCCGATCATGTTGCGGGCCGAGGCCATCGGCACGGGCGGCAGCCCTTCGCGGTCGAGCACGAAATTCAGCGCGGTGATCAGGTCGGGCGCCGTATCCACAAGCGTGCCGTCGAGATCGAAGACGAGGGTGTAAGGGGAGGTCATGGTTCCAGCGCTATCGGGCCGGCCGGATCGGCGCAAGGGCCGAAGCCATAAGTTCACCTTATAAGATCGGCCCGGAGGCCTGTTCCGGCGGGAAAAACGAGGCTACATAGGCCGCCGCAAGCAACCTATCGGCGGCACACTCTAAAATTCAGGGGCGGGCGCATCGTGAACATGGACCAGTTGAAGCGGCAGGCTGCGGCGCGCGCCCTCGAGGAGGTGCGTGACGGCATGCAGCTCGGGCTCGGCACCGGCTCGACCGCCAAGCATTTCGTCGAGCTGCTCGGCGAGCGCGTGCAGGCCGGGTTGAAAGTGATCGGCGTACCGACCTCGGAGGCGACGCGCCTCGATGCGGAGCGCTGCGGTGTGAAGCTGACGACGCTGGACGAGATCGATCATCTCGACCTCACCGTCGACGGCGCCGACGAGATCGATCCCGACTTCAACCTGATCAAGGGCGGCGGCGGCGCGCTGCTGCGCGAGAAGATCGTGGCGGCCGCCTCGGATCGCATGATCGTGATTGCCGACGACAGCAAATGGGTGCCGACGCTCGGCCGCTTTCCGCTGCCGATCGAGGTCATCCCGTTCGGGCTCGGCGCGACGCGCCGCGCGATCGAGAAGGCATTTGCCGAATGCGGCGTTTCCGGGCAAATGGCGGTCCGCAAAGCCAAAGGCGGCGACAAGGATGGCCACGTTTTCGTCACCGATGGCGGCCACTGGATTCTCGATGCTCAGCTCGGACGCATCGTGGATCCGCCTGGCCTCGCCAAGGCGTTGAGCTCGATCCCCGGCGTGGTCGAGCATGGCTTGTTTATCGGCTTGGCCAGCTCGGCCGTTTTGGCGGGCGGCGAGGGAATTCGCGTGATTGAACGGCGTAAGCCGAAAGGAGACTAGGAATGAAGAGCGTATTGAGATTCTTGCCGGCCGCGACGCTTGCTGCTGGACTGGCCGTCTTGGCGGTCCCGGCGATCGCGCAGCAGGCCGCGCCGGCCCAGAAGGCTGCTCCCGCGCCGGCCCCGCCGAAAGCCTCGCCTGCGGCGATCGCGGCGGCCAAGGAAATCCTGCAGATCAAGAACGCCACCGCGATGTATCAGGGCGCCGTGCCTGGCATGGTCGAGAAGACCAAGATCACGCTGATCCAGCAGAATCTCAACTACCAGAAGGAGCTCAGCGAGGTCGCGCCGATCGTGGCCCAGCAGCTCAACGGCCGCCAGAACGAGATCGGCGAAGGCATGGCGCAGATCTATGCCAGCGAGTTCACCGAGCAGGAACTGAAGGACCTCGTCACCTTCTACAAGTCGCCGCTGGGCAAGAAGCTGATCGACGCCGAGCCGCGCGCCATCGGCCTCAGCATGGCCTTCATGAACTCCTGGGCCCAGAACTTCTCCGAGACCGTGATGGGTGCCTTCCGTGCCGAGATGCGCAAGCGTGGCAAGGAAATCTGACAGTACCTATCTGATCAGAAACCCCTGAAGCGCGTCATCGCGCTTTAGGCTGTTATTTGCGCATGATCCTATCGGAGAACCGCTGCACACTTCTCCGGATCATGCGCTGAAAGAAGAGGTCGGAGTGGACAATGGCTGAATTCGACGTCGACCTCTTTGTCATCGGCGGCGGCTCGGGCGGCGTGCGTGCCGCCCGCATCGCGGCCGGCCACGGTGCGCGTGTGATGATCGCGGAAGAGTACCGCATGGGCGGGACCTGCGTGATCCGCGGCTGCGTGCCGAAGAAGCTGTTCGTGATCGGCTCGCATGTCCGTCACGAGCTGGAAGATGCCGCCGGTTTCGGCTGGACCGTTCCGCCCGCGACCTTCGACTGGCCGACGCTGATCGCCAACAAGGACAAGGAGATCGCGCGGCTGGAAGCGGCCTACACGACGAATGTCGAGAAGTCGGGCGCGCAGGTCGTCAAGAGTCGCGCGGTGATCGAGGACAAGCACACCGTCCGCCTGCTCGAGAACGACCGGAAGATCACCGCAAAATACATCCTGATCGCCACCGGCGGCGCGCCCAACCACGGCGCCTCGATCCCCGGCATCGAGCACGTGATCTCCTCCAACGAGGCGTTCCATCTGAAGAAGCTGCCGAAGCGGATCGTGATCCAGGGCGGCGGCTATATCGCGCTGGAATTCGCCGGCATCTTCGCCGGCTACGGCTCCGACGTCACCGTGATCTATCGCGGTGACAACATCCTGCGCGGTTTCGACGAGGACGTTCGCGCCCACGTCCGCAGCGAGATGGAAAAACAGGGCATCACCATTCTCACCGGCTGCACGGTGGCGAAGGTCGATCGGCACGGCGAGGAATTTACCACGCATCTGTCGAACGGCTCGAGCCTCGCTTCCGACCAGGTGATGTTCGCGATCGGCCGCCATCCGTCGGTCGCCAATCTCGGCCTGGAGAAGGCCGGCGTCGCCATCAACCCCGAGAATGGCGGCATCGCGGTGGACCATTTCTCGAAGAGCTCGGTCGACAACATCTATGCGATCGGCGACGTCACCCACCGGCACAATCTGACGCCGGTTGCGATCCGCGAGGGGCATGCGTTTGCCGACACCGTGTTCGGCAAGCGCGAGGTGCAGGTCGATCATTCCTACATTCCGACCGCGGTGTTCTCGCAGCCGGAGGTCGGCACGGTCGGTCTGACGGAGACCGAGGCGCGTGCGCAATTCAGCCACGTCGACATCTACAAGACGACGTTCCGCCCGATCAAGGCGACGATGTCCGGCCGTGACACCCGCGTGCTGATGAAGCTCGTCGTCGATGGCTCGACCGACCGCGTGCTCGGCTGCCACATCGTCGGCGATTGCGCCGCCGAGGTCACCCAGGTGGTCGCGATCGCGGTGAAGATGAAGGCGACCAAAGCCGACTTCGACGCGACGATCGCGCTGCATCCGACCGCGGCCGAAGAGCTGGTCACCATGCGCACGCCGACGGCGCGGCATGTACGGCAGGCGGCGGAGTAGGACCGGCCTTTAGCGCGACCTCAAAGCACTGAGATCACGTCACGTCATCTCCGATATCTTGCCCTTGCCTTGGCAGGACTCGCATTTGACTGGATAGATCTTGCGACCCGGGTGCGTTGGCTCCTTGGATTTGGGAAAGCCGGTTCCATTGCACAGCGGGCAGGTATGTTCTTTGATCTTCGGGGGCATGCTAGATCCTTTCCGGCTGTGGTGGCGCAGCGGCCCCTGCAGGGGCCGCGTTGCCTTGTGGTCAATGGTTCAAGGCCGACCTAGCCTCCGGCGGGCTCATCCTCGGCGAAGGTCTGCTCGATGGCGGCGGGCATCTTCGCAACCGACATCAACGAACGTGCGACCTGATTGAGCAACTGGTCCGCGTTCTCTTCCTCCGCCAGATTCTTGGAAAGCAGCGCGACGACGGCGGTGTGACGCAACTGCTGCGCCAGGTTGCGGGCGGTCGCGTAGCCGGCAATCTCGTAGTGCTCGACACGCTGTGCCGCACCGATCAACGCGAGATCCGCAGCGGCATCGTCCTTCCTGGCGCCCTCCTTGATCACTTCGTCGCCTTCCTCGACAAGCCCCTGCATGCCCTTGCAAGCCTTGGCGCGCGGCTTCTTCCCAAGAAGTTCGAAGCACTCGTCGAGACGCTCGATCTGCGCTTCGGTTTCGGCCAGGTGAACGGTGAACAGCTCGGAGAGCTGGTCGTAGCGGGCAGCCTCGATCATCTGAGGCAATGCCTTGGTCAACTGCTTCTCCGCGTGCAGGAGATCCCGCAGCTGATCGATCAGCAGGTCGTCAAGGCCAACGGACGGTTCCGATGGCGAGCTTTCGGCAACGATGGAAGGCGCTGCGCCGGGATCGCCGCTCTGGAGTGCCGGTGATTCCATGAACACCCAGTCCTCGCCTTCATTCCAGGGACCTCTTGTGTCGATTTCTCCATTGTCGCCGGACCCTGTCGAATCGTTGAAGAACTGGTCCACGAGACCGGGCGTCGGAGCGATGCGGCCGATGCTGAACGTGGGCTTGTTCATGCTTTCCAGCGCGCGTGAGAACGCCTTCATGTGGGTGATTTCCCGTGTCATCAGGAATTGCAAGGCGTCCTTGGTACCGGCGTCATCACAGAAATTGATCAGGCGCTCATAGACGATCTTGGCCCGAGCTTCTGCGGCGATGTTGCTGCGCAGATCGACGTCGAGTTCTCCGGTGATCTTGAGATAGTCCGCCGTCCAGGCACTGCCTTGCGAGTTGAACAGATTGACACCGCCGCCTCCGGCAATCGCGATCAAGGGATCGGCTTCCGCCGCTTCGCGATCGAACTTCATGGGTTTCAAGTGCAGCCGCGCGAGCGATCCGACGACCTCAAGGTGGCTCAACTCCTCGGTTCCAATATCCATGAGGAGATCCTTACGGTCGGGATCCTCGCAGTTGAGACCCTGAATGGAATACTGCATGGCGGCCGCAAGCTCGCCGTTGGCGCCACCGAATTGCTCCAGCAGCATATTGCCGAACCGGGGATCGGGCTCGTCGACCCGGACTGTGAACATGAGCTTTTTGACGTGATGATACATGGAAAGACCTTTGACTACAGGAGATACCGGGGCCAACTGAGCGCTGTGTTGGACGTTCCTAATTCGGATCGTGCCGCGACCAGATGCTTCTCGGGAGAATCAGGTGGCTCAATGCAGCGTTTCCGCCGCGGCTTCGTCGACAGCGGCCATCAGGTCAGCCGTATCCGATTGCTGGATCATGTGACCCGCATTCGGGACGCGACGCATCTTGCTGTGCTTGATCTCGTCATGCAGCCTGCCGGACTGTTCGTCGATGTCGATGAGGCGGTCGTCCTCGCCGGCCAGGATGGTGACCGGCATGGCCAATTCGCCGTAAGTCTTCGCCGACAGCATCGCAGAAGGGACCATCAACGCCGCTTCCGCGGCACCCGCACGAAGCTGCGACGGACGCACCGCCAGTGATTTGGGGAAGCCGTCGAATTTTTCCGGGACGGATTTGGGCCCGAACAGCTGCCGCAGCATCGTCGGCCACATCAGGCGGCTGAGGATCGGCGAGATCGTGTGACTGAGGATGTCGCCAAACCCTGGTATCGCCGGCCCGGCCATCGCCATCATCGCGTCGGTGCGGGCCGTCGGGAAATAATAGCCCGACGCCAGTATCAAGGCTTCGACCAATGAGGGGTGCCTGCTTGCCAGGGCGATCGCAACCGATGCGCCCCAGGAATGTCCGAGCACGATCGCCTTGTCGACGCCAAGGTGCGCAAGCGCGTCTTTGAAAAGGTCGGCTTGGGCGGCCGGCGTCCACACCACGTTGCGCGGCCTCAGACTGTGCCCGAAGCCGGGACGGTCGAACACGATGACCCGATAGTCCTTGGCTGCAAGATCGATCAGGCCACTCGACTCGAAATCCTGGATCATGCTGCCATTGCCATGGAGCAGAACCAGCGGGCGTCCGGACCCGCGCTCGACATAGTGCAGCCGAACACCGTCGATGTCGATGAACCGCCCTTGGGGCGGATTATCACGCTGCGCCTTGTCGGCAAGGCGCCGATTGACGAACGCGGCCGCTGCGAGCAGGCCGGCCGTCGCGGCAATCGTGGAGGCCAAGGGATGTTCTGCGAGAGCATGAAGGGCCGTGGCCGCCAAAGATGGCGAACGTTTTTTCAGTATGCGCATGTGACACTTTCGCTGACTGCGGCCAGCTGTTGGAGAGTTTAAGGGACGCTTCCGCATTGACGCCCTTGGTCGCATCACGACCGCGATGGCGCCGGATTCTTGCTGGAGGAGATTTCCGTGCGTCGCGGGTGCGGTTCGGAGACCGGATCAGCACCATCGAGCAGGGATCGATTTCGCCTTCTTGGGACCCGGAACAGTGCTGGTCCGGACCTCCCGGCATGCGCATTCACGGATCATGTCGTGCAGACGCAACAGGAGGGACGGAGAGATGTTCCTAATCCAATCGATGCAGCCAGCAGTCGGAAAATGCCGTAGATCGGAGGTAAAGGCGTGGTTCCTCGGGGCCGCGCACTGGTGAATGTCATTTGCGACACCATATCCAGGATATCACCCGCACAGACATGACAGGCGCCGGTGACAGAGAGACGCTGCCGCGCTCCCGCCACAACCGGAGGCGCGCATTGAACGTTATCTCCTATCCCCTGCATCTCTGCCGCAAGTTCGATCGCCGCTGGAGCGCGAAAGCGGTTCAGGACGAGACACAGCAATCCCCGTCACAACGGCCCAACGGCTGTACCGCCTGCGGGCGAATAGTGGCGGCTCCCTTGCATGCGACCTACTTGCCCACCGGGAACTTCGTCAATCAGTGGCGGTGCCCTGTGTGCAAGAACTCCTGGCAGACCTCTGCCGATGCCACGAGCAGCACTGATATCCAATTGAGCCAGTCCGAGCATCTTCGGCAGAATGCCGGGCACTGCCTGACGCTGGAAGACACCGCTGCCAACGACGCGGCGCGCAAGCAGTTCAGGAGCATGGGCGATGCCTGGCTCGCTCTCGCGGAGACGCAGGAGTGGCTCGATGGCGCGACGCCGCCGGTCTCGCGACCGCAGCCGCAAAGCGCTGATTTGATTCCGATGCCAACGCAGGGGCGTTCGTCATGAATGAGAAGCGCAACCGCGTGCGTCAGGCGGATTCACTTGCCGAGCGTCTCGCAGCTGATGCACTGAGGCTGCGTGAAGAGGCCTCGCACCTTGAACCCGGCCCAGAGCGGGATGCGCTGCTGAGCAAGGCACACCGGAACAAGATGGCTGCCGATATCAACTCCTGTCTGACCGCTCCGGGACGCCGCTTGCCTGGATAGCCAGCGCAGATCTCGAGCCCGAGCTTTCACCGTTTGCCAATAGTAACGAACCACCAAGGGTCCGATTGAGACCCATGGACGATTTGGCGTGGGCAGCACTGCCGGGTCTGACGCAGGCAAACGGTCACCTTTCCCCGGAATGCAAGGACCAGATGACATGGATCGAGACAAGAGCGGCCGCATCGTTGAGACTGCGCTCGAAGCGCGCCAAGGCGAGCTCGGTCCCAGCGTGTTGATGCTGCTGGGTGTGAGTGTGGGACTTGCAGTCATCCTCATGGTGATGACGTGGATGATATTCTTCAGAACCTGAGCGTGAAGGAGATGTCAAAGCGCGAGACGTAGGAACTAAAGCTCTGATGGGGGCTTGGATCACTCCTTAGACACTGGAGACCATCATGAAGCGCCCATCGTTTATCGTTTGCATTTCTTTATTCGCGGCGGCCACCGCCTTCGCAGCTGCTCCGGCCTCGGCACAAAATCCACCGGCGCAGTCCGGACCGAACAACAGCGCGGTCAACAGCGCGGGGCAAAACAACTCCGACGCTCCTGTCGCAGGTCGCAACAGTTTCACCGAAGGACAAGCCAAGTCGAAGATCGAGGATGCCGGCTACGCCAACGTCACCGAACTGAAGAAGGACGACAACGGTGTTTGGCGCGGCCATGCCAGCAAGGGTGGATCTGCCACCGCGGTCAGCGTCGACTTTCAAGGCAACGTCAATTCGGCCAAGTAAGCCATTAAGCAAATAAGAAGGACACACAATGACCGTTACAATTTCTCGTCTTTACGACAACTACAGCACTGGGCAGCAGGCGGTTCAGCGTCTCGAAGCTGCCGGCGTGCCGCATTCGGACATCAGCATCGTCGCCAATAATTCGGACAGCTGGTTCAACACCGACAAGAAGGTAGACCGTGACCGCGATGGCGTCGACGACCGCGCCGAAGGTGCCGGCAAGGGCGCCGGCATCGGTGCGGGCGTGGGTGGCACTGCCGGCCTTCTCGCCGGTCTCGGCCTTCTCGCAATCCCCGGCCTCGGACCCGTCGTTGCAGCCGGTTGGCTCGCCGCCACCGCGGTCGGCGCGGCCGCCGGAGCCGCCACCGGCGGTGTCGTCGGAGCGATGACTGAGGCCGGCATTTCGCGGGAAGATGCGGACTCCTACGCCGAGGGCGTGCGTCGGGGAGGCACGCTGGTGTCGGCGCGGGTCGCAGATGCCGATCGATCCCGCCTTGACGCGGTCCTGAACGAGTCGTCCGTCAATTTGCGTGACCGCAGCGCGGCCTGGCAGAAGACCGGATGGAAGTCGTTCGATCCCGCCAGCAAGCCCTACGGCGCGGACGAAGTTCGCAAGGAGCGGCAGCTCTATAGTGGATCAGTGCGCTAAAGTTCATGCGCCAAATGAGATCGCGACGGCCCGCTTCGGCGGGTCGTCTTTTTTGCGCGGCTACGCGTACAGATACCCGACCGGCTTGCCCTCGGTGCGCAGGGGACGGATGTCCTTCTGCGTGATGATCTGGCCGGCGAGGCCGTCGATCTCGTCGCGCTGCGTCGGCGTCCAGCCGCGAAGCTCGTTCATGCCCTTCAGCAGGCCGAGCCTGAGGACCTGGGTGTTTTCGCCGAGGCCGACAAGGCTGATCGAGCCCTTGCCTGCCGTCACCACATCGCCGGCGGAGAGTTCAAATGCCTCGCCGGACCTTTTCTTGAACTCGGCTGTGCCGCGAATGACGCGATAGATCACGACCTCGCCCTTGGCGAAACAGGTCGGGTCCGCGGCGATCGACGTGCTCTTGGGCAGCAGCGACTGGCCGGGTGGGTCGGTTGCGATGATGTGGCCGGTGACGAGATGGCCGCTCGGCACTTCGATGCCGATGTCGCGCACGTACACCGGCAAGGCCGATTTGATCGGACCGTCGACGAGTGGCTTGAACAGCGCGTCCAGCGCGAGGGGATCCTGAAGCCAGAAGCCCGCGTCGGCCGGCCGGTTGTGCAGCGGGTGGCTCCAGGCCACGCGCGGCGTCTCGGCCTCGTTGATCTGGTCCGGACCGACGATCGTCGGGTTCGGAAAGGTCGTCGGATCGGTCACGAAGGCTTCGAGGAATTTGCCAGAGTAGCCCATCGAGATCGGATCGGGTACCACGGACTGCGGCGTCTTCAGGTTTTCTTCGGTCGACAGTCCCGACCAAGTGTAGAACAGCTGGCGGTGGACGATCGCGCTTTGCAACATCACCGCACCGGGGCCGACATTGTAGAAGCGCCCGTCGTAGTCGAAGGTGAAGGCGCCCGAGGTGACCAGCACGAGCTGAAAGCCGCCTGGCGGAAGATGAAGATGGAAATCGGTGGGGCCGGTGTCCGGGCGGTAGATCGGGAGGTTCGTCGCGACTTCGTGCAGGAGGAAGGTTTCGTTGTTGGCGTGGAAGCCCTCGTTCGCGCGGTTGTAGAGGGCTTGCGGCCGGTACGTCGCTTCGAACCTGGCGTTCCTGTCGCGATCGATCGCCACGAAATCCTGAGCGTTGAGGCGCAGTGGCGCGCCGTTCGGATGGGTGAGGCCGGTAAATTTGAGATCGCCGGCGGCATGCACGTTCATGGCACTCTCCGATCTTTGCCGCTCATCCGGTCTCCGGGCGCACGCATCTTGCTGCGCCAATTCGTGGGAGCAGGGAATCAGGCCTGACGCTGCCTTGCGAATTCTGGGCCAGTCGGGATGCAGCACGATGCGCGGGCTCGGCGGCTCCGCACGGCGCGATGAAAAATCGAGATTGCACCTGAGGTTAGACGGCAGGTCAGGCTGCCTTGCCTGGGCCACATCGCCGAGCCCGCAACCCCGGCGACGGGGTGCGTCTTGTCTAATTTGTCGGCAAGCCCTGGTGCGATCGTGCAGCCGCGCAGGTCGCGTCGATCAGCAAAGGCCGGCGGCCGGGCATGCGCAACCGCTCATTCGAACGGCTGACGTGTGATCCGCTCGGGCTTGCCGATGGGGCTGTCCGCCCACTTCGCCATGTCCACCGTTCGCGCGTCGATGCCTTCGCACCAGAGGCAGCTGAGCTCCGCGCGGCCCTTGGCCGAAAGCAGCGGTACAAGTCCGTGGCCGCAGCCAGCGCAAGACGTGACGCGATTCACGCGTTCCTCCACGATCACCGAATTCAGGAGCGACATTGTCGTTCGCCAAGCTTGCGCGGGCGCTATGACGGCGCACGAACGCTTCCGATCGGAGCGCTCGCGCCCGAGATCGTCGAGGCTGCGATCCAGCGCGAGACCGCCCCGATGTCCTCCGCATTCTCGCGATAGGCGCGAAGCTGGAATTCCGCCGAGCTGCCGCGCTCCACGATGGTCCGGCAGTGCTCGACCTCGGCGGCGCAGTTCAGCGCGGCTGCGTCCCCGGCGACGTCGTCGATGATCCGGGCCAGCAGCTCCGAGATGGTGACCGGCCCGTCTTTCGAGGCAAAGATGCAATCGGTGCCGTAGCGCTGGGCCCGCCATTTGTTCTCGACCGCAATCGCGCGTTCGACCACCGTGACCTCCTTCGACCGATGCGGCCGCAGATAAAGATGGCGCGTCAGGCAGCGATAGAGCGAGGCGATGGCAACGGCGTCGTCGATGAAAGTGCAGGTGTCGGGCGCGCGAAGCTCGAGGGTCGGATGCCTCATGGACGGCCGCATCGCCCACCAGATATGGCTCTCGTCGGGAATCACGCCGGAGCGTTGCAGCGCGCCGACATATTCGTCGTAGTCGTGCCTGGTTTCGAACAGTTCGGGCAAGCCGGTGCGCGGCAGCTCGGAATAGGCGGCAAGCCGGTAGCCCTTCAGCCCGGTCTTGTGGGAATTCCAGAACGGGGAGGAGGCCGACAGCGCGATGAACAGCGGCAGATGCGGCAGCATCGCCCGCATCACCGCCATCCGCTTCTCGGGATCGGGCAGCTGGACGTGCACATGCATGCCGCACATCATGTTGCGGTGGCCGATGCTGCGCAGATCCTCGATCATCTCCTCGTAGCGCGGCTTCGGACTCGGCTGCGACATCCGCCAGACCGCGGTCGGATGCGTGCCGCAGGCCATGATGACGAAGCCGTATTGCGCGGCGACGTTGGCGACCTCGCGGCGGAGGAACCGCAGCTCTTCCCGGGCGTCATTGACATCGACGTGAACGTTGGTGGCAACCTCGAGCTGGGATTGCAGCATCTCCCGCATCGCCTGGCCGCCGGTGGACCAGTTCACCGACTCGAACAGGGCGTTGGGCGTTTCGATCGCGACCTCGAAGCTGCGGCGATCGGCGAGGAAGTATTCCTCCTCGATGCCGAAGGAATATTCAGCCGCCTTGCCGCGTCCGCCGGCAGAGCGGATGACGAGGTGCTGCTTGTCATCGGAGGAATCGAGGCGCAGCAGTTTCAAAACGTCTGAAGCAAATGTCATAGGGCCACCCGGCAGTGGTATTACCTGCGGGCAATAATCCGCATGACGCGGGCCGGTTCCGCGTCGGACCCACCGGAAATTGCAACGTCGAACGGAACAATTTTCACGTTTTCGGACGCGCGCGCGACCAGCGCGTGATTCGGCGGAACTTCCGTCCAGTCCGTTTCCTTGTCGAACGGCTCGGACACGACGACGACCTGGCCGCCGCCGGCCTCGCGATAATAGAGCGTGTTGGCGGCATCGTTGACCGCGACGCGAAACGCATAGAGATCCCGGCCGTTTGCGATCGCGCTGGTGAAGCGCAGGCGCTCACGAAGCTCGCCCTCGTTGACCAGGCCGACCAGCGATTGCAGCACGGCTTGCGTTGCGCCAAGTGGATCGCTGTCGAGTCCCGCGCCCATCATGGCGAGGAACACGGCTTCCGAATCGGTCGTGCCCAGCCGCGAGGGGTAGTAGGCATCGGGGATCAGCGCCTCGACCTTGCGCCGCAGGCGATTCCAGCTGCCGACGAAGCCGTTGTGCATGAACATCCACTGGCCGCAGGCGAACGGATGGCAATTCTGCCGCGTCACCGCCGTGCCGGTGGCGGCGCGCACATGGGCGAAGAACAGATGCGAGCGCAGATGGCGACAGAGGTAGCGCAGGTTTTCGTCCGACCAGGCCGGACGGGTCTCGCGGTAAAGGCCGGGCTCCGGATGCTCGCCATACCAGCCGAGACCAAAGCCGTCGCCGTTCGAGCCCGCGGTGGATTGCAGCGAGCGGATGCTCTGCGCGATCAGCGAATGCTCGGGCTCGGTGACGTAAGGCTCGAACGAGGTGGTCTCGCCCCGGTATGCGATCCAGCGGCACATGCGGCCTTCCTGTCAGGATGTGGCGTAAGGTTCACCAACAAGATCGCCTGTGTTGGGTTCCCCCGCGATGTGTTCTGCAAAGTCCGGATCATTTCTGCGGCGTGTTTTAGACGTTCATTTACCCTGCATTGCGGGAACCCGCGCATTAATACGTCTCTTAACGCCGACACGGTTAGGTTGCGCGCGAATTTTGAGTGCGCATCATGAGCCGATTTGTTCTTTTCACCTGCATGGCGTTCGTCTCCACGTTCGTGGGCGTCTCCTGGGCGATTCGCGGATTTCCGGTGTCGCACGTTTCGCTGGTCGGTGAATTGAGGCCCACGCTCAGTTCCTCGTTCGGCGATGAGCATTCAAAGGCCAAGCAGCGGAAGGATTGGGAAGCGGAGCACACCCTGCAAAGCGACAAGGACCCGAAGCAAGACGCACTGCGGATGGACGCATTGCAGGCAAGCACCGCTTACGCGATGTCGCCGTGCGACGACACCATGAAGGCGAACCTGAGGGCGGCTACGGAGGCCTATGCGCGGGGCTGGGTGAAGATCTACGACTGCCCAAATCCGAGAATGGGCATGTTCTGCAGTGAAGAGAAGCGCGATCGGGCGAACGCCGCGTATTCCACGCCGCTGGACGTTCGCGTCAAGGCGCAGCTGGCCGAGGCGTTCAAACAAAAGGGCATCGTCAAGGAAGACTTCCCGGAGGATATCCGCGACGTCGTTCTCTGGTTCACCGGGCCTGGTATGTTGTTTGATCCGTCTCCGGTATGCCTGCCACGGCAGCAGGCGTCGGCGAGCTTCAAATGAGCCGCGCCTGGTTCATCGTCTGGGCGCTTGTCATCTGGCAGGTCGCCGCCTGGGCATTCGCTCCGCAGAAGACAGCCCAGCGACCAGCAGCACCGGTCGATGGTCCGGGTTATGGTTCCAACGAAGAGATCTTCGTGGACGGTCGCGCAGGCTTGCGCCGCGAGACCGCTCTGGCGTTCGAGCGCCCTTATGGATCGCGTTGCGCGGGAGAGGGGCGGAAGCAATTCGTCGCCCATATCGACTACTATTATTATCGTCGTCAGAACGACATGGAACACTACCCCAAGATTTTCGGGAAAGCCGGGGCAGACTACATCGCCAAGCAATGGTCGACCGGAGACGACAAGCGCTTCGAACGCCTGACGCAGGAAGCCTACGCGCAAGGCTATCTTGCCCTATCGGATTTCGGTGACGTCGGGCGCAAACTGGCGGAAGCCGTTGTGAGGGGCGAGCGCGTCGTCGCGCATTCCTGCGCAAGCTGATGGTCCACGGAGACTCTCGGTGAAGCCTCTCAGCACCGAGAATCCCGCTCTCTCAGACCGGAAGCGGGATCAGGGCGGCAGCTTCGCGATCATGCGCGTCCTCGCTTGCCGCAAGACCTTGCGCGACGCCGACACGATCGGCCTCGGGGCGGTTCTGGCTCATCTTGCGCTTGCCCTCGAACCGCACGACGGGAATGCGGACGCCAACGATCCCGTGCAGTTGCGCGGCGATGAAATCGGCGGGGGCATCACTGACGGCCCACGGCTTTGCGCGCGCGCCCTCGTGCCTGTTCGTCAGCCGCGTCACGGCCTCGAGCAGGCGCTCCGGCTCCTGGAAGAATTCCACCGGACCATAGGCGTGCACGGCGACGTAATTCCAGGTCGGCACCACCTTTTCCGTCTCTTGCTTGGTCGCATACCAGGACGGCGTCACATAGGCGTCGGGGCCGTTGAAGATGGCGAGCGCATCGCCGATCGGCGGGAGCTTCCATTGCGGGTTGGCCTTGGCGACATGCCCATAGAGCACGCCGTGCTCGCCTTCACTCTCGTCGAGGAACAGCGGCAGGGGCGTGGCGACCGGACCTTCGCTGGTCGCCGTCACGAGGCTGGCGAGCCGGGCGCCGCGGATGGTCGCGCGGATGCTCTCGATGTCGTCGTCCTTGAAGGCGGGCGGGATGTACATGGCGTGTCTCCGTTCTTGATGCGGAGATAGCCGAAATCTGGCCTATATGAAACGGCCAGTTTTACATGATTTAATCAGTCCAGTTCGGCGGCGGCCTGCGCGAGAATCTTGCAGCCTCTCTCGATCTGCGCAATCTCCAGCGCCGAATAGCCCATGACGAGACCGACGGTCTTCCGCGCCCTGCGTGGGCCGACCAACAACGCGGAGACGGGATAGACGCCGACGCCTTTCGTGCGAGCCGCCTGGATCAATGCATCTTCGCGCTTCTGCGGCAGATCGTCGAGCCACGCCACCACGTGCAGGCCCGCCGCCGTGCCCTCGATCCGGACGCGATCTCCGAACCGGCGGCGCAACGCGGCGAGCAGCGCCTGCTGACGCTCGGCGTTGCGCCGGCGCACGCGCCTGACGTGGCTGTCATAGGCGCCGCTTTCGAGCATCGAAGCGAGAGCGTGCTGTTCGATCAGCGGCGTGTGCCGGTCCATGATCTGCTTGGCGGCGGCGAACAGGGATCGCAGCCCGGCGGGCACGACCAGGTAGCCGATCCGCAAGGTCGGGGAGAGTGTCTTGGAGACGGTGCCGAGATAGATCACGTTGTCGCTGCCCTCCAGCGCATGCAGCGGCGGGATCGGCCTGGTGTCGTAGCGATACTCGCTGTCGTAATCGTCCTCGATCACGTAGGCGTCGTGCTTGCGTGCCCAGGCGAGCAATTGGTGCCGGCGTCCGATCGGCATGACGCCGCCGAGCGGATATTGATGCGATGGCGTCACATAGGCGAGCCGGGCCTCGATGCCGTCGAGCCGCGTTGTCTCCAGTCCATCCGCGTCAACGGGGATCGGCACCGTCTCGGCGCCCGTTGCCGCGAGCGTGTGCCGCGCCATCTGGTAGCCGGGATCCTCCATCACGAAGCGGTCGCCGGCGTCGAGCAGGAGGCGCGCGCAGATGTCGAGCCCCTGCTGCGAGCCGTTCACGACAACGATCTGATCGACCTCGCAGCGGACGCTGCGCGATCGCCACAGATAGCCCTGAAGCGCGGTCCGCAGCCGCAGCGCGCCGCAGGGGTCGTCATAGGCCAGCCGCTCGGGCTTGCGCGCCATCGCCGCCGTCACGGCCTTCTTCCACGCCAGCACCGGGAAATCCGACGGCGAGAGCTCGCCATAGCGGAAGTTGGCGATGAGCCCGCGCGGCGGCTCGGTCCAGCGCGGCGGGTCCGACCGCAACCGCTCGCCGAAGGCCGACAGAAGCGGCCTGCGCGCCGAGGGCCGCGATGCGGCGCGCGCGCGTCCGCGTTCGACGACGGCGCGGGCAACGCGCGGCCGCGCGCCATGGCGTGTCTCGATAAAACCTTCGGCGGCGAGCTGTTCATAGGCGACGGTCACGGTCGAGCGCGCCACGCCCATCTCGCCGGCAAGCGCCCGCGACGACGGCAGCAGGCTGTCGATCCCGTAGACCTGCGTCAGAATCTGATCCCTCAGGGCTTCGTAGATCTGGCGCGCGCCCATGCGGCCGGCGCGATCGCCGGGAGTCGTCTTCATCTGGACCATCCACATTCCTGGCTCGGCATTCGTCCGAACGGACGATGCCGGAATGTGTTTCTAGTCCCGTTCGCCGAGAGTTTCGACGTAAGCCTTGCCGTAGGGATAAAAATGCTCCTTGCGGCCCTGATCCCAGAGGGTCTTCAGCCCGGGCGCGGTGATGTCCCAGTCCGGACGGCAATTCATGCTGACGGCTCGGAGATCCTGGCGCAGCTCTTCGACGGTCGGGCGTCCGAAGAACCAATAGCCGTTATAGATCTTGTGAACGCGCAGGCCGGGCTCCAGCACGATGACATGCGGGATCATCGGATTGTGGACGGGATCGGTGTATTCGGCGATGTCGAGATCCTTCTGAACGATCCGCCGCGAATCCGACAGGAAAGGCCAGTGCGCCCCGACGCCGCTGCGATATTCGTTGGTCTGGGTGATGTTGTCGGTGGTGATCGTGACCAGCCGGCAATAGCCGACCTCCATCTCGCGATGGAGTTGCAGCAGACCTTCGGCCTGGCGGCGATCCTTCGGACAGAAGCCGCCGCGGCCGAGAACGAGCACCATTGGATCGCCACCCTGCAGCTCGGAGAGCTTTCGGTGCTTGCCGGTGTGGTCGCTGAGCTCGTAATCCGGGAAGGTTACTCCCGGCATCATGTCAGGTCGCATTGAACTCTCCCATATCTTCTCGCATGTCTGGCGTGGGTGCCGACACTCACAGATCGATCACGACGTCGCCCTGGGGCCGTGAACAGCAGATCAGGACATTGCCGTCCGCTGGTGCGTCGAGCGGATCCGGCGCATAGCTGACCGCGCCGGCCACCAGCCCGCTCTCGCAGTTGTGGCACACGCCGGTCCGGCACGACCAGCGCACGGGAACGTCGCAGGCTTCGGCCAGCTCGAGCAGGCTGGCATATGATGGTCCCCAGCAGACATTGAGGCCGCTGCGGGCG
Source organism: Bradyrhizobium sp. S3.7.6 (assembly GCF_054061875.1). NCBI lineage: Bacteria > Pseudomonadati > Pseudomonadota > Alphaproteobacteria > Hyphomicrobiales > Nitrobacteraceae > Bradyrhizobium > Bradyrhizobium sp. S3.7.6. Next base: position 6,203,147 of record NZ_JBSSEQ010000001.1, on the reverse strand, counting down.
AACGAGACCATCGGGCCTGGGCCGGTTGCGCCGGCCGGCAAGTGCGCCCGCTTCTGCGGGGAGGACGCTATGCCGGGTGTCAGGGATGGTCCGGCGCCGAACATCTCGGTGTGAACGCGATCCGCTGCGATGCCGAGTCCGGCAAGCCCGCGCGAGAGATCGGTCATGAACGGTGCCGGCCCGCACAGATAGAAATCGCCGTCGCGTGGGACGCCGACGGATTGAAGCACCCGGAGGTCCAGATGTCCGATCGTGTCAAAATCCACATTGAGGCGATCGCCTGGATCGGGCGCGCTGTAGCAGACATGGCTGTGATGGTGGGCCAGCCCAGCCAACAGCCCGCGCACCTCGGCGGCGAACGCATGTTCGCGACCGTTGCGGGTGCCGTGCAGCCACCAGACCTCTCGCGTCGATGCTTCCGCGGCGAGCGCGTGCAGCATCGCAAGCACCGGCGTTACGCCAATGCCGGCACTCAGCAAGACGACGGGCCGCGCATCTTGCCGTAGCGTGAAACTTCCGCGCGCCGCGCCGATCTGCACAGCGTCGCCAATCTTGACCTCGTCGGCGATATATTGGCTCGCCGCGCCGTGGGCTTCCCGCTTGATGCTGATGCGCCAGGACGCGGCATCGGAGCGGCTCGACAGCGAATAGCTGCGCGTCATCGCCGGTGCAGTGGAGGTGCCGAGCCGCACGACGACGAATTGCCCGGGCAGGGCGGCGGCGACGGGATGTCCGTCCGTGGGTTCGAGGATCAGCGACGTCACGTTGCCGCTTTCGGCGATCTTGCGCGCGACGCGAAACGGCCGGAAGCCGCGCCAGGCCGGAGGCGGGCTCGACGCCGGGCCGAGCCCGGCGTTTCCCGCCGTCGTATCCTTGCGCTGCTGCTCGAGCAGCGCCTCGAAGGAATGACGCCAGCCGCCGCTCAGCGCCGGAATTTTCAGCGCGCGCTCCAGGCCGTCGCGCGGGTGAGGAGGCAGATAGAGCAGCGCATTGATCTCGGACACGCTCATGCGTTCGGGGCCATCAGCGATCTGCGTGATCTCGTCGCCGGCCTCGACGTCGCCTTCCTCGATCACACGAAAATAGAAGCCGGGCCGGCCGTGCCTGACAAGCAGCGCGGCCATGTCCGGCTCCTCCATGCGAATCCCCAGCCGGTAACAGGTGACGCGCGGCTGCGTCACCTCGAACAGGGCAGAGCCGATTTTGTAACGATCTCCGATGCAGACGTCCCTGTCGGCGAGGCCGTCGACGGTAAAATTCTCGCCGAATTGACCTTGGACGAGGTTCGATCGACCGAGGTGCTCCTGCCAGTATTGATAGGACTCCCGCTGGTAGACGTAGACGGCGCGCTGCTCGCCGCCATGACCGGCGGTATCGCCCTGTCCATCGCCGTCGATGTTGAGCCGGCGCACCCTGCGCGGACCACTGACGGGCGTCTTCCAGACGCCGGTATAAACGGTCTTGCCTTGCCACGCGATGTCGCGCGGCAGGCCGACATTGAGGGAGAGCAAACGGGCCATGGGGTTCCCCGGCGTGACGGCGCGGCTCTGGCGGTTTCCAGGTCGCTGCAATGCCAATCTGCATCCATGTCGGAATTTTGGCCCGTTAGTCGTTGTTAGACGTTGCTAGCCGGTCTTGTCGCCGGCTGTCTGCGTCCCGATCTGGCGGCAGACACCGCAAGACGGGAGATCGCGATGGATGATCAGGCGATACTGGCGGCCCTTCAGCGCCATTGGGCTGCGTCGGACGCAAATGATTTCGAGGTCGAACACGACATTTACCGTGAGGACGCCGTGCTCGACTATCCGCAGTCCGGCGAGCGCATCCGCGGCCGCGGGACGATTCAGGAGAGCCGGTTCGTGCAGCCCAACAAGAAGCGCTTCACGGTCCGCCGGATCGTCGGCGGCGGCGATCTCTGGGTGAGCGAGTTCGTGCTGACCTATGACGGCGTGCCGTCCTATGTCGTCAGCATCATGGAATTCCGCGAAGGACTGGTGGCGCACGAGACGCAGTATTTCGGCGAGAAGTTCGATCCCGCACCATCGCGCGCGCATCTTGTCGAGGTCGTGAGGTAAGTTGCGCGTCAAACGGCGGTCTCGTGCCCCGGACGGAGCGCAGCGCCTCTTCGGCGGTGCGCTGCTGAGCCGGGGCCCATATTGCGGCGGAATGCGTGGCCTTCTGGGTCCCGGCTCTGCGCAGCAACGCGAAGGGCGTTGCAGCGCGTCCAGGACACGGAGAGACGCGCACTATTGGTTAACCAGATCCACTGACACGGAACCCGATGCGGCGGCTGGTCGCAGTCTTGTTGCCTTGATTCCGGCCCACCCATCTTTATGTCTGGAGCGAACAAGAATCCGGGCCCCTCTGGCGAGGACGCCGACAATGTCGGCAAAACCTTGCGATGTCGGATGACCTGTCCCGCGCGAATGCGATGGATCGGCCGATCGTCGGGCCTTCTCGAGTTCTCTCCGACTCAATCGTCCCCATCGCAGCCCCGCGCGGTCATTTCGCAACGTAAGGGAGCTACGATGTCCGACGCCGCCACTTCAAATCCGATCGAAATCGAGATCACGGAACCGTCCAGGCTGAACGAGCAGGCTGCGGTCGCGTTGGTGATCGCCGGCGCGCTCGTCGCCTTCGCCGACCGGCGCGTTTCGCCGGTCGAGCGCGACGAGGTGATCCGCTTCATCAGGGATCGCGGACTGGCGCCGCACATGAGTGACGACCGGCTGTTTGCGATATTCGACGAACTGGCGGAACGACTCGAGGAGCCTGACTTTGCCAATGTGGTGATCGACACGTTGCGTCCGGTCTCGGACCTGCCGCTGTCGGCCCATTTGATGGAACTGTCGGAGCGCGTCGCGGCTGCGGACGAGGACGTGCATCCCCATGAGGTGCAGGCGATCAAGCTGTTGCGCCTGCTGACGCTCGTGCTGCCGCGCGCAAAGCCGGTGGCGCCGGGCAGCGCAGGCACTGAACGGCGCGCCGCCGCGCAGGAGTGAGCATGAGCACAGCATCGGACGAGCGGACGACAGGAAATCTGGTCACCACCGGCCAGATGGCCGGTGGCGACCCGCGCCTCGACAAACTCGTCCGTCGCCTGCCGCCGCGCATGGGCGACACCGTCGCCTATCTGCTCAAACCGTCCAGCCGCTGGGTGAGGATCCCTTCGGGCGCGCTGCTCATCGTTGGCGGCGTGCTCTCCTTCCTGCCGGTGCTCGGAATCTGGATGCTGCCGCTCGGCCTCGCACTGCTCGCCGAAGACGTCCCGGCGTTGCGCGCCTCGCGCTCCAAGGTCCTGGATTGGGTCGAGCGGAAGAAGCCGCAATGGCTCGATCCGTCTGCATCGAAAAGTGATCAATCATGACTGAATTCATCACCGCCGACGCGCTGACCGCGCTGCTCCAGGTCATCCTGATCGACCTCGTGCTCGCCGGCGACAACGCCGTCGTCATCGGCCTTGCCGCCGCCGGCCTGCCGGCCGAGCAGCGCCGCCGCGCCGTTATCGTCGGCATCGTCGCCGCCACAGCCTTGCGCATCGTCTTCGCCGGCGTCGCGACCCAGCTCCTGCAGGTGATCGGCCTGCTGCTCGCCGGCGGCGTGCTGCTGCTGTGGGTGTGCTGGAAGATGTGGCGCGAGCTGCGCGAGCAGTCCGCGCACACCGAGCTCTCGTTGAGCCATGGCGGTAGCGCGGGCAGCGCACCGGCGTCGCGCAAGACCTTCGGGCAGGCGGCGTTGCAGATCGTCGCCGCTGACGTCTCGATGTCGCTGGATAACGTGCTCGCAGTCGCAGGCGCCGCGCGCGAGCATCCCTACATCCTCGCGTTCGGACTGTTGCTGTCGGTCGCGATGATGGGCGTCGCCGCCGATCTGCTCGGCCGGGTGTTGCAGAAGCAGCGCTGGATCGCCTATGTCGGTCTCGCCATCATCGTTTACGTCGCCTTCGAGATGATCTATCGCGGTTCGCTCGAGCTCGCGCCCGTCATCGCGAGTCTCTGAGGCGACAATTCCTGCCTGCAATCCGGAGTGATCCATGACGCCTGAACCCAAAGCACCTTCGGCGCACGCCGGGCCGCGACCGAAAATCGGCCCATTCGCCCAGCTCATCTTCGGCTCGCGCTGGCTGCAAGTGCCGCTCTATGTCGGCCTCATCGTCGCGCAGGGCGTCTATGTGCTGCTGTTCCTGAAGGAGCTCTGGCACCTGGTCGCGCACTCGTTCGACGCCAGCGAGCAGCAGATCATGCTGGTCGTGCTCGGACTGATCGACGTCGTCATGATCTCGAACCTGCTGGTCATGGTGATCGTCGGCGGCTACGAGACCTTCGTCTCGCGCCTGAACCTGAACGGCCATCCGGACGAGCCGGAATGGCTGAGCCACGTCAATGCCAGCGTGCTGAAGATCAAGCTCGCGATGGCGATCATCGGCATTTCCTCGATCTCGCTGCTCAGGACCTTCATCGAGGCCGGCAATCTCGGCACCACGCGCAGCAATTTCACCGAGTCCGGCGTGATGTGGCAGGTGCTGATCCACCTGACCTTCATCATTTCCGCAATCGGTATCGCCTGGGTCGACCGCATCAGCGAGAGCGGGCACCGCAAGGGTCACGCCTGAGGGGCGATCCGCACTCTCAGGCGCCGATGGCCAGATGCAACGGACGCCGTCCGCGTGCCAGCGTCTCGGACGGCGCTTCGCCGAAGGCCAGTCTGTAGCTCCTTGAGAAGTCGCCCAGATGCCAGAAGCCGTTACCGAGCGCTGCGGCCTTGACGGTCAAGCCATCGCCCCCGGTCATGAGCTGGACGCGAACGGCCCACAACCGTTTGAGGCGCAGATAGTGGTGCAGGCTCACGCCATGCACCGCGTGCGTCGCGACCTGGAGCGTGCGCACGGACACGCCGAGCGCGGCGGCGAGGTCGTCGCTGTAGAGCGGCTTGCTGCCGAACAGCGCAACGACGTCGTCGAGATGCGCGATCAGCTTGCGGTGCTTGTCGAATGAACCGGGGCGGGCGCTGCGTGCGCCTGCCGGCAGCAGGGTGGCGTCGAGGCCGGCGAGCAGCGTTTCCTGGATCGGGCGGTAGAGCGCCTCGAATTGCCGGGGATCGTTGCATGCCGACGCCAGCGAGAACATCTCCACGATAGCCGCGCGCAGGCGCGTCATCGGATCGTCCTGCGTGCGGACATAGGCGAGGCCGGTGTCGAAATCCGCCCAGCCGCGATGGCGCATGTCCGAGTTGAAGCGCAGCATCAGGTAAGTGTTGGGGTGATGCTCGATCGCCTTGACGGGGGCTTTGCCGCGCATGACGGCGATCATCGAACTATCGACCTCGCGGCCATTGGCGATGGAGTGAAAGGTGAGGGGAACAACGAGGCCGACGCCGTTGTCCGTGCCGATCTCGGCCTCATACCGCCGTGCAAAGGAGCGCTGGAGCACGAAGAGCCCGTCGCGGAGCGGCAGGATGGCGCGAGACAGCGAGAATTCCCGCGGACGGAGCGGCGTGCTGGTGCCGAGACCGAGCACCTCGTTGGCGCGAAATTCGTCGAAGTCCGAGAAGCGCTCGACGCCGAGGACGCGCGATGGCTTTAGCCGACGTACCGGCATTTCGGGATCCCAGGGCATGTCGGGGTGAGCGGGTTGAATCCGCACAAGCGTATCAGAGGCCCGACCGTCGGCCATATTCCGGGAAACTACTGCCTGCGCGGCGGCGACAGGGGAAGTCGGCGCGCTGCTGTGAGGACTTCACGGACAAGTACGCGAGTCCGGCAGGCTCAGATCGTTCACTTCAGAATTTCGCACACCGTAGGATGTGATCCGACGTCAAGCTGCGCGTTGCTTGTGGAGATGCTCCGCCACCACGCCTCCAGCGCGTCGCGCTCGCAGCCGAGCCTGACGCTCATGCCGCCGGCGAACTTGATCCAGTCGGCGAAATGGTCTCTGCCAACCGCGATCACCACGGGAATGTCGGCGTCGAGCGCGCGTCCGATCAGATGGGACAGGCCCTTGCCGTCGCGCTCGCGCTTGCCGAAGCGGTTGATGATGACGAGATCGGCGCCATGCGAGAGCGCGTCCGCGATCCGCATCCCCGCATTTTGCAGCCGCGCGAGATCGAGACGGCAGCCGCGCGCGGCCGGATCGAAATCCTGCGCGAGTAGAAGCGTCTCGCCGCTGTGAAGCAGCACGGCCGACAGGCTCAAATCCGCGCATTGCCCGGCCTGAACCATGCCGACGACGCGACGGCCACGCGCATTCAGATCCGCCGCAAAGCTGCGCAGGACCGCGTCGGGGTCCTGATGCGCCTCGTAGACGAGGGCGGCGAGGTCGCATTGCGCATCGAACATGGTCGGCCTCCGTTTGACGGCAAAGAATTGGGGCCGCGACGTTTCCGCCGCGGCCCCGGTTCTCCGATCAGGCCGCGGGCGGGCCGTTGATGATCTGCAGCTGTGTGAACTCGGCGAGGCCTTCCTCGGCGAATTCAGTGCCGATGCCCGATTGCTTGGCGCCGCCGAACGGGATGTGCGGGGCCATGTCGAGGTGCTTGTTGATCCAGACCGTACCGGACTCGAGCTGTGTTGCGACTTCGTGCGCGCGCTTGATGTCGGACGACCAGACCGAAGCGCCGAGGCCGTAGGTGGTGGCGTTGGCGCGGCGGATCGCATCGTTCTTGTCGGAGTACTTGATCAGCGGCAGCACCGGGCCGAACTGCTCCTCGTCGACCAGTTTCGAGCCTTCCTGGATGTCGCGCACGATGGTCGGCTCGATGAAATAGCCGGGACGGTCCATCGCCGAACCGCCGGCGACCACCTTGCCGTTCTTGCGCGCGTCCTCGAGGAACGTCTTCACCTTCTCGTACTGCATCTTGTTCTGCAGCGGCCCGAGCTTGGTGCCCTGCTTGGCGCCGTCGTCGACCACCGTGCTCTTGGCGATCGCGACCAGCTCGTTGCAGAGCTCGTCATAGACGGACTCGTGGACGTAGAGACGCTTGATGGCGAGGCAGACCTGGCCGGAGTTCTGGAACGCGCCCTCGAAGATGTCGGGAGCGACCTTCTTCGGGTCGACATCGTCGAGCACGATGCCGGCGTCGTTGCCGCCGAGCTCGAGCGTGATGCGCTTGAGCGTCTGCGCCGCGCTCGCCATCACCTTCTGCCCCGTGGCGGAAGAGCCGGTGAACGAGATCTTGCGGATATCAGGATGCTTGGTCATCTCGCCGCCGAGGTCGTTGGCGTCGGTGATGAAGTTGAGAACGCCCTTCGGCAGGACGTCCTTGATCAACTCGGCGAAGCGCAGGGTCGCCAGCGGCGTGGTCGGCGCCGGCTTCACCACCAGCGTGTTGCCGGCGAGCAGCGCCGACGGCAGCTTGAAGCTGAGGATGAGCAGCGGATAGTTCCAGGGAATGATGGCGCCGACGACGCCGAGCGGGCGGCGATAGGCTTCCACCTTGCGGTCACCGGAATCCTCGATCACCTTCATCGGCAATTCGAGCGAGCTGAGGTAGCGGAAGAACGCGGCCATGCCGAGGACCTCGCCGGTGGCGTCGCCAAGCGGCTTGCCTTGCTCGCTGGTGAGGATGTGGGCGAGCTCGCCCGAATTGGCCTCGATCACGTCGGCCATCTCGTTCACGAGCTTGCGGCGTTCCGCCATCGGGGTCGCGGCCCAGGCCGGGAAGGCGGCCTTCGCCGCGGCGACGGCGGCATCAAGCTGCGCCTTCGAGGCACGCGGACACTGCGCCAGCACCTCTTCGGTCGCGGGATTGAGAACCGGCATGGTCTGGTCGCCGGGCACCATCTTGCCGTCGATGAGAAGATTGTAGTCACTCATTGGCTTTGCGCTCCCTTGCAAAAACGGGCCGTTCGGGGCCTCGTTATATCGAACTATATATCACGACTTCGCCGGGCCGACCATGGCGGCCGGTTCGATCAATTCCAGAAAAGCAGGGCTGGACGCGGGTGGACATATCGATATATCGTGATGAATATAGCGAACCGTGTTCCGGGACTGACGATGGAAATCAAGGTGAGGCAGCTCACGACCTGCGAGGTGGCGTCCGACGGCGGCGCGATCTCGCTGGGCTTCGAGGATCTGGCGGGCAACCCCGCCGCGGTCAGTGTCTCGCTCAACCAGGTCGGCGCCCTCATCATGACGCTGCCCGGGCTGCTCGAGGCGGCGCTGAAGGCCCGCTACGGCGACCAGAGCTTGCGCTACGCCTATCCGCTGGCGTCCTGGGCGATCGAGCAGGCGACCGATACGACCCAGCGCATCATTACGCTTCAAACCGAGGACGGCTTCAAGGTGCGCTTCTCGATCCCGAAAGCCGAGCAGAGCCTGCTCGGCGAAGCGCTGACCCAGCCGATGCCGGAAATGTCGGTGCGGCCGAACTAGCGGCTTGGGCCAAAGGCGCAATTAAAACGCAGCCCAAGAATGAAATTGCCGATTGGGCCGGTCGGGCGCCGGAAATGTTGCACGCGTCGCCTGAACTAGAGAATCGCTTTGCCTGTTCGCCAGCCTAAAGTTGTGGGCGCGTAGGGGTGGCAAGCGATGAGAGATGTTCGAACGGGTTTCCTGGACGCTATCGGCAACACGCCATTGATCAGGCTGCGAATGCCGTCGGAGGCCACGGGTTGCGAGATCTATGGCAAGGCCGAATTTCTCAATCCCGGCGGCTCGATCAAGGATCGCGCGGCGCTGGCCATGATCGACGATGCCGAGCGATGCGGCAAGCTTGAGCCGGGAGGCGTCATCGTCGAAGGAACAGCCGGCAATGTCGGAATCGGCATAGCGCTCGTGGCGAATGCACGCGGCTATCGAAGCGTGATCGTGATGCCTGACACGCAAAGTCAGGAGAAAAAGGACATGTTGCGGTTGTGCGGTGCCGACTTGCGCCTGGTGCCTGCCGTACCCTATTCCAATCCGGGTCATTACGCGCGCTATTCCGGTCAGCTCGCCGAGGAGCTCGGTGCTTTCTGGGCCAATCAGTTCGACAATGTCGCCAATCGGGACGGGCATTATCGCACGACTGGTCCGGAGATTTGGCAGCAGACGGATGGACGAATCGATGGCTTCACATGTGCCGTCGGGAGCGGCGGTACCTTGGGTGGGATCGCGCGAGCCCTCAAGGAGCGAAATCCCGGCATCAAGATTGCGCTCAGCGATCCCATGGGGGCCGCTCTCTACAATTGGTTCACCAAAGGGGAACTGACGACAGAGGGAGACTCCATCACCGAAGGGATCGGGCAAGTCCGTGTCACCCGGAACCTCGAAGGCACGCCCATCGATACGGCATATCAGATTACGGACGAGGAAGCCTTGCCTGTCCTGTTCGACCTGATCGAGCACGAAGGACTGGTGTTGGGCGGCTCAAGCGCGATCAATATCGTTGGAGCCATGCGACTTGCGCGCGACCTCGGTCCAGGCAAAACCATCGTGACCATCCTCGCGGATGGCGGACAGCGCTATCAATCCAAGCTGTTCAACCCGGAATTCCTGCGCAAGAAAAATCTGCCCCTGCCACGCTGGATGCGCTAGCGAGCCGCCAGGATGCGCGCCCGTCCGTTCACGATTTCCGCGAACGGCCGATGTCGCTCCTGAGCGCTTCCAGCTCCTTGTGCACGGCGCGCGCGGCGTCGCGTTCGATCTTGCGGTAGCGCGCGACAAGCTTTTCGCCGAAGGGCGTGAGCATCGCGCCGCCGCCGTTCTTGCCGCCGGCCTGCGGCTCGACCACGGGATGTCCGCAAATGCGGTTGATCTCGTCCACGAGATCCCAGGCACGCTTGTAGGACATGTCCATGGCGCGGCCGGCCGCCGAGATCGAGCCTTGCTCGCGGATCTGCTCCAAAAGCTCGATCTTGCCGGGCCCGATCCGATCCTCGCCATCGAGGTCGATGCGCAGACTGAGCTGGGGAAGCGATTTGGCGCTCGCGCGCGGCATGACGGGGTCTCTTGGGGCACTTGCATGCGAGATTGCCACTCTTGCCCGCCGCGGACAAGGTGAGGGCGCCCGATTTCCCAAAAGATGGACCTTTGTCGAGGTCCCAAGGGCACGGGCTTCTGCCCCGTGCCCTTGATCGCTGCATCTTATTCCGCGGGGCTTCCGACCACCGCGCCCTGACTGACGTCCTCGCGGGCGAGGATCATCAAAAGGCCGACGATGATGAGCTCGACCACCGCGAAAGCAATGAAGGCGCCGGTGAACGAGCCGGCCGAGGCGTTGATGATGGCGCCCATCATCCAGGGCGCCACGAAGGCCGAGAAGATGCCAAATACCTCGGCGTATCCAATCGCGGCCGGTGCGAGCGCGTCGGAGTATTTTTCGCTGAGCAGGGCGAAGATAGCGCCGCCGCCGAGAAGCGCGATACCGCTGAGTGCTGCAAACAGCACCAGCATCGAGAACGACATCGGTGTGACCACGCTCCACAGGAACATCAGCGCGGTCAGGAAAGCGAGACATGCGGTGAGTTTGATCATGAAGGGCTTGCCGAGCCGATCGGACATGTAGCCGCCAATCACCAGGAATAGCACCTGCGACAACCCCATGACGGTGCCGATGACAGCGCCCGCTTCCGGCGGCATGTGCTGTACTGTGATGAAGGCCGGCACCACCCAGGTGGCGGTGCCGGCGATCGCGAAGGTGCAGGCCACGATGCCGAAGCCGCCGACCGCGATCCATTTCGAGCGGAAGATCTCGCCGAGCGGCAGGTGCTCCTGCGGTGTTTCATTGCCCCAGGTAAAACCGTCGATGCCGAGCTCGCGCGGATTGTTACGGACGACGAGTGCGTCGACGGCTGCAACGAGCAGCGTGCCGATCGCCAGCACGGCGAAGAAGGTCCGCCAACCGGTCGCAATCGTCAGGGGAATGCCGAGCGCGAAATCCATGGTGATGGCGAGGCTGTAGGCGGCGAGGATGATGCCTACCACCGAGCCACGCCGACTTTGCGGAAACCAGCCGAAGATCAGCTTCATGTTGCCGATGAAGATGCCGGCGTCGAAGAAGCCGATCACGAGCCGGAGCATCACGAGCTGCGTGTAGCTTTGCACGAACACCTGGAGCACCATGCCAATACCAGTGCCCGCAAGCCCGATCAGCAGCATGTTGCGCGCCGTCATCGACCGGCTGACCGGAGACCAGACGACCATGCCGATGCCGTAGGTCAGCGCAAAGATGCCTTGGGCGAGTCCCGCCTCGGCGGGATTGAGCTTGAGGCTCTCGGAGACGAATGGCAGGACGGCCGCGAAGGCATACCAGTCGGCGGCGAGAAAGATCTCGCAGAGGATGGCGAGCGCCAGCATGGCTTTTTGCCACCGGGCTATCCGACGGCGGTCGTTCTCGGAGATGGACGTCCAAGTTGTTGTCAGCATGGTCATCATCGGTTCTCGCGGTTTGCGTGTCGACGGAATCGGCGTGGCCTCAGGCGGGCGGCGGCAGGAAGTTGACCTCGTGTTCGGCGGCACGTCGCACGACCTCCTGCGGATCGGGGAGATTGTGGATGCGCTCGAACAGCTCTTTCAGCGACCGCGTCGGTGCGACCCAGAACAGGCTGGTGGCGGTTTCACCCGACTTGTTGAAAATGCCGTGGGGGATGCCCTTGGGCATGCGGACGAGGTCGCCGGCCTTGGCGACAAAGTCCTTGCCGTCGAGCCAGAGGTCGTAGCGGCCGCTCAGCACATAGACGAATTCATCCTGGGTCGGATGCACGTGCGGCGGCACGAAGGTGCCATCCGGAAACACGGCATGCCAGGCCATCGACGCTTCGGAATGCTGCTTCAGCGTGTAGGTCTGGCCCAGAATGTTCCAGATGACGTTGCCAAAGCCTTCTTTGGCAGGGGTCACGCCCGGAGGCATCTCGATCATGGTGGTGTCCTCTGTTGTGTGCGGATCAATCGACGAGAAAATCGGTGACGTAGTGTGCGGAAGACGGCGTTTCCTCGAACACGAGATGACCGGTCGCCGGCACCAGCGTCACGCGTGCGTCGGGGAGCCCTGCTTTCCAGGCATCTGCCTGGGCGGTCGGGCGCAAGCGATCTGCGGCCCCCCACAGCACCAGCGTCGGCATCGTGATTCGATGCAGCCAGTGCGCGAGCTTGGGATTGCCCTGCGGTTCGCTGCGGATCAGCTTGGCAAAGCCCGTGACCTCGCGTCCAAGCCGGGCGTCGAAGGCCGGATCGGGCGCCTTGGGAAAGTAACGGAGTGCCGCGGCCGGATCGTGCGCGAGATAGGCTGGCAGTTCTTGCGGTGCGATCTCGAACAATCCGGGCGCAGGCGCGCTTCCGACCACAAGACCGGCGGGCGCAACCAGCACCAGCTTGCGGACCCGATCCGGCTGACGGATCGCGAACTCCGCGGCAAGCCATCCGCCGAGCGAGAACCCGGCGAGGTCGAACTGCTCAAGGCCAAGCTTGTCGAACAGATCCATGTAGTGAAGGACGTGATCCTCGACGGTGTCGATCGTCTCGGAGTCGCCGGAGTCGCCGAAGCCCGCATGATAGGGGATGATGACCGTGTGCCGCTTCGCCCAATCGCGCGCCATCTCGAAGCCGGTGAAGGTGCCGGTGCCGTGCAGGAACACCAGCACGGGGCCGCTTCCGATGCTGTGAACGACGGTCCGCACGCCGTTGATCGTATGTTCCGCGCGGGAGAAGCCGGTGAGATCGGGCGAGGGTTTGACGGTATCAAGCATGGTCGTCTCCGGTTGAAGGCGGCAGAGCCGGGCGTTGGTGAGTCATGCGGCGGCTTCCTGGCGACCGCTGAGAAGTGAGGCGAATTGTTCGACGGCGTTGGCGAGCCGCGCGGCCGTCATTGGTGCGAGCGGCTCGCCCGGTACGATCTCGCCGCTGCTGGAGTAGATCGCCGTCGAAACGGTGCAGGCTTCGAAGAAGCCGAACAGCGGGCGGAGCTGGTGCTCGACCACCAGCGAGTGGCGCAGGCCGCCGCCGACCGCGGTCAACAGCACCGGGCGGTTGCGCAGCACGCTGGGTTCGATCAAGTCGAATACGTGCTTGAACAATCCGGGATAAGAGCCCTGGAACACCGGGCATCCGATCACGAGACCGTCGGCTTGTTCGATGGCCTCGACGACGGCGCGCGCGTTGTCATCGAGTGCAGTCCGGGTGAAGCCGGCGATGCCGCAACCGGCGTCGACAAGGTCGAGGACGGTGGTCTTCAGTCCATGCTGCGCCTGAAGATCGGCGGCGACGGCTTCCACCAGCATGCGCGACTTCGCCGGGCGCCAACTATTGCCGCAGAAGCCAACGATGCGGGATGTCCTCACCTCGACGCCCTCGTGTCTGGTCGCTTGCTCAGCCCGTCACCCCGAAGACCGTCCATTGCGCACCAGGGCCGGGGAGGCCGAGCAGCGCACGGCCGCACTCTTCGACGATCTGGTCGGCCATCAGGATGTGCTGCGTGCCCGAATGGATGTCGCGATAGAACCGCTGCATCGGCGTGTTGTGCAGCGAGGCGCCGCGCGCGGCGCGATGCGCGAAGGTGGCGACATCCGACAGAACGTCGTGGACGTGGCGCAATGACAGCTTGATCATCGTCATCTGCTCCAGCGACGGACTTTCACCGCCGGCACAAGTCTCCGAGACGTCCTTCCAGGTTTCGTGGACCAACGCACGTGCTGCGCGGAAACGAGCTTCGGCCTGCGCAAACTGGAACTTGAAGCTCGCGCTGTCGCGCGACTTGCCGAATGGATCCTGGCGCTGGACGATCACCTTGACGAGTTCGTCGAGCATGCGGCGGCCGACACCGACGGCCCAGGCGGAATGCGCCCAGGCGCTGTAGCCCGCCAGTCCCAGTGCACCCTGCACACCACCTCGGCGCGGCGCGCCAATGTCAAAATCGTAGGTCATGTGCGTGGGCACGAACAACTCGTCGCCCTCGCTCAAAGTGTAGTCGAAACTTCCCGTCGCGCGCAGGCCGAGCACGTCCCAATTGCCCATCAACTTGATGGTCGCGCGCGGATGGTGGGTGACGACGATCTTGGGCTGGCCGTTCGGGCCGAACACCATGTCCTTGCCGGATGCGTCGGTGACGAAGCAGCCTGAATGGACCCACTCGGCGTGCTGAATGCCGCTGCCATAGGCCCAGTTACCGCGGATCATGTAACCGCCATCGACCGGTCGGGCGAAGCCGCGCGGCACGCCGTTGCCGGCAATCGTAATGTCGGGCCCGCCCGCGAAGACTTTCTTGATGCCTTCGTCCTCGATGTAGATGGCGAGCGTCGTGCCTTCCATGTTGTTGCCGATGGCGCACCAGCCGGCGGAGGCGTGTGCGTAAGCGAGCCGCTCGATCACGGTCATGGCGTCGTAAGGCAGAAGCTCGGCGCCGCCGACCTCCTTCGGGAACAGCATGGTGTAGATGCCGGCCTTGCGCAGCGCCGCTACCACGTCGTCAGTCAGATAGCCCTGTGTCTCAGCCTCCGCGGCCCTGGATTCGACCAGCGGTAGCAGCGCGTCGAGGCGCGCATGGAACTCGGCCACCGTCGGGGTCGCGGAAGGCTTTACGGCGAGTTGCACGGAAGGGCTCATGGTCGGTGTCTCCACGTCGGGCTGTTGGTTCTTCGCGCAACGCTGCTGCACGCGAAGATCTGGGTCGGGCGGAACAGACGCCGGTCGCGGGCAAGACTCCGCCCAAACGCGCCAAAGACTGTTGGTGCGCGCGACGAACGGCTCGCGTTGGTGTCGAGATGTCCCCGTCGGAACCGCGCGAACGTCGTTACGCGATCCCGATGGCCGGGATGCTAGAGATGAGGCGGCCAAAGCAGCAATCCCCCATCATGGGGGGTGTTGGCCATGCTGCTCTGCCGCAAAGCTGGGCCGGGAGAGCAGTGTTTTGCCGCTTCTTTTCGCTTGACCAAAGGTCAGGCGAGGCAGAAATTTTAAGCCTATAACAATCGGCAATGACGCGCGTGTGTCCGAGGGCACCGCGCGTTCGCGCGAGGAGTGGCGGTGAGAGCCGAGCAGGAGCATTTGGATGGTCTGCCCGAGCGCCAGCTCGCAGATCGGCTGATGTCCATCGCCGAGAGCCGCTCGGTGCGCGCGCTTGGCATTGCCTGCTGCTCGGCGATCACGGAATTGACGGGATCGCCGACCGTCGGCCTCTATTTGCTCGACGGGCTCGAACCGGAACTGGTCTACAGCCGGCACGTCGCAGAAGGCCTGCTCGACAATTACAGGGCCGGCTTCTGGAAGCGCGACCCCGTGCTCGACTGCATCATGACCCAAGGCCGCGCGGTCGACGGCGAAACGGTGATCGGTCCGCAGCAATGGCGGCACAGTCCGTCCTTCGAGATGCTGCACGAGTGGGGCTTTGCATACAACATGGGCGGCCCGTTGTGGTGCGGGCAGAAGATCGTCGGCGTGCTGTTTACGGCGACGACCGATACGGACGCGCCCTACACGATGCGGTCGCGGCAGCGCATGGAGATGCTGTGTCGGGCCGGCTCGCTCGCTTTGACCAACATGACGAACGCGGGCGCGATCGACGCCCATCCTGCCGCAATCCGGGTCCCCGAGCCGGCAACGACGCCGGTGGCGACGCTCTCGGCATCGCTTCCGCCACGGTCCGCGGACGTCGCGATCCGGGTCTGCCGCGGCCAGACCAACAAGGAAATCGCCCGCGAGATGGGGATTTCCGATCAGACCGTGAAGGAGCACGTCGCGAACCTGTGCCGACGCTTCGGCGTGCACAACCGCACCGAGCTTGCGGCTTGCCTGCTGAGTCCGAGCGCTCGGCAATAAGGTGCCGCGCCGGGGCAGATGTGGTTGACGATCAGCTTGAGCGAACCGACGAAGGTCGGACGCTGCCGATAGTGCCCGTACCGCGCGTCCCAGCGGCCGGACGTGAGATCGTTGCCGAGCCGAGCATCATCGCACGGCGTGCATCTCCAGAAACGCCTTCACGCCGGTTACGTTACCGGTATCCGACGGCACGTAGCCGGGCAGGGTGGCGACGGCGGCGCGGAAATCGGCGCTGCGCATGATCTCCAGGATGCGCTGCATCGGCCCGGTATCGAGGAAGGCACGCTTGCAGACGAAGAAATAATCCTCGGTGAGGATGCGGATGAAATCGAGGCCGAAGTGGCGCGCGGCCGCCTCGACACCAAAGCTCGCATCCGCCATGCCGCTCGCGATATAGGCCGCGACGGCGGCGTGGGTGAACTCGATCTGCTGCGCGCCGTTGATCTTGCTCTCGTCGATGCCGTTCGCGGCAAGCAGCTGGTCGAACAACAGGCGCGTGCCGGAATCATGGTCGCGGTTGACGAAGCGGACTTTTGGACCGGTGAGATCCTGAAGCGAGGAAATACGCAGCGGATTGCCGCGCGCGACCATCAGCCCCATCTCGCGCGTGACGAAACTGATGATGCGATCCTCGCGCGGATCCAGCCATTCGCGCGCCGCCTTGATGCCCTGGGCCCGCAACGCGCCGTGCGGCAGATGCAGGCCCGAGAGATCGCAGGCGCCCTGCGCCAGCGCGACCAGCGAATGTTGGTTGCTGACATAGCGCAAATCGACGCCGATGCCGGGCTCGCGATCGAGGAATTCGCGCAGCTTTGCCACGGCAAAGCCGTGGCTGGCATGAACGCGGATCACCGAAGGGCGCTGTTCGAGGAACGGCTTGATCTCGCTCGCCAGCTCCTGCGCCAGGTTTTCGAGCTGCGGCCCGAGCCGGGCCTGCATGCGTTCGCCGGCCCATACCAGCCGCTCGCCGAACGGCGTGAGCTTCGAGCCCTTGCCGCGCTGGGTCTCGACCAGAGGGGTTCCGAAGAACTCCGACCATTGCTCGATCAGATTCCAGACGTGCCGGTAGGACAGGTGCACATCGCTGGCCGCGCTCGTGATCTTTCCGGTCTTCCGGATCTCGTTGAGCACGCCGAGCATGATCACGGCGGTGCGCGGGCTGCCCTCGTGGCGAAATCGCCAGACGGCCTCGATCTCGATCTGAAGCATCTGAAATCCTTATGAACTGCACTTCATATGTGAGGCGTCCATTTGCAAACCATATCATATTTACTCCGGCCAATAGGCGCCTAGTCTGGTATACCAGATCAGGAAGAAATATGATGTCCGTTGCATATGACTTTGCGCACTCGCCGGCCACCGAGTTCATGTCCCGGCCGCAGCATCTGCTCATCGACGGCCGCCGCGTCCCCGCGAGCTCCGGCCGTACCTTCAAATCCCTCAATCCCGCCACCGGGCAGGTCATCGCCATCGTCGCCGAGGGTAACGAGGCCGATGTCGAGCACGCCGTGGCAGCCGCGCGGCGGGCCTTCGAAGGCCCCTGGCGCACGATGCGGGCGTCGGAGCGCGGCCAGATCCTGCTGCGCTGGGCGGACCTGCTCAAGCAGCACGCCGAAGAAATCATCGAGCTCGAATCGATCGACGCCGGCAAGCCGATCTCCGCGACGACGCGCCAGGATTTTCCGGCCGCGGTCGACACGCTGATCTATTACGCCGGCTGGGCCGACAAGATCAGCGGCGATGTCGTGCCGGTGCGCGACGATGCATTGACTTATACCGTGCGCGAGCCGGTCGGCGTGGTCGCGGCCATCGTGCCGTGGAATTTCCCGCTGATGATCGGCATGTGGAAGCTCGCGCCGGCGCTGGCCTGCGGCTGCACCATCGTGATGAAGCCGGCAGAGCTGACCTCGCTGTCGGCGCTGCGCATCGCCGAGCTCGCACTCGAAGCGGGCCTGCCGGCGGGCGTCTTCAACGTCGTCACCGGTCCGGGCCGCGTCGTCGGCGACGCGCTGGTCAATCACCCTGACGTGGACAAGGTGACCTTCACCGGCTCACCCGGCGTCGGCCGTGGAATCATGAAGGGCGCGGCGAGCAACTTCAAGCGCGTCTCGCTCGAGCTCGGCGGCAAGTCGGCCAACGTCATCTTCGACGATGCCGATCTCGAAGCGGCGTCCAAGGCTGCGGCCTCAGGCATCTTCTTCAATGCCGGCCAGGTGTGCTCGGCCGGCTCCCGCGTGCTGGTGCAGGAGAAGGCTTACGACGAAGTCGTGGAGCGTCTGGCGGCGCGCGCAAAGTCGCTCAGGATCGGCGATCCGCTCGATCGCAAGACGGTGCTCGGTCCTGTGATCTCCGAGAAGCAGATGAAGTCGATCCTCGACTATGTCGACATCGGCCAAAAGGAGGGCGCGACCCTCGTCACCGGTGGCGAGAAAGTCGGTGATCGCGGCTATTTCATCAGCCCCGCGGTGTTCGCAGGCGTCGCACACGAGATGCGGATCTCGCAGGAGGAGATTTTTGGCCCCGTCGTCAGCGTCATCAAGTTCAAGGACGAGGCCGATGCGCTCAGGATCGCCAACGGCACGGCCTACAGCCTCGCCGCCGGGGTCTGGAGCCGCGACATCGGCAAGCTCCAGCGCTTCGCCAAGCGGGCGCGTGCGGGCACGGTCTGGATGAACACCTATGGCTACACCGACGTGCGCCTGCCCTGGGGCGGCGAGCGCGACTCCGGCCTCGGCCGTGAGCACGGCACCGCCGCGCTCGACAATTTCACCGAGCCCAAGGCTGTCTGGATGAATCTGGCCGTCTGATAACCTCCCGATCGGCCAATCCTGGGCCCGCCTGATCGTCCGGTCAGGCGGGCTCTCTTTTCGACATCGATAAAATTGTCTGCATTCCGCTCAGCGGCGGCAAACCCTGCGGACAAGAAGGCTGCTGCCTTAAACCTCCACTTTGGAACCGGCGTGCATCCTGCCTGCAAAAGGTTGGGGCATCGACATGTCTGTTCTCAGGGAGATCGTTGCGGCGGTTGCGGGAGTCTACGCGCTCCTGTTCGTCTGCGACGCATTGTTCGGCGTCGGCGAGGCGCGTTTCGACGACGCCTATTACAGCGCCAGCTTCTACGCGCCGCGGCCGAAGGAATTCCGCTTCGCCAGCGATACGCCGCCGGCGGTCCGCGTCAGCGAGGCCTTCGCGCAGTTTGCGCCGGGCGAGGCCAAGCCGAACCGGCGCTACTCGTCTCTGACGACGATCATTCGCTAACGTTCGGCCATTCAGGCTTGCTCCGGCGCCGGGGCGTCGCCGGGATGCTGCCCCGCGCGTTGCGGGATCAGCAGCAGGCACCCCAGCATAAAAGCTGCGATCACGACCGAGGCCAGCGGCCGGCTCAGCGCCAGCCCGCCGTGGTCGAGCGGCTTGTCGAGAAAGTCGCCGACGGTCGCACCCAGCGGACGCGTCAAGATGAAGGCGGCCCAGAACAGCGTGACGCGTGAGACGCGGGTCCAGAAGTAAAGTGCAGCGATAACGACGAGTCCGGCCGCGAAGATCAATGCGCCGCCGCGATAGCCCATATCGCCGGTATCCGCGATCCAGTCGCCGAGCGCAGTACCCAGCGTTTGCGAAAAGGTGATCGCGCCCCAATAGAACGCCTCAACGCGCGGTGTGCTGACGCTGTTGACCGAGATCGTTCCCTCGGCGCGATACCAGAGGCCGAGCACCAGCACGAGACAAGTGAGCAGCAGCGTCGAGCCGCCGGTATAGCCGATGCCGAGCGAGCGGTCGGCGAAGTCAGCCATCGTGGTGCCGAAGGTGGTCGATGCGACGATGGTGGCCCAATACAGTGCCGGATGGAATTTGCGCGCGCGGACCTGCGCCGCGACCAGGACGATCATGGCCGCGAGGAACAGGCAGGTCCCGGCCAGATAGCCCCAGTTCAGCGTCATGGTGACGGTGTCACCGCCGGTCTCGCCGAGCGTGGTGGCGGCGATCTTGATGATCCAGAA
This sequence comes from Bradyrhizobium sp. S3.7.6, assembly GCF_054061875.1. Classification (NCBI taxonomy): domain Bacteria; kingdom Pseudomonadati; phylum Pseudomonadota; class Alphaproteobacteria; order Hyphomicrobiales; family Nitrobacteraceae; genus Bradyrhizobium; species Bradyrhizobium sp. S3.7.6. Next base: position 6,183,421 of record NZ_JBSSEQ010000001.1, on the reverse strand, counting down.
ACCGAGCGTGACCTCGGGGACCTTGCTCTCGCTGATGATATTGCTTTTGGTCTGATCTTCCATGGTGTCCTCGTTGATATGTCAGCCGCGGACCGGGATCCGCGGCTGACGGGATGATGGCGCGCAGAGGCGTCAGGACTTCGCGGCGGTATCCATGGCCGCGAGCAGATCAGCGACTGCCTGTTTGCACTTCGCCGCATCCGGCGCGCCCGCGCGCAACGCCTCCAGCGCGCGGTCGATCGCCTTGTCGACGGTGTGCCAATCGGCTGCCGCGCGCGGCTTCAATCCGGCTTCTGCCTCGTCCCATTTGGTCTCGAGGTCCTTGATCCTTGTCTTGGCGGCGGGGAGGTCGCCCTTGTCGATCAGCGCGGCGACGTCGACCACGATGCTCCGGAACGGCGTGAGATCGCCGAGCTTTGCGGTCGCGGCTTCCGCGAGCGGCACGAAGGTGAAGTGCTGGCTCGCATGCATGCGCGGTTCGCCCGTGAAGGTCGTCACGAGGCAGACGGCGACGGCGGAAATCAGTTTCATCATGTGGTTTCTCCTGGTGGAGCTCCTGCTTCATGCAGAGAGCGGGATTTCGCGGTTGAAGCTATTGCGCCGGATCGGCGCGGCGCCTGTCGTCGCCCTCGAAGGTCACCCAGGCGACGAGGCCGACGATCACGGTCAGGAAGGCGATGCTGGTCTGGATCGTGCCGAGGCCGATGCCGCCGTACTCGCGTGATTGCGAGAGCAGATCGCCGAGCGAGGCGCCGAGCGGGCGGGTCAGGATGTAGGCAAGCCAGAAGGTGAGGACGGGATTGGCGCCGAAATAATAGGCCATCATCACCGCCGCGATCAGCACGCCGAAGGCGGCGACGCCGAGCTGGAAACCGAGACCAAGTGCTTCGGTGGCAAGATCGCCTGCGGCCGTGCCGAGCGCGAAGGTGAAGAGGATGGCCGTCCAATAAAACAGCTCGCGCCGCGTCGTCACGATGCTGTGGATCGACAGCGTACGCTCGACGCCGTACCAGACCGCAAAGGTTGCGGCGAGCGCGCAAGCGAACGCCGCTGTGCTGATGTAGAGGCTGATCTCGAGCTTGTCGGTCAGGAGATCCGTGAGCTGCGTGCCGACGATACTGACGAGAACGACGGTCAGCCAGTAGATCCAGGGCACGTAGACGCGGCGGTTCAGTTGCAGCAGCAGGGCAGCGACCAGCAGGCCGCTCATGCAGATCGCGGTCAGGCTGGCGCCGAGGCCGACATGCACCGCGAGATAGTCGGCGCCGGTCTCGCCAACCGTGGTCGAGAGAATCTTGATGGCCCAGAAGATCGCCGTGACCTCCGGAACCTTGTTCAGCATCCGTTTTGCGCCAAAACCTGAATATTGCGACACGCCCAAATCTCCCAAGCCGAAGCGATGCGAGACCGTCGCGCAGGCGACTTAGGCCGGGCTTAGGGACGAGAATCTTCAACGCGGGGCGGCCTTCGCCGCATTTTGGGCCTGCTGGCGCTCCCTAACTCTGCGCTAAGTCGGAACGGTCATGATTTTGACGGCCGGATGGCCCGGCGGTTTCGAGGATCGAGCTTTGCGGGTTTTACTGATCGAGGATGACAGGATGGTCGGTGCCGCCGTCGAGCAGGCGCTGAAGGATGCTGCCTACGCCGTCGACTGGGTGAGGGATGGCGAGTCCGCGCTGCTTGCCGCCTCAGCCGAGTCTTACGAGGTGCTGCTGCTCGATCTCGGCCTGCCGAACGCGGACGGCCGGGATATCCTGCGGCAGTTGCGCGCGAATGGCTGCAGGTGCCCGGTCATTATCGTCACCGCGCGGGATGGCGTCGATCACAGGATCGAAGGCCTCGATCTCGGCGCAGACGATTATCTGGTCAAGCCATTCGAGATTCGCGAATTGCTGGCTCGGATGCGGGCAGTGCTTCGCCGCGAAGGCAGCGGTGCGTCCGCTGTGCTTGGCAACGGCAAGCTCAGTCTCGATCCTGCGACCCGCGAGGCGTCGCTGTCTGGCCAAACGGCCCTCCTGACCGCGCGCGAGTTCGCGCTGCTCCAGGCTTTGTTGACGCGCCCCGGCACCATCCTGTCGCGGAGCGAGCTCGAGCGGCAGCTTTACGGCTGGAACGAGGAGGTCGAAAGCAATGCGGTCGAATTCCTGATCCACACCATCCGCAAGAAGCTCGGCACGGAGGCGATCCGTAATGTGCGCGGGATGGGATGGATGGTGGATCGCGCGCCATGATCAACTCGCTGCGCGGCCGGCTGTTCATCAGCTTGACGACGATCGTGCTGGTGACCGGCCTCATCGGAGGCGTCTTCGCACACCGGTGGGCATTCGATGAGGCGATCGAGACGCAGGACTCCGTGCTGATCCAGATCGCGGGCCTCGTTCAGAGCGGTGGCTTCACCGGAGCTCAGGACCTCCATGGGGTCGATGAAAACTCCGAAGTCTGGCTGATGGAGCTGGGCAGGGCGCCGCAAGGCACACCCGAGGAGCGCCAATTGTGGCGGCTTCAGGATGGGATGCGCGATGCAACGCGACAGGGAAAGCCGGTCCGGGTGGTGCTGAAGACGCGATCCGACGGCAGCCGGTTTGCCGTGGCCCAGAGCACGGGTGTCAGGGATGAGATCGCAAGTGACATGGCGCTCCGCACCGTGCTTCCGATCGCCGCGCTGATCCCTTGCCTGATGCTGGTGATCGCCCTTGTCATAGCCGGATCGCTTCGACCCATGGTCCGGCTGGCGGACGAACTCAACGCACGGCGTGCGGATGACATGACGGCCTTGCCGCTGCGCGACCTCCCAAGCGAACTGAATCCGTTCGTGTCTTCCATCAAGGGCCTGTTGCAGCGCATGCACGAGATGATAGGGCAGCAGCGAAGGTTTATCGCGGACGCCGCGCACGAACTGCGCACTCCGCTTACGGCGTTGAGCGTACAGGCTGAGAATCTCGATCACGTCGAACTGCCACCGGCCGCGCGCGAGCGCCTTGCAGCGCTTCGGCAGGGCATGAGTCGCAGCAAGCATCTTCTGGAGCAGTTGCTTGCGCTGGCACGACACGACGCTGAGTCCACCGATTGCGGGCAATGGGAGGTTGTGGAGCTCGACCTCGCGGCGAAGAGCGTCATCGCCGATCTGTTGCGGGAGGCGATCAGCCGCGGAGTCGATCTTGGTTTCGAACGGGCCGAGTCAGCTCCGGTGCGCGGCGAGCCGGTCATGCTCGCAGCCATGATCCGCAATCTTCTCGATAACGCGCTCCGTTTCACGCCGGCGGGCGGCAGGATCGATGTGGCGATTTACCGGGACGGCACCAAGGCTGTGCTTCGGATCGAGGACAATGGGCCAGGCGTGTCCCCCGAAGAGATCGGCCGGATATTTGAGCCGTTCTTCCGTGGGCAGCGGCCGGAAGGCGAGGGCGTCGGTCTGGGCCTCTCGATCGTCAAGCGGATTGTCGATCGGCTTGGGGGATCGATCGACGCTGCGAACATCACGGAGGGCGAACGAAGCGGATTGCGGATCGTCATCAAACTGCCCGCGGCGGCCGCGTAATATCACTCCCCCTGGATCCATTCCGCCACGCCGCGCCACAGCGTGTCGCGGTGCTCCGGGCGGAAGAAGCCGAAATGGCCGATCGCCTTGGCGCCGATTTCGGACGGCTTGACCGTCAGCACCTCCGGCTTGATCGCGGAGAAGCCGCTCGCGAGCAGCTCGACCGCGGGCCGCGTCGCCCAGGGATCGTCGGAGAAGCAGAGCGCGCGCAGCTCGCCCTTGAACTTTGCGAAGTTCTCCAGCGCCGGCAATTTGGAGTCGAACAGATAGCGCGGGCTGGAGACCCAGTCGGCCCATTGCAGGAAGACGCCCTTGGGCAGATCCTCGCCGATACCGGCCCAGGCCGGCGCGTAGCCGAGCGCGTGGACGAGCGGCACACCGACGAAATTCATGAAGGCGTAGACGCGATATTTTTCCGGCGACTCCATCAGCCGCCAGGTCGCGGCCTGCGAGGCCACGAAGGCGGCGCGTGAAATGTCGCTGTTGTTGTCGATCAGCCCCAGCGCCTGGCCGCCGAAGGAGTGGCCGACATAGGCGAGCGGCAGGGTGGTGTAGCGCTCGCGCATCCAGCGCACCGCGGCGGTGACGTCCTGCGCGGCCCAGCCCGACATCGAGGCCTTGAATCCGACCAGCGATTTCGGCTGGTTGTAGCCGACCATCGCCGGCTGCCGGGAATCGCCGATGCCGCGATAATCGTAGGTCAGGACCGCGCAGCCGCGATGGGCGAGGTAGGAGGCAAAGCCGCGATAGATCTTTCGCGGGACGGCGGTGGCGGAGTTGATCAGCACGGCATGGCGTTTGGTGCCGCGCGGCAGGAACAGGGTGCCTGCCAGCGGATACCCGTCAGTCGCCGGGAAGCTGATCTCGTCGATGAAAACGTCGTCGCGCGCCGCGTCCATGGGCAGCCGATGTCCTGCCGGTTTCCTTGCCAGCCCTCAGCAAATGCGAATTCGGCTTTCCCCGCAAGGGTTTGCAGTGCGAAATGGATTTACAACTGGCGGCCGGGGACCGGGCTGTGTATAAGGCGGCCCTCGCAACCCACAGATCAGGTTGTGCTTTTTTACTTCACGGAGAGATTGCGATGTCCGAGCGGTGGACGCCCGAGTCCTGGCGCAGCAAGCCGGTGCTACAGGTGCCCGATTATCCCGACGCCAAGGCCTTGGCCGACGTCGAGGCGCAGCTTGCGACCTTTCCGCCGCTGGTGTTCGCGGGCGAGGCGCGCAATCTGAAGAAGTCGCTGGCCCGCGTTGCGGCCGGCGAGGCCTTCCTGCTCCAGGGCGGCGATTGCGCCGAGAGCTTTGCCGAGCACGGCGCCAACAACATCCGCGATTTCTTCCGCGTGCTGCTCCAGATGGCGGTGGTGCTGACCTATGCCGGTGCGGTGCCGGTGGTGAAGGTTGGCCGCATTGCCGGCCAGTTCGCAAAACCGCGGTCGTCGCCGACCGAGAAGATGAACGGTGTCGAGCTGCCGAGCTATCGCGGTGACATCGTCAACGACATCGCCTTCACCAAGGAAGCGCGCGTGCCGGATCCGCAGCGCCAGCTGATGGCCTATCGCCAGTCGGCCGCGACGCTGAACCTGCTGCGGGCGTTCGCGACCGGTGGTTACGCCAATCTCGGCAGCGTGCATGAGTGGATGCTCGGCTTCCTCAAGGATAGCCCGCAGTCCCGCCGCTACAAGGAACTCGCCGACCGCATCTCGGACGCGCTCAATTTCATGCGCGCCTGTGGCCTCGATCTCGAGGCCCATCCCGAGTTGCGCGCGACCGATTTCTACACCAGCCACGAAGCGCTGCTGCTCGGCTACGAGCAGGCCATGACCCGCGTCGATTCCACCACCGGCGACTGGTACGCGACCTCGGGCCACATGATCTGGATCGGCGACCGCACCCGGCAGCTCGATCACGGCCATATCGAATATTTCCGCGGCATCAAGAATCCGATCGGCCTGAAGTGCGGCCCGTCGCTCAAGTCCGACGAGCTGCTGAAGTTGATCGACGTGCTCAACCCCGACAACGAGCCGGGCCGGCTGACGCTGATCAACCGCTTCGGCTCCGACAAGGTCGCCGATCATCTGCCGGGACTGATCCGCGCCGTGAAGCGCGAGGGCAGGGTTGTGGTCTGGTCGTGCGATCCCATGCACGGCAACACCATCACCTCAACGTCAGGCTACAAGACGCGCCCGTTCGACCGCGTCCTGTCGGAGGTGAAGTCGTTCTTCACCATCCACGCGGCGGAAGGCACGCACGCCGGCGGCGTGCATCTGGAGATGACCGGTCAGGACGTCACCGAGTGTATCGGCGGCGCCCGCGCGATCACCGACGAGGATCTCAACGACCGCTACCACACGGTCTGCGATCCCCGCCTTAATGCCGAGCAATCGATCGACATGGCTTTCCTGATCGCGGAGCTCCTCAAGCAGGAACGCGCCGGCAAGGCCAGGCCGATGCCGGTCGCCGCGGGGCTCTAACACCTTGCTGCGGATCTGGAAGGCGACGATCAATTCGCGTAACGGTCTGGCCTTCGCGTTCCGGTCGGAGCAGGCCGTTCGCGAGGAGATTTTTGCGCTCATCCTGTCGGTGCCGCTGGCATGGTTCGTCGCCGCGACGGCGCTGCGGGCGGTCGAGCTGGTCTGTTCGGTTGCGTTCGTGCTGACGGTCGAGCTGCTCAACACCGCGATCGAGAAGCTTGCCGACCGGCTGACCATGGATCACGACAAACAGATCGGCCGGGTCAAGGACATGGGCTCGGCCGCGGTCGGCGTTGCGCTGCTGATGGCCGGCGCATTCTGGATCATCGCCATCATCGAGCGATTGGGGTTCCTCTGAAGCGGAGTGCGGCGGCCATGACCGAACGTCTCAACGTATTCGCGGTCACGCTCGCCCAGCTCAATCCGACCATGGGCGACATCGAGGGCAATGCCGCGAAGGTGCGTGCCGCGCGCGCGCAAGCCAGGTCCGACGGCGCCGATCTCGTGCTGTTTCCGGAATTGTTCATCGCCGGCTACCCGCCGGAAGATCTGGTGCAGAAGCCGGCGTTCCAGGACGCCTGCCGCGGCGCGATCGAGGCGCTCGCGCGCGAGACCGCCGATGGCGGCCCGGCGGTGCTGGTCGGCACGCCCTGGGTCGAGGACGGCAGGCTCCATAATGCCTGCGCGCTGCTCGATGGCGGAAAAATCGCCGCACTTCGCTTCAAGTGCAATCTGCCCAATTACGGCGTGTTCGACGAGAAGCGGCTGTTTTCGCGCGGCCCGGCCGCGGGTCCCGTGACCGTGCGCGGCGTGCGCATCGGCGTGCCGATCTGCGAGGACATCTGGCAGGAGGAGTCCGAGGATTACGAGAACGTGGTCGAGACGCTGGCCGAGACCGGCGCCGAGATCATCCTGGTGCCGAACGGCTCGCCCTATGCCCGCGACAAGAGCGACGTGCGCCTCTCGGTCGCCGTGGCGCGCGTCACCGAGAGCGGGCTGCCGCTGGTCTATCTCAACCAGGTTTGCGGACAGGACGAGCTGGTGTTCGACGGCGGTTCCTTCGCGCTCAACGGCGATCTCTCGCTCGCGGCGCAATTGCCGGCGTTCGAAGAGAGTGTCACCACATTGCGCTTCACCAGGAACGGCGAGGATTGGCGCTGCGCGGGGCCGATTGCCGCGCAGCCGGAGGGCGACCACGCCGACTACGCCGCCTGTGTGCTGGGCTTGCGCGACTATGTCGCCAAGAACGGCTTTCCCGGCGTGCTGCTCGGCATTTCCGGCGGCATCGACTCCGCTCTCTGCGCGGCGATCGCGGTCGATGCGCTCGGTGCCGACCAGGTGCACGGCGTGATGCTGCCTTATCGCTACACCGCGGCGAGCTCGATCGCGGACGCGGGCGAGCTCGCCGGGCATCTCGGAATCCGCTACGAGGTGCTGGCCGATCGCTGAAGCCGTGACCGGCTTCGAGACCATCCTGTCCGGCATCTTCAAGAATCTGCCGCCCGACATCACCGAGGAAAACCTGCAGGCCCGCACCCGCGGCACGTTGCTGATGGCGATCTCCAACAAGACCGGGCTGATGGTGGTGACGACAGGCAACAAGTCTGAAATGTCGGTCGGCTACGCCACGCTCTATGGCGACATGAACGGCGGCTTCAATCCGATCAAGGACATCTACAAGACGCAGGTGTTTCGGCTGGCCGCGCTGCGCAACCACTGGAAGCCCGACGGCGCGCTCGGGCCTGCGGGCGAGGTCATTCCGCCTGATATCATCACGCGCCCGCCGACGGCGGAGCTGCGCGAGAACCAGACCGACCAGGACTCGCTGCCGCCTTATGACGTGCTCGACGCCATCCTGGAGCGTCTGATCGAGCGCGAGGAGCCGCTCGACAAGATCATCGCCGCCGGCTTCGACCGCGAGACGGTCACCCGCATCGATCATCTGCTCAACGTCGCCGAATACAAGCGCCGCCAGGCTGCACCGGGCGTGAAGGTGACGGCCCGGAATTTCGGCCGCGACCGCCGCTATCCCATCACCAACCGCTTTCGCGACAAGGGCGAGCCGTCGCCTGCGGCGGACGAGACACTGGTCTCACGCGGCAGCAAGGCGTCGATCGACGCGTTCGAGGGCTGATGCGAGCCGCGCGGCGGGGCAGGCGATGGCGCCCCACCGCTGTCATCATCCGCGGGGGCGGATGATCCAGTACTCCGTGGCGGGCATTGTAGGAACCGACTGCTGACACGGGTTACTGGATGCCCCGCCTTCGCGGGGCATGACAGTGCGAAATCAGCTTGCTGCTACGACGGGACTGCGAAAAACATCACCCGAAGCAAGTGGGTGTATTCGGATTCGAGCACCATGATGGTCACAAACACCATTACCGCGATCGGCGGCAGCAGGATGGCATAGGTGAGGGCCAGCCGCTCCCAGGCCATGTGCATGAAGACGGCGACGATCAGGCCGGCCTTCAACACCATGAACAGCAGGATCAGCGACCACCTGAGGTAGCCGTGTAGGCCAAAGTAGTCGACAAGGTAGGAGCATGTGCTGAGGACGAACAACCAGCCCCAGACCACGAGGTAGAGCTTGATCGGGTGCTGTTGCCCTTTGGCGTGCACGGCTGCTGTTGCGACTGCGCCGTGCGCCGGAGCGTGGAGCTGGCCTTCCATGTGTACCGCCGCGTTTGTCATGCGCCGACCTCACCAAAGATAGAACAATGCAAAGATGAACACCCACACGAGATCGACGAAGTGCCAGTACAGGCCCATGATCTCGACGATCTCGTAATAGCCCTTGCGGCTTGTGAAGAAGCCACGCCTCTCGACGTCGAAGTCGCCCCGCCAGACCTTTCGCGCGATCGCGATCAGGAAGATCACGCCGATCGTCACGTGGGTGCCGTGGAAACCCGTGATCATGAAAAAGCTTGAGCCAAACTGCGCCGCGCCCCATGGATTGCCCCAGGGTCGAACGCCCTCCATGATCAGCTTGGTCCATTCGAACGCCTGCATTCCGACGAAGGTTGCGCCGAATGCCGCCGTGACCAGCATCAGGATTGCGGTTCTCACGCGATCGCGGCGGTAGCCGAAATTGACGGCCATCGCCATCGTGCCGCTGCTGCTGATCAGGACGAAGGTCATGATGGCGATCAGGATCAGCGGGATGTGGTGGCCCCCGATATTGAGGGCGAAGACTTCGCTGGGATTCGGCCACGGCACGGTCGTGGACATGCGCGCCGTCATGTAGGAGAGCAGGAAGCAACTGAAGATGAAGGTGTCGCTGAGGAGGAAGATCCACATCATGGCCTTGCCCCAGGACACGTTCTTGAAGGCGCGCTGATCGGACGCCCAGTCGGCGGCGATGCCGCGCCAGCCTTCAAGCCGCGCAGGCGATTGGCCCGAATGTGTCAGCACGGTTTCAGCCATCTGGTCTCGCCTCCCTAGCTCAGCAATTGACGGCAGATGTTGACGAAATCGTCGGTCCAGCCCGTGAGAAGACCGAGCAGGACAAGCCAGACCAACAGCAGGAAGTGCCAGTAGATGGCGCACAGCTCCACGCTCAAGCGCATCTCGGCGATCTCGGCGCCGCGCCATACCTTGGCCGAGGTTCGCCCGAGGGCCACCAGGCCACCCGTCAGATGCAGCCCGTGCACCGCGGTCAACAGGTAGAAGAAGGAATTTGCCGGATTGGACGCCACGAAATATCCGGCAGCCCCGAGCCGTTGCCAGGCCAGGAGCTGTCCGGCGAGGAAGATCACGGCAGATGCTCCGCCGGCGAGCAGACCGATCTTGACGCTCTCGGTATCGTCTCGCCCGGCAGCCACGTACGACCATTGCAGCGCGACACTGCTCAGGACCAGGACGCCCGTGTTGACCCACAGCAGCCGCGGGACCGGCAGCGGCCGCCAGTCCACCACGCTCATGCGCATCGAGTAGGCGCTGATGAAGAGGACGAACAGTGTGCTCGCGACAGCGAGAAACACGCCAAGTCCGACCTTCGCTGCCGGCCAGGTCATGCTATCGCCGCCGGGGAAATCACCGACCGAGCCTTCCTCCAGCCAGGGCTTGGCCATCAGCCGCTGCTGCGACAGCCACCATCCGGCGATCACCGCAAGCACAGCCAGGAACAGGATGATGGCACTCACGAAGCAGCTCCCTGAACGAGCTGCGTCGCGCGCGGCGGCTGGTTCTGCGGAATGAAGTCCTCCGCAGCACCGGGCACACTGTAGTCATAGGCCCAGCGGTACACGATCGGGAGCTCCTTGCCCCAGTTGCCGTGCCCCGGCGGCGTCTCCGGCGTCTGCCACTCCAGCGTCGTCGCCCGCCACGGATTGCCGCCCGAGGCCTCACCCTTGAACAGGCTCCAGGCAAGATTGAACAGGAACACCATCTGGCTGAAGCCGACGGTCAGGGCCACCACGGAGATGAAGGCGTTCAGTGTATGGGCCGAGGACGGGATGAACGCCGGGTCGCCGAGTTCGAAATACCGGCGCGGAACCCCGAGCAGTCCCAGATAGTGCATGGGGAAGAAGATCAGGTAGGCGCCGAGGAAGGTGACCCAGAAGTGAAACTTGCCCAGGACGTCGTTCAGCATCCGCCCCGTGACCTTGGGGTACCAATGATAGATCGCGCCGAGCACGACCATGATCGGTGCCACGCCCATCACCATGTGGAAATGCGCGACCACGAACATGGTGTCCGAGAGGGGCACGTCCACGACAACGTTGCCGAGGAAGAGGCCGGTGAGGCCGCCATTCACGAAGGTGATGATGAAGCCGAGGGCGAACAGCATCGGCACCCTGAGATGAATGTCGCCGCGCCACAGCGTCAGCACCCAGTTGTAGACCTTGATCGCGGTGGGGATCGCGATGATGAGCGTCGTGGTGGCGAAGAAGTACCCGAATTGCGGGAACATGCCGCTCACATACATGTGGTGCGCCCACACGACGAAGCTGAGCGCACCAATCCCCACGATGGCCCAGACCATCATGCGATAACCGAAGATGTTCTTGCGCGCATGCGTGCTGATCAGATCGGAGACGATGCCGAAGGCGGGCAGGGCAACGATGTAGACCTCGGGGTGGCCGAAGAACCAGAACAGGTGCTGGAAGAGCAGCGGGCTGCCGCCGCCATATTTCGAAAGCGTGCCCATCTCGACGAGGGAGGGCATGAAGAAGCTGGTTCCCAGCAGGCGGTCGAGCAGCAGCATCACCGAGGCGACGAAGAGTGCAGGGAATGCCAGCAACGCCATGACGGTCGCCGTGAAAATGCCCCACACCGTCAGGGGCAGGCGCATCAACGTCATGCCGCGGGTGCGCGCCTGCAGCACCGTGACCACATAATTCAAGCCGCCCATCGTGAAGCCGATGATGAACAGGATCAGGGACGACATCATGAGAATGATGCCCCAATCCTGCCCGGGCGTTCCGGAGAGGATTGCTTGCGGCGGGTATAGCGTCCAGCCGGCGCCGGTGGGGCCGCCGGGGACGAAGAATGTCGAGGCCAGCACCAGGACCGCGAGCAGGTAGACCCAGTAGCTCAGCATGTTCACATATGGGAAGACCATGTCCCGGGCGCCGACCATCAGCGGGATCAGGTAGTTGCCGAAGCCGCCGAGGAACAATGCGGTGAGCAGATAGATCACCATGATCATGCCGTGCATGGTGATGAACTGGAGGTACTGGTTGGCATCGATGAAAGAGAAGGTGCCGGGGAATCCCAGTTGCAGTCGCATCAGCCACGACAGCACCAGGGCCACCAGCCCGATGGCCGAGGCCGTCAGCGAATACTGAATGGCGATCACCTTGGCGTCCTGCGAGAAGACATACCGTGTCCACCAGCTCCTTGGATGATAGAGCTCGACTTCAGGTACTTCGGCAGGCGGGATGCCTGCGATCCCTTCATATGGAATATCGACCATAGAAACCTCCTCGGTCGTTTCCATCGGGGGTGAGGCGTCGGCCTCGTGCACCCGATCCATCTTCGCAGCGGCAGCCTGCTACTTGCCACCGGATTGGTACGTCGCCTTCACGACAGCTCTTACCGGCGACAATTCGGCAAACGTCTTTTGTTGCTCCAGCCAAGCGTGATATTCACGCTCTTCGTCGACGATGACCTTGGCCCGCATCTGATAATGAGCAGCGCCACAAAGCTCCGCACATAGAACATCGAACGTTCCGGTTCGGATCGGCGTTATCCAGAAGTAGGTCACCATGCCAGGGACCATGTCCATCTTGGCACGGAATTCGGGCACGTAGAAATCGTGCAGGACATCAACCGAGCGGAGGAGAACCTTGACTGGCTTTCCCATTTGAAGGTGCAGGTCGCCGTTCTCGATCACGACGTCGTCCTGCGCATGCGGGTCGTCACGATTGAGTCCCATCGGATTGTCGGAAGCGATGTTGCGGACATCGGATGTGCCCAACCGCCCATCCTTGCCCGGAAGGCGGAAGCTCCATTGCCATTGCTGGCCCATGACCTCGACTTCGGTGGCATCCGCAGGCACCGTCACGAACTGGTGCCAGACCACGAGACCGGGCGCCAGCATGGCCGCGACTCCGACGCCGGTCCCGACGCTCAGCCACCATTCGAGCTTTTTGTTTTCCGGATTGTAGTCGGCCCGTCTTCCCTCTTTGTGGTGAAAGCGGAAGACGCAATAGGCCATGAAGACGATGACCGCGACGAAAACGAAGCCCGTGATCCAGAACGTGATGCTGATGGTGTGGTCGATATAGGCCCAGTTCGTGGCGATCGGCGTCCACCACCACGGGCTGTAGAGGTGAAACAGCACCGAGCCGATCGCGACCAGAAGCAGTATCAGTGCGACAGCCATCCTGATCCATCCTTGCCATCGAAGGCTACGGATACGAATCCAGGGCGGAGCTCACGTCTGTCGCGATGGCGGACTTTCTCTACGCGGACATCTATGCTGACATATGCGCCATCACCGCGCCTCTTGCCTCGCCCATTCAACCAGTCGCGATATTCAAGAGGAAGACCGCGACCGCTGGGGGCGTCCAGGCATTTAAAATGATCCCCCGCGAACCCGGCGTCAATAGCATGTCAACACGCTTACGCGGCGTGGGCGATCGATGTTGCCGTGCGAGCTGGCGAGCCTCGGTCGCATTCTCGATGTGATGCATCGCACAAAATATGCGACGCACAATTCACCCAGCCGGGAGCGCTGGTCATTCCAGATCGCGCGCGCTAAGCTCGGGGCGCAGGTCGCGACGGGTTTCGTCCGGCTAAGCTCCTTCCTCGTTGAGCCTGGAACTGCCGTACTCGGCTCGATCGCGTCTCCCGCACATAAGGGCGGATACGCGCGGCCGGAAAGCGCGCCGTTTGCCGCCGCGACTTTCAGCAGAGGAGGGTGTGTCCATGGCCACTCTTTATCCCGACAACATCATAAAGCGGCACCTGTTCGGCGAAGCGGCCTCCTACCCCATTCGCAAGATCAGCTTGTCCGACCTGACCGAGGCCCTACGCCTGGGTTGGGAGGATTTCCAGGCGATGCCGAGCCACGCGATCGTCGTGTGCGTGATTTATCCCGTTCTCGGTCTCGTCCTGTTCAGGATGGTTCTCGGCTATTCGGTGCTGCCGCTCCTGTTTCCGCTGGCTGCCGGCTTTGCCTTGATCGGCCCTTTTGCCGCGATCGGTCTCTATGAACTCAGCCGGCGTCGCGAGCGCGGCGAGGAGGTCGATGCATGGGATGCGATCAAGGTGCTGCGCGCACCGTCGTTCGGCGCCATGGTCGAGCTCGGCGTGCTCCTGCTGGTCCTGTTCGGGGCCTGGATCGGTGTCGCGAACGCAATCTATGTCACGATCTTCGGTCACGCGGCGGCCGCAAGCATTCCCGACTTCGCAACGCGGGTGCTGACGACACCGGAAGGCTGGTCACTCGTCATCGTCGGTTGCGGTTGTGGCTTCCTGTTTGCGGTTGTGGCCTTGTGCGTCAGCGTCGTGTCGTTTCCGTTGATGCTCGACCGGCATGCGACTGCGATCGACGCGATCCGCACGTCGCTCCGAGCGGTGGCCGCGAATCCGGTTGCGATGGCCGGATGGGGCCTCATCGTCGCGGCGCTGCTCGTGATCGGCTCGCTGCCGTTCTTCGTCGGTCTCGCTGTCGTCCTGCCGGTGCTCGGTCATGCCACCTGGCACCTCTATCGGCGGGTGGTCGAGCCGAATCCGAATCCACCGGACGAGCCGCCGCCGCCCCCGAAGGGAAAGCGCTACGCAGCGGACTTTCCGGCCAATCTCTTCCCGTGGAGCCGCGAGGGTAAGCAGTAGCAGCGAAACGGCCGCACCTGGCGGCCGCCTTCGCGGGGCATGACGGGTTAGAGCCTACTTCTGCTGCTGCGGCAGGAACGTCGGACCGACCGAGCGGATCGGCTTGTTCTCCGACGACGGGGGTGCCGTGCCGGTCTCCGCAGGCGCTGCCGCAGCCGGTGCGCTGGCCGTCGTCGGCGCGGGCGCCGCGCCCTTCTTGGCAGTCGCAGGCGTGCCCTTGTTGAGCCGCTGCTGCTGCATCTTCTTGGCGCTCTCCTCGGTGACGATGATGTCACCCTGCTGCTCGGCCGCCGCCTTGTCGTCGGCGGATTTCAGCGCGTCGGCCCAGGTCTGGCCTGCGGCCTTGCAGGAGCAGGACGGGTTGAACTCGCTGCGGAATTTGAACGCGGTCGGCAGCGCCGTGTAGGGCTGGCCGCTGGTGGAGACCGCGGAGTTCATGTCCTCGCCGGGATTGCGATGAGTGTAGAGCACGGCTTCCGCGGCCGGGCACAGCGCCTTGCAGGTCTTCTCGTCGTCGGGGAAGCGCGCCGGCACGGTGGCAAACGAGACCGGGAAGTAGGCGCCATCGCAGGTGCGCACGCACACGGTGCGGTAGGTGCCAGATTGCGGTCCGAGATCGGAGGGCGGCACGCCTTGCGGATTGTTGGGGTTGTTGCCGCCGCCGCCGAACAGATTGTTCAGGAAGTTGCCGCCGCCTTGCGATTGCGCGGCGTTGGCATATTGCGGGCCGCAATTGTTCTGCGCCAGCGCCGCCAGCACCGAGCGGCGCTGGTTGTCGCGCTCCGGGCTGAAGCCGCCGGGGCCGCCGCCGCGCAGGCGTTCGAGATTGCCGGTGATCTGGTCCAGATTGGCGCGCATCTGCTGGATCTGGGTGTTAACCGGACCGCATTGCGCCGACTGGCCGTTGAACAGCGAGAAGAAGCCGGAGGAATCGCAGCCCATGCGCTTGGCCTGCATGGTGACCCGGTCGAGCTCGGCCTGCTGCTTGGCCTGGGAATCCTGGTAGCGGCGGATCTGGTCTTCGCGCGCGGGGTCGCCACCGCCGCCGCCACGATCGAGCGCGACGAGCTGGCCTTCCAGCCGCACGCACATCGGATTTGGTCCAAGCCCGTTCTGGCCGGGCTGAGGCGGCGGGCCGGGCGGGCCCGCCTGCGCGAAAGCACCGTTGGCGAGCATGACCGTGCTCAGAAGCACGGTGCAGGCAAGGATGGAGCGGGCACGGGAGAGAGACAAAAATTCAGGCATATCCGCCATTCTAGCGAGGTCACGGCCCGGCGTGATTTTGGGGGCCGACGCGCGCCCTCCAATAGCCGCTTCCTGCGGCATCGTCACGTCGTTTCAGGGGCCGAAAACTGGTCCTAAGGTCCGCCAGCTCCGAGGGAATTCAGCGCTGGCAGGTGATTGCGACATATTCGTCGCAATGGCCATGGGAGCAGTTTGCGCCAGTTTTGGGGACAGAGCCGGTAATTTCGTCGGGATCGACCCGGCGATAGGCCGAGGCCTGGGCAAAATCGCGTGACTGGCAATAGGTGCGCGCGACCTGTGCGCCGCATTTCTCACCCTTGGCGAGGCACTGGTCGACACCGTAGCCGTCCGCCTGGTTGGCGATGATGAAGACGCGGGTCTCGGCGAGCGCGCTGGATGCCGCGATGATGGAGGCACAAGAGACGAGCGCGAGCAGGGATCGCATGGGTGCACCGGGGCTTTAGGGAACCGCCGGGTTCCAAGTAAACTCAAAAGGTTAAGAATGATGAACCATCAAGGCGGGGCGGCCGCGCTTTGCGGAGATAAAACGGCGTTTTCGCGGCTCTCTTGACGCGGGGGCGCCTGATAGCCCATATGTGGCCGCATGTACGGTCTCCTCGCCATTTGTGGCATTTGCCGCGAGATTACGAGCTAGCGATTCGCTGGCTGGAGCCGTCTTTTCTCAAAAACATTGAGAGCCTCGGACGCCCGGCCAACAGCCGACGGGTATCCATATGGAATTGCGCCTTTACGATACGCTGAGCCGGGACAAGCGCACCTTCGTGCCGCTCGATGCGAAGAACGTCCGCATGTATGTCTGCGGACCGACCGTCTACGACTTCGCCCATATCGGCAATGCGCGGCCGGTGATCGTGTTCGACGTGCTGTTTCGGCTGCTGCGCCATCTCTATGGCGAGGCGCACGTGACGTATGTCCGCAACATCACCGACGTCGACGACAAGATCAACGACCGCGCCGCGCGCGATTTTCCGGGGCTCCCGCTCAACGAGGCGATCCGCAAGGTCACCGAGCAGACCGGCAAGCAGTTTCACGCCGACGTCGACGCGCTCGGGGCGCTTCGGCCGAGCGTCGAGCCGCGCGCGACCGAGCATATCGGCGAGATGCGCGAGATCATCGAAAGGCTCATCAAGGGCGGCTTTGCCTATGCTGCCGAGGACCATGTGCTGTTCTCGCCGCAGGCGATGAACGCGGCCAATTCCGGCCTGCCGCGCTATGGCGCGCTGTCCAATCGCTCGCTGGACGAGATGGTCGCCGGCGCCCGCGTCGACGTCGCGCCCTACAAGAAGGGCAATACCGACTTCGTGCTGTGGAAGCCGTCCAAGCCGGGCGAGCCGTCATGGCCGTCGCCGGCCGGGATCGCCGCGCAGGGGCGTCCGGGCTGGCACATCGAGTGCTCGGCCATGGCCTGGAAGCATCTCGGCGAGTATTTCGACATCCATGGCGGCGGTATCGATCTCGTGTTTCCGCATCACGAGAACGAGGTCGCGCAAACCTGCTGCGCCTTCCACCAGGAGCGCATGGCGAACTACTGGATGCACAACGGCTTCCTGCAGGTCGAGAGCGAGAAGATGTCGAAGTCGCTCGGCAACTTCGTCACCATCCACGAGCTCCTCGCCGACTGGCCGGGCGAGGTGCTGCGCTTGAACATGCTGAAGACACATTACCGCTCGCCGATCGACTGGACCCTGAAGTCGCTGGAGGAGAGCGCCAGGACGCTCGACGACTGGTATCGGGTCGCGGCCGACGCCGAGCCCGGCCAGCCGGCCGCGTCCGTGGTCGAGCCGCTGCTCGATGACCTCAACACGCCGCTGGCGATCGCGGCGCTGCACGGCCTGCGTGGCAGCGACGTGAGCGCGCTGGCGGGCTCGTTGCGCCTGCTCGGCATCCTCTCCGAAAGCGCTGCGCAGTGGGAAGGGCGCAAGCAGCAGGCCAGCGGGGTCGATGCCAAGGAAGTCGAACGCCTGATCTCGGAGCGGACGGCCGCCCGTAGCCGCAAGGATTTCAAAGAATCCGACCGCATTCGCGATCTGCTTGCCGCGATGGGCGTTGCGATCAAGGACTCCAAGGACGGGACGACCTGGGAGGTCGCGCGATGAAGCGGCCCGACACGCCTTTCCCGCGGCACTGGCTCTATTACATCGCGCTGAAGATCCTGCTGCTCGCGGCCGCCGTGGCGCTGGCGCTGAAACTCTATGGGATGTGGTGAAGACGATGGGACAGACTTTGCCAAAGCCCGGCTTGCGACCGTTCCTGCCTGATGACGTGCCGGTTCTCGCCGCGATCTTCACGGCAAGCATCGAGGAGCTGACCGGCGAAGACTACAACGAGGCGCAGCAGCAGGCCTGGATGGAGGCGGCGGAAACCGAAGAATTCGGCAAGCGGCTCGCGGCCGATCTCACGCTGGTCGCCACGCTGGAGGGCTCGCCCGTCGGCTTCGCCTCGCTGCGCGGGGCCGATCTCATCCATATGCTCTATGTGCATCCCGCCGTGACCGGTCAGGGCATCGCGACCATGCTGGTGGACGCGCTGGAAAAGCTCGCCGGCGGCCGTGGCGCGACCAGCCTGTCGGTCGATGCCAGCGACACCGCGCAAAACTTCTTCGCCAAGCGCGGCTATGTCGCCATGCAGCGTAACAGCATCACCATCAACGACGAGTGGCTCGCCAACACCACGATGAAGAAGACGCTCGGAGCTGCGCAATGAGCAAGGAGCGTCTCTATCTGTTCGACACCACGCTACGCGACGGGGCGCAGACCAACGGCGTCGATTTCACCCTGACCGACAAGCAGGTCATCGCGGCGATGCTCGACGATCTCGGCATCGACTATGTCGAGGGCGGCTATCCCGGCGCCAATCCGACCGACACCGAGTTCTTCGGCACCAAGCCCAAGCTCAAGCATGCGCGCTTCACCGCCTTCGGCATGACGCGCCGGGCAGGGCGCTCGGTCTCCAACGATCCCGGCGTGGCCGGGCTCCTTGAAGCGAAGGCCGATGCGATCTGCTTCGTGGCGAAGTCCTCGGCCTATCAGGTGCGCGTCGCGCTGGAGACGACGAAGGAAGAAAATCTGGCGTCGATCCGCGACAGCGTCGCGGCGGCGAAGGCCGCGGGGCGCGAGGTCATGCTCGACTGCGAGCACTTCTTCGACGGCTACAAGGAGGATTCAACCTTCGCGCTCGCCTGCGCCAAGGCCGCCTATGAGGCCGGCGCGCGCTGGGTGGTGCTGTGCGACACCAATGGCGGCACCATGCCGAACGAGATCGAAGCCATCGTCACCGAGGTGACGAAGCAAATCCCCGGCGATCATGTCGGCATCCACGCCCATAACGACACCGAGCAGGCCGTGGCCAATTCGCTCGCCGCGGTGCGCGCCGGGGCGCGGCAGATCCAGGGCACCTTGAACGGCCTTGGCGAGCGCTGCGGCAACGCCAATCTGTGCTCGCTGATCCCGACGCTGAAGCTCAAGAAGGAGTTTTCCGACGCCTTCGAGATCGGCGTCACGCCCGAAAAGCTCGCAACTCTCGTCAAGGTCTCGCGCACCCTCGACGACATGCTCAACCGCGTGCCGAACCGGCATGCGGCCTATGTCGGCGAGAGCGCCTTCGTCACCAAGACCGGCATTCATGCTTCCGCCGTGCTGAAGGACCCGCAGACCTACGAGCATGTGCCGCCGGAATTGGTCGGCAATCATCGCAAGGTGCTGGTGTCAGACCAGGCCGGACGCTCCAACGTCATCGCCGAGCTCGACCGGGCCGGCATTGCCTACGAGAAGAGCGATCCCAAGCTGACGCGGCTGGTTGAGGAATTGAAGGAACGTGAGGCTGCCGGCTACGCATATGAATCCGCCAACGCCTCGTTCGATCTGCTGGCGCGCCGGACGCTCGGCAAGGTGCCGCATTATTTCGAGGTCGAGCAGTTCGACGTCAACGTCGAGCAGCGCTACAATTCGCACGGCGAGCGCGTCACCGTCGCGCTTGCAGTGGTCAAGGTCGACGTCGCCGGCGAGCGCTTGATCTCGGCCGCCGAAGGCAACGGCCCCGTCAACGCGCTCGACGTCGCGCTGCGCAAGGACCTCGGCAAGTACCAGAAGTACATCGAGGGCCTGACGCTGATCGACTACCGAGTCCGTATCCTCAACGGCGGCACCGGCGCGGTCACGCGCGTGCTGATCGAGAGCGAGGACGAGAACGGAGATCGCTGGACCACGGTCGGCGTGTCCCCGAACATCATCGACGCCTCGTTCCAGGCACTGATGGACTCGGTGATCTACAAGCTGGTGAAGTCGGGGGCGCCGGCGTAGCTCTTGGCACGGCTGTCATACCCCGCGAAGGCGGGGTATCCAGTACGCCGTGGCTTCTCCGTAACGCCGCGGCGTCTCGGAGTACTGGATCGCCCGCCTTCGCGGGCGATGACAGCGGAGAGTGGGGAGAGGCCGGCAACGACGGATGGGGGTATTATATGATCGATCACATCTCCGTCGGCGTCACCGATCTCGATCGCTCTGCAAAATTCTACGAGACGACGCTCGCGGCCCTCGGGCTCGCGCGCCTCGTCGTGCGGCCGCGGACGGTCGGCTTCGGCAAGGCCTATCCGGAGTTCTGGATCAACTTACGCGAGGGGATGCCGCACGTCCCATCGGAAAGCGGCGTTCACATCTGTCTGCGGGCGAAGACGACGGCCGAGGTCGATGCGTTTCACGCCGCAGCACTGTCCGCCGGCGGCGCGTCCGACGGCGCGCCGGGCATCCGCCCACATGACCGCGTGCGCTATTACGCGGCCTTCGTGACCGATCCCGATGGCAACCGGATCGAGGCGGTGACGTTTCCGGCGGAGTAAGGCGCTAGAGCTTGCGCGCCACTTCCGGGGCGAGCTGCGTTTCAGATTCGGCGATCTGTGCCGCTGCCGCCTTCAGCTTCGGCAGAATATCCTCGACGCGATCGGCCTTGAGGATGTCGACCGAAAGGCCGGCGCGGATGAACTCGGTCTGGCGCATGTGCGACAGCAGCGAAAACAGCGGCTCCCAGAAATTGTCGATGTTGGCGAGCAGCACCGGCTTGGCGTGACGGCCGAGCTGTTTCCAGGTCAGCTGCTCCACCAGCTCTTCGAGCGTGCCAACGCCGCCCGGCAGCGCCACGAAGGCGTCGGAGCGCTCGAACATCAGCCGCTTGCGCTCGTGCATGTCGGGGGTGACGATCATCTCCTGCACGCGGGTCAGCGCGTTCTCGCGCTTCCGGAGGAATTCAGGAATGATGCCGGTGACGGTGCCGCCGTGATCGAGCACGGAGGTCGCGACCGAGCCCATCAGGCCGAGCGAGCCGCCGCCATAGACCAGGCGGACGTTGCTCTCGGCGAGAGCCTTGCCGAACGCCTTGGCGCCTTCGGTGAAGCTGGGATTGGTTCCTGGGCCGGAGCCGCAATAGACGCAGACAGTTTTGATCGTGCTCATTGGTGCCATGATGCATTGCAGCGCAGGGGCGTCAAGCCCAATTGGTGATTCGGATCACCCGGAAATCTACCGGTAAATGGCGACAAACAATCAAAGATTCGCCATCTGGCGGGGTGCGCTGGCATCGGGAAGGCTCTATATGACGGGCGAAAACCGCAAATCGTAACGCTGCCCGCACCCGGCGGGCTTTCAGGCTTCTTGATGGACCAACCTCAATCGTTCGACGGCGCAGACGTTCCCGATCCTCCCGCAGGGGGATCGCTGGAGCGAGCCACGCTGATGGGCACGCTGGCGCATCTGTGGCCCTATATCTGGCCGGGCGACCGTTTCGACCTGAAGATGCGGGTGGTCTGGTCGATGGTGCTGCTGCTCGCCGCCAAGCTGATCACGTTGACCGTGCCGTTCAGCTTCAAATGGGCGACGGATGCGCTGACCGGCGCCAACACCGCACCGGTCGCGGCCGACAACTGGCACCTCTGGGTGATCGCCTCGCCATTGCTGCTGACCGCAAGCTATGGCGTGACGCGCATCCTGATGGCGGTTCTGACGCAATGGCGCGACGGCATCTTCGCCCGCGTCGCCATGCATGCGGTGCGCAAGCTCGCCACCATCACCTTCATCCACATGCACGAGCTGTCGCTGCGCTTTCACCTCGAGCGCAAGACCGGCGGCCTGACGCGCGTGCTCGAGCGCGGCCGCGAGGGTATCGAGGTCATCGTGCGCATGGTGATCCTGCAGCTGATCCCGACCATCGTCGAGGTCACGCTGCTATTGGCGGTGCTGCTGTGGCAGTTCGACTGGCGCTACGTCGTGGCGACGCTGATCACGGTCGCGGTCTACATGTACTACACCTACATCGCGACCGAGTGGCGGATCGGGATCCGCCGCAAGATGAACGATTCCGACACCGAGGCGAACACCAAGGCGATCGACTCGCTGCTCAACTACGAGACCGTGAAATATTTCAGCGCGGAGACGCGCGAGGCGCAGCGTTACGACAAGTCGGTCGCGCGCTACGAGGAGTCGAGCGTTCAGGCCTATACCTCGCTCGCGGTGCTCAACACCGGCCAGGCCGTGATCTTCACGCTCGGGCTGACCGCGACCATGCTGATGTGCGCGATCGGCGTGCGCAACGGCACCAACACGGTCGGCGATTTCGTGCTGGTCAATGCCATGATGATCCAGCTCTACCAGCCGCTGAATTTCATGGGCATGGTCTATCGCGAGATCAAGCAGGCCATCATCGACATCGAGAAGATGTTCAACGTGCTGGGCCGCGAGGCCGAGATCAAGGACATGCCCGACGCGCAGCCGCTGGTGGTCTCGGCCGGCAATCTGCGTTTCGAGGACGTGCGCTTCGCCTATGAGCCGACGCGGCCGATCCTCAAGGGCATCAGCTTCGAGGTGCCGGCCGGCAAGACGGTCGCGATCGTCGGCCCGTCGGGGGCGGGCAAGTCGACCATCTCGCGTCTGTTGTTCCGCCTCTACGACATCTCCGGCGGCAAGATCCTGATCGACGGCCAGGACATCCGCGAGGTCACGCAGGCCAGTTTGCGCGCCTCGATCGGCATGGTGCCGCAGGATACGGTGCTGTTCAACGATACCATCCGCTACAACATCCGCTACGGCCGCTGGGATGCCGATGATGCCGAGGTCGAAGAGGCGGCGCGGCTGGCGCAGATCGATCATTTCATCCGCATGGCGCCGATGGGCTACGAGACCCAGGTCGGCGAGCGCGGCCTGAAGCTCTCGGGCGGCGAGAAGCAGCGCGTCGCCATCGCGCGCACCGTGCTCAAGGCGCCGCCGATCCTGGTGCTGGACGAGGCGACCTCGGCGCTCGACACCCACACTGAGCACGAGATCCAGGGCGCGCTCGACCGCGTGTCGAAGAACCGCACCTCGCTGGTGATCGCGCACCGGCTGTCCACCATCGTCGGCGCCGACGAGATCATCGTGCTGGACCAGGGCCGGATCGCCGAGCGGGGCACCCACGCCAAGCTGCTCGTGCAGGGCGGCCTTTACGCCAGCATGTGGAACAGGCAGCGCGAAGCCGAGGCGGCACGGGAGAAACTGGCCAAGATGGCCGACAGCAGCGAGGCGCCCAACCGGGAGCCGCCGCCGGTCGACGACGCCCTCGCGACATCAGCGGCGGCCGCGGAGTGACCTTGTCTCCGGTCCCAACTCTGGCCTAAACAACTCCACCGCGCGGGGGCGACCCGGCGCCATCAACTTCCAGGCGGCAGATAGCGATGTCCATCCTCGATTCGATCCAGCGTCAGATCCCGCCGATCCACAAGGAGGGCTATCCCTTCATTGGCGGCTTTGCGCTGGCAAGCCTGATCCTGTTCTGGCTGTGGTCGCCGCTCGGGTGGATCGGCACGATCCTGACCGTGTGGTGCGCGCTGTTCTTCCGCGACCCCGTGCGCGTGACGCCGGTGCGCGAGGGGCTCGTGGTGTCGCCGGCCGACGGCCGCGTCTCGATGATCACCATGGCGCTGCCGCCGGCCGAGCTCGGGCTCGGCGACCGGCCGCTGCCGCGCATCTCGGTGTTCATGAGCGTGTTCAACTGCCATGTGAACCGCAGCCCGATCGCGGGCAGGGTGGACCGTATCGCCTACCGGCCGGGCCTGTTCATCAACGCCGAGCTCGACAAGGCGAGCGAGGACAATGAGCGCAACTCGCTCGTGATCACGACGCCGACGGCCAAGATCGGCGTGATCCAGATCGCGGGGCTCGTCGCCAAGCGCATCGTCTGCTTCGTCAGGGAAGGGCAGGCGATCGGGGCGGGCGAGCGGTTTGGCCTGATCCGCTTCGGCTCGCGCCTCGACGTCTACCTGCCCCTGGGTACCAAGGCGCTGGTGTCGGAAGGGCAGACGGCGATCGCCGGAGAGACGATTTTGGCCGATCTTGCCGGGGACGACCCAAGCCGCGCCTACCGCGCCAATTAACCATTGGTAGGTGCATCAGGGCCTTCCGCCGCAATGGCGGAGGGGGACGGGGCTTGCTATATCTCGCCTTGAGGTAATCCATGACCCCCTACGACTTCAAAGATCCCGACGTGCGCCGCCGGCGGTTCCGCCCGATCCCGGTGCGGATGCTGGTGCCCAACGTCATCACGCTGCTGGCGATCTGCGCCGGCCTGACCTCGATCCGGCTGTCGATCGAGGGGCGGATGACGCTTGCGGTCTACGCCATCGTGTTCGCGGCCGCGCTCGACGGCATCGACGGCCGCGTCGCGCGCATGATCAAGGGCCAGTCCAAGTTCGGCGCCGAGCTCGACAGCCTCGCCGACTTCGTCAATTTCGGCGTCGCGCCCGGCTTGATGCTGTACTTCTGGCAGCTGCACGAGCTCGGCAATGCCGGCTGGATCGCCGCCATGGTGTTCGCGATCTCCGGGGGCTTGAGGCTCGCGCGCTTCAACGCCACCATGGACGATCCGAACAAGCCGGCCTTCGCCGCCAATTTCTTCACCGGTGTGCCGGCGCCGGCCGGCGCGATCACCGTGCTGCTGCCGATCTACGTCGCGTTTCTCGATCTCGGCCGGCTGCCCGCGGCGGTGACGGCGGCCTACACGCTCTTGATCGCCTTCCTGATGGTGTCGCGCCTGCCGGTATTCTCCGGCAAGACCAAGCGCATGCGCGTGCCGCCCGAGCTGGTGCTGCCGGCGTTCGTCGCGGTGATCGTGTTCATCGCTATCCTGATCGCCTATCCCTGGCACGTGCTGTCGATCGGCACGGTGCTGTATCTGCTCGGTTTGCCGCTCGGCTACAAATCCTACCGCGACCAGGCGCGCGCGATGGCGGCCACCGCGCCGTCCGGAGGCGAGGTCCCGTCGCCGCCTTCGGCGCCGACGCTGGCCAATTTGTCGGAGCCGCCGCTCGACGATGACCGGCCCGGACGGCTGCACTAAAGCGCGATGAGATTTGGCTGAATCGTCATCGCGCTTTAGGTCGTTGTTTGAGCATGATCTTTTCGGAAAACCGCTGCGCACTTTTCCGGATCATGCACTGAGCGGTTTTCGCGGATATCTGCCATGAAGGCGGCCGAGTTGGGTTGACGCCCGATCTCGGCTATATCGCCCTGTGCCGGCGGCACCGCGCCAACAGCGGCCGCCAATCTGGGAGAGAACGCCGTGACTGATACCGCGACCGGGCCGCTGCCCGCTGCCGTCCTCGAAGCGCTGGGCCGCTATGACACCCCGACGATCTGCAATGCCATGGAGATCGTGGCGCCGGAGCGCCGGTTGATCGGCTACACCACCAAGCAACTGGTCTGCCCATTTCCCGACCTGCCGCCGATCGTCGGCTATGCCCGCACGGTTGCGATCCGCTCGGTGCTGAAGTCCTCGCTGCCGGCCGAAGAGCAGTCCAAGCGGCGCATCGAATATTACGAATATGTTGGCACCGGCCACGGTCCGCGCATCTCGGTGATCCAGGACATCGACGGTCCCGACGTCGGCTACGGTGCGTTCTGGGGCGAGGTGCAGAGCAACGTGCACAAGGCGCTCGGCTGCCTCGGCGTCATCACCGACGGCTCGATCCGCGACATCCCGCAATGGGCCCCGGGCTTCCAGGCGCTGGCCGGCTCGATCGGCCCGTCGCATGCCTGGGTGCATGCGGAAAGTTTTGGTGGCGAGGTGCGCGTCGCCGGCATGACCGTGAAGTCCGACGATCTGATCCATGCTGACCAGCACGGCGCCATCGTGATCCCGCTCGACATCGCCGCAAAGCTGCCCGAGGCCGCCGAACTCTGCGGCCGCCGCGAGACGCCGATCCTGGAGATCGCGCGCAGCCCCGACTTCTCGCTGGAGAAGCTGAAGGCCGCGCTGAAGCGCTCGACGGAGATTCACTAACGGGCGACCGAACGACTTAGGGCCGCGTTGCCGGCCGTGGGCCGCCCTGTTCCGTCAGAAACAGGGCGGCCTGATCCGGCTCGCCGAAGACTGCGGCGGCGCATCCGATCAGGGTGAAGCCGCCGGCGAGATCCCAGAGGGTGATGTCGTCGCCACCATCAGGGACGTGAATCAAGCGCGCTGCGATCACGGCAAAGCCGGCCTCGACAAACAGCAAGACGCTGAACGCCGGCAGGACGAGCCCTGGCTCGAGCAGGTGGAGCGCCAGTACCGCGGGCAGCGCGGTGAGAAGACCGAACAGCGTCAACATGGCAAAACGGCTCCTGCGATGGAGCATGCCGCCCGGCGATACAATACTGCATGATCTCTCGTCGCGGATGTGGCGCAGGGCCGCAGTCGGAGGACGCACAATGAAGATGACTGGCAAAACCGTCCTGATCACCGGTTCGACGGACGGCGTCGGCCGCTACGTCGCGCGTCGGCTGGCCGAAGCAGGTGCGAGGGTCCTGCTCCACGGCCGCGATGCCGTGCGCGCGAAGGCGCTGATCGACCAGATCGTGCAGGCCGGCACGCTGCGCCGACATTCTACCAGGCCGACTTGTCGTCGATGTCAGGCACGCGAGAGCTCGCTGCGGCCGTTCTCCGCGATCACCAGCGTCTCGATGTGTTCGTCAGCAACGCCGGCATCGGCTCGCAGAACGACGGACCGCAACGGCAGGAGAGTCCGGACGGCTACGAACTGCGCTTTGCCGTGAATTACCTCTCGGGCTTCCTGCTTGCGCACTTGCTGCTGCCGCTGTTGACGTCCGCAGCACCTTCGCGCGTCGTCAATGTTGCCTCCCTCGGTCAGCATCCGATCGATTTCGACGACGTCATGATCAGCAGGGGCTACAGCGGCTCGCGCGCCTACGCGCAGAGCAAGCTCGCGCAGATCATGTTCACCATCGATTTCGCGGAGGAATTGAAGCGCATGGGCATCACCGTCAACGCGCTGCATCCGGCCACCTACATGAACACCACGATGGTGCGCGCCGGCGGCATCACGCCGATCTCGACCGTGGAGCAGGGCGGTGCGGCGATCCTGCACCTCGTCGAAGGCGACGATGTCGCCGGCAAGAGCGGGATGTTCTTCAACGGCATGAACGAGACGCGCGCCAATCCGCAGGCCTACGATGCCGGCGCGCGCAGGCGCCTGCGGGCACTCAGCCTCGAGCTGACCGGGCTTTCGTCCTGAGCTGCCGTCCTGGCGCCCCGCGATCATGGTTAGCGAAGTGTTGAGATTCCCGTCGGTCGCGGGCAAAGCCGGCGTCCTGTCAGCGCGCTGCGCCGGTCTGGCGCCCCGGCTCAACTTAACCTTTACGCGGCTTTAAGGGGGGCACTCTAGGGTTTCCGATGCGGTTCGGGGTTGGGCCGCGCCAGCGGCCAGGACGGCCGTTGTTGCGTTCGCGTTGGAGTGTCCCATGGATATCATGACGAGCGTCGGGCTCATTGCGGGCATCATCGTCATTACGGCGATGATCTTCATGGGCGGCGACCTCCACATGTTCATCTCCGAACATGCCATGATCATCATCTTCGGCGGCTCGGTCTCGGCCACCATGATCCGCTTTCCGCTCAGCGCGCTCCTGCACGGCCTTCCGCTCGGCGCCAAGTTCGCTTTCACCATGAGCCGCCTGTCGGCGCACGACCTCGTCGACGAGCTCGCCCGCATCGCCGAGATCGCCCGCAAGCAGGGCCCGGTCGGCCTCGAAAAGGTCGAGACCGACGAGCCGTTCCTGGCCAAGGGGATCCGCTACGTCGCCGACGGCTACGACCTCGACTTCATCCGCGACAATCTCGAGCGCGACCGCGACAACTTCCTCATGCACCTCGACGAAGGCAGCAAGATCTACCGCGCCATCGGCGACTGCGCTCCGGCCTTCGGCATGATCGGCACCCTGATCGGCATGGTGCAGATGTTCGCCAACATGACCGATCCCTCCAAGCTCGGCCCGTTCATGGCGACCGCGCTGCTCGCAACCCTGTACGGTGCGCTCGTCGCGAACCTGTTCTGTCTGCCGATCGCCGACAAGCTGCACGGCAAGCTGCTCGACGAGGAAACCAACCGCACGCTGATCATCGACGGCATCCTGATGATCCGTGACTCCAAGAGCCCGACGCTCGTGCGCGAAATGCTGCTGGCTTATTTGCCGGAGAAGCATCGTCACGCCGAGGGCGAGCCGGTGCCGGCGTAAAGCCGCCGCCCGGGATCTCGAGAGATGGCCAAGAAGAAGCGCGGCGATGCTCACGGTGGCGGTCACGGCTGGTTCGTGACCTTCGCCGACCTGATGGGCCTGATGATGAGCTTCTTCGTGATGCTCGTCGCGTTCTCGACGCAGGACGCCAACAAGCTGAAGATCGTTGCCGGCTCCATGCGCGACGCATTCGGCGTGCAGAGCGAGGCGCGCTACGCCGGTATCGTCGAGTCCGACGGCCTGCCGACCCGCCCGCGGCTGAAGAACGTCGACCACATCCAGCCCGAGGACGCCTCCAACACGCCGACGCCGGATCAGGAGGACCGCGACCGCACGTCGGGCGCGAAGATCAAGGTCGACCGCAATTTCGCGCTCGCCGCCGCCTCGCTGCGCCAGGCGCTGCAGGACATGCCGGAACTGACCGAGATGTCCAAGCACATCATGTTCGAGGAGACCAAGCAGGGCCTCAACCTGGAGATCGTCGATCAGGATGGCCGCTCGATGTTCGCCGACGGCTCCAAGGTGCCGTATGACCGCACCCGCCGCCTGATCGAGAAGCTCGCGATCCCGCTGAAGGCCACGCCGCTCCGTGTCTCCATCGCCGGCCACACCGCGGCCGGATTCGTGCCGACCCGCAGCGACTATGGCGCCTTCGACCTGTCGGCCGATCGCGCCAATGCCGTGCGTCAGATCCTCGAACGCGAGGGCCTGCCGCCGTCCCACGTCTTCGCCGTCGCCGGCAAGGCCGACACCCAGCCGTTGTTTCCGGACGATCCTTCGCTCGCGGCCAACCGGCGGGTGACGATCACGCTGATGCGCGAGGATCCGCCGCTGCCGCCGAATTTGAAGCCGTAGAGCGTTTCGCGCGAAGCGGCCGCCGGTTTCGCGTGAAGAAAACCCGTCAAACCCAGAATCTCGAGCCCCGTCGTTCCGCTTCCCTAGGAGCGGACGGCTCTAGACACTTGCGCTACCATCTTACCTGAGGCATGTCGTCGCGCTAATAACGATCGTTGCTGCGCCGTCACAGCATCCGCCCCGGCGGCTGCTATGGTGGTGTGCCGATTGACAGGCGCGCCGGAACGGTCAAAAGGCGCCGGATCAATTCTCGGGAAGAAGCGTTTCTCATCTCACATGACGGCGAGCATCACATCGACCGACGCTCAGGACGGGCCGGTCACCTCGGGTTTCTGGGGCCTGACGCTCGGAAGCATCGGTGTTGTCTTCGGCGATATCGGCACCTCGCCGCTGTACGCATTCCACGAGGCGGTCAGGGGCGCGGCCCATGGCGAGCCGGTCTCGCGGGTCATGGTCCTCGGCGTGCTCTCGCTGATTCTCTGGGCGCTCTTTATCGTCGTCACCGCCAAATACGTCCTGCTGCTGCTGCGCGCCGACAATAACGGGGAGGGCGGCACGCTCTCGCTGATGGCACTCGGCCAGCGCGCGCTCGGGCGGCGAAGCTGGTTTCTGATGGCGCTCGGCGTGGTCGGCGCCTCCATGTTCATCGGCGATTCCATGATCACGCCGGCCATCTCGGTGCTGTCGGCGGTCGAGGGTCTGAAGCTCGTGACCCCCGCCTTCGACCACTATGTCGTACCGCTCACCGTCATCATCCTGGTGTTGCTGTTCGCGGTCCAGAGCAAGGGGACCGCGCTGGTGGCCTCGGCCTTCGGGCCGGTGATGGTGGTCTGGTTCACGGTTCTTGCGGTGATGGGCGCCGTGCACATCGCCGACGATCCGTCGGTGCTGGCGGCCATCAATCCCTATTACGCGCTGCAATTCCTGCTGTCGCACGGCACGATCGGCCTGGTCACGCTGGGCGCCGTGTTCCTGGCGGTGACGGGCGGCGAGGCGCTCTACGCCGATCTCGGCCATTTCGGCCGCAAGCCGATCCAGTCGGCCTGGATGTTCTTCGTGCTGCCCGCGCTCCTGATCAACTATTTCGGGCAGGGCGCGCTGGTGCTGTCCGATCCCAGCGCGATCGAGCACTCGTTCTATCGCATGGTGCCCGAGAGTCTGGTGCTGCCGCTGGTTGGACTTGCGACCGCGGCGACCGTGATCGCGAGCCAAGCCGTGATCACCGGCGCCTATTCGCTGGTCTATCAGGCGGTGCAGCTTGGCCTCCTGCCGCGCTTCGAGGTGCGCTACACCTCCGAGACCCATGCTGGCCAGATCTATCTGCCGCGTGTGAACCGGCTGCTGCTGATCGGCGTGATGCTGCTGGTGCTGTTGTTCCACACCCCCAGCAATCTGGCTTCGGCCTACGGCATCGCGGTCTCCACCACCATGGTCGCCGACGGCGTCATGGGCTTCGTCGTGATCTGGAAACTGTGGAACTGGCGCGCCGCGACGGCTGCGGCGGTGATCGTGCCCTTCGTCGTCGTCGACATCAGCTTCTTCAGTGCCAATCTGCTCAAGCTGCTCGAGGGCGCCTGGGTGCCGCTGCTGTTCGGCGCGGTCATGGCCGGGACCATCTGGACCTGGCGCAAAGGGACTGGGATCCTGCTCCAGAAGACGCGCCGGATCGAGGTGCCGCTCGACGACCTGATCCGCAGCCTCGAGAAGCGCCCGCCGCACATCGTCAAGGGCACCGCGGTGTTCCTGACCAGCGATCCCGCCTTCGTGCCGACCGCGCTGCTGCACAATCTCAAGCACAACAAGGTGCTGCACGAGCACAACGTGGTCCTGACCATCGAGACCGCGCACACGCCGCGGGTCGAGCTGTCCGAGCGGTTCCGCATGGAGAAGATCAGCGACAAGTTCTCCAAGGTCAGACTGCGCTTCGGCTACATGGAGCAGCCGAACGTCCCGAAAGCGCTGGCGATCGCCCGCAAGCAGGGCTGGCAGTTCGACATCATGTCGACGTCGTTCTTCGTGTCGCGAAGGTCGCTCAAGGCCTCGGCGCAGTCGGGCATGCCGCTGTGGCAGGACCACCTCTTCATCGCGCTGAGCCGGTCCGCCAACGACGCCACCGACTATTTCCAGATTCCGACCGGACGGGTGGTTGAAGTCGGCACCCAAGTCACCATCTGAACGCAATTGGTCAAGTCATGCAAATTTCGCATGGCAAGGGCCCAAAATCGGGCTAGGCTATGCCGGCAGCGCAGGACTATAAGCCGCGCGCTCTTCCGCCGTTGTGCAGTGAAGCATTCTAGAGGCCACTGGGCTCTCCCATGACAAGTGACGTAGCGATTTCCGCCCCGGAAACGGCGGCGGCCAATGGGCATGGCGAAGCCCACACCACCGCCCGTTTCGGTGCGCTGACGCTCGGCAGCATCGGCGTCGTCTACGGCGATATCGGCACCAGCCCGCTCTACGCGTTCCGCGAGGCGGTGATGGCCGCCTCGGGCGCGGAGGGGGTGCCGACGCCGGCGGCCGTGCTCGGCGTGCTCTCGCTGATCCTGTGGGCGCTCATCGTCGTGGTGACGCTCAAATACGTTGTGATCCTGCTCCGCGCCGACAACAATGGCGAGGGCGGCACGCTGGCGCTGATGGCGCTGGCCCAGCGCGCGGTCGGCACCGGCGGGGCGACCATCGTCCTGCTCGGCATCATTTCCGGCGCCCTGTTCTACGGCGACGCCGTGATCACGCCGGCGCTTTCGGTGCTGTCGGCCATCGAAGGCATGAAGGACGTCACCCTGCACTTCGAGCCCTACATCGTTCCGTTGACCGTGATCATCCTGGTCGGCCTGTTCGCCGTGCAGTCGCGTGGCACCGCCCGCGTCGCCGCGTTCTTCGGTCCCGTGATGTGCGTCTGGTTCGCGGTGATCGCGATCGCGGCAATCCACCCGATCATCGAGCAGCCGCAGGTGCTGTTCGCGCTGAACCCGCTCTACGCCGTGTCCTTCATGTTCCACCACGGCATCATTGGTTTCGTGACGCTGGGCGCCGTGTTCCTGGCGGTCACCGGTGCGGAGGCGCTCTATGCCGACCTCGGCCATTTCGGCAAGCGGCCGATCCAGACCGCCTGGCTGTTCATCGTGCTGCCGTCGCTGGCGCTGAACTATCTGGGGCAGGGCGCTCTCGTCCTCGGCGATCCCGGCGCGATCGTGAGCCCGTTCTTCCAGCTGTTCCCGCAAGGCTTTTTCCGTGGTTGCATGGTCGTTCTCGCCACCGCCGCGACGGTGATCGCGAGCCAGGCCGTCATCACCGGCGCCTATTCGCTGACGCGCCAGGCGATTCAGCTCGGGTTGCTGCCGCGCTTCGAGATTCGCCATACCTCTGAAGCCCATTCGGGCCAGATCTTCATCCCGCGCATCAACCAGCTTCTGCTGGTCGCGGTGGTGCTGCTGGTGCTGCTGTTCCGTTCCTCCAGCGCGCTGGCATCGGCCTATGGCATCTCCGTTACCGGGACCATGGTGGTCACGGCGATGATGGGATTCGTCGTGATCTGGAAGGTCTGGAAGTGGTCGCCGTTCGCTGCCGCCGCCCTGATCGTGCCGTTCCTGTTCCTCGATCTGACCTTCCTCGCCGCCAACCTGCTCAAGGTGTTCGAGGGCGGCTGGGTGCCGCTCGCGCTCGGCGCGCTCATGATCATCCTGATGTACACGTGGCGGCGCGGCAGCAGGCTGCTGTTCGAGAAGTCGCGCAAGCTCGAATTCCCGCTCGCCGACCTCGTGGCGATGCTGGAGAAGCGGCCGCCGCAGCGCGTGCCCGGCACCGCGGTGTTCCTGACCTCAGACCCGCTCAGCGCCCCGACCGCGCTGATGCATAGTCTGAAACACTATAAAGTGCTGCATGAGAAGAACGTCATTCTCACCATCGAGACCGCGCAGACACCGCGGATCGATCCGGCCGAGCGCGTGAGGCTGGAGCAGATCTCACCGACCTTCTCCAAGGTGACGCTGAAGTTCGGCTTCATGGAATCGCCCAATGTGCCGAAGGCGCTGGCGATCGCCCGCAAGCTCGGCTGGCAGTTCGACATCATGTCGACCTCGTTCTTCCTGTCGCGCAGGGCGCTCAAGCCCGCCGCCCATTCCGGCATGCCGCGCTGGCAGGACCGGCTGTTCATCTCGCTCAGCCGCTCCGCCAACGACGCCACCGACTATTTCCAGATCCCCTCCGGCCGCGTGGTCGAGGTCGGTACCCAGGTCACGATCTAGCCCCACCGCCGTCGTCGGCCGGCTTGACCGGGCGACCCAGTACTCCGAGACAGTTGTGGTTGAATTGATAGGCCGCGGCGTACTGGATTCCCCGCCTTCGCGGGGAATGACACCGAGCGCGTGGTGGGATGCGAAGCAGGAGTTTCAGGCATCCTGAAAGCCGCACTTCAAGTCGCTGCGATTTAGCTTTAACTTGCGGCATGCAGCTCAAGCCTTTGTAGCGCTTGATTTTCGGCTGCCGAGAGGCGAGGTTGCCGCCCGCCGGGATCGCCCCGGCAGGCGGCTCGTGACGTTGGAGGATGATGTGGCAAACCAGGTACAGGATCTGACCCCGGACGAGGTCTCCAAGGGTGTCGCGGAAGGGCGCTATCTCCTTGTCGACGTGCGCGAGCCGAACGAGGTCGACGCCGAGGCCTATCCTTACGGCGTTGTCGTGCCGCTCTCGACCTTCGATCCCAAGGCGATCCCCGATCCCCAGGGCAAGGAGGTCGTGTTCGCCTGCCGCTCCGGAAAACGCTCGGTGACGGCCTCGCTCGCGGCGCAGGCGGCGGGGCTGCCTTACGACAAGCATCTGGCCGGCGGCATGCTGGGGTGGAAGGCGGCGGGTCTTCCCAGCAAGGTCGGTGGCTGACCTCGCGATGACGACCAAGAGCTCCTCGCTGAACAAGGTCTTTGCCGACCTTCCCGTCACCATCTTCGAGGCGATGTCGCAGGCCGCGCGCGACAACAACGCCATCAATCTCGGCCAGGGCTTTCCTGATGATCCCGGGCCTGAGGACATCCGCCGCGCCGCGGCCGATGCCTCGCTGAACGGCTACAACCAGTACCCCTCGATGATGGGCCTGCCGGAGCTGCGCCAGGCGATCGCGACCCATTACGGTCACTGGCACGGCCTCAAGCTCGATCCGATGAGCGAGGTGATGGTGACCTCCGGCGGCACCGAGGCGCTGACCTCGGCGATCCTCGCGGTGGTCCAGCCCGGCGACGAGGTGGTCTGCTTCCAGCCGGTCTATGATTCCTACCTGCCGATCATCCGCCAGGCCGGCGGCATTCCGCGCCTGGTCCGCCTCGAGCCGCCGCACTGGCGGCTGAATGAGGACATGCTGAAAAGCGTCTTCAATTCAAAGACCAAGGCGGTGCTCTTCAACAATCCCCTGAATCCCTCCGCAGTGGTCTATCCGCGCGAGGACCTCGAGCTGCTCGCCCGCTACTGCCAGGAGTTCGACGTCATCGCGATCTGCGACGAGGTCTGGGAGCACGTCACCTTCGACGAGCACAAGCACGTCCCGCTGATCACCATCCCCGGCATGCGCGACCGCACCATCAAGGTCGGCTCGGCCGGAAAGATCTTCTCGCTGACCGGCTGGAAGATCGGCTTCGTCTGCGCCGCGCCGCCGCTGCTGCGGGTGGCCGCCAAGGTGCACCAGTTCCTGACCTTCACCACCGCGCCGAACCTCCAGGCCGCCGTCGCCTATGGGCTCGGCAAGTCCGACGACTACTTCCTGTCGATGCGGAAGGACCTGACGCGGAGCAGGGACCGCCTGACCAGGGGACTGGAGAGCCTCGGCTTCCCCGTGCTGAAGTCGCAGGGCACCTACTTCCTCACCGTCGACCTGTCGCCGCTCGGGCTGAACGAGAGCGACACCGAGTTCTGCTGGCGGATCGTGAAAGACTACAAGGTCGCGGCGATCCCGGTGTCGGCCTTCTACGAGCAGGACGCGGTGACCTCCGTGGTCCGCTTCTGCTTTGCCAAGAAGGACGAGACGCTCGACACCGCGCTGGAGCGGTTGTCGGACGCGGTGCGCGGACGCAAGAGGTAGGAAAGATGACGAACGTCGGCCGCTCCAGGCTTTGCCTTGGTTTTGCAATCGCCGCGGCGCTGACGTTGCTTTCTGGCCCCGCAGGGGCCGAGGAGCGGGTCGTCAACTTCTACAACTGGTCCAACTACATGGCGCCTGACGTCCTTGATGCCTTCACCAAGGAGACCGGCATCAAGGTGGTCTACGACACGTTCGATGCCAACGAGACGCTGGAGACGCGCCTGATGGCCGGCAAGTCCGGCTATGACGTCGTGGTGCCGACCGCCTATTTCCTCCAGCGCCAGATCAAGGCCAACATCCTCCAGAAGCTCGACAAGTCGAAGCTGCCGAACCTCTCCAATGCCTGGCCGGTGGTGACCGAGCGCCTTGGCATTTACGATCCTGGCAATGTCTACGCCGCCAACTACATGTGGGGCACGACGGGCATCGGCTACAACGTCGCCAAGGTGAAGCAGATCCTCGGGCCCGACGCGAAGATCGACAGCTGGGACATCGTCTTCAAGCCGGAGAATTTGGCGAGGTTCAAGGACTGCGGCGTCCACATGCTCGACTCCGCCGACGACATCTTCCCCGCGGCGCTGAACTATCTCGGGCTCGATCCGAACTCGACCAAGCAGGCCGACCTCGAGAAGGCCGCCGAAATCGTCGCGAAGGTCCGCCCTTCCGTGCGCAAGTTTCATTCGTCCGAATATCTCAGCGCGCTCGCCACCGGCGAGATCTGCTTCGTGGTCGGCTGGTCCGGCGACATCATGCAGGCGCGCGCACGCGCCGCCGAAGCGAAGGGTGGCATCGAGATCGGCTACGCCATCCCGAAGGAGGGCGCGCAGATGTTCTTCGACAATCTCGCGATCCCCGCGGATGCCAAGAACGTCAAGGAAGCCTACGAGCTGATCAACTATCTCTACCGTCCTGACGTTGCCGCCAAGAATTCGGACTTTTTGTCCTACGCCAACGGCAACCTCGCCAGCCAGAAGTTGGTCGATCCGAAAATCCTGAACGACAAGAACATCTATCCGGACGAGGCGACGCTCGCAAAACTGTTCGTCATCACGGCGCGTGAGCCTGCGACCCAGCGGGTGATCAATCGGCTGTGGACCAAGGTGAAGACAGGGCGGTAGTCGCTCTGGGGACCGCCCGGAAGCCAAAATCTGCAAAACAACCCCATGCACAGTAGAAGCGTCACCTGCGGGTCGCCGGCGGTGGCGGTGCTTAAGTCGCGATGACGCCTGGGCTTCATCGACGCGCGGACGCAATGACCTGAAGCAGCGCGCGCGGTGCCGATCTGCGGCCGGTCTTCTCAGATTGCGCATACAACCTGACGTCGTTGCGATGGTATCCGGATGTGTCCGTGGGGTGACAGCGTCCGGCGCTGTTCCGGTGTATGGAACCGGAATACATTCGTTCATAGGAATTGCCCCGATGAAGAAATTTGTTCTGGCTGCGGCCGGCTCGTTGCTGTTCGTCACCGCGGCGTCGGCGGCTGACATGGCCCCGCGTTACACCAAGGCTCCTGTCGTGGCGCCGGTCTACAATTGGGGCGGTCTCTATCTCGGTATCAACGGTGGCGGCGGTTCTGCGCACACCTGCTGGGACATCTTCAACGATTCCGGCTTCCCGATCGTGCCGTCAGTTCCCGAGGGGTGCCACAACGCGACAGGCGCCACCGTCGGTGGACAGATCGGCTATCGCTGGCAGGCGGCCAACTGGGTGTTCGGCCTGGAAGCGCAGGGCAACTGGGCCGATTTTAGGGGCAGCAACGCGAGCCAGTATGCCGTCTTTGGTACCACCTCTCTCCTCAACGACGTCACCAAGGTCGACGCCTTCGGCCTGTTCACGGGGCAGGTCGGATACGCCTTCAACAACGTGCTGCTCTATGCCAAGGGCGGTGCGGCCGTCGTTCACGACAAATACTCGCTCACGGTGACGCCGGCCGGCGCGGCCGCTCTCGCGCCGTTCTTCGCCGTCGTCGCCGGCCAGACCGGTGCCGTCGGCTCCGAGACGCGCTGGGGAGGGACCGTGGGAGCGGGAATCGAGTTCGGCTTCGCGCCGGGCTGGTCTGTCGCTGTCGAATACGATCATCTGTTCATGGGCAGCCGGGACGTGACCACGAACACCATTGCCCCCTTCGCCGCGCCGCCAAGCACCCACCGCATCGGCCAGGACATCGACATCGGCACGGTGCGCGTGAACTACACGTTCGGTGGACCGGTGGTCGCGAAGTACTGAACGGTTCGAGAGCTTGAACGCGAAGGCCCCGGTCATGCGCCGGGGCCTTTTTGTTTGGGACGAAGTCTTTCGGTAGAGAGAAGGCCAGACCCTCACCCTGAGGAGCGCGCTCTTCGCGCGCGTCTCGAAGGGCGAGGCCACCGGCCGGGCCTGCATCCTTCGAGACGCGCGTTTCGCGCTCCTCAGGATGAGGAATAGGTAGCCGCGTTAGCCGTTTGGCGGCTCGCTACCGCCACCGTCTGTGCAGCCACAGCCACTGCTCGGGATGCTCGCGCACCCAGCCTTCCACCACGCTTGTGATCGCCTGCGTCGTGCCCTGGATGTCGATCTTGCCGTCGGCGTCGCGCACCGGCGGGATCTCCTCGGTCAGCTCGCCGCGGAAACGGTTGCCGGGCAGGCGGATGATACGGACGCCGTGGATCGGGCATTCGACCTGGCGCAGCAGGCGCGCCAGCATCGGATTGGCGCGGGTCTTGCGGCCGAAGAAGGTGACCTCGACGCCGCCGGTCAGGTACTGGTCGATCAGCATGGCGACGTGCTTGCCGTCCTTCAGCGCCTGCGCGAGGCGCAAAGGCGCGTCGCGCCCCGCAGCGATCAGCGTGCCCATGTTGACCTGGCGCATCTCCTGGATGATGCGGTCGGCAGAGGCGATGTTCGGCCGGCGATAGAGGATCGCAGTGTCCAGCCCATGCGCGACGGCGGCGAGCGCCGGCAGTTCCCAGTTGGCGAGATGGGCTGCAAAGATCAGCGCCGGCTTGCCGTCGTCGCGGATCTGGTCGAACAGCTCGATGCTGCGCTGGGGCAGTTCGATCCGGCTCTTTTCCGGATGATCGCGGTCGTAATCCCAGACTTGGTCCATATGGGCGAATTCGGCACCGACGCGGCCGAGATTGTCCCACACGCCCATCAGGATGGTTTCGATTTCTTCCGGCGACTTCTCCGGAAATGCCACGGTGAGGTTGGCGCGGCCGATGCGGTGCTCGCGCAGGCGCGGGCCGATCGTCTTCACCACGCGGGAGAAGAAGTCCGAGGTCTTGGCCGGATCGAAATAGCGCGTGGTGCGCAGCATGCCGACGGTGGTGGCCCCGATCAGGCTTCCGCCGAGCGACTTGGCAGCCTCCCGCGCGCGGGCCTTGATGCTCGCAGGTAACAGCGCCATGCGTCCGGTCAGGCCGGTTCGCGGGTCAGGATCAGCGAGGCGTTCTGGCCGCCGAAGCCGAACGAGTTCGACATGACCGCGGTGACGCGGGCATCGCGCGCCTTGTTGCCGACGACGTCGAACAGGATCGTGGGATCCGGATTGTCGTAGTTGATCGTCGGCGGAATGCGCTGATGCTCGAGGGTGAGCAGCGAGAAGATCGCTTCGACCGCGCCCGCGGCCGAGATGGTGTGGCCGACCATCGACTTGTTGGAGGTCACCGGGATCTTCTGCGCGAGATCGCCGAACACGGCCGATGTCGTGTTGAACTCCATCTTGTCGTTCTCGGGCGTCGCGGTGCCGTGCGCGTTGATGTGGTCGATCTGGTCCGGCGTCATGCCGGCATCGGCCAGCGTCTTGTTCATGCAGCCGATGATCGGCTTGCCATCAGGCGAAGAGCGGGTGCGGTGGAAGGAATCGGTGAGCTCGCCGCAGCCGGCGATCACGCCGAGGATTTTTGCGCCGCGCGCGGTCGCTGCTTCGTAGCTTTCCAGCACGAGGGCGCCGGCGCCTTCGGCCATGACAAAACCGTCGCGGTTCTTGGAGAAGGGGCGGGAGGCCGCCTGCGGCGGATCGTTCTGGGTCGACAGCGCCGAGAGCAGCGAGAACCGCACGAGAGCTTCGGGGTTCACGGTGCCGTCGGTTGCCACGCACAGCGCGGCATCGGTCTCGCCGCGGCGGATCGCCTCGACGCCGAGCTGGATCGAGGTCGCGCCCGAGGCGCAGGCCGTCGACAGCGAGATCGGCGAGCCCTTGGTGCCGAAGGTCTCGGCGAGATAAGCTGCTACCGAGCCGAACATGAAGCGGTGGTGATAGGCGCTGTACTTGCCGCCGCCGGAGATGCGCAGCAGATCGTCATAGGTGATATCCTGCGCGCCGACGGCACGGCCGAGCTCACGGCGCTGCGGCCACTCGACTTCGACCGGTGCAACCGCAAGGAAGAGCGGACCGGGGAAATCGGCCTTGGCGCCGATGCCGGCCTGCGCGAGCGCTTCCTGCGTGACGAGCTCAGCCATCCGCTCGGACAGGCCGGTGGAGGAGAACGGATCGACGCTGACGAAATCGACCGTGCCGGCCATCGTCGTCCTCAGGCCGTCGACCGGAAAGCGCGTGATGGTGCGGATGCCGGATTCGCCGGCCACGAGCTTCGCCCAATTGTCGGCCTTGCCGTTGCCGAGCGAGGTCATGATGCCCATGCCGGTGACGACGACGACGGGACGCCCGAGTTTGTCGCGTGGTGCAGTCATGTCGATCCCCCGATTGAGCTAGAGCATCCGCCAAAGCGCGACGCGCTTCAGCTTACGGCCTCGACCAGAGCCATGCCCTCGCCGCGCCAGTGTCCGGCCCCCACCACCACAATCTGGGTGGGCGCGCCCTGCATTTCAATCTCGGTCCCGGTGGAATCGTTCGGCGGGAACAGCGCACCGCGCGAGATCGACAGCGCCGCGAGCGCGATGCCAAGCGGGAATTGCGTTTCCATGGCGTGGCCGAACATCGTGCCGGTCGAACGCACCGGGAAGTCAGCATGGCCCTTCAGGAAGCCGCGCTCCTCTGACGTCGCGGGCTCCGCGCCGGTCGCGCCCGATATGATCGCGCCCTTGCCCTCGCGCCTGGGCAGCTTTTCCCAAAGCTTCTCCAGCGTCGCGGCCGTGTCGCCGGGTTGCTTGCGCCGGGCGAGGTCGGCAACGACGCTCGACAGCTTTGCGAACGGCTTTGCGCCGCGCGCTTCCGCGTGCGCCTTCGATTCCAGCACCAGGAACGCGCCGGCAGATCCCAACGCGAAACCGGGGTGATCCTTGCGCGCCCACACCGGAGCAAACTTGTCTTTCAGGTTGAAGTCGCCGAATTCGTAGAGGACCATCAGGTCTTTGCGCTCGCCATTGTGGGAGCCGCCGATCAGCGCGATGTCGCTCTCGCCCGAGGCGATGCGCGCGAGCGCAATGCGCGCCGCATCGGCACCCGCGACCTCTTCGCCCATGAAAGTGCGCGAGGTGCCGCCGAGACCGTGCACGATGGCGATGTTGCCGGCGAGCAGGTTCGAGAGCTGGGCCAGGAACAGCGTCGGCCTGAGATCGCTCATCAGCCGTTCGTTGAGGAAGCCGGGCGCATTGGCGCCCTTGACCTCGGCCGTGAGCACGCCGGAGTCGACATTGAGGTCGCGCTCGCCGCCGCCGGCGGCCACCACCATGTCGATCTTCGACAGGATGTCCTTGTTGCCCTTGATCCCGGCGGAATCGAGCGCAAGGCCCGCGGCATAGGTGCCGATGCGCTGCCAGGCTTCCATCTGGCGCTGGTCGCCCTTCTTCGGGATCTGGCTGTCGAAGGTCACAGGCATCAGGGGATGCACGATGCAGGGCGCAAAGCCCTTCTCGTCGACATTGATGCGCTTGTCCTGAAGCGCGGCCCAGTTGGCGTCCAGGCCTTCGCCGAGCGAGGTGGCAAGGCCAATGCCGGTGATCCAGACTTCCGTCTGGCCGGGCTTCGAAGCAGTGTCAGTCATGGCGATCCGGCCTGTTGCGGGAAGCCGACGCGTTTGGCGACCGCGTCCATGAAGCCGCGCATATCCGCATTGGGGAAGGGGATCTGCGTGAAGGTGAGCGTCGAATTCGCGCGCAGCTTACCGCCGACCTTGATCTTGGCCTCGGTCACCGCATAGCCCGAGCCCTGATGCGACAGGGTCGCCTCGATGGTCATGAGATCGCCGGGGAAGACCGAGCCGCGGACCTTGGCCTCCTTGACGGCGGCCAGGATCGGCATGCGCTCGAACTTGAGCACGCCGAGCTGAAGCCAGCCCGAGGCCTGGGCCATCGATTCGATCAGGAGCACGCCGGGCATCAGGGGATAGCCCGGGAAGTGCCCCTCGAAGATCGTGCTCTCCTTGGGGACCAGGGCTTCGACGACAATCGTCTTCGCGTCGACGTTGAGGTCGACGACGCGATCGATCATGTGGAAGTATTCGAGTTGCATGACCGCGCGCTTAGGCGCTCGCGCCCTTGGCCGCAACCAGTTCGTCGATGCGGGCGCACAGATTTTTCAGCACGAAATACTGCTCGGTGGTCGCCTTGCCGTCGTTGACCTCCTGGGTCCATTTTTCCAGCGGCAGCTTGATGCCGAACTGCTTGTCGATCGCGAACGCGATGTCCAGGAAATCGAGGCTGTCGATGCCGAGGTCATCGATGGCGTGGCTATCCGGCGTGATCGTGTCGCGCGGGATGTCGCAGGTTTCAGCGATGATCGTAGCGACCTGATCGAATGTGGAGGACATCACTAAGCCTTTGATATATTGCTGATATTTGTCTGAGGTTCCAGAGTGGAACGGTGGGTGGGCATCGCGCCCCGATGACGCCCTCAACCCCCCCCTCTGGCCGGGTCGAAAGCCCGTATATCGGAGCGCCGCCCTGAGTTCAATGGAGCCGGGCGGCCCCGGCGACAGGGCTGGGGATGCCGTCGGCGGCCTTTTCACCCGGGGGGTGCCTAGATATGGGGCGTCGTGATCTTGGCGCAGTCGCGGCGGCCCCATCAGTACGCAATCCTGGGTGCGGCGCAGGTCGGCAATGCTCACCGCGAGCCAGATCCCGATCGCGGTCAGCGCGATGGTGAAGGCGAGCGCCGCAATATTGGCGAGCATGCGGTGGCGGAAATTGTCCGGTTCCGGGCGGGGCTTCTCGTAGCGCGACAGGTCGAGCGGCTCGGGCGCGACGCGCAGCGGCTGGACGGTACCGCTGCCCCGTTGGACCGGCGGGGGAGACGCGTTGCGCGGCCTGAACTGGAGCACCCGGTGCTCGTCATCCGAGCTGATGGGCCGCTGTGTTTTCATGGTGCGGGGATCACTCCGAAGCAGCGGTTTTTAGATAGCATACGTCGTGAATGCCTTGCAGAAAATCTTCTCAACGCGCACGTGCATTGCGCTTTCGCACTATCTTGCATGGCATATTTCCGGAGCGGCTCGCGAGCGAACGCGGCGCCGGCTGTCAGGTCGGTGACAGGAAGCGGAGGTTGCGTTGCAACAACACCGCCGAAGCACGCACCGTCGGCTCCCGTGAACATCTGCTTGTGATATCCGCGGCCGGATCGAACGCATTTTGCCGCCGCGGGGCCCATGGCATAATCAAGGGAACCGGACCACCGGTTGCAACCATGTGAGGGGCCTTCATCATGACCACCACCAACGCACGCGAACCGAGAGTGCATCCGGTGCCGATCCTGTCGCTCCGGCCGACGCAGATGACGGTCGGCATGCGCGAGGTCAAGGAGAAGCGCAAGCGCTGGCGCGAGCACGGCAAGAAGAAGCAGGCCGACCTGCTCGGCAATCACATGATCCCCGTCGTCTACGGACCGGACCAGCGCTACTACGTGATCGACCATCATCATCTCGGCCGCGCATTGCACGACGAGGGCGTCAAGGAAGTGCTGGTGACCGTGGTCGGCGACCTCAGAATGGTCGAGCGCGAAGCTTTCTGGGGCGTGATGGACAACAAGCGCTGGGTCTATCCTTACGATTCCAAGGGCGAGCGGCGTCCGTTCCGCGATCTGCCGAAATCGGTCGTCGATCTCAAGGACGATCCGTTCCGGAGCCTTGCCGGCGAGCTCCGCCGCATGGGCGGCTTCGCCAAGGATACCACGCCGTTCTCGGAATTCCTGTGGGCCGACTTTCTGCGCCGGAAACTGACGCGCAAGGCGGTCGATGCCAATTTCGACAAGGCGCTCGAGAAGGCCCTGTCCGCGGCCAAGAGCAAGGACGCTATCTATCTGCCCGGCTGGTGCGGGCCGGCGGATGACGATTAGGCGCAACCGCTCGCATCAGTCGCGCTGAAAGATCTTGGCGCCGGGGTAGACGCGCCGGGCGTAGCTCACGACCAGCGCGCGGTCCTGGGTTGCCAGGAAGGGCGTTCGGATTTGGCACGAGCCGACGACGAGGTGCCACAGACATTGAGCCTCCGGATGACGACGTTCATTTGAGCAATCCTCGATGACTCCGCGTTCCCGCGAATACTGCTTATCGCGGCAGTCTTGCGATTCATGATCGTGGTCGCTGGCGCGAAATTCCCGTTGCCGCTCGCGACCGTCGCAAGACAACGACGATGATTATTAGTTGGTTACGGCGCGGCGGCCCGAGAAGCCGGATCTCATCACAGCCGCTTGAGCGAAGTCATTTTCTGCAGGGATGAAACCGTCCTGAAACAGAGCCACCCCATCTCTGGTGGGTAGTCGAGCTCACACAGGAGGCCGAAATGCGCCGTCTGGTTTTCGTAATCGCCTTGCTCGCAGTCGCCACAGCAGGAATCTCGGCATCGTTTGCTGCAGTTCGCCACGCCAAGACGCTGACATTCTCTGAGCGCTTTGCTCCGGCGCTCGAGTTGATGGCGCAGCGCTAGCGGTGTAGCGCCTCGCAGTCGCCGCTACGCAACGGTGGGACGATCACTTCTGGTGCTGCGGGCCGGGTGAGGACAGAAGGCGTTCGATCTCGGCGGCTGCCTCGCCGTTGCGCGCCTTCTGCAAGAGTGTGTGGCGTTCGGTGCCGGCGGGCAGCTTCTTGGCCGCGGCGCGGGCGTCCTGCGTGAACCTGTTCAGGCGCTCCTGGAGTGACAGGGCCGGTCGCGTGCGGTTGCGCTTCTTGGTCATGGCTGCACCTTTCCGGCGCAAAGCCAACCATGGGGAGGCGAGTGGCGTCCTTAACTTTTGTTGGAACCGGGGGCGTGGATCGCGGGTTTTTCATTGCAGCGGCGCTTCGGCGCCAGGGATTGCAATACAGATCCCACCTCATACCAACCGGAGCTAGCTCGCGTGCCTAGCGATACGATCCGTGCTGCGCTTGTCAGGCGTTTGCGTACATCTTCAGGCATCTCGGACGACGACGTGAAGGAGATCGAGGCGCTCCCAATCGCGGTTCGTCAATATCCGGCGGAGGCGCCCGTGGTGCACGACGGCGAGCGCGCAACCGATTGCTGCCTGATCGCAGATGGCTTCTGTGCGCGTTCCAAGACGATAGCAAGCGGCAAGCGTCAGATCCTCTCTATCCACATCCCCGGCGAGATCCCCGACCTGATGAGCCTGTTCCTGCATGTGATGGATCACGATCTGTCGACGCTGACGCCATGCACGCTCGGCTTCATCAGTCACGAAACGCTGCGAAAATTGCACCAGCGCAGTCCAAGCGTCGCCGAGTTGTTCTGGCGAGACACGCTGATCGACGCTGCCATGTTTCGCGAATGGATCGTCAATGTCGGCCAGCGTCCCGCGCCCGCAAGGCTTGCCCATGTCATGATCGAGCTGCGCGAACGCCTCCGGGTCATCGGGCGTCTTGACGGCAACAGCTTCGAGATGCCGCTGACCCAGGAGCAGATCGGCGAAGCCCTGGGAATCACCGGGGTGCACGCCAACCGCGTGATCAAGCAGTTGCGGCAGGAGGGCATCGTCGAGCTGCACCGCGGCCGCGTCACGGTGCTGGACGAGCGGAAATTCTTGGAACTTGCCGATTTCGACGG
This sequence comes from Bradyrhizobium sp. S3.7.6, assembly GCF_054061875.1. NCBI lineage: Bacteria > Pseudomonadati > Pseudomonadota > Alphaproteobacteria > Hyphomicrobiales > Nitrobacteraceae > Bradyrhizobium > Bradyrhizobium sp. S3.7.6. The sequence goes on along the minus strand of NZ_JBSSEQ010000001.1, from coordinate 6,138,506 downwards.
CCGTTACCTGCATCAGTCGCCAACGCTTTGAGGCGCGCAGGCGACTTGACCTACCGCAAATTCGTATCGGTGCAGGGCGCTATGGTCCGTCGGCATGATTGCCGAACCGGTGTTGCCTGAATGTCGAGGGCGCAGGTGGCTCCGAGTCATGCTGACCCGGAGGCATCACCGTGAGCGCAATCTTTCGCATTCTGTTCATCGTTGCCGGTGCCATCACCGCGCTGTTCGTCGCGCGCGATGCCCTGAATTTCACGATCATCCAGACCTTCGTTGCCGTTCTGCTCGTCACCGCCATCGTCGGTGTCGGAAGCTTCTGGAGCCAGCGACGGAAAACGTGACGGATGTGAGAGCCGCGTGCTGGCGCAGCCGGCTAGGTCCGCGGCGGCGCGTCCGGAGACGTCTCCGCGGTGTGCGCATCCCCCTTGCCGCCGAGCATGCGGTGCAGCCGTCGCTCGATGTGGCGGCCCACCGTCAGCAGCACGAAGGCGAGCGCCAGCGCGACGGCGACGATCTTCCACTGTCCGGCGCCGCAGACGATGCCGATGCAGGCCGCGAGAAAGGTGCAGGCGGCGCTGGTCAGCCCGCGGACGCGAAATCCCATGCTCTGATGCACGATGACGCCGGCGCCGAGAAAGCCGATGCCGGTGAGGATGCCCTGGATGACGCGGCTGGTGGCATCGGCGACCCTGGTTGGCTCGGCGAGCTGCAGGGCGAGCAGAACCACGGTCGCCGTGGAGAGCCCGACGATGCCGAGCGTCTTCAGCCCGATCGGTTTGCCGTGCAGGTCGCGGTCGAGGCCGATCGCGCCGGCGGCGACGGTCGCGGCACCGAGACGAGCAAGGATTTCGGACCAGTCGAGCTCCGTCATTTTTTCGGCAAGCGCCCCATCAGGTAAAACTCCTCGTTCGGCCTCATGCCGGTGAAGTTTGCCAGCCGATTGGACAGCGCGAAGAAGGCGGAGATCGCGGCGATGTCCCAGATGTCGTCGTCGCTGAAGCCGTGCGGTGCAAGCGCCCCGAAGTCCTCCTCGGAGACGCGCTGTGCGTCGGCCGAGACCTTCATCGCGAAATCGAGCATCGCCTTTTGCCGCGGCGTGATGTCGGCCTTGCGATAGTTCACCGCGACCTGGTCGGCGATCAGCGGGTTCTTGGCGCGGATGCGCAGGATCGCGCCGTGCGCGATCACGCAATACTGGCACTGGTTGGCCGCCGAGGTCGCGACCACGATCATCTCGCGTTCGGCCTTGGTGAGGCCGCCGTCCTTCTCCATCAGCGCGTCGTGATAGGCGAAGAACGCGCGGAACTCGTCGGGCCGGTACGCCAGCGTCAGGAACACGTTCGGCACGAAGCCGCTCTTCTCCTGCACGGCGAGCAGGCGCGTGCGGATGTCGTCGGGGAGCGTGTCGAGGGCGGGTGCGGGGAAGCGTTGTGAAGGAGGAAGGGGCATGACGATGTTCCGGATGGGGCTCTCGGGGAAGCGCGGAACATAGTCGATCGCAGTCCTTAGCGCAAAGCGCATGCGCGGACTACATCCTGGCTAGCGCAGACAGAGCCGAGGCTCTCAAAGAGTCTTCAAATATTCGAGGAGTGCCTTCTTTTCGTCGTCGCTCAAGCGCGTGCCATAGTCATGCCCGCACCGGCTGTTTCCTGAATTGAGGTCATTGCAATCGGTGACTGGACGAGTTGGCCCCTCTTGTGTGACGTCAAGACCAACATTCTTGATGTCGTATCTCGCGCCAACTTTGAATTGTGACATGCGCTTCGCAGGCGGTACGAGCAATTCCGCCAATGTCGGCACCGAGCCGTTGTGCAAATAAGGCGCCGCGGCCCAAATTCCCTCCAGCACGCGAGCTTCATACTCGCCTCTGTTGAGGGTCCGCTCAAGAAGCGTCCCAGGTTCGATCGTCAGGCTTTCTGGCTGGTTCGGAGGTTGCGCGCTGCTGGGCGGCGCGATGGACGCCTTGACCGGAGCCGGTGACAGAGAGAGGGATGTGGAGGGCGCCTTTTGGGCGTTGGGAGGCAACGAGGAGCCAAAGCCGTCACCGGGGCCGACGTCGCTCCCCAGATACAGCTTATTGTCGAGGATCGCTCCGGCGACTGCACTGAACATCATGTGGACGGCATAATCCTCCTCCTCGAGGTGCCTGGCGATCAACGGGATACCTGCTCCCTTCAGCGCGCCGGTCTTCACCCTCCAACCAAGCTCGTCGAATTGACGTGTGTCGGTGCCGACGTTCTGAACCGGCGTCACCCACGTCGTAACAAACAGGTCGCGCAGGGCACGGACTTCCTTCTTCTCGTGACACCCCTTGCTGCACTGCCTCTCGAAGATTTTTTGACCGTCTTTAGCCAGCTTCGAGTCGATAGGCCAATCTGATGGCCATTTTGGCGGGCCCATCTTCTGGAGCAATTCCTCAAGTCGTTTCAGTCCATCGAAGTTGATGGAGTTGGCATAGTTGAAGAACGGGCCGAACGAGCGCCTTGGTTCGAAGTTGCCGAATGCGAGAGCCTGTCCCGCGTTCCGGGCTAGTGCGAAGACGCGGTTTCCATTCAACACAAAACCGGCCCAGTCGGTCTGGTTCTGCATCGGTGAATTCCACAGGAAAGGATAGCGCACCGGAGCATCGCCAATCTTCATGTTCTCCGGGATCAAAAAATCGGGCGGCGGCCCAACGTCGGTGCCGGATATGCGGTTGAAGATGATCCCGATCGCGTCCAGACGTCCGGGGCCCCAACCAACTGGCGGCAATGTACCGGTCACGAATGCATGAACGCGCCGGTGCCATGCATCAACCCTCTGACGTAGTGCGGCAACATCGGCAGCAGAAGGTGTCGCAGGTTGGGAGACGGCCGCAGCAAATGCAGCGAATGCCGTGTCGCTTGCGGTTACGTCTCCTACCGCCTTGTCCAGGTCGCTCAGGAACTCCTGGAAATCCATAAACGCCGGACCGCCGTCGATGCGGTACGTCTTGCCCCCAACTTCAACCTGCCGCGTGTGACACGCGGAGCATGTTATCCCGACCATCTGGGACTCTGCGGGACCCGTGGTGTGGAGGCCGACGGGGAGGTTGGTATTATTGCCCGGATTTGGGAGAAAGCCGTATCGGGTAAGACCATCCGAGAGGAACGGTTGTCCGTCCTTCGCTTTCAATGCCCGTAACCAGGTGAGGTTGATTAAGCGGGAGCCTTGGTCGCGCGTGTAGTAGTCAGCCCTGTCTTCCGCTGTCCATGTCGGGCCTTGGTCGACATATATCGGATCGCCGAGAGCGGTCTCAATTCCCGAACTTGCAGCGACGACCAGCGCAAAGCGAATGAGGAAAGCGACACGACGCATCGCATGAGCCTCCGTGAACTACAATTGAACCACCCGTTTTCTCGAAATCAGAATTTGTGGAGATATGCGCAGCTCGGCGAGACGCAGCTCGCCCGGTAGCGACGAGAGCTGTCAGAAATAGCCGTCCGATGCTCGAGATTGTACTTCTTGGCAAAGTCCCGTCAAGGTCGTTGCTCCGGGTCGGAGCCCCGGATTGCATGCCGCGCCCGTTGAAGCGCGGCGAGCCCACGAAACGGGCCCGGTGAACTGGTGTGTCTCGACACGAGCGGCCTTGCTAAACCGCGAGCCGGGATCCGTCCCAGGCAACAATGCCAAACTGATCGCAAATCGCGTGCATCTCGGCGAGATCCTCAGCGACGCGGGCGGTGCCAGGCTTCGCCTCGGCGAGCAGTCGCACCCTCAAACCAAGACATTCGACAATCAGCCATGGGTTCCTGATGGTCCTGGCGATGGAAAGAGCGTCATCCAAGGCGCTCAGGCCACGTTCGGATTTCCCGTCCCGAACGAGAGCCTCAGCGTAACCCGCATAGAGAAGGCAGAGCTCGATCTGGCCTGTCCGCAGATGCGTGCCGCTCTCCATACGGGCGTCTATCAGGTCGACGGCCTGATGTGCCTGGCCTGTTCGTGCCAGAGCGGTCGCCATTGCTCCGGTCAGGTTGGCCTTGCTGGCATCGTAGCCGTTACGTTCGACGATCTCCCTTGCAATCGACAAGCATTCCACAGCCTGGTCATTTCGATGGAGCATGAGGAGATTTCGTCCCATCGTAATGCGGGCGAGCACTTGCCCATATGAATCCTGTTCGCGAACTGCGATCTCCAATGCACGCAATGCGAATCCGAGCGCCTCCGCATATTGACCTGTTGCATTCATGAACCAGCTCCTGAATGCCAAAACCGTGCATTTTGGACCGGCCGGTGTCCCGAGACGGGCAGTCTCGAGTTCTCCTGTGAGCATTTCATTCAGTTCGTCCATCGCCGCAATCGCGCGATGGACGTGGCCCATGCTGTGCAACACATTTGCCATGATGGTCTGATTTGAAAATATGAGTGCAGTCGATTTCAGCGCTCGAGCCGTCCTCAGTCCCTCGCTCGTTATTTGCAGCCCTTCTTCATACCGGCCCTCAAACCAGTAGACCATCCCGAGTTGCGACTGGACGCTGCACACGTGAGCAATCCTGCCTTGGCGCCGCGCCAGCTCCAACGTCCGTGGCAAATGCATATTTACTTTTTTGAATTCGCCGAGTTGCAGCATCGAAGCGAAGCTCATTCGACCGAAGTCGACATATTTTTCTTCGGCGGCTTCCCCAAGACGCTCGATGAGCTTGAGCGCCCGGTCGTATATCAAACTGAGCGATGAGGCTGCGGCGTTCCGGCGCGCTTCGACGGCGGCGTCCCAGAGGTAGCCAAGTGCAGCATCAGCATCTCCGGCTTCCTCTGCATGAAAGGCCAACTGTTCGTAACGACCATCCAGATTCGGGTAACGCCGAATGATCGCCTGGACAGCGGCCTGGTGGATTTCCAGACGCCGGCCACGCGGTATCGTGTTTGCACAGGCCTCGGCGATGATCTGATGCCGGAAACGCACGGAGTTACCCGCAAGCGGATGGACAAAAGCAAATCGGGCAAGCTCGAACAACGCAGTCAGCAGCTCGCCTACGTCCACGCCGAGCACCGTCGTAGCCAATTGGATTTCGACCTCCTCTCCCAGCAGGCTGAGCGTCTGCACGAATGCCTTCAACTTCGGAGAAAGCCGTTGCAGGCGCGCATGAATCACGGACTCGACGCTCTGAGGCAGCGAATGTTCGCTCGTTGCGTTCGTCGCGTCCGCCGAACGCAAGAACTCTTCCAATACGAAGGGGACGCCGTCGGCGCGATCGATTGCTCTCGCAAACACGGTCGGGGATCGAGTTTTCGGCCACAATTGGCGTCCCAAAGCCTCCATGCAGGCCCGCGACAGCGGTTGTAGATGAATGAGCGAGTCCGCAATCTCCATGGACTGGTCTGATGATTCCGGACGTCCGGTCAGCAATATGCAAAGCGGCTTTGGGGTACTTGCGCGCGCGAGCAATTTCAGGAAATGGCGGCTTTCCGGATCGATCCACTGGAGGTCTTCGATCAGCAAGAGAGTTGGTCTATCAAGCGCCAATGCGAGGAAGGCATTGACAAGTGCACGTGCAATTTGCGTTTGCGTATTGTCGGTCAATCGTTGGCGAGAGGACGCTTTTCCGGCGATGAATAGGGCTTCGAGCTTTCTGCGATCGGCTGCCTCGATGTGCAGTTCCGCGAGAGCCTCACGAATATGTGCATCCGAAGATGAGCTGTTTGCAGCGAGCATGTCGCCCACCAAGGTGCGGGCGGCGGCGAATGCGGTGGCACGTTTCTGTACGCCGCCATAAAAGACGCAGCATCGCACGTCGGATGTCAGTGCCTCGGTCATTACGGCTGTCGCAAGGCGGCTCTTACCGATACCTGGTTCGCCCAGCAGCGTGACGGAGCAGCTTTTGGCGCCCGGGCGCGGGAGGAGCTCCCGAAGCGCCGCAAGTTCGTCGACCCGATTCACGATCGGATTTTGATAGCGGCTGGCGATTTCGTTGTGATCGACATCGTCCGGCCGGGCATTTAGCGTGTAGGCCTCGATGACCCGATCGGCGATTCCCGAAGTCGTCTTGTGCGCCGTAAGGCCGAGTGGCGATCGGCACAGCTTTGCGGTTTCGGCGCTAACCCTGATCTCGCCTGCCGCTGCTTCCTGCTGCAGCTTGGCAGCAACGTGCACGGTCGCTCCGGCAACGTCGAAGCGGGCGATGGCATTTTTGCCGCCTATGCGTAAGCCGACCAGGCCGGAGTGAAGTCCGACGCGAAAATTGACCGGATCTCCCCTGGGGCCGGACGACTGGCTATGACTCTGAATGTCCCAGGCTGCGATGCACGCACGATCCGCATGATCCTCATATGCGGTTGGCCAGCCGAATATGGCAATGCCACCGTCTCCCGCATAGTGGACAATCTGTCCCCCGAGACGCTCCACGGAGTTGCGGATGTGATCCAGCCACTGGTCCAAAAACGCTTGAGCTTCATCGGGATCGCAAGCCGCGATGTGGCGAGTTGAACCCACCATGTCGACGGCGAGCACCGTTATGATGTTACGATCCGCAATATTGGCACCGCCCACGGACATCTTCGCGCCCCGCGTGCTCAAACCGGCTCTAAAAGGCAAAGGTAGCACGAAGGACAAGCCTTGGGCTATCCGCGAGACGCGGCCTTGAGCCGCGATATCCGGGGGCATTCCCCGTCTTTCACGACTGTCCGCTGTTCGGGAAATTCCAGAGGCGATCGTGATTGAATCGAGGGGCCGCGGCGTACTGGATGCTCCGGTCAAGCCGGGGCATGACAGCGGAATTTGCCGAAGCGGTGTCCGTTCCTTACCGCAGTGGCTTCTTCAGCAGCGAGAAGCGATCCGGGTCCAGCCCCATCGAGGGCTGCAGCATCGGCGCTTCGGCGGTCGCGAGCGTCTTTGCGGGCGGCTGCGAGAACACCGGGTCGTTCGGCACGTCGCGTTGCGAGGTGGCGCCGCGCCAGCGCTCGAGCACGGCGCCGACGAAATGCATGTCGTGACCGGAGGTGACCGACGGCACGCTTGAGATGGTGGCTTCGCCGCGCGGCAATTGGTGCGGCGGCACCTCCTTGAAGCGCAGGCGGGTCGGCAGCGCGACGCCTTCGCCGAACGCCAGGACTTCGCGGGTGCCGAGTGATGGCACGAAGGACAGCAGGTTCGCGGCGGCATCCGACACCGCGGCGCGCAGCAGCGCCTGGTCGCGCTCGTTGGCCAGACGCATCGTGAACAGCGTGTTGCACTGGGAGATGATGGTGGCGTCGAGCTCGGCTGGACGTTGGGTGATGAGGCCAAGATAGACGCCGTATTTGCGGCCTTCCTTGGCGATGCGCGACACCGCCTTGCGGGTCGGGCCGAAGCCGACATTGCGGTCGGCGGAGGCATATCGGTGCGCCTCTTCGCAGACGAACAGCATCGGCGACACGCCGTCGCTCCACAGGCCGAAGTCGAAGGCCATGCGGCACAGCACCGAGACGACGGAATCGATGACCTCGGCCGGGAAGCCGGCGAGCTGCATCACCGTCATCGGCTTGCCGTTGGCGGGCAGGCGGAACAGATGGCTGATCACCTCGGCCATGGTGTCGCCGCCGACATTGGCGTTGTCGAACATGAAGGCGTAGCGCGGGTCGTTGCGGACGGCCTCGATGCGCGAGATCAGCTTGTGATAGATGATGCGAGAGGAGCGGTTTTCCAGCTTGCCCATGCGCTCGTCGATCAGCGAGATCAGATCGACCAGGCGGTATGGCACCGGCGTGTCGACGGTGAAGCCGACCTGCTTGGGATCGATGCGCTTCAGGCCGAGCCGATCGGTGTTCTGATACTGGGTGTAGATGCCCTTGGCGATCGGGATCACCTCGGCGAGGACGTCGAGCTCCTCGGGCACGCCGGCGCGGCCGCCGAACAGCACGTCGACGATTTCCTCGAAGTTGAACAGCCAGAACGGCAGCTTCAGGTTCCGCGGGTTGAGCACCAGCGCGCGATCGCCGAAGCAGCGGCCATATTCGTTGTGCACGTCGAGCAGGAAGATGCGCAGGTTCGGGCGTGATTTCAGGATCTCGTTGAGCAGCAGCGACACGCCGGTGGATTTGCCGACGCCGGTCGATCCCAGCACCGCGAAATGCTTGGAGAGCATTTCCTCGACGTCGACATAGGCGACGACGGAGCGGTCCTGCTGGAGGAAGCCGACATTGATCTGGTCCGATCCGGTCGGCGCGTAGATCGTGCGCAGCTCCTGGCTCGTGATCAGGTCGACGGAATCGCCGATGGTGGGATAGTTGGTGACGCCGCGCTGGAACTTGGCCTTGTCGGCGGCATTGTGGATTTCGCCGAGCAGGTCGACCGACGCGATGGCGATGTAGTCGGAGCTCGAGAGGTTCTCGCAGGACACCTCGGTGATCATGGCGACGATCACCGAGCTGGCGCAGCGGATGCTGACGAAACGGCCGACGGTGGCCCGAATTTCTGAGACCGGCATCTGGCTTGCCGCCAGCAGCCCGACCCGGGCGAGCGACCCGCGTACCGAAATCACGCGTCCAAAGGATGTCACGATGAATGAACCTGGCATGAGCAAGGGGTTTAACCCTGACTATGCGTGCCGCGGCTGGACAAACGGTTAAACGGCAGGCGCGGGGGCTTTGTTAAATCTGCGACAATTCGGTTGAGAGATTTGCTCCTAATGCATACTTGCGGGCGGAATCGGTAGGGGGATGCCGCTTTTCTAGGCCGATAGGCCCGACAGCGCTTAAGGAAGATTTTACCATTCGGCCAGTCGGTCCGCCGTTCGGGGATGGAGGTCATCCCGGCTGGCGCGTCACTCGATCCGGACGGCCATGTTTTGATTTGTTGACGGGACCTAATCATTTGTACATTAGTACAAATGAACCTGCGGCCTGGATGCCGCCCCCGTACGCTCGAGCGCGTTTGCAGCCTTGCGTCCGGTTGCGCGATCCGGTCCGGCGGATCGCAGTCACGCCTGGAGGAAAGCATGCAGCCCGAACCGATCCTTGATCTTGCTCATCTCGGCCACATGGAGCTGCTGACGCCGAAGCCCGACGAGAGCCTGAAATTCTTCGTCGACGTCATGGGCATGACCGTCAGCGGGCAGAAGGGCGAGTCGGTTTACCTGCGCGGCTGGGACGATTATGAGCGCTATTCGCTCAAGCTGACGGCGTCGAAGACATCAGGCATGGAGCATATGGCGCTGCGCGCGCGCAGCCAGCAGGCGCTGGAGCGCCGCGTCGCCGCGCTGAAAGGCTCCGGCTTCGACATCGGCTGGATCGACGGCGACATGGGGCAGGGGCCGACCTTCCGCTGCCGCGACCCTGACGGCCATATCGTCGAGCTCTATTACGAGACCGAATGGTACCAGGCGCCGCCGGAGCTTAGACCCGCGCTGAAGAACCAGGCGCAACGCTTTCCCGCGCGCGGCGTCAATGTCCGCCGCCTCGATCACCTCAACTGCCTCGCCGTCGACATCAAGGCCAACCGCGAGTTCTTCGAAAACTATCTCGGCTGCCGCCTCACCGAGCAGATCGTGCTCAACGACGGGCGGGAAGCGGCGATGTGGCTGACGATGTCGAACAAGAGCTACGACTTCGCCTACTCGCTCGACCACTCCGGCACACCCGGCCGCTTCCACCATGTCACCTACGCGCTCGACAGCCGCGAGGAGATTTTGCGCGCCGCCGATATCTTCCTGGAGAACGGCGTGCACATCGAGACCGGCCCGCACAAGCACGCGATCCAGCAGACCTTCTTCCTTTATGTCTACGAGCCCGGCGGCAACCGCGTCGAGGTCGCCAATGCCGGCGCGCGCCTCATCCTCGCCCCCGACTGGAAGCCGATCGTGTGGACCGAGGAGGAGCGCAAGAAGGGCCAGGCGTGGGGATTGAAGACGATCGAGTCGTTCCACACCCACGGCACACCGCCGGTGGAGGCGAAGAAGCACGGCTAGAGCATGACCCGGACCCGAAGGGCCGCGTTAGCGCAAAGTGTGAAGCGGCTTTCCGATTAGGTCGTGCTCCATCAATGCGTTGAGGTGCGCACGCGCGCGATCGTCTCGCGGACGCCGGTCCAGGCCGGCTTGTCCGGCGCGAACTGCCGGCGCAGGAAGGTGACGAGCTCTTCGACTTGTGCGTCGCTCATGCTGTTCTTGAAGGCGGGCATGTAGCCGAGGTCGCTGGAGACGGGCTCGGTGACGCCGTGCAGGATCACCTGGACAAGATTGTCCGGCATTCTGCTGTGCAGATTGCTGTTGAGCGCGAGCGAGGGCCGGCTGCCGAACAGCGGCAGGCCGCCGACCTCGTGGCAGACGGCGCAGGCGCCCTGATAGAGCCGCGCTCCGGTGGAAGCGGCGGTCGCGACTTGCGTTGCGCCTTCGAGCTTCGCGGCGAGCGCATCCTGCGTCTGCGTATCGGTTGCGGGGTCGTTGAACGAGTTGAGGTAGATCGCCATCGCGCGGATGTCCTGGTCGGGTAGCGCCGTGAGATCCCTGACGATCGGCGCCATCGGACCGGCCGCCACGCCGTGATAACGCGACTGGCCGGTGCGCAAATAGGCGAAGAGTTCGTCTTCACTCCATGGAATCGGCGCATGCGAGAGCGAGGTCAGGGCCGGCGCTTCCCAGCCCTCGGCAAATCCACCCGCGAGATACGCATTGCGCTGCTCCGCGCCGAGCGCGTTGCGCGGCGAATGACACCCGGTGCAATGGCCGAGGCTCTCGACGAGATAGGCGCCGCGGTTCCACTGCTCGGATTTGGCGGGATCGGGCTTGAATTCGCTCGTCCTGTGGAACAGGGCATTCCAGCCCGCAAGCAGCGGGCGGAGGTTGAACGGGAAGGCGAGCGCATTCGCCGGCGCTGTGGCGCGAACCGAAGGCTGGGTCATCAGGTAGGCGTAGAGCGCCTGCATGTCGGCGTCGCTGGTCTTGGCGAAATGGGTGTAGGGGAAGGCGGGGTAGAGCTGCCGTCCGTCGCGGTGCAGCCCGTCGCGCATCGCGCGCTCGAAGGCGGGATAGGACCAGGCGCCGATGCCGGTCTCGACGTCAGGCGTGATGTTGGTTGAGTAGATCGTGCCGAACGGCGTCTGAAGTGCGCGGCCGCCGGCGTTGAGCACGCCATTGAGGCTGGTGTGGCACTCCGCGCAATTGCCGAGTGCTGCGAGTTGCTCTCCGCGCGCGATCGTCGCCGCGGAATAGACCGAGGCATCAGGCCGCGCGATCGGCGCGATGGCGCGTCCGGGCAAGAGGGCCGCGCCGACGCCGATCGCGGCGGTGCAGACGGCCGCGATCGTCGCGAAGATGCCGGCGCGCTTGGCGAACGGATTCTGCCAGATGCGTGACGGCGGCGGCGCAGCGGGCGCGGGCAGGGCTTGCGGCACGGGCGATGTTTCAGCGTGCAACCCCCTCAGGATACGCTCGGGCGTGAACGGCGGCTCGCGGAAGCGCACGCCGGTGGCATCGAAGATCGCGTTGGCGATCGCGGCTGCGCTCGGCACCGAGGCGGACTCGCCGACGCCGAGCGGCGGCTGGTCCTGACGCGGCAACATCAGCACGTCGATCTTGGGCACGTCGGGGAACGGGATGATCGGATAAGCGCCCCATTCGCGCGCCGCCACCGCGCCGCGCTCGAACGAAACCTCCTCCATCAGCGCGCGGCTGGTGGACTGGATGACGTTGCCGTGGATCTGGTGGCGCACGCCGTCCGGATTGATCATCAGGCCGGAGTCCTGCCCGGCGACGACGCGCGTGACGCTGACATCGCCGGTGGACTTGTTCACCGCAACGTCGGCAATCCAGGCCGACCACGCCGCACCATAGCCGGGAAACTTGCTGTGGACATAGAGCGCATAGGCAAAGCCGCGCCCGTGCACGATGTCGCCGTTTTTCTCTTCGCGGACAGGCCGGGGCGTCCAGCCCGCGCGCTCGGCCACCGCATTGACGAGATCGACGGCGCGCTGGTCCTTCAGGTAACGCAGGCGGTATTCGATCGGATCGACGCCGGCCTCGGTCGCGGCCTCGTCGATATAGGATTCATGCGCGAACGTGTTCGGCAGCGCCGAGACACCGCGAAACCAGGACGCGCGCACGATCGGCGCCATGTCGTGGGCGACGACGCGCATGTGGTCGTAGTCGTAAGGCGGAATCGCGGTGCGGTCGCCCATGTGGAGCACATCGGCCACCGGCGAGATTCGCCCCGTCAACAGCAGCGCCAATGTCGGCGCAGCGTTGGAAGGGTAGCGCGTGGCGAGGTCGTAGCCGGCGACGCCGCCGTCCGCGTCGAGCCCGCCATTGACGTCGATGAGCTGCGCCGTGCCCTTGGGCTCCCAGGCGTGCTCCTGCTCGCGCGTCAGCTGCACGCGCACGGGCCGGCCGACGGCGCGCGACAGCAGCAGCGCGTCCGCGGTGACGTCATCGGCGCAGTTGCGGCCGTAGCAGCCGGCGGCCTCCAGGCGGATCACCTCGATCTCGCTCTCGGGACGCTCGATCAGGAGCGCCAGATCGCTGCGCAGGACATGCGGGTTCTGCGTGCCGGACCAGACGCGGATGTCGCCGTCCTGGACATCGGCGACTGCGCAGGACGGCCCGATCGAGGCGTGCATCTGGTACGGCCACACATAAGTGCGCTGCATCGGCTTGGCCGCGCCCGATATCGCAGCATCGACATCGCCCTTGTCGATCAGCGTGCGCGGCGTCGATGGATGGGCGCGCAGCGCGGTCTCGACGTCGGCGAGATCGGTTAGATGAGGTGTCGGCTTCCAGCTCACCGCGAGCTGCTCCGCCGCGCGGATCGCGTTCTCCTCGCGCTCGGCGACCACGCCGACGAAATCGCCGATGCGCACGACGGCAATGATGCCGGGAATGTCGCGTACCGAGGCCTCATCCACCGCGATCAGGCTGGTGCCGACGAACGGCCCGGCATCGACGCCGGCATAGGGCGGACGCACCACCCGGCCGTGCAGCATACCGGGCACCCTAATGTCGTGCACGAAGGTCAACTCGCCCGTCGCCTTGGCGGGCAGGTCGACGCGGGGCGTCGACTGGCCCACGATGGCGTAGTCGCCAACGGACTTGAGTGCGACGTCGTCGGCAAGCTCGAGGCGAATGGTCTCGCCGCCGATCAGTTCGCCATAGCTGACGCTGCGGTTGTGCCCGCGCACGAGGCCGTCTTCGATCTTGAGGTCGCTGGCCGGCAGCTCCAGCCGCTCGGCTGCGCGCGCGATCAGAAAGTGCCGCGCTTGCGCGGCGGCCTTGCGCAGGGGGACGGCGGTGATCTGGATGGTCTCGCTCGCGATCGTCGCGCCCTGGTTTGGAACCACGGCGGTATCGCCGAGCACCACGACGACGCGCGCAAAGGACACATCCAGCTCTTCGGCGACGATCTGGCCGAGTGCGGTGCGGATCCCGGTGCCGAGATCGACATGGCCGTTATAGGCCGAGACCGATCCATCCGCGGTGATGCGGACGAAGGTTTCGGACGTGACTTCGTCCACGGTGCGGACGACGACGAGCGAACCGGATTGCCGCTCAGCTCCGTTCGAAAGAGGGGAGGCCATCAATCAACGGCCTCAGTGATCTGGCCGGATGCGCGCATCACCGCGCGCAGGATCTCGACATGGGTGCCGCAGCGGCAGAGATTGTAGCGCAGCGCCGCCAGCGCCTCCTGTTCGGTCGGCTGCGGGTTGATCGCGAGCAACGCCTTGGTGGTCATGATCATGCCGTTAAGGCAATAGCCGCATTGCGCGGCTTGCTCGTCGATGAAGGCCTGCTGCACCACATCCGGCTTGTCGTGCGTGCCGAGCCCTTCGAGCGTCAGGATGTCGCGGCCTGCACAGCCGCTCACGGGAATCACGCAGGAGCGCGCGGCGGCGCCGTCGATCAGGACAGTGCAGGTGCCGCATTCGCCCAAGCCGCAGCCATATTTCGGACCGTTGAGCGCGAGGTCGTTGCGCAGCACATAGAGCAGCGGTGTCTGCGGCGCTGCCGTGATCTCGTGGATCCTGCCGTTCACGGTGAGGCGGATCGGTGTCTGCGTCATCCTCGTTCCCAAGCCCGTGGCCAAGTGCTCATCAAAACCTACGTCGCGACGATACCGTTTGTACACAAACGTGCAAGCCGCGCATGCCGCACTGCAGCGCGACTGCCTTCTTTGTGGACAGAGCGGATAGGCAAATGGGGTTTTATGCGGCAGCCGCATCTTTTGCGCCGCACCGCCGCTTGACAGCCTTCGGGAGGGCGCGCAACATCGTTCGTATACGAATGATAACCGCAGTCGACTGGCTTTGGACATGGTGACTGAAACGACGAGCGCCGCCATCGACAAGATCCGTTGCGATGCCTGTCCGGTGATGTGCTACATCAAGCCGGGCGCGGCGGGCGCCTGCGACCGCTATGCCAACCACGACGGCAAGCTCGTCCGCGTCGACCCGCACGTGATCCTGGAACGCACCGTCTCGCATGGCGGGAAGCTCGTTCCGTTCAGCCGCACCGAAGACTGGGACGGCAAGATCGTCCACGAGCCCTCTACCTTTGTCACCGCGATCGGTGCGGGCACGACCTATCCCGACTACAAGCCGGCGCCCTTCATCGTCTCGTCCGAGATCGATGGCGTCGACATGGTGACTGTCGTCACCGAGGGCATCTTCTCCTATTGCGGCATCAAGGTGAAGATCGACACCGACCGCTATCTCGGCCCGGAAACCGCGACCGTTCGCGCGCAGGGCGAGGCGGTCGGCCACGTCACCACCAGCGAATACGGTTCGCAGATGCTGTCGCTCGGCGGCGTGCATCATCTCACCGGCGGCTCCAAGAAAGAGGGCCGCGTCACCTGCGATACGCTGATGGATCTCGCCAATTGCAAGGCGGTCGAGCTCACCATCGACGGCGGCGCAAGCGTGGTGGTGCAGGCCGGCCAGGCGCCGATCGTCAACGGCATGAAGGAAGAGCGCATGCGCGTCGGCTGCGGCTCGGCGACGATTGGCATGTTCGCCAAGCAATGGCACGGCAAGGTCGACGAGGTCGTCGTCGTCGACGACCACATCACCGGCGTGCTCTCGGAGCACCAGGCCGGCAAGCTGCTCGACATCGCCGACACCGGCATCAAGATGAAGGGCCGCCGCTCGACGCCGGGCCGCTATTTCCAGGTCGCCGATCCCGGCACGGGGTGGGGCGGCACCAACATTTCCGATCCGCTGGCGATTCTCGGGCCGTTCGACGCCAAGGAAGCCAAGCCTGGTCTCTCCATGCTGATGGTCTCCACGACCGGCGAGCACTCGTCTTACTATGTGCTCGACGAGGCCCTGAAGCCGGTCGAAACCGAGATGCCTGATGACCTGAAGTTCTCGGTCGAGCGCATCCAGGAGAATTGCGAGCCGGCGCTGTGCACGGTGTTGTTCATGGCGGGGGCCGGCGGCTCCTTGCGCGCCGGCGTCACCGACAATCCGGTGCGGCTGACGCGTTCGGTGAAGGACGCGCTGACGCGCGTCACCAGCGGCGGCGCGCCTGTTTATGTCTGGCCGGGCGGCGGCATCACCTACATGGTCGACGTGACACAGATGCCTTCAGGCGCGTTCGGCTATGTGCCGACCCCGGCGCTGGTCGCGCCGATCGAGTTCACGATGAAGCTGTCCGACTATGCCGCGCTCGGCGGGCACATGGATTATGTGAAGCCGCTGTCCGAGGTGCAGAGCGGTGACGACGTCCGCCAATTGCCCTGGCAGAATCCGATTCCAGGGCGCTGGGCATGACCAGGCTCCCGCAAATCGCATTGCTGTCTGGTGGCCGGCGGCTGCATTTGCAGGATGGACCGATTGATCTGATCGTGGAGGCGAGGGGGCGCGCTGACGCAGTGCGTGCGGCCTATGAGGCAGCGGCGCAGCATTTCACCGGACTGCTCGACGAACTCTGCGCGGAATTGCCGGAACTGCGGACGGCCGCTGAAAAGCAAACTTCGCTAAAAGGCGTGGTGGCGCGTCGGATGCACGCTGCTGTCGCACCCTATGCCGCCGATTGCTTCATTACGCCGATGGCCGCGGTTGCCGGCAGCGTTGCAGAGGAGATTCTTGGCGCCATGCTGGGCGCTGCGACGCTCGATCAGGCCTATGTCAACAATGGCGGCGATATCGCGCTGCATCTCGGCGAGGGCGAGCATTTTTCGGTCGGCCTGATGGATCGGCCTGATCGTGCCGGCGTGCTGCGCAAGATGAGGGTCTACTCAGGTGATCCCGTGCGCGGCATCGCGACCAGCGGGCGTCACGGCCGCAGCTTTTCGCTCGGCATTGCCGACGCGGTCACGGTGCTGGCTGCCACCGCATCGCAGGCCGATGCGGCCGCGACGGTCATCGCCAATGCCGTCGATCTGCCCGGGCATCCCGCCATCATCAGAAAGTCTGCGAACGAGCTTCAGCCCGACAGCGACCTCGGCGCGCGTCTCGTCACCCGCGATGTCGGTGAATTGTCGCAGAGCGAGATCGCGGCCGCGCTGGAATCTGGCGCGGAATGTGCACGGCAATTGTTCGATCGTGGATTGATCGAGGGTGCCGTGTTGCAGCTTTGTGGTGATATGCTTGTCATCGGAACCAGGGATATGGAAGAGCAACGAACGCGCCCGCGCATGCTGGAGAACGCGGTCTATGCCTGAACAGGGAAGCGAAACATGAGCGCGATCATCCGCAAGATCGTCACCGTCGTCGAAGAGACGCAGATGGAAATGGGCCGCCAGGTCTCGCCGCCGACGCGGCGCGCAGCGGCGATCGCCGTGATCGAAAATCCCTTTGCCGGCAAATATGTCGAGGATCTCTCGCCCCTGATCGCGATCGGCGAGGAGCTCGGCGAGCTCCTGGCGAAGCGCGCGGTGGCGGCGCTGGGCATCGATGGCGCGAAGGCGCAAAGCTACGGCAAGGCCGCGGCTGTCGGCGAGAACGGCGAGCTGGAGCATGCGGCGGCTATCCTGCATCCGAAGATGGGCGCTCCGGTGCGCAAGGTCCTGAGCAAGGGCGCGGCGCTGATCCCATCGTCGAAGAAGCGCAGCGGCCCGGGCACGACGCTGGACATTCCGCTCGGGCACAAGGACGCAGCCTTCGTGCGCAGCCATTTCGACGGCATGGAGGTGCAGATCAACGACGCGCCGCGCGCCAACGAGATCATGGTCGCGGTCGCCGTCACCGATAGCGGCCGTCCCTTGCCGCGCGTCGGCGGGCTGACGGTTGCGGAAGTGAAGGGTGAAGACGGTTTGAAATAGAGTTTGAACCGGGGAGGCGGGCATAGCTTCTCCGACAAGATCACGCTGAAGACGTAGAGAGTTCAAAACTGGAGGTTGGGATGCGAGCGAGAAACACTTTTGTGGGCGCGGCCTTCGCGCTGCTGGCGGGCGGCATGGCTCATTCGGCCGTGGCGCAGGAGATCAAGATCGGCGAGATCAACAGCTACTCGCTGTTGCCGGCGTTCACCGAGCCCTATCGCAAGGGCTGGCAGCTCGCAGTCGAACAGGTCAACGCGGCCGGCGGCATCAACGGCAAGAAGCTCGTCGTCGTCTCCAAGGACGACGGCGGCAAGCCGGCCGATGCGCAGACCGCTGCCAACGAGCTCGTCTCCAGCGAGGGTGTTGCGATGCTGACGGGTACGTTCCTGTCGAACATCGGCCTCGCCGTCAGCGACTTCGCCAACCAGAAGAAGGTGTTCTTCCTCGCGGCCGAGCCGCTGACGGATGCCATCACCTGGTCCAAGGGCAACAAGTACACCTTCCGTCTGCGCCCCTCCAACTACATGCAGGCGGCGATGCTGGTGGAAGCAGCCAGCAAGCTGCCGGCCAAGCGCTGGGCGACCATCGCGCCGAACTATGAATACGGCCAGTCCGCGGTCGCGGTGTTCAAGAAGCTGATGTCGGAGAAGCGCCCCGACATCCAGTGGGTCGACGAGCAGTGGCCGCCCCAGGGCAAGATCGACGCGGGTCCGGTGGTGCAGGCGGTTGCCGCGGCCAATCCCGAAGCGATCCTCAACGTCACCTTCGGCGCCGACCTCGTGAAGCTCGTGCGTGAAGGCAACACCCGCGGCCTGTTCAAGGGGCGCGAGGTCGTATCGTTCCTGACTGGCGAGCCCGAATATCTCGATCCGCTCAAGGACGAGACGCCGGAGGGTTGGATCGTGACCGGCTATCCCTGGTACTCGATCAAGACGCCCGAGCATGACGCGTTCCTGAAGGCCTACCAGGCCAAGTACAACGACTATCCGCGCCTGGGCTCGATCGTCGGTTACCAGACCATCAAGGCGGCCGCTGCGATCCTTGCGAAGGCCGGCTCGACCGATCCGGAGAAACTGATCGCCGCGGCGGAGGGGCTGTCGATGCCGTCGCCGTTCGGCGAGATCACCTTCCGCAAGATCGACCACCAGTCGACGCTCGGTGCCTATGTCGGCAAGACCGCGCTGAAGGACGGCAAGGGCGTGATGGTGGATTCTTCTTACAAGAAGGGCTCGGACTATCTGCCGAGCGACGCCGAAGTCGATAAGCTGCGTCCGAAGGACTGATGTGAAGAGGAACCGGGGCCTCGTGGTTCGAGACGCGCGGCGTTGCCGCGCTCCTCACCATGAGGGTCCCGGACCTCATCCTGAGGAGGCGCGTAGCGCCGTCTCGAAGGATGAAGCCCCATACTGAGACTTATTCTTAACCCGGACCGCCGATGGCCTTTTATGTCGTACAGTTTCTGACCGGTCTCGCCAGCGCAGCGTCGCTGTTCCTGGTGGCCTCGGGCCTGTCGATCATCTTCGGCGTGACGCGGATCGTGAATTTCGCGCATGGCGCCTTCTACATGATCGGCGCCTACATCGCCTTCACGCTGACGGAGCGGCTTTCGGGTGCGTTCGGCTTCTGGGGTGGGATCGTCGTCGCCGCGTTTGCCGTGGCCTTGATCGGCGTCATCGTCGAGATGGTGCTGCTGCGCCGCATCTATCACGCGCCCGAGCTGTTCCAGCTGCTTGCGACCTTCGGCCTGACCTTGATGGTCGAGGATCTCGTCGTGCTGATCTGGGGCCCCGACGATCTCGTCGGCCGCCGCGCGCCGGGCTTCAAGGGCGCCATCGATTTCTTCGGCCAGAACATCCCGAGCTACGATTTGTTCCTGATCGTGCTCAGCCCGGTCGTACTCGGCATTCTCTGGCTGCTGTTCCAGCGCACGCGCTGGGGCGTGCTGGTGCGCGCGGCGACGCAGGACCGCGACATGGTCGCAGCGCTTGGCGTCAACCAGAAATGGCTGTTCACATCCGTGTTTGCGGTCGGCGTCTTCCTCGCCGCACTCGGCGGCGCGCTCCAGATCCCGCGCGATGCCGTGCATCACGCCATGGATTTGCGGATCATCGTCGAGGTCTTCGTCGTCGTCGTGATCGGTGGCCTCGGCAGCATCGTCGGCGCCTTCGTTGCGGCGGTGCTGGTCTCCGAGCTCAACGCCTTCGGCATCCTGATCTTCCCGAAGATCTCCATCATCCTGGTCTTCCTGGTGATGGCGGTGGTGCTGATCGTCCGGCCCTGGGGTCTGTTCGGCAAGCCCGAGGCGCCCGCGCGCAAGACACCAGGCCTCACTGTTAATCCCTGGCGGCCGCTGACGTCGAACGAGCGGCTCGCGGCGCTTGCCGCGCTCGTCATCGCGGCGACGTTGCCGCTGTTCGCCGGCAATTATGTTCTCACAGTCGGTTCGGAGATTGCGATCTTCGTGATCTTCGCCGTCAGCCTGCATTTCCTGATGTCGGTCGGTGGGCTCGCGTCCTTCGGGCATGCCGCTTATTTCGGTCTCGGCGCCTACGGCGTCGCCTTCCTCGCCAAGATGGCCGGGCTGCCGATGGTCGTGTGCCTGCTGCTCGGGCCGCTGCTGGGCTGCATGGGCGCTGCCGTGTTCGGTTTCTTCGCGGTGCAGCTTTCCGGCGTCTATTTCGCGATGCTGACGCTTGCGTTTGCGCAGATCGTCTGGTCGATCGCGTTCCAGTGGGTGAGTGTAACGGGCGGCGACAACGGCATACTCGGCGTCTGGCCGTCAAGCTGGGCGGCGAGCCCGGGGCATTTCTATTGGTTGGCGCTCGGCGTTGCGGCACTCGTGACGGTCGCGCTTCGGGCCATGGTATTCTCGCCGTTCGGCTACGCACTCAGGGCCACGCGCGACTCGCCTCTGCGCAGCGAGGCGGTCGGCATCAATGCCAAGCGCATCCAGTGGACGGCGTTCGTGATCGCAGGCACGACCGCCGGCATCGGCGGCGCGCTGTTCGCCTACCTCAAGGGCAGCGTCTTCCCCGACAATCTCGGGATCTCGCTGTCGGTCGACGCGCTCGTCATGGTGCTGCTCGGCGGCGTCGAGACGGTGTCGGGTGCGGTGATCGGCGCCATCGTCTACAAGGCGCTCAACATCTGGCTGGTCAGCCAGACCGACCTGTCAAAGCTCGTGCTCGGCGGCTTCATCGTGCTGATCGTCGTCGTCTTCCCCAAGGGCATCGTCGGCACGCTGGAGATGCTGGCGCAGCGGCGCAGGAAGACATCGCCGCCGGGATCTCCCTTGCTTGCCAAGCCGATCGAGTCCGTCGAATGAGCGTCGCACCCCCACTTCTCGCGGTTGAAGGCCTGTCCAAATCCTATGGCGGCATCCACGCCGTGCGTGGCGTCTCGTTCTCGCTGCGATCAGGCGAAATTCTGGCGTTGATCGGCCCGAACGGCGCGGGCAAGAGCACCTGTTTCGACATGCTCAACGGCCAGAACAAGCCTGATACCGGCCATGTCCGCCTGCTGGGCGAGGAGACCACCGGCAAGAAGCCGCGCGAGATCTGGCGGCTCGGCGTCGGGCGCACTTTCCAGATCACCGCAACCTTCGCGACGATGACCGTGCGCGAGAACGTGCAGGTCGCGCTGATCTCGCATGGCAAGCAGCTGTTCAATCTCTTCGGCTCGGCGCCGAACTTCGACCGCGGCGAGGCCGGGCGGCTGCTCGAGCTCGTCGGCATGGGCGGCTACGCCGATCGTCCCTGCGGCGAGCTTGCCTATGGCGACCTCAAGCGGCTCGAGCTTGCGGTGGCGCTTGCCAACGAGCCCAAGCTGCTGCTGATGGACGAGCCAACCGCCGGCATGGCGCCGCGCGAGCGCGTCGACCTGATGCGGCTAACGGCGCAGATCGCGCGGGAAAAATCGATCGGCGTGCTCTTCACCGAGCACGACATGGACGTGGTGTTCGAGCATGCCGACCGCATTATCGTACTCAACCGCG
Source organism: Bradyrhizobium sp. S3.7.6 (assembly GCF_054061875.1). Classification (NCBI taxonomy): domain Bacteria; kingdom Pseudomonadati; phylum Pseudomonadota; class Alphaproteobacteria; order Hyphomicrobiales; family Nitrobacteraceae; genus Bradyrhizobium; species Bradyrhizobium sp. S3.7.6. The sequence goes on along the minus strand of NZ_JBSSEQ010000001.1, from coordinate 6,117,334 downwards.
GCACGCTGATCGCCGAAGGCTCGCCGGCCGAGGTGCGCGGCAATCCGCAGGTGCAGGCCGTCTATCTCGGCGAGGGCCTGCTTTACGATGCCGGGCATGGAGCCTCCGCATGAAGCTCACGGTGCAAGACCTCAACAGCCATTACGGCCCGGCGCATATCCTGTTCGACATCGGTTTCGAGGTCGGCGAGGGCGAGGTGGTGGCGTTGCTCGGCCGCAACGGCGCCGGCAAGTCGACGACCTTCCGCTCGATCGTAGGTCTGGTCGCGCAGCGAACCGGCCGTATCATGTTCGAGGGCAAGGATGTCTCGGCGCGCCCGACGCATGAAATCGTGCGCGACGGGCTCGGCTATGTGCCGGAGGAGCGGCGCATCTTCACCGATCTGACGGTGGAAGAAAATCTCGAAGTCGGCCGCCAGCCGAAGCGCCCGAACGCCCCGCACTGGACCCGCGAAAAACTGTTCGCGCTGTTTCCGAACCTGGGTGAGATGAAAAATCGTCCGGGCGGCCGCATGAGCGGCGGCGAGCAGCAGATGCTCACCATCGCGCGCACGCTGATGGGCAATCCCTCGCTGGTGCTGCTGGACGAGCCCTCGGAAGGGCTGTCGCCGAAGATCGTGGAGCAGATGGTCGATGCCATCCTGACCATGAAGAAGGAAGGCGTCAGCATCGTGGTGTCCGAGCAGAATTTGCACTTTGCGCGGCTGATCTCCGACCGCGCCTATATCATCGAGCGTGGCCGCATCTGCTTCGGCGGCACCATGGCCGAGCTCGACGCGCGTCCGGATGTCCGCGACGCGCATCTGTCGTTGTGAGGGGCGGGGAGCGGATGGCAAGAAGCGTTGCGGCGAAGAAAAGCGTCAAACCGGCAAAATCGTCTTACGTGCTCGACGAGCAGGTCGGCTTCATCCTGCGTCAGGTCTGGCAGCGCCACAGTTCGATCTTCTCGCGCGACATCGGCACCAATCTCACGCCGACGCAATGGGCGGCATTGTCGAAGCTGGCCGAGACTGGGCCATGCTCGCAGAACCAGCTCGGGCGGCTGACGGCGATGGATGTCGCGACCATCAAGGGCGTGATCGACCGCCTGACCGCACGAGGCCTGACCGAGACCAGCCAGGATCCCGAGGACGGACGGCGGCTTCTGGTCAGCCTGACGCGCGCCGGTCAGCAGCTTGCGGAGAAGGTCGCGCCGAGTGCGCTCGCGATCACCCGGGAAACGCTTGCGCCGCTCGACGCCAGGGAGCGCGAGATGCTGATGGCGCTGTTGAACAAGCTGCGGTGAGGACGGTCTCGTAGGGTGGGCAAAGCGAAGCGTGCCCACCGTTCTTCCTCAAGTCGCAAAGATGGTGGGCACGGCGCTTCGCGCCTTTTGCCCACCCTACGGCAGTTGAACAAGGGGCGGGAACTGGCGACTAACGTCGATGAAGGGTTTATCGAGGTTGTCGTCATGCGAGCAGTCACGCGATTTGCGATGGTTCTGAGTCTTACTTCCGCGTTGGCGAGCAGCTGCACTGCCGCCTTTGCCGCACAGCCCTACGAGGGCTTCTGGGCGTCAACCAAGAAGGATTGCCGTGATCAGGACAGCGCCAGCCGGATGAGCATCGAAGGCGGCAACCGCCTGTATTGGTACGAGACGCGCTGCCGCGCCGGCGAGATCACCGCAGACGGCAAGCAAAGCTGGAAGATGCGGCTTGCCTGCGAAGGCGAGGGCGAAAAGTTTCGCGCCAATCCCCGAGTCTCCGTTGCGGCGGATGGCCGGCTGGTGATCGAGAATGGCCCGGTCGGCCAGGCCAAGCGCCAGACCTACGTGCGCTGTGAGATCGCAAAGAAGCGCTGATTCCTTACGTCTTCCCCGGCCATTTGGCGCGGTAGCGGATTTCGCTGCCGTCGGCGAGCCGTCGCCACGTGCCGAACTCCGGCGTATGCGGCGCCCGGGCCGTCAGATCGATCGGATAGATCCGGCTCGGCTGGCCCTGGATGTTGACGGTGAGCTGCCGGTGCGAGGTCCTAAAGGCAAGCTCGACTTCGCCTGCGATGACGGGGTGGTCGCCATCACGACGGAAGCCGGCCGGACTTAGCTCGCCCGGCATGGTGTTGAGGTCGGTCTGCAATTCGATTGCAATGCCTTGCGGTGACGTCGGCACCGTTGCTCCGGCCGGAAAGCGAACCTCGAACACGAGCAGTGGATTGCTGGCGTTCGGATTGAGCCAGGGCGTGGCGGTCGTATATGCGTAGACGGCGTAAGTGACACCGGCGGCGAGGCAGAGCAGGACGACGACGCCGAGTGACTTCAGGCTGTTGCGTGCGAGGCCGCCGCTATTGTCGTCCTTGCGTGTCGCCAGCTTGGTGGCGAGCACCAGGCCGATCACTGCGCCGATGGGGGCGATGGCGAACAGGGCGACCAGCCCCGTCGTGATCGGGTCTGCACGATTGCCGAAGCCGGTCAGCTCGAGCAGCCCGATCATGGCGATGAAGCCTGCCGCCGCACCGGCGATGCCGGCGGCAATCCGCAGCGAACTTTTCATGTCTCCCTCGATGGTCCAGCAATGAACTGCCGCCGCCGAGGGCTGCCTGCGTTAGACGCAGCAGGCAGCAGACTTGTTCAATGCCTTGGAGGCGCGACGCGAAGCGGCGAGCTGCTCCGGCTGCGTCACTTCGCCACCACTTCCGGCACCCAGCCGGCCGGCGGGGTGTTGCGGCTGCGCTGGGTGCGCACGATGCCGTCGATGATGGTCATGCCGATGCCGGGGAGGTCGCCGAGCTGCACGCTCTCCAGGATGGTCTTGCCGGGCGAGTGCTGCGCCTTGTCCATGATGACGAAATCGGCCGAGCGGCCGACCTCGATCAGGCCGCAATCGAGCTGACGCATTCGCGCGGTGTTGCCGGTGGCAAGGCAGAACGCGATCTCGGCCGGGAGGTCACCGAGCGAGGATAGCATCGAGACCATGCGCAGAATGCCGAGCGGCTGCACGCCGGAGCCGGCCGGAGCGTCGGTGCCGAGGATGACGCGGTGCAGGTCGCCCATCTCGCGTGCGATGCGCAGCGTGAAAAGGGCCGAGCGCTCATTGCCGTTGTGAACGATCTCGAGGCCGCGCTTGCAGCCCTCGCAGATGCAGCGGATCTGGTCGTCGGGCAGCGCGGTGTGGCCGCCATTGATGTGGCCGACCACGTCGGTGTCGGCCTCCAGCACCACGTCCTTGTCGATCAGGCCGGAGCCGGGGATCGAAGGGCCGCCGGTGTGGATCGTGCTCTGGATGCCGTATTTGCGGGCCCAGCCGACCATCTTGCGTGCCGTCGGGCCGTCCTTGACGCCGCCGAGGCCGACCTCGCCGAGCAGCTTGACGCCGGCCGCGGCCAACTCCTTGAAATCCTCCTCGACCATCTCGCATTCGATCACCGGTGCGCCGGCGTGAACCTTCACGCCGCCCGGGCGCAGATTCCAGAATGCGCGCTGGGCGAAGATCGCCATCGCCTTCAGCCCGACGACGTCGCGCGGGCGGCCGGGCATGTGCACCTCGCCGGCGGAGATCATCGTGGTGACGCCGCCATGCAAATTGCTGTCGATCCAGCCGATCTGGTTCTGGCGCGGCGTCCAGTCGCCCGCCACAGGGTGGACATGGCTGTCGATCAGGCCGGGCGCGACCGTGGTGCCGTTGGCCTCGACGATGGTGGTCGCGCCTTCGGTGTTGAGGTCCTTGAAGCGGCCGATCGCAGTGATCTTGCCGTTCTCGGCGACGATGGTGTCGCCGTCCAGGATCGGCTTTTCCAGGGCGCCGGACAGGATCAGGCCGATATTCCGGATCACGAGCTTCGAGGGTCCGGTGGCCTGGGGGGCGTCATGCGCCATGGAAGGGGCTCCTTGTTCCTAACTGCAACGCTCGCGATCTTGGGCAGCCTTGACCCCGGGAGCAAGCAGGATTATTCATTAGTACACGAATGATCGTGTACAAACGACGCATAGCTGCCCGCCTCGGAACCGCATTGGAAGCGACAGGGAAGGTGAGATGAGCAATTTCAATCAGGAAAGCGTTTTGAGCGTCCACCACTGGACCGACACGCTGTTCTCTTTCAAGACCACCCGCAGCCCGACCTTCCGTTTCCGCAACGGCGAATTCACCATGATCGGGCTCAAGGTCGGCGAGAAGCCGCTGTTGCGGGCCTACAGCGTCGCCAGCGCCAATTACGAGGACACGCTTGAGTTCTTCTCGATCAAGGTGCCGGACGGTCCGCTGACCTCGCGCCTCCAGCATCTGAAGGAAGGCGACGAGATCATCGTCAGCCGCAAGGCCACCGGCACGCTGGTGATCGACAATCTCGAAGAGGGCCGCAACCTCTACCTCATCGGCACCGGCACGGGCCTCGCGCCGTTCCTGAGCGTGATCAAGGACCCCGAGACCTATGAGCGGTTCGAGAAGGTCGTGCTGCTGCACGGCTGCCGGCACGTGAAGGAGCTCGCCTATGGCGAGATGATCACCGAGACGCTGCCAAAGGACGAACTGATCGGCGAGTACATCCGCGATCAGCTGATCTACTATCCGACCGTGACCCGCGATCCCTTCCGCAACCGCGGCCGCATCACCGACCTCATCACGTCCGGCAAGCTGTTCGCCGATATCGGCCTGCCGCCGCTGGAAGCCGCCCATGACCGGGTCATGATCTGCGGCAGCCCGGCACTGGTCGCTGACACCCGCGTGCTCCTGGGCGAGCGCGGCCTCATTGAGGGCAATCACGGCGAGCCGGCCCAATTCGTGGTCGAAAAGGCCTTTGCCGAGCGCTGATCGCGGATTTTTCGCGCAATAAGACCGTATTTTCGCCGTTTGGCGGGCGTTGCGGCGCCGATTCCGCGCGCGATACACTGTGGGAACGAATCAGCGGAGTTCCCACATGGTTGCGGACAGCGACAGCAACATCGCCTGGCACCGGGTTCAGTTGAAGAAGAACCGCGCCGAGTTGAAGGCGCTCGAGACCGCGCGCTTCACGATGGGCGAGATCGCGTCTTCGAAGCGGGACGGGCAGACCCAGAAGGCGATCGCGGAATTCAAGCGCAAGATCGCGCAGTCCGAGCGCGTGATCGCCGATCACGACAAGCGCACGCGCCGCCCCCTCGGCACCGATCTGCAAAGCCTCGCCAACGGTAGCTGGAGCCATTGGGACGCCTACACCAATCAGCAGCGCAAGACCGGTCAGCGCTCGCCGGGGCGCGGATAGGCTCTCTTCTTTTCGCGCGGTTCCGGCCCTTGCGCGTCGCCTCGTACACACCATCTGGTTGAGGCGCCACCAACCAATACGGTGATCCCATGACACCGCGCCTCGATTTCACCAGCGAGGCCTTTTTCCGCGATCCGTCCAAGGCGATCGCGGCGCTGCGCGCGTCCGGCCCCGTGATCGCGTCGCGATTTCCTCTGGTCGGCGATGTCTGGGTCACCACGACCCATGACGCCACGGCGCAGGTCCTGAAGGACGGCACCACCTTCACGCTGCGCAAGGGGGACGGCAAAGTCGCTGGCCTGCGCTGGTGGATGCCAAAACTGGTCACCACCATCGCCAACAACATGCTGACGATGGACGAGCCTGATCACACGAGGCTGCGCAGCATCGTGGACGAGGCTTTTCGCCGCCGCGCGATCGTGGCGATGGAGCCACGCATTCGCGCCATCGCCGACGGCTTGGCGAACGACCTGTTTGCCGATGGCAGCCCCGCCGACCTCGTCCAGCGTTACGCCCGCATCCTGCCGGTGTCGGTGATCTGCGAATTGCTGGGCCTGCCTGCGGCCGATCGCCCGCGATTCATCGCCTGGGCCAACAAGATGTCGTCGCTGACGAATGTCGTCAGCTTCTTCCGCCTGCTGCTCGCGTTTCGCAAGATGCGCGCCTATCTCGAACGGCAGTTGCAGGTCGCACGGGTGCAGGGCGGCGAGGGCCTGATTGCCGAGCTGGTTCAGGTCGAGCGTGAGGGCGGCCAGATCACGCCGGACGAAATGGTGTCGATGGTGTTCCTGCTGCTCGCGGCAGGATCGGAGACCACGACGCATCTGATCAGCGGCTCGGTCTATGAGCTCCTCAGAAATCCGGGCTTGCGTGATTGGCTGGAGGAAGACCGGAGCCGCGTCGGGCTCGCCGTCGAGGAGTTTTTGCGCTTCGTGTCACCGGTGCAGTTTTCCAAGCCGCGCTATGTGCGGCGGGATATCGAGCTTGCGGGCGTGCCGCTGAAACAGGGCGATCGCGTCATGGTCATGCTCGCCGCGGCGAACATGGATCCGGCGGTGCATGACCAGCCCGAGCGGCCCGACCTCACGCGCAAGCCGAACCGCCACATCTCATTCGGAACGGGAATTCACTTCTGTCTCGGCCATCAGCTCGCACGGATCGAGGCGGCCTGCGCGCTGGAGGCGCTGTTTGCGCGATGGCCGAAGCTCGGTCTCGCCGTCGATCCCGCGCAGATTCACTGGCGCAAGCGGCCGGGCATGCGTGCCATCGCGGAGTTGCCGGTCGTCGCGGTGGACAGTCAGCCCGTCGATTTCCGTGACGCCACGACATCGCGCTCCCAGCCGAACACGGAGCGGCCGTCGAGATCGGGCGAGGCTTCACGCTCTCCGGCGATGTAGGCCTCGACCGACGGACCGCTGGCAGTCCGCTCCAGCCGCCGCGCCTGGTCGTCGAGGCGCCTGATCGCCTGCATCTCCTCTTCGCGTCCGAGCTTGGCGTTCTGGATCGCGCCCTTCAGCACGCGGATGGTTTCGTCATAGACCTTGATCGGGACGGGGTAGGGATGCCGGTCCTTGCCGCCATGGGCGAGCGAGAAGCGCGCGGGATCGTTGAAGCGATAGGGCGCGCCATGCACGACCTCGGCGACCATCGCCAGCGAGCGCACGGTGCGCGCGCCGACGCCGGGCGTCAGCAGCAATTCCGGAAAATCGACCGGGCCGCGTTCGGCCGCGGCGGCCAGCGTGCCGTGCAGGCGGCGTGCGAACACGTCCTTGGGCCTGACATCATGATGCGCGGGCATGATCAGATGCGGCAGCATCGCCTGCGCCGGCGCGGGCGCCGTCCCAACGAGGCGTTCGAATTCTGCGAGGATGCGATCGGGGCCGAGACCGCTCAACAGTTCGAGCTGCGCGGCGCGCGAGACATCGGCGCGGTGATCGGTGAGATTGACGATCTCGCCCTGCTGCGGTCCGTCGATCGCGCTATGCGGCGTGTCGACAAAACTCTTCAAGGCCTCGGAATGCCAGTGATAGCGGCGGGCCTGCCGCTTGTCGCCGTTCATGCCCTGCTGCACCACAGTCCATTTGGCGTCTGCAGTGACGAAGAAGCCATGCAAGTACAGATCAAAACCGTCCTGGACCGCGGCGCTGTCGACCTTGGCGACCAGGCGACTGGCCCGCGTGAGGCTCGCACCGTCGAAGCCGACGCGATCGCCGAGCTGCAACAGCTCGTCAGGCGTCTTGCGCGAATGCTGGCCGCGGCCGCCGCAGACATAGATGCCGAGCTCGTCCTGGAGCGGGCCGAGCCCGCGCTTCAGGGCGCCGATCACGGAGGTGGTTATGCCGGAGGAGTGCCAGTCCATCCCCATCACGGCACCGAACGACTGGAACCAGAACGGATGCGACAGCCGCTGGAGGAAGGCGTCGCGTCCATAATGATGCACGATCGCCTGCGTGACGATTGCGCCCAGCGACGACATGCGGCTCGCAAGCCATGGCGGAACCCGCCCGGTGTGGAGAGGAAGATCGGCGCTGCCGGTTCGGCGAGTCATGATCGACGCAAGTTAGCGCAGTTCGGCGACGGTTGCATCGAGGGAATACTGTATTGGGCAGGGCGGGAGGACACCTCACCCAAGTCCGCGAGCTACTCGCGCGCCGCCTTGGACGCGCCGCGCAGGCCCGCCTGCTGCTGGATCGTGTCCAGCACGCCGGATGACTGCTCGTCCGCGACGAAGCGGTTGAGCAGGGGAAGGGCGTCCTCGCGCCCCTTGGGGATCGCGATGGCCATATGCTCGGCGCCCCAATTGCCGTCGAGGATTTTCGCGCCCGGCATCTGGTCGGACATCTCGAACAGCGTCGGTTTGTTGGTCGCGTAGAGGTCGATCTCGCCGCGGCCGAACATGGCAATGGCGACCTTGACGCTTTCCGCGGGAACGATGGTCGCACTCCTGAACTTCGCCGGCAATGTGCGTTCCGAGGTCGAGCCCTTGGTGACGCCGATCTTCACGCCCGGCCTGTCGATGTCCTCGATCCTGCCGATCGGCGAGTTCGCCGGGACGAGATAGCCGAGCTCGATCGCCAGCACGGGCTGGCTGAAGCTGACCTCGTTGGCGCGGGCCGGCGTGGCGTTGGTCACGGTGAAATCGACCTGGCCGTCATGGATCGCGGTGACTATGTCGGCGACGCGCTGAAACCTGACATAGTCGATGCCAACGCCGAGCCTTTTGGCCAGTTCGCCGCCGAGATCGTAGGCGAGGCCATGCGGCTGGCCGGCCGCATCCGTCACCATCGAGGTCGGGCTGCCCGGATAGATGCCGACACGCAAGCTGCCGCTCGGCGCCAGCAGTTTTGCTTCGCCATCGGCGCGCGCGGGCGCGCCGAGCAGGCCGGTCATTGCAAATGCGAGCAGGGCGGTGCGCGCAAATCGCCGGGAAGAGGTCCTCATGTGACGAGCCTCACTGCGCGCGGATGTCGGCGGCCTTCAGCACCGGCTCCCATTTGGTCGCCTCGGCGTGCATGTAGGCGTCAAAGTCCTTGGCGGAGGAGCCGACCGGCGCCGCGCCGATCTTGCCCAGCGTCGACAGCACGTTCGGGTCCTGCAGCGCCGCCTTCAGATCGGTCTCCAGCTTCGCCACGATCTCCGGCGGCATCTTGGCAGGCCCAAGAACGCCCCACCAGACCGAGACGTCGTAGCCGGGGACGCCTGATTCCGCGACGGTCGGAACATTCGGCAGCGCCTTGGAGCGTTCGGCCGAGGTCACCGCGAGCGCGCGCACCGGGCCGCCTTCGAGCTGGCCGATCGCTTCCGCCAGCGGATTGATGCTGAGGGGGATCTCGCCAGCGATCACGGCGGTCAGCGCCGGTGCGCCGCCTTTGTAGGGGATCGCGACGATCTTGCTGCCGGACATGTATTTGAGCAGCTCGCCGGCGAGATGCGCGGAGGTGCCGTTGCCGGACATGCCATAGGAGAGCTTGTCCGGCTCCTTCTTTGCGGCGGCGAGGAGATCGCCGAGCGTCTTGTAGGGGCTGTCCTTGGCGACGACGATCGCGAGCGGCGAGGAGGCGACTTCGGTGATCGCGGTGAAATCCCTGAACGTGTCGTAGGGCACGCTCGGATAGATGAACTGGTTGAGCGGATGGCCGCTCGCGACCAGGATCAGCGTGTAGCCGTCGGGGGCGGCCTGCGTCAGCGCCTGCGAGGCGACGATGCCGCCGGCGCCCGGACGGTTGTCGATCACCGGCTGCTGGCCCCAGGTCTTCGCCAGCGCCTGGCCGAGCGTACGCGCGAGCACGTCGACGGCGCCGCCCGCCGCATAGGGCACAAGGATATGGACCGGCTTGCTCGGGTAATTGTCGGCGGCCTGCGCGGCGCCGCCCAGCAGCAGACCGGCACCCAGCATCAAACCGCCGATTGTCTTGTTCAAACCCAGCATTTTCCAGCACTCCTTGCGGGCTTTCGCATCCTGCCTCGGTGTTCCGAGCCGTCCGGACGCCGCCCATGGTTCTTGTTGACGAGACCTGATCTTTTGTACGATAGTACAAATCACATGGTACGCAAGCCCACCAGCAAGGAAACGGCCCGCAAGCCGAACATGCGCGAGGCGATCCTCGCCGCGGCCGAGGAGCTGTTCGCCACCAACGGCTTCAATGCCGTCTCGGTGCGCGACATCGCGCAGGCCGCCGGCGCCAATCCCGGCAGTGTGACCTATCATTTCAAGACCAAGGACGGTCTGCTGCTGGAGATCTACCAGCGCCATTGCGGGCCGATGAATTTGCGCCGTTCCGAGCTGCTCGCCGCAGCCAAGCGCGTGCGCGACCTCCAGGACCGGCTGGAGGCGATCGTGCGCGCCTATGTGGTGCCGGCCTTCACCTCGGGCAGCGATCTCGCCGGGGGCGGGGCGCGCTTCACGCGGCTGCGCGCCGTGATGTCCGCCGAAGGCAACGAGGTCGTGCGAAAAATCATCGCGCAGACCTTTGACGACACCAGCCATGCCTTCATCGACGCAGTCCACGAGAGCCTGCCGCATATTCCGCGCACCGACATCGTCTGGCGCAGCCACTTCCTGCTCGGCGCACTCTATTACTCGCTGGTGACGCCGGATCGCGTCTCGCGCCTGTCGCGCGGCGAGGCCGACGGCAGCGATGCCGCCAGCGCCATCGAGCAATTGGTGCAGGCCACCGTCGCCGCCTTCCAGGCGCCGGCGCTCGATCAGGCCGCGCCGGTACGGCGGCGGCCGGTCGTCAGCAGCAAGGCTTGAAAGAAGCGATCTCGCTCGGCGGTTCAAGTGATGACGATGATGTACACGCCGACCATTCCGCCGCCCGATCCGAATACTCGCACGCCGAAGTTCGAGCTGCCAAAGCTGTCCTGCGATGCGCATTGCCACATCTTCGGCCCCGGCGCGACATATCCGTATGCACCTGACCGTTCCTACACGCCGCCGGATGCGCCGCTCGAGGATTTTCGTGCGCTGCATGCCAAGCTCGGCGTCGAGCGGGCCGTCATCGTCAATGCCAGCGTGCACGGCACCGACAACACGGTCGCGCTCGATGCGATCGCGCAGAGCAATGGCGCCTATCGCGCGGTTGCCAATATCGACGACACCATCACCGAGCGTGGCCTCCAGGTGCTGCACGAGGGCGGCTTCCGCGGTTGCCGCTTCAATTTCGTGCGCCATCTCGGCGGCGTCCCCGACAAGGGCGTGTTCAACCGCGTCATCGCGATGGTCGCGCCGCTCGGCTGGCACATCGATCTGCATTTCGATGCGATCGATCTGCCCGAATATGCCGACATGCTGGCAAAGCTGCCACTGAGCTACACCATCGACCATATGGGACGGGTGAGGGCGTCCGAGGGGCTCGACCAGCTTCCGTTCAGGATTCTGATCGAGCTGATGCAGCGCGACGAGAAATGCTGGGTCAAGATCTGCGGCTCGGAGCGGGTGTCCTCGGCCGGACCGCCGTTCACGGACGCGGTGCCGTTCGCGCGCAAGATCGTCGAGACCGCGCCCGACCGCGTCATCTGGGGCACCGACTGGCCGCATCCCAACGTCAAGGTGATGCCGAATGACGGCGACCTCGTTGACCTGATCCCGCTGTTCGCGCCGGAGACGGAATTCCAGCAGAAGATCCTCGTCGATAATCCCGCGCGTCTGTTCGAGTTCGACACATGACGGTGCTCGCGATCGATACGTTGCTTATCAAGGAAAGAGGGGAGTTCGTCCCATGAAAACAGGTCTCGTGATCACCGCCCATCCCGGCGATTTCGTCTGGCGCGCCGGCGGCGCCATCGCGCTGCATGCGAAGAAGGGTTATCGCATGAAGATCGTCTGCATGTCCTTTGGCGAGCGCGGCGAGAGCCAGTTCGCCTGGAAGGAAAAAGGCGCGACGCTGGAGTCGGTCAAGGCAGGTCGCAAGGACGAGGCGGAGCGGGCGGCGAAGCTGCTCGGCGCCGAGATCGAGTTCTTCGACTGCGGCGATTATCCGCTGAAGCTCACCGAGGCGCATTTCGACCGCATGGTCGATATCTACCGCGAGCTCAATCCGAGCTTCGTGCTGACGCATGCGCTGGAAGATCCCTATAATTTCGACCATCCGAACGCGGCGCATTTCGCGCAGGAGACCCGCGTGGTCGCGCAGGCGATGGGCCACAAGCCCGGCGCGCAGTACAAATATTCGGCGCCGCCGGTGTTCCTGTTCGAGCCGCACCAGCCCGAGCAGTGTAACTACAAGCCGGACCTGCTCCTCAAGATCGACGAGGTCTGGAAGAAGAAGTACGAGGCGTTCCAGATCCTCGCCGCGCAAAAACATCTCTGGGGTTACTACGAGCGCGTCGCGCTCAACCGCGGCATCCAGGGCAGCCGCAACACCGGCGTGCCCATGACCTATGGCGAGGCCTATCAGCGGTTGTTCCCGACGGTTGCGGAGGAGCTGGCATGAAGCCCGTCGTCGTTCGCAACATCAAGCGTGCCGATCCCGCCGGGATGGCGGAATACGGCGTCTCGACCGTTCACGAGGCTTACGGTCGCCTCGGCCTGATGAAGCCTTACTTGCGGCCCGTTTGGGCCGGCGCGTCGATCGCTGGCCCCGCCGTCACGGTGCTGGCACAGCCCGGCGACAACTGGATGATCCATGTCGCCGTTGAGCAGTGCAAGAAGGGCGACATCCTCGTCGTCGGCTGCACCACCGATAACACCGACGGCATGTTCGGCGAGCTGCTCGCGACGTCGCTGCAGGCGCGCGGCGTGCAGGGGCTGATCATCGACGCCGGCTGCCGCGACGTCAAAGCGCTGCACGAGATGAAGTTTCCGGTGTGGTCGCGCGCCGTCTCGGCCAAGGGCACGGTCAAGGCGACGCTCGGCTCGGTCAACATTCCCGTGGTCTGTGCCGGGGTCAACGTCGATCCGGGCGACATGATCGTGGCCGATGACGACGGCGTCGTCGTGGTGCCCAAGCGCTATGCCTCTGAGGTCGCCGAAAAGGCGAAGAAGCGCAACGCGGACGAGGGCGGCAAGCGCAGGCGGCTGGCCTCGGGCGAATTGGGCCTCGATATGTACAGCATGCGCGAGGCGCTGGCGAAGGCCGGGCTGGTCTACGTCGACAATCCCGAGGACGTCTGAGCGGGACCAGAGAAGCGGAGCGGGCGGATGGATCGTCTCAAGTTGAAGGCTGTGCTCGGCAGTCACCCTCACGTGCAGGCGGTGAAGAGCGGCGAACTCCGCTCCAACCTGTTCGACCTCGATTTCATCGCGTACACGCCGACCAACACGGCGTTCAAGCCGATGGTGCGCGAGCAGGCGTTCGACGTCTGCGAGATGGCGATCGTTACCTATCTGATGGCGAAGGCGCATGGCAAGCCGCTGGTGCTGCTGCCTGCCACCATGCTCGGCCGCTTCCAGCATTCCTACGCGCTCTACAACCCTGCAAGGGGAGTGCTCGGGCCATCCGATCTCGAAGGCAAGCGCGTCGGCATCCGCTCGTTCACGACGACGACGGGCGCATGGATCAGGGGCATTCTCGCCAACGACTACGGTGTCAATCTCGACAAGATCCGCTGGATCACCTTCGAGGATCCGCACGTTGCCGAATATGTCGACAGCACCGAGCGTGCGCCGAAGGACAAGAAGATCTTGCAGATGCTGATCGACGGCGAGCTCGACGCCGTCCTCGGCGAGGCCTCTGATCATCCCACGTTGAAGCCGCTATTCTCCGATCCTGCCGCAGAGGCTGCCAAATGGTACACCCGTCGTGGCGTCGTCCCGGTCAATCATCTCGTGGTCGTGACAGAGCAGCTTGCGAAAGCGCGCCCCGACGTAGTTACAGGCGTTTATGACCTGCTTGAGCGGAACAAGGCGCAGGTGGGACCTGCGGCGACGCCCGACCTCGTTCCGTTCGGGATCGAGGCGAACAGAAAACCGTTGGAGCTGATCGTCGACTACGCATTCCAGCAGGCGCTGATCCCGCGCCGCTATGCGGTCGAGGAGCTGTTCGACGAGACGACACGAGGATTGAATTGATGGCAGGTGATCCCAGGCGCTGGCAGATCGGGCTCGTCGGCTACGGCGAGGTCGGCAGGATCCTGGCCGAGGATTTGCGGCAGCAGGATATCAAGGTAGCCGCTTACGACATCAAGCTCGGAGGCGAGCACGGCGCTCCGCTGAAGGAGCATGCGGCGAAGTTCGGCGTGACGCTGGCGGCGTCTCACGCCGAGCTGACCGCGAAATCCGATTTCATCATCTCCGCGGTCACGGCGAGCCAGGCCGTGCCCGTAGCAAAAGCCTGCGCTGGCGCAATCAACCAGGGCACCTGGTTCCTCGATTTCAATTCGGCGTCTCCCGGCGCCAAGCAGCGCGCCGCTGCGTTGATCGACGGCGCTGCCGGACGCTATGTCGAGGGCGCGGTGATGACCTCGGTGCCGCCTTATCGCATCAAGGTGCCGCTGCTGCTCGGTGGGCCCGGCGCGAGGGAGCTGGAGCCGCTGCTGAATACGATCGGCTTTGCGGCCAAGGTCGCGAGCGACAAGCTCGGCGTGTCCTCGGCCGTGAAAATGTGCCGCAGCATCATGATCAAGGGCCTTGAGGCCATGGTCATCGAAAGCTTCACCACTGCGCGGGCCTACGGCGTCGAGGACGCCGTGCTGGCTTCGCTCGCGGAGACGTTTCCGGCGATCGACTGGGAGAAGCAGGGCGCCTATTGCTTCCAGCGCGTGATCGAGCACGGCCGTCGCCGTGCCGAGGAGGTGCGTGAAGTCGCGGAGACCGTGCGCGAGGTCGGGCTCACGCCATGGTCGGCGCAGGGCACCGCCGAGCGCCAGGCCTGGGTTGCCGATCTCGCTGACGAGGGGCTGTTCGGCATCAAGGGGACGAAGGAATTTGCCCGCAGCGCCGATTGGCGCACCGAGGCGGATCGCATTCTGGCGAAGATCAAGCGCTGAGATCCAGCGCGCATTCAGCTCAAGACTCTGCTGCCGCCGCGTAGTCCGAGAGTTCGTCGCGCGCGAGCTCGATCAGGCTCATCAGGCTCGTGGCTTCGCGGACGACTTCCGTGGTGCGCTCGGTGCGGAACTCGGTGAGAATCGTGCGAATGCATTTGTCGGCGGTATCGAGCGTCAACAGCGCGCGGGCCATGTCGTCCTGCGTGTGGATTGCCGATATGTCGATGCCCGACAGGACTTCGCCGATGCCGGTCAGTCGCTTGATGGCCATCTCGGCGGGCGTGTTGGCCCGAATGGAATGGTAATCGATGCTGCTGAATGCGCTGAACATTCGATACTTCCCCGGAGAACGCAGATGTCAGTGCGTGTCTTAGTATGATCTCCTTGGCCCGTCGTGCAATGCGCGTATTTACGG
Source organism: Bradyrhizobium sp. S3.7.6 (assembly GCF_054061875.1). NCBI lineage: Bacteria > Pseudomonadati > Pseudomonadota > Alphaproteobacteria > Hyphomicrobiales > Nitrobacteraceae > Bradyrhizobium > Bradyrhizobium sp. S3.7.6. The sequence goes on along the minus strand of NZ_JBSSEQ010000001.1, from coordinate 6,102,280 downwards.
TCAGGGATTCTACCGGATTGGGGAGTGAGGAAAGCTAGCGGTATAATCGAACGGAAAAGATCCGATCATTAGCCGCGCTTCCCGACAATCTTACCGTCGCATGCGACGAGCTTGCCTTCCTTGTACACGGTGCGCCCTTGCGGCACGCCGACAACGGCTTCAGGAATATGCTCGGCATTCAGTGTCACGAAATCGGCCTTGGCGCCGACGCGCAGGCCATAGCCTTCGAGCCGCAGCGCCTTTGCGCCGGATACGGTGACGACATCGAACGCGACGCGCAGTTCTTCGTCGATATTGAAGCCCGAGCGATAGCCGAGCGTCGTGGCCCGGCGCAGCATGTCGCCGTCGCCATAGGGCCACCAGGAATCGCGGATGTTGTCGTTGCCGCTGAAGACGGTGACGCCGGCATTGCGCAGGGCCAGGATCGGCGGGAAGGGCCGGGCGCCTGGCGCATTGGTCATGATCGCGACGCCCGAGCGGGCGAGGGTGTCGGCGATCTTCTTGAGCTGATCCATGGGGATGTCGCCGAGCCCGTAAGCATGGCTGACGGCAACGCGTCCCGCCATGCCGAGCGCGCGCGTCCGCGCCGCGATCTGCTCGATTTCGAATGCGCCCAGCGTGCCCATGTCATGCAGATGGATGTCGACGTCGACGCCGTGCTTGCCGGCGACACCGAACACGACGTCGAGATGCTTCTCGATGTCGCGATCGAAGCTCGCGGGATCGAGCCCGCCGACGAGATCGGAGCCGAGCCCGATGGCCTCGTCCAGCAATTGCGGCGTGCCCGGGCTCATCAGGATGCCGCTCTGGGGGAAGGCGACGAGCTGGATGTCGATCAGGCCCTTGTATTCCTCGCGCACGCGCAAAATCGTCTCGAGCGATTTCAGGCCGACCGAGCCGTCGACCATGACGTGGCTGCGCATCTGCGTGGTGCCGTGGCCGATGCAGAGATCGAGCTGGTTGCGTGCGCGCACATCCATCGGCGCTGATACGGCCATGTTCTGGGCCTGGAAGGCGACGCGCTCATGCACGTCGAACCCGTTGGTGCATGGCTTGTGCGGACGCCAGGCGTCGCCATAGAAGCTGGTGTCGAGATGGATGTGGCCTTCGACGAAGCCGGGAACGACGAGGACGTTGCCGAGGTCGATGGTCTCGTTTGCGGCGGGACGTTCATCGACGGGCGTGATCGCGGCGATGCGGCCGTCCGCGACGGCGATGTGATGCCGGGCTCCGCCGTCGAAGCGCGCGTTCAGGAAGATCGTGTCGAAGGCCATCCGGTTGCTCCGTTGGTCGATTGCGATGATCATCGCGCAAGCCGCGGGTCGGGCGCAAGGCGCGGAAAGTCGGTCAGCCCGGCCCGAACAAGGTGGGCCGCTGCCGCTCAAACGTCTGGCGGCCGCTCTTGAAGCCCATCACGATATCCGGCAGCTCGGCGATGGCGAAGCGGCTGTCCTGGGTTTCGAGCACGACGAGATCGGCGGGGTTGCCGACCTTGATGCCGTAATCGCCAAGGTTCATCAGCCGCGCCGGCAGTTCGGTCACGAGATCGAGGCAGGTATCGAAGTCGCTGACCGAAGCGTGCGCGACGTTGGCGTAGAAATTTGCCATCCGCAGCAGCGAGGCGTCGCCGAACGGCGTGAACGGGTTGAGCACATTGTTGGTCGCGACCGAACACAGCACGCCGTCGCCGGCGAGCTTGTGCGCAAGCGTCAGCCCGCGCGGCACGTTGTGGGTGGCTTCGCGGCCCATCAGATAAAGATCGGTTGCGGGCAGCACGGTGACGGCAACGCCTGATGTCGCCAGCTGCGCGGTGGCCGCCTTCATCCGCTCCGGCGGCAGTGCCGAGAGTTTTGTCGCATGGCCGATCGCCACGCGTCCTCCGTAGTTGCGCCGCTCGGTCTGGCGGCAGACCTCGTCGAGGTGCCACCAGGAGGGGTCGAGGTCGAAATCGAGATGGAGGTCGACGTCGACGTCGAATTCCTGCGCGAGATCGAAGATGCGTTCGAGATGCGCGTTCGGGTCGGTGTCCATATAGGGACAGCCGCCGATTGCTTCGCCGCCATCGCGCAGCGCCTGCACCAGCAGCTCATCGCTGCCGGGGTCGTTGGTCAGGCCTTCCTGCGGGAAGACACAGAGCGACAGGTCGATGGCCCAGGCATAGTCGCGCTTCAGCGCCTTGACCGCCTCGAAGCCGCGCAAGGCAATGCGGGGGTCGATCTCGACATGGGTCCGCATGCGCGTCGTGCCGTGCACGATGGCGCGCTCGAGCACTTTTGCGCCGCGCGCGTAGACGTCCTCGACCGTGAAATCCTTTTTCATCCCGGCCACGGCGCGGATCGCGTCCGAGACGCTGCCGTGATTGTGCCCGCAGCGGCCGAGCAGGCAGGCCTTGTCGAGATGGATGTGGGTGTCGACGAACCCGGGCAGGGCGAGGCGCCCGCCGACATCGACCTCGACGGCCTCGCAGGCAAGCTGCGGCTCGATCGCGGCGATGCGGCCGCCCTTCACGCCGATATCGACGGGTGCGGCGGATGATCGCAACAGCGTGTTGCGGAAGATCAGGTCAAGGGCGGGTTGGGCGGTCATGGCGTCGGATTCAGCTGTGGTAGCCTAGCGGAAGCTGGGGAAGCGGGCAGCTCCAGATTGTGTGCAGTTATGCCACCAAATTGTTCAAAAAATGTGCATACACTTTGGGGCGTGAATTGTAGAATGCCGCCACCTCGGAGAGCCCACCATGTCTGTCCCCGCAAAAGCCGAACGCCCGATGACCGACGCCGAGATCGTGGAGGCCTATCTCACGGCCTCGATGATACCCGATCCCGATGCCGCCGCGGCCTATATGAAGCCGGGTACGGTGATCACGTTTACCGGCGGGCGCGAGTTCGATCATCCGCGCGGCCCGACCGGCTTCAATGCGAACCGCTATCGCTGGGTCAAGAAGAAGATGGACCGGTTCGACGTCTGTCCGGGCACGGACGAGACCATCGTCTACAGCGTCGGCATGCTCTATGGCGAGTGGATGGACGGCACGCCGTTCGAGGGCAATCGCTATGTCGACCGCTTCGTCGTGCGGGGCGGACAGATCGTGAAGATGGACGTCTGGAACGATAGCGCAGAGCGGATTTTGGTCCAGCGCGGGATCGAGGCTTAACACGCGCATGATCCGGAAAAGTGTGCAGCGGTTTTCCGATAAGATCATGCGCAAACGAAAAGCTAAAGCGCAATTCGCTGCGCTTTAGCGACGAGCCACTTTCGGCAGCTTGACGACGCGGTCGCTCGTCACCTCGTCCGCATAGGGCGCGAGGATATCGAGCAGATCGCGGCCACGCTGCGGGGTGGGGGCCACCAATGCACGATTGGCCACGGAATCCAGATGATGGTGCATCAGTTCCATCACCTTGGCTTCGTCGCCCTTGGCGAGCGATGCGATGATGGCGCGGTGCTCGTTGATCGCGCATTCGGTGGAATGCGGTCGGCTGTAGAGTGACAGCGTCAGGCAGCAGCGATAGGCGACCTCGCTGACATAGCGCACCAGGATCGGGCTGTTCGTCATGTGCGCGAGCAGGATGTGGAATTCGGTGGCGAGCCGGATCGAAACTGCATCCGTGCCGCCGCGTGCGCGGTCCTCGGCATCGACATGGGCATTCAGCTCGGCGATCTGGCTCTTGCTTAGCTTGCCCGCGAGCTGGCGGACGACAAGGCCCTCGAGTTGGATGCGGATGTCGAAGGCATCGCGCGCCTCCTGCCAGCTCGGCGTTGCCACCACCGCGATCCGGTTGCGGCGGAGCTCGACGAGGCCTTCGGCAGCAAGCTGTCCCAGCGCATGGCGCGCAATGGTGCGGCTGACGCCGAAACGTTCGCCCAGCGCATCCTCGGGCAGCTTTGCACCGGGCTCCAGCGCCTGCTCGATGATCGCGCGCCTGAGTGCGCGGCAGATCACGCCGACCTTGTCCGATGATTCAGACGTCTTGCTGGTGGTGCGCGCCGCCATCGGCGAATCCTTGCGGGGAGGGTCGAAACCTCTCTTTAGCACAGGCTTTGTCCAATCCAGCGCTCCAGTTGCATGCAGTTTGGCAGCCGAATTGCCTAAATCGAATCCGGCCATCCGGCGGGGAGTTTGGCCAAATCATTGATTTTGCGAGGACGACCGACTGGCACCCAGCTTGCATGCACTTTGCCTGTGATGCGCATGCAACCCAACGCCCAATTTGACGGCCAGCCCGTTCCCGAAGGCTCCGGCCCGACCGCCATTGAGCTGTCCGAGGCCACCGTGACCTTCGGGCGCGGCGACCGCGCCGTGCCCGCTCTGTCGAAGACGACGTTGCGGATCGCCGACGGCGAGTTTGTCGCACTGGTCGGCCCGTCCGGATGCGGCAAATCGACCATTTTGCGTCTCGTCAGCGGCCTGGTGCAGCCGACCAGCGGCGTCGTCATCGTCGGCGGCCGCGAGGTCGCGGCGCGGGCGCTGCGGGTCGGCATGGCCTTTCAGAACCCGACCATGCTGCCGTGGATGACGATCGAGCGGAACATCATGTTGCCGCTGAAGATCGTCGAGCCGTTCCGCTCGAACTTCCGCAAGCTGCGTAAGACCGAGTTTCGCGACAAGGCCAATGCGCTGCTGGAGCAGGTCGGCCTTAGGGGATTTGGCAGTCGCTATCCCTGGCAGCTATCCGGCGGCATGCTCCAGCGCGCCAATCTCTGCCGCGCGCTGATCCACGAGCCGCGCATGTTGCTGCTGGATGAGCCGTTCGGCGCGCTGGACCAGTTTACCCGCGAGGAGCTGTGGGCGATCCTCCAGAACCTCTGGATGACGCACAAGCCGACCGTGTTGCTGGTGACGCACGATTTGCGTGAAGCCGGTTTCCTCGCCAGCCGCATCTGCGTGATGAGCGCGCGTCCCGGCCGCATCCTCGATGACAGCCGTGTGGAGTTCGCGCGGCCGCGCACCGTTGCCATGACCTTCGAGCCGGATTTCGTCGCGCTGAACCAGAAGCTGCGCGCCTTCATCGAGGATGCGCGCAGCGCAGCCCAACAGGGGACAGGCTGATGTTCGGGATCGATGTCAGGCAGAAGGCATGGTCGGCGGGACTGATCGTGCTGTTCTTCGTCGCCTGGGAGCTGTTCTGCCTGATGACCGGCATGTCGGACCTGGTGCTGCCGCGGCCATCACAGGTTTTTGTCACGCTGTTTCAGCGCTTTCCGGTGCTGTGGCCGCACATCGTGCAGACGCTCGCGACCACCATGTTCGGCTTCGTCCTCGGCGTTGCGCTGGGTGTCGCCCTCGGCGCCATCATCGGCGTCTCCAAGACGGCCTATGACACCTGCTATCCGCTGCTGATCGGCTTCTCCTCGATCCCCAAGGTCGCGGTGGTGCCGATCTTCGTGCTGTGGTTCGGCTCCGGCACGGTGCCGGCGGTGCTGACGGCGCTGTCGATCTGCTTCTTCCCGATTGTCGTCAATATCGCCACGGGCCTCGCGACCACCGAGCCCGAGCTCGAAGACGTATTGAAGGCGCTCGGCGCCAGCAAGTTCGACATCCTCTGGAACGTCGGTCTGCCCAGGACCATGCCGTTCTTCTTCGCCTCGCTGAAGGTCGCGATCTCCTACGCCTTCGTCGGCGCCGTGCTGTCGGAGACGGTCGCCTCCAACCGCGGCATCGGCAACGTCATGATGACCGCGTCCTCCAATTTCAACGTGCCGCTGGTGTTCGCCGGCCTGTTCGTGCTCGCCGGCCTCGGCGTCGCGCTCTACGCGGTGTTCTCGCTGATCGAAGGGCGTGTCACCGGCTGGGCCACGCGCAAGAACGACGTGATCGCCACCTGAATTTCTGAACCGTCACGCAACGAAGCTTGAGGAGGTCTCGATGTTGAGAAAAGTAACAGTCGCGCTGCTGGGATTGGCTCTGTCCACGGGCGCTGCCACGGCCGACGACACCACGATCAAGTTCACGCTGGGTTGGAAGACGCAAGGCAGCGATGCCGCATTCTTCTACGCCAAGGACAACGGCTATTTCAAAGAGGAAGGCCTCAACGTCGTCATCGACCAGGGCGAGGGCTCCGGCGCCACTGTCACGCGCGTGATGTCGGGGGCCTATGACGCCGGCTTCGGTGACGTCAACGCCATCATCCAGAACGCCTCGACCAAGCCGCAGGAGGCGCCCGTCATGGTCTACATGATGTGGAACCAGCCGCCGTTCGCGATCGTCGCCAAGAAGACCAGCGGCATCAACACCATCAAGGATTTTGAGGGCCACACGCTGGGCGGCGCGCAGGGCACGCCGACGACGCGGCTGTTGCCGGTGTTCACCCGCAAGAACGGGCTCGACGGCGAGAAGATCAAGATCTCCAACATGGCCCCGAACCTCCAGGAGCCGATGCTGATCAAGGGCGATATCGACGCGGCGCTCGTGTTCAACATCACCAGCTATTTCAACCTCGTGCTCAACCGCCAGGACCCTGACAAGGATTTCAAATGGTTCTCGTTCGGTGAGTACGGCCTCGATCTCTATTCCAACGGCGTGATGGTCTCGAAGAAGCTGATCGCGTCGAACCCGAAGGCCGTGGCCGGCCTCGTCCGCGCCATCAACAAGGGCGCGATTGCAGTGGCCAAGGACCAGAACGCCGGCATGAAGGCTGCGCTGAACTACGACAATCTGATCGACGTCGCCGTCGAGAAGCGCCGGCTGCAATATTCCTTCGACAAGCTGATCGTCTCGCCGGAGATGAAGGAGATCGGCATCGGCGACATCAAGGATGACCGCATGACGCGCGCCATCGGCATCGTGGTCGAGGGTTATCAGCTCGCCCGCGCGCCGACACCCGCAGAGGTGTTCTCGCGCGAGTTCCTGCCGCCGCGTGCGGAGCGGGAGTTGGTGTATACTGCCAACTAAATTTGGAGAGACGGTCATGGCCACGGAGATTGCGGCAACCAGCCTGTTCCGTGGCCCTGATCTCGGTGTGACCGACAATGTCGTGCTGCGGCACGATAAGGGTACCATCACCGACATTCTTGAAGGAGCGGGGCCTGCTGGCGGGCCTCGCTCCTTCGTCATTCCTGCCTTCGTCAACGCCCATGACCATGCGCGCGCGACCGCGTCGTCCTTCGGGGCGGTCGGCATGCCCCTCGAAAGCTGGATCCTGCGCACCGCGCTCGGCACGCCCTTCGATCCCTATCTGACCGCGGCCTCCGCACTGGCACGTTCCGCCAGGGCTGGTTGCGCGGCGATGATGGTGCACTACACCCGCCCAAGCGGGACGATGCCGTTGCTCGATGAAGCCAAGGCGATTGCGAGGGCGGCATCCGATGTCGGCATCCGCGTGGCATTTGCCCTCGCGGTGCGGGACCTGAATCCGATCGTTTATGGCGATGCCGAGCCGATTCTCTCCGGCCTCCCCAGTGATGACCGCAAGAGCATCGAAGACCTCTTTGTCCGCGCGCCGATGTCTCCGAAGGCCTATATCGAGCTGACCGATGCGATTGCCGCCGCCATCTCCGGCCCGATGGTCGACGTGCAGCTCGGGCCCGCCGGCGTGCAATGGTGTTCGAAGCCACTGCTGGAGGCGATGGCGGAGAACTCGGCGCAGACGGGCCGCCGCATTCACATGCATCTGCTGGAGACCGTCTATCAGCGCGCCTGGGCCGACCAAAACTTTCCGGACATGGTGCGTTGGCTGCGCGATATCGGCTTCCTCTCGGAGCGGCTGACGCTGGCGCACTGCATCCACGCCCGTCCCGATGAGCTGGAGATGATCGCAGCCTCCGGCGCGCGCATCGTCACCAATTTCAGCTCGAACATGCATCTGCGCTCGGGGCTCGCCCCGATCGCCGCCGCACACAAATGTGGCTGCGCCATCGCGGTCGGCGTCGACGGGTTGGCGCTGGACGAGGACGACGACATCCTGCGCGAGATGCGGCTGGTGCAGATGGCCCATGGCGGCCTCGGCTTCAGGGCGACCTGGACGCCGGCCGAGCTGTTCGCGCTCGCCGTCCGCAATGGGCGCCGTGCCACCGGCGCGCCCGGGAGCGGCGAGCTCGTCGCAGGCAATCCCGCCGATTTCGTCGTGATCGACCTCGACCGGCTGAATCGAGATCAGATCATGCCCGTCGACCCCATGGCGCTTCTGTTCGCGCGGGGCAATGCGTCGCTGGTGAAGGAGGTCGTCGTCGCCGGCAAGACGATCGCGAAGGACGGGGCCTGCATGGGCGTTGACCTGCCGGCCATCGAGCAGGAGTTGCGGGCGATGTACCGCGTCAATGTCGGCAAGCTCGGAAGTTTTCAGCGCATGTGGCCGTCCCTATCGGAGCGCGTCTCCGGTTGGTTCGAACAGCAGCTCACTTGCGAGTAGGAGGCGACCAGGGAAACGCCCGCCTGACGATCGGGCGAGCGCTTCCAATGGCACGAATGCCGTCGTTACTGCAATGCCTTGAGCTTGGTGTTCTTGCCGTCGACCACCTCGAACACGACATAGCGAGGCTGCATCTGGCCGTTCGGCAGGAACTGGACGTCGCCGAACACGGTGCCCTTGACGGGCTTGCCGCGGATCGCCTCTGCCACGGTCTTGCGATCGAGCGACTTGGTCTGTTCGACCGCCTGCGCCCACACCTGCACGGCGGCGGCGCCGAGCGCGGCGCTCTTGTCCGGATCAACGCCGTAGGCCTTCTTGTAGGCCGCGACGAACGCTACGCTCTCCGGCTGCGTCGTGAACGGCGGCAGATCGGGGAAAAAGATGTCGGCCGATATCACGCCGTTGTTGGCGTCGCCGGCGACCTTGTACACGGTGCTCAGCATGATGCCGACGGCGCCGACGAAGGTGGATTTTATGCCGGCCTGGCGATACTGGTCGACCAGCGCGGGAAGGCCTGAGGAATTCGACGAACTGGTGACGATGACGGCGTCTGGATTGGCGCCCTTGATATTGGTCAGCTGGACGCGGAAATCGGTGTCCTTGAACGCGAACTTTTCGGTCATGATGACTTCACCCGAAAAGTTCATCTTCTTGAATTCGGCCTCGACGGCGGTCTGAAAGCCGTTGCCATAGACGTCGTTCTGGGTGAGGAACGCGATTTTCTTCGCCTTCATCGTCTGGGCGACGTATTTTGCGATGACTTCCGCATCGAGGCCGTTCGAGCTGTTGATGCGCATCGCGTAAGGGTTCGTCTCGCCGCTGAGGATCAGATCCGACTTCGAGACCGCGGTGAAGTCGAGAATGTTGCCGCGGGCGAGAATCGGCTGCATCGCCAATGTGACTGGTGAGTTCCAGCCTTCGATGACGATGTCCGCCTTCTCGGCAACCATCTCGTTGGCGCGGCTGACGCCGACCGCGGGCGTGCTCTCGTCGTCCTTGGAGATCACCGTCAGCTTGCGGCCGAGCAGGCCGCCCTTGTCGTTGATCTGTTGGACCATCAGCTTGACGGCGTTGGTCACGGTCTGGCCATCAGGGCCGGCGCCGCCGCTGAGCGGAAAGATGGTGCCGACCTTGATGTCCTGCGCCACAGCTGGCACAGATGCGAGACCCAACAATAGCGCGAGAGCCAGTTTCGTCTTGTGCATGCGCTTCCTCCCAATGCATTCTACGTCTTCTTGGTGATACGGCGGTAGAGGCCCACGAGCCCGGCGGGCCAGAAGATCAGGACGAGCGCCAGCACCGATCCCAACACGATCTTGTTCCAGTCGCCGCCGAGCGACAGCAAGTTCTGCTGGGCAATCAGGAGGGCGGTGCCGATCAAGGGGCCGAGCAGGATACGGCGCCCGACCAGCACGATCGCGGTGAGCATCATGACGAGGAAGTAGGACTCGAACATGTCGGGGCCGACATAGGCGCGCTGATAGGCGTAAAGCCAGCCGGCAAGCCCGGTGATCGGTGCCGAGATCACGAACACGGCGAGCCTGACCCGGCGCGGATCGACGCCGAGGCTTGCGGCCAGCGCGGGGTTCATCTGTACCATCAGCGCGGTGGTGCCCAGCCGCGAGCGGCGGAAGCGCGCGATGAAGGCGAGGGTGAGCAGCAGCAGCGCGAAGGCGATCGGCCAGAGATCTTCCTGCATCGCGCCGGAGAAGTTGGTCACGAGCAATGGGAGCTTCAGCGGCGGAATGCCGACGATGCCGTCGGACCCACCGACGGCGTCCCAGTTGAACGCGATCTCGTACGCGACCACGGCGGCCGCATAGGTCACGAGGGAGAACACGAACTCGCGGGTCCGCAAGGTGACGGCGCCGAGGAAGGCCGCGGCCGCGAGGCACAGCGCGATTGTCGCGGCCGCCGTCGCCCAGCCGTTCAGTCCGCATTTTTCCGAGAGGTTCGCGGCCGCATAGCCGCCGATGGCCCAGAACACGGTGTGGCCGAGGCTGACCTCGCCGAGATAGGACAGCACGATGTCGGCGCCGTAGCACATCACCGCGAAGATCGCGATCGTGGTCAGCGTGGAATAGGCGACCGAGGTACCGCCCAGCAGGCGCGGCAGGAGGAAGCCGATCACGACGAAGGCCGCGACTGCGGCGAGGCGCAGGAACGGGATCGAGGCGGGCTGCGGGGATTCGATCGCGGTCATTTGGTTGCAAGCCCCGCGGGACGGATCACGAGCAGCGCCAGCAACAGCGCAAAGGCCGCCGCCGTCGTATAGGCCGGCGCGACGAACGCGCCGAAGAAGGCGGTGAACAGGCCGAGCCCGAGCCCGGCTGCGAGCGCGCCGCCGATCGAGCCGATGCCGCCGAGCACGACCACGACAAAGGTCATGATGACCTCGTTGAAACCCATGCTGGTCAGGATCGGCGAGCGGGGCGCCACCAGCGCCGCCCCCAGCGCGACCGCGGAACATTCGAACACGAAGACGCCGAGATAGACGAACTTTGCGTTGATCCCGAACAGCTCTGCGAGCTTCGGGTCCTCGGCGACGGCGCGGATGACCGAGCCGAAGCGGGTTCGCTGGGTGAACAGCCAGACTGCGCCGTAAAGAAGAAGGGTTACGACCAGCACCAGCACGTCCTGCCAGGTGAACCAGAGCGGACCGATGTCGATCTTGGCGCGCGCCAATGTTCCGGGCAGCGTCTGCGGATTGCCGCCGAAGATCAGCGCGCTGCTGCCCTGCAGGACGTAGCCGAGACCGAGCGTCACGATCATCAGGCTGGTCAGGTTCTGCGTCATGACCAGGCGCATCATCGCGTTCTGCATCAGGAGGCCGATCACGCCGAGCACGATGATCGCCACCAGAATGGCGAGCGGGTAGGGCAGGCCCAGTTTGGTGATGGCGTACCAGGTGACGAAGGCGCCGAGCATGTAGAGCTGGCCATGGGCGAAATTCACCAGTCGTGCGACGCCGAGCAAAATGGTCCAGCCCAGCGCGATGCAGGCATAACCGGAGCCAAGCACGATGCCGTTGATGACCTGCTGCGCGATATTCATGCCGGCGTTCCATCGGCGATGGTGCCGAGATAGGCCTCGATGATGCGATGGTCCGCGGCCATGACGTCGGCAGGACCTTCGCCGACGATCTTGCCGCGTTCGAGCAGGTAGAGGTGGTCGACCACCTTCAGCGCCGCCTTGATGTTCTGCTCGACCAGCAGCACCGGCAGGCCGCGATCGACCAGCAGGCGGATGCGGGAGAGCAGGTCGGTGATCAGCCGGGGCGCGAGGCCCGCGGAAGGCTCGTCCAGCATCAGCACGCGCGGGCCGGCGAGCAAGGCGCGCCCGACCGCGAGCATCTGCCGTTCGCCGCCGGAGAGTGCTGCGCCCTTGTGCGAACGGCGCTCGGCGAGGCGCGGGAAGAACTCGAAAACCTCGGGGATGGTGAAGAGATGCCGGCCGGTCGTGTCCGCGGGCGGCCGCACCAGTGCCAGGTTCTCGTCGACGGTCAGCTCCGCAAAGATGTTCTTGCCTTCCGGCACCAGCGTAAGGCCGCGCGCCACCCGCTCGTGCGCGGCGAGTTTCTCGATGCTGCGTCCTTCGAGCTGGACGCTGCCGGTGACCACGGCGCGGCCACGGGACCAGCCGGCGAGCGCATTGACCAGCGTGGTCTTGCCGGCGCCGTTGGCGCCGACGAGGCCAACCATTCGCCCCGCGGGCACGCCGATATTGACGCCTGACACCGCGACATTGCCTGCGTAGCGGACTGAGAGACCGTCGCTCTGGAGTACGCCGCTCATTCGTCGCGTCCCAGATAGGCTTCGCGCACGCGCGGATCGCGCTGGATGTCAACAGGCGTTCCCGTCGCCAGCATGGCACCCTGGTCGATCATGACGATGCGATCGGCAATCGACATGATGAGGTCCATGTGGTGCTCGATGACGACGAGGGCGAGGTTACGCTTGCGTAGGCCAATCAGGACGTCGGCGAGCTTCTTCATGTCGCCGCCGCTGAGGCCGGCCGCGGGTTCATCGAGCAGGAGCACCTTTGCGCCGGTGCCATAGGCGAGTGCGACCGAGAGCAGGCGCTGCACGCCGTAGGGAATGTCGCCGGGAAGCTGGTCATGGTACTGCCGGGCGATGCCGAAGAAGTCGAGCAGTTGTGCAGCCGCCAGTTCGGCTGCGCGGCGCGTGGTGGCCTCGCGCCAGGGCGCGAACAGGGATGTGGCGAGATCGGTCGAGAAATCGCGGAAGATGGCCGAGACCGCGTTCTGCAGGACGGTCAGTTCGCCGAAGAACGAGTTCTGCTGAAAGGTGCGGCGCAGGCCGCGGCCGGCGAGGTCGAACGTCCGGAGCGCCGAGACGTCGGCCTTGTCGAGGAATGTGCGGCCGCGATGGGTGACGGCATTGGTGACGGCGGCAAAGCAGCTGCTTTTTCCCGCGCCGTTCGGGCCGATGATGCCGAGGATCTCGTCGTTATGGACTGACCAGCTCACGTCGCGCAGGGCGACGAGCGCGCCATACTGCACGGTCAGCCCTTCGACGCGCAGCACCTCGCTCGCGCCGCGACGCGTTTCCCCGGAACTTGCCACCCGGCCGTCCATCCCTTGTTGTCCCGGCCGCGCTTACGGCAACCGGTCCTTTTTGGCGAGGCAACGCACGGCAATCGATGCGGGATCAAATCGCAGGAGAGAGGCAGCCTCGCGAGAGGCAAGGTATTGCGCGCCAACTCTGAAAACTTGTGCTGACTGGTCGTCAGACCAGAGACGCCTGCGCTGCGGCCCGCTCAACCCTGACGGCGCGGCACGGTATTTTCTCCCGCAGTGGTACATACAAAACCGCAATAGCTGATAGACGGAACCTCGTCTGGCGATCATCCGGGCTGTGGGCTATGAACCCTGGAGTTGCGCCGCGGCGCAGCCCATGACCCCCTTGAGGAGCCCCCGATGCGTCTTCCCACAATTATCCTGGCCGTCACATGTCTTGCGGGCGCAGCTTCAGCGGAGGACCTGTCGGGCACGCTCCAGAAGGTCAAGGAGACCAAGAAGATCACGCTGGGCTATCAGGAGGCCTCGGTCCCCTTCAGCTATCTCGACGGCAACCAGAAGCCGATCGGCTTCGCCATGGATATCTGCCTCAAGATCGTGGATGCCGTGAAGAAGCAGCTCGGCATGCCCGATATCGCCGTCGACACGCTCGCCGTGACGTCGTCGAACCGGATTCCGCTGATGGTCAACGGCACCCTCGATCTGCACTGCTCGGCGACAACAAACAACGCCGACCGCCAGAAGCAGGTCGCCTTCACCAACACGCATTTCCTCAGCGCGACCCGGTTTGCGGCCAAGAAAGCCGCGAAAATCAGCACCATTGACGACCTCAAGGGCAAGGCCGTTACGGCGGTGGCCGGCTCGGTCAATCTGAATCAGCTTGCCAAGGTCAACACCGAGCGAAATCTCGGCATCAGAATAATGCCGGCCGTGGATCAAGCCGAAGCGTTCCTGCTGCTGGAAACCGACCGCGCTCAGGCCTACGCGCTCGACGACGTCCAGCTTGCGGTCGCGATTGCGCGCTCGAAGGAGCCGGCGCTGTTCATGATCAGCGAAGAGACGTTTTCGAAGGCCGAGCCCTTCGGGATCATGCTGCGGCGGGAAGACGCGCCGTTCAAGGCGCTCGCCGACCGCGCCACCGCCGAGCTTTACGCGAGCCCGGAGATCGAGGTGCTCTACAAGCGCTGGCTGGAATCGCCGACCGCGCCGAACGGCCTCAACTACAATGTCCCGATGTCGGCGGCCTTGCGCAACGCCTTCAAGAAGCCGAGCTCGAGCTTCGATCCCGACGTCTACGTGGTGAACTGAGGCGAGGGCGCTAGCGCGCCCGCGGCGTGTCCAGTAACTGGCCCGCCAACGCCGCGCCGATCGCCGCGATGGCGGCCATAGCAAGCGCCCACGGAACGAACAGCCGATGACCGATCAGCGCGCCGCTCAGGAGCGGCGCGCTGATATTCGCGCCCGACATCAGCGACTGGTTGAGGCCCATGATCATGCCCTGACGATTGATCGCGGTCGAGCGCGACAGCTCGGCCGTCAGCGTGCTGCGCGCGAACATGGTGCCGACGATGATCAGTGTCAGGTTGATCGCGAGCAGGCCGACATTGTCGCGGGCCGCAAGTCCGGCAAATCCGAGACCCATGCAAGCGAACGCGGCCATCACGATGCTGCGGTCTGACGCGATGATGCTCACACGCGTGATGAGCAGTCCCTGAACCACCATGTTGATGAAGCCGGCATAGGCGAACATCCAGCCGAGCTCGCGCGCGCCGAAGGGATGTCCGTCCCAGGAGAACCGCGCCGACAGGAACAGGCCGATCTGCGACAGGAACATCGAGTTGACGAAGAAGAACACGATGAGCAGGCCGAGCAGCCGCCAGGCATAGCGCATGCCGAGCAGGCTGCGGGCCAACGTCGGCTCGGGCACGCGATGCTGGTAGAGCGGCTCGGACGCCGGGTGATCAGGCGGGAGCAGGGCGATCGTCGCAACGATGCTGATCAGCGAGAGCGCGGCCGGGGCCCACACCGGCGCGGTCTGGCCGTAGTGCACGAGGAAGCTCGAGAGAGCGGGGCCGAGCAGCAGCCCGGTTCCGATCGCACCGCTGGTCATGCCGAGTGCCTGCTTGCGTGTTGCCGGCGCGCTGTGCTCGGCGGCATAGGCGTGAGCGACCGAGATGTTGCCTGATGTCAGGCCGTCGATGATGCGTGCCAGGAACACCAGCGTCAGGTTGCCCGCCAATGCGAGCAGGATGAAGCCGATGAACGTCCCGATCTGGCTGACGACCAGAACCTTCCGCCGGCCGTAACGATCCGAGAGCATGCCGACCACGGGGCCGGCAACGAGCTGACAGACGGCATAGGCCGAGATCAGCGCGCCGAGCAGGAACGGCGTCGCGCCGAGCCGCTGCGAGTAGAACGGCAGCAACGGCAGGATGATTCCCATGCCCGTGGCGTCCACAGCGACGACCACGAAGGTCGGGACCAGCGTCAGCGTGCTCTCGCCCGCTATCGTCTCCCTTGCCTCGGTCGCGGAACCCGGTCCCATCCAGCGCTGTCCTCGTTCGCATTTGCGTGATCGATTGCGATACGCGGATTATATAGTTGCAGGCTAATAGTTCGCGTCCTATCTAATTTGCATGGCTCCCTCGCAGGCTCATATCCACGGCGAGATCGGCCGGCTGATCGCGCGACTGGCCCGCATCTGGCGCCGCGAGTCGGATCAGGCGCTGTCCGATCACGGCCTGTCCTATGCGACCGCGATTCCGCTGCTGGTGCTGTCGCGGCAGGGCGAGAACGTGCGCCAGGGCGTGCTCGCCGACGAGCTCGGCATCGAGGGGCCGTCGCTGGTTCGGTTGATCGATCTGCTCGAGGCCGAGGGGCTGGTTGAACGCCGCGAGGATCCGAGCGACCGCCGTGCCAAAACGCTACATCTGACCAAAGCGGGCGAGGTCAAGGTCGAAGAGACCAACCGGGTGCTGCGCCGGGTACGGGCGAGCTTGCTCAAGGATATCGGCGCGGACGAACTTGCGATAACCTTCGAAACTCTTCAGCGCATCGAACAGCGGGCCAGTCGCCTGCAGGACACCAAGACCGGTCCAGAGACGAAATAGCATGCGCGCAGACGAGCCGTTCCTGGTCCGCCACGCGGACGTCATTTTTGCGTTGAAGACGTTTGCCGCGTCGATGCTGGCGCTCGTCATCGCATTCGCCATGGACCTGCCGCGGCCCTATTGGGCGATGGCGACCGTCTACATCACCTCGCAGCCGCTGGCGGGCGCGACCAGCTCAAAAGCGTTCTTCCGCGTCATGGGCACGCTGGTCGGCGCCACCATGACGGTGGCGCTGGTGCCGAACCTGATCGATGCGCCGGAATTGCTTTGCCTCGCGATCGCGCTCTGGGTCGGGCTCTGCCTCTATCTGTCGCTGCTCGATGGCACGCCGCGCAGCTACGTCTTCATGCTGGCGGGATACACGGTCGCATTGATCGGGTTTCCCTCCGTCTCCGAGCCTGGCGCCATCTTCGATACCGCCATTGCGCGGGTGGAGGAGATTTCCCTCGGCATCATCTGCGCGAGCCTCGTCTCCACCATCGTCCTTCCCCGCAGCGTCGCGCCAGCCGTCGCCAACCGCGTCGACGCCTGGCTGTCGGATGCGCAGCGCCTGAGCCAGGCGGTGCTGCTTCGTCAGGGAACGAGTGAGACGCGCCGCGGCAGGCGGCTCAAGCTTGCGACCGACATCGTCGAGATCGACACGCTTTCCACCCATCTTGCGTATGACCGGCTGACCGATCGCAATGTGGTGACTGGCCTCGGCGAGATCCGGCTGCGCATGCTGATGCTGTTGCCGGTGATCGCCTCGCTGGAGGATCGGCTGGCAGCGCTGGGGGAGGAGGCGTTGCGCCGGCAGCCCGAGCTGAAGCGGCTGCTGGAGGATCTTGCGAAATGGATTGCGAGCGATGTCGGCGCGCGGCAACCTGCCGAGCCGATCCGCGCCGCGATCACAGGGCGACAGGCGGTGCTCGATGACAGCGCCTCATGGGAGCGGATCATCACTACGAGCCTGCTGTTGCGGCTGCGCGAGCTGGTCGACCTGTCGCGCGACTGCCGCGTGCTCAGCGAGGCCATCGCCGAGAGCCGCAATGTTTCGACGCTCGACCTGGCCTTCCGTTCCGAGGCCGGCGCCGCGCCGGTGCGCCATCGCGACCGCGGCCTTGCCTTGTGGTCGGCAGCCGGCGCGGCCACGGCCATCCTGATCTGCTGCGCGTTCTGGATCGGGACCGGCTGGCCGGACGGCGCCTCGGCGCCGATGATGGCGGCGGTCGCGTGCTCCTTCTTTGCCGCGCAGGACGAGCCCGCACGTTTCATCCGCAGTTTCGGCCTGTGGTCGCTGGTCGCCATCGTGGTCGTCGCGATCTATCTGTTCGCGCTGGTGCCGGCGATCTCTCATATCGAGGTCCTGATCGTCGCGCTGGCGCCGACCTTCCTGGTCTACGGCTTCCTGATCGGACGGCCGGCAACGGCGGGAACAGGCATGGCGCTCGCGGCCAACACCGCAACGCTGTTGGCGCTGCAATCGACTTACAGCGCGGATTTCGCATCCTATGCCAATTCCGCGGTCGCCTTCTTCGTCGGCGTCGTCATCGCCGAGCTCGTGACGCGGATCGCGCGCGGCGTGGGCGCGGAGTGGATCGCCAATCGCCTGGTGCTATCGAGCTGGAAGACGCTCGCGGTCGCTGCCGAGCGCCGTGGCAAGCATGATCGGGCAGAGTTTGCGGGCCTCATGCTGCATCGGCTCGGGCTGCTGGTGCAGCGCATCGCCTTCCTCTCCGAGAGCGATCGCCACGATGCCGACAGCCTCGTGCAGCTTCGAATCGGGATCAATATCATCGACCTGCGCCGCGCCCGCTATGGGCTTGCCGCAACCACCATTGCCGTCATCGACGACATGCTTGATCAGCTCGCCATCGCTTGCCGCAGCCATGCCGGTGGGGGAATGCCGACCGAGCTTTTGACCAGCGTCGATCGGGCGCTGGCCAAGGCGGTGACGGATTCCAATGACCGCGCGCGCGAAGACGCCCTGATCGGCCTCGTCGGCATCCGCCGCGGCCTGTTCCCGGACGCACCGGCCTACCGGCCGCGTACAGGCGCGAGTGTTGCAGCATGAGATACGTGATCGACATCTATGGCGTGCTCGTGCCGGCGCTGCTGCTGTGGATCATCGTCGCCTATGTCCTGAGCGCGATCCTGCGCCGGCTCATGCAGCGCTTCGACCTCTACCGGCTGGTCTGGCACCGTGCGCTGTTCGATTTCGCGATTTTCGTCTGTCTTCTCGGCGGCGTCGTCTATCTCTCGGAGTTTTTGCCATGAAGGGGAATTTCGCCTGGTTTGGCCGCCTTGCGCTGACCGTTCTCGCCGTCGTCGCCGCGCTCGCGGTCGGCCGTGAACTTTGGGTCTATTACATGGAGCAGCCCTGGACCCGCGACGGTCGCGTCCGCGCCGATGTGGTGCAGGTCGCGCCTGACGTCTCCGGGTTCGTCACGGAGGTGCTGGTCAAGGACAACCAGAAAGTCCATCGCGGCGATGTGCTGTTCCGGATTGATCGCGAACGTTTCGCGCTGGCCTTGCGGCAAGCCGATGCATCGGTGGCGGGTCATCAGGCCACGCTCGACCAGGCCAATTCCGATTTGAAGCGCTACAGCGCGCTGACCACCGATGCGGTATCGCAGCAGAAGCAGGAGCAGGTGTTGGCCACCCAGCTCCAGGCCAAGGCGGCGTTCGATCAGGCCGTCGCCGACCGCGCGGTCGCCCAGCTCAACCTCGATCGCAGCGAGGTCCACGCCTCCGTGAACGGTGTCATCACCAATATGGATCTGCGTCCCGGCGCTTACGTCACGGCCGGCAAGGGCGTGATGGCGCTGGTCGACACGGATACGTTGCACGTGGAGGGTTATTTCGAAGAGACAAAGCTCGCGCGCATCCGCACCGGCGACAAGGTGCGGGTCCGCCTGATGGGCGAAACGGTCACGCTGTCAGGCCATGTCGAGAGCATCGCCGCCGGCATCGAGGACCGCGACCGCGCTGAGGGCGCGAACCTGCTTGCCAATGTCAACCCGACCTTCAGCTGGGTGCGGCTCGCCCAGCGCGTCCCCGTGCGCATCGCGCTGGACAATGTCCCTGACACCATCTCGCTCGTCGCCGGCCGCTCCGCGACGGTAGAGGTATTGGACTAACGCAACGAGCCCATGGATCGCGCCTGGCTTGGGGAAAACCGCCAACAGGCGTTTCAATGCCAAATCGCAGGGCTAATCCTGACGCGCTTGTGTGAGTCGGGGGACCGTATGGGCGTTTGGTTTTTAGTCCTGGCAGCTTGCGTCGTCGGCGCGTTGCTCCTTTTGGCATTCTGCCGATAGAGCCGACAGCGGACGCAAATGTTGCTGCGAAGCATCAGCCAGCCGTTGAATAGCGGTTCCAGACCGATGGTTTTTGACTGTGCATGGATGACCGCGTTCACTTCCGGGATCGGAGGCGGGCATGAGCTGGTTGTTTGTGTTTCTCATTGCCGCGAGCGCAGTCGTTCTGATCGCCCATGCGATTGACGCGATGCGTTCCTGATACTGCCTGCGACTCGGTTCGTCGGTAGCTCGGTAAGCGACGAAATTGTTCCGAGGCGGGCGAGTGTCAATTTGAGGAACCTGGTCCTGCGGGCCAAGGTTGTCACAGCAGGAGGAATACGATCATGCTTGCGTTCTATCTGCCGATCATCATTTTCGGAGCGATGCTCGAAGCGATTTCGAAGCAAACTGTCTCTGCACCCATCCAGGAGCCGCCAAGCATCGATTAGACTCCGACGCTCACGCGTTCCGCTCGGGACTGACGAACCAGCGTCTGCTCAGGCATTCGAGTATTTCTTCAGCTCGAACCGCGCGATCTGGTTTCGGTGCACCTCATCCGGCCCATCGGCAAGCCGGAGCAGGCGCGCGGTCGCGTAGGCCTGGGTCAAGCCAAAATCGTTCGAGGTGCCGCCGCCGCCATGGGCCTGGATGGCCCAGTCGATGATCTGGCAGGCCATGTTGGGCACGGCGACCTTGATCATCGCGATCTCGGCCTTCGCGACCTTGTTGCCGACCGTGTCCGTCGCATAGGCGGCGTTGAGCGTCAGCAGCCGGGCCTGCTCGATCATGATGCGGGCTTCCGCGATGCGCTCCTGCGTCACGGTCTGCTCCGAGACCGGTTTGCCGAAGGCGACGCGGCTGCGCACGCGGCGGCACATCTTTTCCAACGTGCGCTCGGCAAGGCCAATCAGCCGCATGCAGTGATGGATGCGGCCGGGGCCGAGGCGGCCCTGTGCGATCTCGAAGCCTCTGCCTTCGCCCAGCAGCATGTTTTCCTTGGGCACGCGCACATTGGTGAAGACGACCTCGGAAGCGCGGTCGGGCACGCCGTAGAAGCCGAACACGGGCAGCGGACGCTTGACCTCGATGCCCGGCGTGTCCATCGGCACCAGGATCATGGACTGCTGCTTGTGCCGGTCGGGATTGTCCGGATCGGTCTTGCCCATGAAGATGCAGATCTTGCAGCGCGGATCGGTTGCGTTGGTCGTGTACCATTTCCGCCCGTTGATGACGTAATGGTCGCCGTCGCGCACGATCGAGCTTTCGATGTTCGTCGCATCGGATGATGCGACCGCGGGCTCGGTCATGGCGAAGCAGGAGCGGATTTCGCCTGATAGCAGCGGCTTCAACCAGCGCTCCTTGTCCTTCTCCGTGCCATAGCGCTCCAGCACCTCCATGTTGCCGGTGTCGGGCGCCGAGCAGTTGAACACTTCGGGCGCCAGATGCGTGCGCCCCATCACCTCGCAGAGCGGGGCATATTCGAGATTGGTGAGACCCGCGCCGTGGCCGGACTCAGGCAGGAACAAATTCCAGAGACCTTCGGCGCGCGCCAGTGGCTTCAGCTCCTCGACGACGGGATAGACCTTCCACGGTCCGAGCTCTTCCGCTTCGCGATAGAAGCGCTCCTCGTTCGGATAGATGTGCCGGTCCATGAAACTTTCGAGCTTGCGCTTGAGCTCGACGACTTTGGGCGACATCGGGTAGAGCATCTGGACCTCCTGTAGATCAAGCAGCGCCTGCACGCGGGGCCGGCCTGCATCAGAATCGAGTCGGCGATAGCGGCGCTTGCCTCATCGCATTTTCATCGGCGCGGCTCTGCGCAAATCGCGTCAGAGCTCACCTGTTGCGTAGCGATATTAACGTCCATTCATGCGTTGTCTTGCGTTTGTGCACCGAATGAGAAGCGCGTGGGAAACAATCAGCAACTGTGACTTTGACGCGACTGGCAATCCGAAAGGTCGTGCCTAAGATCGGCCTCAATCAAAAGTGGGGGCAGCAGTCATGACAACACAAGGGGACTACGGAAGCACTTCCTTACGGATCGCGCGCCCCTAGTTCGCCAGTCGATAGGACGCGGAGCGCATTGTCCTAGACTGCGCGCGGGTTCTTCCAACAACCGATAGTTCGTCCCGTCGATCCGCAAGCTGCGCGGTCGCCGGTTTCGTTCGTTCAAAAGCAAGCAAGGGCTTGATCCAAACGTTGCATCTCAAGGCACAATCTAAAATAGATAAATATAAGAAACACACTCTTGAATTCGAAAGAGGAAATGGACATCGACATGCACACGCAATCAGAACGCTCCGTCACTCACCGCATCAGACTCGCCGCCGCCGTTGCAGCGGTGAGCGCGATTATCACTTCACCTGCTTTCGCCGGCGGTCCGCTGCCTGCACCCGTCGTCTCCTGGTCTGGATTCTACGCCGGTGTCCATGGCGGCTGGGGATGGGGGAAGTCGGAGTTTCGCGATCCCCTCAACAGCCCCGCCAACAATCCGTTCTTTGCCTACTACAACGGACCGCTCGCGGGCGGGCAGCTCGGCTACAATTGGCAGCTGGGCAACTATGTCCTTGGTGCCGAGGTCGACGGCTCCTGGTCCTTCGTGAAGGGCAACACCAGCACGTCGCCCCTTCTCACGTCGAGCACCACCAACGGGGTCGGCTACACCGCCCTCGCGACCGCGACGGGCCGTGTCGGCTACGCATCGGGCCAATGGCTCGCCTATGCCAAGGGCGGTGCCGCCTATGCCCGCATGGAGCTTTCGTCGCGGTTCACCCCGGAGATCACCAACTACAACCGCGAGCTGTTCGGTGCCGTCGGCGGCGTCGGCCTGGAAGTGGCCTTCCTGCGCAACGTCTCCGCCAAGGTCGAATACAACGCGATCTTTCTCCCCACCGAAACGCTGCATTGGGTGAGCCAGGACACGACCTCCGAGATCAAGCATTTCGTCCAGGTGGTGAAGGCCGGCATCAACGTCCGTTTCAACGGCGACGGCGGCCTCCCGCGTTAATTCCCCGGCACGTCGAAACAACATTCAACAGAAATCCTCGGAGACAACATCATGTCCACCATGTCCAAGATCGCCGCAGTCGTCACCGCCGGCCTCGGCGCCATGATCGCCGCACCAAGCCACGCCGCCGCTCCAGTCGAGTACGTCAAGGTCTGCTCCTTGTACGGCGCCGGCTTCTTCTACATTCCGGGCACCGACACCTGCACCAACGCCAACCAGATCGCGACGAACCAGTTCGATCTCGCGCGTGCGCAGACCCGCGCTTCGACCGGCACCGCGATGGCCGCGTCGCTCGTCGCGCCGTGGCTTCCGACCGGCACCAATTACGCGGTCTCGACCCACTGGGCGACCTATGACGGCCAGCACGCCGCGGGCTTCTCGGGCTTGGTGCGGGTCTCCGGCAATTTCGTGTTCTCGGGCGGCTTCTCGCTCGGCCTCGACAAGGGAAGCCTCACGTCCCTCACCAACCGCACGCAGACGGAATTCGGCACGGCGATCCCGGCGCAATCGTGGAGTGACGTCCGTGGCCTCGGCCGCGCGGGGTTCATGTACGCCTGGTGATGCACGCGACGCTCGCTCCTAAAATTCATTCTGACATTTGAAAGACCATCCCATGACAATCTCTCTCTCGCGATCGGCGCGCCGCTTCCTCTCCTGCGTTGCTGCCGTCACGCCCCTTCTCGCGGCCATGCCGCTCACCGCCGCATCCGCGAACGCGGCCGACATGACCGTGAAGGCTCCGGTCGTCGCTCCGGTGCCGCTCTGGAACGGCTTCTACATTGGTGCTCATGGCGGTTATGGCATGGGCAGCAGCCGGCTCGTCGACCCGAGCTTCGCATTCGCGCAAGATCGCTTCACGATGGACACAAAGGGCGCGCTCGCAGGTGCGCAGGTTGGCGCCAACTGGCAGTTCGACAACATCGTGGTCGGTGCCGAGCTCGATCTTTCCTGGGCGTCGATCAAGGGCAATCGTCCGTTCGATCCCGCGAACCCCATCTTGTCCGGGCTTTCAGTGTCGTACCAGGCGATGGCGACGGGCACCGGTCGCATCGGCTACGCGTTTGATAACGTACTGGCTTACGCCAAAGGCGGCGTTGCCTGGGCAAATGTCGCCTACCAGGCCTATGTCGGCACGGTTGCTCCGCTCGACGTGAACCACCAGCGGACCGGCTTGACCGGCGGCGTCGGCCTTGAATACGCGCTGACGAGCAATCTCTCGGCGCGGCTGGAGTACGACTATCTGTACTTCGGTCCGGCCGCGATCGCGCTGAGCACACGGATCAGTACCCAAAACGTCGACCATGACCTGCACCTCGTGAAGCTCGGCGTGAACTACCGCTTCAACGGCGATGCCATCGTTGCTCGTTACTGAGCCGCGTCAACGTCACTGATTGGAGACAAACATGTGGAAGCAAATCAACGCGGCACGAGACGTCTTCCGACGTCACCTGCGCGCTATCCTTGCGACTGCCGCTCTGGTTCTGGCGATCCCGACGCCCGGCCATGCTGCGGTCGAGTACGAAAAGATCTGCTCGGTCTACGGTGCCAACTTCTTCTACATACCGGGTACTGACACCTGCGTGAACGCGGGGCAGACGGTGCAGAGCCAGTTCGATCTCGCACGCCAGATTACCCGTGCAGCGACGGGAACGGCCATGGCGACTTCGCTCGTCAATCCGTTCCTGCCCGACGGGACCAACTATGCGATCTCGACGCACTGGGCCGTCTTCGACGGGCAGCATGCCGCCGGTGTGGTCGGAATGATCAGGATCCAGGGAAACCTGTCACTGACCATGGGCATCGCGTTCGGTCTCGATCGCGGCAGCTTGACGTCCACGTCCAACCGGACCGCGACGGAGTTTGGCGTGGCGCTTCCGGCGCAGTCGTGGAGCGACGTGCGCGCCCTTGGACGGGTGGGGCTCCAGTATTCCTGGTAGCCGGCGCCGAACACGAAGGCGCCGCCCGGACGATCTTCACGACGTCCGGGCGGCGCAAATGCTGTGAGCCCAGGGAAGGGCGGCTAGCCGATTTCGAGATAATCCGGGCCGGGCAATGTCGGGAAGGGCGGGGTCGGCAGCGTCTGGTACCAGAACGCGACCGAGGCGATGTCGTCCTGCAATGGAAGATACTTCGCCTCCTTGACGCCCGGCAGCCAGCCCAGCGCCTGGATCGTCACGCGCAGATCGGAGCGGAAGCGCACGGGATCGGGGATGTGCCAGCGGTACAGGCCGAAGCGTTGCTGCGATTTGTAGGCACCATCGGGACGGATCACCTGCGGCAGGCCGGCATAGGGCGTGGTGAATTCCTGGTAGCGGGATTGTTGCGCCGGACCCTGGCCGGCATGCGCGACATAGGGATCGAAATTATAGGCGCCGCAGAAATAATCTTCGGTGCCGGTGCCGCAGATGGTGGGGAATGCACCGTCGCCGTCGATGAAGAACTTGATCTCGCCTTCGCCCCACCAGCCGTTGTTGTTGACGCCCCAGGCCATATAAGTGCCGACATAATGGCCCGCACCGCTGACGCCATCGAGGATGGTGTAGACCTCCTTGTACGGCAGCGGGTTGGTACGCCGGAATTGCGCATGGAAATAGGCGCAGTCCTCGGGCACCTCAGTCAGCGTGTAGTTGATCTGGTAGTAGACGGTGAGCTGCTCCTCGCTGCGGTTCTCCAGCGTGAAGCGCGCGCGCTTGCGGAACGGCATCTCCCAGTAGCAGTTGAAGGCGCGGCCGGGATTGACGCAGACCGCGAGCGAGGACACCTGTGCGAACTCCTCCCATCCGCAGGCGAAGAAATCGCCGGCCGGGCACTCGACGCTCGGTTGCGCCTGGTCGTCCCAGTAGATGCGCAGGATCGAGTGACGGAGCCGCCCGCGCGCCAGCGTCATCCAGATCTGCTGGATCGCGCCCTGGCCCTGGATGTCGCCGAGCGTAAAGGTCGCGCCGGGCCCGATCACGACATAGGGCGAGACCTTCCAGCCCTGGCCGAGATCGCGGGCCTGGCGTGCGGCGGGGCCGTCGACGGACATGCCGCCCTTGCCCTTCTCGCCGGTGAAATTCTCGGGGCTGATCGAGCGCGTCTGCGCATTCGACAGGCGCGACAGATTGCCGAGATGCAGGCCCAATCCGGAAAACGCCATGCTGTCCTCGATCCCTGGAGTTAGCGACACCTCGATATATCGCCGTCGAATCTACCAAAAGATGAAGACCGCGCACGCAGGGTGCGCGTACTTCAGGCGACGCGGTATTCCCTGAACTTCTCGCGCAGCGCGGATTTGAGCACCTTGCCGGTGCCGGTCATCGGAAATTCGTCCAGGAATTCGACCGCATCCGGCATCCACCAGCTCGCGATCTTCGGGCGCATGTGGTCGAGCAGGGCCTTGCCGTCCACGGTCGCGCCCTTCTTGCGGACGACGAGGAGCAGCGGACGCTCCTGCCATTTTTCATGGTTGATCGCGACCACGGCGGCTTGCAGCACATCGGGGTGGGACAAGGCGACGTCCTCGAGCTGGATCGAGGAGATCCATTCGCCACCGGACTTGATCACGTCCTTGGAGCGATCGGTCAGCGTGACGTGGCCTTGGCTGTCGATCACCGCCATGTCGCCGGTGATCAGCCAGCCATCACGGTCGAGGCCTTCGTCGAGCTTCATATAGCCCGAGGCGACCCACGGTCCACGCGCGCGCAGATGGCCGACGGTCTTGCCGTCGCGCGGCAGCTCGTTGCCGCCGTCGTCGACGATGCGCAAGGCTGTGCCGAAGCAGGCGCGGCCCGACACCTGGCGCCGGTCGAATTTCTCCTTGTCGCCGAGATGCTCGGAGCCGGGCCGCAAGCCCGGCATCGAGCAGCCCAGGGCCTCGGTCATGCCCCAGGCCTGGACGTAGTCGATGTCATAGTCGAGCTTGAGCTTCTCGACCATCGCACGCGGCGGCGCCGAGCCGGACGACAGTGTCGCGCGCAGCGTCGAGAATTTATTGCCGGTGCGCCCTAGCCAGTCGAGCAGGATCAGCCAGAAGCTCGGCACGCCGGCGGAGAGCGTCACCTTCTCGCCTTCGAGCAGCTCATAGAGCTTGTCGGGCTCATAGTTGCGGCCGGGCAGCACCAGCTTTGATCCCGTGTAAGGCGCGGTGAATGGCATGTTCCAGCCGTTGCCGTGGAAGAGCGGCGCCATCGGCATCATGACTTCGCGTACGCCTTCGAGATGTCCCGGCAGGAAGTCGAAATTGCAGCAAGTCATGGTCTGCAGGATGGCGGCGCGGTGCGAATAGATCACGCCCTTGGGGTTGCCCGTCGTGCCCGACGTGTAGCAGATGGTGGAGGCGGATTTTTCGTCGAACTCCGGCCAGGCGAAGCCGGCGTCGTTCTCCCTGGCGAGGAGATCTTCATAGCAATGCACGTTCGCAAGCTTGGTCTCCGGCATTCGCTCGCGCGAGGACATCACGACATAGGCCTCGATCGTCTTCAGTTGCGGCGCGATCGCCTCGACCAGCGGCAGCGTGGCGCGGTCGATGAACAGCAGCCGGTCCTCGGCGTGGTTGATGATGTAGACGAGCTGCTCGGGGAACAGCCGCGGATTGATGGTGTGCAGCACATAGCCCATGCCGGGCGCGGCATAGAACATCTCGAAATGCCGGTGCGTATTCCAGGCCAGGGTGCCGACGCGGTCGCCTTGCTTCATGCCGAGCCGCTTCAGAGCCAGCGCCATGCGCTTGATGCGTGGATGGGCGTCGGCGTAGGTGTAGCGATGGATGTCGCCCTCGATCTCGCGCGCGACGATCTCGGCTTCGCCGTGATAGTCCGCGGCATACTGGATCAGGCCGCTGATCAGGAGCGGCATATCCATCATCAATCCCTGCATGGTCTCCTCCGCGGCCACGTCGTTGCGTGGCATATGTTGTGATTTGCGCGTGAGGTTAGCGGAACGTCACGGGACGTTCACGCAAAAAGCGATGGACGCGATTGCATGCGTCACTTTTTCGGGGCTAACTGATCCGAAGCAGCGTCCGCCGTGGAGGAAATCGATGTCAGCGGAAAGACACAAGACCGGTGCAGCCGGCGAATCTACGGTCGATATTTCCGCACTCCGCGCGCGCTATCGCGACGAGCGCGACCGGCGTTTGCGCGCCGAGGGCAAGGCGCAATATGTCGAGGTCGCAGGCGATTTCGGCCGCTATCTCGACGATCCCTGGGCCGATCCCGGATTTGCGCGCGCAGCTGTCAGCGAACAGACCGAAGTTCTCATAGTCGGCGGCGGCTTCGGCGGTCTGCTCTGCGGCGCGCGCCTGCGCGAGGCCGGCATCGAGGATTTTCGTATCGTGGAAAAGGCCGCCGATTTCGGCGGCACCTGGTACTGGAATCGTTATCCCGGTGCGGCCTGCGATACCGAGAGCTACATCTATCTGCCGCTGCTGGAAGAGACCGGCTACATGCCGGTGCGCAAATATGCGCGCGCGCCCGAGATCTACGAGCATTCCCGCCGCATCGGCCGTCACTTCGGCCTCTACGAGCGCGCGCTGTTTCAGACGATCATCTCGCGGATGGAATGGCAGGAGCAGGAGGGTTGCTGGCTGGTCGAGACCGATCGTGGCGATCGCATCCGCGCACGCTTCGTCATTCTCGCCGGGGGCCCGCTGAGCCGTCCGAAGCTGCCGGGTATTCCCGGCATCGAGACCTTCAAGGGCCACAGCTTCCACACCAGCCGCTGGGACTATGGCTACACCGGCGGCACGGCTGAAGGCGGTCTCACCGGTCTGGCCGACAAGCGCGTCGGCATCATCGGGACCGGCGCGACCGCCGTGCAATGCGTGCCGCATCTCGGCCGATCGGCGAAAGAGCTCTATGTCTTCCAGCGCACGCCATCGGCGATCGGCGTGCGCGACGACCGTCCGACGGACGCAAGCTGGGCGCAGAGCCTCGAGCCCGGCTGGCAGCGCGAGCGCATGGACAATTTCACTGCGGTCATCTCCGGCGAGCCGTTCGAACGGGATCTGGTGCAGGACGGTTGGACCGGCCTGCTTGGCGAGATCCTGCTGGCGCCGCGCCGCCAGCCGCAGCCGGTGACCTCGCTCGAAGAGGCGCTGAAGGTCATCGAGCAGGCCGACTACCGCAAGATGGAAGAGATCCGCGCGCGCGTCGATACCGTCGTGAAGGACGAAGCCGCCGCGGCGGCGCTCAAGCCCTGGTACAAGGCGTTCTGCAAACGCCCATGCTTCCACGACGAATATCTCGACACTTTCAATCGTCCCAACGTGCATCTGGTCGACACCAAAGGGCAGGGCGTCGAGCGGATCACCGAGAACGCCGTCGTGGTTGACGGCAAGGCCTATGAGCTCGACTGCCTGATCTATGCCAGCGGCTTCGAGGTCGGCACCGATTACGCCCGCCGCATGGGCTTCGAGGTTTACGGCCGTGACGGCGTGAGCCTGTCCGAGCGATGGCGCGATGGCGTCAAGACGCTGCATGGCTTCTACAGCCGTGGCTTCCCGAATTGCTTCCTGATCGTCACGGTGCAGGCCGGTCAGAGCGCCAATTTTCCGCACATCATCGACGAGCAGTCGCAGCACATCGCCTATGTGATCGCGGAGGCGCGCAAGCGCAAGGCGCGGACGCTGGAGCCGACGCTCGCCGCCGAGGACGCCTGGGTCGAGGAGGTCGTCAAGGCCGCGCTCGGCCGCCAGACCTATCTGGCCGAGTGCACGCCGGGCTACTACAACAACGAGGGCGTGTTCGATCCGATCGCGGCACGAAACAGCCAGTACTGGCGCGGGCCGGTGGCGTTCCTGCGGCTGCTCGACAAATGGCGCAAGGAAGGCAATCTGGATGGCCTGGAATTGACTGAGGGGACCGAGGCGGGCGGCTCTCAGGGTCCGGCTTCACCGGCATGATCCCGGGTCTATCAGGCGCGACGCGGCTCTACGTCATTGTCGGCGATCCCATCGCGCAGGTGCGCTCGCCGGCAGGCGTGACGGCCGCCTTCGCTGCGCGCGGCCATGACGGCATTCTCGTGCCGGTTCAGGTCGCGCCAGCGGATTTGCCGGATTTCCTCTCGGTGGCAACGCGGCTGAAGAACCTCGACGGCATCGTCGTGACCATCCCGCACAAATTTGCCTGCTATCAGGCCTGCGCCAGTGCGACCGAGCGCGCACATTTCCTGCGCACCGCGAACCTGATGCGCCGGCGCGCGGACGGTTCATGGCATGGCGACATGGTGGACGGCCTCGGCTTCGTCGGTGCGGCGCGGGCGAAGGGGATCGATCCCCGGGGCATGCGGGCACTGCTGGTCGGCGCCGGCGGCGCAGGATCGGCGATCGCGCTTGCGCTGGTCGAGGCCGGCGTGAGCGATCTCGCGATTCACGACAGCGCGACCGAGCGCCGCAACGCACTGATCGGCCGGCTCAACGGGCTCGGCAGAACGCCTGTGCGGGTCGGCACCAGGGATCCCGCGGGCTTCGATTTCGTCGCCAATGCGACACCCGCCGGGATGAAGGAGGGCGATCCGCTGCCGGTCGATGTCGCGCGGCTCGCGCCGACGGCCTATTGCGGCTGCGTCATCACACAACCCGAAGTCTCGCCCTTCGTCGCTGCCGCCCGCAGGGTCGGCTGCGTGACCGGGACCGGTACGGACATGTACGAGCAGCACCAGGGCATCATAGTGGATTTCCTGCTCGGCCGCGACGGCGAAGGGTAGGCGGCTGCCCCGGTGTCAAGGCACAGGTTGCGCCGGATGGGGCTTGAGCGATCAGGGCCGACGTAGGATCATGGGCCGGCGCGAGCCGGTCGCGCACGTTTATGTGAGAGGACCAGGGAATGACCAAGGGCAGGACCGTTGCGACGGCCATGATCGGCGCTGCAGCGCTGCTTCTCTCGCTGGCGCCCATGTCCCTGATATCCATGGCCCACGCCGCCACATGCGGCAGCTCGCCGGCGGGCTTTGAGGCCTGGAAGCGCGAGTTCGGCGCGGAGGCGCAGGGCAAGGGAGTCGGCCAGACCGCGCTCTCGGCGCTGATGCAGACCAATTACGCCCGGTGCCACGATTGCGGCCGACCGCGGCCAGCGCAGTTTTTCGCTGACGCTCGACCAGTTCCTCGCCAAGCGCGGCGCCACCACCATCGTGGCCAAGGGGCGGCAGCTCAAGCAGTCGCAGGCCGCCTTGTTCGCCTCGATCCAGCAGCGCTACGGCGTCCCGCCCGGGCCGCTGATCGCGATCTGGGGCATGGAGACCGGGTTCGGCAGCCAGCGCGGCAACCAGAACATGCTGTCGTCGATCGCGACCCTTGCCTATGACTGCCGCCGTCCCGAATTTTTTACCGACCAGCTCTATGCCGCCCTCAAGCTGATCGACCGCGGCACGCTGTCGGGGGCGACCCGCGGCTCCATGCACGGCGAGGTCGGCCAGACCCAGTTCATGCCCAAGAACATCCTGGCCTATGGCACCGGCAATCTCGAGGTTGCCGCCAATGCGCTGAACTCGACGGCGAATTTCCTGAAAGCTCATGGCTGGCGCGCAGGAGCCGGTTACCAGCCGGGCGAACCGAATTTTGCCGCTATCGAGGCTTGGAATGCTGCCGGCGTCTATCAGAAGGCAATCGCCCTGATGGGACGGCAGATCGACGAGGGAGGAGGGGCGGCCGCGTTGCGTTGAGGCCGCATGAAGGCTCGGCCGCGCACGAGAAAGTTCTTGCGTTGAGGAACTGACGGCACGAGGTTTGCTTTGATCGGGGGCAGGGCTGGCATGAGGAGACTCAATATGGCTACCCAGATCGTGATGGACCAGACGGGCGACACGCGCCACGAGTTTGATCCTGACAATGCCGAAGCGCTGGCGCGAGCCGAACGGCGCTTTCGTGAGCTGACCGGAGCTGGCTTCACCGCCGCCTATCGTACCGGACCCGGTGAAGTTACCCGCATCAAGTCATTCGATCCGACCGCGCACGAAACGCTGTTCTATCCCCGCCTGGTCGGCGGTTGATCTGAGCTGCTCATGATCGCGGCAATTTGGCTCCGTGCGCCGGCGCGTGCGCGTCTGCATGCGCTGCGCGAGCTCTATCGGCGCTTCTTCGGCGAGAACACGCCGGATGCCCGCGGCCGCCGGCTTTTGGCCGAATGGCTGTCGCCGGCGCAGCGCGCGCAATTCGAGCAGCATCGGTA
Organism: Bradyrhizobium sp. S3.7.6; assembly: GCF_054061875.1. Taxonomy (NCBI): domain Bacteria; kingdom Pseudomonadati; phylum Pseudomonadota; class Alphaproteobacteria; order Hyphomicrobiales; family Nitrobacteraceae; genus Bradyrhizobium; species Bradyrhizobium sp. S3.7.6. The sequence continues at coordinate 6,070,851 of NZ_JBSSEQ010000001.1, read as the reverse complement.
TTTCGATGTCATCGGCTGCGATACCGGCAAAAGGTACCGCATCCACTACGGCACGGCCGCCAATGTCCATGAGATCGACGATGAGGGGCGTGCGGCGATGGGATGGTGCTTCGTCCCGTCAGGCTTTCTCGTGCCCGGCGACGTGATGCTGGCGCAGAAGGTCGCGCTCGAGACCGACGAGAACGCGGCAATCGCGCTCGCCAACCGGTTTCCGCCGGCCACGCACTCGGAGCACTTTTACCGGCGCCCGTTCTAGCGGCCGGAGGGCGTGCAGATCAGGAGTGCGTGGTGCGGTAGGCATCCAAAGCATGCGCCGCGAAGACAGCGACGCTGCAAAGCGCGAGCACGGCTGAGATCAGCTCGATCATAGCTCATCCTCCCGCAGCGGCTGGGAGACGAGATTTTGGCAGCAGGCATAATCCAAGATGAGGTCGAGGAAGAATTGCATGGTCGCCGTCCCTGTATGATTTTGACAACCAGATAACCGGCCATCTGTTTCAGGCGTGTTTCGTCGTTTTGGGAAACGGGTTTCGCGGGGAACCCGGGGCTGGCTTGTGCACCGCAGACCCGCTACATCCCGCGCTGCTCAGTCCTTCAGCCGGGCCTTTCGGGCGGGCGGCAAGTCATATTGCGAGGCAAAATCATGGCGCAGGTCGAGTGGTTCGACGATCTCACCATCGGAATGCGGTTCAAATCCCCCGAGGTGCAAGTCACCGAAGCCGACATCAAGCGCTTTGCAGCCGAGTTCGATCCGCAGCCGATGCATCTCGACCACGAGGCCGCCAAGCAGACCTTGTTCAACGGCCTGGCCGCATCAGGATGGCACACCGCCGCGATCGCCATGAACCTCGCGATCCAGGCCCGCCCGTTCGGCCCGCATCCGCTGATCGGCGCGGGCGTCGATGGCCTGCGCTGGACCATCCCGGTACGGCCCAATGACCGCCTGCATCTGGTCGGCGAGGTCATGAGCCTGACGCCGTCGAAGTCGAAGCCGCAGGGTATCGCGCTGGTGAAATGGACCATGTTCAACCAGAACGGCGAGGAGGTTTACACCTTCACCCCGATCGCCATCATCCCCAGGCGGGTGTAAGGCCGGCGACGTTCAGCATTGGCCGGGATCAGCCTCCTCGAGCCCTTGCGGGCCGCAGGCTGAGGTGGTCATCTCCGCGTGGGGAACGCTGGAGGCTGACATGAGACGATTCCTTCTTGCCGCTTTGCTGAGCGCGGGCGCCTTGGGCGCAGCCGTATCGAGCGCAGGGCCGGCGCTCGCGCAGCAATCCAAGGTCGGCGACTGGACCATCGAGAAGCGCGCGCAGGACACGCATTGCAATGCGAGCCGCGGCTACAAGGACAAGGAAGACGAGAGCCGCAACTACGTCATCGTGATCACCTATTCCGAGAAGGCCATCGTGATCGTGATGATCTATGACGGTTGGGAGTGGGACAAGGTCGGCGAGATCCTCCGGGCCGACGTCGGCACCGATGACGCCGACATCATGAAGAAGGCGAAGTGGGAGGTCATGGACAAGACCACCGTGCGCGGCATCTTCGAATACGACCAGTCGATCATGGACCGGCTGTCGAAGGCCAGGCGTCTCTCGCTCGATTTCGAGGACGATGACGAGGACAGCATCGAGATGCAGATCCCGCGCGCCGGCGAGGCGCTGGCCGCGCTGAAGTTCTGCGAGGAGAACCGGAAGTAAAGCGCTGTGCCGCGCACAGCGCGCGCGATCGAGCAAGCAGCGCGAGGGCGCGTGACCCACAGCACACAGCCCGCGCGCTGTTCGCTTTTATCCTAGTCTTTGGCGAAAACGTCCAAGCCGCACCCTGCGGTTGACGTTACGCAAGGACGATGTTCGATATTTTAGCATCTCGCTGCACTGCTTTTTCCACGCCGAAGGCGACGATCGACCGCTCCGTCGGCTCTGCCAATGTCCAATGCGCAAGCTCCCTTCGTCACCGGGGCCGCACGCCGATCGCATCGTCCTTCCGATGACGATCCTCCAGGCAAACCGGTTCTCGTCTCTCGTCGGCGAGATCTACGATGCGGCGGTCGATCCTGCGCTGCGCAGCGGCGCGCTGGAACAGGTTTCCCATTTCGTCGGCGGGTGTGCCGCGACCATCCTGTCCCGCGATGCGGCAAGGCTCTCGATCGAGATTCACCAGCATTTTGGCACCGAATCCCGCTTCCGCCAGCTCTACCGCGACAGATATGTCGAGCAGGATCCTCTGCTCGATCGTCATCTTGCTTTTGCGGCCGGGCACGCCATCGGCGTGACCGATATCATGCCGCACGCGGACTTCGTGGCGACGAGCTTCTATCGCGAGTGGGTCGAGCCGCAGGGCGCGATCGACCTCGCGACCGTCGCGCTCGAGAGATCGGACGCGCGTACCACGGTGTTGCAGGTGTTGCGCCACCGATCCCGCGGAACCGTCGACGAGGCGATGCGCGAACGCATGCGGCTGCTCGCACCCCACATCCAGCGTTCCAGGATCATGGGCCGGCAGATCAGGGCGCGCTCGCACACCGTGGACGATCTTGCCGATGTGCTCGACGGCCTGAGCACGGCGATCTGCCTGCTCGATGCGGATGGCCGGGTCGTCCACGCCAACGCGGCGTGCCGGCAGCTGTTCGTCGATGCAAACCTGCTCGCGATGGTCGGCGACCGGATCGTGGTCCGTAACACCCAGGCCGACAAAATATTCCGCGGCCTGTTCGAAGTTGCCGCAGATGGTGAAACTCACCCGGCCGGTCGCCGCCGCATCGGGCTCGCGACGTCGGCGGACGGTCAGCACTATCTCGTCCAAGTCCTTCCATTGAAGCGGGAGCGCAGCCTGCCGCGAGACGTCGCGGCCACGGTGCTCCTCGTACAGAAGGCCGCGATGGTGCCATCGCTCGTGCCCGACGCCATTGCTGCGGCCTTCAGGCTGACGCGGTCCGAATTGCGCGTGCTGATGGCCATCGTCGAGGTCGGCGGCGTTCCCGATATCGCGGCAAAGCTCGGCATTGCCGAGACCACGGTGAAGACGCATCTCGGTCGCCTGTTCGAGAAGACCGGTGCCGGCAGGCAGGCCGACCTCGTGAAGATCGCGGCCGGCTTCACCGCGCCGTTTGTACAGCGAACGAGCCGCGACGACGACACCATGTGATTCATTTGACGGCGCGAGCCGCGCGGCGATGCAATCTCAATCCATTGTGATGAGCAGGATCGTCAGGTCCTCCGAACGTACGACGCGCGTCATTTGATACTTTCGTATATGGCGCCACTTGAATGAGAAGGGCAGCGTGCGCCACGGAACAATGCGCGCCGGCACCGGACGCGGGTGCGGGAGACGACAGCGCGTGAGCGAGCCTGCCTGTCGGTTGGAGAAATTGCAGTGAGCGGCAAGGTCGAATTTTCCATTCTCAATGTTTCGACGGACCACATTCCCGAAGACGAGCGTGTGTCGCTGCTGCGCGAATTCTATTGCCGCGGCGTGCTCAAGGCGGAGGTCGAGCCGACGGACGAAAAACCGTTCGCCGCGAGCCTCACATCCCATGGCTTGCCGGACGTCCAGCTGGTGATCGGCGGGCTGGTCGGAGCGCGGGTCATCCGTACCAAGCAATTGGTCGTCGACGGCAACGACAGCCTTGGCCTGATGATCAACCGATCCGGCATCGTCGAAGTATCTGCGCGAGGACGAGATCTGAGGCTTCATCCCGGTGACGCGGTTCTGACGAGCGCGGAGGACGCGACGATCTACGAACGCCTCTCGCTTGGAAATTGTCTGTCGCTGCGCGTGCCGCGGCGGGTGCTGGCGCCCATGATCGTGGACATCGACGACACCGTGATGCGAATCATTCCGGAGCGCGCCACCGGACTTCGCCTGCTGGTCGACTACGCGACGTCTCTGGTGCGCGAGCGCGCGTTCGCGGTGCCCGCATTGCGCCAGCTCGCTGTTGCACATCTCCATGATCTGATGGCGCGTGTTCTCGGCGCGACGGATGAGGTTCACGAGCTGGCCGGGCGCAGAGGCGTCCGGGCCGCGCGGCTGCGGAAGGTGAAGTCCTTCATCGTCAACAATTGCTGGCATCAGGACCTTTCGGTCGCGACCGTGGCGCAGGAATTCGGCGTGACCACACGTTACCTTCAGCGGCTGTTCGAAGCCGACGGCAAGACGTTCTCGTCCTTCCTGACCGGGCAGCGCCTCAAACGCGCCCATCGCATGCTGCGCGAGCCTGACTTCGCCGGGCGGCCGGTGAGCTCGATCGCCTACGACGTGGGCTTCGGCGATCTCTCTTATTTCAATCGTTGTTTCCGGCGGGCCTATGGCGCGACGCCCAGCGGCGTCAGGAGCGGCGAAGCGCTGTGACCGCGCGGTGCGCGGTTCGTGCGACCAGGCGGGTGCCTATCGCAGCGCGCGCGTTCGGCCGACTACGTCTTCTAAGCGCGCGGAGTAGAACGATGACGCTGTGTTTCGGACGGCGCCGGCAGTTGGAGTTGTGAATGCGCCGCTTCTTCTTTGATCTCCTGGTCGACAATGTCGTGAAGATCGATCCGGGCGGCATGGTCTTCGAGCAGGCCAAGGCCACGTTCGTCGTGGCCGACGAGATGGCGAGACATCTGTTCGTCTGGCGTGACGATCTGCGTGATCGCGACGCCTGGATCCGCGTCAGGGATGCGGGTGGGCGAGAGGTCTATCGCGCCGCGGTCTGGTCAGAAAATGTCGAGAAGGTCGGCTGGGACCAGGCATGACCGTTCCGACTTCACCCTCCTGGGCGGCAACGCCGACAACCGGTCGCGGCGCCAAGTGCTCAACAATGCTGCGGTGGCCGGCTTCGGCTTCGACTACCGCGCCAGCCGCAACGTGTCCGTGTTCGGCGCGGTCGAGGGCATGATGATGTCCGACCGGAGCCGCACCGGCACAGCGAAGGGTGGCGTTCGCGTCGCGTTCTGAGCCGGCATCAGCCCTGGCGGCTCGAATGCGATGCCCGCCGGCCGGGCCCCATCCGCCCGGCCGGCGCCTCCTCCGATCGGAGGACGTCGCATGCCGTGGTTATGGTATTCTTGGTGATATTGATCACTCAGGCCATTTATAGCCATGCATCGACCACCGAAGCTGCCCGAACTGGTCGAGTCCATCTATGACGCGGGGCTCGATCCCTCGCTGTGGAACCACGTCGTCGCCGGCGTCCGCGATTTCGTCGGCGGGCAGGCCTGCGGGCTGTTTTCCAAGGATTCGATCAGCAAATTCGGCGTCACTCATTATTATTGCGGGGCCGACCCGCACTATATCCGGCTCTATTCAGAGACTTATTCGAAGTTCGACCCGCTGACGGTGCTGCCGCCGCATGGCGAGATCGTCAGCATCCCCGATCTCGTCAATTTCGATGAATACCGGAAAGGGCGCTTTTACCAGGAGTGGATGCAGCCGCAGGGTTGCAGCGACGCGGCCAACGTCGTGCTCGAGACATCGCATGCGAGCTGCCCGGTGATGATGACGGTGCTGTCGGGCCGGCACATGGTGGACCCGGCGATGAAGCGTCGGCTCTCGCTGATCGTACCGCACGCCAGCCGCGCGCTGCTGATCAACCGCGCCATCACCTCGCAACTGACACTGGCGACGGCGCTGGTGGATGTTCTGGACAATCTGGCGTCCGGCATCTTCCTGCTCGATGCCTTCTGCCGGGTGGTGCATGCGAATTCGGCCGGCCACGCCTTGTTTGCCGCCGACGACGTGGTTCGGTCCGTTGCCGGGCAGCTCGTAACCAGCAGCGCGGAGGCCAATCAGACGCTGCGCGAGGCACTTGCGACCCGCAGCGAAATTGCCCTGCTTGCCACACGGGGCCATGCGATCCCGCTGCTTTCGCCGAGCGGCGAGCGTTATGTCGCGCATATTCTGCCGCTGTCGTCCGTGCTGCGAAATGGCAGCGAGCGGGTGGTCGATGCCGCCGGTGCGCTGCTCCTGCGCAAGGTGTCGCTTGGCGGGCAGTCCTATGGCGAGCTGATCGCACGGACCTTCGGCCTCACGCCGGCCGAGCTGCGCGTGTTCCTGTCGATCGTCGAGGTCGGTGGCGTCCCGGAAACGGCGGCAGCGCTCGGTATCGCAGAGACCACGGCGAAGACGCATCTGCATCGGGTGTTCGCCAAGACCGGCGTTTCGCGTCAGGCCGATCTCGTCAAGCTCGCGGCCGGATTCTCCAATCCGCTCGTCAACTGATCGGTCAATCGCGGCCGGGGTTGAACCTTTTGCTCCCACGATAGACTCAATTGTGCCGCCGGGCATGACGAGCATTTCGCGATCTCCAAGTCACCATTGGCTGTTCTGATGTCCCGACCTCCCAAACAGTCCGAGTTGATCGAGAATATATATGACGCGGGTCTCCACCCTGAGTTGTGGAGCGATGTTGTCGTCAAGCTCAATGCGTTCATCGGCAGCCAGGCTTGCGGGCTGATTTCGAAGGATCCGGTCAGCAAGTCCGGCGCGACGCATTATTACTGCGGTGTCGATCCGCACTACATCCAGCTCTATGCCGAGACCTACGCCCAGTACGATCCGCTGGCACGGCTGCCTCGCTATGGCGAGGTTCGTAACATCCCCGATCTCGTGAATTTCGACGAATATCGCCGCGGGCGGTTCTATCAGGAATGGCTGCGGCCCCAGGGCTGCGTCGATGTCGCCAGCGTGGTTCTGGAACAGTCGAAGTCGCCGTGTCCGATGCTGATCACCGTGATTCCCGGCAAGGGGATGCTCGATGCCGAGCAGCGGGCGCGGATGCAATTCCTGATTCCGCATGCGAGCCGGGCGCTGCTGATCAACCGGGCGATCGAGCGGAAGCAGCAGCGGGCGATCGCGCTCGCCGATGTCGTGGATCGGCTGAATGCCGGCGTCATCCTGCTCGATACGGCCTGCAACATCGTCCACAGCAATCCTGCCGCGGACATGTTGCTCGCCGCCGATGATGTCCTGCGGTCTGTCGCGGGCCGGCTGGTGGCACGATCTTCCGCGGCAAATTCGGCGCTGCGCGATATCTTCCGTGACGCAGGCGAGGTTGCCGTCGCGGCGGCCGGCGGGCGAAAGATTCCGCTGATGTCGCATGACGGCTCCTACTACGTCGCGCACGTCATCGCGCTGCCGTCGTTGTTGCGTGAAGGCGCGGCGGAGCGCATGTCGGCGGTCGGCGCCCTGTTCATCTGGAAGGCGGAACTCGACGGCCGCTCATGTGCCGGCCTCATCGACCGCGCGTTCGAACTGACCCCTGCGGAGCTGAGGGTCATGCAATCGATCGTCGAGGTCGGCGGTGTGCCGGAGACGGCCGTGGCGCTCGGCATCGCGGAGACGACGGTGAAGACGCATCTGCATCGGGTGTTCGCGAAGACCGGCGTCTCGCGACAGGCGGACCTCGTGAAGCTCGCGGCTGGATTTTCCAATCCGGTTCTGCACTGACGCGCTTTCCGAAGGCGCAGGCGAGTCGCTCCGGCTCGCGATAGGTTCAAACAGCAGCATCATTAGAAAGTTATCGCGGGTCGTTCGATCGAATGACGCGATTCTCCGCGCTCTCTTCTACGAGAACTCACGCGTTTTCTTGCTCGACGCGTTCGATCTTCGTGTGAAGCAACTCACAGCAAGCGGAAGTGAACCTCATCAATCTCTCGCACAAGTTGAGAGGAGATTGTCATGCGAAAGGCGTCACCAGCTCCGGCCGGCAAGTTCCGCGACATCGTCGCGCGCATCGGCGCGGCATTCCGCGCGCAGCGCGAGATCGACGCGAAGCGCGTGTTGCGGCGCTACAGCCATTTGCTGGAGCAGTCGCACGGAACGTCGCGTTTGAATGAAATGATTCCCGTCTGCAATGAAGAGGATATTTTTGAAAATGCCAACAGAGTTGATCCGCGCGAGCGCGCGGCCGGCCGCACCACGTTCGAACGCGCGTAACGTCAATATTGTCGCAGCCGCGCTGACGGCGGCGCTCGTCACGCTTCAACTGGTCGGGCTGGCAATGCTGGAGCGTTCGCACGCGCAGCCGGTCGCTCGGCCTCTCCTGAATTCGCACGATGCGGAGCTCTGCACCGGGACTGCCGATGTCCCGGCGACGCAGACACCCTACGATTGACCCGGAGAACGCATCGTGCCTGATATCACGACCAGCCTTCTCGTGAGCGTCGCCGTGTTCGCCGGCGCTTTCGTCTCGGGGCTCTCGGGCTTCGCGTTCTCGGCCGTGGCGGGCGCGATTCTGCTCCGCGTGTTTCAGCCGCTGGAGGCCGTGCCGCTGATGATGGCGTGCAGCATCGGCGTGCAGGCCACCAATCTATGGGCGCTTCGGCGCAGCATCCGGTGGGAGGGCAGTCTGCTGCTGATCGTCGGCGGATTGATCGGCGTTCCCATCGCGGTGTCGCTGCTGCAGAGCACGGACACGCATCTGCTCCGGCGCGGCTTCGGTATCATCGTCGCGCTCTATGCGGCCTACATGCTGCTGCGGCCGACGCTGGTGACGGCGGGCGAAGCCGTCGGCCGGCCCTGGGTCGCACTGATCGGGTTCGGGGGAGGGCTGGTCGGCGGCCTGACCGCGATGCCCGGCGCGATCCCCACGATCTGGTGCGACATGCGCGGCATGCCCAAGAGCGAGCAGCGCGGCCTGGTGCAGCCGTTCATCGCCGCGATGCAGGTCTTCGCGATCGCGCTGCTGGTCGGACACCAGGATCTATCGTCGAAGGTGTTCGTCGACCTCGCGATCAGCCTGCCGGCGCTGTTCGCAGGCTCAGCGCTCGGCGTGATCGCCTTTCACCGGGTCAACGAGACGGTCTTTCGCAAGACCGTGCTCGTTCTGTTGCTGCTCTCAGGGATTTCCCTGATCTAGTGGCCTGCGCCTTCGTGCTTGAGACCCTGGACCGGCGCCGCGCTGGTGTCGCTGCTGTGATGCACCAGCGGCTTGTTGCCGGTGACGGTCCGGAGCAGCACATAGGACACCGGCGTCAGGAACAGGCCGAACACGGTGACGCCGATCATGCCGGAGAACACCGCGACGCCCATCGCGCGCCGCATCTCCGAGCCCGCGCCGGTCGAGAGCACCAGCGGCAAGACGCCCATGATGAACGCCATCGACGTCATCAGGATCGGGCGCAGCCGCAAGCGGCTCGCCTCGATCGCCGCCCGAATCGGCGTGCGTCCCGCGAATTCGAGCTCGCGCGCGAATTCGACGATCAGGATCGCGTTCTTGGCGGAGAGGCCGACGAGAACGATAAGCCCGATCTGGGTGAAGACGTTGTTGTCGCCCTTCGAGATCCAGACCCCGAACATCGCAGCCAGCAGCCCCATCGGCACGATCATGATGATCGAGAGCGGCAGGGTCAGGCTCTCACAGAGCGCCGCCAGCACCAGGAACACCAGCAGGATCGCCAGCGGAAACACCCAGAGTCCGGAATTGCCGGCGATGAACTCCTGATAGGTCAGGTCGGTCCATTCGAAGGCAAAGCCCGGCGGCAACGTCTCCGCCGCGATCCGCGTCGCTACCTCCTGCGCCTGGCCCGATGAAAAGCCGGGCGCGGCGGCCGCGTTGATGTCGGACGACAAAAAGCCGTTGTAGCGGATCGCGCGCTCAGGTCCGGCGCTCTGGCGAATCGTGAGCAGCGCCGACAGCGGCACCATGTCGCCCGAGGACGAGCGCACCTTCAACTGCCTGATGTCGTCGGCACGCGCCCGGAACGGCGCGTCGGCCTGGACATAGACGGAGTAGGTGCGACCAAACTTGTTGAAGTCGTTGACGTAGTAGGAACCGAGGTAGATCTGCAGGGTGTTGAACACTTCGGTCACGGGCACGCCGAGCTGAAGCGCCTTGGTGCGGTCGATGTCGGCGAAGAGCTGGGGCACGTTGACCTGGAAGCTCGAGAACACGCCGGCGATCTCCGGCGCCTTCTGCATCGCCGCCATGAACGCCTTGGTCGCCTCGTTCAGCGCTTCATAGCCGAGACCGGCGCGGTCCTCGATCTGCAGCTTGAAGCCGCCGATGGTGCCGAGGCCGTTGACCGGCGGCGGCGGGAACATGGCGATGAAGGCTTCCTGGATGCCGGAATATTTCTTGTTGAGATCGGCCGCGATCGCGTTCCCGCTCAGGGCCGGACCCTTGCGCTCGTCGAACGGTTTCAGCGTCGAGAACACGATGCCGGCGTTGGATGAGTTGGTGAAGCCGGCGATCGACAGGCCCGGGAACGCGACCGAGCTCTCGACACCGGGCTGGGTCAGCGCGATGTCGCTCATCTTGCGGATGACCTCTTCGGTGCGGTCGAGCGCTGCACCGTCGGGCAGCCGCGAGAAGCCGACCAGATATTGCTTGTCCTGGCCCGGCACGAATCCACTCGGCACCTGCTGGAACAGGAAGGCGGTGAGGCCGACCAGCACCACATAGAGGCCCATCACCGCAGCCTTGCCCGAGACCACCTTGGTGACGGTGCCGCTGTAATTGTCCGAAGAGCGCGTGAAGGCCTTGTTGAAGCCGCGGAAGAACCAGCCAAGGCCCTTTTCCATGATGATCGTCAGCTTGTCCTTCGGCTCGTTGTGTCCCTTCAGCAGAAGGGCCGATAGGGCCGGCGACAGCGTCAGCGAGTTGACGGCCGAGATCACGGTCGAGATCGCGATGGTCAGCGCGAACTGCTTGTAGAACTGCCCGGTGAGGCCGGAGATGAAGGCCAGCGGCACGAACACCGCGATCAGCACCATCGCGATCGCGATGATCGGGCCGGAGACCTCGCGCATCGCCTGGTAGGTGGCGTCGCGCGGCGAGAGGCCACCCTCGATGTTGCGCTCGACGTTCTCGACCACGACGATGGCGTCGTCGACGACGATGCCGATCGCAAGCACGAGGCCGAACAGGCTGAGCGCGTTGATGGAGAAGCCAAACAGATGCATCACCGCAAAGGTGCCGACGATGGACACCGGCACTGCCAGCAGTGGAATGATGGAAGCGCGCCAGGTCTGCAGGAACAGGATCACCACCAGCACGACCAGTGCGATCGCTTCCAGCAGCGTGTGGATGACAGCTTCGATCGAGGAGCGCACGAACTGGGTGGGGTCGTAGACGATCTGGTAGGACACGCCCTCCGGCATGTTCTTCTTGATCTCGGCCATGGTGGCGCGGACGTGGTCGGAAATCTCCAGCGCGTTGGAGCCCGGCGCCTGGAAGATCGGGATCGCCACGGCCTGCTTGTTGTCGAGCAGCGAGCGCAGGCCGTATTCGGAGGCGCCAAGCTCGATGCGGGCGACGTCGCGCAGCCGCACGACTTCGCCGCGCGTGCCGGTCTTGACCACGATGTCGCCGAACTGCTCCTCGTTCGCAAGCCGTCCTTCCGCATTGACGGACATTTGCAGGTCGATACCCCTGACGTTCGGCGACGAGCCGACGACGCCGGCGGCGGCTTCGACGTTCTGTGCCTGGATCGACTTGACGATGTCGCTTGCGGTCAGGCCGTGCTCGGCCGCCTTCTGCGGATCGACCCAGACCCGCATCGAATAGTCGCCGGCGCCGTAAAGCTGGACGTCGCCGACGCCGTCGATCCGCGCGAGGCGGTCCTTGACGTTGAGCACCGCGTAGTTGCGCAAATACGTCATGTCGTAGCGGCCGTTGGGCGACAGCAAATGCACGACCATGGTGAGGTCGGGCGACGACTTTTTGGTGATGATGCCGAGCTGGCGCACCACGGCTGGCAGGCGCGGCTCGGCCTGCTGCACGCGGTTCTGCACCAGCTGCGTCGCCTTGTCGGGGTCGGTGCCGAGCCGGAACGTTACCGTCAGCGTCATGGCGCCGTCGGTGGTCGCCTGGCTCGACATGTAGAGCATGCCTTCGACGCCGTTGATCTGCTCCTCGATCGGGGTTGCCACCGTCTCGGCGATCACCTTGGGGTTGGCACCGGGATAGGTCGCGCGCACCAGCACCGAGGGCGGCACCACGTCCGGATATTCGGAGATCGGCATCGCGAACAGCGAGATCAGGCCTGCGAGGAAGATCAGCACGGACAGCACGCCGGCGAAGATCGGACGGTCGATAAAGAACTTTGAGAGATTCATGGCCTTGCCCCTGCAAGAGAGACAGCTCTCCCGTTACCGGGACGCGGGAAATACCCGCGAACCCGGAATCGAGATGCGATGTCTTGGTAGCTCTATGACGTCGTTATTCCGGGCACGCGGCCCGGAATGATGTAACTAGCGTTGCACCACGTCCTGGTTGCTGTGGTTGGAGGCCTGCTGCGGTCCCCGCGCACCCATCACCGCGACCTCCGTCTTGAGGAGAGCACCCGGACGCACGCGTTGCAGGCCATTGACGATGATGCGATCACCGGGCTTCAGCCCCGCCGTCACGATGCGCAGGCCGTCAACCGAACCGCCGAGCGTGATCGGCCGATAGACCGCGCGGCTGTCGTCGCCGACCCCCATCACGAACTTCTTGTCCTGGTCCGTGCCGATCGCGCGCTCGTCGATCATCACCAGCGTCTGCTGCTTCGGCTGGCCCATGCGTACGCGGGCGAACTGGCCGGGGATGAGACGCCCGTCCTCGTTCCGAAACACCGCGCGGGCCCGGATGGTGCCGCTCTGGCCGTTGACTTGGTTGTCGATGAGCTGGATATGACCTCTCGCCGAGAGACCGCCGGATGTCGTCATTTCCACCGGGATCTGGTCGAGATTGCCGCGCTTGCCGGAGGCATCCGCGATCGAGTTCAGCGCGCGCAGCACGACCTCTTCATCCGCATCGAACGATGCGTAGATCGGATTGACCGACACCAGCGAGGTCAGCACCGGGGAGGCGGTGCCGGCGGCGACGAGATTGCCGACGGTGATCTCGAACTTGCCGACGCGGCCGTCCACGGGTGCACGCACCTCGGTGTAGTCGAGATTGAGCTTTGCGGTCTGGAGCGTCGCTTCTGCCGCCTTCACATTGGCGATGGCTTCGCGATTGGCATTGTCGCGCTGGTCGTAGTCGCGCCGTGTGACCACGGCATTGCCGACCAGCTGCGCGCCGCGCTCGAGCTCGCTCTGGGTGAACACGACGCGCGCTTTGGCAGCCTCGAGCTGGGCGTTGGCCTTGTCGACCTCTGCTGCGTAAGGCGCCGGATCGATCTTGAACAGCACGTCGCCGGCCTTCACCAGCGCGCCTTCGGTGAAGTTGGTCGCAAGGATCGCACCCGCGACGCGGGGACGAAGCTCGACACGGTTGATGGCCTCGAGCCGGCCGGAGAAATCGTCCCACAGCACGGTCTGCTTCGGTTCGATCAGCGCGACCGTGACAGGGACGGCCTGCTCAGCTGCCGCAGCCGTTGCGGTCGCCTGCGCGGCACGTAAGTAATGGCCGGTCGCGATCGAGCCGGCCACGGCGAGGGCGCCCACGATGGCAACGCCGCCGAGGAGGCGGCGGAAACGGCCGGTGCGGGGGGAGTTTTGCGAGGGATGCATTTGCGCGCTCCAGATATGTAGTGTTCACTACAGATGTGGAGCTGGATGTCGCAGTGCAAGATACTTATGTACCATTCACTAAGAAAATTGTAGCGGCATACCGCAAGAATTGGAAGACGGCAGAGAAAATAAAGCTAGAACAAATAGATAGGATTCGGCGTTAAGCTTCAGGCAGAACGTGAATTCCGAGGAGACAGGCACATGGGCATGGGACGCCCCCGCGAATTCGACGCCGAAACGGCGTTGGACCAGGCGATGGAAGTGTTTTGGCGCCATGGCTATGAGGGCGCCACCATTGCCCAGCTCACCGAGGCCATGGGCATCAATCCGCCGAGCCTTTACGCCTGCTTCGGCAACAAGGAAGGCCTGCTCAAGGCCGCGCTCGACCGTTACACCAAATTGCGGGGCGTCTGGATGGACGAGGTGGTCGCCGCGCCGACTGCCCGCGACGTCGCCGAGCGGATGCTGATGGGCATCGCCGAAAAGCAGACCGATCCCGCCAATCCGCCCGGCTGCCTGCTCGTGCAAGGCGGCATCGCCTGCGGCAGTGGCTCCGAAAACGTCCCCTTCGAGCTCGCCGCCCGCCGCGCCGAGAACGAAGACCAGCTCCGCGAGCGCTTTGTTCGCGCCAAGGCCGAAGGCGATCTCAAGCCGAGCTCTGATCCCGCCGCGCTCGCGCGCTACGTCTCGGCCGTCTCGGTCGGCATGGGCGTGATGGCGTCCTCAGGCTCCGACCGCGAGGCGCTGCGTCAGGTCGCGAGCGTCGCCGTGCAGGCGGTCGAGGCGCAGTCGGCCGACAGAACGTGACGGCCGCCCGCCGTTGTCAATTTGACGATTGCAGCGAAGGCGGCGGGACGAAGCCACCGAACTCGCGTTCAATCAACCCGGCCAGCGCAATCGTCGTGCGGTCCTCGAGATAAGGCCCGATGATCTGAACCCCGACCGGCAGGCCCGACGGCGTTCGCTCGATCGGTACGGCGGTCGCCGGCAGTCCGCAGGTCGAGGCCGGGTCCGCCCAGATGAAGCACGCATCGGCGTAAGGGTGCAGCTTTCCGTCGATGTCCAGTTGCCGCGCGTCGAACGGTTCGGACTGGTCATGCGGAAAGGCCGGCACGGCGGCAGCCGGATAGATCACGGCGTCGAACTCGCGGAAGAACTGCTGCCACCGTTGCTGCAACTGCAGGCGCGCCGCGTCGGTCGCCAGCCATTCGCGATGGATCATGCCCCAGCCCCGCGCACGCTCGGCCTGCAGGCTGCGGTCGTCGGGCGAGAGCGCCGCGGCAATTCCTTGCGCCTCTGCGAGGGCGGCCGGTGTCAGGCGCGGGCTTCGGGCTGCGTTCAACAGCTTCATGTAGAGCCGCGCGGAGTCGGCGAGGTCGGGCAGCGACGTGCTCGCACGTGCGACCCGCGCACCAGATTTGTCGAGCCGGTCGGCCAATCGCCCAATGGCTGAACGCACGGCATCGCCCGTCGGCATCAGCGGATGGGTATCGATCACGAGGATCCTGAAATCCTTGAGATCGTTGTGCCGCGGGGCCGGTAGCGCAAGGCGATAGCCGATCCCGTCGCGCGTCTCGTCGGGGCCGGCAATCACGTCGAGCGACAGCGCAAGGTCGGAGGCGGTGCGCGCCATCGGCCCGACGACAGCCAGATCGCCCTGGCCGGGGACGGGTAGTGCAGGCGGCAGGCTGTAGCCGCGCAGCGGGACCAGGCCGAGGCTGGGCTTGTGTCCGAACACACCACAGAAGTGCGCAGGTACGCGGATCGAGCCGCCGATGTCCGAGCCGATCGAGAGCGGACCGAAACCCGCGGCCAGCGCCGCGCCCGATCCGCCCGAGGAGCCGCCGGGCGACCGGCCGAGTTCCCATGGGTTGTTCGTCGCTCCGTAGATGTCGTTGTAACTTTGGAAGTCCCGCAAGCCGATCGGGATATTGGTCTTGCCGATGATGATGGCGCCTGCCGCCTTCAACCGCGAGACCACAAGGGCGTCTTCCGCCGGTTGGAAATCCCTGAAATGCGGAAAGCCCCATGTCGTCGGCAGGCCGGCGACGTTGAACGGTTCCTTGAGGGTCACGGGAATGCCGAGCAGCGGCAGCCGCTCGCCGCGGCCAAGCGCGGCATCGGCGGCGCGTGCGGCGTCTCTCGCCCGATCGAAATCGCGAACGATGATCGCGTTGATCCGCCCGTCCAGCGCCTCGATGCGCGCGATCGTATGCGCGAGCAACTCGGACGCGGACACTTTGCGAGCGTGCAGGGCGGTCAGCAGTGCGCCGATCGAGCCGTAATTCAGATCAACGTTATCTGCGGTCATCACGCGCTCCATTGTATCACATCGTCTCGGCAAACCGATCCGGGCGCTGAACATGCGATTTTGTGAGCGAGATGAGGAGACGGCACAACGGGAACCAGATCTGCCCGCCGGTCGGGGCCGCGTTAGGGGCGCCGACCGCCTCCACAGCGTCATGGCCGGGCTTGTCCCGGCCATCCACGCCTAACGACACGGCACGGAGAACGTGGATGCCCGGGACAAGCCCGGGCATGACGACCTCCTGTGCCCCGACATCGGGGTCAGAGCATCCGCAGGTCAACTAAGAGCTAACCTCAGGAAGCCTCCTTCAGCACCGGCGACGCGGATTCCTCCGCCTTGAGCTCCTCGAGGCTGCGATGCCGGGGCTCGATGCCCAGCGCCCAGACCGTGATGATCTGCACCACCAGCAGTCCGATCATCAGCGCCATCACGCCGGCCACGCCGCGCGTCTCGAACAGCGACACGACGAGAAACGGTGTGACGATGGTGGCGCCGCGCCCCAGCGTGTTGACGATGCCGGAGGCGCGCAGGCGGACCTCGGTCGGAAACAGCTCGGGGATATAGATGCCGAACAGAAGGGCGACCAGGACGTAGATCGGTACCGTCAGCGCGAAGCCGACAGCCGGCAGCAGGATCGGGTCGGAGATCATGGGGTAGAGGATTCCGAGCATCACCGTGATCAGGGATGCGCCGATGATGGTCGGCTTGCGGCCCCAGCGGTCGGCGGTCAGCGCGCCGATGGCCGAGCCGACGGGCGCGCCGAGCGCCATCAGCAGAGAATAGCCGAACGAGGTCGCGATCGAGAGGCCCTGCTTGACGAAGAACACGGGCAGCCAGGTCACGAAGCCATAGAGCAGGGTGTTGATGGTGATCAGGCAGACGGCGCCGACGATCATCCGCGACAGCAAGGGCGCGGTGAACAGCGTGCCGAGATCGGCAGATGCCGGGATCGGTGTCGTGGCCGCGGGAGGAGGCAGGGGCTGACCCCGCGCGGCTTCCTTCTCGATGGCTTGCATCAGCGCTTCCGCCTCGGCGGTGCGTCCCACAGCTTCCAGCCAGCGCGGCGATTCCGGCAGCGACTTGCGCATGTACCACACCACGAGCGCGCCGACGCCGCCGAGCACGAACATGGAGCGCCAGCCGAATTGCGGCACCACCACGGACGCGATCAATAGCGCCACGGGCAGACCGGTGACGACGCACACGGTCGTGAAGCCGAGCCATTTGCCACGGGTGCGCGCGGGCACGAATTCCGTCATCGTCGAATAGCCGACGACGTTCTCCGCCCCGAGCCCAACGCCCATCACGAAGCGGCAGGCGATCAGGAAGGCCATGTTCGGTGAGAACGCCGCGGCCAGGGAGGCAACGCCGAAAAGGAGCAAATTGAATTGATAGGTGAAGCGGCGTCCGTAGCGGTCGCCGAGGAAGCCGGTGCCGAATGATCCCAGCATCATGCCGACGAAGGTCGCGGAGATGAAAACCGCATTCTGGGCGAGGGTCGAAAAGCCTGTCTTCAGCGTGACGCTGAGCACGGTCCCGGCGATATAGATGTCGAAACCGTCGAAAAACATTCCGATGCCGATCAGCAGCATGATGCGGCGGTGGAATGGCCCGATCGGCAGCCGATCCAGACGGCTGCCTGCGTTCACCATTGTCGACATATACGCTCTCCCCTGACTGTTGTTCTGGTCGATGCGGCCCGCCTTCTATGGGCGGTCGGCCGCTCGTCGTTTTTGCTAGTTCAGGCGCTGCTGGTTGGCCGTATCGCGATACCAGTCGAACGGCTGCTCGTGGGTCGCGACCATCACGCTCTTGGTGTTGAAGTGGTCGTTGAAGCTTTCGGTGCCGCATTCGCGGCCGATGCCGGAATCATCGACGCCACCCCAGGGCGAGGCCGGGTCGAGACGGTGGTGATCATTGATCCAGACGATGCCGGCCTTGACGGAGGCGGCGACACGATGCGCGCGCGCGACGTCGCGGGTGCGGATGGCCGCGGCGAGGCCGAACGGCGAATTGTTGGCAAGCCGCAGCGCATCGGCCTCGTCCTTGAACGGCGTCACCGAGGTGAAGGGACCGAACACTTCCTCCTGGAAGATGCGCATGTCGGATGTGACGTCGGCGAACACGGTCGGCTCGACGAAATAGCCGTTGTCGTGACCCGGCACCTTCGCGGCAACACCGCCGGTGACGAGACGCGCGCCATCCTCGTGGCCGTAGCCTACGTAGGTGAGAACGCGGTCGCGCTGCCGCGCGGAGATCACGGGGCCCATTTGGGTGTTCGCGTCGAAGGGATCGCCGACGCGGATCGTGCGGGTCTTGGCCTGCAGCTTCTCGACGAATTCGTCGTAGATCGTGGCCTGGACGATGTGGCGCGAGGCGCAGACGCAGGTCTGGCCGGCGCCGATGAAGGCGCCGAACGCGGCGTAGTTCACGGCGCGGTCGACGTCGAAATCGTCGAACACCATCACCGGCGTCTTGCCGCCGAGCTCCATGGTTTGATGCGCAAAGACTTTTGCGGCCGCGCTGCCGGCGATGCGGCCCGCTTCGGTGCCGCCGGTCAGGACCAGCTTGTTGATGTCGCCGTGCTCGGACAGCATCTTGCCCGCGCTCTGGCCGAGGCCGAGCACGATGTTGAAGACGCCGGGCGGAAGGCCGGCTTCGGTGAAGATCTGCGCGAGCTTCAACGTCGTCAGCGGCGTGTATTCGGAGGGCTTGACCACGGTGACGCATCCGGTCGCCAGCACCACGGCCAGCGACTTGCACAGGATCATCAGTGGATGATTGAACGGCGTGCAATTGGCGACGATGCCGATCGGCGTGCGAAGCGTATAGTTCAGATAGGCGCCTTCGACGGGGATGACGGAGTCGCGGCGCGCCAGCGCAACACCGGCAAAGTAGCGGAAGAAATCGGGCAGGCGGGAGAGCTGGGCGCGGGTCTCGTTGACCGGCCGGCCGTTGTTGAGGGTTTCCAGCCGGTACAGGCTGTCGAGATTGGCCTCGAAAGCATCGGCGAGCTTGTTGACCAGTCTGGCCCGCGCGCGCGTGTCCATGCCGCCCCAGGCTTTGCCTTCGAACGCCGCGCGCGCGCTCTTCATCGCGCGGTCGATGTCCTCGGCGGTCGAATTGGGGATGCGGGCGATGACGTCGCCGGTCGCGGGATTGCGAACGTCGAGCATCACGCCGTTGCCGGCTTCGACTTCACGTCCGTCGATGAAATTGCCGTGGGTTTCGACGTCGATCGACGCGGGTTTCGATGGAATGTTCATGATGATCTC
Organism: Bradyrhizobium sp. S3.7.6; assembly: GCF_054061875.1. Taxonomy (NCBI): domain Bacteria; kingdom Pseudomonadati; phylum Pseudomonadota; class Alphaproteobacteria; order Hyphomicrobiales; family Nitrobacteraceae; genus Bradyrhizobium; species Bradyrhizobium sp. S3.7.6. The sequence continues at coordinate 6,051,849 of NZ_JBSSEQ010000001.1, read as the reverse complement.
TCCTCGACGATGACGGCGTTGCGCTTGAGCGCCGGCAGAACGCGTTTTTCGGTGGCCCCGATATGGGCCTTGATGATGCGCGCCGCGGTTCGCGTTTCGCGGCTCTGCATGGCGTCGATCAGGGCGACGTGCTCAGCGACGAGCTTTGCCGGATCGTGACCCTTCAGATTGGACACGCTGACGCGGACCAGCCGGTCGGCCTGGCCGATCAGGTCGCACAGCGCCGTCGCCATGCGGCGATTGCCGGACGCATGAGCCAGCGCGGAGTGGAAGCCGCGATTGTAGGCGATGAAGTCTTCGTGGTCGCCGGAGAAGCGGCGAAATTCGTCGAGCGATTTCAGGACGCTGTCGGGAGCGCTCTCGATCGCCTCGGCGACGCAGGCCGGCTCCAGCGCAAGACGGAAGCGGAGGAGGTCGCGGGCGTCCGACAGCGAGATCGGCGTGACCCGGTAGCCCTGGCGCGGCTGCACCGTCACCAAATGCTCGCGCTGCAGCCTCAAAAGCGCATCCCGAACCGGTTGGCGGCTCACCGAATAGCGTTCGGCCAGATCCTGTTCCCGCATTTCATCGCCCGGAGTGAACCGGCACGCTAAAATATCAGATCGGAGAAGATCGTAGATGTTTTCGCGCAAAAGCATGATTCTAGGGACCTCGTTGGCTTCAATTTGGCAATCCTGATATTTCACGTCAAGAGCCAAATGCTTGAATTCCCTGACAGTTGATTTATCAATCGGGGGCCTCCACGGCACGCAAACGGGCGTGATCCCGCCGACGAAGTTAAGGAAAGACCGGACATGGACAGGCTTCTTGCCAACGGGACCGTCAACGCCGCGCAATCGGGCGATGGGCCGCCGCTGTTTCTCTTCCACTCGCTGTTGTCGGACCGTGCGAGCTTCGATGCGATCGTGCCCGAGCTTGAGGGATCGTTTCGCACCATCGTGCCGGAGTTGCCGGGGTTCGGCCGTTCACGCGCGGTCGAGGGCGGGCTCGTCGCTGTCGCGGACAGGATGGCGGAGGCCGTGAAGGAGGCTGCGGGCGGTGCGCCGGCGATCGTGCTCGGCAATGGCTATGGCGGCTTCGTCGCCTTGCAGATGGCGATCCGGCACCCGGAGATCGCCAGCAAGCTCGTCCTCGCCGATTGCGGCGCGGCGTTCTCGGAGCCCGGCCGCGAGGCGTTTCGCAACATGGCGAGGGTCTCGCGGGAGAAGGGACTCGAGGCGATCACCGACGTTGCGATGCGACGTCTGTTTGCGCCCGAGTTTCAGGCGCAGCATCCCGAACTGATGCGGGATCGTCGTGAAGCTTTTCTGCACACGGATCCCGATGTGTTTCGCAGCGCATGCGACGCGTTGGCAAGCCTCGATCTCCGCGCCGAACTTGCCGCGGTGAAAGTTCCTGCCCTCGTTCTGGTCGGTGAGCACGACGAAGCGACGCCTCCGCCAATGTCGTACGAGCTGGCCGCCGGTTTGCCGCGCGCCGAACTCAAGGTCATTCCAGGCTGCGCGCACGTGCCGCAGCTTCAGTCGCCCCGGCAGTTTCTGGTAGCTCTCAACGGCTTCCTGCTCTGATCTGCGCCTGGTCGATGCCGATCCTGCGCTCGAAACGGCGATGCCTTCCGAACGGTTAATGGCTTCTGTGCGGCGGGAATTCACAAGCGGGGATGATGCAGTCCTGCGCCTGTTCTGCCCGACGTGTCAAACGTCCTCGGGGGCCGCGCTAGCGCCATGCCGGAGCGAAATTCTTCAATGATTTGTACTGCGCATGGGGTTGTTTTCGCATTTTTTGTTGGAGCATCCCCAGGCCGCGAGGACCAGAGCATGGGCCGCCCACATTGAAGCGGGCCTCCTAAGAGTTTTTATACACAGTTCTGGCACGCTCCGCGCGTCAATATCCGCAACCTGCATCGTCGCCTCTCATTGCACGCACGAAAAGACAGGACCCGCGGGCATCGAGGGGGCGTGAGCCATGACTGCAGTTGCTTCGGACGCTGGTCGCGCGAAGGGCGGGATCGTGCCGATCCTGCTATGCGTGGTGCCGTTCAGCCAGATTCCGCTCGATGCCTATACGCCGGGCCTGCCGCAGATGGTGGTGGACCTCGCAACCGATTCTGCGTCGATGCAGAACACCGTCACCGCCTACATGCTCGGCATGAGTCTGGCGCTGGTGCCGGTTGGAATCGCCTCCGATACGCTCGGCCGCCGTAACGTCCTGCTCGCGGGGCTATCGGTTCTCATCGCGATGAGCATCGCCTGTGCGCTCGCCACCAGCGCATCGCTGCTGCTCGCGCTGCGCTTCCTGCAGGGCGTCGGCGGCTGCACCTGCCTCGTCGTCGCCTATGCGGTTGCGGCCGACTGCTTTCGCGGCCGCGAGCTCACGGCGATCTCGGGATTGCTTGGTGCTGCCTGGGGGCTTGCACCCGTGCTCGCACCGGCGGCCGGCGGGTTCATCGTCGAGCTGACGTCCTGGCGCGGGGTCTTCGTCATCATCGCCATCGCTGCGGCCATCGTCGCCGCGATCGTCGTGCTGCTTCTGCCCGAGACGCTGCCGGCCGAGCGACGCGCGCCGTTCGATCCGCGCCGCACGGCGAGCATTCTCCGCGAAGCGCTCGTCCGTCCGGGTTTCCTGGCCTTCGTGCTGGTGTTCGCCGCCGCGGCGAGCGCGCAACTGGCGTTCGGCGTCGTCGCGCCGTTCTTCTACCAGACCGGCCTCGGTTATTCCGCGGCCATCTACGGCCTCGTCGCGCTCGGCCTTGGCGGCGTCAATCTCGCTGGCGAGCTCGGCTGTGCGCATTTCGCGCGCTTCATGCCGGCCCGCGTGATGGGCTTTGGCGCGTTCGCGCTGTTTCTCGCCGGCGCCGTCGTCTTGACTGCGACCGGCTTGGCCGTCGGTCTCGATTTCATGTCGATCACGATCGGCGGTGCGCTGGTGCTCGGCGGTTGCGGCGTGCTGTGCCCGATGATGTACGGCATGGCGCTCGGCCTGTTCGAGCGCGACCACGGCCTGATCGGCGGCCTCATCAGCGCGCTCTGCTATCTCGCGGTGAGCGGCGCCATGGCGATCGCGGCGGTGTTGCCCGAAGCGACGCAGGCGCCGATCGGCTGGCTCTATCTCGGCCTCTGCGCCGTCGCAGGGACGCTGCTTGCGATCTCGCTGCCTTCGGCGCGCCACGCCACACAGACTTAAGGAAGGAACCCATTCATGACCACCGTCGGTATTCGCGGCACGTTCTTCGACTTCGTCGACGATCCCTGGAAACACATCGGCAACGAGCAGGCTGCCGCGCGCTTTCACCAGGACGGCCTCATGGTCGTCACGGACGGCGTCATCAAGGCGTTCGGTCCCCATGACAAGATTGCCGCCGCGCATCCGGGCGTCGAGATCACCCATATCAAGGACCGCATCATCGTCCCGGGCTTCATCGACGGCCACATCCATCTGCCGCAGATCCGCGTGCTCGGTGCCTATGGCGAGCAGCTGCTGCCGTGGCTCCAGAAGTCGATCTACCCCGAGGAGATCAAGTACAAGGATCGCAACTACGCGCGCGAGGGCGTGAAGCGTTTTCTCGACGCACTGCTCGCCGCCGGTACCACCACCTGCCAGGCCTTCACCAGCTCCTCGCCGGTCGCGACAGAAGAGCTGTTCGAGGAAGCGGCCCGCCGCAACATGCGCGTGATCGCGGGCCTCACCGGGATCGACCGCAACGCGCCGGCCGAGTTCATCGACACGCCCGAAAACTTCTATCGCGACAGCAAGCGTCTGATCGCGCAGTACCACAACAAGGGCCGCAACCTCTACGCGATCACGCCGCGCTTCGCCTTCGGCGCTTCGCCGGAGCTGCTCAAGGCATGTCAGCGCCTCAAGCACGAGCATCCGGACTGCTGGGTCAACACCCACATCTCCGAGAACCCGGCCGAGTGCAGTGGCGTGCTGGTCGAGCATCCGGACTGCCAGGACTATCTCGGCGTCTACGAGAAGTTCGACCTGGTCGGGCCAAAGTTCTCCGGCGGCCACGGTGTCTATCTCTCGAACAACGAGTTCCGCCGCATGTCCAAGAAGGGCGCCGCGGTGGTGTTCTGCCCGTGCTCGAACCTGTTCCTCGGCAGCGGTCTGTTCCGCCTCGGCCGTGCCACCGATCCCGAGCATCGGGTGAAGATGTCGTTCGGCACCGACGTCGGCGGTGGCAACCGCTTCTCGATGATCTCCGTGCTCGACGACGCCTACAAGGTCGGCATGTGCAACAACACGATGCTCGACGGCAGCATCGATCCGGCGCGCAAGGATCTCGCGGAAGCCGAGCGCAACAAGCTCTCGCCCTATCGCGGTTTCTGGTCGGTCACGCTCGGCGGTGCCGAAGGCCTCTATATCGACGACAAGCTCGGCAATTTCGAACCCGGCAAGGAAGCCGATTTCGTCGCGCTCGATCCGAATGGCGGCCAGCTGGCGCAACCCTGGCACCAGTCGCTGATCGCCGACGGTGCTGGTCCGCGCACGGTCGACGACGCCGCGAACATGCTGTTCGCCGTCATGATGGTCGGCGACGACCGGTGCGTCGACGAGACCTGGGTGATGGGCAAGCGTCTCTACAAGCAGAGCTGAAGCGAACGGTCGCGATGAGCGCATCTCCGGATCCAGCGGCCCAGGCGGTCGCCCTCGTCATCCAGCGCCGCATTGCCGACGACGGCTTTGCCGCGTTCGCGCGGTGGAACGGCGAGGTCGGCGAGGCGCTGAAGGCGTGGCCCGGCTTCCTCAGTCAGGAGATCGTGCCGCCGCAGCCGCCAGCGCATGTGGACTGGGTGACCATCCTGCGTTTCGCGAACCCGGCCGCTGCCCGCGCCTGGCTTCAGAGCGATGTACGGGCGCGGCTGATCGCGGACGTGCAGCGCTTCTTCGTCGGGTCGGAGGACGTCCATATCCTTCCCGTCACCGGCGTTCAGCGCGACAGCGCGGTCTCCGCCGTGATCTCCTTCAAGGTCCCGGATGGACTCGAGGATGCGTTCCTCAAATGGCAACAGCGCATCCAGGCCGCGGAGGCCGAGTTCAGGGGGTTCCTGCGCCACAAGATCGAGCGGCCTATCCCGGGCCTGCACGACGAGTGGATCGTCATCCTGTCGTTCGACAGCGATGCCAACCTCAACGCGTGGCTGGACTCGCCCTTGCGGCAGACGCTGCTTGAGGAAGGCGCGCGCTTCAACGCCGGCATGAACGTGAAGCGGGCAAGCTACGGCTTCAATTTCTGGTTCCCGGCCGGCAAGACGCAGGCGCCGGAGCAAGGGCCCAGCCTGATCTGGAAGAGCAACCTCATCGTCCTGCTGGTGCTCTATCCCGTGGTCTATCTCTGGGGCTATTTCATCAGCGCGCCGCTGATCGACAGCCACGGCGTGCCGGTCTGGCTGTCGCTGTTCGTCGGCAATCTCGTGAGTACCCAGCTGCTCGGCTGGTTTCTCGTGCCGGCCGCCTTCAGGGCGCTCGACTGGTGGATCAAGCCGAAGGCAGCGCTCGGCCGCCAGATTGCGGGATATGCACTGCTTGCCGCGCTCTATGCTGGCTCGATGGGCTTGTACGCGCTGCTGCTCGCATGGCATTGGGGACGGTGAGGCCATCCACCGTGCGGACCGTTGCGGTGCTGTCGGGGAGAGGTCGGTCTCTGGACGCTGACGACCATGTTCGCCCTGACATTTCTCGGCACCTCGGCAAGCGTTCCCTCAGTGGAGCGCAACCATCCGGCCCTCCTGGTGGAGGCCGCTGGCAAGCGCATCCTGGTTGATTGCGGCGAGGGTACGCAGCGCCAGTTGCTGCGCAGCGGCGCCGGCTTTCGCCGGCTCGACCGCATCCTGCTGACGCACGGGCATCTCGATCACGTACTCGGCATCCCCGGTCTCTTCTCGACGCTGGGGCTGCGGCAGACCTCCGACGTGATGACCATTCATGCGGGCCCGGGCACGCTCGACATCGTCGTTCGCATGCTCGCGGGCTTGTGGGGCGCGGGCAGGGCGCCGATCCCCGTGGCGTTCGCGCCGCTGAGCGAGGGGCAGGTCATCGATGCCGGCGACTTCACCATCGACTGCTTTCCGGTTCGCCACCGCGACACCGACAGCTTTGGCTTCTCTTTCCAAAGCCCCGCGCACCGCCACCTTCTGCCCGAGCGGCTTGCGTCGCTCAGTGTTCCGGACGGGCCGATGCGCGGAGAACTGGCCGCCGGACGACCGGTCGTGATCGCCGGTCGAACCATCGATCCGGAGGACGTCCTGGGCCCGCCGGGCGGCGGTAGGAAGCTCGTCGTGGTCGGCGACACTGAAACCACGGACGGTCTATCTCGACATGTCGCCGACGCCGACTTGCTGGTGATCGAGGCGACGTTCCTCGATCGTGACGCCGCGACTGCGCGGGACTACGGCCATCTCACGGCGACCGAAGCCGCTTCGTTTGCCGCCGCCAACAACGTCAAGCAGCTCGTGCTGGTCCACATGTCGGGACGGTACGAGGATGAAGAGATATTGGCCGAAGCGACAAGGGTGTTTCCGAATACGCGGATCGCCGCCGACTTCGATCGCATCGTGATCTAATCGCCGTCACCGCGCTCAGCTCGTCAATCCCGACTTGATCGCGAGATCCTGGACTTGGGCCGTCGCCTGCATCAGCCGCGGCAGTGCCTGGTCGCGGAAGGCCGCCATGTCCATGCGCATCGCATCGACCGTGACGCTCAGGCCGCCGATCACAAAACCCTGAGCGTCGAAGATCGGCGTTGCCAGCGTGCGCAGGCCATAGGCATTCTCGCCGTCGGAGACGGCATGGCCTTTTTTCTTCACCTGATCGAGCCGGGCGAGCAGTGCATCGAGATCGGTCAGCGTTCGCTCCGACAGTTTGACGCGAGGACGCAACTCGAGCCGCTCGATCTGCTGGTCGCGTGGCAGATGCGCCAGCATGACATGGCCGAGCGCGGCGCTGTAGGCGGGAATGCGCGTGCCCGGCCGGCGGTCCATCTTGTGACGGTCGAGGCCGGCACCGACGCGCGCGAGATAGACCACGTCGCCGCCATCGAGAATTCCGAGCGAGGCCGCATCGCCGACAGCAGGGACGAGGTCGCGCAGCAGCGGCTCGACGATCGGCCGCAACGAGCCGCGCGACAGCACGGTGTAGCCGAGGTCGAGACAGGCGACGCCGAGACGGAACCGGCGGCTTTGCGGAACGGCCTGGAGATAGCCGAGTTCGGTCAGGGTCTGGATCAGGCGGAACGCCGTCCCGCGATCGAGATCAGCGCGTGCGGCAATCTCACTCAGGGTCAGCTCGAAGGTTTCGCTGGTGAAACTCTTGAGCACGGCAAAGGCCTTGCCGACGGAGGCGACATAATTCTTGGGATTTTTGGCGCTAGTTTCCGATACGCGCTTTGCGGCCTTCCCTGCGACCTTGGCCATGCTCGAATGCCCCACCATGACAGCCATGCCCTTGACGTCGGGCCGAGCTGATTTTACGACTGCACCAGCAAATAACAAATGTTCGCATTCCGAACAACATCGTTCTGACGATCGGAGGAAGTTTTGTCGACATCATCGCTGCACCCTCATGGCGTGTTCTCCGCCGCGTTGACGCCGCTCGACGCCGAGCTTGCTCCCGATCATGCGCGCTTCGTGGACCATTGTCGCTATCTGCTCGACGAAGGCTGCGACGGCATCGCGATGCTGGGCACGACGGGTGAGGCGAACTCCTTTTCGGTGGCCGAACGCACGGCGCTGCTCGAGGCGGTGGTGGCTGCCGGCATCGCGCCGCGGCGGCTTTTGCCTGGCACCGGCGTTGCCGCGCTCAGCGACACCATCGCGCTGACGCGCCACGCACTCTCGGTCGGCGTCGACACCGTGGTGATGCTGCCGCCGTTCTACTACAAGAACGTCACTGATGACGGAATCTTCGCCTCCTACAGCGAGGTGGTGCAGCGCATCGGTGATGCGCGTCTGAAAGTCGTCCTCTATCACTACCCGCAGATGTCGGCGCAGCCGATCTCGCATGCGCTGATCGAGCGGCTGCGCAAGGCCTATCCGGCCACGTTCACGGGCATCAAGGATTCGTCCGGCGACTTCGCCAACATGACGGCGATGGTCGAACGGTTTCCGGGCTTCGCGGTCCTCGGCGGCGCCGATCCATTGATGCTGCCGCTGCTGCGCAAGGGGGGCGCGGGCTGCATCACCGCGACCTCCAATGTCGTCGCGCGCAGTCTTGCCTATGTCTTCAAGCACTTTGGCGACAGCGACGACGATCCGGCGCTCAAGGCGGCGCAGGCGCGCATCGTGAAGGCGCGCGAGCTGGTCTCGCAATTTCCGCAGATGGCCTCGCTGAAGGCGCTTGCGGCTGATCGCACCAAGCATGCCGGTTGGCAGCGGCTGCGGCCGCCGCTGGAGTCCTTGCCGCCGGACCAGTTGAGAGAGTTGCTTGCGAATGCTGCGGCATTCGCAGCCTCCGCCTAAGCTCGGTACGGACGACGAGGCGACCTGATGTCCAACTCATTCCAGGATGCATTGGCCGGGCTCGCCGCGATCGTCGGCGACAAGCACGTCATCGCGTCCGGAGCCGACCAGGAGCCTTATGTGGTGGACTGGCGCGGGCGCTATCGCGGCCGCGCGGTCGCGGTGGTGAAGCCCGGTTCGACCGCCGAGGTCGCCTCCGTCGTCAAATACTGCGCCGACAGGCGCCTTGCGATCGTGCCGCAAGGCGGCAACACCGGCATGTGCGGAGCCGCGACGCCGGACGATCACGCGGGCAATGTCGTGATCCGGCTCGACCGCATGCGAGCCGTGCGCGACGTCAGTCCGCTCGCCAATACGATCACGGTCGAGGCCGGCTGCATTCTCGCCGAGGTCCAGAACGCGGCGCGTAGCGTCGATCGCTACTTTCCCTTGAGCCTGGGTGCCGAGGGTTCTTGCCAGATCGGCGGCAACATCTCGACCAATGCCGGCGGCACGGCCGTTCTGCGCTACGGCCCGACGCGCGATCTCGTGCTCGGGCTCGAAGCCGTGCTGCCCGACGGGCGTATCTTCAACGGCCTGCGCGCGCTGCGCAAGGACAACACGGGTTACGCGCTCAAGCAGCTCTTCATCGGGGCGGAAGGCACGCTCGGCATCGTCACCGCGGCGGTGCTGAAACTGTTCTCGCCGCCGCGCAGCTCGGCGCTGGCGCTGGTGAAATTGCAGGGTGTCGCGCAGGCACTCGAGATCATGGCGCGCCTGCGCGGTATGGTCGGCGACCGGCTCGGCAGCCTCGAAATCATGTCGCGCTCGCAGATCGAGGTGATCAGGGAGACCGTGCCGCACGTCACGATCCCGTTCGAGCTGACGACGCCGTGGTATCTGATCGTCGAGCTAACCGACGCGCTCGCGGGCGTCGATCTCGACGAGCCGCTCGCCACGGCGCTGGCGGATGCGATGGAGGCCGGCATCGCCGAAGACGTCACCCTGGCCTCCAACCTCGCGCAGGCGAAGGCAATCTGGGCCGTCAGGCACAGCGTGTCCGAAGGCAACAAGCGCAGCGGCTATGTCGTCTCGCACGACAGCGTTGTGCCGCTGGAGCGCCAGGCGGACTTCGTCACCAATGTCGAGGCGCGAATTGTGGCCGCGGTACCGCATGCCCGCGTGGTGATGCATGGCCATATCGGCGACGGCAACATCCACGTGATCGCCCTGATCGACCGTGCGCATTGTCAGGAGCCGGTGACGACGGCCGCCCTGGTGGCGCAAATCAATGAGATCGTCGACGATGAAACCGCAGCGCAGGGCGGGGCGATCAGTGCCGAGCACGGCATCGGGATCACCAATCGCGTCCGGCTGGCCCGTGTCGCCGATCCGCTCGATATCGAGCTGATGCGCGGCATCAAGCGCTTGCTCGATCCGAACGGCCTGATGAACCCCGGCAAGATCTTTGGCGCGGGAGCAGCATGACGATGACGGTCGTGCGCCTGCTTGCCGACGATCTCACCGGCGCGCTCGACACCGCGGCGGAGTTCGTCGGCCTGTGCGGACCGTTCGACGTCACCTGGGTGGATTCGCCCGCGGCTCCGGGCGCGCAAAGCCTCGCGATCGACAGCGGCACCCGCGAGCGGTCGAAAGCCGACAGCGTCGAGATCGTCGGACGGCTGGCGCCGCAGCTTCAGGGTGGGACGATCGCCTACAAGAAGGTCGACAGCCTGCTCCGCGGTGCCTGGGCGGCCGAGCTCGGCGCCTGCCTGCGCGGCGGCCCTTGGGCTTCATGCGTGGTCGCACCGGCCTTCGACTATCAGGGACGCCGTACCGTCGAGGGCCAGCAATTCGCGCGCACTGTACAGGGTGACTGGCATCGCGTCGGCGACAACCTGCTGGATCAATTGAAACTGGAAGGTATCGAGGCGCGGCAGGGCGGCCCTGACACGCTCGCGCAAGGTGGCGTTCAGGTGTTCGATGCCGAGAGCGACATCGACCTCGATCGCGTCGTCGAAATGGCGCGGCAGATGCCGGGGCCCGTGCTCTGGTGCGGAAGCGGCGGGCTGGCCGGCGCGCTCGCCCGCGGCCATCGCGCCGATGCCCCGAGCCGGCTGAAGCGGCCGGTGCTGGGGCTGTTCGGTTCCGACCAGGCCGCTACTGCCTCCCAGCTCGCAGCATGTGGCGAAGCCACCATCGCGTTGGCCGAAGGTGAGGGGGGCGCAGGCGTTCAACGCAAGCTGGCTGACGATGGCGTGGCGCTGGTGAAATTCGCGCTCGCGGATGGCCTTTCGCGCGCCGAGGCCGCCCAGCGGATCGCGCGCGAGCTGACGACGCTGATTTCGGCGCTCAATCCGCCCGGAACCCTGATCGTTGCTGGCGGCGAGACCTTGAAGGCCGTATGCGTTGCGCTCGGCGCGCATGCGCTCCAGGTGACGGGGCGTATCGTGCCGGGATTGCCGCGCTCGGTGCTGCAAGGCGGCCGTTGGGCCGGCGTCGACGTCATCTCGAAATCCGGCGCGTTCGGCACCAGCGAGCTGTGGCGCGATCTGCTCCGGGACAATCATTTGCTGAATATGGGGAGCCCGACATGACCTCTCGTCATCTTGCCATTACCATGGGCGATCCGGCCGGGATCGGCCCGGAGATCATCGTCAAGGCCTGCGTCGGGCTGAAGGACCGGATCGCGACAGGCGATCTGCGCATCCTGATCATCGGCAGCGGCGCCGCGCTCGATGGTGCCAGGGCCGCGCTCGGCGCTGCCGTTGCGATTCCGGAGGTGAGTGCTGACGATGCTGACTGGCCGAACCTCTGTTTCCTCCAGGCCGATGTCGAGGGCACCCCGATCAAGCCCGGCGTCTTGAGCGCCGATGGCGGCCGCTTTGCCTACAAGGCGATCGAGCAGGGCGTGCGCCTGACCCAGGCCGGGCGGACCTCCGCGATTGTTACCGCGCCGCTCAACAAGGAAGCACTCAACAAGGCCGGCTATCACTTCCCTGGCCATACCGAGATGCTGGCGCACCTCACCGGCGTCCGCGGATCGGTGATGCTGCTCGCCCACGGCAACATGCGCGTCAGCCATGTCTCGACCCACGTGGCGCTGGAAGACGTGCCGAAGCGTCTGACGCCGGAGCGTCTGCGCATGGTGATCGATCTCACCAACGAGGCTTTGCTGCGGCTCGGTATCGACAAGCCGAAGATTGCGATCGCCGCGCTCAATCCGCATGCGGGCGAGGGCGGTCTGTTCGGCCGGCAGGATATCGACGTTTCGGCACCGACGATTGCCAAGGCCGTCGCCGATGGCCTCGACGTCGTCGGCCCGGTGCCCGGCGACACCATCTTCGTCAAGCTGCGCGCCGGCCAGTACGATGCTGCAGTCGCGATGTATCACGACCAGGGGCACATCCCGGTCAAACTGCTGGGCTTCCAGGTCGATCCCGCGACCGGGCGCTGGCAGGAGCTCTCCGGCGTCAACATCACGCTGGGCCTGCCGATCATCCGCACCTCCGTCGATCACGGCACCGCCTTCGACATTGCCGGCAAGGGCATTGCCAACGAGCACAGCCTGATCGAGGCCATCGACTATGCCGAGCGGCTCTCCGCTGGCGTCTCCGCCTCCAAGTCATGAGATCTGGCGCACGATGACCAACGCCTTCACGCCCATCGAAATCCAACGTCCCACCATCCTGGAATTCGGCAACGGCACCATCACGGCTGCTGCGCGTTTCGCCGAGCGGATCGGCGCCAGGCGGCCGCTGGTGATTTCCGATCCGTTCAATGCGCGCCGCGTCGATGCGCTGGCGCTGCCGGGGGCAGTGAAAGTGTTCGGCGACGTGAAGCCCGAGCCGGACCTGCCCAATCTCGAGAAGGCCGTCGCGATGGCGCGTGACGTCAAGCCTGATCTCGTGGTCGGCTTCGGCGGCGGCAGCGCGATGGATCTCGCCAAGCTGGTCGCGGTGCTCTGCACCAGTGACGTGGCCTTTGCCGATATCGTTGGGCCAGAAAAAGTCGCCGGCCGCAGCGTCGCGCTGATGCAGATCCCGACCACGTCGGGCACCGGCAGCGAGGTGGGTACCCGCGCGCTCGTCACCGATCCCGTCAGCCAGAACAAGCAGGCGGTGCAGAGCCGCTTCATGCTCGCCGATATCGCCATCGTCGATCCTGATCTCACAATGACCGTTCCGAAGGAGGTCACTGCAGCCACCGGCGTCGATGCGCTGGCGCATTGCGTCGAGGCCTACACCAGCCGCAAGGCGCATCCGATGATCGACCTTTATGCGCTCGAGGGCGCGCGGCTGGTCGGGCAATATCTCAAGCGGGCGGTCGCTGACGGCGGAGATCGCGAGGCACGCGCGGGTCTCTCCCTGGCCTCGCTCTATGGCGGCTATTGCCTTGGACCGGTGAACACCACCGCCGGGCATGCCGTCGCTTATCCGCTCGGCACGCGCCATCATGTCGCGCATGGGCTCGCCTGTGCCGTGATCTTCCCGCATACGCTGGCCTTCAACATGCCGGCAGTCGAGGCGAAGACGGTCGCGGTGCTGGCGGCGCTCGGCCTGCCGGCGCAGAACGATGCGAAGCTCGCATTCGACGCCACTTACGATTTCTGCAAGAACCTCGGCATCGAGATGCGTCTGTCCGCGCTCGGCGTGCCCAAGGGCGATCTCGGCGTCATGGCCGACGAGGCGCACGCCATTCGCCGCCTGCTCGACAATAATCCGCGCGACCTCGGCCGGGATGCGATCCTGAACATGTACGAGGTCGCGTTCTAGTCACCTCCGCCGCGCGCGGCACCCAATCAACAAAACAGTAGCAGTAGAGGAAACTTCGATGAGATCGATGTGGCTTGGTCTTGTGTCAGCCGTGCTGCTGGCGACGTCGCCGGCAAAGGCGCAGGACGGCTACCCGTCCAAGCAGGTGACGGTGATTGTGCCCTTCGCCGCCGGCGGTACCGCCGACATCTTCGCGCGCATGGTGTCGAACCATCTGCAAGTGAAGCTGGGCAAGCCGTTCGTGGTCGAGAATGTCGGCGGTGCCGGCTCGATCCTCGGCGTGACGCGGCTGGCGAAATCGGCGCCTGACGGCATCACGCTCGGCCTTGCCAGCACCTCCGCGCTCGCGATCAACCCCACGCTCTACGGTCCGAAGCTCAGCTACCAGCCGGACAGGGACCTGGTGCCGGTCGCCCAGATCAGCGTCGTGCCGAATGTGCTCGTGGTGAATCCGAACAAGATCAAGGCGCGCACCGTGCCGGAGCTGATCGCCTATCTGAAGGCGAACCCGGACAAGGTCTCGTTCGGCTCGGCCGGCGTCGGCACCTCGCAGCATCTTGCCGCTGAACTGTTTCAACAGATGACCGGCACCAAGATGGTACATGTGCCCTACAAGGGCTCCAGCCAGATGCTGACGGATCTGTTGAGCGGCCAGATCGATCTTGCCTTCGACAACGTGCCGCTGCTGCTGCCACAGGTGAAGACCGGCCAGCTCGCGATGCTCGCCACTGCAACGCCCAAGCGCGCCGCCTTCGATCCGGAAGTCCCGGCCGTCGCCGAATTCCTGCCGGGCTTCGAAGCGGTGGCCTGGCACGGCTTCTTCGTTCCCGCGGCCACGCCGAAGCCCATCGTCGAAAAGCTGTCGGGCGAGATCCGCGCCTTCATGCGGCAGCCGGAGACGGTGCAGAAGATGGCCGAGCTCGGCGCGGCCGCGGTTGCGGTGGATTCGGAGCCGTTCAAGATCTACATCGCTTCCGAGACTGAGCGGTGGAAGAAGGTGATCGAAGCGGCGAACATCAAGCTGGAGTAGGGGGCGGTCGCTTATCTGGAAATGACGGACGGGTCGCTGTCGGCTCGGCTTCCTCGCGAGCCCCGCTGAGCGCGGGCCTTGCCCCTCATTCGAAGAATTCTCCAACCCAGTTGTGCCTGACAGCCTCGACGTGCCAGCCCATTGCGCGTTGCGCGTTCGGTAGGGGATCCGGCACGTCGCTGCGGACGTGGCTGTCGAGGCCCCGCGCACGGTGCGCGTGGCGTCCTTCGCTCCGCAGGCGAAACCTGCCTTGTGACTCGAAAATCCGGCTGTAGCCGTCGGTCGGAAAGAAAGTTCCTGCGATCGGAAAGTGGGTCGGCTGCTGCCGAAGCATCAGGAACGTGATGTCCTCCGCGGTTTCCGAGAGACGTGTCATGACTGTCCTGCTGAGAAACACCTTCAAGGCCTGGATCGACCGGGCGCCGGGCGCGCCGCCCAAGCTGGTCATGGTCGGCGACGTGAGGGTACCGACCGATGGCTGGCAGGCCCGGCTGACCAGGCGCTCGCCGCAAGGTATCAATCCGAAGATCCTGATCCTCGACGTGAACACGCAGCAGCCGGGCGGCGAAGCGCAGGAAGCGATCACCACGATCCCGCTCCGTTACGAGGAGAGCCCGCCGCAGGACGAATACGGCCAGGTGATGATCGCGAACGGCAAGGCTGAGATCGTGGTCCGCGTCTGCGGCTCGAACTAGCCTTTCGATTGTTTGCCCGCGGAACCTTGTGATCTTCTGTGCCGCGTTGCATAACGAGGGTTGCATTCGGGGCTGTTCGCTCTCTCGTTGCTGCCGCTTTGTTCAGTCGATTTTGGGGGATTTCCTGTGCGCCTCGGAAGCCGCATGCCGGACGTGATGCCTATCGTGGCCGCTTCTGTCGCTCTCTTCATCCTGCTCTGGCTCGCATCCATCGCGCTCTATGCGATGCCTGAATCCGACGATTATTGCGTGACGAACCGCGTCAACAGCATGGGTCTCGTCGGAATGGTCAAATCCTATTATTTGCACCAGATGGGCCGACTGACCTCGCTTGTGGCGATCGCCGCCCCCGCCGTTGTCAGCAAGGTGACAGGCGTCGATTATTTGGTCGTCTATCCGGTCATACTCATTTGCGGCATGGCCATCTTCTTGGCAGTCAGCGTTTATTGGGCTGGTCGAATGTGGACCGGCCTGTCGTGGCCAGAGAGATTTTTGGCGGGTGCAATGCTCTGCGCGGCGAGCTTCGTTCTGGCGATCAGTCTGCGGGAGATGCTTTACTGGATCTCGGGCAGTGCGTCCTACATGGTTCCCGCCCTCTTCGTGATCATCATCCTCGTTGAGCTGGTGCGGTCCGCAGCGAACGAAACCGTGCTCTCGACCGGCCAAATCGTCGTTCTCTCCGCAATCGGCTTCCTGGGTGCTCTGGCCAACGAGTTCACGCCATTTTGGATCGTGGCCCTCGTCGCCGGTTCTGCCGTTTATCGAGCGTTCTACCATCCTCGCCCGCAACTGGCGGGCCATGCAGTGATGCTGACGGCGACCTTCATCGGACTTGCGATCCTGCTTTTGTCACCGGGGAATGCGGTCCGGATGGCGGCATATCCGGAGGGGGGAAGATCGCCGCTTCTTTCTCGATGGGGTTGTACTATCTGTGGCTCGAGCTGGTTCGGCATTACACCGAATCTGCGACGTGGGCCTGGCTCGGTTTCGTGGCGTTGTTTTCGGTCTTCGTGGTGCCTTCGCAACCGAGGCCGACGGCGCGGCTGCTGGTCTTGATCGTCGGGTTCGTGGCGGCAGTGCTCGCTGGTCTCTACACCGCTTATGTCATTGCCTATTTTGCGACGGCGGAGGATCTCGCGACGCGAGGGCGGAATGAGGTGGTGGTTTTTCTTCTTGCCGGAGGGGGCTGCGTCGTCGCCCTGGCTGCCCGCTTCCTTCCCTCCCTGGGCCATCATGCCCATATTCGCATGACGGCCCTGGTGGCCTGCGGGCTCCTTTCTTTTTTGCTCCTCGATAGCGTCGCGCTGGGATACGTCCGCGCCGAGGAGTCGCAATTCGCGACCTTCTGGAGCGAGAGTTGTCCAGAGGCATCAATTTCTTCGGACGACCAAGGACCTGGATGTTGTCGTCCCCAAGAGATCGGTCAAGCCGTCCATGCTGATGGACGGTGAGCTAACCAAAAATCCGGGCCAGCTGCCGAATGATTGCGTCGGTGAATTCTATGGCAAGCGATCCGTGGTCTTGGGCGATTAAGTCAGCGGATCAGGCTGTAAACCCGCTCGCGCTTCGTGCGGGCGATCGCCGGCTGCGGCGTGCCGGCGTCGAGCGCGCGCATCATGCCTGGGTAAAGCCGACAGACCATCCCCATTGATCGACGTGAAGCGGCACGCCGGCGCGCCCGTTGATCGTGGCATGTGGACGTCGTCGAGGCAGGCGTGCCAGGTCTCCTGGTGCTGATTGCCGGAGCCGGCCGCGGGTGAGGGCGGACATGCCGCTACGGCGCGAACGCAGCGAGAACAAGCTGCGATGCTTACAGAGGGGCTAGACCTCGAACGCCGGCGCGGCTATATGAGCGCCAGCGCGCCGCTGATTTGCAAAACTTTTGCTGCGGCTTGCAAAGCTTCCGAAGAAAGTCTTGTGATATCAAGCACTTCGGTTGGGGAATGGTGTAACGGTAGCACAACAGACTCTGACTCTGTTTGTCTTGGTTCGAATCCAGGTTCCCCAGCCATCACCTAAGCCATTGAAATTCTGGGATTAATTGACGCTGTGGGCGCTCGATTGGCGTGCTTTTGTGTTGCGCCTGTTGCGCCAAAATGGTGAGCAAATTCAAAGGCTCAAGTACAACCTAGGCGGCTCGGCGCGACACAGGACGCGACATGCTGTGAATAGCGCTGATTGAGAACGAATGTCTCCGCGCGTGCAGTGAATGCGTGCCACCATCGAGCGTTGATTCGCGGAGAACTCTCTATGCCGGCCCCAAAAGTGTTCATTTCCTACAGCTGGACGTCACCGGAACATCAGCAATGGGTCGTCGATCTAGCGACACAGCTCCGGGAAAGTGGCGTGGATGCCATCTTGGACAAGTGGGACCTGAAGGAAGGGCACGATTCGATCGCCTTCATGGAGCGGATGGTCACGGATCCCGAGGTGCAGAAGGTCGTGATTGTTTCGGACCCACTCTATGCAGAGAGGGCCGACGGCCGGCGGGGCGGTGTAGGAACCGAGACGCAAATCATCTCACCGCAGATTTACGCCAAGGCGAGCCAGGACAAGTTCGTCGTCGTAGTTTCCGAGGTTGACGCCGATGGAAAAGCGTCCCTGCCAACCTACTACGGTTCGCGAATTTTCATCGATCTAAGCAGTGAAGAAATTTATCCTCAGAATTTCGAACAACTCGTTCGTTGGGTTTTCGGCAAGCCGCTTTTTGCAAAGCCGCAGGTCGGGAAACCACCAATTTATCTCGAAGAGAACTCGGTGTTGTTGCCGACGCGATCCCGAGCTTCGCGCGCCATGGATCTACTTCAAAAGGGTTCACCACAGAGCGAAGCGTCGCTACGCGATTATCTCGAAACGCTAGCTGAGAACTTTGAGGCGCTCAGAGTAGATACGAAATCGAACCCATTTGACGAGGCGGTAGTCGCCTCAATTGAGTCCTTTCTTCCCTACCGTAACGAATTCGTCCGCGTCATCACTTCACTTGCCAGGAACAATGCGACCGACGACACAATCACGCTGATCAAGAGATTCTTCGAGTCAGTACTTCCATATAATCACAGGCCCGAAAATGTAACCTCGTGGTCGGACGATTGGTCTGACAACTTCAAGTTCATCATCCACGAGCTATTTCTATATACTGTTGCTATTCTTCTGAAATACGAGCGGTTCGCCTCAATGGATCAATTGATAACCGGCGGATTCTACGTGGGTGGAATCAGCAATTATTCTCATCAACCAGTGCAAGGCATTTCTATATTCGATGTTTCTCTCCACAGCCTTGAGGTTCGCAAGCAACGGCTCGCACTCAAGAGGACATCGCTACATGCCGACATACTACAAGAGCGCGCAAAAATAGCCGGGATTGGCTTCGAAGATGTCATGCAAGCTGATTTCGTCTTGTTCATGCGCGAGGCAAATGATGCCTCATCAGCGGAACGCGACAATCGGTGGTACCCCGACACATTGGTCTATCTTGGACATCATTCGCGCCCCTTCGAGATTTTCGCGCGAGCCCGATCAACCCGTTATTTCGAGAAGGTCAAAAACATAATCGGCGTACAAAAGAAGGCTGACTTAGTTCAACTGGTTCAGGCATTCGGAAAGAAGCTTTATCTTCCGAGGTGGAATTACTACAGCTTGAATCCAGCCGAGTTGATGGGCCTGGATCAAATCGCGACAACAGCGTGAAAATGCGTCGTTGCTGCCCTTCGTGCGTCTGCTCGACTCATCAAGTGATTTGGAATGTCAAATGACGGTTGACGCGAACTCAGGCACAGAGGACGAGGTTCAAGCTCGGCTGTTCAAACATTTCCTCCAGCATAAGAATCTCGCCGGGCGCATTTTCTATCACTACTGCTCGATGGAGACGTTCCGAGTTATCTGCGAGACGAAAGCACTCCGATATAGCGACATCAACATGATGAACGATGTTGCGGAGTACGCCTGGGGCTATCGCGTCTTCGAGGACGCCGCGACGCGACTGTTAAAGCTCGATCCAAAGCCCAGCGGATTACAGGGGGTAGACGTACCGTTCTTCGATGATGTCGATAAAGTCATGTCGCCGATGCAGTTGTTCCTTCATCCGGTCATGTGCTCATTCTCAAAGAATCCAGATGTGCTTAGCCAATGGCGTAGTTACGCAGACGACGGGCGCGGCGTCGCAATCGGCTTCACCGCCGACTGCTTTGCGAAGATGCCGGTCTCGCTCATGAACGTCGAGTACGATCATGAAAAGCAGCTTACTGAAATGGCCGACATCTTGGCTGCACTATATGATGTCGAGCGATCCGGTGGGCACAAGCGCGGAGAGGATTTCGACGGCATGTGTAAAGAAGTTGCCATGTACAAGTTGGCATTCAAGAATCCGGCCTTCTTTGAAGAGCAAGAGGTCCGTAGCCTCCATCTCCTTCAAGTGAAGCGCGATGAAGGCGCGATCACGCTTTTCGATCCGGGTGGGTGGCTCAGCAGCCGGGAAAACGAAGTTGCCGGACAGCCAGTTAAATTTCGAACGCGTGATGGATTCATTGTCCCGTTCGTCGACATACCATTTGTTGTGGGAAAGCAAAATCAGCCAATTGCTGAGGTGTGGCTCGGCCCCAAGAACGAAAACGCCGATGGCAATATAATGTACTTGATGAACAACAATGGCTTCTCAGGCTACCAACTCAAAAGATCGGCGGCATCCTACCGTTAAGCTTGCCATCGTGAAAATGAACTAAATCCGCAACTCCCATCTGTCCGTCCGCGGCCCCGACGTCGCCCACCAGATGCCGTAGCTGACTGCCAGGACGATGTCGTCATGCTTGCCGGCCCGGGCAGACCACGTGTTAGCGCCCGACGCAGTGACATGTCGCTGAAAGTCACGCAACTCGTCACGCAACGAGTCCGCTTCGGATAGTTCGGCCGCAACGTGCAGCTCTTTCGAGTGCATCCCGGCTTCCAGTTTCGAAATCAGAATTGTTTTTGCCACGCGGAAAATGTTGCCTTCCTGCGTCTGCTCGCTGCCGGCGGTGATCTGTAATCGAATCGGCCGCAGGCCGTTCGCTTCCATCAGGTCGACCACGCCCGCACCAACGCCGCTCTGGTCAATGACCAGCTTGGCCTTTGCGCTCTTGAGCGGTTCGCGCCGCATCAGTTCGCCGATCGCGTGCGCCTGCGCCACGTAGTTCATGCCGAGAGGTAGCCGCTGCAAGTGCAGGAGGTCAAAACGCTGCACCGAGTCCTGTCGCCATATCTTGGTCACGTGGTCGGCCTTGCCGGAGCCCATGCCCTTGATCGTGTGATGCATCACGCCGATCGCCGTACTGTCGACTGACTTCCCGAGGTCCACGCCGACGACCCACGCGTCGCGCTCGCGCACTTCAACCGCACGATACCCATTCATGCCCATAGCGGTCGAAGCTCCTTGTCAAAAATGCCGTCGATGATCTCGTTCGGAAACGCGGCCTCTTGATCGTCCAAGAACTCGAGTCCGTATTCCGTCCGGAACGTTGTTTCGCCGAGTGCCTTCCGTTCGCTGGCCAGAAACTCGGGCGTAATCCGGGGACACATGTCCGGCGTCACCCGGATCTTTTCGAAATCCGACTCCGGATCAGTCCACCCCTCGTAAAACCAGCCACGCTTCGCGGCGCCCGTGGTAAGGCCGATCAACTGTCCGCGGGGATGCACCGCCAACATCGGACGGACCGCCGCGTAGATTTCGTCGGAGACGCGCGCGCCTTCGTCGATCAGGACCAGGCGCACCCGCGCTATGCCGCGCACGTTGTCCGCCTCACCGGGTAGGCCGATAATGCGTGAGCCATTGGGCAGCTCGATACGCTGCACAGCATCGTTGGCCAGGTCGGCACCAGGCAAGTGCAGATAGCGGTTCTTCGCCCGGCGAATGAATTCCGAACTGATGCGCTGCGCGGGGCTGATGACGACGATGGTTTCGCCCGGTTCGGTGTGCGCCACATGGTCCGCGAGCAGCACGCAGGTTTCGGTTTTGCCGGCCTGGCGACAAGCGAGAATCAGGCCGCGGCGCGGCGGCCGGCGCAGGAACGCTTGCTGCCAGTCGTCGGGCTGCACGCCGCAGTCATTGGCAAACGATACGGGATCGCAGACGTACGACAGATCGCGCGCCATCAGGGACACGGGGGCGCCTCCGGCAGCGGCACAGGGCAGGGCGGGGCGGCCGGCCTTGCCGCAATGACAAGAGGAGCCTTGCCGGCCGCCTTGGTGATGTCGTCGGCCGCCTGCGTCTCGATGCCGGCGAGCGCCCGACCTACGGCAAGCCGCGCCTCGGGGAACGGCGCCAGGGCGCGCAACAGCACCTCGCGCAGGCGCAGATAGTCGGGGTGGGTCAAGATATGCTGGTGCCGCGTCTCGTGGACGTTGACGAGTACGCCGAGCAGCTTCGAGACGAGTTGCAGGTTGTTAGTGATCGCCGCTTCGCCCCGGATGGCGGCGCCGGCATCGCCGACGGCTGCGGCCAGCTCAATGTGATTCGCCAGGCGTGCGCGCTGGTGCACGAGGTGGTGCAACAGGTTCTCGCCCTCGCTCACCTTGAGCGCGTCGAGATCCACCGCGCTCGGGTGCAAGGCATGTTGCACGGCCGCCATCATCTGCGGTGACAGGTGGTTCTTACCGTGACGCTGAACGCTGTGTGGCGACAGGTCGAAGCGCTTCCCGATCGCATCATGACCAAGGCCGTGCGCCAACGCGACGTCGACAGAATGCCGATGCTGGCTGTTGCAGACTTGGCAGGCGCCGGGGCCGGTCTTGACCATTGAGTTCGCTTTCTGCAAGCGCGAATGGCGCCCTCGACCCGCATCATCGGTCAAGGGCGCAACATAGGCGCATCATGATTCAGAAAATTACTATAGTTCAGTAGGTTAACATGCGACCCAAAGATATAAAATCCGTTAATCGAGTCAAATCGTGCGCGACAGGGCCGGAAAGTCGGCGCGGATTGAAAAGAAGTCCTGCCCGAAAGATGAGGTACTTTAAGTTGTGAATGATTGCGGATAGAATCGGAGCTCGTTTCAGGTTGACCGAGGAAATTGCTAGCCGCGGAGACCGCAAATGCTTTCAAAAGAGATCGTTCAGACGCTTGGTGGCTATCTCAGTTATGGGGCTATTGGCCTTGGCCTCGCCGTCGCGGTACTAGCAACGATTTTACTGATATCGAAAAGCGCCGCCGCTGTCCGCTTCATGCAGTTTGCGCTGGTCCTTGTGGTTATTGGATCAGCTGTTGAGCTATTGAGAATATACGCTGCGAACGCCGCAACCTGGCGCGTTTTCGTTGCTTCGCAAAATCTGCCCGATGAGTTCTGGAATGATTTCCTTCTCTCCAGGCAACAAAAGATGTTTGGGCTCGCAGAGCCAACTGACGAATACACGAGCGGCTCCTTTAAGGAGGGGGACACGAAGACGGTGCAAATCCACATTCCGAAGGGAGAATGTCGGTACTATTTCGCAGCCGTTCGGCCGCCCGCTAAAGTAAGTGTTCAACTCCATGATAACGCAAGCAACGCGAGGACCCTAAGGGCGACGGATTATTATCGAACGGGGAAAATCTGCGTACCAAGCGCAAGCTCGACGCATGAGATTGGCCTACAAGTTCAAATGACGGACAGCGATGGTCAGTTCTCAATTTCAGCGTTCAAGGCGCCTCCCGAAGAGGAACTGCCGACCGCTTCCGCCGCATCGACAACGTCTCAAACAACGCCCCAGGCCAATTCGTCAGCCGCTCCAACGCCAACTCCAACGCCAACGCCAGCGCCAGCTCCGCAGGCGACAGTTACGAGGCGAGTGGTCTGTACGGGAGAATTCGAAGCCAATTGCGCGGGGCCGCACGACGCATTCTTTACATGCGGCTTTTTTGGGAGCGACGATCAGATTGCATCGCAAATGTGCAAAGGGCCGCCGTCTAAGGGAGTGCGTATCAACACAAAGGGCGGGAATAAGTGCGGATACTCCTTAATTGAGGTGACTTGCGGTTAGCCAAGTGCACTTTTCCAGTTCACTTCCATGTTGACTACGCTCGTTGGTTCACTGGTTCACCTATAGGGATATGACTGAACCGAACCAGACGATGATGGGGCATGAATGCCCCCCATCGTATCGTCCGTGGTTCACGGAGTGGTTCAGGTGAACCAGCTTGATATCTAAGGGGTTTTTGCCTCTTTTGGTTCGGTTTTGGTTCACCCGTTGGTTCGCTCAATTTGCACCTGGAAAACGCGCTGGCGGAAGCGGTGGTTGGTTCAGCCCTGAACCGCGCGAATCCAGCGCGTTTAGCTCCCGCTGACCGGTGGCGGTCAACGTCCAACCGCTGCGCTCTGTGCGGATCAGCTTTTGTTGCTCAAGCTTCTGCGCGAGCCGGTAAACGCGGCTGTCGCTCATCCCGATTAGCTTCCCGACGTCACGGCGGCTCTTGCGCGGATGCTGATCAATAGTCCGCAGCAGCGCGTCCTCGTCCCGCTCATTCGCCCGCTCGCGCTCCACGATGCCGAGATCCGACACCGGCCGCGCGACAACGGTCGGAATGGGACGCCCCCTGGTGTCCCGCAGCTTCGGGTGCTGCACCGTCACCAGTTCGAAATGCACCGGCTCGAACGACGGTCCGCGGAACTTGCCGAGGGCTTCGAAAGCGATCAGTTGACCGTTCCGCCGCAAAGCCACGTTGCCGTCCACCTCATTTAAGAATGCCCCGCCGCCCTTCGGGATCAGGTCGTCGTCGGCCGCGCGCTTGGTCGGATGCGCCAGGGCGAGCACGCACGGCCCGCCGGGCAGATTCGTCATGGAACGCAGCAGGCGGGCATAGTTGCCCATCTGGACGTTGTCGTTATCGTCATCGCCCTCGAAATATGCCGCGACAGTGTCGACGATGACCAGGGTTGGGGTCAGGCCCTTCGCCGAGACTTCAGCTTCGATGTTCGCGACGTTCTCCGAAATCTTCACCACGCCGTTGATGAAATGGACGTCCACGGCGTCGGGATCGATTCCCATCTCTTGGGTGACGCCGAGCCAGCGCGCCTGAACATCGGTCGGGTTTTCGCCGGCGGCGTAGATGACCGTCCCTTTTTCGACTTGAATGCCCCCGATCGCGCGACCGATAGCAACGTGCGCGGCAAGACGCATCGCGGCCGCGGTTTTGCCGCCCCCGGTCTTGGCGGTCATCGAGTAACAAAAGCGCCTCTGGAAGATCCGGTCGACGACGTAGTCGGGCGGCACGAAATCGCTAACGAATTGACCCGATGATTGAAGCAGCATTGGTCTCTCCGCTTCCTCGTGATAGCCGGAGGGCATTGGCGGGGTCGGCAAATTCAAGGGCGGTCCGGTCGGCGGCTTAGGGCAGCCGACCGGATGCCGGAACATCCACGTGATGTCGCTCCGCAGGTAGTGGCGGAGCGTGCGATCGCCCTCGGAATATTCGACCTCGAATTTCTCGAACCGCTTCGCGGCCTGATCAGGGTCATGGCTCATGCGTTGAAACAGCTCGAGCCCCGCGCTTCCGAAATGCAGTTTCAACGCGCCACCGAACATTGCCCAATCCTGCTGGGATAGGTCCCAATCGCCGGCCGCCAGTTTTTGATCGACCCACCAGGCGACTTCCTCGACGCTGTAGCCGTCGAGCGCGGGTGCAGCGTCCTCGCGCGGCTCGCGCCTTGGCCAAGCCGGCCGAAGTATCTCGCCGTCATAGAGCGTTTCGTTGCCCAGCCATTCGTAAGGACCGGCTTTTTTATTGGGGTCGTTTTTCGGGTTCGTGAAGTAGCTCGGCGGAAGCATGGCATTTGCGCTACCCACGAGCAGATCGCCCCAGCCGGTCGTCCGTTGGCGCAAGGTCCATAGCCCGTTCGCATCGGTGAGGCGAAAATAGGTATGCGTCCCGCCAGACGGGCTGCGCACGTGCGGATCCGGGAGGGAATAGCCGGTGATCTTCAAAAACCACTCTTCGGCGATTTCTTGCTTGCCGGCTTCGATGTCGAGCACCGCGACTTGCGACGCCCCCGGATGGAGACCGATGTTTCGACCACCGATTAGCCAACCTTGCCAGGTGGCTAAATCGCGCGAATAACGATGCTGCCAGTCCGCGCCAATCGGCGCCTTATCGCCAGCGTGCACCTCGTGCAGCGCAAATCCGTGTCGTTCGGCGAAGTCGAAAAATCTAGTTGCGGTTTCCGGATTGACAGTATACTGTGCGTTCATCGATTGCGCCCTCCAACGGCGCGGTCAGGTGAATACAGAGCCCGGCGCGTGCCACCGCGTTGGGCTCTTTCGTTTTGTCAGCGCACGATTGGCGGCGGCGGAGGATATTTCGGCGGCAGTGTCTTTGCCGACCAAGGCAACGGATGAGTTCGGCAGAATTCGAGCCAGTCGAGGTTTTCGACCAGTTCCTTGCAGCGCGTTCGCCACGACGTCGGGTCGACCACGATTTCCGCCCGGTATCGCTCTACGTGCTCGCGGAGCAACGTAAAGGCGTGCTCGCACGCGCGGTTGATTTCGTTGCTGTTCATGCGACAGTTTCGAACATGGAGAAGAAAATGCGGGGCTTAAACGCCCATCGGCCGGCGACCTTTTGAGCGCCAGCCAGTTGCCCCCGTTCGAGCATTGCGAACGTGGCCTTTTCACCCTTGCCGATCACCTGAGCGATCGCGCGGGCGCCCCAAACGACTTCTGGCTGATTGCCGTGCATCTGCGAGACTCCGAGTGAGTGCTCGCTTTGCATGGATGCTAGGGCGAGCACAGATTTGTGCTGATCGCTCCCGACACGCATCCCGCTTGTCGTTCAGCTTCACGGCATCCGCCAAGGCATCCCGCCTCAAAGCGCCATCTCGGCGCAACGAATCCGCTACCCGCTTAGAAACTGCGCCGTACTCCACAGCGCTCTAGGCACCCTACAACACCCAAAGTAAAAATCGACTTAACCTGGCGCTTAGTCGCGATCTTTCGCCCGCGGCGCTTTCAATCCAATCGAGCAACTGCCGGATCGCATCCGATAGCTTCGGAATTGGCCGCTGTTTTCGGGCCATTTGCCGACACGTTCGGATCGAAAGCAATCACTCACCTTGGATTTTCCCGATGCAGCCCATCAGCGAAGCAGTGCCCCATCTCATTGAGGTCCGCTCAGTGAAGCATTGCGGACTAGATTTGCTCATGTTGAGTTCTTCGCGTTTTGACCCTGAACGGACTTTCGATCTGGCAGCGGGGACGCTCTCGTTTACCCATCCAATCGGGTGTAGAGTGCACACCAGTAAGATTGCACATCAGTAGGAGGGCGTGATGAAAACTGCCTTTCTTTCAACCCTGATCCTTGCACTTTCGACAAGCGCCGGCTTCGCACAACAGCCCGCGCAGTGCCGAAACTTCGAGGCTACAATTGCGCTTCAGATGACTAAAGAAGGTTGCTCAAGCCAGATCGACCTTTGCACTGTCGGAACAGTCATGAGCAACGAGCCCGCTCTAAGCGGCGCAACGTGGTTTTTCACGGCGCACGGAATGGCCGAAATAGCGGGACTGCCTTCGTTGCCCAAAACACTGCAATCTTACGCGGGAACGGTGCTAGTCACGGCAAAAGGGGGAACATTCACGACCAGCACTGCTGGCGTGTACGAAACCGAGTCGCCGGCCTTCAGCCAACTGGATAAGATCGTCAAGGGAACCGATCGATTTAGCAACTCTAGCGGTCGCCTCATTTTCGTCACCGGCATTGGTCGGCAAGGCGGCGGATTTGATACGCACGCTCGCGGCGAGTTGTGCGTGAACGAGTAACCAGCCCGGTCCGGTAAACTTTGGAGCTGGAGACGCGGGGAACAACCGCGGGGTGATGGAAGCGCCTCTGTTGGCGATCTCCGAGCCAAGCCTTCAATGTCGCCTGTTGGCCCATCGCTGCCATTGACGCAGTGCAGCCACATGTCAGTTCGCAGGGGTAGACCGGAAGTTTGCGGCTGAGCGCCAATCGACGCTTGTGACCCGAAACAGACCTCGACAGCTACCCAAAAGGATGTAGTGAAAGTAGCCCCGCCCCTCTCAGCGTGCTATGACTTGTCGTGACAAGTCTCCCTCTCCTGAGCCCGGAGTGGACACATGAGACGACGCGAGTTCGTCACGCTGTTTGGCGGCGCAGCAATTGCGTGGCCGTACGTCGCACGAGCCCAGACTCCGAGGAAACGGCCCGTTATCGGCACATTTGGATCGGGTACACCAGCTCAGCGCAAAGGTTACGCAGCGTGGCCATCGTTCTTGAGGGGGCTGCAAGAACTCGGATACATCGAGGAGCGCGATTTCGACATAACGTTCCGGCTTGCCGCGTCTACCGAGAAGTTGCCAGAGGTAGCGAGGGAGGTGGTTCAGCTCAGCCCCGATGTCATATTTGCCGCCGCCAGCGCTAATGCGCTTGCCGCCACGCAGGCAACATCAACCATCCCGATCGTTGTTGCAGCGTTGGGAAACCTGACCGCGCTAGGATTGTCGGAAAACGATCTTCGCCGTCCAACTGGCAACTTGACCGGCATCATGCCCTACGTGCGTGGGCTGCCTGCAAAGCAGCTTGAGATCGCGCGGCAAATCGTTCCCGGCGCGCAAAAGGTTGGGATCGTAAATGACACGAGCGACATCAAGACAGCTCCGCAGTGGGACGAAATCAACGCCACCGCCGCGAAACTTGAAATCAAGATCGTCGGTGCGGATGTTCAGAGAACCGAGGATGTTGAACCCACGTTCAGAAGGTTTAAAGCGGAGCGCGTTGATGTCGTCATCGTTCTACAGGCGAACTTCCTACTCTTGGATCGGGCTCAGATCGCCGCTGCCGCAGCGGCAACTCGGCTCCCGACCCTTTATGGATACCGCGAACTCGTGGATGCGGGCGGGCTCATTAGCTATGGAATTGATCTTCGGGCATGCAATTACCGAGCTGCGACCTACGTGTACAAGATACTCAAAGGCACCCCCGTGGCCGATTTACCCTTTGAGTTCCCGACCCGGCTCGACCTCGTCATCAATCTAAGGACTGCAAAGGCACTCGGTCTTACGATGCCCGACATGCTGCTCGTCCGCGCCGACGACGTGATCGAATAACGATCCAAAGGGTTGCCGCGGCTGCTACGACCGGTTATGGCCCAACGCGGAAGTCCCGCGATGTCCGCTTTCGCGCCGCTATCAGAGTCTCAGCGGACATCAACGGTGTCCCTGAACTATCTCACGACAGGCAGTAGCTCGCGCTCGTTCCAAGCCGCCCGGAACCAATAATTTGACGAAGGTTTGCCCAGTGGCTCAGGAACGTTCGGTGGTGGCGTTGCTTGGAGAGCAATGACGAGCACGACCGTCGTTCTCATCCCCGGTATGCTGAAAGCGCTTCGCCTCGTGCGCGTCTACGGCTTTATGGTCGAGCGCAGAGACGGCCTGTATTACCCCGGCAGCAACCAGCCGGCATGCTCGAGGGCTTTGGCAGAGAAGATGGTTGAAGGTGGCTGGCTGGTGAAATACGGAGAGCGTTATCAGCCTACTGAGAAGGGTTGGCATGCAGGAGAAGCCGGTTCGGGCGCGGGATAAGATAGGTGATCCCAGGGCCGCCCCCGGCGTATTCCCTCTTCGCGATATCGAGGCCGCCAACTGAAGCGTCCTTACTGCTTCGTCCTACTTCTGTCGAAAATGAATGCGGCTTGAAACACCCGCTCAACGTCTGTTCTCACTTCCACGGAAACGTCCTGCCGTATGCTGGCAAAGTCCTTTGCCAAGTTCGCAAGCGACCTGGCGGCTTCGACCTCGGCCTCTTGCTGAGTGTCGAATTCCAGGCCTTCCTCGTCCGGGTACAGACCGGTGTCGTCCCGGATGTCGAAGTAGTACCGGGTCATGCGCCGCCCTCATTCGAGGGAGAGCAATGGAATTAAATGTCCCCCTGTTCCTATTCCGGTGGCTGTAGCCCGGGCGATCTCAGCCACTCGCTCATATGCGAGCCGGTCTCGGCTTGTCTGGCTTTGCGGAGGAGGAATTCGCGCTCAGGGCCGTGGGGGAGCCTCTTGGCTTCCTCTCTCAATCGCTGGGCTTCTTGGGCGAGACGTTCTTCGAGGGTGGTGGTCTGTTTAAACCTGCGGCGCTGCGTCATGACTGGCCTCGTGCGTACGGGTCCTAACCGTTTGGTTTGCGGTCCATATTTTAGCCGGCCCACTACCGGTTGCCATTGACAAATGTTGGAATCTCGCGCCCTCGGAAGAACTTTAGTTCAGATGCGAGCGTTGACCGGGAGCGGGCAGCCGGAGGAACAAGCCATGGAAATGGACCTTGCGGAGCGCTTTTTTCTTGGGCTCGCATTCATAGGCGCGAGCTGCCTGTGCGCTGTTTTCACTCTGTGGCTGCTTAGCTGAAAGTATGGCCCGGCACCGTGAACCGGCGGGCGCAGTCACAAACCTGTGGCACGCCCATTGCAAAATTAGAGCTAACTGGGATTTCAGTGCTCAGTTTTGAGAAGAAACGCTGCCGGGACGTGTATTTCGAGCCCGGCAGCGTCCTATTTCGGGACTAGGTGGGACAGCCCTCAGAGGAAACCCGCCGGCATCAAGCACTCACGCGGTTGAGAGGGCCGGCTCGAACTACACGAGAGCGGGGCTATGTGCGGCGGCTTTCAGCCGCCGAAGCCTACAGGGTCTGGCAATGAGCGTCGTCCGATATTTTGCAGCTTCCAAGTGTTGCTGCGACGAGAGAAGCCGCCGCCGGTTTTGCTGACTGCCTCTGGTCAGGCTCCTACAACACAAGATCAGATACGCAGATTTTCCGCACTACTCTTGCCACGCTTTCGATCAACCTGGACCTCATAAGAGACTTTCTGCCCCTCAGCCAGCCCGGACAGACCGGCGCGCTCAACAGCGCTTATGTGCACAAAAACATCTTGGCCGCCGTCATCGGGTTGGATGAAACCAAATCCCTTGGTCGCATTGAACCACTTCACAATACCCGTCGCCACGTTCATCTCCTAGTTGAGCAATACCGATAGAGTAAATCAGGCTGGACCATTCCCGCAAGACCGATCCCCATGTTGATTGCTCGGCTCGTCACCGCCGGGTGCCATGTATTGAATGCAAGGCCCGCGGCGGCGCCTCGTTCCCAACGACATTGGCATTGGACCACGTCCGATCGATTGCGGCCAAGCGCTCCCATGCGTCGCGGAAGATGCTAAGGGCGTTGACCTAGTTGCGGGTTCATCGCTCCGTCTGCCCCAAAGCGCGCGCGAGTTCGGCGGGAAGCGGCTTCCTCGCAGGCGGCTCCTGTCGAGAATCATGGGCCGTGGTCACGCAGAAATCGTTCACCGGCTGAAGAGCTTCGGTGACCTGTTTTGCCGCGCTGTCGGCGTTGAGTCGTTTAGCCATGGTGGTCTCCTTGGTTACGCTGCCGCGGCGAGTTCGGTTTCCCGCTCAACGTCAGCTTGGATGTGGCGTTGATCGGGAACGCTCTGGTTCAGGAAGTCGTTGAGCGCGTGCGCGTTCGGCAGTTCGGCGAGATCGCGCATAGCGTCGGCAGCCGCGGCCGTTGCGTTGGTCAGGAGCTGCACGGCGGCGCGCTCGCGCTCCAACTCGTCGAGCTTGCCGGGGTGGACAATGTTGATCGCCCGAGTGCGCGCATCTTCTGCTGTCTCGCCATCCGCGCCGACGAGTTCGGGCGCTTCGAGAAGCGTCTGCAAGTAGAGCAGCGACATGGTCGGAACCATCGCCTTGAGTTCCTTTGCCGACTTCGGCAGGCGATCGCGAACCTGGCCGCGAAGGACCGCGCCGGCGGCATCGGTCTTGTCGATGGGCGGCAATTCGATCTTGGCGCGCTTCTCGTCGATCCGATCATTGAGCCGCGACGCGAACGCTTTGGCGCGGATCACTTTCCACGCGTGCGGTTTAGCCTCGTCGCGAGCTTTCTTGGTCCTGCCTTGCGCGCTCAAATCAGTGTCACCGCGGACTTTCGCAGTGATCGAAATAATATCCTGATGCACTTCAATGAGGCGGTCGAACGCGCTGTGCACCGTTGCGTTGGGGATGCCTGCGGCCTGATCTTTGAGAAGGGAGAAATAGCGATCGTTCATTTTGGTGGTGTCCTGATGTTGGCAATTAGCGCGCGATGTTGATTGTCAACATCAAGCCGCGGCGCTTGCGCGCGGCGCTATGGCGGGTTGGAAACTGGCGAGGAAGGTGGGAACGTGCATGCCCCATCGACCGGCGACCTTCTTGGCGCCGGGCACGCGATCCTGTTCGAGCATGAACCAGGTCGCTTCTTTTGATCGTCCGAGGTACTTGCCGATATCGGCAGCGCCCCAAACAAACTCGTCGGGATTCGCGATCAGTGATGTTTTGGTTTTCACAGCGAGACTCCGCGGAGGCTCGCATGCGGGCACATAGCCGAAAGCGAGCCACAGTGTGGCATCAAGCTCCCGGCAGCATCCCGCTGTCGTAAAGGACCGCTACGGCGTCTCGCCGCTGGTCCCGTAGAGAGTACGTGTGTCCAGTAATGCGCGCTAAAGCTTAATCAAACGTTACCTAGCCAAACTTGCCCTCAGCCGCGGCCAATTCTTCGGAGTCGTCAGCGCGAGGAAATAGATGGCCGTACAGATCGGCCGTGATTGCGATGTTCGAATGACCGAGTCGCTCGCTCACGATCTTAAGCGGTAGTTCTAAGCCCCCGTCGACCTTGCGATTTATGCACCAGCTCGCGAAGAAATGGCGTAGGGCGTGGAGGCCGGTATATTTCGCCGTGACCGTCGGCTTGCCGTCTTCATCGCGGACGGACTTGCCTTCCTTGTCCAAGGCGGGTGCAGTCACGCCCGCGGCGACCATGGTTGGAATCAATCCGCGAGTGATGATGTTGGCGTGTGATTCGACCTTCCCGGAGCCGTTCGGGAACACGAAGTGCTGCGCTCCATCGCCAGCGCGCGGACATTTCAATTTCCATTCCTTCAGCGCCTTTAGGGTAGTGGGCAGAATAGGAACGGAGCGTTCGCCGGCCTCCGATTTAGGGCGGCCGATCTCATTGTAGGCGTCGGCGCGCTGATGCACGTGAAGTTCGCTCTTTTTCAGATCGACGTCTTGCCAACGCAGGCCACGCAGCTCAGAAGCACGCAACCCGCAACGGATCGCCACGAGCAGGAAAGGCCGCCACCGGCCTTCGGCCGCCCCTAGTACGGCTTCGATCTCCGACGGGGTGGGAATGTCGACACCGATTTTCAGCTTGCCTTTGGCCCGGCGTTCGGCTCTGCGGTCCTTGCCGCGCTTCCGGCTCGCCTTGAGGCTACGGACGACGTTCTGACCGACATGGCCGCGCTCTTGGGCATCAGCGAGCATAGAACCGAGCGAGCCCGTTACCCGCTTGACCATGTCGGCGGACCTTGGCGATACCTCGCATTGGCCGGGGGCAGGGGTGCCTTTCCGCAATTTGTCCTGCCAGTCCCGCACCAACCCGATGGTCAGCGTCGAGAGCTTCAAACCGCCGAGGTAGGGATTGATGTGATCGCGCAGGTGCTGCTCGTAGCCGTCCCGGGTCGTGCGTTCGAGATCCGCGCAGGCATCGATCCAGTTCCGGCCGGCTTCCGTTACGGTGGGGCTTTTCGAGGCGGGGACGTGGGTGCCTTTGCCCAGGTCGACCCGAACCTGCGCCTGGAAGGCGTCGGCGTCCTTCTTGCGATCAAACGTCTTGATGACGCGCTTACGTTTGCCGCGGCTGTCCAATTCCGGAATGCTGTATTGCACGACATAGGCTTCGCGGGTCTCGCCGGCTGATGTGGTCCATGCGCGTTTTCTGACTGACATCGGCCCCGCTCCTTTGAGTGGGCTCGATTGTACATGAGGCGCGACAAGAGCGCAACACGATGCCGATTTATCTAATAAAATCAATTAATGATATAAGACTCTGACTCTGTTTGTCTTGGTTCGAATCCAGGTTCCCCAGCCAGTTCCGGGCGATTTACCCAGATCATAACCTGCTCTGAATCAGGCCCGCGCCGCGAGCCTGACGTGCCGTCGGCAGGCCTCCCCGTCGTCGGTGCGGCCTCGGCGCGTTGGCCCGACTTATCGCGTCCGCGATGCGCCGCGCGGCGATGCAAGGCGAAATGACTAGCGGCGCCTCTTCCGGCCCGTCTTGGCGGCACGCTTTTTCGTCGCCCGTCGCTGGCCGCGACCTGCATCTGCCGCGCCCCATGGAATTTTCGCGCTGACGCGCGTCTTGGCGCCAACGAGATTGGGCGTCTGGTTGTATTTGAGGCGACGGAGTTTGGCCGTGACGAGCTCGCTCAGCTCCTGGAACGACGGATTGGCGCTGCGGTCTCGTTGTTCGCGCAGCACCTTCGCCATGCAGAACGTGTAGGCGCCATACGACGTGACGCCGTCACGATATTCATAGGACAGCTCCTGCTCCTGGCAGGCCTCGAGGAGAATCGGCAGATAAGGACCGTGATGCCCGAGCTCGGCGCGCGTCTTGTTGTATGCCTTGTCGGGCTGGGTGCGGAGCGCCATGCTGCGCCCGAGCCGCTGCGTGGCGCCGTTGTCGCCGAGATAGTCGGCGCCGTTCTTGCTCTTGCTCAGACTTTCGTTCAGGGGAGGGAACTCACGCGGCACCCACATGCCTTCGCTTGCCTCCCACCGCAGCGCCCGGTGGCGGATATCGTCGGGCGGCGTCAGGCCGCGGATACGCGGACCACCGTCACGTGTCATGCCGCCGGAATGGCAGCAGTCGAGCATGGCGACGAAATAGCAGTCGTACGGAAGCTGTGAGTAGAGCTGGCTGAACTGGCGGTCGAGAATGGCGTGCTCGGGCGTCCAGTCGAAATCATAGGGAACGAGGCACTCGTCGACGCTATCCGGTGCGCCGCTCGGGCTGTATCTGGGAATCTGGGCGCCATGGCCCGAGTAGAACAGCATGCGCTCGTCGCCGTCGCGGACGCCCTCGAGCAGCCAGTGAAGCCTTTCCATGATGCCCTGCGCCGTCGCCCGCTCATTGAGCACGACGCGTATTTCGTCCGGCTTGAAGCCGCTCTCCTGTAGCACCGAGCTCATGAGGAATACGTCGTTGACGCATCCTTCGAGCCTGTCCGCGGGTTTGGGATAGTCGTTGATGCCGATCAGCAGGGCGCGGCGGGTCGGCCGGGCGTCAATGCGGGCAATCCCCCGCGCGGCGCTGACGATGGAGCGGGACGTCGGCACCGGGACCACGTCGTGCCAGACGGTGGCGACGGTCTCGGGGCGCGACAGGTACCAGGTCGCGTTGTGATTCAGGAGATCGTTGGGGACATCGAACGGTGTCAGCACCTGTTGAAAATTGTCTGCGGCGATCTCGAGCGGATAGGTGAGAACGCGATCTTCCCGGTTGAACAGATGGTACCATTTCCGGCAGGGAAGGTCCTGAATGCGGCCTGCGAAGATGTCGCGCACCGCGGGATTGCCGATCTGCGAACCGAACGTGACGAAGACCTTGTCCCTGATCGCACCGGGATTACGCACGAACGTGTCGTAGCAGATCAGCGAGCCGAGGCTGTGAGCCAGGACAACGTCGTAGTTGCCGCTCTTCAGCTTGTCGAGGACTGCGCCGCGCAGCGCGGCCTGCAGCTGTTCATCCACCGACCACTGGGCGACCATGCCCGCGGTCCATCTGATCAGGGTTGGTACATCTTCGAGGCTGCGTGTGCCCGCGAGCAGATCACCGACCCCGTGGACGGTCGCGCTCGCGAGCAGTTTTGCCAGCGCGATGCCATAGGTGATGAGGTTCGGCGGGCTCTTGTCGAACAGGTCGTCATACGAGAGGAAGTCGATGGCCGGGTTGAGGCTCTGATCGACGGACTGGACCGCGCGTATGATCGCCTCGGACCATGACTTTCGAAACTCGGCGTCGATCTCCGCGTGACCGACGCCGTGGACGCAAAGCAATGACAGGCGGGTGCTCATGAAAGCTGCCTTCTGCTCAATGCAATCTGAAGTAGCCGATGTTCGAGCGCAAACGTCCGGGATGATGTCACGGCGCCACGAGCTTCAAATATGAAGTAGCGCACGAAATCCTCGCGACAGTTTGCCTCACCTTGCGGGAGGCATGACGTGTCGGATCGTCCCGCGCCGCTTCGTCCTCGGGGCAGGCAACCCAAGGAGATCCGTGATGCCTTATGTCGATGGTTTCGTGCTGGCCGTGCCGAAGGACAAGATCGAGGCCTACAAGGTGCTGGCGCGTAAGGCCTGCGCCGTGTGGATGGAACATGGCGCGCTCGATTACGTCGAGTGCATCGGCGACGACGTGCCTTATGGCGAATTGACCTCGTTTCCGCGCGCGGTGATCGCGAAGGAGGACGAGGTCGTGGTGTTCTCCTGGATCGTCTACCGTGACCGGGAGACCCGCGATGCCGTCAACAAGAAGGTGATGGCTGATGAGCGGTTCAAGGGCGCCGACATGCCCTTCGACGGCAAGCGCATGATCTATGGCGGCTTCACGACGCTGTTGCGGGCGAGCGACGTCGTCGGCTGACGGCGTTTTGCAGGGTGGGTTGGCGGCAGCCACCGCCTCTGCGTTCGCGGAAACAGACGGGGGCCGGGTTACGCCAGCGGACCGCGCTTGGCGCAGTCGCAGCGTTAACCCACCCCTGCAGATGGCAATGACGTCCGCCGTTCGGGTTACCGCGTTCGCGCCGGACGACGCCGGATTTGAACGCTGCCCGCGCCGGCGCATTCGCTGCCTCTCCCATGCAGCATTGCGCAAGTCCGTTTCGTCTTGCCGGTGTCCGGCTGGCATGCCATCCTAGATCCACCAGGCATAAACAAACGGAAGCGGGCGCTTAGCCTGCAGCTTCCAAAATAGCTTGGTCGGGGAAACCCTTTGGGAGGTCTGATTTGATGAATTTCAAGCACGTCACCGGGCTGTTTTGCGCAGCCGCGATGTTCCTTACGCTGGGCTCCGGCGCGCAGGCCCAGGACAAGGTCATCAAGATCGGCGTCATCATGCCGATGTCCGGCGGCACCGCCTCGATCGGTGCGCACGCCAAGGCGGCGCTCGAAGTCGCCATGGACATCATCAACAACGCTCATCCTGAGCTTGGCAATCTGCCGCTGGCGAAGAACGCCGGCCTTGCCGGCCTCGGCGGCGCCAAGATCGAGGCTGTGTTCGCCGACAACCAGGGCAACCCGGCGACGGGCCAGAACCAGGCGCTACGCCTGATCACGGAAGAGAAGGTGGCGGCCGTGTTCGGCTCCTACCAGTCCGGCGTCACGCTGACTTCGAGCGCGATCGCCGAGAAATACGGCGTTCCCTTCCTGAACTCGGAATCGGTCGCCGCCAATCTCACCGAGCGCGGCTTCAAATGGTTCTTCCGCACCACGCCGATCGCGACCGATTTCGCCAAGATCTATGTCGACTTCCTCGCCGACATCAAGGCGCAGGGTGCCAAGACCGACGCCGTCGCGGTGGTCCATGACAACACCGAATACGGCACCTCGGTCGCCAACACGATCGCCGGCGCCTTCAAGGAAAAGGGCCAGCCGATCGCGCTCGACATCGCCTATCCCGTCAATGCGACCGATTTGCAGGGCCAGGTGCTGCAGCTCAAGGACAAGAAGCCCGACGTCGTCATCATGATCAGCTACACGTCGGATGCGATCCTGTTCGCCAAGACCATGCAGTCGCTCGACTACAAGCCGGCCGTGCTGCTGGCCGACGATGCCGGCTACTCCGATCCGTCCTTCACCAAGGCGGTAGGCAAGATCTCGCAAGGCGTCTTCAACCGCTCGTCCTGGGTCGTGGGACCGCCGGGCTCGGCGTCCGCCATCATCGCCGACATGTACAAGAAGAAGAGCGGCGAGGAGATGGACGACACGGTCGCCCGGCAGATGCAGGGCTTCTTCGTGCTGGCCGATGCCATCGACCGCGCCGGCTCGACCGAGCCTGCCAAGATCCAGGCCGCGCTGAAGGCGACGGACCTGAAGCCCGAGCAGCTCATGATCGGCTACAAGGGCGTGAAGTTCGACGACAAGGGCCAGAACATCCTGGCTTCCGGCGCCATCATCCAGCTCCAGGATGGCGAGAACTACGTCGCGGTATGGCCGAAGGCCAATGCCGAGAAGGCGCCGGTACTGCCCTACAAGGGCTGGTGAGATTGCCTGAAGGCGGGACCGCGCGTCCCGCCTTTCCCAGAATGTTTTGATCAGAGCAACGCAGCTCATGTCCTTCGTACTCGTGCAGGTGATTGCCGGCGGGCTTCTGCTCGGTGCCGTCTACGCCCTGTTTTCCTCTGGCCTCACGCTGGTGTGGGGCATGATGAACATCGTCAATTTCGCGCATGGCGACTTCGTCATGCTCGGCATGTACGTCGCCTATGTCGTCTATACCCTGATGGGGGGAGGGCCCATCCTCGGCGCCCCACTGGCGACACTGGTGCTCGCGACCGTCGGGGTCGTCGTCTATTTCGCCCTGATCCGCGACATCATGAAGGGGCCGATGCTGGCGCAGATCCTCGGCACGTTCGGGCTCGCGCTGCTGCTGCGCTATTCCGTGTTCTGGTGGTTCGGCGCCAACTTCCTGTCGATGCCGTCGAATATCGTCGGCGGCACCTATGCGTTTGCGGGCCTGCGCATCGAAGCCTCGCGGCTGCTTGCCGGTGTCGTCGCGCTGCTGGTGACATTCGGTCTTCACCTGCTCCTGACGCGCACATCGCTTGGTTCAAAAATGCTGGCGGTGGCGGAGGATCAGACCGCGGCTCAGCTCATGGGCATCAGGCCCGATACGATGCAGGCGATCGCCTGGGCCATCGCGGCCGGCGCCACCGGCCTTGCCGGCGCGCTAATCGCGAACTTCTTCTACATCGTGCCGACGGTCGGCGAGACGCTCGGCATCGTCGCCTTCGTCACGGTATCCCTTGGCGGCTTCGGCAGCGTGCCAGGCGCGCTCGTCGCGGGCCTGTTGATCGGCGTGATCGAGTCGCTCTCCGGCTATCTGATCGGTGCGGTCTACAAGGACATCGTCGTCTATGTCCTGTTCCTGTCCTTCCTCTGGTTCCGGCCGCAAGGCCTGATGGGCAAGCTCTGATGAGAAAGCTGCAATGCGGCGCTTGATCTGGCTCTCGATCGTCGCAGCACTGGCGATTGCCTATCCGTTGCTGCTGTCCTCGCCGTTCCAGCAGCGCCTGGGCGCACTGGTGCTGCTCTATGCCATCGCCGCGTCGGCCTGGAACATCGTCGGCGGCTATGCCGGCCAGGTCTCGGTCGGCCACGTCGTGTTCTTCGGCTGCGGCGCTTATGCCGCGATGGGGAGCTACGCCAAGTTCGGGCTGTCGCCGCTGTTCGGCATCCCCGGCGGGATCGTGCTGGCGGTGGGGCTCGCTGCGATCATCGGCGTGCCGACGCTACGGCTGTCGGGTCACTATTTCAGCATGGCGACGATCGCGGTCGCCGAGACCGTGCGGCTGATCGTCACCAACACCGACTGGCTCGGCGCGGCCGTGGGTCTTTCCGGTCCAACGGTCCCCCGCAACATCTTCGATCTCTCGTTCCTGTCGTCGCTGCCGTACTACTACCTCTTCCTGGTCGTCCTCGTGATCACGCTGTTCATCACCTGGTGGATGACCAACAGCCGCATGGGATTCTATCTGCGCGCGATCAAGGATTCCGAGAGGGCCGCACGTTCCCTGGGCGCACCCGCGAGCCGGACCAAGCTCTACGCCTACATGCTGAGCGCGGCGCTGACGAGCGTTGCCGGCGCGCTCTATGCGATGATGTTCGGCTTCGTCGATCCCGAGTCCGGGCTCGGCATCCTGATCTCGGTCAAAATCCTGATCATGGCGGCGCTGGGCGGGGCGGGGTTGCTGTTCGGTCCGCTGGTGGGAGCCGCGATCCTCGTGCCGCTGGAGGAGATCTCCAACAGCTGGCTTGGCGGCAAGGGGGCCGGCCTCACCTTCGTCCTGTATGGCGCGATCATCGTGCTGATCGCGCGCTTCCAGCCCGGCGGCCTGCTCAGCCTGTTCATGGGACGACGTAAGCCCGGCGCAGATAAGGGAGCCGGCCATGCTCCTTGAGGCGCGCGGGATCACAAAGGCGTTCGGCAGCTTCAAGGCGGTGGACGATGCGTCCGTCACGCTGGAGCAGGGCGATATTCTCGGCCTGATCGGCCCGAACGGCGCCGGCAAATCCACCTTCTTCAATTGCCTCACCGGCGACCTCAAGACCACCTCGGGCCGCGTGCTGTTCGAGGGGACCGACATCACCGACTTCGCGCCGGAGCAGCGCGCCGGGCTCGGGCTTGCGCGCACCTTCCAGGTGCCGCAGACCTTTGAAGGCATGACGGTGCTCGAGAACGTCATGATCGGCGCCTTCCTGCGCACCTCGCATCGCCACGGGGCCGAGACCAGGGCGCGAGCGGTGCTGGAGCGCGTCGGCATGAGCAGGCTTGCGGATGCGCCGGCGCGCTCGCTGGGCACACCCGGCCGCAAGCGGCTGGAGATCGCCCGCGCACTGGCGACCGAGCCGAAGGTGCTGCTGCTCGACGAGGCCATGGCCGGGCTCAACGCCCACGAGGTGAGGCTCGCCATCGATCTCGTGCGCGACATCCACCGTTCCGGCATCACGCTCGTCATCGTCGAGCACATCATGGAAGTGATCATGTCGCTCGCGAGCCGCGTGATGGTGTTTCACCAGGGCAAGGAGATCGCCCGCGGCTCGCCGCGCGAGGTCACCTCGAACCCGGCGGTGATCGAAGCCTATCTCGGCAAACGCGCGGCGAAGGCCGCGGCCGGCCATACGCCGGTCGAGCTGATGGGCGGGCGGGACCTATGAGCGGCGCGCTTCTTCGGATCGAGCACCTCGAGGTGCGCTATGGCGACCTCATAGGTGTCTCCGACGTCTCGCTGGAGGTGCCGGAGGGCAGCGTCGTCGCGCTGCTCGGCTCCAATGGCGGCGGCAAGACCACGACGCTGAACGCGATCGCGGGTCTCATTCCCGTGCATTCCGGATCGATCAGCTTTCGCGGCGAGGACATCGCCGGCCAGAAGGCCTTTGCGATCGTGCGCAAGGGGCTGGCGCTGTCGCCGGAAGGCTGGCGCCTGTTCGTGCAGCAGAGCGTCGAGAACAACCTCATGCTCGGCGCGACGCCGCTGCACGACAAGTCGCGCCAGACCAATTTGCTTGAGCGCGTCTACGAGATCTTCCCGCGGCTGAAGGAACGCCGCAACCAGCGCGCCGGCACCATGTCCGGCGGCGAGCGGCAGATGCTCGCGGTCGGCCGCGCGCTGATGAGCGATCCTAAGCTATTGATGCTGGATGAACCGTCGCTCGGCCTCGCGCCGGCGGTGGTCGAATCCATGTACGAAACCTTCGGCCGCCTGCATCGCGAGGGCCTGACCATCCTGCTCGCCGAGCAGTCGATCGAGCTCGCGCTGGAAGTCTCGGACTTCGCGACCGTGCTCCAGGTCGGCAAGAGCGTGCTGTCCGGCACGGCCGCTGCGCTCGCACAGGACCCGCAGGTGCAGAAGGCCTATCTCGGGGTCGACTGATTGATCTCCGCCTGGAGCAACAGCAACAGGCAACCGGCCAGCCGCGTCTCCATCTCTTTTGATCTAAGCGACAGCGGCCCGGGATCGTTGAGGATCGCGTTCACCAGCGTGCCCAGCACGACCTGAAAGCCGAAGGCGATCGTGCGGGTCTTGGCGGCCTTGCGTCCCTTGTCCATGGCCGGGAGCAGGAGAGGGGTCGCGCGTCCAGTCGTTGCCTTCGCGAGGGCCTTGAACGGCGTCCATTTGTCCGGACGGGTGTCGTCATGCTGAAGCGCGGCGCGCAGCACGCCCTCGTGGTTGCGCATCCAGGCGATGATGCCGCTGACGATGATGTGGCAGAGCTTGTCGAGGTCCGTATCCGGTGACGGCCGCCTGATTTCGCCCAGCCGCTGTTCGCCGTCGCGCGCAGCCAGCGCCATCAGTGCGTTGAAATAGGCCTCCTTGCTCTCGAAGCGGCTGTAGAAGGCGCCGACGGTGGCGCCGACCTCGGTGCAGAGCGCCTCGATGGACAGCTCCGCAAGGCTGCGCGTGCGCAGCATGCCGGCGCCGGCGCGCAGCAGCGCCAGCGTCGTCTCGCGGCTGCGCTTCTGGCGCGACGGGGCAACGCCGGGAAGGTCGAAATCGGGTTCGTCCGAGCTTGGCCGCATCCGTGCTTGCATCCGGCTAAAATCATAATCATAATTCGGATTATAATTTAGACGTGGCCGAGCCGCGGGTCAACCGCAGCCGCCGGGCAACCAGCAGGGAGAAGCAGATGAGCGCAAACAGCGGCACGCCGTTCCGCGGCACCGTCGGCAAGACGGTCGCGGAGTCGAAACCCTGGTGGCCGGAGGCGCCAAGGCCGCCCGAGGGCGCGCCGAACATCCTGGTCGTGCTGTTCGACGACGTCGGCTTCTCCGATTTCGGCTGCTATGGCTCGACAATCAAGACGCCGACCATCGACCGGCTCGCCGCGGAGGGGCTGCGCTACTCCGGATTCCACACCACGGCAATGTGCTCGACGACGCGCGCCGCGCTGCTGACAGGACGCAATCATCACTCGGTCGGCGTCGGCTGCCTTGCCAATTTCGATTCCGGTTATCCCGGCTACCGCGGCAAGATTGCGCGTGAGGCGGGGACGCTGGCCGAGATGCTGCGCATACATGGCTATCGCAACTACATGGTCGGCAAATGGCACGTCACGCCGCTGACCGAGAGCGGCGCCACCGGCCCGTTCGACGGCTGGCCGCTCGGCCGCGGCTTCGACCGCTTCTACGGCTTCCTTGATGCCGAGACCGACCAGTACGCGCCGGAGCTCGTCTCCGACAACACGCATATCGATCCACCGGGCACGTATGCGGACGGCTATCATCTGACCGAGGATCTGATCGACCAATCGATCCGCTTCATCGGCGACCATGTCGCCGACCGTCCTGACGTTCCCTGGCTCACCTGGGTCGCACTTGGCGCCTGCCACGCGCCGCATCAGGCGCCGGCCGATATCATCATGAGCTATGACGCCGAATTCGCGCACGGCTGGGACGTCGAGCGCGAACGGCGTCTGGCACGCCAGAAGGCGTTGGGGCTGGTGCCTGAGGGCACGCGGATGCCGGCGCGCAACGATGGCGTGAAGGCCTGGGAGGAGCACTCGGCCGATGAGCGCCGCGTCTTCACCCGCCTGCAGGCGGCTTTCGCCGGCATGCTTGATCATTCCGATCGGCATCTTGCACGGCTTGTCTCGTTCCTGGAAACGGCCGGCATTCGCGACAACACCGTGATCATCGTGATGTCCGACAACGGCGCGAGCCAGGAGGGCGGGCCGCTCGGCTTCGTCAACGCGATGGGGCCGTTCAACTTCAAGCCGGAGCCGATCGCGGAAAAGCTCGGCCGTATCGACGACATCGGCGGGCCCGACACCCACAGCAATTTCCCGCATGGCTGGGCGATGGCGTCGAACACGCCGCTGCGGCGCTACAAGCAGAACACCCATGGCGGCGGCATCCGCGATCCCTTCGTCATCAACTGGCCTAAGCGGATCGCAGGCAAAGGCGAGCTGCGGCACCAGTTCGTCCACGCCTGCGACCTCACCCCGACGCTGCTGGAGCTGATCGGCGTTGAGGCGCCGAACGAGATCGGTGGCTGCCCGCAGATGCCGCTGGAAGGCGAGAGCTTCGCGCGCTCGATCACGGATGCGTCCGCGTCCTCAAAAAGCTCGCCGCAATATTTCGAGATGTTCGGCCATCGCGGCCTCTGGCAGGGCGGCTGGAAGGCGGTCGCCTTCCATCCCTCGGGCACGCCGTTCGAGAACGACAAATGGGAGCTGTTTCATCTCGACCAGGATTTCTCCGAGACCGACGATCTCGCCGCAAAGGAGCCGGAACGTCTGGCAGCAATGATGGCGACCTGGTGGGCGGAGGCCGCGAGGCACAAGGTGCTGCCGCTCGACGATCGCTTCGGGCCGCGCTTTGCGGAGAACGCCGCACGCTTCCACGGTGCGCGCCACCATTTCGTCTTCCACGCCGGCATGGGCCACGTGCCGACCGATGTCGCGCCTGACGTGCGCAGCCGCAGCTACACGATCGAGGCGCATGTCGAGATCGACGAGGCGGGTGCAAACGGCGTGCTGATCTCGCATGGCGACGCGACGTCGGGCTACAGCCTCTACGTCAGGGACGGTCACCTCGTGCACGACCTCAACATCGGCGGCAGCCACCAGATCGCGCGGTCGGACCGCAAGGTGCCGTCAGGCGCGCGGCGGCTCGGCGTGTATGTCGAGCGGCTCGTGCGCAAGGAGCCGCCGGCCAAGGGGGCGCGCACCGGCGTCACCGAATATACGCTGCTGATCGACGGCGAGCCGGCGGGGTCGCTCCAGACCCAGCTCGGCTTCCACACGCTGATCTCGTGGTCCGGTCTCGACATCGGCCGTGACCGCGGCAGCCCCGTGTCGCATTACGAGGCGCCGTTCGAGTTCGAGGGGCGATTGCTGCGCGTCACCGTCACCATGCACAACGACCAGAAGCTCGACGGCGATGCCGTCGGCAACGCGCAGATGGCGCGACAGTGATAGGGAAGAGGCGGCGCAGCATCCGCGCCGTCATTGCGAGCGCAGCGAAGCAATCCAGACTGCCTCCGCGGAAAGATTGCTGGATTGCTTCGCTACGCTCGCAATGACGAGGTGAGAGAGCGTCCACTCCAACAGGAAACGGGAGCGGTCCTTACTTGATCTTGTCGTAGGCCGCCGCGAAATCGCCCAGCGGCATCGGGATCGCGATCGCCTCCTTGGCCATGTTCTGGAAGGAGACCTTCAGCTGCTTGCCCGACCGCAAGGCGGCGAGCAGGTCCGCCGCGATCGGCGTCGAGGCGTAGCAGCCGCGGTTCTCGCAGGTCTGGATCTGGAGGTCGAATGTCTTGCCCTCGTCGACCTGGAGCTTGGCCCCGACGGGCAGGTTGAGTCCGAGCGGTAATTGCAGCAGCGCCACCGGCGTGCGGGTGTCGGGCGCGATGCGGATGTTGATCAGCACGATGGTCTGGCCGGTTTTGGTCAGCACCGCGTTCTGCTCCATTGCGCATTCGAGCGGCGCGTCGCGGCTGACGCTGGTGCAGCGCACGACCCATCCGGCTTGCTCCGCACCGTCAGCCTGCGGCTGGGTCGGAGCTGGCGCGGGCTGTGCGGCCGGTGCAGGGGAAGCGGCGTTCTTTTTGGCGCTCTGCTGGGCATACGCGCCGCCTGTCGACAGCAGAAGGGCGGCGGCGAGGGCGACAAGTCTGGATTGCATGGACATGGCGAAACCGCGTTGGCGTGAACCGAGGGCCTCGCTGTAGCGTCGCGGAAGCCGCGGTGCAAGCTTACTCGGCGGCCTGCTTGACGGTGCTGTGCTCGGGCGCCTCGTGACCTTTGCCGTCACCCGAACGGCCCCAGCCCGAGAACCAGTTGTTGAGCTCGTCGAGATAGAGATAGACCACCGGGGTGGTGAACAGCGTCAGCGCCTGGCTGACGATCAGGCCGCCGACCATGGCGTAGCCGAGCGGCTGGCGGATCTCGGCGCCGGTGCCGTGGCCGAGCATCAGCGGCACGCCGCCGAGCAGGGCGGCCATCGTCGTCATCATGATCGGCCGGAAGCGCAGCAGCGCGGCCTGACGGATCGATTGCTCCGGCGTCTTGTGCTCGTCGCGCTCGGCCGCGATGGCGAAGTCGACCATCATGATGCCGTTCTTCTTCACGATGCCGATCAGGAGAATGATTCCGATCAATGCAATGAGGCTGAAGTCGAAGCCGGCCGCCATCAGGATCAGGAGCGCGCCGACGCCGGCCGAGGGCAGGGTCGACAGAATCGTAATCGGGTGGATGTAGCTCTCGTAGAGAATGCCGAGGATCAGATAGACCACGACGAGGGCTGCGAGGATCAGCAGCGGCACGGTGCCGAGCGACTGCTGGAACGCCTGCGCGGTGCCCTGGAAGCTCGAATTCAGGGTTGGGGGTGCGCCGAGATCGGCCATCGCCT
Organism: Bradyrhizobium sp. S3.7.6; assembly: GCF_054061875.1. Lineage (NCBI taxonomy): Bacteria > Pseudomonadati > Pseudomonadota > Alphaproteobacteria > Hyphomicrobiales > Nitrobacteraceae > Bradyrhizobium > Bradyrhizobium sp. S3.7.6. The sequence continues at coordinate 6,006,971 of NZ_JBSSEQ010000001.1, read as the reverse complement.
TCTGCACGGCCTCGGTGGCCTGGCCGAGCGCGACGCCCTGGGCGAGGTTGAAGCTGATCGTGATCGCCGGGAATTGGCCCTGGTGGCTGATCGAGAGCGGGCGGACCGGATCGGTGGTCCAGGTCGCAAAGGTCGACAGCGGCACCTGGTCGCCGGTCAGCGGCGATTTCAGGTAGAGCTTGTTCAGGCTGTCGAGACTGCCCTGCATCTCCGGCAGGATCTCGAGGATCACCTTGTAGGTGTTGAGCTGGGTGAAATACTGCGTGACCTGCCGCTGTCCGAAGGCGTCGTACAGCGTGTCGTCGATCAGCTGCGGCTGGATGCCGTAGCGCGATGCGGTGTCGCGGTTGATCTTGAGCTGGACCGTGGTGCCCTGCGTCTGCTGGTCGGTCGCGACGTCGCGCAGTTGCGGCAGCGTCTGCATTTTGGCGAGGATTTTCGGCGCCCAGTCGTTGAGCTCGGTGAGATCGGCATCCTGTAGCGTGAATTCAAACTGCGTGCGCGTCGGCCGGCCGCCGAGCCGGACGTCCTGGGCCGCTTGCATGTAGAGGCGGGCGCCCGACACCTTCTCGAGCTTAGGACGCAGCCGGGCAATGATCTCCTGCGCCGACGCGTTGCGCTCGTTGCGCGGCTTCAGCGTGATGAACAAATTGCCGTTGTTGCCGGCGCGGCCGCTGCCGCCGATGTTCATCGCGATCGTGGCGACGTCGGGATCGTCCATCACGATCTTGCCGAGCTCGACCTGGCGGCGCTGCATCTCGGCGAAGGAGATGTCCTGGGACGCTTCCGAGGTCGCGGTGATCAGGCCGACGTCCTGCTGCGGGAAGAAGCCCTTCGGGATCAGGATGAACAAATAGATCGACAGGCCGAGCGTGGCGAAGAAGATCAGGAGCGTGGTGCGGCGCCAGGCCAGAGCATGATCGAGAACGTACTCGTAGCCGCGCAGCATGCCGTCGAAGGCGCGTTCGCTCCACTGGTAGAACTTGCCGTGGGTCACCTCGCCATGAGCGCGCAGGAAGCGTGAGGCCATCATCGGCGTCAGCGTCAGCGACACGAACATCGAGACGAAGATGGTCATCGCCAGCACGACGGCGAACTCGCGGAACAGGCGTCCGATGATGCCGCCCATCAGCAGCAGCGGGATCAGCACCGCGACCAGCGAGATGCTGATCGAGACGATGGTGAAGCCGATTTCCTTGGAGCCCTTGAAGGCGGCCGCCATCGGCGATTCGCCTTCCTCGATGTAGCGCGTGATGTTCTCGAGCATCACGATGGCGTCGTCAACGACGAATCCGACCGCGATGGTGAGCGCCATCAGCGATAGATTGTCGAGCGAATAGCCAACCACCCACATCAGGGCGCACGCGCCCAGTAGCGCCAGCGGAACCGTGATGGTGGGAATGACCGTCGCCCAGAAGCTGCGCAGGAAGACGAAGATGACCATGACCACGAGGGCAATGGTCAGCAGCAGCGTGAACTGGACGTCCTCGACCGCGGCGCGGATGGTCGTGGTGCGGTCGCTGATCAACTCGATCTTGATCGCGGGCGGAATCGCCGCGACGAGGCGGGGCAGGGTGGCCTTGATCCGGTCGACGGTCTCGATGACGTTGGCGCCCGGCTGCTTGAACACCACCAGGAACACGCCACGCTTGCCGTTGGCCCAGGCTGCCTGCTTGGCGTCCTCGGCGCCGCTCACCGCCTGTCCGATGTCGCGGATTCGAAGCGGACCGCCATTGCGATAGGCGATGACGACGTCGTTCCAGTCCTTGGACTGGGTGAGCTGGTCGTTGGCGTAGATCGTGTAGGCGCGCTTCGGCCCGTCGATATTGCCCTTGGGGCTGTCGACTGTGGTGATCGCGATCTGGCTGCGCACGTCCTCCAGCGACAGGCCCTTGGCGACGAGTTTCGCCGGGTCGATCTGAATGCGGATGGAGGGCTTCTGCTGGCCGCCGATGAAGACCTGCGCGACGCCCGAGAGCTGGCTGATCTGCTGGGCAAGCTGGGCGTCGACGGCATCGCTGACGGTGGTCAGCGGCAGTGTATCGGATGTTGCCGAGAGCAGCAGGATCGGCGCGTCGGCCGGGTTGACCTTGCGGTAGGTCGGCGGCGAGGGCAGATTCTTCGGCAATTGACCGCTTGCGGCGTTGATGGCGCCCTGCACGTCGTTGGCGGCGCCGTCGATGCTGCGGTTGAGGTCGAACTGGATGGTGATCGAGGCGGTTCCCAGATAGCTCGTCGAGGTCATCTGGGCGATGCCGGGAATCTGGGCGAATTGCCGCTCGAGCGGCTGGGCCACCGACGAGGCCATCGTCTCGGGGCTGCCGCCCGGCAAATTGGCTGTGATCTGGATGGTCGGGAAGTCCACCTGCGGCAGCGGCGCGACCGGCAGCAGGGGATAGGCGACGAGACCGACGAAGAGGATGCCGGCCATCAGCAGCGAGGTGCCGATGGGATAACGGATGAAAGGTGCCGAAATCCCGCCCTCGGTCATTCCTGTCGTACCTTATTCTGGCTCGGATCCGAGCTTGCTACGGCCGTCGAGACGAGGCTTCCGGGCTGGACCTTGAACTGGCCGCCGGTGATCACCTGTTGACCCGGGCTCAAGCCTTCGTCGACCACCGAACGGCCGTCGATGGCGTAGCTGACCTTGATCTTGTGCACTTCCGCCTTGTTGTCCTGATTGACGGTATAGGCGTAGAGGCCGTTGGTCGAATGCTGAACCGCGTCATCCGGAACCACGGTCGCGTCCTTCAGGGTGCGTACCAGAAGGCGCGTCGAAACCGACTGGCCCGGCCACAGCGTGTGTTCCTTGTTGTCGAACACCGCCTTGAGCCGAATAGTCCCGCTGGTCGTGTCGACCTGATTGTTGATGACCGCGAGCTTGCCCTCGGCCAACGTTTTCTTGCCGTCGGTGGTGAACGCGATCACCTTGAGCGCGCCGGCCTTCTGGCCTTCGCTGATATAAGGCAGCTGGTCTTCCGGCGCGGTGAAGATCACCGAGATCGGCTCGACCTGCGAGATCGTCACGATTCCCGTCTGCGTGGAGGCGTTGACGATGTTGCCAACGTCGACCAGGCGCAGCCCGGCCACGCCGGTGAACGGCGCCTTGATCTGGGTGTAGTCGAGCTGGGTCTGGGCGTTGGAGATGGCGGCTTCGTCGGCGGCGATCTGGGCGGTCAGCTGCGCGACGGTGGAACGCTGGGTGTCGACCCGCTGCGCAGTCGCGAACTCGCCAAGCTTCATGGCACGCTGGAGCTCGAGATTGGCGTTGGCCAGATTCGCCTCGTCCTGCGCCTTCTTGGCCTTGGCCTGGTCGAGCGTGGCTTGATAGGGCCGGGGATCGATCGAGACCAGAAGCTCGTCCTGCTTGACCATCTGGCCTTCGCTGAAGGCGATCTTGTCGATCTGGCCGTCAACCCGGCTCCGGACCTGTACGGTGTTGAAGCCCTGAACCGTGCCGAGACCGGTCAGATATACCGGAAAGTCGGCCTTCTGGACCGGCGAAACGCTGACGGGGATGGCGGGCGGACGCGCCGGACCCTTCTGAGCCGTCTGGGTTTTTCCGGCCTCGGGCGAGCCGAATTTCTGCCAGCCATAGTAACCCGCGGAGGCCACGGCCGCGATGATCAGAATCCAGAGGATCGGCCGTGTTTTTTTCATGTCGGCTCGTTGGCTTTTACGCCCAAAACTACGAATTGTGGAGCAATCATAGGGTTCCAGCGCGCTTGTATAATACACGCCAAGTTCCAGTGTAAACAGCACTATCGGTTCGGAATCCTAAACAATTGGAAAGCTTTGCACTGTCTAGGCAGCTCCGTGACACTACGGTGTGCAGTGCTGCATTTTCCCGGCGCGAGCGATCCGCGCGCAAATCTTGGGCAATGCCCGGAGCCGGTGTGGGCGGCTTGCAGAGCTGTCCGCAAGGGCGCCCCGGCTGTGCTGCGAAGTGAGCCGGGATCAACCCCGTGAGAACGGTTCTAATTCGCCTGCACGGCGTTTCGGTTGTCAGGAAATCCGGCATCGGTCATATCGGCCCCGCCACAACGGGAGCGCAGGATGGACGAACTGAACGGCAAGCTGATCGCGTGCCAGATTCTGATCACGGGACTGATCGCGCGCGTCGCCAACGAGCAGCGCGATCCCTTGCGATTCCTGACCGACTTCCGGGACGAGATCAAAGCCGTCGTTGGCGGCGTCAACATCGCCGGCATGGACAACTCCGATCGCGTGCGCGCCGTCGCGCAGAAAACCGTCGACGAATTGTTCTCGCTGATGAAGCCGCCGAGCAGCGATTGAGAGCGGCGCCGCTGCTCGCGCCTGCGCAGCTCTCGCATGCGCCCATGTTTCCAGATTGAAATCTGCACCGAGTCCGATCTGGATGAATTCAAATGTGCTGGCAGATCAATCGCATTGACCTGCTTTTCTCCGACCGATAGCACCGCCCCATCGTTCGCGTTTCTGCATCGACGAAGCGCATCAGCTCGAAGGTTGATGCGGCACGACGAGATCGCAGCGCTCAATGTCCAGATTAGAACGGTTCAAGTTTAGAACCATTTAAAACTGCGGCGCACTCAACCGAGTTTAGAATTGCTTTGAAATGGTCGGATTCAAACGGAGTGTTGCAGAGATCGCGTTGACCCCCATGAACACGCCCGATAGCACCAATGCGTCGCGTTGTCGCAACGCGACCAATGGAAGCATAAGCACTGTGGGGCGTGTGATGGGCATGATGAAAACACCGCGATCGTTGCGTTCGGATGCGGATCGGAAATCCTTCGGCAACAATTTCGACACTGCGACCGGCAAGACTGTGTCCACGGTCGCCAGTTTGATTGCGGTCGCGACGGTCTCGACCGGCGCACAGGCGCAGCAGACCAATCTGCCCCCCGTGAACGTCGATGCGCCTCAGCAGCGTCCGCGTCCGACCGCTTCGAAGCCCACCGCCGATCAGATTCGTGCGCGCAACGCGCTGCGGCGCGCGGCGCAGCGGCAGCAGGCCGCACAAGCGCCTGTCGCCAATCCGAGCCCTGGTCCTGCCGATCGTGATCCGTACGCAAATCCCGCCGCGCCTTACATGGCCACCCGAGTGCAAGCGTCAGGTAAATTCCCTGAGCCAATCCTCAACACGCCAAAATCGATCACCGTGCTTACAAAGGATGTGCTGGAGGACAAGAACGCCACGACGCTGAAGCAGGCGATCCTGAGCACGGCCGGCGTGACGCTCGGAACGGGTGAGGGCGGCAATGCCTTCGGTGACCGCTTCTTCATTCGCGGCTTCGATGCCCGCAACGACGTCTTCATCGACGGCGTGCGCGACGCGGGCGTCAGCGTCCGTGAAAACTTCTTCACCGAGCAGGTCGAAATTCTGCGTGGTCCGGGCTCAACTTTCGCGGGCCGCGGTGTCGCCGGTGGTGCGATCAACATCGTCACCAAGCAGGCGACGACCGAGAAGAGCTTCTACAACATGGACACCACGTTTGGCACCGACATGACCAAGCGCGTGGTGCTCGACGTCAACCAGGTGATCAACCCGACCTGGTCGGTGCGCGCGGGCGGACTGTTTCAGGACGCCAATGTCGCTGGGCGAAGCTATGTGACCGACAATCGCGACGGCGCATTCGTCGCGACGATATGGAAGCCTCTGGATGCAGTCAAAATCACTGCCAACTACATCCATACCGAACTGACCGGACTCCCGGACTTCGGCGTGCCTTACTATCGGCCGAGCACGGCGACGACCGCCGGCGGCCCGTTCACCGATTTCGGGGTTAATCGTAAGAATTGGTACGGCTTCCTCAACCGAGACTTCTACCGGACCGGCCAGGACATTGGTTCGCTCAACGCCGAGGTTTACGTCACGCCAGATCTCTTGATCACCAATAGGTTCAGGGATTCTCACTCCACGCAGAACTACATTGGAACGCTGCCTGAAGCGCCGACACTCGCCCCAGGGGCTCCGTTTACGGCCTACACCCTCAGTGCGAATCCGCAGAGCCGCTACCAGGTCACGGACGTCATCGCCAATCAGACGGAGGCGACTTACAAGTTCAGTGATAGCGCAGGCTTCAAACACACTGCGCTTGCCGGGTTTGAATACGACCACGAGACCTCGTCTATCAACAGCTATACCGGCCTTGCTTCGGAGGCGCTGCCTGGCGGCTTTACCGGCAACTCGCTGACAGGCGTGAGCGTGTTCAGTCCGCAATACACAAACCTTCCCTTCGGGATTCCCGGAGGTTTGACGCAGAAGCCGACCAACATCGCGATCGATACCAAGAGCGTATACGTGCTGGATACGGCCAACTACAATGACGTCCTGATCCTGAATGGTGGCGTTCGGTTTGATGACTACAATATCAAGGTGAACGGCTGGGGTTCGGTCAACGGGGGAACGCTGAACGCCTTTGGCCAGCAGCAGCAAGACTACGGGATGCCGAATTTCAATCTCGGCCTCACCCTCAAGCCATTGCCGAACGGAAGCGTTTACGCGGCCTACGCAACCTCGTCGAACCCGGTCGGCGCGGAATTTGACGGAACCAGCGTTCAGTATGGTGGTCTTGCGCCCGTGCTCAACGGCGCCGCTCCTCAGATCTTCGGTCCTGAGAAGAACAAGGCGATCGAGCTTGGAACGAAGTGGGAGCTGTTCGACAGGCACCTGTTGCTGACCGCTGCGCTCTTCCAGACCGAAAAGGAAAATGCGCGAGAGTCGCGCAATGTCACTGCTGCAACTGCGACTGCGGCATGTCCCTATACTGCTACGGCGGGGAACGTATCCTGTATCACGGCCGGCGCGGCCTATCGTATTCGCGGTATCGACCTCGGCGTCAGCGGCAAGATCACCGACAAATGGAGCATTTTCGGCGGTCTCGTTCTGATGCAGTCGGAAGTGACGAAGTCGCTGATTCCGCCGGCCAACACGACGCTCTACACCACCAACGTGGGCCTGCCCCTCTCCAACGTCGCGCACCAATCCTTCAGTTTGCTCAGCAAATATCAGTTGACGGATGTGTGGGAGCTGGGCGGTCAGGCGGTCTACCGCTCGAAGATTTATGGCGGTACGTTCCTCGCGGCGAACCAGGGCACTTCGATCCCGAGCTACTGGCGGTTCGATGCCTTCGTCGAAGCCAAGCTCAACCAGAACTGGCAGCTGAAGCTGTTCGTGAACAACATCTTCGACAAACGCTACTATGACGCGCTGTACCAGAGCGCCGCGCCCTTCGTGCTGGAAGCACCGGGACGCGCCGCCTATCTGGTGATCTCGGCGCGCTACTGATGGAGTAACGACGAGGTGCCATGCTGACATGCATAGACGGCGTCCTGAGCAAGGATGATGTGGCGGAATTCCGCCGCATCATGGACGCCAGCGAATGGGAAGACGGCCGTTCCACCGCGGGCGCGCAGTCAGCAATGGTCAAGCGCAATGAGCAGTTGCCGCCTGACAGCGAGGTCGCGCGCAAGCTCGGCAACCGCATCATCTCGGCGCTGACGTCGAACCCGCGGTTCCTGGCAGCGGCGATCCCGCTGCAGATCTTCCCGCCGCTGTTCAACCGCTATGCGGCCAACAGCGGCCATCATTTCGGGCTGCATGTCGACAATGCGATCCGCGGCGACCGCCTGACCGGCCTTCGCATCCGCACAGACCTGTCTGTCACGCTGTTCCTGGCCGAGCCGGAAGAGTATGACGGTGGCGAACTTGTGATCGAGGACACCTACGGTTCGCACGAAGTGAAGTTGCAAGCCGGGGACTGCGTGCTCTATCCCTCGACCAGCCTCCATCTCGTCACGCCGGTGAAGAGGGGGACGCGGGTTGCGTCTTTCTTCTGGCTTCAGAGCATGATACGGGACGATCAAGCCCGGAGCATGATCTTTGACCTCGACACCGCGATACAGGCGCTGGTGGAACGGCTCGGGCGTGACGATCCCGAAACGGTCAAATTGACGGGTATCTATCACAACCTCATTCGCTACTGGGCCGAAGTATGAAGATCATGTCCTTCCAAGCAAGCCTTGCCGCCGCCTTGATGCTGGCGGCCGCCTGGCTCGTATCCCCTGTTTCTGCCCAGACACAGACCCCGCCGGCGGCACCTGCACCGGCACAGGCGACGGCTCAGCCGGCCACCGCCAGCCCGGCTCCGGCTGCCGCTCCGGCGGTGGTGGCGCCCGTGGCGAAGCCCGACGCGGCCGCTATCGCGCCCGCCATGAAGGAGCTGTCCCCCTGGGTGATGTTTATGTCGGCGGACGTCATCGTGAAGGCGGTGATGATCGGGCTTGCCTTCGCATCGCTGATGACCTGGACCGTCCTGATCGCCAAGTCGATCGAGCTGTCGGTCGCGTCCGGCAAGCTTCGTTCGGCACTGAAGAAGATCTCGGAGGCGCGCTCGCTCGCGGAAGCGCAAATGGCGCTCGGCGCCAAGCAGGGCATTCTGCCGTCCTTCCTGGCGGCGGCGCTGCGTGAGGCGCGGATGTCGGCCGGCCTGTCCAGCGATGCCGGCATCAAGGAGCGTGCGGCCTCGAGCTTTTCCGAAATCGTGCGCGCGGAGGCACGGCGCATCCGCATCGGCATGGGCGTGCTGGCGACCATCGGCTCGACATCGCCCTTCGTCGGCCTGTTCGGCACGGTCTGGGGCATCATGAACAGCTTCATCGGCATCTCGAAGTCGCAGACCACGAACCTCGCCGTGGTCGCGCCCGGCATCGCCGAGGCGCTGCTCGCGACCGCGATCGGCCTCGTCGCCGCCATTCCCGCCGTCATCATCTACAACCACTTCTCGCGCGTGACGAAAAGCTATCTCGAGCTCGTCAGCCGTGCCTCGGGCGCGGCGGGGCGGCTGCTCTCGCGCGATCTCGACCGCAGCCACGGCAGCGCGCATTCGCGCGCGGCGGAGTGAACCATGGGCGTTTCGCTCGCAGACAATGATGACGACGACGATTTCGGCGAGACGCATGACATCAACGTCACGCCGTTCATCGACGTCATCCTGGTGCTGCTGATCATCTTCATGGTCGCAGCTCCGCTCTCCACGGTCGACCTGCCGATCGATCTGCCGACCTCGAGCGCGACCCCGCAGAAGAAGCCGGACAAGCCGACCTATCTCAGCATCAAGCCCGATCTGACGCTTGCGATCGGCGAAAACCCGGTCCACCGCGCCGAGTTGATCGGGACCCTCGACGGCCTGTCCGACATGAGCAAGGACAAGTATGTCTTCCTGCGCGCCGATCGCTCGGTGCCGTATGGCGAGTTAATGAGTGTCATGGAGCTCTTGCGCTCAGGCGGCTATTCCCGGGTGAAGCTGGTCGCGCTGGAGGGCGCTCCCGGAGCGCCTGCGGCAGGCGCCGGTCAGCCTTAGAGGCGCACGATGTCGGACGAAGCCAGACCATCCCGGAAGCTCTGGATTTTGGCGGCGGTGGCGGCGCTCGCGCTCCATCTGGGCGGTGCCGCGCTCGCCCTGGCCCATCTGCGGACCGATGACGACGACGATGGCCTGGGTGCGGCCGGCGCGGAGTTCGCCGTCGAGATGGCCTCGCCCAAGGCGCCCGAGACCGACCTTCCGCCGGGACCGGACAGCGAAGCGATGCAGGAGCAGCAGGCGCTTCCAGAGCAAAAGGCCGAGACCAAGGAAACCGAGCTTCCAAAGGACCAGTCGCAACAGGTCGACGATCCCGATCGGGTCGTCACCGAAAACATCTCGAAGAAGCCGCAGGACGAGGATCCCAAGATCGCGGCGGTCGAGACACCCGCTGCCGAGGCTTCGCCGCAGTCGGTTGCAACGGCGCGGCAGACGCTCGACGAGGACGCGCGCGAGGCCGAGAAGGCCCTGGCGCCGGTGCTTGGCCTCGGCAAGGACATCCTCAGGATCACGACCGACTGGAATCGCAAGATCAGTGCGCACCTCACGGCCCACAAGGTCAACCCGGAGGGCAAGCAGCCCAATAATCAGAAGGTGAAGGTCAGCTTCGCGATCAACCGCAGGGGCAATGTGCTGTCCGTCGACGTCGTGGAGTCATCGGGGGATGTGGCCTACGATGCGGCCGCGCTCTCGATTGTCCGCAAGTCCGATCCCATCCCGCAGCCCCCGGCCGGACTGACCGAAGACCGGTTCGAGCGGACCGTCGACATCATCTTCACGCCGCCGGACGAGAAGAAAAAGAAGAAATCGGCTCAGCGCCAGTAGAGCCGGATCCCGACATAGACCACGACCAGGCAGACGAAGATCAGCGCCACCGGGAGGGGCCGTTTCTGGGCTCCGCTAAACGCCGCCGTGAAGGAGGCCGTCTTCGTCGGTTTCGGGGGAGGTCGGCGGAAAGCGGTAACATTGTCCGCCGCCGGCTCGGGCGGACGGGTGCGGACGTCGGGCGGAGTTCCCGCGCCGCCCATCTCGGCATAGTAGGCCTTGTAGATCGCGCCGATCGTGGCCTCGGTGGCCTCGCCCTCGCTCATCCGCGCCAGCAGGTTCTTGTAGCTGACCAGGAACTCCTGCGCCTCGGCAGGCAGCGCGGAGGCCCCGTTGAGCTTGGCCATCATCTTCCAGGTGGCAAAATCGGCGCGGGCGCGGGTGTCCGCGCGTCGCGCGATCAGCATATCGGCAGCTTTGACCAAGTCGGCCTCGAGCCCTTCGGCTTATGTTCGGGTGTTCTGTTGAACTACGCGTTGCCGGTCAGGAAGAGAACAGCCTGAATCACATAACCGGTCAACGTTCGCAGTATTCCTGAAATAACATCAAGATTTAGACCGAACTGCGAGCCCGCGAGCGGCAGCAGGATCAGAAGACCAATCAGGATCAGCATCCCGAATGGCTCGAGCCGGGCCAGCGGCATGGCGAGGGCCCGAGGCAACAGCCCGACCGCGACGCGCCCGCCGTCGAGCGGCGGGATCGGCATCATGTTGAACACCCCCAGCACCGCGTTGATCACCAGCGCATTCTTGAGGTTGTCGAAGATCCACTGGGCCGAGGCCGCCGGTGCTAGGGGCAGGGCATGCAGGGCAAGAGCCGCCGCGAGCGCCAGCAGGATGTTGGTGGCGGGTCCGGCAAGGGCCACCCAGACCATGTCGAGCCTGGGATGGTTGAGCTTGCGGAAATTGACGGGAACCGGCTTGGCATAGCCGAATAGGAACGGCGAGTGCGCGAACAGCAGCATCGCCGGCAGGATCAGGGTGCCGAACGGATCGATATGCTTGATAGGGTTGAAGCTGACGCGGCCGAGCTGCCAGGCCGTGTTGTCACCGAGACGGTACGCGACGAAAGCGTGCGCGGCCTCGTGGAAGGTGATGGCGAGCAGCAGCGGTAGCACCCATACAGAAAGCTCATAGAGGGAAATGTTCACGGCTCGTCCGTCCCGGTTTGTGCCTCGTGGCCTTGCAGCCAACCCGGCCGATCCGGTGATGGGGCAACGCGTCAGGTCAGGATATGGGACGCGGGTTCCGAAATCCCAAGCCGTAAATGATCCGCCAGCAGCGCCGCCGGCTGCGACAGGTTGCGCGCGCGGTGCAGGTGGATGTCGGCAGCCGGCAGCGGCGGCAGGCCGTTCGACAGGGCGCGCAGGCGGGAGGGCAGGGTGCCGGCCTTCACGACCGTGATCGCAAGGCCCTCCGCCGCGATCGCTTCCACCGCCGCAAGGGTGCGACTGACGAAGGCAAGGCGCCAGGGCCGGCCGGCGGCATCGAGGGCGTCCGCGGCCCATTGCCGGAACAGGCAGCCCGGCGGGTAGAGCGCGACGGGCAGCGTGTCCTGTGCTTCGGCTCGATACGTCCTGGCCGCAGCCCAGACCGCCTGCTCGCGTCGGAGCAGTTCGCCATCGCCGCGTCCTTCCGGATGCATGGCGATGACGAGGTCATAGGCCTCGCCGAGCCGGGCCGGCATCGTCGCGGTCAGGCCGGTCTCGATCTCGACCCGGATCTCCGGATGGTTTTGGGCAAAGCGCGCCAGCAAGGGCGGAATGACGATCGTGCCGTAATCGTCCATCACGCCGAGGCGGACCACGGCGTCGCGCTTGCGTGCGCGGAGCACATCGATCGCCTCTGCATTGAGGTCGAGAAGCCGCCTCGCATAAACGAGGAGCTCATCGCCCGCCGCGGTCAGCGCGACGCCGGCCCTGGTGCGCTGAAACAGCTTGGTGCCGATCCGCTCTTCCAGGCGCCTGATCTGGACGCTGACCGCCGACTGGGTCCGGTTGAGCAATTGGGCTGCGCGCGTGAACGAGCGATGCTCGGCGACGGCGAGAAATGCCTTCAGCAGATCGGGGTCGAGAACAGGCGTGGTCATGACGAAAACTTATCCCAGCATGACGGAAACTCCATTCCCTGTTTCGGCGCGCCTCGTATGCTGCGTTCAGGGCTCGTCAAGGGAGGGCGTGTGGGCGAAATCTCCGGCGTTCTGGCCGCGGTGCTGTCGAGCGGCCTCGGCGGCACCTCGATCGGTGCCACGCGCTATCTGGTGGGCAGCCTCGATCCGCTCGCGATCGGCTCGTTCCGGTTCGGCATCGGCTTCCTGCTGCTGTTACCCCTGACGCTGCTCCGCGGTGACCGTTGGCCGGGGCGAGGGGACTGGGCCGCCGCGACCGGGCTCGGCATTCTGTTCTTCGCGCTGTTTCCGATCCTGTTCAATGCATCGCTGATCTTTACGACCGCCGCGCGCGGCGCGCTCGCTTTGTCGACACTTCCGCTGTTGTCGCTCGTGATCGGCGCCGCGCTCGGCGCCGAGGCCCTGAGCTGGCGCAAATCGATCGGTGTCGTGATCGCGACGTTTGGCGTTGCCGTCGCGCTGCTCTCCGACCTGACCTCGGCACCATCCGGCGCCTGGCGCGGCGATCTCCTGATGATGGCGGCCGCGCTGTGCATGGCGCTGTACGGCATCTGGTCAAAACCGCTGATCCGGCGCTCCGGCCCGATCGCCTTCACCACGATGAGCATGGCGGCCGGCGCGGCCTGCCTCATCCTGCTCTCTTATATCCGGAGCAGTTTTGCGCCGGTCGCCGGCTTCGGCGCGCCGCAATGGCTGGCGGCTTTCTATCTCGGCGCCTTCGGTGCTGCGCTGACCTTCTATCTCTGGGCCTTCGCGCTGGAGCGGACCACGCCGACGCGCGTCGCGATCTCGGTGACGGTCAATCCGATCACGGCCTCGCTGGTCGGCGCCTGGCTGCTGAACGAACCGCTGCGCTGGAATCTGGCGGCCGGCATCGTCGCGGTGTTTGCCGGGATCTGGATCGCGACGACGGCGGGACGGCGCGCTCAGGCGGCGAGAGTGCCTGCGTCAGGGCAAGCCTGACGTCACGCCGGGATGGTGCCCTGATATTGCGTCAGGCCGTCGTCGAGCTTCAGCCAGGCGACCTTCTCCGAGACCCAGATGTGCTCGGTCGGCGCAAAGGCGTTGCGATCGTCGAAGGTCGTGAGCGAAACGCCCGCCAGCGTGCCGTTGCGCCGCCAGGAGAACAGGCGCGTGCCGCAGCGCTTGCAGAACACGCGGTCGATGTTCTCGGACGAGGCATAGCGGCCGGTGTCGCCCTCGACGCTGAGCGCGCGCTGGTCGAACTGCGCGCGAGCAAAATAGGGCGAGCCCATCGCCTTCTGGCACAGGCGGCAATGGCAGATGCGGACGTTGAGCGGCTCCCCCTCCGCCTTGAACCGCACCGCGCCGCACAGGCATCCACCTTCCCGGATCATGGCTCAGGCCACCCGCCATTCGCCGACCTGGCGCGCCATGCTCCAGTTGAGATTGTCGAGATCGCCATCCATGTTGGAATTCCCGCGTCTGGTGTTGGTGAAGGCGGCCCAGCAGAAGCCGCCATGGGTGCGCACGGCAATCGTGCTCGTGCCCGGCAGGCTGCCATTGTGCCACCAATTGTCGAATTTGTTGACACAGAAGCCCTTGGCGTAGTTCGGGCTGTAACTGGGTGCGGTGGTCATGACCTCGATGGTGCGCGGCCGCAGGATGTTCGCCGGTCTGGTGTAGCCGTCGACATGCATCAGGAACTGCACGAGATCCGCCGGCGTCGCGATCCAGCCGCCATGGGAATCCATCCGCCGGACATTCATGCTGTAGGGATTTTCGGCCTGACCGTAATAGACGACTTCGCCGGCCTGGCGCTGCTCGCGCGTGTTGCCGGCGACGCTCATGTCGGTGACGCTGCAGCGCGTCAGCACCTCGGTGCGGACGTGCTCGGCATAGGCCTGGCCGGTGAGCTTCTCGATCACGCGGCCCAGCACGCAATAGCCGAAATTGGAATAAGCGTAGTGCTGGCCCGGCGGCCGGTCCAGCGGCCGGTTGGCGAGCGTCCAGGCGATCAGCTCGGCATGATCCATCCGCGGATGCGTGAACATGGGATCGCGGTTGTCGTTGCTCCAGCCGCCGGCAGCGTGCGTCAGCAGATGCTCGAGCGTGATCTGGTCGATGCCGGCGGAGTAGGGCGGTGACCCGTAATCGGTGCCGAGCAGTGCACCGGGGCCGAAGACGCGATCCGTGAGCTTGAGGCGGTTCTCCTCGATCAGGCGGAAGATCGTGACCGAGGTGATCATCTTGCTGACGCTGGCGATCCGGAACAGATGCCGCGGCGTCACGGTCTCGTTCCGCTCGCGATCGGCAAGACCGAAGGCGTCCTCGTGGACAACAGTGCCGGCATAGCCGATCGCAAAGGACAGCGCCGGCACGTCGTATTTGTCCATGAAGCTGCGCGCGAGCCGCGCCATGGCGCCGCGTTCGGCCGGCGAGGGCGGACGGATGCTCGGCGGGCTGGGCGCCAGTTGCGCGGGCGCAACACGCGACAGCAACGGCAGCGCGCCTGCGCCCGCTGCGAGCTTCACGAAATCCCGACGCCCAAAATCCCGACGTCCAAGCCGCATGGTCCACCCCTTCAAGGGGCGGCCAAAGCTTCAGTAGGTCGCCCGTCCGCCGGAAATATCAAACACCGCGCCGGTGGAGAAGGCACAATCTTGGGATGCGAGCCAGCTCACCATCGCGGCGAGCTCTTCCACCAGCACGAAGCGTGCCTTGGGGATTTTCGACAGCATGAAGTCGATATGCTGCTGCGTCATCTGGTCGAAGATCGCGGTCTTCGCCGCGGCCGGCGTCACCGCATTCACGAGGATGTCATGTGCCGCCAATTCCTTGCCGAGCGATTTCGTCAGCGCGATCAGTCCGGCCTTGGAGGCCGAGTAATGCGAGGCGTTGGGATTGCCTTCCTTGCCGGCGATCGAGGCGATGTTCACGATCCGCCCGTATTTCTGCTTGAGCATCGTCGGCACGATCGCCTTGCAGACGATGAAAGGGCCGTCGAGATTGATGCGCAGGACCTTGCGCCACTCCTCGAGATCGGTCTCCCAGACCGGCTTGTTGACGCCGGCGATGCCGGCATTGTTGACGAGGATGTCGATCTTGCCGAAGGCGGCAAGCGTCGCATCGCGCGCCTGCTCGACCGCGGCGGGGTCGGTGACGTCGACCTTGAAGACTTTTGTCTCGCCGCCGACTTCATTCGCGGTCTTCTCGGCGAGAGCCGAGTCGAAATCCCAGATCGCGACCTTGGCGCCGGAGTCGATGAAACGCCGGGTGATGGCACGGCCAAAGCCCTGCGCGCCGCCGGTGACGACGGCAATGCGGCCGTTGAGATCGATCTTGTTCATCGAGAACTCCCTTGTCTATCCCTCATGGTGAGGAGCGCGCACTTGCGCGCGCCTCGAACCATAAGCCCGTGGCCCATCCCTCGAGAGGGCGCTGTCGCGCCTCCTCGGGATGAGGAGCGATCAGAGCATGTAGCCGCCGTCGACGACAAGGTCGACGCCGGTGGTGAATGCGCTTTCGTCGCTGCCGAGATAGACCGCCATGGATGCGATTTCGTCGGCGGTGCCGAGCCGGCCCATCTTCTGGCGGGAGACGAACATCTCCTTGCCCTGCGGCCCCTGCGCGGCGGCGCGGTCGAGCATCGAGGGCGTCTCGACGGTGCCGGGGCAGATGCTGTTGCAGCGGATGCCCTTGGTGATGAAGTCGAGCGCGACCGCGCGCGTCAGCAGCGACACCGCCGCCTTCGACGCGCTGTAGACGTAGCGGTTGGCCGGTGGCCGCAGCGCCGCGCAGGACGAGATGTTGACGATGCTGCCGCCGCCGCCCGCCAGCATCTCGGGCAGGAACGCCCGGATGGTCCGGTGCATCGACTTGACGTTGAGGTCGAACGAGAAGTCAAAATCCTCTTCCGAGCACTCCAGGATGGTGCCGTGATGCACGAAGCCCGCCGCGTTGAGCAGGATGTCGATCTTGCCGACGCGCTTGGCGAAGGCGTTGACGTCGGCGGTGTTGCGGACGTCGAGCTTGGCGACCTCGGCGATGCCTTCCTTGGTCAGGCCCGCGATGCCGGCCTCGTTGATGTCGGTGGCGATGACGGTTGCGCCTTCACGCGCGAATGCGATGGCGCATGCGCGCCCGATGCCTGCCGCTGCAGCCGTGACGACGGCGCGCTTTCCCTTGAGGCGGTCTGCCATGTTGTTTTTCTCCTTGGCTTGAATTTGTCTATCGGCTCTTCATTGCGAGGAACTCGTGACAAAATTGCGCAGCAATTTTGCACTGTTGCGACGAAGCAATCCAGACTGTCTCCTTGGAGATATCTCTGGATTGCTTCGCTTCGCTCGCAATGACGACGTGGCTGTTAGTGATTGTCTCTGGCGACACCAAACGTGCCGGCGACGTTCTGATACCTTGTGGCGAGCTCCATGCAGGCGCCGGTCGATTGCTGGCCGACCGTGTTGCGGTAGATCTCCTGCCACGGCGTCTGGTTCGCCGGATGCTTGAAGCCGCCATTGGCCATCAGCTCGGCGTGGCGCTTCTTCACCTCGTCGTCCGAAATGAGAATATTGGCGCTGCCCTTGTTGAGGTCGATGCGTACCTTGTCGCCGGTCTTGAGGATCGCGAGCCCGCCATTGGCGGCAGCTTCCGGCGAGGCGTTCAGGATCGACGGCGAGCCCGAGGTGCCGGACTGGCGGCCGTCGCCGATGCAGGGCAGGGCGAGAATGCCGCGTTTGATCAGCGCAGCCGGCGGCTGCATGTTCACGACCTCGGCGCCACCGGGGTAGCCGATCGGGCCGGTGCCGCGGACGAACAGCATGCAACTCTCGTCGATGTCGAGTGAAGGATCGTCGATCCGCTCGTGATAATCCTCCGGGCCCTCGAACACGATGGCGCGGCCCTCGAAGGCGTTGAGGTCCTTCGGGTTGCTGAGATAGCGGTCGCGGAATTCCTTGGAGATCACGCTGGTCTTCATGATCGCGGAATCGAACAGATTGCCCTTCAGCACCAGGAAGCCGGCGTCCTTCACCAGCGGCTTGTCGTAGGCCCGGATCACGTCATTGTCGGGCGCGGGCGCATTGGCGCAGTTCTCGCCGATGCCGCGGCCGTTCACCGTGACCGCGTCCTCGTGGATGCGCTTGTGCTTCATCAGCTCGCGCACCACGGCCGGCACGCCGCCGGCGCGGTGGAATTCCTCGCCGAGATAGAAGCCGGCCGGCTGCATGTTGACCAGCAGCGGCACGTCGTGGCCGAACTTCTGCCAGTCGTCGATCGACAGCTCGACGCCGATGTGGCGCGCCAGCGCGTTGATGTGGATCGGCGCGTTGGTCGAGCCGCCGATCGCCGAGTTGATCACGATGCAGTTCTCGAACGCCTTGCGGGTCAGGATGTCCGACGGCTTGAGGTCTTCCCAGACCATCTCGACGGCGCGTTTTCCCGTCTCGTAGGCGATCTGGCCGCGCTCCCGATAGGGGGCGGGGATTGCCGCGCAGCCCGGCAGCGAGAAGCCGAGCGCTTCGGCAAGCCCGTTCATGGTCGAGGCGGTGCCCATGGTGTTGCAATGGCCGACCGACGGCGCCGAGGACGCCACGATCTCCATGAATTCCTCATAGTCGATCTCGCCGGCGGCGAGCCGCTCGCGCGACTTCCAGACGATGGTGCCGGAGCCGGTGCGCTCGCCGGCATGCCAGCCGTTCAGCATCGGCCCGCCCGACAGCACGATCGCGGGCAGGTTCACGGTTGCCGCAGCCATCATGCAGGCAGGCGTGGTCTTGTCGCAGCCGGTGGTCAGCACCACGCCGTCGAGCGGATAGCCGTAGAGGATCTCGACGAGGCCGAGATAGGCGAGGTTGCGGTCGAGCGCCGCGGTCGGGCGCTTGCCGGTCTCCTGGATCGGATGGGTCGGGAATTCCATCGCAATGCCGCCGGCCTCGCGGATGCCTTCGCGGACGCGGTGCGCCAGCTCGATATGGTGGCGGTTGCAGGGGGAAAGGTCGTTGCCGGTCTGGGCGATGCCGATGATCGGCTTGCCGGACTGAAGCTCGGCCCGGGTGAGGCCGTAATTCAGGTAGCGCTCCATATAGAGCGCGGTCATGCCCGGATTATGCGGATTGTTGAACCATTCCTGCGAGCGGAGGTGGCGGCGAGCGCCGTTGCTGGCGGGCGCATGCCCATTGGTTGGTTTTTTTGTCATTGGTTTCTCCTGCAATGCAAACGCACTGGCGTCGGGAGCTCAGCTTCGGCTGGTGCGATGCCCAACGGCGCGATCCATGGTTCAAAGGCCCGTTGGCGGGTCATTCCCTCACAAGCGCGATACTAGTCTTGGCCACTTGGTAACGCTATCATTTTGTTCGCGGCGCCCGCGCCTGATGCGGCAGGCCTGTCGTCCGACCGCCGCGACGACGAGCTTTGCCGCTCGATCACCTTGAAGCCGAGATCGAGCACCGGCTGCTCGGGGCGCCGTCCGTCGATCGCTTCGATCAGCATGGTGGCGGCCGTGTTGCCCATCTCGTAGCGGTTGGTGCGCACGCTGGTGAGGGTGGGTACCGCGGAGGCCATGAATTCGAGGTCGTTGAATCCGACGATCGCGATCTGCTCGGGGACCGCGATCTCCCGGCGCCGGCATTCGAACAGCACGCCGAGCGCGAGGTCGTCATTGGCGCAGAACACCGAGTCGATATCAGGCTCGCGCGCCAAAAGATCGGTGAACAGGGTGCCGCCGAGCGTCACCGAGGTCGGTGTCGCCGTCGTGACGACGAGGCGCTGCTCGAACAGCGCGGCGTCCTTCATGGCCGAGACATATCCGTCCAGCCGCCGCTGCACCCGCGGGTCCATGCGCGCGCCGACGAAGCCGATCTTGCGATGGCCTTGCGCGAACAGGTGGGCGATCGCCGCGCGGGCCGCATCATAGTGCGAAAAGCCGATCATCATGTCGACCGGATTGGGCCCGACCTCCATGATCTGCACGATCGGGCAGTCGGCGGCCTCCAGCATCGCGCGCGATTCCGCGGTCTGGTCGATGCCGGTGACGATCAGTCCGGCCGGCTTCTGCGCGAGAAACAGTCGCAGCAGCTTCTCCTCCTGGAGAATACTGTAGCGTGTGTTGGACAGCTGGATCGAGTACCGGCTGCCTTCGGAGGCGTCGTAGATGCCGCGCAGCACGTCGGAAAACACGTTGTTGGTCAGTGACGGGATCAAGACGCCGATCACTTCGGTGCGCTGCGAGGCCAGCGCCCGCGCCGCCAGGTTCGGCACATAGCCGAGCTCATTGGCTGCGCTCTCGACCCGCGTCCGCTTGGCGACCGACAGGGCCTCCGGATTGCGGAAGAACCGGGACGCCGTGATCGGGCTGACGCCGGCAAGCTCGGCAACTTCCGCCAGCCGGATTTTACCTGACTTGGTGCGTTTTCGACCCATTAGTTGCTCTTATCACAGTCGGTCCGGCAAACAAAGGAACGTTGACAGCGCTACCAGCAACGACTAACCAAAGACAAATTGCCAAAACCGCACAAACTGCCGACAATGTCGCTCGCTAAGATCGGGCTTCGTTCGGTGAAGTCTGAAAAACAAGACGGTCGCGGCGCGTGAGGCGTCGTGGACTTTCGAGGAGGGAGCTAGATGTCGTCTGTGCAAATCCGCGACGTGCGGAAATCGTTCGGCAATTTTGAAGTCCTGCACGGCGTTTCGATTCCGATCGAGGACGGCCAGTTCGTCGTCCTGGTTGGCCCCTCCGGCTGCGGCAAGTCGACGCTTCTGCGCATGCTTGCAGGCCTCGAGAACATCACCTCCGGCACGATCTCGATCGGCGACCGCGTCGTCAACAATATCCAGCCCAAGGAGCGGGATATTGCGATGGTGTTCCAGAACTATGCGCTCTATCCGCACATGACCGTCGGCGAGAACATGGGCTTCTCGCTGAAGCTGCGGAACGCGAGCTCCGACGAGATCAACAAGCGCGTCAAGCGCGCCGCCGAAATTCTCGCGCTGTCGCCGCTGCTCGAACGCTATCCGCGCCAGCTCTCCGGCGGCCAGCGCCAGCGCGTCGCGATGGGCCGCGCCATCGTGCGCGATCCGCAGGTGTTCCTGTTCGACGAGCCCTTGTCGAACCTCGACGCCAAGCTGCGCGTCGCCATGCGCACCGAGATCAAGGAGCTGCACCAGCGGCTGAAGACGACGACCGTCTACGTCACCCACGACCAGATCGAGGCCATGACCATGGCCGACAAGATCGTCGTCATGCATGACGGCATCGTCGAGCAGATGGGCACCCCGCTGGAGCTCTACGACAAGCCCGACAACCAGTTCGTCGCCGGCTTCATCGGCTCGCCGGCCATGAACTTCCTGAAAGGCCATGTGCGCGTCAACGGCGTTGCGACCTTCGAGGGGCCGAACGGCGTCAAGCTGCCGCTCAAGAACGCGCCGGCGGCGTCCGACGGTCGTCCTGTCGTCTACGGTGTGCGACCCGAGCATTTCACCATCGCGGACGACGGCGCCGATGCCGAGATCATCGTGGTCGAGCCGACCGGCTCGGAGACGCAGGTGTTCGCGAAGGTGGGTGGCGAGCAGGTCGTCGCGGTCTTCCGCGAGCGTCACCAGTTCAATCCGGGCGACAAGGTCAAGCTGAAGCCTGACCCGTCACTGGTTCATCTGTTCGACGAGGCGACGGGCAAACGTATGTAGCCGCGCCGAAGGATTGCCCAACGACTATTCAAGAACGACCCAATACAAATATAAAATTCAGGGAGAGAACGATGAGCAATTTCGACAGGCGAAGTGTGCTTAAGGCCGGCCTGGGCGGCGCAGCGTTGCTGGCCGGCCCGGGCATCGTGCCGGTCCGCGCCGCGGAGTGGACCAACACGCCCGAACCGAACGCGTCCATCCGCGTCTTGCGCTGGAAGCAGTTCATCCAGGCCGAGTTCGACAAGTTTGCCGAGCAGACCAAGAAGTTCTCCGAGAAGACCGGCGTCAAGATCAAGCTCGAGGCCGAGAGCTGGGAAGACATCCGCCCCAAGGCCGCGGTGGCCGCCAATGTCGGCGCCGGCCCCGACCTCATCATCGGCACGCTCGACGATCCCCACAAATTCCCGGAAAAGCTGATCGATATGACTGATGTCGCCGACTATCTCGGCGCGCAGTATGGCGGCTGGTATCCGGTTGCCGAACGTTACGGCAAGAAGGGCAACAGCTGGATCGCCATTCCGCAGGGCGCGACCGGCGGCTGCCTGAACTACCGCATCAGCCACGTGAAGGCTGCGGGCTTCGAGGAATTCCCCAAGGACACCGCCGGCTTCCTCAAGCTCTGCCAGGCGTTGAAGAAGAACAACACGCCGGCCGGCTTCGCGCTCGGCCATGCCACGGGCGATGCCAATGGCTGGTGCCAGTGGGCGCTCTGGGCGTTCGGCGGCAAGGTCGTCAACGACAAGAACGAGGTCGTGATCGACTCCCCGGAGACGGTCGCCGCGCTCGAATACGTCAAGCAGCTCTACGAGACCTTCATCCCGGGCGTGCTGTCGTGGAATGACTCGAACAACAACAAGGCGTTCCTGAACGGCGAACTCAGCCTGACGCTGAACGGCATCTCGATCTGGACCGTCGGCAAGAACTCCACCGATGCGAAGCAGCAGGAGATCGCCAAGGACATGAACCACGCGCCGATGCCGATCGGCCCCGTGGGCGTGTCGACCGAGCAGCAGAACGTGCTGGTCTACTACGGCTACAAGCACTCGAAGTATCCCAAGGCGGTCAAGGAATTCATCAAGTTCATGATGGACAAGGAGAACTACGACGCCTGGGAGGTCGCTTCCAACGGCTACGTGTCGCCGCCGCTGCCGGCCTACAACGACAACCCGGTGTGGACGTCGGATCCGAAGATCACCCCGTATCGCGACTGCCTGAAGCGCTGCCGCGACAACGGCTTTGCCGGCGATCTCGGCTATGCCTCCGCCGCGGTGATGGGCGACTTCGTCGTCGTCGACATGTTCGCGGAAGCAGCCTCCGGCTCGGCGACGCCGAAGCAGGCGGCGGCGCGCGCCGCCGAGCGCGCCAAGCGCTACTACCAGGTCTGATCAACGCCAATCCGCGCGGCGTCCGGTTCGCCGGACGCCGTGACTTTTCTCCCGAGGGGAATCCGACATGGCAGTCATGGCCGAGTCCGCTGTCGCGCAGGTCAAGCGCGCCAGCCTCTGGACCAGAGCATTCGAGAGCCGGAATTGGCTCGGCGCGATGTTCATGGTGCCGGCGATCGCGATCCTCATCCTGTTTCTGGCTTATCCGCTGGCGCTGGGCTTCTGGCTCGGCATGACTGACACCAAGATCGGCGGGGCCGGGCGCTATATCGGCTTTGCGAACTTCGTCTCGCTCTCCAAGGATTCGGTGTTCTGGCTCTCGGTCTTCAACACCATCTTCTATACGTTCACCGCGAGCATCGTGAAATTCGCCATCGGCCTTTACCTCGCGCTGCTGCTCAACGAGCGGCTGCCGTTCAAGTCGATGATCCGCGCCATCGTGCTGCTGCCCTTCGTGGTACCGACGGTGCTGTCCGCGATCGCGTTCTGGTGGATCTATGACAGCCAGTTCTCGATCATCTCCTGGGTACTGATCAAGGCCGGCCTGATCACGCGCTACATCGACTTCCTCGGCGATCCCTGGAATGCGCGCTTGTCGGTCGTCGCCGCCAACATCTGGCGTGGCGTGCCCTTCGTGGCGATCACGCTGCTGGCGGGATTGCAGACGATTTCGCCCTCGCTCTACGAGGCGGCCAATCTCGATGGCGCCACCAACATGCAGCGCTTCCGCCACATCACGCTGCCGATGCTGTCGCCGATCATCGCGGTCGTGATGACATTCTCGGTGCTGATGACGTTCACCGACTTCCAGCTGATCTACACCATCACGCGGGGCGGGCCGATCAATGCCACGCATCTGATGGCGACGCTGTCGTTCCAGCGCGCCATCACCGGCGGCAATCTCGGGGAGGGCGCAGCGATCTCGAACGCGATGATCCCGTTCCTGGTCGCAGCGATCCTGCTCAGCTTCTTCGGGCTTCAGCGCTCCCGCTGGCAGCAGGGCGGGAGGGACTGACCATGAGCACCGCGGACGACCAAAGCGTCGGAATGGACTATCTCGAGAGCTTCCCGCGGAAGTTCTTGCGGGTCTACTTTCCGCTCGGCCTGATCATCTTCTTCCTGCTGTTCCCGTTCTATTGGATGGCGGTCGCGACGTTCAAGCCGGACGCGGAGATGTACGATTACGAGAAGTACAATCCGTTCTGGATCGTGAATCCGACCATCGAGCACATCAAGAAGCTGTTGGTCGAAACCGACTATCCGCTCTGGATGTGGAACACCGTGATCGTCTCGGTGTCCTCCACCTTCATCTCGCTGTTCGCCAGCGTCTGCGCCGCCTACGCGATCGAACGTCTCCGCTACAAGGGCTCGCGCTATGTGGGGCTAGCGATCTTCCTCGGCTATCTCGTGCCGCCCTCGATCCTGTTCATTCCGCTGGCGGCGATCGTGTTCCAGCTCGGCCTGTTCGATGGCAATCTGGCGCTGATCCTGACCTATCCGACCTTCCTGATCCCGTTCTGCACCTGGCTCCTGATGGGCTATTTCCGCACCATTCCCTACGAGCTCGAGGAATGCGCGCTGATCGACGGTGCGACGCGGCTCCAGATCCTGGTCAAGATCACGCTGCCGCTGTCGCTCCCGGGGGTGATCTCGGCCGGCATCTTCGCCTTCACGTTGTCCTGGAACGAGTTCATCTACGCGCTGACCTTCATCTCCTCGTCGGAGAACAAGACGATTCCCGTCGGCGCCATCACCGAGCTCGTCAGCGGCGACGTCTACCATTGGGGCGCGCTGATGGCGGCGGCCCTGATCGGCTCGGTCCCCGTAGTTATCCTTTATTCCTTCTTCGTGGAGTACTATGTGTCGGCGATGACCGGCGCCGTGAAGGAATGATCGCGGGGCCTGCCTTGAGAGCGTGCCAGGAGAACGTGTCAGGAGCGGCGCGCTCCGGCCAATAAGAAGGAGTAGGCTCTTGCACATTCTGGTTCTGGGCGCCGCCGGCATGGTCGGCCGTAAATTGTGTGAACGGCTGTTGCGCGACGGCCGGCTCGGCAAGAGCGACATCACCAAGCTGACCATGCACGACGTGGTCGAGCCCAAAAAGCCGGAAAAGGCCGGTTTCCCGGTCGAGACCGTGTCAGGCGATTTCGCCGTGCCGGGCGCAGCCGAAAAGCTGATCGCCGGCCGCCCCGACGTGATCTTCCATCTCGCCGCGATCGTCTCCGGCGAAGCCGAGCTCGATTTCGACAAGGGCTACCGCATCAATCTCGACGGCACGCGGATGCTGCTCGATGCCGTCAGGCTCGTCGGCGGCGGCTACAAGCCGCGCGTGGTCTTCACCTCGTCAATCGCGGTGTTCGGCGCGCCGTTCCCGGACGCGATCGGCGACGAGTTCTTCCACACCCCGCTGCTCAGCTACGGCACCCAGAAGGCGATCGGTGAATTGCTGCTCGCCGACTATTCGCGCCGCGGCTTCCTCGACGGCATCGGCATCCGCTTGCCAACCATCTGCATCCGGCCCGGCCTGCCCAATAAGGCGGCATCGGGCTTCTTCTCCAACATCCTGCGCGAGCCGCTGGCCGGCAAGGAAGCGATCCTCCCGGTCTCCGAGGACGTCCGCCACTGGCACGCCACGCCGCGTTCCGCCGTCGGCTTCCTGCTCCACGCCGGCACCATGGACCTCGCCAAGGTCGGTCCGCGCCGCAACCTGACCATGCCCGGCTTCTCGGCTACGGTCGGCGAACAGATCGCTGCGCTCAAGCGGGTGGCCGGCGACAAGGTCGCCGCGCGCATCAAGCACGAGCTGGATCCGTTCATCGTCGGCATCGTCGGCGGCTGGCCGCGCAATTTCGAGGCGAAGCGGGCGCGCGAGCTCGGCTTCACCACCGAAGAAAAGACTTTTGACGACATCATCCGCATTCACATCGAAGACGAGCTCGGCGGCAACTTCGTCGCCTGATCGAACCGATGAACAGCGTGGATATGACGATGGCGAGCGTTGCTTGCATCGGTGAATGCATGGTCGAGCTCCGGCAGGCCCAGGGTGGACAGTCCGCTGGACAGTCCAGCGGGCATGGCCAGGGCGGCGGCCTGTATTCGCGCGGCTTCGGTGGCGACACCCTCAACACGGCGGTGTATCTGGCGCGGCTCGAGGTCAAGGTCGACTATCTCACCGCGCTCGGCGACGATGCCCTGAGCGACGAGATGATCGCGGCCTGGAATGCGGAGGGCGTCGGGACCCGCCGCGTCTCCCGGCTGCCGGGCAAGCTGCCCGGCCTCTACATGATCCAGACGGATGCGAAGGGCGAGCGGCAGTTCTTCCACTGGCGCGACAGTGCGGCAGCGCGCCAATTGATGAGCCTGCCGGAGACGGATGAGCTGCTCAACTCGCTGATGAGCTACGACATCATCTATCTCTCCGCGATCACGCTCTCGATCTACGGGGCGGCCGGGCGCGAGCGCCTGTTCGCGGCGATCAAGCGGGCGCGCCTGCTCGGCACCCGCTTCGTGTTCGACACCAATTTCCGCGCGCGGGGATGGCCGGACCGCGACGTCGCCCGCGAGGTCTTTGCCACGGCGTTTGCGACCGCCGACATCGTGCTGACCTCGACCGAGGATCTGCTCGCGCTCTATCCCGGCGAAAGCCACGAGCAGTTGATGGCGCGCATTCCCACGCCCGAGCTGGTGTTCCGTCTCGCCGCGCCCGTCAGCCTGTTGCGCTTTCCCGGCGGCACCAGCGAAGTCCGCGCCGAACCGATGACCAAGCCGGTCGTTGACACCACCGCGGCCGGCGACAGCTTTGCCGCGGCCTATATCGCGGCCCGGCTCGGCGGCTCCGATCCGGTCGAGGCGGCCCAGGCCGGGCACCGCCTCGCCAGCCTCGTGATCTGCTATGCCGGCGCCATCATTCCGGGCTATGCCATGCCGCCGAAGAAGCGGCACCGGCCAGCGACCACGCGTCAAGCGACCAAGTGAAACGAAAGCCAAGATGACCACGACTGCCCAACAGAACCACCTCGTCGCGCTGTTCAAGGCCGCGACCGTCATTCCTGTCCTCACCATCGAGCGTATCCAGGATGCCGTGCCGCTGGCGAAAGCGCTGGTGGCTGGCGGCGTCCGCACGCTGGAGGTGACCATGCGCACCCCCGTTGCGATCGAGGCGGCGAGGGCGATGATGGCCGAGGTGCCCGAGGCGGTCGTCGGCATCGGCACGATCCTCAAGCCGGCCGATTTCGTCCGTGTCGAGAAGTTGGGCGTCGCGTTCGGCATCAGCCCGGGTCTGACCCCCGATCTCCTGAAGGTCGCCGCGGACAGCTCCTTGCCGTTCGCCCCAGGCATCGCCACCGCCTCCGAGCTGATGCTGGCGCTGTCGTACGGCCTCGACGTCGCAAAATTCTTCCCGGCCGAGCAGGCCGGCGGCATCAAGGGCCTGCGCGCGCTGGGCGGCCCGTTCCCGAACGTGCGGTTTTGCCCGACCGGCGGTGTGGGCGAGGCCAATGCAGCAACCTGGCTTGCCGAGCCCAACGTGGTCGCGGTCGGCGGTTCCTGGCTATGCCCGACGGCGGAGATCAAGGCCGGGAACTGGGCCGGCATAACTGCCATCTGCCAGCGCACCCTCAAGGCCCTGAAAGCCACGTGAAGTCTTGCAGTTGGTGGGCTAAGACATAGGTCAGTAAGAGACCCCAGGGAGATGACCATGACCGCCAGCATCGTCGGATGGGCGCATACGCCGTTCGGCAAGTTCGACACCGAGACCGTCGAAAGCCTCGTCACCCGCGTGGCCAACGAGGCGATGGCCGATGCCGGCATTTCCGCGTCCGACGTCGACGAGATCGTGCTCGGCCATTTCAACGCCGGCTTCTCGCCGCAGGATTTTACCGCCTCGCTGGTGCTCCAGGCCGACCCGAAGCTGCGCTTCAAGCCCACGACCCGCGTCGAGAACGCCTGCGCCACCGGCTCCGCCGCGGTCCATCAGGGCCTGCGTGCGATCGACGCAGGCGCGGCCAGGATCGTGCTCGTCGTCGGCGTCGAGCAGATGACCCGCACCCCGGGTCCGGAGATCGGCAAGAACCTGCTCAAGGCGTCCTATCTGCCGGAGGACGGGGACACCGTCGGCGGCTTCGCCGGCGTGTTCGGCAAGATCGCCAGCTCCTATTTCCAGAAATACGGTGACCAGTCCGATGCGCTGGCGCTGATCGCGGCCAAGAACCACAAGAACGGCGTCGCCAACCCCTTCGCCCAGATGCGCAAGGATTTTGGCTTCGAGTTCTGCCGCGCCGAGAGCGAGAAGAACCCCTATGTCGCGGGTCCCCTGAAGCGCACCGACTGCTCGCTGGTCTCCGACGGCGCCGCGGCGCTGGTGCTGGCCGACGCCGAGACCGCCAAGGGCATGAGCAAGTCGATCGGCTTCCGCGCCACCGCGCACGCCCAGGACTTCCTGCCGATGTCCAAGCGCGACATCCTCCAGTTCGAGGGCTGCACGGTCGCCTGGCAGCGCGCGCTGGAGAAGGCGGGCGTTGCGCTCACCGATCTCTCCTTCGTCGAGACCCATGACTGCTTCACCGTCGCCGAGCTGATCGAGTACGAAGCGATGGGCCTGACGCCGAAGGGGCAGGGCGCCCGTGCCATCAAGGAAGGCTGGACGCTCAAGGACGGCAAGCTGCCGGTCAATCCGTCCGGCGGCCTGAAGGCCAAGGGCCACCCGATCGGTGCCACCGGCGTCTCCATGCACGTGATGACCGCGATGCAGCTTGCCGGCCAGGCGCCCGAGGGCATGCAGCTCAAGAACGCCAAGCTCGGCGGCATCTTCAACATGGGCGGCGCGGCGGTTGCCAACTACGTCTCCGTGCTGGAGCCGTTGAAGTAAGTTCTCGTAGGGTGGGCAAAGGCGCGTTTGCGCCGTGCCCACCTTTTTGTTGCGCTAGATCATGGTGGGCACGCTACGCTTTGCCCATCCTGCGGCTCTTCATTGATTGGCAGGGAATGCATCATGGGCAATGATTACGAAGACTCGCTGTCGATAGACGCACTCAACGATCGCATCGCGATCCTCGAGGACAATATCCGGCAGCTCATCGAGCAGGCCGCTGCCGCCTCCGGCGAGCAGAACGAGTCGCGCATCGCCGACCGGATCAACCAGCAGAACGATGAGCTCGACCGCCTCATCAAGATCCGCGAATCCCGCCAGAAGAAATAGCGGCCGCGGCACCGCGCATGCGGCCATACCCCGGCCGCCCTTGCGCGTGCGGCGTCGCTGCCCTTAGCTGGACCGAAATCGCAGGGCCAGGTTGAGCCCGCGCAATCGGGAGCGAACGGATGGGGCCGCTGAAGGGCATCAAGGTCGTGGATATGACCACCGTGCTGATGGGTCCCTATGCGACCCAGATGCTCGGCGATTACGGTGCCGACGTGATCAAGGTGGAATCGCTCGACGGCGACGTCACCCGCCTGATCGGTCCGATGCGCCATGCCGGCATGGGCCCGGTGTTCCTCAACACCAACCGCAGCAAGCGCTCGATCTGTCTCGATCTGAAGAAGCCCGCCGGCCGAGAGGCCGTCCTGCGGCTGCTGAAGGACGCCGACGTTCTCGTCTACAATGTCCGCCCGCAGGCGATGGCGCGGCTTCAGCTCGGCTACGACGTCGTCTCCGCAATCAACCCGCGTCTCGTCTACGCCGGCGTGTTCGGCTTCGGCCAGGACGGGCCCTACGCGGCAAAACCCGCCTATGACGATTTGATCCAGGGCGCGACCGCGCTCCCCGCCTTGATGGCGCAGACGGGTGATGGCGTGCCGCGCTATGTGCCCAACGCGCTGGTCGACCGCATCGTCGGTCTCACTGCGGTCGGCGCGATCTGCGCCAGCCTCGTGCATCGGGATCGCACCGGCCGCGGCCAGCGCGTCGACATCCCGATGTTCGAGACCATGGCCGGCTTCGTCATGGGCGACCACATGGGCGGGCTCACCTACGAGCCGCCGCTCGACAAGGGCGGCTATGCCCGCCACCTCTCGCGCGACCGCCGGCCCTACAAGACCTCGGACGGCTATCTCAGCGTCATCGTCTACAACGACAAGCAGTGGGAGAACTTCTTCAAGGCAACGAGCCGCGACGATCTGCGCGCCGACCCCAAATTCGCGACCTTCGCCGGCCGTGCCGCCAATATCGACGTCGTCTATGCCGAGCTCGCGCGCATCTTCGAGACCCGCACCACGGCCGAGTGGATCGACCTGCTGACCAAGGCCGATGTGCCCGTGATGCCGATGCACGACCTCGCGTCGATCCTGCACGACGAGCATCTGGAAGCCACCGGCTTCTTCCCGGTCGTGAACCATCCGACCGAAGGCCCGATCCGCAGCATGAAGGTGACGGCCAGTTGGTCGGAGACCGAGGCCGAGCCGGCAAGGCTGGCGCCGCGGCTCAACGAGCATGGCGCGGAGATCCTGCGTGAGATCGGCTATTCCGCGGACGAGATCGACGCGATGGTCCGCGATGGCGTCACGCGTTCGCCGCCGGAGCAGGGAGGGGCATCATGAGCTTCATCACCGGCGTCGGCCTCACACCTTTCGGCAAGCACGAAGGCTCGTCCTCGCTCGACCTGATGAGCAAGGCGGCGCAAGCCGCACTCGACGATGCCGGTTTCAAGCGCGCCGACATCGACGGCATCCTCTGCGGCTACTCGACCGTCTCGCCCCACATCATGCTGGCCACCGTCTTCGCCGAGCATTTTGGCATCCGTCCGTCTTACGCGCACGCCGTGCAGGTCGGCGGCGCGACGGGCCTTGCTATGACCATGCTGGCCCATCACCTCGTCGAGGCGGGCGTCGCGCGCAACGTCCTCGTCGTTGCTGGCGAGAACCGCCTCACTGGCCAAAGCCGCGACGCTTCGATCCAGGCTTTGGCGCAGGTCGGGCATCCCGACTACGAGGTGCCGCTCGGCCCGACCATTCCCGCCTATTACGGCCTGGTCGCCACCCGCTACATGCACGAATACGGCGTGACGGAAGAGGATCTCGCCGAATTCGCGGTGCTGATGCGCGCGCACGCCTGCACCCATCCCGGCGCGCAATTCCACGATCCCATCACGGTCGCCGATGTCATCGCCTCGAAGCCGGTGGCAATGCCGCTCAAGCTGCTGGACTGCTGCCCGGTGTCGGACGGCGGCGCGGCTTTCGTCATCAGCCGTGAGCGGACCGGCGAGGCCGGCGTGCGCATCCGCGGCTGCGCCCAGGCGCATACCCATCAGCACGTGACGGCCGCGCCCGCGCTCAGCGAGCTCGGTGCTGAAATCTCCATCGCCCGCGCCAAGGAGGCCACCGGCCTTGCGATCTCCGACGTGCGCTACGCCGCGATCTACGACAGCTTTACGATCACGCTCGCCATGCTGCTGGAAGACCTCGGCCTCGCCGGCCGCGGCGAGGCGGCTGCGCGCGTGCGATCAGGCCATTTCAGCCGCGACGGCGCGATGCCGCTCAACACCCATGGCGGCCTGCTCAGCTATGGCCATTGCGGCGTCGGCGGCGCGATGGCGCATCTGGTCGAGGCGCATTTGCAGATGACGGGGCGGGCGGCTAGCCGCCAGGTGCGCGACGCATCGATCGCGCTGCTGCACGGCGACGGCGGCGTGCTGTCGTCCCACGTGAGCATGTTTCTGGAGCGCGTGCGATGAGCGAACGAATCGCGGACTGGACCAAGGGTGAGCAGGCCATCACCTTTCAGACCTGCGGCGCATGCGGCCATGCGCAGTATTTCCATCGCGCCTTCTGCGCGGCCTGCGGCGCGCCCGATCCGCGCGATGCGCGCGCCTGCGGCAAGGGCAGCGTCTATGCGACTTCGCTGGTCTGCCGCGCCGCCACGCCCGAGACCCGGGCGCACTTGCCCTACAACATCCTGCTGGTCGATTGCGCAGAGGGATTTCGCATGATGGCGCACGGCGAGACGAATCTAGCTATCGGCGATGAGGTCACTGCGAGCTTCCCGACGTTTGCCGGCAAGCTCGTGCCGTTTTTCAGCAAAAGGAAATAGTAGGATCCGTCATTCGGGGGCGGTCCGAGGGACCGAGCCTGGAACGGGATTCTGAGCCTGGCTTGTGCGAGAGCCACCCCGGAATGACGAAAACACTCTACGCAACTCTTGCTAACGCCCGTAGAACAATATGCTGGCGATGACGAGCATCGCCGTCACCGCCAGCATATGCGCGAGCGCTCCCGAGGCCGCCCCCTTGGTGGCTTCTTCCTTCATGCCTTTTTCTCCCTAGACTTGGGCGTGACTCATCGTTGCGCGGCTAGCGCACCCGACGGTCAATTGTTTTTTACTCGGAACACCCCATGCGAGTATTCACCGTGATTTGTCCCCACACGGCGAATATCGACTGTCCCAAGGTCGATCAGCAATGCGGCGGCATTTTGACTCGATGATGTTGCTGTTGCGGTCACGCCAGAATACAGTTTCGTGGGACTCTCGCCGCTAACGACAAAAAGCATCAAAGGCCCAAGGAAATCGTCAAGGAAATCTTCAGGTAAATCATGGCCCGTATCAACTACAGCGACCCGTTCAAGGCGTCCGACCGCACCCGCGAAATTCTCGACAAGAACCGCAACGCCAACATCTTCCGCATGATGGCGCACTCGCCGAGCTATTTTGAGCAGTATTGCCGGCTCGGCGGAGCCATCCGCCACAAGGGCGAGCTCGATCCCATCGTGCGTGAGCTAGCGATCACCCGCACCGGCATTTTGTGCGAGGCGCCGTATGAGATCGTCGCGCACAAGCGCATCGGCAAGAATGTCGGCGTCACCGACGAGCAGAACGAAGCGCTGGAGAATTGGCAGGCCGCGACCTGCTTCAATGAGGTGCAGCGCGCCGCGCTCGCCTTCACCGACGAGATCGTGAAGCTGAAGAAGCCGACGGATGCGACGTTCAAGGCGATCGCATCGAAGCTGACACCGGCCGCGCTGGTCGAACTCCAGCTTTCGGTCGGCTTCTACATCATGACGTCGAAATTTCTGGAGACTTTTGAAATCGATCTCCAGCCCGTCACGGAAGTGGTGGGCTAATCCAAAAACTGTGGCGAGGTCTGCCGATGACGATCGATGAATACGCGGTCTGGGCCGCGAGCATTGCGAAAGTCGATGAGCATCCGTCCAACGAGCGGCTGTCCTATCTCGGGCTCGGCCTCGCCGGCGAATCCGGCGAGGTGGCCGACCACATCAAGAAGCTGCTGCGCGATGACTGGCTCGACAAGGCGGGCCTCGTCGATGAGCTCGGCGATGTCATCTATTACTGGGCCTGCCTGTGCGCCGCGACCGGCCAGCAGCCGTCCGAATTGCTCAAGGCGAGCGCGGCCAAGATCAAGCGGCGACTGAGCGAAGCCGCGAGCCGCTGACCCGGATCAGCGCGCTCACGTCGACGTCAGAATGTCGACCTTGGCATTGGCGACGATCAGGCGGTCGGCCAGCAGCTGCGCCAGATTGCGCATGATGCGCTCGGAGGCGCGCGGGTGCTGCTTGCGGAAGCGCTCGAAATCCTTCAGCGGCACCTCGAATGCGGTCGCCGCCATGTCCGCGAAAACATCGGCCGAACGCGTCGGCTCCAGCAGCGCCATCTCGCCGAAGGCCATACCGGCGGTCAGCGTCGCCAGCCGCACGCCGTCGGGCAGGGTGACATGTACGGCGCCGCTGCGCAGGAAGAACAGGAAATCGGCGGGGTCGCCTGTCGTGATGATCTTTGCCCCGGATGGAAAGGTCCGGATCGTGCAGATCGAGGCGAGGTCGGTCAGCTCTTCCTCGCTCATGCCTGATAGCAGCGGCTGCTCGGCGAGCTCGGTGGTCTCGTGGAAATCGATCGAGCCGCCGTAGCGGTAGACGATCTGGTCTTCCGCCCATTCGATCGCGGTGTCGAGCAGATAGAAGTCGCGGACGTTCTTCAGCTCCGCCGTCCATTCCCGCAGGCTGTCCCATTCCTTCGACGCACGCCTGACCCCTGACAGTACGACGGTCACGTTCAGCGCTGCCAGCTCCTCGAACGCCTCGGCCACGAGCCGCGCCCCGGCGCGCGTGGTGGAGGTGACGCGGTGGAGATCGAAGATCACGATTTGCGGCCGGGGCTGTCCGGCCAGCCGGCGCGAGACATAGTCCACCGCCGACAGCGACAGCGTGCCGACCAGCTCGATAACCCGCACCTCCTGCTCATGCCCGGCCAGAATCTTGCGCTCCTGCGGCCGGCGCACGCGCCGCGACGGGCTCTTGCCGATGTCGTAGTCGGCGATGACGGCGTTGCGGGCGTCGTCCCTGCGGTTGAGCATGTGCAGGTCGTAATGCGAGGACAGCGCCTCGCAGACCTTGATGCCGCGCACGCTGTTACCGTGCTTGTCGAGCTTGGGCGAATAGCAGCCGAGCCCGAGCCGGGCGGGAAGGGCCGCGAGGATGCCGCCGCCGACGCCGCTCTTGGCGGGGATGCCGATCCGGTAGATCCACTCGCCGGCGTAGTCGTACATGCCCGACGACGTCATCACCGACAGCGTGCGCGAGATGGCGTAGGGTGTCAGCACCTGCTCTCCGGTTACGGGATTGACGCCGCGATTGGCGAGCGTCGCCGCCATCACCGCGATGTCGCGCGCCGTGACCAGCACCGCGCATTGCCGGAAATAGACGTCGAGCACGCCCGCGACATTGTCCGAGATCACCGCATTGGTCTTGAGGAGGTAGCCGATGGCGCGGTTGCGGTCGCCGGTCTGGCTCTCCGAGCTGTAAACGGCCTCGTCCACCGCGAGATCGCGCCCCGCAAAACGGCTGAGCGCAAGCCGGATCTGCTCGAAGGCTTCCGTGCCCTTGCTGTCATAGATCAGCCCGGTGCAGGCGATCGCGCCGGCATTGACCATCGGGTTGAACGGATGGTTCTCGGAATTGAGCCGGATCGAGTTGAAGGGATCGCCCGAGGGCTCGACGCCGATCGCGCTCTCGACGCGGCCGGCGCCCAGGAGGTCCAGCGCCAGCGCGAACACGAAGGGCTTCGACATCGACTGGATGGTGAAGGGCACCCGGCTGTCGCCGACCTCGTAGACATGGCCGTCCAGGGTCGCGAGGCTGATGCCAAAATGGGCAGGGTCGGCCTTGCTAAGCTCGGGGATGTAGTCGGCAACGGCGCCGGAGGTCTCGGCCGAGAATTCGTTGAGACAATTGCCCAGAAACCGCAGCAAGGGCGGCTTCGAGCGGGTCCAGGCGGAGGCGAGAGGCGAAAGCGTTGTCATCGCCTGTCTTTGTGCAACGCAATCAGGGCACGCGCAACCCGTCCGGCACCACAGCCTGCCGCCGGACCAGCAGCAGGGCGATCAAAACCGTGGGCACGAGGATCGCGAGGCCCAGCAGCGTGACCTGCATCTGCGACAGCGGCATGATCCCGCCGCCCGGGGTGGCCACGACGAAGCCGCCGATCACCAGCAGCACCCGCAAAGGCCACTCCATCAGGCCGGCGCCGCGAAGGTCGCCGACAAAAGCCTGGTAGCCCTGGATGCCGCCGCAGATGAAGACGATGCCGAAGCAGGCAAGTCCGGTCAGCCCGAATGCCTCCAGATACGGGTTGCTGCCCTGAAGCAGCAGCGCCGGATTGAGCACGAAGAAAAACGGGATGAAATAGATGATGCTGCCGACCCACATGCTCTCCCAGCCCGTCTTCATCGCGGGCGCGCCGGCGATGCCGGCCGCCGCGAAGGAGGCGATCGCCACCGGCGGCGTGATCGAGGACAGCATGCCCCAGTAGAAGATGAACATGTGCACGGCCATCTTGTTCAGCCCGAGCTTCTCCAGCGCCGGCGCCACCAGAATGGCCAGGAAGATGTAGCAGGAGGTCGTGGTCAGCCCGAGCCCGAGGATCAGGCTGGTGATGGCGCACATGATCAGCAGCAGGAAGGCATCGCCCCCGGCGATGCTGAGCAGGTCGTTGGCGAGGCTCGAGATCACGCCGGTGAGCGAGAAGGCGCCGATCAAGAGGCCACAGCCGGCGAGGATCGCGATCAGCTCGACGAAGGTCTTGCCGTTGAGTTCGAGGAAATGCAGCCAGCGCGCGCCGCCCCAGTTCTTGCCGGGGAAGAATTCGTTCAGCGCGGCCAGCAGGCACATGCCCCACAGCGCGGCATTGAGCACGCCGAACCAGAACATCGCAGCCGTTGCCGCGATCGAACCGGCGAGCACCAGCGTGTTGCCGAGCCTCCAGCGCGCCGGCCCGGACCATTGATGCAGGATCACGAGCAGCACGGAGGCATAGAACGGCGCGTGGCTCTCGCGCTTGAAGTAGAGCAGCATCACCACGAGCACGACGATCACGAAGAGATAGTACCAGCCCTCTTTGAAAGCGTCCCAGAAGCGCGGCAGCTCGGCGCGCGGCAGACCCTTCAGCTTGTGGCGGGCGGCATAGGCGTCGACCTGCGCGAACAGGCCGACATAATAGAGGATCGAGGGGATGGTGGCGGCGAGCGCGACGTCGGCATAGCCCGTGTTCATGAACTGCGCCATGACGAAGGCGGTCGCGCCCAGCACGGGCGGGGCAAGCACGGCGCCGGTCGAGGCGCAGGCCTCGATCGCGCCGGAATAGGACGGCGTGAACCCCGTCTTCTTCATCGCGGGGATCGTCATCGTTCCCGCTGTCAGAACATTGGAGACGATGCTGCCGCCGACGGTGCCGAGCAGGCCGGATGCGAACACACAGACTTTTGCCGCGCCGCCGCGGAAGGTGCCGCACATCGCGAAGGCGATGTTGATGAAGAATTTGCCCGCGCCCGTCATCATCAGCGCGGTGCCAAAGACGAGGAAGCCGATCACGGTGTCGGCAAAGGCCTGGATGGGAATGCCGAGCAGGCTCTCACCGGAGAGCATGTGATAGGACGTGGTCTGCTGCAGCGTCGACTGCGTGCCGCGGAACGGCCCGAGCCAGGAAGAGTCCGCAAACAACGGATAGAGCGTGAAGGGCAGCACGCTGAGCAGCAGGCTCCAGCCGCCGGTGCGCCGCAGCGCCTCCATCAGCACGAACCACATCACGAGCCCGGCGGCGATGACGTTGCCAGGCGCGCCATCGAACTCCCAGCCGAATTGCGCGGCCTTGCGGATGTTGAGCATCAGCCAGATCGCCGAACCGAAGGTCGCGGCGAACAACAGGAGGTCATACCAGGGGATGCGGTCGAGCGGCGCCTTCTCCGATCCTGGAAAGATCAGGAAGGTGAATGGGAGCATCAGCGCTATCAGCAGGTAGAAATATTCGGTGTTGAGCTGGGTGTAGTCGATGAAGAAGCGCAGCGAGAATTGCTGGTTCACACACAACAGGATGGTGGCCGCGGTGGCCGCCATCAGCACCCAGCGCCACGCGCCCTTCAGCGTACGGACGCGCGTGACCTCGGCTTCCTGCAGGTCGGCGGCGGCGCCGAGATGCGGATCTGCGAACTCAACCTTCGTCGCCGGCGCTGCCGCAGTCTCTGACATCGGCGCTCTCCTCAAACAGTTCTGCGGCAGGCAGCTTGACGATCAGTCAAACCCGTTCGGCATGTCGGCCTTGGCCAGCGCCGTGGCGCGCGCCTTCATCCAGCCGTCGAGGAAGGCCTTTTCGTCCGATGGAGGATTGGACTTGCCGTAATCCGCCCACGCCGCACCGAGCACTTCCTGTCGCTTGAACAGCTTGTTGTTGTGGGCGTCCTGCGCGTCAGACCATTGCCCGGCTTCTTTCAAGGCCTTCACCGCGCCGGGATGCACCGGCACCACCCAGTTCTTGGTCTGCCGGTCGGCGGCGAGCCCGCCGGCGCCGGGCGCGGAGTCCTTGTAGGCGTCGTAGTTGACGGTCATCGCCTTGGTCATCGCATAGATCTGGTCGGCCGGTTGCGAGGCATAGGCGACGAAGATCGGATAGGGGTAGTTGCCGAGCTCGATCGGCTTGTCCGGGGTGATGCCGGCACCGCAGGTTGCGGTCTGCGGGAAGAAGAACGAGCCGACCTTCTGCATCCGCGCCCAGCCTTCCTTGTCCTTGGCGGGCAGTGGCGGCCAGACCAGACCGCGCGGCGAGGTCTCGGCTTCCTTGGCGGGGCCGGTGATGGTGGTGCCGAAGGCGGCGTCGGTGTCGTTGTTGATCAGGCCTTTCCACATCGCGCCGTAGCTCGCGAACTCGACGACCTTGACGTCCTTCTGCGTCAGGCCTGCAAAGGCGAGCACCGCGAG
The DNA here is from genome assembly GCF_054061875.1 of Bradyrhizobium sp. S3.7.6. NCBI lineage: Bacteria > Pseudomonadati > Pseudomonadota > Alphaproteobacteria > Hyphomicrobiales > Nitrobacteraceae > Bradyrhizobium > Bradyrhizobium sp. S3.7.6. Next base: position 5,969,458 of record NZ_JBSSEQ010000001.1, on the reverse strand, counting down.
CGAGTTCTGGTTCAGCGCGGGCGAGCCCACGACGAAGCCGACGCGCTTGCCTTTCAGGTCTTTCAGATCTTTCACGCCGCTATCGGCTGCGACCCCAAGCGAACCGCAATTGCAATCGACGCTCGAGAGCATGATCTGGAGCGGCTGCGGGCCCCATTCCTTCGAGCCGAACTCGAACACGCCTTCCTGCGCGAAATAGGTGCCAGATCCCATCGCGGATGACGCCGCGCGCTTGGCGCGCAATGGTGCAAGCCGCGCGACGTCGTTGCCTGCAGGCAGCACGCGCACATCGGTGCCGTATTTGTCCTTCATCATCTTGCCGACGCCGACCGCGATGTTGAAGCCGGCGGTGCCGGTGTCATAGGCGGTGAACGTCAATGTCGCCGGCAGCTTGACGTCTTCGGCGATTGCATAGCTTGTAGACGCAAAAGCAATGCCCGCAACCAAGGCAGGCGCGAGCATGGTCAGCCCACGAAGCATGTTTCCCTCCAATGATCCTCGCGTTTGCCGCGAAGAGTTTAATTCTTTGTTTGAAACAGTTTTTTGTTTGAAACGGATCATGTCATCGCGATCAGGCGATGGCAACGCCGTACCGCGAACGCGGCGATGAGGCAGACAGATTGTCGCGGAAGCCACGGATAATGCAGTCAGTTCGCGACGATCGCGATCGCCTGTCCTTCGGCGACGACGTCGTCGAGCTTGACGAGCAGCGATTTGATCGTGCCGCTCGCGGGCGAGGGCACAGGTATCTCCATCTTCATGGCTTCGACGACTACAACGTCATCGCCATCCGCAACGGTTCCTCCAACTTGCACGGGAGTTGCGCAGATGCGACCCGCGACCTCCGTGACGATCTTAATTTCTGGCATGCCATCGCCTTTTTGTTGTCGTCGCAAAATGCCTGAGGTAGCGTCGTCTGCAAGTGGAATTTAATTCCGCAGAGCGGAACGAACGGTAGGGAACATGGGACGACGATCGGAGCGGTTAAGCAGGCAAGGTGCGCTCGCTGGCGATGCCGGCGAGGGTGATGTCATCCAGGTGGTGTCGCGCGCGTTCGACGTGTTGCGATGCTTCGAGGGCCATGAGGCCCGACTCGGCAATCTCGAGATTTCAAATCGCTGCGGCCTGCCGCGCTCGACGGTGTCGCGGCTCACGCACACGCTGACGCGGATGGGGCAACTCGTGTACCTGCCGCGCGACCAGAAATATCGCATCGGCCCGAGCGCGGTGGCGATGAGCGCCTCGATGATGAAGGGCGCGCAGCTGCGCAGCATGATCCGGCAGCGGCTCCAGGAAGTCGCCGAGCAATTGCCAGGCACTGTCGGCTTCGTCGTCCCCGATCGCTTCCATCTGGTCTATCTCCAGTTCGCGCGCTCGGCGACTGCGCTCGGTCTGCATGAGGGCACCGGCAGCCGCATCTCGATGGCCTCGACGGCCGCGGGCGCGGCCTACACGGCGGCGCTAGCGCCTGAAGTCGGCGATGCCTTCATTACGGACATGGAACGGGAAGCGCCCGAGGCTGCGAAAATCCTGCGGCCCCGCATCGAGGCCAACCGGCAGTCGTTGCTCGAGCGCGGTTATGTCACGGCCTGCGGCCTGTGGAGCCCGCACATCAACGGCCTCGCGGTGCCGATCTGGTCGCCGCAATACCAGACCTTCGTCGTCATCACGATCGGGCTGTTGTCGTCGATGTATGACGAGCAACGTCTGCATGCCGAAGTCGCGCCGTTGATGGTCGCGCTCGGCCGCTCGCTCGGAAGCCTGATGGAGGGCGCCGAAGGTGATGTCTTCAACAACCGCCTCTCGCGCAAACCGGTCGCAATGGCCGTGCATAACAATAACAAGCCGATCAATTCGGAGGGAGTGAATGAACTGGAAGCCGGAACTCGACGAGCTCGCCCGGCGCGAAGCCTTCGCGCGGGAGATGGGCGGCGTTGACAAGGTCAAGCGTCAGCATGACCAGGGCCGACTGACTGTTCGGGAGCGTATCGACAGACTGATCGACAGCGGTAGCTTTCACGAGATCGGTGCCGTCTCCGGCATCGGTGAGTACGATTCCAGTGGCGAGCTGCAGAAATTGACGCCGGCGAACTGCGTGTTCGGCCGCGCGCGCGTCGAAGGCCGCACGGTCGTCGTGGTCGGCGACGATTTCACCGTCCGCGGCGGCTCGGCCGATGCGTCGATCTCGGCCAAGCCGTTGATGGCGGAGGAGATGGCGCATGATTTCCGTCTGCCCATCGTCCGCATCATCGAGGGCTCCGGCGGCGGCGGCTCGGTCAAGACCATCGAGACCAAGGGCGCGGCCAATCTGCCGGGCGGCATCGGCGGCACGCGCTGGTATCGCTTCACGACGGAGAATTTGTCGCGCGTGCCGGTCGTCGCGCTCGGTCTCGGCTCGGTCGCGGGCCTTGGCGCGGCGCGCCTTGCCGCCAGCCACTATTCCATCATGACCCGGAAGTCCGCGATGTTCGTCGCGGGGCCGCCGGTGGTGAAGGCGCTCGGGCAGGACCTCTCGAAGGAGGAGCTCGGCGGCGCCGACATCCAGACTCGCGCCGGCGCGGTCGATCACGCCGTCGATACGGAAGAAGAGGCGTTCGCCTGCGCGCGACGTTTCCTCTCTTATCTGCCGTCATCGGTCTATGAGCTGCCGCCGACCTTGCCCTGCACCGACAATCCGGAGCGCACCGAAGAAGCCCTGATGAACGCGGTGCCGCGCAACCGCAAGCAGGTCTACAAGATGCGGCCGATCGTCGAATCGGTCGTCGACAAGGGCTCGTTCTTCGAGGTCGCCAAGAATTTCGGCAAGCCAATCATCGTCGGTCTCGCCCGGCTCGAGGGCAGGGCGGTGATGGTGCTTGCGAGCGACAGCTTTCACTACGGCGGCTCGTGGACCGCGGATGCGTGCCAGAAAGTGGTGCGCTGGGTCGACTTCGCGGAAACCTTCCACCTGCCGATCGTCTATCTCATGGACTGCCCGGGCTTCATGATCGGCCTCGATGCTGAGAAGGCGGCCACCATCCGCCACGGCGTCCGCGCCATGGCCGCGGTCAACCAGACCACCGTGCCCTGGTGCACCGTGATCCTCCGCAACGCCTTCGGCGTCGCCGGCGTGGTGCATCAGCCGGCCGACCGCTTCTCGATCCGCTACGCCTGGCCCTCGGCCTATTGGGGCTCGCTGCCGCTCGAAGGCGGCATCGAAGCCGCCTACCGCGCCGACATCGATGCGGCCGAGGACAAGGCGGGCAAGCTCAACGAGATCCAGGAACGGCTGAACAAGCTGCGCTCGCCGTTCCGCTCGGCCGAAAAATTCTGGGTCGAGGAGATCATCGATCCCAGGAAGACAAGGTCGCTGCTGTGCGAGTTCGCGAGGCTGGCCGAGCCGCTGCGGAAGGCGGGGCCGCCGGAGAACATGACGATCAGGCCGTAGGTTGCGGTCATGGCGAGCAACCGGGGGCGCGCGAAGCGAAGTCCCGATGACGGGCTCCGCGAAGCAATCCAGACTTTACCCGCGGAGGCCGTCTGGATTGCTTCGTCGCTTCGCTCCTCGTGGAGCGGCGCGGTGCAAGTCGTGATGCGTGGAACCATTTCCGGCGCTGTGCATTCAAACGCGCATGAGGAACCTGTATTTCGGCATCGGGGCTCTCGCCGCCGCGCTGGTTCTCTTTACGGTTTGGCTGGGCCAGCATGAACGGGAGGCATCAATCGATCGCCTCGAGCAATGGGTGATTCCACGCCCGCCACCTGAGCGCTAAAGGAATCGCGGCCGTCACTGACGGCCCTATCGAAATACCCGCAAACACATTCGTTGTAAGCCGCCACGGAAACGGCCACGCCTTCGGCCGGACAGATCGACATTTTAGACCTGCCGGGGATGTCACTGCCGCCGGTCTTCAGCGGCAGCGACATGAGGATTGACGATTAGCGCTTGGGCAGCGAGGCCATCACTTCGCCCGCGTCGCCATCCTCCAGACAGGGTGTGACGGTCAATGGGAGCAGGTCAGCCCACTGTGCGAGCCAGCGATACATCGCCTTTGGATCGCTCGATTCAGAGATCGCAAATCCCTGTCCGTTCATGCCATGCCACCGGCCCAGCATCTTGACGCCTTCGGGTGGCGCTCCGCCGGTTTCCAGAAAACGGCTGACGGCCGCATTGAAGGTGCCTTGAGGTACACTCCAGGTTGTAATGAATTTCATGCGATTCTCCCATAATCTGAATTATTGGATGAATGCTGCGGCTGCGCCGCCCGCGCACAATAGCGCTGGCATATCGAATAACAACGGCGAATGAAGCCGTGGGTTAGTGCGATGGAGGCGCCGTAGCGGACTTGGTCGTGTGTCACCGGCGTCCGCCGGAGAACATGACGATACGGCCGTAGCGGCGCGAACGGGGAACTCATTGGGGCTGCCGACCTATCCCGTCTCTGATAAGATCATCTCGGGAATGAGACCGGGAGGGCTCGCTCATGTCGGCTGTCGATGCGAAGATCGTCCGCACCATGTGTCCGATGAACTGCCACCCGACGTTTTGCGGAATGCAGGTTGAGGTCGAGAGCGGTCGGCTCAAGACGCTGAGCGGAGACAAGGATAATCCGGACAGTGCCGGGTTTCTTTGCGTTCGCGGGCGCGCGACCAGCGAGATCTTCGGCAATCCGAAGCGACTGCTCTACCCCCAGATTCGCGACGATCGCCGCACCGACATCTGGCGCCGCGTAAGCTGGGACGAGGCGCTGGATTTCATGGCGAAGCGGATGCGGTCGGCTGGACCCGAGGCGGTGGGTCTATGGGCGGGGCATGGCGGCTTCACCGTGGGCAGTGCCGTGACGGTGCAGTTGATGCAGCGTTTCGCGCATATGTATGGATGCCAGAACTGGCATCCTGCAATGGTCTGTTGGGGGCTTGGCGGTTTTGGAGTGGGGCTGACGGGCGCGCTCAAGGTCAATACCAAGGAGGATATGGCTGAGAACTCGAACATGATCGTGCTTTGGGGCGCGAACATTTCGAGTCAGCCCAATACCGCCCGTCATATCGTCGCCGCTCGGCGTCGCGGGGCAAAAGTCATCACGATCGATGTAAGGAGAACGGAAGCGGCGGCTCAATCGGATGAAGTTTTCCTGATCCGCCCTGGATCGGACGCTGTGTTCGCTTTGGCCGTCATGCACGTCATCGTCACTGAAAAGCTCTACGACTCTGAGTTTATCGAAGCGCATACCGTCGGCTTCGCGGAATTGTCGTCTCACGTTCTGCCCTTCACGCCGGCCTGGGCAGCAGCCGAGACCGGTCTTGAGGAAGGCCAGATTGCGTCGTTCGCCAGAGCGTACGCGTCCACGCGACCAGCCATGATCCTTCTCGGCGGCAGCTCCATGCACAAGAGTGCCAACGGCTGGCACGCGGCGCGTGCGATCAGCTGTCTGCCGGCGTTGACCGGCAATTTTGGGGTTGCAGGCGGCGGTCTCGGCCCACGTCATGGCGCCCACAGTGCGGCCATGTGCAATCTGAATACGGGTGTGGCACGCGCGCCGGGCAATTATGTTGCCAATCAAATGCCCGACATCGCAAAGGCCTTGTCCGACGGGCAGCTCAAGGTTTTGCTCCTGCTGGGGACCAACATGCTGTCGTCCTTCGCGGACGCCGGTGAAATCTCCCATGGTCTCGACAAGACGGGTCTGGTCGTTTGCGTCGATCTGTTCATGAATGAAACGGCGCGGCGTTTCGCCGATGTGCTGCTGCCTGGAACCGCCTGGCTCGAGGAATTGGGATTTAAGGTGACGAACACGCACCTCTATCTGATGGAGCGTGCACTGGAGCGGGAGGGAGAGACGCGCCCGATCTATGAAATCCTGAGTTCTTTGGCAGACTCCCTCGGGCTTGCTGACCTCTTTCCGTGGGCGTCGATCGAAGAGGTGATCGATGTCATCTTGAATGACACGACAACCGGCCATGCGACTGTTGCGTCGCTGCGCGCTGCCGGTGGCTTTTTGCCTCTTAACGTGCCCGCGGTCGCCTATGCGGATCGGAAATTCGATTCACCGTCCGGGAAGATCGAATTCTGCTCGCCGCAGGCGGCAAGGCTCGGGCTTCCGCCACTTCCGGTGTACGGCGGCGACCAGGCTTCGCCCTATCCGTTGTCGCTGAGCTTCGGAAGGACGCTGACACATTTTCATTCGTTCTATGACGAGGGCCAGGCTCTCCCGGCATTGGCAAAGCACAATGTCGCCCCGCAACTCTGGATATCGCCGGTGGATGCAGAGGCGCGTCAGCTCAGCAACGGGGATGCGATCAGGATTTACAATCAGCGGGGCGAGTTCGCGGCAAAGGCCTGCGTCACCGACGACGTCAAGCCCGGAGTGGTCTGGATGCGCGATGGCTGGGTTGGCCTCAATCATCTCACGTCCGGCGACGCGGTCCTGACCGGGGACGCTCTCAGTCTTTTTCACTTCTCCGTTGGCCAGTCCGACTACGGCGCCCGCGTGGAGGTCGCGCGAAGGCAGGCATCGTTGTAGACGAGGCTATCCGGCGTCGATCACAGCCGCAGCACCTTGCCTGGATTCATGATGTTTTGCGGATCGAGCGCGCGCTTGATGGTGCGCATGATGTCGAGCTCGGTCTTCGAGCGGTAGTGACTGAGCTCGTCGAGCTTGTCGATGCCGATGCCGTGCTCCGCCGAGATCGAGCCGCCCATGGAGGTGATGAGATCGTTCACGGCCCGCGTGATGGCGGACGAATATTGGGTCAGCGTCTGCTGATCCATGCCTTTGGGGCCCATGAACGAGAAATGCAGATTGCCGTCGCCGATGTGTCCCAAAGGATAGGGGCGAATGGTCGGAAGAATGTCGAACACGGCCTTGAGCCCCTGGTCGATGAACCCGGGAATCCTGGAGATGGCCACCGACACGTCGTAGCTCAGTCCCGGCCCCTCGGCACGGGAGGCCTCGGCGACGCTTTCCCGGATGCGCCACATGTTGCGCGATTGACCGACCGTCTGCGCCAATGCCGCGTCGAGCACGCGGCCGGCCTCGAGCTGATAAGCGAGAAACTGCTCCAGCTTCTCGGTCATGCCCTCGGTCCCGTCCTGTCGGGCCCGCGAGGACGACCATTCAAGCAGGAGGTACCATGGCGTGTCCGCCTTGAGAGGATCCTGGGTGCCGGGAATATGGCGCAGCACCATGTCGATGGCGCTGCGGCTCATCAGCTCGCAGGAGCCGACATTGTCCCCTGACGCAGCATGGGCTTCGGACAGGATCTCCAGCGCCGCGCGCGGATCGCGGATCGCCAGCCACGCCGTGCAGACGTCCTTCGGCGCCGGCCACAGCTTGAGGACGGCCTTCGTGATGATGCCCAGCGTTCCCTCGGCGCCCATGAAAAGGTGCTTGAGGTCGTAGCCCGTGTTGTCCTTCTTGAGCGCACGCAGTCCGTCCCAGATGTCCCCGTTGGCCAGCACGACTTCGAGCCCCAAGACGAGATTGCGGGCATTGCCATAGCGGAGCACCTGCACGCCGCCGGCGTTGGTCGACAGGTTGCCGCCGATCATGCATGAGCCCTGGGCGCCAAGGCTGAGCGGCAGGAACCTGTCGTGACGGCTTGCGGTCTCCTGAAGCGTCTGGAGAACGCAGCCGGCCTCGACCGTCATCGCGTAACCGACGGCATCGACGTCCAGCACGCGGTTCATGCGGCCGAGCGACAGCACGATGCCGGTGTGCGCCGGCCAGGGCGTGGCACCGCCCATCAGGCCGGTGTTGCCACCCTGCGGCACGATCGCGACGCCGTGCTCGTGGCAAAGCCGGACGACTTTCGAGACTTCCTCGGTGCTGCCAGGACGAACGACGGCGCCCGCGCCGCCAACCAGCAATCCGCGCCAATCCGTGACGAACGGCTGCTTGCCGTGCTCGTCCTCGATCAGGCCCTTCTCGCCGACGATCGCGCGCAGCGCATCGCGCATCCGGGCGGTCAAAGGAGCGGTCGGGATGGTGGGTAGGGAGGACGGGAAGGCAGCCGGCATTTTGTTTCCCCTGGCGCATCTTGGTGTGCACTGCGCACGTGACGTGCGGGGGTATTCTCCACGTTTGCGGCGGGGAGTCTAATGGCAATATGTCTCGAAGCGGGGGACCGTGGACGAACGCGTCGAGCAGCTGCCGTTACCGACGGCGCCTGGTCTCGGCCGAGCGGGATCCTAGTGGATGATCTGGTTCAGGAAGCCCTTCGCCCGTTCCGTGCGCGGAGCCCGGAAGAATGTCTCCGGATCCGCTTCCTCCACGATGCTTCCGCGATCCATGAAGACGACCCGATCGGCGACCTCGCGGGCGAATCCCATCTCGTGCGTCACGCAGACCATCGTCATTCCATCTCGCGCCAGCTCGACCATGGTGTCCAGCACTTCCTTGACCATCTCGGGGTCGAGAGCGGACGTCGGTTCGTCGAACAGCATGATCTTGGGCTGCATGCACAGCGCCCGCGCGATGGCGACGCGTTGCTGCTGGCCACCCGACAATTGTGCGGGATACTTGTCCGCCTGATCCTGAATGCGGACCTTCCGCAGCAAGCCGAGTGCGCGATCGCGCGCTTCCGCCTGCGAGATGCCGCGAACCTTCATCGGAGCCAGCATGCAGTTCTCGGCAACCGTGAGGTGCGGAAAGAGGTTGAAGCTCTGAAAGACCATCCCGACCTCGCAGCGCACGCTGTTGATGTCGGCCATGCGGTTGCTCAATTCGACACCGTCGACGACGATCCTGCCGCCGTCGTGTTTCTCGATATGGTTGATGCACCGGATGAGCGTCGACTTGCCGGAGCCCGAAGGGCCGCACAGGACGATCTTCTCGCCCTTGCCGACCCTGAGATTGACGTCGTTCAGCGCATTGAATGCGCCGAATCGTTTCATCACGTTTTCGACGAGGACGATTGCATTGGGCTGCGTAGCATTGCTGACAGTCGCTTGAGGCATGTTCGTCTCCCGAATACGAGGCCGTTTGTTATCTCGATGATCACCGTGCCGTGGCAAGGCCATATCGCTTGCGAAGGGTGGCGACGCACTGGGAGGCCACCGAGCTGATCACGAGGTAGGCCACCGCGACGACGAGGTACATCTCGACGAGACGTCCATTGAGCTGTGCGAGCTTGGAAGCCGCGCCCAGAAGATCCGTCAACGACAGCACGTAAACGAGAGACGTGTCCTGAAACAGGATGATCGTCTGGCTCAGGATGATCGGGCTCGCCACGCGAAGGACTTGCGGCAGAACGACATGGCGGTAGGTGTCGTAGGTCGACAGCGCGAGCGCCTGGCAGGCCTCGAACTGCCCCTTGTTCACGGCCCGCAGTCCAACGCGGATGATCTCGGAGTAGTAGGCGGCTTCAAACAAGCCAAAGGTGATGAACGCCGTGTAGGTCGCCCCGATCGGGATCGGGCGGCCGTTGCCGCTCAGGTGCCCAAGCACGATCGGCACCAGGAAGAAGAACCAGAAGAGAACCAGGATCAGCGGGATCGACCGGATGATCGCGACGTAGCCGCGGACGATCTGGGCGAACACCGGGACCTCGAAGTGCTGTACCAGCGCAAGACAGGTTCCGAGGACCATGCCGATGGCGAATGCGGCCGCCGTGAGCGAAAGCGAGAAGAGCAGGCCCGACCAGAGATAAGGCCACGACTGCGCGACGATCGAGAAATCGAGGGTGTTCATTTCACGGTCTCCATGGCGCCAGGCAGAGCGCTGCCTTGCTGCATGTCGGCGGCGAGATCCTGTTCAGCAGTGAGCTTCACCGGGGCGCTACCCGGGATCCTGAAGGCTTTGTCGATGAGCGTCATGATCTGATATGCAACCAGCGCCAGGCAAAGATAGATGATCGTCGCCGCGCCGAATGCCGAGAATGTCTGGAACGTTGCCTCGCTGATCTGGCGCGCCTGTGCGGTCAGCTCCATCAAGCCGATCGTGAGTGCGACGGAGGTGTTCTTGTATATTCCCATCACCTCGCTGGTGAGGCTCGGCACGATCAGGCGCAGAGCCTGCGGCACGACGATGTACCGATAGGTGAGGTAGCCACTGAGGCCGAGAGCGTTGGCGGCCTCGATCTGCCCCTTAGGAAGCGCTTCGATGCCGGCCCGGACCTGCTCGGCTATCCGAGACGCCGTGTAGAGTCCGAGGCAAAGGAGAGCCGGGAAGAACGATGCCCAAGGCGGCGGCATCTGCTTGATGGCATTTCCGAGCGCGGTCGGCACCACCTCCGGGAAAACGAAGTACCAGAGGAACATCTGCACCAGGACAGGGATGTTTCGGAATATCTCGACGTAGAGCCGGGCCGGAATCGAGACGAAACGATTCTGGACTGTGCGGCCCACGCCGACGAACACGCCGATACCGAAGGCGATCCACCAGCCGAAGAAGGCCAGAGCCAGGGTCCAACCGAGACCCGACAGAAGCCAGTCGATATAGCGCTGGCCGTCTGCCGCCTGTTCAAAAAGCACTCCGAACATCGCGAGCCTCCGGGTTGCAGGTGCGGACGAGGATGACTTTCCGGGACGATCAGCTCCGTCAATCAGTCGACGGCATCGCTGGGATGTGCGATCCGCTCCATCAACTCGTCGGTGAGCGGGAATGCGAGGTTCTCACCCTTGGGCGGGATCGGCCTGGTAAACCATTTCGCGTAGGTCTTCTCGAACTGGCCGGATGCCATCTGCTTGGAGAGAACGTCGTCGACGAGCCTCTTGAAGCCGGCATCGCCCTTCGTGAACATCAGTCCATAGTAGATCTTCGCGTAACCCTCGGAAAGGAACAGGAGCGCGTCCGGATTCGGCGCCGCAGCCTTGAGCCCGGCGAGAAGGATATCGTCCTCCATGAAGGCGACGGCACGGCCGGTATTTAGCATCAGGAAGGACTCCGCATGGTCCTTGGCCTGGACGATGTTGAGGCCGAGCTGCTCCTTGGCGTTGACGCTCTGCGCGAAACCGACTGCGTTGGAGCCTTGCGTGGCGACAACCGTCTTGCCCTTCAGGTCGCCGGCGGTCTTCACGCCACTGGCGGCCTTGACGAGCCAGCGCGGCTGGCTGACGAACGTTGCGACCGAGAACGAGACCTGTTCCTGCCGCTTCTTGTCGTTGGCGGTGCCGCCGCATTCGATGTCGACAGTCCCGCTCTGGATCAGGGGAATCCGGTTCGAGGAGTTCACCGGCGTGTAGTTGACCTTCAGACCGGGCAACTTCAGCTCATCCTTGATGCGATCGACGATCGCCGCGCAGAGATCGAGCGAGAAGCCAATGGGCTTCTGATCCGGCCCGAGGTACGAGAACGGTATCGAAGCCTCACGGTAGCCGATCGTGATCGATCCGCTGGATTTGATCTTGTCGAGCGTCGGGCTGTCGGCTGCCGCGGCCGGGCTTGCGTTGACAGCCAGGAGCGCCGGGAGAAGTCCCAAGAGCTGAACGAGCTTCTTCATGGTTTTTGCCTTCCCATCGTTTGTCAGACTCAAGCTGCGACGGACGGGCGTCCGAGCCCTCGCCGGCGGATGACGTCGATCAGGCGATCGATGTCGGTGGCGGTGTTGAACATGCCGAGCGAGACGCGAATGCCATCTCGTTCGGGCGACACGCGCACGCCGTTCTCCTCGAAATGGCCGAGCCAGTCTGCCGCGGGCAGGGCGATGACGTAGATGTGCGGCGCGCGATGCTTGCGCTCGCGCGGACCAACGAGGCGGACGTCCAGCTCGTCCAGGCGTGCAATCAGGTGATCGCCGAGATCGAAGCAGTGGTTCTGGATGTTCTGCACCCCGATCTGCTCGATCATGTCGAGCGAAGCACCGAGGGCGTGGACTGCGGGCAGGTTGAAGTTGCCCAGCTCGAAGCGCCTGGCGGCCGGCGAGGGCGCCATCCCGTCGGCACGCGCGATGAGATCGCTCGGGATCTCGGCGAGGCTCGCAGCCGCCAGGTAGGCCGGCTCGAGCTCCTTGAGCGTCTTGTCCCAATAGAGCAGCCCGAGCCCTTGCGGAACCAGTAATCCCTTGTGGCTGCCGGAGCCGATGAAGCTTGCGCCGATCGCCTTGGCGTTAACAGGCACGACTCCGATGGCCTGCATCACGTCCACCACGAAGTGGAGCTTGTTCCTGACGCACATCGCGCCGACGCTCTCGATGTCAAAGCGGTGACCGGCGTGAAAAGTCACATGCGACATCGAGATCGCACGCGTCCTTTCGTCAATGAAGGGAGCAAAGCTGTCGGCGTCGACGATTTCCGTCATCGGGATGAAGCGGACCTCGACGCCCTTCCGTTGCAGATTGAGGAACGCGTAGGCGTTGTTCGGGTGATCGCCGTGGATCATCAGGACGTTGTCGCCGGCCTGTAGCGGCAGTGCGTTTGCCGCAATGTTCATGCTTTCCGACGTGTTTTTCGTGAAGGCAATCTCATCCGCCGTCACGCCGAGAAAGCGGGCGACCTTGGCACGGGTCTGCTCGACCCGATCGAGCCAGATGCTCTTCGGACCGGCTGTCTCGAAGCCCTCGCGAAGGAAAAGCTCGATCGCGGCCTTCACGGGACGCGCGAGCGGCGTTTGAAACCCGGAATCCAGATAGACCATCCGTTCGACGGCGGGGAATTCCTTCCTCACGGCGTCCACGTCGTAATGACGAGACATGCACATCTCCTGTTGAGCGCGCCGGCAGAACTTGGCTCCCGGCCAAGCGGCGGAGCGCGATTTTCGGAACGGCGAGACCGCACTGCACAATTTCTGGTCAATCGCCGGTGACGCCAAGAATATGAGCTTTCAGGATTTCGACAATCGATTATGTCGAATTTCAATAGGTTTTATTCCGAAAAATGATAATACTCGGCGTTGATCTTGATTTCACTTCCAGTTTTGGCCGGGTGGGAAATGACGAAGCGAATTGGGAAGGAAGGACCGTTGGATCGGGCTTTCGCGATCGTTCGGCATGTTGCCGACCAGCGCAAAGCCGTCTCGGCCGCGGAGATCGCAAAGGCTCTTTCGCTGCCGCTTCCAACGGCACACAGGTTGATCGGAAACCTCGAAGACCGCGGACTGCTTCAGAAGGCGTTGGGTACCAAGCGGTACGTTGTGGGCAACCAGCTCGTCACACTGTCGGCCACCGTCATCGGCGCTGCGTTTCGTACTGCGCGGCGGCATGCGGTGCTTCGGGCGGTCGCGGGAGAAATCGGCGAACAGTGTGAGATCGGCGTCGTACGCGACAACGTCGTTGCCTATGTCGACAGCGTTCGCGTTTCGGAGCCGCAAGGTCTTCAGTTCAATCCGGGGGAAGCGGCGCCGTTACACTGCACGTCGACCGGAAAGATCTATATGAGCAGACTGCCCGAGCGGATCCGGGCGAAGCTGTGCCGCGCGCTACCCCTGACCAAATTCACCGAAACGACGATCGTCGATGTCCACGCGCTGATGAAGGTTCTCGAGGAGACGCGACAACGCGGCTGGGCCAAGACAAACGAAGAGTACGTCAAGGGGGTGGTGGGGTGCGCCGTCCCCATTCTGTCACCGGATCGGGAATTGATCGCTTGCCTCGGCGTCTCTGTACCGGTGGCCCGCGTGAGCTTCGCCGAACTGGACCGGTTCATAGCGCCGCTTCAAAAGGCCGCCGCTCTGCTATCCGACACCATTCTGCAAGTTGAAGACGACGATGGCGCAGATGCCCAATGACGGCATGATGCCTTGGCCTCTGTGCCATAGCCGTCCTTAACCAGACCGACGTGCCTGCTGCGCGCTGATGCTGCGCAGCCCACCGGACGCACCCGCCAGCGCCGGCGTTGAGGCCGTATCGACCGCACCTGAGGCCGCTTACCCCTCAATCTCTGCGATCGCGTTTAACCGACGTTAATGATGTCTTCTCGATATGGAACATCTCACTCCGTTGCACTCCCTGTTTGTGGATTGCCCGTAAGTGTTGATTAAGAAGGCCATATCCATATTCCAGCCTGCGATTGGCGGGCTGACCGGCAGCGGTAATCCCACCGGTTGCCCCGATCAAAAGACTTTAGGAATTGCTCTCTGCCGCCACGACGGCAATCAGGATGAAGGTCATGCTCCGCCGGGTAGTGCTCCGTTTCGCAAGAGACCGGAAGGCCAACATCGCCGTTATCTTCGCCCTCACGATGGTGCCGATCGTCTTTCTCCTGGGCATGACGCTCGATTACACGCAGGCCGTCCGCAAGCGGGAGCAATTGAACGCAGCCGCCGACGCGGCCGCGATCGCAGCCGTGCGGCCGGCGATGCTGACCCAGACCGACAAGACGGTCGTCCAGGCGACCGCCGCAGCCGTCTTTGCAGCGAAGGCGAATCTTCCCGGTCTGACGGCGACGCCGACGCCGACCATCACCGTCACGGATTCCGGCCTCGCACGAAGCATCACGGTTTCCTACACCGCGCAGTCCGTCAATAATTTCCCCAGCGTTCTCGGCAGGCAGACCTGGGACGTCTCTGGCTCCTCAACGGCGAAGGCGTCGAGTGCGCCCAACATGAATTTCTACCTGCTGCTGGACGACTCGCCGTCGATGGCGCTTGCCGCGACGCAGGCCGACATCACCAACATGATCGCGGCCACGAAGAACCAGCCCAGCTACGCGAAGAATTGCTCGTTCGCCTGCCATGAGGCGCGTCCCAACAACGCAACTGCCAGCTCGACGAACAAGGACAATCTCACCGTCGCACGCGCAAACAACATCACGCTGCGCATCGATCTCGTGACCAACGCCGTTACGCAATTGCTGAAGGGACCCTGGACGTGCCCGCAGGCGGGTGTGACGGGCGGCGTCATGCAGTGCATGTCGGCGCTCAACAACACGACCTACAAGGCCGCCATCTACACCTTCGACTACGCCCTCAACACGATTCAGGTGCTGACCACGCCGGACACCGCCGCCACGAAGATCAACAACATTCAGCTCCTGACGGTCGACCACCAGAACTGCCCCATTGTCGATAGCAAGGGCAACTGCACCTACACCACCGACTACGGCACGGACATCTCGGGCGGGCTCACGGGCGTCAACACCGTGATGCCTGCGCCGGGCACCGGCACCAACCAACAGGGCGATACGCCGCAGGAGGTGGTCTTCCTCGTCACCGACGGCGTCGAGGACAAGCTCATCCCGAAGACGGGGGGCTCCTGCGACCCCAATGCCACCTATGCGCTTCCGACAGCCAACTCGACGACCTTGCGGTGCCAGCAACCGCTCGACACGACGGTCTGCACGACGATCAAGAACCGCGGCATTCGCATCGCGGTCCTCTACACCGAGTATCTGCAGCTGAGCGACAGCTGGTACACGAGCCGCATCTCGCAGTTCAACAATCCATCCTCGTCGACCGGCACGATCGCGACACGGCTGCAATCGTGCGCATCGCCCGGTCTGTATGCGAGCGTGCAGACAGGTGGCGACATTTCCGCGGCGCTGACCAACCTGTTCATCAAGGTTGCATCCAGCACGGCCAGCCTCGTGCAGTAGGGAAGGCGCCATGACCCGACAGGTCACGACAACGAAAAGATGCCGCAACCGCTGGGCCGCCTTCGCCGGCGATAGCCGCGGAGCCACGGCCGTCGAATTCGCGCTCGTTGCCGCGCCGTTTCTCGCCCTCATCATCGCGCTCATCCAGACGTTTCTGGTTTTCTTTGCCCAGCAGATGCTTGAAACCGTGGTGCGCCAGTCGGCGCGTCTCGTCATGACGGGGCAGGTTCAGTCGGCGCAGATGAACCAGGCGGTTTTCAAGCAGAAGGTCTGCGATCAGATCGTAATCCTGTTCAATTGCAGCGGCCTGATGGTCGACATGCAGGTCGCAACGTCCTGGTCTTCCGCGAACACGGCGACGCCCACGCTGACCTTCGACGGCTCGGGCAATGTGACCAACAGCTGGCAATACAATCCGGGCGATTCCGGCGATATCGTCGTTCTCCGCGTCATGTATGTCTGGCCGGTCGTGCTCGGGCCGCTCGGCTTCAATCTCTCGAACCTTAGCAATGGCAACCGGCTGCTCATGTCGTCCGCCGCGTTCCAGAACGAGCCAGGAGCTACCTGATGATCTCCGCCCTGTCGTCTCGCGCTCGGCAGATGTTGACCGATGTACGCGCTGTTGCAGCGACGGAGTTCGCCATCGTGACACCGTTCATGCTGGTGCTCTATGTCGGCGGCGTCGAGCTCGGGAACGGGCTCGCCATGAACGTCAAGGTCAGCGCGACTGCGCACAGCGTTGCCGACATGATCTCGCAGAACACGGCCGTCACGTCGACCCAGATGGACGGCATTCTCGCTGCGGCGAGCTCCATCATGGCTCCCTATCCCATCAAGAACGGCAGCACCTCGCTGATGACGATCACGGTCTCCGAGGTCTCGACCGACAGCAATGGCAACGCGACGGTGCAATGGAGCAAGTCGACCAGTACGTCGGGTGCGAGGGCCGCCGGTCAGCAGATGACCTTGTCGTCCTTTACCGCGCCGGGCGGCACCAGCAATGCCAACATCTCGCTCATTCTGAGCGAGGTGTCCTACGACTACGCGCCCAACCTCGGCTTCACGATCGCCGGCACGGTGAAGCTGTCCGACAGCTATTACCTGTTCCCCCGCTGCTCGACGAACACCCCCGCCACGTCGAGTTTTCCCTATTACGACGTGAAATATCCGGCGGCGAAGACCTGCACCTGCGTGCAGCACTTGCAGCAGAAGACCTGTTAGTTTCACGGAACGCGGTCCGAAAGAAGCCGGATGCCGCTGAGGCACGCTTCCGTCCCGATTTCCTCCCGGCCCCTGTGCGCAATTGCGCACAGGGCCGGATGACATTGGAGTAGACGCTTACGCCGCCACAGTGGCGCGGTCGAGCGCTGCGATCAGCTTTGCCGCGATGGGATGGTCGGACCGCGGATTCTGGCCGGTGATCAGCTCGCGGTCCTCGACGACGTAAGGCTCGAAGTCGACGGCGCTTCGGCTGACCTCGGCACCCGCAGCTCCCAGCGCGTCCGGCATGGTGAAGTAGATCTTGCCGTGCAGGAACTGCTCCTCGATCGGTATCTCTTCCGAGGCGGTGAACACCGTCATCTTGTATCCCGCATATTGCCAGCCCTTGCCCAGCTCCGCGACCTTGGCCTTGTCGCCGGCGATCAGGGCGGCGCGATAGGCCTTGGCGTCGGGCAGGGTGGCCAGAGTTGCGATCGGTCCGTGGCAGAGCAGCGCCGTGATCTTCTTCCGTTCGTGGAAATATCGCAGAATCTTGCCGAGCTCGGGATCCTGCATGAGGTCGACGACCGGGCCCTGCCCGCCGGGGACAAAAACGGCGGCATATTGATCCAGTCCTCCGTCCACGATCGCGCGCAACGTATGGACGTTGGTCATCGCCGGGTCCTTGTCGAAGAAGTCGCGTCCCCGCCGGTAGGCCTTCTCGTCGCCGCCGAAATGGGCCGCATGATCGGAGGCCGGATCGATGTACGGTTGCTTGCCGTTCGGCGTCGCCAGCACCACCTCGTAGCCGGCATCGATCACGGCCATCGCCGGCACGACGGTTTCATTGAGGTATTGGCCGGTCGGTCCGGTGCCGCCGCCCTGGATTTCGATACGGGTGGCATTGGAGCCGACAACGAGCACTTTTCCTTTGGACATGGTGTCTCCTGCGATTTGCTTGATCGTCTTGCGGTTAGAACTTCATAACAATCCGGCCGACGCGAACGGCAACCTGCCGCGACGACCGTTCTGGCGTTTCAAGCAACGGCTGGAGCAGATCGGGCGGAGCACGCCGCTTCGCTCCGCAAGCTCGCCCCGAAGGCTCCTGCGGAGGGAATAATCTGTCGCTGTCGAAGAAGTAAGCGGCTTCGCTGACGGCGCGCAAGCCAGCCTCCCAACGTCATTCCGCGCGCAATTTAGGGGATGCGGCGCCGTCTGACCATGTGGCGCGATCGGCCTGGAGCGGATGCATCGTGCGATTTTGCAATGATGCCATCATGCTCCTGTTTTGCCCGACGAGTCAAGTTGACTTCGGTAAAACGTAAGTCATTGATCCGCCACGCGCCGGCTACTGTGCATGGGGTTGTTTTCGCAGTTTTTGTTTGGAGCGGTCCGTCTGAAGAGCGCCCGTTACGCGCTCTCCGTCTCCCGGTGCACGTCGTGCACCACGAGGCCCATGCCTTCCTCGGGCATCTTGATCCAGTCGCGGCGCTTCAGGGTGCGCTTGGTGTCCTCGTAGCCGCTTGTCCAGTGCTCGCGCATCGAGGTGCCCGAGAATTCGTGGTCCTTGGCGTCGCCCTCATAGGCCTTCTGCTGATAGATCAGGTGCAGGATCGCGATCTCCGGCATGTTGCGCAGGCTTGCCTTGAGGCTACGATCCTCGTCGGAGAGTTGCTCGTCCGGGACTTTCGCCAGGGCCTTGTAGAGCAGAACCTTGAGGTTGTGCGTGCGGCGGTAGACGTCGGTGTTGTGGCGCGTGCGCGAGGAATACATGATGTCCTTGTGGCGGGCCATTACGTCCTGGATCGAGCGCGGCAGCACGCCCCGTGCGCTGAACAGGTCGACCTGGAACACCAGCGAGTTGAGCGCATCCTCCTGGTCGAGCAGATGCTGGAGCGGCGTGTTGGAGACGATGCCGCCGTCCCAGAAATGATCGGTGCCGATCCGCACCATCGGCAGCGCCGGGGGCAGGGCGCCGGAGGCCATGATGTGCTCCGGCTCGATCTCGTCATGGGAGTTGTCGAAATAGATGAAGTTGCCCGAGAGCACGTTGACCGCGCCGACCGCGAAACGGACCTTCTTCTCGTTGATGAGGTCGAAGTCGACGAGCTCCAGCAGGCTCTCCTTCAGCGGCATCGTGTCGTAATAGCTGGTGGCGGTGCGCGCCGACCGGGCTGAACCAGGGATTGACCTGGTGCGGGGTGAAGAAGCCGGGCTGGCCCATCGCCGACGTCATCCACGCACTGGTGAGATTGCGCCACTGGCGGAAGATGTCGCCGTCGGGCGTGTAATGCCAGATCTTGCGATTGGTGATGCGCTCCCAGAAGATGCGCAGCGCCTCCAGCCGCTTCTCCGGCTTGTTGCCGGCGATGATGGCGGAGTTGATTGCACCGATCGAGACACCGCAGACCCAGTCGGGCTCGATGCCGGCTTCGTGCAGCGCCTGGTAGACGCCGGCCTGGTAGGCGCCGAGCGCGCCGCCACCTTGCAGCACCAGCGCGACGCGGTCGCAGCGTTCGGGGCGCCAGCCCCGTGCGGGAGGCTGATGCGTCTGATGAGCCGGTTGCGACGTGCGGGCGTCCATGGGTGCCTCCTAGCGTGGACCAAACGATTGCGTCCGGCAGTGACGGCGTGATGACAATTTCAGCGCCGATGCGTCGTCTGCATGCAGGCCGACCGCAGCGGAAATGGCGGGAGGTCGTGCGCCTGACGGAAATCCTTCACATCGCAGTCAATGACGGCGGCTAGCAATTTGCGGTCCAGGCCTGACGCCGCCGGGCGGGCACCACACACAGGAGATCAGGATGCGCAGGGAAGACGTGCTGAGACTTCCGTCCATGCCGGCGGCGGGGCCGAGCTATCCGGCCGGGCCCTATCGCTTCGTCAACCGCGAATTCCTCGTCATCACCTACGAGACCGATCCGGAGCTGATCCGCGCCGGCCTGCCTGAGCCGCTGGAGCCGATCGACCAGCCGATCGTGCACTACGAATGGATCAAGATGCCGGACTCCTCCGGCTTCGGCAGCTACACCGAATCCGGCCTCGTCATCCCCGCGCGCCTCAACGGCGAGGAGGTCAATTTCGTCTCGCAGATGTATCTGGATGATGATCCGCCGATCGCGGCGGGCCGCGAGATCTGGGGCTTTCCCAAGAAATATGCCCATCCGAAACTCGAGATCGTCAAGGACACGCTGACTGGCACGCTGGAATATGCCGGTCAGCTCGTCGCCATGGGCACGATGGGCTACAAGCACGAGAGCATGGCCGGCAACGGCGATCGCACCCGTGCGACGCTGTCGAAGACGCAGATCAATCTGAAGATGATCCCGGGCGTCGACGGCCGTCTCGAAGTTTGCCAACTCGTCGCGATCAACCTCATCGACATCGTGCCGAAGGGCTCCTGGATGGGGCCCGGCCGGCTGCATCTGGTGCCGCATGTCAACGCGCCGGTCGCGGATTTCCCGGTCCGCCGCTGCCTGGGCGCGCACCACTACATCGCCGATCTCACGCTGCCGTTCGGCCGCGTCGTGCACGACTACGTCAAGGAGGCCGAGGCGATGGCCGCGACGGGGCTCGCTGCAGAGTAGGGCGGCACCATCATCAAACTGTAACAAAGCCGTAATTGAGTACCCGCGAGAAGTCCGGAAGATGCCGTCAGCCATCTTCCGGAAGCGGGGCATTTGTTGACGGTTGGGGTTGGCCATGGCTGAGCCGGCGAAGCTTGTCAGCACGATATCGGACACCGTGCCCGTCATTCCCGGCCTGGTCTGGGCGTTCCGGCTGCACGGCGACGGCAGTGCCGAGGCGCTGCCGATCGACCAGCCGATCGAGTTCAGCCATGACGGCCGGCTCTGGCTGCATTTCAACCTGACCGATACGCGCGCACGACCCTGGATCGCGGCGTCACAGCTGCCGCCGCTCGCGCGTGACCTCCTGCTGTCCAACGACACTTTCCAGCAGCTTCACGTCATCGACCATTGCGTCTACGGCGTCTTCTCCGATCTCGTGCGCGACATCGACAGCGCGACGGAGGAGACCGCGTTCCTGCGTTTCGCCATGACCGAGCATCTTCTCGTCAGCGGCCGGCATCAGGCGCTGTGCTCGGCCGATGCGACGCGCCGCGTGCTCGAAGGCGGCTACCGCGTCGACAACGTCGCCCATCTCCTGGAAAAGATCGTCGACGAGGTCGCCGATACGCTGGACCGGATGGCGGACAAGCTCGGCCAGGAGATCGACGACATCGAGGAACGGATTTTGGCCGACGACGCCAAGCCGGAGATGCGCCGCAATCTCGGCCGGCTGCGCCGGACCTGCGTCAGGTTGCATCGCCAGCTCACCGGCCTGCGCGTGCTGTTCCACCGCCTCGATCAGAAGAACACCGATCATCTCGCGCCGGCCTTGCGCATTCACGCCGGCAAGCTGGCGCAGCGGCTGGACGGGCTCGATCACGACATCGTCGAGCTCCGCGAACGCAGCCGCCTGCTCGAGGAGGAGCTGCGCTTCAAGAACGAGGAGGAGAGCAACCACCACCTCCACACGCTCTCCATCGTGACCTCGCTGCTGCTGCCGCCGACCCTGATCACCGGCATCTTCGGCATGAACACCAAGGGCCTGCCGCTCACCGACGTCGAGAGCGGATTTCTCTGGGCGGCGCTCCTGATGGCCTCGTCGGTCGGCGCGGCCTATCTGTTCATGCGGCGCACGGGTATCTTCAGGTAGCGTACGCAGCCGGTATCAGCCGTGATCGGGACGTCCCACAGATTTCCGCTGCGAAATGCGGCCGCGATCGTGCTGGCCTCGACGGTGGCGAGCACCGGCGCGCTCGCCGGCGCCAAGGACGAAAGCGCGGCCGAATGGCTGGCGCCGAAATGGTTCAACGAATGGCATGACGGGCTTGCCAACAAGGGCCTGAACTTCGGCGCCACCTATATCGCCGACAACATCGCCAACGTCTCCGGCGGCGTGAAGCGCGGCGCCATCCATTTCGGGCGCCTCGATCTCTCGGTCGATGCCGATCTCGACAAGCTCGTCGGCTGGGCCGGCGGCCGCTTCTACGCCAATGCGTTCGTGATCTACGGCCAGGGGCTGAGCCGCAACTACGTGATGAACCTCGCCACCATCAGCGAGATCGAGGCATTGCCGGACCAGCGGCTCTACAACGCCTATTTCGAGCAGAGCTTCTTTGGCGACCGCCTGAACATCAGGGCCGGCCAGCAGGCCGCCGACGTCGAGTTCTTCGACAGCCAGACCGACGACCTCTTCATCAACGGCACCTTCGGCTGGCCCGCGATCAAGGCGAGCAACCTTCCGGCCGGCGGCCCGGCACCGCCGATCGCTGTGCCCGGTATCCGCATCAAGGCGGCGCTGACGGACAACATCACCGCGTTCGGTGCGGTGTTCAACGGCGATCCGTCGGGTCCGGGCGATCAGGATCCGCAGCTGCGCGACCATCATGGCCTGGCGTTCCGGGTCAACGATCCGCCGTGGGTGATCGGGCAGGTCCGCTTCAACTACGACATCGATATCGGCGGCCGGCCGCTCGCCGGCAATTTCACGCCGGGCGCCTGGAAGCATTACGGCTCGTTCGACAGCCAGCGTTTTACGGCCGAGGGGCTCTCGATCGCCGATCCCGGCGGAAGCGGTGTGCCTGCAAGACTTCGCGGCAATTACGGTATCTTCGCTGTCATCGAGCAGGTGCTCTATCGCCCGCCGGAGGTGAAGGACAACACCACGTCAGCCTCGCTTCCGGGCGTCACCGCGTTCGGCCGCATTGCCTACAGCCCGCCGGACCGCAATCTGATCGACCTTTATGTGGACGGCGGCATCGGTTTCGTGGGCTTCACGCCAGGCCGTCCGCTCGATCGCTTCGGCGTGGCGATGGCCTATATGCGGATTTCGAACACCGCGCGCAATCTTGACATTGATACGCAGGCTTTCACCGGCATCCAGAGTCCGGTGCGCA
Organism: Bradyrhizobium sp. S3.7.6; assembly: GCF_054061875.1. NCBI lineage: Bacteria > Pseudomonadati > Pseudomonadota > Alphaproteobacteria > Hyphomicrobiales > Nitrobacteraceae > Bradyrhizobium > Bradyrhizobium sp. S3.7.6. The sequence continues at coordinate 5,946,851 of NZ_JBSSEQ010000001.1, read as the reverse complement.
GCAACGAGACGCTGATCGAGATGATCTACGAGGCGCATATCAAGCCGGGCTGGCTGATCGCGCCTTACTTCCAATACGTGTTCCGGCCCTCCGGCGGCATCCCCAATCCGAACGATCCGACCGGCGTTTCGCGGATCGGTGACGCCGCAGTGTTCGGCGTCACCACCACGATCAGGTACTAGGCCATCGCCGGCTTCGGCTCGGCCTTCGGTTGCCGCGACAGCGCCAGAACGATCAGCGAGGCGAACACGCAGAGCGCGCCGGCGATGAAGAACGCGGGCAGGTAGCTCTCATAGACCGTCCGCGAGAAGCCGGCACCGAACGCCGCAGTGCCTGCGCCGAGCTGATGGCCGGCAAAGATCCAGCCGAACACCAGATTGGCGCGCTCGGGCCCGAACTTCTGCGCGGTGAGCCGCACGGTCGGCGGCACCGTGGCGATCCAGTCGAGGCCGTAGAACATCGCGAAGATCGACAGCCCGTAGAACGAGAAGTCGCTGAACGGCAGGAAGATCAGCGAGAGCCCGCGCAGGCCGTAGTACCAGAACAGGAGGTAGCGGTTGTCGTAGCGGTCCGACAGCCAGCCCGACATGATCGTGCCGAAGAAATCGAAGATGCCCATCGCGGCGAGCAGGCCTGCGGCCTGCACCTGCGGAATCCCGAAATCGAGGCACATCGGGATCAGGTGCACCTGGACGAGGCCGTTGGTCGACGCGCCGCAGACGAAGAAGGTCGCAAACAGGATCCAGAACGCGCGCGACTTCGAGGCGTCGCGCAGCGTGCCGAGTGCCACGCCGGTGATCGAACCATGGCTGACCGGAGGGGCCGGCAGGGGCTCGGTGCCTTCGTCGCCGAATGGGCGCAGGCCCACATCGCTCGGCCGGTCGCGCATCGCAAGGAGAACCGCCACGGCGGAGACGCCGAGCGCGATGCAGACGAAGCCGAGCGCGAGCCGCCAGCCGTAACGTTCGGTCAGGCTTGCGAGCAGCGGCAGGAATACGAGCTGGCCGGTGGCGACGCTCGCGGTCATGATGCCGACGACGAGGCCGCGCCGCGCGGCGAACCAGCGCGTCGCTATGGTGGCGCCCAGCACCAGCGCGGTCATGCCGGTGCCGATGCCGATCACGACGCCCCACAGCAACACGAGCTGCCAGACTTGCGTCATGCCGAGCGAAGCCACAAGCGCGGAAACGACGATGAGCTGGGCGGCCAGCGTGACGTTGCGCAGGCCGTAGCGGTTGAGCAGGGCGGCCGCGAACGGCGCCATCAGCCCGAACAGGATGAAGCGGATCGACAGCGCGGAGGAAATCTGCGCCGTGCTCCAGCCGAACTCCTGCTGAAGCGGGACGATGAACACGCCGGGCGCGCCGACCGTGCCGGCGCTGATCAGCGCGGTGAGGAAGGTCACGCCGACCATCACCCAGCCGTAGTGGATATTGCGGCGGCCGAGTGTCGCCGCGAGCCAGTTCGAGATCATTGGGCCTCAATGTTTGATGGGCAGGCTTTGAGACACCTGCACGAGCTTGTAGAATGGCACGGGACGCGTCTGTCGAAAATGACAGAGTTCCCTCATTTTCGGACGTATCTAGGTCAGTGCGTCAGACGCTCCACGGCGATGGCCGTGGCTTCACCGCCGCCAATGCAGAGTGCCGCAACGCCGCGCTTGAGGTTTTGCGCCTCGAGCGCGTGCAGCAGCGTCACAATCAGCCGCGCGCCGGTGGCACCGATGGGATGGCCAAGCGCGCAGGCGCCGCCGTTGATGTTCAGCTTCTCGCGCGGGATGCCGAGGTCGCGCTGCGCCGCCATCGCCACCACGGCGAAGGCCTCGTTGATCTCGAACAGGTCGACATCGCCGGCGCTCCAGCCGACCTTGTCGAGCAGCTTGCGGATCGCCGGGATCGGAGCCGTCGTGAACCATTGCGGCTCCTGGCTGTGGGTGGCGTGGCCCTTGATCTCGGCGATTGCCGGCAGGCCGTTGCGATCAGCCAGCGAGCGCTTCGTCAGCACCAGCGCCGCGGCGCCGTCGGCATTGGCGGAGGAGGCGGCCGGCGTGATGGTGCCGTTGGCGCGGAACGCCGGCTTCAATCCGGGGATTTTCGCAGGATCGACCTTCAGCGGATGCTCGTCATTGGCGACGATGCGAGGGCCTGCTTTCTCGGTCAGCGTGATCGGCGCGATCTCGGCCTTGAACGCGCCGCTCTCGACCGCCTTGCGCGCACGGCTCAGCGTCTCCATCGCATAGGCATCCTGGTCCTTGCGGGTGAACTGATAGGCTTCCGCGGTGGCCTCGCCGAAATCGCCCATGGAACGGCCGGTCTCGTAGGCATCCTCCAGCCCGTCCATCATCATGTGGTCGATGATGCGGTCGTGCCCGGCGCGGTAGCCACCGCGGGCCTTGGCGAGCAGATAGGGCGCGTTGCTCATGCTCTCCATGCCGCCAGAGACGACGATCTCGGCCGAGCCGGCGCGGATGATGTCGTGCGCCAGCATGGTCGCCTTCATGCCGGAGCCGCAGACCTTGTTGACCGTGGTCGCGCCCGTGGCGTCGGGCAGACCGGCGCTACGTGCCGCCTGTCGCGCCGGCGCCTGGCCTTGTCCGGCCGGCAGCACGCAGCCCATGAAAACTTCATCCACCTTCTCGGGCGCAAGCTTGGCGCGCTCCAGCGCGGCGTTGATCACATGCGATCCGAGCTTGTGTGCCGCCAGCGGCAACAGCTCGCCCATGAAGCGGCCGAGCGGGGTGCGGGCGGCGGAGACGATGACGACGGGATCGGCGGCTTCGGCCATGATGAAACTCCCAGCGATGACGGAAAAGATTATGATCATCATATGATGCGGCGCAAAAAATGCAACCGCAGCCGGCATGAGAAATTGTCGTGGTTCGGATGAGATTTGGTCGTTCGATTGGAGGGGGTGACGTGACTGTCGCGGACTTTGGCGTGGCGGTCGCTCCGCACGGCACTGTCATCGCCCGACTTGATCGGGCGATCTAGTATTCCAGAGGCGGTGGTGATCGAACCGATGAGCCGCGGCGTACTGGATGCCCCGGTCAAGCCGGGGCATGACACCGTCAGTGTGGAGGCAGCCTACCGCTTCCTGTTTACGAAAGCCTGCATCAGCCGCGTCGGCTCGTCCGACAGGAACGACTCGCCGAACACCTTGACGCTGAGATTTACCGACTCCGTCAGCGGCAGTTCCTCCCATTGCCGCAGCAGCGCCTTTTGCGAGCGCAGCGCCTCGGGGCCGCATTCGAGCAGCGCCTTCACGACGTGTTCGACCTCGGCATCCAATCCACCCTCCGGCGCGACCTTGTCCACCAGTCCCCAGGCCAGCGCCGTCGGCGCGTCGATGTTCTCCGCCGTCATCACCAGCCAGCGGGCGCGGGCCCAGCCGATCAGGCGCGGAAGCAGGGCGGCGTGGATCACCGAGGGGATGCCGACGCGGACCTCCGGCATGCCGAAATGCGCATCGTGTGCAGCGATTCTGAAATCGCAGGCGGCGGCGACTTCGAGGCCACCGCCGAGGCACCAGCCCGGCATCCGCGCGATCACGGGGGCCGGGAATTGGCGCACGGCCTCGCAGAGATCGCCCAGGCGGCTGATGAAGGCTTCGGCCGACTTCTGGTCGAGCTTGGCCATCTCCTTGATGTCGGCTCCGCCGATCATGCTCTTCTCGCTCTGGCCGCGCAGCACCACGACGCGGATGCTGCGGTCAGTCGCGAGGGTCTGCAGGCCTTCGCGCACGGCATCGGTGACGGGCGAGCCCAGAATGTTGAGCGGGCCGGCGTTGCAGATCGCGACATGGACGACGCCGCGCGCATCGCGCGTCACGCCGCAGTGATTGTTGAGCATTTCCATCGGAGCATCTCGGAGTTTCGTGGACATGCGCGAGGCGCGCGGGTCGGGATCACTTCGGTGCCGAAACGCCCTGCTTGTCAAGCGGGTGGGGGACGGAGTTGCCATGGCGAAGTTCGTGACATAGTATGACATACATCATACAAAGAGGCCGCCATGACCTGTAACGATCAACTCGACCTGTTTTCGCCCGCGCAGCGGCGTGAGCGCGTGGTGGACTGGCAGGTGCCTGCGCCGGTTGCAAAAGTAGCGATGGGGCTTTCAGGCATGGACGCGATGCTGGGAATCCGCGACGGCCGGTTGCCGCCGCCGCCCTTCGCAAAATTGATCGGTTTCACCATGGCCGTGGTCGAGCCGGGCCGGATCGTGATGGAACTTGAGCCGCGCGAGGATCTCGAAAATACCATTGGCCTCCTGCACGGCGCGACCGCCGCGGCGCTGATTGATACCGCCATGGGCTGCGCGATCTCGACGCGGCTGGAGGCCGGGCAGTCGTCAGTGACGCTCGACCTGAAAATGACGTTCCTGCGCCCGCTGTCGGTCCGTTCCGGGCTGATCTCGGCCGAAGGCAAGATCATCAAGCTGGGACGCCAGACCAGCTACACCGAGGGCTTTGTCCGCGACGGCAAGGGTGCGCTCGCAGTCCATGCAACTGCAACCTTTTCCATGATCGGCGCGACAACTTAACATGAATTAATGCACCGCCTGGTCCATTTCTGTGTTATGAGATGATCTCCGACATTCAATGAGACCCGCATGCGCTATTCCCGGGAACACAAGCAGGAAACCCACGACCGAATCGTGAAGAAGGCCTCCGTGCGGCTGCGCGAAAAGGGCGCTCACGGCATCGGCGTCGCCGACCTCATGAAGGAGGCGGGCCTGACCCATGGCGGCTTCTACGCGCATTTCGACTCGCGCGAGGCGCTGGTGATCGAGGCCTTTGCCTACGCCATGGACCGCTCGATGGAGCACTGGCGCAAGCAGTCCGATCAGGTCGCGCCCGAAAAGCAACTGACCCAGATCGTCGAGACCTATCTTTCGGCGCTGCATCGGGACAATCCCGGCCACGGCTGCTCGATTCCCGCGCTCGGCGCCGAGATCGCCCGCGAGAGCCCGAAGACGCGCAAGGCCTTTGCCGGAAAGCTCGACGAGATGGTCGAGATGATGACCGATTTCATCCCCAACCTGCCGCGCAAGGCCGCGCGCAAGCAGGCCATCGCGACATTGGCTACGATGGCCGGCACCATGCTGCTGGCGCGCATCGCAGGATCCAGCGAACTGTCGGACGAGGTGCTGAAGGCCGGCAAGGACAGCGCGCTCGATGGCGCGAAGCGCGAGCCGAAGGTGACGGCGGCGAAGAAGGCGAAGCAGAGCTGAGATGCGGTAGGGTGGGCAAAGGCGCTCTTGCGCCGTGCCCACCATCTGTCCACGCCTGCAACAGATATGGTGGGCACGCTTTCGCTTTGCCCACCCTAGGAGACCGTCGTTACCCCCGCAAACAACGCCCGCTCGCGCTCCACGATCTCGCCGATGTAGTCGGCCACCGCGCGGATCCGCGCCAGATCCTTGCTGTCCGCGTGCATCAGCATCCAGAACGTCCGCGTGATCGATATCTCCTCCGGCAGAACCGCCACCAGCTGCGGGTAGTCGCTCGCCATGAAGTGTGGCAGCACGGCGATGCCGAAGCCCGCGAGTGTGGAATTGAGCTGCGCGATCAGATTGGCGCTACGGAAGCGCGCCGAAATCCGCGGCGATACCTGCGGGAGGTAGTCGAGTTCGGGCGTGAACAGCAGCTCCTCGATGTAGCCGACGAAGCGATGCTGCGGCAGATCCTGCCGCGAGGTGATCTTCGGGAAACGGTCGAGATAGGCCGGCGCCGCATAAAGCCCGAGCCGGTAGTCCAGGAGCTTGCGGCCGACGATGCGGCCTTCCTTCGGCATGGTCAGGCTGATCGCGATATCCGCTTCGCGCTTGGAGAGACTGAACAGCCGCGCGGTGGCCACAAGTTGCAGATCGAGGTCGGGATAGCGGTCGGCGAATGGCGCCAGCCGCGGCGCCAGGAAGGCGGTGCCGAAGCCGTCGGGCGCGCCGATCCGCACCGTTCCGGTCAGCCGTGCCACCGAGCCGCCGACCTGCTCCTGGTTGGCGACGATGGTCGATTCCATGGCTTCCGCGCTGTCGGCGACGCGCTGGCCGGCCTCGGTGAGGAGATAGCCGGTCTTGCGCCGGTCAAACAGCTTTGCCGAGAGGTGTCTCTCCAGCCGGTCGACGCGGCGGATCACGGTGGCGTGGTCGACCCCGAGCTGTTTAGCCGCAGCCGAAACCGAGCCGCCCCGCACGATGGCCAGCACGAAGCGGAAGTCGTCCCAGTCGATGCTACCTTGATCCAGCATTTTCGCACATCTATGGTGCATTATCTCAGACTTGAATCCTATAAAATGCAGGTCGATAGGATTTGTCAAAGCGTTCACGCTCGACCTCAGGAGATCATTCCATGCGTTCAATCGGACATTTCATCGGTGGCAAGGAGGTCAAGGGCACCTCGGGCCGCACTGCCGACGTTTTCGAGCCGATGACCGGCGACGTCCAGGCCAAGGTGGCGCTGGCGTCCAAGGCCGAGGTCCGCGCCGCGGTCGAGAACGCCCGTGCCGCCCAGCCGGAATGGGCCGCGACCAACCCGCAGCGCCGGGCCCGCGTCATGATGAAATTCGTCGAGCTGGTGCAGCGCGACTACGACAAGCTCGCCGAGCTGCTCGCGCGTGAGCATGGCAAGACCGTGCCGGATGCCAAGGGCGACATTCAGCGCGGCCTCGAAGTCGCGGAGTTCGCCTGCGGCATCCCGCATCTGATGAAGGGCGAATATACCGAAGGCGCCGGCCCCGGGATCGACATCTATTCCATGCGCCAGCCGCTCGGCGTCGTTGCGGGCATTACGCCGTTCAACTTCCCGGCGATGATCCCGATGTGGAAGTTTGCCCCTGCCATCGCCTGCGGCAACGCCTTCATCCTGAAGCCGTCCGAGCGCGACCCCGGCGTGCCGATGATGCTCGCCGAGCTGATGATCGAGGCGGGCCTGCCGGCTGGCATCCTCAACGTCGTCAACGGCGACAAGGAAGCTGTCGACGCCATCCTCGACGATCCCGATATCAAGGCCATCGGCTTCGTCGGCTCCACGCCGATCGCGCAATACATCTATGAGCGCGCAGCCCAGACCGGCAAGCGCTGCCAGTGTTTCGGCGGGGCCAAGAACCACGCCATCATCATGCCCGACGCTGACATGGACCAGGCGGTCGACGCGCTGATCGGTGCAGGCTACGGCTCGGCCGGCGAGCGTTGCATGGCCGTGTCGGTCGCGGTCCCCGTCGGCAAGTCCACCGCCGACCGGCTGATGGAAAAGCTGATCCCGCGCGTCGAGTCGCTCAAGATCGGTACCTCGATCGATCCGTCGGCGGACTACGGTCCGCTGGTGACGCGCGAGGCGGTCGAGAAGGTCAAGAGCTACATCGACATCGGCATCAAGGAAGGCGCGACGCTCGCCGTCGACGGCCGCGGCTTCAAGATGCAGGGCTACGAGAAGGGCTTCTATCTCGGCGGTTCGCTGTTCGACAACGTCACCAAGGACATGCGGATCTACAAGGAAGAAATCTTTGGGCCCGTGCTCTCGGTCGTGCGCGCGCACGACTACAAGGAAGCGCTGGCGTTGCCGTCGGATCATGACTACGGCAACGGCGTCGCCATCTTCACCCGCGACGGCGACGCCGCGCGCGACTTCGCGGCCAAGGTCAATGTCGGCATGGTCGGCGTCAACGTGCCGATCCCGGTGCCGATCGCCTACTACACCTTCGGCGGCTGGAAGAAGTCGGGCTTCGGCGATCTCAACCAGCACGGCCCGGACTCGGTGCGCTTCTACACCAAGACCAAGACGGTGACCTCGCGCTGGCCGTCCGGCGTCAAGGAAGGTGCGGAGTTCTCGATCCCGCTGATGAAGTAACCCTCTCAAGAGCGAGGCCGGGGATGCAGTTCGCTCTGAACGAGGATCAGGTCGCGGTTCGCGACATGGCGTTGGCGTTTGCGGCCGAGAAGATCGCGCCGCACGCGCTGCGCTGGGACGAGGAAAAGCATTTCCCCGTCGACGTGATGCGTGAGGCGGCGACCCTCGGCATGGGCGGCATCTACATCCGCGAGGATGTCGGCGGTTCCGCCATGACGCGGTTCGACGCGGCGCTGATCTTCGAGGCGCTGGCAACGGGCTGTCCGACCACCTCGGCCTTCATCTCCATCCACAACATGGCGTCCTGGATGATCGATGCCTTCGGCAGCGACACCCAGCGCCACAAATGGTTGCCGAAACTCTGCTCGATGGAGCTGATCGCGAGCTACTGCCTGACCGAGCCGGGCGCCGGCTCCGATGCGGCAGCGCTGCGCACCCGTGCCGTGCGTGACGGCGATCATTACGTCCTCAACGGCCAGAAGCAGTTCATCTCCGGCGCCGGCGGCACGGATCTTCTTGTCGCCATGGTCCGAACCGGCGGTGACGGTGCCGGCGGCGTCTCGACCCTCGTGATCGACGGCAACACGCCCGGCGTCTCCTACGGCGCCAATGAGCGCAAAATGGGCTGGAATGCGCAGCCGACCCGCGCCGTGATGTTCGAGAACGCGCGCGTGCCGGTCGCCAACCGCCTCGGCGAGGAGGGCATCGGCTTCAAGATCGCGATGGCCGGCCTCGACGGCGGCCGCCTCAACATCACCGCATGCTCGCTCGGCGGCGCGCAGACCGCGCTCGACAAGGCGCGCACCTACATGAAGGAGCGCAAGGCTTTTGGAAAACGTCTCGACGAATTCCAGGCATTGCAATTCCGTCTCGCCGACATGGCGATCGAGCTCGAGGCCGCGCGCACCTTCCTGTGGCGCGCAGCGGCGGCGCTCGACCGCAAGGACCCCGATGCCACCATGCTCTGCGCCATGGCAAAGCGCTTCGGCACCGACGTCGGCTTCGAGGTCGCCAACCAGGCGCTCCAGCTCCATGGCGGCTACGGCTATCTCAGCGAATACGGTATCGAGAAGATCGTGCGCGATCTGCGCGTGCACCAGATCCTCGAAGGCACCAATGAAATCATGCGGCTCATCGTGGCGCGCAAATTGATCGAGGGCGCGCGATGAGTTCAGTGGAGGAGGGCGATCTGGTCGCCCGCGTCGAGGGCGCAGCCGGGGTGATCCGGCTCAACCGCCCCAAGGCCATCAATGCCGTGACGCTGGAGATGTTTCGGGACATCGAGACCGCGCTTGACCGCTTCGAGACTGATCCGGCCGTCGCCGTGATCCTGCTGGAGGGGGCCGGCGAGCGCGGCCTCTGTGCCGGCGGCGACATCCGCACGCTCTGGGAAAGCTCGAAGGTCAATGGTGACCTCGGCAAGATCCTGTGGCGTGAGGAGTACATCCTCAACGCCCGGATCAAGAAGTTTCCGAAACCGTATGTCGCGTTCATGGACGGCATCGTGATGGGCGGTGGCGTCGGGCTCTCCGCCCATGCCAGCCACCGCGTCGTCACCGACCGCACCAGGCTCGCGATGCCCGAGGTCGGGCTCGGCTTCTTCCCCGATGTCGGCGGCACCTTTCTGTTGTCGCGCTCGCCGGGCGAGATCGGCACGTATTTCGGCCTGACCGGCCAGACCATGAACGGGCCCGATGCAATCCATGCGAAGTTCGCCGATGCTGTCGTGCCGGCGGTGAAATTGCCGGAACTGCGCGAGGCTCTGACAAGGACTCGTTCCGGGGCGACCGCAGCCGACGTGAGCAAGCTCATCAACGGTTTTGCGACCGGGGAGACCGCGGGGCCGGTCGCCGCGAAAGAGCCTGTTATCGACGCGTTGTTCGGCTTCGACCGCATGGAGGACATCGTCGCTGCGCTCAAGCGCGACGGGTCGGAGTTCGCGCAGTCGACGCTGAAGACGCTCAACGAAAAATCGCCGCGCGGCATGGTGGTGACGTTGAAGCTGCTGCGGCTCGCGCGCACCGCATCGAGCCTGGAAGAGTGCCTGGTGCGCGAATATCGCGCTGCGCTGGAGGTCTTCCGCAGCGACGATTTCCGCGAAGGCGTGCGCGCGGCCGTGATCGACAAGGACCGCAATCCGACCTGGTCGCCGCCGCGCATCGAGGACGTGACGCCGGCGATGATTGCGCCGTATTTCGCCGAGATCGGCGCCGACGAACTGAAGTTCAACTAATCAACGAAACGTCTAGCGGAGGATATCGATATGGCCACGATCGCATTCATCGGTCTCGGCAACATGGGCGGCCCGATGGCGGCCAATCTGGTCAAGGCCGGCCACAAGGTGGTGGCGTTCGATCTCGCGGAGGCCTCGCGCAACCAGGCCAAGGCCGATGGCGCCGCCATCGCTGAGAGCGCGTCGGGTGCGGTGAAGGGCGCCGATGTCGTCGTCACCATGCTGCCGGCTGGCAAGCACGTGCTCGGCGTCTGGAGCGAGGTTGTTCCCGCCATGGCCAAGGGCGCCCTGATCATCGACAGCTCCACCATCGACGTCGAGAGCGCGCGTCAGGCGCATGCGCTGGCGGCCAAGCATGGCGTGCTCTCGGTCGATGCGCCGGTGTCCGGCGGTACGGGTGGTGCCAAGGGCGCGACGCTCACCTTCATGTGCGGCGGCGAGGAGAGCGCGTTTGCGGCGGCAAGGCCCGTGCTGGAGAAGATGGGCAAGAAGATCGTGCATTGCGGCGGTGCCGGCGCCGGGCAGGCGGCAAAGATCTGCAACAACATGATCCTCGGCATTTCCATGATCGCGGTGAGCGAGGCCTTTGCGCTCGGTGAGAAGCTCGGGCTCTCGCATCAGGCGCTGTTCGACGTCGCTTCGACCTCGTCGGGCCAGTGCTGGTCGCTGACGACCTATTGCCCGGTGCCGGGGCCGGTGCCGACCTCGCCCGCCAACAACGATTACAAGCCGGGCTTTGCCTCGGCGCTGATGGTGAAGGATCTGACGCTGGCGCAGGACGCCGCCAAGGCCGCGGGAGCGGCCACGCCGCTCGGCAAGCATGCGCAGGAGATCTATCAGTCCTTCGATGCCGCCGGGCAGGGCGGGGTGGATTTTTCCGGAATTATCAAGCACGTTAGGGGGCTAGCCGGGAAAGCCTAATGACGACATTTCAGGACGCGCGCGCGTTTCTGCTTAAACACCGCACGGATTACGAGACAGCGGTCAAAGACTTCCGCTGGCCCGATCCGGTTCCCTTCAATTGGGCGCTCGACTGGTTCGACGAGCTCGCGAAGGATGCGGACGCCAAGGACCGGCCCGCGCTCTGGATCGTCGATGCCGCACAGGACAAGCAAACCAAGCTGTCTTTCGCGGCGCTCTCGCAGCGCTCCAACCAGGTCGCCAACTTCCTGCGCGCGCAGGGTCTGAAGCGCGGCGACCACCTGCTGCTGCTGCTCGGCAATGTGGTGCCGTTGTGGGAGACGATGCTGGCGGCGATGAAGCTCGGCGTCGTCGTGATTCCCGCCACCACGCTGCTCACCGCGGACGAACTGCGCGACCGGCTCGATCGCGGCAAGGCGAAGGCGGTGGTCGCGGCGCAAGACCAGGTCACGAAATTCGCAAGTCTCGGTGCTGAGAATATCGTCCGCATCGTCGTCGGTGCGGCCTCCGATGGCTGGCTTGCCTATGACGAGGCAGCGAAGGCTTCGCAGAGCTTTACGGCTGACGGTCCGACCAATGCCGACGACCCGATGCTGCTCTATTTCACCTCGGGCACCACGGCGAAACCAAAGCTGGTGCTGCACAGCCAGCGCAGTTATCCCGTCGGCCATCTCTCGACCATGTACTGGATCGGGCTGAAGCCGGGCGACGTCCACCTCAACATCTCATCGCCCGGCTGGGCCAAGCACGCCTGGAGCTGCTTCTTCGCGCCGTGGAATGCGGGTGCGACCGTGTTCGTGGTCAACCAGCCGCGCTTCGATGCCAAGGGTCTGCTTGCCACCATCGGCCGCTGCGGCGTCACCACGCTGTGCGCGCCGCCGACGGTGTGGCGGCTGTTCATCCAGGAGAACCTTGCGGCGTTCAAGGTGAGCTTGCGCGAGGTCTGCGGCGCGGGCGAGCCGCTCAATCCGGAAGTGATCGACCAGGTGCAGGCCGCCTGGGGCCTCACCATCCGCGACGGCTACGGCCAGACCGAGACCACCGCGCTGGCCGGCAACTCGCCGGGCCAAAAGATCAAGGTCGGCTCGATGGGCCGGCCGCTGCCGGGCTATCGCGTGCAGGTCAGTGACGCCGACGGCCATCCGGCGAAGGAGGGCGAGGTGGCGCTGGTGCTCGGGGCTGACCGTCCGGCCGGCCTGATGCAGGGCTATCAGGGCGACGACGGCAAGCTCTCGGGCGCGGAAGGCGCACTCTACCGCAGCGGTGACGTCGTGTTCGCAGACGAGGATGGCTATCTCACCTTCGTTGGCCGTTCCGACGACGTGTTCAAATCCTCCGATTATCGCATCAGCCCGTTCGAGCTCGAGAGCGTGCTGCTCGAGCATGAGCTCGTCGCGGAAGCCGCGGTGGTACCGAGCCCGGACCCGATCCGGCTCGCGATCCCCAAGGCCTTTGTGCTGCTGACATCAGGTGCGGAGCGCTCGCCCGAGACCGCGCTCTCGATCTTCAGGCATCTGCACACGCGCCTTGCGCCGTTCAAGCGCATCCGCCGCCTTGAAATCGTCACCGAGCTGCCGAAGACGATCTCGGGCAAGATCCGCCGCGTGCAGCTCAGACGGCTGGAACGCGACGACGACCGCAACGATCCCCTGCGCGGTCGCGAATTCCGGGAAGAGGATTTTCCGGAGCTGCCGAAAACACGGAGTGAGACCTAAGTGAACGAAGTCTGGAAGAAGCCGCCGATTTCCCTCGAAGCCTATCAGGCCATGGTCGGCAAGGAGATCGGCGTGTCGTCGTGGCATCTGGTCGATCAGCCACGCATCGACACCTATGCCGACGTGATCGAGGATCACCAGTTCATCCATGTCGATCCGGAGCGCGCGAAGAAGGAGACCGCCTTCGGCACCACCATCGCCCACGGCTTCCTGACGATGTCGCTGCTGTCGATCATGTCCTACGAGGTGATGCCGGTCATCGCCGGCACCACGATGGGCGTCAATTACGGCTTCGACAAGCTGCGCTTCATCTCGCCGGTGCGCTCGGGCAAGCGCGTCCGCGGCCGTTTCGTGCTAGCGGAAGCCAAGCTGCGCAAGCCCAACGAGTTGCAGTCCCGCACCAACGTCACGGTGGAGATCGAAGGCGAGGACAGGCCGGCGCTGGTCGCCGACTGGCTCGGGTTGATCTATTTCGCGTAGGCCCAAGCCGCCATGGCCGGGCTTGACCCCGCCATCCATCACTGCTCAAAAGCTGACAAATTTTCGCGGGTCTGACCCTCTCCCCTTGTGGGAGAGGGTGCCTCGCGGAACGCGAGGCGGGTGAGGGGTCTCTCTCCGCGAGCGCATCTGTCGAGAGAGACCCCTCATCCGGCGCTTCGCGCCCACCTTCTCCCACAAGGGGAGAAGGAAGAAGAGGCAGGAACTGCACATGGCAATCAGGTTCGACGGACGTGTCGCCATCGTCACCGGCGCGGGTAATGGCCTCGGACGCGCGCATGCGCTGGGGCTGGCCAGCCGCGGCGCGAAGGTCGTCGTCAACGATTTCGGCGGCGCGCGTGACGGGAGCGGCGGCTCGTTGTCGCCGGCCGAAGCCGTCGTCGAGGAGATCCGTAAAGCCGGCGGCACCGCGATGGCCGACGGCGCCGACGTCTCGAATTTCGAGCAAGTCACGGCGATGGTCGAGCGCGCCACCAAGGAGTGGGGCAGCGTCGACCTGATGTGCGCCAATGCCGGCATCCTGCGCGACAAGTCGTTCGGCAAGATGGAGGCCGCCGATTTCCAGAAGGTGCTCGACGTGCATCTCGTCGGCACCTTCTATTGCTGCAAGGCGGCCTGGGCCGGCATGCGCGACCGCAATTACGGCCGCATCGTGCTGACGACCTCGTCCTCCGGCCTCTACGGCAATTTCGGCCAGGCCAATTACGGCGCGGCCAAGTCCGGCATGGTCGGCCTGATGAACGTGCTGGCCGAGGAAGGCCGCAAGACCGACATCCGCGTCAACATCATCTCGCCGACCGCGGCGACCCGCATGACGGAAGAGCTGCTGCCGCCACAGGCGCTGCAACTGATGAAGCCGAACGCGATCACGCCCGCTGTCGAATACATGCTGAGCGAGGACGCACCGACCCGCACCATCATGGGCGCCGGTGCCGGCTCCTTCGCCGTGATCAAGATTGTGGAGAGCGAAGGCATCAACCTGCCGGAATCCGACTGGACGCCGGATGCGGTCGCCGCGCATTTCGCCGAGATCAGCGACATGTCGAAGGCCAAGGCGCTGCAGGGCGCGTTCGAGCAGACGCAGAAATACGTGGCGCAGGCCGCGGCACGGGCGGGGATCAAGCTCTGACTGACATCGTCGTCATCGGCGCCGGTCCCGCCGGGCTGATGGCGGCGGAGGTGCTGGCGCAGGGCGGCGCCCGCGTCAGTGTCTACGACGCCATGCCGTCCGCGGGCCGCAAATTCCTGATGGCCGGTCGGGGCGGGCTCAATCTCACCCACAGCGAGCCGCTGCCGGAGTTCATGGCACGCTACCGCGAGGCAGCACCAAGGCTGCGAGCGGCAATCGAGGCGTTTTCCCCTGAGGCGCTACGGGGCTGGAGCGAAGCACTGGGCGAGCCGACCTTTGTCGGCACTAGCGGCCGTGTGTTTCCGAAGGCATTCAAGGCCTCGCCGTTGTTGCGCGCCTGGCTGCGGCGGCTCGATGCCGCGGGGGTACGCTTTGCCTTTCGTCATCGCTGGATCGGCTGGGACGGTGAGGGGCGGTTGCTATTTCGCACCAACGATGGGCAAAGGCCGATCGAAGCCAAAGCCACTGTGCTGGCGCTCGGCGGCGCAAGCTGGCCGCGGCTGGGCTCCGACGGCGGCTGGGCCGATATCCTTGCGCTCCAAAGGCGTTGCGATCTCGAAGCTGCGGCCGGCTAATTCCGGCTTCACCGTCGCATGGTCCGACGTGTTCCACGACCGCTTTGAGGGCCAGCCGCTCAAGGGCGTGGCGCTGACGATCGGGGCGCATACAGTCCGCGGCGAAGCCATGATCACGCGCAGCGGCATCGAAGGTGGCGCCATCTACACGTTGTCGGCCGAGCTGCGCGAGGCGGTGCTGGGTCTCGGGCAGGCGACGCTGACGATCGCATTGCGGCCCGAGCTCGACGTCGCCGCGCTGACCACGCGCCTGTCGGGCACGCGCGGCAAGCAATCGCTGGCGAACTTCCTGCGCAAGGCGGCGCAGCTGTCGCCGGTCGGCATCGGCCTGATGCAGGAGGCCGCCATCGCATCCGGCCGGCCGCTGGCGACGTTCTCGCCGGCGGAGCTTGCGAAGCTGATCAACGCTATTCCGGTTCAGCTCACCGGCGTTGCCCCGATCGAGCGCGCCATCTCGACCGCGGGCGGGGTGACCTTCGACGAGCTCGACGAACGCCTGATGCTGCGCGAGCTGCCCGGCGTGTTCGCCGCCGGCGAGATGCTGGACTGGGAGGCGCCGACCGGCGGCTATCTGTTGCAGGCGTCGTTTGCGACGGGGGCGGCGGCCGGAAGGGGCGTGTTGCGATGGCTCGCGTCGTCCTGATCACGACGTGCCGGTCCTGGTCAGAAGATCGGTGAGAAGACCTAGCACACCAAAGCTCGCCGCGACCACGCAGACAGCGGTCCAGCCGCCAAAACTCCAGGCCAGCGAGGCCGCTGCGGAGCCGACGCCGCCGCCGATGAAGAACAGCGCAACGAACAGGCCGTTGATGCGGCCGCGCGCCTCGGGGTGCAGCAGATTGACGGCGCGGCGGCCGAGCGTCTGGTCGGCGGTGATGCCGACGTCGAGCAGGATCGTGCCGAGACTCAATACCAGCAGAGCCGCCATGCGGGACTCCATCGCACCGGCCACGGCGCAGAGCGCGAGCGAGCCGATGATGAGCAGATGCGCCACAAGAAACAGCGGGCGCGCCCAGCCCTTATCGCCCCAGCGGCCAGCGAGCGGTGTCGCCGCGGCGCCTGCGACGCCGATCAGCGCGAAGGCCGCGATGCCCTTGGAGTCGAGGCCGAATGGAGCCTCCGGCAGGCGCAGCGCGACCGCCGACCAGAAGGCGGTGAAGGAGGCCATAACCAGCGATGCGGTCCAGGCCCGCACGCGCAGCACAGGTTCTTCCCGCAGCAGCTTTGGGAACGAACGGAGCAATTCGCCGTAGCCGACGCGGGCTGCCGGTCGCAGCGTCGGCAGATAACGGCCGAGCGCACCCGCGAGGAACGTCATTAGGATGGCTGAGGCGAGATAATAGGCACGCCAGCTCCAGAGATCTGCGATCAGGCTCGCTGCCGGCCGCGACAGCAGGATGCCGATCATCAATCCGCTCATGACCTCACCGATGGCCTGGCCGCGACGCTCGGGCGCCACCATCGAAGCCACGAGCGGAACCATCATCTGGATCGCGGCGCAGGAGGCGCCGAGAATGAACGTGGCGAGCAATAGCAGCGACGGCGTCGGCGCCAGCGCCGTTGCCAGCGCCGCGAAGATCGCGCAGCCGAGCGTGCGCAGGATCAGGCGCCGGTTCTCGATGAGATCGACCAGCGGCACCAGCAACAACAGGCCGAGCGCATAGCCGAGCAGCGTTAGCGTGCTGACGAGGCCAGCCTGCCAGGCGGTCATGACCAGCGACCGGCCGATCAGTCCAACGAGGATCTGCGGCGCGAACAAATTGGTGACGACGACGCCGGTGGTGATGGCGCCGAGCCAGATCAGGGATCGCTCGGCAAGTTGCTTCGGGGATGCGAGCTTGGTGGTTTCGGAGATGGTCATGGGACCTCGCGGGCAGGGTACGGGGTCCCCTTTAAGCGGGGTGACTAATATGCTACAATTCAATTAAGCCTATAAAGAATATGCGAGTTCGTTATGAATACCCATGACCTTGTCGCCTTCGTCGCTGTGGTCGAGACCGGATCAATCGTTGCCGCCTCGACGCGCCTCAATCTCACGCAGCCTGGCGTAACCCGGCGCATCCAAAATCTCGAGGAGATGCTGGGCGCGCAGTTGTTGGACCGCCTGTCGAAACCGTTGAAGCCCACGGCCGCAGGTCGTGAGGCCTATGAGCAGGGCCGGCGCCTTCTTCGGATGCTGGACGACCTCAAGTCAGGCGTCGCCAATGACGGCGTTGTACGCGGCGAGTTCAGGCTCGGCCTCACGCCGTTTCTCTCCGAGTCCGGACTCAGCGCGCCGCTCGACGCGGTGCGTGCCGAATTTCCGGCACTGAGCGTGCGCGTCGTCTCGGGCTGGTCGCCCAACCAAGTCGAGCGGGTCAGCCGCAACGAGCTGGATGCCGCCGCGATCTGCCTGCCTGACGGGGCAACGCCGCCTGCCGATCTCGTCGCCGACGATCTCGGGTCGCAGCCGGTGGTGTTCGTCGTCGCGCGCGACATGAAGATTCCGCGCACCGTCGACCTGGAGCGCCTGTCGCAGCTCTCGTGGGTGATCAACCAGGACGGTTGCGGATTTCGCGACACACTCAAGCGTCGCTTCGATGCAGAGCATTTACCGTTCACCGTCGCTGTGGAGGCGCTGGACAGCGAGCTTCGGCTGTCGCTGGTGTCACGCGGTCTGGGCGTCGGCCTGGTCACGCCGATCGGGCTGAAGCGCAGCGCATTTCGCGACAAGCTCAAGCCGGTCGCTGCGCGGGAGTTCAATCCCGCCGTGCGCGCATGGCTGGTACATCGCCCGCCGGCCGGGCGACTGACTCGCCCGATCAACCTGTTCCGCGACGGACTGGATCGGGAGCTGCAAGCTCTAATTCGCGCCTAGCGCAGCTTCCCGCGCGCCGCCACCGGCAGCGTGCCGATGATCTCCTCGCCGCGCACCATCACGACCTCGTCCATCATGTTGACGACGACGCAGACGTGATTGGGCACGATCCGCACGACGTCGCCGACATTGGGGCGCGTGTTGCTGCGTGAGAGGTCGAGGAAGCCGTGTTCTTCCGCGAAGCGCGCAATTTTGGCCTCGGGGTGCTCCAGGATCAGGCCGTGGCCGTCGAGGCCGCCGGTGTCCGTCGTCAGCGTCTTGGAGCCGGCGTCCAGAATGCCGCGCTCGGGCGCGGCGCGGCTGACGACCGTCGAATAGATGTGCAGCGCGCAATCGTCCCAGGTGGCGGAGCCGGCGGCGACCTGCATGCGGTCATTGTAGATGTAGGTGCCGAAGCGATGCTCGGTGCCGCCCTTGAGCTTGCCGAGATTCTTCAGGTTCGGCGTGCCGCCGGTCGAGACGATCTTGGCGTCCAATCCGTGCGCGCGCACGCCGGCCAGCGCCTCGTCGAAGAATTTCTGCGCGTCGGCCCAACCGGTCTCGGTCGGGTACAGCATGAAGCCGGCGAATTCGAGCCCCTTGGACCCGGCGATCTCGCGGGCCAGCGCAATCGCCTCAGCCGGGGTCTCGACGCCCGCGCGCTTGCGCCCCGTATCGCATTCGACCACGACCGAGAGCGGACGACCCGAGGCTGCGGCTGCCTTGGGCAGGCCGGCGACGACCGTCGAGTTATCGGCAGCGACCGTCATGTTCGCCTTCGCCTGCAGCGCGCCGAGGCGCGCCATCTTCTCTTCGCCGAGCAGATTGTAGCTGATCAGGATGTCGTCGATGCCGGCATTGGCCATGATCTCGGCCTCGCCGAGCTTCTGGCAGGTGATGCCCTTCGCGCCGGCCGCAACCTGCAGCTTGGCGATCGTCGGGTTCTTGTGCGTCTTGATGTGCGGCCGGTTGGCGACACCCGCATCGTCGCAGGCCTTCTGGATCCGTGCGATGTTGCGCTCGACCCGGTCCATGTCGATGACGGCGCAGGGCGTGCCATATTCACGGGCGATTTTGGCGGCGAGGGGAGTGGTCATGAGTTAAGCCTGTTCAATCTCTTCGCGGAGCATTTCCAGTTCGAGCCAGCGCTCTTCGGCGGCGGACAATTCGTCGTGCGCCTTGGCGATGGAGGCGGAGGTGTCGTCGAATTTCTTGCGGTCTTTGGTGTAGAGATTGGGATCATCAAGGAAGCGCTGCAGCTTGGCAATGTCGGCGTGCAGGGTCTCGATCTTCTTCGGCAGCGTTTCCAGCGCGTGCTTCTCGTTGAAGCTCAACCGACGTTTTGCCGTGGCGGGCGGAGCAGCCAGCCGCTCCTCTTTCTTCTCCGCGGGGGCTTGCGCCTTCGTCGTCTCGCGCTTGAGATCGGCACCGCGCTGCGCCAGCATGTCGCTGTAGCCGCCGGCATATTCGGTCCACTTGCCGTTGCCTTCGGGTGCGATCACGGACGTGACGACGCGGTCGAGGAAGTCGCGGTCGTGGCTGATCAGGATCACGGTGCCCTCGTAGTCGCCGAGCATGTCCTCGAGCACGTCGAGCGTCTCGAGGTCGAGATCGTTGGTCGGTTCGTCCAGCACCAGCAGGTTCGAGGGCTTTGCCAGCGCGCGCGCCAGCATCAGCCTGCCGCGCTCACCGCCCGAGAGCACCTCGACAGGCGTGCCGCGCTGCTCCTGGGCGAACAGGAAGTCCTTCATGTAGCCGACCACATGCTTCGGTTTGCCGCCGACCATGATCTGGTCGCCGCGGCCGCCGGTTAGCGCCTCGGCCAGCGTCGACTTGGGATCGAGGCTTTCGCGGTGCTGATCGAGCGTGGCCGTCTCAAGATTGGCGCCGAGCCGCAAGATGCCGGAATCAGGCTCCGCGCCGCCGGTCAGCAGGTTGACCAGCGTGGTCTTGCCGGCGCCGTTCGGTCCGACGATGCCGAGCCGGTCGCCGCGCTGGATGCGGGTGGAAAAATTGTCGACGATCACGCGGTCGCCGAAGGCCTTGGTGATGCCCTTGGCCTCGATCACCAGCTTGCCGGATTGCTCCGCTTCGGACGCAGCGAGACTGGCGGTGCCGGCCGTGCCGCGATAGTTGCGGCGCTGGTCGCGCAGTGCATGCAGATTGCCGAGCCGCTTGACGTTGCGCTTGCGGCGGCCGGAGACGCCGTGGCGCAGCCAGTGCTCCTCGTCGACGATCTTGCGGTCGAGCTTGTGTTGGTCGCGCTCTTCCTCGGCGAGCACCTCGTCGCGCCAGCTCTCGAACGAGGCGAAGCCACGATCGATCTGCTTGATCTTGCCGCGGTCGAGCCATGCGGTCGAGCGCGAGAGATTGGTGAGGAAACGGCGGTCATGGCTGATGATCACCAGCGCGCCGCGGCGGCTGTCGAGCTCCTTTTCCAGCCATTCGATGGTGGAGAGGTCCAGATGGTTGGTCGGCTCGTCCAGCAGCAATATGTCGGGCGAGGGCGCCAGCACGCGTGCCAGCGCGGCACGGCGGGCCTCGCCGCCGGAGACGTTGGCCGGGTTCTCGTTGCCGGTAAGCCCGAGCTGCTCCACGAGGTAGCGTGCCTGGTACGGGTCGTCGCCGGGCGCGAGGCCCGCCTCGACATAGGCGAGCGTGGTCTTGTGGTCGCCGAAGTCAGGCTCCTGCGGCAGATAGCGAACGGTGGCGCCCGGCTGCACGAAGCGCGTGCCGCCGTCGGGCTCGACGAGGCCGGCTGCGATCTTCAGCAGCGTCGACTTGCCGGAGCCGTTGCGGCCGATCAAGCAGACGCGCTCGCTCGGCGCGACGTTGAGCTCGACGCCGCTCAGCAGCGGCGTGCCGCCAAAGGTGAGCTTGATGTCTTTGAGTTGGATCAGGGGCGGCGCCATGACTAGCCTTGATTCAAATTCTGGCTCGTCGCGGCCTGGTCGGCACGGCGGCGCTGGATCCGGCGCAGCGTCTGGTCGAGCGCGGAGAGGAACGCGGAGCGGTCGCGCGGCGCGAACGAGCGTGGGCCGCCGGTGACCTCGCCGGCCGAACGCAGATCCGTCATCAGATTGCGCACCGCCAGCGTCATTCCGATCGACTCTTCCGTGAACGGCTTGCCGTTCGGTGCGATCACGTCGGCGCCCGCTTTCACGCAACGGCTCGCCAGCGGAATGTCCGATGTCACGACGACGTCGCCCGGCTTGGCCCGCTCCGCGATCCAGTCGTCGGCGGCATCCATGCCGGCGCCGGCCGCGATCCGCTCGATCATCGGGTCTTGCGGAACGCGGATGAAGTTGCCGGCGACCACGCTCACGGGCACTCCGTGCCGGAGCGCGACGCGGTAGATCTCGTCCTTCACCGGGCAGGCGTCGGCGTCGACATAGATGCGGGTGGGGGTATCAGTCATTCGCCGCGTGGTACCCCATTCGGGCCGCAAAGGCGAGGGGATTGACCGGTGTTCCCGGGGGCCTACGATCAACCCTGAAACAACAAGAATTCAGGGAAAGGCCCGCCATGCCGAACCGGCTCGAAACCTACCGCGTCGAGGCCTACAACACCGCCAAACAGTCCGAAAACAAGATGCATGACGACACGGTGGCGCGCCGCTTCGGCTTTTCCGGCGGGCTGGTCCCCGGCGTCGATGTCTTCGCCTACATGATGCACGTGCCGGTGGCGCGCTGGGGCCGCGATTTCCTGTCGCGCGGGCTGGTCGAGGCCCGCTTCATCAAGCCGGTCTATGACGGCGAGACCGCCGATGTCGATGCGACCGAGCACAACGGCCTGCTCACGATCGAGGTGTTCAGCCGCACCGAACTCTGTGCCACGGGCACGGCCTCCCTGCCGGTGGCCGCGCCTGTGGTGTCGCTGAACGACTATGTGGCGGTGCCGGTCGTAGCCGAACGCAAGCCGGTCAGCCCAGCGACTTTCGAGACCGGCAAGTGGCTCGGCACGATGCCGCGCCGCTGGGCCGGGCAGGACGCGACCGATTATCTCGCCGACGTCAGGGAAACCGATCCGATTTTTGCGCGCGAGGGGCTCGGCCATCCCGGCTTGATCCAGCGCGTGATGAATCGCGTCCTCGTCGACAACACGATTTTGGGCCCGTGGATCCATGTCGGCAGCCGCATGCAGCTGCTGTCGGCCGCGCGCGCCGGCGACGAGATCACCGCGCGGGCAAAAGTCATCGCGAATTACGAGAAGAAGGGCCACCGCTTCGTCGAGCTCGACGCGCTGGTCGTCGCCAACGGCACGACGCCGCTGGCGCACTGCCAGCATACTGCGATCTACCAGCCGCGCGAGCAGGCGGCGGCCTGAAAGCCAGTTGAGGTCTCCTTGCGCGCCCTCGTTTGTTTTGGAATAGCACTCCTTTTGTCACTCCAGGCGCTTTGCGTCGTGCATGCCGCCGGACCGGTGTCCGATAGTGTGTCGCTCAGCGAGCAGACGACGACGTGGAGCACCGTCAAATTCGCCGTCGATGCGGAGAATGGCTTTGTCAGCGGGTCGCTCGACAAGAGCGTGATCGTCGAACGCAGTTTCAAGTCCTACGTGCTTGAGAATCGATATCTGAGGGTAACGCTCGTGCCCGAATTCGGAGGGCGTATTCTTTCCATGGTCTACAAGCCGACCGGCCACGAGCAGCTCTATCGAACTGAAGTCGGAGTGCCCTACGGCATGAAGGCCGGAAATTTCTACTACGACTGGCTGATGGTGTACGGCGGAATCTTTTCAACGTTCCCGGATGCCGAGCACGGCAAGACGTGGCTGAAGCCGTGGGCTTTCCGGGTGGTGAAGCAGGGCGCCGACGAAGTCACGGTCGTGATGTCGTTCCGGGATGACTTCGACTATTCCGCGCGGCCGAGCAAGTTCAGGGGCGCGACCGGCATCGAGGCGAGCTACTATGTCACGCTGAAGGCCGATCGTGCCGCACTCGATGCGCGCGTGGTGCTGAAGAATCCGAACGACGAGGCTGTCCAATACGAATACTGGACGTGCACGACGCTCGCTCCGGGATCGGAGCCGAAAAATCCCAAGGCAACGGGCGGCGCCGAAATCATCGCGCCGATCCGAACTTTCACGACGCCTGCCTGGTCGGCCAATCTGGCCGACGGCGACGAGAGCGCGGATATGGGCAGGCGGCGCTTCGGAAACCTGCGCTACTTCAAGAACTGGCCAACGATGGGCATCGCCTATGCTGCACCAGATATGCAGGGCGGGAATTTCTGGGGCGTCATCAACCATGACAATGCAGAAGGAATTATTCGCATTGCGGACAATACCCTCACGCGGGGCCTGAAAATGTGGACGTGGGGGTTTCCGTCGTTCACCGGCGAAACCGATGCCCGGAAGGATCCGAACGAGTGGCGGCCGTATGTCGAATTATGGGCGGGCGTGTCAGACCAGTTCTTCCACAGCTCAGATTTTCCCGCACGCAGTGAGGTGTCGATTCCGGAAACCTACAGCCCGACCGTCGGCATGAGCAACGTGACGCATGCGAACGAGAAAATCCTGATCAATTTCTCGGCCGAGGCGTCTCGCGCTGTTCTCGAGTTCTTCAGCGTCGAACCGGCCATCCCGTTGCTTGTCACGTTGAAACAGGGTGACACGGCTCTGTTCAGCGGGGTCGTGAGCGCCGATCCGAACAACGGAAATCGCATTTCGGCAGCGATTGCCGACGGCCGCAGCGGGGAAAAGATACGGCTAACGATCACGACCACGGAGGGAAAGGAGTTGATCGCCGCCGAAACAGCGATCAAGTGATCTCTTTCGGAATGCCGGTCGAACCCCCGGCGTTGTCACGATCGCGGAACTCCCCCTACGCCGCGTTGCCCTTCGCATCCTGGATGGCGCGCCACACCCGCTCCGGGGTCAGCGGCATGTCGATGTGCTTGATGCCGTAGTCGGAGAGGGCGTCGAGCACCGCGTTCACCACCGTCGACAGGCTGCCGGCGCAGCCGGCTTCGCCGCAACCCTTGCTGCCGAGCGGATTGGTCGTGGCCGGCACCGGATGATCGCCGACCGTCATGTTCGGAACGTCCTCGGCGCGCGGCAGCGCGTAGTCCATCAGCGAGCCCGTGATCGGCTGGCCGCTCTCGTCGTAGCGGACGTGCTCCATCAGCGCCTGGCCAATGCCCTGGACGACGCCGCCATGAAGCTGGCCCGCGACCAGCAGCGGGTTGATCACCGTGCCGAAATCGTTGACCGCGCTGTAGCGCACGATCTGCACCACGCCGGTATCAGGGTCGATCTCGACCTCGGCGACGTGGCAGCCGTTCGGGAACGCCGAGGGCACCGGTTCGCTGGTATGGTCGACGTCGAGGCTGTCAGGCACGCCGTCCGGCACCTTGCCGTCATGCAGCTTCCTGGCGAGCTCCATGATGTCGATGCTGCGGTCGGTGCCGGCGATGGTGAAGCTGCCGTCGGCGAACTCGATGTCGGCCTCGGAGGCTTCCAGCATATGCGCCGCGGCGCGCTTGCCCTTCTCGATCACGAGCTTGGCGGCGCCCACGATGGCCATGCCGCTCGCCGTGATGGAGCGCGAACCGCCGGTGCCGTTGCCGGTGTGCACGATGTCGCTGTCGCCTTGCTCCAGCTTCACGCTGTCGAACGGCACCCCTAATTGCGCGCACAGCACCTGCGCGAATGCGGACGCGTGGCCCTGGCCGTAATCGAGTGTGCCGGTGATGAGCTGTACCGAGCCATCGGGATCGAACACGATCTTGCCGAGTTCGGGGCTCGGCGGCGCGGTGACCTCGAGATAGGAGCCGACGGCGATGCCGCGCAGCTTGCCGATCTTCTTGCTCTCTTTCTTGCGCTTGGCGAAGTTCTCGTGGTCGGAGATTTCGAGCGCCTTGTTGAACACCGCCTGGAAGTCGCCGCTGTCATAGGTGACGCCGGAGGAGGCCGGGAACGGCATCTGGTTCGGCTTGATGAAGTTGCGCTTGCGCAAGGTCAGCCGGTTGATGCCCATCTCGTCGGCGGCTCGGTCGATCAGCCGCTCCATGTAGTAGTTCGCCTCGGGCCGGCCGGCGCCGCGATAGGCGCCCATCAGCGTGGTGTTGGTGAGCACCGTCTTGATGTCGACGGCCATCAGCGGCGTGCGGTAGACGCTGGAAAAGTTCTTTCCGGTGTTGAGCGAGAGCGGCCCCGGCGCGACGCCGGTGATGTAGGCACCGAGATTGCCATAGCCTTCAAGCTTTGCCGCGAGGAAGTGCCCTTCGGCGTCGAGCGCCAGCTCGGCATGGATTTTCTGCGCACGGCCGTGGCTGTCGGAGAGGAAGCTGGTGGAGCGTTCGTCCAGCCATTTCACCGGGCGGCCAAGCTCCTTGGCCGCGTACAGGATGCACATGTATTCGGGGTAATTGACGTTCTTCATGCCGAAGGAGCCGCCGACATTGGCGGTGAGGACCCGCACCTTCTCGTTCGGCACCTTCAGGTTCTTGGCGAGGTTGGCGCGGTTGCCCGCAACGCCCTGCGTCGGCATCTGGATGGTGTAGCGCTCGGTCTTCTTGTCGTAGGAGGCGAGCCCCACGCGCGGCTCCATCGAGACGACGGCGACGCGGGTGTTCTCGATGTCGACCTTGGTGACGTGGGCGGCACTGGCGAAGGCCGCGTTCACCTTGTCCATGTCGCCATAGTGGTAGTCGAGTGCGACATTGTTCGGGATGTGGTCATAGAGCAGCGGCGCACCGGGCCTGGCGGCTTCCTCGGGATCGGTCACCGCCGGCAGCGGCTCGATATCGAGCTCGACGGCTTCGGCGGCGTCGCGCGCCTGCGCTAGCGTGTCGGCGACCACGAAGGCGACGGGATCGCCGACGAAACGGACCTTGTCGGTCGCCAGCGGTTGCCGGTTGGTCTGGAGCAGGGGGGAGCCGTCGCGGCTCTTCAGCGGCAGGCCGCAGGTGAAGGGGCCGTATCCGGCGGCATCGAGGTCCTTGCCGGTCCACACCCCCAGCACGCCGGGCATCGCCCTGGCGGCGTCGGTGCCGATGCCGCGAATGAGCCCATGGGCATGGGTGGAGCGGACGACCACGGCATGGGCCTGGCCGGGCAGGTTGAAATCGTCGGTGTAGCGGCCCTTGCCGCGCACCAGCGTATCGTCTTCCTTGCGGCGGACCGGCTGCCCGACGCCGTATTTTTGCAGTGCAATAGCGTTTTCGAGCGTGGACGATTTGGTGTGTTCTTGCATGGAATTGACCTGAAAAGCCGGCAATCGCGCGTTTTGGGGGGCGCCTGGAGGACCGGACCCTCCAAAAATAACCCACGGTCCCGTTCACGACAACGCACGAATGGGCATGGTCCCATGTGATGCGTTGTTGCGCAGGCTTGCCGCGCTGCTAATGTTTCAGGCGAAAAAGCAATTCCAGATCGGCCCCATCGGGCCGCGGAAAGACAATTTGTATGAATGACCACACGCGGCTCCGCGACGGCCATGCGCCGCACGGTGGGCTGGATGGGTCGATGGCGGCGGTGGCGTTGGCCCCCGAACCGGCCGTCGTCGCGCAAGCGCCGGGAACCGGCGTCTATGCGGCGCTGGACCTCGGCACCAACAATTGCAGGCTCCTGATCGCTTGTCCGACCAGCGACGGCTTTCGCGTGGTCGATTCCTTCTCGCGCATCATCCGGCTCGGAGAGGGCGTCTCGGCGACCGGCTGCATCAGCGAGGCCGCGATCGAGCGCGCCGTCGCCGCGCTCAGCATCTGCCGCGACAAGATCAATTTGCGCAAAGCCAAGCGGCTGCGGCTGATCGCGACCGAAGCCTGCCGGGCCGCCTCGAATGCGGAAGGTTTCCGCAGCCGCGTCGCGGCCGAGACCGGCATCGACCTCGAGGTGATCGACCGCGAGACCGAGGCCTCGCTCGCCGTGCTCGGCTGCGCGCCGCTGGTCGACCCCAGGGGCCGGGGCGCGATCCTGTTCGACATCGGCGGCGGCTCGACCGAGCTGGTGCGGATCGAACGCGATCCGCAAAATCAGGAGCCGCGCATCAAAGCCTGGATGTCGATCCCGCTGGGCGTCGTGACGCTGGCCGAGCAGTTCGGCGGCCGCGACGTCACGCCGGAAATCTATGCCGCGATGGAGCAAGAGGTCGCCAACCACGTCGCACCGTTCGCCGAAGCGCACGGCGGCGATCTCGCCGACATGCACCTGCTCGGCACCTCGGGCACGGTGACGACGCTCGCCGGCATCCATCTCAACCTCGCGCGCTACGACCGCCGCCGCATCGACAGCATCTGGATGAACGATTCCGACATCACCGCGACCATCAGCAAGCTGCTCGGCATGAGCTACGAGGAACGCGCCAACAACAGCTGCATCAGCGTCGAGCGCGCCGATCTCGTGCTGGCCGGCTGCGCCATCCTCGATGCTATCAGGCGCGCCTTTCCGCTGCCGCGCCTGCGCGTCGCCGACCGGGGCCTGCGCGAAGGCATGCTGGTCGAGATGATGCGCGAGGACGGCGCACTCAGGAGCTGGTGAGATGGCCAAGGACACCACCGGCCGCTTGCACGTCCAGGTCAAGACCGGCGGCAAGCGCAAATTGTCGTCGAAGCTGTGGCTGGAGCGGCAGCTCAACGATCCCTATGTCGTCAAGGCGAAGGCGCTCGGCTATCGTTCGCGTGCCGCGTTCAAGCTGCTCGAGATCGACGACAAATACCGCCTGCTGAAACACGGCATGGCGGTGGTCGATCTCGGCGCTGCGCCGGGCGGCTGGAGCCAGATCGCCGCCAAGCGCGTCGGCTCGGTCGACGGCAAGGGCAAGGTGGTCGCGATCGACCTGTTGGACATGCCCGAGATTGCCGGCGTCGACTTCGCGCAGCTCGACTTCATGGACAACGACGCACCCGCGAAGCTCACTGCGATGCTCGGGGGCGGCGCCGACATCGTGATGTCCGACATGGCCGCCAACACCACCGGCCACCGCAAGACCGACCAGCTCCGCATCGTCGGCCTGATCGAAACGGCGGCCGCGTTCGCCTGCGACGTGCTGAAACCGGGCGGGGCATTCCTGGCCAAGACGTTCCAGAGCGGCGCCGACGCCGATCTGCTGGCCCAGCTCAAGCGCGATTTTGCGACAGTGCGGCATGTGAAGCCCGCGGCCAGCAGACAGGATTCCTCCGAGCGCTATGTGCTGGCGACGGGGTTTCGTGGCGGGCAGCCGGACCCGGGCTGACGTGTCACGCTCACATGAGCATGACATTCACATCGATAACATCTTGAGCTGATAGATCCATCATCTGCAATTTCAGCGGGTGAGATCAATCCATGCCGTGCCTTCATCGACAACGCTTGCGCGTTTGCAAGCATCGCCTGTCCCTTGCCTCGGTCTCCTTTCTGGCGTTGGCGTCGCTCGGCTTTGCTTCGGCGACGACGTCGCGTGCAGGGACGTCGATCACGGTCAGCACCCAGAGGCCTTACAATATCGGCCTCAGCGGCAACGACGATCTCGGTGATCTCAAGAAGATCTACCAGAGCGCGAACAGCCCGTCCGAGCAGGCTCTCGACCAGTTCAACCAGATCATCACCGATACCGGCATGAAGCGGACGCGCCTGCTGCTCAGCGATGTCTATTGCGATGTCGATCAGACCGGCGATGTGTTCGGGTACACGCAGGACGGCGTTTTCCATCCGGGCGACTGCCAGCCTCTCGCCTGGCATCTTGAGTGGGCCCTGGGTCGCGGGCTCTCGCCTCACGTGGCGGTCGCGGCCTTCATGCCGCCGCGCCTGGTGCAATACGGACCTGGCGAGAGTTGGAATCGGAACGGGCCGGCTCCGGCACTTTTCCAGAAATACGCCAACGCTCTCGTGCGATATATCGCGAAGAAATCGTTCGACGGCGGGGCGTCATCCGTCATCTTCGAGGTCAGCAACGAGGCCGATATCGCCGATTCAGCCCCGGAGAACTGGAGCGACACCAATCCATCCGCCTACAGGCTCAAGCCATTGGGGTCATGGGGCCGTTGGCTGTGGTGGATGGATCCGGCCAAGTATGTCCTCAACCAGTGGACCCCGCTGCAGACCCACGTGATGTCCAAGGCCGAAGATCCGACCTTGTCGTACCCCTACGGGCTCGATGCGCGCCGTCTGCCCAGGCAGCTCTTGCCGGTTCAGAAGGTCTTCTCGCAGGCGATCGTGAACATCAGAAACGAACTCGCCGCCAACCAGAGTTATAACGGCAAGACGCTGGAAATGGCCGGGCCGGCCCTGGTCGGACTGAGCTTCAACTATTATCCGGCGGAGAATCTTCCGACGCTGGAGGAAGTCTTCCTCGACCAGACCTTCAATCCGCTGGCAGACACTTACTTGGCAAAATTCAACGCGCGGCTCGATCGTTTTTCGTTCCACTATTACGGCTCGACAGACGGCACCGGCGGTTTCGCGTTCTTCGACAATCTGGTCGACAAGGCCAAGGCCAAGCTGGACGCCTTGAAGAAGAACAATGCCAACATGCCCGACGTTAAACTGTTCCTGTCGGAATGGGGCCCTACGGCCTATGAGGCGACTGACGTCAATTATTCGCACAAGGGGGCGGCGTGGACGGCGGCGTTCCTGTCCGAAGCCGTGAAAAAGAAGATATCAATGGGGTCGTACCTCATTATCGGCGACGGCCAGGGGGATCCGAACATCACACCTTTCCTCGGCCAGGCCAGCCTGCTGCACAAGGTGCCGCACGGCGACAAGCCGGCCGACTACTACCCGAAGCCGGTCGCGAACCTCTTCAAGATGTACAACAAGATGTCAGGCCAGCGGGTGCAGGCTGCGCTCACCGGCGGGGCGGGCTCCCACCTCAACGCGTTCGCGACCTGGGATGGCGCTAACTCGACCGCGAACATCATGGTCTACAACTATGATCCGACACGTGTCTTCGGCAACAACATTTCGACCGAGACGCCGGAGGGGATTTCGCTTGAGGTCGACAACCTGCCGTTCAGCGACGGCTCGACCGTGACGATTGAGCGCTACCTGATCGATGCGAATACCAGCAACCTGGCGAAGTTCTATTCCGATCCGACCCACCCCGATCCCAACCTGCAGAGGATATTGCTGCAGCGAACGATCCATAGCGGAAAGCTCGTCCTGACGGGCGACGCGCTCGGGCTGGGTGTCGTGCTCTACCGCATATTGCCGCCGACGGTGGTTCCCTAAGTTAGTTGAACGCAAACCAGACCTTGGCGACGAACGTCGCGCCGCACCAGTTCGAGGCCAGGCCGTCCGGGTTGGTGATCGGATTGACACGGCCGCCCGGCCGCGCATTTGGATCGCCTGTAAAGACGAAGCATTTTTCCTTCGACAGATTGGTGTCATAGTAGCGCAGATCGAGGTTGAGCGCCTTGTGCGTGAACGTCACGCCGGCCTGCCAGTTGAGATAGGCAGGCAGCGGGAAGCCGCCGAGTTGCGGGGTCTGGTTGCCAAACCAGGAATAGCCGGCGGCGGTGGTGAACGACACGGTCAGGTTCTTCAGCAGAAACCGCTCCGGCACGTCGAAGCCGACTCCGGCCGCCACATATTGGCTCCAGGCGCCGGTGTTCGAGACGTTCGGAGAATAGGCGTAACCGCCGGCGACGCGGATCTGATCGCCGATGCGTCGATCGCCGCGGACCACGATCTCCCAATAATTGATGCCGTTGGTCTCGCCAGGAAGTCTTTCACCGGGATAGGCGAAATAGGTCGCCCCAAGATCAAAATCGATCGTGGCAATCTGCGGGCGCATGCCGGCGGCAAAGGTGAGTTCGGCGGCCGGTTGGGTCGGCAGCTTGACGGTGGCGACCGTTGTGCCGGCGTAGAGCGGGCCCCATCTCGTCTCGAAGGCGGCGCCAGCCGCGGGGCCATGATCGGACAGCGTGGTCCCGCGATAGATGTAGTCGGATGCAAGCCCCGCGCGAGCGCTGAACTCGAACTCGTCGGCAGGCGTTGCGTGGGTGGTGTCGGCCGCCGACCAACCGCGGTTGCCGAGGCCGAGCGCCCCGGCCGAGGATTGGGCCAGCGCCAAACCGCCGGTCATGGGTGCAAGCCACAATCCGGCCAGCGCGGCAAATAAGGCGCCGCTTGCACCCCGAAACGATGTTTCGTGTCGCCGCAAGTCGATCATCCTCCCAGAGCGACCGCGATGCCAACCAGCGTACTACCGACAGCCACCATCGCAAGTCCCGCCACCGAAGGCCGCAGCCCGCTACGAACCCCGAACACGTAACCGCAACAGAACAGCATCACGATGGCGACGGCGTAGGAGACGCGCAGCGCTAGTCTGGCGTCGCTCAGGAACAGGAACGGGATGACCACCGGGAAGGTCGACAGGAAGCTCAGCAGGCAAAGGCCGAGCGCGCCGATCCAGTCGCGCTTCGTCAGCCCTGGACCGGGAGCCGGCTCAGGCAATTGTTGCAGCCGTTTCCGCATCGATTCCAACTGCTCTACGGGCAGCATGGCCGACAATTCCGGCGGCAGCGCGTCGGCAATGACGCGGCGCGCTGCTTCGGGATCCGGCGCCTTCCGTATCGCGCGGAGGGTCAGAACCTTGTCTCCCCGGTCATTGATGCGCGCCAGCAGATAAAGACCGCCGTCAACGATGCCCCATGCGAGATTGCAGCCGAGTGCGCCGATCAGCATTGTTTGAATATTGATATTGGTCCCGGTCGCGACACCAAGCGAGCAGATGAAGGTAAGGGCCATGATCAGCCCGAACAAAGTCTCCGAGATCCGTTCCATCGGATCAAGTATGCTCCCGAACGGAGTATCCGGTCCCAATAAAGCCATGGCTTGGTCTTCGATCACCGTTTGCTGACGATCATGGCTGCGCACGCGGGCGAATGCATCGTCTCGGCTCCTGGGCCAAGCCCGACCCACGCCCGAGCAGGTGTCATCGAGGCTCATGTCCGGCATTCGCTCTTTGAGTTATGTCAACGCGCCCGGGCATGAGTGAACTGGGCCGACGCGCCGCGCGGCGGCCGCTTGTGCCCCGCCAGTCCAACGAAGACGATTTTTGGCCGTAGCTGCCGAGGCGGTCCGATCTTGCGGGTTGCCCCGTCGCCGAATTTGACTTCGTCGCGCTTTACCCCAGCCTTTGATCCCGCACGTCCTGCGTATCCTCCGTCGCCGTCTTGACGGCGGCGGTCGCGGCGCTCTTTGCGGCCCCCTTGCGGCTGGCGATCTCCACCGCCGTGCGGCCGGAGATCTCGTGGCCGGCATCGGCGGGCATCTGCCAGAAGAACCAGCTCGACGCCGCCGAGGTCAGCGCGATCACGAGGAAGGCCGGCGCGAACACGGTGGCGTCGATCTCGCTGACATGGTTGAACCACATCGTCGTTTCCACGCAGGCCGCGCCGACCGCGACGCCGGCGGAGACCGCGAGCTGCTGGTTGACGCTGACCAGCGTGGTGGCGCGGCTCATCTGCGCGGTCTCGACGTCGGCATAGGCCACCGTGTTGATCGCGGTGAACTCCAGCGAGCGGAAGAAGCCGCCGACCACCAGGATCACCAAGATGATGAGCAGCGGCGTCGTCACCGTGAACAGCGCGCAGACGCCGAGGAAGAACGCGCTGACGACCGCGTTCACCGTCATCAAGTTGCGGAAGCCGAAGGTGCGGATGATGCGCGCGGCCAGCGTCTTCATGCCCATGGCGCCGAGCGAGGAGCCGAAGGTGACGAGGCCGGAATGGAAGGGCGACAGCCCGAAGCCGATCTGCATCAGCAGCGGAAGCAGGAACGGTAGCGCGCCGATGCCGAGCCGGAACATGAAGCCGCCGAAAACGGCCGCGCGCAGCGTCGGCAGCTTCAGCAGCGAAAAATCCAGCACCGGCGAACCCGTCCGCCGCGCGTGCAGGACATACAGCGTCATCGAGATCGCTCCGCCCACGACCAGGGCCGCGACCGTGCTCCAGGGCAGAAGGTTGAGCCCGGCGACGGAAAGACCGAAGGCGATGCCGGCGAGGCCGACGCCCGCGAGCACCATGCCGTAGAGATCGAACGGTTCCCGCGTCTCGCTCTTGATGGGATCGATGAAGCGCAAGGCCATGAAGATGCCGAGCAGCCCGATCGGAATGTTGATCAGGAAGATCCAGTGCCATGACGCATAGGTCGTGATGAAGCCGCCGAGCGGCGGGCCGATCACGGGACCGATGAGGGCAGGGACCGTCACCCAGGCCATGGCGTTGACCAGCGCGCTCTTGTCGACCGAGCGCAGCAGCACCAGGCGTCCGACCGGCGTCATCATCGCCCCGCCCATGCCCTGAAGGATGCGCGCGAATACGAAATCGGTGACGGAGGTCGAGAGTGCGCAGCCGATCGAGCCGACCATGAACACGCCGACCGCGATCGCGAACACCATGCGCGCGCCGAACCGGTCCGCAGTCCAGCCGCTCGCCGGGATGAACACCGCGAGCGACAGCAGATAGGAGGTGATGGCAAGCTTGAGCGTCAGCGGGCTCGTGCCGATGTCGGCCGCGATCGCGGGCAGCGAGGTGGCGATCACCGTCGAATCCATGTTCTCCATGAAGAGAGCGGTGGCCACGATCAGCGGGATGACGCGTTGCTTGTCGACCATGACGGATTGGTAATGAAAATCAGAAGGAAAGGTGGACTTGCGGCTTATCACCGCCGCTTGGCGGGGACCATTGCGGATCAACGCATAGCACCTAAATCCTGCGTAACAACGGTGTGACCCTCGACGGCGGGTGCGCGCGCTCCCGCGTCATTCCGGGGCGCGCCCCTTGGCGGGCCCGGAATCCACCGGGCCCCAGAGACCGCTGCGGGATGGATTCCGGGCTCGCGACTTCGTCGCGCCGGGGAATGACGAGGGGGGCCGCCACCCGGCCATCCACGCCGAATTTACTTAAAAAGCCTGTGCATGGCTGGCCGGCGGTCCGATTTGCTTTGATTCGTCGCGTGGCCGTGCTATCGACCCGCGTCAACCCCACCGATGGGCTCCGATTCTCCGGCGATGCCGCAAGGCACGCTGAGGGCGGCGCTCATCCATAGCTATTTGCGGCAGGGCCGCAGGAAGGAGTTGGCAGATGGCCACGGTGCAACTTCAAGGCATTCGCGAAGCCTTTACGTTCGACGACGTGCTGTTGAAGCCGGGCCTGTCGGACGTCATGCCGGGCGAGGTCGACATCCGCTCCCGCGTCACCCGCGCCATTCCGCTCAACATCCCGATCATGGCCTCCGCCATGGACACGGTCACTGAAGCCCGCATGGCGATCGCCATGGCGCAGGCCGGCGGCCTCGGCGTCATCCACCGCAATTTCGATCCCGAGGGGCAGGCCGCCCAGGTCCGGCAGGTCAAGCGCTACGAGTCGGGCATGGTGGTGAACCCGCTCACCATCAGCCCCGAGGCCACGCTCGACGATGCGCTCAAGCTGATGAGCGACCACGGCATCTCCGGCATTCCCGTCGTCACCGGTGCGAGCAAGAATACGCCCGGCAAGCTGGTCGGCATCCTCACCAACCGCGACGTGCGGTTTGCCACCGACCGCCGGCAAAAAGTCTCCGAGCTGATGACGCATGATGGCCTCGTCACGGTCCGCGAGAATGTCAGCCAGGACGAGGCGCGGCGGATGCTGCACCAGCATCGCATCGAGAAGCTGCTCGTGGTCGACGAGCAATATCGCTGCGTCGGCCTGATCACCGTGAAGGACATGGAGAAGGCGGTCGCCCATCCGCTCGCCTGCAAGGACGCGCAGGGCCGCCTGCGCGTCGCCGCCGCCACCACCGTCGGCGACACCGGCTTCGAGCGCACCGAACGGCTGATCGATGCCGGCGTCGATCTCGTCGTCGTCGACACCGCGCACGGCCATTCCCGCCACGTGCTGCATGCGGTCAATCGCATCAAGCGCCTGTCCAACTCCGTCCAGGTCGTTGCCGGCAACGTCGCCACCACCGAAGGCGCGCAGGCGCTGATCGATGCGGGCGCGGACTGCATCAAGGTCGGCATCGGCCCGGGCTCGATCTGCACCACGCGCATCGTCGCCGGCGTCGGCGTTCCCCAGCTCACCGCGATCATGGATGCGGTCGAGGCTGCAAAGAAGTCCGACATTCCCGTCATCGCCGACGGCGGCATCAAGTTCTCCGGCGACCTTGCGAAAGCGCTCGCCGCCGGCGCCGACATCGCCATGGTCGGCTCGCTGCTCGCGGGCACCGACGAGACCCCCGGCGAAGTGTTCTTGTGGCAGGGCCGTTCCTACAAGGCCTATCGCGGCATGGGCTCGGTCGGCGCGATGGCGCGCGGCTCGGCCGATCGCTACTTCCAGCAGGACATCAAGGACACGCTCAAGCTCGTGCCTGAGGGCATCGAGGGCCAGGTGCCCTACAAGGGCCCGGTCGGCAACGTCATGCACCAGCTCGCCGGCGGCTTGCGCGCCGCGATGGGCTATGTCGGCGCAAAGGACATGAAGGACCTGCACGAGAAGGCCCAGTTCGTCCGCATCACCGGCGCAGGCCTGCGCGAAAGCCACGTCCACGACGTCACGATCACGCGCGAGAGCCCGAACTATCCGGGCGCGGGTTAGGCGC
Organism: Bradyrhizobium sp. S3.7.6; assembly: GCF_054061875.1. NCBI lineage: Bacteria > Pseudomonadati > Pseudomonadota > Alphaproteobacteria > Hyphomicrobiales > Nitrobacteraceae > Bradyrhizobium > Bradyrhizobium sp. S3.7.6. The sequence continues at coordinate 5,911,594 of NZ_JBSSEQ010000001.1, read as the reverse complement.
TCCGCATTCGGCTGCGCGTCGGTTTCGGCGCGCTCGCCTCGATGACGGTGTCATTCCCCGCGGAAGCGGGGAATCCAGTACGCCGCGGCTTCTCGGTTCAATCACAGCCGCCTCTGGAATACTGGATCGCCCGCTTTCGCGGGCGATGACAGCGAGTGTTGGGATTTGCTTCATTCCCACGTACCTCCTAAATGACTGCAACAAGTAGTCAGGAGGAAGCCATGTCCCAAGCCAAACGCATCGTTCTCGCCGCGCGTCCCGTCGGTGAACCCAAGCCATCCGATTTTCGTCTGGAGGAATTCGCGATTCCGGCGCCCGGCGCGGGTGAAGTCCTGCTGCGCACGATCTGGCTCTCGCTCGATCCCTATATGCGCGGGCGCATGAGTGACGGTCCGTCCTACGCAGCACCTGTGCCGGTCGGCGGCGTGATGGAGGGCGAGGCGGTCAGCGAGGTCGCGGCCTCCAACAGTCCTGATTTCGCCAAGGGCGACATCGTGCGAGCCCGTACTGGCTGGCAGTCGCACGCGATCTCGAACGGCAAGGGCTTGATCAAGGTCGATCCGAAGCTCGGTCCGATCTCGACCTCCATCGGCGTGCTCGGCATGCCCGGCATGACCGCCTATACGGGCCTGCTCGATATCGGCAAGCCGCGGGAAGGCGAGACCGTCGTCGTCGCCGGTGCCTCCGGTGCGGTCGGCTCGGCCGTCGGCCAGATCGCGAAGATCAAGGGCGCGCGCGCGGTCGGCATCGCCGGCGGCAAGGACAAGTGCGACTACGTGGTGAAGGAGCTCGGCTTTGACGAGTGTCTCGATCATCGTGAAATCGATTTCGCCGCGAAGCTGAAGTTTGCCTGCCCGAAAGGCATCGACGTCTATTTCGAGAATGTCGGCGGCGCCGTCTTCGAGGCGGTGTTCCCGCTGCTCAATCCGTTCGCGCGCGTGCCGGTCTGCGGCCTCATCGCCCACTACAACGACACCGAGGCCAAGCCGCCGAAATGGGCGGCCAGCATGATGCGCGCGACGCTGACCAAGCGGCTCACCTTCCGCGGCTTCATCGTCTCCGACTTCGCCAACCGCCATGGCGACTTCCTGCGCGACATGTCCACCTGGGTCCGTGACGGCAAGGTCAAGTACAAGGAGTTCGTCACCGAGGGCCTGGACAGCGCACCCGGTGCCTTCATGGGGCTCCTGAAGGGCGCCAATTTCGGCAAGCAGCTGGTGCGGGTCGGGCAAGATAAGGCGTAAGGCGTTTTGGGGTCGCGTGAGGAAAACGCGCCAGACTAGACGCTAGAGCCCCGGAACAGGGCTCTAGCTGCAAGGCCTAGTTGCAAAGGCGTCACACCCCGGACATCGATGGTTAACAAAGAGTGACCGATCGGCCACACCTGCCCGCAAAAGCCGCAGGTGTGACCGTCGGTTCATTGACGGCTGAGCGAAGGCATTGAATCATCGCGCATATTTTAGGTGCTGCGATGTTAGAGATTGGTATTTTCAGCGTAATCCTTCTGGCTGCCGGCTATTGGGCGACCCTGTTCGTCATGGGCCGTCGCGACGACGTCATCCATGGCAAGTTTGTCCATGTCGACGAGGAGGGCGATTTCACGCCAGCCGCGATGCCGGCGCCACCACCGCCATTCCCGAAGCGTCCGGGCAAAGCTGCGCAGCCTGACAAGATCCAGCCTGCGAAGGCGGAGGCGAGGCCGGTGAACAGTGATGCGCTGCAATCGCTGCTGGCTGCGATCCAGCAGGATCTCAAGACCATCGCCTGATCCGCAACCTCAGACGCTACCGCGCTCGACCAGGAACAGCTCGACGGCGAGCCGCTGCTCGGCGTGCGGCGTGCCTGATAGCCGCGCCAGTAGCAGTTCGCCCGCGATCCGCCCCACGGCCGCCGCATCGAACGAGATGGTGGTGAGACCGGGCGTGATCTGATCGGCGACATCGTTGTCGCCGAAGCCGAGCAGCGCCAGATTGTGCGGTACCGAGAGGCCGCGGGCGCGGGCCTCGATCAGCGCGCCGGTCGCAAGCAGATCGTTGGCGCAGAACACCGCATCGACGTCGCCGCCGCGTTCGAGCAGGGCGGTGAAGGCGGCGCGGCCGTCGGCCAGTCCCGTGATCTCACCGACACCGATCTCGTGGACGATCTCGAGGCCCAGCTGTGCCGCTGCGTTCCGAAATCCGTCGCAGCGCAGTGCGCCACGGCCGCTGCCGCGGCCGATGAAGGCGACGCGGCGATGTCCGGCTTCAGCCAGCCTGCGCGCCGCCATCGCGCCGGCATCGGCATTGGGCAGGCCGACCAGCATGTCGATGGGGTCGCGCGGAAACGCCCAGGTCTCGATCACGGGAATGCCCAGTTCGAGCAGCGCGGCACGATTCTCCTCGAGCTCGATCACGCCGGTGAACATCACTGCTGCGGGGCGGATGCCGCGCAGCGACTGGATCATCGCGACTTCCTTGGCATAGGAGTAGGAGGTCTGGCCGACCAGCACCTCGAAGCCTTCCGGCTCCAGCGTGGCGGCGAAGCTGCGCACCGCGAGGCCGAACTGCTGGCTGAGAATGTTGGAGACGAAGGCCATCACCACATTCGAGCGCCCCGAGCGCAGCGCGCGCGCATGCGGGTTGGAGGCGTAACCGGTCGCCTCGATCACTTCGAGGATACGCTCGCGAGTCTCGCGATTGACCTTCTCGGGGTGACGCAGCACCCGCGACACCGTGATCGGCGCAACGCCCGCACGCTCCGCGACCTCCTCGATGCGCGGCGGCCGCCCGCTCGCGCTGGCGCGGCCGGGCGGCGCTGGAATGCGCACCACGTCGTCATAGGTCGGCTTTGCCGGATCGGTCATCGAATCCCGAGTGTAATCGCAGTCGGTATCGTCTCCAAAACTCAGCGCGCCGGCAGCTCGTCTCGTGACAGCGCGCGGCCGACCTGGACCAGGCAGTCGCCGCTCTGGCTGTCGGTGTGCAGGCGCTGCGAGATCACGATGCCGTCGGCGGGGAAGCGCAGCACCTCTTCGGGCAGCTCCGGGCGCTCGAAATTATGGTACCAGCCGGCGATGTCGCCGGCCGCAACCCGCGTGCCGACCATGACGGCGGGCTCGAACCAGCCGCGGCGGGTCGCGAACACCGCCTGCGCATGGCTTTGCAGCGCCAGCAATTCGGTGGCGCGCTCGACCGGCGCGTGAGGGCCCAGCACCGGCGCCTGGACGAGGCCGAGTGCGAGCAGCAGCCGGTCGATCGCGCGCGCGGTGAGCGCCATGGTCTGCGGCGTGACGGTGCCGCCGCCGCCGAATTCACCGGAGAGCCCGATCGCGCCGGCGCGTGCAGCCGCGGCCATCGAGGTCGGAGCGGTCGCGCCGTTTTCCGCGACGAAGGCGAAGGGCATCCCCAACCCCTCCATCAGGCGCAGCGCGTGGCCGAACATCTCGGGCGTGCCCTGCCGCTCGATCAGCGCGCAAGGCACATGCGCCATCGAGGTGCCGCCGGAATGGATGTCGAAGACGACTTCGTGCCGCGGAAACAGCTCGTGCTCGAGGAAGTGCGCAAGCCGGAACGTCGGCGTGCCCGCGGCATCGCCGGGGAAGGCGCGGTTGAGGTTGCCTTCGTCGAGCGGCGAGCGGCGGCGCGCAGCCATCACGGCTGGCCAATTGGCGAAGGGCAGGATGGTGATCTCGCCTTTGACGTCCTTTGCATCGAGCCGGCGATACAGCCGTGTCAGCGCGATCTCGCCCTCATATTCGTCGCCGTGATTGCCGGCCATCAAGAGCAGTTTTGGTCCGGCACCGTTCTTGATTCGGAAGATCGGGATCTTGAGCTGGTAGTAGGGGGAGCGATCGATCGAGAAGGGAATGCCGAGATGGCCCGACCATTTCTGGTCTTTCTCGAAATCGATCTCATGGAAAAGTCCGGTATGCATGGCTTGCCTCGCGGCCGCGCCGTCGCCGGCGCCGGCCAAAGGTTGAAAGGGTGGCGGTGCCTTTACAGCAAGGCGACCGCGGTCATCTCGACGCGCAGGTCGGGATCGGCGAGGCGGGCTTCGACGCAGGCGCGCGCCGGCGGGTTGGCCGGATCGATCCAGGCATCGTAGACCGAGTTCATGGTGTCGAAGTCGGTGATATGCGGCAGGAAGACGTTGACGGCGATCAGCTTCGACCGGTCGGAGCCGGCCTCCTTCAGCAACGCGTCGATCTTGGCGAGCACCTGTTGGGTCTGCGACACGATGCCGGCCTTGCGGTCGTCAGCGACCTGGCCGGCGATGTGCACCATGCCGCCTGCGGCGACGGCCTGGCTCATGCGCGAGCCGACGACGTAACGTTTGATCATCTCGAAATTCTCCTCGTGAAGCTTGGCCCCCGCATGATGCAGGAGCCGTGCGCAAGCTTACAGCGTCGGCAGCGTCTGCTCTTCCTTGAACCACTTTAGTTGCAACGCGCCGAGCTTGCCGTTGAGCTTGTTGAAGAAGATGTCAGTATTGATCCAGTTGAGCAGGTTCTGCTCGCCCTGGCGCACGCCGACATGAGCCGGCGACTGGCGGATCAGGAACTTCAGCTCGACCTCCTTGGTCGGGTTCTGGTCCTGCACCTTCAGCGCGATGGCGCTGTTCTCGGCGAAGGTATCGGCCTGTCCCGCGAGAAACGCGGCGAGCGCGGCCGGCGTATCCTCGAAACGCACCAGCTTCACCTTCGGCGCGTTGTCGGTGAGCCAGACGTCGAGCGTCGAGCCCTTGGCGACCGCAACGCTGCGGCCGTCGAGATTGTCAGGCTTCTTGCCGGTCGCGGCCGGAATTGCCTTGGCGCCATAGACGCCGAGATTCACCACCGCATAGGGCTGCGAGAACATCACCTGCTGGGCGCGCTCGGGCGTCGCGCCGAGGCCTGCGATCAGGATGTCGATCTTGTCGGAGAGCAGGCTCGGGATGCGCGCTGCGCCCGTCACCGGCACGAGCTCGAGCTTGACGCCCATGTCGGCGGCGATCAGCCGGGCGAGGTCGGCATCGAGACCTGCGATCTCGCCCTTGTCGTCCTTGAAGCCCCACGGCGCGGCATCGGTCAGCAGGCCGACGCGCAGCTTGCCCGCGCCGAGCACGTCCTGGAGCTTGTCGGCTTGCGCGAGAGTGGGGGCAGCGAGCACGGCGAGCGCGGTGGCTGCGATCGCAAAGAGGGATTTTAGTGGTCTCATGGCTCTCTCCTGATCGGGGATTGGTGGATGGTTATTTGGCGGACGCGATGAAGCTGGCGAGCTCGGGGGTTTCAGGATTGGCGAACAGCTTTGCCGGCGGTCCCTGTTCCCAGACGCGGCCCTGATGCATGAAGACGATGCGGTTGGCGACGTTGCGGGCAAAGCCCATCTCGTGGGTGACCAAGATCATGGTCATGCCCTGCTTCGCCATCGCCTCCATCACCTTCAGGACTTCGCCGACGAGTTCGGGGTCGAGCGCGGAGGTGACCTCGTCGAACAGCATGAGGTGAGGGGCCATCGCGAGGCAGCGCGCGATGGCGACGCGTTGCTGCTGGCCGCCGGAGAGCTGCTCCGGCCAGGCGTCGATCTTGTCGGCGAGACCGACCCTGGTCAGCACGTCGTCGGCAAGCGCCCGCGCCCGGGCCTTGTCGGTGCGGCCGGTGAGGAGCGGAGCCAGCGTGATGTTGCGCTCGACCTTCAGGTGCGGAAACAAGTTGAAAGCCTGGAACACGATGCCGACGCGCTGACGGAATGCCTTCAGGTCAGGCATCCTGGCGTGGACCTTCTCGCCCTCGACGCGGATCTCGCCGGAATCGACGCTCTCCAGTGCATTGATGCAGCGGAGCAGGGTCGACTTGCCCGAGCCGGAGCGGCCGATGATCGTGACGATCTCGCCTTCCTCGACGTCGAGCGAGACGCCCTTGAGCACCTCGACCTTGCCGAATGTCTTGTGCACGTCGCGGATTTCAACGAGAGCCATCGAGGCGGGCCTCCAGAGAGCGGGACCAGAGCGTGAGCGGCAGGCACAGCGCGAAATAGATCGCGGCGACCAGCGCGTAGGTGAGTAGCGGCTGGAACGTCGCCGCGCTCACCACTTGCCCGGCGCGGGCAAGCTCGACGAAGCCGAGGATCGAGGCGAGCGAGGTGCCCTTGATCAGCTGCACCAGGAAGCCGACGGTCGGTGGCAGCGACAGCCGCAGCGCCTGCGGCGCGATGATGTGGCGGAATTGCTGCCAGGCGGAGAGGCCGAGACAGGCGCCTGCCTCCCATTGCGCCTGCTTCACGGCTTCCAGCCCGCCGCGCCAGATCTCGCCGAGGAAGGCGGCGGTGTAGAGCGTGTAGGCGACGGTGACGGCAACGAGGGCCGGCACCTGGATGCCCAGGAACATCGGCATGCCGAAATAGAAGAAGAACAGCAGCCCGAGCAGCGGCACGCTTTGGACGATCTGGATGCACGCCGCCATCGTCCAGCGCAGGCCGGCGAAGCGGCTGATGCGGCCCGTGGCGAACGCCAGCGCCAGCGGCGCACCGAAGGCGAGCGCGAGCACGACGAGCGCAACGGTCCAGCGCAGCGCCGCGAACAGCGAGACGAAATCGATGAGGGTGAAGGATCGCATCGCCTTGTCCCTCAGCGCCGCCGCGGCCAGCGGAAGGCCGCCAGACCGATGATGGCGAACAGCGCCTTGAACGACATCGCCATGGCGAAATAGACCACGCAGATCACCGCATAGACCTCGAAGCTGCGATAGGTGCGGCTCTCGATGAAGCCCGCGACATGAAACAGCTCGTCGGCGGCGACCTGCGAAGCGAGCGAGGTGCCGAGCAGCAGCAGGACGAACTGGCTGGTCACGGCCGGATAGGCGTTGCGCAGCGCCGGCGGCAGCAGGATGTGACGGAACACCTGCCAGCCCGACAGGCCAAGGCACTGGCCGGCCTCGATCTGGTTCTTCGGCACGGAGTCGAGGCCGGCACGGATGATCTCGACCGAGTAGGCCCCGAAATAGAGCGACAGCGCGACGGCGGCGGCTTCGAACGCCGGCAGCTTCAAGCCGAAGTTCGGCAGCACGAAGAAGACGATGAAGATCTGGATCAGCGACGGCGTGTTGCGGAACAGCTCGATGTAGCCGCGCACCAGCCAGCGCAACGGCGTGATGCGGCCGTTCAGCGCGACCGCGCCGGCAACGCCGATCAAAAGCCCGGCCAGCGCCGCGATCACCGTCAGTTCGAGCGTGACGATGGCCCCGTCGATGAGCTGGTTCTGATAGCGCCACAGCGGCAGGAAATTCATCGGGCGCGCCGCCTTAGCCGAACTGGGTGGGGAGGGCGCGCGTCACGACCCCGTCGGCGTCGAGGCCGAGGATCACGCGCCAGCGGTCGAGGCAGGTGCAGGGATGCGAGATGCCGAAGGCGATGACGTCGCCGACCGCAAGCGTGCCATCGGGCGCGACGGACAGGAACGCATGCTGGTCATTGAGACGGGTGACCGACAAGGTCTCGGCAAGCCCTTGTTGTTCGACGCCGTCGCGGAAGACGCGTAGCGGCACCGGCAATCCCTGATCGAAGGAGGCATCGCGCATACCGAAGCCCGCTATCGCGAGGCTTGCCTCCGGCCGCGACAACACCTCGGCCCAAAGTGTCAACGCAGGCCGGAAACCCTCGGCCGCCGAGTGCGGCGCGCCGTCGATGAGGAGACCGCCGCGACGGTCGAGCTCGGCGAAAGCGCGCGTAAATGCCGTGATCGGCAAAGAACAGGGCGTCTGAGCGCAAGAGGACGCTGGCGTTGCCGTCGGCCTGCGCGCTCGGTGTGAGCGCGCGGGCGACGACGTCGAAATAGGCCGAGCCGCCGGAGCTGATGATCAGCGGCCGGCCCGGGGCAGCATGACGTACCAGCGCGAAGGCCGCGATGGTGCGCTCCATCAGCGCCGCGATCGCGCGCATCGTCTCGTCGGCATCGGGCGTTGCGACCGCGCCTTCGTAAGTGGCGACGCCGCCGAGCAGGAGGCCGTCGGCCGCGAGCACCGCGGCAATCGTCGCTTCGACCGTGGCGCGATCTCGCGCGCCCGCGCGGCCCGCACCGAGCTCGACCAGCACGGACAATTCGCTGCGGCCCGCAATCCGGGCCGCTTCAGCCAGTGCTGCGACCGCCGCCGGTGAATCCGCGAAGGCGTGAAATTCGACGTCGGGATAGGCGCCGAGCAACGCGCCGAGCCGCCGGCCGGCCGCGAGCCCGCCGATCTCATTGGCCAGAAGCAGGCGCCGCTCGCCGCTCGCGAGCAGCACGGCGGCCTGCTGGATGTTGGCAACCGTCGTGCCCCAGGCGCCGGCCTCACGCAGCGACTGGGCGAGCTCTGGCGACATCGGCGTCTTGGCGTGGGGCGCAACGGCAACGCCGGCGCTCCTGCACCAGCGCAGGAAGAGGTCGCGGTTGGCCGCGAAGGCGGCTTCATCGAGGGTGAGGGCGGGCAGAGCGAGATCGCCGCGGGAGGGCTGCCAATTCTGGCGGGCGATCTCCTCGATCGGCAGGCCATCGACCAGGGGGATGCCCCGCGTGGTCGTTGAAAAACGTTGGCTCTCCCACCGGGACAAGAACTGCATCGTCGCTCCCTCAGCGGCCCCTCGACCGCTCGGGAACGATAGGTCGGAATGACAACGTTGTCATTAGCGGATTCTAGCCAATCTTGGCGCGAATTCGATGCGGGGAGGTAATTTGGTAAGGTGTTGTGCCCGTGAATTGGGCTAGTGCTCGCCGCCCATCTGGGCGAGCAGCTCCTCGATATCGACATCGACCTGGCCCGCGGCCCTGACGTGACGAACTTCAAAACTGTTCGGCCGGAAGCGGTATTCGACGAGCCCGACTTCCTTGATCGCGATGCGGTCCTGGCGCGCGTCGTTGATCCTGAAGCCGGCCGACGGCGCCCAGACATGGCGGGTGTGGCGGTAGGTGAAGTCGCGCCGCTGGTGCACATGGCCGCTGGCGATGAGGCGCAGGTCCACGGTCGAGAACATCTCGATCAGGCGCGCCCGTGCCGGCTGCGGCACGTAGCGGATCGAGGTCTCCGGCGTCTCGGGGTCATCGGGCAGGTTGAGAAACATCGGCTTGTGCACGAACAGCGCGATCGGCCTGCCGTTGATGCGCGCCATTTCCCGGGACAACCAGTCGAACTGCTCGGCCTCGAAGGCGAGCCCGGAATTCATCACCAGCGAGTTCAGACCGATGAAGTGCCAGCCGGCCGCTTCGAACGACCAATGGTCCTCGCCGATGATGTCGCGGAATTGTTGGCGGTGCTTTTCCTCAACCGGCGGCTTTGGCGCAGGCCCGATCGCGGTCGGATTGTCGCCGATGTCGTGATTGCCGGGAATGTAGCGGCAGGCGACGGGCAGGGCGTCGTGCCGGCTCTTGGCGAATTCGACATCGTCGCGACTTGTCGGCCCGTCGAAGGAGACGTCGCCGGTGTTGACGACGAGGTCGGGTCTATCAGCGTCGATATGCTCGCTGACGCGATCGAAATTTGCGATCAGGCCGGGGAAGCGCCGGCCGAGATGGGTGTCGGAAATCTGCGTGAGGCGAAATTCGGACATGGCATCAGCATACGCGTTGTCGCACGTCGGAACGATGACGGCGCGCGCATGCATCGCCATGAAACAAAGTTTAAAGCACGCGATAGCGGATCGTGTAGGCGTCCTGCGGAGCGACGCTGCCGGTGGCCGGCGAGGCGATGCGGTCGGCGAGGTGCCAGGGTCCGAACTGCTCGGACCGGTGCGGCTCGGCGGGCAGGCGGAGGCGGAATTCAAAGGTGCCCTTGCCGGGCAGGTTCACGACCAGCACGCGGTCGGCGGTGCGGTGGTTGAGCGCCACGGCGCCGCGCAGCACGGAGCGGCCATCACCGAGCTCGCGCACGCCGTCGACCAGCGCCAGCGTCTGGTTGCGGTCGGTGTGCAGCTCGATCTGGCTGTCGGACACAGCCGTGAGTGTTTCCCTCGGCATCCGGATCTCGAACTCGACCGCCGGCTTGGAGGGATTGAGGCCGAGATAGGCCAGCGCGGCGTGGCGCATGTCGTAGGCGGCAAAGGCGAACAGGGCGAGCGCGGCCAGAGTGGCGAGGCCATGCCTGACGACGTCGCGCCAGCTCCGGTAGCTCAGGCGGAAGTACACCGTCATCGCCAGCGCGACCGCGAGCGCGGCCGCGATTCCCGCTAGTGCCGACATCAGGACGCCGAGCCGGCCGTCCGCGGATTCGGTCAAAAGGCTGGAGAGGGTGTTCATGTCAGTCTCTTGGCGCTAGCTCGCCTTGCGGTCCCAGGGGCCGAAATCGCTTTAACTATCGGCCTTTGGTCGCGGGACCGGGAACACCGGTTCAACTCGTTGATTGTCAGCGCCAGCAGTCGCGGCTAATGACGGTCCGCGGTGTTCCGCCTGACGGGAAAGTTCCGATGTCCATCCAAATGGTTTTGCTGCCTGTCTTCGTGCAGGTCGGTCTCACCTTCGCACTCCTGATCGGAATGGTACTGGCGCGCCGGCGCTCGCTGGTCTCCGGCGAGACCAAGAGCCGCGACATTGCGCTGGGCGAGCAGTTCGAATTGCCGGTGCTGTTCTACGCGCTGATCGCCCTGGCGCTGCCCTTGCGCCATGCCGATCTCTTCATCGTGCTGATGTCCTGGGTGTTCGTGGTGACGCGCTTCGCCCATGCCGGCGTGTTCGTCTCCTCCAACGATCCCGGCCGGCGCTCCACGATCTGGCTCGCGGGTGTGCTTGTACTGCTCGCGATGTGGATCTACTTCGCGCTGAAGATGCTGTTGTTGATCTAGGCGCGCGCATGATCCGGACCCGGAGGGCCGCGTTAGCGCAAAGTGGATACCGGTTTTCCGACAAGATCATGCGCAAAACAAAAATAGCCAATCCTGACCTGAAAGATTCAAATGACTCCCGCTGCCCGGCTGTCCGCAGCCATCGAACTGATTGACACCATCGAGAAGGACCGCGTGCCGGCGGCCAAGGCGCTCAAGGAGTGGGGCACCGCGCACCGCTTCGCCGGCTCCGGCGACCGCGCCGCCATCGCGGGCCTCGTCTGGGACGTGCTGCGCCGATATGCCTCGAGCGCTTTCCTGATGGACGCCGACACCGCACGCGCCCGGCTGATCGGCATGCTCCGCCTCGAGCGCAACATGGACGCGGCCACCATGGGCGCGCTGTTCGACGGCAGCCGGTTTGCACCGGCGCCGCTGACCGAGGCCGAGCAGGCCGCGCTGACCTCGCGTTCCCTCAAGGACGCGCCGGCTGCGATCGTCGGGGATTATCCTGATTGGCTCGACCCGTACTTTGCAAAAGTGTTCGGCGAGGACCGCGCCGCGGAGGCGGCCGCGATGGCGAGCCGGGCGCCGCTGGATTTGCGCGTCAACACGCTAAAATCCAATCGCGACAAGGTGCTGCGCGGGCTTGCTCATCTTCATGCGGAACCGACGCCATGGTCCGCAAACGGCCTGCGCATCGAGCTTTCGGCCGATGCGCGCAATCCCGGCCTCCAGGCGGAGGAGGATTTCATCAAGGGCGCCGTTGAAGTGCAGGATGAGGGATCGCAGCTTGCGGCGAGCTTCACCGCGGCAAAACCCGGCGAGCAGGTGATCGATCTCTGCGCCGGCGCCGGCGGCAAGACGCTGGCGCTCGCAGCCATGATGCAGGGCAAGGGACGGCTGATCGCCACCGACAACGACAAGCGCCAGCTTGCCCCGATCCACGAACGCCTGTCGCGCGCCGGCGTCCACAATGCCGATGTCCGCACGCCCAAGGGCGAGGCCGATCCGCTGGCCGACATCAGCGGCACCGCCGACCTCGTCGTGATCGACGCGCCCTGCACGGGAACCGGCACCTGGCGCCGCAACCCCGACGCCAAATGGCGCATGCGCCCCGGCGCGCTGGAGATCCGCCTGCGCGATCAGGCCGAGGTGCTGGAGCGCGCCGTGCCGCTGGTCAAGGCCGGCGGCCGTATCGCCTACATCACCTGTTCGGTGCTGGCGGAAGAGAACGGCGAGCAGGTGAGGGCGTTCACCGCCCGCCATCCCGAGTTCGCCGTCGTGCCGCCGGAGCAGACTGCAAGCGTGCTCTGGGACAAGGCGGAGGATTTCGCAAAGGCCGCGCTGCAGTCGGATGAAGGCTGGCTGATGACGCCACGGCGAACGGGGACGGACGGGTTCTTCGTCTCGGTGCTGAAGAAGACGTAGCTCTCGTAGTGACCCTCGTAGGGTGGGCAAAGCGAAGCGTGCCCACCATTCGCAGTGTGAAAGATGGTGGGCACGGCGCGCGAAGAGCGCGCCTCTGCCCACCCTACGGCACCGCGTGTGCCGCGCCGCAGTTCCCCAAAACAAAAACCCCGCGAACCGAAGCTCGCGGGGCTTTCTAACTCGACGTTCTGCCGGTACGTCCGTGGTCAGAACGGTGCGTGGGCGTTAGCCGACGCGGAGATTGTCAGCCGACGACTTGCCGCTGCGGCGGTCGGCGACGATGTCGAACGAGACCTTCTGACCCTCGTTGAGGGAGGAGAGGCCAGCGCGCTCGACGGCGCTGATGTGAACGAACACGTCCTTCTGGCCGTCATCCGGCTGGATGAAACCATAACCCTTTTGGGTGTTGAACCACTTCACGGTGCCCATAGCCATGGGAATTTCCTTTAGTTAGTTAGAGAGGATACGCACGTGGACCGGTACGCGAAATTGCGCCCATGATCCTGTTCAGTCGATGTTTGGGGAAGTCATCTGAAGCGTGCGCGCCCGTCTGCAACGAAGCGAAGCGGCCCAGTCGTTCGGCCAAGTATCGATGATCACAATATAGCGAGAATTTGGGGCTACTTCAAGGCACCACCCGTGGGCCGGCATGTGGCGCGGCTTTGCTATTTTGCGGTGCAAATGAGCCGCCCGACAGCCCTCAATCCACGATGAAAAGCGTCGCCCCCGTGGCCGTCGAGGACCGGTGCGCGGCGTCGCCGAAGTCCGAGACCTGGTAGCTCATCCCCGCGGTGAGCTTGAATTTCCGCCCGTCGCGCAGCTCGCTGTCGAGCTCGCCCTCGAGCACGTAGAGCACGTGGCCGCGGTCGCACCAATGGTCGGCGAGATAGCCCGGCGAATACTCGACCATCCGCACCCGGAGATCGCCGATGTTGAGCGTCCGCCACTTGGCCTGCCCGGTCTCGCCGGGATGCGTGGTGGCCTCGACCTTGCTCCAGTCTGTGACGGTGAAGGGGGAGGCGGGGAGTTTCATGGGGAATCCTATGTCAGAGCCGGCGGGCGCAGTGTTAGCGCACGCCCGTCCGGCAGTCTCCGTCATCGTGAGCGATACTCGGTGTCATCGCCCGACTTGATCGGGCGATCCAGTATTCCAGAGGCCGCGCCGTGATGCGGAAAAGCCGCGGCGTACTGGATTCCCCGCTGGCGCGGGGAATGACAGCGGTGGGTGGGGCGGCACCGTCTGCACACGATAAGCGCGTGGCCGACAGCAATGCGCGCAAGCGTCACTGCGCCAAATGGTTCGCCGACCCCTGCAAAATCAGCCCCGCTGCATTCACCCGCAGATACTCGCAGATCTTCTTCCCCCGCTCGTTCTCGTAAAACACCACGACGCTGTCAGGGCTGACGAACAGGTCGATCAGTGTAAAATGCAGCTCCGGCAGCAGGGCGAGCGCCTTGCCCCAATACGCCCGCAACGCGTCCTTGCCGCGCACGGTGCCGCTGGCATCGAACCCCATCGCGGGGATGCGGTCCGAGGTCATCACGGTGTCCTCGGCGTAGAGCGTCAGCACGCGCTCGAGATCCCGCGCGTTCCAGGCCTCGACCCAGGTCCGGCCGAGCGCGGCGAGCGTCGATGGCTGATGGTGCTGTGGCATGGCGTTCTCCCCTGATTGCCCCCTGTTTGGCGTGAGGGCATATTAGGTCAATAATACTGACCTATATCCATTTGTCCATGCCCAAAGAAGAATGTGGGCGCGCGCATCGCGCGGTTGCGGGCAGGGGCACGGTCGCGTATTTGCTGGCCATGACAGCAGCACAGAACGACCGCTCCGCGTCGACGCCCTCGGTGGCCTCGGCGCACGACAAGATTCTCATCGTCGACTTCGGCAGCCAGGTGACGCAGCTGATCGCGCGTCGCGTGCGCGAGGACGGCGTCTATTGCGAGATCGTCCCGTTCAACAGGGCCGAAGAGGCCTTCAAGGAGATGAAGCCGAAAGCGGTGATCCTCTCCGGCGGCCCTGAGTCGGTGCATGAAGCGGGCTCCCCGCGCGCCCCGCAGTTGATCTTCGCCTCCGGCGTGCCGGTGCTCGGCATCTGCTACGGCCAGATGACCATGGCGGAGCAACTCGGCGGCACCGTCGAGGGCGGCCATCACCGCGAGTTCGGTCGCGCCGATGTCGAGGTCAAGGCGCCGAGCAAGCTGTTCGAGGACGTCTGGTCGCCGGGCGGCAAGAACCAGGTCTGGATGAGCCATGGCGATCGCATCACAAAAATGCCGCCGGGCTTCTCGGTGGCCGGCACCTCGCCGAACGCGCCGTTCGCGATCATCCAGGACGAGACGCGCAAGTACTACGGCCTGATGTTCCACCCCGAAGTGGTGCACACGCCCGACGGCGCCAAGCTGATCCGCAATTTCGTCCGCAAGATCGCCGGCCTTTCCGGCGACTGGACCATGCGCGCCTTCCGCGAGGAGGAGATCGCAAAGATCCGCGCCCAGGTCGGCAAGGGCAAGGTGCTCTGCGGCCTCTCCGGCGGCGTCGATTCAGCCGTCGCGGCCGTGCTGATCCACGAAGCCATCGGCGACCAGCTCACTTGTGTGTTCGTCGATCACGGCATGCTGCGCCTCGACGAAGCCAAGACCGTGGTTGATCTGTTCCGCCACCACTACAACATCCCGCTCGTGCATGTGGATGCCTCGAAGCAATTCCTCGGCGAGCTCGAAGGCGTCACCGACCCCGAGACCAAGCGCAAGACCATCGGCCGCCTCTTCATCGAGGTGTTCGAGGCTGAAGCTAAGAAGATCGGCGGCGCTGACTTCCTGGCGCAGGGCACGCTCTATCCTGACGTGATCGAGAGCGTCTCCTTCACCGGCGGCCCCTCGGTGACGATCAAGTCGCACCACAATGTCGGCGGTCTGCCCGAGCGCATGAACATGAAGCTCGTCGAGCCGCTGCGCGAGCTGTTCAAGGACGAGGTGCGCAAGTTAGGGCGCGAGCTCGGCCTGCCCGAAATCTTCGTCGGCCGCCACCCGTTCCCGGGCCCCGGCCTCGCCATCCGCTGCCCCGGCGACATCACCCGCGACAAGCTCGACATCCTGCGCAAGGCCGATGCCGTCTACATCGACCAGATCCGCAAGCACGGCCTCTACGACGACATCTGGCAGGCCTTCGCCGTGCTGCTCCCGGTCAAGACAGTGGGCGTCATGGGCGACGGCCGCACCTACGACTACGTCGTGGGCCTCCGCGCAGTAACCTCCACCGACGGCATGACCGCGGACTTCTACCAGTTCGACATGAAGTTTCTGGGCGAGACCGCCACGCGCATCATCAACGAGGTGAAGGGCGTGAACCGGGTGGTGTACGACGTGACGAGCAAGCCGCCCGGGACGATTGAGTGGGAGTGAAGGGGAGTACCGTGGAGTAGTATCGGATAGCAGAGGACACTCGAGCGAATCCTAGGCCATCGATAGCAGTCGATAGATTTTAAGCGACTCACAGATCCGCCGCTCTGTCGGGCGTCTTCCCGCTCTTCGAACGGCGCCCATGCGCCGTCAGGCCCACCCCAACCTTCGCGACTTTGTGTTGCTCAAATTCGCAATCCCGGTCTTCGCATTGACACAGACATGCCAGCCCAAACGCTTGGCTGCGCAGCATCTGGACCGTGTCGTCCTTCGTCCATAGCCCGTCCGCCATGTATTGGCTTCCGTCGGCGAGGCTTGCGCGCGGATCAGCCGACGCTGATCGGAACCTCAACCAGATTCGTGTTGCCGCTCGCGATTCCGTCCTCGATTGCCGGCGCGATATCGGCTGCTCGTTCCACCCGTCGCGCGGGCACCCCCATCGCGCGAGCCAATGACAGATAGTCAATCTCTGGCTGTTGAATGTCCATGGCGATGAAGCGGTTCGTCTTCGCGGCTACATAGTCTGCCTGCGTTCTCATGAAGTTCTTGAGGACGTTGTACTCGCGATTGTTCATCACGACGAAGGTCACGGGGAGCTTCTCGTGGGCAGCGGTCCAAAGCGCCTGTGGGGAATACATCGCCGCTCCGTCTCCGACGAGGCAAACGACGGGGGCGCGACCGAGTCCAAGCGAACAGCCGACGGCCGCCGGCATACCCCAGCCGAGTCCACCGCCGCGTATGAACGAGTACTGGTTCGGTGATTGGCTGTTGAGGAATTTTCGAACATGGCCTGACGTGGCGACAGCCTCGTCGACGATCGCGACATCCGGTCCGATCGCGCGTACCGCCTCCCGTGCAGCGACCAGTGGCGTGGTCAGAGTGCGATTCATCTCAGCATCCGCCATTTCTGAGAGCGACCGCCGTTGCGCAGCCCGTTCCTCCTGAGCCTTCTGAAGCAGCGTCGCGTACGCGCCACGATTGCTTTTCGTCGCCTCGGAAAGATGCGGCAAAAGAGCCTTGAGCGAGGCCTTGATCTCGCCGACGACCGAGAGCTTGGTCACATAGGTACGGCCGAGATCGCGCACGTCAGCCGACAGTTGGAACACGTCGCATCCGGGCGGGACAGCAGAGCCCTCGGTGTAGAGGATGGTGATCAGTGATTTCCCGCCGAGTGCAAAGATCGCGTCGTAGCGGGAAAGGATCTCGGCCATGCCTCGGGCCACGGTCGGAAAATTCCCCGCCCAAAGCGGGTGAGAAGTCGGGAATGGAATGTGCGATGGCCATGAAGATCCATATACCGGCGCGCCCAGAGCTTCGGCCGCAGCTGCCACTTCCTCGGCCGCCTCGCTGGTGTGAACCTCATCGCCGGCGATGATCGCCAAGCGGCCGGGCTCCACCGCGGCGAGGTGTTGCGCGAGCTGTGGGAGCGAGCCTGCAACCGCATTTCGGTCGATGTGAGAGCGGCCCTCAATGCCAACTGTGCTCATCTCCTCCATGACATCCATCGGCAACGACAGAAACACAGGACCCGCTGGAGCGGCGCTGGCATCGTGGAAAGCGCGCCGCACGAGAACAGGCAATTGATCAACGGTCGCGACTTCGCGCGCCCACTTCACCGCCGGTTCTGCGATCCGCACGAGATCACCGAACAGCAGTGGATCTGACACCGTATGTCGTGAGTCCTGCTGGCCCGCCGTGACAACCATCGGGGTTTGGGACACGCTCGCATTGAGCAGATTTCCCATCCCATGCCCGAGACCGCCAGCTGTTGCAGGTTCAGGAAGGCGGGCCGCCGAGCAGCCTGGGCATATCCATCCGCCATGGCAACCGCTGAGGCTTCTTGTAACGCCAGGATATATTTCAAATCCGGCTTACGCAGCAGTGCGTCGATCAACGGAAGTTCGGTCGTCCCTGGATTCCCGAATATGTATTCAACGCCCTCACTGGAGAGTATTTCGAGCAAGACGTCCGCGCCGCGGCGCGCGCTCCGTTCGTTTAGCTCGGAAAAGCGCTTCAACATTGGTGGCTCCTTAGGCGTGATGTGACTTGACGGGCCGATCCGCCGCGCAAATGGTCCCTCGATAGAGCTGGTGATCTTAAGCGCAGACTTGCTGAGACATACCGACGCTTATGAGCGGTTCTGGCGAAATGATCCGAGGAGCGGTGTCACTTACCTTTGTTCGGGTTGATAAGGAATTTTTCGCCAGTTGCCCGTTTGACGTAGACCGCGATGTTGGCCGGATCGAGCGCTTCGGCCAACGACACTACTTTGGTGTAGTAGCTTGCGAACGTGGTCTTGAGTTCATCGACGACGCGCTGGCGCAGCCTCTGTGAGCCGGCCTGCCCGATCTTCGCCAGGAACGGCATCAACAGCCAGCCGCCTAGGCCCCAAGCGGTGCCGAAGGAACGGGTGATCTCAGTCGGCCGAGGATCGAGCGTGCCGTAGATATAGACCTGCTTGTGGACTGTCGAGCCATAGCGGCTATAGGGGTACTTACCGGAGTTGTTGATGGCCGCCTCCATAGCGCTCAGGATTTGACTCGCGAGCTTGCCGCCGCCGATCGCGTCAAAAGCGATCGTCGCACCGGTCTCAACAAGTGCAGCGCTCAGTTCATCCATGAAGGTCGCGGAGGTTGAGTCGATCACATGCCTGGCGCCGATATTGCGCAGGATCGACGCCTGTTCCGCGTTGCGCACGATATTGACGAGCGAAATGTCGTCCTTGAGACAGATCTTGTTCAGCATCTGTCCGAGATTCGAGGCGGCGGCGGTGTGCACCAATGCGGTATGGCCCTCGGTCCGCATCGCCTCGGTCATGCCGAGCGCGGTCAGCGGATTGACGAAGCAAGAGGCGCCTTCGGCCGGCGTCGTGCCGTCGGGCAGCGGCAGGCAGTCCGCTACTTTCAGGCAGCGATATTGCGCATACATCGCGCCGCCGAATATCGCGACTGTCCTGCCCATCAGGGCCTTCGGTGTATCGGACGAGCCCGTCATGATGACGATGCCGGCGCCCTCAAAGCCGATCGGCAGCGATTGATCGAGGCGCCCTGCCATCGCCGGCATGGTCGTTTCCGGCACTTTCGCGGTGACGATAGGGTGATGGTTGGTCCCTGAGGCCTTGATAGTGGTGAGATCGGCGGTGCCGGTCAGCAAGCCGAGGTCGGACGGATTGATCGGCGTCGCCTCGATTCGCACCACAACCTCATCGGCACCGGGCTCGGGCGTCGGCACGTCTACGAGCGAAATTTCCAGCTCGCCACTCGCCTTGATCAACGAGCGCAGTTGTAGACCCGTCTTTCCCATGCTCGACATGACAGTCTCCTTGATCGCCGGATGATCCGGCCGTCTGAAGTGATTCGGGCACATTCCGCACACAAGGCGGTAGTGCCAGCGAGGGGAACGAAATCTCCGCGAGAAGGCGCAGATTGTCGTCCTGATTTTACTTGGCAAATCTAGCGCGATTGGTATCGGCAAACTGCTCGACAGTCAGGGGCCGTCTGCCGGTGAGATCTTCGACGACATTGTTGGTGCCGGCAAAGATGCCTTCCTGATAGTCCTGTGCGACAGAAACGATGTGCTGCACAAATCGTGGAAGCTGCCCACTATTCTCCATGCGCGCGCGAAACGCTGGAATTGTGAGTGGCCTGTAAACAAAGGGCCGACCTAGCGTTTTCGTCAGCTTCTCTGCGATTTCGTAGTGATTGAGTTCGACGGGACCGTACAGTGGGTACACCTTGCCTGCGTGAGACTTCGGGTCTTGCAACACTGCAGCGATAACGCGGCCCTGGTCTTCTCCGGCTATCGGCGCGTGCCGCCCATCCGCAAACGGGAACTCGATGACGCCTGCTTTTACGTTCCAACCGTCCATCGGATAGAGAAGCCATTCGGCGAAAAACGTCGGCCGTATGTGAGTGGTGGGAACGTCAGACCAATCAAACACCTGTTCGGTGATCCAATGATCGCGAGACGCTTCGCTCTTCGTCTCCCGGCGTGCGGGCTTCTGCGACATATTGACGATCGATTCCACGCCCGCCTCGATCGCAGCCTGTGCAAAGAACGCAGCCGCACCAATAAGGCCCGGTTTGAAAGGGTACACGAAATAAGCGCCTCTGACGCCTTCCATCGCGGCCCGCATTTGGTCCAAGTCTAGCAATTCGCCGACAATGGTTTCAGCACCTTGTTCGCGGAGTGCTTCCGCTCGCGCGTCCTCCTTATGGACGACGGCTCGAACACGTTTTCCCGCATGCCTTAGCGCTGTGACGGCGGCTCTGCCCGTCGTTCCGGTGGCGCCGGAGATCAAATACAGTGGATCAGCCATCCGAGTTTCTCTTCAATAGGTGCATATGCACCTATATATGAGCATATGCACATATATCGAAAAGGGGTAGTCAACTGACTGTGAGGGCGAATTGCTGGAAAAGATTTAGAGTTCGGTCCGGTTGCTGACATACACGAGCAGTGGTGGGAGTGTCCTGCATAGCGAAGCCTGGGATGCAAGGTCCCGGCGTCGTGGATCGCCCTTGCTTCGTTCATCGCGGAGGTGTCCGACAGGAAGTAGAACACGAGCTCAATCTCGTGTATGTGTGTGTTGTTGAAATTCTGGAGATATCGGTGGAGCGAATTAGCGTACGGGACTGCAATTGCTTTTATCTCCGCAAGGCAGCCCGCCATCTCACGCAGATATACGACACGATATTGGCTCCGTCGGGCATTCGCTCGACGCAATACATGATCCTGGCGGTTCTGAATGAGAGACGCGGTCTTTCCGTCAACGAACTTGCGGAAGTGATGGTGATGGATCGGACCACTATGGGCAAAAATCTGAGGCCTCTCGTGCGGGATGGTTTGATTGCCGTGAACGTTTCGGACCTGGATCGGCGCAGTCGTACTGTTGGTCTGACCAAAAAAGGGTTCAAGGTGCTGGGGGACGCTTATCCCTTATGGAAGATTGCGGATTCCAGCTTTCAGAAGATGCACGGAAGGCAATTTTCAGAGGATCTTCGCGGCATGCTGGATCTTGTAACTCGGGACAAGAGGGCTTGAGTTCTGTTTGCCGAGGCTGCCGGACCGAGCGTCTCATGCCTGAACCCCCGCCAGCGGCCCCGGTAGAATGGCTGTCCGGGCCAGTCATTGCCGGCGAACCGTGCGGCCAGCTGAGCGAGCGGGGGCTCAATAGACCAACCGCACCGGCTGCATCGCGTCTCGATGTGGGCCTTGTCGATCGTCCATTCAGCCTTCTAGGTTCTCCTGTGCGATTACGGTGACAGTGCACTCAATGTGCGAGGCTATCCGCTCCTTGCGCGTGGACGGGCGTCGGCCCGCTGGTCGCGGGCGCGGTCGCCGAGATGTTCGGCCTGCGCTGGCAGGCGATGATCCAAGGCCTCGCCTTCATGAGCCACCAGATCGGCAGCTTCCTCGGCGCGTACGGAGGAGGGGTTCTCTACGACGCGCTCGGCTCCTACACCATGGCCTGGCGCACCGGCGTGGCGCTGGGCTTGGCCGGTGGCATCATCCAGGTCGCGTTCGCGCTGATCCGGCCGTCGCAGCCGCCCGCGCCGGTGCTGCGGACGGCGTAGCTGGCGAGCCGGACATCGCACTTCCATTGGTCGAAGACATCATCAGGAGTTTTAGCTTGCACATTCGCGTAGCAAGGTTGTGATTTTCGCATCGAGATTTCGGGCAACGGTGAGGGCTTCCGAGCTGCCATAATGCAGCAGAAAACTCTCCATTTTGTCGTAAGAGACATGCACGCCATCGGAACGCTCATCAATGAGCACCGTGACTGGAGCGTAAGATCCAGCATCGGGCACGTGCTTGACCATTTCTTTCATGATGAGTGGATTGCCGATCACAAGCCGTACGATTTTAGGCGTCTTGGATCCGGCTTCGCGACGCAGAATGTCGCCCAAGTCAAATTCTGCGAAGAGCATAAGGTCCGTTCGGCCGAGGCCGCTTCGTACAACGCGCTCCAAATCCGGGAAGGAATTTGTCGCCCTCGTTTCCTTGAAAAATTCGACCATGTTGGGCTGCCCGACCGCCGACTTGAGCGCCGCCACAATAGTGTCGAATGATTTTAAGCTCGTGAGGCTGAAGCGCTCTACTTCGATTTTAGCGATTGTCATTTTGTCCTCTGTAACAATTCTCATGGATAAAGTGCGCCTGATCCCGTCAGAACGCGCCTTGTGTCATGCGGCCGCGGGCGGGTTGGGCATCCAGGAAAGTCCGGACGTGGCTGACGAAGATGTCGTGGTGCTGAAACAGCGCGCCGTGCCCTGAATCGGGATAGAGGACCAGCTGAGCGTTACTCAGTTCCCTAGACATTGCGTAAGCGTTGTTCGCAGGCAGCATGGTGTCGTGGCTGCCGCTGACCACAAGAACGGGCTGGCGGATAGCGCGCAGAATGGCGTGCCCGGGATCAGGTGTGGCGCACCAGGTGATCAGCGCCTTGGCCTGTGGATCGGTTACCGCGTTGCCGTTATCGGTGTCCCGATCATCCTTGCGCACCTTGGTCCTCTTCAGGAAGGCCAAGCCGGACGACCGGCTGGCGGATGAATTCGTGAAGAACAGCGGCAGGCGGGGGTCCGGCGCATCGGTTTGGGAAAACGCTTCCTGCAGAACCGCTAACAGGTGTTCCTCTCCGCCTTTCGGCGCGGTACCGACGAGTATGAGCTTGCGGACCAGCTGTCCGTGTTCGGCGGCGATCTGCTGAGCGACGCAGCCGCCGAGGGAGAAGCCAAGCAGGTCCACTTCGGAGAGGCCGAGCAAGTCGATGAAATCCACGGCGTCTCGTGCCATCGTCGCGACGTTGTCGGGCGTTTGACCGGTCGACCGGCCGACCCCTGCGTTGTCAAAGGCGATCACGGGGCGATCAGCGGCCAGAGCGTTGACGACGGCGGGATCCCATCCGTCGATGTTTCCCGAGAAGTGCTGCAGAAGAACCAGCGGAGTTCCAGTCGTGGGGCCGAGACGGCGATAGGCGAAGCGGATTCCGTGGCCTTCGATGTAATGGGTTGGCGCCGTTTCGAGTGTGAGGGCGTCCTGGTTCGCGATGTCGAGTTGAGTCATATCGTACTCCGGATGCTTGGCATGAAATGATCGAGCGGGTGACGCACGCAGCGCGGCGACCGAAACCTTCCTCTAGGATGTCGCTGGCGCTTCGCGCCATCGCGGTCCGAGGCGTTCCGCATTCCTCCGAGCGAGCGTGCGCGCTCCCGGCGCGACAGCGCCGGGAGCAGGTTCGTCACTTCGCGAGCGCCGCCTTTTCGATGACCTCAGCGACTTCCTTCGCATGGACCACGAGCGAGGCATGGCTGCCGGCGACTTCCGTCGTCTGAGCCTTCATCCTGGCTGCGAACAACTTCTGGACCTCGGGCGCGATGACTTTGTCCTTCGTGGTGATGACGTAGAACGTCGGCTTGTCGCGCCAGGCCGCAATGCTGACAGGCGCCTCGAACGCAGCGAGGCTCAGCGGAAGCTGCGAGTTGGCCAGGTGCTCGGCGATCTCAGGAGGAAGGTCAGCCGCGACGGCTGACGGAAACAACTTAGGATCGATATACAGATTGCCCTTCGCGTCGGGATGGATCGCCTTGACGCCTTCGGTCTGCGGGCCGTCTTTGGCCAGCAACGCCAGGGATTGACCGACCTCCGGTGCGAAGGCGGAGACATAGACCAGCGCCGAGACCTTGGGATCGTTGCCGGCTTGCGTGATCACCACGCCGCCCCATGAATGGCCGACCAGAACGGTCCTGCCGTCCTGTTTCGCGAGCGCCTGTTTGGTGGCATCGACGTCAGCGGCGAGCGAAGTGAGCGGATTTTCCACGAGCGTGACGTTGTAGCCCTTCTTCGACAGAATATCGGCAACGGGCTGCCAGCTCGTCTGGTCCACGAAAGCGCCGTGCACGAGCACGATGTTGTGGGCTGCTCCCTTGGGCAGCTCAGCGGAATGGGCGGGGCCGACCCATGCCGTTCCGGCCAGGAGTACGGTGGCGGCTGAGAGAAGGATATTTAGCATTGATTGTTCCTGTTGATATGTCGGACGGAATAAGGTCCGGGGGAATGGACAGGCGTTTCCTGCCTGGTCGCGGTTTCTTCCATCCGCCGTTGGCGAGATGGTTGCCGCACATGACGTCGGCCCGCCGCGACATGACCTAGTTCGCAGGCTTTTCGGACGGTAGGGATCAATCGTCCGGATGTTGTGTCCGACCGTCCACCGGACTAACTTCGGCGGCATGGACATCCTCGCCCAAGTGCTCGATCGCGTTCGTCTCGGTGGGACGCTGCTGTTCCACTTCGAGCTCGGCCATCCCTGGAATTTGGCGCTGCCGGCGCGCCCCTACGCGCTGTTTCACTATCTCAGTCGGGGCTCCGCGACCCTCGCGCTCGAACTCGGACAAGAAATCCAGATGACCGAGGGCGATTTTGTCGTCATCACACGCGGCGAGCCCCATGTGTTTTATTCGGATCGCCGGGCCAAGCCTTTGCAGATTGTGGACCTCGATCGATCGTCGGCACGTCTTGGCGTCGTTCGTCACGGCGGCCGTGCCAAGCCGCTCTCGACCATGATCTGCGGCAATTTCACCGTGTCGCGGCCCTCGTTCAGCAGCGTGCTGGAAATGCTTCCGCCCGTGCTTCTGTTGAAGCCGACGGCGGACGGTGGCTGGCTCGAAGCGATCCTGCGGCGCATGGTGAGTGAGTCCGCGCACGAGCGTCCCGGCCAGCGCGTCGCGCTCTCACGACTGACGGAAGTGCTGTTTGTCGAGGTGCTCCGAAGCTGGATCGCGTCTCTCAGTCCCGGACAAGGCGGCTGGCTCGGGGCCATATCGGACCCGCATATCGGACCGGCGCTCAAGTTGATCCACGAAAACCCGGAGCGGCCCTGGACCCTGAGCGACCTCGGCCATCGCGTGGGGCTCGGCCGCTCGGTATTTTCGGCCCGCTTCACCAAGCTCGTCGGCCAGTCGATGCATCGTTATGTGATCGAACGCCGGATGGCGGAAGCGGCGTTCCTGCTCGAAACCAGCGATGAGCCCATCGCACGGATCGCGAGCCAGGTCGGTTACGAGACAGCGGCGGCGTTTTCAAAACTCTTTCATCGACATCATGGCATGTCGCCCGGCCGCTACCGGACCTCTCAGCGCCTTGATGGACACCAAGGTCAACCGCACGGCTCGGAAGCGAACGTCTCCGATTGAATTTGCGTCAGTTGGTGCCCACGGTGAATGTCAGGCCTGCTGCCAAGCTGCAACGCGACCACGCCTCTGCCAACCGCGCCATCCAATGTCCTGTTCATTGTCGCCGGCTCTGACTTGAGCCCGCTCTCGCAAGATCCGGACTGAGCTGCTTCTCCGCCGCGCTTTCATCGCGCTCTCATCGCCGGTGCTCAATTGTCGCACCTTCGGTGTGAAGCATCTCACACGCACGCTTGCGTCAATGCTGCGATAGAGTACCTGTTGTGATTGAACGTGGTGAATTTGGTCGATTTGACACACCCGCCATCACATCAGCCTCAAATGAGCTGCACACGCCAGAACGGCATGTTGAAATAGCCTCCAATCGGCCGCTCGGCCGATGAGAGCTATGGAGACACTATGGCTGACAAACACGAACAGGGCATGGTTGGTACGTGGACCAAATCCACGTCGGCTGCGTGTGCGGACAAGTACCCCGCCACTCTCACATTCTCGACCGGCACCTACCGCGGCATGCGCGGACCAGGGCAGGGCATGGTGTGGTGGGACGCGGGAATCTACCGTCTCGAAGATTCCAACACACTCGTCGTCGGGACGGCGACTGATGAACTTGTGACCTATCGCATTTCACTCAAGGCCGACCGATTTGAGTTTACGGATTCAGAGGGCTGTGTCGTGACCTATCGGCGCGCGTAGGACTGCGCACGCCACAGCTGACCGAAATAACGCGGCTGTACCCGCGAACGAGCCCGATGCTCACGTCGATCGTCTCACCCTTTCAACGAGGAGAAGACGACATGTGCAATTGCTCAGAGCATGAATCGAGTGGCAGCCTTTCCAAGATGACCGCGGCATCGGTCGAGCCCGCGATGAAGCCGCAGGTCCCCCTGTCGCGCCAGATCAGCTTCAGCGACGAGGAGTCCGGCGATCAGCCGGCCTCGACCGATCTGCAGCCGTTTCCGCCGTTCAGGCTCTGCAGGCTCGACTTCCGCGAAGGCTGCTACCAGATCAACTTCAGGCCGACCGCGGGCTTCGTGACCTTCGAAGGCACGCTGCGCGTCGATCGCTCGGCACCCGACGGCGGCGCCGACCATCTGATCGTCAGCGGCGATCTCTACTCGCGCCGGCCGGTGATCGGTCCGATCCCGCCGGTGGGGCCCGTGGTGCCGGTGGGCGACGCGGACGAAGATGAAGCGGCGGCGGGCTCGGGATTGACGAGCCTGGCCGGTTCGCTCAGTGCGCTCGATGACCCCCTGATTCCGTTTCCGATCCGCAGGCCGCGGATCCCCATCTTCCCCCGCGCGCGCTATCATTCCTATCTCAGGGTGACCAGCGTGTCCGCGCCTGTCGCGGTCCCGCCGCCGAAGAAGTGCGAGCTGACGATCACAGCCGAGCAGTTCAATTACACGCAGCCGCCGGCCGGCCAGTTCAAAGGCACGTTCCCGGCTTCGCCGTCGCGCACCGTGACGATGAAGCTTTCAAAGGTGCCGGCGCCGTTTCCGTTCTCCCTGACCGGCGGCCCGTTCTACCAGGGCCGGCTGTTCGAGGGCGGCGTGGACAAGGGAAGCATCACGCTCGCCTGGGTGTCGAAGTTCTTCCGCCGCGCCACGCTGGAGATCGACACGCTGGTCGGAGCCGTGCGGCCCGCGCCGGTGCCCGACGGTGCCGGTGGCACCGAGTTCTTCGATACGGTCTTTGCCAAGACCGGCTGGCAGCTGTCGGTGGTGCAGGACCAGCTCAACGTTCCGGTGCCATCAGGCGTGGTGGCGACCAATTGCTGGAGCTCTGCGGATCTGCACGCGCTGATGACGACCGTGCGCAATCCCGCGACGAATCTGGACACCGAATGGCGCGTGCACATGATCGTGGTGCCCGCAAAACTCGGGTGCTCGCGCGGCATCATGTACGACCAGATCGGCGTACCCCGCGAAGGCTGCGCCAGCTTCTCCGATGACGGCTATCCCGTCTCGGACTCCTCGAACTTCGGTCTCGCCGCCAACAAGAAGCAGCGTGACGTGCCGCGCGCGTTCCTGCGCAGCGCGACCCACGAGCTGACGCATACGCTGAACCAGATCCACCAGGAGCAGGAGACGGCGGCCGACAACTCGATCATGACCACGACGCCGAGCGTGGCGGACGTGCTCGGCGGTCCCGCGACCGGCGCACCCGGCGTGTTCCCGGACCAGATCGCGCTCGCGCACAACACCAACGTCCGCCATCACCTCAACCACATGCCGGATCCGGTCATTCGTCCAGGCGGATGGCCGTTCGCAAGCTGGTTCCCGACCGGTGCGCCGCAGGCCGCCGACCGGCACGATTTCGAACCTTCCGAGCTGGCGCTGACGGTGACGGCCACAACCGACCGCGTCGCGCTCGGCCAGCCGCTGGATCTGACCTGGACGATGACGAACACGAGCGGCGTGTCGCTGCGCGCGCCGAACGACGTCAGCACCGAGGCCTTGTTCGCATCGATCACCGTCACCGACGGCGAGGGGCACGAGCGTCCGGTCAGGCCGTTCGTGATCCTGTGCGAGCACGCGAAGCTGGGCGAGCTTGAGCCCGGCAAGAGCGTCACGGCGTCAGCGAAGGTGTTCTGGAGCACGTCGGGCTTCGCCTTCGAGAAACCGGGCCGCTACCGCGTCGACGTCGCGGTGTCGTGGTCGGCGCAGGGCGTGATGGTTGGCGTGCAGTCGGGCATCGACGTGTTCGTCGACTATCCGACCAGCGCGAGCGACAACCATTCGGCCAATCTCGTGCTGCATCCCGAGGTCGGCAAATGGGTGGCGCTCGGCGGCGATGCCTATCACCTCGGTGAAGCGTGCCGGCGGTTGCAGGCGCTCAGCCAGACCGCAGTGCCGTCAGGCGCGCGCGCCGCAACGGCTGCGGCCGGCGACGATACGACCGCGCCGCGCGCGATCGACGGTTTTGCCGACATGCTGCCCGATCGCGCCAAGCTCGCCAGGTTGCGTCCCGAACTGTCCACTGAGACCGGCGGCCGTACGCCACGCGGACCGGCGCGAGCAGCCGCCCCAGGCCGCAAACGCGCGGCGAAGGCAAAGGGGCGCGCTGGGCGAAAGCGGTAACGGTTTCGCCAGAGTCCGGTGAAGACCATCGGTGTCATGGGCGAGCGCACCTGCGACCGTGTCGTCGCAGGTGCGCCGTCACCTTCGCCGACCGCGACGCGAAAGCGCGACTCTTTGGCCACGGGAAAGGAAAACGAAAACGTGGAAAGGGTATCGCTGCAACGAAACGGTGGCGGCCGGCCGCATGATTGATCAAGTCCCGGCAGACAGAGCGCCGGACATGATCCCAGGTGATGACCCCATGGACTCGCATCCCCATATTCCAGCGCCAGTCACAACGTGGCTAGAACGATGGCGTCTGGTTCCGGACGGGGCACTGCTGACCACCCATTCCAGCTGGGTCCTGCCGGTCCGACATGAGGGCCGGCCTGCAATGCTCAAGGTTGCCCGTATTCCCGATGAGGGGGCGGGCTATCGCCTTCTGACCTGGTGGGACGGTCAGGGCGCTGCGAAGGTCTTTGCCTCGACTGCAGACGCGCTGCTGATGGAACGGGCCTCGGGAGCCGGTGATCTCGCGCAGATGGCTTGGTCGGGCCGGGACGAGGAGGCATGCCGGATCCTCTGCGACACGGCGGCGCGGCTGCACGCGACGCGGTCTGGCCCGCTTCCCGACCTGCACCCGCTGGAAGACTGGTTTCAGCCGCTCTTCCAGCTCGCCCCGGACCACGCGGCACTCGAGCCCGCCGCCGACATCGCCCGCCAACTCCTGTCCGCGCCACACGCCATCGGTCCGCTGCACGGCGACCTGCACCACGAGAATGTGCTCGACTTCGGTGAGCGGGGATGGCTGGCGATCGACCCGCATGGGCTCGTCGGCGAACGAACATTCGACTATGCCAACATCTTCACGAACCCCGACCTCAGCGATCCCGGCCGTCCGCTTGCGACCCTGCCGGGTCGACTGGAGGCCCGGCTGGATATCGTGGTCGCCGTGACGGGACTTCAGCCCGAGCGGCTGCTTCGCTGGATCGTTGCGTGGACGGGGTTGTCGGCAGCCTGGTTCATTGGCGACGGCGACGAGCAGGGCGCCGCCATCGACCTGACCATCAATACAATAGCTCGCCGCCTGCTCGACTAGCCTCGGCGCGCGAGTGCTCGCTCATGACGCGCACCCGCGCGAGCGGCCGCGCCAGGACGCAAACTTCACAGACGAATGACAGCAGTGTGAAATTCTCCATCGCTGCCGCGCTGTTTCATCTGCGCTCAGTTTCAGCATGATGTGATCTCGCTTTAAGCGTGTATTGGCGTAGACTATCGCGCAGGGGCTGGCTCGCGTCCAATATCGGTTGCTCGAAGCTCCCGACCGTCGATCTACGACCAGCAGGGAGCAAATCATGGCCTGGCCTACGCTTGCCGAACTCGTCTCGAACTTCGCGCCGATCCTTCATCTCGACAAGGACGAGGTCAATCTGCCCTCGTCGACCGACTGGTACATCGGCCAGGTCGGCTATCAGGCCGCCGGCGGCATCTATTCCGGTCCCGGTCAGTGGAATTGGGGGACGGCCGAGCAGAGCAGCCCCGACGACTATCTGGTCGCGCCGCAGGCCATATGGGCCTCGCTGATGAAGGGCTATATCCCCACCGCCACCAGCTATGTTCACGTCCTGCCGGTCGACGACCGCACCGACATGGTCGATCTCCAGTACTGGTTGTTCTATCCCTATAACGGACAGGAGACCTTCCAGGTCACCGGTTGGACCGGCAGTACCGGTCAGGCGCTGATGCCGCTCTCGATCCATTGGGGCGACTGGGAATGCGTCACGGTGCGCGTCAATATCGACCAGCAGGTCGTCGGCGTATTCTTCTCGCAGCATTCGGGCGGACAATGGTGCTCGCCGAACGACGGCTTCCTGTCGCTGAGCGGTACGCACCCGAACGTCTATGTCGCGAGCGGGTCGCATGCCAACTATCCGGCCGCGAGCAACAGCACCTATGAGATCGGCGGCGTCGATGTGTGGGACGTGCGCTTCGCGGTGGCCGACTACGCGCGCGGCGGCGGTCCGACCGTCAATCTGTCCGCGCCCAATCCGCCGGTCGTGATCCAGAACGATGCGCAGGCGATCCTTCCCACGCCCGTCACCTCGCCACCCTGGCTCGCCTTCAGGGGACGCTGGGGACAGCCGATCGAGCCCACGCTGACCGACGCGGAGATAGGCTCATTGGTCGCCGCCGCCGCCAGCGGCATGCAACTGAACGTGCTGGTCGAGGACGCCGTGCAGTACGTGGCAGGCTCGACCACGCTGCAGGCCTGGCTTTCGGAAGTGATCCTGCCGATCGCGAAGGGCGATCTGACCGGCCCAACGGGACCATCGCAGAAGGGCTCCTGGGCTGTGACGCCGACGTTCCTGCCCTTCGGCACCGACACGCCGATCGCTTCGAGCGTCAGTCTCGTTCCGGTGGCGCTGGCGACGATGCCGGGATCGCAAATCCTCTGCATCGGAATGGGAAATCCCTTGCCGCCAGCGATGCGTGCGTGGAGCCTCAATCAGGGCAAATGGTCCAGTGCGAAGTCGCCTACCATGAGCCCGTTCGGCGGACTGGCCGCCTGCGCGACGCCCTCGGGCGGACTGGCGCTGCTCGGTCTGGGCAAGACCAGCCTTCTCGCCTTCATCTCCCCAGAGGGATCCGGAGGGCCGTGGAGCGCAGCGGGGCTCTGGCCCGCACCGCCGGCCACGACCGGGGCCAGCATCGGCCAGTTCAACGGCGCCTGGTATATTGCCTGGGGCGGCGCCGACGGAAGCATCCAGTATCTCAGCACGACCGACTGGGTGCACTTCGGGTCTCCGCAGCGCGTGATGCTCCCCAGCGTCGACGGCCCGGTGCCTGCGACGATCGCAGGCGGTGCATTGGTGGCGCCCGCGGTGGAGAGCTGCGGGGGCGCGCTGGTGATCGTGGCGCCAATTGCGGGTCTCGAAAAGGGGATGCCGATGGTGCTCGGCGCCTATGTGTCGTCCGACGGATCGAACTGGACCGGCCCCAATCTGCTGCCGAGCATGTCGCTCTGTTCGGACACCAGCGGCGCGCTCGCCGGGGGGCCGAACGGGACGCTCTATTGCTTCTATGCCGACAGCAACAAGAAGGTGCGCTACGCGGTCACCAGCGATGGCGCGGACTGGAGCGATTCAGGCACCATCGCCGGCGCGTTCACCTCGCGGACGCCCAGCGTGGTCCCTTGGCAGGGCGGCTTTCTTGTCGTGCATCCCGGCAAGTCGTCACCAACGGTGTACTGGAACAGCGCGACCTTCGAGTAAAGCGCGGCGGGATCACTGCACGGCCCCCCGGCGCAAACGCGGGATGTAGACGGCGCTGTCCCATGATACGCCGACTACATCGTCGCCTCCGGAGCCCGCCTTCATGCCCGCTGCAACCGCCCCCAACCAACAGCCCGCGACCGCAACCGAGACCGACCCCGAAGCGCTCGGCTGGATGCGCGGCTTCCCGCCATCTCCCGACCGCACCATCACCTTCCAGAACGGCTCGTTCCGCAATTTCCCCGAATTGCGCTGGGCCTGGAGCAACGTCCGCCAGCTGGTGCCGACCGTGAATGTCTGGCGCGGGGCAGGGCCCGCGTCCGTGTTGCCGCGGGAAGACCACGACATCGGCGCGGTCGCCTCGACCACCCTGGACGGCCGGCCCATGACGTTCGCGAAGGTGCTGGAGGAGACTTATACCGACGGCATCGCGGTGCTGCATCGGGGCAAGCTGATCTATGAGCGCTATTTCGGCGCGCTGAAGCCGCACAAGCCGCATATCGCGATGTCGGTGACGAAGTCGTTCACGGGCGTGCTGGCCGGCATTCTGGTCACCGAGGGCAAGGTCGATCCGCAGGCACAGGTCACGGATTATGTGCCGGAGCTGAAGGCCAGCGCGTTCGGCGACGCCCGCGTGCACGAGGTCATGGATATGACCACGGGTCTCGAATACACCGAAGTCTACACCGACAAGAACTCCCACGTGTGGGGCTTGCGGCGTGCCAACGGTATGGCGCCGATTCCGCCTGATTATAGCGGCCCGACCAATATCTTCGATTTCCTCGTCGCGCAGAAGAAGCAGGGCGAGCACGGCAAGGCCTTTGCCTACAAGACCGTCAACACCGACGTGCTCGCCTGGATCTGCCGGCGCGCCAGCGGCATGACATTGTCCGAGCTTCTCTCCGAGCGCATCTGGACGCCGATGGGCGCGGAGGAGGACGCGCATTATCACGTCGATCGCATTGGCACCGAGAGCGGCGGTGGCGGCCTCTCGACCACGTTGCGCGATCTCGCCCGCTTCGGCGAGACCATGCGCAATCATGGCCGCTTCAACGGCCGCCAGATCGTGCCTTCGTCTGTCGTCGAGGACATCGCGCGCGGCGGCGATCCCGAGAAGTTCAAGCCGGCCGACTACACCACGCTGCCCGGCGCGTCCTATCGCAATCAATGGTGGGTCACGCACAACGCCCACGGCGCCTATATGGCGCGCGGCGTTCACGGCCAGGGCATCTACGTCGATCCCAAGGCCGAGATGGTGATCGCGCGCTACGCATCGCACCCCGTCGCGGGCAACGCCGCCAATGACCCCGTGACGCTGCCGGCCTATATGGCGCTGGCGAAGGAGCTGATGGCCGGCGGGTAGGGCGTGGCGGGGGCTGATGGCGTAGGGTGGATTAGCCGAAGGCGTAATCCACCACCTTTCATCGAGCCGCGTTGAAGATGGCGGATCACGCTTCGCTAATCCGCCCTACGGGGCCGACGAATTCGCGACAACTTCCAAACCGCAAGATCGGTCGAGCAAATGATCGCCGTCAGCGGCTATCTGGAGCCGCCACGGAGGAGGGACGATGAAGGCGGCGCTGCAGAACTATCAGGACCGGATGCGGCGGGTGCTGGACCATATCGACCGGCATCTCGACAGCGATCTGGACCTGGAAACGCTGAGCAGCGTTGCGGCCTTCTCGAAATTTCATTTCCACCGGCAGTTTACGGCGACCTTCGGGTTGTCAGTGCATCGCTATGTCCAGCTGGCCCGTATGAAGCGCGCTTCCTACATGCTGGCCTACAGTGACGCCCTTGGTGTCACTGACATCGCGATGGACGCCGGTTACGACGCACCGGACGCCTTTGCTCGCGCCTTTCGGCAGCGGTTCGGGCAATCGCCGTCGTCGTTCCGCAACTCTCCCGACTGGGAGCCGTGGCTTGTGGCCTTCGGGCCTCTCGACAACGCGAGGAGCAAGCTCATGAAGACTTTTACCACTGACGACGTGACGATACGCGATGTGCCCTCCACGAGGGTGGCGATCATGGAGCATCGGGGCGACCCGGCGACGCTCGGCGACACCATCCGGCGGTTCATCGCGTGGCGAAAGAAAGCCGGCCTGCACCCCAGGACAAGTCCGACCTTCAATGTCTGGCGGTCCGAACGCCGTCCTTCCTCGCCCGCCACTTACAGCACGGACCTCTGTGTCGGGACCGACCAGCCGATCGAGGCGAACGGCGAAGAGATCAAGGCCGGCGAGATCCCCGGCGGACGCTGCGCGGTGCTGCGGGTCGTCGGCTACACCGACAATCTGGAGCCCGCCGCGCTCTACCTTTATCGCGACTGGCTTCCGGCGAGCGGCGAGGAAGCACGCGACTTCCCGATCTATTGCCAGCGGCTGAGCTTCTTCCCGGAGGTGCCGGAGCATGAGACGGTTGCGGACGTGTTCCTGCCGCTGAAATAGCGCCCTCCGACGGCGGACGAACTGGCATCAATCAATATCGCGCGCTCCACACGGCGGCATGGTCTCACTAATATAAGAGTTGACTTATATTAGTGAGGGGCGATACTCGCCATTGCGCGAAACGATACGGAGGGATGCAATGGAAATCGACGTCGCCAGGGTCTTGGGTCTTGTCACGCGTTCGGTGAAGAATTTCGAGAAGGATGGAAAAGCAGCCAGCACGGTGACGCTGACGCGGCTTTACGAGACCAGCGTCGACGATCTCTGGGACGCAGTGACCAGCCGGCAACGCATTCCGCGCTGGTTCCTGCCGGTCGAGGGAGACCTCCAGCTGGGCGGAAGGTACCAGCTGAAGGGGAACGCGGGCGGCACCATCACGGCATGTGCGCCGCCGACGCATTTTGCAGCGACGTGGGAATTCGGCGGCGGGATGAGCTGGATCGACGTCAAGCTGGCAGCAGAACGAGCTCAGGCGCGTCTGACGCTGGAGCACACCGCAATCATCGAGGACCATTGGAATCAGTTCGGTCCTGGTGCGGTGGGTATCGGTTGGGATCTCGCCATCGCGGGATTGGAGCGATATGTTGCGACCGGCGCATCGGTCGACCACGAGACGGCCGAGGCTTGGATGGGCTCTCCTGCCGGCAAGGAATTCATGACGACAAGCGGTGAATATTGGTGCGCGGCGCATGTCGCAAGCGGGGTCGATCCTGACACGGCGAAGCAGCGCTCCGACCGCACCATCGCCTTCTACCGCGGCGAGATGCCGCCTGACGTCGCACATCCGGGCACAGGAAGCTGATGCACGTCTTCGAGGTCCTCGCCGATCCCGTGCGCCGTCGCATCCTAGAGCTGCTCGCTCCGGGGGAGATGGCGTCCGGTGAGGTCGTTGAAGCGATCGGGGCCGAGTTCGGGATCACGCAGGCGGCCGTGTCGCAGCATCTCAAGGTGCTGCGCGAGAGCGGCTTTGCGACGGTTCGGGCGGAGGCGCAAAGACGGCTCTATTCGGTCGACGTTGCGGGGCTTCGGTCGGTGGATGCGTGGATCGGTCAGTTCAGGAATTTCTGGGAGCCGAAGCTGGACGCACTGGCGACGGAGATCGCGCGCGGCAAACGGGAGCGTCGTCACGCGCCGA
This sequence comes from Bradyrhizobium sp. S3.7.6, assembly GCF_054061875.1. NCBI lineage: Bacteria > Pseudomonadati > Pseudomonadota > Alphaproteobacteria > Hyphomicrobiales > Nitrobacteraceae > Bradyrhizobium > Bradyrhizobium sp. S3.7.6. The sequence goes on along the minus strand of NZ_JBSSEQ010000001.1, from coordinate 5,876,920 downwards.
TGACCAAACGGAGCGGGAAGAGGGCGTGAGCTCCATAATGTAGGATGGGTTTCGCTTCGCTCTATCCATCCTGCGCGCTCATCTCCCCAGCGCGCCATCCGCGCTTTCGATATCAGCGCATTTTCGTCCCGCGCGTTCGCTTGTCATCAACGTGGACGCGCGTTTTGCCGGCAGCGACCGGGCGGCCCTTCACGTGATCGATGAAGGCTCTCAGTTTCGGCATCGTTTGATGGCGGCTCGGATAGTAGAGAAACACGCCCGGCGCCATTGGCGCGAAAGACTTCAGGACCTGTACGAGCTTTCCCGTCTTCACCAGGCTGGTGGCGATCGGCGCGGGCACTTGAGCAAGTCCCATGCCTTCCACGGCGGCGCCAAGCATGGTGGGAAAGTCGTGGGCAATCAGCGGCCCCGAGACGATCGCTTCGACTGTCTTGTTGCCATCGACAAGAGACCAGGGCGCGATCGATCCGTTGCTGCGGCGAATGCGCAGGCATGCGTGCTGACGCAGGTCGTCGATACGCTCGGGCCGCCCGTGCCGGCGTAGATAGTCGGGGCTGCCGACGACCATGAACGGGAACGGGGGCGTCAGCCGCACCGCGACCATGTCGGTGGCGATGAACTGGCCCATCCGGACGCCGGCATCAAACCCCTTGGCCGCGAGGTCGACCAATTCCTCGCCTGCGGCGATCTCCACCTCGACCTCGGGATAGGCCTGGCAGAAGGATGCGATCAGCGGCTCCAGCAGGATCGGTACCACCGCGCGCGGCACGGTGAGGCGCAACAGTCCAGTCGGTCGCTGCCCAAGATCGCGCGCAACCTCGCTTGCCGCGACGAGCTCCTCGAAAGCGGGCTTTGCGCGCGAGAGGAACCGCGCGCCGGCCTCGGTCAGGCCGACACTGCGTGTCGTGCGAATGAACAAAGCTGCGCCGACACGCGCCTCGAGCGCACGGACCGCCTGGCTGATGGCCGATGGCGTGACCCCGAGCTCCGCGGCTGCCCGGCGGAAACTGCGGTACTGGGCGACACGCAGGAACGCTTCCACGCCATCGAGCGCGCCTTGTCTGACTGTGAAGTTCTGCTTCATAGCCCATCAACATTATCCCGAATAGTCGCTCGCGCCAATCGATCGTATGTCTCGCTCGCAGATCGGAAGCATCGCTGATGGCGGACATCTGCGACGTCAGCGCGATCTCAGAGAACAAAGGAGACCGCCGTGCTCCGGGAAACGAAACCGATGAAAGTCATCCGTAAATTTGTCGTCATGCTCACCCTAACCCTGATGGGAGCGACTTCCATGACCGATCCATCCGTTGCCCAAACACAAGCCATCTCGCAAGCCATGTCGCCCACAACCACCGGGGTGATGGTCATCCTGACCGTGAAGGCGGGCGTCACGCGCGAGCAGGTCATGGCCGTCATGCCGGCTGAAATCCAGCAGACGGTGCAGCTCTATCTCAATGGGAAAATTCGCGAGTGGTATTCGCGTGGCGATGGGCGCGGAGCGATCTTCCTCGTCGATGCCGGGGATGTCGCCGGGGCGCAGGCGATCATGGGGGATCTCCCATTGGCCAGGCAAGATCTGATGGACCACGAGTACATCGCAATCGGTCCGCTTTTGCCGCTCCGCTTGCTCATGGCCAATCCCGAGCGTCGGCAATAAGGGCGAGACCGGGATGGAGGACGGCCGATGACCACTGATGCTGCTCCCGCTGCGATCGTCGCGCCGCTTCGGGCCTGGCATGGCCTGCTTTGGCCCGTCCCATTCACGGCAGTATGGACCTGGTTGATCCATGCGCTAGTCGCGATCTGATTGGAGGCCAAAATGACGACAGAAACGCTCTTCCGGATACATCTTGTCCTCGGTTATGTCGCGTGGCTGCTCTGCTTCGGCACGTATGTCTGGCCCTGGCTCAGGTCGATGGACGGGCGCGACGCGCATCGTGCCATCGCCACTCTGCACAGCTTCCGCTTCTTCGGGCTCGTCTTCATCCTTCCTGGCATCGTGAGCCCGGACCTGCCGGCTGGCTTCGCGGTGTTCGCCGCCTGGGGCGACTTCGCGACCGGGGTGCTGGCCATGCTGGCGCTTCTCACGGTGAGGATACGCGCTCTCTTCTGGCTGTTCGTCGTCGCCTTCAATCTCGCTGGCACGGTCGACCTCGTCGTCGACTACTATGACGCCATCCAGGTCGGCCTTCCCGCGCATGCGGAGTGGCTTGGCTCAACCTACGCGATCCCGATCATCTACGTGCCGCTGCTGATGATCACGCACGTCACTGCATTCTATTTTCTGGCACGCCCTCGGCTCAGCGCCGATGCCGCGGCACTGGCCGGCGCGGGCTGAGACGAACCGCTAAAGTAGTAGTACGCTCCGACAGAGGTCTCGCCCTTCTTACCAATCGGCGGCTGCCTCGAGCAGCCGTTGGCGCATGAGGGCAACGCGCGGCCGTTTGCGTTCCGGTCGGCGTATGAACGGTGAGGATTGAGCCGATCAGGTCACGCAACGGCCGGGCTGCAGAAGCCTTGCGACTTCCGTGAGCGCGCTGACCACGGGCTCGCAGGCAAGTGTCGGCTTACGGCTCTGATTTCGCAGCAGCGTCGGCGGCTTGGTGGTGCGGGCCTGCGCAGATGGAATACGCAGCAAGACCGAGGTATCGGCGAGATCGTTCAAGCGCAGCGAAACCGTTTTCGTCGGAACTGCGAAAGGCTTGCGGTCGGCAAGATGATCTGCCTTGCCGGCGCGATTGACGATGTGGCTTGGCTGTTCGGAGACCGCCTGCCAGCGGTTTACGAGGTCGTGACCTGAAGCGTACTGCACGGCACCGAGCGTCAAGGCGGTCGCGACAGCGCCTAGAAGAGCTTTGCGAATCTGTGACATGGCTTCGCTCCTCGCCCCACGGCGATTGTCGTTCCCTACGCAGCGCCCCCTCGGCCCATCGCTTCCTGTGGTCGCTTTCTAATGGCCGGCGGTTTCACCATTCCTTCGTGAACGCCGGAAAATGGTTTCATCCCGGCAGGTTTTGTTTCGTCGCATTGAGGGAGGTCCTGGTTCCCGCGTGGGCACAGCGGTTACGTCCGGGCTAGGTCACAAGCCGACATCTGAGCAAAGACCACAAAGCGTCCGCCAGGGGCCCACAAGCGGAAATGAACGCTGCTCAAGAACAGAATTGCCGATGGGGAGGTCGAAGGCTCAGAACGTTGCAACGCATCGGCGTCGTTGGGGTGGGTGACACCGATCTCATCTCTGTCTGATTTGCCGCTCCAAGCGCAGCGTATGCTCACGCAGGGAATCGTAAATCGGCGCATTACCCAGCAGCATGGGCAGCAGCATCGCCATGAAGCAAGCTCCCAGCATCGGCAGCAGCATCGTCACGTTACCGGTCATTTCAGCGACGAGAACGATGCCGGTCACCGGCGCGCGCACAACGCCGGTGAAGAGAGCGGCCATGCCCACCAAAGCAAATGCTTCCGGCTGGATAGAGAGCGCCGGGAATGCAAGACGGCAAGCCGCCCCGAACAGCAACCCAGACTGGGCTCCCAGCACGAGCAAGGGTGCGAACAGGCCGCCGGGCGTGCCGGCAGCGTATGAGAGAGCGCCGAGTCCGAATCGGATCAGGAACGCGCCCCCCAGGATCCCCACACTCTCGTGGCCGATCAGCGCCCGCTGCGTGATCTGATCTCCGCCACCGACCAGTTCGGGCGCGAACCAGGCCAACATGCCGACGCTTGCGCCAATCAATCCGGCGCGGAGCTCGATCGGTAGTCCTCCAAATCGGTCGCGAAACGCGATGGTCGCGAGCAGGGTACGATTGTATGCGACGGCCAGCAGGCCCGCGATACCACCGAGAGCAAGGAAGAGCGGGGCGGACTCAGCGCTGGGATAGCTCAGCGGCGCGACCTGGAAGTCGGGCGCGTCGCCGAGAAGCAGCCTTGCGACCGGGATCGCCGTCGCCAGCGCTGCAAGGGCGGCGACGGCAACACGGTGTTCGAACCTCTGCACCAGTTCCTCCAGCACGAACACGAGCCCGGCAATCGGCGCATTGAAGGCCGTTGCAAGGCCGGCGCCGGCGCCGGCCGCCAGAAGCACTCGCGAGTCCGCCCAACACAACCGGCAGACGCGCGCAGCGAAAACCGCGATACCGGCGCCCATCTGGACGGTCGGCCCCTCACGGCCCAGCGCCAGCCCGGAGCCGATCGCCAGTATTCCGCCGAAGAATTTCACTGGCACCAGGCGAAACGGAGCCGGCGGGATCTCTTCGCGCAGAACAGCTTCGACATGCGGAATGCCGCTGCCCGAAGCGTGTGGCGAGAATTGCCGTACCATCCACGCGGCAACCAGGGTCGCGACACCGCACGCGCCGACGACAGTCAAGAACCCCCAGATTGCGTGGCCATGGGCCCAGGCGATCATCGCATCGCGCAGACGATCGGCATGCGCGAGCAAAAGCCGGAAGATCGCCCCAACACATCCAGTCGCCGCTCCTATGATGAGAGCCATCGCCGCGAGCCCCAACAGGCTGCGACGTTCGTCTGCGACTTGCCGGTCGTCGTCAGGGTTATGGTCCACGGCTGGTCGATGATCCCGAGGCCTTCGCAAGGGCTAATCTTTGCCAAAATCACTGGCGAATGTCCCGGAAAAGAATGCTTCCAACTTGACCGAACAACTGCCTCTCCGAGGGACCTCACCGCACGTCCCAACGAAAAGGTGCGCCGAACCAAGGCCCCGCTTTGGGTCACAGGCTGACTTCGACAACCTGCTTGACCTGGTTCGCTTATCTCCTGAAAGCAGACATTGCAGCCCTCTGAGCAGAGGTCAGCCACGGGCCAAAAACAGACAACTGAAACAGCCGCGACCTGATCAGCCGCAGATGCGCACGCGGCGCTCGCGCCAGCCATGCCCGTCCCAGAAGCGCTGGGTTATCCAGTGGCAGGGCGGGATCGGCTCTCCAACCGGGGCATCGACATAGCCCGACCAGTACGGATAGCCGCCGGGTCCGGGATAAGTGCGCGGATACGGATTGCCGCCGGGGCCGTAATCATAGCGCGGACCAGCATAAGCGGGCGAGGCTGCTGAAACGACCAAAGTCGCGACGGCAGCGAGAGCCAACAACGTCTTCCTCATGGTGATACCTTTCCAACGCTGCGAAGGCTGCAAGACGATCGCCGAGCAATGCAGCGTCAGCGTCGACAAGCTGAAATGTCAAGGAGAGTGATCTCAGCAAGGCTATTGTCTGGCGACCTCCTCGGATGTCGCCTTCGGGTCAAAATGCGAAGAACACAGAGTGAGCAAAGTCAGTCCGCTCTACCCCACCAAGCGGACCTCAATGAAAGGTGTCGTCACTTCGCTGATGGGCCAAAAGGCGACGTTGGCTCCCGCCGGGCAAGCACTCGATGCGCGACGGCGAGCCGCTCGTGAAAGCCGACCCGCCGTATGCCGCTTGATGCAGCCCGTCAGCCAATGGCTTCACGGGACGTCGCGATATTACCCACCGCTCCCCTTGATATTCGGCAGGTTTTTCATGTCGAGCATCGGGACCGGGTTTTCCGGGCGCTGCAGATCCGGTCTCCAATCGTTCGAGGCTCCGCCCGGCTTACGCTTGATGCTTGGATAGTCGGCAATCGATTTGTTGAACTCCATCACGACGGGGAAGATTAGTGCCAAGACCCAGCCGTTGTCCTGTCCGGTGTACTTGCCCGGCGACTGCAATGGCATACGTGCCGACATCGCGCCGTTGAAAACCATGTCGTATTTCTCGAATGGGTCCATCGTCAGATTGTAGACCGAGCCAATCGCGCCGAGATTTTGCTCCGGACCGAGCCAAGTGTCCTTGGCCGTCCAGAGATACTTCCACGCGATGCTGAGATCGGGGTTGGTTGGATCACCGCCGACATCCGCCCGCGCTCCCATGAAGCTTTCGCCGTCGATGTAAATCCACGACCTTCGTGCCGAGTGCTTCGCGCGGCCGAGGATGTACTCGCTGTTGTCGATGCTGTCGAAGTAGATTGGCCTGCCATTATCGTCGGTCCATGCGCCGTGCGGCGGCGGGCTCAGGCCGACCATCTTGGCGAGCGTTGCCCAGCAGTCGATATGGGACATCATTTCATGGTAATTTGCACCGGCGGGAATGTGTTCGGGCCACCACATTAACCCGGGTACGCGCCAGCCTCCTTCAAATGCTGAACCCTTTTCGCCGCGGAAAGGCGTGGTGCCCGCATCAGGATAAGCATCCTGCCACGCCCCGTTGTCTGCCGTTACGATCACAATCGTATTCGGCGCTTCGGCACGGATCGCGTCCATGACCCGGCCGATGTCGTCATCGAGTTCTATCACCGAGTCCGAGTAATCGCCCAACCGCGACTTCCCGGCGAATTTTGATGATGCGTTGGTCGGGTTGTGCATCTTCATGAAATTGACGTCCATGAAGAATGGCTTGGCGTCCTTGGCGTGCTTCTTGATGTAATCGATTGCGTAATCAGCCTGCCGGACGTCAAAGTTGGCGAGGTAATCGTACGTAATGTACTCGCCTCTCTTCGCCGGTTGTCCAGCAACTCCCTCCCACTCGTACATGTTTACGACATCAAAATAGGCTTTCGCGATCTCTGGGTTGTACGAGGGAAACCATGGATGAAACCACTTGGACGTATCGGCATAGGTGTAGACGCCCGGATAGTATGCGGCGAACGCCTTCATCTCGTCGAACCCGTGCTCGATCGGATAGGACTCCGGCTTATCACCGAGATGCCATTTGCCAGAAAAGTAGGTGGAGTAGCCGTTCTTTTGAAAAAATTCGGCTATGGTCGGCGTCTCCTTTTTGAGCGCATTCTCATCGCCGGGAGCGACCACGATGGAGAGAGCCGAACGGATCGGAATACGTCCGGTTATAAACGAGGCGCGGCCTGCCGTGCAGCTTGCTTGCCCGTACCAGTTCGTGAACGTCGCGCCTTCCTTAGCGATCCGGTCGATGTTTGGTGTTGGATGGCCGAGCGCGGCGCCACCCCCGCTATAGGCGCCGAAATCGTTCCATCCAGTGTCATCCGTCATTAGCATGACGACATTTGGCCGCTTCTGCTGCTGTGCGGTCGCTTGAGGTACCGCAACCAACATCGCGCCGAACAGTGCGAACATGCCGTGCGCAACACTCTTTCGGATACTCATGACTGCTTCCTCCGATTTCAAAGGTCGGTCACTTGTGCCAAACGAATGGATATGTCGCAGTCGTGCTTTTTAGCTCTGCGCCACAGCGTGTTCAATGTGCGATTGTTTGATTTAGATCAAGACACCGATTGTGACGGGTCTATGCCGCTTGCTAGGCGTCGCTCCACGATGTCCGCTGCGGGTCAAAAAGCGACGGTTTGGCGATGTCCGCGCTACTTCCGCTTTACCCCCGAAAACCGACATTCATCGTGAGGGGCGGCATGTCTCAAAGGGGCCAATCGCAGACATTCTGCCTGCTCATTCGAACACTTCGTCGGCGGTCAGGAGAGAGTCTCGACCAGCCGCCAAACCAAGCGCCTTGGCCGCTTTAAGGTTTACAACCAGCTCGAACTTGGTTGGCTGCTGTATCGGCAACTCGGCCGGCGTTGCGCCTTTGAGTATTCGGTCCAGATAGATAGCGGTCGCGCGTGACAGGTCAGGCAGGTTGACTCCGTAAGAGACAAGGCCACCGAGCTCCACGCCCTCTCTGGCGGCGTAGATCGTCGGGAGGCGGTTCTTCTCGGCAAAGGGTACAATCCGAGAGTACTGGCTGTACAGCATCGGACTAGGAAACACGACGAGACCATCCGCTCGCGCTTTGGCCAACTCCGCAAACGCGCTTTCGAGATCGGCGGGGCTATCCGCCGGCACAAGTTGAAGGCTTGCTCCGAGAGATCGGGCGGCGCTCTCAATCTCGTTCAGCATCCCCTTCATTGTGCGCTCACCGTATGCGCGAGGGTGCCACAAAACGACAACGTGAGAGAGACCGGGAACGATCTCCTTAAGCAGTTGAAGCCGTTTGGACACCAACTCCGGGCCGAGAAATGCCGTCCCGGTGACATTGCCGCCCGGCCGCGCCAGGCTGGAAGCGAGTTCGTCGTCGACGGGATCTGCCATGCCTATGCCGACAATCGGAATGGTGGAAGTCGCTTTCTTGGCTGCGCGGACGGCCGGGGTAGCCAAAGCAACAATTGCGTCGACGCGGTGCGTCACGAATTCCTGCGCGTACTCGTTGAGCTTGTCCTCATCGCCGTCTGCGAATTTACGGTAAAACGCGACATTCTTTCCTTCAGTATAGCCGAGCACACGCAATGCCGGCACAAACGCATCGAGAGTCTTTAGACTTGCGTCGGACTTGTCACCGCGGCCGAGTGAAAGCACACCGATCTGATGAAGCTTGGTCGATTGCTGAGCATGACCTGCGAACGGCCACGTTGCAGCCATACCCCCAACAACCGTGATGAACTTGCGCCGTTTCATGCGGCCCTCAGCCAAGCCGAACTATCGTACAGACAAAAGGTGGCGCCTTGGAAGTGTAATCAGGCCGGTGAAAGTCTGCTTTGGGTCACACACGGAAGAACTCGGGCTGAGCATATCAAGTCTGCTTCACCCCCAAGGAGCGGACATCTAGCGGACATGCCGGGTCGACCGCTTGGAGCCAAAAGCCGGCGTCCAAAGGTGTATCCCAAACCGGGACTTCTTACGACGGCGTGGCCGTTCAAACGCCGCGGCCAAAGGCAGGATCGACCAGCCGACCCGGTTCCGCCGATGCCGACTGCGTCGAGACCGCCAGCGGGCTTGCAGCGACGACCGCCGTTAGGCATTTCGACAACTGGATCGTCAGCGCAGCCACCGACACGCCGGCGATCACATCAACAAAATAATGCCCCCCAACCAGCGGGGTCGCAACGAGCATTCCCGCATTCAAGATCAGGAGGGCGGGACGCAGCCACCAGATGCTCCACAAACTCCAGATGCTAAGAAGCGCCGTCGCAGCGTGAAAGCTCGGGAAGGTGAGGATGCCGCCGAGTTCCGTGAGCTTGAGTGCTCGCAGCGTGCCATCGCGTAGCATCGGTATGTCGCGCGCCTGTCCTCCATATCCGTTCGCCTTGAATATCTCGGTGTCGGAGGGGAGCCCAAACTCGAAATAGGTGCCGATCGCCGGAAACAGGGTGGAGACAGCAATCACCACGCACAACGCCAAAATTGCCGCCATCACGAACTGCTGCAGACGGATATATTGCCCCGTCAGCCCCAGTATGACCGGTACGCCGAAGGCTGGCACGAGGATCATTGCGTAAAAGAACTTGGCGTAGAGCAGCAATTCCGGATTGGCCATCGCAAAATGGAAATATGCAGGCCAATCCAGGCCGAGCAATCGGTCGAGCTCGGCGAATCTTGAGTCCTGCAGCGGCATCCCGGCGCTCAAGCCGATATACGACAGCGGCGCCGCGCAGATCACGCCAGATCCCATCTGCGCAAATGCAAGCATCGTGAATGCCGGTCGCTCGCCCCAACTCCGCCGCATGAGCCACAACCCGGTAGCCGCCAGCGCTGGCGCTGTGACGACCTCCGTCGTTACCAGACCTTCCAGCGTGAAGGTTGTTACAGCCAGTCCGAGGCAAAGTGACATCGCACATCCAGCTACAAGGCTCCAATTGATCAATTGCAACCTGTTTGCAATCCGTCGCTCCATGTGACCGACCAAGTGCGACTCCTCTTTGGAAGCACAATAGCCACAACGACCTACAATCTGAGGGCGTGCCAAGGCGTGTACCCAATCTGTTACACACGCTTTTATTGTTAATGTATTAATGGTTGTAATGCTATTTGCGCTATCGCAATTCCACGGGTGACTGCAAATGGCTCTGGAGTCTTATGGGGGGGCGTCACATTCAAAGCAGGACAGCTTAACGCAAGACGAACTTGTTTCTCTGCGCCTGTTCCAGCTGAATTGGGCGCTCATCTTCCTCGTTCTGGTCAGTCTTTGTCTTGGCCTTTTGCTAACCAGTTTCCGTGTCGAGTGGAGCAGCTACCTCGCCATGCTCGGAATGGCCGGGCTCTACGGTATCATCGGTCATCTCAATGAGCGATCCGCGGCCAGAAACGCGAACATCTACGCCACGCTCATAACGCTGGCGCAGTTCATTTCAATGCTCGTGCTGCTCATTTCTCTCGGTTACGTCGCGGCTGCAGCGAATTTGCCCATGCAGGAAAAAAATCTGCTGGCGCTCGACCGTATGCTTGGATTCGATTTCAGGGCCTACCTCGGCCTCGTGAACGACCAACTGCCGCTGCGCTGGGCTTTCACGCAAACATACGGTTCCATCCATCGGCAGCTTCTTATCCTGATGTTTATCCTGCCGCTGTTCGGTCATCACCGACGTGCAGCAGAGTTCGCGTTTGGCTTCGCCATCGCGCTGATTGCGACAACCATCATCTCCACGCTGGTGCCGGCGATTGGCGCTTATCACGCGGTCGGAATCGTGCCGGCCGACCATCCCAATATCGAACCAGTCGTCTACTACGGGACCCTGAAAGAACTTCCGCTCGTGCGCGACGGCACCACCAGACTGCTCAACGCCTATTCTCTAGGTTCTATCCTGACGTTTCCGAGTTTTCATGCCGTTTGTGCGGTTCTTTACGCTTGGGCTCTTTGGCCGTTCCGGTGGCTGAGGATCGCCGGCCTTTTGTGGAATGTCGTCATGATCGCGGCTACGCCGATCGGTGGTGGGCACTTCTTCGCTGATGTCTGGGCTGGATTGGTCGTTGCCCTCGGATCAATTTACACTGTGCAACGTCTCGGAAACCATCTGGCTCAGGAAGGCCGTTGGAAAGGAGCGTCGCCTGTGTCTCAAGTGACAGAGCTTCACGTGCAATGACTGCTGTAATGGTCACCACTGGCGTGCCGGTGACAGAGTCTAACGTTGGTGACGTTTCAATAAATTTGGGGAAAGCACTAATTTTGCTGGCTGCGCTCCTACCTTCTTCGGAAGGCTCCCACAGCAGACGATGACAACAACTAGATTGGGTACGTTCGACCGCTTTGGGTCAAAATGCGAAGAACTCAGAGTGAGCAAATCCAGTCCGCTTCACCCCACTAAGCGGACCTCAACGAGGAGTGTCGTCACTTCGCTGATGGGTTATCAGCCGACGTGATTGCCTGTGAATAATCTAGGAGTCCGGGCCGCGGAGCGGCACTGGTCGAGGTATTGGGTCAATCCGGCCGCGGGAGCCGAACAACCACCCAGTCTCTGAGCGGAACGCAAACTTACCTGGCGCCGGAAACTAGATTGCCGACACAGCTTCTCGACGAAACGAATGTCGACCCAGAGGTGTGCGTGTGCGCAGTCGCAAGCTGTTCTATCTCGAGCGTTCGGCCGCCGCCGTTAGCACAGGATAGCGGGCATAGAGCGTGTCGACGCGGTCCCGCCACATCGCCACGAACGCACCCGAGGTGAGATCATCGACCGACTTCCATTCGCGTTTGACCGCAGGCAGCGTATTGCCCCAGATAGCGCGCTTGCACCATCGCTCGCCCTTTGCCGAGCCCTCCCGGGTTGCGCACATCGACTTCCAGGCAATCCGCTGCGGACGGCTGATGTGTTGGGCGGCTCCTTCCCAGCCCTGCTGGTGGATCAGGTAGAGGTCGGAAAGGGTCGGCTTTTTCTGCGTCAATATTTCGAATAGCGCAGCCTCGCTGAGAAACTTGTAGGCGGCACCTACAGCGTTGTCGCGAGGATTGAGGATGTCGCCCGATCCGTATTTGCTGAACTCAAACTTGCTCAGCTGGAACAGGCCGATATAGGAGCCGGTGCGTTGCTTGGGATTGAAATCGGATTCGATTTTGGCGACCGCCTTCATGAAGTTGACATCGACACCGAACGCTTCGGCTGCACGTTCGATCTCCTGGACGGGCGTTCCGAGCGGAACGTCGCTCAACGCCGACAAGGCGATCTTTGCGGGTTTTTCTCGGCGGCGGAATTTCCGAGTAGACGTAGTATTTGAGATACGACGGTTTGCCTTCGCCCGGATTGGGCGAAGCAACGGGCGGACGGTCCTGCTGTAGCGTTGCCGAGTTCTCGGGCGACGCTGCCTCAAGGCTGGCGACCTGCACCATTGGCTCTTGCGAAGTGGTTACATCGGACGGCGGCACCGAGTCCGGCGCCGCGGCGCTGAATCCCGCCGCAACGATCGCATTAGCCGATAATCCTGTATCGAATTTCGTCTCGATGGCCGGGGCCGGAAACGCGGCGCCAGCATTTGACAGAACCGTCGTCACATTCAGCGGGATGCCGCTGAATGCATCAGCCACTCTTGCATTCGGCGTTGCGATGCTTGGGCGCGGTACCGCGATCTGACCAATCGCGACAAGCGAAGTCGCTGTCAGCGCGCCGGCAATACAGCTTGTTTGCCAAATCTTCAATGTCGCCAGCCGCGCGGCCGCGGTCCCCCCATTCACGTCCCCGACTTGGCACGCAGATTAAGGAGGTGAGGGGATGACAATGGGGCGCACCTGTGGCGCAGGTGCGGCCGGTCTCGGTCACGTCGCCAAGATTGCCTAAATTGAAAGTTGCGGTCGTGATGCGCCTCCCGCCGAGGAACAGGACGGGCGCCATATCGCGCAACCATCGCTAAACAAGGCATCTTCGTGCGTTAGCGCATCGAGACCGGCGCCCGCGCGCACACCGCTCCCAAGCATCTCGAGGCCGCGACGTCGCAAGACCCGAGGACGGTTCGCTGGGAATGGACAATCGCGATCCGCTTTATGACGCGCTAGCGTCGGTCTCAGCGGAGCTGGTCTAGCCAAGCTCAGGTCTGCCGTGACCGTTGTCTCCGCTCGGGCCGGAGCGTTGCGGCTTACCACAGCGCCTGCCGCATTCTTGCACAACAGTAAACTAGTGCGCCAATGTCTCAGTTGGGTCAATCGCGTCGGTTGGCCCGTAGCTCGAAGACTCCGGTCTACTCCCCGCTCCGGACATGTCGCAAACTGAAGCGATGGGCCATAACCGGACTCATGCGTCGCAGCAGAGTGCCGCTATTCAATCGCCTCATGGGATGGAGAGCTAATCGGGCAACCCCGCTTTCCGAAGACCCTCAATAAACAGCTTTGCGTTTGATAGTCCGGCCCGGGCGATAAGCGCCGATATTGTAAAGGCGGGATCGATCTCAAGCACACGCGCCGCCGCGTCGTGCGCCTCAGCGTCACGTCCGAGATGGGCGAAGGCGGACGCGAGCCATTGGTAAGTTGCCAAATAAAGGTTCTGACGAAGGGCTTTCTTCAATACGACGATGGCTTCGTCAAAGCGGCGAAGCTCGATAAGGGCCTGCCCAATGCCAGTAAGCGTCATGTATAGTAGCGGGTCTACTGGGCTCATGCGAACGGCACGTTCAAAGCTCCAGATCGCTTCCTCCGGCAGCCCCGCAATTCTATAGACATGGCCTCTGCAGCTCCATATGAGCCATGAATTTGGGTTGAGCCCGACCGCCCGGTCAGCCATTTCGATCTCGGCTTCACGATCGCCGACCATGAACGCCGAGATTACGGCAGCCCTTGCTAACGTGTCCGGATCGCCATCGTCGATGCTCAATGCCAAACGAGCAAGCCGAACCGCTTCCTTGCGGTCGAACTGAGGGTCGTTGGCATAGCCCAAAAGGACGTTGAGCATGTGGCAGACACCTGCCAGAGCCGCGACAGCGCCGAACCGAGGGTCGAGCTCCAAGGCGCGGTGGAACAGTCGGATTGCCTCGGCCAACCCTTCGCGGGTCCTTAGGTAGAACTGCGGCATGGCACGGAGATAAAAATCATACGCGGTGAGGTTCTCTGGCCGCCGCCGCGTCGCCAATTCAATTTCTGTTTGAAGCATCTTTGGCTCAATGGCCGAGACAACGGCGAGCGTTACTTCGTCCTGAAGAGCAAAAACGTCGGTCAGGTCACGCTCAAACCTGTCCACCCAGATGTGCGCGCCTGTAACCGCATCGATCAACTGCCCTGTGATGCGAACTTTCCCCGACGCCTTCCGCACAGACCCCTCGAGGACATAGCGCACGCCGAGCCTTCGCCCGACCTCCTTGATATCGACCGCTCGACCCTTGAAGGTAAAGCTCGAATTGCGCGCGATCACGAACAGCGACTTGAAGCGCGACAGTGCGGTGATGATCTCCTCGACCATTCCGTCCGCAAAGTATTCCTGTTCGGGATCGCCGCTCATGTTCTCGAACGGCAGTACGGCGATGGAAGGCTTGTCCGGGTGTGGCGGGGCCGCACTCAGCCCCTCTGTCAGCGCCCCTGGCGCTCCGGCGCGGACAGCGTAGGCGCGGACCGGCTTGGAGATGTTCTTGAGCTGCTGCTCGCCACGATCCTCGAAGCCAGCGTCTAGCTTGCCCTCGACTTCGTTGTAGACCTTGTCGGAAATCAGGATACCGCCCGGATCGGCGATCCCCTCCAGCCGAACAGCAATGTTGATCCCGTCGCCGTAGAGGTCGTCGTCCTGTCCAACGATCACGTCACCAAGGTTGAGCCCGATGCGTAGCTTGAATGGACCGCTACCCTCGGCGAGATGATCCTGTATCTCAACCGCGCATCTCATGGCGGCCAGGGGACTGGCGAACTCGGCGAGTGCGCCATCACCCGTTGTCTTGATTAGACGGCCTTCGTGGCGGGAGAGGCTCGGCTCGATCAGTTCTCGCTTGAGCCGCTCGAACTCGGCATAGGTAGCTTCCTCGGCGCGTTGCATCAACGCAGAGTAGCCGACCACGTCGGCAGCCAAAATCGCCGCTAATCGCCTTTGAACCCGCTGCTCCGTCACAGCGCTCTCCGAACGGCCAGCCAAAAATTCGCTGGGGCCAGGAGGAGCCTAGCACTTTGTTGCGGACCTGTGAGCGGTAATCGCGGGAGGGCCCTGTTGCCCCGAGGTGGCATTTGCTGTTGCGGCAACTCGGAAGGTCCGAGTTGGGTCACGACCGGTAAGGCTTGGATCGAGCACGTGAGTTCTGCTTCGCATCCGAAAGCGGACATCTCGCCTCAATGAGTACACGCCCTCTGGAAGTACAACGCCAATCGGCTTGAATTTCGTGCAAACCTGGAGCTGCAGTGGCGGGAGTTCTCTCTGAAATCTCGCTCTGTATGCCGAGACCCAGTGCCGACCTCTACCGAAATCCATGAACATCTCAGAGCTGCAACACGCATCGACACAACCAGGTCTGTCGGCGAGCCTGCACTGGCTGTGCGACGCGCTCAATCCCGCGACATCTTCTCGAACTTCTTCACCAGCCGTTCCCGCTTCAGCCGCGACAGCCGCTGGATCCAGAACATGCCGTCGAGCTGGTCGATCTCGTGCTGGTGACAAACGGCGCGTAAGCCATCCGACTCCTCGCTGTGCATGTTGCCGTCGAGATCCCAGTAGCTGATCCGCACCCTTGCGTGGCGCTGGACCTCGTCGTTGACGCCGGGCATCGAGACGCTGCCTTCCTTGTGCAGGATCATCTCGGGCGAAGCCCACTCGATCTCCGGATTGACGTAGGTTTGCGGACCCGCCTTGGCGTCGAGCTCGAGCACGACGACGCGCAAGGGCACGCCGATATGCGGCGCCGTGATGCCGATGCCGGGCGCGGCGCGCATGGTGTCGAGCAGGTCGGCTGCAAGCTCGCGCAACGCGCCGTCGAATGCGGTGACGGGATGGGCCGGCGTCGCGAGCCGGCGATCGGGATAGCGGAGGAGGGGACGAATGGTCATGCAGGCTCCCTACCACTCACGGATGGTTGAAGCATCCCGTTCTTGACTGCCTACCAACTGGAAGGTAGTCAATCCGCCATGACCAACGTTTCCTCGACGGCCGACGACATCCTGGCCTGCGCGCGTACCCTGATCATCGCGGGCGGCTATAACGGCTTCAGCTATGCCGACGTGGCCGAAATCGTCGGTATCCGCAAGCCGAGCATCCACCACCATTTCGCCAGCAAGGTCGATCTGGTCCGAACCCTCGTGTCGCGCTATCGCGCGGAAGCCGAGGCGGGACTGTCCGCGCTCGAACGCAATGTCGCGGACCCCCGCGACCAGCTCAAAAGCTATGTCCGGTATTGGGAGGCGTGCATCAATGATGCGACGGCGCCTTTCTGCGTGTGTGCGCTGCTTGCCTGCGAGCTACCGATCCTGCCGGAGCAGGTGGCGCTTGAGGTCCGCGCGCATTTCCGTTCGCTGGCGTCGTGGCTGACCTCGGTGATGGAGCGCGGCAAGCGGAAGGGGCAGCTGCATCTCTCCAGCGCAGCGAAGATCGAGGCTGAAGGCTTCATGGCGACCGTTCACGGCGCGATGCTGTCGGCGCGTGCCTATGGCGATCCAAAGATGTTCGGTGTGATCACCGGGCCGCTGCTGGATCGGTTGTCCGCCAGGCACTGAAACATATCGACGAGACGACAACGACACGCCCGCAGGTGAGCTTGCGGGCGAGGGTGACTTGTTGTGCGGGAAAACTACCAACTAGTAGGTAAAGGAGAGAGTGCAGTGACGCATCATCAATTGGATCTCGTTCGGGCCGACCGCGAGCAATGGCTGAAGCTCTACTACTTCATCCGGGCGGCGTTCTCCGTCGCCTGGGTCGTTGCCGCCTTTGCCGTCGGGCCGTCATCCGCGGCGATTGCCGGAGCCTTGCTCGTGCTCTATCCGGCATGGGATGCGGCGGCGAACTTGGTCGACGCGTTGCGCAGTGGCGGGCTCGCTCAAAATCGCACGCAGGCGCTGAACGTTCTGGTCAGCCTGGTGACCACTGTCGCGGTCCTCGTCGCCTTGCAGATGAGCATGAACGGGGTGCTCGGCGTCTTCGGGGCCTGGGCGATCCTGTCCGGATTGCTCCAGCTGGGGACCGCGATTCGCCGCTGGAGAAGTTTTGGCGCGCAGTGGGCCATGGTGCTCAGCGGCGGCCAGTCGGCTCTGGCCGGTGGCTTCTTCATCTTTCAGGCCACGACGCCGATGTCTCCAACGATCGCAAATGTCGCGGGCTACGCTGCGGTCGGCGCGATCTACTTCCTGGTCTCGGCGGTATGGCTGACCGTGACCGAGTGGCGGCATGGCGCAGCCATGTGAGGCGTCGCTGTTGCCGTTCATTCGTGCGGATAGGGCGTGCCGTCCTTGTGCAGGAACCGGCCGCTGGAAGCCGGGCTCATCATGTCGACGTCGGAGCAGGTGATGAGGTCATCGGGCGAGCGCGAGCCGACTTCGAGGTAGACGGCCGTCGCATCAGACCGGTTGATCATGTGATGGCCGTTGCCGCTTCCCTTCGGGAAGGCGGCGCAGTCGCCGGCGCTCAGCACGGTTTCGCCCTCGTCCTCGACAAGCGTCAGCTCGCCTTCGAGCACATAGACGAACTCGTCCTCATGCGAATGCCAGTGGCGCTGGCTCGACCAGCTGCCTGGCGGCAGACGCATCAGGTTGACGCCGAAATCCTTAAGCTTTCCGGCATTGCCCAGCCGTTGGCGGATGCGCTCGGCGCAGGGCGCGTCGAGCGGCGCGGGATAACCCGAGCCTTTTCGGCCCGGCACGGTGGCGAGATCAATCTTTGGCATGCAGCTATTCCCTCCGAAGTCGGAGCATTGACCGCGCACCGGATCGGTGGCGTGCGCCAGATCGGCGGCGTCCGGAGTGTGATGAGATCGCGTTGGCGGGATGATGACATTGTGCCGGTGTTTTGCCCGACGTGTCAAACGCGCCCCTCGCGTTGCAGGGCGTTGGTAAGTCTTTGATCCGGCAGCGGCCGGCTACTGTGCATGGGGTTGTTTTCGGGGGTTTGTTTGGCGGCGCCAAAAAAATCTGGTGTCCTCGATGCCGTTGTCGGCAAGCGCAGTTCCCATTCGTCTTCCACCCAGACAGATCTGACGGGAGACCCAAATGAACGCTTCCTCCTATCGCTGGGTGATCGTCGCCGCCGGCGGCTTGCTCGGCTGCGTCGCGATCGGCGGCATGTTTTCGCTGCCGGTGTTCCTCCAGCCGATCGCCAAGGACACCGGCTGGTCGGTGACCGGCATTTCCAGCGCGATGACGATCGGCTTCCTGGCGATGGCCTTCACCAGCATGGCCTGGGGCACGGCGACCGACAGATTCGGGCCGCTGCCGGTGGTGCTGACGGGATCGACGGTGCTGTCGCTCAGCCTGTTCGCCGCAAGTCATGCGACTTCGCTGCTGGCGTTCCAGGTCATGTTCGGCCTTCTGGTCGGCGCCTCCTGCGCGGCGATCTTCGCGCCGATGATGGCGACCGTCACCGGCTGGTTCGACACCCATCGCAGCCTGGCTGTGTCGCTGGTATCGGCCGGCATGGGCATGGCGCCGATGACGATGGCGCCGCTCGCGGCCTGGCTCGTCTCCGGCCACGACTGGCGCACCTCGATGCAGATCGTGGCGCTGGTGGTCGGCGCCATCATGATCCCGGTCTCGTTCCTGGTGCGACGCCCGCCCGCGCTGGCGCATGCCGTGGCCGCGCCTGCGGGCGAGAGCGCGCCGCAAGGGGAGATGTCGCTGGGCGAGGCGCTGCGCTCGCCGCAATTCATGATCCTGCTTGCCACCAACTTCTTCTGCTGCGCCACCCATTCCGGCCCGATCATCCACACCGTCAGCTATGCCGTGAGCTGCGGCATCCCGCTGATCGCGGCGGTGACGATCTACAGCATCGAGGGTTTTGCCGGCATGGGCGGCCGTATCGCCTTCGGGCTGCTCGGCGATCGTTTCGGCGCCAAGCGCGTGCTGGTGACGGGGCTGCTGTTGCAGGCGTTCGGCGCGCTCGCCTATGTCTTCGCGCAGCAGCTCGCGACGTTCTACGCGGTCGGCGCCGTCTTCGGCTTCATCTATGCCGGCACCATGCCGCTCTATGCCGTGCTGGTGCGCGAGAACTTTCCGCTGCGCATGATGGGCACGGTGATCGGCGGCACGGCGATGGCCGGCAGCCTCGGCATGGCGACCGGCCCGCTCGCCGGCGGCCTGATCTACGACGCCTTCTCCAGCTACGCCTGGCTCTATATCGCCTCCTGGGCAATGGGCCTCGGCGCCTTCCTGATGGCGATGAATTTCAGGCCATTCGCGAAGCCGCAAGGCGAGACCGCGGTGGCGGCGGCGTGACGAGGTCTATGACTGGATGTGCTTTTCGAAAAAGAGATCCGGGTAGGGATCATCGTTGAAGCGGGGGATCTCGCGCCAGCCCGTGGTGCGGTAGAGCTGGCCGGCTTCGGCGAGCGCGCTGTTGGTGTCGAGCCGCAGCAGCGTGACGCCGAGGTCGCGTGCGGCATTCTCGGCCGCGTCCATCAGGCGCCGGCCGAGCCGCAATCCGCGCGCTGCGGGGGCAACCCAGAGACGCTTGATCTCGGCATAGCCGTGATCCGTTCCCTTCAATCCGACGCAGCCGATCGGCAGCGTGTCGGACATCGCCACGATGAAGGTGCCGCGCGGACGGCGCATGTCCTTGGCGTCAGGATCGCGCGACAGCGAGACGTCAAAACCCTGCTTGAAGCGGCGGCCGAGCTCGGAATAGTACTCGCGCAGGCAATAACGTGCTGCTTCGCTCCGTGGATCCATCTCGTCCAACGCGACGCGCTCGCGCGTCAGCGCGGAGGCGATCAGGTCCATCGCCGCCAGCAGCGCCTCGCGCTGCGAATGTTGCGCCAGGAAGCCTTCGGCCTGCGTATTGGACAGCGCCTCGTAGGCTGCGAACTCGCGCCGTCCCGCACGCGTCAACGTCGCGACACGGCGGCGCGCATCGTCCTCATGTGTCGTGGTCTCGACCAGCCCTTCGTCCTCGAGGCTGCGGAGCAGCCGACTCATCAATCCGGAATCGAGCCCGAGATAGTCGCGAATCTCCGCGACGTCCGAGCGCCCATGTCCGATCGCATTGAGCACGCGCGCCGCCCCGAGCGGTCGGCCGCGCCCGAGGAACGAGGTGTCGAGCGCGCCGACGGCGGAGGTCACGGCGCGATTGAAGCGGCGGACGCGGGAGACGGGATCGAGCATGATATCTGACTTTAGTCAGATATTGTGTGCGGGTCAATCGAGACGGCCGGTCTCACTTCACCAGCGTCAGCAGCGGCTTGTCCTTGGCGACGACATAGGTTGCAAGCTCGCTCGCGGTGTCCGGGCCGACGTTCTTCGCCGCATGAACCGCTCCCGCTGGAATGAACAGCACGTCGCCTGCCTTCAGCGTCACTGGCGGCTTGCCCTCGACGTCGTATTCGATGGCGCCTATCAGCACATAGATAATCTCCTCGCCTGGATGAGTGTGCCGGCCGAACGCAACTCCGGGCGCGAGGTCGACGCGGACCTGGACCGCCTCGCGACCGGGCGCGCTGAGATCATGGTGCTGGAGGTCGGTGCGCGTGACGCCGGCCGGCTGGGCTGCCGCCGGCAGGGTGAGAAGGTTGGTGGCGAGCACGGCGGCGCTCGCAAGCATGCGCAGGGTTCGTAATGGATAGGGGCTCATGGTCGACTCCTGATGTTCGCTTGATGGCGGGTCAAACGAGGGTGGTGGTCACCTCGATGTTGCCGTGGACAGCCTTGGAGTAGGGGCAGATGCCGTGCGCCGTCTCGATCAGCTCCTGGGCGACCGAGCGATCGACGCCGGGAACGCTGACGTCGAGACGGGCCCGCAGAAAGAAGGCGTCATTGGCGTTGCTCAGGTCGATCGTTGTGTCGACCGACGGCTCGCTCGGCAACTTGACCTTGCGTTGGGCGGCGGCGAGGCCGAGCGCGCCGAGGTAGCAGGCCGACCAGGCGGCAGCGAACAGGTTCTCGGCGGCCGGGTGCGGCTGGGCCAGCTTGATATCGAGAGAGCCGTCGTTCGCGTGCGCGGCGCCGTCGGGGCCGGAGGTGACGTGGGTCTTGCCGGTGAAGAGAAGCTTTGCAGCGGTGGTCATGGCGCATCCTTTCGGGTTCGATGTAGATCGTGTCCGATCTAATCGGATGCGCGTTGAAATAAACCCGTCGCTCTGTCCGGTCAAGCTCTTCCGATTTAATCGGATGCGATTTATATTGACGCGGAGATCACGAATTGCGGAGGTTCACGTGTCCCGTCCCGCCAAAGCTGCCGGCAAAGGCCGAAAACTGTCGAATTTCCTGTGCTTCGCCGTCTATTCGGCCAATCTGGCCTTCGGCCGCGCCTACAAGCCCCTGCTCGACAAGGTGGGACTGACCTACACCCAGTACATCGCCATGGTGGCGCTGTTGGACGAAGACGAGCAGACCGTCAGCGCGCTCGGCGACAAGCTGTTCCTGGAATCCAACACGCTGACGCCGATCCTGAAGAAGCTCGAGCAGATCGGTTACATCAAGCGCCACCGCGATCCCGCCGACGAGCGGCAGGTGCGCGTGAGCCTGACGCCGGCCGGCCGAAAGCTTATCGAACAGGATCTCGGCAACTCCGTGATCGAGGCGACCGGCCTCGGCGACGATTTTCCGGTGGTGCAGAAGACGGTGAGCCGGCTGCGCGACAACCTGCTGCGCGCGACCCAGGCGGCCGGAGAGAAGAAACGCTGAGCGGGCAGCGCCTTCCCGCTGGGAAAGTCGGAGGCGGCGTCCGCCTCCGATACAAGTACGAGGAAAAGCGCGCGGCTCTAGTTGCAGACCGTGCGCGGAATCATCCAGGTCGCAAAAGTCTGCCAGAACCCGTCTTCGCGACGGCGCTGGTAAGCGACGAAATCGGCGTCATCATCATCATGCACGAGTTCATAGCGATAAGTGTTGGCTGCAGTGGTGTTGGGCTTACTCATGGAGCACTCCATCTCGAATGGGCTTTGCTTCGAGCTAGGTGCGGTGCAACAAAAGTCCAATGGGAGTACGATGATCAGCGCATCACGTTGTGGAGAGTGCTTAGTCCAGCCCGAGCGCCTTGCGCGATTTGCGCGTGAGCTTTGCGACGATCAGGGCATGGGCCTGCGCCAGATAGGCGGTGAGTTCCGCATCGGGAAGTGCGTTGTTGCTGGTGAGCTGCACCCATTTGGCGCGCGCCAGATAAGGCGCCGGTCGTGCCACGCCATGCTCGATCAGCATCGCATAGGCCATGTCCGAGACCTTGAACATGTAGCCGCCGGAGCCCGCGGCAAAGCCGCCGCCGAGCGCGAACATCTTCCCGCCGACCTTGAACACGGAGGTGCCTTCCCACTGCACCACCTTGGTGGCCGCGGCCAGGCGCAGGCAGCGGGCTTCGAATGTCTTGGGTGTCATGCGCTCGCACTTGAGACGAAGGCCCGCCGTTATGGCAACATGCGTCTTCCAACCAGGGATGAATTGCCATGTCGCGCGTTTCGATCAAGACCAGGGACGATCTGCCGGAGGCGCTGAGGCCGTTGTGGGACAAGATGACGACCTACGGCGCGTTCGAGAACCAGGCCGGTGTCATGGCCCACCGCCTGCCGATCTTCAAGCATATGTGGTCGCTGCTGGTCGATCTTGCTGAAGAAGGCAATGTCTCGAAGCGCCATCTGGAGCTCGCGCTGGTCACGGTCTCGCTGCTGAACAAATGCGACTATTGCGTCTCGCACCACGCACCAAAGCTGGCGGTGCAGGGCGTGTCTGAGGAGGGCGCCGCGCGCCTCGTCGATTACAAAGACCATCCCGAGCTCGATGAGCTCGACAAGCTCGTCGTCGAATATTCCATCGCCGTCACCAACAACTGGAACAAGACCCGCGACGAGATATTCGCCCGCCTGCGCGCGCATTTCTCGGAAGCCCAGATCGTCGAGCTGACCTGGCGCATCGCGCTCTGCGGTGCCTTCAACCGCTTCAACGACATCTTTCAGCTCGAGGTCGAGCAGGGCGTTCCCCACAGCGAAGCCGCGGAGTAATCGGCCCCCGGCGGTGCCGGTCCCCCGAGCCGGGACCGGCGCCAAGGCGCCCGATCACAGATTCGTGGGTTGTGGACTGTCTATCGCAAACTATATCGTAAGATATGTTTTACAAAAGGGCGTACGATATGCACCACGGACGAGACCACAAAGACTTCCATTTTGGGCATTTCGCTCATTTCGTCATGGGCCGGCACGGCGGCGGACGGCGCTTCGGCCGCGGCGGGCATGGCTTCTTCGGGCGCGGCCCGGGGGGCGATTTCCCCGGCGCAAGGCGGCTGTCCTCGCAGGACCTCCAACTCGTGATCCTGGCGTTGCTCGCCGAAAAGCCGGCTCATGGATACGAGCTGATCAAGATTATCGAGGAGCGGTCCGACGGCTTCTACACGCCGAGCCCGGGCGTGATTTATCCGGCGCTGACTTATCTGGAAGAGGTCGGCCACAGCAGCGTCGAGCAGGATGGCGGTCGAAAGCTCTACAGCATCACGCCGCAGGGCGAGGCGCATCTCGCCGAGAACCGCGCCACTGCGGATGCAATCCTGCAAGCGTTGTCGCGGATCGGTCGCCGCATGGACGAGGTGCGCGAGGCCTTTGCTGGCGTCAGCGATCTCGATGCCGACGCCTCCGACGAATTGCACCGTGCCCGCCACAACCTCAAGCGCGCGCTGCGTTCCAGGCTTGGCAGCGACCCCGCCGAGGCGCGCCGCATCGCGGCGATCCTGGATCGTGCCGCCGCGGAAATCCTCGGCAAATAACTGAGAGGCGAAGCAACACATGAATGATCGGCCCTACAGCCCGATTCAAGACCCACGCGTCAACGCCGTCCTCGCGCGCCTCCAAGGCGCGCGGCAGCGGCCGGCCGGCGGCGGGCCGCGCGGTTCCTTCAACAGCCGTGATCCCCACGCCTATGCCGAGCAGGGCTTTTCGATTCATTCCGAGCAGGGCGAACTGATCTATCTGCTGTGCCGTGGCTTGCGTGCTACGCGCATGGCCGAGTTCGCCACCTCGGTCGGCATGTCCACGCTCTATTTCGCGGCCGCTATCCGCGACAATGGCGGCGGCACCGTGATCGGCTCGGAGATCGTGCCGGCCAAGGTCGAGACCGCCAAACGCAATCTCGCCGAGGCCGGCCTTGCCGACTACGCCGAGATCCGCGAGGGCGATGCGCGAAAAACCTTGCGCGATCTCGGCGGTCCCGTCGACTTCGTTCTGATCGACGGCTGGCCGGGTGAGAGCGGTCCCTCGCTGGCGCGCGAGGTGATCGGGATCGTCGCGCCGCAGCTGCGCGTCGGCGGCTACGTCATGAACGACAATGCCGAGCCCGACTATCTCGATTTCATCCGCGATCCCGACAACGGCTTCGTATCGATGACGCTGCCGCTCAAGGGCGGCACCGAGCTCAGCCTCAAGGTGAGGTAGCGGCGTCGCTTGCGCGATAGGCGTCGGGAACCACGAACACCTCGTCGGCGCGGCCATAACCGCCATCAGGCACTTCCTCGATCAGCACCATGGTGTGCGTCCGCGCCGCTTCGCCGAAATAGTGCGCGAACAGCGCGGTGAGGTTGTGCACGATCTCCGCCTTCTGCGCCCGCGATAAGGCGGCCTGGGGGATCTTGATATTGGCGAAAGGCATGATGGGTCTCTCCGTGTGATGGGGTGTGGTTGCTCCTGTTCGAGAATGCCCGATCGCCGCGACCGGATAATCGCGAAAAACTTGTCATCACTTGTCGGCTGTGGTGAACAATCGGCTATGGACCGGTTTGACGCCATGCGCCTGTTCGTCCGCCTCGTCGAACGGCAGAGCTTTACGGCTGCGGCTGCCGACCTCGGCATTCCCCGCTCGACGGCGAGCGAGGTTTTGCGCGGGCTCGAGGCGCGGCTGGGCGCGCGCCTGCTCGAACGGACGACACGGCATGTCACGCCGACGCTCGACGGCGAGGACTATTACCGCCGCTGCGTCGCCATCCTCGCGGAGGTCGAGGAAGCCGAAACCACGATGCGCGATGCGCGACCGCGTGGCTTGCTGCGCATCGACGCACATCCTTTGCTGACCCGCACCTTCATCTTGCCGCACCTGCCGGAATTCCTGGCGCGCCATCCGCAACTCGACTTGCAGATCGGGCAGGGCGATCGGCTGGTCGATCTCGTGCGCGAGGGCATCGATTGCGCGATCCGGTCGGGAGAGCCCGAGGACAGCGGGATGATTTTGCGCCGTCTCGGGACGGTCGAGGAAATCACGGTGGCGAGCCCGGGCTATCTCGCCAGCCACGGCTTGCCCGCGACGCCTGATACGCTCGACGGCCATCAGATGGTCGCGTTCATCTCATCGCGCACCGGCGATGTTTTGCCGCTGGAGTTTTCTATCGCCGGCGGGCTGCGCAATGTCGTGCTGCCAAGCAGGGTTCGCGTCAACAATTCCGACACCATGGCCGATCTCGCGCGGCTCGGCTTCGGCCTCACGCAGGCGCCCCGCTATCGCTTCGCAGCGGATCTCGCCAGCGGTGCGCTGGTCGAGGTGCTTGCAGGCTATCCACCGTCGCCGACGCCGCTCTCCGCGCTCTATCCGCAAAACCGCCAGCTCGCGCTCCGCCTGCGCGTCTTCCTCGACTGGATATCAGGCATCTTTGCCGAGGCGAAGCTGTAGAGCTTCGTAGCCCGACAGGCAAAATGTCCGAACAGTCGGTCAATCCGCTCTACCGGAATTCGGAAACGGCGTCGTTGCGAGCGCGGCGGAGCAATTCCAGAAATTCCGCGGAAAGATTCTGGATTGCTTCGCTGCGATCGTATTGACGATGTTGGAACAATCGCCCGCCTCTTTGTGAGTTGTGCCTGCGCCACGAGCCGCTACCATGTGACCGCTCCCGACCACGGGACGCACAGCGAGCGGAGGCGACATGAGCGGGCAGGAACGCAAGGCAAAAGGATCGGACCTGTTTGTGGCGGCGCTGGAGAACGAGGGCGTCGATCGCATCTTCGGTATCCCCGGGGAGGAAAATCTCGACCTGGTCGAATCGCTGCGCACCTCCAAGATCGAGCTGGTCCTGACCCGTCACGAGCAGGCCGCGGCCTTCATGGCCGCCACGCACGGTCGGCTGACCGGCAGGCCGGGAGTGTGTCTCTCAACGCTCGGCCCGGGCGCGCTCAACCTGTCCACGGGCGCCGCCTATGCCCATCTCGGCGCGATGCCGATGATCTTGATCACCGGCCAGAAGCCGATCATGAGCAGCCGGCAGGCGCGCTTTCAGATCGTGGACGTGGTTGCGACCATGAAGCCGCTGACGAAGCTCTCTCGGCAGATCATCAGCGCCTCCAGCATTCCGACCGTGGTGCGCGATGCCTTTCGCGTGGCGATGGAGGAACGGCCGGGGCCGGTGCATCTCGAGCTGCCCGAGGACATCGCGGGCGACGAAGTGCCCGCCGTCCCCGTGATCCCGGTCCATCCGATTGAAATTCCGGTGGCCCATCGCGCCGCGCTCGACCGTGCGGCCGAGATGATCCTGGCCGCAAGACGTCCATTGGTGATGATGGGAGCTGCGACCAGCCGGCCGCGCTCGACCCACGGCATCGCCAGCTTCGTGCGGCGAACCGGCATTCCGTTTTTCACGACACAGATGGGAAAGGGCACGGTGCCCGGCGGCACCAATCTCTACATGGGCACGGCGGCGCTATCAGAGCGCGACTATGTCCACGACGCGATCGACGCAGCCGATCTGATCGTGGCGATCGGCCATGACCCGATCGAGAAGCCGCCCTTCATCATGGGGCCGTCGGGACCGAAGGTCATTCACGTCAGCTACACGCCGGCCAGCGTCGAGCTGGTCTATTTCCCCGATGCCGAGGTCGTCGGCGACGTCGGCCCGAGCCTGGAGCTGCTCGCCGACCGGCTCGAAGGCAAGCTGCCGCAGGCGGCGGCGCTGTTGCCGTTGCGCGAGGGGATCCTCACGCACATCGCCGACCGCGCCACCGAGGCCCGCTGGCCGCCGACACCGCAGCGCATCGTGCACGACATCCGCCAGGTGATCCCGGAGAATGGCATCGTCGCGCTCGACAACGGCATGTACAAGATCTGGTTCGCGCGCAACTACCGAACCCGCGTCGCCAACACGCTGCTGCTCGACAATGCGCTGGCGACGATGGGCGCCGGTCTGCCGTCGGCCATGATGGCCGCGATGCTCTATCCCGAGCGCCGCGTGCTCGCGGTTGCCGGCGACGGCGGCTTCATGATGAACAGCCAGGAGATGGAGACCGCCGTCCGCCTCAAGCTCAATTTGGTCGTGCTGGTGCTCGAGGACAACGCCTACGGCATGATCCGCTGGAAGCAGGCCGTCGATCACTTCGCCGATTACGGCATGACCTTTGGCAATCCCGATTTCGTCCTTTACGCGAAGGCCTACGGTGCCAAAGGACATCGCATCGAGAGCATCGACAGCTTCGGCCCGACGCTCGATGCGGCCTTCAAGGAGGGCGGCGTGCATCTGGTCGTGATCCCGATCGACTATTCGGAGAATGTGCGCGTGCTGGTCGACGAGCTGCGGGCGCATGAGAAGGCGAAAGCGTGATGTGGTCGATGCTCTCGCCACATCGTCATTGCGAGCGCAGCGAAGCAATCCAGAATCTTTCCGCGGAGGCAGTCTGGATTGCTTCGTCGCTTTGCTCCTCGCAATGACGGAGTATGCTGATCAGCCAAAATCCGATAACAACCTGCATCAACGTAGCTCAACCAACCACAGGAATTATGAAATGACTCGCGTTCGCTGTATCACCGAGATGGGCATGGGCGTCGACGTCCACGGCAGGGACGCCACCAAGGCGGCGAAGCGTGCGGTGTCGGATGCCATCAGGCATTCGAGCCTCGGCTTCTTCCGGATGATCGGGAAGACAGCGAACGACATGTTCGTCGATGTCACGATTGCGGTGCCCAACCCTGAGGCGGTGGACAAGGACGCCGTTGCGAAGGAGCTGCCTTACGGCACGGTGACCGTAACTGCGGTCAAGGGCGGGCTGGAGATTCCCTCGGCCACGGAAGTGGCCAACGATCCTATCCTCATCGCCAACGCCGCCGTCATCGTCAGCTTCGACAAGGACTAGGCCGGTGTCCGACAGCGATGAGCGGCTACTGGATCGTCCGATCTGGAGCGCGCTGACGACCAGCCAGAAGCATCTGGCGGAGGGCGGCCCGCGCGCGCGGCGCTATCCCGTGGACATGACACCGTTTGCCGACATGGTCGACATGTCCGAGGCAAGCTTCGCCGCGCTCGGTGATCTCCTGGCGGGCTCGCAGGTTGCCGCGCTGTTCACGCCGGAGCCGGTCGACGTTCCCGCCAATTTCAAGGTCGTTCTGGCGGAGACCGGCGAGCAGATGATCGGCTCGCCGGCCGACAGCCCGCTTCGCGATGCCGAAATCGTCAAATTGAGCGCGGCCGACGTCGCCGCCATGATGGCGCTGACGGAGCTGACCAAGCCTGGTCCGTTCGCGTTGCGCACCCATGAGCTCGGCACCTTCCTTGGCATTCGCGTTGGTGGAGAATTGGTCGCGATGACGGGCGAGCGGATGAAGCCGGGAAAGTTCGTCGAGATGACGGCCGTCTGCGTGCATCCGGACTATCGTGGGCGCGGCTACGCGCAGGCGCTGCTCGCGGCGGTCGCGCGCCGGATCGAGAGGCGCGCGGCGAAATGCCGTTCCTGCACGTGTTTTCTCATAACGCCTCGGCGATTGCGCTGTACGAACGGCAGGGCATGAAGATCCGTCGCCGGCTGCACGTCACGGCGCTGATGAAGATTTGAGGGCCGATCGGACGGTCTTCATTTCCCACGAATTCGCGCTATATCCATCCTAACCATAATTTGGGGGAAACACATGGACGCCAGAACACCTGATTTTTCCGCCGCGCGGACGGCGATGCAGCGCTACGTCGATCAGGAGATCATTCCAGGCGTGTCCTGGGCGGTGCTGCGGGGGCGCGATGTCGTCGATCAGCAATGCGTCGGCTT
This sequence comes from Bradyrhizobium sp. S3.7.6, assembly GCF_054061875.1. Taxonomy (NCBI): domain Bacteria; kingdom Pseudomonadati; phylum Pseudomonadota; class Alphaproteobacteria; order Hyphomicrobiales; family Nitrobacteraceae; genus Bradyrhizobium; species Bradyrhizobium sp. S3.7.6. The sequence continues at coordinate 5,848,143 of NZ_JBSSEQ010000001.1, read as the reverse complement.
CGCCGATGGCGAGGCAAAAGCCGCGCTCCGGCCCGACCACATCTTTCGCGCGTTCTCCAACACCAAGATCTTCGTGACGTCTTCGATCATGCTGCTGGTCGAGGAGGGCCGCATCGGGCTTGATGATCCCGTCGAGAAATTCCTGCCGCAGCTCGGCAATCGCAAGGTGCTGAAGCAGGGTGCCGCGAGCCTTGCCGATGTCGAGCCGGCGAAGAGCCCGATCACGATCCGCCAGCTGCTGACCCACAGCTCGGGTCTCAGCTACGGCATCTTCGATCCCGGCACCGTGCTGTTCAAAGGCTATAACGAGGCGCGCGTGCTCAATCCGCTCACGCCGCTGACCGACATGATCGACAAGCTCGCCGATCTGCCGCTGTCCTATCATCCCGGCGCGGGCTGGGAATATTCGGTGGCGACCGACGTGCTCGGCCGCGTGGTCGAGGTCGTCTCCGGCCATGCGCTCGACACCTTCCTCAAGGCGCGCATCTTCGATCGCCTCGGCATGGTCGATACGGGCTTCTCAGTGCCTGAGGCACAGCAGGGCAGGCTGGTTGCACTCTATACCGGCGCCGACGTGCTCGATCCGATGAAGCCGGGCCTGACGCGGGCCGACAATCTCCCTTATCCGCAGGCCTATCGGCGGCCGTTTCCGCGGCTCTCGGGCGGCGGCGGTCTGGTCTCGACCTTGCCCGACATGCTCGCGCTGGTACGCGCGCTGCTCCCCGGTCCGGATGCGCTGCTGAAGCCGGACACGCTGCGGCAGATGATGACGAACCAGTTGCCCGCGGGCCAGACCATCCGATTTGCCAATCTCGGGCCGATCCCCGGCAAGGGCTTTGGTCTCGGCGGCGCCGTCACCTTTGCGCCGACGCCGTTCGATCCCCCGAATTCGACCGGCGAATTCCAGTGGGGTGGGCTTGCCGGCACCCATTGGTGGATTTGTCCGCAGGCCAACACCGCCGGCGTGCTGATGGCCCAGCGCCATATGGGCTTCTGGAACCCGTTCTTCTTCGAGTTCAAGCGCCTGGCCTATCAGGCGGTCGGGGGCTGACCGCGAAAAAAGTTCACGCCCCCGCGAATCCTTTTGGGTCTTCGCGTCCTCCTGATGGTCGAGGCATTTTGCTTCGGCTCATTTCGGAGGATGTGATGGCATTCTACAGGAAGAATATCGGTGGTCTGCATCAGGCGGTCCGGGTTGCGCTCGGAATTGCGGTTGCGATTGCCGCATTCGTTTTTCTCACCGGCGTCGCGGCGTGGCTGGTGGCGCTCGGTGGCGCAGGCTTCGCACTGACGGGGCTCGTCGGCTATTGCCCGATGTGCGCGATGGCCGGGATCGGACGAGGAGGCGTGTCGTGAGTGCGGCGGCGATCTCGTCAAGCCTGTTCGAGGCGGCCCGGCTCGGCGATCCCCAGGCGATCGCGTCTCTGCTCGAGACGGCGCAGCCGGATATCCGCCGCTACGCACGCGCCACCTGCCGCAGCTCGGCGGATGCCGAGGATGCAACCCAGGAGGCGATGTGGATCCTGTTCCGCCATGTCGGCACGATCCGCTCGCTCGTCGCCTTTTCCGCGTGGCTGTTCAGCGTGGTCCGCCGCGAATGTCTGCGGCTCGCGCGCAAGGCGGGGCTTGCGCCATCGATCGACGACGGCGAGGCGGAGGCCCTGCTGCTGTCGCGCTCCGAAGCGGATTTGCGTCTTGACGTGGCGGCTGCGTTCGAAGCGTTGCCGGCGCATTATCGCGATGTCGCGCTGATGCGGGACGTCAAGGAAATGACCATCGACGAAATCGCCGCCGCGCTCGGAGCGTCCAGGCAGACTGTGAAGGCGCGCCTGCATCGCGCCCGCGCCTTGATGCGCGAATATCTGACGAGGTGAGACATGACCGATTATCAAACGCCTGACGATCTGAAGTCTGTCCCGGCTTTCGTGGCGCTCGCGCCGGTCGAGGCCAACGCGTTCCTTGCGTTCAACCACGCGGTCGAGCGCAAGGACGGATTGATCCCGCCGAAATATCGCGAGCTGATCTCGCTCGCGGTCGCGCTCACCACGCAATGTGCCTATTGCCTGGACGTGCATACGGCGCAGGCAGCGAAAGCCGGCGCGACGCGGGAGGAAGTCGCCGAAGCGGCATTGATCGCCGCGGCCGTGCGCGCCGGGGGTACGCTCGGCCATGCGCTGCTGGCGCAGCGCTTGTTCGAGCGCCATCGAGACGAGGGAGAAGCATAGATGTCTTGTCGACGTCGGGACGCATGATTTGCCAAACTATCTCGGTCTCGATGGATTTCGCTTCGGCTGGGTCGCAGCCTGGATCGACGAGCGCGGCGATCATGGCTTTGATTATTCGCCGGGCCTGACGCGCTTGCTTGCGATGCCGCATGCGCGTGCGATGATCGACATGCCGATCGGATTGAAGCCAAGCGGCTATCGAGCCTGCGACTTGCGTGCACGCGAGCTGGTCGGCCCTGCCGTGTTTCTTGGCGCGCGCCGCGATCTCTGGACATTTCCCGACATGGCGACGGCCAATCGCCACTATTGGGAGCGGGAAGGCAAGGGCAGGGGCGTGTCGGCGCAGCTCTGGAACATCAGGGAGAAGATCAGGGACGTCGACGAGATCATGACGCCGGTGCGCCAGGCGACAATTGGCGAAGCGCATCCGGAATTGATTTTCTGGGAATCTGGCAGGGTGCGTCCTTCTTCCGAAGAAGACGTCGGCGCAAGGTCGTGAGCAGCGCATCGCGCTGCTGGCGCAACGCGGCTTCACGCGCCTGGAGACATGGCTGACGCAGCGTCATGGCACCGGCATCGGCCGCGACGATCTCATCGATGCCTGTGCCTGCGCGGTCGCGGCCCGCGACAGCACACAGCGTGTCGGCGGCGAAGAGGTCGATCCGCGCGGACTGCGGATGGAGATCAATTATTGAGGTCGCGGCCTCGCGCGCCTCGATTCGGGATAAAGTGGCAATTTGTTTGAGGCGTGCAGGAACTGTCGACGGTCGGCCCGCGTTCCCCGTGCGAACCGATGACGGAGAAGCTCGTGCGATGAAGGATGCCAGTCAGTTCGCGACCGCGATGCTCGCGCTCATTTTCACCGGAACGCTGCTCGTCACCGGGCAGCTCTTCATCGAGCAACGCGCGCAGCGCGATATCGCGTACGCCGCCAGGCATCTGCTGCTGCGGCCCCTGTAGTCCGGCTTCGATGCATGATCACTGCTCGGCCTTGCGCCGTTCGACGGCTCGCCTAGATTAGGCGGCATCTCACGAACGAAGCCGGGGTCCCGATGCCTGATCTGTCCGCCTTTCCCATCACCAAGCGCTGGCCTGCCAGGCATCCGGAGTTGCTTCAGCTTTATTCGCTGCCGACGCCGAACGGCGTCAAGGTGTCGATCATGCTGGAAGAGATCGGTCTGCCTTACGAGGTCCACCTCGTCGACTTCGGCAAGGACGACCAGAAGACGGCGGAATTCCTCTCACTCAATCCGAACGGCAAGATTCCGGCGATCCTCGATCCCAACGGTCCGGGCGGCCGGCCGCTGCCGCTGTTCGAGTCCGGGGCGATCCTGCAATACCTCGCCGAGAAGACCGGCAAGCTTCTGCCGGAGGACGCCGCGCGCCGCTACCAGGCCATCCAGTGGGTGCATTTCCAGATGGGCGGCATCGGGCCGATGTTCGGCCAGGTCGGCTTCTTCCACAAATTCGCCGGCAAGGATTTCGAGGACAAGCGGCCGCTCGACCGCTATGTCAGCGAGGCCAAGCGTCTGCTCGGCGTGATGGAGACGCATCTTTCCGGCCGGCAGTGGTTCATGGATGACGACTACACCATCGCCGATATCTCCATGCTCGGCTGGGTGCGCAATCTCATCGGTTTCTACGGCGCCGGCGATCTCGTCGAATTCAGCCAGTTCAAGTCGGTCGGTGCCTGGCTCGAACGGGGGCTGGCGCGTCCTGCCGTGCAGCGCGGGCTGAACATTCCGAAGCGGCCGTAGAATCAGGTCAGCGCCTTATGCGTCATGTAGAGCGCCATCACCGAGATGAGGGCGATCATGACCCTGTGCAGCACCGCTTTGCTGACGCCGTTGGCCGCGCGTGCGCCGAGATCGGTGCCGATCCAGAGGCCGGCGAGAATCCCGACGATCGCCGGCCAGCCGACCATGAGCCCCTTGCTCCAGTAGATCCAGGCCGCCGGAATGTTGGTCGGGATGACCGAGAAGATGAGGCTGACGAGTTGCGCCTGGTGCTGCGGGACGCGTAGGCCCGCGGCGAGGCCGACGGTGATCGCGAGCCCGCCGCCGATGCCCATGAAGCCGGAGGAAAACCCGGCAAGCGCGCCGATGAGGAGCAGGGGGAGCCAAGGCAGTACGTCTCGGTCAACGGCCGCGTGGCTCCCGTCCTTGCGGTCGCGGCGCAGGATCAGAAGGGCGATCAGCGCGACGAGATAGACGACGTAGGTCCATTGCAGCACCGAGTCGGAGACCGCCGCCGCGGCGTAACCGCCGCCCGCACCGCCGACGAGAAATCCGAGGCCGATCCAGGCGATCCATTGCAGCGGGCTGCGATTGCCGCTCTGCCAGTAGCGGCGCACGCCGGCGAGGCCAGTGGGCGGGACCTGCGTGATCAGCGACGTCCCCTGGGCGACATGCTGCTCCGCGCCGAGCAGCAGCACGGTGAAGACGACAAGCCCGCCGCCCGGGCTCGTACCCATGAAGCCCGATGTCAGTCCGCCGACGAGACCGACGCCAATGCCTGCGAGGAGATCGTGAATCCAGGACATCGCTTACGTCCTGGTCCGTCGCTTGATGTCAGGCTTGGTCGTGCGAAATCCCTCGATCACGCCGCCGACGGCCGCCATGCAGGCCTCGACGTCAAAATCCTCGCCCCAGCATTTCTGCAGCACGAAGCCCTGGAAGATCGCGATGAGCACGCGTGCGACCGCGTCGGCGCCGAGGTCGCGCTTGATCAGGCCGTCATGCTGCCCGCGCTCGACCAGCGCCACGATCAGCGCGCGCGGCATGTCGATGCCTTCGACGACGCTGGTGCGGACGCGGCGATTGCGCAGGGCCTCCGCCCAGCCGTGAATGCCGACGCGACGCCGCGCTTCGCCGGCGGGATCGGTGAGCCATTGCGCGTAGACGCGGATCAGCGCGTGGAGTCCTTCGATCGGATCACCCGATCCCTGCGCCACCGAGTTGAGCACGGCCTCGCGACGATGCCGGTCGTCGGCGAGCGCCTCGATCAAATCGTCCTTGCTCTGGAAGTAGAGATAGACCGCGCCGTGGCTCAAGCCCGACCGTTTGACGATGTCGGCCATGCCGGTCTGATGAAAGCCTTGCTCGGCGAAGCAGGCAAGGGCCGCTTCGAGGATCTGCTGCCGCCTACCTTCGCGTTGCTTGTCGCTGATCTTGGGCATTTTGGCCGTCCATAAATAACTGACAGATCGGTCGTTTTGAGCGTTTGCCTGATGCGGCACCTATGAAGCCGGGCATTAATAAAAAACGATCAGTCAGTCATTTTTATTATCAAAGGCGATCTTGGTCAAGTCCAGACGGTCCGGAAACAGGAGGATCAAACCGTTGCCGGGGCCGTGGCTGAGGTGCGGCGGCCCGGCCGGCGATCGCGCGGCTAGAACAGCCGTCCGCCGTTCGGCACAGGCTTGCTCGGCTGCACCAGCACGACCTTGCCCTCGGCATCGGGGAAGCCGAGCGTCAACACCTCGGAGACGACCGGGCCGATCTGTCGCGGCGGGAAGTTCACGACGGCCGCGACCTGCTGCCCCACCAGCGTCTCGAGCGGATGATTTTCGGTGATCCGGGCCGAGCTCTTGCGCACGCCGATCGCGGGACCGAAGTCGATCCACAGCCGCCAGGCCGGCTTGCGTGCCTCCGGGAACGGTTTTGCATCGACGATGGTGCCGACGCGGATATCGACCGCGAGGAAGCTGTTGAAGTCGATGGTTGGCGACACGGCCGCGGCGGGATCGTGAGTGACGTGCATTGATGTATCCGTTCGGAGAGCGAGGTTCGTTCGCGATGTTGTCGCGCGAACCGGAGTTTCGTACAACGCTGCAGTCATCCAACGACGCATGCGCGAGGAAGGTCTTGCCCAACATCATCTACGGCATCAAGAACTGCGACACCATGAAGAAGGCGCGCGCCTGGCTCGACACCCATGGCGTCGCCTACGAGTTCCACGACTACAAGGCGGCGGACGTCGAGAAGGACAAGCTCAAGCAGTGGAGCGACAAGGCTGGCTGGGAGACGCTGCTCAATCGCGCCGGCACGACCTTCAAGAAGCTGCCGGATTCCGACAAGGAAGGCCTCACCGAGAAGAAGGCGCTGGCGCTGATGCTAGCGCAACCATCGATGATCAAGCGGCCGGTGCTCGAAGTCGGCGGCAAGCTTCTGGTCGGCTTCAAGCCGGATATCTATGCCAAGGAAGTCAAGGCCAAGTAAGTCGGCGCGAAATCGCGCTGACCCTAGTTCAGCTCGACGATTTCGGTGGTGACGCCCGGCTGATCGGCGAACTCGACGACGTCGGCGGCGGCGATCCGGCCGGGGGCGCGATGGAAGAGATCGCGGTCGATCACCGCGCGCAGTTTCGGGCGCGGCAGCGCGTCATTTCCGCGCATCAGATTCTTGATCTCGAAGCCGCCGTCCTCGCAGAACGTCTTGAGCGAGGCGATGACGTGGCAGACCTTGCCGTCGGTCTGGAACGGCAGCAGCAGCCGTTCATAGGCAACCACGCGGCCATAGATGTCGTCGACGTCGGCCACGCTGTAGACCGGAAGGCCGCGCGCCACACATTCATAATAGATCGGCATCACGAAGGGTGCGAGGCGCGGCCCGATATAGTCGTCGAGCAGAACGCCTTTGCCGGTCTGTCCATAGGCGCGCGAGATGCGCGTGCCCTCGCTCTGGATGATGAGGCGCGGCGTCGGCGCCGAGATGTCGACGGTATAATAGATGAGATCGGACAGCTCTTCCTCGAGCCGCGCGGGCTGATACTCCCAGATCGCCGGCACCATCTGCCCGCGCGCATAAAGTCGCAGCCACGTGTTCAGGAGATCACGCTGCCTGATCGACTTGACGACAGAAGGAGCGGCGCTTGCAAAATCCAAGGCAATTTCCAAGACAATATTCCCGACGCATAAAACCCGCGCATGATCCATGCGGCGGGAAAATTTTCTATGAAGGCTGGCGCGCGGGATGAAAGACCGTTAACGACGGCTTGATGACCGGTGCCTTGCGAACCGGGAGGCCGGGCAGGCGACATCAAAACGCGTCCGACTAAGGGAGCATAAGCCTCCCGGCCGGAGACCTGATCTGCTCAGCTTTCCGCCTTGCCTAACCCCCGTCACCTCCGGCATATTCCGCGCCCGGAGGCGACGTTCCGGGACAGGCTCCAAGGCCCCCGGAAAGCCGAAGTAACTAAGGACAGCCACGCGTATTGTGCGGGCAGGGGGAAATCTGTTTGGCCGATGAGTTCATTCTCGAAACGGAAGGCTTGACCAAGGAGTTCGCGGGCTTCTTCGCCGTCCGCGACGTTGCGCTCAAGGTTCGCCGTGGGAGCATTCACGCGTTGATCGGCCCGAACGGGGCGGGCAAGACGACGTGCTTCAATCTTTTGACCAAGTTCCTCAAACCGTCCGCCGGCAAAATTCTGTACAAGGGGCAGGACATCACGGCGATGGCGCCAGCCGACGTGGCGCGCCTTGGACTGGTCCGTTCATTCCAGATCTCGGCGGTATTTCCGCATCTCACCGCGCTGGAAAACGTTCGCGTCGCGCTCCAGCGCCAGCACGGCAGTTCCTTCGATTTCTGGCGCTCCAAGTCCGTGCTCAACCGCTTCAACGATCGCGCGCGTGAACTGTTGAACGATGTCGGCCTCAGCGAGTTTGCCAATACGCCCGCGGTCGAGATGGCCTACGGCCGCAAGCGCGCGCTCGAGATCGCAACGACGCTCGCGCTCGACCCCGAGATGATGTTGCTGGACGAGCCGATGGCCGGCATGGGCCACGAGGACATCGACAAGATCGCGGCGCTGATCAAGCGCATCTCCGCGAAGTACACCATCCTGATGGTCGAGCATAATCTGAGCGTCGTGGCCAATCTCTCCGACATCATCACCGTGCTGACGCGCGGGCAGGTGCTGGCGCAAGGCCATTACAGCGAGCTCACCAAGGACGAGCGCGTCAAGGAAGCCTATCTGGGAGCCGGTCATGCGTGAGACTGCAACCGCGGACGCTCCCGCAAAAGCCGCAACCGGCGGCAACATCCTCCAGGTCCGCAACCTGGAAGCGTGGTACGGCGAGTCCCACACCCTGCACGGGATCAATTTCGACGTGAACGCGGGCGAGGTGGTTACGCTGCTCGGCCGCAACGGCGCCGGCAAGACGACCACGCTGAAGTCGATCATGGGCATCATCGGCAAGCGGACCGGCTCGGTGAAGTTCAACAACCAGGACATCATCCGCGCGACCTCCGACAAGATCGCGCGGATGGGCATCGCGTTCTGCCCGGAGGAACGCGGCATTTTCTCCAGTCTCGATGTGCGGGAGAATTTGTTGCTGCCGCCGGTGGTTCGCCCGGGTGGATTGCCGCTCGAGCAGATCTTCGATCTGTTTCCGAATCTGAAGGAACGTCTCAACAGCCAGGGCACCAAGCTCTCCGGCGGTGAGCAGCAGATGCTCGCGATCGCGCGCATCCTGCGCACCGGCGCGAGCTTCCTGATGCTGGACGAGCCGACCGAAGGTCTTGCGCCTGTCATTATCCAGCAGATCGGCCACACCATTGCACGGCTCAAGAAGGAGGGTTTTACCATCCTCCTGGTCGAGCAGAACTTCCGGTTCGCATCCACCGTCGCCGACCGCTACTACGTGGTCGAGCACGGCAAGATCATTGACGGATTTTCCAATTCGGAGCTTGCCGCCAACATGGACAAGCTCCACACCTATCTCGGCGTCTAAGACGGCCAAGCGTCAAACGGCCACGAGAAAATTCACGAGGGAAGTAGCATGAAAAAGTCGATTGCGTCGTTTCTGCTCGGCACGGCGTTGGCCGTCACCACGGCTGGCGTAGCCTTTGCGCAGGACAAGACCGTCAAGATCGGCGCGCTGTCCGATCAGTCCGGCCTCTACGCCGACCTCGGCGGTCCCGGCTCGACGCTCGCCGCCCAGATGGCCGTCGAAGATTCCGGCCTTGCGGCGAAGGGCTGGAAGATCGACATCATCTCCGGCGATCACCAGAACAAGCCCGACATCGGCACCGCGATCGCGCGGCAATGGTTCGACGTCGACAAGGTCGACATCATCGTCGACGTGCCGAATTCCGGCGTGGCGCTCGCCGTCAACAACGTCATCAAGGAAAAGAATGGCGTCTACATCAACTCGGGCGCCGCGACCTCGGACCTCACCAACGCGCAGTGCTCGCCCAACACGGTGCACTGGACCTACGACACCTACATGCTGGCCCATACCACGGGGCAGGCGCTGGTGAAGGCCGGTGGCGACAGCTGGTTCTTCCTGACCGCGGACTACGCCTTCGGTGCGGCGCTCGAGCGCGACACCACGGCCGTGGTCACCGCCAACGGCGGCAAGGTGGTCGGCGGCGTCAAGCATCCGCTCAACACGCCGGACTTCTCCTCGTTCCTGCTGCAGGCACAGGCTTCCAAGGCCAAGATCATCGGCCTTGCCAATGCCGGCGGCGACACCACCAACTCGATCAAGCAGGCGGCCGAGTTCGGCATCGTCAAGGGTGGCCAGAAGCTCGCGGCGTTGCTGCTGTTCCTCACCGACGTCAAGGCGATCGGTCTCGAGACCGCGCAGGGCCTCAACTTCACCGAGACCTTCTACTGGGACATGAACGACCAGACCCGGGCGTTCTCCAAGCGCTTCTCCGAGAAGATGAAGAACAACGCGCCGCCCACCATGGTGCAGGCCGGCGTCTATGCGGGCGTGCGTCACTATCTCAAGACGCTGGAAGCGCTCGGCGGCAATCCCCATGACGGCGTCAAGGTCGTCGAGAAGATGAAGTCGTTGCCGACGGAGGACGACCTGTTCGGCAAGGGCGAGATCCAGCCGAACGGCCGCACCATCCACAGCGCCTACCTGTTCGAGGTGAAGAAGCCCTCGGAGTCCAAGGGGCCGTGGGACTTCTACAAGCTGGTCGGCACCGTGCCGGGCGACCAGGCTTTCACGCCGCTGTCCGAGAGCAAGTGCGCGCTCTTGAAGAAGTAAGATAACCGCCCGCAGGCCATCAGGCCTGCGGGCGATTTTCAGGCAACGCCGAAGGGACCGGGTGCGGGATCGATGCAGGCTCTTTACGCTCAGCTACTGGTGGGATTGATCAACGGCTCGTTCTACGCGCTGCTCAGTCTCGGGCTTGCCGTGATCTTCGGCATGCTCAACATCATCAATTTCGCCCACGGCGCGCTCTACATGATGGGCGCGTTCGTTGCCTATTTCCTGCTGAGCCTCGGCGGCATCAACTACTGGTGGGCGCTGCTGATCGCGCCTGTTATCGTCGGCATCTTCGGCATGATCCTGGAACGGACCATGCTGCAATGGCTGACGGGGCTCGACCACCTCTACGGCCTGCTCCTGACCTTCGGGATCGCGCTGATCGTGCAGGGCGTGTTCCAGAACTATTTCGGCTCCTCCGGTCTGCCTTATGCGATTCCGGACCAGCTCAAGGGCGGCATGAATCTCGGCTTCATGTTCCTGCCGATCTATCGCGGCTGGGTCGTCATCTTCTCGCTGGTGGTGTGTATCGCCACCTGGTTCCTGATCGAGAAGACGCGGCTCGGTGCTAACCTGCGCGCTGCCACTGAAAATCCGACGCTGGTGCGCGCTTTCGGCATCAACGTGCCGCGCATGATTACGCTGACCTACGGTCTCGGCGTCGGCCTTGCCGCGCTCGCCGGTGTGCTCTCGGCGCCGATCAACCAGGTGCGGCCGTTGATGGGCGCCGACCTCATCATCGTCGTGTTCGCGGTGGTCGTGATCGGCGGCATGGGATCGATCATGGGCTCCATCATCACCGGCTTTGCGCTCGGTGTGATCGAGGGCCTGACCAAGTATTTCTACCCCGAGGCCTCCAACACCGTCGTGTTCGTGCTGATGGTGCTGGTGCTCTTGGTGAAGCCAACGGGACTGACGGGAAGGGCGGCCTGATATGACAGCCTTGACGGACGACACGCTGCCGGTAACCCCGCGCGCGATGCGTGACGAGATGGTCGTGTTCGTGGTGATGGCGCTGCTGCTGGCGTCGGTGCCCTTCACGGGCGTCTATCCGTTCTTCGTGATGCAGGCGCTGTGCTTTGCGCTGCTTGCCTGCGCCTTCAACCTGCTGATCGGCTATGGCGGCCTGTTGTCGTTCGGCCACGCAATGTTCATGGGCACCGCCGGCTATTGCAGCGCGCACGCGCTGAAAGTGTGGGCGTTGCCGCCGGAGCTCGGCATCCTCGTTGGAATCGCCGCGGCGTTCGGGCTGTCGCTCATCACCGGCTATATCTCGATCCGCCGCCAGGGCATCTATTTCTCGATGATCACGCTGGCGCTGTCGCAGCTCCTGTACTTCATCTACCTCCAGGCGCCGTTCACCCATGGTGAGGACGGCATTCAGGGCATTCCGCAGGGGCGGATGTTCGGCTTGCTCGATCTCTCCAAGCCGACGGTGCTTTATTACGTCGTGTTGGCCGGCTTCCTCGCCGGCTTCCTGCTGATCTACCGCATCATCAACTCGCCGTTCGGTGAAGTGCTGAAGTCGATCCGCGAGAACGAGCCGCGCGCGATCTCGCTCGGCTACCGGACCGACCAATATAAATTCCTGGCTTTCGTCCTGTCCGGCACGCTGGCCGGCTTTGCCGGATCGCTGAAGGTGTTCGTGGCGCAGAATGCCTCGCTCACCGACGTGCACTGGACGATGTCGGGCGAGGTCGTGCTGATGACGCTGGTTGGCGGTCTCGGCACCATCTTCGGCCCCGTGGTTGGTGCCTTCGCGATCATCGCCATGCAGCAATATCTGGCGGGTTTTGGCCAATGGGTGACGGTGATCCAGGGCTCGATCTTCGTGGTCTGCGTGCTCACCTTCCGCCGCGGCGTCATCGGCGAAATCGCTCATTACTTCCGGCGCTCGCTATAAACCTTTGATATCGCACCAATTTCATTGGTGCGCGAATCCGGTGGATGATCCTGCTCCGCGGGCGTGAGATGACACGCGCGCGGAGCGGAAATGGTCTATGACAGTTTTGTGACGGCCTATTCGGGCCGGGCCATTTCCAACCGGTAGCCTATCCCCATGATGCGATGGTTTCGCGCTTTCCTGCCCAAGGAAGAACGGTTCTTCGACCTGTTCGACCGCCATGCACAGACGGTGATCCAGGGCTCGATCGCGCTCCAGGGCATGCTCAACGGGGGAGAGGAGACGCCGGTCTACTGTCAGCGCGTCAACCAGTTCGAGAACGACGCCGACAACATCACCCGTGAGGTGCTGACGGCGGTGCGCCGCACCTTCATCACCCCCTTCGACCGCGGCGACATCAAGAACCTGATCACCTCGATGGACGATGCCATCGACCAGATGCAGCAGACGGCCAAGGCCGTGATGCTGTTCGAGGTGCGCACCTTCGAGCCGCCGATGCGGGAGATTGGCGGACTGCTGATCGAATGCGCCAATCTCGTGGGGCGCGCGTTGCCGCTGATGCAGTCGATCGGCCCGAACGTCGCGATGCTGACCGCGATCACGAAGAGCTAGGCAAGCTCGAGGGTCGGGTCGACGATCTCCACGACATCGGGCTGAAGGAGCTGTTTCTCAAGCACCGTGATGGTAGCGCGATGGATTTCATCGTCGGCGTCGAGATCTACGACCATCTCGAAAAGGTGGCCGACCGTTTCGACGACGTCGCGAACGAGATCAACAGCATCGTCATCGAGCAAGTTTAGGGCAGGGGTCGCGCCGTGGATGCTGCGCTCGGACTTCCTGTCCTCGTCGGCTTGATCGCCGTCGCGCTGCTGTTCGACTTCCTGAACGGCCTGCACGACGCCGCCAATTCGATCGCGACCATCGTTTCGACCCGCGTGCTGCGGCCGCAATTCGCGGTGCTCTGGGCCGCGTTCTTCAATTTCATCGCCTTCATGGTGTTCGGGCTGCATGTTGCCCAGACCATCGGCACCGGCATCATCGATCCCGCGGTCGTCGACGCCCAGGTGATCTTCGCGGCGCTCGTCGGCGCGATCGTCTGGAACCTCGTGACCTGGGGGCTCGGCATCCCATCCTCGTCGTCGCATGCGCTGATCGGCGGTCTCGTCGGCGGCGGCATGGCCAAGGCGGGGATCTCGGCTGCGGTGTGGAGCGGACTGTCCAAGGCGGTGCTGGCGATCGTGCTGTCGCCGCTGGTCGGTTTCCTGCTCGCGATGATGCTGGTCGCGATCGTGTCCTGGCTCTCGGTGCGCTCGACGCCGTTCGCGGTTGATCGCGCCTTCCGCATCCTGCAATTCGCCTCCGCCTCGCTCTATTCGCTCGGCCATGGCGGTAATGACGCCCAAAAGACCATGGGCATCATCGCCGTGCTGCTCTATTCGCAGGGGCATCTCGGCGGTGAATTCTCGGTGCCGTTCTGGGTGGTGCTGTCCTGCCAGGCCGCGATGGCGCTGGGCACGCTGATGGGCGGCTGGCGTATCGTCCGCACCATGGGCCTGCGCATCACCAAGCTGACGCCGATGCAGGGCTTTTGCGCCGAGACCGGCGGCGCCGCGACGCTGTTCATGGCGACCTTCCTCGGCGTTCCCGTCTCGACCACCCACACCATTACCGGCGCGATCGTCGGCGTCGGCGCGGCCCGCCGCGTCTCGGCGGTGCGCTGGAACGTCGCGAGCTCGATCGTCTATGCCTGGGTGATCACGATCCCGGCCTCGGCCATTGTCGCGGCGCTGACCTGGTGGGCGGTCCAGATTCTCGTCAGGTGACGAATTTCAGCCCTGCGATGCCGGCGACGATCAGCCCAATGCTGGCGAGGCGGAACGCCGTGGCCGGCTCGCCGAACAGAATGATGCCAAGCGTGGCGGTACCGACCGCGCCGATGCCGGTCCAGACCGCATAGGCGGTTCCGACGGGCAGCGATTTGAGGGCTAAACCGAGCAGGATGACGCTGCCGGCCATCGCCGCGAGCGTGATGACGGACGGAACAAGCTTGGTAAAACCCTCGGTGTATTTGAGGCCGATCGCCCAGGTAATCTCGAGAAGACCGGCGACGAACAGGATGCTCCAGGCCATGACGACCCTCCATTCAAGGCAGGGTCGTCCCCGCGGCGGATATGCTGATGAGGGGGGAGGCCGTCCTCCCCGGGAGCGGATATGGGGCTGGCCGTAGGGCTCCGCAATCACCACATGAGGCTTGATCAGGCCCATTTTCCCTGCCAAACGCTCCCGCCATGTCCGACATCGCCATATCAGCCGACTCGCCGGCCCGTTCCCCGCTTGCCACCGAGGTGGCGCGGCGGCGCACCTTCGCGATCATCTCCCACCCGGACGCGGGCAAAACCACGCTGACCGAGAAACTGCTGCTGTTCGGCGGCGCCATCAATCTCGCCGGCCAGGTCAAGGCCAAGGGCGAGCGGCGCAACACCCGTTCGGACTGGATGAAGATCGAGCGCGAGCGCGGCATCTCGGTCGTGACCTCGGTCATGACGTTCGAGTTCGAGGGTCTCGTGTTCAATCTGCTGGACACGCCGGGCCACGAGGACTTTTCGGAGGACACCTACCGTACGCTCACGGCCGTCGACTCCGCCGTCATGGTGATCGACGCTGCCAAGGGCATCGAGGCGCGCACCCGAAAGCTGTTCGAAGTCTGCCGCCTGCGCGACATTCCGATCATCACCTTCATCAACAAGATGGACCGCGAGAGCCGCGACGTGTTCGAGCTGCTCGACGAGATCGAGAAGACGCTCGCGCTCGACACCACGCCGATGACCTGGCCGGTCGGCCGCGGCCGCGATTTCCTCGGCACCTATGACGTTGCCAATGGCGGCGTGCGTCTGCTCGAAGGCGGCGGCGCCAAGACCGGCGCTGCACAGCAGATCGAGATCGCCGAGCTCGGCAAGCTCAACGCCAACCTCGATGTCGGCGCGGTCAAGGACGAGCTCGAGCTTGTCACCGAGGCCTCGAAACCGTTCGAACTCGCCGCCTTTCGCGAGGGGCATCTGACGCCGGTCTATTTCGGCAGCGCGCTGCGCAATTTCGGCGTCGGCGACCTCCTGGAAGGCCTCGGCAAGTTCGCGCCGGAGCCGCGCGCGCAGGAGAGCGACCAGCGCAAGGTCGAGGCGACCGACCCGCGCATGAGCGCCTTCGTGTTCAAGATCCAGGCGAACATGGATCCGAACCACCGCGACCGCATTGCTTTTGCGCGCCTGTGCTCCGGCAAGCTCAGCCGCGGCATGAAGGCGAAGCTGGTGCGCACCGGCAAGAGCATGCCGCTGTCGAGCCCGCAATTCTTCTTCGCACAGGACCGGTCGGTCGCGGACGAAGCCTTCGCCGGCGACGTCGTCGGCATTCCCAATCACGGCACGCTGCGCATCGGCGACACCCTGACCGAGGGCGAGGATTTCACCTTCGTCGGCGTGCCGAGCTTCGCGCCGGAAATCGTCCGCCGCGTGCGTCTCACCGACGCGATGAAGGCGAAGAAGCTGAAGGAAGCGCTTCAGCAAATGTCCGAAGAGGGCGTGGTGCAGGTGTTCCGCCCGCGCGACGGCGCACCGGCGCTGGTCGGCGTGGTCGGCGCGCTGCAGCTTGACGTGCTGAAGGCACGGCTCGAGGCGGAATATTCGCTGCCCGTCGAGTTCGAGGTCAGCGAGTTCCAGCTCGCCCGGTGGGTCTCATCCGAAGATCGCAAGAAGCTCGACACTTTCATCGCCGCCAACACCTCGAGCATCGCCGACGATGTCGACGGCGATCCCGTGTATCTGGCGAGAAACGAGTTCTATCTCGGCTACGCCAGGGAGCGCGCCGAGGGCATCGAGTTCACGAACGTCAAGGACGTCAAGAAGAAGGGGTAGGGCGTACTCCGCGCGCTGCTGCGTGGCCACACTCCGCTGTCATTCCCCGCGAAGGCGGGGAATCCAGTACGCCGCAGCCTCTCGATTCCATCACCGCCGTCTCGGAGTACTGGGTCGCCCGGTCGAGCCGGGCGACGACACCGGAGCTAAACGCGAGCATGTGAACAGCCGTAGGCTTGACGCGTTCGTTGGCAATGCCACGTTTGTGCGTGTGACATTGTGAGCTCGCATCATGTGGCGCGGCATCCTCGTTTTCCTCCTATTGGCGATATCGACGGTTGCCGCCGATGCGCAGCGCCGCCAGATCAATCCGATCCCGTTTTCGCATGAGCCGTGCAGCGTGCTCGACGGCCGGCCCTGCACGCCGTACTATTGCAGCCCGCTCGAGCCCGGCCCCTGCATTCCCGAGATCGATTATCCCTACGGTCAGAACCTCCAGCTCACGATCGAAACCGTGCCGACGGAGGCTGATCGCGCCAAATACCGGAAGCCGGATCACGATCTCGATACGATCGGCGATCTCTTCGCCGAGCTGCGCACCTGCTGGTCGCCGCCATCGGACAATGCGCGCGCGGGCATGCAGATGGCGGTGCGCTTCAGCTTCAACAAGGCAGGCGGCATGATCGGTCCGCCGCAGCTGACCTATGCGACCGCGGGCGTCCCGGCCGATACCCGAACGACCTATCTCAACGCGATCAATTCATCGCTGAAAGCCTGCCTGCCGCTCAAATTCACCAGCGGCCTCGGCGGCGCTCTGGCCGGACGCCCGATCGCGATCCGCTATGTCGATAATCGCGAGCTTGGAAAATAGCTCTATCCCCGCATCTTGCGGACTGCGCTTGCGCGGGTCTCGCAGGATGAAGGCCGCGCTGTTGCAGACCCGAGCCTTCACGCCTGACCATGAGGCGTGAGAGTTGCGACCCGCGCCCAATCGATGATACGCCATGGGCGGGGGCGCTGGTTGAGGGGAGGATGTCGTGGGTCTGCTGGTCATGATCCTGGGGCTGATGCTGTTTTTTGCGGCCCATGTTTTCACAACGAAACGAGAGGCGCGCGCGCAAGCGATCGCGAGACTGGGCGAGGGGACCTACAAGATCCTCTATGCGGCCGTCTCGCTTGCGGGATTGGCGCTGATCATCTGGGGCTTTGCCCATTATCGCGCTGCCGGAATGATCCCGGTTTGGGAGCCGCCGGTCGCATTCAAGCACATTACAGTCGCGCTGATGCTGCCCGCGGTCATCCTGGTGGTGGCGTCCTACTTGCGCGGGCGCATCTATGCGACGCTGAAGCATCCGATGCTGGCGGGCATCAAATTGTGGGCGGCCGCGCATCTGCTTGCCAATGGCGATCTCGGCTCCATCATCCTGTTTGGCTCGTTCCTGGGCTGGGCCGTGTACGACCGCATCTCGCTGAAGCATCGCACCGATGGCGGCGGCCCGCCGATTCCAGTGGGTGGGGTGACCAATGATCTGATCGCTGTTGCAGTCGGCGTCGTCGCCTATCTCGCGCTGGCTTTCGCATTCCACCCGGTTGTGATCGGCGTTCCCGTCATGGGGGGCTAACGACAGCCGATCAGCGCAAGACGGTTCCGCGCAGCCGTGCGCGGAACGTGACAAGCAACAGCCGAGGGCATCCCGATGGACTGGTCGCAATCTCAGATCCCGCCGATGCGGTTCGAGGCGCGCTTCGGCGATCGGGTGGTGCCGGCCTTCAGCGACCGGCCGGCGAGCCTGTGGGCGATGATCGCGGACGCTTGCGCCCGCAATCCTGACGGCGAAGCGCTGATCGCAGGCGATGTCCGGTTGAGCTGGCGGCAGGCCGTGGAGCAGGCCGCGCGGATCGCGGCGGGCTTTCGCAAGCTCGGCCTGCAGCGTGGCGATCGCGTCGCGATCCTGCTCGGCAATCGTATCGAATTTCCACTGCTGCTGTTTGCCGCTGCGCATGAGGGGCTGGTGACGGTGCTGCTCGGCACGCGCCAGCAGAAGCCTGAGATCGCCTATGTCCTCGCCGATTGCGGCGCCAGGATCCTGATCCATGAAGCAGGGCTCACCGAGCGGCTGCCCGATGCGCTTGATGTTCCCGACGTCATCCGCCGCATCGCCGTCGACAGCGATCAGGCCCTGTCGCGTTTCGCCGTGCTCGCCGACAACGTCCCGGCACCGGCGCCGGTCGAGATCGGCGAGGAGGACACCGCGATGATCCTGTACACCTCGGGCACGACGGGCAAGCCGAAGGGCGCGATGCTCGCCCATTGCAACATCGTCCATTCCTCGATGGTGTTCGTCTCCTGCCTGCAATTGACGGAAGCGGACCGTTCGATCGCGGCGGTGCCGCTCGGCCACGTCACCGGCGTCGTAGCCAACATCACGACCATGATCCGCTGCGGCGGCGCGCTGATCATCATGCCCGAGTTCAAGGCTGCCGATTATCTCAGGCTCGCCGCGCGCGAGCGCGTCACCTACACCGTGATGGTGCCGGCGATGTACAATCTCTGCCTGCTCCAGCCCGATTTCGACAGCTACGATCTCTCGAGCTGGCGCATCGGCGGCTTTGGCGGCGCGCCGATGCCGGTCGCGACCATCGAGAAGCTCAAGGCGACGATTCCCGGCCTGAAGCTCGCGAACTGCTACGGCTCGACCGAGACGACGTCGCCCTCGACGATCATGCCGGGCGAGCTGACCGCGAGCCACATCGACAGTGTCGGCCTGCCGTGTCCGGGTGCCCGCATCGTCGCGATGGGAGCGGACGGGCGCGAGCTGCCCGCTGGCGAGATCGGCGAGCTCTGGATCCAGAGCGCCTCCGTCATCAAGGGCTACTGGAATAATCCGAAGGCGACGGCCGAAAGCTTCACGGGTGGCTTCTGGCATTCCGGTGATCTCGGCTCGGTCGATGCGGAGGGGTTTGTCCGCGTGTTCGACCGGCAGAAGGACATGATCAATCGCGGCGGCCTGAAGATCTATTCGGCCGAGGTCGAGTCCGTGCTGGCCGGCCACCCCGCCGTGGTCGAGAGCGCGATCATTGCCAAGGCCTGCCCGGTGCTGGGCGAGCGCGTCCACGCCGTGGTGGTGACGCGCGCCCCGGTGACCGGCGAGGCCTTGCGCGCCTGGTGCGCGGAGCGGCTGTCCGACTACAAGGTCCCCGAAACCATGGCGATCACCCCCGAGCCGCTGCCGCGCAATGCCAACGGCAAGGTGCTGAAGCGGCAGCTGCGGGAGCTCCTGGGAACCTGAGCCGGACAGGCCGGTCCGGGCTGTTCCGGGTGGTTAACGCCTTGATTGGGCTCGCTTTGCCTTGCCACCGCCATATCGTTAGGGTACCCCGCCGCCACGTGGGGGACGGGGATTCCTGACGCGAACGCATTGGCGCGCGCACCCGGACGGGCATGGGATTAACATAAGTGTCTGAATTATTTGACGAAGTCGACGAGGAAGTACGTCGCGAACAGCTCAAGAAGCTGTGGGACAAGTATTCGATCGTCTTCATTGCCCTGATGGTGCTGATCGTGGCTGCTGTGGGCGGCTGGCGCGGCTACCAGTACCTGGAGGGCAAGAAGGCCGCCGAGGCCGGCGCCGCCTTCGAGAAGGCCGCTGAGCTGTCCGACCAGGACAAGCACGCGGAGGCCGAGGCCGCCTTCACCGCGCTCGCCGCCAAGGCTCCCTCGGGTTATCGCACCCTGGCGCGGCTACGTGCCGCGGCCGAGGCAGCGCCCCGCGATCCCAAGGCGGCCGCCAAGATGTTTGACGACATCGCCGCCGATCGCAGCATCGGTGGTGAGTGGCAGGACCTGGCGAAGATTCGCGCCGCCGGCTTGCTGGTCGACAGCGCGTCCTATGCCGACATGCAGCAGCGGCTGGAGTCCTCCGCCGCGCCCAAATCCACGTTCCGCCACAGCGCCCGCGAGTTGCTGGCGCTATCGGCCTGGCGCAACAACGACATGACCGCGGCCCGCAAATGGCTCGACGCGATTGCCGAGGACGGCGAAACGCCGCCCGGTTTGCGCTCACGCGCCGAGGCGCTCCAGGCCCTGCTGCCGCCCGTCGCCAAAAGCTGACCAAGAGCTGACCTTCGGGCTCTCTGACGTAGACGAGACACAAGATGCGCCGCACGCCACGCTTGATCGCAGCCGCCGTCCTGATCGCCTTCACGGGCATCCTGGGCGGCTGCTCCAGCTTCGATCCAAGCGACATGCTCGACTTCCTCGACACCAAGAAGAAGCTGCCGGGCGACCGCAAGCCGGTCTTCCCGGAGGGCGTTCCGGGCCTCGAGCAGGGCGTGCCGCGGGAGATGTACAAGGGCGCAGCACAGCAGCAGCCGGATCCGAACGCACCGGCCGTCGCGGCTCTGCCCGCCGAGCCGCCGCCCGAGGCCAAGCCGGCAAAGGGTACCAAGGCGAAGAAGACCAAACAGCCTGCCAGCACCGCGGCCGCGCCCGCTGAGGCGCCGGCGGGCGAGGTCGACGGCGAGGCCCAGCCGGAGGCCGCGCCGCCCACGGCCGCTCCGCCGCCCAAGCAGAAGATCGTGCGCAAGCGCACCACCGCCCCGCCGCCGGATCAACCCGTCCAGCAGGCGCAACCGACCCAGACCACCCAGCAGCAATCGCAGGGAGCTTTCCCGGCACCGATGCCGAGCGGCAGCTTTTCGCGCTGATCCCTTCATTACATTGACAGGCGCGGCCTTCGCAGCGCACGAATGACCGATGTCCTTCACGATTGCTATTATCGGCCGGCCCAATGTCGGCAAATCGACGCTGTTCAACCGCCTGGTTGGGCAGAAGCTCG
Organism: Bradyrhizobium sp. S3.7.6; assembly: GCF_054061875.1. Lineage (NCBI taxonomy): Bacteria > Pseudomonadati > Pseudomonadota > Alphaproteobacteria > Hyphomicrobiales > Nitrobacteraceae > Bradyrhizobium > Bradyrhizobium sp. S3.7.6. The sequence goes on along the minus strand of NZ_JBSSEQ010000001.1, from coordinate 5,827,324 downwards.
CGCTCGTCGATGACCTGCCGGGCGTTACCCGCGACCGCCGCGAAGGCGAGGCCAGGCTCGGCGACCTCGAATTCACCATCATCGACACCGCTGGCCTCGACGAGGGCGCCAAGGGCTCGCTGACCGCGCGCATGCAGGAGCAGACCGAGGCCGCGATCGCACAGGCCGACGCGCTGTTCTTCGTCATCGACGCCCGCATCGGCCTGACGCCCACCGACCGCGCCTTCGCCGATTTCGCCCGCAAGGCCGACAAGCCGGTACTGCTGGTCGCCAACAAGAGCGAAGGCAAGCATGGCGATGCCGGCGCGATGGAGGCCTTTGCGCTCGGCCTCGGCGATCCCATCCAGGTCTCGGCCGAGCACGGCGAGGGCATGGGCGAGCTGTATGACGCGCTCCGTGAGTTGATGCCGGAGCCTGTCGACGAAGATGAAGCCGATGACGATGAGCCGCTGACCGAGGAGGAGGCCGCGACGCGTCCGATCCGCGTCGCCATCGTCGGCCGGCCCAATGCCGGCAAGTCGACGCTGATCAACCATCTGCTCGGCGAGGAGCGCCTGCTGACGAGCCCGGAGGCAGGCACCACGCGCGATTCCATCGCGGTCGAGATCAACTGGAGGGGCCGCGAATTTCGCGTGTTCGATACCGCAGGCCTGCGCCGTCGCTCGCGCATCGAGGAAAAGCTCGAGAAGCTCTCGGTCGCCGACGCGTTGCGCGCGGTCCGCTTTGCCGAAGTCGTCGTGATGATGATGGATACGCAGAACCGCTTCGAGGAGCAGGATCTGCGCATCGCCGATCTGATCGAGCGCGAAGGCCGCGCGGTCGTGCTCGCAGTCAACAAATGGGATTTGATGGAGACCAAGGGCGGCGGCGCCATCTCGGGCCTGCGCCGGGATGCCGACCATTGGCTGCCGCAGATCAAGGGCGTGCCGATCGTCGCCGTATCAGGTCTGATGGGCGAGGGCATCGATCGGCTGATGCAGGCGATCCAGGACGCCTACGCGGTCTGGAACAGGCGCGTGCCGACTTCCGCGCTCAATCGCTGGTTCGAGCAGGCCGTGCAGGCCAATCCGCCGCCGGCGGTGTCCGGCAGACGGCTCAAGCTGAATTATATCACGCAGAACAAGGCGCGTCCGCCGAGCTTCGTGCTGTTCTGCTCGCGCGCGGACGCGGTGCCGCAGTCCTATTTGCGCTACCTGACCAATTCCATGCGCGAGGCCTTTGAGCTGCCGGGTACGCCGGTGCGCATCACCTTGCGCGAAAAGGCCAACCCCTTCGCCCACAAGCGCAAGCGGCCGTCGTGAGCAACGATGCCGGCGAGGCGACGGCGCGAAGCGCTGCGCCGGTCCGGCGTGGTGCCGTCGCCTTCATCTTCGTCACCATCCTGCTCGACATGCTCGCGCTCGGCGTGATCATGCCGATCCTGCCGAAGCTGATCGAGAGCTTCGTCGACAACGACACCGCGCATGCGGCCCGCATCTTCGGCCTGTTCGGCACCGCCTGGGCGCTGATGCAGTTCGTGTTCTCGCCGGTGCTCGGCGCGCTGTCGGATCGCTTCGGACGGCGGCCGGTGGTGCTGCTGTCGAATTTCGGGCTCGCCGCCGACTATGTGCTGATGGCGCTCGCGCCGTCGCTGCTCTGGTTGTTCATCGGCCGCGTGATCTCGGGCATCACCTCGGCGAGCATTTCGACCGCCTTTGCCTATATCGCCGACATCACGCCGCCGGAGCGGCGCGCGGCCGTCTTCGGCAGGATTGGAGCTGCCTTCGGCGCCGGCTTCATCCTGGGCCCGGCGCTCGGCGGCCTGCTCGGCGATATCGATCCGCGGCTGCCGTTCTGGGCGTCGGCGGCTTTGAGCTTTGCCAATGCGCTCTATGGGCTCTTCGTCCTGCCGGAATCGCTGGCGCCGGAGCGGCGCGCGCCGTTCCGCTGGACCAGCGCCAATCCGGTCGGAGCGCTGCACTTGCTGCGTTCCAACGCGGCGTTGGCCGCGTTATCCATCGTCAACTTCATCGCACAAGTCGCGCATGTCGTGCTGCCCTCGACTTTCGTGCTCTATGCGACCTATCGCTACGGCTGGGATTCCAAGACCGTGGGTCTGACGCTCGCGATGGTCGGCATCTGCGCCATGGTGGTGCAGGGGCTCGCCATCGGCCCGATCGTGCGCGTGCTCGGCGAGCGGAATGCGCTGGTGCTCGGTCTGTGCTGTGGCGCGATTGGCTTCGTGATCTTCGGCGCGGCGCCGACCGGCCCGCTGTTCTGGATCGGCATTCCCGTGATGTCGCTGTGGGGAATCTCGGGCGCCGCCATGCAATCCTTGATGACGCGGCTGGTTGCGCCCGATCAGCAGGGCCAGTTGCAGGGCGCAACCGCGAGCGTGCAGAGCGTCTCGCAGCTCGTCGGGCCGTTCCTGTTCACGCTGACGTTTTCCTATTTCATCGGCGCCAGCGCGCCGTGGCATCTGCCCGGCGCGCCATTCCTGCTTGCGGCGGTATTGATGGTGGTATGTGTCGCCATCGCGATGCGGTCGCTATCTGCCACGAAGACGGTTTCGTAGGGTGGGTAAAGCGAAGCGTGCCCACCGCTACTTCGTCAACTCGCGGAGAGAAGGTGGGCACGGCGCTTACGCGCCTTTGCCCACCCTACGGCAGCGTCGACTCTCTTACTTCTTCACCAGCGGACACTCGCTGTCCTTGAGCGGCTTGGCCGCGTCTTCCGCCGCGATCGTGGCGATCTGCTTGTAGTAGTCCCACGGACCCTTCGACTCCTCGGGCTTCTTCACCTCGAACAGATAGGCCGGGATGAGACGGCGTCCGTCCTGGCGCAGCGGGCCATTGCCGAACAGCGGATCGTCGGTCGGCAGCTCCTTCATCTTGGCGACGACCTTGGCGCCGTCATGCGGGTTGCCGCCGAGCGCTTCCATCGCCTTGAGATAGTGCAGCACCATCGCGTAGTTGCCGGCCTGGGTCATCGACGGCATCGCGTTCTTGCTGGCCAGGGCAGCGAAGCGCTTCGACCAGGCGCGGGTCTGCTCGTTCATGTCCCAGTAGAAGGACTCGGTGAAGGTCAGGCCGTGCGCGGTCTTTAACCCCAGCGAATGCACGTCGTTGATGAACAGCAGCAGCGCCGCGAGCTTCTGGCCGCCCGATACGATGCCGAATTCGGCCGCCTGCTTGATCGAGTTCGTGGTGTCGCCGCCGGCATTGGCGAGGCCGACCACCTTGGCCTTGGACGATTGGGCCTGCAGCAGGAAGGACGAGAAGTCCGAGCTGTTGATCGGGTGCTTGACGCTGCCCAGCACCTTGCCGCCGTTTGCCGTCACGACGGCCGTGGTGTCGCGTTCCAGCGCGTGGCCGAAGGCATAATCCGCGGTAAGAAAGAACCAGGTGTCGCCGCCGGCCTTGGTCAGCGCCTTGCCGGTGCCGTTGGCGAGCATGTAGGTGTCGTAAGTGTAGGAGATCGTGTTCGGCGTGCAGGCCTTGCCGGTCAAGTCGGCAGAGGCGGCGCCGGAATTCAGCAGCACCGAATTCTTTTCCTTGACGAGGTTGCTGACCGCAAGCGCGACGCCGGAGTTCGGCGTATCAGCGATCGCATCGACCTTCTCGTTGTCGATCCACTGCCGAGCGATATTGACGCCGACGTCCGGCTTGTTCTGGTGATCGCCGCTCAGAACGTCGATCTTCCAGCCCTTCTTGAGCAGGCCGGAATCCTCGACGGCCATCTTGATCGCGACCACGGAGTTCGGGCCGCCGATATCGGCATAAAGGCTCGACATGTCATTCAAGACGCCGATCTTGACGGTCTTGTCCTGCGCGTAAGCGGATGTTGCAAAACCGAAGGCGGCACAGGCCAGAAGGGCCGCATAGCGGCGCGCGAGCGTCGTCGTCATAAAAGGTCTCCTCCATTTTCAATATGCGGACGGCTCTCTTGCGGAGCCTTGTTCCGGCTGATCGCTCTACCGTGTCCCACGGCTGGCGGCAATGCGCCTAAAGCCGGATGACGCTGCGGCGTAGCGTCATCCGTCGGTTAACCTTTGGGCAAAGTGTGTTGAGACGCTATTTGAGCGCGTCCGAGGTCAGCTTGAATTTCTGGATGCGCTTACCGGTGTCGACCTCGGCGGTATAGACGTTACCCTTGGCGTCTATCGCCATGGCATGCACCCAGTGGAACTGCCCGGCATTGCGGCCGTTGTGGCCGAAGCTGCCGGCCACGCTGCCGTCCTCGCGCTTGATCACCCGGATCTCGTTGTTCTCGCCGTCGGCGCTGAGCAAATAGGTCTGCTTCGGATCGGGCCAGATCGCGATGTCCCACACCGCGCCGTTGCCGAGGGTGTTCTTCTCGAAGAAGAACTCCTTCACGAAGGTGCCATCCTTTTTGAACACCTGGATGCGATTGTTGATGCGGTCGCAGACGTAGACGAGACCGTCATTGGCGAGCTTCACGCAATGGACGGGATTTCCGAATTGTTGGGAGACGGGCGCCTTGGGATCATACGCCGCCTGCTTATTGTCATCGGGCTTGTTGCCATAGGCGCCCCAGTGCCGCTTGTAAGCGAGCGTCGTCGCATCGAACACGATGACGCGGCGGTTGCCATAACCGTCGGCGACGTAGATTTCGTTCGCCGCCTTGTCGATCGCGGTTTCGGCGGGCTTGCCGAGCTGCGTGGTGTCGTTGCTGCCGAGGCTCGGCGCGATCTTTCCGATCTGGGCGACGAACTTGCCGTCGAGCGTGAATTTCAAAATGGCATTGTCGTTGTCGGCGTTGCCGCCGACCCAGACGAAGCCGCGCTCGTCGACCTCGATGCCGTGCTCGCGGCCGACCCATTCATAGCCTTCGCCCGGACCGCCCCACGACCGCAGCAGATTGCCGTCGGTGTCGAATTCGAGCACGGGCGGCGCCGAGACGCAGCACTTCGAGCGCGGCGGGTTGAGGCTCGCGCCTTTCTCGTCATCGGTGAGCGAACGCGGGCGATGGATCACCCAGATATGGCCCTGCCAGTCGACGGTGATGCCGCCGACCTGGCCGAGGATCCAGTTGTTCGGCAGCTGTTTTGGCCAGGAGGCATCGACCGCGAAGGTCGGGACGTCACCCGCAGTCGCCGTGCCTGGAAGCACGAACGCGATGGCTGCAATAAGGATGGAGAAGGCGTGAGAGACTCGTACGAGCGCACGGCCGAGCCTTGTACAGACAAGCCCTGCGCGATCATGCCACGGCGCCATGGCAACCTCCCTTTTTTGGCTTGCGGCTTGCTGCCGCTTGAGCGCGGGCAGTCAATCGCGGGGAGGCACGCGAGTCAATCAGGCCGGCGAGCGGAAGCTCATCAGTGTGCGGGTCTTGTAGTCGTAGAACTTGCCGGTTTCGGTCCAGTCAGGCGCGCACATCGGGACGATGAATTCGGCGACCTGCTCGGGTGTCTCCAGCGTCGCCGGATCTTCGCCCGGCATCAACGTGGCCCGCATGCGGGTGCGGATCGGGCCCGGGTTGAACAGGTTGACACGGAGCGGCGTGTTCGCGGTTTCCTGCGCCCAGGCGCGGGCCAGCGTTTCCAGCGCGGCCTTGGAGGCGGCGTAGGGGCTGACATAGGCGGTGGCCTTGTTGGCGGCGCCCGAGGTGATGAACACGGCCCGGCCGGCATCGGACTGCCTCAGCAGCGGCTCCATGCAGCGGATCAGCTGGAAGTTCGCCGAGACGTTGACGGCCATCACGTCGGTGAAGGCTTTCAGTTCGATGTGGCCGACCGGCGAGGAGGGGCCGAGCACGCCGGCATTGCCGACGAGGATGTCGAGCTTGCCGTAGCGCTCGTGCAGGCCGGCGCCGAGCCGCGCGATGCCGTCGGAATCGGTGAGATTGAGCGGCACCAGCGTGGCGCTGCCGCCGTCTTTCCGGATCTCGTCATCGAGCTCTTCGAGCCCGCCCTGCGTGCGCGCCGTCGCAACGATATGCGCGCCGGCTTTGGCCAGCGCCTTGGCCGTGGCAAAGCCGATGCCGCGCGAGGCGCCGGTGACGAGAGCGATGCGGTTGGCGAGGGGATTTGTCATGGCGGGGTTTTACAGGCGTGGATGGCCGGGACAAGCCCGGAATTTCTGCCCTCGAGCTCCCGCCGCAGCCCTACTGGATATTGGTACTATTGTTCGGGCCGTTCCCCGAGCTGTCAGGCGGCACCTTCATGCCCTGCCTGAAGGCAAGACGATGAAGCCGACCAAAAGCCCTCCGCAGAGAATGGCGATGGCCAGCTGCATCGTCGCGGTCTTTCGTCAGCTCGCTTCCGCCAGCAGCGACAATTGCCGCGGCTGCTGCTCGGTCTGGGTCTGGTCGGTGAGGTGGGTCGGATACGCCCCGGTGAAGCAATGATCCGAGAATTTCGGATTGGCGGGGTCGCGGCCGGGCTCGCCCATGGCGCGATACATGCCGTCGATCGACAGGAAGGCGAGCGAGTCGGCGCCGATGATCTCGCGCATCTCCTCCAGCGAATGCGTCGCGGCCAGGAGGCCGCCGCGATCCGGCAGGTCGATGCCGTAATAATCGGGATAGAGGATCGGCGGCGAGGCGAGGCGGAAATGGACTTCCTTGGCGCCGGCATCGCGCATCATGCGCACGATCTTCTTCGAGGTGGTGCCGCGCACCAGCGAGTCGTCGATCAGGATGATGCGCTTGCCTTCGATCGCGGCGCGGTTGGCCGAATGCTTCATGCGCACGCCGGACTCGCGGATCGCCTGGGTCGGCTGGATGAAGGTGCGGCCGACATAGTGGTTGCGGATGATGCCGAGCTCGAACGGCACGCCGGAATGCTGGCTGTAGCCGACCGCGGCGGGTACGCCGGAATCCGGCACCGGGACGACGACGTCGATCGGCACATGGCTCTCGCGCGCGAGCTGCGCACCAAAGGCCTTGCGCACTTCGTAGACCGAGCGGCCGTGAACGATGGAGTCCGGACGGGAGAAATAGATGTATTCGAAGATGCAGGGGCGTGGCGCCATCGGCGGGAACGGCTTGTGGATGTCCTGGCCGTTCTCGTCGAACACGATGACTTCGCCGGGCTCGATGTCGCGAATGAAGCGCGCGCCGATGATGTCGAGCGCGCAGGTCTCCGAGGTCAGGATCGGGCAACCGTCGAGCTCGCCGAGCACCAGCGGGCGGATGCCGCGTGGATCGCGCGCGCCGACCAGCTTCTTGTTGGTCAGCGAAACCAGCGCATAGGCGCCCTCGATCTCGCGCAGGGCGTCGATGTAGCGCTCGATGAAGCGGCTGCGCCTGGAGCGCGCGACGAGATGCAGGATCACCTCGGTGTCGGTGGTCGACTGCATCATCGCGCCGTTCTTCACGAGCTCGCGGCGCAGCGTCAGGCCGTTGGTGAGGTTGCCGTTGTGGGCGACCGCAAGGCCGCCGGCATTGAGCTCGGCGAACAGCGGCTGCACGTTGCGCAGGATGGTGGCGCCGGTGGTGGAGTAGCGGACATGACCGACGGCCATATTGCCGGGCAGGCGGTCGATCACCTCGCGGCGGGAGAAGGTGTCGCCGACGAGGCCGAGGCGGCGTTCCGAGTGAAAGCGGCTGCCGTCGTAGGAGACGATGCCGGCGGCCTCCTGGCCGCGATGCTGGAGGGCGTGGAGGCCGAGCGCCGTGATGGCCGCGGCGTCAGGGTGGCCGTAGATGCCGAAGACGCCGCATTCCTCGCGGAGCGTATCGCCCTCCAGGTCGTCCTGAAGCTCTAGCGCGGCTGGGCCGAGATCAAGTTGGGCGTCCTGGTCAGGGTGTCGCATCTCGTCCGCGCCTCTCTTTTAGGGCCTAATCAACGCGCCGCAGGTTTCTCGATCAGCTTCTTGAGGCTGTCACGAGCAGGTTTACTGTATCCGTCGCCAGTGCCCGAAGGCTGCGGTTCGGAATCAGCTTGATCATCATCTGGTTTGTTTTTCTTGAATCTCTTCAAGATGGTGTTCTCGGGGTCGTCAGGCAAGAGGGCCATCAGCCAATCCCCGGTTCCCTGGAGCACCACGCGAGATTTGGCCCCCGTGACCCAGTCCGGGCGCTGCTTGTCCGGCACCAGCCAGGTGAAGAACAGGAACGCGACCACGACGATCAAAAGCCCGCGAGCGAGGCCAAACAGGAAGCCCAGGGTGCGGTCTAGCGCGCCGATGCGCGAATCCAGGATCATGTCGGAGATCCGGACCGTGATCACGGAGACCACGACCAGGGTGCCCACGAACACGCCGGCGACCACGACGACGCTCGCCACCGTGTCGTTGTTGAAATAGGTCTTTGCGGTCGGCAGCAGCTTCGAGAACGAGTACAGCGTCACGATCGCCGCTGCGCCCCAGGCCGCGATCGACAGGATTTCGCGCATGAAGCCGCGGACCATGGCGAGCAGGCCCGAGATCAGCATCACACCGAGCAGGATCAGGTCGAGGAGTGTTACTGGCATCGGCTGGTCGGGTCCGCTCGTACTTCAAAGGTGCTCAGCGAATCGGTGCTTGGCCGTGGCCCTAAGTGAGGGCCAGACGGCGTTCCCGGCAAGGCCGCAACCACGCAATCCCATGCTGCTTTTGTGACGGCTGTATAGCGGTGGGGGCGGAGGACGTCACCTCCACCTAACCCTCTCCACGGCGGAATCTTGCCGGTGTGGCATTTTTCTCCGCCGGCGGGCTCGAGTCGCCGCGGCGGGAGCAGCGGGCCGCGATCTCGGCCACCAGTGTCGTCAGGCTGTTGATCGCGTTCAGGGACAGTCCGGCGTCGCCGCCAGCATCGCCGCCACGGGCCGATTCGGGCAGCACGGCGCGCTTGAAGCCGAGCTTGACCGCTTCCTTGAGCCGGGCCGGGGTCTGCGCCACCGGGCGGATGACGCCGGAGAGCGAAATCTCGCCGAAATAGACAGCATCGGTGGGTAACTGCGCATTAACCAGGGATGAAACCAGTGCGGCCGCGGCGGCCATATCGGCCGCCGGCTCGTGGATGCGCAGGCCGCCCGCGACGTTCAGATAGACGTCGTGGCCGGACAGCTTGACCCCGCAATGGGCCTCCAGCACCGCCAGCACCATGGAGAGCCTGCTCTGATCCCAGCCGACCACGGCCCTACGCGGGGTGCCGAGCGAGGTGGGGGCCACCAAGGCCTGCAATTCGACCAGAACGGGCCTCGTACCCTCGATGCCCGCGAAGACTGCGGTGCCCGGCGTGCCCAGATCGCGCTCGGACAGGAACAGCTCGGAGGGATTGGTGACCTCGCGCAGGCCAAGGCCGGTCATCTCGAACACGCCGATCTCGTCGGTCGGGCCGAAGCGGTTCTTCACTGCGCGCAGGATGCGGAATTGCTGTGAGCCTTCGCCCTCGAAGGACAGCACCGCATCGACCATGTGCTCGACCACGCGGGGGCCTGCGATCTGGCCGTCCTTGGTGACATGGCCGACCAGGATGATGGCAGCACCGGTCTTCTTGGCGAAGCGGATCAGCGCCTGCGCCGAGGCGCGCACCTGGGTGACCGTGCCGGGCGCGGATTCCACCGTGTCGGTCCACATGGTCTGGATCGAGTCGATCACGATCAGCCGCGGCACCGCGCCTTCCGACAGCGTCGAGACGATATCCTCGACAGAGGTCTCGGCCGCCAGCTGCACCGGCGCGTCCGACAAGCCGAGCCGCTCGGCGCGCAGGCGCACCTGGGCGACCGCCTCTTCGCCGGAGATGTAGACGATGCGGTGGCCGGCGCGCGCCATCATGCTGGTGGCCTGCGTCAGCAGCGTCGACTTGCCGATGCCGGGATCGCCGCCGACCAGCAGCACCGAGCCGCGGACGAAGCCGCCACCGGTGACGCGGTCGAGCTCGGTCATGCCTGAGGACAGGCGAGGAGCGTCCTGGGTCTTCCCCGACAGGCTCTCCAGCGCAAACGTCCGGCCCTTGCGCTTGGAGCGGATCGAGACCGGCACGCTGCCGGTCGTGTCCTCCTCGGCAAGCGTGTTCCACTCGCCGCAGGATTCGCACTTGCCCTGCCAGCGGTTATAGGCCGCGCCGCAGTTCTGGCAGACGAAGGAAAGCGTGTTCTTGGCCATGGGGACAGCGAGTCGGGGTTTTCAGGTTTGCTGATAGCACGGAATGACGGGCGAGACGGCGATCGCCGTAACCCCCATTAGCCCAATTCACCGCAGCCGATACACCCTTTGTTAGCTCTACGCCGCCGCGCCGTTCCGGACTTTGCCAAATGTTAGCGGACGCCGGTCCAGTTTCGAAACCGATACGGGATGGCGAAACGAATGACGGTAGTCTTGCGGATAATGCTCGCCGTGGGCATGGCCTGCGGCCTTCTTCTGCCGATTGGCGGCGCCGTTGCGGCCGACGCCGGGCGTCTCAATATCGTTTTCGTCAACCCTGGCAAGACCGGCGAGGTCTACTGGGACATGGTCGCGCAGACCATGCAGGCCGCGGGCCGCAAGCTCGACGCGCATGTCGAGGTGCTGACCAGCGAACGAAATTACCGCACCATGCAGGAGCTTGGCTTCGGCGTGGTGGCACGCGCCGACAAGCCGGACTTCCTCATCCTGTCGAACGAGGAATCCGCCGCCGTTCCCATCCTGGAGGCGGCCGAGGCCGCCGGGGTCAAGACGCTGCTGCTCTCGAACACGCTGATCGGCGACGACGCCGCGCGCCTCGGACCGCCCCGGCAAAAGCTCAAGACCTGGCTCGGCGACATCACGACGGATCTCCAGACCGCGGGTGCGAGGATGGCCAATGCCTTGATCAAAGTGGCGCGCGCCGAGAAATGGCAGAGCCCGGACGGCAAGATCCACATTCTCGGCATCGGCGGCGACGAGATCACGCCGGCCTCGATCGCCCGCAACGCGGGTCTCAAGCTCGCGGTGGACGCCGCGCCCGACGTGGTGGTGGACCGGATGCTGTTCGCCAACTGGACCCAGTCGGAGGCAGAGCAGGTCACCAGGAATTATCTGAGCTGGGCCGCGCGCAAGGAGATCCGGCCTGCCGGCATCTGGGCCGGAAACGATCCGATGGCGCTCGGCGCGCTTCGCGCGGTGGTCGCGGCCGGCCTCACGCCCGGCCGAAACATCCAGCTGGTCGGCCTCAACTGGTCGGAGGACGCGCTGCGCGAGATCAAGGCGGGCCGTCTGCTCATGACCGATGGCGGACATTTTCTGCTCGGCGGCTGGTCGATCGTCCTCCTGCGCGACTACGCCGACGGCTGCGATTTCGCGACCGCATCGCCCCGCGTCGAGGCCAGGACGTCCGCGATCACGCGCGACAATCTCGCTTCGGTCGGAGACCTCATCAAGACGCGCGCCTTCGATCGGATCGATTTCGCGCGCTTCAGGGCGAGGGCGGGGCGCTGCGGCCAGTACGATTTCTCCATCGATGCGCTCATCTCTTCGCTGACGCTTCCGGAAGGCGCTGCTGACTGATGCGAAACGGTGACGACATGACCGATCGGGATCGCAAGCAGCAGGCGACGGCGCCGTCGCGCTCGCGCTCGGTGGTCCGTGCGATGATCTGGGCCACCGTGCCGGTGCTGCTGGTGGTGCAGCTGCTCGCCTCCGCCGGCGTCGAGGCATCGAGCTTCTGGTCGCAGATCAGGCAGCTCGACGCGCGCATTGCCCGCACCGCAGAGAGCCGCGCCGAGCTGATCGCCGAGCCGCTCTGGAAGATGCGCTACGATCAGGTCACGAGCGTGCTCAACGAGATCATGCACGACGAGACCATTGCCGCGGCGGCCGTTTATGACGACACCGGCGTCGCGATCGCGCGGGTGGTGGCGCGGCCGGCGGACCAGGCGGTATCGGAAGTCTCGCGTCCGATCCGCTACAGCAACGGCAACATCGCCGTGCAGGCCGGTCGTATCGCGATCGCCTATTCCTATGCGACGGTCTACACGGACACGGGCAGCCGGCTGATGCTGCTGCTGGTGGTCGGCCTGCTCGCAACATTTGCCACCCTGATCGCGATGCGGATATCGGCCAACATCTTCATCGGCAAGCCGCTTACCGCGATCATGTCGGCGATCCAGCGCAGCAAGCAGGACGGGCGAGCCTATCCGGCCGACATCAAATCGACGAACGAATTCGGCCAGCTCGCGCGTGCCTTCAACGCCATGCAGCACACGACATCGGGCGCGCTCGACCGGCTCGGGCACATGGCCGCGCACGATCCGCTCACGGGCCTGCCCAATCGTCGCTCGCTGTCCGAGCATCTGGTGACCCTGAGCGGCGATGCCGGCTCGCCGGACTCGCTGATCGCCTTCTGCTTCATCGATCTCGACGACTTCAAGGGCATCAACGACACCTTCGGCCATGATGCCGGCGACAAGTTCCTGGTGCACATCTCGGAGCGCCTTCGTGATGCGGTCGAACCGCAGGATTGGGTCGCCCGGCTCGGCGGCGACGAATTCGTCGTCATCCGCCCCGAGGTCAGCAATGAAGCGACCGCCCAGGCGTTCGCGCGCCAGCTGTTAGATGCGATTTCCGAGCCGATCCGGCTGCACGACAAGCAGGTCGTGCCGCGCGCCAGCATCGGCCTTGCCGTGCGCCGCGCCGGCGATCCCGAGCTGTCGCATTTGCCGGCGCTCGCCGACATCGCGCTCTACCATGCCAAGAGCAAGGCGCCCGGCACGGTCGCCGTGCTCGACGAAGCGCTTCAGCGCGACTATCGCCGCCGCCGGGATCTCGAGCTCGCCATTCCCGCAGGCTTCGCCGACGGGCAGTTCGAGGTCTGGTATCAAAGCCAGGTCGACCTCGAGAGCCAGGCCGTTGTCGGCCTCGAGGCGCTGATCCGCTGGCGCCATCCCGAACTTGGTTTGATCGGTCCCGGCGAATTCCTGCCGCTGATTGAGCGCAGCGGCAACAATGCGCGGCTGACGCGCTACGTGCTGACCGATGCCTGTCGCGCGCTGCAGCGACTGGCATCCGCCGGCAGGCCGCAGATCCGGATCGCGATCAATCTGCCGCCGTCCGAGCTCGCCGACCATTCGCTCGCTGCCGAGCTGCGCGCGACCTGCGCGCGTTTCGATGTCGCGGCATCATTGCTGGAGCTCGAGATCACCGAGGGCTCGCTGATCAACAACATCGCCAGCGCCTCCGAGACGCTGCACCGCCTGCGGCGCCTGGGCGCAACCATCGCGCTCGACGATTTCGGCACCGGCTATAGCTCGCTCGCTCATCTCCGGCGTTTCCCGCTCGACAAGGTCAAGATCGACAAAGCCTTCATCAGCGAGATCCCTGACAGCGCGGAAGACAAGGCGATCGTCGGCGTCATCGCCTCGCTCGCCGGCACGCTGGGGCTGAAGCTTGTCGCGGAAGGCATCGAGCGGCCCGAGCAGGCTGAGGCCATGCGCGAGATGGGCGTGATGCTCGGGCAGGGTTATCACTACCATCGGCCGCAGCCGCTCGACGCCGTGCTGCAATGGCTCGAAAAGCAGGCGGTACCCACTGAGACAAGCCGCGTCGTCGCCGGCAGCCCGTCGATCGCGCCCGAATTCGCCGCCTGAGCGCGATTACGACTGCGTTGCGTTCCAGAGCATGGAGAGCCCGGCCGCGATCATGATCGCGTCCATCACCAGGCGGAACATCTCCGGCTTGAGATGCAGCACGAAGCGTTTTGCGATGAAGGCGCCCGACATCAGCGAGGAGCCTGCGACCAGGCCCTTGATGAAGACGTCCTGCGTCAGCGCGCCGAAACGTTCGAAGGTCACGGACTTCGCGAAGTAGAGGCCGAGTGAGGAGGCCGCCTCGGTTGCGAGGAAGGCGCCCTTGGACAGGCCGTAGAACAGGAACAGCGGCACGCTGAGCGGGCCGGTCGAGACCACGATGCCGGTGAGATAGCCGATGATCGCCCCGCCGATCGCGAGGTGCCAGAGATTGGCCTTGAGATCGTGCCGCGCCAGCCAGTGCCGCACCGGCACCATCGCGATCAGGAAGACGCCGATGGCGAGATCGACGGCGTGCGAGGGGAGCGCGAGCAGCGTGCGCGCGCCCAGCACGGCGGCCGGAATGCCCGTCACCGAATAGGCCGCGCAGGCCCGCCAGTCGACCTCGCGCCACCACGCCAGGATCCGCGAGAAGTTCGCCATCACGGAGGCGACCGCCATGATCGGCACGGCTTCCTTCGGCCCATAGGCATAGACCAGCACCGGCATCAGCATGATCGACGACCCCGTGCCGACGATGCCTGAGACGGTGCCGGCGATCAGGCCGACGATGAGGACGAAGAGAAAGGCCAAGGTGCTCTCCACGAATCGGGAGAGTTTAGCCGTGGCCGGCGATGCGGGCGATCCATTCCAGGCGAGGGAACCAATCGCTCAGCGCATGCCATCCCGGCCGGCCGTCAGCCTTGTTCGTCCATGATGCGCAGCTTCTCGACGCGGCGGCGAAAATCCTCGTCCGTAGAGAATTCGGCGGAGAGATAGGACGAGACCAGATCCACGGCGAGCCAGGCGCCGACGATCTGCGCGCCGATGCACATGACGTTGACGTCGTCATGCTCGACGCTCTGATGGGCGGAATGAACGTCGTGGCAGACCGCGGCGCGAATGCCCTTCATCTTGTTGGCCGCGATCGAGGCGCCGACGCCGGTGCCACACACCATGATGCCGCGTGCGGCTTCGCCTGACGTCACCTTCTGCGCAACGGCCCGCGCGATGTCGGGGAAATCCACCGGCTTGTCGTCATAGGAGCCGACATCGACGACGTCGTGGCCGAGGCTGCGGATGTGGTCGATAACGGTCTGCTTGAGCGGCCAGCCGGCGTGGTCGGATCCGATGACGAGACGCATGTGATGTCCTTCTTGATTTTATGTTGGTCGTGACAGCCGCTTCGCGGCTGCCACGATTTTCCCTGGTTTCAGCTGCGCATGTCGGGCGGCAGCTCGACCCCATGGAATTTCTTGTAGATCGCGTTGAGCTTGCCGTTCTTGACGTTCTCGGTGATCCAGGCGTTGAGCTTGTCCATCAGGCGCTGCTCACCCTTCTTCAGGCCGATCGCGAGGTCGAAGGTCGCCAGCGGAATCCGTGACTCGAACACGCGCGACGGGTTCTTCACCCCGATCTGGTTGATGATCGTCGCCGACGAGGCGACGCAGTCGACCTGGCCGGAGACGGCCGCCGTCACCATCGTGGCGTCGTCGTCGTAGCGCGAGATCTTGAGGTCCTTGTCCTTCATGTTGGACAGGGTGGTGTCCTGCGTGGTGCCGCGGGAGACGCCGATCGGCTTGTCTTTCAGGTCGGGCCAGTCCTTGACGGTCGAGGATTTGAGGCAGCCGACGTCGGACTGCAGCGTCGCATAGCGCTTCGTGAAGTCGATGACCTTGGCGCGATCGGGCGTCACCGACAGGGTCGAGATGATGATGTCGGCCTTGCCGGTCAGGACGTTGGGGATGCGCGTCGCACCGGTGGTCTGGATGAATTCGAGCTCGAGCCCCCAATCCTTGGCGAGCAGTTGCGCCACTTCGACGTCGGAGCCGGTCGGCTTCATGCTGCTGTCCATCATGCCCGAGGGCGGAATGGCGACGTCCGTCGAGATGCGGATTTTCTTGGCCTGCGTGATGTCGTCGAGCAGGTCGGCCGACGCCGGCGTGGCTGATATCATGACGAGGCCGAACAGCGCGGTGGCGGTCCCCAGCAGTGTCTTGTTTGTCATCCTTGGTTCTCCTCTCCTGTTATGATTTTAAGTTTCCAGTGCCCACGAATTGCGTGAGTTCGGGCGTCGCCGGCGACGTCAGGATCGAGGCGGGGCCGGTCTCGTGGACCTTGCCCCGATGCATGAAGACGATCCGGTCGGCGATGCCTTTGGCAAAACCCATCTCATGGGTGACCATCACCATGGTCATGCCGTCCGCCGCCAATTGCTCGATTACCTTCAGCACCTCGCCAGTAAGCTCGGGATCGAGCGCGGAGGTGACCTCGTCGAACAGCATCACTTTCGGCTGCATCGCGAGCGAGCGGGCGATCGCCGCGCGCTGCTGCTGGCCGCCCGAGAGCTGCTCGGGATAGGCGTGCAGCTTCTCCTCGAGCCCGACCTGCGCGAGCACTTTTCGGGCGAGGTCCCTGGCTTGCGAGGCGGCCATGCCCTTCACGGCGCAGGGGGCGAGCGTGATGTTCTGTTCGATCGTGAGATGTGGAAACAGATTGTAGCTCTGGAACACGATGCCGACGTCCTGGCGCAGCGCGCGCAGATCGACATCAGGGCGGTCGACGCGATGCCCGCACACGACGATCTCGCCCCCGTCGACCTTCTCGAAGCGGTCGATGCAGCGCAGCGCCGTGCTCTTGCCGGAGCCGGAGCGGCCGATCAGTGCCAGCACCTCGCCGCGTTCGACGGCAAAGGAGACGCCATCGAGCACCCGCAGCGGGCCAAA
Source organism: Bradyrhizobium sp. S3.7.6 (assembly GCF_054061875.1). Lineage (NCBI taxonomy): Bacteria > Pseudomonadati > Pseudomonadota > Alphaproteobacteria > Hyphomicrobiales > Nitrobacteraceae > Bradyrhizobium > Bradyrhizobium sp. S3.7.6. Next base: position 5,810,992 of record NZ_JBSSEQ010000001.1, on the reverse strand, counting down.
GCTCTTCTGCACGTCGCGGAGCGACACGATCGGTTCGGAGGAGGAGGGGTTTTGCTGCATGTCAGGCTGGTGCGAGGTTGGACCTGCCACGCCCCATCCGCCGTTCCAGCTTCTGGCTGAACAGGGACAGGGGATAGCACATGGTGAAATAGACGACGGCGATGATCGCGTAGATGGCGAACGGCTCGAACAGCGAGTTGTTGACGATCTGGCCCGACCGCATCAGCTCGACGAAGCCGACGACCGAGGCGAGCGAGGTATTCTTGATGATCTGCACCATGAAGCCGACGGTCGGCGGCGTCGCGATGCGGATCGCCTGCGGCAGGATCACCTTCATCATGCGCTGGGTCCGGCTCAGCGCGAGGCCTTCGGCGGCCTCCCATTGCGGCTTCGGCACCGACTGGATGCAGCCGCGCCAGATCTCGCCGAGATAGGCCGAGACATAGAGCGTGAGCGAGGCGCCGGCGGCAGCTAACGGCGAGACCTTGAGGCCGATCGCGGCGAGGCCGAAATAGCCGAGGAACAGGATGACGAGCAGCGGCGTACCCTGGATCAGCTGGACATAGACGCCGCTGGCGATCCGCACCGACTTGAGCGGCGAGATGCGCGCGAGCGCAATCACGAAGCCGACAATGCCGCCGCCGATCAGCGCGATCACGGACAGGCCAATCGTCCACAGCGCGCCCTGGCCGAGGAACATCAGATGATTGATGTTGAGATGTCCGCCCATGGTCATCTCACAACGGTGTGCCGAGCCGGCGCCGGCGCGGAAACAGCACGAGGCCTAGGCCCCAGAAGCCTGCGCGCATCACCAGCGACAGGATGACGTAGAGCACGGCGACGATGATATAGGTCTCGAAGGCGCGATAGGTGTCCGACTGGATGTAGTTGGCGACGGCGGTGAGTTCCTCCGCCGAGATCTGCGAGCAGACCGAGGAAGCCAGCATCAGCAGTACGAACTGGCTGGTCAGCGCCGGATAGACCTTCTCGATCGCCGGCAGCAGGATGATGTGCCAGTAGATTTGCAGTCGCGACAGCGCCAGCCCTTCGGCGGCCTCGATCTGTCCGCGCGGGATCGCTTCGAAACCGGCGCGCATGATCTCGGCGGTGTAGGCGCCGACATTGATCGTCAACGCGGCCACCGCCACGGTGAAGGCGGAGAATTTCAGGCCGAGGCTGGCGAGGCCGAAATAGACCAGAAAGATCTGTACCAGCAGTGGCGTGTTGCGGATGGTCTCGACATAGCCTTTGCAGGCGCCCGCGATCAGCGGGCTTCGTGAGCCGCGGCCGACGGCTGCGAGCGTGCCGAACAGGGCGCCGAGCACCGTCGCGAAGGCCGCCAACTCCAGCGTCAGCGCCGCGCCGGCCAGAAAATTCGGCCAACGCTCCAGCACCGCGGGAAAGTCGAGTTGGAGGCTCATCGTATCAGGTTCAGCCGGTGGTCTGGTTGGTCATGCGGTCATAGACGCGGAACAGCGCCTGGTTGCCGTTGCTGCCTTCGCCATGCGCGCGTGCGTCCACGTACTGGCTGGTGACGAGCGCGGTGCCGGGCAACGGCACGCTCAGCGCCTGTGCGTGCTCTTGCACCAGGCGGAGATCCTTGAGCTGGAGATCGATCCGGAAGCCGGCGGAGACGTCGCCCGCGATCATCGCGGGGCCGAGCTTGTCGAGCATCCAGGAGGCGGCGGAGCCGCCGAGCAGAACGCGACGCAGCAGATTGAGATCGATGCCGGAAGCGCGCCCGAGCGCCAGCGCCTCGCAGATCGCCTGGATGTTGATGCCACAGATCAACTGATTGCAGAGTTTCACGGTCTGGCCCGCGCCGGACGCGCCGACATGCGTGATGGTCGTCCCCATTGCGCGGAAGAACGGCTCGGCCCGCGCGAAGGCCGCCGCATCGCCGCCGGCCATGATCGAGAGCGCAGCGTTCTTGGCGCCCACGGGCCCGCCCGAGACCGGCGCGTCGATGAAGCTGACGCCGGCCTTTTGCAGGTCGGCATGGATGCGGCGGACGGCGACTGGCGAGATCGTGCTCATGTCGACGATCAGCTTGCCGGGCGGGGGAGACTTCAGGAGACCATGTTCGCCGTAGACGGTCGCCTCGACATGAGGCGTGTCGGGCAACATGGTGATGACGATGTCAGCGCCTTGCGCGGCGTCAGCGGGGCTGTTGGCGCCGGCCGCGCCTTCCTTGACGCTGTCGGCCAAGGCGGCTTCGTTGAGATCGAAGACGCGAACCGCATGCCCGGCCACCAGGAGGTTGCGCACCATCTCGCGGCCCATCGTGCCGATACCGATGAAGCCGACATTGCCCTTGTCGTTCCGTCCCATGTCAGTCGTCCGTTTCTTGGTTGAGTGGTTTCTTGCTTGTTGGCCTGCCGCGATCAGCCTGAGGCGCTGGTCTTGTCGATGTCGCCGACGACGGCGCGCCTGCGGTATTCGTCGCCAATGGCAAAATGCTTGCGCAGCGTCGCATCCGCTCGCTCGGGGTCGCGCGCGATGATCGCGTCGAAGATGCGCCGATGGTCGTCGATCAGGTACGTCTTCATCGACGGGAAGGCCTGCACCAGCTCGCGGCGGCTGCGATGCGAATGCGTCAGCAGCCCCGCCAGCGAACCGTGCAAGACCGTCAGCGTTTCCGAATGCGATGCCACGACGATGGCGCGATGGAATTCGAAGTCGGCCATGCCGCCGGCATCGGCCTCGTCGATCGTATCTCCGATCTTCGCGAGCGCACGCTGCAGGCGTTCGAAATCGGCAATGTTGGCGCGCTCGCAGGCGAGCCGGATCGCCTGACACTCGATCGCGACACGCGCCTGCATGACGTCATCGAGCATGTCCGCCTGCTGGGCGAGCGCGAAGGTGAAGAAGTCGTTCAGCACCGAGACGTCCGGCTGCGTCACCACGGTGCCGATGCGGTCGCGGATCTCGACGATGCCGAGCACGGTGAGGGCGCGTAGCGCCTCGCGGACGATCGGCCGGCTGACGCCGAGGAGGGTCGCCAGCTCGCGCTCGGAAATCAGGCGGTCGCCGGGCTTGAGCGAGCCCGCAAGCAGGCGTTCGCGCAGGAAGGCGAACACCTTCTCGAACCCTTTTTCGCCCTCAGTGGCCCGCTTCACTTCCATCCCGGTCTCTTCTTGGTCTGATCTTGGTCAGACCAGTAGGCTAACCAGGGCGTCGGCGTCAAGAGCCTTGGTTAATTGCGGGTGTCGCAGGCGCGGCTAATCCGATCAGTTCCCCGGCCGGATCCTTCAAATTTGAGGCGTATTGATCGGAGCGCTCACTCAAAGAATTTGAGGTCCGCGATGCCCGATCATCATTCTTTCTCCGCCCTCGACCGTCATGCGGCGCTCAGCGGATCCGACAACGGCTTTCCCTGGTATGCGGGCGCGATGCTCGCGGTCGAAGCGAGCGAGGTGGTGCGGCTGCGCTGCGAGAAGCTCAGCCACGGCGACGAGGGCGCTCGGCAGGAGGCCGTGCTGATGGTCAGCGAGAAGATCGCCGCGGCTTTCGAGGCGGCCGCGAGCCTGCTTGCGGGAGCAACGCCGGCCGCGATCGTCCAGCGCTACCGCGAGCACGTGGCCGCGAACGCCAGGCGGCTGTCCGCGAACGAGGCTCCATGACCGAGTTGCGCTGCTGACAGCATGTTGGCAGCAGGGGCAAGCTACGACCATCTCCTGACAAAACGGAGAGCGGGTCCATGCCGATCGAGGCAAGCTGTCATTGCGGTGAGACGGTGTTCGAGGTGACGGAGGCGCCGGCGAGCGTGACGCGCTGCACCTGCTCACTCTGCGCCAAGCGGGGCGCGTTGTGGGCCTATTACACGCCGGCGCAATTTCGCCTGCTGTCGCCGCCGGAAAGTGTGGCGACCTATCTCTGGGGCAGCCGCACGGTCAAGCATCATTTCTGCGCGAGCTGCGGCTGCGGTACTTATTCGGAGTCGCCGGACTGGTCGACCGGCAAGGCCGATTTCGACAATCCCAAGGTTGCGGTGAACGCGCGCCTGTTCGACGATTTCGATCTCGATGCCGTGCCGGTGAACATGATCGACGGCAGGAATTTGTGGTGAGCATGCAGGGCGCGCGCATGTCCGCTGCGCGTCTGTGACCTTGAGGCGATTTTGAAAAGCTGATTTGGTCCGGCCCCAGAGAAAAAGGGGGGGAAGCCATGATGCGTCGTTTTGCGCGAGTGATGCTCGCAATGTGTCTGGCCGTTGCAGCCGGCTTCAACGCGCAGGCGCAGACCAAACCGAAGGTCACGACATCAGGACCTGACTTCCCCAAGGCCGCGCTGTTCGTCGGCAACAGCTTCTTCTACTACAACAACGGCATGCCCGGGCATCTCTCCTTCATGGAGCGCGCGGCTGATGCTGACAACAAGGCGGCGTACCGCAACACCATGGCTACGATCGGCGGCTCCGGCCTCGATTGGCACGACATGGACAATCTGCTGCGGCCGGGCGGCATCGGCGCCTATTCCTTCGACGAGCAGAACAACGTCGTCTTCAACAAGCCGGGCAGGCAGTTCGACGCCGTCGTCATGATGGATTGCAGCCAGTGCCCGATCCATCCGCAATTGAAGGACGCGTTCGCGACCTTCGCCAAGAAGGACAGCGAGATCGTCCGTGCCCACGGCATGCGGCCGGTGTTCTTTATGTCCTGGGCCTATGCCGACAAGCCGGAGATGACGGAAGCCTTGGCCGAGGCCTATACGCTCGCCGGCAATGCCAATGATGCGCTCGTGATTCCCGCAGGCCTCGCCTTCGCGCGCGTGCGCAAGCTCCAGCCGGAGCTCAATCTGTATGCGCCGGACAAGCGACACCCGAGTCCGGCGGGCACGTATCTGGCAACCTGTGTGACGCTCGCCGCGCTGACCGGGCGCTCGCCGGTCGGCAATTCCTATGCGACGGGCTTGGATGCGGAGACCACCCAACTGCTGCAAAAGGCGGCGTGGGATACGGTGCAGGAGTATTACGGGCGTTGATCTGGCGCGATCTCGTAGGGTGGGCAAAGCGACTTGTCCGCCGTAGCTAGAAGAGCGAAGGCGGAAGCGTGCCCACCACCTTACTCGCGATAGAAGATGGTGGGCACGGCGCAAGAGCGCCTTTGCCCACCCTACGGCACCGTCAACGCTCCTTCAGAACCACCCACGCCGGCGCGTGATCGCTCGCCCCTTCCTCGCCGCGCACCTTCTTGTCGACACCCGCCTTGGCCAGACGCGAGACCAGGGCGGGGCTCAGCAGGAGATGATCGAGTCTGAGGCCCGCATCGCGCGGCCAGCGGTTTCGCTTGTAGTCCCAGAACGTGTAGATGCGTTTCTCCGGATTCAGTTCGCGGATCGCATCACACCAACCCTGTTCAATGAGCGAGGCAAACGCAGCGCGGCTCTTCGGCTGAATCAAGGCATCCTTGTCCCATGACCGCGTCGGATAGATGTCGATCTCATTAGGCGCGACGTTGTAGTCGCCGGCGAGCACCACGGGCAGATCCTGCTTGATGAAGGTCTTGGCGTGGCGCTTGAGGCGCGCGAACCAGTCGAGCTTGTAGTCGAATTTCGGCCCCGGCTGCGGATTGCCGTTCGGCAGGTAAATGCTGGTGACGATGATTCCGCGCACGGCGGCCTCGATGTAGCGGGCTTCGCGATCATCAGGCTTTCCCGGCAAGCGGTCGCGCGTGAGAATGGGCTCGGCATTGCGGGCGAGGATGGCGACGCCGTTCCACGTCTTCTGTCCACGCCACACCGCGCCGTAACCGGCCTGTTCGATGGCCGCTGCCGGAAATTCGCCGTCGGCTGCCTTCAGTTCCTGGAGCGCGACGACATCAGGCTTCGCCGCGCTCAGCCAACGCAACAGGTTGGGCAGGCGGCGGTTGACATTGTTGATGTTGAACGTCGCGATCCTCATGGGCCCAACGACTGGAAATCTTCAGAAATGACTCGCTACCGTTGTCATCGGCGTTCCACGATGTATGCTTACAACCCAAAATTGCCGATCAACACGACGGAGGTTTGACGATGACCAAGCTTTGCCTTGCCGTAGTCGTGGCCGCAACCGCATTTTCCGGAGTGGCTCTTGCTGCCGAGAAAATGGAAATCGCCTGTAGGGTGGAATATTTCAAATACTGCCCCAGTGTCGTGCCGGGGGGCGGGCGCATTGTTGCTTGCCTGAACAGGTACAGGAGCCATATCGGCAACGCGTGCAAAGAGAGCATGGATGCGTGGGTTATCGATAACAAGGTGCGCGGATAATAGAGCGCGATGAGATCGATGAAGCATCATCGCCCCTAGGACCACGGGCGAGGCAGCGACATCAGGCTTCGCCGCGCGGTCGTAGGACAGATTCGGTTGACGTTGAGTGCCGCAATCTTCATGTAGAGATTGCGGCCGCGGTCGTTTGCGCCGCCACCGGAGATCCAAATCCATGTTGAAGTCCAGTCTGAGCCTCGCCATCGTCGCATTCGTCGTCGCATTCGTCGTCGCGTTCTCCGGTGTCTCGTCGGCACAATCGTCCGATCCACGCGGCGCGTGCAAGGCGGACTATGACAAATTCTGCGCCGGCATCGCGCCCGGTGGCGGCAAGATCATCGCCTGCCTCAACGCCAAGCGCGATCAGCTCAGCGCGTCCTGCAAGACGGCGCTCGACAGCCGGAAGAAGTAAGTCTCGTGTCCCGGACGCGGCGCAGCGTGTGACGCTGCTCCGCAGAGCCGGGACCCAGAAAGCGACAGAGTACGGTGCGAGAAGATGGCCCCGGCTCTGCAGCGCATTGCTGAAGAAGCGCTGCGCCGCGCCCGAAGAACGGGCGCGTCCCTAACTCGGCAGCGGCGGCGGGCTCGCGGGCTGCTCGATCGGCGGCGGGGAGGGCGGCTGCTCGGCCGCCTGCACCAGCGCGGGCTCCGGCTTGACCAGCGGCTCCACCTCATTGCCGCCCTTGTAGACGCGGGCGTAGCGGTGGCCGAGGCTGGTCAGCACCTCGTAGCCGATCGTGCCGAAATGATGCGCGAGCTCGTCGACGGTGATGCCCTCGCCGAGCAGCGTCACCATGTGGCCGCGCCGCGCCGCGTTCGGGGCCAAGTCGGTGATGTCGATCGCGATCAGGTCCATCGAAACGCGGCCCGCGACCGGGCAGCGCTTGCCGGCGACAACGACCTCGGCGCCGCGGGTGCCGTCATTGGAGCTGGCGGCGCGGAAATAGCCGTCGGCATAGCCGACTGCGATGATTGCGAGTTTTGTCGGCCGCCGCGCGGTCCAGGTGCCGCCATAGCCGACGCTCTCGCCGCGTTCGACATTGCGGGTCTGCACGATGCGCGCCTTGAGGTCGACCACCGGCTGCATCGGGTTGTCGGCCTCAGGCGTCGGGTTGACGCCGTAGAGCGCTGCGCCCGGCCGCACCAGGTCGAACTGGAAGGGCGCGCCGAGGAAGATTCCGGAGGAATTGGCAAGCGCAGCCGGCACGCCGGAAAATTCGCTGGCGATACTGCGGAAGGTTGCCAGCTGTTTTGCATTCACGGGACTGTTGAGCTGCTCGGCCGAGACCAGATGGCTCATCACCAGCGTGATGCCGTGATCGCCGGCGTTGATGCGGGGGATGATGGCCTGCGCGTCCGCAAGCGTCAGCCCGAGCCGGTTCATGCCGGTGTCGATGTGAACAGCGGCGCCTCCGGTCCAGCCGGTGCGGCGGCAGAACACGTCCCATTCGGCAAGCTCGTTGAGATCGCCGATCACCGGCCGGCAATTGATCCTGGCGTAGTGCTCGCCGGTGTTCTGGAAATAGCCGCCGAGCACGTAGATCGCGGCTTCCGGCACGGCTTCGCGCACAGTGCGCGCTTCCTCGATGGTGGCGACGAAGAAGGTCTTGCAACCGGCCTTGCTCAGGGCCCGCGAGACCTGCGCGGCGCCGCAGCCATAGGCATCGGCCTTGATCACGGCCGAGCATTCGGCCGGCACGGCCGTCTTCTCGAGCTTGCGCCAATTGGCGATGATGGCGTCGAGATCGACGGTGAGCACGCCGCCATAGGCTGCGAGCGCGGCAGCCTGATTGGCCTCCGCGGAGAGGAGGCCGGATTGCGGGATCATTTTCGGGTCGGACGCCATTGTCATGGCGCCGTTTTACGCAAGAGGCCGGTCTGGTTCAAGGAACTCAGTAGTCGTTGCCGCTGCGAACCGGCAACTGACTGTCAGGCGCGAGGTCGCCGAACCTGGTGACCGAGGCTTCGAACGCCAAATCGACGGTGCCGGTCGGGCCGTGGCGCTGCTTGCCGATGATGACCTCGGCTTTTCCGTGCGCAAGACTCATGTCAAGCTGCCACTTCTCGTGTTCAGGCGTGCCTGGGCGGGGCTCCTTCATCGCGAGGTAATATTCCTCGCGGTAAACGAACAGGACGACGTCGGCGTCCTGCTCGATTGATCCGGATTCACGCAAGTCGGAGAGCTGCGGCCGTTTGTCGTCGCGGGATTCGACTTGGCGTGAGAGCTGGGACAGCGCGATCACGGGAACGTTGAGCTCCTTGGCCAGCGCCTTCAGGCTGGTCGTGATCTCCGTGATTTCCTGTACTCGGTTGTCACTCCGCTTGCCGGATCCGGAGAGCAACTGGATGTAGTCGATCACGAGGAGATCGAGGCCCTTCTGCCGCTTCAGCCGGCGCGCGCGTGCCATCAGCTGCGCGATCGACAGGCCGCCGGTCGCGTCGACATAGAACGGCAGCGACTGCAGCTCGATCGAGACTTCCCGGATCTTGTCGAAATCGGCTTCCGAGATGCCGCCGCGGCGGATGTGGGAGGAGGGAATGCCGGTGCGCTCGGCGACGATACGCGTGGCGAGCTGGTCGGCCGACATTTCGCAGGAGAAGAAGCCGATCACGCCGCCATTGGCGGCCTTCATGGTGCCGTCAGCCTGGACCTCGCCGACATAGGCCTTGGCGACGTTGTAGGCGACGTTGGTCGCCAGCGAAGTCTTGCCCATGCCCGGGCGTCCGGCCACAATGATGAGGTCGGAGTGCTGGAGGCCGCCCATCTTGGTGTCGAGGTCGCGCATGCCGGTCGAGATGCCGGACAGCTTTCCATCGCGCTGGAACGCTTTGGCCGCGAGATCGACCGCGACCGCCAACGCCTGCGAGAATTTCTGGAAGCCGCCGTCATAACGGCCGGATTCGGCGAGTTCGTACAGGCGGCGCTCGGCGTCCTCGATCTGCGCCCGCGGCGCGAAGTCGACCGGCGCGTCATAGGCGACATTGACCATGTCCTCGCCGATGCCGATCAGGTCGCGTCGCAGCGCCAGATCATAGATGGTGCGGCCGTAGTCCTGGGCGTTGATGATGGTGGTTGCTTCCGCCGCGAGCCGCGCCAGATATTGCCCGATGGTCATGCCGCCGACATCGGTGTCGGCCGGGAGGAACGTCTTCAGCGTGACGGGCGTGGCGATCTTGCCCATCCGGATCAGGCTGCTGGCCGTCTCGTAGATGGTCTGATGCAGCGGCTCGAAATAATGCTTCGGCTCGAGGAAGTCGGAGACGCGGTAGAAGGCGTCGTTGTTGACCAGGATCGCGCCGAGAAGGCTCTGTTCCGCCTCGATATTATGCGGCGCGCTCCGATACGCCGGAGTTCCGGGCTCGGGCGCGAGTTTGAGGACGTTCGAATCAGTCAGGGCCATGGTCGAGCGTTAGCAATTTTCTGGGGCGGATACGGGGCCGGGATAAAGCGCCGCCTCAGGCCAAAGCGGAAGCAAAAGCTGACCGCTATCAACCGCTCAGTTAAAATGGTGGATGATTGGCAGCCGCGGCACGCGCCGCGCTTGACGGTTTTTGCGGAACTCGCCCGTCCCGGAAGCGGCCGTGACCGCGCCACGGAAAACTCTGGGTGACATGAACCTAATGGATTGGCGCGCAGACGTATCAAGAAGCGCGCGAAATGACGCACGCCGGGAGCTTTGGGCTCGGATTCAGACCAGCAGGAGGTAGACAAGCGCAACCAAGGCCGCTCCGACGCCGGTGGCGATCAGAGCGTAATCGGTGCGGAGGTCGTCCTGCACGTCGAATGAGGTTTGGGTCCGCTTGCTCATGGCGACGGTCTAAGCCGGGCCCGACGAGACTTATGTGAAACAGATCACATCTCCCCGGATTCTTTCGGGGTACGACCCGGAACAGGAAGGCGGTCGGGGGGTTGTCTCCCGCCACCAGGGAACGAGGCGAGCGATGCGGCCAGAACGGCAGCACCAGAATTGGCGAAGCGAGGCGGCCAGCCGGCTTTGGTTGTCGGGGCTGATCGCGGCCATGCAGCACGCCGAGCGGCCCGAAGTGCGGCGCGAGCCGGTCTCGCCCGAGACCCTCGCGGACCTGCGGGCGCAACTGGCGTTAACAGCCTCTTTCCGATCGTCCCAGATCTCGACCCTGCGTCATTAGGATTCATTCACCAACCAGCGTCAGGTCCGGGTTCGGCGCCGCCTTCGCGCGCACGATGACGGGTGTCTGCGGCGTCGTGACTTTGCGACGATGTGCCGCTTCCGACAGGCGACGCGTCGTCTCACGAGGCCACCGGCACTCGAACAAGCTGCAGCGCTATTGCGCTGTGATCACAGCCGATATTCCAAAAGCGCTTAATCACATCCTTGCGTGTGGAGGCTGCTTCCATTCGCGGCTCAATCCGCTAAAAGGTGACCCGCCGCCGCGCCTTATGCCGGCTGCATTCGCGTAAATTCAATGGAGATGATGGGAATGTCGAGCCGAGCGCTCAGCCTCGCGACGGTATTTCTTCTGATCGGCTTCGGCGTGACCGATACCGTCCTTGCGCAGGCGACGAACCTCGAGGCCGGCAAGGCCCCATCCCAGCTTTTCGCGCAGACCTGCAGTGCCTGCCACAAGAGCCCGCGCGGTCTGTTGAAGACGGTGGCGCCGGGCTCGCTGCCGGGCTTCCTGCGCCAGCACTACACGACCAGCTCCGACATGGCCGGCGTGCTCGCGTCCTACCTCGTCTCCAACGGTGCCACCGACACCCGCTACCAGGCCAAGGACGGCAAGGACAAAAAGGACGGCGCCAAGGAGAAGGAAGCCAATACCGCGCCCGGCCAGGCGCCGGACCATCAGGGGCGCCGCCAGCGCTCCCAGGACGCCGCCAAGCCGGACGGCGAGGCTGCCGCGCCCGAGGGCGCCCGTCAGAAGCGCGCGGCACGGCCACCCGAGGAGGGATCGAAGGAAGGTGCGAAGCCCGAGGGCCAGGCCGCGCCCGAGGGACGCAAAGCTAAGCGTCGCGCCAAGCCCGGGACCGAGGAAGCACCGAAGGTCGACGCCGCCGCGCCGGCCATTGAAGACAAGAAGAGCGAGCCGAAGGCCGAGACCAAGCCTGACACGACCAGGCCCGACTCGGCCAAGGTCGAGCCCGGCCGTGACGAGGCGAAGCCCGAGAACAAGCCGGCAGAGAAGCCCGCTGAGGCCAGGCCGGATAGTGCCAAGGTCGAGCCGCGCGGCAGCGATACTCCGGCGCTGCGGCCCGATCCGGTACCGCAGGTCACGCCGGCTGCACCGTCTGCCGCCGCGAAGCCCGCCGAGGCCAAGCCGGCGGAGGAGGCTGCTAAGCCGGCCGCGCCTGCCGTGAGCTCCGAGCCGGCAGCCAAGCCGCAGGAGCCTGCACCGCCCGCGACCGCTGCGGCCCCGCCCGCGGCGCCAGCCGACTCGTCCGGTCCGCCCACACCGCCGATTTCGCGCTAAGCGAGCCAGATTTTCCGTCGATTTGCGAAGGCCGCACGCATCGCGGCCTTCGCATCGTCTTGACCGCAATTAGAGCGTTACTCTAGAGTGATGCTCTAGGAGGCGTCGATGACGACGAGCGTGCGTGACGACCTGTTGGCGGCCGGGCTTTTCGTATTCGACCGCGTCGGCTTCGAAGCCGCGACGGTGGCAGCGATCCGCGCCCGGGCACGCGCCTCCAACGGCAGCTTCTTTCATGTCTTCGGATCGAAGAAGGAACTGGCGGGCGCGCTTTTCCTGGAGGTGCTGCGGCACTATCACGCCGCGGTGCTGGCCGCGCTCGATCCGATGCCGAGGGCCGGGCAGGGCATCGATCGGTTGATCCGGGCCCATCTCGACTGGGTGGTGTCGAGCCGGCGCGAGGCCCGCTATCTCTTCGAGATATCGCGCAGCGAATGGAGCGAGGACGTCCGCGACGCTCAGCGCGCGCAGAATGCGCGCCTTGCCGAAGGCATCGAGCGCTGGCGCGCGCCGTTGGTTGCCGGCGGCGAGCTCTTGCCTATGACGCCGGTGATGTTCGTCAGCCAGCTCATCGGCCCTGCCCAGATCTTCTGCCGCGCCTTTCTCTCGGGACGTGACCGCGCCGATCCGCGCAGCGAAGCCGACACGCTTGTCGCCTGTGCCATCCGTGCGCTGCGGCCGCCCGATCGCATCCACAAGCAATAGGAGAAGCCGCATGCGAGCCGAAGCAGATCCCGAATTCGCAGCTGTAGCCGAGCGCATCCACGCCAATGTCGGCCGTCAGGGGTTTATGAACCTGGTGGGCGCCGAGCTCTCGGAATTGTCGCGCGGCACTTGCACGATTGCGGTCGCGCGCCGGCCCGAGCTGCTCCAGCAGCACGGCTTCTTCCACGGCGGCGTCACCGCCTTCCTGGTCGACAACGCCACGACGATCGCGGCGGCGACCTCGCGCGGCCAGCCGGCGTTGACGGCGGAATACAAGCTCAATCTGTTGTCGCCGGCGGTCGGCGAGAAACTGATCTGCCGGGCCAGGGTGATCAAGCCGGGCCGCCAGGTCTCGGTGGTCGCGGCCGACGTGTTTTGCGTCAACGACGGTGTCGAGAAGCACACGGCAACTGCGCTCGCTTCGATCGCGATGCTGAGCGAGGACGTCGCCGCGAAAACGAAAAGCCCGGCCGCCTGAGGCGGCCGGGCGTCGCAACCTGCGCGAACGCGGGTCTTACTTCTCGGTCTCGTCCGCAGCCGGCGCCGGCTCGTCGTCCTGCTGGGCTTCCGGATCGAAGAACTCGCCGGCGGCGGCGATCGCTTCGGCGGCCGCATCGCGGTCCTCGTTGCGGGTCGAGATGTCCTCGCCGCGGTTGATGCGCTCGGCCTCGTCCTGGCTGCGCGCAACCGTGACGGAAACCTCGACCTCGACCTCGGGGTGAACGGCGACGGTGATGGTGTGCTTGCCGATGGTCTTGATCGGCGCGTCGAGCTGCACTTGCGGGCGCTCAAGCGAGACACCGTCGGCTTCGAACGCAATGACGACGTCGCGCACCGTGACCGAGCCGAACAGCTGGCCGGCTTCGGAAGCCTGACGGATCACGATGATGTTCTTGCCTTGGATCTTCTCGGCGACCTTGGACGCCTCGCCCTTGGACTGGAGGTTGCGAGCCTCGAGATCGGCCTTCATGCCGTCGTACTTGGCGCGGTTGTCGGCGGTGGCGCGCAGCGCCTTGCCGCGCTTGAGCAGGAAATTGCGGGCATAGCCGTCGCGAACCTTCACGACTTCGCCCATCTGGCCGAGCTTGCTCACGCGTTCCAGCAAAATGACTTCCATATTCGTTCTCCTTTGAAGTGTTGAGTGAGTTGGGTTTTGGGGTTGAACTTAAGAGGTTGGCAGCGGCGGTGGCTGGCGGCTGCGCAGGAAGCGCTCGCGGAAGCCGAACACGGCATCCGCGAGGCCGAGGATCACCATCGCGATGACGGGCCAGCCGAACACCACGACGACGGCATAGGTCGAACCGAGCCAGAAGGTGCGGCTCTTCAGCGCCAGCGTCAGCGTATGCAGCACGGCAAATCCGGTCAGCGCATAGCCCATCATCAGCGCCGCCGTCGTGATCTGCGCGACCATCGCGAGCAACCCGCCGGTGAAGCAGAACGCGAGCGCGATGCAGAGCGCCACCAGCGTCATCGGCGGCAGCTCGGCCGTCATCATGTCCGGCCACGGACGCAGCAGGCGGCCCGATGTCGCCGTTATCTTGCCGCTGAGCCAGAGATTGAGGGTGAGCGTCATCATCGCGACGATGGTGGCGGCGGCCGGAGCGATCAGCACCAGCGCGTCGACGAACTGACCGGCTTCGCCTGACGTCTGCGGGTCGGCGGTGCGGAGCAGGCGCATCAAGCCGCGCCGCAGCGTGCCGGTGATGGTCTCGGCGTCGGTGCCGAGGGTGAGCAGGGCGGCGATCGTGGTCAGCGCGGCGAAGCCCGCGATCCACAGCAGGATGCGACCGACCGGATACCATTCGAGCTCGGGCTCGGCCGGCGGCTCGGTGGTGGCTTCCGGCGCGACGGGTCCAACCCGCCGGCTGAGCAGGACGAGATGGCCGAGCCACCACGCGGGCAGCGCGACGGTCACGGCAAAGGCGATGCAGTAGGGCAGGCCGAACAGGGCCCCGAGGCCGATCGCAGCTGCGATGCCGCCGAGGCTCGCGCAAAGCGGGCCCCAGCCGATCGAGGCGACCATCAGCGGCAGCGGTGCGAGATAGAACAGGACGAGCGAGATCAGCGCGCCCGATACGATCGAGGCGAACATCAGGGCCGACGCAGCGCCGGCGATCAGAGCTATCAGTCCAAGAGTCATCATCAGCTGTCCCGCTCCCTTCGAGCGGTTAGAGGCATCTTGCCCCAACCATCGGCGACCGGACGACCCGGAAGCCTTATGAAACCAAAAAAGCGCGGCCGGCGGCGATGTCGCCGCCGGCCGAATTCGTCTTAGCGAATGACGTAGGGCAGCAGGCCCAGGAAGCGCGCGCGCTTGATGGCGCGGGCGAGCTCACGCTGCTTCTTGGCCGACACCGCGGTGATGCGGCTCGGCACGATCTTGCCGCGCTCGGAAACGTAGCGCATCAAGAGCTTGGAGTCCTTGTAGTCGATCTTCGGAGCATTTGCGCCCGTGAACGGGCAGCTCTTGCGACGACGGAAAAACGGACGGCGTGCACCAGCTTCAGCCATTGATCTTACTCCGCATCCGGCGTTGTCGTTTCAGCTTCGTCGCGCGGACGGCGCGGACCGCGGTCACCGCGGAAGCCACCACCGTCGCGATCGCCGCCACGGAAACCACCCTCGCGGTCGCCACGGAAGCCACCGCCTTCACGATCGCCGCGGAAGCCGCCGCCACGGTCGTCACGCTCGCGGTCACGGTCAGCCTTGCGCATCATCGCCGACGGGCCTTCCTCGAGCTCCTCGACGCGGACGCTGAGATAGCGGATCACGTCTTCGCTGATGCGCTCCTGGCGCTCGATCTCGGCGATCGCCGCGGACGGCGCGTCGATGTTGAGCAGCACGAAGTGCGCCTTGCGGTTCTTGTTCATGCGGTAGGTGAGGGAGCGAACGCCCCAATTCTCGGTCTTGGTGACCTTGCCGCCGAGACCCTCGACGATGCCGGTCATCTGCGCAGTCAGCTCTTCGACCTGCTGCGTGCTCGCGTCTTGGCGCGCGAGAAAAACATGCTCATAGAGAGCCATAATGGTCCTTTCCTCATGTTGGCGCATCGCCCGGCGTCAAGCCCTTAAGAGGCCTTCGGAAAGGACTCTGGGATTAAGCTCAGAAGGCGGAAACACGGGACGACGGGCCGACTGGCCCTGCCACACCAAAATCACGAATGATTTGCTGAGACCGTCCGTTCAGCTCCCGGCCGGGGTCTGCGGATGGCGCGCTTATACGGATTTTGGCCGGCTTTGCAAGGTTGGAGGCCGTGCTTTCGGCCCCGGATGGTTCCGGTGCGGGCAGCGGGACCGGTCCTCGCGGACCATACCAGCTTGATTTATTTGTTTGTATAGCATACAAATAAATCAACGCAGAGGACCCCAATGGCGGAAAAGTCGGTCCATGAGCCGTTAGAGGCGGCTGGCGACCCCAAGCATGCGGCACGGGCCACACGTTCGGCCGGCCGCAAGATGCGGTCGCTGCTGCTGGATGCGGCGAGCCCGCTGTTCAGGGAGCGGGGGCTGTCCGGCACGGCCATCACCGACATCGCCGCCGCCGCGGACGCGTTCCCGAGCCAGATCACCTATTACTTCCGCACCAAGGAGGCGCTGTTCGTCGAATGCGCTTGCCGAGAGCTGCTGTATCTGGCGCGGGCGACGGAGCAGGCAGCGCTGAAAGCGCGCACGCCGCGGGACTATACCCGCGCGCTAGCCGAGACCGTGACGGCGAGCGATTCGGTCGCCTTCTTCGCAGAGGCGCTGACGCTGACCCGGCGGCGCCAGGATCTTGCGCCGCTGGTCGAGCGCACCATCGAGCGCCTGCACGGTGAAGGCGCACGCGCCTATGCGAGCCAGGTCGCGCGGCACGGCTGGCGCTCCCTGCGTGCGCCCGACGAAAGCTCGCGGCGGTTCTGGGCCGTCGCCATCGGCGTCATTCTCGAGGGGTACGCCATGGGCCGGTCGCCGGATGAATTGTGCGCCGAGATGCTGCGTGTGCTTGGCGAGCAGGCGAAATCAGCCAGCGACACGGCGCGCCTCCGTCTGGTCGACGAGCGCGACGCATCTGGCAATTCGAATGAGGAGGGTTAGGCCATGACTGCACTTCGCATGCGTGCCCGCGATTTCCTGACCGACGACCAGCTCGCCGACGTGCGCCAGCGCGTGACCTGGAAAGGCGTCGCGCTGATCGCCCACGCCTGGGCACTCATTGTCGCAGCGATCGCTTTGGTGGCGTGGTGGCCCAACCCGATCACCTACATTCTCGCCGTTGCCATCATCGGTTCGCGCCAGCTCGGGCTCGCGATCCTGATGCATGACGGCGCGCATGGCTGCCTGTCCGCTGACGAGAAGACCAATCTGACCCTGAGCCAATGGTTCTGCGCCTATCCTCTCTTCGCGGAGACGCGCAGCTATCGGCGCTATCACCTTCAGCATCACGCGCGCACCCAGCAGGAGGATGACCCCGATCTCGTGCTGTCGGCGCCGTTTCCGATCACCAGGCTGAGCTATCGCCGCAAGTTCATTCGCGACATCACCGGGCAGACCGGCTACCAGCAGCGCAAGGCGCAACTGCTCAATGCGCTCGGGCCGAAGGACTGGACGTTGCGGCAGCGCGCGGCGCATTTCTGGGAGAAACTCGGCCCGCAATGTCTCGCCAATACCGCGATGTTCGCAGCGCTCGCGGCGGCCGGCGTGTGGTGGGCCTATCCGCTTTTATGGCTGGTGCCGCTGTTGACCTGGATGATGGTCATCACCCGCATCCGCAACATCGCCGAGCACGCCGTCGTGCCCGACAGCAGCGATCCCTTGCGCAACACCCGCACCACGCATGCGAATTTTCTCGAGCGGCTGTTCATCGCGCCGTACTACGTGAACTATCACCTCGAGCATCATCTCTTGTTCTACGTGCCCTGCTACAATCTGCCGAAGGTGCATCGGCTGCTGAGTGCGAGCCGGCACGCAGATCGCATGGAGGTGCAGCCGGGCTACGCCGCGGTGCTGCGGCTCGCGACCGCGAAGCCGGACCGGGATGACCGGCCCGGGCAACTCGTGAACAGCGCCCGCCGTGCGCAGGCAGGGGCCGCGGTCGACGCCAATCAGACCAATGGCGGATTCTAGGGCCGGCATTCCCCGTTGAATCCCGGGCGAAGTTCCTATCTTGGCTTGACATTCCGGCCCCGGACAGTGTCTACGGCCCCCTTTGGAGCATGATCCGGAACCATGGCCTAAGGCCGTGCGTCATCGGCTGCCGGTTCTCGCAGGGATCACGCCCGACAAGCAGGGAGCGCCGATGACGGCAGCATTCACATTTCCAGGGCAGGGGTCCCAGGCGGTTGGCATGGGCAAGGCCTTGGCCGACGCCTTTCCGGTGGCGCGCGCCGTGTTCGACGAGGTCGATGCCGCGCTTGGGGAGAAGCTGACGGCGATCATCTGGGATGGTCCTGCAGAAACGCTCCTGCTTACCGAGAACGCCCAGCCGGCGCTGATGGCGGTATCTGTCGCCACGCTGCGCGTGCTGGAGGCCGAAGCCGGGTTTTCCGTGGGGCGGGATGCGGCCTTCGTCGCCGGCCACTCGCTCGGTGAATATTCGGCGCTGGCTGCGGCCGGCAGCCTGACGATCTCGGACACCGCGCGGTTGCTTCGCACCCGCGGTCTCGCAATGCAAAAAGCCGTGCCGGTCGGCGCCGGTGCGATGGCCGCTCTCCTTGGTCTCGACTACGAGGCCGCCATGGAGGTCGCAGGCGAGGCGGCACAGGGCCAGGTCTGCCAGGCCGCCAACGACAATGGCGGCGGGCAGGTGGTCGTCTCCGGCGACAAGGCTGCGGTCGATCGCGCCGTCGAGATTGCCAAGACCAAGGGTGCCAAGCGCGCAATGCTGCTGCCGGTGTCCGCACCGTTCCATTGCAAGTTGATGCAGCCCGCCGCCGACGCCATGGCGGAGGCGCTGGCGAAGGTCACGATCAAGGCGCCGGCGGCGCCGCTGGTGTCGAACGTGCTGGCGAGCGCCATCAGCGATCCCGACGAGATCCGTCGCCGCCTGGTCGAGCAAGTCACCGGCACGGTGCGCTGGCGCGAGTCGGTTGCCTATATGGCAGGGCAGGGCGTCAACCGCTTCTTCGAGATCGGCGCTGGCAAGGTGCTGTCGGGTCTCGTCAAGCGCATTGCGGACGGCGCTGTCGGCGTGTCGGTCGGTGGTCCCAACGACATTGCCGCCGCCAAGGATGCATTGGCCGCTGCGAAGCAGGCCTAGAGGAGTTTTTCAATGTTCGACCTGACTGGCAAAAAGGCGCTCGTCACCGGCGCGACCGGCGGCATCGGCGGCGCGATCGCGCAGGCGCTGCACGCGCAGGGTGCTACCGTTGCGATTTCCGGAACGCGCAAGGAAGTGCTGGATGAGCTTGCCGGCAAGCTCGGCGAGCGTACCCATGTGCTGCCCTGCAATCTCTCCAAGGCCGACGAGGTCGAGGCGCTGGTGCCCGCTGCGGAAGCCGCGATGGGGCAGGTCGACATTCTCGTCGCCAATGCCGGCATCACCCGTGACAATCTCTTCGTCCAGCTCCGCGACGAGGACTGGGAGGAGGTCATCAACATCAACCTGACCTCGACCTTCCGGCTGGCGCGCGCCGCGACCAAGCTGATGATGCGCAAGCGCTTCGGCCGTATCATTGCCATCACGTCGATCGTCGGCGTCACCGGCAATCCCGGGCAGGGCAACTACACGGCATCGAAGGCCGGCCTGATCGGCATGATCAAGACGCTCGGTGCCGAATACGCCAAGCGCGGCGTGACCGCGAACTGCATCGCTCCGGGCTTCATCAAGACGCCGATGACCGATGCGCTCAACGACAAGCAGCGCGAGACGATTCTGGCCAAGGTTCCGGCTGCCCGCCTGGGGACGCCGGAGGACATCGCAGCCGCCGCCGTCTACCTGAGTTCGAACGAAGCGGCCTACGTCACAGGACAAACCATCCACGTCAACGGCGGCATGGCCATGATCTGACGTCTCCTTCCGCACTGCCCACATGGGCGGTGCGGGATGCGGCAAACGGCCGTTTCCGGTGCGAAATGAGGCTTGTAGTCAAGGCAGTTGAAGTATGATAACCGGACGCTCAACGGATGGGCAAAGAACGCCATTGCAGGTTTTTGAAACCCTGTATATTGGCGATGCGGAGCCTTGGCCGTCTCGCCGGGCCTGCATCGGTTAAGATGGGGCCAATCAAAGTTCGTAAGCGAAGGCAGTCAACGACCACGACGGCTCGTATCGTCCCGGGGGGTCGGGTCTACAGGGAACAACACGAGGTTATGCAATGAGTGACATTGGCGAGCGGGTTAAGAAGATCGTGGTCGAACACCTTGGTGTTGAACCCGAGAAGGTTGTCGACGCTGCGAGCTTCATCGACGACCTCGGCGCCGACAGTCTGGACACCGTCGAGCTGGTGATGGCGTTCGAAGAAGAATTCGGTTGCGAGATTCCGGACGACGCCGCGGAGACAATTCTCACCGTCGGCGACGCCACGAAGTTTCTCGAGAAGAACGCGAAGAGCTAAGGCTCTTCATTTTCGCGGGGACAACATTGAAACCGGACGGGCCGCTGACCAGCGGTCAGCCGGTTTCTTGTTATTGGCCGTGAATCTTTCGATGCGGAGTTTTCGAACATGAGGCGGGTTGTCGTCACTGGTCTCGGCATGGTGTCGCCGCTCGGCTGCGGCGTCGAACCGACCTGGAAACGCATCCTCAACGGCGAAAGCGGCGCACGCAGGATCGAGAGCTTCGATGTCTCCGATCTTCAGACCAAATACGCCTGCACCGTCGTGCGCGGCGACGGCACGAACGATACTTTCAATCCCGATACCTGGATGGAGCCGAAGGACCAGCGCAAGGTCGACGACTTCATCATCTTCGGCATGGCCGCAGCCGGCCAGGCGCTCGATGATGCCAACTGGCATCCCGAGACCGAAGAGGACAAGTGTGCGACCGGCACCATGATCGGTTCCGGCATCGGCGGCCTCACCGGCATTGCCGAAACCGCGATCCTCCTGAAGGAGCGCGGACCGCGCCGGGTGTCGCCGTTCTTCATTCCGGGCCGCCTCATCAATCTTGCCTCCGGCTACGTCTCGATCGCGCACGGCCTGAAGGGGCCGAACCATTCGGTGGTCACGGCCTGCTCGACCGGTGCACATGCGGTGGGCGACGCCGCCCGCCTGATTGCGCTGGCCGATGCCGACGTCATGGTTGCCGGTGGCGCCGAGTCGCCGATCAGCCGGATCGGCATTGCCGGCTTCAACGCCGCGCGCGCGCTCTCGACCGGCTTCAACGAAACGCCCGAGAAGGCATCGCGTCCCTACGACAAGGACCGCGACGGCTTCGTGATGGGCGAGGGCGCCGGCGTGCTCGTCCTGGAAGAACTCGAGCACGCTCAGCGCCGCGGCGCCAAGATCTACGCCGAGGTGATCGGCTACGGTCTTTCGGGCGATGCCTACCACATCACCTCGCCGTCGCCCGATGGCGATGGCGGCTTCCGCAGCATGGCGGCAGCGCTCAAGCGCGCCGGCCTCACGGCATCCGATCTCGACTACATCAACGCCCACGGCACCTCGACACCGCTCGGCGACGAGATCGAGCTCGGTGCGGTCGAGCGGCTGCTCGGCAACGCCGCTTCCAAGGTCGCGATGTCCTCGACCAAATCCTCGACCGGCCATCTCCTTGGTGCCGCCGGCGCGATCGAGGCGATCTTCGCCATTCTCGCGATTCGCGATAATGTCGTGCCGCCGACCATCAATCTGGACAATCCGTCGGTGGAGACTGCGATCGATCTCGTGCCGCACATTGCGAAGCAGCGCGAGGTCAACGTCGCGTTGTCGAATTCTTTTGGTTTTGGCGGTACCAACGCGTCGGTGATCTTCCGCCG
The DNA here is from genome assembly GCF_054061875.1 of Bradyrhizobium sp. S3.7.6. NCBI lineage: Bacteria > Pseudomonadati > Pseudomonadota > Alphaproteobacteria > Hyphomicrobiales > Nitrobacteraceae > Bradyrhizobium > Bradyrhizobium sp. S3.7.6. Next base: position 5,789,701 of record NZ_JBSSEQ010000001.1, on the reverse strand, counting down.
CCTGGTTCATTAGTTTGCGTTTGAAACGAATCCACCGTTTTGCCGTATTCAGCGATAGTCATACCCCGTGGGCGCGTGCATTGGCTCGACAAGCGATTGTCTGGCCGCGATTGAACCGGCAGGATTCAGGTTGCTTCGATGAGTGAAAGGCCGCCCATTTCGCCCCGGAGTCCGCGGGCAGCGCTGGAGCCCGAGCAGGTTCCGCCGCCGCCGAGGCGATCGGACCGGGCGCGCAATCCCTTCGTGATCGTCGGCAACGCCATCATCACCCTTCTGCTGATCGCCATGCTCGGCGCCGGCGGCGTCTACTATTACGGCCGGCAATTGCTCGAGGCGCCGGGGCCGCTGAAGGAAGACAAGATCGTCAACATCCCGCAGCGGGCCGGTAAGCGCGACATCGCCGAGACGTTGAACCGGGAAGGCGTGGCCGACGTCAATCCGTGGGTGTTCATCGCCAGCGTCGCCGCGCTGAAGGCGAGCTCGGACCTGAAGCCGGGTGAGTATTCGTTCCAGAAGAACGCCTCCTTGCGCGACGTCATCGCCACCATCGTCGAGGGCAAGGTGGTGCAGCATTCCGTCACGATCCCGGAAGGCCTGACCTCCGAGCAGATCGTGGCGCGGCTGTCCGACAACGACATCTTCACCGGCAGCGTCCGCGAGTTGCCGCGTGAAGGCACGCTGCTGCCAGAGACCTACAAGTTCCCGCGCGGGACCCCGCGCGATCAGGTGATCCAGCGCATGCAACAGGCGCACAAGCGCGTGCTGGCCGAGATCTGGGAGCGCCGCAGCCAGGACATTCCGGTGAAATCGCCGGAGCAACTGGTGACGCTGGCCTCGATCGTCGAGAAGGAGACCGGCAAGCCGGACGAGCGCAGCCGTGTCGCTGCCGTATTCGCCAACCGGCTCAAGCAGAAAATCAAGCTGCAGTCCGATCCGACCATCATCTACGGCCTGGTCGGCGGCAAGGGTACGCTCGGCCGTCCGATCAAGCGCAGCGAGATCACGCAGCCTTCGCCCTACAACACCTATGTGATCGAGGGACTGCCGCCGGGCCCGATCTCCAACCCCGGCCGCGCCTCGCTGGAAGCCACCGCCAACCCGGCCCGCACCCGCGACCTCTATTTCGTCGCCGACGGCACCGGCGGGCATGCCTTCACCGAAACCTACGACGCGCACCAGAAGAACGTCGCCAAGCTCCGCGCGATGGAGAAGCAGATCCAGAACGACACGGTCGAGCCGGCCGAGGATGCGCAGCCGCCGGCGGCCGCCGCGCCCGGCGCGGCCGCGGATCCGCCGACCGCGACCACGCCGGCGCGGCCCAATCAGCAGAAAAAGCCGCCAGCCGCTCGCCCCGCCAATCCCGCGCCCGCCCGCCAGGGCGCGGTGCAGCCGTCGCCGCCGGTGGTCCAGCGCTAGGTTCGCGCAGATCTGCCTGCGGGACTTTGCGGATTCCACTTTCCCGCAAAATAGTCTTAAGATTCGCGTGGCCTGATGGGCCTCGCGAATCCTGAGTTTCCGGAGAAATTGACCTGATGGCGCTGTCGTCCATGACCGGCTTTGCCCGAAGCCACGGCGCTAGCGGGCCGTATACGTTCGAATGGGAATTGAAGTCGGTCAACGCCAAGGGCTTTGACCTCAGGGTGCGGTTGCCGCAGGGGTTCGACGAGCTTGAGGCCCACGCCAAGAAGCGCGCCGGCGAGCTTTTGTCGCGCGGGACCGTCTACGCCAATCTCAACGTCAAGCGCGCCAACGCCGCAGCTTCCGTCCGCGTCAACGAGGACGTGCTCAATGCCGTCCTGAAGGCGGCCGCGATGATCGCCGGCAAGGTCGATGCGGTCGCGCCGAGCGTCGACGGCCTGCTCGCCATCAAGGGCGTCGTCGAGGTTGCCGAGCCCGAGGGTGACGAGGAGGAGGACAAGGCCGCGCGTGCCGCCGCCGCGGAGGCCTTCGACAAGGCGCTCGCCGATCTCGTCGAGATGCGCAAGCGCGAGGGCACGTCGCTCGGGCAGATCCTGACCCAGCGGGTCGACGAGGTCGAAGTGCTGGCGAGGAAGGCGGAAGCTGCGCCGGGCCGCAAGCCCGAGGCGATCAAGGCGAGGCTCGCCGAGCAGATCGCGACCCTGCTCGACACCTCCGACCGGTTCGATTCCGACCGCCTGATGCAGGAGGCGATCCTGATCGCCACCAGGGCCGACATCCGCGAGGAGCTCGACCGCATCGCCTCGCACATCGCGCAGGCGCGCGAGCTGATTGGCAAGGGCGGCCCAATCGGCCGCAAGCTCGACTTCCTGGCGCAGGAGTTTCACCGCGAGGTCAACACCTGCTGCTCGAAGTCGAACGACATCGAGCTGACCAATACGGGCCTGGCCATGAAGAACGTGGTCGAGCAATTCCGCGAACAGGTCCAGAATCTGGAGTGATCGATGACGACGGGCGGTCACGGAACTGACGGTGTCGAGCGGCGTGGATTGATGTTCGTGCTGTCCTCGCCGTCGGGCGCGGGCAAGACGACGCTGTCGCGTCTGCTGATCGACCGCATGCCCGGCCTGCGGATGTCGGTCTCCGCGACCACGCGGGCGATGCGGCCGGGCGAGGTCGACGGCCGCGACTACCTGTTCGTCGACAAGGCCAGGTTCGGCGCGATGGTGAAGGGCGACGAGTTGCTGGAATGGGCGACGGTGTTCGACAACAGCTACGGCACGCCGCGTGCGCCGGTCGAGGCGGCGCTGTCGGCCGGGCAGGACGTGCTGTTCGACATCGATTGGCAGGGCACGCAGCAGCTCCGCGAGAAGGCGCGCGCGGACGTCGTTAGCGTGTTCATTTTACCGCCCTCGGCCGCCGATCTCGAGAAGCGGCTGCATTCGCGCGCGCAGGATTCCGACGAGGTGATCCGCAAGCGCATGAGCCGCGCCAGCCACGAGATGAGCCACTGGGCCGAGTACGACTACATCGTCATCAACCACGCGGTCGACGAGGCGTTTGCCGAAGTGCAGTCGATCCTGAAGGCCGAGCGCCTCAAGCGCGAGCGGCGGACTGGCCTCGTTGGTTTCGTACGAGGTTTGCAAGGCCAGCTTCAAGGTTAGGCTTCGCGAGGCGCGGTCCTTCCTGCGCCAGCCGTTCCAGCATCGCCGTGATCACGTCGACGTCGACGGCGTCCTCGATCTGCACGTCGTCATCGCGATCGGCCGCCCCCTTGTCATTGATGTCGTTGGCCGCGAGCCGGGGGGCCGATGCCTCGATCTCGAACTCTCCGTTGAACATGTTGGCCTCGTCGAGCTCTGCGACCTCGTTGCGGGCTTGGGGCGCCCGCTGATCGACGGCATCGATCGCGTGATCGATCGCCTTGAGCTGCGCGGCCTTGGGCTGCGCGGCTTCGCGCTGGGCAGCTTGGGGACGCGCGGCCGCCTGGGGACGGGCGGCATCGAAATCCACCGGGCGCGGCTGCTGCGCGCGCGGCGCGGCAGTCGGCATCGCCTCGAGCCAGGGTGCGCGGCCGTCGTCGTGCGGCTCCCGATTGTCCCAATTGACGCGACGATCCTGGACGCGGACGCGTCGTCCGCCTGCGAAGCGATAGATGATGCTGGCGAGGAGGCCGGCGAGCGCCAGCGCGCCACCGATCACGAGCAGCAGCGTCTGGAGCGAGCCGGTCGCTTTATCGGTGGTGGCATCTGCCGCGGCAAGCGTGACCGGGGCAGGGGATTTTGACGGCTTCGCGCTCGGCGGCGCAGGCGAGGCGACAGGAGCGGGCGCAGCCTGCGGTGCGGGCGACGGAGCCGCGGCGGAGGCATCGGGCCAGCGCGTGGCGACCGGGGGCTGCTGCGCGTTGCTGTCAGCGGAGGGAGTGGCAGCTTGTTGCATCGGCGCCGGTTTCGCTGGTGCGGGCGCATTCGGCGTCGTCGGCGCGGTATTGCCCTGCGGCGTCAGATATTCGGCGCGTGCGTCCTGCACTGGGTGCTGCTGCGGCGCTGCTGAATCTGCCGTCGGTGCATCGGGCGCAGCCTGCGCGGTCTGCACGGCCTTGGCGCTGTCCTTGCCGCCTTCGGCGCGCAAATACCAGCATTGCCGCTTGCTCCCGCGCTCCAGGCGATAGTACCAATGCTGCCCCTGCGGCGCGACGCCCTTTGGCGAGGCGAGGCAGTCGCTGGCGGCATTTGCCGAGCTCGTTGCCTCCGGTGCATTCTGCGACACGGCGGCCAGTGGTGTGCCGGCGATGATGCTGCCGACAAGCGCAGATATGAACTTCGCGGTGCGGTTGCCCATCCTGGTCTCCCGATTACGCATAACGCAACTCTTTACCTTCCCTTTGTCATCAAAGACTTGGGTGGCAATGAGCCGCAAATCCGGAGAGGATGTGGCTTGAATCGGGCCTGCGCGGCGTTCGTTCCGCCGCGAATTCAGGCGTTTTCGAGGGCTATTGCTTCGCCGAACTCCAGGTTCCGCCGCAGCCGTCGGAGCGGCGCCACGTTCCGGAACCACTGCGGCCCGAGAGCCGGCCCGTGCTGGTAAAGGTCACGCCTTGGCCCTGGCCGAACGTGCTGACCGAGCCGCCCGTGCTGACGGTTCCGCGAACGCCTTCGCCGATGATCTTGCCCGAGCTCACGACGACAGCGCCGCTCGTGCTGCCGCCGCAACCAACGCTGACGACCGCCCAGGCACCGTCGAAACCACCGCCGCCACCTCCACCGCCACCTCCGCTTCGCCGAGGCGACGAGCGTTCCTCGGTCGCCGGCTTGCTCCGGCGTGAGGGCGCGGCCGGTTCGGCCGAGCGGCCTGAAGAAGTATCCTGGCGCGAGCCGGACAGCGACTTTTCGTCGTTGCCGATCGAGCCGCCGGCGCTGCCGGACTGCGCGAAGGCGGACGACGAGGCGAGGGCGAGGTTGAGGAGGGACGCAAGGGCGATCGTACGGACGACGGCATTGGGCATGAGGAAACAATCCGAAATGAAAAAGGTATCAGCGGCCGGAGCCGTCGGCGCAGACGGATCCGATAATGCGACAAGCTTTGCCAGCCTTGCCGCATTCGTCAAGCGCGGCATCCCTGGCGTGCTGGATGCTGTCGCGCTGGACCAGCGACCAGGATTTGTCTGATATCGCGAACGCGCCGCAGCGGTTGCCGTAGAAGGAGAGCTCGATCGGACATTTGGCGCCGGCGCAATTGCCGCGCGCATCCGCCACCGCCGCGCGCCGCGAGGCGTGGTTCCACGATATGCCCCATTTGCTGTTGTCGGGACCGTACACGATCGAGCCCCACGGCTTCAGATCCTCCATCTTGCGCATCCGCAGCAGCAGGCCTTCGGTTGCCTCGCCCGTCGGCGCCATCGATATCCGCTGCTGGAGCTTGGTGATCGCACGGGTCAGTCCATCGGGCGTCTCAGGATCGAAATTGAGCTCGTAGAGCCGCTCGCTCAATTCGCTCAGCAGCGCGGCATCGCGCAGCGGCACGCGATCGGGATCGGCGCGCAGCCGATCCGCCGGCAGCGGATCGGGCTGCATCGCCGCGACCTGCGGCGGCGGGCTTTGCGTCGGCGGCACGAAATAGAAGGTGCCGTCGATCGGCGAGGATGACACCCAGGGCTGCTGCGCGCCTGACGTGGCGCGCTTCACGGCGAGGCCGACCTGGTTGAAGGTCTGGAACACGTCGAGGCCCGCGGTCCGGACCGTCGCCGCCAGCGCCTTGGTGTAGGGGCTGTGGCCGTCGCTGCCGTCTTGCGCGACGTTGCCGGGCTGCGTGGCGTAGGAGATCAGCGTGCCCTCCGGCGCGCGCATCTGCGCAAGGCCGCCGTCGGAGGATCGCAGGCCGCGCGAGCCAAACGGGTTGTTGCGGCAGGCGTCGAGGATCACGAGGTTGAGGCGCGTGCCCGATCCCTGCATCTGCCGCAGCACGAGGTTGACGTCGGTCATCTGGAAATCGACATCGGCCTCGCGCGTCGGATTGGCGCCGACAGGCACGAGATAGTTGGAGCCGGCGACCTGCACGCCGTGACCCGCATAATAGAACAGCGCGACGTCGGCGCCCTGGACCTGCCGGCCAAAGCTCTGCACCGCGATGTCCATCGCGCCCTTGTCGAGATCGAGCTGGGCGCGGCCGCCGACCAGTGTGAAGCCGAGCGCGGCAAGCGTCTCCGCCATCAGGCTCGCGTCCTTGGACGGGTTGTCGAGCGGCGTGATGTTCTTGTAGGCGGAGTTGCCGACGACCAGCGCAATGCGCTTCTCGGCCGAGGCCGGCGCCGCCCCGGCGATAAGCAGGGCTGCGGCCAGCGCCGCCAGCCCCACGACGCGATTGAAAATCCTCGCGCGCATGAAAACCCCCAAAGCGAAAATTCTTCAAGGCAATGACGCCAATCTACCAGCCCGGCGCGCCGGCGAAAAGCGGTGCGACATTCTGTGCAGGGCAATCGCATGGGAGCGTTACAGGCCGTCATGCCCGGGCTTATCCCGGGCATCCACCCCGGGCCACGCACGCCGGAATGATGAGGGATGGATCGGTGTTTACTTCCACACCCGCGCCAGCGTCAGCGCCAGACATCCCAGCGCAGTGCTGATGAGTCCCACCAGCGCGTAGGACTGGGCGAACACGCCGGTCTGGATAAAGACCTGGCAGGCGATGGCGATGCAGATTGCGGCCAGCAGCAGGCAGGCGCAGCCAACGATGATAGACAGATAGCATATCGCGGTTGCGACGGGCCTTGCGGATGAAGCAGGATCGTTCATGCAGGGTTACAACGGCGCGGCCGGCGGCGGGTCGATCCGCCGCGGCGTGCGCGCAAGATCATCAGTCGCGGGCGCAGCAATCGACAAGTGCGCGCCAGATGCGCTGAACTTCGATGGTCCGCTGCAGCTCAAGGACGTGGTTCTCGCTTGCATGAGAGGATTTTTCTTCCAATCGTGATTCACGTGGTGCGATCCAGCGCTCGGATATCGGATCGTACCATTTGCCGAGATCGACCAAGTTCGTGTCTCCTCTCTTCGATCCCCCTGGTCTTTTAGCCCATGCGCCTGTTCGTGGTGTTCTGGGTGATGTTGCCGTGCTCGGCCTGTTCGCGAATGTTCTGCTTCTCGTCGTCGCGATGGCCCTTGGTGGTGTCGAGCGGAATTGACGGCGTGCTGCCGGGACCCTTGTGGCTCTGGTTCTCCGCGGGAACAGGCTTGACCGTTTTCGTCAGCGGCTTCGTCATGGGCTTTGACTCCGTCGTTGCCTCACGAGATGCCAACGCATGGGACATTCGCGGCGTTCCAATTGGTGGTCTGATGTGATCGGTGCGGAGGCGACGGGAAGGGCTGTCAGCGAAACCGCCGTGTCACCATTGCAAGCACGAAGACAGGCTCGCTTCCGTCAAACACGCTGAGCGTCCAGCTGTCGCCGGGGCGCAGCGCATGCTCGACGTCGCGGGAGAGGCGGACGGCTTCGCGCCAGGCGGCATCGTCGTCGAGGAGCGTTTCACCGGTCGTGTCGGTGTGAGGTTGCTGGCCCTCGAAATGAAAGAAGTACCGCGCCATGTCGGGCAATGCGGGCCACGCGAATATGTTCCGGCTGCGCGGATCGTTCTAGCCCGCCGAGCGTCCCAGCACTTCGCGAAAGTGCTTCTTCACCGCGCCGTTGCAGGTGCAGGCGCTTGTCTCGAGTGCCGGCGCATCGAGAATCAGGATGGCGCCGCGGCGGGTCGCGAGGATGCGCCTGGCCTTGAACGTCTGGATGACGCGGCTGGCATAGCTGCGGGAGACGCCGAGCATGCTGGCGAGCTGCTCATGGGTAAGGCGGATTTCGTCGCTGCCGATATGCTCTCGGGCCGCAATGATCCATTTCGCCGCGCGTTGCTCGATCGAATGCGCCGCGTTGCAGGCCGCGGTCTGGAGCAGCTGTGCGAACTGGCAGGCTGCGTAGCGCGAAAAAATCTCATGCATGCTGGGCGATCGCTGCTGCGCCTGCTCGAGCGCGCGCAGCGGCAGGCGGACCAGCGTGCCGCCGACCTTCACGACGACGCGGGAAAAGGCCGGCGACGGGCTGCGGCCTGCGGAAAGACCGACCCCGCCCTCGCGGCCCACCAGGAGACTTTCGACCTCGCGGTCATCCTCAACCGGCACCGCGAACGACACGAACGCAGGGCCGCAGGGGAAGTGGACGACGGAGATGCCGTCGCCGGCGTGATGCAGAACGTGGTTGGCGGCGACCTCGACCGATTGCAGGTGCGGCGCGAGCAGCTCGAAATCCTGGGCGCTGAGCCTTCGCAGGAGATCGTTCCTGGGCCGGCCGGTCACTCTTCTTGTCTCTGGGCTCTTCGTTGGCCGGGAATCGGCGTCTCCAGGAAAACCCTACGTTTCCGCGCAGGAACCGACAGTTCCAAAGTGAACACAAGTGTTTGCGGGAAACCGAAAAGTTCGCAGCAGCGAGGCGTCGCGCCGTCCGGCGTTGCCCGCAGGACACGCTGCGAACTTTGTTCTCATCCGGAGAACTACGGAATTTCCAAATGAGCCAGCGCTTGTGGGGCGCCGCGGGCTCTTATCCGAGACGGATCTGGCGTTCGGCCAGGAGGCGGCTTTGGGCCACCTGCTTGCGGTAGGCACCGATCGCCTTGTTGGCGAGCATCAACTGCCGGCGCTCTCCGGTCCTGAGCTGCGCTTCGATGGCATCCAGAATGGTGTTCGCGGTCTCGTCCGGAGGCCCGAGCTCGCCGCTCTGCTCCAGGAAGCTCCAGGCGATGAAGAATGCGCTTTCGACGGTGCAACGAATGGACATGCGCTGCCAACGCGGTGTGGTCGCAGCCGTTCCGCGCGGCGACGTACCTTCAGCGCGCGCAGGTTTCGCGCTACTTCAGCGAGGTGCTGATCGAGCCGAACTTCAACTTCAACGACGAGCCGAGATTGTTGACCACGGCGATGATCGCGAGCGCGATGCCGGCTGCGATCAGGCCGTATTCGATCGCAGTGGCTGCGGTTTCATCGGCCAGGAAGCGGCGAATGGTCTGTATGGCCTCACCAGAATTCCAAAGAGAAAGCTGTCGAGGACTTTAGTTCGCGACGTGCCGGTTCCCCTATTTGGAACCGGGGCTTGCGTCAATTCCGGGTTAATTCGCCGGAGGAAAGCGCGGCGGCGAGACCTCATCCCGCCGCCAAGCCTGTCCAGATTTTCCTGCGCGTCAGTTCTTCAGCACGATGCGGCCGACGACCTTGCCGGCGCGCAACTCGTCGATCCATTTCTGGACGTCGCCCATCGGCTCCTCGCGCATCGGCGTCGGCTTGATCTTGCCGGCGCGGGCGAGCGCCATCAGCTCCTGGGCTTCCGCGAGCGTGCCGACCATGAAGCCTTCGACGGTCAGGCGCTTGTAGACCCATTGCACCATCGGCAGGGTGAACTGGCCGCCCATCAGGCCGGAGACGACGACCTTGCCGCCGCGCGCGGCGACCGCCACGGCAAAGGCCATCGACTTCTCATTGCCGGCGAAATCTACCACCTCGTCGAAGCCGCCCTCGGTTTCCTTCAGGATGCGCTTGATCACGTCGGGCTCGGACGGATCGTAGGCGACGGCTGCGCCGTTCTTCAGCGCGGTCTCGCGTGCGGCCGGCGAGAGATCGGCCACCGTGATCGGCTGCTTGAACATCGCCTGCGCGAACGACAGGCCCATCATGCCGACGCCACCGAGACCGATCAGCAGCAGATTGCGCTGGCGCGGGCGGTCGACCAGGCGCTTGAGCGCGCCGTAGGCGGTCACGCCGGAGCACATCAGGGTCGCGGCCTGGTTGACGGGCAGGGGATCGTAGTCGAGCAGGTACTTTGCGTCGGGCACCAGCACGTGGGTGGCGAAGCCGCCGTCGATGGAGACGCCGAGGAAGCGCTGTTTCGCGCAAAGGTTCTCGTCGCCATTGGCGCAGTCGCGGCACTGGCCGCAGCCGATCCACGGGAACACCGCCTTCTTGGCTCCGACAAGGTTCGCCGGCACGTCCGAGCCGACTTCGTCGACCACGCCCGCGATCTCGTGGCCGAGCGTGAAGGGCAGCGTCATGCCGCGCGTGGTGTCGAGCTTCTTGCCGCCGCCGAGATCGGCATAGCCGTCCTGGATGTGCAGGTCGGAATGGCAGAGGCCGCAGCGCTCGATGCGCACCAGCACTTCGGCGCCTTTCGGCTTCGGCGTGTCGACGATGGTCTCGCACAACGGCGCATCGAACTTGACCAGGGACTGCCGACGCATCAACGCCATATTCCTTCCTCCGAAATTCCTGTTATCCAGCTTGCTTTCGTATATCCGCCAATTCACGCGCCATGGCAACAAAGCCTGATATCGGGATGGTCTCGGCACGCCGCGTCGCATCGACACCTGCGGCCGCGGCAAGGCGAGCGGGATCCGCTTGAAGCGATTTCAGGCTTTGTCGCAGCATTTTTCGGCGCTGCCCGAAAGCGGCGGCTGCGACCTGTTCGAGCAGCTTGCGATCGCAAGGCAGGGGCTCTGCGCGCGGCACCAGCCGCACGACGGAGGAGGTGACCTTCGGCGGCGGCACGAAGGCCGACGGCGAAATGTCGAACAGGATCTTCGTCTCGCAGCGCCAGTTGGCGAGCACGCCGAGGCGGCCATAGGCCTCCTCGTCCTCGCGCGCCACGATCCGTTCACCGACCTCGCGCTGGAACATCAGGACCATCATGTCGTACCAGGGCGGCCAGGGGTCGGTCGTGAGCCAGCCGATCAGGAGCTGGGTCGCGATGTTGTAAGGCAGGTTCGCGACGATCTTGGTTCTTTCGCCATTGAGCAGCGGACGCGGGTCGAAGGTCATGGCATCGCCATGCACGATCTCGAGCCTATCAGGGTAGCGCGCGGAAATATCCTGCAAGGCAGGGATCGCGCGCTCGTCATGCTCGATGGCGATGACGCGTTTGGCGCCGAGCGCGAGCAACGCGCGCGTCAACCCGCCCGGGCCGGGACCGATCTCGACGATGGTGGAGTCCTCGAGCGGCGCGGCGGCACGCGCGATGCGCGCGGTGAGATTGAGGTCGAGCAGGAAGTTCTGCCCCAGCGATTTGCGTGCCGACAGTGCGTGCTGGCGAATGATCTCGCGAAGCGGCGGGAGGTCGTCGATCGCGCTCATCAGCTTTGCGCAGCCGCCATGCGGCTTGCGAGCTTGAGCGCGGCGATCAGGCTTGCCGGATTGGCCTTGGCCGTGCCGGCAATGTCGAACGCGGTGCCGTGATCGGGCGAGGTGCGGATGAAGGGCAGGCCGAGGGTGACATTGACCGCGTCGTCGAAGGCGACCGTCTTGATCGGGATCAGCGCCTGGTCGTGGTACATGCAGACGGCGCAGTCATAGGTGCTGCGTGCGGCCTCGTGGAACATGGTGTCGGCAGGGAGCGGTCCCTTCGCCTCGATGCCGTCGCTACGCAACGCTTTGAGCGCTGGTGCAATCACGGTCTGCTCCTCGTGGCCGAGCGAGCCGTCCTCTCCGGCATGCGGGTTGAGGCCGGAGATCGCGATGCGCGGCCTTTCGATGCCGAAGCGGGATTTCAGCTCGGTCGCGACGATGCGCACGGTCGAGACAATGAGCTCGCTGGTGAGCTGGGCCAGCGCATCGCGCAAGGAGACGTGGATGGTCACGGGCACCACGGCGAGCCGCGGCGACCACAGCATCATCACCGGCTGCGGCACGCGGCCGTTCTTTGCGGCGAGCTCGGCGAGGTATTCGGTGTGGCCGGGATGGCGGAAGCCTGAGCGGTAGAGCACGCTCTTGGCGATCGGGTTGGTGACGACGGCGCCGGCGCGGCCTTCACGGACGTCGGCGACCGCTTGCCGGATCGAAGCGAGCGCGGCCGGCGCGCTCGCTTCATCGGGCTTGCCGGGCTCGGCTGTTGCACTCTCGCCCGTTGCGACCACGGGCAGGGCCTCGGTGAACGCGGCTGCGGCCTCGCCGGCGCTTACCGAGGCAATCCGGATACCGGCGCCGAGGGCCTTGGCGCGGCGAGCGACGAAGGCCTCGTCGCCGAGCAGATAGAAGGCGGGCAGGTTCAGTTCGCGGCGTCTGAGCCAGGCTGCGATCGTGATGTCGGGGCCGATGCCGGCGGGCTCTCCCAGGGTCAGGGCGAGGGGCTTCGAAGGCTTGATGGAAGGTTCTAAGGCGAAGTTGGCCATCAGCGGTTGCGATATTCGATCATCGCCGCTTTCCGGAGATCATCGAGATAGGCCTTCTGGGTCTTCTCGTATTTCTCCGAATACATCTTCTCGCGGACCTCGCGCTTTTTCGGCGTGTCGATCATGGTCGGCTTGCGCGAGCACAGCACGACCATCTCGATGCCCGCCTTGGTGACCTCCGGCGCGGTCAGGTGGCCGATCTGGGTGTCGTCGAGCACCTTGCGAAGCGCGTCGGGCAGTTCCGCGGTGGTCTTGGTGACGGTGTCGCGGATGGTGGCGTTCGGCGTTGAGCGGAACAGCGAATTGGCTTCCTCGCAGCTTCCGACACGCGAGCGATAGGTCTCGGCTTCCTTCTGCCGCGTCTCCAGGAACGCCGGGGACGAGCCGCGTGGCACGATCAGCACGATCGGCTGCATCTTGTACTCGGTGCCCTCGATCTGGAGCTTGTCGCCGGTCTGGGCCTGCACGGCCTGCGCGACGTCGCGCTCGCCGACCATCAGCTTCTCCTTGAAGCGTCCGCGTACGAGGCTGGTCCAGACCATCTCGGCCTTCATGCGGCCCTTCAGCGTCTCGGGGCGGACGCCCTTGACCTCGAGCGACTTGGTGAGCTGATCCGGCGTGATGCGCATGCGCTGCGCCATGCCCTCGTAGGACTGGTTGATGTCGGAGATGCCGGGGTCGACGCCGTATTTCTTGCCTTCCTTGAGCTTCACCTTGTCGTCGATCAGCTCGTTGATGACGTCCTGGCGGCTCGGGGTCTTCTGCGTGGTCAGCTGGTCGAGCTTGGAGCGCTGCTCGATGTCGAAATCGGTGATCGGGTCGCCGTTGACCATCACGACGATGTTCTGCGCGCACGACGGCGCGGGCAGGCCGGTGAGGATCAACCCGGCACCGATGGCGAGGAGGAGGCGAAAAACAGGCAATTGGGTCGTCATGATTATCGCTCGCATGTCAGCCGGGATGAGCTCGCTCTCGGGAGAGCCCGGCCGTCATTTCAGACGGTTCATTGGTAGCCGGCGGACGAGCTGGACCCGGTCGAGGTCGCCAGCGTGCGCAGGCCAATCTGGAACATGAACGCGTGGTTCAGTACGGGCGGCGCCGTGCCCGCAGAGTAACTATACGAAGTTACATAGTTCACGCCGAGCACGAAGCAATCGTCGACATAGCCCGCTCCGAGCACATACTGGTTGATCTTGTTGGCCTCGAGGTCCCAGCGCGCCGAGCCGGTCACCACCCAATTGGCCGCGACCTTGATCGAGCCCGAGGTCAGGATGCCCTCGCGCCGCGTCAGATAGCCGAGCTCCGGCTGCTCGGCGTAATTGCCGTACATCATGCTGACCGACCAGCGATTGAAGTTGGCGCGGCCTTCCGCCTCGAAGCGCTGCACGTTCCAGGTCTGCTCGTCCATGCGGGAGCGGACGCTGAACGTGTAGGTGCTGTTGGGCGAGTAGCTGGCGCTCGCCACGTAATCCGAGCGCGGCTTGTCGAGGCCGGAATCAAGGCCGGTGTTGATGGTGTCCTGAACCGTGTAGGAGTTCAGGCCGAACAGCTGGTAGGACTGGCCGAACAGCACCTTGACGGCGCCGCCCTTGTCGAACTGCGTGGTGGACTGCACGCCGACATTGGCGCGGCCGCCGCCCTCGACGCGGTCGTAACCGGAGAACTTGTCGACGCTGAACAGGTTCGAGGTGTCGAACACCATGCTCTGGGCGTCCTCGTTCGGGAACTTGCCGGCATAGGGCTCGTTCGGCCGGATGATGACCTGCGCGATCGGCTCGATGGTGGTCGAGCCCCAGGGCTGAACGTTGATGAAGGGATAGCGGTATTCGAGGCCGACGGTCGGCATCAGGCGGAACGCCTGGGTGTCGCCGACCGGCAGGTAGTTCGACACGCCCGGCTGGTTGGAGATCGAGGCGTTGATCGCGTCGGCGCGGAGGCTGGCGAACGGTGTCCAGATCTCGCCGAACGGGTCGGTGTAGGACTTGCGCCACTGCGCTTCCGCCGTGAGGCGGGTGTAGGTGCCGGGGACGCCGCGCAGCAAGCACTGCGACGGCGTGCGCGCGAGCGGATCGGCCGACGTCGTCGTGCACAGGCTGGCGGTATTGGCGAGCGTGGTGATCGGATCGAACACCGCCGTGTCACGCGACAGGTTGGTGAAGTTGGTCTTGTAGCTGAACTCGCCGCCGAACACCGGATAGTTGAGCACGTTCGAATAGTCGATCACGGGATAGACGATCGGCACCTGGCTCTGGTTGCCCGAGTAGCTCAGCCAGTACATCGTGCGCGCATCGAAGAAGCTGCGATTGCCGACGCCGGTCAGATAGAGCTGCGACAATGCGTCGGTCGGCAGATACAGGAACGAGCCCAGCGGATCGCGGTATTGCGACAAGCGGTAGTCCGAGAAGAAGTAGTAGTCGGACATGACGACGCCGTCCCAGCCCCAGACCCACTTGTCGTTCAGCGCGAACTGACCCTTGGTGTCGACGGCGCCGCGGAACTGGCGGTCGCCGGGCTGGCCGGCGAGTGCGCCGGGGTCGAGTTGGTCGATGCCGTAGACTCGGATCTGGTAGGCGCCGTCCATCAGGCGCTGGCGGTACTCGGCCTGGAACAGCACGCCCTGCCTGGAGGTGATGCGCGGGCTGAAGGTCATGTCCATATCGGGCGCGATCGCCCAGTAGAACGGAACTTCGACACCGTAGCCGAACGGCGTGTTCGACGTGAAGCCCGGCATCAGGAAGCCGGTCTTGCGCTTCACGGTCGGGTCGGGCGTCGAGAAATAGGGCATGTAGGCGATCGGCACGCCGAAGAATTCGAGCTGTGCCGTCTCGAAATACAGCATCTTCTCCTGCTGGTCGTGGATGATGCGCGCACCCTTGACCTGCCACAGCGGCGGCTTCTTCGGATCGTCCTTACACGGCGCGCAGGCCGTGTAGACGCCGTTCTCGAACACCGTGTAGTTGCCGCTGGAGCGGTCGGCGCGGCTCGCCGCCATGCGGGTCTGGTCGGCGGTGTCCACGCGCAGCGAATCGACGAAACCGTCGCGGTAGTCGTCGGAGAGATCCAGGATCTCGGCATAGGTGATCTTGCCGTCGGCATCCGTCATGCGGACGTTGCCTTCGGCATGCAGCCGCTTGGTCTTCTGGTCGTAGATGACCTTGTCGGCCTCGACGCTCGTGCCGTTGTAGAACAGCTGGACGTTACCGACCGCGGAGACGCGCGAATTGTTGTAGTCGTAGTCGACCTCGGTCGCCTGAACCAGCATCTGGTTGTCGTTGGCGACCTTCGGCGGCTTCGCACGCGGCGGCAGCGGATTGTAGGTGAAGCTCTGAGCGGAGGCCGGCGTCACGGCCGCAACGTCCATCAGCCCGCCGAGCGACGCCACGGCGGCGACGGCCAGCAGGAGCCTGCGAATGGACAAGCCGTATCCGTTCGCGCGCACCACAGTACGCTGCGTCAAACAAGACACGAGCCCTCGATGGACGGCAGTCACTAACCGTCCTCCTGATACAACAAGGCCAAAAAGCCGGTGAGGCCGCCCACCACCGCGGGCAACCACGCCGCAGCGATCGGATGCATCAACTCAGCCTTGCTCAAGTCTTCAGTCACTTTCGACAAAACGTAGAGCAGAAAGCCTGCGCCCACGCCACTCAAAACCATCTTCTGCACGCCGCCCATCCGGAAGAAACGCAACGACACGGAAGCCGCCAGCATCACCATGGCGGCCAGCAAAAACGGCTGTGCCAGGAGCTTGTGATACTGGAGTCGATAGCCGGCTGTCGCGAAGCCCGAGCTCTCCGAGGAGCGGATGTAGCTCGGTAGTTGCCAAAAGGACACAGTCTCGGGTGTGGAAAAGCTGTTGCGGATCTGGGCTTCGGTCAGCGTCGTCGGAATCTCCAACGTCGCCTGGTCGATCGGCGGCGAATCCAGCGAGAAGCGGCGCACCGATTTGAACAGCCAGTGACCGGACTCCAGCGCCGCCTCGCGCGCCTCGATCCGCTCCTTGAAATGCCAGTCCGTATCGAATCGGAACAGGGTCAGGCCGGTCAACCGGACGCCCTGCTGCTCGCTGCGCGCCGCGTTGATGATGACCTGGCCGTCATTGGTGACCTGGTTGAGCCAGAAGCCGGAGGCGTCCTGGATGCCGCCGCCGGGGGCCGAGCCGAACAGCTCGGCTTCCATGCGCTTGGACAGCTCGCGCAGGTTCGCCGACATCGGATTGTAGGCGACGGTGGCGATCACCCCGATCAGGAGCGCGCTGCCGAGAGCCGGCGAGATGAATTGCCACGCGGAGATTCCGGCGGCGCGCGCGACCACGAGCTCGAGCCGGCGGGAGAGGGCGAGATAGCAGGTCATGGCGCCGATCAGCATGCAGAACGGCGTCAGCTTCTCCAGCAATTGCGGGACCCGGAACAGCGAGGTCTCGGCCACCATGATCGCGGAGGCGGATGCGAGCCCTGAGGTCTTGCGCACCATCTCGATGTAGTCGACCAGCACCAGCAGCAGGAAGATGCCCGCGAACACGCCGAGCGCCGCGACGACGAAGCGTCCGGCGAAATAGCGCCCGAGGGTGTTGGTGAGCATGCTCATGCGGCGGCCGGCCGCCCGAACAGCCGCGCGATGCGCGCGTTCGACCTGTTGATGGCCTCCATGAGGCGGGGCGGCGGCTCGACCACGATGCCGCCGATGATCAACCACAGCCCGACACCGATGGCGCCCAGGACCATCGCGTATTGGAACAGCACTGGGCCAGGCGACTTCACCGCCATCACCGAGCAGGCGAATCCCGCCATGCGCAGGCCGAACACGGCGATCACGGAGCCGCCGATCGAGAAGTTGCGGCTTTGGCGCGTGGTGCGCGGCGCGCCGAGGAAGGCGAAGGTCAGCACGGCAAAGGCGAAGGGATAGATCGGCGCCAGCAGGCTGTCGTGCAGAGCCGAGCGGAACTGGCCGGGAATCTGCTTGTAGACCGGATCGTCCTCGGACGGGGAGAACAGCTCCCAGAGATAGCGCTCGCGGATGCCGAGGGTGACGTCGTGACCTTGGCCCGAGAATTTCGACATGTCGAAGCCGTAGCGGCCGAAGGCCACCAGCGCGGGATCGCGCTTGCCGGCCTCGAAGCGCTGGAGATTGCCGTCCTTGAGCACCAGGAACGAGCCGTTGTCGTTCTTCACGACCTCGCCATGCTCGGCGACGATCGAGACGCGCTCGTTAGGATCACGGCGATCGTCGATGAAGATCCCGGCGAGGATGCCGCCGGGCTGGCGTTCGCGGATCCGGATCGTGAGGTTCTTGTCGAGTTGGGCGAAGCGGCCGGGCTGGAGGATGTTGGTGAGCACGTCGGCGGTGATCTCGGCGTCCCACTGCTTGATCCGCCGCATGCCGTCGGGGGCGAGATAGGCCGCGATGAAGGCGACCAGCAGCGCCACGACACAGGTGGCGTAGAAGAACGGATAGAACAGCCGGAACGGCGAGAAGCCGGCGGCATTCATCACGATGATCTCCGAATCGGTCGCGAGCTTGTTCAGCGTGTGCGAGATCGCGATCATCAGCGCGATCGGCGAGATGATCAGGACCAGTGCCGGCACGACGAGGCTGGTGATGCCGAGGAAGGTCAGGATGGTCTGACCCTGGCTCGTCATCAGGTCGATGCCGCGCAACGCCTGCGTAATCCAGATCACGCCGGTGAGGCTGACCAGGACCAGCGCAAACGACGCCAGCGTCGTGCGGAAGATATACCTATCGATTGACCCCATGCGCTACCGCACGAATCCCCACCAGCGCCGCAATGCAGGCCGGAAGTTCGGCTGCCCAACCAATCCCCGATCAGGAGATCCCCAAGGTCGGCCAACCACCTCTTCCACCGGCTTACTCTCTCACTACCATCCCTTTGATCCATCAACAAAATGGCTGCCCCGTGGCGCCGTCAATATATGGTTAATATTTCCCTCGTTGTGGCCCGGCGGCCACGGGGGTGCTTGGCAGCCACCGCGCAGGTGGCCCATAGTGGGGAAAGTCCAGTGAATCGTCGTTCAGCTCCGGCCCGTGGCCGGGTCCGCCCAGCGACGAAAAGCCCGATGTTTTGAAGGAGTTACCCATGTCCGATGCCATCAAGGTCGGCTTTGTCCCGCTGTCTGCTGCCGCCCGTGGCATTCTGGTCGTGTTCTGCGACGACACTCTGAAGCTCGGTCCGGCGACGGCCAAGGCACTCGGTGGCGCCACTGAGCTGGTCAAGCGGGCGGCCTCCGCCGCCGGCTTCAAGGGCAAAAGCGGCGCCGCGCTGGACATCCTGGCGCCGGAGGGGGTGAAGGCCACCCGCCTGGTCGTGATCGGCGCCGGCAAGGCGGCGAGCCTGAAGGCGAACGACTTCCTCAAATTCGGCGGCGTGGCGGCGAGCAAGCTTTCGGCCGCGGCCGCTGCCATGACCATCATCGCGGAACTTCCTGATGGCGCCATGACCAGCGAGCAGGCGGTTGCGATCGCCTCGGGCCTGCGGCTGCGCGCCTACAAGTTCGATCGCTACAAGACGAAAAAGAAAGACGGCGAGGAGGGCGGCTTGCGCGCCGACGTCTCGCTTGCGGTCGGCGATGCCACCGCGGCGAAGAAGGCGTTTGCCTCGGCCGGCCATGTCGTCGACGGCGTGATCATCGCGCGCGACCTCGTCAACGAGCCGCCGAACGTGCTTTTCCCCGAGGAGTTCGCGCGCCGCGCAGGCCTGCTCCGCAAGCTCGGCGTCAAGGTCGAGGTGCTCGACGTCAGGGCGATGGACAAGCTCGGCATGGGCGCGCTGCTCGGTGTCGGCCAGGGTTCGTCGCGGCCGAGCCGCACCGTGATCATGCGCTGGGACGGCGGCAAGAAGGGCGAGGCACCGGTCGCCTTCGTCGGCAAGGGTGTCTGCTTCGACACCGGCGGCATCTCGATCAAGCCGGCCGGCAGCATGGAGGACATGAAGGGCGACATGGGCGGTGCCGCCTGCGTCGTCGGCCTGATGCACGCGCTCGCCGCGCGCAAGGCCAAGGCCAACGTGGTCGGCGCCATTGGCCTCGTCGAG
This sequence comes from Bradyrhizobium sp. S3.7.6, assembly GCF_054061875.1. Lineage (NCBI taxonomy): Bacteria > Pseudomonadati > Pseudomonadota > Alphaproteobacteria > Hyphomicrobiales > Nitrobacteraceae > Bradyrhizobium > Bradyrhizobium sp. S3.7.6. Next base: position 5,770,547 of record NZ_JBSSEQ010000001.1, on the reverse strand, counting down.
AACATGCCCGACGGCAATGCGCAGCGGCCGGGTGACATCGTCACTTCGATGTCGGGCCAGACCATCGAGATCATCAACACCGACGCCGAAGGCCGCCTCGTGCTGGCGGACGTGCTCTGGTACGTCGCGAAAAAGACCAAGCCGAAATTCATGGTGGATCTGGCGACGCTGACCGGCGCGATCATGGTCGCGCTCGGCACCGAGCATGCCGGCATGTTCTCCAACAATGACGAGCTCGCCGACCGTCTGCTCGCGGCCGGCATCGAGAGCGGAGAGAAAGTCTGGCGCATGCCGCTCGGCCCCGAATACGACAAGCTGATCGATTCCCAGTTCGCCGACATGAAGAACACCGGCGGCCGCCATGGCGGCTCGATCACCGCGGCGCAGTTCCTCCAGCGCTTCGTCGACGGCACGCCCTGGGCGCATCTCGACATCGCCGGCACCGCGATGGGCGCGCCGAAGACCGATATCAACCAGAGCTGGGGAAGCGGTTACGGTGTGCGTTTGCTCGACCGTCTGGTCGCCGACCACTACGAGCGCAAATGATCTGAGATGACCGAAGTCCTTTTCTACCATCTGCAAAACATGACGGTGGAGAACGTGTTGCCGCCGCTTCTCGAGAAATCGCTCGAGCGCGGCTGGCGCGTCGTGGTGCAGTCGACCTCGCCGGAGCGCGCCGACGCGCTCGACGCGCACCTATGGACCTACCGCGACGATTCCTTCTTGCCGCACGCGACATGGCGCGTGAACGATGCCGCCGATCAGCCGATCGTGCTGGCGATCGAGGAGGACAATCCCAACGGCGCCAATGTCCGCTTCCTGGTCGACAACGCCGCGCTGCCGCAGGACGCGCAGGGCTATGAACGCATGGTGCTGCTGTTCAACGGCGACGATCCGGATGCGCTGGCGTTTGCCCGGAGCGCCTGGACGGATTGCAAGGCGCGGGGATTTGATGTCACCTATTGGCAGGCCGACGAACGGGGCCGTTGGCAGCGCCGGAATTAGCGGTCGTCTGCAATTAATGATAATTTGCACTTTTCGGGCGATGCTGGCTTTTGTCACCTTCGTGCCGCAAAGTGATGTTGGGACAATCGCTTAGGGCCGGTCCTTCATGCGGGGAATTTAGTTTATCGTGCGACATCAAAAGCTTCCCAGCTCGCTCATAGTTGCGTTGGCTGCCGTAGCACCGCTGCTCGCGGGCTGCTCGGGGACCGACCTGTTGTCCAAGGATGCCCAGTGGTTCAACACGCCGAGCCGCCTGTTCATCAAGAGCATCTCAATCGAATCGCCACCACTGACCCCCGACAAGCCCGTGACGGCCGAGGATCTGGTCAGCGCCGACGGCGCCTGTCCCGGCATGACGCCGCCCCCTGGGCCGGCTGACGCCAATGCTTCGACGACGGCGCCGGCGCCCATGGGCGGCACGGTCGCGCTCGGTCACACCGAATGCGATGTGGTGCGCGGCATCGGGGCGCCCTCGACCGTCAATCTCTCCAGTGATGCCGCCGGTCGGCGCGTTGCCGTGGTCACCTGGAGCACCGGTCCGCGCGCAGGCATCTACACCTTCACGTCCGGCCGTCTGTCCTCGATCGAGGGCACGCCGGAAGCGCCTGTCATGCCGAAGGCGACCAAGCCGAAGCCGAAGAAGAAGTCGGCGTAAGGCGAACTCTCGCGTCCCGGACGCGCTGCAGCGCCATCAGCGCGTTCACGCGCGTCTTCGACGCGCTATGGGCTGCTGCGCAGAGCCGGGACCAGGTCTCTCTCGATCAAGTCTCTCTCGATCCAGTCTCTCTCGATCATGAGCCCCGGCTCAGCAGCGCACCACTATCGTGCTGCGCTGTGTCCGGCGCACGAGAGCACCGATCGAATTCGCCATCTCATCAAAACGAATGCGTCGTCGCTTCGAGCTGTGGCTTCTGCGCGCGCATCAATGTGTTGGTGGGACTCGCGCGCGCCTTCGAAAGTCACGCTGCCGTTATAAGTGATCGGCAATTCGTGATGTGAGAGCGTTTGCATCCGCTGTCGAAACCAGCCCGGAGGAAAACTGGAGGAAATCTCCAGAATAATCACGCGTGTCTAAAGCAGTGCTTCAAGTAAGACATCCGCACCACTGCTACGCATCGAGGGGAGGGGCTAGATCGATCGAAGGAATATTTGGATGTCTACTACCTCTGTTTTCTCCCCGGTTACGGGCCAGCTCACCATTTTCGGCGACAGCGCCAATAACGGCGTCGTGATCAGCCGCGACAAGTCGGGCCGCATTCTCATCAATAACGGGCAGGTGAAGACGATCGGTGGCGATCCCACCGTGGCCAACACCAATGAGATCGACATCTTCGGTCAGGGCGGCGACGACACGATCACCGTTAACGAATCCAACGGCCCAATGCCCGCGGTGCACATTTTCGGCGGCGACGGCAATGACAGGATCACGGGCGGCTCAGGTGCCGATTTGCTGTTTGGGCAGGCCGGCGACGATACGATCAAGGGCGGCGGCGGCAACGATCTGCTGTTCGGCGGCGCGGGCAACGACACGCTGGACGGCGGCAGCGGCGACAACCAGTTGTTCGGCGAAGCGGGCAACGACCTCATGATCTGGAATCCGGGGGGCGGCACCAACCTGTTCGAGGGCGGTGACGGCAACGACACCGCGCAGGTCAACGGAAGCAATGACCCGGAGACGTTCACGATCACGGCGAACGGCACGCGCGTGCGATTCGATGGGACAGGCGCCGCGCCATTTTCGCTCGACATCGGCACGACGGAGAATCTCGTGCTGCACGCCGGCGGCGGCGACGACGTCATCACCGCAAGCAATGGACTCGCCAGCCTGATCTCGCTGACGCTCGATGGCGGCGCCGGCAACGACAGGATCACCGGCGGCGACGGCAATGACCTCCTGATCGGCGGCAGCGGCGACGACATCGTCAATGGCGGGCGCGGCAACGACGTCGCGCAACTAGGGACGGGCGACGACACCTTCATCTGGAATCCCGGCGACGGCAGCGACACGGTCGAAGGCGGATCGGGCAACGACAAGCTGCTGTTCAACGGCGCCAACATCAACGAGACCATCAACATCTCGGCCAATGGCGGCCGGGTGCGCTTCACCCGCGACGTCGCCAACATCACGATGGACCTCAACAGCATCGAGCAGATCGAATTCGATACACGCGGCGGCGCCGACAACATCACCGTCGGCGATCTCTCCGGGACCGGCGTCAAGCAGGTGCTGGTCGATCTCGGAGCCGTTCCCGGCGGCACGCAAGGCGACGGCGCGGCCGACACGGTGACCGTCAACGGCACTAACGGCGGCCAGCACATCGAGGTCACGTCCAACGGGACGACCGTGACGGTGACGGGCCTGCCCGAAGTCGTGACGATCGCGAATGCGGAAGCTGCCAACGACCGGCTGGTGATCCAGGCGCTCGGCGGCAACGACGTCATCGATGCATCGCTACTTGCTGCGGCGATTGGGCTGACCATCGACGGCGGCGCGGGCAACGATACCATCACCGGCAGTCAGGGCGCCGACACCCTGATCGGCGGCGACGGAAACGATAAGGTCACCGGTGGCAGCGGCAACGACGTCGCTCTTCTCGGCGCAGGCGACGACCTCTTCACGTGGAATCCCGGTGACGGTAGCGACACCGTCGAAGGTGGCGCGGGAACGGATACGCTGGTGTTCAACGGCTCCAATGTCGCGGAGAACATGTCGATCTCGGCGAATGGCGGCCGCGCGCTTCTCACCCGCGACGTCGGTGCCATCACCATGGATCTCAACGACGTAGAGCATGTGCAGATCGCTGCCGCCGGCGGCGCCGACAACATCACCGTCAACGATCTCTCCGGCACCGGCGTCACGCAGGTGGCGATCGACCTCAGTGCCGGCCCCGGCAGCCAGAGTGGTGACGGTGCGGCAGATCGTGTGACCGTGAACGGCACCGCAGGCGATGACAACATCTCGGTCACGACCGCTGGCGGATCGATCGTTGTCAACGGCCTTGCGGCGCAGGTGACCATCGCTCACGCCGATGCCGGTGACGTCCTGACCGTCAACGGCGGAGGCGGTAACGACGTCATCAATGCCTCGTCCATCAAGGCGGGGCAGCCGTTCAGCCTCAACATCAACGGCGGTGACGGCAACGACACCATCACCGGCAGTGCCGGCAATGACATTGTGAACGGCGGCCGCGGCAACGACGTCGCTCTTCTCGGCGCTGGCGATGATACCTTCGTCTGGAATCCCGGCGACGGCAGCGACATTGTCGAAGGCGGCAAGGGTACCGATACGCTGCTGTTCAACGGCGCCAACATCAACGAGAACATCAACATCTCGGCCAATGGCGGCCGGGTGCTGTTCACCCGCGATGTTGCTGCCATCGCGATGGACCTCAACGGCGTCGAGCATATCAACTTCAACGCCCTCGGTGGTGCCGACAACATCACGGTCGGCGACCTCTCCGGGACCGGCGTGAATCAGGTCAACCTCGACCTCGGCGCCAATGACGGCGCCGCGGATACGGTGACGATCAACGGAACCAGCGGCAGCGACGTCATCACGGTGACCGAGCACGACGGCATCATTACGGTGTCGGGGCTTGGCCAGGACATCAACATCACCGATGCCGGCACAGGTGACAGGATCGTGATCAACGGCCTCGATGGCGATGACGTCATCACGGCCTCCGGTCTGCACGGCGGCATCCAGCTCGTCGCCAATGGCGGCAATGGCGATGACGTCCTGATCGGCAGCCCCGGCAACGACACGCTCGCGGGCGGGGCGGGTGACGACGTGCTGATCGGTGGCGGCGGACAGGACGTCCTCGACGGTGGCCCCGGCAACAACGTCGTCATCAACGGGGGCGGGGCGATGGCGGCCGCGATGCTGCTCAACCAGGCCATGGCGGCAAACCTCGTTCCGGCAGGTGACGGTCACGGCGAGATGCCGTTGCCCGATCCACACGCGGCGCAGAGCCAGACCCTCGCACCGCCGCAGCACGCCTGACACTAGGCTCCGGCCCGGAGAACGCCCATGACCACGAACGCGGTCTCGACCGATACGGGGTTGGACGCGCTGCTCACCCTGCTGCATTTGCAGGGTGTTGCGGCCGACCGCGACCAGCTCAGGCACCGGACCGGAACGGCTATCTTTGGCGCAGCGGAGATCATCCGCTGCGCCAAATCTCTCGGCCTCAAGGCACGAACCTATCGAACGCAGTGGAGTCGTCTGTCGGGCAGCCCGCTGCCGGCGATCGCAGTGCTGCGCGACGGCAGCTTCATGGTCATCGCAAAGGCCTCCGCTGACAAGGTGCTGGTGCAATCGCCGCAGGCCCAGCGCCCGGTGCTGATGGAGCGCGACGAGCTGTGCGCGATCTGGGACGGCGGACTGATCCTGATGGCCCGGCGCGCCGGGCTCTCCGACCTCGGGCGCCATTTCGATATCACCTGGTTCATCGGCGCGATCGGCAAATACCGGCGGCTGTTCGGCGAGGTGCTGGCCGCCTCGTTCTTTCTGCAGTTCTTCGCGCTGGTCTCACCGCTGTTCTTCCAGGTCGTGATCGACAAGGTGCTGGTCCACCGCTCGCTGTCCACGCTCGACGTGCTCGTCATCGGTCTCGTCGTCGTCTCGCTGTTCGACACGGTGCTGGGTATCCTGCGTAATTATCTGTTTGCGCATACGACCAACCGCATCGACGTGGAGCTGGGGGCGCGGTTGTTCCATCACCTTCTGGCATTGCCGATGGCATGGTTTCAGGCGCGGCGTGTCGGCGATTCCGTGGCGCGGGTTCGCGAGCTCGAGAACATCCGCAACTTCATCACCAGCTCGTCGCTGACGCTGCTCATCGACCTGTTCTTCACCTCGGTATTCCTGGCGGTGATGTTCGCCTATTCGCCGTTGATGAGCTGCATCGTGCTGGCATCGTTCCCGTTCTACATCGCGATCTCGGCGGTGGCGACGCCGCTGTTTCGCCGCAGGCTGGACGAGAAATTCCGCCGCGGCGCCGAGAACCAGGCTTTTCTGGTCGAGAGCGTCAGCGGCATCGAGACGCTGAAGGCGATGGCGGTCGAGCCGCAGATGCAACGCCGCTGGGAAGAGCAGCTCGCCGGCTATGTCTCGGCGAGCTTCGGCGTCACCAGCCTCGGCAACACCGCAAGCCAACTCGTCCAGTTCGTCAGCAAGGTCGTGACCGCCGCCATTCTCTATGTCGGCGCGCGCCTCGTGATCGGCGATGCATTGACCGTCGGCGAGCTCGTAGCCTTCAACATTTTTGCGGGGCGCGTTTCGGCGCCCGTGCTGCGGCTGGCACAGGTCTGGCAGGATTTTCATCAGGCGCGGCTCTCGATCGCGCGGCTTGGCGACATCCTCAACAGCGCGGCAGAGCCGGCTTATTCGGCGGCGCGTGCGGGGCTGCCGCCGATCCGGGGCAATATCCGGTTCGAGCACGTGTCGTTCCGCTACCGGCTCGATGGGCCGGAAATCCTGCATGACGTCTCGTTCGATGTTCCGGCCGGGCAAACCGTCGGCATCGTCGGATCGTCGGGCTCGGGCAAGAGCACGTTCGCCAAGCTGGTGCAGCGGCTCTACGTTCCGCAAGGCGGCCGCGTGCTGATCGACGGAATGGATCTGGTGATGACCGATCCGGCCTGGCTCCGCCGCCAGATCGGCGTGGTGCTCCAGGACAACATGCTGTTCAACCGCTCGGTGCGCGACAACATCGCGCTGGCCGATCCGACCCTGCCAATGGACCGCGTCATGGACGCAGCAAAACTTGCTGGCGCGCATGAGTTTATTCTGGAGCTTCCCGAAGGCTACGACACTGTCGTCGGCGAGCGCGGCTCGACGCTCTCGGGCGGGCAGCGCCAGCGCATCGCGATCGCCCGCGCATTGGTGACCAATCCCCGCATCCTGATCTTCGATGAAGCGACCAGCGCGCTCGACTATGAAAGCGAGCGGATCATCCATGAGAACATGAAGGAGATCGCCAGGGGCCGCACCGTTCTGATCATCGCGCATCGGCTGTCCACCGTCCGCGGCGCCGATCGCATCTTCACGCTCGAGCGCGGCCGTCTGGTCGAGGACGGCACGCATGACGCGTTGATCAAGACCGGCGGCCGATACGCGGCCCTGCATCGTCTCCAGGGAGGGATCTATGAGGTTGGCTAGCGCGGCGCCGGCCCCGCGGCCGGAGCAGACCGTCGTTCCCTTCCGGAAAGCGAAGGGGCGGCGCACTGAAGAGATCGCCTTCCTGCCCGCGGCGCTGGAGATTGCCGAGGCACCACCGTCACCGATCGGCCGGGCCATCGCGATCGCCCTGATGCTCCTTGTCTGCGCGGCACTCGCGTGGTCGGCATGGGGCACGATCGACATCGTGGCGTCCGCAACCGGGAAGGTGGTGTCGAGCGGGCGAAGCAAGGTGGTCCAGCCGTTCGAGACCGGGGTGGTGCGCGCCATCCACGTACAGGACGGGCAGGCGGTCAAATCGGGCGACGTGCTGATCGAGCTCGATCCGACCGTGAATGCCGCGGAGCGCGATCACCTGCATGACGATCTCATGGCCGAACGGCTCAATATGGCGCGTCTCCGCGCCGCATTGGCAAGCGGCGAAGATGCCTCCACCGATCTCGTCCCGCCTGCGGATGCCGATCCCTCGCTGGTCGCGACACAGCGGCAGCTTCTTGCCAATCAGGTCAGCGAGCATCGCGCCAAATTGGCGTCGCTTGCGCGCCAGCAGGCGCAGAAGGAGGCCGAGCATCAGACCATTGCGGCGACGATCCACAAGCTGGATGCGTTGCTCCCCGTCACCCAGCAGCGCGTCGATATCCGCAAGATTCTGATGGAGAAGGAAATCGGCTCGAAGCTGACCTATTACGAGACCCTTCAGCTTCTGATCGAGCAGCAGGAGGAGCTTCGCGTCCAGAGCAGCCATCTGAAGGAAGCCGAGGCGGCCGTCGCCGCGATCCGGGAGACCCGCACCCAGGCCGTGGCTGAGTATCGCAAGAGCCTGTCCGACGAACTCGCCAAGAGCGAGCAGAAAGCCAATGGCGTCGCGCGCGATCTGATCAAGGCGCAGCAGCGGACCCGGCTGCAGCAGCTGACCTCGCCGGTCGACGGCGTCGTGCAGCAGCTTGCGGTCCACACCGTGGGCGGCGTGGTCACGCCCGCGCAATCGCTGCTGGTGATCGTGCCATCGGATACGCGGCTCGAGGTCGAGGCGATGATCTCCAACCGCGACATCGGCTTCGTCGAGGCCGGGCAGGATGCCGCCGTCAAGATCGACACCTTCAACTTCACCCGCTACGGCCTGCTGGAGGGACGGGTGCTGAGCGTCTCGCAGGACGCCATCATCCGCGACCGTCCGCCGGGAAGCGACCGCGCGCTCGGGACGCCGCGCGACAGCAGCGAGCCTAACGGGCAGGAGCTGAGCTACAGCGCACGCATCTCGCTCGATCGTACGCAAATGCAGGTGGACGATCGCCTCGTCAGCCTGTCACCGGGAATGGCCGTGACGGTGGAGATCAGGACCGGCTCGCGCACCATTTTGAGCTACCTGTTGTCTCCGCTTCAGCGCTACCGACAGGAGATCATGCGGGAGCGGTAGATCCCATTTTGCTCCAGAGGAGCTGTATCACGCCTGCCCACCATTCGTCTCGCCGGCGACGTCGCCATTCTCGGCGCGGATCATCGTGATTGCGACACTTTTGCAGAGGTCGCTTTCCTGATGGCCGTGCGGCCGGGGATGCGCTTTTATGGCGCGATAAAGAATCTTGGAGGGAACATGCGTTTCATCACGATCGTGTCGGCTCTGCTTCTGTCGCTCGGCGCGGCGGTCGCCCAGGACTATCCGTCCAGGCCCATCACCGTGCTGGTGCCGTACGCCGCGGGTGGACCGACGGACACCATCGCGCGTCTGACCGCAGCAAGCATGGCGAAATCCCTCGGGCAGCAGATCATCGTCGAGAACGCGACGGGCGCCGGCGGCACGATCGGCACGACGCGCGCCGCGCGCGCCCAGCCGGACGGCTACACGCTGCTGGTCCATCATGTCGGCATTTCGACCGCGGCCACGCTGTATCGCAACCTGAGCTACGACACGAAGACGGCCTTTGCGCCGATCGGGCTCGTGACCAATGCGCCGATGACCATCATCGCGCGTCCGGACTTCCCGGCCGACACGCTCAAGGAACTGGTCGTCTACGCCCAGCAGCAGGGCGACAAGCTGACTTACGCCAATGCCGGGTTAGGTGCGGCATCGCATCTGTGCGGCATGCTGTTCATGACGGCGATCCAGAAGCAGCTCACCACGGTGCCCTACAAGGGCAATGGGCCGATCATGAACGATCTGCTCGGCAAGCAGATCGATCTCACCTGCGACCAGGCGACGAACACGACCGGGCCGATCACGGCCAAGCAGGTCAAGGCCTACGCTGTCACCACAAAAGAGCGGCTGAAGAGCCTGCCCGATCTGCCGACCGCCGACGAGGCCGGCCTCAAGGGGTTCGAGCTCGGCGTCTGGCATGGCCTCTATGCCCCTAAGGGCACGCCGCCCGCGGTCGTTCAGAAGCTGACGGCGGTGCTCCAGGCCGCGCTCAGGGATCCCGCGTTGATCGCCCGGTTCAACGACATCAACACCGAGCCGGTCCCTCAGGACAAGGCGACGCCGGAGGCGCTCGGGGCGATGCTGACCAGCGAAGTCGACCGCTGGGCGCCGATCATCAAGGCAGCGGGGCAGTATGCCGATTGAGTAAAGGGCCAACTGCTCAGCGGCTTGCATGCAGGTAATTTATTACCCTTACTGTGCATGGGGTTGTTTTTCAGATTTTGAGTCTAGCCCGCCGCCTCGTCGAACTGCGTGCTCGCCTCCAGCCACAGTTCCTCCGCGCGCGCCAGCGCGTCGGCGGCGTTGGCGCGCGCCTTCGACAGTTGCGCGGCCTGCTTGGGATCCCGGGTGAAGATGTCGGGCAGGGCGAGCGCGGTGTCGATCTTGGTGATGATCTCGCTGACGCGGGCGATCTCGCTCTCGGCTTCCGCGATGCGCTTCTTCAGCGAGCCACGATTGTCCGATCTCGGGCGCTGCGGCTTCTCGCTCGCGGCGCTACGCTCGCGCGGGACGGGCTCGCCATTGCGCGCCGACAGCACCAGGCGGCGATACTCGTCGAGGTCGCCGTCGTAATTGGTCACGGTCCGGTCGGCGACGATCCAGAGTTGGTCGGCGCAGGACTCAATCAGATAGCGGTCGTGCGAAACCATGATGACGGCGCCGGGGAATTCGTTGATCGCCTCCGCAAGCGCAGCGCGGCTGTCGATGTCGAGATGGTTGGTCGGCTCGTCCAGAATGATCATGTTGGGGCCGAAGAAGGTCGCCAGCCCCAGCAGCAAGCGCGCCTTCTCGCCGCCAGACAATTTCCCGACCTTGGTATCGGCCGCCTTGCCGGAGAATCCGATGGCGCCGGCGCGTGCGCGCACCTTGGCCTCGGGCGCTTCACCCATAAGCTTGCGGACGTGGTCGTAGGTCGAGGCATCCTCGTTCAATTCGTCGAGCTGGTGCTGGGCGAAATAGGCAATCGAGAGCTTGTCGGCACGCGTCACCTTGCCCGAGAACGGTGCGAGGCGGCCCGCGAGCAGTTTCACCAGCGTCGACTTGCCGTTGCCGTTGGAACCAAGGAGCGCGATGCGGTCGTCATTGTCGACGCGCAAGGTGACGCGGTTAAGCACGGGCGTGTTCGGATCGTAGCCGACCACGACGTTGTCGGCGGCGATGATCGGCGGCGACAGGATTTTCTCCGGCGCGGGAAAGCTGATTTCGCGCACGTCCTGGGTGACCAGCGCCGTGATCGGCTTCAGCCGCTCCAGCATTTTTACGCGAGATTGCGCCTGGCGCGCTTTCGAGGCCTTGGCCTTGAAGCGGTCGACGAAGGCCTGCAGCCGCGCGCGCTCGGCCTCCTGGCGCTTCACCGCCTTGGCATCGAGCAGCTCGCGCATGGCCCGTTGCTCCTCGAAGGAGGAATAGGTGCCTTTGTAGAGCGTGAGCTTGCCGCGCTCCAGATGCAGGATCTGGTCGACCGAGCTTTCCAGCAGGTCGCGGTCATGGCTGATCACGATCACCGTGCGCGGATAATGCGCAAGGTGATCCTCGAGCCACAGCGTGCCTTCGAGGTCGAGATAGTTGGTGGGCTCGTCGAGCAGCAGGAGGTCAGGGGCGGCGAACAGCGTGGCGGCGAGCGCGACGCGCATGCGCCAGCCGCCGGAGAATTCGGCGCAGGGGCGGAGCTGGTCGGTGGCGGAGAAGCCGAGGCCGGAGAGGATCGCGGCCGCGCGGCTCGGCGCCGAATGGGCGTCGATGTCGACGAGGCGGGTCTGGATCTCGGCGATCCGGTGCGGGTCGGTCGCGCTCTCCGCTTCGTGAAGCAGCGCGTCGCGTTCGAGGTCGGCCTTGAGCACGACGGAGATCAGGCTTTCGGGGCCGTTCGGGGCCTCCTGCGCGAGGCTGCCGACGCGCCAGCGTGGCGGCAGGGTGACCGTGCCGTGCTCGGCCGCCAGCTCGCCGCGGATCACCTTGAACAGGGTCGACTTGCCGGTGCCGTTGCGCCCGACCATGCCGACGCGCGCGCCGGGCGTGATCTGCACGGAACTCTGGTCAATCAGAAGGCGTCCGGCAAGGCGGATGGAGAGGTCGGTGATAGCAAGCATGCGGCCTTGTCACCGCAAGGCGCGTCGAACGCAACCCGTTTTTGCGTGAGCCTCACGTCAGTGCGAATCGCGGTCGCGCTGCTTCAACTCGTCGAGGAGCTGTTCGAGATGCGTCGGGAGCCGTGGTTCGGGGCGCAGGCTCTGCTGAAGCCGTTCGCCCACCGCATCGCAGATCGAGCGGCTGGTGCGCCGGTCGATCTGTTCGCTGTCATTGGCAAAAAGGCCAGCCATTGTGGGGTTCCGTCTTCTCAAGGTGATGACACGTTACCAAGTCCTTGGCCCCCCAAATGGTTTCGCCGCTCGCGGACATTGCCCGGCACTCTAGTAAAAATTGCATGAAGCCGGGCAATATCCGCCGAAATACAAAGCCCCGGCGCAGGGGAACGCCGGGGCTTCGCTTGGAAGGTACCTGGGGGCCTAGGTACCTCAGGAAGGTGCTGTCGGGCTCAGTAGCAGCGGTTGATCAGCCGCCAGCGGGGTCCCCAGGGGGTCGGGACCAGCCGGCGCGCGTAGCAGCCGCCATAACCGTAGGAGACGGGGCCGCCGGCATAGAAGCGCGGTCCACCCCAGCCGTGATGCCAGCCACCGCCGCCGCCGTGCCAGCCCCAGCCGCCATGCCAGTGAGCGGAGGCGGAGGTCGGCGCCAGCGCGGCACCCAGCGCAACCGCGGCGACAGCGGCAAGCGAAAGTTTCCTCAACATGGTGATCTCCTAAAGACTGCCGGCGCGGGGCTATCGCGTCGATGGAAAGGCCGCCGAAACGGTCTGCCTGATGATCGGGCCTTCGGTTTCGATAGGCCCGACCTTACGCCGGCGAAGCTGAACCGAACCCTGACGGGGGTTTCAGATTGGGTTCATCTGGATGAAATCGTTGTAATCCATGCTGGAATCCGGGGCGGGCCCTGCGGCGAAGCGCCTGTGAGGCCGTTTTTGCGGTCGCTTGCCGTCCGGCGATGGCGCCGATATAAGCCCGGCAACTCCGAACCACCGCTTTCTTCTCAAGGACAAGATTATGGCCATCGAACGCACTTTCTCGATCATCAAGCCCGATGCGACCGCGCGTAACCTGACCGGTGCGGTCAATGCCGTGATCGAGAAGGCGGGCCTGCGCATCGTCGCGCAGAAGCGCATCCGCATGACCAAGGAACAGGCCGAGACCTTCTATGCCGTGCACAAGGCGCGCCCGTTCTTCGGCGAGCTCGTCGAGTTCATGACCTCGGGCCCCGTGGTGGTCCAGGTGCTGGAAGCCGAGGGCGCCATTGCCAAGTACCGCGACGCGATGGGTGCGACCGATCCGTCCAAGGCCGCCGACGGCACCATCCGCAAGCTCTACGCAAAGTCGATCGGCGAGAATTCCGCTCACGGCTCGGATGCGCCGGAGACCGCTGCGATCGAAATCGCGCAGTTCTTCTCGGGCAACGAGATCGTCGGCTGATCAGCCGATAGGTTAATATCGACGGGGCGAAAGGACGTATTGTGAACTGGCTCTGGCAGATCTTCGATCCCGCAACGATCGGGGCATTCTTCACCCAGTTTCGCAACGAGATGGCCGAACCGACCTTCTGGGTTGCGGTCGCCAAGATCATCTGGATCAACATCCTGCTCTCCGGCGACAACGCGCTGGTGATCGCGCTCGCCTGCCGCGGCCTCAAGCCGCGGCACCGGCTGTGGGGCATGATCTTCGGCGCCGGCGCAGCCGTGCTGCTGCGGATCATCTTCACCGGCATCGTCGCGAGCCTGATGGAGCTACCGTATCTCAAGCTCGTCGGCGGTCTCGCGCTGATCGTGATCGCGGCGAAGCTCCTGGTGCCGGAGAACGAGGACGAGGACGGCGTCGAGTCCGCCTCGCATCTGTGGCAAGCGGTGCAGATCGTCGTCGTCGCCGACATCGTCATGAGTCTCGACAACGTCATTGCGGTGGCCGCCGCCGCCAATGGCAGCGTGCCGCTGCTGATCCTCGGTCTCGCCATCAGCGTGCCGCTGATCGTCGCCGGTGCGGCGCTGATCATGGCGCTGCTCGCAAAGCTGCCGGTCCTGGTCTGGGCGGGTGCAGCGCTGCTCGGCTGGATCTCGGGCGAGGTGATCGCGACCGATCCCGGCATCGCGCCGAAGCTGCACACGCTGTTCGACGGCCCGCTCGGTGCCTCGCTGGACAGCATGCTCGGCGCACTTCGCATCCCGCCCCAATTCGCCCATGGCGGCGGAGGCGGCGAATATCTCTGCGCAGCTCTCGGCGTCGTCGTCGTGCTGGTCGTCGGCAGCATCTGGCGCCGGCGCAGCCTGAGCGCGGCCGCGCTGGAATCCTCCGAGCGCCACGCCAAGGCTTCGGCAGAGTAATCTCTGCGGCATGATCTGGTTTTGCTTGCCTCTTCCCGGCGGGGAGAGGTGTTGCGCGCGATCATTCCGGCAGTCGCCGTCCCCACTGAACCGGTCATCATAGCTCCGCACGCCGGCGAGCATTGCCGCCTCATGGCGGACTCGCGCGTCAAGCGGTCACGCACAGTGCGGTCCGGCACTTCGTGGGTGACCCACAGCGCTCTCAACCTCTGCGCGATTTAGACTTTGACTTATTATAAACTACTGAAAATAAAGGCGTTTTTATTGACTTGGCGGCTCGTGCCGCGGCACGTCGCTCCGGTATTTATTCCTGTCAAACCGGAAGCTGTTGAGAAATGTCTTCGAGTGCCACCTGCCGCCCTGTTGCTATTCTTGCCGCTACCGTCAAATCCCATCCGAAGTTCTCCAGACCGACGGCTTTCGCGGCCTCTCTGGTCTCCATCGCCTTGTTCGGCGACGGCTTCCTTCACCGCACCAGCGCGCAAAGCGCTGCGCCGGAGACGGCGACAGCCTTGCCGGCGGTGACCGTCACTGCCGACGTGCCGAAGCAGCGTGCACGCCCGCGTTTGAACCCAAGTCGAAGGGCGGGCCGTCAAAGCGCGCCCGCGAATGAGCGGGCCAGGATGCAGGCGGAAGCGAAGCCCGCTGCCGCAAGGCCCGGCGCACTCCCGCCCTCCTACTCAGGCGGGCAGGTCGCCCGCGGAGGCCAGATCGGCTTGCTGGGCAACAGGGATTTCATGGACACGCCGTTCAACATCACCAGTTACACGGCGAAGAAAATCGAAGATCAACAGGCCAGCACGATAGCCGACGTCGTCAGCAACGACCCTTCGGTCCGTTTCACCGGTCAGACCGGCGGCATTCTCGACTCCTTCTTCATCCGCGGCTTTCCGATCGGCGAGGGGAATGTCGGAGAAATTGCCTTCAACGGTGTCTACGGTGTTGCGCCGAACTACCGTGTCTTCACCGACTACGTCGAACGGATCGAGATCATCAAGGGCCCGACCGCGCTGCTTTACGGGATGGCCCCGAACAGCAGCGTCGGGGGGCACCATCAATATCGTCCCGAAGCGTGCCTCTGATGTCGATCTCACACGGGTTACGACCGACTACGCGACGAACAGCCAGTTCGGCACGCATCTCGACGTCAGCCGACGGTTCGGCGAGAACCGCGAATTCGGAATTCGCGTCAATGGCAGCTATCACAATGGTGATACGCCGCTGGACAACCAGAACCGGGAGGCGCATGTCGGCGCCGCCGCATTCGATTATCGCGGTGAGAAATTCAGAGCATCGCTCGACTTCATCGATCAGGAAGAAAAGTTCGACGCGCCCACGAGACCGTTTCTGGTCGCAACAGGCGTAGCTGTCCCGACCGCGCCGGTCGGGAGGCGCAATGTCACGCAGGCCTGGGAATGGGCTAAGGTTCATGACAACTCGCTGCTGGCGCGCGCCGAATACGATGTGACGGATTCCGTGACGGTGTTCGCCGACGGCGGTGGCGGCAGGACCCAGGTCGATCGCTTGTTCGGCACGCCGACGATCCTGAACGCGGCCGGCAACACCACGTCGACACCGGGACGCTTCAAATTCGATATCGACAGGAATGTCGCTGACGCCGGTGTGCGCGCCCGGTTTGAAACCGGCGCGATCAGTCACGCCGTGAGTTTCCAGGGCAGCTACTACACGGATCAGATCTCACGGGGCTCTGTGTCCGGGACGCCGGTTCTGTCCAACATCTATGCGCCGATCGCCCGTCCTGAGCAGCTCGTTGCTGCTCCCGCGACTGTTCCGAAGCTTTCGGATACCGAATTGACCGGCCTTGCGCTGGCTGACACTTTGTCGGTTTTTCAGGAGCGCCTTCAGCTGACCGTCGGCGTGCGCCAGCAGGGGGTGAAGTCCAACAACTTCAATACCAACACGGGAGCGGTCACGTCCTCCTATGACCAGACGGCGCTCACGCCGATGGTCGGCCTCGTCGTCAAGCCCTGGAGCAACGTTTCGCTCTACACCAACTACATCGAAGGGCTCAGCAAGGGCGACGTCGCACCGACGACCGCGAGCAATCAGGGGGAAGTTCTTGCGCCTTACTTCAGCAAGCAGCACGAGGCAGGCGTCAAGGTCGACTTCGGAATGCTGGCCACCACGATCAGCGTGTTCCAGATCACCAAGCCGTCGGGACAATTGGGCGTCGACAAGATCTTCCGGGCGGACGCCGAACAGCGCAATCGCGGCCTGGAGTTCACCGTATTCGGAGAGGTGCAGCCGGGCATACGGGTCCTTGGCGGCGTGACGTTGATCGATGCGGAGCTGACAAAGACAAGCACGCCAACCAATCTCGGCAAGACGCCGATCGGTGTGCCTCAGGTGCAGGCAAACCTGTCCGCTGAATGGGACACCCCGTTCGCGCCCGGACTGACGCTGGTCGCAAACACCATCTATACGGGACACCAATATCTGGATGCGGCGAACATGCAGGTCGTTCCGGCCTGGACGAGGCTCGACCTGGGTGCCCGCTACAACACGCGGATCAACAACCGGCCGGTGACGCTTCGGGCCCTGGTTCAGAACGTGTTCGATACCAATTACTGGGCTGGCGTGGCGAGCTTCTCCGCATTGTCGCAAGGTGTACCGCGAACCCTGCTATTGTCGATGTCGACGGATTTCTGAGGCGGGTCGGCTTTGACGCGTGCAACGGCGATGTTGCCGGCCCCGAACCTCACCGGACGCGCACGGCGTAGGCTTCTGTGGGCTCATCGATGGCTCGGATTGCTCGGCGGCATCGTCGTGGTGCTGATCGGCCTCACGGGTAGCTTCATCGTCTTCTATCGGGAAATCGACGCCGCCCTGAACCCGGCGCTTTACACTCCCGCAGGTCGGGAACGAGAGGCTACGTTGAGCGAGGTGATGCGCGCGGCCGCGGCAGCGGATCCCGCGCCGATTGCCACGATCCTCGCGCCGGATCGGACCTGGCCGGTCTGGGTCGTGATACATGCGCATGAAACTGCGAAAGGCCGCTACCCGAATCGTTGGACGACCATGGTCGATCCTTCGAACGGGAAGGTGCTCGGGCGGCGTGACTACGTCAACGCGTTCTCCCTCAAGGTTTATCGTCTGCACTACACGCTGCTGCTCTACGAGTGGTGGGGCAAAGAGCTGGTCGGCGTTGTCGGGTTCATGCTGCTCGGCCTGGCCATGTCAGGCGTCATCTTGTAGTGGCCGAGGCCGGGTCGATTCTGGCGATCAGTGTCGGTCCGGAAGGACGTTTCGCTGCTTCGATTTGTTTTCGACGTCCACGGCACGGCCGGCTTTTGGGCGCTGCTCGCGCTCACGGTGATCTCGATGACCGGCGTCGGGATTATTTTTCCCGACGTCGTGCGTCCCATCGTTGGCCTTGTGTCGCAACCGACAGCCGATCCGTCGCCGCGGATCGAAGCGCCGCCCCCCACGGGGACACCGCCGCTATCACCCGATGCGATCATGCGGAGCGCGCAAGCGGCCAAGCCGGGCATGGCGGTTGCCATGCTGAGCCCGCCCACCGAAACGCGCAACACGTGGCGGGTGCAGTTCCGGGCCGCGGGTGCTGATCCCGCGGTACGTGCCCGGGGGGCGATCTGGCTCGATCCATGGAGTGGCGCAGTGGTGCACGATCGCACTTCGGCCGCGATGTCGATGGGGGATCGCTATCTGGCCGAACAGCTCTGGATCCATAACGGCGCGACGTTCGGGCTGATCGGGCGCCTGTTCGTGTTCGCAACCGGCTTCGCACCTCTCGCCCTGTTCATCAGCGGCGCGATCATGTGGCTCAAGAAGCGTCCAGGGAGGATTAGGACCGGCTGGCGAGTCTAGCGCCGCACGATCGAGCCGGAGCGGCCGATCAGGCGGGCGAGGGCGCGGAAGCGGCTGCCGACGCGGTCGGCGACGAGGTCGACGAGCCGGTGCTCGAACACCAGCATCAGATTGCGGCCCTGGCTGCGGAAATGCGTGGCCGGCAGCACACCCGGACGTGCCGCCGAGATCAGATGGGCGACGCGGAACGCCGCGCCCAGCAGACGGGCGCGTTCGAGCTGGGCAGGTGTCAGCAGCTCCTGCATGGTCACCGGCGGCTGGTTCTCCTCGCTCAGGCCCGCATAGCGGTAGAACACGGACAGGCCGACGAAGGCGCGCTCGGTGTGGGTGATTGCGCCGAAATTGCCGTTGACGACCAAGCTCAGCGTCTGCTCGCCGCGATGGTCGGGATGCACGCGCCAGCCGATGTCGGAGAGCAGGCACGCGGTGTGGCGCAAGCGGCGGTCCTCTTCGGTCTCGCGCAGCTTCACCACGCGCGCGAGGCGGTCGGTCCAGGCGATCAGCTCGCGGGCGTGCTTTGCCGAACGCGACAGCAGCTGATTGAGCTCTTCCGCGGCGCAGATCAGCCCGTCCTTGTTGCGCTCGGATTCCGACAGCTTCTCGTGCAAGAGGCCCTCGCGCACGCCGAAGGTCGAGAACACGATGGACTTGGGTTTCGCCACGCGGATGATGTGCTCGAGCACCAGCGCCGCATAGGTAAGGAGCGGGCGCCTGGCATCCGCGACGATCTCGATGTCGGCCAGCATGTCGGCGGCCGCAAGCCGGCGGAGACGACGCGAAAAGTCGAGCGCTTCAGCTGCGGAAATGGAGTAGCCGTGCATCACCTGGAGCGGATAGCCGCTCTGGATGATGTGGATGCGCGCGAGCGCGCGCCAGGTGCCGCCGACGGCGTAGAAGGTGCGGCCGCGGCCGGCGGTGAGCTGCGGCACCTCGTCGAGCTCCTCGCGCACGATACGGTCGGCGCGCTTGAGCGATTTGTGCGCGAGGTCCTGGAGCGCGAGGCCGCCGAGCGGCAGCGTCACGCCGCTGCGCACGCTGTTCTTGCGCACGTCGATCAGCTCGAGCGAGCCGCCGCCGAGATCGCCGACGATGCCGTCGGGATGATGGATGCCGGAGATCACGCCGAGCGCCGACAGCCGCGCCTCGCGCGGGCCCGACAGGATCTCGATCTTCACGGCGCAGATGCGCTCGGCTTTCGCGATGAAGTCGGGGCCGTTGGAGGCATCGCGGCAGGCTGCGGTCGCAATCGCAAACACGCGACCGACCTGCATGACGCGGCACAGCGCCCGGAACCGCTTCAGCGAGGTCAGCGCCTTGTCGACGGCATCGGGAGCAAGCAGGCCCGTGCTCTGCACCTCGCGCCCGAGGCCGCACAGCGTCTTCTCGTTGAAGATCGGAATGAGGCTCCGCGTCAGTCCCTCGTAGACGACGAGACGGACAGAGTTGGAACCGATATCGATGACCGCGACGCTCGAGCCGCGCTTACGCGGCCGCTTCACGTCCTCGATCCCGGATCAAGATTGATGACGTTCATTACGGCGCGTGAGACGGCGCGGCGAGGATTCCTTGAGCGACTTTCCACGGCCAGATAGACTCGGATTTGTCATGAAGTAGTTGTGGACGTTGAAAGGCTCCTCGCCCTTCGCGGTCTTCATACGCGTCGAGGACCCGTCCGGCAACAATTGCCAGCTCTGCTCATTGTCCTTCAGATTCGCGACCATGATCTGTTCGAGAACCTGCTGATGCACCGTGGGATTTTGCAGCGGACACAGCACCTCGACGCGGCGGTCGAGGTTGCGTGGCATCATGTCGGCCGAGGAGATATACACAGCCGCTTTCGCGCTCGGCAGGCCCTGGCCCATGCCGAAACAGTAGATTCGGCCGTGTTCCAGGAAGCGCCCGATGATCGACTTGACGCGGATGTTCTCCGACAGGCCTGGAATGCCGGGCCTGAGGCAGCAGATGCCGCGCACGACGAGCTCGACCTGGACGCCGGCTTGTGAGGCCTCGTAGAGCGCGTCGATGATGTCGGGGTCGACCAGCGCATTCATCTTCATCCAGACCGCGCCGGGGCGGCCATGCCGCGCATGCGCGGTCTCGCCTTGGATGTGCTCGATGATGCGCTTGCGCAACGTCAGCGGCGACACCGCCATCTTTTCCAGATCGCTCGGCGCGGCATAACCGGTGATGAAATTGAACACGCGCGCGGCGTCGCGGCCGATGGTCGGATCCGAGGTGAAGTAGGAGAGGTCGGTGTAGATACGTGCGGTGACGGGGTGATAATTGCCGGTGCCGGTGTGGACGTAGGTGGTGAGGCCGCCGCCCTCGCGGCGCACCACCATCGAGAGCTTCGCGTGCGTCTTCAGTTCGAGGAAGCCGTAGACGACCTGCACGCCGGCGCGTTCGAGGTCGCGGGCCCAGCGGATGTTGGCCTCCTCGTCGAAGCGCGCCTTCAATTCGATCAGCGCGGTGACGGACTTGCCGGCTTCGGCGGCTTCCGCCAGCGTGCGCACAATCGGGGAGTTGTTGGAGGTGCGGTAGAGCGTCTGCTTGATCGCGACGACATCGGGATCGCGGGCGGCCTGCTGCAGGAACTGCACCACCACGTCGAAGGATTCGTAGGGATGATGGACGACGAGGTCCTTCTGCCGGATCGCGGCAAAGATGTCGCCGCCATGCTCGCGCACGCGCTCGGGATGGCGCGGTACGTAAGGGGTGAATTCGAGATCGGGCCGGTCGAGGCGGGTGAGCTGCGAGAGCTCGTTCATGGCGAGCACGCCGTCGACCAGGAAGACCTCGTCGTCGGCGGCCGACAGCGCATGCTGCACGAAGCTGCGCAGCTCCTCCGGCATCTTGCCGTCGATCTCGAGCCGGATCACCGACCCGCGGCGGCGGCGCTTCAGAGCGGTCTCGAACAGGCGGACGAGGTCTTCGGCCTCTTCCTCGATTTCGAGCTCGGAGTCGCGGATGATGCGGAAGGCGCCCTGGCCGTGGAGATTGTAGCCGGGGAACAGGCGGTTGATGAACAGCCCGGTCGCCTGCTCGAGCGAGATCAGCCGCACGACCTTGCCCTCGGCCGGCAACCGGATGAAGCGGTCGATCTTGCCGGGCATACGAATCAGCGCGTTCATCTGCTTGCCGTCGGCGGCGCGCGTCAGCTGGAGCGCGATGGTGAAGCCGAGGCTCGGAATGAACGGGAAGGGGTGAGCCGGGTCGATCGCGAGCGGGGTCAGCAGCGGAAACACGTTGTTGAGGAAGTAGTCCTCGATCCAGGTCCGTTCCGCCTTGGTGACGTCCTTGCCGTCGACCAGCACGATGCCGACGTCGGCCAGCGTGCCGCGCAGGTCGCGCCAGATCGCCTGCTGGTCGGAGGCAAGCTGCGAGACGGTGCGGTTGATCAGCGCGAGCTGCTCGGACGGCGTCAGGCCGTCGGGGCTGCGCTCGGCGATGCCCTCGCGGATCTGGGCCTTGATGCCGGCGACGCGGACCATGAAGAACTCGTCGAGGTTATTCGCTGAAATCGACAGGAATCGCACCCGCTCCAGCATGGGGTGGCTGGGATTGACCGCTTCCTCGAGGACGCGGCGGTTGAAGTGCAGCCAGGAGAGCTCGCGATTGATGAAGCGCTCGGGACTTGAGGCAATCGCCGGCAGGCCCTCGGTCTCCGGGGCTTTTTCTTTAATTTCAACAGCTTGCGCAGAGTCCATCAGAAGTCGATCCATCCAGTTCGCCCCAATTTGCGACTTATGCGCAAAACCGGCGGGAGCATGTGTTAGTCCGATGACGTTTCGATGACAACGCCTGTAGCGTAACTTCTAACCCCTTCATCTGACATTATTTTGTCGGGGGATCGGACTTCAGGGAAGAGACTTAGGTTGCCGATCGCGGAAACGCGCACATAGAGGCTGAGATCATAAGGTGCCCGTTTGGGCGTCGGATGCACAAGAACGCAATCGATCAGATTTCCAAGCGCCATGCGGCAAGCCGTGTCTTCCGGATTGCGGCGCAATAGGGAAATCAGGGTTTCCATGTCCTTGCCGAACGCCGACATAGCGGCCGGGTGGGGCGTCACGTTGCTCGCATTGCCGAGCAGCTTCAGCCGCTCTTTGACGGTCGCGCGCTCGGCTTCCTTCGCCTTGATTTTTTCTCTGATCTCTTCGACCGGCAGATCGCCTTCGGCAGCCAGATCGACTAGGCGGGAGATTTGAACGTTGAGCCGGTCAAGCTGCCGTTGGGCGCTCTCTCGCTCGGCGTTACCTTCCTTTGCCGCCTTGGCTAGTTCCGCTGCTCTCGCCTGCATCCGCCGTTTTAGGAATTCCGGGTCTCTAAGTTCATGGTCAATCTTATTGATCACTTCTTCGGTGATCGCCTCCAGCTTATAGGCTTTGTTGTGATCGCAGGTTTGGCGATAGCGGGCATTCGAGCAGCCGACCTGACCGCCGCGCGCCTTGGTGACATAGGTCATCTTGCCGCCGCAGGTGGCGCACTTGATTAAGCCAGAAAGCAAATATTGCCGACGCACCAAGATCGGCTTGCGCACGTAGCCTGCGCTATTGCTCTCGGCGGCGCGTTGGGCGCGCATCGCATGAGCGGCGCTCCAAAGCTCGTCCGAGACGATCCGCAGATGAGGGACTTCGGCGGTCAGCAATTCACTTGGATCGGCGCGCCGGGGCAGTCGCTTGCCAGTGTCGGGGTTCTTCATCGTGGTGAAGCGGTTGCGGATGACCTTGCCGCGATAAATCTCGCCATGGATCAGGCCGCGCCCGGTCGAGTTGCCGCCGACGATATTCTGATGGTTCCAAGCCAAGCGGCCAGACGGCGAAGGAATGCCGTCGCGCATCAGACCGGCCGCGATCTGGCGCGGCGTCTTCCCGTTCGCGTACTCAGTGAAGATGCGCCGCACAATCTCGGCTTGAGCTTCGTTGATGACGCGCTCGCCCGGCTTGCCCGGCACCTTGTCATAACCATAGCAGACGCCGAGCACCTTCCCTTCGCGGGTGATGCCGTCATGGCCGCGCTTCACGCGGACCCGCAGTTTCTTGACGAAGTCTTCATTGCCGTGACCGTCGATCAGCAACTGAAAGTCACTTACCTCGCCGTTCGTCGGCGTGAAAAGGCCGACGCCATGAAACTTGAAGCGCTTATCGAGCCAAAAGAGGTCCGCCTTGTCGCGCGACAGACGGTCTGTCATTTCGACCAGCACCGCATCAAACTCTTTGCGTTCAGCGGCGCCCATAAGGTCGCGGGTCAGGCCGGGGCGGTTGAAGAGCGAGGTCGCTGACACCGCGCGATCAGAGAAATAATGGCGCGGGTCAATGCTGAAGCCAAAGCGCTTCGCGGCCTTCTCCAGTTCGGCAAACTGATCTTCAATAGAGCGGTCTTTCTGAAGGTCGCTAGAGTAACGGGCATAAAGAGCTACCCGCTTAACCGCCGCCGTCGTCTTCATCCTCGGTCCCCTTCGGTAATCGCCTGATCATGTCTCGCGCCTCCAGTCTCCCGATCGCCTCAGCAAGCGCGAGCCATGCGTCTCGATGGCTCGGATGTTTCAGGTGTCTCGGGTCCGATGGATCAAGAGGCCGAATTACCCCTTGCTGGCGGCGATGCATTGACGTCACCTAACTTAAGACATTTTGTCCGAAATGTCAGCTCATCTGACGACAGATGTCAGTTTGGCTGCCGGCATTGAATTTACAGGGTTTTTTCCGTTAACCTTCGGAATGACGGAAGTCAGCGCCGCCCGGTCAGAGCAGGCCCGGCCATGGGGGATCATGGCGGGGGTTTCGTTCAGCCGGGCGGCGCCTTCACGCAGCTCAGAACGTGAGCTTCGGAAGTTCAGTCGCGCGCTCAGTGACCGGCGCCGGCTTCTGCTCGGTCTGCTCGACCGCATGCCGTACCGCTGCCTGCTTGGCGGCGATGATGGTCTCCTCGATCACGCCGAGCCGCGACGTCAGCTCGATCGCATAAGCCTGCAGCCGATCGCGCTCGCTCGTCACCTTGGCGAGCTTCGCGCGCGTGAAGTCGCCTTCACGCAACAGATCAGTGTTGGTCAGCATCAGCGTGCGGATTTGATCCTGGGCCGTCGCCAATTCGTCGGCCATGATGTGATAGTCTTCGAATGCTTTTTGCAGCGGGTTCGCGGTCATCAGATGAAGCCCTTATCTTTCGCCAGCCATTCCGGCATGGTGAAGGTGCCGTCGTCGTTGAATTTGACCAGTGATTTAGGAACCCACTCCTCGCGAGTGCCGTCACTGATCTTGTATGCGTTCGCAGTCTCGAAGCGCAGCACCGCTGCGATGTCGGTCAGTTCGTTTCTCTTCATTGCTCCTCTCACTTGATGCGCGCCGACAGCCGGCGCTCGATGGTGGCAGCGATCTTGTTGAACACTGCTGTGATCATCCCGGCCTTCGGTCGATCGTCGATCAAGTTGCCGGTCGCCTCGGCGTCGAGAATGATGCCGAGACATGCGCGCGCATGGCCGAGATGGTGCGCCTCGCTGTCGGGCGCACACTGCTCGCGCGCGTCATAGTACGCATCGATATGGCGCCGGCAGGCGTCGATGTAGATCGATGTGATGATCGCGTTCTCGCGCCAGTTAAACGGGCCGTACTTCTCGGCGCCGTCCATCATGGCGTGCGCCTCGTGCGCGATGGCGACAGCCGGCACCTTCGAGAGCGAGACCTTCCGGATGCCGAAGCGGTCCTTGGGGTTGGCGGGCAGGGTAGTCATCAATGCAAATCCTTTCTGCCGGGCGTCGGCGCATCGATGCCCTCGACGCACATGCGCAGACGGTTGAGGTAGCTTTCGAGCAAATCCTTCCGGCGCGCGGGCGTCAGATGGTGGAATGTTTTGATGGTTACCTCCATCAAAGCGGCCTGCACGACCTCAATTATGATGACGCCTTCGGGGTACTCGACGACGTGACCGTCGATCGCCTCCGAGATCAGTAGGATCAATTCGTCATAGTGGTCATCGTTGGTCACAGGATGCCCCGCTCGCGCAGGTGCTGATCAAGCTCCTTGTATTCAAACTCGCTCATGCTCCTGCCGCAGATGCGATCGTCGTCATCGTCGAGACGCTTCGCATTCTGGAACATCAGCATGACGAACACGCCGCTGAGACAACCGCCCCATGCCGACAGGATCGCGATCAAAACAACCCAGCCCCAAGTCATCTATTCGTCCCCCTCAATGGGCGCTTCGCACACGATGCGCGTGTCCTCCGGCCCGGTATGATAAAAGCCATGGTCATCGCGATAGAGCGCGACCTTGAGATCGCAGAACACGCAGCCGCAGGACGGCGTGACCCTGATGCGTGCGATGGCGGTCGTGTCGCCGCGTGCGACATCGAGCGCTTCGTCGAGACCAGCCTTGATCTTGTCGAATGCGCGGCTCATTGCATGCTCCGCTTGAGCTGGGCTGCGACCCGACCGTCGAGTGTCGTCTTGAAGTTGTTCAGATGATCCGTCTTGTAGCTCGACGGCAGCATCTCGAAGGTGCAAGTCAGCACGTGGCCGATCGCGCCCTGCAGCAGATGCACGGGAATGTTGAAATGCAGGTACTCGCGCATGGTGTCGCCCATGGCGCCGAGCATCGCGCTCGACATCTTGGAGACGAATTCGAGATGCTGTTCGTCGGGCAGCGTCTGCAGGTCGGGGTTAATCACTTCATCACCTTCGCGATCTCGGCCAAATGCTTCTCGATCTTGCTGGCGCGATCGGCGAGCGCGCCAAGCTCGACGTACTTCACGCCGACCTCGCCATAGAGCTGGCGAACCTTCGTGATAAGCTCGCGCGCTTCAGCGATCATCTTGCGCGTGACCTCGCTCGTGATCTCCTCGCCGAAGAATTCATCGCGGATGGTAGCGACCCAGCCGCGCGGAACGCCGAGATCGGTCGCGACGCGCTGATCCGACCAGCCATCGCCATAGCCAACCTTGTCGCTGACGTAGACCTCTTTCAGCTTCTCATAGATGATGTTCTTATCGTCGCGCGTCATGGTGCGAGGCACGGCGGGCGTCGGCTTCGGCGGCGTAACGGTCGTGTTGTTCATCAATGCTTCCTTCACAAGTTGCATATTGCCGGGGCGCGGCTTCATCTCGGCGACGGTCAGTTTCGCGACGCTCTGGCAGCGCGGGCAGCGGTGATCCTGATGGCGCTTGCCAACCTGCCAGCCCTTCGCTTCGAGCTTGCGCGCGATGAAGCGCCATTCGATCTCGTCGTCGTTGCCCTTGTTATTGCCCTGCGTGTTGACGGGCAGGGGAGCTGCGGCCTGACACTTGCCGCAGCGAGCGATGATGCCGCGCACGCGCTTGTCACCATGGGGCAGCAGTGTGTGCTCGAAGCAGGTTGAGAGATCAGAGCGAGCCATGTCAGCGCTTCCCGTTGAGGATTTCCGACACGCGACCGCTATTGCGCAGACCGACCATTTCAGCGATCTCATGGTGAGTGTAGTCTTGGCGCGCGAGCTGGAGCACACGCGAACGCAACTTGCGATCGATCGTCTGACGAACAGCCGGCGCACGCTTAACCGGCGCCGATCGCGTCATCATGTTCAAAGCAGTCGAGATGGTGGATCGGGTGGAGTGAGAAAGTGCGGCTGTGTTGAGAACATGTGAAAGGAGTTCGCGAGCCTTCGGAATGTTGCTGCTCATCGACGCACCATCGCGTTCTGCTTCGCGTGCCAAAGATCGATGATCGCCTTGAAGCGCACGACATCGCCGATGCCGACCATGCGGCCATCGGCATAGGTGAGAGTGCCGTGATCGTCGTACCAGCGAACGCCAGCGATCTCGGGCTGCACGCCGGTCATATCGACATGATGCGCGGTGCCGTTGATGACGACGACGCCGCTGTCTCGATGAAAAGAAAACTGCATGGTGAGAGCTACCGAATGAAAAAGGTTGCGACGAGGGCGATGCAGATGCCAACGGCGAGAGCGCCGCTGACGATGAGTTCTTCTGTGCTCATGGGATCACAGCCTCCATCCGAGCGCGCTGCGGTCCGCTCGCTTGGTTCTGATACTTGCCGCGATACGGCTGCTCGGTCGGTTCATCGAGCAGCTTGAACACGACCTGGGCGATCGGCGTGCCGGCGCGCAGGCGGATCGGCCATGGCAGGAAGCGCGTCAGCTCCAGCGTGAGAAAGCCGTTCCAACCGGGCTCGATGATCGTGTTCTGCACGAACACGAACAGGCGCGCGTTGGTGCTCTTGTCCTTGACCTCGGCGCAGACATCATCGGGCATATCGAATTGCTCGATGGCGCTGGCGAGCCGTCCCCAGAACGGCCAAAGCCAGATGGTCTGTGCGAGGCGAATGTCATAGCCGCACGACGACAGGCCGAAGCTGCGACCTTCGAACGTCGTGCGCTCGAAGCATGGGGTTATCATGGGGCGCTGCAACGCGAGCTTCAGGCAACGCTCGCGGATGGATTGCGTTGACAGGATCATCACGCCGCCTCCGCAGACTTCAGGCGCCAGTCGGCAATCCATTGCTCGACGATGGTGCCGCTGTTCCACCATGAAACCTGAACTTGCGTGCCATGGGGATAGAAGCAAAAGCCGGTCACGATGCCGACGATGTCGCCGCTGTCGATCTTGACCTTGTCGCCAAACATGAAGCTGGTTGTGAACGTGACTTTCACGGCGTGATCTCCGGCGCCGGAAAAACGGCGATCAGAGTTGCAAGGTGAATTGTGCCGGCGTTGTCGGTGAAACGATCGTCGATCACGTGCTCGGCGACGATCTCCAGATGCGAGACGGCCACATCTTCGAAGATGAGCTGGGGCATGGGATCGCGACCGGGGCCGGCAGCGTTGCGGTTACGAACCCAGACGAAACGTATCGGATCGGATGCTTCAAGCTTCTCGCGGTCAGCATCGCTCAGCGGCCCGCCGCTCGCGGCGAACGTCATCAGGTCAGTCATATGTCCCTCGGTTTACTGCTGGTTGGTATGGATGACGCGCGCGCCCTGAAGCTCTGCGCGGATGTTGCGAAGCTCATCGAGGACGCAGAACGTCGCGATCATGAGACCCCAAATGGCGCAGGCGATGAGAGCTAGGCGCATGCGCGGGCCTTCGCGAGCGCAGCAGTCAACGCGACTTCGTATTTCTGCTTGGCATGAATGATGGTCGTATGCCGGCGATTGAGAAGCGCGGCGACCTTGCGCACGGGCGCGTCGGTCATAAGAAGGACGATGCAGACGATCTTCTGTCGCTTGATGACGATCACGCGCTTGCGGGAGGGCGCGCACAACTCATCGAGATCGGCATGAAAGGCTTGCGCCGCGATCTCCAGCATGAGTTTCGCCTGATTGGAGCTAGGCGTGAGCTGGCGATGATACTCGCGATCGATCCATGCAATGCGAGCGGCGTCGTTGGGGAGCTTCGGCAAGCTCGACTGCGGCGAAGGCACAGGCGCGCGGCTGGCGCGCGGCCCTTCGGCCGCTGCCATCATCACCATCATCATGGTCATTTCCTCTGGGGAGCGGGCGAGGAGGTCGCCCGCGTCGTCAGCAGGAATGACGTTAACGGCTGGTTAGGTCAATTGTGCTTGGTAGATAACTTAGTGGCGACTTTCGTCAGCCTAACGTTAAGTCGTTCTAGGCAGAGTGGAAAACGGACATTACCCGTCCAAGTACGGTGTAACCGGAGATTTCTACGGGCTGTGGATGACCTTCGAGAACCATGGAAAGCTGCGTAACGTCAGAGAGCGTCACATGGGCTCGCTTGGCTTCCTTGCCCTCCGGGTCAGTCACGTACCAAATGCCGGTCTCGTTGATGTCGTTTCGCGAACTGTCGATCAGGAAGTAATCGCCGCGATGGACGGGCGTGCCGTCCGGCAGCTTGCACGGCGTCATGACGCGCTTCATCACGACGCTGTCGGGGTCGCAGTTGAAGCTGAACTTCAAAACCTGCGCCGGGATCATCCATCGCGCTTCCGGCTTCTCGGTGTCGATACCATTGGCGTGCGCCTTCATCGTCGGCCTGATCTCCAGCACTTCAGCGTTAGCGGCGCCGCCGATGTCCTTGATGTTGTCGCCGGGTGAATGGTCGTTTGCTGCGGCAAAATGCAGGCGTGGCGATGTCGGCACATCGCCGTGTCGCTTCTGGCGCTTCTTGTCGAAGTGCTGCGCGAGCTGGTCAAACAGCGCTTTCGGCGTTTGCTTCACCTTCATGGTCAGCCAATCGATCGGCACCGAAGTCAGCTCTGCAAAAGCCTCGATGCGATGCGCGGGGACTTCATCAACCCTGTCTTGCTCCCATGACGTGACAGTCGGGCCGGAGACATTGAGAGCCTCAGCAACCTGATCTCGCGTCATGCCTGCAGCAAGACGCACCGCGCGCATTCTACCTCCAACGGTTGAGAGCTTTGCCGCGTTTGACGTTGGTAGATAACTCATTCGTTCCCTCCAGAAAGCGGTAGATAACGATCTTACGTAAATCTCGTTATTAACTTACGTCTCGCTCCCCTAACCGAAAGGGAGCGTTATGACGAAAGCGAAGAAGCCCGGCGACAAACGCGCCGAGTGGATTAACCCCCAGGACCCCGTGCTCCTCGCAATCCGCGAGACGCGCGGCCTCGCGAGCGAGATCGCGAAAATCTGCGGGATCAAGAGCCCTAACGCTCCACACGCATGGAAGCGTGTTCCGGCCGAGCACGTGATCAAGGTCGGCGAGTTCCTGCGCATCGCCCGTCACCGCATCCGCCCTGACATTTACCCCGCCAGCTAACGGCTGAACTACCGGGCATTTGCGGAAAAGTCAATTTTACTGACGGTCAATCCATGGTTGCTTCTAACGGCATCAATACCTTCTGGACCTCAGATCGCGTTGTAATCCTTCGACGATTGCACGCGGATGGGTTGAGCGCTTCGGAAATTGGGAAGCAGCTCGGCTGCACTCGCAATGCCGTTATCGGCAAGTTCAACCGCCTGAAACTGACGGGAACTCGGCCGGCGTCAGTTCGGCGTCATAATTGTCGCAAGGCCGCGCTGCGGCGCCCGTTCACGCGGCAGGTTCGCAAGATCGAGGAGCCGAAACGTGAGCCTGTCGCCATCGTGGCCGGCGCTGGCGCCCCTGTTTGTTTCGATTGCCTTGGCGATGGTGACTGCAAAGCCGTCGTGTCCGCGAACGGCGAGCCGACGATGTACTGCGGCCACACGCGCGGCCTGAATTGGGAAGGCAAGCTCTCGTCGTACTGCGCGACGCATCACGCGCTCTACCTCATCCCGCCGAAGCTGCCTCAGAACACGCGGCGGGCCTATCGATGAGCCGCCCGTTCACTGTCGTGCGCAAGCGCGTCATCGATCCCAGCGAGCACACCATTCAGGCGAAGCTCTGGCAGATCGTGACGATCTGCAAGTGCGACGATGTCACCGCATTCAAAATCCCCAATGAAGGCCGTCGCGGCTTCCGCGCCGCTGCCATGGCGAAGGCTGAGGGTCTTGTCGCTGGCGTTCCTGATCTCGAATTCGTTTTGCCGCCGAACGGTCGCGCGGCCTTCCTCGAATTGAAGAAGCGAACCGGCTCGCTTTCCGTCGCTCAGATTGGCTTCAGCGCGCAATTGAAACGCAGCGGCGCGCTCTGGGCTGTCGCGTACTCGCTCGAAGAGGCGGCCAGCATCCTCATCGACTGGAATGTCCTGAAGCCGATCGCAAAGGAGATGTTCCTGTGAGCCTGTCCGAGATCGATGCCGCGATCGTTGATGGTCACGACCGTGACGCGATGCGTTTGCTGATCGACCAGAACCTGCGCTCGACGAAAGCGCTGGCTCAGTTCGTCCGCTGGTATGAGCGTTACGAGCGCGATTGGACCGCTGACGAATATCGCGACAGCGTCGAATTCTTCGATCTGCGCGATGCCTATGACGCGGCGAAGGGAGCTTTGAAATGAGCTTCAGCGCAGCGGTCATGTTGGTGCTGTTCGCGAGCCTGCTTGGCTTCGTCAATGGCAGCATCGATCTCGGTTTGAAAATCCTGTTCTGGGGCGTCGTCATCGTCACGATCATCAAGGTGATCGGATGAAGCTGATCAACGAGAAATCGATCGGCGCGAAGCTGACCGACACACCGCGCGAACATCGCATCACGCACAAGGGCATGGCGCACTTCGCCGGCACCGGACCGCATGGCCGCACGTGCCGCGAATGCATCGATTGGGACGCATTCAATGCGTCTTATCGCGCTTACGACGGCCAGCTCACGGATGCCGTCTGCAAGATGTTCTCGAAACTCTCTCGCGGCCGGAAGGGCGCGAAGGTGCCGCACCATGCGGAAGCCTGCCAGCACTTCAAGATCAACCCCAGCGCTCCAGAGAAATTCAAGCGATGAGCAATCTGCCATCCGACATCCCGACCAGTGTCGCTGAGCTGTTTGAAGAGCTGGCGATAAAAGTCGCCGCTGCCGGTTACGACCGGTATTCCTCCGATGCGATCCTTCATCGCATCCGCTGGCACATGAAGATCGAGCGCGGTGATCGCGAGTTCAAGTGTAACGATCATTGGACGGCGCCGCTGGCGCGCTGGTTTCTCGCTCGTCATCCCAACATGGCCGGCTTCTTTGAGTTGCGCACGCGCCGCGAGGCTGCGTGATGGTGGTCGATAAGAAGCTTCTCGACGAGACCAATGCGCGCTGGCTGGAGGGCAAGGTCAACCTGCTCGAATACACCGCGCATCATGTCGCTAAAGAGCTGATCGCGTGGTCGCCGCAGTTCAATGGCGCCGACTACACGACGTTGGTCTCGAAGGTTCGTCTCTGGCAGTTGGGATTGCTTCCGTGAGCGACGATCCCTTCGAAGCCTACGGGGGCCGCTCCGGCGCGACGCATACGCGCGCGAAGAAGTCGCACGTGATCCAGTCGGAGAAAGAAGCTCCGATGAAGCCGAGCGCCATGGAAGAGGCGCAGCGCGAAAAGTCCGTGCTGCTCTCGCAGTTCAAGAAAGCGAAGCGCGCCGAGCACCAGGCGATGCTCGATGGTGCGCACGGCAAGCCTTACGCCGTGATGATGGCGATCGTGAAGAAACTGCCGGCCAGCTCGCAAGAGCTTGTCGCGAACCTGCGCAGCGGCTGGACCGCGCCGCTTGATCGTAACGAACGCCAGACCGTGCTCGGCATGATCTCGGCTCGCATCATGTTGGAGCGCGAGAAGCAGGGGCTCTCGCCGCTCGATGATCCGCTGCCGGGTGATCCCGACAATCTGTTCATCATCTGCCGCAAAATCATCATGGGGTACTGAGCATGGCGATCTCCAATGTAGTCGAGTTGCGCAAGGTCGTCACCGATCAAGAAACTGCATCCCTCCACGATGTAGCGAAGGCGATTGGCATCAAGCTGCGGCTCGCTGATCAGAACGACAATGATGCTGCCAACCACCGTCGCGAAGCGGGCGAAATGCTCGTCACGCTGCGCGCACGCATCGAAGCTGACAATCAGAGCTGGAAGCAGTTCGTTTATGACTATTTCGACCGGCCGCCCGCCGAGCTGGAAAAGCTCATGAGGTATGTAGCGGCCTGCAAAAGCGTGCAAGCCGCGATCGAAGCTAAGCCGGAACTGGCGGGCATGTCGGATCGCGTAGTCGGGCGCGAAGTTGGCGTTCATCACGAAACCGTCGCTGCTGCTCGCAAGGCAGTTGGCGAAAAATCGCCAACTGAAAATTCGTGCAGCAATTCCAAGACGATGGTGGAGAGGCGCACCGGCAAGGACGGCAAGCAATACAAGGCCACGAAGCCGCAGGCACAGATCAAGCAACAGCAGCCGTCGAGCACGCTTATCGAACAATCGATGCGCCTCGTCGCCAAGATGACCGCAGCAGAACGCCAGACATTTTTCAGCAGACTGAAGGAGACCTACAAGTGAAAACGATTAAGACGAAAACGATCCACACCATGAAGGTTCAAGTCGGCGTCACCAGCATCGACATCAATGACGGCGAGTGCCGCGTCGCAA
Organism: Bradyrhizobium sp. S3.7.6; assembly: GCF_054061875.1. Lineage (NCBI taxonomy): Bacteria > Pseudomonadati > Pseudomonadota > Alphaproteobacteria > Hyphomicrobiales > Nitrobacteraceae > Bradyrhizobium > Bradyrhizobium sp. S3.7.6. The sequence continues at coordinate 5,737,734 of NZ_JBSSEQ010000001.1, read as the reverse complement.
CGCTTTGCATGGAGAAGGTTGCCATCGCTCGCGCATTGAAGACGATGTTTCCTAATGAGCCAGCACACAAGCTGCACGTTCGCGTTGACGCGGGCCACATCAAATTCAATATCGCCGGTTATCACTGGCGGGCAGACACACCAGCAGCGGCGAAAAAGGCATTGATCGACTTCGACCGCAATGTCGAAGTGCGTCCTCACAAATACACCTTCACCGCTACTCGCCTGGGCAAGGTGCAGCCCATGTCGCGTGACCGCCAAATTCAAATCAACGTCGCGCGCGATCGCCGCAAGGCGGAAGGTAAGCCGGACAAAATCTATAACGCGGCGATCCGTAAGCGCATCGTTGGTTATGACTTGACCCATGGTGAAATCACCAAGGCCAAGCGCGCCAGCACCGACAGCAGCCACGGGGCGTAGTTCACCGCACGATGAATGGCGACACGACGCCGTTCATCTATCAGCTCGAAGAAAAACTCTATTGGCGTGCTCGCCGGCTCTCGAAGCCGGGCGTCACGGTCCGCAGCTTTAAGAAGGTCAAGTGATGAACTTCCTCCGTCGGCATCTCGATGCGCACGCCGCTTCGATCAACCGCTTCGATCCCAATGAGCGCATTCACACGGTCGGCGCGTCCGATGTAGGGCAGTGCGAGCGCAAGGTGTTCTGGTCCAAGAAGCTCGACGACAACGTCGAGCCCGACGCTGACTATGTCGATACTTACGGCGCCAAGCTGCGCGGCACCATGTTCGAAAATCACTTCTGGGCGCCGGCTCTGAAGGCGCAGCTCGGCGATCGTCTGCTCTTTGCCGGCGAAGATCAGCAGACGTTCTTCAGCGGCTATCTGTCGGCGACGCCGGACGGCATGGTCACGCAGCTCGACGAAAATGAGCGCGCGCTGATCTCTGCGATGTCCGGCGTCCCGTGCGGTCTGATCGGCAGCGAGGTCATGGTCGAGTGCAAGACCTATGACCCGCGCACCAACCTTGCCGACCCCAAGACCGAGAACGTGTTTCAGACGCACGTGCAGATGGGTCTCGTGCGCGAACTGACCCCGTACAAGCCGACGCATTCGATCCTGTCGTACACCGATGCGTCGTGGTGGAATGAAGGTCCCGAATTCGTCATCGAGTTCGATCCGCAGATTTACGCGAACGCCAAGACGCGCGCCGCTCGCATCATGCTGGCGAAGTCTGCGGAAGAGCTGGCGCCGGAAGGTTGGATCGGCGGCGGCAAGGATTGCGAGTATTGCCCGTTCACCCAGGCGTGCGGCGTTGAGCGTCGCCGCGTGCCTGATGCCGAACTGAAGAAGGGCATGCTGCCGGAATTCGTCGCGGAGGTTACTGAACTCGCCCGCGCCGTGAAGCAGATTGATGCCGCGATCGACAGTCAGTCGAGCATCATGAAAGAGCTGCAGCACAAGCTCAAAGAGCGCTTGCGCGCCGAAGGCTATCGCAAGGTGCCGGGCGTCGTGAGCTGGTCTCCGATCGCCGGCAAGACGACCTATGACGGCGTCGCCATGCGCGAAGCGCTGACCGAGCTTGGCATCAACATCGAGCAGTTCGCCAAAGTCGGCGAGCCGTCCGATCGATTTCAAATCACCCTGAAGGGCTAACCGAAACCCAACGCGACACATGCCGGGGCCTGTGGTGGGCCGCAAGGAGTGGTGTGACTGCCGTGAGAGCGCGGCGCAATCCTTGAACAGAAAACAGAAAGCATTGAGCAAATGAACGCACTGACTAATACCAATCAGACCGGCATCGCTGTCGATCAGGACTTCGATCCGTTTTCCGCATATGGCGCGACCGCTGGCACGCGCATCATCGGCAAGTTGCTGAAGTTCAATAAGGGCGACTGGCTCGTCGGCCAGAACGGCGACATCATGCAGGAAGGCACCGAGCTTGCCGCGAACATGAATGAGCTGCTTGTCGGCTGGATCAAGTGGAAGGACAAGAAGCCTGCCGAGCAGCTTCTGGTGCCGCTGATCGATAGCGTTGCAGCGATGAAGCGTGGCGATCTCGCTATGGCGAAGCGCGAAGCTCTCGGTGATACCGACGAAAGCCAATGGGAGACTGACGACGATGGTAAGCCGCAGGACCCGTGGCAGCAGACGAATTATCTGCTGTTTAAGGTGCCGGGCCTCGACGATCAGGATGCTCTCTTCACGTTCACGGCGTCGTCGCGCGGTGCCATCAACGCCGTCAAGGCGCTTTGCACCGACTTCGGCAAGCAAAAGCGCATGTGGGCGCGAGGCGAAATGCCTGTCGTGAAGTTGCTTGTCGATAAGTACAAGCACGACAAATATGGCTGGGTCAAAATCCCCCTGTTCAAGATTGTCGGCAAGGTCAGCCCGGCCGAGTTCGAAGCGGCTATGGCGGAAGAGGCTGCGCAGAAGGCGGCAGACGACGCCGGCCGCAAAGCTGCTGACGAAGATATCCCGTTCTGATTGATTACGGACTGAACGACAACGACGCCGGGCATACGTGCCCGGCGCTTCTATCAGCGAACCATAGAACGGGGCAGGGATGACGACGGCAATTGAATTTTTGAAAGCATGGTTCGCTCACACGACGGGACCGATTTACACGTGCTCATTCACCAATGAGCGCGGCGCCGGACCGGAGCGGCACGTTCTGTCGCGCAAGCCGGCCGAGATCACGGGCTTCGTCGAGCGCTGGGATCAGAACGGTCGCGGCACGTTCGTGTGTGTCAGCACCATCAAACAGGGCGCGCAGAAGCGCAACAAAGAGAACGTCGAGCAGTTTCCTGCGCTGTTCATCGATATCGATTTCAAGAATACCGATTTGCTCGGCGACGAACCGATTGAAGACGTGATGAAGCAACTTCGTCGCGCCAAGTTTCTGCCGAGCGCGACCATCCTGTCGGGCGGCGGCGTGCATGCCTACTGGTTTTTGAAAGAGCCGTTCGATCTCGACAGCGATGACGCCAAGGCGCGCATCGAGGCGGCGCTGCGTCAGCTCGCCGATATTTTTGCCGGCGATCTTCAGGTCTGCGAGGTCGCGCGCGTCATGCGCATGCCGCAGTCTCGCAATTCCAAGACCGGCGAGCCGATCCCGGTCATGATCGCGAGTTTCGACCCCGATCGCCGCTATGAGCTGGACGACCTCGAAGAATGGTTCTCCGAGCAGTCGCCGTTGCTGCTGCGCAAGGCGCGCGAGCCCGGCCAGACTGTCGGCGAAATGCAAGTGGCCGACGACGACTTCTTCGCGCAGTATGCGAAGGAGCACGGCATCAAGCCGCCGATCGATGTCATCGCGCGCCTCGAAGGCATGATGTACATGGGGCCTGGCGATAGCTCGATCCATCAGACGCAAATCCAGTGCGCGGCCTCGATGCTCTCGACGGGCATGGAGCTTGAAGACGTCGTCAACGTCATCATGCATTACACGCGCCTCGCCGCTGGCGGCTATGGTGCGCGCTGGAATTGGCGCATCGAGGAGCGCAATCTGCGCAAGGATTGCGAGAGCTGGCTGAAGAAGCATCCGCGCGATGAGAAGAAGAAGGTCGAGCCGAAGTTCACCGTCATCGAGGGCGAGCTGCAGCGTAACGTCACGACGCGCAATGAAGTCGAGCGTGAGGATAAGGAAGGGCGCGAAGCCGTTGATGGCAACGTCGTCAAGATGCCGGTGATCACGCCGGCGCCTCCGAAGCCGAATGAGCTGCACATCGCGATCGGCAAGGCCGTCATTGCCAAGTTCGCGGCCGATGGCGAGCAGATGATCCGCACGAAGGAAGGCGCATGGCTCTACAGCAACGGCGTTTGGGAGCTGCGCACCGAGTACGATTGGCTCGACGTTCGCGTCGAGAAAATCTCGGTTGGCTTCGGCTACAAGACCAGCATGAAGCTGATCAACGAGACGCGCAACTGGATCAAGCGTCAACCGGAGTTGTGGCGCGACAATGAACTGCCATGGGATCAGCATGGTAAAATCCCGACGCGCTCGGGTCTCGTCGATCCCTTGACCGGGACGCTGGAGCCGGCGCGCCCGGATCACTTCTGCACGTGGCGCGTTGAGGTCGATTATGATCCCTCTGCAACCTGCCCATGGTGGCAGACGATGATCTCCGACATGTTCGGCGACAAGGATGACGGCGAACAGGCTGATCTCGTGCGCGTCGTGCAGGAATGCATGGGCGCGGCGCTGATCGACAGCAAGCCGCGCTCGATGTCGAAGGCGCTCGTGTTCTGGGGAATTCAGAACCTCGGAAAGTCCGGGCCGCTCGATGTCGTCGCCGGCATGTTCGGTCGCGTCATTGCTGCGCCGATCGGCACTGTCGAGAGCACGCACGGCGCCATGCCGTTTCGCCAGCGCCAGCCTTGGGTGTTGCATGAGGCTTTCGGCGGCCAGTGGCATTTCTCCCAGACCGTCAAATCGATCATCACGCAAGAGCCGGTCGGCATCAACGTGAAGAACGGCCCGCTCGTCACGCAGATCGTTCGCGCGCCGATCTTCTGGGCCACGAACTTTCAGCCGCAGTTCAAGGAAGCGACCAAGGCGATCGTGTCCCGCATGATCATCATCGAGGTCTCGCGCCAGTTCTTTGACGACAAGCCGGTCGGCGCCGCCGCTGAAGCGATCCGCCGTGGGTTCGCCAAGCCCGGCGAATTCGTCGCGGCGACCGAGCTGCCGGGCGTTCTCAATTGGGCGATTGCCGGGCTTCGCAGGGCGCTGGAGCGGGGTTCGATCGAGCTGACCGCCAGCATCAAAGAAACCTCGGAAGCCATCCACCGCGACAGCAACCTCGTGGCGGGCTTCCTGGAGGACTGTATCGAATTCGACCCCATGGCCCGCATCCGCGTGTCGGATTTCTGTCTGGCGCATTCCGCATGGTGGATGGAGTTGAAGGGCGAGGACCGGCGCCTCCCGACCAATGAGGCGATCGGCAAGGCGATGAAGTCTATCGGCGACCCGCGCATCGGCGCCGATCTCAAGGAGATGCGCGACAACACGAGCCGGTATTATTGCGGGATCGCACTCAACAAGAGCGGGCTTCGCTACCATCGCACAGCTTTTGAGAGCCGTCTGTTTGAGGGCAAGATCGCGACCGCTACGGACCCGGCGCGCGAGGTCAATTCGATCATTCCGCCGAGCTGGGACACGCGCAAAAGCGTCGTCGCGATGCGCGCGCGGCACGGTGACAAGGGCGAGGCTCAGTGACGCCGCATGACGGTTTGTTGTCACAGCGTCTGTGACGGCTGACAGATCACCACCAAAATCAGGTTCGCCGTCACTGAAGCCGTCACTCCTCTAAGCTACTGATCTTCTTATTTCTTCTTCTTCTTATGACAGTAGTGACAGGTAAAGAGAGACTATAGAGAGAGAGAATAGAGATATGGAAGAGAGAGAAGGGAATAAGAGAGTATTAGGGAAAGTAGGGAATTCGCTGACATTTCCGTCACGCTGTCACGCGACGCCTCATTCACCTTCGGACTGCGCGCGATGAGCCGGCGTGATGGCATGACCATGACGATCGACCTCGCTATGCGGCAATGGGCGCCGCGCGTGTCCGAAGCAGCGCTTGCCTTCGAGGCGCGATGGACCCGGCTGGCGGTGCGGAACCTCGACGCCAAGATCGCCGAAGCCTTCGAGGGCGCGCTGACTGCCTACGCGACCGCGATGGAGCTGGGAACCGCCAGCGAGGTCAACGAGACCGGGGCGCGGCTGTGCCGGGCCTATGGCGTGATCTCGGCGAAGCTCGCGGCGGCCGGCGTGCCGGATGATGCGTACATGGTCGGCGCCGATCCCAAGACCGGCAAGCGCATCATCATCGCCAGCTCGAAGGCGGCCGGCGAGCGCGCCCGTGCGCAGGCGGGCAAGCGCTTCGCTGCATGGTTCTCGCCGGACGAGATCGCGACGATGATCGCGCACGACGAAGCGAAGCAGAAGATCGCAGCAGTCAAGGACGCCTTCCCGGGCGCCGAGATTTTGGGGGTGACGAATGCCGACGACGCTGATTAAGAAAATCCTCGACGACGAACCGGCAGCACCGGCAGAAGAGCTGCCTCCGCGCTGGAATGGTCCGCATGTCGGCTTGCGCATCACTGAGGGCTTCGTGACGTTTCGCGCGTTGCCGCTTGGCGCGAAGGGCGGCGCCGCATCAGCCTGGCCGTCGTACATGTACGAATGGGAAGACTTGCTCGCACAGCAAGCACAGGGCGAGCTTGAACGCACGATGAAGCAGCAGAACCGTACCCACGTCTCGCCGTCAGTGCGTGAGATCACGCGCGCGATCGAGGTCAGCTATTGGCCGATGAAGTATCTGTCGGCGAGCCATCCGCATCTATGCGAAGCGGTCAACGCGCTCGGAAAGGCGCACGCGCTTGAACGTGATGCGGGATGGGTGACGAAGAAGCGCGGCGGCTTCGCTGACACTTGGCGCCTGCGTCACGACACCGGTTGCGACATCATCGCGACGCGGTTGATCGCTGATCGCGTGCCGGTGTTTTGATGCTGATTTGCAGAGGAGTGTCAACCGCGCCGTTTTTCAGAATAAGGAATTTGTTTTTCAGAATAAGCGCGCTCGTCGTCTGGGGGTTTGATGCTGCAATATCCACGTGAAGGTGAACGCGACTTCATCGCGAGCATCGAGATTGCGGCGGTGTTCATCGGCCTCGCTGATGCATGTTGCTTGGTGCGATCGACGCGCGACCTCGAAGCGAGCGAGCGCGAGCTGCGCAAGATGTGGCCGAGCCTGCAGATCGTCGCGGCATGGTGGGTCGAGACCCGGGCCGACGCCGATCTGCTGGCGCGCCGGCTGAAACGCAAGGCGCCGTCCGTTGATGGCTCGGTGTTCACCGTGCAAGCCGAGATCGAGGCGGAAGCGGCCCGTGCCGGGCTAAAACTGACCAGCCATGCGACCGTTATGCGGAGGGTGTCCGAAGCAGCTCGGCGGGTTGAGGCCGCTCTGGGGGCTGCTAATGCCCGGGGCGAGCTGGCATGGTTCAATCGGTCATACCGAGAGTACCGGGCGCGGGGCGGGCGCCGCATGAGCTACAGCGCCGCCCGATCGTGTCTGCGTCGCGCCATGGTGCGCCGGCTGACACTGGTCGAGCGCATCGAGTACGGCCCGGAAATGCTGGCGGAAGTGTTCGGGGAGGGGTGGTGACATAGTTATCGACCGCTTTCAGTCGATTGCGGTAGATAACTGGATTGCCAAACCTAAAAACCGGGGGGATACCTATCGCCCGACGTGGGCGAGCTGTGCGCGCCTCCGGGCTTGGTGGATTGAAACTAAAACGCGCTCCGAACCGTCATGGTCCGAAGCGCGTTTTTTGTTTGTTTGTCCCCAGCAGAGCAGCCTTATCGCGAGTGCCATTCGCCGCGATGATCCTTTAGGTATTTCAGAATAAACGCGATCTGTTTGGCATCAACCTTCGCGGCTTTCAGAACGTCCTCGGGCGTCAATTCCTTCTCGACCATCAGCGCTAACACCATCGCCACGGGGCGAGGGATTTGGTTGGCGTCGATCCAACGCGAGATGGTGCGCTCGTTGACGCCGAAGAAGTGCGACACGCCGCGCAATGTTGTGAAGCCGAGCTTTTCGACGGTCTCGCGGAACTGATAACCGTTCATGGTTGGCTTGCTGGCGCCGCCTGACATCACGAACCCGACGGCAGGAAGTACGCGGCGATCAGGACGAGCAGCATGTTGCCCGAACTATTCTCAGACATGTTTTAGTCTCCCTATTTTTCGTCATCCTCAGTTTGATAGATGTCGTATCGCTCGACGATGACCGTCTCTGTGTAGCGTGTCCATCGTCGTGCGCGCATCAACCATTTGCGCCCGACGATCTTGTGCCCGCCGCTAACAGCGACGGGCTTCTTTGTGCAGTAGTAAGTTTCGCCGTTGGCGACGACGATCATGATCCTCCAGCCTTCGCCTTACACGCCGCATAAGCCGCGCTGAAACGCTGCTCTGAACGGCACAGGCTTTCGAACTTGTTGACGAACATGACGACCGCGTCGTCAGACCAAGTCGCCTCAGTCGATCGGTTTTCGTTCATGGCGCTATCGACGACCTTGACGAATTCGCGCGCCAGCGCGCGCAGGTTGACGGCGTCCTGTACGTCGATCGCAACCTTGTGACGGTTGTACGTCTCACGGTTGCCCCACGCGATCACGACGTCGCCATTTGATGCGGTTTGCATTTGCGTTCCTTCCGATGAAGCATGATTGCTTCGTGCTGCGCAGCTCGATGGCTGCGCAGTGTCGAAACAGTCAGTGAACTAATGCATCGATGATATGTGCGATCCCCCAGATTGTTAGTGACCAGACAGCGATTGAGAGGGCGATGCCGAGAAGCAGCCCGACGTTGAGGCGGCGCATTCTCGTATCCTTACGACATATGGATCAAACCATCGTCGCCTCGCCATAAGTCGCGACCTCGCCACTGTGACGCGCTCTTATGCAGTGTGTCGCCGACATCGCCGAGATCGCGATCCCAATAACCAGTGCCGTGACCGTTGCGCGAATACCAGAAGTCACGACCAGCGGCCTTTTCGTCATAACCGTTGATCCGTCCCTTATCGAGCGCTTCATCGAGAGCGATGCGGTTCTGTATTTGAAACGCCTTGCACTCCTCGATCATGGTGCGGAGCGTGAGTGGCGCTAACTCGGCGAATGTCGCATGCTCCAGATCGTTGTCGGCGTCGTCGCCTGTGCCGGTGCTCGTGAAGAACATCGCCTCGATGTAGCCTTGCGTGAATTGATCGAGTGCAGCGTATCGGCGCGCCGCTTCAGGCGTGCCGAGCGATAAAATAAATTCGGGCATTAGCAACCCTCTCTGATGAAGCATGATTGCTTCGTGCTGCGCAGCTCGATGGCTGCGCAGTGTCGAAACATTCAGGCCGGCTTACTTACGACTAGCGCGCCACTTAGCGGCGGCTTCTCGCGAGATGAGCACGCGGTCTCCGATAGTGAACGTCTCGGGCATTTGCTTGCGCAGCTTGTAGAAGAGCTGCACGCTGATCTCGTGACGTTCGCAGAACGTTTTGATGCTGTATGCATCAACGGCATCGGCTGGGCGGTTTGCTTTAACCGCAGTCAGAATGCCGTTGAGCAAGCCGGTTAGGGTCTTGAATTGACCTGCCGCGATCTGCATTAGGCGTTCTCCTCCTTCTTCAACAGGTTCATCACAGCCACGAACTTCTCCATCGACATGGAGCCGATATGGCTGATTGAGACCGTGCCGTCGCTGTTCAGTGTGCCGCTGACGTAATGGTCGCCGCTACTGCTACTGACGCCTGCAGTCTGCGCACTCTGATCTCGCCGATGCACATTCATGCCTGGCAGCTTGCTGCTGAGCTGATGCATGTGCTCGACGATGTTATTGCGAGCTGCCACTTGGATGGCAGCATATTCACGCTGCAGCTTCAGCGCCGCTTGCGACGCATCGATCACGCGCTTCTTGATGTCCTTTGCGATGACGTCAATCGAGCGTGCATCAGGGCTCACCGTTGCATCGCTGCACTTGTGATCCTTGCTGTAGTGGTTGCGATCAGCGTGCTTGATCTCGGGCGCCTCGATGTAGACAGACACCCGGCCTTTGCTGCCGTAGCGGTTACCGGTCACGATGATCAGGTCAGCACCGAGCATGAACGTCGCGCGGTTGTCCTTGTCATCGTGAATGTCCTCGCGCGGCTTATTCAGTGCGCCGCCCTTCAGGGCTTTCGCGAGGTCAGAAGCGAACGCGCGGACATCCGTGACAATCTCGGAACGACCGTGGCGATCGATTTGCTTCTGATACTTTGACATTGCAGAGACCTTCCTGAGCCTAGTGGCTCGATGAAGCATGATTGCTTCGTGCAGCGCTCCGAAGAGCGCTGTGTCGAAACATTCACGAGTGAGTGTATCCATCAGGCTCGATGCCGAGCCACATGCCGCACCAATGCACCATGATGCAGTCATAACCGGGCTGCACCGTGCGACGGAAGGCGCGATAGCCGCGCAGCCAGTCGCTCCGCTTAATCTCAGGCACCGGATGCTTGCGCGAGTGAACCCGCGCGAGCGCTTCGCGTTGCTTGCGTGTCGTCTTGACCATGATTGCCTCTCCGATGAAGCATGATTGCTTCGTGCTGCGCTCCGAAGAGCGCAGTGTCGAAACAGTCAGTATTCGCTCGGCAGCAAGATCGTGCTGTTCGTGTAGAACAGCGCGACCTCGTCGAGAGGGAAGTCAGTGAAATCGATGACCTCGCTATGCACGATGTTGCCGTTGCCGTCATCGCAAGTCAGTTCTGCGCGATGGCCTGCGGCGATTAGCTTGAGCTTCCACGTCTGGAATTCTTCAGCTCTTACTTCTGCCTTGAGCTGCAGCGACGCGATCTTATCGACGAGCCAGTATGCGCTCGCCTTCTCGGCGAGATACTTCACGCCGTCAGTGTAGACGATCGTACGCATCAGGTTGTGACGATAGACGCGCTCAGAGCCAGTGAATTGCGCGAGATCGCTTTGCGTGATCATGTTGTGCCTTCCTAGATGAAGCATGATTGCTTCGTGCTGCGCAGCAAGCTGCGCAGTGTCGAAACAGTCAGGCGCGATGCTCGATCTTGTTTTTCGCAGGATCGAGAGCGAGCTTCGCATAGCGCTTCGTTGCGCTCGCGACCGTCTTCTTCAGATCGGCTTTGCATTCCTCTGCAGTGGCGCGCCAAACGCCGTACTTGCTCGATTGATAACGAGAGCCGTTCAAAGTCGTCTGCAGCTCGGCACGATAAGCGATCTCGCCTTGAGCGTTCGTGTACTTCACGACCTGATTGCTGTAGCCGATGCGGCGAGCGACTTCGGCCTTGCTCTTCAGGTTGAAGTATTCGGTCAGCAGCGTCTCGGTGTGAACGACTTCGCGAGACCAGTCGTTACCGCCGCGATACAAGCTGAATTCCATCTTGTCTTCTCCATGATGAAGCGTAAGCGCTTCGTGATGCGCAGCTCAGCGTTAGCCAACGCTGCGCACTCGAAAGGCTTTGCTCTGCTGGGGCGTGGCGCTTCCGCTTTCTAGGATACTCGCGGGCCGCTTGACGTTGGTGCGGATGGCTTGCTGGGCTACTTGCTTTTGCTTTTGCCGAACCGGCCTTTTGGAAGGGACCGGACCATCTGGTGAACCCCGGGCAATTCGACCCGGCCGAAGCAGTAATGTAGGACATTTTGTCCGGTTTATCAACGTCAATAAAACTGACGTTTTTCAAGGGGTTAGCCCCATATTCACCGGAAAAACCGAATGTTCAAGTTTGACCTCGATGTAGGCGGCCTGATCCAAAGCGCCGAGCAATGGGGCGCCGCCGCAGACCAGATGCCTTTCGCGCTGTCGCGTGCGCTGAACGATGCCGTGAAGGATGCTCGGCAGCATCTCGTTGATCAGACTTGGCCGACGCACGTGACCGTGCGCAATAGCCAGTTCATCGGATGGGCGCTGCGCATCGAGTTCAGCGACAAGTACAATCTTGAGGCTCGCATCTATGATCAGAGCAAGGGCAACGTTCACTTGGCGCTGCATGACCAGGGCGGCCTCAAGACAGCGCAAGGTCGTTTCATCATCCCGACCAAGGCAGTGACGCTAACATCGCGCGGCGTTCGAACTGATCAGCGACCGGTCAACATGCGCAAGAAAGTCGTGATCGGAAATTCGATCTATCAAAAGCAGGGTCGGGGCAAAAACAAAAAGCTCGTGCGGATGTTCACGCTGACGCACAACGTCAATCAACCTGCTGACGTGCCATTCAGCCAAGACTTCAAACAAGTGATCTCGGCGAAGGTCGATGCGTACTTCTTGCCTCGCATGCTTGAGGCAATGGCAACACGAAGATAGAGGGGCAATGAGCCAAAACAATCAGGCGCAACAGCGCCAGCAGGATCAACAGCGCCGATCGGTGTTTGCGATGCCGGGCAAGCGTGACGAAGATGAATACTCGCAGTCGTATGTTGCGATGCTCAATGTGATGCGTCGCCTGTATGATCTGTATGGTGATCCTGCTATCGGCGAGATCATCACCAAGGCTGAGCGTGCGCTGGGACGGTCGCGCTAAGTATGACTGCAAGGATCGCCGCATTGTTTGATGCTGTGCTCTCCAGCATAGTGATTGCCTTAGTGATTGCGTTCTATCTGCTGCCGCTGCTGTTCATCTGGGCCGCATGCTCTGCATGCAATTCGTTTCGCATCATCATCAGCAAGCTACGTTCACTGCGATGTCTCACGCGATGCTGACGCCGATGTATCTCACGCTTGCGGCGTGGTCGTTACTGTCGTGGTCGCCTATGTCGATCGTGTTCCTGCATCTTGCATTCGATTTGCAATTCGGCAAATCGGCAGCCTTAGCAATCTCCGAAAGGTCCGGCCTGGGTCCTTCCCCTACCCCGGGGTAGGGCGGGTCGCGCGCGCGCGTTCCACATAGCTAGGGCGCAGTTTTTTCTAAGGGGTTGATGAAAGTGGCGACTATCGCAGAGGCTGCAGGGCATCTCTTCCTGACGTCGGCACGGTTCCAAGAGCTTGTTTCGTCGGGTGTCATCTCCAAGGCCGATCGCGGCGCCTATGACCTCGACAGGGTCCGCGAACAGTACATCAAGAACATCCGCAAGAAAGCGTCGGGCCGATCCGGCGATGCGGAGGGACTGACCGAAGCGCGCGCCGAGTTGACGCGCGAGCAGACCGCAGCCGTTGCATTGAAGAATGCAGTATCGCGCGGTGAATACGTGCCGCTGGCGCAGTGCCTGCGCGCGGTCGAAACCATCTTCGCAACGTTTCGCGAGCGTTGCCTTGCCATCCCGGGCAAGACGGCATCGGGGTGCGAAATGCGTTCGCGCGACGAGGTCGAAGAGATCATCCGCGCCGAGATTTACGAGGCGTTAGATGAACTCACTCAACCTATCCTCGACCCCAACGTCGAGCTGGGCGGCGATAGCGCTGAGCTTGTCGAAGGCTCAGACGGTGGTGAAGCCGCCGCCGAACCTGAACCTGATTGAGTGGGCCGACACACACCGTCTCGTCTCCTCGAAGAATTCCGCATCTCCCGGTCGCTGGAAAACATCGGCGCAGCCGTGCGCATTCGGTCCGATGGACGCGGTCACGCGCGCCGACACGCATACGGTCACGATCATGGCCGCGACGCAGGTTCTCAAGACCGAGTTCCTGATCAACGTCTGCAGCTACTATATCGCGCAAGACCCGGCCGCGATCCTGTTCGTGCAGCCGACGCAGGGCGTCGCCGAAGACTTCTCGAAAGAGCGTTTCGCGCCAACGGTCGAGATCACGCCGCAGCTTCGCGCGCTGGTCGATCCGCCGCGCGCGCGAAACTCGATGAACACGATCTCGCATAAAGAATTCCCAGGCGGGACGCTCGACTTCGTCGGCGCCAATTCGCCGACCGATCTTGCGTCGCGACCGAAGCGCATCATCCTGTGTGACGAGATCGATAAATATCCGATCTCGGCCGGCAGCGAAGGCGACCCGTTGAAGCTCGCCGAAGAGCGCGCCTCGACCTATCGCGCGCTGGGCCGAGCGAAGTTCGTCCGCACGTGCTCGCCGACGATCAAGGGAATGTCGCGGATCGGCCGCGAGTACAGCGTATCCGATCAACGCAAGTTGTTTGTCGCCTGTCCTCACTGCGACTATGTGCAATTGCTCAGTTGGGCGAATGTGCGCTGGGATCGCGATGAGATGGGGACGCATCAGCCGCAGACGGCGGCTATCGTGTGCGGGCTCGACGGCGGCGGTTGTGGTGCTGTGTGGTCCGAACGCGACCGCGTCCATGCTCTCGACGCTCTCGCAAATGCCCCGGGCTACGGCTGGCGCCAGACCGCGCCGTTCGCGTGCTGTGGCGAGAAGCGCACGCCGTCGAAATGGGACGAGAAAGGCCGATCGCTCTGCGAGGAGTGTGGCGCCCGTTCGCACTTCAACGGGCACGCCGGCTTTCAGCTCTCCAAGCTCTATTCGAAACGGCATCGCCTCGCCGATGTCGTGCAGGAATTTCTCGACGCCGGCCAAGATCAAGAGGCGCTGAAGAAGTGGACGAACACAGCTCTCGCCGAGCTATGGGAGCCGAAATACTCCGAGACGTTCGATCCTAATGCGCTGCTGGCGCGCGCCGAAGCCTATGACGGCGAAGACCTTCCGGAAGCGGTCCGCGTGGTTACCGGCTTCTGTGACGTGCAAGGCGATCGTCTCGAAGTTCAGTTGATCGGCTGGGGCCAGGACGAAGAGGCGTGGCCGTTTCAGTACACGATCATCAATCAGGACCCGACGCAGCCGCAAGCTTGGAAAGAGCTTGAGCAGTTGCTGCGACAGAAGTTTCACACGACGACCGGCCGGATGCTGCGCATCGCGTCGTTCGGCATCGACTTGCAAGGGCATCATACGGCTAACGTGCTGGCGTTCACGCGGGCGCGTAAAGGCCGGCGCATCTTCGCCTGTCGCGGCGTCGCTGGGCCGAAGCCGATCTGGCCGGGTCGATCGTCGCGCGCGAAGACCGGCGACGTGATCTATAACCTCGGCGTCGATACCGCGAAGGATGCGATTTACGCGCGGTTGAACATCGCGCCGCCTGAACCCGGGCAGAGCAAGCCCGGCTTCATTCACTTCCCGGTCGCCGACAACTTCGGCCCGGAATACTTCGAACAGCTCAACTCCGAGCGTCGCGTCGTGCGCAGGCGGTTGGGCCAGACTTACATTGCTTGGGAAAAGGTGAGGGACCGAAACGAAGCGCTCGACACGTTCGTCGGCGCGCTGGCGATGCGCAAAGCTCTGCCGCGCATGATCGCGCGCGATCTCGAATACTCGGTGACGCATGACAGCTTCACTGACGATAGCGAGGGCGCGCCGAGAGTGCCGGCAGGCGACACAGAGCAGGCGCCGGAAGCCGAAGCCGTCAAGCATTCTGCCTACATCAATCAGAATTCGCCAGATCGCGCGAGACCGCGCGTGATCTCGCCGAATGTCGCGAGAACGCACGCAAACAACTTCATCGGCCGCGACACGAGCGGGTGGTTTCGGAGATAATCTGCCTTGGCTTCACCATATCGAAATATCACGAGCCCGTCGATCGTGCCGCGACAGGTGTACGGAACGCCGCAGGGATCGACCGGGGCAGCGCCATCGCCGTATCAACGCGCGCGTGCGGTAGCACTCAACAACGTCTATCCGTCGCCGCAAGTGCAGTTGACCGATACCACGGGGCGGAACAACATCGTTCCGCCGCCTGCCGGCTTCGGTTGGCCGTTCGCGCTGTATCCGTTGGTCGTCCGGCGCGTCAATGGCGTCGTCACGACGGACTTCAATCCGGAAGCCTATGCGCGCGCTGAACTCGCAGGGCCGAGCTTCTTCGTCAACGGCTCCACTGGCAACAACGCCAACCCCGGCACGTCAGCACTACCCGTCAAATCGATCTGGAAAGGAACGCAGCTCGCCAACGCGACTGGCGTTCCGTGCAACGTGCAAGTCGCGTGGCTCAGCGGCGGCTACTCGCGCGCGGACGGCTTCTCGAATACCTCCACGCCCGTTCCGAACACTGTGCCGATCGCGTACATCGCGACCGGCGCGCCGTACCCTGCGAAGGGCGGCATCATCGATTGCTGGGTCGGCGACAATAACCTCGCGTGGTCTGGCACGACTGACGCGACTTATACGACGCTCTACACGGCGACGCGATCGAATGTCTCCCAGGTCATCAACCCGACCGTGCTCGATGTTTACGGTGATCCCATTATGGGGACACAGTACGCAGACGCAGCGAGCGCGCACGCCGCGAGCGGCAACGCATGGGCTCAGGTCGGATCGCTGGTCTATGCGAAATGGGCAGGCGGCGCTCCCGTCACCAACGCGAACACGCACGCCTTGCTGAAGGCGACGCCGAACTTCGTGCAGGATGCGACCTCGAAGTCCGTCTATATGAAGGGCTTCAACTTCCACGGCGGTGCAGCCGGCGCTATCGCATTCGGTGCTGCCGCGAACATGAATTTCATCGCGGTCAATTGCTCGGCTGGTTATGCCGGCGACGCAGCGACGAATGTGAATGCGTTCAAGCTGGATTTCATGACCGGGCTGTGCGCCTTGGTCAACTGCATCGGCATGAATGCCGAAGCTGACGACATCAACGGACACTGGACGCCGGGCGGTACGCCGGGCCTCTACCCGCTTACGATCGGATGCATCGGCCGCAATGCCGGCCGCGATACCGTGCTGTCGTGCAATGGACTGACGTACCACGACAACATCATCGCGATCGACATCGGCGGCGAATATTATCGCAACTATGGCGCCAACGTCATCCCGATCAACGGCTGTCAATTGTGGTGCGTCGGGACGAATTCACACGACGCTTTCGGCGATGTCTCGCACGGCGGTGCCGCAACTCCGATCGACTACCAGACGCAGGCCACAGCGAAGATGTGGCTGGCTCACTGCCAGTCGTCAGGGTCTGCAACCGCTCTTCTCGCTTCGGATACATCCACGATCCTGACGCACGGCTTCGTGCAGTCGGAGGGGCAGAAACAGACGCGCGACGCTGGCGCGCTGTTCCTGACGTATTGAACCAAGGGAAACGTAATGGCCTTCAGTCAAGCACAGCTCGACGCGATTGAAGAAGCAATCGCCGCTGGATCGACCAGCGTGAGCTATGAGGGCAAGAGCGTGACGTATCGCTCTCTCGACGAGATGCTGCGCATTCGATCGATCATTCGCTCCGCACTCGGCCTTACGACACAGCGGCCCACCGTGCTCGTCGAGCACAGCCGGGGCTATCGCGACCAGATCGGCAACAAATAAATGTCCAATGTTCTCGACCGCATCATCGGGTATGTCTCGCCCGAACGCGGCGCCGCGCGTGCGCGTGCGCGTACTGCGATCCGTCTCTATGAGGGCGCCGATCGCGGCCGGCGCGCTGGCGGCTGGGTCGCCTCGGGGACGTCGGCAAACAGCGAGCTGCAGGGCGCGATCTCGCCGCTGCGCGACCGCTCGCGCGATCTCGCGCGCAATAATCCGTGGGCGCATCGGATGCTCGACATCCTGTGCTCGCACTCGGTCGGCAACGGCATCATCCCGGTGTCTAACACCGGTTCGGACAAGCTCGACAATCAGGTCAACGCGCTCTGGGAAGAGTTTTGCGAGCAGTCCGATATCACCGGCTGCATGAACTTCTACGCGATGCAAGACCTCGCTGTGCGATCGATGGCCGAGAGCGGCGAGATCGTGCTGCGCTTTATCGATCGCGAGATGACCGATCGCGAGGCAGTGCCGCTGAAGCTGCAACTGCTCGAAGCCGATTTCATCGATCAGGACCGTGAAGGGCTCTTTGCAGTCGGTCGTGAGAACGCTGCGCCGGGCGTCGAGCGCAACCGTCTCGGCGTCGGTCTCGGCAAGTTTGACGAATGGCGCGGCCTCTGGCTGTGGCCTCGTCATCCTGGTGAGATGAACGATACGCTCGATCTGAAGAGCTACACGTCTCAGTTCGTCTCGCGCGATGACCTCGTGCATATGTTCCGGCGCGAGCGCCCGGGCCAGGTTCGTGGCGTGCCGTGGTTCGCGCCGATCCTTATGACCGCGCGCGACCTTTCGGACATCCTCGATGCCGCCAACGTCAAGGCGCGTGTCGAAGCCTGCTTCGCCGGCTTCATCACCAACAGCGACGAGAGCATGCCGCTGTTGGAAGACAACGGCAACGTGTCCGCGCTCCAGAACGCGATGACGACGACGCTTGAACCGGGCATGCTGAAAGAGCTGCGCTCCGGGCAGGATATCAAATTCGCGGCGCCGACCTCGACCTCCCAGCTCGAAACGATCCTGATCAACAATCTGCAGGCAATGGCCGCAGGCGTCGGCTGTACTTACGATCAGGCGACCGGCGATCTGCGACAGGCGAATTACTCCAGCCTGCGCGCCGGCAAGATCGAGTTTTGGCGCCTGATCGGCAAGCTGCAACAGCACGTCATCATTCCGCAGCTCTGCAAGCCGGTCTGGTATCGCTTCATCAATCGCGCCGTACTCGCCGGACGCCTTACGGAGCGCACGCATCGCGGCGGCTACCCCGCGCGCTGGGTCGTGCCGGCGAAGGAAATGATCGACCCGAAGAAGGATTTTGATGCGACCAAGAACTTGGTGCGCTCGGGCGCGATGACGCCGCAGGATTTCATTGCATCGTTCGGCGGCGACTGGCGCCATTCGATCGATGAGTTCAAGAAATTCTTCGAGGTCGCGCACAAGGCTGAAGTCGTGCTTGATATCGATGTCGCACGTGTTGACCAGCATGGCCGCCAGCCCGCGAAGCCGGGCGAAGATGGTGCCGCGCTGGAGCAGGGCGACGCCGCGCTCGATGACGTCGAAAAGCCCGACAGCAAGGACGATGACGACGACGATCAGGATGAGGCCGCTTAATGCCCGTCCGTCGCAACCCGGTCGCCGATGCTCTTTTCTTCGGCCGCTACAACGAGAACCACGACGCGGACACGGGTCAGTTTTCGTCGGGTGGGGGTGGCGGATCAGGCGGAAGCAGTGTAAATAACGCTGTTGGCTCCAAATCAGGGACCAAGGAAAGTGTTGAAAAGACTGGACAAAAAAGCTCGGGATCAGGCACGGGCGGCGGAAAAGGCGGCGGCAAAGGACCCGCCGTCGCTGGCGCTGGTGCTGAAAAACCATCCGGAGCTTTCGAGGGCCGAAGCCCTCGAAATGATCGAGGCAATGGGCGGCTAAAAGGCGCGACGATCGCGCGCGTCTTTTCGCCGTCTGCCGATCACGAAAAATCGCTGACTGACAGCGGTGCAACCCCCCTCACATTCAACGAGCTGAAAGCCGACAGCGGAAGCGCGAAGACGTTTCACACGCTGATTGACGCCGCCAAGTCGGCGAACAAATACGGCGCCGCCGTTACGCTTTATCCCCAGGAAGACTATGAGCACGTGCGTCTGTTCACGACAGACGACGGACAGGTCGGTTTCGCCTTGAAGGGCGACGACATCATTTCGGTCTTCAAGCATCCGGACAGCAACGCAAAGAACATCGTCGCCTCGATCCTGCCGCTCGCCGTGCAGGAAGGTGGCCGACGCCTCGATTGCTTCGATACGGTCCTGCCCGAACTTTACAGCCTCAACGGCTTTCGCGCGGTCTCGCGCACGCCATTCGACGAGAACTATCAGCCGGAAGGCTGGGATAAAGAGCTGTTCAAGGCGTACAACGGCGGCAAGCCCGACGTCGTGTTCATGGTCTATGACGAGAACGCGAAGCCCTACGCTGCCGGAGACGGCAAGACCTTCGCTTCATATGACGATGCGACGGTCGCACAGAAGGCCGCCGCGAAGACCGACAAGAGCGGTCGCGCGTTCGCACCGGTCGCCGAATATGTCCGCTCGCTCTTCCGCTACAACGAGAACCACGATCCCGACAACGGCCAGTTCACGAGCGACGGCGGCGGCGGTAGCGGCTCCAGCTCTCCCAGCTCCAGCAGCAGCAGCTCGACCGGCTCTTCGAGCAAGAGCACGAAGAGCAGCGCCGGCAGCAAGACCAGCGCGAGCAGTAAGAGCAGCAGCACGACCGCAAAGCCGGCGACGACTGGCGCCAGCGATAAGGGCAGCTCGACCGGCGCCAAGGTCAAGGCGAAGATCGCCGACTTCACCAAAGACAAGGTCAATCTTGGTCGCTTCGCGTCCGACAAGGCGAAAGCCGATCGCTTCGTCGATACATGGGACGAAAAGGTCGGCATGACGCCGGCCGAGTTCAAGGACCATTTTCTCGGCGGCATCAACGCCAACATGTCGATCGACATCGAGAACGATGGCCGTTGGAACATCAGCGGCGAAGTGCTCAACGCAGCGGGACGGCGCATCGGCACCTACACTCGATACATCGATATCCGCAACAAGACCGCAGAGAGCAGCTATTTCGCTCTCGATCGTGGCAACACGCGCGGGGACCTCGGCAAGAAGATGCTCGCCGGCAACATCGAGCTGTATCAGAAGCTCGGCGTCGAGCGTGTCAAGGTTCACGCGAACATCGATGTCGGTGGCTACGCCTGGGCGAAATACGGCTACGTGCCGGATCGCAGCTCTTGGTCGTCCCTGTCGAGTGATATTCTCGACAAGCTCGGCGGCGGCTCTGGCAGCAGCAGCGGTGGTAGCGGTTACCAGCCTGAGAGCTGGGATGAGATCGGCGATCACGATCAGAACGAGATCAAGGATGCGTGGATGCGTTCCACGCGCGACGAGTTCATTCAGAGCGAGATCGATAGTTGGCGCGACAGCGGCAACGCGATCGATGACGCGAAGTCGCAAGTCGCGACCGACTATGACGGCTCACAAGATTGGGCGCTCGATGCAATCCAAGAATGGATTGACGATCGTGATCCTGAAGACAAGCAAGTCCCCTATACGGCATCGCAGATTGCTGAAGCTATCTCGCTCGATTACGCGAGCGGCAACGAAGGGCAGGGCGATCTCGGCGTCGAATTCGACGATGACAAACTGAAAGAGCCGAGCAACGCGCCAGCGAAAGAGCAGGGCAACTTGCCCGGCATCGATCCGGAAGATTTGTCACAGCGTCTCACGGAAACGATGCGCGACGAGTTGACCGCGATCATCGAGAAGCAGTTTGACAAACACGCCGACAGCGTCGCCGACAATCTCGACCCGCCCGAATACATTTATGACAGCGTCGATGACTACCAATCCGAGTATTGGGAAAGCATGGACGACACGTCGCGCTTCCGCTGGGCTCGCGATAACGGATCGCTGCCGGAATACGACGATCCGGATGAAGAGCAATCCTCGTTCGATATGGACAGCGTCGATCCCGACGCTGCTGATGGTCTCGAAAAGCTCGCGCGCAGCTCCGATCCTAAAGCGCTCTGGGCCATCGCCGACAGCGAGCAGGGCAAGGAATTGCTGCTCGGCTCCGACTGGTACGGCACGCTGAACCTGAAAGACCCGCAAACGATGGAGCGCTTCAATGCCTACGTCGGCAAAAAGAAAGCCGCGTAAGGGCGGCGAGGAGTTCTTTGTCCTCGACGACAACCACGATCGGCAAGACAACGTTCTGCACGATCCAATTCTCGACGGCGGCGATCATGCTGCTGCTCGGTCAGTCTCAATCGCGGTGATGAAGCGGCTCGGCCTCTCGGCTAAGCAGATCGCCGCTCTCACAAAGGAGAAAACCTAAATGCCGCACTTCAATGCGCGCTCGCTCGCGGGCGCGATCGATACGCGCTTTGCCGACGTGGCGCCGGGCTCTTACGACAAGAAGGCGCACACGGTTGACGCCGTCATCTCGATGGGATCGGCGGTCAAGCGGTTCTACGGCACCGAAGTGCTGCGCATTCATGAGGACGCGATCGACCTGACGCGCATGCAACACGGCGGCATTCCGCTTCTCGACCATCACAAGCAAGACGGCCTCGATAGCGTGCTCGGTCGCGTCACCGAGACGTGGATCAAGCGCGGCGCGCTGATGGGCCGGTTCAAATTCAATCAGACCGAGCAGGGCCAGAAGGCCGAAGGCATGGTCGCGCGTGGCGAGATAGCCGGTATCAGCGCCGGCTATCGCGTCGATGATTGGGAGATCAGCAACGCAGACGGCGAAGTTGTCGATCCCGCAAAAGATCGCGTGCGGTGGGATGATGATCTCACGTTCACCGCTACGCGGTGGCAGTTGTTCGAAGCGTCGCTTGTCGGCGTGCCGGCAGACGGCACGGCGATGATCCGCAGCCTCGGCAGCGGCAAGGACCGTCCGGTGCCTGAGATCGACGAAATGGCGCGCGGCGCCTTCAAGGTGACGAAGCGCTTCGGCAATTTCGAGGTCACCTATGAATATCCGCGTGTGACTTCGCCGATCACCGACATTCGGGCGCGCATGCAAGCCCGGCAGACGATCGTCGTCGGCAAGGACGACTGAACTAAAACCAACCACTGAACTGTAACCGACCCGGCCGCGAAAGCGCGCCGGGTTTTTTATTGGAGATAGACGAATGAACGTGAAGCAACTGCGCAAGCAGAAGCGCGCCCTTGAGGCGTCCGCGAAGGCGAAGCTCGCCGAGATCGTGGAAGGCATGGACGCCGAAGCGGCTCGCGCGATCGAGACCGAGCATCAGCGCATTCTCGGCGAGATCGCCGCGCTCGACGCCAAGATCGTCAAGGCTGTCAAGGCCGAGAAGCGCGCCGCTGCGGCGACCGACGACGCCGAAGACGACGACGCCGAAGAGGACGAAGAGGACGACGATGACGAGCAGGAAGCGCCCGCTCGCAATCGCGCCGTGCTGACCCGCGCGCAGATGGCCGAGCTGGTCGCGATCGACACTCAGGCGCGTGGCCTGAAGATCGATCTCAACCTCGCCGAAGCCGTCACGCGAGGCGAGAAGCCCGACGCGATGCGCAAGCGTCTCTTCGCCGAACTGGCGAAGCAGTCGGAAGCCAAGGGACCGACTGGCGGCGGCAGCGATGTCGTCATCCTGCGCGATGAGCGTGAGGGTGTCGCGCAGGCGATGGAGCTGGCGCTTGTTCAGCGCGTGCTTGGTTCTCGCGGTAACGAGGGCATCGAGTACAAGCCGAAGGCTCCCGCCGAGAAGGCGTTCGTCGAGCGCTACCGCAAGCAGTCCGAGCAGTACATGAACCTCGGTATCGTCGATATCGCGGCTCGCTGCATCGGCTATCGCGGCACCGGCACGTATCTGTCGGCTCGTCAGGTGGATGACATCCTGTCGCGTGCTTTTCACTCGACCTCGGACTTCCCGAACATCTTCACCAACGTGCTGAACAAGTCGCTGCTGGCGCGTTATGAGACCGCGACCCCGACCTATCGTCGGATCGCCACTCAGCGCAACTTCAACGACTTCCGTCCTCATCCGCAAATCCGCGCTGGCGACTTCCCGCAGCTCCAGCCGGTGAATGAGACCGGAGAAATTCAGTACGGCACTTCGCAGGACAACAAGGAAACCGTGAGCGTGTCGGCTTACGGTGTCGTGTTCACTGTGTCGCGTCAGATGCTCGTGAACGACGACCTCGGCGCCATCGATCAAATCCTCGGATCGGCCGGCGTCGAAGTGCAGCGCTTCGAGAACACCACGTTCTACGCGATGTTCAACTCGAACCCGACGCTCAATCAGGACAGCACTGCAGTGTTCGCTTCCGGCCACGGCAACCTCGCCGCGTCCGGTGGTGTTCCGTCGATCACGACGATCGGCGCAGGTCGCAAGGCGCTGCGCGGCATGAAGTCGCTGAGCGGCATTTTCCTGAACGTGCCGCCGAAAATCCTGCTCTGCGGTCCGACGCAGGAAACCGCTGCCGACCAGATGGTGACCGCAATCGCGCCGACCCTGACCACCAGCGTGAACCCGTTCTCGGGTCGCCTCGAAGTCGTGTCGGATGCGAACATCACCGGCACGGAATGGTACATCCTGACCGAGCCGTCGCAGGTGCCGAACTACGTTTACGGCTTCCTGAATGGTTCGAACGGTCCGCGCACGCGCACCTTCGAGCCCTTCGGCGTGCAGGGCATCAAGATCAGCCTTGAACACGACTTCGGCTGCGGCGCGATCGACTATCGCGGCGCTTACAAGGACCCCGGCGTCTAATGAGTGATCGCGGCTCGCCCTAACGGGCGGGCCGCTTTTGCTTTCCGCGCGCCTTACCCCATTTCACAGGAACACACTCGATGAAGAACCAAATTCTCCCGGGCAACACCGCAGATGTTGCCGCCCCTTATGCCGTCTCGTCTGGCGGCGGCTGCTTGGTCGGCTCGCTGTTTGGCGTCGCGGCCTATGACGCCGCCAACGGCGCGACCGTGACGCTGCATCTCGAAGGCACCTTCGACATGGCGAAAACGTCCGCGCAGGCTTGGACCGTTGGCGCTCTCATCTATTGGGACGATACCGCGAAGACGGTGACGAACGTCGCATCGACGAACAAGCTGATCGGCGTCGCGACCAAGGTCGCTGCGAACCCGTCGTCGATCGGTCGCGTTCGCCTCAACAGCGCGTTCATCGCGTAAGGCACAACGATGGGCGTTGACTTCTCGAAGCTCGTGCTCGCGCCAGCGATGGCGACGTTCGCGAAGCCGGTGACCGTCACGCCTGTCGTGTCGCAACCAAATGCCGCGCCGTATACTGCGCGCGGCATTTGGACGATCCAGAACACGCAAATTCTCGGCGAGAGCGGCAACATCTACTCGACAGTGAACATCAAGCTCGGCATTCGCCTCGCCGACTTTCCTGCTACCGCTCCCGGGCAAGGCGATAAGATTACGACGCTGGCATCCGATCTGCCACTCGGTTTGCTCGATGGCGCGCTCGATCCGACTATCACCTATATCGACTTTCTGCTCGATGATGTGACGCCTGATGGACAGGGCGGCCTTTCATTGTCGCTGAAGCGGGTGATCTCGTGAGTACGACGCCGGCCGTCTATATCCGCGATCAGATCGTGTCGCGCATTCAAGCGCTCTATGAATGGAAGTCTGTGCGCAAAGTGCCGACGATCACGACACAGAGCGACCAGTTTCCACGCCTCGGCGTCTATCTAATCCGCGAGAACGAAAGCCAGGACGGTGACGCTAACGTCGGCGTTCCGCGCTATATCGACGATGCGGTTATCGGCATTTCGATCATGCACACGCTGACCGATCCGGCCGTTCTCGACGGTGCCGTCGATGACATGATCGACAACATCAAAAACACGCTGATGCAAGACTACACGTTCGTGTCACTGAAAGACGCGAACGGAGACTTCATGCTCGACAGCATCCCCAACATCAGCCGGTCCTACAGCTTCCCGAATAACGGCGAGAGCTACGTGATCGAGGGTCGTTTGCAGATGACGTTCCGCTTTAACGTCAAGTACGACCCGATCTTCCCGAACCTGCTTCGCAAGGTGATGGTTGATGTGCGACCGAACAACGATCCGCAGCCGATCGGCGACCCGTATGAGATCGACCTAAACGGATAGAGGAATATGAAAACCAAAGTTTACCCGACGCGCGAGACCTCGCTTGTTCTTCGGCATCCGATCGATGGCCCGCTCAAGGCAGAGGGCAGTGATTGGGAAGTCGATGGCTTCACGTGCCGCATGCTGGTCGATCATGCGCTGACTTCCAATCCTGAAGAGGCCTGGAAGCCTTTCGCTGCGGC
Source organism: Bradyrhizobium sp. S3.7.6 (assembly GCF_054061875.1). Lineage (NCBI taxonomy): Bacteria > Pseudomonadati > Pseudomonadota > Alphaproteobacteria > Hyphomicrobiales > Nitrobacteraceae > Bradyrhizobium > Bradyrhizobium sp. S3.7.6. The sequence goes on along the minus strand of NZ_JBSSEQ010000001.1, from coordinate 5,712,637 downwards.
GCCGATCGAGCCGGCGCCCGCGCCCGTGGCCGAACCCGAACCGGCTCCCGAACCCGCTGAGAAGCCGGCGCCGGTCGCACAGACCAAGTCCAAGTAACCAACCTAACCATCCCCGCATTGTGACCCGGCCTTAGCGCCGGGTTTTTTATTGGAGCTTTGAGCCAATGCCTGTCAGCACTGGAATTCCTTCGTCGTGGAAACTGCCGCTCTTCTGGGCGACGGTTGACGGTACGAAGGCTGGAAACGTTTCTGCGCCGGCCCGCGCGCTTCTCGTGGGTCAGATGTTCACTGCGTCGCAGGGCGGCAGCAATGCCGGCAACGCGGCGCCTGATGTGCCGGTGCCGGTCGGCTCCGTCGTGCTCGCACAGCAGATGTTCGGTCGTGGCTCGCAGATCGCGCGCATGGTCGAAGCGTTCATGAATTCGAACACGACGCAACAGCTCTGGGTCGCTCCGGTGTCCGAGCCGAGCGCCGGCACTGCTGCGACTGGCACCATCAGCATCTCCAGCGCGGCGACCGCGTCGGGCGTGCTGACGTTCTACATCGCCGGGCAGAAGGTTCAGATCAACGTCGCCTCGACGGACACGCAATCGATTATCGCGACCAATCTTGCCGCCGCGATCAACGCCGCCAATGATCTTCCGGTGACCGCTGTCGCCGCGACGGGCGACGTCAATCTGACCTGCAAATGGAAGGGTGACACCGGGAGCGACATCACGCTGATCCCGAACTATCTCGGTCAGTATGGCGGCGAAGCTGCGCCGACCGGCATGGCCTTCCGCGTCACTGCGGCGCGCGCCTCGACCTCCGCCACGACTACAACGGCGAGCCCGTCACTGACTTTCACGGCGGTGCCCGGCAATGTCGCGGCCGGCATGCAGGCGTATGACAAGACGACCAGCGCGATTATCGGCACGGTGCTTTCCACGACCTCGACTACTGTCACGCTAGCTGCCAACGCCGCAAGCGCTGTCGGTAGCGCTGACGTCATTGAGTTTCGTTCGACGCTCGGCGGCTCGCTCGCGGGCGGCCTCGGCCAGCCGTCGTTCACTGCTGTGATCTCGGCAATTCAGACACTGGAATTCGATTATTGCGGCCTGCCGTTCAGCGACACCGCGTCGATGTCCTCTTGGAATAACGAATATGGTTTCGGCGCGACGGGTCGCTGGAATTACGTTCGCCAGCAGTACGGCGTCATCTTCAGCGCGCGCCGTGACACTTATGCGGCGCTGCTGACGTGGGGCCTGTCGCAGAACGCGCCGGTCATCAGCACGATGAGCATCGAGACCGACAGCCCGTCGCCGATCTGGGAATGGACCGCGTCCTATTGCGCGCTGGGTTCGCTCGGTTTCTCCGACGATCCGGCTCGCCCGCTGCAGACGCTGGAATTCTTCGGCATCCTGCCGGCGCGTCTGCAGAACCGGTTCACGCAGTCGCAGAACAATTCGCTCGTCAATAGCGGCCTCGCGGTGCAGGCAACGGCGCCGTCCGGCAACCCGATGATCCTGCGCGAACAGACGCAGTATCAGCTCAACAGCTACGGCCAGTCCGATACGGCGTTCGCGCTGCTGTCGGTGCTGACCAACCTTCAGGCGCTGTTGCGCGCGATGAAGTCGGCGATCACGAGCAAGTACCCGCGCGTGAAGCTCGTGCCGGATGGCACGCGCATCGGGCCGGGCCAGGCCGCCGTGACGCCGACCGACATCAAGGCCGAGCTGATCGCCGAATACGGGCAAGCGATTTACAACGGCCTCGCTGCCGACATGACGAACTTTAAGGCGAACCTCATCGTCGAGATCGACAGCACCGACGCCAATCGCGTCAACGTGCTGTGGCCGCCGCGCCTCGCGGGGCAGCTTCGTCAGTTCGACGCGCTCGCACAATTCCGTCTGCAGTATCAGCCGCAGAACATCGGCTAACCCAACCCGCCAATCGCCAAGAACCAAAAAACCCGCGCTCTGAACAGCGCGGGTTTTTGCGTTCCGGCTCCCCGCATCACTCCCGCCTAATCGCCAGAACCAAAACCCGCGCTCTGAACAGCGCGGGTTTTTGCGTTCCGGCTCCCCGCATCACTGGAGCAAATTAAAATGGCCTCTCCCAACCGTATCGGCGGCGTGCTCTCGCTGCGTGTCGATGGCACGCAGTACGAAGCGCGCGGCAGCTTCCAAGTCACTCCGGGCAAGGTCCGTCGTACCGGCGTCGCCGGGCAGGACTTCGTTCACGGTTACATTGAAGAGCCGATCGTCCCCCAGATCAAGGGCGACATCTCGATCGGCAACCTGCTCTCGCTGGAACAGCTTGAGCAGATCACGGATAGCACCGTGCAGGTGCAGCTCGCCAACGGTCGCACCTATGTGCTGACCGATGCCTGGGTCACCGCTGCCTTCACGATCGACGCGCACGACGGCAAAGTCGATGTCACGTTCGAAGGTCTCGACTGTCAGGAAATCTAAGAGAAAGCCCGGCCTAACGGCCGGGCCTTTTTTGTTTTCAGAGGAGCAAATAACAAATGGCTAAAACGCCGAAGAACGCCGTCGCTGACGCTGATGAAGAGAAGGAAGAGATCGCTGTCGAATTCGCGTTGACGAAGCCGATCAACGCCTACGGCGAAGAGGTTAAGGTGCTGAAGCTGCGCAAGCCGATGGGCGCCGATCTGCTGCGCGTTGGCAACCCCGTGAAGTTCTCGCCGTACACTGATCCGCCGCAAGTTGATCATGACTATGGCAAGGTGCTCGCAATGGTCGCGCGTCTAGCTAACGTCCCGTCGTCATCGCTTGAACGTCTCGACACCGATGACCTCTCTGCGCTGGCGTGGACGATCACGCCTTTTTTTATCCCGAGCAGGTAGGAAATCTGCTCGACGCCGCACTAGACCTCGCGCTGACCTACAAGTGCGATCCCTACGTGTTTCTAAACCTTCCGCAAGATGAGCTGGCCGAGCTTTATAAGCTGACGTCAGGACGTCTGAAAGAGATACGTCAATCGGAGTGACGCCGCCTTGGCCGAAAATCAGCAACAGATGGAGCTGGTAGCTAAGCTGACCGATCAGGTCAGTGATAAGCTAAAAGAAATCCAGAAGCAGATGATCGCCACGGCGGCGGCTGCGAAGAAATCGAATGAGGGCTCCAGCGCCGCGTCGAAGGCGTATCAGAAGCAGGTCGCTGATGTTGAGAGCGTGCTGCGAAAGCATCACGACAACACAGTCAAGCGAGCTGCAGAGCACAAGAAGCGCATCGAGGAGGTGGGCGAAGCGCTGTCGCAAATGGTGTCTGGGCAAGTCATCTCGACGCTCGTCGGCATGACCACTCGCTTCGGCGCCATCGGCGTCGCTGTCGGTATTGCCTATGAAGGCATCCAGCGCATGACCGAAGCGCTGGAGAAGATGGGCAAAGAGAGCCAGTCGCTCTTTCATCTTCGGCGCGCGACCGACATGTCGGCTGAAGCGTTTCAGAAGCTCGAAAACACGATGGGCCGGCTTGGCGTGCAGAAGGGTGATGCACAGTCAGGCATCATCGGCTTCTCTGATTTTCACGCGAAGCTAAAGCGCGGTAGCATAAAAGCGCTTGAGCAGATGGAAGGCGGCGACGCGCCGGTCGGCGCAACGTCCTACGCGCGCGGCCTCAAGCGCATGTCAACAGAAGAGGCGACGAACACGATCATCCGTCGCATTCTCGGCTCGAACAATACGGTTGAGCAGAAGGAGATGCTGCTTCAGACGTTCCGGCTCCCGACCGGACTGGCAACCTCGAAGTTGTCGGAGTACGACGAGGAGAAACACAAGTCGGTCGCGAAAATCAAAGAGCATGACGTTGATCGCTACAAGGAAGCGCAGGACGCATCAGAGGACGCTACCGATCGCGCCGATAAGCTCAAGAGCAAGTTTACGGCAGCGTTCACCGAGCCGCGCAAGGAGATGAATGAATTCTTCAGCGAAATGCTGAAGAAGATCGACGAAGCAACAGATCACACCAAACATCTCGATGAAGCGATCCGTGGTGCGGCTGGTGGTCTATTTCGCGGTGCGTTGAGCGGCATCGGAGCGGGTCCGCTCGCACCGCTGGCGATCCCGGGCGCAATTGGTGGCGCGATCGGTGGCGCCGCTGGACCGCTTCTGAACGAACGCAAGCAGGAAGAGACGATCAAGAAGGGCACCATGCAAGGCATTCTCGACGGGATGCGTCAATTCTTGATGGAGCACGCCAATCCTGAGATGTTAAAGCCGGGCGGTCTTTTCCAGCCAACAGCGTTTCATCCTGATGGCGGCAACGTCAGCCCGGGGCGTGGTTTCGGCAGCAAGGACTATCCGCTCGTGCCTTCTACTGGCGGCGAGTTCAAGGGACCTCAGACCGGCAAAGCCAAGGCGGCAATCATGGATCAGCTCCGAAAAGAGGGTGTGCCGGAAGCAAATCTAGAATACGCCGCGTCGGCTCTCACTGGTCAGGCGATCTCGGAAAGTGGTCTCAATCCGAATACATCGCACGACGGCGGCACGGGGTACGGCATCTATGGTGCCCGTCTCGGTCGTGCAAAGCGGATGCTGTCTTGGTTGAAAGAAAACGGCTACGCGCACAACGACCTCGAAGGTCAGTCGCGCTACATGGCTCACGAAGCGATGACCGATCAGGCGTATGCCGCTTCGCGTCGCGCGCTCATGGGCGCCACGGCTGGCAATCTCGGTCAGGTCAACGGCGTCTTGACCGACAACTTCGAGGCGCCGGCAGTGCGCAACTATGGTCGCCGGCTGCGCGACACAGGCACAGCGCTTCGATCCGGTCATGTCGAAGGCAGTAATGCCGCAAAGGGCATTGGCATCGGCGATGCCAATCTCGCCGATCTCGATCCCGAATTCATGGGGCGCATGAACGCGCTCTGGGCTGCAGCTCCGGACGAAGCCAAGAAGGGCGCCGGTATCATTTCCGGCAAGCGCTCCTATGAAGAGCAGGCCGAGCTTTATCGTCGTTATCGCTCCGGTCGCGGCGGCATCGCAGCTCCTCCCGGCCGCTCGCGTCATGAGAGCGGTTCAGCCGCTGACTGGCGCGATCCGACCGGATGGTTTCACGAGCATGCCAACGAGTACGGGCTTCATTTTCCGATGGGACGCCGCGATTGGCCGCATATGCAGATGGACCCGCGCTTTGATGGTTCGCTGCTTCCGAACGGCCAGAAGAGCGGCATGTTTGGTAACGGCATGAAGGTGACCGGCGACGCCTCGGTGAAGATTGCACTTGAAGGCTTTCCGCGCGGCACGCGCACGCAAGTGAACAGCAGCGGCATCTTCAAGGATGTCAGCCTCAACCGTGGCCGCTCGATGGGCCTCGCCTCTGAGGATGCCTGATGCCGAAACCGCAGGAGGTCTGCACCGTCAAGGCTAACGGTGTGAACTACAACATTTGGGAGACCGTGGAGGTCACGCGGACGATCGACGATCGCACCGTCGATCACTGTCTGCTCACGGTTGCCGAGAGCAGCAAGCTGCCGCTGAAGCTCGACGATATCAAGTTGATGCCAGGCGATCCCGTCACCGTGTCGCTTGCTGGTCAGCAGGTCATCAACGGCACTGTGTATCTGCGGCAGGTTGCTTATGACGGGCATAACCACGCGGTTCAGATCGGCATCTCGTCGAAGGTGCAAGACCTCGTCGCATCGACGGTTGATGCTAAACCCGGCCAGCACATCAATCAGAATGTTCAGCAGATGGGATCGGCAGTCGCTGGCGCCGTCGGAGTGTCGTTCAGGATCGACGGCAACCCGCCCGGCGCGAATAAAATCTTCAAGCGGTTCTCCGAGCACATCGGCGAGACCCGGTTTGCATGCATCGATCGCATGTGCCGCATGGTCAACCTACATTTGATGGACAACGGCGGCGAGCTGGTTGCTTTCCGTGGGCCGGCGCGATCGACTGGGCTCACGCTGGAAGAAGGCAGGAACATTCTGCGCGCGCGCGTCGTGTTGTCTAACCGCGACCACGCCGACAACGTCACAGCGCTCGCCAACGACTTCAATGATGATAGCGGAGACAAAAACCGGGAGCCGAAGGCGTCATCGACCGTCACGCAGACCGGGGGGCGCCTTTATGTGTCTCCCTATAAGCGCAACGTCACGATCGCATGTGAGGAGCCTACCGATCAGGAAGGCTGTCAGCATCGCGCCAACCACGAAGCGGACTGGATCAAGTTCGAAAACGTTGACGGTGATATCACGACGCAGGGGTGGCTAACGCCTAATGGCGATCTCTGGTTTAATCACTTGCGATCGACGATCGTCGTCAAGTCGCCGATGCTCGTGCCTTCCGGCAGCTTCGGCTTCATGATCAAAGGCATCATTCATCGCCAATCCTCTTATGGTGGCACGACGACCGACGTGCTACTGTGCCGGGTGGACGGCAAGGGCACCAATACGGACGTGGTGACCCCGTTCAGCGGGGACGCGCCTGCCGGCCACTGAGGGGCTTGAACGGTTCCATTCCTTCCCATATGTAGACGGGTCGGGAGGACCGTTAGAGATGAAGCATTTGATTAGAGCCGTTTTTCTTGCTGGCGTGATGGCTTGCGCTGGCGCTGCTGCGTCAGCAAAGGTGACATCCGAGCAGCGGGACGCCATCGAGAGCGTTGCCACGGTTGCAGTAGCAACGACAGACGACCATTGCCCACGCATGCGGCGCATACAGAGCGCTATGCGTGAAGAGTACGAAAGCGTCGGCATCAACAGTAAAGACGAGCGGGACAGCATGCTGAAAGAGATCGACAACGATCTCGATCAGGATCACACCGGCTATAGCCTGTTCGTGATGCTGATCAGAGATTACGACGCGCGCCCGTCAGAATTCTGCGCGAAGGTCTGGAAGTTGTACGGGCCTGACGGGATGCATCGGCGGCAAATGGTTGAGCCGAAGTAAAATCCAGCCAAAGTAAATTCAGAAGCGGCCTCGGTTTTCCGGGGCCGTTTTTATTTGGGGAACGACAATGGCTCTGCCGCCGTGGAAGCTCAACTTGCGACCAGCGTCATTCAAGGGGGTCGGGTTTCATGTTGAAGCCGATACCCGATCTGGCGGGCGTCGCATTGTCCCTCATGAGTTTCCGAAGCGTGACATTCCCTATGCCGAAGACATGGGTCGCCGCGCCCGTCGCTTCCATATCACTGGTTATCTGATTGGTCCCAACTATCAGACGCAGCGCGATGCGCTTGTGCAGGCGTTCGAGACTGAAGGCGGGGCCGATCTCGTGCATCCGACCTACCAAGTCCCCGGCGCCGTGGTTGCTGACACTTACAACATGACTGAGCGCCGCGAGCGCGGCGGCTGGGTCGAATTTGAAGTGGCCTTCGTTGAAGCGGGGCAGGGTGTCGATCTCCAGATTACAGCCGACACGCAGGGCGCCGTTGCCGGCGCGGCAAACAATGCAGTGGGCGCACCGGGCGCGGGTTCGGCTTTCGATATCGCACAACAGTTCATGCAGACCGGACTTTATGGCGGGGTCGCCCTGGTCGGCGCCGGCTTCGGGGCTCAGGTCGGATTTGGCGCCTCGGGCGTCAGCCTTAGCGCAAGCGTATCGGTGCCGGGGTTGCTGGCATCGGCCGACTTTTCGGGGTGGTGATCTGTGAAAAAAGTCGATCTCGATGAAGCGATGACGGTGACGAAGAAAGTCGCCGCAGCTCTGCGCGACAGCGTCAGTGGCAAGAGCGGCGTGACTGGCGCGCAGGCACGAGCTGCCTGCGGCATCCTCGATGCGGACGGCGCGTCTCTTCTCGCGAACAACCGCCTCGGCTTCTTTCTCTGGCTGATCGCCGCCTTCGAGACAGCACAGTTCGCGGGCATTTCGTTCGAAGCGATGGACACGGTTCGCAAGATCGCGCTGGCGTTGTCGCCGAGCGGTTTGCCAGCAATAGCGGTTCGCAATGTCTCGGTGCGGCTGGCGCTTATCGAGCAGGCGCGCATTCTCGCCGCAACGGAGTTCAAGAGCCGGCAGGCTGTCGATCGATATTTCGATCGCATCAACGCCGCCTTTGATCAGGCCGAGACGGTCGCAGCCGATAACCTCGATAACATCGGATACAAGGCGATGATCGAGCTGCACGCTGCTGTCTCGAACGATCTCGCTAACCGATCGCGTCCACTGCCGAACATGGTGTCTTTCCACTTTCCCAAGCGTTACTCGGCGCTTTCTCTTGCGCAGCGGCTCTACAGCGACGGTTCGCGCGCGGGTGAACTGATCGACGAGAACGACGCGGTTCATCCGCTCTTCATGCCGCAGAAAATCACGGCTCTCTCGGAATGAGACATTCGACCTCCAGAACATCTGCCGATCGGCATGCGAACGGCCTTGGTCGCTCTGTCGTCGAAAGTGTCGATGACAGCAAGCTCATGCAGAACGGTAAGCTGTCGTTATTCGACGGCGAGCAGCAAGATCAGATCGAGCACGCGCATCCCTACGGGTTCACGAGCGTCCCTAAAAAGCCTTCCGGACAAGGTTCGCTTCGTCGCACGGCTGAAGCCTTCATCTCTTTCCTCGGCGGAAATCGCAGCAACGGCGTCGCCGTCGTCGTCGGCGATCGTCGCTTCCGGCTCTATCAGCTCGAAGAGGGTGAAGTCGCGCTGCATGACGATCAGGGGCAGCAAGTCCATTTCAAGCGCGATGGTCTCTGGGCGTCCGTACCGAACAGCAAAAAGATCATGCTGCAGGTCATGGATGACGACAAGATGCCGCAAGACGCCAAGGCGCAGGGCGGCGGCTCGAACCAAGCTCAGAAGATGGGGCAGATCAAGCAGGCTGGTCGCGCTGCTCAGATCAATCTCACGATCGACAAGACGCAGTTCACGCTCAACCATCCGAACGGCGACGTGAACTTCAATTGCAAGAACTTCAAGGTGAACGCCAGCGCCGACATCAAACTGATCGCCGCCGCTAACATGCTGGCGCGCGGCCTGAGTGCGATCCTGGTCGCTGCAGCCGACCTGTTCCTGAAGGGCGGCGCGACCATCAATGCCAAGTCTGGCGCGAACCTCGCCGATCCTGATTGGGGTTCTGGCGCCAACGATCCGCCGATCACAAGCTAGGTCAATCATGCCCGATATTCGCTATGTCGCGGTGTCCCGGCCGGACATCGTCACGTTTGACTGGCTGCAGCAGCCGACTGGATTGCTCGACGAGACGGATCAGCTCGCGAGCGCGATTATCCTCGCGCTCAACAGTGACGCGCTCGCCGACGACAGCGACGCCTTGCCTGATCCGCGCGACAGCAATCTGCGCGGCTGGTGGGGTGATATCGATGCGAAGAAGCTCTGGAACGGCTGGCCGCTCGGCTCGAAGCTCTGGCTGCTCACGCGCGCGAAGATCGTCGATGCCGGCGCCGCCGAAGGCGCAACGGTCGCTCGCGTAGAGGCGTATATCCGCGCAGCACTGAAGCCATTTGTCGATAACGGCGTGTTCACGCGCTTTGATGTCAGCGTCAGCCAAGTCAGCGATCAGCGCATCAGCGCGACGATCATGATCTATCGCGGCCAGAAGCCGGCGATCAAACTGGAATATCAGCCGCTCTGGCTGGAATTGTTTCCGGGCTCATAAGCCCGGCTTCACACAATCTGAGGAGCTAAATGCATGCCTTGGCAAACGCCAACGCTGGAGCAATTGCGTTCGCTTAACCGCGACAACGTGACGGCGCAGCTTCATTCGGGTCCGATGATCCCGAACAGCGTGTTGCGCGTAATGTCCGATGCGAACGCGGGCCTCGCCTATCTCACGCTGCTTTATCTCGACTGGCTGTCGCGCCAGATCATGCCCGACACGGCAGAGACCGAATGGCTCGATCGGTTCGCCGCGATCTGGCTGACGCAGCCGCGCAAGGCGGCGAGCTATGCCGCGTGCAAGGTGTCGGCTGATGGGGGCTCAGGCACGGTCTTGCCGGCTGGAACCATCCTTGCAGGCGCCGTCAACAACACCACGGGAGCAGCGATCTATTTCTCGACGCAGGCGACAGTAACGCTCGGCGGTCGTGGTTCGGTCGGTGTGGATGCAGTAGCGATCAATCCCGGCCCGACCGGGCTAGTTGTCGGCTCCTCGCTCGCGCTGCAGACCGGCATTGCAGGTGTCAACGGCGTCCTTCCAATCTTTCAAATCACTGATGGCATCGATGAGGAAACCGATGACGAGCTGCGCGAACGTCTGCTCGATCGTATCCGCCAACCGCCCGTTGGCGGCTCGGCAGAGGATTTCGTTCAGTGGGCGACTGCGACGCCGGGCGTCAACGTTACGCGCGCGTGGTGCTCGCCTGTCGAGATGGGGCCAGGCACGATCACGGTGCGCTTCATGACGGACGATCTCGTCAACAACCTTGACGGCTTTCCGTCTTCAGCCGACATCGCGACCGTTCAGACTTACATCGACACGGTTCGCCCGGTCTGCATCAAAGACCGCTTCATCGTCGCGCCGGTCCCTGAACCCGTCAACTTCACGATCTCTAACCTGTCTCCGGACACGGTCTCTAACCGCAACGCGATCGTTGTCGCCGTGAAGAAGATGTTGTTCCAGCGCGCGGCGCCGGCCCACGCGATCAACGGCATCGAGCAGGACGCACAGACGATCTATCGCGCGTGGGTCAGCGAAGCGGTCTCGTCGATCGGTACGATCGACAGTTTCACGCTGATCATGAACGATCATCCGATGCCCTATCCGGGCTCGATCGGCGTGCTGGGGACGATCGTTTATGCCTGAGAAATGGGTTCAGCGAACGTCCGTCGAATACGCGGAAGGCTGGAACGATCTGCTGCCGACCGGTCCCGCGTGGCCGCGCGAACCCGGTTCGGTGCTGCAATCGGTCATCAGCGGTCTCGCACAGATTTGGGGCGACCAGACCGAAGCCAAGGCAGCGCTGCTGCTCAGCGTCGAGAGCGACCCGCGCAGCACCAACCTGTTGCTGCCTGACTTCGAACGCGCGTGGGGCCTTCCCGACAATTGCCTTCCTAACAATCCGTCCGATGCAGCAACGCGGCGTGTGAACCTCGTCGATAAGATGACGTTCATCGGCGCGCAGTCGCGACAGTTCTTCATCGATCGCGCGACGAAGTACGGCCAGACCGTCAACGTTCGCGAGTATTCGCCGTATCAGTGCGGCATCTCTGGCGTCGGCGATACGACGAACATCGACCCTGACGGGCTCGGTAGTTTCCGCTGGGGCCTCGGTGACGTGACGATCCGCTTCTATTGGACCGTGACAGTCACCGGTCTCACAGCGAGCTGGAACGGCTCCGACCTGTACTGCCTCATGAACCGCTGGAAGCCTGCGCAGACCGTCGTCGTGTTCGATTACTCGGCGCTCGCCGAGCTGCGCGGCTCGCGCCCGTGGAATTCCGGTTACCTCGCTCTGTTTTAACAAGGGGCTCTCATGCCATCACCTAATGACAACGTTCTGATGAAGGACGGCAACGACGCGCCGTTCCGGATGCGTGCGAAGGATGTTTCGACCGCGCAAGATGGATCGCTTCAGGCGGTGCGCCATCTATCGACGCCGTACCCTGTCGATTATGGGATCGGTGGCTGCTATCAGGCTGTCGCCGCGACCGGTGTGATCGCTGCCGGAGCTTCCGCTGGCGCAACCGTGTTTGCGTTTCGCAATCCGTCATCGTCTCTGAGCGCCATCATCCGACGCATCCGTCTCAATGGCTTCACTAACGCAGCCGGCTTCACAAGCGGCATTCTCACGTTTAGCGCAATTGCCGCTCGCACCTTCACAGCGTTCGACACTGGTGGGACGACAATCAGCACTTCAACCGGCAAGCTGCGTTCTGCAATGCCATCATCGAGCGCAGCCGTGATGGTAGCCAATACTACTGCACTCACACCGGGAACGCGAACGCTCGACGCAAGCCCCTTCGCGCGAATGGATTTGGCGGCGCCGACGACTGCGACGACCACGTTCGCTGTGCAGGCTAGTCAGAGCTTGGATGGTTTGTTCTCGCGAGCGGTGGACGAACATCCTCTCTTGCTTGGACTGAACGAAGGCTTCGTCATCCAAGCAACCGTTCCCGCTACTGGAACGTGGAGCTGTGTGCTCACTGTGGCATGGGACGAAGTCCCTCTCGTGAACTACTAAGAGGCGCGCGCTATGCAGTACAACGCACCTTATGCGGGCGCTGGCCCGAACGGCTCCTATGTTGATGGTAACCCCTCGATGGGTCAACAACCGAGCATCATTCCCGCTGCAGCAGTCGAGATGCCGCAGCGTGAGATCGTGAACTGCATTCTGAAAAACCAGATCGCGCCGACCAACGGTGATACGACGCAGCTCGCGCGCGCAATTCAGGTCGATCTCGTCAATTGGGCAGTGGATGTCGGCACCGCGAACAACATTGTCATCAACCTCGACCCGTCGCCGGCCACGCTCGTGCAGGGTCTCAAGGTCTGGGTTCTGATCAAGGTCACGAATACCGGCACGACGACGGTGACCTGTAACGGCATCACCAAGAACTTGTTGACGCAAGGTCTCGTGAACCTTGCGGCCGGCGTGATCGTCGCGAACGGCATCGCGATTATGGTCTATGACGGCACGCAATGGCAGCTCATGCTCGGAACGGCGGCGACCGGTGGTCCGGCAGGCCCGACCGGTGCCACGGGTGCAGCCGGTCCCGCTGGTCCGCAAGGTCCCGCTGGCGCGCCCGGCGCGACCGGTCCTGCCGGTCCCGCTGGTCCGCAAGGTCCGGCCGGTTCTCCGACGAGCTTGATTGTTTCTGGCGGGCAGGTTGGAGCATGGCATCTGATCTGGGCGTCGCTGCAAACCAATCAGGGGTTCAGCGCTTATGTCGCCACAATCCCTTCGATCGGCTACATCATGAATTGGGACACAAGCATCAATTCGATCACTGCCGGGACGTGGCGCGTGACCAGCGCTCACGGTCAGCCGGGTGGCGATAGCCCCAACCCCACGGCGTGCATCGGTCTCGCTCAGAGAATTGCATGATGGCACCGACCATCATCGCCGCGATGTACCCGCGACGCTACGAAGACAGCTACACCGAGATTTTCCTCAAGGTGTGGTTCGAAGAGCTGAGCGAGCCCGTCGAATTTCTAGCGACGCTGTTCGATGGTGAGGGTCATGGCCGAGAGCTGTGGTTCAGGGCGATGAAGGGCGAGTACGGTCCGATCGAGATCATCGGGACGACGCTTCCGCTTCCGCCGTTGCCGTCACCGAAGAGCATGAAGCTCATCGAAGGCACTATCATCAATCAACCAAAACTGTTGGGACATCATGCAAGTTGATATCACGACTTACAGCGACGCCGACTGTGTGCTGACGCAAACGGTCGCGTTCTCGATCGGCTCCAATCCGCTCCATATGCAGGTTCGCTCGACGGCAACTGACGCTACTGTGCAAATCGACTTGACGACTGTGAACGGCATGATCGCGGTCTCGGGTGCCGGCAGCAACGTCGTCACTGTGACCATCCCGCAAAACAAGTTGCGCGATCTGCCGCCAGGCCCGTACGTGCATTCGTGCATCATGTCGTCGGGCGGTGGAAACAGTCGCACTGAAGTCTGGCGCGGCTCGCTCACGCACAACGCCGGCCCGACGCAGTGGGACGCGGGGACGCCGTAAATGAGCGCGACATACTGGAATTACTGCAAGTGGGCTTCGACCACGGCAGGCACTGGCGCGTTCACGGTGGGCACGGCGGCTGCGCCGGACCTCGCCGGACCTCACGCCACGCCGGAAAATTGCAACGTCATCAACGGCCATACGTATCGCTATTATGCGCGAACCGGTTCTCAAACGGAATGGGGCACGGGCGTCTACAATTCGACGACGCACACGCTCTCGCGCACGACGATCATCAATAACTCTGCTGGCACGACCACGCCGATCAACTTCACGAGCAATCCGGTCGTCGATCTCTTCCCGGTGCCGAACATACAACTCGACGGGCAGCAACTGATCAACTACATCCCGGTCAACAAGGCTGGGGACACGATGACCGGCCCACTCACGATGAGCGGCACTTATGTGAACGTTGGCGTGAGCTTGGCGATTGCCGCCGGTGACATCTCCGCTGTGCGACCAAGCGCGCCATCAACAGGTGTTATCTTCCTTGGCAACACCGGCCACTATGTCTACTTCGACGGCTCCAATTACAACATGCCGAGTAACCCGGTTCTCGCCGGCAATGGGCGTCTGTGGGGCAGTAGCGATGCCAGCCAGATTGTCATGCAGTGTCGAGCGGTCTACGTCGGCGACACCCCGATTGGAAATTTCACGCAAGAGCCATTCGGCAGCTACTCCGTTGTTTCTGGTGTTTATGACAATGGCGGCGGCACAGTTCTTGGTCGCTACCGCGCCCACCAATTCCAGCTTAACGGCGGTGGCTGGTTCAACTTCGGATAATTCATGAACATCATCAATCACGGCACATGGTCGCGCTACACGCCTGATCCACATCCGCCCGGGCTCCCGACTTTCACTTCGTTCGCAAAGAGCGACGACAACGGGCGCGACTGGTACGACGCGCTCTATAGCGAGACGCCGCTTTGCGCAGCGGACAGCGTCAAGGTTACAGCGCTCAAGGACGATAAGGGCAACTGGCGCACCATGGCGGCGAACGTGGATGCGACCATGGTCTTCCCGGTCAATCAATTGCTGCTTGAGATCACAGACTATAACGGCACTGATCCGCAAGCTGATCTAGGCGGGAAATACTATCATCCTGATACGAACACCATCGACGCTATAGCGCCGCCGCTGCAGGGCATAGGCGATCTGATCGCCTATGCAAACCTCGCGCAGTGGGCCAAGGCGACGGGCGGCTACACGACGACCGTGAACGGCGACACTTGCCGCATCCCGACCTCAACGGAAAGCCTGTCCCTGATCAACGGCAAGTTCGCGCGGCTGCAGCAGCCGAACCCGCCGACCTCGATCGCGTGGCAGGTCGGCCCGACGACGTTCGTCGATATCCCGGTCGCTGACTTCACGACGCTCGCTGTCGCTATTGCCGACTTCGTGCAGGTGACTTTCGACAAGCTGCGCAACGAAGTGCTGCCGGCGATCGAGGCCGGCACGATCACCGCGACCGAACAGATCGATACTGCTTTCGCTACGCTCTAAGGGGCTTTCATCACATGGCAAATTACGACTGGTCTGGGCAGTCCGTCTGGGCTCCCGGGGCGTGGGCGCCCGGCGCGTGGCTCAGTGGCGCGTGGTTGCCGGGGGCGTGGCTTTCGGCTGCCGTACCCGCCAAGATCGCGTTGCTTCGAGCCCACGGGCTCGCTGCAAAGCCTCTTGCTGTGATGGCGTCGCCTCCGACGATCACCATGAACGCGACGGCGAACGCCAATAGCTCCGTCGTCCCCGCGAACTACGACGCCAAATATACTGCGACCGATCCGCTGTTCACCTATGTCGGCGGCGTGGTCGCAACGCAGGCATCCTCCGGGCCGCCCGGTGCGTTCTGGGCAAAGGGGGCGGGCTCCAACCTTGGCACCGGCAACGGCTATCAGGGCAGCAGTGGGGTGTACTTCAAGACGGCCGACGCGAACGTTGACCTGTCATTCGTCGCGCAGAACAACATTCAGTGCGGCTACCGCATTTCCATCGACGTGCTCGACGGCAACGGATTGAAAGCGACCGCGCTGCAGCCGCGCACGGACATTCAAGCGCTCGCGGACTTCAGCGGTCATCGCGTCAAGATCGCGAACGGCTCCAGCGTAATGCGGGGCTATCGCGTAGAGTTTGAAAACTTCCTGTTCTTCGCTGGCGTTGACGTCGCCGGCACGATCCAGAAATGGGACCCGGGCGGGCCGACCGTCCTCGTCACGGGCGACAGCCATACGGACGGAACGGGCGCGAGTTCAAAACTCCTTGGCATGGCTCAGCGGCTTAAGGAAGCGCTCGGCGTCGATAACGTTCTCGCGCAAGGGCAGGGCGGCACGGGATATCTTACGACCTCCATCGCTGGCACGGAAACCATGCGGGCGCGCATTCCGAATGAGATCACGCCGCGCAATCCCGATCTGCTCATCGACTTGGGAGGATACAACGATCAAACCCCGACGCCTGCGGCATTGCAGGCGGAAGTGACGGCGTATTATGCCGGGCTCACAGCCGCACTCCCGAATGTCCCCGTGATCAAGGTGCTGCCGCCGCGCAGAGGCATTTCTACCGGCGCAGGCTTCACGCCGTCGCAAGCTCGCGCGGACGCGATCAAGGCCGCAGTGCAGGCCGATAGCCGCTATGGGAAATTGGTGTTCCTCGTCGATAGCTGGGCGGCGGATTGGGAGCACGGCACCGGTCGCGTCGGCGCTACGACGGGCGACGGTAACGCTGACACTTGGGTCGGGACCGACAACGTGCACCGTACTGACGTGGGGCACAGCGGCTGGCAGACCTTGATGGGGCCAGCGATCAGGACGGCTCTAGGGATCAGTTCGCTTACCGTGCCCGATACCAACAGTTTCCCGAACGATCGCTATGCGGCCGGATCGTATATGGCTATTGAGGCGGTCAATAATTTGGCGCTGACCCGCACGCAATCGTTTACCGTGAATAAGGGCAGCTTCCCGAACGGCACCAAGTTCAACTGGTCATGGCCCGCAGGAGCCGACGACACTGTTAAGTCGTGGAATGCGATTGATTACGGCAATTATCTTGATGGCGCAGGCGCGGTGCCAGTCGCAATTGCGGCGTCCAAGATCAGTGCGATCACAGCTCTCAAGAGCACGCATTCGGGTGTCTACACCGCATCGGCCGACAGCGGCAACTTCGCGCTGGATTGGTTCTTGTTCTCCGATACCTCTGGTACTACCGCGAAGATGGTTGCGGAGTTCGAGGTCTATTATCACACGCCAAACGCGACTAAGACGTTCATAGACGGCCTGACCAATCTCGGCACCTACACCTCTGTCGCGATTGACGGCACGCCATCCATCGCTTGGAAAGTTGCGCGCCAGTCGGCGAACTTCTTCGGCGTGCCGTACTATCTCGCCTATCCGGTTGATCAATCGGACAAGCCAGCGATCACCTTCGACGCGAAGGCGTTCATGGCATGGCTCAGCGCGGCCAACCCGACGACCGGCCAAACCTACCTGACCGGTAACGAATATTTCACTGGTTATGCGCTCGGCATCGAACCGCTAAAAGGTACGGGCTCGCTTGTTGTCGATTGGTCGAACACCTACGCGGTCACGACGCCGACGAATTTGATCAGCGCTGGCGCCGTCAACGACCTGACCAATGCATTCTGGACAAAGAGCGGCGCTGATCCGCTGACCGGAGCGCTCACAGAGCAGACCAATAACGGCGTTCACGGCGTGACCGGCACGGTCAGCAAGACCGCTGTGTCGAAGAACTACGTCTACAGCTTCGACGTCGATACGGCCCGCTCCCGGTCGTGGATATTCCTGCAAGTCAGTACGCCTGATTTCGGTGCGACTGGCGCGGCGCAGGCATATCTCGACATCACGAATGCTGTTGCTGGCGTGGGCTATTCCGCCAGCGGCTCTTTCACTATCGGAACGCCATCGGTCGTATCCATCGGCGGCGGAAAGTCGCGAGTGTCCTTGCCGTTCACGGCGGGGGTCAGCGGCAACAACACGCAGGACACGTCCCTCTTGCTTCAGGCGCGGCTCGCTACCGGTAACTTCGCCCAAAGCTATCTCGGTGATGTCACGAAGGGCATGAACATCCAGAATGCTCAGCTCTACGAAGTCTAAGCAAACATAGACGGCGCCGAGAAAGACCAACGGTTCGCCCGGCCCTCCGGGCGGAACGGCGCAGGCTCCTCGCGCCGTCACACTTGCCGCGAGCCTCACAAGCTCGCGGCCTTTTTCACAACATTGGAGAATATCGATGAGCTGGCGTTTAGCGCTCGGCCTCGTGACGTTGCGCGAACAGGTCAACAAGGTCTGGCCGAACCGCAGCAAGGAAAGCGACGGCTCGATCGGCGACGAACATCATTCTGCGCGGCTGTCAGACCATAACCCTGACGAGCATGGCATCGTTCATGCGATCGACATCACGCATGACCCGAAAGGCGGCTTCGACAGCTACGCCTTTGCCGACATGATCTTGCGGAAGCAGGATGCCCGGCTCCGCTACGTGATCAGCAATCGCCGCATCGGCTCCGGTCCGCAGGGTCCGCAGCCGGGCGTCTGGCGGCACTACAGCGGCGCCAACGCGCACGACCATCACTGCCACATCTCGATCAATTACGGCTCGCTCGCCGATCAGACCGAGCCGTGGGACATCGATGGCGTCGCAGCTCCGAGCGCCGAGACGGTCGCGGCCTACAAGGCGCCGCCCGCGACGCTGAAGCTCGGCAGCTCCGGGCCTGACGTGATCACGCTGCAGGCGAAGGCGGCGCTCGGCACGATCGTCGTCGATGGCGAATTCGGCCCGAAGACGCGCGACGCGGTCATCGCGTTCCAGAAGAAGCAGGGCCTCGTCGCTGATGGCGTTGTCGGCCCGCAGACGTGGGCAGCCCTCAAGTAATCCGCGCGCGACGGACTTCGCGCAACACAAAAGAGGAGTGAAGGAAAATGACTGGTGATCAAATCTGGGGCATCGCTCGCACGATCCTCGCCGCCGCTGGCGGTTACTTCGTTGCGAAGGGTTACGTTGACACCGACACGATGACGACCATCCTGGGCGGTGTCGGTACTGTGTTCGTCGCGGTGTGGTCGGTCATGACGAAGAAGCCGGCCGCCTAATGGCGACAGCGCTCGCGGTCATGCAAGTGATCGCGGCGCTCGCCGGCCTTCTCAGCAAGCTCATCACGATGACGCAGTCTGAGAGGGACCGGCAAGCCGGCCGCGACGAAGTCAAGGCGAAGGTGAACGCAGAGACAGCGGAAACAACTGATGCGATGGATCAAGTTCAGCGCCCCAATGATGATGCTGTTGCTGACAGCCTGCAACGCGGAGATTTCTGACGATATCGTCGTCAAGGCAATCTGCCCGACGATCGTCAAATACGACAAGGAGACGCAGGATCGAGCGCTTCTAGAATACCGCGCTCTTCCCTCTGGCTCTGCGATCCGCTTGTTCATCGGCGACTACAAGCGCCTCCGTGATCAGGTGAATGCGTGCCGTCTGCGCGCGGGGCAATAGATGAGCGAGATTGCGGAGGAAGTTTTAAAACTCGGCACGGCGGGTCTGATCTGCCTCGTGCTACTGTGGTGTCTGTACAAGTCGGAGCAGCGCGAAGCGAAGAAAGACGCTCGCATTCAATTGCTCGAAAATCAGCTCATTGAAAGTTACGATGAGCGCATCGTGGCGGCTGGTCAGATTGCGGAAGCGATGACATCAACCCGCAGTGCGGTCGAAGCCCTGACAATCGAGATCAGGGCGAGATCGGTAATCGATATCAGCAGGGCGAGGCCGCTTTAAATGAGGTCCATCCTCAATAATATCCGCCGCGCCTTCAATGATGATGGTCGCAACGATCGGGATTTCTCCGTTCAAGAACAACGGCTGCAGGAAGTGCAAAAGCATCTTCAGGAAGCCGCTGACGGTCTCACACGCGCAGCCGCGATCCTCTCCGACCTCATCCGGCTGCGAAACTAGAAAGCGGTCAATAACTAGCGGCGGCCATCTATCCAAGCCAGCCGGCTCGGGGCTAGATCGCGGCCACGGGGCGGCGTCGCCCTTCCGGCGCGCCGTTGATCCCGTTTTCGGTTTGCGAGCCTCCTAGAACCGGCCGCCCCATGAGCGCCCCCAAAGCAGGCTCTAGGGCGGCCGTTTTTCTGAGGCGGGGGTTATGAGGGTCATCCCAATCAACGCGCTCCAGCCTCATTATTTCGAACCTGAAGCACCTTCTCGCGGCCAAGGTCGCCGACCCGGCCAAAACCATCCCGGGAGACCGTCATGTGGCCGTTCCCTGACCATGAGATTGAGCGGCTGATCCTGAAGGTCCGTCACTCGATCAAAACTGAACTCGACCAACTGAAGGAAATGATCATGTCTCTGCAGCCTGCCGTTCAAGCTCTTGCCGACGCCGTCGCCGCCAACAATGCCGCGATCGGCGATGCCGTCGCCGAGATCGTCTCGGTCGAAGCCAAGGTCGTCGATCTCTCGAAGCAGGTCACCGACCTGCAGGCACAGGTCGCTGCTGGCGGCGAGATCGACGCCGAGAACCTCGACGCGATCGTGCAGGCGACTGCCAGCGTCTCGGCCGGCGTCGCCAGCCTGAAGGCCGCCATGCCGGCGCCTGTGCAGCCGGCTGTGTCCCAGACCGCGACCGACGCCGCTGCTGTCGCTGCCGGCGCCGCGTAAGAGCTAGGGGCGCCGGTCATCCGGCTTTGGTTCCTTCGGGGATCGGTACAGCGAAAGCCGGGGCCAGCCTCTAACGATCTAGCGCGCATCGGCTAGTGGCCCGGCCGCGCACCGGGCGATGATGCAAGAAAGCCCCGGCTTCGGCCGGGGCTTTTTTCTGTCAGTCCCATGAGGAAAGAATGATCAACGCACTCGGTTCAGCTCTCCCGATCATCTGCGCGGCGCAATTCTCATTCGCGCCGTTGCCAACTGTCACGCAGATCATGGCGATGCTCGCCAATACGGGCGCGACCGCTATTCGAATTGATGTCCCATGGGCCGACACAGAGCTTGCGGTCGGGGTCTATGCGGTCTCGCCATATCTCGACGGGCTCATCGCGGCGGTACGCGCGTCGGGCCGCTCGGTTGTGCTTGTGCTCGACTATGGCAATCGGCTTTACCCTGGGTCGGGCGATTGGAACCTGCCGCCGCGCGACGCGGCATCGTGCGCGGCCTTCGCGAATTACGCCGCTTGGCTGGTCGGGCAGTATGCCGGGCCTGATGTCTGGTTTGAGATTTACAATGAACCGAACAATCCGGCCTTCTGGGCGAGCGCGGTCAACCCGACGCAATATGCGGCGCTGCTCTCAGCGTGCATCTTGAAGATGCGAGCGGCGCCGAAGGGCGCGACCGCGAACATCATCAGCGCGGGGGTCGGTTCGGCCATGGCACAGGACGATCAGAACCCCTTCATGAAGACGGTCGCGGCGACGGTCGGCGCGACGACGATGGCGAAGCTGACTGCGCAGACGATCCATCCGTATGACGCCAACTATCCGCCTGAAGCGGTGCTGTCGTTCATCGATCGCTATCGCGCGGCGGTGCCCTGCAGCGGGCCTCTCGTGGTTACTGAGTGGGGTTACAACAGCCAATGGCTTGGTGGCGACGAGACGAAACGCGCGCTCTACGTGGCCCGCATGATCGGCAGCGCGGTGCTTGCGGGTCTGCCGATGGTCACGATCTTCAGCCTGATTGATAGCGGGCCGGACGCGATCAATCCTGAAATGACTTTCGGCCTTCATCGCTTTGACAAGACGCCGAAGCTCGCGGCCACTGCGGTCAAGACAATGGCGGCTGCTCTGGCGGGCACGATCACCTATGACGCCGAGAAGGTGGGCACGTTCTACCGGATTACGCTGCGCAAGGCGAACGGTAAGGTGACCAAGATCATTTGGAGCGACGCGCCGGTCACGAGCATCACCGAGCCGATGGCGTCGGTGTCTGCCCTCGATGATACCAACGGCGCGCGCCCATGGTTCCGGTTCGTGCCGGGCGGCTTGATGATCACGATCGGCTCGACGATCGCGCCGCAAATTATCACCGGCACATAGGACCCTGTCGGTCCAAACGATAAAGCCCCGGCTTCGGCCGGGGCTTTTTTTTGTGTCTGAGAAACACGCGCGTGTAGTCGTTGCGGGTTCATTCAATTCGTGGGTCGCTTACCGGCGAGCCGTTGACGAGGTTGTCTAGCTCCTCTTGCCTCTCGCGCGCCCATGCTTGCGCCTTGACCCTAGCCTCCTTGCTCGTCATCGTGTCGGGCTGGAGGCGTCGCCCCGCATCGTCGTCCCAGTAGAAAAACTTGCTTTCGCGACCGTCGGGAAAGCGCACCTCGAAGCTGCCGGTGTCTTCAATGCCTTCGGGGTGATGGGGGACTATGCGGATGCGGTTCATCGAAACTGATCCCGAACGCGACGGTACGCAGGGTGGTTCGGGTTCTTGACTTTGATCCAATGATCGCAACGGCCGACGCGGTATGCGCGCTCGCGATGCTTGGAAATGAGCCCTTCCAAATTCATGTTGCAGGCCGCTCGGAACAACTCCGGGCCGATGTCCCCCTGTTCAAACGGCGCAACGAAGATGCCGTCAGACCGGCGCGCGAGCAGCCGCGCGAGATTGGTCTTGCGGAGCGATAGCGGTAGCATCCTGTAATCATCCCCATCCCCGGCGAGCATGTCGAAGGCGTAGAATTGCACCTCATTGTCATGCTTGCGCGATTGCAGCGCCGAAAAATCCGAGATGCCGTCAACACCAAGGACAACGGCCTCGCCGTCGATGACGAAATGTTCCCGCCGGTTCCTTAACGCGCTTTCCACGATCCAAGGGTAGCGCGCGCTCCAGTCATGTCCGCCTTTGGTGAGCAGGCGCACGCGCTTGCCCTCCCGCAACACGAACATGCGGTAGCCGTCGTATTTGATTTCATGCAGCCAATCCGGACCGGTGGGAACCTTGGGCCGCTTGGTCGGCAGGCAAAACTCAAAACGCTTCGTCATTATCCGCCGCAGGTATGCACGGCCGACCGCTTTTTCCAGAGCCTGGTTCCCGGCAAGACACGCAATCTGCGGCGCAATTCTTTCCGCGACCGGCCTAGCTTTTGGCCCGACCGGTTTATACTTTTTACTCCGGTCAATGGAGTTGTGCGTATGGCCTCGCCCTCGATCATCCCGAACGATCGACTGGATAAGGATTTCTATTTCGTTCTCGAAGACTATCGGAGCGGCGCTGCGTTCCGGGAGACGGATGAGGGGATCGATCACACCACGCTCATCAACGATCTGATCACCGGCCAGTACGGCCAGGTGCTGCGGGTCGTTGTCTGCAACCCGGTTGAGGGATGGGCGAGGGACGCCAGCGAGGACATCGCGCACGAGCTGGAGCAGCGGCTTGCTGCGGAGGACCACGAGATATCCGAGAGGCTGAAGGACTTCATTGAAGCCCATCTCGGCCGCTCGATTGGCGTTCAATTGCCGCTACCGCTGAGAGACGGGCGCGGTTGAGACGGACCCGGGGGCGGCCGGGTCCGTCTCTCTCCCGATGTCGGCGGCGGTTAACACCTTCACCGGAAGATTTCGATCGAGGCGATCTCGGCGGGCGCCGGGGGCACTGTTCGCCGAGACCGCCTCTGTCACCTAGCATTAAGCGGGGGAGCTGCTGCTAGGTGCATCTGCTGCCGGCATCACTGCCGCCATGATCTCGGTGAGCGACGGGATAGGGATTTGCTTCACCTTGTACCACTGTTCGCTCTCGACGATATCTTCCCATACGCGCATTCCAAAGCGGCGTTGATCGATCTCGCCTTGTATGACGATCACGATCTCGCCGTTCACGGTCTTGCGGAAATGCGCGATGCGCAAGCCCGCCCATTCCTTGCCTTTGACCGGCGAGTAAATCCACCAAACCTCATGAAAGTCAGCGTGCGGGATCGGCATCAATGCCTCCTGCCGGCGCCGTTGTGGTCAATCGCGTCATCATCTTCTCAACACCTTTGATGAAGCCGAGCGCGTCCATGCGCGATCCTTCACCACGCTTGAAACTCCACACGCTTGCCGAGCTGCCAATGATCGCCGGTCCATATCGCCTCGAAATACGCCTTCAGGTCGTCGGCCATGGCGGCGCGCGTCTTGCCGTCGAGATATTGCGTAGACACGCGCGTGCGTGCTTCCTCATAGATCAGGGCAGGGGCGTTAGCCGCCGAGCTGAACAACGGGACTTGTACTTTCACGATGGTCATCACTTCACCTTAGAACCGCGCAAGCACTCCTTGATGTGCTCGGGCATGTCAGGGAATTCGCGGATGTAGCGGCATGTTGCGCACACCGGCAAGCCATCGTGGTCGCCGTACTTGTGGATATGATCGCCGCAGTCGGTGCAGACGAATTCATGGGCATGATCGAGATCGAGGTCGCCCTTATTGATCTCGACCGAGTGTTGCTCTGTCATCAGTCGCACCGCGCCACTTCGAATGAGCCATCGGGTTGGATGATAGCGAAGATACTCGCGTGATACATGACGATACGTTCGTCACGCAAGCGCAGCTCGCAGATCGGATTAAGCGGCGGGTCTTCCGGCCACTGCAGCACGTCGCCATCGTACATCGTCCAATGGCTCGGCACCAACGGCGCCCAACCTCCATGTTGACCATATCGTTCGTTGATCTGCTCCTTCGCCGGACGCGGATCGCGATCGTCGATGAAGTCAGGGAAATATCCCATGTGCTCGATGGTCGCTTTCGGGTGTCGCGGGATGAAGGTGATCATGACTTACCTCTCTTCAACGGCGCGTCGATCAGGTTCTCTCGAAACAGGTGTAATGAGCGCTCTACGGCGAGAGCTGCGTCTAAGACCTTTACAGGGTAGTAGCCACTAACCAAATTCATGACTTGCTCCGCGACTACTCGGAGCCATTCCGCATAGTCCGAAGGCGACATTTCGTTGGTGCTATCGGAGACGAGCTTTTCAGCAGCGGCGCGCAAGTCTTCGCGATAATATAGAAACCCATTTGTTGTGATTTCATCGTCCGTAACGATGGCGCACCATGCATCATCCAGTCTCGATTTTAACGTCATGACCAGTTGCAGACAGCGGCGGCATCTTGTCGCTGCCGATGAACTCTTCGGATACTTGTTGATGTCGAACATGGTTAGACCGCAGTGAAGAGCGCTAGTCAGGGGTGCTACTGCCTGATGCTGTTGGACTGTCATTTTTGGATAAACGCGCGTCATGCCACTGCCCTGTGCCTGTTAGCGAGCTTCAGAAACCGCTCCTCATCGTATTCGAGCATCATCTTCTGCGCGAGGAGCTGATCGTACAGCGGCACGGCGCCGAGATCGCAGTGACCGCACAGGCGATAAAGCGGAGCGAGGTCGATGCCTTCGAGCGGTGCAGAGAGTACGTCGATATTAGCGACCATGTGTCCGGCATCGCGGATGCGATAGTGCTGCTTTGACAGGCCGCCTTCGACGATGAACCATTTGTTTTTCTCGAAGGTCTCGCGCTGTGCCGGCGTAAGGTGCGCCAGCAGCAGCTCACGCGAGCGAGCGACGGCTTCGGCGGGATGGGCGCGCATGATCTGGCGCGCCTGATTGCGTTGCTCCATCGCGTAGTACTGGCGGACGTCATCCCAGACGGCTTGCTCTCTGGAGCGCCGAGCGATGTATGGGGCGGCTGGTCTTATCATGCGTGTCGCCGGGATGTAGGTGAAGTTTCCAGTGTTGTCGATCGCCCAATTATCGGCGGCGCACCAAACCGCATGCATGTAAATCGGCGTCGTCGTGGTTGTTGCCGTCGTGGCATTGCTCGCCCAATTGACCCACGTCGGCAGAGTTGACGATGTTGTCGTCGCGGTCGGCGACGTGATCCATCTGCTTCCGCTCGTGTTGTTGCAATAGATCGGCATCCTAGCCTCCGATCTCCCTGACCTCTTCGCGTGTGGTCAGTTTGATCAGTTTGAATTTCTTCCAGCGCACGAGCTTCGACAGGTGCTCGGCCTGCTCGATGATGAAGGGCAGGCGAGCCTCGTCAGCGGCGACCAATGGCATGATCATGCCGTTAGACAAGGTCGCCGCCGCGACGCCTTCGTCGCCCTTACCGTCAACGCTGACGATCATCCAAACCTGATCGATGCGCAGATGGTTCGGCGCGTCGTGGATGATGGGTTCATGGTCGCTCAGCTTCTCGGCCATGGGCCTAGCCTCCACGAAGCTGCGGCACCAACAGCACCTTGGCGGCGGCGCCGACGTCCTCGAAGCGATCGATGCGCCGACCTTGTCCCTCGACCTCGATGCCGTTCTCTTCGGTGATCGAGATCGCGAACGCCGTGTAACCTTTCGCCTTGTAGTCATCGAACTTGGCTTTCGCCGCCTTCACGGCGACAGCATCATCCGCGTCCCAGCTCATCGAGGTGTGGCCGGTCAAGTCCATAATGTTCATCACGTGCTGCATGGTTCACTTCTCCTTCGGGGTTAGAAACATTCCGTCAATACGATCGACCTCGATCTGCTTGCGATCGGCAAGGCGCCGAGCCTGCGCGAGCGCTCGCGTGATCGCCGGCATCTCATCCGGGCCGAGATCGGTTGCCGGCTTGTCCGTGAGCCAGCGCGTGAGATACCGGCTACCGTTCTTTGCGACGATCACCGCGCGGCATTTTCGACTGGACATCTTGAAAGTCTCCCCTCGTGATTACCTCGATCCTCAGAACGTCGAGCTTGCGATTTCGTGCCAGCTCTTTTGCACTCTCGATTGCGGCCCAATGTGTTTCGCACCATCCGGTTGCATGCCGCTCGCCAGACATGGTGATGACGTCGGCGCGTTTGTCGCGGCGTATTAATGGGCTCATACCCGCCGCATCTTAGGCACTAGCCATTCCGGCTGATCAGGCCCGCCAGTCTGCACGATCTCGAACTTCACTCCGTTCGCGTCGCGCTTGATGATGACCTTGGCGCTGCGTCCGCAGTTCTCGCATTTGCGATCCTTGGTCGCCGTCCGATCCATATCGACGATCTTCCATCGCGCCCAATCCGGCGCCGCGCAGAACGGGCAGGGCGCGACTTGCGTCGTCTCCATACCGAACCCCTCGACGCGGCTATTGGCGTCAAACAGGGCGTTGTATTCTCTGGCGTTCATCGGTTCGGTCATGCTGATCCCTTGGTGCTTGTCGAGCGAAGCGCGAACTTCTCGCCGAAGTCGGCCAGCTCATCGTGTATCTGTCCCATGCGGTTCAGGTCGGCGTTTGTCGGTTCAGCCCCAGGCTCCATGATGGTCATCATGCTGGTGAACAGGTGTTGCGCGCCGGCAAAGAACGCCAGATGTGTCTCATCGAGCTGGACCTTGCCGGCAGTGTCCGGCAGCACGGCGAGCCGGTAGCCAATCCATCCGGCTTCGATCAGCTTGCCCCTGTCGGCTAGTTCTTTCGAGAGACGCTGAAGATATGCGCGATCAGCCATGTGTGCCTACCTTATTGATTTCGGCGCGCGCGAATTGAACAGCTCGCTCGTGCATTGCTTCGGCTTCGTCCCATGTGCAGCAGCGTTCCTTATAGCCGAACAAATCCTCTGGGAGCTGTGTGCCGCTTGGCATCTCGATGCCGGTGCCGCGCCGAAAGATCATGGTTTCGAACAGCACAGCTCGGCCTCGACCGAAGCTGTGATCGAGGCCGAGAAACACGGTGCTGACATAAACATCATCGCCAAGGTCGGTCAGAGCGACGCGCCACGGATCGGTGCCCGTCTCTTTCTTCAGAGTGGCGCGGGTCTCGAATTGCTGAACCCACGTCATGAGATCGCGACACAGAACGGGCTCGCGATTGATCAGCAAGTAGCGGCCAATCATCAGGTCGGTGATCGCGGCTGTCGGCGCCAATCGCTCGATCACCGGGAACGGGATGACGTTGTCGCGCGGCTTCATCAAGCGCTGCTGGTCTTGCTCGTTCGGGTTCTGCGGCTCGTCGTCGTCAGCCATCATCGCCTCCTCGTTGTGGGGCGTCTTGCGCTCTCTGCGGTTGAGCGCGCAGGCGGTCGATCTCCTCGCGCAGAGCGTCGTTGATCGCGCGGCTATCGCGAATGTCTGCCTTCAACAAATCGATATCTGCAAGCTGCTCCAACAGCCAGATGCACAGATCAGCATGGTCGGGCCAGGACAGCTCGCGACCGGGCTTCTCTGCCTGCCATCGCTTGATCGCGCGCATGTCGGCGTTCCAGCGCAGATCGAATGAGAATTCGCGCGCCTCGATGTCGTCGGCACCTTCACCGAGCATCGAGGCGGCTTCTTCATCCGTCGATCGGAGGGCGGCAATGCGCATTCGCTTTACAAGATCGCTCATTGCTTCTGCTTCTTGGCCCACGTCTTGAAGTCGTCGATCATCCGTTGCGTCGTGCCGAATTCCGTCACGTCGTCAGGGATGCACTCCATGCAAATCTTCCGAGCTTTCTTCGGCGCGTGCGGCCTGTACTGGATCGCGTGACCGCACTCGGCGCATTTGCCAATCACGTTGTCCGGCAGCATCAGCGACTGAACAGATGTCCATCGCGCGCAAGTCAGGATCACGTTAGCCGGCAGACGTTTGACGACTTTCAAAACCATGTCTCCACAATTACAAAAAGGCGCATTGCTATCTCTCGACGTGAACCTTGCCGCCACGCATGAAGTTGGCGATCTCCGCTGGCGAGCGCTCGCGGCCCGTGCTGTTGCCGCCGACCTCGTGCCACTTGCCGCCCGTCATGCTCGGCGGAAAGATCGTGATGGCGTCGGATGAGTTGAAGCGGATCAGCGCCGCAATGCCTTCTCGCCGGCCGAGCCGATCGAGGTAGCGGCGGAACGACGGGTCGCGATGGGCGTCAGGAAAGGCAGGATCGCACCATACTTGGACGACCTGAATATGCTGCTGCGCGCCGGTCTCGTTATCCTCTGCCGTTATGAAGTCTGGCAGGACATCGACGACCAGATGCGATTGATCGGGGCGGGGCTGGTCGCTCATTCCGTCGTTCACGAGCCAGCGGCAATTCCAGACCCGACATTCGGTCGGCATCTTGCGGGGGAAGTCGTGATAGATCGAACAGCCCTTGTCGAGCTGGAATGAGCAGCGCTTGTTAGCAGGCTTGCCGATGCCTTTGACCGGCATCACCGTGCAGCAGAGCGTGCAGTCTCCGCATTCGCGCTTCATTGCATCTTCTCCGGTATCTCCTCGCCGCCGATCGTCTGTGCGGCCAGGATGAGATCGGCTCGCATTGCCGGAAGCTCGTCGCCATCGATCTCGACGATGACGCCGCCCTCGATGATCACGTCGATGCGCAGCATGTAATGCGCGCGCTGTGCGAACAGGAACGCGCGATCGACGTCGGGGAATGATATGCGCAACATCAATTCGCTCCTTGACCGTTTGTGTGGCCGTTCATGCGCTTCCTTGGCGGAATGCTCTTGATGGTCGCGAGCGCTTTAGCCTCACGCGCCAAACGCCGAGCGCGCGTGTTTTCGGAAATGACCGGGGCACTATTCGACTTCAGCGGCTCGACGGGCAAAAGCTCGGCCTGCAAAGGCTCTGCCGGCGCCGGCTTTAGCCGACATTGGCCGCGCATGATCTCGACCCTATCCGTCTTAGCGAGATAGTCGAGCTTGCGCAGGGCGATCTTCAGCGGCAGTTCCATATCGCGGGCCAGAGCTTCGATCGAATTCCAGCCGGCCGAGACGTACTCAATCGCCTTCTTGCTGCGCGTGCTCAGCTTCTCGACGATCGGCTCCGGCTCTGGCTTAGGCTCCGGCTTGGTCAGCACGTCCTCAATGCGATCCCGAAGCGACATGACCAGATCGGTGAGATCGGCGATCTCGGCGCGCATCATCTTTATCTGATGGTCGGTTGTCTCGACATGGCTCGGGACGGCG
Source organism: Bradyrhizobium sp. S3.7.6 (assembly GCF_054061875.1). Classification (NCBI taxonomy): domain Bacteria; kingdom Pseudomonadati; phylum Pseudomonadota; class Alphaproteobacteria; order Hyphomicrobiales; family Nitrobacteraceae; genus Bradyrhizobium; species Bradyrhizobium sp. S3.7.6. Next base: position 5,683,200 of record NZ_JBSSEQ010000001.1, on the reverse strand, counting down.
AGGGCCTTTGTCAGCTTGCTCGGCTTCGGCTTCGAGACGATTTGGCTCTTGAGCACGAGCCCATCAGCGCGGAATAGCTGCCGAACGCGCGAGCGTTCATTCATGAACCATCGGTGATCGCTCGGCGTCTTGGCGATGATGATGGAGCGGACCTCCTTGGTCGGGTCAGCCTGCCATCGCAGCTCGATGTGACCGCTGCCTCGGGTATGATGCTGGAATTTGATCCCCCATAGATCGAATTCCGATTGCATCATGCGGATCGGGTCATCAGCCATTCTTATCTCCGTTGTGGTGCCAAGGCGACGATCGTCAGGAAGATCAGCGCCGAGATCAGAGGATGTTCACTTATGCAGGTCATCACAGACGTGACCTCCGCATCACGTCACGCGCTCGGGAGCTTGCGCGCTTCCATGCGTGACGATCGTGGATGACGTCGGCGAGATAGAAGCCGGCGAAGAGCATGACGATCAGGACGATGACGATCAGGAAGTGCCAGTCATGGATGCTCATTGCTCGCCCCTCCAGATACGATCTAGGGCAGCATCGTCGTGATGACGATGTACGTCGAAGAAGCCGAGCTTTCGCCACTCGTCATAATGCTTCTCGACCCGCCACGCCATGATCAGCCAGCGCATGTGTCTGATGATGATCTGCCGTTTCATCCAGTCGGTCAGCCATTCGGCCATATCGATCCTCTAAACTAAAAAAAGCCCGGGCGCCGCCAGAAAAGCAAAAGGCAAGGGCGGCGCCCGGCAAGGTCTCACGCCCCTAGGCGTGGCAGCTTACGTGCAATGTCGATAACGAACTGGCGCTGATTGTCGTTCAGATTAATCATTGCATTGATCATTTGAACGCCTTCACGGCTCGCCATCATGGCGTTGAACTCGGACCGCGCGCCGCTGGGCTTTGTGTGGAGCTGCTCGCCTATGAAGTAATCAATGCTGACGTTGAGAACCTGCGCGATCTTCATCAAGCGCGTGGTGTCGATGCGGTTGACGCCTTTCTCGTACTTCTGGATTTGCTGGAACGTGACGCCAATACTCGCGCCTAGTTCCGACTGGCTCATCCCCGCAGTGAGGCGAGCCAGGCGCAATTGCTGACCCATCTTCACGTGCATCTCAGTCACCGATCGCGGATCGATACGTTTTTCTCTCGGCATGGGTAATTACCTCTTCGCCCGCTTCTTAGATGCGCGACCGTTGGTTGCTCTCTTGCTGCGCGACTTCGATTTGTCGCGCAGCTCCTTCTGCTGCTCAAACCAGACGCGGGCCTTTTCCAGCTCCTTTTGTTCGTCGATGGTTTTCACCTTGACGAATTCCTCCTTGTAACCAAGAGCCGACATCGTCGCCATGATGGTCTCGTGTCGGGGGTTGCGCGTCTCGCCTTCGAACCAACCGTCGAATGTCGCGACAGCAACGCCGGAAAGCTCGTGCAGCGTCCTGCGACGCTTCTTCGCGAAGAAACCTTCTTCCTGCAGGACGGTTCTGATCTTATCGACGACGGGATTTTTATCGACGAAGTTGTATGTCCGATAAGTCTGAGTGAAGCCACGCGCCATTTAGGTCGTCTCCGGTGTGGTGATGGCGGCAGCATGATGTTGCCGTCCTTTGTCCGTGAGTTGCCATGTGCCTTGTCCGTCGCTCTTTGCCAGTTTGTCCCGTTGAGCGCGTTCAAGTGTACCGCTGACCGAATTGTCGGAGACGCCTTCGCTGACGAGTTTTGCGACGACGTCCGAGCGCTTCATGGGACCATCGGTCAGCATCGAGAGGAGCAGGGTTTGGCTGTAGCCGCGAGGCTGACGTTTTGCGTCGCCGTTGCCGGACTTCTTCTTTGCATGACCGTTCTTGGCGGCGACTTCCGCTCGCGGCTTTGGCAACAGCTTCACGGCGTCGGGCATGAGCTGCTTCTTCACTCGCTCGGTCAGCTCATAGATGCCGGTCCCCACGCGCTTCACCATGCCGCTGTTGTTGAGCTTGTACAGCGTGCTGTAAGCCGAAGCCTTCGTCAGTCCCAACTCTGTGACCACATCCTGCGCTGAGATCGGCGAGCCGTTGCGCTGCATGAACATTGCCATGATGCGCTCATGGGCGTTGACCTTCTGCTCGCCGGGTTGACGAGCGGGGATAGGCGCGTAGTCGGGGAGCTTTAAGTCAATCTTGATGATGCCCGGCATCTTACGAAGAGCGATCAGCACAGGGCCGACCGCAACGTCTTCAACTTCGAGATGGATGGGTAGCGTAGCCATTGGTTAAGCTCTCCTTTTGGTTAGAGAAGCTGGCCGTAGGCGCGCCGCGATTATTCGTGCAACTCTGATCATTGTGTTTCAACCCAAAGAAGGAACGTCAGCTAAGCTTATCGTTTGTCAGGCGCCCCAGAGCCTCGATCAGAACCTCGCGCTCGTTTTCGGTGAAGTCATCGCAACCGCGCACCTTGTTGCGCAGCACACTCAGATTGACGACATCGCTCTTCGAGGGAGCGACACTCTCGACGCCGAGTAACTCCCGTAAGCGATCCTTCATCGACGGCATCTGCATTATTCCTTGCATTCCCATTGCCCTAGACTTCCCATTGCAAAGCGCAAAATAACTTCGTGCTCACGGAGCGCGCCTAACTGCCTCCGCAAGTGCTCGCCTGTTACCGGCGATGTTTGGTGATGCTGCGTCAGGTACGCTGACGGTGCATCACTATCGGGTCACACATTTGTGTCGTCAAGCAGTCGCGAGTGTTGATTTAGATTTGCAACCAGCTTCACCAAATTGGACACTTTCACCAATTTGGTCAGTTCTCGCAGCGACTGCGAAAAATTTGGACATCCGTTCCGATGTTGCTACTTGTTCCCACTGTGACTGAGGTCGTGCAGGTGGTGTGGCAAAGATGTCGGCGTCTAAAAAACTTTCGTTGGATATCGTCACCGCTACGCGCGCGATGCCGATCGTCAGCAGATTGATCGTCGCGATGATCAATTCAATTCGCCCGCAGGGTTACGGGGTCAAGCACATCGGCCTTGCGATGGAGCGCATCGCCATTGTATCGGCGGTGCGCAAGTGCGAATGCGACGGCGTGCAGTGTACGGCGGCGCAAATCTCGAAGTCGATCGGAGTACCCGACAGCAGTGTTCGCGCCGCGCTGCGCGATCTCGTCGAAGCGAAAATCGTCATTCGTGATGGTCGCTTCTATCGCTCAACCATGGATGATGAGCGGGAACGCACCGACGTTAATAGCCTCGTCGAAGCGATCGTGGAGGCCGGCGTACAGTTGAGCGACGTAGTTGCTCAGTCGCGAAACGGCTCGAACACGAGCAAAGCCGCGTCCAAACGCTGAATAACAGCCTTGATGTCCTCCTGGGGGATCGTCTTGAACTTATCGAGGTTCGCGCAATAGCCGGTGCCGAACCGCTTTGCATAGCCGTCGCGCGACAAATGCATGAGATGGCGCACGACCGTCGAGCGAGCCATCTTCAGTTGTCTTGCGATGTCACTCGCGTTTGGCGCCTGACGTTTGCCGCAAGCGACGAGAAGGATGTTCATGATGTACATGCGATCGAGCGCACGGGCCGACTGAGGTTTATTCGGGTATCTGAATTGCTGCACGATCATCGTGAGATCAACCATCATGTTGGCGAGCGCGACGGCGGCATCAGCAGTGTCAGTCATTGGGCAGGCTTTCCTTGTTCGGCTTGTTCTTGAATTTTTTTAACTTCGAGAGCCGAAGCGATCGCGCGCTGCTAACAGCAGTCCTGAAGCATGGTCAAGGCATCAGGTTTGATGACGCGCGCCAAATATTTCGTGATCAGCAGGATCACGACTATGCGAGAGCGTGCATGGATACATGTAGAACTAAGTGGAGTTGCATGGTTCTGATCCATGCAATCTTTAGAGCTGATTAAGCAACGCTCTCGATTGCTTGTTGTCCCCACATCGTAAAAATTCGTTGCGGCGCACGATTGTATCTCTCGAACGAATGTGTTGATTTGCGTCGCCCCGAATAGCCGGGGTGAAAAAGGAAATGATCAATGAAGCATTTGGTTTTTGCGCTTTCCGCTCTGGCCCTCCTTGGGACCATTATTCCCGCGCACGCCGGATGCCCTCCCGGTACACGATACGATTGCACGAGCACCTATAACGGCAAGCAGTCCTGCGGCTGTCGCTAAAAGTCCACGTCAAGATACGAAAGCCGCCCTTCGCAGGGCGGCTTTTTTAAATAGCGGAGGAGTGATGATGAGCTGGCAGATTGAAGGCGATCGAGATCGTATGTTGATCTTGGACGGCGCGCGCGTAGTCGGCTCGATCGCCCGCTCTGCCGGAAACTCGCACGGCTGGCGCGTCGAAATTCTATGGTCGGGATCGGCCGGCGATTTGACTTATGAAGCGCCGACCATGGCGAGCGCGCAGGGGTTTGTACACGGGGTCGAAATGGCTTGGGCGGCAATCCGTGCCGAAGATGATTGAAAAAGCCGCCCGGTGAGGGGCGGCTTTCGTGATCGAAATTCCGATGGCGATGCTCAGCGACCGGCGCGACTGACCATCAACAAGACGCCGCCGATCTGGGGCAGGATCGCCAGCAGCATCAGCCGCAGCATCGCGAAGTCGTCGCCGGTCGGCTTCAAGGTCCCGACACTGAGCCAAGCCACGATCTTGATCGCCGCCTCGGTCTGCGGGTCGGCTGTCTGCACGACGTCGTGCATAGCCGCATCGAGAACCCGGCGACGATCGCCGACAACGTCTTCGCGAGCGCGGCAGTTCTTTCCGATGCCGCCCGCGCATTCCCGATCGCGCGCCGCCATGGCGTCGGCGAGATCGGCCTTTGCCGCGACGATCGCCGGGGTCGATCGGCCGGCGCGTGCCGTGGTCACGTCGGCGATGTTCACGCTGGCGAACCCGATGCCGGCTGTGACCGCGAAGGCGAAGGTCATAAGCCAGACCAGCCAGCCGGCCAGGGCGGCGCCTCGCTGGCGGCGTTCCCATGACCGGGCGGCACATGAGGGCAACGCCAGCGCGACGACGTCAGCGGCGACGCCAATGGCGAGGAACAGCCAGCCGGCGATGTCGCTGGAACCGAGCGACCGGGCAAACCAGCCGTTCATGGTGACGCCAACCCCGGCGAGCCCGAACGCCGCCGCGACGAGCAGCGCGGGGCCGATCGGGTGACTGTGTCGCCGGATGTCAAGGACGGCGTTTTGCGAAACAGGAGGGGCGTTTTGCGAAATAAGCGCGGCGCCAGTTTCGCAACGTGACGGCGCCGTCACGGGCGTCACGGGCGTCACGGGCGTCACAAGTGACGGCGTCACGGGCTCGCGTGACGGCGTCACGGGCGTGACGGTGACGGGCGTGACGTCCTCGATCGAGAGGGCGAGCGTCACGGGGGTCGGGATGGTCTCGGTGATAGCATCGGCCGGCGCCATCGGAATTCCGGCTTCGGCCGGGGCGGCCTTCTGGCGCTTGCGGTCGCGGTATGCCTTGGCGCGCTCGGCGCCGGTCAGGGCGCGCGGGGCGGTCGGCTGGGGTTGATGCAGATGGATGATCGATGCAGTGTGGTCGGTAGCCATTTGAACCGGTCCTTTCGGTTTGGGTGGTTAGGACGCGGCGCCTTGGTGGAACAGGGCGCCGCGTTCGCGTTAGTGCGGCTCATGCCGCCTTCTGACGCCAGCGTCCAAGTAGGACAATGTCGTCGGAATTCTGTAACGGTTTAGGCAAACACGTTTCGATGACATTGATGTTCCGCCGCTGCGCCGCGTCAAGCGGCCTTGGAGCCAGGGCGGAAGGGTCAGGCGTCCCGAAGCAGCTCGGCGGCCAGCGCCCGCGTGACGGGGCGACCGAGGCGCAGGGCCTCGCTGTCGAGCAGCTCAACGGCCTCCCGTGCGGCCGCCGAAGAGCGCTCCAGGCGGGTAGCGAGGTAGCTGACCACGCTCTCATCCACGGCGAGCTGGCGGTCGGCGCAGAACTTGACGATCAGGCCGCGGAAGAGCTGGTCGTCGGGCGGCAGCAGCGAGATCACAGGCACCGCGCGCAGCCGCGAGCGCAGGTCGCGCAGCTCGATCTCGAGCGACGCCGGTACCTCGCGGCCGGTGAAGAGCAGGTAGGCCCCATCCTCGCGGGCGAGGTTCATCAGATGAAACAGGGCCCGCTCGTCGAGCTCTTTTGCCCTGAGATCCTCGACCACCAGCGCGCCGGTGGCGAGCGCGCCCGGGACGTTTTCGGCGGTCAGCCCATTGGCTGTGGTCGAGCGGGCGCCGGAAGCCTCGGCCCAGATCGCGGCGAGATGGCTCTTGCCGCTTCCTTCCGGGCCGGCCAGCCACATGATCCGGTTCGGCCATTCAGGCCAGGCGTCGATGAGGGCAAGACCGGCTTCGTTGGCGGGGCCTTCGAGGAAATTATCCCGGCTGAGGCTTTCCGCGTGCGGAAGCGAGAATGCCAATTGTCGGGGATGAACGCGGCCTGCCACGCTTGCTGTGCTCCGTGCCGGCACGCCGGCTTCGTTTGAAGAGATTCGACGTCATCGAGCGGGAGTTGGCCTTTTGCGGGGCCGCATCCCGGCTCATTTGGCCTCGATCGTGCTACTTGGCTTCGATCGTACTCATGTGCCGCAGCCACTCGACGAGATAGAGCGACACGGAAGAGAGCGTGAAGACCGTGACGAGGCCCATCAGGATCATATCATAAGGCGCCGGTTTGAAGCCGAAGGCCAGGGAGGCCAGCACCAGCGCCGCATAGGCCACCTGGGCGGCGGTGTTGAGCTTCGACACCTTCGACGGCTTCATCTCGACCGGCTTGTCGAACAGCCAGGACACGATCACGGCGGCGACGATCATGATGTCGCGCGACACCACCAGGATCACGATCCAGCGCGGGATGTCGCCCCAGATCCCCAGTGCCAGATAGATCGAGACCAGCAGCGCCTTGTCCGCGAGCGGATCGAGCAGGGCGCCGAGCTCGCTCGTCATGTTGAAGCGCTTGGCGAGGAAGCCGTCGACCGCGTCGCTGACGCCGGCAATGAGGAAGACGGCGAACGCAACCTCCATTTGGCTCGACACGATGGCCCAGACGATGATTGGGACCAGCATGATGCGGCCCAGGGTAATGATATTCGGAATACTCACGCGGCGCTTCCTGGCACCCGGCCTGACCTCGAATCCGGCCCGTTTGAAGGCTGAACCGGTTGATATCTACATAGTATAGGGCGGGGCGCCACGCTTGCCATTGCGCGTCCCCGGAATTCGACGTAACCAGCCGCAAACCCACTGGAAATCGGGCATGACCGACCGCAAAAACGGCCTCACTTACGCCGATTCAGGCGTCGATATCGACGCGGGCAACCGCCTGGTCGATCTGATCAAGCCGTTGGTGCGCGCCACCGCGCGGCCCGGCGCCGACGCCGAGATTGGCGGATTCGGCGGCCTGTTCGACCTAAAGGCGGCCGGTTTCAAGGACCCCGTCCTGGTCGCCGCCACCGACGGGGTCGGCACCAAGGTCAAGATCGCGATCGAGACCGGCCTGCATGGCGGGATCGGCATCGACCTCGTCGCCATGAGCGTCAACGACCTCGTGGTACAGGGCGCCGAGCCGTTGTTCTTCCTCGACTATTTCGCCTGCGGCAAGCTCGACCCGGAGGCGACCGCCTCGATCGTCGCCGGTGTCGCCGAAGGCTGCCGCGAATCCGGCTGCGCCCTGATCGGGGGCGAAACCGCCGAGATGCCCGGCCTCTACAAGGACGGCGACTACGACCTCGGCGGCTTTGCCGTCGGCGCCGCCGAGCGCGGTACCTTGTTGCCGCGCAAGGACATCGCCGCGGGGGATGCCGTGATTGGCCTTGCCTCGTCCGGCGTGCACTCCAACGGCTTCTCGCTGGTGCGCAAGATCGTCGAGCAGTCCGGCCTCAGCTTCGAGGCGCCGGCCCCGTTCGCGCCGGTCATGACGCTCGGCGGCGCGCTGCTGACGCCGACACGGCTCTACGTCAAATCCTGCCTGCGTGCGATCCGCGAGACCGGCGCGGTGAAGGGGCTTGCCCACATCACCGGCGGCGGTTTCACCGACAACATCCCACGCGTGCTGCCGAGCCATCTTGGCGTCGGCATCGATCTGGCGCGCCTGCCGGTGCTGCCGGTGTTCAAATGGCTGGCTGCCCAAGCCGGCATCGCCGAGCTCGAGATGCTGCGCACCTTCAACTGCGGCATCGGCATGATCGCGATCGTCGAGCCCGACAAGGTCGATCAGGTCGTGCAGGTCTTCAGCGATGCCGGTGAGACGGTGGCGCAGCTCGGTACCGTGATTCCGGCCGAGGGCGAGCACCGCGTCGTCTACAACGGCCACCTCGACCTGGCACTGTGATGACTGGCGCTGTGATGAAGCGCCGCGTCGCCATCCTGATCTCCGGCCGCGGCTCCAACATGTCCGCGCTGATCAGGGCCGCTGCCGCAGCGGAGTTTCCGGCGGAAATCTCGCTCGTCATCTCGAACAAGGCCGACGCGCTCGGCCTCGAACGGGCCAAGGCGAGCGGCGTCAAAACGCTGGTGATTGAGAGCAAGCCGTTCGGCAAGAACCGCGCCGGCTTCGAAAAGCTGCTGCAGGCCGCGCTCGACCAGCACGGCATCGAGCTGATCTGTCTCGGCGGCTTCATGCGCCTGTTCACGGCCGAGTTCACCAAGGCCTGGTACGGGCGGATGCTCAACATCCATCCCTCGCTGCTGCCGTCGTTCCCAGGTTTGGACCCGCATGGTCAAGCTTTGCGCGCCGGCGTCAAACTGTCAGGCGCGACAGTGCACTTCGTGATCCCCGAGACCGATGCCGGTCCGATCGTGATGCAGGGTGCGGTCCCCGTCAGCGACCACGACACGGGCGCTACGCTGTCGGAGCGCATTCTCGAGGTGGAGCATCGCATCTATCCGGAAGCGTTGCGGCTGCTTGCGACCGGCAAGGTTCGGATCGAGGGCGATGTGTGCAGGACGGACGGAAGCGGGCCCTCGGAGAATTTCCTGGTATCGCCGGTGGTGCGCTGAAGCGCCGTCGCACCGTGTTTCGTCTTCGCAAACAAAATCCCCCGGCAGAGCCGGGGGCATCGTCATGATCTCTCGCGCGAAGCTTTGAGAGAAATCAGGAGACCTTGAGGTTCTCCGCGGATGCTTTGCCGCGGTTCTCCACGAGGTCGTATTCAACCACCTGGTTCTCATTAAGGGTCGAGAGTCCGGCACGCTCGACGGCCGAGATATGGACGAACACGTCCTTATCGCTGCCGTTCGGCTTGATGAACCCATAGCCCTTGGTCGGGTTGAACCATTTGACGGTGCCCTTTTGCGGCATCGCTCATCTCCTCCACTAGATACAAAAAAGACGCGGCCGCAGTTTCGCGTGCCACGCCACAAACGGGCTTCCGATAGTCTGTTCGAGTCTCAATGTCGCGAAACGCACAGCCGAGCGGCCAATTCCGATTGTGTCCAATATTGCAACATGAAATTCGCGCGTTAGCAAGCGGCGCACGGCTTTCAAGATCGCGGCGGGTGTCGCTGTCTGCTATTTGCGACCTGTGGCAAGGGAACCACAATCGAGGCAATAGCCCCGCTCCAGCGCGCCAACCGGTTGACCCTGCGTGGCAGTTCGGCACAAATCGCCGCAAGCGCGCGCCGTTCGTGTTGCATTTTTGCGCTCCGCCACTTTGCTTCGGGATTAGTCGTCATGCGCTGCGCGTTGCAGCTCTCCGGGACACGGCAGACGGTCGGGCTGGGCCGTGTCCGCCGGATCGCGGCTGCGCTCGTCATGGCGCTTGGACTCGTCGTGATGATGTCTGCGACATCAGCCTTCGCGCAGAGTCCGACGCCCACGCCGACCCCGACCCCGACACCCACGGCGTCACCGACCCCCATGCCGACCGCGACCAATTACGACCAGTCGGCCGGCAACAGTGCGCTCAATCTTGGGTCCAATTTCCTGGAGCGGCTCGGCAACCAGGCCTCTGGCGGCGTCAACCGCGCATCGCGCACCAATCCCGGTGGGGGCGGTGCCTCGGCGAGCACGGAGGATCCGCTCTACCGCACCTGGTTCGAAGGCTATGGCATCTCGGTCCGGACCGACGCGCAAGGCGACTTCGTCGGCGACAAGCGCAAGACCTTTGGCGGCGTCGCCGGCTTCGGCGCGCGGGTCGCGCCGGGCGTCAATCTCGGCTTCTCCGTCGACCAGAGCCATACCGACATCGACGTGCCGCTGGCGCTCCAGTCGGCGACGCTCGACCTGACGCAAATCGGTTTCAACGGCTCGGTCGACAAGGGACCGTGGACCTGGGCGTTCGCGGTGGTGCACGGTTTCGGCAAGGTTCGTTCCAGCAGGGACACCGGCGTTGGTCTTGCGACCGCGGGTTATCGTGCCGCGATCGACGGTGGCCTGACCGAGATCAGCTACTACTGGACCAAGGACCAGATGCGCGTCGTGCCCAAGGGCGCGCTCGAATACGTGCGCGCTACCAGCGCTGCGTTCCAGGAGGCCGGAGGGCTCGATCCATTGAACGTCGGCTCCACGGCACTCTCACGCGCACGCGTGATGATCGGCGCGGAGATCGGGCGCTACTTCATCTACGACCAGAAGATCCTGGACCTGTCGGCCTACGGCAAGTTCGTCGACAATTTCTACCAGAACCTGGGATCGGTGCAGGTCAGCCTGGGAACCCAGAGCATCGTCGTTCCCGGCATCGGGGAGGGCCGTTACGGCATGGATGCCGGCGCCTCGGCCTCGCTCAGCCTCACCAGCGTCGCGCGGCTCTACATCAACTATGACGGCAAGTTCCGCAACGAGCTGACGTCGCATCAGGGCACGGTCGGCTTCGAGTACAGATGGTGAGGGCGAAGCGCGCCCTGCGTCTACGTCGGCGTTGCCGCGACATAACCCGTTAGCCCAAAGCCCTCGCGCGCGGCCGTCATCATTGGCACCAGCGCATTCGGATGGATGAACTCGTCGCGGAAGCAGGGATAGGTCTTGGCATCGAAGATCTTCTTCAGCCAGTCGACCACGATCTTGTGGCGCTCGGAGTTGCGGAATTCCTTGTGATAGGTGAGCCAGAGATCGGCGTGGTGGCTGACGCCCAGATCGACGGCAACGAGCGGTGCGCCGAGCGCGATCGACACGGTCGGCAGGAAGCCGATGCCGGCGCCGCGCTCCACCGCATAGAGCACGCCGACCGAAGAGTTGGTCTTGATCCCGACGATGCCTTCGAGCGACTTCAGTCCAAGCACGCGCGCGTAGGCGCCGTCGTCGACCTGCGGCGCGCTCTGCTTGATGATGCGATGGTTCTTCAACTCGGCGAGGGACGCCGGCACGCCGTAGAGGCTCTCGTATTCCCTGGAGACGAAGGGATAGATGTGCAGGCGGCCGAGCTTGGCGACGATCAGGTCGGGATTGGTCGGTGGCTCGAGCTGGATCGCGATGTCGGATTCAAGCCGGGCGACGTCGGCCTGCTCCATCGCGCAGCGCAGATCGACGGTGATCTTGCGATAGGTCTTCTGGAAATCGATCAGCCGCGGCAGGATCCAGAAATTGCCGGGGCCTTCCGTCACCGCGACGCGCACGGTGCCTGACGTGTCGTTCGACGATCGCGAGGCACGCCGGAAGACGTTGAAGGCATGACGCTCCATATGCGCGACGTCGGCGATCATCGCGGCGCCTTCATCGCTGAGCGTCAGTCCGCTCTGGTCGCGCAGGAACAGCTTGCAGTCGATGCTCTCTTCGAGCCGGTCGATCCTGCGCATCAGCGTGGTGGAGGTGAGGCCGAGTTCTTCGGCCGCGTTGCGGAAACTTTTATATTTTGCGCACGCTAAAAAGAGTTTCAAATCGTCCCAGGACGCGTCCAGGGCTTCTTCACGGTGCTGCATCAAAGCAGCACCCCGGTGCAATAACTGCTGCATACGCCAGATCCCCAACCGCTAAGGTCATCGTCATAGCGGGGCACTAAATCCTCGGACGATAGAGGGGTGACATGAGTATGGAAAGGGGCTCCTTTGCCGCAAGGCATGATTTCGATGCATTGCCGCTCAGTCCGGACGTCGATGTCCGATGTGCGCAATCTTCCGAAATTGCTGCGCTTTCCGACATGGCGCACCGGCTGGTGCCGGGTGTGCAGATCGGAACGGCAGAGCTTGCACGATATTTCACGTTCGATCCTCAGAGCATCCTGACGTTCAGTCGCAAGGGCAATCTGGTCGGCGGCATGGCCTTCTTGTTCCTCAACGACCGCGGACATGATGCGCTGCTGCTCGACGAGATCTGCCTGACCGCACCCGAGACGCGCTATCTCGCTTCCGCGAAGGAAGACGTTGCAGCGATCTACATCTGGGCGATCGCGGCGACGGGCCGCGGTATCGCCGGTCTCGGCAAGGCCGCGGCTCATCTCCGTCAGGTAAGGTTTCGCGGCGCGGATTGCTATGCGCAGCCGTCAACCGTGGCCGGACGCGACATCATGAAGGCGACGGGATTCGACCCCGTCCCGAGCTTCCAGCCCGATCTCTGGTGTTACGAGCGGCCCTGGCATCGGCAGCCGATGCGGATGCCGGGCGCGATCATCCAAACAAGGAGTTTTGCAGATGCACGGCACTAGGATTCCCCTCGCCAAGCCCGACTCCCGCGCCATCACCATTCGCCTCGCGCGCGATCCCAACGACCTCATGCTGGTCACCGCCATTCGCGCGGCGGTCTATCTCGCCGAGCAGGATTGTCCGTTCGACGAGGAGTTCGACGGCAACGACATGGTCGCAGCGCACTTCATCGGCTACGTCGGCAACGAGCCTGCGGGTTGCCTGCGGGTACGCTTCTTCGGTGATTTCGCCAAGGTAGAGCGGCTCGCGGTGCGTCATCAATATCGGCGCTCGCGCGTCTCGTTCAAGCTGGTCCAGGCGAGCGTCGACTATGTGAAGCGCAAGGGCTTTCGCAAGATCTACGGCCAGGCGCAGGACCGGCTGGTCGATTTCTGGGCTCATTTCGGCGCCAAGCCGCTCGGTCACAACCGCAAGATCACCTTCTCGGATTTCTCCTACACGGAGATGCTGCTGGAGATCGAGCCGGGGCCGGACGCCATCACGCTGGACAGCGATCCCTATGTGATCATTCGCCCCGAGGGCGATTGGGACCGGCCCGGCGTGCTCGACGCATCCGCGGGGCGGGCGGTGACCTCGCCGCTACGGGACCTCGCACTCGCCGATCACTGAAATTGGTGCAGCTCTGCGCAAGACAATGCTGGCTTCCATTACCGATGATCCGTCGATCCTGGTCTGTGCGGATCTCCAGGTTGAATATCTGACCCCCGGGCGTCGCCATGTCATCCTCGACGGCGAAGCCGCCACCGTGCGCTGCCTGGAGCTCCTGACACTGTGGCGCACCAATCTCTGGCCGGTGATGCATCTGAAGCGCATCGCCCAGGCGGCTTGGTTCAATCCGGCATCCAGGCTGACCGATTGGATCGCGGAGGCGAAGCCGCGACCCGGCGAAATGACTTTCGAGCACCCGCTGCCGTCGGCCTACAGCTCTTCGCGGTTCGTGGACTACATGTCCAATATCCGCAATGTGCGCTGCATTCTGGTCGGCTTTTCCCTGGACGAAACCATCCTGGCCACCGCCGTCGACGGGTTTCACCGCAGCCATCGCTACCAGATCGTCGCTGACGCCGTGGCCTGCCGGCAGCCGGGCACGGGCGATGCCGCCGTCTACAAACAGTCGGTGGTGAATGTGATCGGGAATTTTGCTACAGTCCATGCCAGCGCCGAACTGATCAGAACCAGCGGCGCCATCGCGGTCTAGGCGGCCGTGGTCGGCGGATGGATGGGGTGGGACATTGTCGCGGGGGGACGAGCTCAAGGAGCTGGCAAGCGATTTGTCGCGTGCTGTGGAGACGGCGCGCAGCGTCGGCTTGCCCACGACGGTCTATCTGCTCTCGATGGCGCTGGTGGAGGTGAGGGAAGCCGCTCGCGCTGCCGACGAAGAGGATGACGACGGCGCGGCGTAGGGTTTCGGGCCTGCGGCGAAAGCGTTTCTCTCAGGATCGGCCGATGGCGCGCATCAGGATATCGGATGCGTCATCAGCGTTGTCGCCCGCGTAGGCGACGAATTGATCGGGCCGCACCAGGATCAGCCGCGCCTCGTATTTCTCGCGTCCGCCTGATGCGGTGTCCCTGATCACCGTCAGCGGGATGCCAAGCCGCGCGGCGGCTTGCTCAAGAGCTGTTGCCGCGGCGCCGTCCGTCAGATCGATCAAGGTGAAGCCGTCGCCCAATTCCTCGAACACGTTGTTGCCTGACGACAGAGGTTGCGGCGTGAGATGATGACCTGCGCGCGCCGGATAGGCGTGCGAGCCGATCGCGCTGCAGACAGCGCCGGCCGGACCAAAGACGATTGGTGACCCCTCGTAATTCGGCTCGAAGGCGTTGACCTCGGCGCGGGCGCCGGAGTGCCGCTCGTGCCAGGCGGCCTCGAAATCCGCCCGATCGCGCGCCGGATCGTGGCGGCGAAGAAAATCGCGGTCGCGGAAGATCGGAGTCTCGATGAAATCGCGCGCAGTGGACGCAAACACCGGACGCCGCTCGGCATCGTAGCTGTCGAGCAGACCGGCGGGCGCCCAGCCTTGCAGCGTCGCGGCGAGCTTCCACGCCAGATTTGCGGCGTCCTCGAAGCCGGTGTTGATGCCATAGCCGCCGTAGGGCGGATGGCTGTGCGCGGCATCTCCGGCGACGAAGACGCGGCCGGCGCGGTAGCTGTCCGCGACCGTGAAGCGAAGATCCCAGAATCCGATGTGCTCGAACTCGATGTCGAATTGTGCGCCGGCGGCATCGTGCAGCAAGCGTCGGAAATCGAAATTGTCGGCGGTGGTGTCCGCGGGAACGGGGGCATGGAAGAACCAGGTGCTGCCGAGATCGACCCGGCCGAAGAACTTCCAATAGCCCTCGAGGTCCGGATGCAACACGCTGTAGAACGACTTGCCTGGAAAGGCCTCGAGCAGTCGATGCAATTCGACGGAGCGAAACACCAGCAGCACCATCAGCCGGTCGTGGTCGGAGCGGGTCTGGGTGATGCCGGCGCGTTCGCGCACGATCGATCGGCTGCCATCGCAGCCGATCACGTAGTCGGCGCGAAGGCTCTGTATCATCCCGTCGCGATTTTCGATGTCGAGGCCCACGCCCTCGGCGTCAGGCCGGACATCCCGGCAGGTCCAGCCGTATTGCAGGTCAATGGAGGGAAGCTGTGCCGCCCGTTGCCGCAGCACGGCTTCGGTCGCGTATTGCGGCAGGCGTTCGTTGTCGGTGAAATAGAAAGGGCGGACGAGCTCGCGCTGCAGCCAGTTGTAATTGTAGCCGCTGAGCAGCGTCCCGTAGCTGGTCATTCCGCCGATGCCGTAGTCGGGAGGAATGGTGCGGGCCGCGCGCAGCGCTGCCTCCGCGCCCCAGAAATGGAAATGCTCCATCGTCCGCTGCGTGAGGTTCTGTCCCTTGGGGATCGGCTGCGGCTGTTCGTGGCGTTCCACGACGATGGTCCTGATGCCGCGCTGGCCAAGGCCGATCGCCAGACCCATCCCGACCGGTCCGCCGCCGACGATCACGACGGGCGCGTCGCTATCCGCTGAAGCCTGCCTCACATCGCTTCCCCACGATTGTCATCGCGCGAGGCGCGATCGCTCGTCCTCATGAGATGTCGCACGGATTTCGTCAAGTAAAATCTCAAATAAAGAGATTAGTATGTCATTAATAAAGAGATTAGTATGTCATTACCTCGGAGATTTGCCGGGCCGCTTCGCTGACCTCCGCGCTGATGCGATCGATCAACTCGCCCTTGGCATGTGGTCCGGCGATCGTGATGCAGAGGCTTGCGATCGGGTAGCCCGCATCGAGGATCGGCGCGGCGATCCCGACCGCGCCCGGTGTCACTTCGCCAAAGGCAACGGCGACGCCGGCGCGCCGCACGCGTTTCAGCGCTGCCAGGATTTCGTCGGAGGTGTCGCCGACGCCGACGCTGCGCAGATCGGCGGCATAGCGCGTCACTAGTGGCATCACGCGCTGCTTGGGCAGAAAGGCCATGATCGAGCGCGCGATTGCGCCGCGGCCCATCGCCATCGGTCGGCCGCGCGGATAGCTGCTCACGGGATTCACGACGGAGGCGATTGAAGCCACGCACAGCATCTTTTCCCCATACCAGCGCACGACCAGGGCCGTACAGGGGTGCGCGGCCGACAGCCGCTCCAGATGCGGGGTGGCTGCTGCGATCAGCGGATCGGAACGGCGGCTGAGATAGTCCATCTCGACCACGCGCGGGCCAAGCGCGAACCGGCCGCCGCGCGTCGGCATCACGAAGCCGCTGTCCTTCAAGCTCTTCAGATAGCGATACAGCGTCGGCCTCGTGTAGCCGAGCTCCTTCATGAGCTCTTCGGGCGACCATTGCGGCCGTGCCTCGGTGAAGAGATCGAGCACGGCAAGGACCCGATCCTGACTGTTTGCTTTGACCAAGTGAGATTCGATCCAGCTTCGCGTATTCGCCGTGATACCCGCATTCGCGCCGGCCGCAAAACGGCGGCACGGTAGCGGCTTGCCTTCGTTATAATCTCACTATAAGAGATTTTAAGAAGAATAATAGTGCATGAGCTGCCGGGGAGGGGTTGGGCATGGCTGTCACAGCTACGGATGGGATCGTGTCGGGCACGGTCGACGTTCCCGCCTATGTCGATCGTCAGCCGGTCGGCGCCTTTCAGATCCGGGTTCTGCTCGTCTGCGCCGCGGTGCTGTTCATCGACGGCTTCGACACTCAGGCCATCGGTTATGTCGCGCCTGCAGTCGCGCAGGAATGGAAGCTGGCGCGTGGCAGCCTCGGTCCGGTGTTCAGCGCGGGGCTTCTGGGTCTCATGATCGGCGCCCTGATCTTCGGTCCGATGGCCGACAGGATCGGTCGCCGCCGCATCATCCTCGCAAGCACGCTGGTGTTCGGCATCGGGACGCTGCTCACCGTGTTCGCGGTGGATACGACCTGGCTGATCGCGTTGCGCGTTCTGACCGGTCTCGGTCTCGGCGGTGCAATGCCCAATGCGATTGCGCTGATCTCCGAGTTCAGCCCGCATCGCCGCCGCGCCACCATGGTCATGATCATGTTCGCAGGCTTTTCGATCGGTGCGGCCCTGGGCGGGTTGCTGGCGGCCGCCATGATCCCGGCTTTCGGCTGGCGCTCGGTGTTCCTCGTCGGCGGCCTCGTGCCGCTGCTGCTTCTGCCTTTCCTCTTCAAGGCGTTGCCGGAGTCGATCCGGTTCCTGGCGATGATGGGCGGCCGCGACCGCGAGGTGGCGAACCTCCTGCAAAAGATAGCCCCGGGGGTATCCTTCGCCGGCAATGCCATATTCGTGGTCCAGGAGCCCAAATTGTCGGGATTGCGCGTCGCGCATTTGTTTGCAGAGGGCCGCGCATCGGTGACGGTTCTGCTCTGGGTCGTGTTCTTCATGAGCCTGCTCGACCTGTATTTGCTGTCGAACTGGCTGCCCACCGTGCTGAACGATCTCGGCGTGTCGGTTTCGGGGGCGGCCGCGATTGGTGCGATGCTCCAGGTCGGCGGCGTGGTCGGCACCTTCACGCTCGGCCAGTTCATCGACCGCTTCTCGTTTCGCGCGTTGTCGCTGACCTATCTCGGGGCGGCGGTCGCGGTTGCGGCCGTCGGCATGGCCAGCCATTCGATCGTGCTGGTCACGATCGCGATCTTCGCGTCGGGATTTTGCATCGTCGGGGGACAGATCGCCTCGAACGCGCTGACGGCGACCTTCTATCCGACGGCGATCAGATCGACCGGCGTGGGCTGGGCGCTGGGCATCGGCCGCATCGGCTCGATCGTGGGGCCTCTGATCGGCGGCGTGATGCTGGCCCGCGACATGGGACCGCAGCCGCTGTTTGGCGCTGCGGCCGTCCCGGCATTGATCGCCGCGGCGGCGGCCTTCGTGCTGGCACGGCGAGGCTAGCCGAGGCGATATATCCTGCCGAAGTGCCAGCGCTGCTTTCCTGCAACGCTCGTGTGCGCTTGTTGCCAACGAAATGACGTTGCAAGTTGCGGCCTGCCGCAATAGCCAAGATGTCGACGTTTTCTTTGGACAAGCTCGTCGTTTGGACAGGTCTGCGTCATGACCTCCAATGACGCACCGTTGAGGAATCCCGCAATGTCCATGCTGCCCAATTCGCAAGAGGCCCGGGATGTGGCCTACCAGCTCCATTCCTATACCAACGCGCGCGCGCATCAGCAGGCCGGGTCCGCTGGTGATCGAGCGCGGCGAGGGCCCTTACGTGTTCGACGCGTCGGGCAAGCGCTATTTCGAGGCCATGGCCGGCCTGTGGAGCGTCGGGCTCGGCTTCAACGAGAAGCGGCTGGTCGAGGCGGCGCACAAGCAAATGCTGGCGCTGCCGTTCTACCATACGTTCTCCGCCAAATCGCACGGGCCCTCGATCGACCTCGCCGAGAAGCTGGTGGCGCTCGCGCCGGTGCCGATGAGCAAGGTGTTCTTCACCAATTCCGGCTCGGAGGCGAACGACACCGTCCTCAAGCTGATCGCCTATCGCTCCAATTCGCTTGGCCAGCCGCAGCGCAAGAAGATCATCAGCCGGATGCGCGCCTATCACGGCGTCACCATTGCCTCGGCAAGCCTCACCGGCCTGCCGAACAACCACCGCTCGTTCGACCTGCCGCTGCCCAACATCCTGCACACGGGCTCGCCGCATTTCTACAAGGACGGCGCGCCCGGTGAGAGCGAGGAGGCGTTCGCGACGCGCCGGGCCGAGGAGCTCGACACGCTGATCCAGAAGGAAGGCCCGGATACGATCGCGGCCTTCTTCGGCGAGCCTGTGATGGGCGCGGGCGGCGTCGTCGTGCCGCCGGCGACCTATTGGGACAAGATCCAGGCCGTCCTGAAGAAATACGACATCCTGCTGGTCGCGGATGAGGTCATCTGCGGTTTCGGCCGCACCGGCAAGATGTTCGGCTGCGAGACCTACGGCATCAAGCCGGACGTGATGGTGGTCTCCAAGCAGATCACCTCGAGCTATTTCCCGCTGTCGGCGATCATCCTGAACGACCGCATGTTCGAGCCGATCGCGGACGAGAGCAACAAGATCGGCGTGCTCGGTCACGGTTTCACCGCGGGCGGCCATCCCGTCGGTTCGGCCATTGCGCTGGAGAACCTCAAGATCATCGAGGAGCGCGGCTTGGTCGCGCACGCCGCCGAGCTCGGCGGCTACATGCAGGGCAAGCTGCGCGAGCTCACCAGCCATCCGCTGGTCGGCGAGGTCCGCGGCGTCGGCATGATCGCGGCGATCGAGCTCGTGCTCGACAAGGGACGCAAGACGGCCGCCAGCACGCCCGGCGCCGTCGGCGGCATCGCCAGCCGCATGCTCCAGGAGCGCGGCGTGATCTCGCGCAACATGCTGGATGCCATCGCCATCTGCCCGCCGCTGATCGTCACCAAGGCCCAGATCGACGAGCTGATCGCGGCCATTACGGGCGTGCTGAATGATATGAAGCCGGAAGTGGCGAAGCTGACGCCGGCGTAGGCTCTCTCCTCGTCATTGCGAGGAGCCCGCAACAAAATTGCGAAGCAATTTTGCGCTAGCGACGAAGCAATCCAGACCGTCTCCGCGGAAAGATTCTGGATTGCTTCGCTTCGCTCGCAATGACGGCGTTGATGCAATGAGCCTCGATTTATCACCGTCACCCTGAGGTGCTCGCCTCTTCGGCGAGCCTCGAAGGGCGACGGCCGACTGGCCGCAGCGGGGGCCGCTCATCCTTCGAGGCTCACGCCTCGCGCCTCAGGATGACGGTTTAACCGGCTCCACCCGCTGAACCCCGATCACGCGGCCCTTCTCGATCGCCAGCGCCAGCTCGCCGCGCTTCAGTTTCAGCGCGGCATCGCCGAACAGCTCGCGGCGCCAGCCGCGCAGGGCGGGGACGTCGGCCTCGTCGTCGGCTGCGATCTCTTCGAGATCGTCGACGGTGGCGATCACCTTGCTGGCGACCGCGTGGCGCTCCGCGGTCATGCGCAGCAGGACCTTCAACAGCTCGACGATGGCAGCGCCATTGTTGTTGTTGCGCGGCTTCTCCAGCTTCGGCAGCGTCGCAAAATCGCGCGCCAGCCCACGCTCGACCGCGGCGACGATGTCCGCGCCCCATTTGGATTTCTCGAACCCCTTCGGCACCGAGCGCAGATGGGCGAGCTTCTCCAGCGTGTTCGGCGCGTGGGTCGCGATGTCGCTGATGGCTTCATCGCGCAGCACGCGGCCGCGCGGCACGTCGCGGCTCTGCGCTTCCTGCTCGCGCCAGGCCGCGACCTCCATCAGGACCGCGAGGTCCTTGGGCTTGCGGACCCGCGTCTTCAGCCGTTCCCAGGCGCGCTCGGGGTGGAAGTCGTAAGTGCGGGGCGAGGTCAAAACCTCCATCTCGATGGAGACCCACTCGCTGCGGCGCCGCTTCTTGAGGTCGGCATCGAGCGCGGCGAACACGTCGCGCAGGTGCGTGACGTCGGACACCGCGTAGTGCATCTGCTCTTTCGTCAGCGGCCGGCGCGACCAGTCGGTGAAGCGGTGGGTCTTGTCCGGGCGGTGGCCCGTGACCTTCTCGACCAGCGCGTCATAGGCGATGCTGTCGCCGTAGCCGAGCACCATGGCCGCGACCTGGGTGTCGAACACCGGGTGCGGGATGATGTTGGCCTGGTGCCAGATGATCTCGATGTCCTGGCGGGCGGCATGGAATACCTTCAGCACGCCCTCGTTGCCCATCAGGTCGAAGAACGGCTTGAGGTCGATGCCCTCGGCCAGGGTGTCGATGACGATCGCTTCCTCTGGGCTGGCCATCTGCACCACGCACAGCAGCGGGTAGTAGGTGGTTTCGCGCAGGAACTCGGTATCGACTGTAATAACGGGGTGCTTGGCCAGCCGGCTGCAGGCAGCCGCGAGGTCAGCGGTGGTGGTAATCAAATCCATGAACGGCCCATGACACTTGGTATCAGCCGTTCTGCCGAAAGCGCTGTGATGTCAAGGGGCTCTAAGCGAATTCGAGCATTGCATCGGGCCGGAATCGTCTCTTTCCGACGAAATTCCTATTCGTAACGGATCCGGTGCGAGGATTTGCGCGCGCAGGGCAGCGCCACCACGACCACGCACATGGCGACCAGCGCCAGCCCCAGGAACTCGAAAACCAACAGATCCACGGCGAAATCTCCAGAAACATTGATAGATTTGTCGGGGGTACGTTGAGGGTCTGTTAATGCTCGTGGTTACCGGCCGCCCGGCAAGCCGGATGGTGGACGGGGAGTTAACGGGGGCGGGCTCGACCATCACCCCATGAGCTTCGGCAAGGCGGCGAGCGCGTCCACGGCGGCACGCACTTTTGGCGGAATCCGGGGCGAACGGGGCCACAGCGCGTGGCAGTCGTAGAGGAATTCGGGCTGGCCTTCGAGGAGGCCGACCAGCGCGCCGCTGTTGAGACGCTCGCGGACCAGCCAATAAGGCAGCCAGGCGAGCCCCATGCCCTGTGCGGCGGCGTCCGCGATCGCCTCCATATCGTCGAGCCTCAGCCTGCCTGACGGCATGATCTCGCGTGCCGGCTGGTCGGCTTGTGGAAACAGCCATGGCCGGACGCGTCCAGAGCGGCGATAGATGATCGCCTGATGCGCGGCGAGATCGTCGAGCGATTTTGGTTTGCCGTTGGCGCGTAAATAGGACCGCGCGCCGCACACCACCATGCGCTGGCTTGCGATGCGCCGCGTGATCAGACCGGACTGGTCGTCGAGATCGCCGGTCCGGATCGCAAGATCGTAGCCGGCCTCGATGATGTCAGCGATGGGATCGCCGAAGGAGAGGTCGAGCTCGAGATGCGGATATTTTCGCGCGAGCTTCATCAACAGAGGGGCGATGCAGTGCCGTCCGAGCAGGGCAGGCATGGTCACGCGCAGCCTGCCGCGCGGCGCGGAGAGTTCATCGGCCACGACGGCGTCGGCGGCTTCGGCCTCGCTGAGTACCGCGCGGCAGCGCTCGTAGTAGGCCTGGCCAGCCTCGGTCAGGCTCTGGCGCCGCGTGGTGCGGTTGAGGAGGCGGACGCCGAGACGTTCTTCGAGGAAGCGCACATGCTTGCCGACCATCGGCCCCGACATCTCCAGGGCGTCGGCCGCGGCCGCGAACGAACCGAGATCGACGGCCCGGACGAATACGGCCATGCTGGTCAGGCGGTCCATGATTGAAAACTCCTGGTTTCGACTGTTCGCGTATTCGGGCCATTTATCCACTTCGGTGGGATCGGCATAGCTCCATTCAGTTCAATTGTTTTGGAGTGTATCCATGACCCGCGTCGTTCGCTTTCACCGGCATGGCGGTCCCGAAGTGCTGTGCATCGAGACCGTCGACGTTCCACCGCCGGCAAAGGGCGAGGTGCAGATCCGGGTCAGGGCGCTCGGTCTCAACCGTGCGGAGGCGCTGTTGCGGACGGGCACCTATATCGAGACCGCGACATTTCCGTCCGGCCTTGGTCTGGAGGCGGGAGGTATCGTCGAGGCCATCGGCGAAGGCGTGGCCGGCTTTGCACCGGGAGAGGCGGTCAGCATCGTGCCGCCGCTGTCGATGGTGCGATGGCCGGCCTATGCCGAGCTCGCGACGTTTCCGGCCGAGCTCGTCGTGAAGCATCCGCCCGAGCTTGGCTTCGAGGCGGCGGCCGCGGTGTGGATGCAGTATCTGACGGCCTACGGCGCGCTGGTCGACATCGCCGGACTTGGGCGAGGGGACGTCGTCGCCATCACGGCGGCATCGAGCAGTGTCGGGCTTGCGGCCATCCAGATCGCGAACCGGATCGGCGCTTTCCCGGTCGCCCTGACGCGGACCTCGGCCAAGCAGCGCGCCTTGCGCGAGGCCGGCGCCGCCCACGTGATCGCCTTGGACGAGGAGGACATCGAAGCGCGGCTGGCAGTGATCGCCGGTGCGAGCGGCGTCCGCGTGGTGTTTGACGCCGTCGGCGGTCCCGCATTCGAGCCGCTGACCGCGGCGATGTCACGGGGCGGAATCCTGATCGAGTATGGTGGGCTGAGCCCCGCGCCGACGCCGTTCCCGCTTTTCAACGTGTTGACCAAGAGCCTGGTCCTGCGCGGCTACCTCGTGCACGAGATCATCCGCGATCCCGTGCGCCTTGCGAAAGCAAAGGCGTTCATCCTCGACGGGTTGTCAGACGGCAGCTTGAAGCCGGTGATCGCCAGAACGTTCCCGTTCGAGGAGATCGTCGAGGCGCATCGCTTCCTGGAGTCGAACAATCAGTTCGGCAAGATCGTTGTGACGATCTAACCGCGCGCGGCGCGTGGCTCACGTCGCGGCGATCAGCCCCCCTCGAATATTCTCTTGCGGGCATTTTCGACATGCGTGCGCATGGCGCGGCGGGCGCCGTCCTCGTCTTGTGCCTCGATGGCCTCGAACACGCGGCGATGCTCCTGCTGTCCCCTGAGAATGCGGCCGCGCGGCTGAATGAGCGACAGGTTGCGGTTGAGATTGACGCCAATGGCGATCTGCTCCCTCAACGAGGTCAGCGTCTCGACAAAGAACCGGTTGCCGCTCGCCTCCGCAATCGTGCGGTGGAAGAGGAGATCTTCCTCGACACCAAGGCCGCCCTCGCGCCCTTGGGCGACCATCGTATCCAGCCTGGTCAGCACCTGCTGAATGCGGCGCAGGCTTTGCCTGTCCCGGTTGCGGGCGGCGAGGGCCGCGGCATCGCCCTCGACGGCCATCCGGAACACGAAGCAGCGCTGGATATCGGGGATGCTACTGACAGGCGCGAAGTCGAAGGCATTGGCGGCCGGACGCCGGGTCACGAACCAGCCCGCGCCCTGGCGTGATGCAATCAGCCCGTCGTCGCGCAATCGCGTCAGCGCCTCGCGAACGACGGGCCGCGAAACGCCCAGGAGTTCGGCAAGGCCATTCTCGGGCGGTAACCGGCAGTTCACGGGAAGGATGCCGATCGCGATCTGACCCAGCACATGGTCGTAGATCCGGTCGCTCAATCGTCCCGTCGAGGACGACAGCGGCAACTCCGCGGATTTCATCGCAGGCTTTTTCAAGTCCGGCTCCGTCCGGTTTTGCGTTCGGCTTCCAAACAAGTTTTTGACATTTCAGTCCGTGCACAAGGCGCTCGGCCGCCAGCTCAAAACAGCTACAGAACAGACCGCTTGACAACCAGCGAAGATTTCGTCGATGCTTGCCTTACAAATAAATAACAAGTTGCGCAAAAAATAAAGCGCGTGGGAGGCGAGAATGAAACCGAGGTCAGCAACCCCAATGGTCGCCGTCCTGCTGGGGGCGTGTCTATGCAGCGGAGCCCTTGCCGCTCCGATCAGTCTTTCGATCATCGATACCGGCGGTGACCTGGCCTCGGTGCAGACCATCATCGAGAACTACAAGAAGGCGAATCCGGACAAGGTCAGCGAGATCAGAATCCAACGCGCGCCCGCGCCGGAGCTTCCGGCCAAGATCAAGGCGCAGCAGGACGCCGGACGCCTCGATATCAATCTGGTGCTGACCGGGCAGGATGGCGGCGCACTGCTGGCCCAGAACGGCCAGCTCATCGCCATCCCCGATTATCAGAAGAGCTTTCCGCGCGACGGCCTCACCGATGCGGGCAAGGCGCTTTACGACGAGGGCAAGGGCGTCCTCATTCCGTCAGTCGGCAATGCCGGTGGACCGGTGCTGATCTACAATCCGGCGAAGGTGCCGAGCCCGCCGAAGACCGCGCAGGAATTGCTGACTTGGGTGAAGGCGAACCCGGGCAAATTCATGTATGCGCGTCCGGCGAACAGCGGGCCGGGCCGCGCGATCCTCCAGGGCTTTGCCTTCATTCTCGGGGACTCCAAGCCGCTCGACCCCGAAAAGGGCTGGGACAAGAGCTGGGATTTCCTGAAAGAGCTCGGCAAGTCCGTCGAATATTATCCGACCGGTACCGCGATCACGTTGAAGGAATTCGCCCAGGGGCAGCGCTGGATGATCGCCGGGATCATGGAATGGGACATGAAGCCGCGCGCGCAGAGCGTAATCCCGCCGGACTCGAAGATCGCAATCTTGGAGAACACCACGTTCGTGGTGGACGGTCACTATTGGTGCATCCCGAAGGGCGTGCCGCAGGAACAGGTCGATGTCATCGTCGACCTCATGAAGTTCATGTGGAAGCCGGAGCAGCAGGCGCTCACCTGGAAAGCCTTCATCGGGCCGGTCGTGAAGGCCGCAGCCCTCGCATCGGCGCCCAAGGAAATCCAGGACGAGGTGAAGGAATTCTGGCGTCCTGAATATGATCAGATCGGGACCAAATGGAAAGTATCGCCTCCGCTGGGCGTGACCGAGCTGAGCTACGCGATGGAACGGTGGGACCGTGAGGTCGGCGCCGATCAGGTCAAGAAATAACAAGAACCGGGACCAAGATGCGAGGGCGCGCAGGTGCGGCCCTCGCGCGCGTATGCGGGGCGGGGAATGGCCGACTCTATCGATAAGCTGCAGATGTCGATCACCAAGCGTTATGGCGGCAAGGTGGTGCTCGACCACTTTCCGCTGGAGGTCGGCGGCCGCGAGTTCGTCACCTTCCTGGGGCCGAGCGGCTGCGGAAAGTCTACGGCGCTCGGCATCATCGCGGGCCTCGTGCCGCCGAGCGACGGCGAGATCCATCTCAATGGACGACGGATTGACGATGTCTCGCCCGAAAAGCGCGGGTTCGGCATGGTGTTCCAGAACTACGCGCTGTTTCCGCATCTGACTGTGTTCGGCAACGTCGCCTTCGGCCTCTCTCTCCAGAAGCGGCCGTCTGCGGAAATCGAGCAGCGCGTGCGGGGCATGCTCGGTCTGGTACGTCTTGCCGGTTATGAAGACCGCTATCCCGGTCAGCTCTCGGGCGGACAGCAGCAGCGTGTCGCCATCGCGCGCGCGCTTGTGCTGCACCCTCGGTTGATGCTGTTCGACGAGCCGTTGTCCAACCTTGACGCAAAGCTCCGCGTCGAGATGCGCGCCGAGATCAAGCAGCTGCACGCACAGCTCGGCCTGACCTCCATCTACGTCACCCACGACCAGGCCGAAGCTCTCTCGCTCTCCGACCGCATCGTCGTGCTGCGCGAAGGTGTGCTCATGCAGGTCGGGACGCCGCAGGAAATCCACGACCGTCCCAAGAACGTCTTCGTGGCGGATTTCATGGGCTTCCGAAATTTCCTCGATGTGACGCTCGGCAAGGAAGCGGGCGGTATGATCGAAGCCGGTTTCAAGGGGCAAATCCTGCAGGCCAGGGCCAGGGATAGCTTCCGCCCGGGCGAGCACGCCGTTCTGGCCATCCGGCCGGAAGATGTGCGTCTCGGCAAGTCTGGTGATGGCGTCAATGTGCTGCGCGGCAAGGTCGAGCTGGTCGAGTATCTCGGACGCGAGCAGGAGGCCGAGATCGCGCTCAATGGCGACGCAAGGCTCTGGGTCCGCTCGCACGAGAAGCTCGTATTGGGCGAGATGCTGGATCTGACCTTGCCGGCGGACAAGTTCGTCCTGCTGCGTCGCGAGTGAGGGGACAGATCGTGGCTCGCATCCGCTCTGATTCTCGCAGCGAACTGGACCTCGTCGCGATCCTCTGTCTTGCGCCGTCGCTGCTCTACGTGCTCGCGATGTTCGTCTACCCGTTCCTCTACGGGATCTACATCAGCTTGCAGCCGAAGAAGCGCGACGCCGGGATATTCTCGAACTATGTCGCGTTCTTCAACGACGCCTACCAGTACAATACGATCAAGACGACCTTCATGTTGGCGTTGCCGACGACGGTCGCGGTCGTGTTGGTTGCGCTGTTCCTCGCATACGGCATGCGGCGCGGCATCTGGTTCGAGCGCACCATCACGACCATTCTCGTGCTTCCGATCTCGCTCGGTGTCGTCTTCCTGTCGGAAGGGATCCTCGGCTTCTACGGCCACAATGGCTGGCTCAACCAGTTGCTGCTTGCGGTCGGATTGATCCAGAATCCGCTCGAGCTGACGCATAATTCGATCGGCGTCACCTTCTCGCTGTTCATGCAGAACTTTCCGTTCTGCTTCCTGATGTTGCTCGGTTACATCTCCGGCATCGACCCGAGCCTGGAAAGCTCCGCACGCATGCTGGGCGCCGGTCCCTGGACCATCTTCCGGCGCGTCATGTTCCCGTTGATCGCACCGGGCCTGATCATCGCGTTTGCCCTCGTCTTCGTGATGAGCTTTGCCGTGTTTCCATCCGCGGTGATGGTTGGCCAGCCGGCCGGTTCGACGCGGACGATCTCGATCGCGGCCTACCAGCAGGCCTTCGAGCAATATGACATGTCCTACGCATCCGCGATCGCGGTCATCATGGGGCTCTGCCAGCTCGCGGCGCTGGTGGTCATCGTGCTGGTGCGCCGCCGCATGACGATTGCAACAACCATGGGCGTCGGCAAACGCTGAGGGGGCGCCAATGCGCGGACGGATGTGGAAATTGGCGATCTACCTGTTCCTGCTGGGGTTCATCCTGAACCTGCTCGGCATCGTGACGCATGTCGTGGTCAGCTCGTTCGCAAAACGCTGGTTCGGCAAGCCGTTGCCGCCGGCGTTCACGACGGATTGGTTTACCTACGCCTGGCGGGAGTTCGAGCTCTCCCATGTGCTCTTCATCACGCTGTTCATCGCGCTGGCCGTGGTGTTCATCGCGCTCGCGATCGGATTTCCGGCCGCCTACGTGCTGGCGCGGCGGAATTTCAACGCCAAGCCGGTCCTGCTGCTGCTCTACTTCCTGCCGCTGCTGATCCCGCAGATGACCTACGGCATTCCGCTTGCCACGACGCTTTATGGGTTTGGTGTTGGCGGGACGGTCATTGGCGTCATTCTCGCCGTGCTCGTCCCGATGGTTCCTCTTGCCGTCTTCATCCTGTTGCCGTTCTTCGAGCAGATCAGCTTGAACCTTGAATGGTCGGCGCAGATGCTCGGCGCGAGCCGGCTGCAGATATTCCGCCGCATCCTGTTGCCGCTGATGCTGCCCGGCATTTTGACAGCGGGCCTGCTGGTTCTCGTAAATACGATCTCGAACTTCGAGCTGGCGTTTCTGCTTGCGGGCGGGGGATCGCAGACCCTGGTCGTGGCGCTCTATTACAACGTCTTTGCTGGCGGTGTGCGGCCGGTCTATTCGATCGATGCGATGGCTGTGATCTACATGTGCACCGTCATGGCGGTGCTGCTGGTCGCATTGCGGTTCGTGCGTCCGACGCAGATGGTGTTCAGGCTCGATGGCAGGCGCAACTGACGCAATCACGGCCCCTGAAATGATTTCGGCGCCCCACACCGTGGAGCGCCGAGGTTGTTTGGCTGATCGTTGGCCTTACGGCAGCTTCAGCGAGGTCTCCGCGTTGTAAGGCTTCAGCGTCTCGTCGGCGGCCTTCTGGGCGGCGACCAGTGCTTCCTTCGGCTGCTTCTTGCCGTTGAGGACCAGCATGACCTCGTCCTCCAGCGTCTTGCGGACCGGCACGGTCTTGTAGGTCGCGAACCAGGGTTTTGCGACGTCGAGCTGCTCGACGGCGGTCTTGGCGTCCGGGTTCTTGTTGAGGAAGTCGACCATGTCAGGCGTCTTGTAGGCGGCCATGTTGGGCGCGAAATAGCCGGTGGCGCGGCTCCACCAGGCGCTCTTCTCAGGCGAGGTCATCCACTTGATCAACGTCCAGGCGGCCTTCTGCTTGTCGGCTTCGAGACCGGCCGGAACGATCAGCGAGGCGCCGCCGATCGGCACGGCGTTGCGGACGTTGCGCGGGATAAAGGCGACCTTGTAGTTGAACTTGGCGTTGTCGCGCACATAGGTCAGCGAGCCCGTCGAGAGCATCATCATCGCGGCGTTGCCGGAGATGAAGGAGGTGCTGACGGCCGGACCGGGCGTGGCGCCGGGGGCGTGAACCTTGTGCTTGTAGACAAGGTCGTTCCACCAGGTCAGCGCGCCGAGCATCGAGGGCGTGTCGTAATAGACCTCGCCGCCGAACTCCTCGTTGTAGTAGCGCCCGCCATTGGTCATGGTGAGCGTTTCCATCATCCAGCCGCAATAGTCATAGGCGCAGGGGATCGCGATGCCCCATTGGGTCACCTTGTCGCCTTCGCGCTTGGTGAGCTTCTTGGCCCAGTCGGTGAGCTCGGCCCAGGTCTGCGGCGGCTTGCTGGGATCAAGGCCCGCTTCCTTGGCCTTGTCGGCGTTAATGTAGAGCAGCGGTGTCGAATTGTGGAAGGGCACGCCGTAGACTGAGCGGTTGATCACTGCGTTGCCCTGCAGCGCCGGGAAGAACTGACCGAGGAACTGGTCCTTGGTGGTGCCGTCGGCGGTGATCAGGCCGTCGAGATTGGTGAGCTCGTTCTCGATCTGCATGTCGAGCAGGAAGTTCGCCGACATGATCACGGCAGCCGGCGGCTTGCCGGCCTTGATCGACGCACGTGTCTTGATCAGCGTGTCGTCATAGGAGCCGGTGTAGACCGCGGTCGCCTTGATGGCGGGATGGGTCTCGTTGAACTCCTTGATCAACGTGCCCATGTCGCGGGCGAGCTTGCCGTCGACGGGAACGGGGAAGAACAGGTCGATCTCGGTCGGACCTTCGGCCATCGCCGGGACGGCGAGGGCGCCGGCCATAGAGCCTGCCATGGCAAGGCCAAGCATGAGCCTGCGGGTAAACAGCATCGAAAACTCTCCTATTTGATGCCTGAGGTGACGAAAGAACTGATAAAGCGCTTCTGGAAGATCAGGAAGGTGATGAGCAGCGGTGCGATCACCATCAGCGTGCCGGCGGCAATCGTGCCCCAGGCCTGCGTCCCTTCGGCGGTCGCGGTGAAGACGGACAGACCGACCGTGAGCGGCCGCTTGTCCGGCGAATTGATCACCATCAGCGGCCACAGGAAGTCGTTCCAATGGCTGGTGACGGAGATGATGGCGAAGGCGGAGAAGCTCGGCATCGACAGCGGCACGTAGATGTGGCGGATGCGCTGGAGAAGGCTGGCGCCGTCGATCAGGGCGGCGTCTTCCAGCTCGGTCGGAATGGCTTCAAAAGCCTGTCGCATCAGGAAGGTGCCGAAGGCCGAGGCGAAGAACGGCATCATCACGCCGGCGAGCGTGTCGTAGAGCCCGAACTGCGCCACCAGGCTCAAATTCGGCACGATCAGCAGCACCGGCACCAGCATCAGCTGCATCAGGAACAAATAGAAGATCAGCGTCTTGCCGGCGAATTCGAGCCGCGCAAAGGCAAAGCCGGCCAGCGTGATCGTGACGAACTGCACCAGCAGGATGCCGGTGCAGATGATCGTGGTGTTGAGGGTGTAGCGCGGGAAATCGCCGATCTCCCAGGCATCCCTGACATTGTCGAGCGTGGGCTTGAGGCTCGGGATCAGCTCGGCCATCACGTTGATGCCGTCGGACGCCGGGCGGAGCGTCGCCACGCCCATCCACAGGAACGGGATCAGCCAAACGATCGCGAGCAGCACGGTCAGCAGAAAGCCGAGCTTTGGCGTGATCTCGCGGCGCGTGGCGAGCGGGGCGTCCCTAAGCAGCCAGTCGATCAGCGTCATGCTCCGCCCTCACGATTGGCCATCGTCCGGAAGGAGAGCGCGGTGAGGCCCATCAGCGCCGCAAGCGTCAGCAGCGTTGCCGCCGAGGCCTTGCCGATGTCGTAATGCTCGACCGCCTGCTGGTAGATGTAGAACAACACGAGATTGGTCGAGTTCGACGGTCCGCCCTTGGTCATGACGAAGACGTGGTCGACCTGCGTGACCGCGTTGAGCGTGGCGATGACGATGACGAACAGGAAGGTGGGCTTGAGCTCCGGCAGGATGATGTAGCGCAGCCGCATGAACGGGCCGGCACCGTCGAGATGCGCGGCTTCCATGACATCCTCGGGCACGGCCTGGAGGCCGGCGAGGAAGAACAGCATGTAGTAGCCGGCGTTCTTCCAGATGGTGATCACCATGATCGCATAAAGTGCGATGTCGGGGTCGCCGAGCCAGTTCGGCACCACCGGAAGCAGGCGGCCGATGTAATAGTCGAGCAGGCCGACATTGGGCAGGAAGATAAACAGGAACAGCGCGGAGGCCGCGACCATCGGGATCAGCACCGGCAGGAACAGCGCGGCGCGCAGCGCGCTGCTCACCGCATTGGTGCGCGACAGCGCCAGCGCGAACAGCAGTGCAAGTCCGATGCTCGGGATCGCCGTGCCGATGGCGTAGACGAGATTGTTGACGACCGCACCGGTGAAGGCGGGGTCGGCTAGCACCGCGGCTATATTGTCGAGGCCGACGAAGCGGACCGGTGCCTTCGGCGTGGCGCGCTGGTAGAGCGCGTCGATCAGCACGCGGCCCATCGCGCCATAGGTGAACAGTGCGAGGAAGACCAGCGATGGCAGAAGCAAAAGGTAGGCGGGCAGCGAGGCTTTGAATCGGCCAAGAAACCGCTTCAGGACGCGCAGACGCGGTGCCGCCGATGCCGCGACCGGAAGAGCCGCGGGTTCAGCGAGGCTCATTTCACCGCGCCGCGAACTTGAGCGCATAGTCGCGGCCGTCCATTCCCGCCGGTGGCTCGAAGGGGAAGCGCAGACTGGTGTCGAGGAAGTCGTGGCTGTGCACGACCAGGTTCTCGCCGTCGATCAGCACCACGCCATAGGCCGGCGGCTCATGGCTGGCGAGATGGTCGGTCGCGGCAGCGTCAAGCTCGAACCAGACCTGGTGGTTGGTGCCGCGGAGCGTCGAGAACGGGATCTTGCCGTAGCTGCCGAAGATCGGCCGGTGCACGTGGCCGAAGAAGAGATGGCGGATGCGTGCGCGATAGGGCGCGATCACCTCGGCGAATTCGGCGCTCTGCGCCAGTGCGATCTCGTCCATCGCGTGGACGCCGACCGGGAAGGGCGGATGATGCATGAAGACGACGAACGGCATGTCGGCGGGCGCGGCCGCCAGCGTGCTTGCGAGCCAGCCGAGGCGCTTGGCGCACATCTCGCCGGCGTGGCTGGTCTCGTCCAGCGTGTCGAGGAAGACGAACAGGCCGTGCTCGGTGGTGCGGGTGCCCTGGACGAAGCCGTTCGGGTCGCGCGGCGCGGCCTTCAGGCCGTCGAGGCAGGCCACGCGCTTATCGTGATTGCCGACCATGGCGATATAAGGGATTTTCAGCGCGGCCATCGCCTCGGCGAAATTGGCGTAGGATTCAGGCTCGCCCCAATGGGTGAGGTCGCCGGTCACGACCGCGAAGGCAGCATCGGACTGGTGCTTGTTGATGTCGGCAACCGCCGCGTCCAGCCGGGCGCGCGGATCGAGGCCATAGAGCTTCAGTCCGGGGTTCGCGAGATGCGTGTCGGTGATGTGGATGAATTTGAAGGGCATGGCGCGTCAGGACTGTTGGAGGATGGGCGCCTCCGGCAGGACGTCCCTGACAGGCCGTTAGAGCGCCAGTGTTTCAGTTTGATGACAGCGGTTCCTGCGGCGCGTGGAAGATGTGGACATGCTTGGGACGACCGGGCGAGCGTACTCTGGGGTCGAATGACCTCTCACGATTGAGGCGCAAGATGCGGTCTACCTTGCCGCGAAGATGCGGTCGTGGTTTGCTCATACTGCTCACCGAATTTGCATCACGAGACCTCCAAATGTTGCCGCCGCGTGGCCTCCCCAAGCTGGGTTTGCTTGCCGTCTCCCTGCTGCTTGTCGTCCTCTCCGCCGTCCCCGATGCGGCGCGCGCCGAATTCAATTTCGCCCGTTACAAGGAGACCGATCTCGACGAGTTCCTGGCACGGCGGCGACCGGCCACCGGCCTCGACGTCTACCCGATGTCGCCGCTGAAGCTCGACGTCACGCTGGCCTCCCACGGGGAGCCGTGCGCAAGTGGCGCGCTCAAGCGATCGCTGATCATGAGCGGCATGCCCAAGACCGACGCCGACGCCTTGCAGGCGACCAACTGCATCACGGTCCGCTCCGCCAAGGGGCGCGAGCTGAAGGTCTTCATCCAGGATGTGGTCTACGGCTTCTTGCCGGCGGAGGTGCCGGTTGGGGACAAGCTCTCGCTCTATGCGATCCATGCCTTCACGTCCCCCGAAGGGCCGGGACTGCTGGTCAATGAATTCCTCACCCCGCGCAGCTTTCCGCGCGCCGACAAGCCTGCAGACAAGACGATGACCTCCTGTGGATGCTGGACCCAGGACGAGCATCCCGGTGTCGATTTCACCTCCGACAAGGCAGTCGGCCCGGTGGCGGCGATGGCGGACGGCGTCGTCGTCAAGATCGAGACCAGCGAGCAGGCGCCGGCCGACCTGCCCGTGATCGGCGGTTGCGGCCGCTACGTCGTGCTCAAGCACACTTATCCGAACGGCGGCATCGTCTACACACGCTACGTCCAGCTCGGCCGCATAGGCGGTCCGAAGGGCGAGCCGCTTGCGGTCGGCGCGAGCGTCAAGGCCAAGGACACGATCGGCGAGATCGGCCCGAACAAGGTGCTGCATTTCGAGATCCGCCCCGTCGCGCCCGGGACAACGACGACGAACAAGGCCTGGACCGAGCGGTACGCCAACGTGCCAGACATGGAGTGGTCCCGCTACGATCCCGTCGATCCGCAAAAGTTCGACGCGGCGTCGTTCGGCGGAGTCAGGAAGGCGACGAAGTAAGGACGGCGCGTGGAAATCCTGCGTTTCTTGTTCTCATTCAGCGGACGCGTTAGCCGGTTCGACTATGTGTTTCGCTTCCTGATCCCGCTGGCCGTGGTTCATGCCGTGGTGATTGTTCTTGTCCCTCCGCTTCAGTTTAACGTGGCATTCGGGGTCCTCGTGCTGCTCTCGCTCTGGCCCAGTTGGGCCGTCGGTGCCAAACGGTGTCACGATCGCGGGCGCTCGGGCTGGTTTCAGCTGATCGTGCTCATTCCCATCGTGGGGCCGCTACGGCTATTGATCGAGCTGGTTTTCCTGCCGAGCGTAGAGAAGACGATCAGTCGGCCATAGGCCGCAAACGCTCAATTCGATTGTTTCGATGCCAGATATCTTGCCCAGCTCCTGAGCACCTCAGCGACGCCTGCCTGACTTTCAACGGGTGCAATCCAGTCGGTCGCTTCGCGCGACAATTCGAGAGCGTACAGCACCTCGTTGACGAGCGGCTCAACCCCGTATTCCACGGGAATGATACGAAAGGATCGGCCATGAGGCCATCCTGGCTGTCAGGGTGGCCCGCTAACAGTGCGCCGCCATGTCTTTACACCGATGGGTTGCAGAAGGTATAGAGCTGCCGTTGGAGCCAGGAAAATGGAACGCTCGCCTAGAGATTGCTGTGCCCTTTGCGGCAACACTGAATTTCATCCAAAACTGACGATCAGCCGCAGGGGTGATGACTTCTCTATCGTACAGTGCGGCGGCTGCGAGCATGTCTTCGTTGCTGATCCGCCGGCGGACACAGCCAACCACGTCGAGATCGAGAAGATCGACTGGGCGTTCCGGCCACGACATCACCAGATCAGGCGGCTAATCCTCGCGCACCTCAAGTCCGGTCAACGGGTACTCGAGATCGGCTGCGGGCGTGGCGAGGTCGGTTACCTGTTGCGCGACGATCCCGTAGTCTATCAGGGCTACGAGCCGGCACGCGGGCTTTCCGACTTTGGTATCCGTGCCGGCGTACCGATAATTCAAGAAATTTACCGCGGCGGCGATACGGCCGATGCGATCGTGATTGACAACGTCATCGAGCACGTCGCCGAGCCGCGACAGATGGTTGAAGTGGCGGCGAGGTCATTGCGGCCCGGCGGCCTCGTGATCGTCATCACCCCAAATGTGCATGACGTGCGGGCGATTTTCCCGCAGTTTCGAAAACGGCATCTGTGGATCCCGCCAGATCACATCAATTACTTCTCGGCGCGGGATATCGATTTCATTTTCACAGCAGCCAACCTGCCGCGGCCGCAACGCTTCCGGTTCTTCCCACTCAGCCTAAAGGATTATCGCTTCTTCCCGCGCGCATTTTCCGAAACGCTTGGCCTATCGATCTTCGGTCACAACGTGTTTGCGATCAGGGATTGAAATTCCTTTAAGGAAAAATGTTGCTGCTGACGTTCGATCCGCCCGAGGATTGATCGTTGCAACGGTCCACGTGAAATCCGGAGCTGGTGTTTCCAATGTTGGTGTTCGGGGTGGTGAGGACGTCATCAACAGCATAGCCAGGACACGGCATCGCTATGCTGGCTTGCGTCACGGCGCCGTCAGAAACCCTCGCCTTACCTGAGCTGCTCTGCCCCGAACCGCCGGTCAGAGGGACGCCGTTGTTGGTCGTACCGCGACTTGATCGCTTCCATCCCTTCTTCGTTCAGAGTAGGGAGCTGGGTAATTTTGCACTCCAGATCAGGTTCACGTCCCGCAGAACGTCTGCAGCACCCGCTGGTCCGGCAGCGGCGGATCGGCGTAGGCGGCATAGTCCGGCTGCTCCTCGAACGGCTTGGCCAGCACCTTCACCAGCTCCTCGAACGGCGCGTAGTCGTCGTTGTTTACCGCGGCCTGGATCACGGCCTCGACGCGGTGGTTGCGGGGGATGAAGATCGGATTGGCGGCGTGCATGGCGGCTTGCCGCTCGGCTGCGGCCTGCGGCTCCAGCGCGGTGCGCTCGCGCCAGCGTCTGGCCCAGTCGTCGAGGGCTGAGGGGTCCATGAACTGCGCGCGGACGTCGGCCGCGGCGGCCTCGTCGCCTGCGGCGTCACCGAGCTTGCGGAAGGTGAGGGTGAAGTCGGCCTGGTTCTTGGCCATGGCATCCAGCAGGTCCTGGATCAGCGCCTCGTCGCCGTCGCGTTCCGTGAACAGGCCGACCTTCTTGCGCAGGCCTGCTTGATAGGCGTTGCTGAAGGTCTCGGCGAAGGCGCCGAGAATGTCCTGGGCTTCCGCGACCGCCTTCTCCTGATCATCGGAGAACAGCGGCAGCAGGCATTCGGCGAGCCGGGTCAGATTCCACAGCGCGATGCGCGGCTGGTTGGCATAGGCATAGCGGCCCATCTCGTCGATCGACGAAAACACCTGCGCGGGGTTGTAGGCATCCATGAAGGCGCAGGGGCCGTAATCGATGGTCTCGCCCGAGATCGAAGAGTTGTCGGTGTTCATCACGCCGTGGATGAAGCCGACCAGCAGCCAGCGCGCGATGAGATCGGCCTGACGCGCGACGACGCCGGCGAGCAGGGCGTGATAGGGGCGCTCTGCCTGGAGCAGATCCGGATAGTGGCGGGCGATGACGTGGTCGGCGAGCCGGCGGATCGCGCCGGTGTCGCGGCGGACGGCGAAGAACTGGAAGGTGCCGACGCGGATGTGGCTCGCGGCGACGCGCGTCAGCACCGCGCCGGGCAGCGCGGTCTCGCGGATGACGTGCTCGCCGGTGACGACCGCGGCGAGCGAGCGCGTGGTCGGGATGCCGAGCGCGAACATGGCTTCGCTGACGATGTATTCACGCAGCACCGGACCCAACGCAGCACGGCCGTCGCCGCGGCGGGAGAACGGGGTGGGACCCGAGCCCTTGAGCTGGATGTCGCGGCGGATGCCGTCTCTGTCGATGACCTCGCCGAGCAGGATGGCGCGGCCGTCGCCGAGCTGGGGCACGAATTGCCCGAACTGGTGGCCGGCATAGGCCATGGCGATTGGGTCGGCGCCAGCGGGAACCGTTTTCCCGGCCAGGATTTCGGCACCCTCAGGGGTCTCCAGCAGGTCAGGGTCGAGCCCGAGCTGGACCGCCAGCGGCCGGTTCAGCTTGATCAGCCGGGGGGCGGCCACAGGGGTCGGCGCGACCCGGGCAAAGAAGCTGTTCGGCAGTGCCGAATACGAGTTCTGGAAGGGGAAATGGACGGTCATGGAGGTAAAGATAGGCGGGGAACGCCTGATGGCAAAGGCTTGAGGCCCAATCGGCCAAAAATGGGCGCTTCGGCCCCAAAACAGCCCGTTCCCTTGGTTGCCGCCCCCGGTCTCGTCGGGTAAACCCTGCCGCAACTTCGGACCGGTCGTTTCAGGCCGTCCGATTCGACCCCTCCGACATTGATTTTGGGACGACCATGCATCGCTACCGGTCACATACATGCGGCGCGCTCCGCGAGAGCAACATCGGCGAAACAGTTCGCCTCTCGGGCTGGGTCCATCGCGTTCGCGACCATGGCGGCGTGCTGTTCATCGACCTGCGCGACCATTACGGCCTGACCCAGTGCGTGGTCGATCCGGACTCGCCGGCGTTCGCGCTGGCCGAAAAGCTGCGCTCGGAATTCGTGGTCAAGATGGACGGCAAGGTCCGCCGCCGCCCCGAGGGGACAGACAATGACGATCTGCCGACCGGCAAGATCGAGATCTATGTCAGCGAGATCGAGGTGCTCGGTCCGGCCGGCGACCTGCCGCTGCCGGTGTTCGGCGATCAGGAATATCCCGAAGACATCCGCCTGAAGTATCGCTTCCTCGATTTGCGCCGCGAGAAGCTGCACCAGAACATCATGACGCGCGTCGACATCATCAAGTCGATGCGTCGGCGCATGGAGGGGCAGGGGTTCTTCGAGTTCAACACCCCGATCCTGACTGCGTCCTCGCCGGAAGGTGCGCGCGACTTCCTGGTGCCGTCGCGCATCCATCCCGGCAAGTTCTACGCGCTGCCGCAGGCGCCGCAGCAGTACAAGCAGCTGCTGATGATGTCGGGCTTCGACCGCTACTTCCAGATCGCGCCCTGCTTCCGCGACGAGGACCCGCGTGCCGACCGTCTGCCGGGTGAGTTCTACCAGCTCGACGTCGAGATGAGCTTTGTCACGCAGGAAGACGTCTTCGCGGCGATGGAGCCCGTGATCACCGGCGTGTTCGAGGAGTTCGCCAAGGGCAAGCCGGTGAGCAAGAACTGGCGCCGCATCCCGTTCGCCGAAGCGCTGCGCAAATACGGCAGCGACAAGCCGGACCTGCGCAACCCGATCGAGATGCAGGACGTCTCCGAGCATTTCCGCGGCTCCGGCTTCAAGGTCTTTGCGCGCATGCTCGAAGACCCCAAGAACCAGGTTTGGGCGATCCCGGCGCCAGGCGGCGGCTCACGCGCTTTCTGCGACCGCATGAACTCGTGGGCGCAGGGTGAAGGCCAACCCGGTCTCGGCTACATCATGTGGCGCGAGGGCGGCGAGGGCGCTGGCCCGCTTGCCAACAACATCGGGCCTGAGCGCACCGCTGCGATCCGCGCGCAGATCGGCGTCAAGGAAGGCGATGCCGCCTTCTTCGTCGCCGGCGACCCCGACAAGTTCTGGAAATTCTCCGGTCTCGCCCGCAACAAGGTCGGCGAGGAACTGAACCTCACCGACAAGGAGCGGTTCGAACTCGCCTGGATCGTCGACTTCCCGATGTACGAGTACAACGAGGACGACAAGAAGGTCGACTTCTCGCACAACCCGTTCTCGATGCCGCAGGGCGGTCTCGACGCGTTGAAGGGCCAGGACCCGCTGACCATCAAGGCGTTCCAGTACGACATCACCTGCAACGGCTACGAGATCGCTTCGGGCGGCATCCGCAACCACGTGCCGGAAGCGATGGTGAAGGCGTTCGAGATCGCAGGTTACGGCGAGCAGGAAGTGGTCGACCGCTTCGGCGGCATGTACCGCGCCTTCCAGTACGGCGCGCCGCCGCATGGCGGCATGGCCGCGGGTGTCGACCGCATCGTAATGCTTCTGTGCGGCACCAACAATCTGCGCGAGATCTCGCTGTTCCCGATGAACCAGCAGGCCATGGATCTGCTGATGGGCGCCCCGTCGGAACCCAGCACCAAGCAGCTCCGCGAGCTGCATGTGCGGGTGAACCTGCCGCAGAAGTGATCCCTCTTCGCCTCTCCCCGCGTGCGGGGAGAGGCCGCATCGCATCGAAGATGCGAGGCGGGTGAGGGGGACTCTCCACGAGTCACTTTGTTACCTTCTTCGCGGAAGCAGCTCCTCACCCCAACCCTCTCCCCGTAAGAACGGGGCGAGGGAGCGCACCACCGCTCGCCCCTACAGCCCCGTCGACGCCTCGATCCTGAACTGCGCCAGCGCGACGATCGGCTCGCTGTTCAGTGCGTCCATGAGCTGAAGCACGGGCAGCTTGCCGAGCGGCGTCAGCTTGATGGTGAGCGTCTGACCTGAGGTCTCGACGAAGCCGGCGAGTGCATCGACCGCCGCTTTGGCATCGAGATTGGCGGCCATGACCTTCTCGCCCTGCGCCCGGATCATCTCGGCGATGGCGCTGCGGGCGGCGTCGCGGCTGACATTCTGCATGCGCGAGAACTGCGCCACGACGAGATCGACGACGCCGCTGTCGCGCAGGGAGAGCTCGATCGCGCCGGTCTCGATCTGCGCCGCCTGGCCCATGGCCTGCGCCGGATCGGTCGTGAACAGGCCGCGCGGCACGTTGGCGAGCGCGAAGCGGGCCTGAGCTTTGGCAAGGTTGCCGAGATCGATCGTGGCAGGCGCGAGCGCAAACGCGCCCGAGGACTCCGTCCAGGCGGCACCGAGATCGAGGTCGATCGCGAGCTTGTCCACGCCCGCCATGATCAGCGGCCGCTGCGCCGGATTGGAGGGATCGGTCGGCGTGACCATCTTCACGACCAGATTGGCCTTGCTCGGGATCGATCCGACCAGCTGGCCCCAGTTGAGGCTGATCGTGTCGATGGTGACGAGCTGCCGCGTGTTCTTGTAGGGCGAGACCACGCCCTTGATCTCGGCGCCTTCGAGCACCCGGAACAAGCCCAGCATCTGGTCGGGCGAGGGCGCCTGCCCGGGATTGCTAAGGCCAGCGGCCCAGCGCATCAGGTTCGTAATGCTGAACGATTTGAGCGCGAAGCGCTCCATCTTGAACTGCCCTTGCGGCGACGGCGTATCGACGCCCTCGACGGCGAACTCGCCCTCGCGGTACCTGACCGCATTGATCTTGGCTGTTCCCTGCGGCGTCCCGATCGACGTCTTGCCCATCTCGGCCTTGCCGATGCGAACACCCTCGTAGACCCCGGCGAGCTTCTCCAGCAGCTCGCGCGCCTGCGCCGGCGTCTGGGGCGCCGATTGATCCTGCGGCAGCGCGGCGAGCACGTCGGCCAGCCGGAATTTCGACGGCTGCACGGCGATGTCCTCGATGGCGAAGCCGTCGATATCGACGCGAATCGCCTGTGCCGATTTGAGCGTGTACGGGCCTGCCGAGACTTGCCGGTAGACCCGGCGATAGTTGTCGTCGCCGCTCGTCTGCGGATCGAGCGCCGCGAGGATCGCGGTGGCATCGAAATCGTTGACGATGATGTTCGACAGCTCGCCTGTCAGCTTGTCCGGCTTGCCTGGCTGCTTCACCTCGACCGAGATGACGGCGCGGTCGGCCTTCATCGCATCGATCTTGCCGTGCTTGAGGTTCTGGATCGCCAGCCCGGTATAGGTGAACTCGCCGCTGCCGGCGGCAGCGTTGCCGGAATCGAAGCTCATCGTCAGTGTCGGGGCCGTAAGCGACGAGGCCGTGACGCCCGTGTACTGGCTGAGCGCATAGCGGTACATCTCGATCAGGGAGTTGTCCGCTGGCGCAGCCGCGGCGTGAACGGGACCGGCGTAGTCGCGCATCGTCAATTGCGGGATCTTGTAGGAGACTTTCAGTTTTGCCGGGGGAGCCTGGTCCAGTGCGACCTCAACACCGGTGATGTCGATGCTGTCGGCCGAAAACCTGATATCGTCGACCAGGCAAACACCCGTCCCTTTGATGCCGGCGATCTTGATCTGCGCCTGCGGCAGGTTGCCGGGAGTGACCGCGATATCCTCGATCGTCAGCGTCCGGGTCGCGAGCTCGAACGTGATCTTGCCGTGGCTCGCCTTGCCGCCCTGTTGGCGCATCTGCTCGAACGCCGCCTCGACCTCGCTGGTCGCGCGGTGCTGGGCATAGAAGTTGAAGCCGAACCATCCGCCCGCGGCAAGCACGGCTGCCACGATCAGGCCGATCAGGATCCGCTTCATTCCCAGCTCCAGTTGCCCGTTTTGCACTGCGCAACCTGCCATATTCGGGAAATGCCGCGCGGTCTAGGGAAAGCTAGCGCTATCAGGTATTTGACCATGCGCCCTGTTGATGGGGCCGTAATCGGATGTTGC
This sequence comes from Bradyrhizobium sp. S3.7.6, assembly GCF_054061875.1. NCBI lineage: Bacteria > Pseudomonadati > Pseudomonadota > Alphaproteobacteria > Hyphomicrobiales > Nitrobacteraceae > Bradyrhizobium > Bradyrhizobium sp. S3.7.6. The sequence continues at coordinate 5,642,147 of NZ_JBSSEQ010000001.1, read as the reverse complement.
CACCGGGGCGCCCGCCGTGCTTCATCCCGTTTCCATGACCCGGAAATACCGTCCGCTTGGGCGACGGCTCCGGATGAGGCATTTTGAAGCCGGTAACGCGAGGCGAGACACCGCATGTCGTCTTATTCTGATGATCTCCACCAGGCGGCGCTGGCCTATCACCGTCTGCCGCGCCCCGGAAAGCTCGAGATCCAGGCGAGCAAGCCGCTCGCCAACCAGCGCGACCTCGCGCTTGCCTATTCTCCGGGCGTTGCTGCCGCCTGCACCGAGATCGCCAAGAACCCGGCGGAGGCCGCCACGCTCACCACCCGCGCCAATCTGGTCGCGGTGGTCTCCAACGGCACCGCGGTGCTCGGCCTCGGCAATATCGGCCCGCTGGCCTCCAAGCCGGTGATGGAGGGCAAGGCGGTCCTGTTCAAGAAGTTCGCCGGTATCGACGTGTTCGACATCGAGATCGCCGCCGACACCATCGAGCGCGTGGTCGAGACCGTGGCGGCGCTCGAGCCGACCTTCGGCGGCATCAATCTCGAGGATATCCGCGGACCGGAATGCTTCGAGATCGAGGCGCAGCTGAAGGAGCGCATGAAGATCCCGGTCTTTCATGACGACCAGCACGGCACCGCCATCATCGTCGCCGCCGCCATCACCAATGGTCTCAGGCTGAACGGCAAGAAGCTGTCCGACGTCAAGATCGTCGCGTCGGGGGCAGGGGCCGCCGCGATCGCGACGCTCAACCTTCTGGTGTCGATGGGCGCGCAGCGCAAGAACATCTGGGTCTGCGACATCGACGGTCTCGTGCATGAAGGCCGCAACACCACGATGGACCGCTGGAAGGCGGTCTACGCGCAGAAGACCGACAAGCGCACGCTGGGCGACGTCATCGGCGGCGCCGACATCTTCATCGGGCTGTCGGCACCAGGGGTGCTCAAGCCGGAGATGGCCAAGGCGATGGGCGACAAGCCCCTGATTATGGCGCTCGCCAATCCGACCCCGGAGATCATGCCGGAGGAGGCGCGGAAGGTGCGCCCCGACGCCATGATCTGCACCGGCCGCTCCGACTATCCGAACCAGGTCAACAACGTCCTCTGCTTCCCCTTCATCTTCCGCGGCGCGCTCGACGTCGGCGCCAGCGCCATCAACGAGGAGATGAAGCACGCCGCCGTCGAGGCCATCGCGCAGCTCGCGCGCGAGGCGCCGTCGGATGCGGTCGCGCAGGGCTTTGACACCGGCGAAACGCAGGGCTTTGGCCCCGGCTCGCTGATCCCGAGCCCCTTTGATCCCAGGTTGATTCTGCGCATCGCGCCCGCCGTCGCCAAGGCGGCGATGGAGTCGGGCGTCGCGACGCGCCCCATCACCAACTTTGACGAATACACCGCGCTGCTCGAGCGCTTCGCCTTCCGCTCCGGCCTCGTCATGAAGCCGATGTTCGCCAAGGCCAAGACCCAGCCGGTGCGCGTGATCTACGCCGAAGGCGAGGACGAGCGCGTGCTGCGCGCCACGCAAGTGGTGCTGGAGGAGAAGCTGGCGACGCCGATCCTGGTCGGGCGTCCGTCGGTCGTCGAGGCGCGCATCAAGCGCTTCGGCCTGTCGATCAAGGCAGGCAAGGATTTCGACCTCGTCAATCCCGAAGACGATCCGCGCTATCGCTCCTATGTGCAATCCTATGTCGAGGTCGCCGGCCGCCGCGGCGTGACGCCGGATGCGGCGCGCACGGTGGTGCGCACCAACAACACGGTGATCGCCGCGCTCGCGGTCATGCGCGGGGAGGCGGATGCCATGCTCTGCGGCGTCGAAGGCCGCTACATGCACCACCTCCGCCATGTCCGCGAGATCATCGGCTTCTCCGCGGGGATCATCGACTATGCGGCGCTGGCGCTGCTGATCACCAGCAAGGGCGCCTTCTTCATCGCCGACACCCAAGTTCGGCCCAATCCGAGCGCCGAGGAGCTCGCCGAGATCGCCTCGCTGGCGGCGGTCCACGTCCAGCGCTTCAACATCAAGCCGAAGATCGCCTTCGTCTCGCACTCGGATTTCGGCAGCTACGACACCGAATCCTCGCGCAAGATGCGCCGAGCGACCCAGCTGTTGAAGGAGAAGCATCCGGAGATCGAGGCCGACGGCGAGATGCAGGGCGACACGGCACTTTCAGCTGCTGCGCGGAAAATGGTGCTGCCGCACTCCAAGCTGGAGGGCGAGGCCAACATCATGATCATGCCGAGCCTCGACACCGCCAACGTCGCCTATCAGATGATCAAGTCGCTGGCGGATGCGCTCCCCGTCGGCCCGATCCTGATCGGCCCGGCGCGCCCCGCCCATATCCTCACGCCCTCGGTGACCGCGCGCGGCATCCTAAACATGACGGCCGTTGCGGTCGTGGAAGCGCAGGAGCGCGCTGCACGGCAGCAGCCGACGTTGTTTACGTAAGATGCCGTCTTACCCTCTCCCCCTGTGGGAGAGGGTGGATCGCGGCGTTAGCGGCGAGACGGGTGAGGGGCTCTATCCACGAGTCCCACCGCTATTGAGCTCGCGGAGATACCCCTCATCCGGCGCCATAGCCGAAGCTTCGCTTCGGCGTTCTTAAGAACGGCGGCCGCAGGCCGCCTATGCCACCTTCTCCCGCAAGGGGAGAAGGCGCACCGCCCGCGTCGCCAACTTTGAATTGCTCGCAGTTCGCCATTTCCCCGTTTGTAAACCGGCGCACGACTCTTCATAATCGCCCGGTGCTCTCGTCAAGACGCCTTTTTCAAAAAGCCTGAGCCAAGAGGCCGATCATGCCAGCGTTCGTGACTTTCGGGCGAATCCTGTTCGCCGTGCTGTTCATCTACACGGGCGCGACCAAGTTCTTTCCCCTCCAGGCGACGGCCGATTTCATCGCCACCAAGGTGGTGGTGCCGGAAGTCATAGAGTCCTACACCAAGCAGATCGAGACGGCGACCGCCATGACCACGCCGCAACTGCTGGCGATCGCGGGCGGCGGGCTTGAGATCATTGCAGGCCTGATGATTGCGCTGAACTTCGGCGCGCGCTTTTTCGCATTGCTCATGATCATCTACATCGCGGTTTCGACCGTCCTGTTCTCCGATTTCTGGAATCAGGCCGCGCCCGACAACGCCAGGATGGTGGTCGATGCGCTGAAGAATCTCTCGATCATCGGCGCGCTGTTCATGATCATGGGCTACGGCCGCGCTACGCGCTCAGCCGAGACGGCCTACGGCGACGTGTAAAGCGAGTTGATGGCTCGTCCGACAGCATCTCCACCCGCGCCGAATATCGCGTCACTCATCTCGGGGCGCGAGACGATCTGGCGTCTGATTTCATGACCAGCCTGAGCGCGGGCGGCACGGTGCACACGCTGCGCGGCGTGCTGGCCTATCACCTTCCGACGCCGTAGCGCAGATCGCCTGCGCTAGACTCGACGCCACGGCGTCACCGTGACGTCATGCGCCGCGTCGAGCAGATACGGCGCCCCCGGCTTCATCCCGTGTGACGCCAGCACCTCATGCGGCGTCCGCTCCGGCACGCCGACAAAGCAGCCTTCGCCGCCGGGCAACCGCACATGCGGTGCTTCCGACAGCCAGAACGTGTCGTAGCGGTCCATGAACATGTCGAACACGACGGGGCCGCCGATGATTGCGACCGTGCCGGAGGCGACATCGGCGAAAGCGCAGGCCTCCTCGAAGCTCGCATGCTCGGGATTCCACAGCGTCGCGTTCGGCATCTCCGGGTCGACGGTGAGTGCCTTGATCTTGCGGGTGAGGATCAGCCGCTTGCGCTTCGGCGAATTCTGCTGCTGCTCGTGCGAGTGTCCGCCGTGCACGACGACCGCGGCTCGATCGAGCGCTTGCTCGAAAAAGCGCTTGTCGCCTTCGAACACCAACGTTGAGGGCATGATGTGCGACGGATCGGCAAGCATGCCGTCCGCCGATATGATGACGTAACCCTCAAACCGGAAAGACAATTGCGGTCTATTCCGAGACCGTCGTCACGACGGAATTGACCGGGCGCGTGCTCACCGTCGGCAGCTTGACGTCCTTGAGCAGCTCCTGGTCGTATTCGGGCAGCGTCGAGGCCGGGAACTTGGCGCGCATCGCCACGACCTTGTAGCCGCCGGCCTTCAGGCGCTTGAGCAGCTCGGGCAGGGCTTCCGCCGTGTGCTTCTGGAAGTCGTGCATCAGGATGATGCCCTTGCCCTTGGTGTCGAGCTTCTTCATCACGGTCTCGATCACCTTCTCGGGCTTCGACGCCTTGAAGTCGAACGAGTCGATGTCGCAGGAGAAGATCGCGACGTTGCGGTTGCCGAGATAGGTGACCATCTCCGGCGGGTGCTGGAGCGCCGGGAAGCGGAAGAACGGCGAGGGCGAGATGCCGCCGAGCGCCCACTTCACCGCCGAGAAACCCTTCTCAATCTCTTCCTTGCGCTGCGCTTCCGTGAGCTTCTTGTTGTTGAGGTTGGCGTGCGACCAGGTGTGGGCGCCGACAGTGTGGCCGGCCGCATAGACCTGCTTCAGGATCTCCGGCTCATAGGTCGCGTGCTTGCCGATCGAGAAGAAGATGCCGGTGGTGCATTCGTCGGCGAGTGCCTTCAGCACCGCGGGCGTGTTCTTCGGCCAGGGGCCGTCGTCGAAGGTCAGCACGACCTCCTTGTCGCGCAGGAAGTCGAGCTCCTTGAAATGCTCGAAGCCGAAGCCCGGACCACCCGTGGTGTCGATCTCGACGGTGCGGGCGACGCCGAGCGCGCCGGGCGTGTTGCAGGCCGCGCGGGCGGGCTGGGGCGCCTGTTTCGGCGGGGGCGGGAAGGCCGCTTGCGTCGGCGCAGCGGCTGCCGCCGCGGGAGCGGGCGCCGGTGCCGCGGCGGGGGCTGCAGCCGGTGCCGCCTGGGTGGCGGCTGCGGGCTTTGCGGCCGGGGTCTGCGACCACGCTGCGCCTGCCATCGCAACCGACATCGCGCTTGCCAAAATCAGTCCTGCCGCCACACGCATGGTGTTGTCCTCGAGATTGATCCCGTTGTTCCGCCGCAGCTTTTCGCCTCTGGCAAAACCATCCTGCCCCTTGATCGTCCTAGCCTAGATGGTGGGCCCTCGTCATTGCAACGGCTGTTTGGCACCCCGCCACAATTGTGCCCAACCGGATGCGGGCTTGCGGGTGTCAGCTGTCGGCCAGCGCCTTCGCAATCGCTGTCTTGACCCGCGTGTCCGTCGGATCGACCGCAGACGGATACACCTCGGCAATGTAGCCGTCGCGCCCGATCAGGTATTTGTGGAAGTTCCAGCGCGGAACGTCGCGGGGGCGCGCCTCGGCCGCCCATTTGTAGAACGGATGCGCCTTGGCGCCGACCACCACGGCCTTGGCCGCGATCGGAAAGGTAACGCCGTATTGGTGGTGTGCGGTCTCCGTGATCTCGCTGGTGCCGCCTGGCTCCTGGCCGCCGAAATCATTGGAGGGTACGCCGATCACGGTGAGCCCGCGCTCGCGAAACTCGCTCCAGAGCTCTTGCAGGCCCGCGTATTGTGGAGTGTAGCCGCAGAGCGAAGCGGTGTTGACCACCAGCAGCGGCTTGCCAGTGAACGCGGCAAGGCGGATGTCGTCGCCTGATAATGCAGGGAAGGAGAACGCATAGGCCGAGATCCGGCTCATGCCGCCATCGGCGCGGCTGCGTCCAGCAGACGCGGTCGTCGCGACAAGCGCGGCGAGCATGGTCCTGCGGTTCAGCATGGCAACGTCCCCCGACGTGATCCGGGACGCACCTTACTGCGTCGGCGCGACGCGCCTGGTCAACACCGCGTTATCGGACGCGGCAAGGCGCCACTTCGCTCGAAAGCGCTCTAGTAGAGGCGGACGATGAAGTCGGTGCCTTCGCCGGTCTCGCCCTGGTTGATGCCCTGGTCGGAGACGATGATCGAGCCGCCCGATGTCAGCATCTCGTTGATCTTCGCCATGGTGTCCGCAGGGATCGAGATACGGTCGAGTGCCTCGGCCGGGCTGTCCGGCATGACCACGGGCTTGGCTGTAACGGGCTTGGCGGCGACGGGGATCACGGCGGCGCCACGCTGGCGGAGTGTCACGCGGCTGTCATCTTCGCGCGCGGCGGCGCGGGCGGAGACCGGCAGCGACACCACCGACCAACGCAGCGCGTTGGTGTCGGTCTTGTCCACCTCGGCGGTGAACACGTGCGTGCCGAGCGGCCGGTCGCTCGCAGCGATCGTGACGGGAACCTCGAACAGCGGCGCAAAGTTCTGCCGCACGTAGAGCTTGGAATCCTTGCGGCTGATGAACACCGCGATCTGGCCGGCCCGTTTGGGCGTCTCCGGCTTTGCGGCAGGCGCAGGATCAGCGACGCGGGTCTCGTCCTTCTTTGCGTCGGGCGAGGCGGCGAGCGCAGGCGCGGCAGCGGGCGCATCGGGCTTCTTCGCGGGCTCGGCCGCTTCAGCCTTAGGCGCTTCTGCAGTCTTGGGCGCTTCTGCGGCATCAACGGGCTTTGCGTCGGTGCTTGCGGGCTTGGCGGCTTCTTCCGACTGCGGCTTGACCGGGGCAGATGCCTCGGCGGTCTTTTCAGACTTGGCCTCAACCTTGTCGGGGGGAGCGGCTGCTTCCGCGCGCACCGGTGCATTGCCGGTGGTCACATCCGACATCACGGTATGGCCGAGCGACGAACGCAGCTCGAGCGCGCTCTCCGCGCTGGCGGTCTTCGTCTCTACGGGTTTTGCTTCGCTGACTTTGGTTGGTGCGGCGCCCTTGTCGGCCTTGTCGCCGACATTGGTCTGCGGCTCCAGGCTGGCGGCGGGCTGCGGCGGCACGCGCACCGAGGCGAGCAGGGGATGCGAGAAATTTTGCGGCGACATCTGGCCGGGCGAGACGATCACGCGCGCGCCCATCCTGGTCCAGTTCCACATCTTCACCGCGAACGCCATCGGCATGCGGATGCAACCGTGCGAGGCCGGATAGCCCGGCAGCACGCCGGCATGCATGGCGATGCCGGACCAGGTGATCCGCTGCATGTACGGCATCGGCGCGCCGCTATAGATGTTGGACTGGTGGAATTTGTGCTTCTGGATCACGCTGAACACGCCCATCGGCGTCGAGTGGCCCTTCATGCCTGTCGACACCGGGGATTCTGCGAACACGCCGTTGGTGTCGAAGACCGTCACCTTCTGCCGATCGATCGACACGACGATCACGAGCGGACCTTGCGGCTTGGTGCCGGCTTCCTTCTCGGCGACGACCGCCTTCTTACCAGCCGTACTGCGCTTCTGGGGCTTCTGCCGGGGAATGTCGGGATAGCGCTCCTGCCGGGCGGCGTAGGACCCGTCCGAGTAGTCGCTCCAGTAGTAGAACGCCGCGTCCGCCTGGCTGGTCAAGCCAATCGCACCCGCCGCCGTCAAAATGGCGACCTGCCACAGCCGGGCCGGCCTGGCAGAAAAACTGGCCCCGTTCACGCTATTCATTCCTCGAATCCACAATCCAACTCAGAAATTAGTCTCGCAGAGGGGATACGCGTTCACTAGCACGGCAGTTCTGCCATCAGCGAATTTTGTCCATGACGTAGCAAAAAAGCCTCACGGAGCGGTAAACGGCGGCCGCGACGGCTGCCGGTCGTCTTCCTGACCGGCTGTCGCATGCCTACATTGCCGGGACTTGTTACCGGAGAACTTCATGTCATCTCGTTTCCCCGGTCTTTCCGGCATCCGCTTGAAAGGCCTTGCTTTATTCCTCCTGTTGCTCGCTGTCCCAGCGAGTTCTGCAATCGCCGCCGACGAGCCGGATCTGATCTTCCGCCGCTCGACGGTATTCAAATGGATGAGCCCGAATGACAAGCTCGCGACCTACGGCCTCGACGACCCCGAGGTCGAGGGCGTGGCCTGTCATTTCACGGTGCCGGAGAAGGGCGGCTTCAAGGGCTGGCTCGGCCTTGCCGAGGAGGTCTCGGATATCTCGCTGGCCTGCCGCCAAGTCGGTCCGATCAAGTTCAAGAACAAGATGGAGCAGGGCGACGACATGTTCCGCCAGCGCCGCTCGCTGTTCTTCAAGAAGATGCAGATCGTGCGCGGCTGTGACGCCAAACGCAATGTGCTGGTCTACATGGTCTATTCGGACCGGCTGATCGAGGGCTCGCCGAAGAACTCGACCTCGACGGTACCGGTCATGCCGTGGGGACCGGCTGACGCAAACGTCCAGAAGTGCGGCGAGTTCTTCACTCAGTGACGCGCGTGCGTTCACTCAGTGACGCTCTTGCGTTCACCCAGTGACGCGCTCGCGTTCACTCAGTGACGAGAGTGCGGCTGGCGCGCGGTTTTGCGAGATGCGAGCCGGTCAGCCGCACGAATGCTTGTGGCGCGGCCTCGTGGCCGCGGCCCGACTGCAGCGACATTGCCCCGATTGAAGCGACCCGGCTGGGTTGGTCGGCGCGGTCCGTCCGTAGGTCCGCGTCGCGCGGCGTTGCGCGATCTTGCGCCGTCATGATGGCATCCCTCAACTGAACGCGCCCGGTGGTTCCGGACTTCTCGGTTTCGATGGCTTGAGTCGCAGTCGATTCGCCGCCGGTTCGACGGAACCCAGCCCTCGTTCGGGCTTCTCTTCAGCAGAAAAACGTAAAATGCATGTGAAGTGCGGAAGGCGCGCGTGTGACGGCGCGCAGTGTGGGTCTGCTTCCAAGCACGGACAGAGCCTGCAAGGCCACTTTCAGGCGCGGCGCGACCCATTTGAAAAGACTGGGATTTTCCGCTGAATGTTTCGTCGCCTGGCGCGTGACGAAACAATTCTCACAAAGACGAAACCATTTTCCGCTTTTGGCGCATCACGCGCGAAACGACGCATGGTTATCAGCTTCACAACGACGACGCACCGCCGGCCAAGGAATTGGGACACGAGATCATGCGCACGCTCAGCTTCATCCTTGCCTTCGCTTTCGTGCTCGCCGGCTCTTCGTTCGCGGGGGCGCCGGACGGCAATCTCCCGGGTGTCGGCACCTTCCAGTACAGCGGCTCGCCGGTCACCACCACGGCGCCGCAGCCGATCGTGGTCGCTGCGCGTTTCTGATCGACAGCCAAGAAAATCAAAAGAAAAATCACAAGAAAAACCAGCCGATAAAGGCCATCATGATTGTCCGATTCTGCGCCGCAGCGTTCGTTTCGCTTCTGACGATCAGCGCTGCCCACGCGCAGGTTCGCGCTCCTTCGAGGCTACCGGATCCCCGCAGCGAGTTCATGCGTCAGTGTGCGCCGCGGATGCTCGGGCGCTGGGAGCATCCCGAGGAGGTCTGCGGCTGCCTGCATGATCACGCCGTTGCTGCCGTCGAGGACCGCGATCTGCGCGAGGCGCTGTTGCGCGGCATCAGCGAGACCGGCGTGCCAACGATCGAGACTGATTGGGTGCCCGCGTCCAAGCAGGGCGAGATCGGCTCGACCTTCACCAAGATCGCCAAACCGACCTTGCAGTGCATGTTCGACCCGGCGAAGTCGTAACCATCACTTCGATTTCGGACCGTAGCGCGGCACGCAGGCGATGGTCCGCGCCACGCCCTTGTCGGTCATTCTCGCACCGCGCACTTCCTTGACCTGCCCGGCGGGGCAGGTTCCGTCATCCACTTGCACGCGCTGGCCGAGCTTGAGATCCGTGATGTCCTGTTCACGTCCGACGGTGACGGCATGCGCCGCCGTCGCGAGGGCGACGGAGATCAGCAGCGAGAGGCAGGTCGCGCGGCGCAGCAGCATGATGTGAGGTCCCGGCATCGATGCCGCAATGTAGGGAGCGGCAGGCGATTCTCATAGCGAACGTTTCTCATAGTGAACGTTCGTCACGCCCGCCGGGCCGATTTGCTCCTCGCGCGCAAGGCGCCGCGCGACTCCAGCGCGAGCCGTTCGGCGGAGGCCACGAGTTGCGGAACCGCGTGGCCGGAAAATCCCAGCACGAACCCGGGCAGGGGACGCGTGCGCGAATAGGTGTCGGCCAGCAGCCAGCCTTCTGCGCCCGCGGCCTGCTTCGCCTGCGCCGCGACGGTAAGCTCGACCGACGGATCGAACCGGGCGACGAGGTGCAGCCCTTGCGACGGCACAGGCACCGACAACGCACCGTCGGATGCTGCTTCCAGGGTCTCAGCCAGCGCGTCGCGCGCCTCGCGATAAAGCTTGCGCACGCGCTTCAGGTTGGCGGCGAACGCGCCGGAATTGAGCATGTCGGCCACCGCGCCCTCCATCAGCGTGCCGGGAAAGCGGTCGAGCGCAGCGCGCGCGGCCGTGACGTCCGCGATCAGGCGCTCGGGCAGTGCGCAATAGCCGATGCGCAGGCCGGGAAACAGCGTCTTGGCAAACGTGCCCATGTAGATCACGCGCTGGAGATGATCGATGCCGGCAAGCGACATCAACGGCGCGCCGTCATAGCGGAACTCGCTGTCGTAGTCGTCCTCGAGCACGAAGGCGCCGGCCTGCCTCGCCCAATCCAGCAGCTCCAGCCGTCGCGGCATCGACATCTGCACGCCCAGCGGAAACTGGTGCGACGGCGTCACATAGGCCGCGCGTGCGGACGATGCGGCGGTGCGGCCCTTGGCGACACGTATCCCGTGCTCGTCGACGGGGACGGGCACGGCGCGATAACCGCAATGCGAAATGGTGTTTCGCGCGGCGGGGTAGCCCGGGTCCTCGCACCAGACCTGGTCGTTGGGCTTCAGGATCGCGCTTAGCACGATGCGCAGCGCGTGCAGCGTGCCCGAGGTCAGCATGATCTGATCCGGGTCGCAGCGCAGGCCACGCGCCGACAGCAGGTGATCGGCGATCGCCGCGCGCAGCTCGCGGCTGCCGCGCGGATCGCCATAATGCAGATGCTCGGGCCCGAACGCGCGCATGCGCCGCCCGACGAAGGCACGGAAGCGCTGCAGCGCGCGCTCGTCGATATGGGTACAGCCGAGCGAGAATGCGCCCTGTCGCGGCGCTTCGACCACGGCCTTCGGCTTCTTTGGTTCGGCGGCGCGCGCCGGTATCCGCGCTGCAACGAAGGTGCCGGAGCCGACGGTCGCAGCGGCAAAGCCGTCAGCGATCAGCCGTTCATAGGCAGTGACGACGGCGTTGCGGCGGAAGCCGGTCTGCTTGGCCAGCGTCCGCGACGGCGGCAGCGGCTCACCGGGTTTGACGAGGCCAGAGACGATCATGTCGCACAACGCCTGGTACAGCCGGTGCGCCGATGACGCGCCCGCGGTGATATGCGGGCCGGTGAGGTCGAGCGGCAGTTCGGCCTTGGCCGGCGAGGGGGCAAAATTGGTCGGAATTTTTCGCATGGAATTGGCACTATCGCAGACCAAATCCGCGGCTACAACTCTCCTGGAATTGTTCCAATCCCGACAGGAGCGGCCGTGAGCCAAGCTGAAAGCCAAAATTCCTATCCGACGTCAGCGCGCAACCAGGTGAAGCGCCGTCACGACCGCGGCTTCTACGACCACGACACCGTTCACCGCATCCTGGATTCCTCGATGCTCTGCCAGGTCTCCTATGTGATCGACGGCCAGCCCTATTGCACGCCGACCTTCTTCTGGCGCGAAGGAACGAAGCTGTACTGGCATGGCTCGAGCGCCAGCCGCATGCTGCGCAACCAGACCAGGGGCGAGCGCGTCTGCCTGACGGTCGCTCATCTCGACAGCCTCGTGCTGGCGCGTTGCGGCTTCAACCATTCCGCCGACTACCGCGCCGTGATGGCGTTCGGCACTGCCTATCTCGTCACCGATTCCGAGGAGAAGGAGCGGGCGGTGATTGCCATGGTCGATCGCTTCTTCCCGGACCGCACCGCGACCCTGCGTCAGAGCAACACGCAGGAGATCAAGGCGACCTCCTTCATCGCGATGGAGATCGAGGAGGCCTCGGCCAAAGTCCGCGCCAAGGGTGTGGCTGACGACGACGAGGACTACGAATTGCCGATCTATGCCGAGCGCATCCCCGTGCGCACCGTCTTGGGCGCGCCGGAGCCGTGCCCGCGCCTGCTGGATGGTGTAACCCGGCCTGCGACGCTGAATGGCTATTCGGAAGGCCGGCTGCTCGAAGATGCATTGCGGGATGCTTATTTTGTGGAGTACCCGAACGGCTGAAATCGGCTAGCTTGCGCGCACCATTGACCAATTGGATGCCTGGAGTTGCCCGATGAATGCCGAAACGCAGCAGAGGATTCTTGACGCCGTCGATGTCGGCTTCGAAGCCCAGCTTGCGACCACAAGCGATTTCGTTGCGATCCCTTCGACCCGCGGGGCCGAGGGGCCGTGCCAGGACATGATCGGCGACCTCCTGCGCGAACGCGGCTACGAGGTCGACGACTGGCACATCGATGTCGATGACCTCAAGGATCTGCGTGGTTTCGGTCCGATCGAGCACGATTTCTCCAAGGCGCGCACGGTGGTTGGCACCTACCGTCCGCAAACGAATGGCGGCAAATCGCTGATCCTCCAGGGGCACTGCGACGTTGTGCCCGCGGGGCCGCTGGAACTGTGGGACACGCCGCCATTCTCGCCCGTCATCAAGGACGGCAAGATGTTTGGCCGCGGCGCCTGCGACATGAAGTCGGGCACGATCGGCGCGCTCTACGCGCTGGACGCGATCAAGGCGGCGGGTTTCAAGCCGACGGCGCGGATCCACTTCCAGTCCGTGATCGAGGAGGAGAGCACCGGCGTCGGCGCGCTCTCGACATTGCAGCGCGGCTATCGTGCCGACGCCTGCTTCATCCCGGAGCCGACCGGCGGCAAGATGGTGCGCTCGCAGGTCGGCGTGATCTGGTTTCGCCTGCGCGTGAAGGGCCATCCGACCCACGTTGCCTTCGCCGGCTCCGGCGCCAACGCAATCATGGCGGCCTATCATTTGATCCAGGCGCTGCAAAAACTCGAGATCGAGTGGAACGAGCGCGCGAAAGCCGATCGGCACTTCAAGACGCTGAACCATCCCATCAACTTCAACCCCGGCATCATCAAGGGCGGCGACTGGGCTTCCAGCGTGCCGGCCTGGTGCGACGTCGATTGCCGCATCGCGGTCCTGCCGGGCTGGTCGATCGCCGATCACCAGAAGGAGATCGTGGCCTGCGTTGCGGCTGCCGCGCGCAACCACCGCTTCCTTGCCAACAATCCGCCGGAGGTCGAATGGTCGGGCTTCCTGTCGGAGGGATATGAACTGACCGACTCCGCGGCGCCCGAGGCCGCGTTCGGCAAGGCCTTCAACACCGTCTATGGCGGTGAAATCCAAGACCTCGTCTTCACCGCGCTTACCGACACCCGCTTCTACGGTCTCAATCACGGTATCCCGAGCCTCTGCTTCGGCGCGAGCGGCGGCGAGATGCACGGCTTCAACGAATTCGTCGACCTGGAGTCGCTGAAGAAGTCGACCAAGGCGATGGCCCTGTTCATCGCGGATTGGTGCGGGGTGGAGAAGGCGTAGGTCTCTCCGCCGTCATTGCGAGGAGCCCTTGCGACGAAGCAATCCAGACCGTCGCTGCGGAAGCAGACTGGATTGCTTCGCTGCGCTCGCAATGACGGGCGGACGGTCCTGTAGGGTGGGCAAAGGCGCCCTTGCGCCGTGCCCACCATCTCTCTTCTACCCCGAACGAAGTGGTGGGCACCTTCCGCCTTCGCTCTTCGAGCTACGGCGGACAAGTCGCTTGGCCCACCCTACGGCATCTCGGCCGGGACGGCCGCTGCCCGAAACACGGGCGCGTCCAAATGCTTTAAGCTTAAAAGAAAGACTAGGACGCCGTCCTGACTGGTGGCAGACTGGCGCCCAGTTCGACTGGCCGAATACTTGGGTGTCACGATGCGCGATTGGGATGATGCTTATGCCAATTCGGCCCATATTCCGGGCTCGGACAAGATGCCGGCCCAATGGGCGGAGCGGGCGGCGGCTTATCGCACCGGCCTGAAAGACTTCCGCGCGGACGTCTCCTACGGCCCGGGCGAGCGCCAGCGTCTCGACCTGATCCTGCCAGACGGCGACAGCAAGGGCCTCGTCGTCTTCGTGCACGGCGGCTACTGGATGCGCTTCGACAAGTCGACCTGGACCGATCTGGCCGAAGGCGCGCGGCATCACGGCTGGACGGTGGCGCTGCCGAGCTACACGCTGACGCCGGCCGCGCGCATCTCCGACATCACCGCAGAGATCACCGCCGCGATCACCAAGGCGGCTTCGCTCGTCTCCGGCCCGATCCGGCTCGCCGGCCATTCCGCGGGCGGCCATCTCGTCACGCGCATGCTGTGCAACGACAGCCGGCTCGAGCCTGCCGTCTACAACCGCATCGCCGGCACGCTCTCGATCAGTGGGCTGCATGATCTGCGACCGCTGCTGAAGACGAAGATGAACGACACGCTGCGCATGACCATGGAGGAGGCGACGCTTGAAAGCGCGGCGCTGCACCTGCCGCGGGGACATTCGCCGGTCACGGCCTGGGTCGGCGGCGGCGAGCGGCCCGAATTCATGCGGCAGTCCGATCTGATCGCCAATGTCTGGACCGGCTTCGACGTGCCGACGCGCCTCGTCGTCGATCCCGGGCTCAACCATTTTACGGTGATCGACGGACTGAAGGATCCGTCGTCCCCGATCACCGCGCGCCTGATCGGCCTCGACTGACGCGGCGAGGATCGATCGATCGAAAGGGCCTGCCATGACGTCCAGCGATTACGATCCCACGAGCGAAGGCGCCGAGACCGATTTCGCCCGGCGTATGTCCTACGGCGACTATCTGGCGCTGGATGCGATCCTCGGCGCGCAGCATCCGCTCTCGGAGGCCCATGACGAGATGCTGTTCATCATCCAGCATCAGACCACGGAGCTGTGGATGCGGCTTGCCATCCACGAGCTCAGCGCCGCGCGCCGCGCCATCGCCAGGGACGAAGTGCAGCCCGCGATGAAGATGCTGGCGCGGATGTCGCGCATCTTCGAGCAGCTCAACGGCGCCTGGGACGTACTGCGCACCATGACTCCCAGCGAGTATACGCGTTTCCGCTCGCAGCTTGGCCAGTCCTCGGGCTTCCAGTCGCGTCAGTACCGGCTGATCGAATTTCTGGTCGGTAACCGCAACCACGCCATGCTCAAGCCGCACGCGCACGATGTGGAAACGACCAGGCTGCTCGAAGGCGAGCTTGCCACGCCGAGCCTGTACGACGAGGTGCTGCGGCTCGCCGACCGCAACGGGCTCAAGATGCCCGCGTCCGTGCTGGCGCGCGACGTTCGCGAAACCCACAGCTTCAACGAGGGCGTGCTCCAGGCCTGGCGTATCGTCTATGAAGCGCCGGAGACGCATTGGATGCTCTACGAGCTTGCCGAGAAGCTGGTCGACTTCGAGGACTACTTCCGGCGCTGGCGCTTCAACCACGTCACGACGGTCGAGCGCGTCATCGGCTTCAAGCGCGGCACCGGCGGTACCGGTGGCGTCAGCTATCTCAAGCGCATGCTGGAGGTGGAGCTGTTCCCCGAGCTCTGGCGCGTCCGCACGATTCTGTAGAGATCCCATGACCAAGCTTCGCGTCTATGACGACACCAGGGCCTTGTTCCATTTGCCTGAGGGCGTGATCTATCTCGACGGCAATTCGCTCGGCGCGCTGCCGCTGGGCGTTGCCGAGCGCGTCGGCAACGTCATCACGGCCGAGTGGGGCAACGAGCTGATCCGCGCCTGGAACAGTGCGGGCTGGTATGCCCAGCCGCGCCATGTCGGCGATCGCATCGCGCGATTGGTCGGTGCGGAAGCCGGCTCCGTGACGGTCGGAGACACGCTGTCGCTCAAGGTCTACCAGGCCCTCGCCGCCGCGCTCGACATGAACGCCTCGCGCAAGGTCGTGCTATCGGACACCGGAAACTTTCCGACCGATCTCTACATGGCCGAGGGCCTGATCGCGACGCTCGGCCGCGGCCATCAATTGCGCCTGGTGGCGCCGGAAGAGATCGAGGCCGCGTTGTCGGAGGAGATTGCGGTCCTCTACATCACCGAGGTCGACTACCGCACCGGACGGCGCCACGACATGGCGACGCTGACCGCGAAGGCGCATGCGCTCGGCATCGTCACGGTCTGGGACCTCGCGCATTCGGCCGGCGCGCTGCCGGTCGATCTCGCTGGCTGCGGCGCCGATTTCGCCGCCGGCTGCACCTACAAATACATCAACGCCGGCCCCGGGGCGCCGGCATTCCTCTACGTCGCGCCGCGCCACGCCGACGGCGTGCGCGCCGCGCTGTCGGGGTGGATGGGCCACGCCAAGCCGTTTGCGTTCGAGCTTGCCTACGCGGCGGCCGGCGGCGTCGAGCGCATGCGCGTCGGCACCCCGCCGGTGCTTGCAATGGCGGCGCTGGAGGCCTCGCTCGACATCTGGGACATGGTCGACATTCGTGAGGTCCGTGCGCGTTCACTGGCGCTCGGCGATCTCCTGATCGCCGAGGTCGAACGCCGCTGCCCCGAGCTCAAGCTCGTCACCCCGCGCGCGCACGAGCACCGCGGCTCACAAGTCTCCTTCGCCTTCGACGGCGGCTACGCCGCCATGCAGGCCCTGATCGCCCGCGGCCTCATCGGCGATTTCCGCGCGCCTGACATCATGAGGTTCGGGATTACACCGCTCTACATTGGGGAGAGCGAGATCATGCGAGCAGCCGAGATCATCGAGGAGGTGATTGCAGGCGAGGTCTGGCGTCGGCCGGAATATCAGGTCGTGAACGCGGTGACCTGAAGAAGGTCTCGTGCCCCGGACGCGGCGCAGCGCCCCCGGCGATGCGAAGCATCGTCCGGTGCGGTGCGCTGCAGAGCCGGGGCCCACGTTGCACTGAACTCCGTATCGAGATGGGTCCCGGCTCTGCGCAGCAACGCTGACGCGTTGCTGCGCGTCCGGGACACGAAAGCTGCGATCAAGCTATTTGAGTCCACCCCACAACGCCGTCACGATCGCATCCAGCCCATCCGTCAGCGCCGCCGGCCCCGGCTGCAAGATGATCGGCGACTTGATCTCGACGATGCGGTCGTCGCGCACGGCGGGGATCTCGTTCCAGCAATCGCGCGCGCGGATGCGGGCAGGGACGACTTTCTTGCCGCACCAGGAGGCAAGGATCACGTCGGGCGCTGCCTCGCGCACCGCCTCCGCCGAAACGATGCGATCCTTTGCCGCCTGCCGATGTCGCAGCTCCGGAAACACATCCTCGCCGCCGGCGATCTCGATCAACTCGGACACCCAGCCGATGCCTGAGATCAACGGATCGTCCCATTCCTCGAAATAGACCTTTGGCCGCGCCGATGGGCGAGGTGTTGCCGCTATCTCTGCGAGGCGCCGTTCGAGATCACGGGCAAGGCCTTCGGCGCGTTCAGCGGCGCCGACCAGGGCACCAAGTGTCCGGATCATCGCCAAAATCCCGGCGATGTCGCGCTGATTGAAAACATGGACGTCGACGCCCGCGCGCACGAGATCGGCGACGATGCCGGCCTGGAGGTCAGAGAAGGCCAGCACCAGCTCCGGTTCCAGCGCCAGGATCTTCGGGATGTCTGCTGAGACGAAGGCCGACACCCGCGGCTTCTCCCGCCGCACTTGGGGCGGACGGACGGCGTAGCCGGAGACGCCGATGATGCGGTCCTGCTCGCCGAGCAGGTACAGCGTTTCGACCGTCTCTTCGGTCAGGCAGACGATGCGGCGGGGCGGGAAGTGGCGCATGGGAAGAGCATATGCGCAAATGCCGCCGCCGATGTCAGCAGGGCTATTACCTCGGGCGTCATTGCTTTGCTGCCCGAAGCAATTCACGCTGAAACAACAATGAATTGGGAGGAGATCCGATGACGCCGCTCGAGAAACTTAAAGCGATGAAGATGCCGTTTGCCGAGCTCAAGGGCGTCGAGTTCGTCGAGGCCGAGAAGGACCGCGTGGTGGCACGGATGACGGTCAGGCCCGACCTCTGCACGCTCCACCACACCATCCACGGCGGGGCGGTGATGGCGCTCGCCGATTCCGTCGGTGCCGCCGCGACCGTGATCAATCTCCCGGAGGATGCCAAGGGCACCACGACGCTCGAGAGCAAGACCAACTTCATCGGCGGGGCGAAGGAGGGAACCACGGTTATCGCCACGGCTACACCGGTCCATCGGGGACGGCGGACCCAGGTCTGGAGCACCCGGCTGGAGACCGAGGACGGCAAGCTGGTTGCCGTGGTGACCCAGACCCAGCTGGTCCTCGTATGACTACGGGGGCTTGATTTTGTTAACGAATTGGTCGCCTCGAGGCCTGAAACTTGGGCAGGTTCCCGTCTTGAAAAATATGTTGCGACGCACAATATTGGGGACCTAGGGATTCGAACGCCTCCTCGAGGGACACCAAGAGGAGTTTTGACGTGGTACTTGAAGACACGACCCGCACGACGCCCGTTCCGGGCTATGTGCGGACCTTGAGCCAGCAGGAAGAATTGCCGCTTCTGCGCGATCACCTCCTGCGGCTTGATTCCGCAAGCCGGCACGACCGTTTCAACGGCTTTCTCGACGACAGCTTCATCGAGCGTTACGCCGCCCGCTGCGCCGAGGACGGCACCGTGATTGTCGCCTACATCGTCGACGGCGTGGTCCGCGGTGCGGCCGAGCTGCATCCGCCGGAGGACGATTCGTTGCCCGAGGTCGCCTTCAGCGTGGAAGCCTCGGCACGGCGCCAGAATGTCGGCACCATCTTGTTCAGCCGGCTGATCGCGGAAGCGCGCTGGAAAGGCTACAAGCGCCTGCGCATCACCACCGGCGCCGAGAATCACGCCATGCGCGCGCTCGCCAGGAAGTTCGGGGCGAATCTGCAATTCCGCCATGGCGAATCGACCGGCACGATCGATCTCGCCAAGACGCCCGAGGCCGAGCTCGCTGAACTCGCGGCCTCGCCCTTCACGGCCGGCCGCGCTCTTCTCAGCTTCAACTCGACCTGCTGGAAGATCATCTCCAGCATGTACGGCAATCGCGCCGCCTAAATCCCAACGCGGACTGGAATCAAAAAAGCGGACCGGCAAAACCGGTCCGCTTTCGTATTGGGGATAGGGAATTGAGCGCTCAGGTACCGGTGCGCTTGTCGTTGCCGAAGCGGCGGACGACACGGCGTTCGACCACCACCGAGCGCTGCGCACCCTGTTCGCCTGCGATCACGCGTGTGGCGGTGATGCGGCCGTTGGTGCGGGCCTGCTTCTTCACCTCGGCCTGCACGATTTCGATCGGCATCCCCATCAGCGCTGCCGCGATCTCGGCCTGCTGCTCATGATCGTCGGTGATGCCGACGGCGGCGAAGATCGCCTCGTCCAGGGTCGGCGGATCGTGGCGCACGCGCCGCGTGCCATATTTAGTGTTCCAGTCTGCGCTCATAACGGCCTCGGTTTGATGCCGGGATACCTAGTGCCGGAGATGTTGCATTGCAATATGAATTTGGTGTGGCATCACAGCTATGCGCTCACAGCTTTTCGAGCCTGTCGGCCTCATAGAGGTCGAGCGTGGTTGGCCCCGTGGCCAGCGAGCGCAAGGTGCGCACGAACTCGCCGGATGCAGGTACCGCAAAGTGGGCGGCGAGCGCGGCGCGGTCGGCCCATTGCTCGAGGAACACCAGCCTGAGCGGATTCTCGCAGTCGACATGCACTCCATGGGAGATGCAGCCGGGTTCCTGTCGCGACCGATGAACATGCTCGAGGCTCAGGCGGCGCGCCTCGTCGAACGTCTCGGTGCGGACCGTTACGCTGCCAGTCACAACGATCATGCGCTGTCTCCCGACGTGATTTCCGCTAGGGGGGCGATGCCTCGCGGGGCGTTTCTTTCATCGGTGCCTGCGGCCAGCGTTTCAGCGCCGCGTGTCCGGCCTCGGTCAGCCCGTAGATTCCCCGGTCCGCACGTTCGAACCAGCCATACACATTGTTAAGCAAGATCTTGCCGGCATCGGGACAGCGCTTGCGCAATTCGCGCACCTTTCGTGGCCCGCCGACGAGTTCCGACGCACAGGCCAGCGCCTGCTGGCGATAGGCCGTCATGATCGGCGCGCGGGTGCTGCCGCCGAGAACGGGATCGCCCTGGCGGCGCTGATGTTCGGCGACGAGGCGAGAGCGCTTTTTCGGCTCGCGGCGCGGCGCTGCCGTCGGTGGCTTCACCAGCACCTCGACCTGGCCGCGGTCAGTGACCCCAAGCATACCGAAGCCGAGGCGGCGGCACAGATTGCGATAACGCGCATCGCTCTCGCGTCCCTTGCCGCGGATCGACATCTTTGCAGCGATCCAGACCTCGTCGCCGGCCGGTGCGCGGTCAACCGCCTGGAGGATCAGCTCGAGATTGAAGGCGAGCTTGAGCTCACCAATCACCACGACAGGCGGATCGCCCGCGCTGAGGCCGACGAGGTCGCAGCCGCCGATCTCGCCCTTGACCGTGAAGCCGAGCTCTTCGAGGAAGCGTTTGACGGGTAGATAAAGCGCGGTTTCCAAGGAAAGCGTCCGGGTCTTGCGTTCCGATCCGAGAATCAGTTGCGGCCAGTTTAGCCCGGAACGCAGTTGTGGCTCTGCGCCATTTGATCGGGAACCGATGGTGCGGTTATCCTGCGACCGGGACAGTCGGGCGCTTTACGAAGATGACGATCAGGAATGGCCTCTATCACATTCGCATCGAGATGCTGGATGCCGTCCAGGGCGGCAATCAGGGCGTCATGGTGCTGCGCGACGGCACCATGCGAGGCGGCGATTCATTCTTCTTCGCCTATGGCAGCTACACCTCGGCCGACGGCAAGTGGAAGGGCGAGTTGACCAACGAGGAGCATTCGCCCTCGTTCGACGAGCGCCCGGTGTGGGGCCGCAAGGTCGTGACTATCGGCTTCAGCGGCACCTACACAGGCGAGACCGCCTATGGCGAAGGCATCGCGCTCGCCGGCAAGCAGAGCATCCGCTTCAAAGGCGATCTGCGGCTATTGGTGCCGGACTAAACCCGGCCGCTCACCGGGATCAGCGCGCCGGTGACGCCGCTCGCGGCATCGCTGACGAGGAACAGGATCACTTCGGCGAGTTCCTGCGGCGTCACCCATTTGGAAAAATCCGCCTTCGGCATGTCGGCGCGGTTGGCCTTGGTGTCGATGATCGATGGCAGCACCGCGTTCACGGTCACCTTGCCCTTCCACTCGTTGGCAAGCGCCTCGGTGAGGCGATGCACGCCGGCTTTCGACGCCGCATAGGGGCCCATGCCGGAACCTGCCTGAAGCGCGCCCATGGCGCCGATATTGACGATGCGGCCAGCCCCGGACGCGGCGAGATGCGGCAGCGCCGCGTGCGAGGTGTTGAGGGCCGTCAGCACGTTGAGCGCATGCATGCGCTGCCACGTCTTGATGTCGCCGTCGCCCACGGTCTCGAACGCGAAGCCGCCGGCGATGTTGATCAGCGCATCCAGCCTGCCGAAGTGCTTTGCCGCCGCCTCGACCGCCGTCTTCGCTTGTGCTGGGTCGGACAGATCAACGCCGCCGATCTCGATGCGTTCGGGCGTTGCCGACATCTGCGAGGGCGCGTGATCGATGCCGGCCACACGCGCGCCGCGCGCCAACGCTGTCTCGGCGACAACCTTGCCAAGGGCGCCGAGCGCGCCCGTCACGATCAGAACCTTGCCTTGCATCGTCGTTCTCCCGGCACGGCCGCTTACGATTGCAGATAACGCGCCTTCAGCGCGGTTTGCTCCGGTGTGCCGAGCTTGAGGCCGTCGCGCAAGTAGGTTTCGAGACCGCCATATTCGTTGGAGACGGCCTCGAAGGCAGCACCAAGATATGAGGCTTCGACGCCGCCGATCGCATCGAGGACGTCGGCGGGAAGATCGGAAGCGTTCGATGCGTCGCGCCTGTAGTGTTGGTTGGTCAACAGGTAGTCCTCGGCAATGACCTCGTCGGCCACGCCGAGCGCATGCAAGATCAGCGCGCTTGCAAAGCCAGTGCGGTCCTTGCCGGCGGTGCAGTGGATCACCAGCGGCGCGCGGTCTTCCAGGAGATGGCCGAACAGCGCGCGAAAGCTGTGCGTGTTGTGGCGGACATAGTTGCGGTAGGACTCCCGCATGAGTTCGAGCGCGACCGGCGCGGTGAGCCTGCCCTCGGCAAGCTCGGCGCGCAGCGCGGCCACCACGGTCGGCTCGATCGGCAGCGAATGCACCGTGATCTCGTTCACGACGCAGACGCCGGCCGCGCGCTCCTCGACGCCGCGAAAATCGAAGGCGCTGCGCACGCCCAGCGCGCGGACGATTTCGACGTCGGCGGCCGTGAGCTGGCCGAGATGGTTGGAGCGGAAGATGTGGCGCCAGCGCGTGGCGCGGCCATCCGAAGTCGGATAGCCGCCGAGGTCGCGAAAATTGCTGGCGCCTTGCAGGGCGAGGTGGCGGGCAGGGGAATCTGGCATGAGATCAGCTTGGGTTATGTTTCCACTGGACGCACTGCGGCGTCTTTGAGTGCATTCAGGGGGCAATCATGGGCCGGCACAAGGCCATTGTTTTGGCGATCACCATGCTGTCGGGCGGAATTATCGGTGCGGGACAGGCGGATGCGCAGACGTTCCGGACCTATCGCTGTGCCGATGGTACGCAGTTCATCGTGGGATTTTATGACGATGACAAACGCGCCTTCCTCCAAATCGACGGCGAACCTGTCACGCTGAAGAAGCGGCTGGCGCTTTCTGGCACCCGCTATTCGGGGGCAGGGATCACGCTGAGGATCGGCAAGACCGGAGCGACCACGGTCCAGCATCTGAAGCGGCCGGTCACTTCCTGCACGGTGATCGAAAAGCCCGCCCTCTAGCCGGGAGTCCAGCAGGAATCAAAAAGGGCCGAAACCTCGTTGTTTCGACCCTTTTTCAAACTTCCGTCGGACGCTTGCGCGCGCGCGGCGGTATCATACCAAACACAAACATTAGCGTTCCCATTTGGGCTTTGCTTCGTCGACCGCATCCTGGTGGTACCAGCTGTCGCTGCAGATCGAGACGTTCGCGGGAAGCGAAGCATGATCGGCGGGAAGGCGGGTGTCGCCATAGCGGCGTCCGGCGAGAGCCGCGCGGCCCCCGACAGGGAATTGGTAGATCGTTGCAGATCCGTGATTCAGACCATTATTCATCATTGCGATTGCTCCTGGGTCGAAGCGCCTTGGCCTCCATGGTGCGCCCGACTCGTTCGATTGTGGTTACTGAATTCTCCATATCGGCCGCGCATCCCGAATTGGAAAGTGCTGAAAAGGAAATCAGTTGCTGCCTAATCTGTAGGCATGTGACCCTCTGCATCCCCTAAGGCACCGCGTCGGTGGCTAACGCCTGGGCCATTCCAAAGGTTGCTAGGCAGGGCGCAGGACTTTGCGAAAGTTGCCGGACGTTGATGCGCGTTTCATCGGCAACCTCCGGCAACGATGCGTCTGCTCCAGAATCAGGCGTTTTCCGCGGGATTTTTGCGGTGCAGCTTCACGCGAAGGTGCGCGGCTATGACGCACGCCGCCGAGGACGGTTTGCCGTCGGCGGGCCGACCCCGGCCGCGGTGGAAAACCACCCGCGCTGCGGCCTTTTGGCACGCAAAATGCTTGTAGAGGGTCGGCCGATGATGGCCGGGTACAAACGTGCGGGGGCTCTCAACCCCACCTTTCGCATCATCTACAGAGAGGCTCAATGACCAAGTATAAGCTCGAGTACATTTGGCTCGACGGATATACGCCGACTCCGAACTTGCGCGGCAAAACTCAGATCAAGGAATTCGCGTCGTTCCCGACGCTCGAGCAGCTTCCGCTCTGGGGCTTCGATGGCTCCTCCACGCAGCAGGCCGAAGGCCACAGCTCCGATTGCGTGCTGAAGCCGGTCGCCGTGTTCCCGGACGCCGCGCGCACCAACGGCGTGCTCGTGATGTGCGAAGTCATGATGCCCGATGGCAAGACCCCGCACGCATCCAACAAGCGCGCCACCATCCTCGATGACGCCGGCGCATGGTTCGGCTTCGAGCAGGAATACTTCTTCTACAAGGACGGCCGTCCGCTCGGCTTCCCGGCCTCCGGCTATCCGGCCCCGCAGGGTCCGTACTACACCGGCGTCGGCTTCTCGAACGTCGGCGACGTCGCCCGCAAGATCGTCGAAGAGCATCTCGACCTCTGTCTGGCGGCCGGCATCAACCATGAAGGCATCAACGCGGAAGTCGCGAAGGGCCAGTGGGAATTCCAGATCTTCGGCAAGGGCTCCAAGAAGGCCGCTGACGAAATGTGGATGGCCCGCTACCTGATGCTGCGCCTGACCGAGAAGTACGGCATCGACATCGAGTTCCACTGCAAGCCGCTCGGCGACACCGACTGGAACGGCTCCGGCATGCACGCCAACTTCTCGACCGAGTACATGCGTACGGTCGGCGGCAAGGAGTACTTCGAGGCGCTGATGGCGGCCTTCGACAAGAACCTGATGGACCACATCGCCGTCTACGGCCCGGACAACGACAAGCGTCTGACCGGCAAGCACGAGACCGCGCCGTGGAACAAGTTCAGCTACGGCGTTGCCGATCGCGGCGCGTCGATCCGCGTTCCGCACTCCTTCGCCAACAACGGCTACAAGGGCTATCTGGAAGACCGCCGTCCGAACTCGCAGGGCGACCCATACCAGATCGCTTCGCAGATCCTGAAGACGATCGCGTCCGTGCCGGCCGACAAGAAGGCCGCGGCCTAAGATCCTCCCGGCCCGGGCCGGGGGGCTGGCCCGGGTTGGTCTTCAATCCGCCGGAGCTTCAAAGCTCCGGCGGATTTTTGCATTCCGATGACAGCCGTTGTTGTGGGTCTGCCGGCCATGCCGGCTTGAAGTCTGTCCATCGCCGGCGAAACCGGGATAGAATGCCCCGGGATGCGCGGGGCCGGGGACACGGCTGGTGTTTGAAGGCTTCTACAAGGTGCGATTTCAGCTCGGCGACGCGGTCGGCCGGAGCGTGATGCATGTCGGCAATGGAAAGATGCTCGGCGGCAATTCGGCCTTCGCTCATATCGGCACCTATGAGAGGACCGAAGCCGGCGTCGACATCGTCATCAAGACGGTCCGCCACAACCCGGACCCGAACTACCGCGCCATGGCCGGCACCGACGATGCGACCTTGCTCGCGAAAGGCTGGGCCGACGGCGATCTCTATCGCTTCAAGGGCGAGCTGAAAGAGCTGCCCGGCGTGCCGTTCCAGTCGGTGATGACGCCGATCACCGAAGACGAGGTGCCGATCGCGGGCGGTGTCGGCGAGGCCGGCATCGCCGACGGGCTCTACTCGATCCACCTTCGCATGCTCGACGGCGTCGATGGCGGGCTCACCGGCGTGATGCTGCTCAACCAGGGCCGCATCCTCGGCGGCGATGCCTCGTTCTACTATCTCGGCAGCTACACTGCTGCGAATGGCCGCTGGAAGGGGCAGATCCTCAATCAGGAGCACACGCCGGCCAAGGACGATCCGATCTTCGGCGGCCACGAGGTCGGCATCGGTTTCTCCGGCACCTATGACGCGGAGCAGGCTGTACTGGAGGCAACGGCGCTCGTCGGCAAGCGCAGCCTGCGCCTGACCGCCGCGCTCAAGCTGATGCACCGCGCCTGATCGCGACAGGAATAGCCCATGGAAAACATTCGCATGCTCTCGACGCTCGGCCTGATGGGCGCGATGCGCAGCCTGTCCTCCGCCTTCGAGGCCGCTCACGGCATCCACGTCGATGCCGACTTCGCGCCGACCCTGGCACTGCTGAAACGACTACGCGACGGCGAGGCCGCCGATCTCGTCATCCTGACCCGTGAGGGGCTCGACGAGATGATCGGCGAGGGCCGCGTGGCCGCAGGTAGCGCAGCCGATCTGGCGCGCTCCTTCGTCGGCATCGCCGTGCGGGCAGGGCAGGCGCATCCCGATATCTCCAGCGAAGCTGCATTGCGCAAGTCGCTGCTCGCGGCGCGATCCGTCGCCTATTCGCGGCTGGGCGCGAGCGGTGTCTATTTCGCCCAGTTGATCCAGCGATGGGGCATCGCGGCCGAGATCAACGCCAAGGCCACCATCGTCGAGCAGGGCTTTACGGCGGAGCGGCTCGTCAGCGGCGAGGCTGACCTCGCCGTGCAGCAGATCAGTGAGCTGAAGCAGGTCGAGGGCATCGAGGTCGTCGGCCCGATCCCGCACGATTTGCAGACACCGGCCGTGTTTTCCGCCGGCCGCATGGCCAACGCCAGACATGCCGAAGCGGCCGATCGGCTGCTGCGCTATCTGGCATCGCCGGAGGTCGTCCCGGTGCTGCGCCAATCGGGACTCGAGCCTTGAATTTGCCGGAGCAGAGACGCAACGTGGTGCCCATGCGGACTTGTCTCCTTGCCATCCTCCTCACGCTTACAACGCCGTTATTGGCGCACGCGCAATCGGCCGATCTCGTCCTGTGCGACCGGCTGGCCGCCGATCCCAGCGATCCCGACAAGCCGGCCGATGTGAAGGGCGTGACGGAGCTTGCTGCATCTGACATTGCGACCGCCGTCAAATTCTGCAAGCAGGCCGCACCGTCGTCGCGGCGCGCGATGTTCGCGCTTGGCCGCGCCTATGCCGCCAACCGGCAGACGGCGGAGGCGATCGCCGCCTGGCGCAAGGCGGCCGACAAGGGCTCGAGCGCGGCGATGGTCGAGCTCGGTGTCGCCTACGGCACCGGCTCCGGTGTTGCGAAAGACGAAGCACAAGCACGCAAGCTGTTCGAGCGGGCGGCGCAGGCCGGCAATCCTCGCGGTGTCAGCAATCTTGCCGCGCTCGGCGGCGCCGGCGGTGCTGCGCCGGCCGACCCCGCACAGGCGCGCGCGCTGCTCGGCAGGGCGGCCGAGACCAACGCGGAGGCGCAGTACCAGCTTGGCCTGATGCTCTCCAACGGCAACGGCGGCGAGAAGGACGACGTCGCGGCGCGCGCGATGTTCGAGAAGGCGGCGGCGCAAAACCATCCCGGCGCGCTGGAGCGGATGGGCGCCTTCGCGCAGGAAGGCCGCGGCGGCGCGAAGGACAAGGATGCCGCCAAGGCCTATTACGAGCGCGCTGCCGCGCTCGGCGACGAGGATGCCAAGAAGGCGCTGGAGCGGCTGCGCTGCCCCTATGCGATCAAGGACAAGCAGGGCAAGCTCGTCACCACGCTGTGCTTCTAGCTCACTTGTAGTAGTAGGCGACGTTGTTGCGGGCGTCGCGATAAGTCGTATCGAGAAAGTCCGGATATTGAGCGGCCGCGCGCGCGACGGCGCGCACGACGCACTCCCAGAAATCGCCTATCCAGTTGAAGTGCTCGAAGGTGGCATCTTCGAACTTCACGGCGGTGATGATGGCCTGCCGGATTGCTGCGTCATCGGCGCGTGGATGGGCGCGCTTCACATAACCGAACATCGGTCCCTCATGGGCGTGGTCGCGGTCGTAGCGGTATTTCTCGGCCATCTGCTGCGGGGTGAGGGTGCGATAGACGCGCACCTCTTCGTCGGTCGGGCGTCCGTCGAGTGTGTTGAACCGGTAGCGCCGGCACCAGAGCTCGAAGGCCGCATCGAGCAGCGGCTGCTTTGCAGCGCTGGCGATGATCGCTGCGATCTGCGCTTCGGCTGAAGGCTCTGTCTGGTTCATGCCGCTTTGTCGTGCGCTCACTCCGGCGGGTTCGAAGGGGCCTCAAGGATGAACCAGCTCCGGCACGGGCCGTTGAACCACAACATGAGGAGGGCCGCCCGGGATCGCACGAAACAAAAAAGTCAAAAACAACCCCATGCACAGTAGCCAAGTCGTCGAAATCACTAAGTTCGTATTTTACGAAAATCAATTGACCCGTCGGGCAAAACAGGGGCATGATGGCATCATGCGGCGAGTGGGCTCCGCTCCCGGCCCTGCGCTGAAAAGCCGGATGACCTCGGTGCGTCTGAGTTCGTAGTGCATGATTCGAGGCTCCAGTTTCGGAGCTTGAATCATGTCCGCGGTGATACCATCAAGCCGCATTGGCCCTGCGAGGCGCCGCTAACTGGTTCGACCCGGTCGCGAATGACCCGCAACGGACCTCGCCTCTTAGGCAACTGGTGACGTTCATATCCTGTCCGCGTTCCTCCTGTGATATTAATGACGCAATCGGCCAAATATGGCGCGCGCTTTGTCGGATGACCGATATTGGTCGGACTCCGCGATGTTCCCCCGCTAAACCTGATACCGCAGAGCCCCGCTTAACGGGTCCATGCGCGACGGGCGCCGCAAAGGCGCAACGGAATTTCAAACGTCGCTATCTGGGCTGCGGGGAGATTTGGGTTGTCTTATTTTGTAGCGTCTGAAGGCGCGCTGGAAACCGGCGCGGCCGTTGTTGGGCGCAAGCGATCGATTAGCCGCTTTGCGGCGCTGACCTTGGCCGCGTTGTCCCGTCGCCTGCTGGGCACCAGCTCCACGGTGGCGCTCGGACTGGTCCTGGCGACATCGACGCCATCGCGCGCCACCGACTGGACCGGCGCCACCTCAACCGACTGGTTCACCGCCGGCAACTGGTCGGCCGGCGTTCCAACCAGCGCGGTCGACGTGAATATCGACACGGTCGCGCCCAATGCCACAGTGGTCGGAGCGGCCGGCGCGCAAGCGAACACTGTCTTTGTCGGCATTTCCGGCACCGGCACGCTGACAATCCAGAGCGGCGGCAACTTGAGCGACTTCAACGGCTATGTCGGCTTCAATGCCGGCTCGACCGGCACCGCGACGATTGATGGCGCCGGCTCGGCCTGGACCGCTTCCAACTTGTTCGCTGTCGGCTATTACGGCACCGGCACGCTGACGATCCAGAACGGCGGCACGGTAAGCAACACCAACATCGGCTTGATCGGGTCCAATGTCGGCTCGACCGGTACCGTGACGGTCGATGGCGCTGGCTCGGCCTGGACCAATTCCACCAACCTCGCTGTCGGCAATTCCGGCACCGGCACGCTGACGATCCGGAACGGCGGCACGGTGAGCAGCGCCTCCGGCGTTCTCGGCCAAAATTTCGGTTCGACCGGTACCGTAACGGTGGATGGCGCCGGCTCGTCCTGGACCAATTCCAGCGACCTCGAGGTCGGCTATGTCGGCGCCGGCACGCTGACGATCCGGAACGGCGGCAAGGTGAGCAACGTCACCGGCGGTCTCGGCATCAATACCGGCTCGACCGGCACCGTGACGGTCGATGGCGTCGGCTCGTCCTGGACCAATTCCGGCGATCTTTCTGTCGGCAATTCCGGCACCGGCACGCTGACGATCCGGAACGGCGGCACGGTGAGCAGCAACACCGGCTATCTCGGCAACAATGTCGGCTCGACCGGAACCGTGACGGTTGACGGTGCCGGCTCCTCCTGGACCAATTCCGGCCTCGTGGTCGGCGGGTCCGGCACCGGCACGCTGGCGATCCGGAACGGCGGCAAGGTGAGCAACGTCACCGGCGTTCTCGGCTTCAATGCCGGCTCGACCGGCGCAGCGACGGTTGATGGCGTCGGCTCGGCCTGGACCAATTCCGGCTCGCTCTTTGTTGGCTATTCCGGCGCCGGCACGCTGACGATCCAGAACGGCGGCACGGTGAGCAACAACTACGGCTTCCTCGGCTACTATTCGACCGGCACCGTGACGGTTGATGGCGCCGGCTCGTCCTGGACCAATTCCGGCTCGCTCTTTGTTGGCTATTCCGGCACCGGCACGCTGACGATCGCCAATGGCGGCGCCGTCTCGGCGGCTTCGGGCATGCAAATCGCCCTTAACCTCGGCTCGACCGGCACGCTCAATATCGGCGCCGCCTCCGGTCAGGCCGCGGCCGCGCCGGGCACGCTGACCACGCCCTCGGTCGTGTTCGGGGCAGGCACCGGCAGCATCGTCTTCAACCACACCGCCTCGAACTACACATTCGCCCCGGTCATTTCTGGCGCGGGGTCGGTGACGGTGGAGAACGGCACCACCATCCTGACCGCGACCAACACCTATAGCGGGCCGACCACGGTCAATGGCGGCACGCTGGCGGTCAACGGCTCCATCGCCAATTCGGCGGTGACGGTCAATGCCGGTGGCACGCTCGGCGGCAACGGCACCGTCGGCAATACCACCGTCAACGCCGGCGGCGTGCTCGCGCCCGGCAATTCGATCGGCACGCTGACGGTCGGCGGCGATCTGGCGTTCGGCGCCGGCAGCATCTACCGCGTCGAGGTCTCGCCATCGGCCGCCGACCGCGCCAATGTCACGGGCATCGCGAGCCTGACCGGCGGCACCGTGCAGACGAGCTTCCTGCCCGGAACCTATGTCCGCAAGAGCTACACCATCCTGTCGGCGGCCGGCGGCCTCGGCGGCACCACCTTCAGCGGCGTGAGCAGCAGCCTGCCCGGTTTCACTGTCGGCCTGAGCTACACGCTGTCCGATGTGTTGCTGAACCTCACGGCCTCGCTCGGCGCCGGCACCTCGCTGCCGGGCAATGGGCAGACCGTCACATCCACGCTCAACAACTTCTTCAACAATGGCGGCGCGCTGCCGCCGGGCTTTGTCGCGCTGTTTGGTCTCACCGGCAGCAATCTTTCAGCCGCGCTGTCGCAAACCTCCGGCGAGACCGCGACCGGCTCGCAGCAGACGACCTTCAACGCAATGAACCAGTTCATGGGGGTGCTGACCGATCCCTTCATCGACGGTCGCGGCGATGGCGTTTCAGCGGGATCATCCGCGGGCGCGTCGGCCTACGCCTCGCCGGACAGACCGCGTTCCGGTGCGGCGCGGGACGCCAATGCGATGTTCACCAAGGCGCCCGTCATGGCCGATCCGTTCGCGCAGCGCTGGAGCGTGTGGGCGGCAGGCTATGGCGGCTCGCAGACCACGGACGGCAACACGACACTCGGCTCCAACAACACGACCAGCCGCATCGCAGGCATCGCGGTCGGCGCCGATTACCGTATCTCGCCGAATACGCTGGCGGGCTTTGCGCTCGCCGGCGGTGGTACGAACTTCAGCGTCGTCAATGGCGGCTCTGGCCGATCTGACCTGTTCCAGGCCGGCGCCTTCGTCCGGCACAATGCGGGTGCGGCGTATCTCTCCGGCGCGCTGGCCTATGGCTGGCAGGACATCACCACCAACCGCACCGTGACGGTGGCCGGCATCGACCAGTTGCGCGCGCAGTTCAACGCCAATGCCTTCTCGGGTCGCGTCGAAGGCGGCTATCGCTTTGTCAGCCCGTGGATGGGCGGCATCGGCATCACGCCCTACGCGGCAGGACAGTTCACCACCTTCGACCTGCCGGCCTATGCCGAGCAGGCGGTAACCGGCGTCAACACCTTTGCGCTCGCCTACGCCTCGAAGAGTGTCACTGATACGCGCAGCGAGCTCGGCCTTCGCAGCGACAAATCATATGCGATGGCGGACGGAATCTTCACGCTGCGAGGGCGCCTGGCATGGGCGCATGATTTCAATCCCGACCGCAATATCGGCGCGACGTTCCAGACGCTGCCGGGCGCATCCTTTGTCGTTGGCGGCGCCGCGCAAGCCAGCGACTCCGCGCTCGTCACCGCTTCTGCCGAAAAGAAATGGCTGAACGGTTGGTCCGCCGCCGGCACTTTCGAACGCGAGTTCTCTCAGCTCACCAGGAGCTACGCCGGCAAGGGCGTCGTGCGGTATGCGTGGTGAGGTGGCGACTTCCCGAACGACGCCTCTCCAATGCCAACTGGTGATGTCGATATCCGCGTTCCTCCTGTGATATTAATCACGCAGTCGGCCAAATAGGGCGGCGCGCTTTGTCGGATGACCGATATTGGTCGGACACCGCGATGTTCCCCCGCTAAACCTGATTCCACAGAGCCCCGCTTAACGGGTCCATGCGCGACCGGCGCCGCAACGGCGCAATGGTATTTCAACGGTCGCTATTTGGGCTGCGGGGAGGTTTGGGTTGTCTTATTTTGTAGCGTCTGAAGGCGCGCTGGAAACCGGCGCGGCCGTTGTTGGGCGCAAGCGATCGATTAGCCGCTTTGCGGCGACCATGCGCGCGGCGCTGTTCGCCGGCGTCTTGCTCGGCGCGCTCGTGACCGGAGCGCGGGCCCAGACGGTGATCAACGTCACGGTCGCCAACGACACCGGCACCACCTCGGGGGGCTCGACTGGCGGCGCCGGCACGCTTAGCGCCGCGCTCGCGCAGATCAATGCTTCCACGCCCCCCGGCGGCTTCATCATCAACCTGCAGACCAATGTCACGCTGTCGGGGCCGCTGTCGCCGATCTTCAACTCGGTGAGCATCAACGGCAACGGCTTCACCATCAGCGGCAACAATTCGCAGCGCATCTTCATGGTCGGCGTCGACACCGCGACGCAGACCAGCGCGGGGGTGGCGGGCTCGATCATCGCGGACCGCCCTCAGGTGGCGATCAGCAACGTCATCCTGTCCGCGGGCCTCGCCCAGGGCGGCGGCAACGGCGCCGGCGGCGGCATGGGGGCGGGCGGCGCACTGTTCGTCAACCAGTCGGCCGACGTGACGCTGAGCAACGTCAGCTTCGCCAACAACAACGCGAAGGGCGGCAACGCAACAATCAACACGTTTCGCGGCGGCGGCGGCCTCGGCGGCAGCAGCGGCGGCAGCGGCGCCGGCGGCATTTTCGGCAGCGGCTCCTCCGGCGCCGGCGGCGGCATTTTCGGCGGTTCCGCTGGCGCCGGCGGCGGCGGCTATAGCGGCGCCGGTGGAAGCGGCGCGAACGGCACCGCGGGCCTCCTGTCGATTGCTGGCCTCAACGGCGCCGGCGGCGCCGGATTTGGTGGTGGCACCACCGGTGGTGCGAATGGCGGCGGCGGCGGCGGTATCGGAAATGCGGGCGGGGGTGGCGGCTTCGGCGGCGCAAGCAGTTCCGGCTCGACCGGCGGGGCGGGTGGTTTCGGCGGCGGCGGCGGCACCGGCTTGAACGGCGGCGGCGGCGGTGGTTTCGGCGGCGGCGGCGGTGGTTTCAGCGGCCCTGGCGGCGCCGGTGGCTTCGGTGGCGGCGGCGGCGGTGGCGGCGGTGCGGGCGGCTTTGGCGGCGGCGGTGGCGGCGGCGGCGGCGCGGGTGGGTTTGGCGGTGGGGGCGGCGGCGGCGGGGCCGGCGGTGCGGGTGGCTTTGGCGGCGGCGACGGCACCAGTGGCGGGAACGGCGGCGGCGGCGGCATGGGCGGGGCGGTGTTCGTGGTCAAGGGCGGCTCGCTCACCATCAACGGCAACGGCTCGACCTCGGGCGGCAGCGTAGCCGGCGGCACCGGCTCCAACGGCGGCGGTGCGGGCTCGGCCTTAGGCACGGGCTTCTTTGTGCAGGGCTCGACGCTGACCTTCGGTGGCAGCGGCAGCTACACGGTGTCGGACGCCATCGCCGATCAGAACGGTTCCGGCGGCTCGGCGGCCTCGGACGGCCTCGGCGGCACCGGTGGATCGAGCGCCATTACCAAGAGCGGCATCGGCACGCTCAGCTTTTCTGGCGCCAACACTTATACTGGAGCTACGACGATCAATGCCGGCACGCTAAGGGGCGCTGCGGCGAACACATTCAGCGCTACGAGTGTGACGACAATCAACACCGGTGGCACGCTCGATCTCGGTTTGCTGGGACAAACGATCAATATCGTTTCGCTATCGGGCGGCACGTTGGCCAACGGCGCGTTGACCGGCGCAGTGACCTCAAGCGGCGGCACGCTGAACAGCCTCGGCGGCGGCATGACGCTGACGGCGAATAGTGGCGCGACCAATGTGACGGGCACCAACACCTTCACAGGCGCGACCACGGTCAACGGCGGCCTGCTCTCGGTCAACGGCACGAGCACGGCCAGCGCGGTGACGGTGAATGCCGGCGGCACGCTCGGCGGCAACGGCACGGTCGGCAACACGACCATCAATGGCGGCACGCTGGCGCCCGGCAATTCGATCGGTACGTTGACCGTGCAGGGCAATCTCGTGTTGACGGCCGCATCGAGCTACATGGTCGAGGTGTCGCCTTCGGCGGCCGACCGCACCAACGTCACCGGCGTGGCGACGTTCGGCGGCGCCACCGTCAAAGCATCTTTCGCAGCCGGGGCCTATGTCGCAAAGCAATACACCATCCTCAACGCCACCGGCGGTATCGGCACCAGCACGTTCGGCTCGATCGTCAACACCAACTTGCCGGGTGGATTCGCGTCGAGCCTGAGCTATGACGCCAACAATGCGTATCTCAATCTCGTTCTCAGTTTCGTGCCGCCGCCCGGGACGGGTCTCAACAACAACCAACGGAACATCGCCGACCCGATCGTCAATTTCTTCAACTCCAACGGCGGTATTCCGCTGGCGTTCGGCGGGCTGACGCCGGCGGGACTGATCCAGATCTCGGGCGAGACCGCGACCGGCTCGCAGCAGACGACCTTCAACGCGATGAACCAGTTCATGGGATTGCTGACCGATCCCTTCATCGACGGTCGCGGCGATGGCGTTTCAGCGGGATCATCGGCGGGCGCATCGGCCTACGCCTCACCGGACATGCCACGCTCCGGTGCGGCGCGGGACGCCCATGCGATGTTCACCAAGGCGGTCGTCATGGCCGATCCGTTCGCGCAGCGCTGGAGCGTGTGGGCGGCGGGCTATGGCGGCTCGCAGACCACCGACGGCAACACGACACTCGGCTCCAACAACACGACTAGCCGCATCGCAGGCACCGCGGTCGGCGCCGATTACCGTATCTCGCCGAATACGCTGGCAGGCTTTGCGCTGGCCGGCGGTGGTACGAACTTCAGCGTCGTCAATAGCGGCTCTGGCCGATCCGATATGTTCCAGGCCGGCGCCTTCATCCGGCACAATGCCGGTGCGGCGTATCTCTCCGGCGCACTGGCCTATGGCTGGCAGGACATCACCACCAACCGCACCGTGACGGTGGCCGGCATCGACCAGTTGCGCGCGCAGTTCAACGCCAATGCGTGGTCCGGTCGCGTCGAAGGCGGCTATCGTTTTGTCAGCCCATGGATGGGCGGGGTGGGCATCACGCCTTATGCCGCAGGACAGTTCACCACCTTCGACCTGCCTGCCTATGCCGAGCAAGCGGTAACCGGCGTCAATACCTTTGCGCTCGCCTACGCCTCGAAGAGTGTCACTGATACGCGCAGCGAGCTCGGCCTTCGCAGCGACAAATCATATGCGATGGCGGACGGAATCTTCACGCTGCGAGGGCGCCTGGCATGGGCGCATGATTTCAACCCCGGCCGCAATATCGGTGCGACGTTCCAGACATTGCTGGGCGCATCCTTTGTCGTTGGCGGCGCCGCGCAAGCCAGCGACTCCGCGCTCGTCACCGTCTCCGTCGAGAAGAAATGGCTGAACGGCTGGTCCGCCGCCGCCACCTTCGAAGGCGAGTTCTCTCAACTCACCACCAGCTACGCCGGCAAGGGCGTGGTGCGGTATTCCTGGTAAGTTGACGATTTCCGGTTTTGGCCCTTCGCATCATTTCGCTGTGCTGCGGAATTTGGTAGCTATCGGGGGCATAGCGGACTCTGGCAAGCCGACCGATCGGCTGATTTATGGGATCACGGCCTAGGTAGCCCGCGATTCTTTTCTGATTTTGTGGGCTTATTGAATTGCTGGACGGACTCTACAAGGTTGAATACGGCGTCAACGATGCGTTCGGCCGCAGCATCATGTGCCTGCATGACGGTAAGATGCTGGGCGGCAATTCGGCCTTCGCGCACCTTGGAACCTATGTCGAGCGCGACGGCGAGATCGTCGCCGAGGTGATCACCGAACGGCACAACGAGGATCCCAATCACAAGCCGCTGATGGGAGCCGATATCGCCTCGATCGGTGCGCGCGGGCGGCTCACCGGCAACCAGATCCGTCTCGAGGGTGGCGCGGACACCATGCCGGGCGCAAAATTCTGGGCCAATCTCACCCGGCTCGACGACGAGGGGTTGCCTCCGAGTGGTGCGGTCGGTCCGGGCGGCATCGCCAACGGACTCTATGGGATGAGCCTGCGCGCGCTTGACGGTGTCGATGCCGGATTATCAGGCGTGATGCTCCTGATCGACGGCCGCATCCTCGGCGGCGATGCGTTCTTCTACTATCTCGGCTCCTATTCGTCGGCGGATGGCCGCTGGAAGGGCGAGATGCTGAACCAGGAGCACACGCCGGCGAAGGGCGAAAACCCCGTGTTTGGCGGCTATGAGGTCGGGATCGGCTTCTCCGGAACCTGCACGGCGGATATCGGTGAGCTCGAAGGCATCGCGCTCGCCGGCAAGCGCAGCCTGCGCCTTGCAGCCTCGCTCAAGCTGATGCGGCGGGCCTAGGACGTATCCTCATCGAAGCCGCGTCGGCTTATGCCAAAAAGTGACATCGAAGTGGTCTGGGACGAATGTCGTCCTTGGGCCAGAGGCGGGAAGGCCAGTTCTTCTACCTCTCGCGCTTCATTTCATTGCAACATCGCGGTCGATGTCTTGCAGGTGCACGAAAGTTGCCCAAGCCTTTCGATATTCGCTGTCTGTGGGATCGATCGCAAGCAAGGCGCGACACGCCTCTTTGATTTCGTCCGACGAGGGACGCATCGCGACGTTGCCGGACGACTTGGCTTGGTTCCAGCGTTCCTCGACGCCTTTCGCCAAGGCGAGTGCTTCGGAGGGGCTCCGTTTCCGGGTTGACCTCGCCAAAGGGTGATCCGGAGGGAATTTGGGCCATGCGACGGGAGGCTGATCGGCTCGCCACTCACTCTCCTTGCCGGTCCCACGCTCTCCCGGCAAGTTTGCCTGGGCTCCATTGGCCGATTGAGGCGGGACAGTCCGTGCGCCCAGCTCGCGGAGCTGCTGCTCCATGGTCCCGCCGGACGCCGTTGCGCCTGCCGCAGGTGCACGCGTCGTCAGACCTGACACAGTTGAGGTGCCGGCCTGCGGAGCAACCTTCTGAACGGTTTGCGCAACGGACAGCATGCCAGGCGAAAGAGCAGGCTTCTGCTGCGCGACCTTGTCATTTTCAGTGGGGCAAGGCCGAAATCCCGAGCGCAGCTGCGTGATCCGGCCGTCGTCGTCGATGCGGGCAAAGTCAACGGCCACAGTGTAGACGAAAGCGGCATCGATGGATTGGCCGGATTTGTCTCTGGCGTTGACGGCGCCGCAAACATATCGCGCCGCGTCGGCCTCGACTGAACGCAATGCGCTGAATTTGGCCGAGTCCGGATCGATCAGCACGCGCCGAACTGCTGCGCGAGCTTTCATGTGCTCGTTAGAGAAGATGCTGAGCACGACATCCGGATTGAACATGTCGGGCTGGTAGTACCACTTGTACTCCACAGCAAGGAATGCTGCGGCCAAAGGCCGTCGCGATCAGGAAAGCAGATGCATTCATGGATTTGGTCGGGCAATGGAACCCGGTATGGTTGTTGTTATCTTCTTGAACCATTTATGATGGAATCTACTAACAATCCGTAAATTGGTTGCTCCCGCGATTTTCAACAACCGGTGGAAGAGCCACAGCTGGTTTTGCTCAAGGGGGCAGTTGCCGGTGCGGGAAACACACTGACCAAAGTCAACCAAGGGGGCACAGGCTGACGCCTGACGGGTGGCAGCGGCAGGTCCGCTGTGGGCCATAACCGGACATCAACCAGCGAAGGACCGTGGGTCTCACAGCACTGGCGTACACTGCATGTCTGCTCCGACGATGAGCGGCCCGTTGTAGGCAGTTCGCAAATCAGCGATGGCGGCATCGAGTTCAAACAGACCGAAATGACTGACGATGAGCTGCTTGACCGCAGCCTCTTGGGCAACGCGTCCGACGACTGCCGGTGTTGCGTGCAAGGGAACATTCGCACCGGGCGGGATTGCAAGATGCATGATCAGGAGGTTCGCGCCCTTTGCGAATTCGACGAAGCCTGGATCGGTGCCGTTTTGGTCGGAGCTAAACACGATCGACACATTTCCGGTCTGCACGCGATAGGCCAAGGTTGGCATATTTCCATGCGGGATTTTCCGTGCCGTGACTGTCGTTCCCTCGCGCTGCAAAACCACGGATGGATCGCTTTTGACAGCGTCAATCACTCCGACATCAAGTCGAACGCCACCCGCCACAACGCGCCCCATATCGGGCCGCACGCCGCTGCCCCCGTATGAGCCGCCTAACGCCGATCCGAGCACTGGAAATGCGCCAGTCTTCTCGTCAAAAAGCCTGTTGAGGAAAATCGCAAAGTCAGGGGCCGCATCGTTGCCTGTAGGACCGAAAACCTTGAGAGGTTCCTTGCGGACCTCGTGGCTCAGCCAAAGGAACGCTGGCAAGTCGGAAACGTGATCTGGATGAAGATGGCTTATTCCGACCATCCACAAGTCTTCGAGTTTGGCTTGCGATTCACCAAAGCGGTGTTGAGCACCACCGCCCATGTCGATGAGTATTCTTGCGCGCCCCTCGATCCAGACCAGATAACTCGTCGATGCCCGAGTGGGATTCATTCTGGGGCCACCAGAACCGAGGATTTGCACGTCGAGCGGCGTTGTACCGCAACTCTGTCCGAAAGCGCTCAAACTGCTCAGTGACGCACAGAAAATTCCCAGCAAGAAAATAACCGGAAGCCGAACCATGAAGACACCCATGTTGTTCAAACAGAGTCTATCAAATCGGTCTTGCAAATTTCACGACAGGGCCGAGATGGTCATTCGGGCAGCCCTGCTTGCCGCAATCCTTCCTCATATCGCGCGACGTCCTCAGCACGTCGATAAGGGCCAAGCACATCTTTGAGATTGGAAACGCGCAGCGTGGGGCTGAGTTCTCGCAGCCGAGCCACGGCCTTGTGTGCTTGCTCCGGCCGACCGGCCATTGCGTTGCTTGCGGCGGTGATCCGTAATCCAGGCCGATAGTCCGGGCTGCACTGCAATGCCATTGCCGCCCATGATGCCGCTTCGTCATAGCGGTCCAAAAAGAAATGTGCATACGCGGTCCCGGCTCGCATGCCCATCAGCCACGGATCAAGTGGGCTCAGGCGAATGGCTCGTGCGAAGCGCTCGATCGCCGATTCCGGCTCGCCGAGCCAGAGTTTTACCCAGCCGCCGAAATTCCATGCCTCAGCCAAATTGGAATTAAGCGCGATCGCGCGATCAACTAAGCCGGCACCTACCCCGAGATCCCCAACAACAAACGCTAACGCATTCCCGCCAGCGGAGAGCGCGTTCGCGTCATCCTTGCCCAACTCAACTGCCCGTTGGGTGAGCTTCTTCACTTCGGCAATCGCGTTCGCCGTGTCCGGAATCCAGCCATTGATCCTGGCAATGAGGTAGCAAAAGGCTGCGCGACCGTAGGCGGTGGCAAATTCCGGGTCGAGCTCTATCGCGCGGTTGAACAGACGCAATGCCTCGTCGTTCGCTTGCCGGTTACCAAACTGATGAAGCCGGGCCAGACCGCGCAAATAGTGGGCATAGGCGTCGAGACTAGCGGTCGGCTTGCGTTTGGCGCGCTCGATCTCAGCTTTCTCCACCGCAGGCGCGATCGCCCCGACAACGCTTTCAGTCACCTGGTCCTGCAAATCGAAGATGTCGCCGAGCTCGCCATCAAACCGATCGGCCCAAATATGTGCTCCAGTAGCGGTATCGACGAGTTGTCCCGTAATGCGCACTCGGTTTGCCGCCTTGCGAACGCTCCCTTCCAACACGTAGCGCACCCCAAGCTCGCGCCCCACCTGCTTCACGTCGACAGCGCGCGCCTTGTAGGTGAAGCTGGAGTTTCGGGCGATGACAAATGGCGCCTTGAAACGGGACAGCGCCGTGATGATGTCCTCGGCCATTCCATCGGCAAAGTATTCCTGTTCGACATCGCCAGACATATTCTGAAACGGAAGCACCGCAATGGAAGGCCTGTCGGGCAGCGGAGGCGGACTCCCGGCCTCGGCAGCAAAAACTGGCGCAGCCTCTCGCGTTTCCGTCGGCGCATCGACCTCAAAGGCCCTGATTGGCTCCTGAATGTTCTTTACATGTTGAACGCCAAGATCCGTACCTGGGTCTGTGACCGAGGCTCGCGCGGGCAATTCTTCCTCGGTGATCTCGCCAACAAACCGGAAGCCTCTGCGAGAAACCGTCCGGATCAGGCGTTGCTCCTTGCCGGTATCCCCGATTGCCTTGCGCACGGCATTGACGTGGCTGGTCAGCGTGGATTCGGACACGATCCGTCCTTCCCACACCGCCTTCAGAAGATCGTCCCTTGTCACGACCTGTTCCCGGTTTCGGACCAGGAAGAGCAGCAGGTCGAACACCTTCGGTCCGATGGGGATGAGCTCGGAGCCTCGCTTGAGCTCGCGCCGGTTGGCATCGAGACAATAATCTTCGAATAGAAACGACACTTGTGATCCTTCCTGGACAAGAAGCCAAGGAAAACTCGATCGCAATTCAGGCCGGCTGCAAGGTCTTTTCCGTTCGAAACAGTACACATTTTCTCACCCTTCGGGAACGAGGGTTCGAGAAATGGTTGGCCCGCCTGCACTCGACGCGCACTGACGTTCGCAAACAACGCAACAAACCTGGCCGAGCCGAGGCAGGCTTACCACCTGCATCGCCTCCCGAGTGCGAGGATACGTTCATGAACAAGCATATCTTGCGCGCTTCCCTGGAGGACGCGTCACTTGCGCCTGAGGCGTGCCAAGTCACTCCGGCTCATGCCGAGCGCCCTCCCGCCGGTGCAGAAATGGCGCGGGTGCTCGGGACCACGCCATTTCAAATGGCTTTGGATTCCTCCGGCGCCGGAATCGCCCACTGGAAGCATGACCCGCTGCACGACGTCGTCGCGCCCATGAGCCATCACGTCATCATGGCTTACAACGGCACGGTGCAGCGCATGGAGCGGCGGATGGGAAGCGCGGTTGCGATCGGTACGTTTCGTCCCGGAGTCGTGATCATCATCCCCGAAGGATCGAGCTCCCGGTGGGATATTCCGAAACCTGTCGATGTCATCCAACTCTATCTTCCGCACGCCACGCTCGAGCGGGTTGCAGGCGAGGTCGACAGCGCCACCTCGACCGATCTGCTGGAGCGAACGGCGCATCCCGACCCCATTACATCCCGATTGCTCCTGACCGCGACCGACGCCGTGGTGGGCAATGTCGTCGTGGATACACTGTTCAGGCATCAGCTGATGGACCTCTTGGCCACGCGCCTGCTGGCGGCGCATGTCGGCGCGCCGTCCACGTTCCAGCCGACGCGGGGCGGCCTCTCACCGGTCGTATTGCGCCGCGCCATCGAGCGCCTGCACTCGGACATCGACGCTGACGTATCGCTCGCGGCGCTCGCTTCTGATGCCGGTCTTTCGCGATTCCACTTCTGCCGCGCCTTCAAGGAAAGCACCGGGCTTTCCCCACATGCCTGGCGGCGCCAGCAACGGCTCGAGGAGGCCAAAAACATGCTGCGCGGCACCGACGCGTCGGTCATCTCGATCGCGGTCGCGCTCGGCTATTCTTCCCAGACCGCGTTCGCCGCCGCCTTCAGGAAGCTGACTGGGGACACCCCGAGCAATTGGCGACGGCGTGCACGTTGACAGCATCGCCTATGCTGGGAACAGCATCATTGGGAGAAAGGCTCCCGGATGCAGGCGGGCAAAAGAAGGTCCCATGACCGCTATGGGTCACAAGCCGACGCCTGACGGGCGGTAGCGGCAAGTCCGCTATATGGGACATTGGCGGACGTCACGCCTTGCCGCTCGCACAGCGCGCTTCGGCTGGAAGCGGACAGCGAGACGGCAGGCAGCGGGCGCGAAGCGTCGCGTCGGGATGAATTACAGGAAGCTGGCGTCTGGCGGGGTGGAATCCGGGCCCGGCCGGGCTTCCCCTGGCGGCCGGCATGGCCTATGACGCTGCAACGCAAAAAATCCTCCCAAAAAGACCCCATGATCCGCCTCGACAACGTCAGCAAGCAAGCCGGCCACCAGATCCTGTTCATCGAAGCCTCCGCCGCCCTTAACAAGGGCGAGAAGATCGGGCTCGTCGGCCCGAATGGGGCCGGAAAGACCACTTTGTTCCGGATGATTGCCGGTGAGGAACTGCCCGACGAGGGGCAGGTCTCGACTGATCGCGGCATCACGATCGGCTATTTCAACCAGGACGTCGGCGAGATGAGCGGCCGCAGCGCCGTGGCCGAGGTGATGGATGGCGCAGGTCCCGTCAGCGAGGTCGCAGCCGAGTTGCGCGAGCTCGAGGCCGCGATGGCCGACCCCGACAAGGCCGACCAGATGGACGAGATCATCGCGCGCTATGGCGAGGTGCAGCACGCGTTCGAGGAACTCGACGGCTATGCGCTCGACGGCCGCGCGCGCGAGGCGCTGTCCGGCCTCGGCTTCAGCCAGGAGATGATGGACGGCGATGTCGGCAAGCTTTCCGGCGGCTGGAAGATGCGCGTGGCGCTGGCGCGTATTCTTTTGATGCGCCCCGACGTCATGCTGCTCGACGAGCCGAGCAACCATCTCGATCTCGAAAGCCTGATCTGGCTGGAAAAATTCCTGCACGATTTCGAAGGCACGCTGCTGATGACCTCGCATGATCGCGAGTTCATCAACCGCGTGATCTCCAAGGTGATCGAGATCGATTCCGGCTCGC
The DNA here is from genome assembly GCF_054061875.1 of Bradyrhizobium sp. S3.7.6. Classification (NCBI taxonomy): domain Bacteria; kingdom Pseudomonadati; phylum Pseudomonadota; class Alphaproteobacteria; order Hyphomicrobiales; family Nitrobacteraceae; genus Bradyrhizobium; species Bradyrhizobium sp. S3.7.6. Next base: position 5,599,719 of record NZ_JBSSEQ010000001.1, on the reverse strand, counting down.
TCACGACCTATACCGGCGACTACGAGTTCTACGAGCAGCAGCGGGCGCAGAACGAGAAGCAGCAGCAGGCGCAGTTCGAGCGCCAGCAGGCCATGCTCGCCAAGGAGATCAAGTTCATCGAGCGTTTCAAGGCGCGCGCGTCTCATGCCGCCCAGGTGCAGAGCCGGGTGAAGAAGCTCGACAAGATCGAGCGGGTCGAGCCGCCGCGCCGCCGCCAGACCGTGGCATTCGATTTTCCGCCGGCGCCGCGCTCGGGCGAGGACGTCGTGGCGCTCAAGAACGTCTACAAGGGTTACGGCAGCAAGCGCATCTATGACGGCCTCGATTTCATGATCCGCCGCAGGGAGCGCTGGTGCGTGATGGGCGTCAACGGCGCCGGCAAGTCGACGCTGCTCAAGCTGATCGCCGGTGCGAGCGAGCCGGACGAGGGCACGGTGGCAGTCGGCGGCAGCGTCAAGATGGGCTATTTCGCTCAGCACGCGATGGATCTGCTCGACGGTGAGCGCACCGTGTTTCAGTCGCTCGAAGACCAGTTTCCGACCGCGGGGCAGGGGTCGTTGCGCGCGCTCGCCGGCTGTTTCGGCTTCTCCGGCGACGATGTCGAGAAGCGCTGCCGCGTACTGTCGGGCGGCGAGAAGGCGCGCCTCGTGATGGCCAAGATGCTGTTCGACCCGCCGAACTTCCTGGTGCTGGACGAGCCGACCAACCATCTCGACCTCGCCACCAAGGAGATGCTGATCACGGCGCTGGCGGATTTCGAGGGCACCATGCTGTTCGTCTCGCATGACCGCCACTTCCTGGCGACGCTGTCGAACCGCGTGCTGGAACTGACGCCGGAAGGCATCCACCAGTTCGGCGGCGGCTACACCGAATATGTCGCGCGCACCGGGCAGGAAGCGCCGGGGTTGCGGTCTTAATTGGAAGCCGTAGCCCGGATGGAGCGAAGGGCCATCCGGGATTCGTTCCACGCGAGCGGTCGCGTGATGCAGTTGCTCCGGCCCCGGATTGCGCTTCGCTCCATCCGGGCTGCAACCAAATCGAGAGACTCGCAATGAACTAGCGGGATGGGCGGCGGTACAGCACCCATCCGTTGTGGCCCTCAATCGCTATCGCAAAATCTCGCGCAGCACCTCGCCATCGACCTGGTGCGGTCTGACGCCCAGGATCTGCATGATGGTCTGCGCGACGTCGAGATTGTGCATGCGTCGGATCGTGGTGTTGTTGCGGATCTGCGGGCCGGCGGCGATGAAGGTCGCGCTCATCACCGGCAGCTTGGGATCGTGGCCGTGGGCACCGTAGAAGTTTGGCATCGACAGCGTGGTCGTCGCCGCATTGAACGGAGCATCGCCGAGCCGGGCGACGCCGGGGCTCTGGATGCCGTCGAAATTGTACCCCGGGGCCATCAGCGCGAATACGTCGCCGAAGTCCTGACCGATGGTCTTGCTGGTGCACTGTCCGAGCCCGGCCTCGCATTGTAGCGGGCGGGTCTCGACCACCGTGAACAGCCGCCCGTCCTCGAGCGAAGCGTTGAATTTGGGGTTGGGATCGACGGCATTCCTCACGGCCTCGGTGATCTGCGTCACCAGCGACTTGTAGGTGGCAGGATCGACGGTGCCACCCTGTTCGCGCTGTTGCAGGTTGACGTAGATGTTGGCCGCCGGACCGGAGGTGCGGATCGCCACCTTGGTGGTGTCGATGCCGGCGTTCTTCAGGATATTGGCCATGCTGACCGAGGTGTGGAACGGCGCAAAGCCGTGGTCCGACACGACGATGACGTTGCTGTCCGGCCCTGCGGCATCGGCGATCCGCTTCACCGCCTTGTCCGCGGTCTGATAGGCGAAGCGAATGTAGGACTTGTAACGGGCGACCTTGGCTGCGTCCTGGTTGGCCCCGATCGAGTTCGGGTCCTTCGGGTTGGTGCCCTGGCGCGGGTCGGTGAGCAGGAACTGATGCTCGGAGCCGTCGGGCTGCTCGATATAGACCATCACGAGATCGGCGTCGGGATTGTTCAGGATGGCGCGCTCGCCGATATCCGCCTGATAGCGCACGAAGGTCTTGACCATGTCCTCGAACATCGCCTCGATCTCGATGTCCGGGAAATTGGTGAAGCCCGGGCTCAGCCGCTCCGGAATGCGGAAGTCGGCCTGCGGACGCCAGAAGCCGATAGTGTTGTTGATGTCGTCGACGTCGGTCAGGACCGGTGCGTTGCGCGGAATGAAGTTGGCGCCGTAACGGGCGAAGCGCACCACCGAGAGATCGGGCGCGAGCTGCGAGACGAAGTAGGCCGCACCGACCTTGGCGCCGCTGCCGTCGAAGAAGAACGGCGCGTTCTCGCCACCGAACTTCGCATAGGCCGGTCCGGTCGCCGGGGGCTTGAACGGTCCAGCCGTAATGCCGCGCGTGGCGTCGAAGAACACAAGCGTGTCGTAGTTCACCCTGCTGTCATTGGTGGTGTCGAGCGCCGCTACCCGGATCGCATATTTGATGTCCTGGGTAGCCGCGTTGGTGCAGGTTGCGGTCGGAGCGGATGCGCATGAGAACGTCTCGATCGGCGCGGAGGTTGCCAGCACCGGGCTGAACGAGAAGCGGCCAGCCGCCTGGAGGGCCGTGGCCACGGCCGGATCGGCGGCGAAGTCCGCCGATGTGAGCGAAAAGCCCTGGGCGCCGATACCGCCGAATGCGCCGAACGGCACGGTGTAGTCGGTGATGCGGATCGGCTGGGCCGGTTGCACCACCGTGCCGTTGATCGAGATGTCGGCGCCGTCGCCGCCCGGCCACGTCGCAGTGACGACTTTCCTGCCCTGCTGGCGCAGTTGCACCCACAGCGGCAATGCCGTCGGACGCGGCGAGGGCCCGAGCGGGCTCTCGCGATAGCCGCCGATCGGCGCGGCGAAACCGCTGAGGCTCGACGTAACCGGCCCGACGATCGCCTGATAGGTGTTCGAGGGAATGTCGTTGTGGACGGCGGTCGAGCCGGTGGCGATCTCGATATGCGAGACGGCGGTAAGTGACGGCGACGCCGTGATGTTTTGCTGCGCCACCGCGCCATGGCGGCTCAGCCGCGCCAGAGCGCCGTCGCGCGGCAGTACGCCTTCGTCGATAAATTGCTGGATGAAATCGGGCTTTGCACCGTCGAGCGAGATGACGACTACCGGCGGCGAGCGGTGTCCGTGATGATGGTCGCGATCGTGGTCGCGATCCCTGGAATTGTCGAAGCCGCGGTCGCGGCCGTTGTCGTCCTGATCGGCGTGCGCCGGAATTGCGGTGCCAGCCAGCGATGCGGCGAGCGATATCGACGAGATCAGGGAGAAGAGCGCCTTCATGTCCACGTGGTGCCCCATGTTTCTTGCTGCGCAACCTGCGCGGGTTTGACCTGGAATGACGCGGGGATTATCGAGCGTGGCCCACGACGCGCGTGTGACGCCTCGGCGACGTGTGTGCGTCGTTGAGATAACGCGGCGTGGCTGTGGTCACGTCACACCGAAATCAAGGTCCCGGCCGCACAGACATGCGCATATGAGCCTTGAGCACTGCGAACTCGCTCGTTACGCTGAAGAAAAAGCGGGAGGAGACGCGTGAAGCAACTGCGGATCGGCGACATCACCATCGATGCGGTGATCGAGCGGGAAGGGCCGTGGCGGCGGCCGCAGGATTTCTTCCCGGCCTATGACGAGGGCGTGTTCGCCCGTCATCTGCCGACGATGGAGCCGGAGGTGTTCGATGCCGCGCGCGGCATGATGGTGATCACCTATCAGACCTTCGTGGTGCGCACGCCGCGCTACACCATCCTCGTCGACACCTGCACCGGCGAGGACAAGGGCCATCCGCCGCCGTTCGACTTTCCCGGCAAGGTGCGCTGGCGCAACGAATTGTTCGCGCTCGGCATCTCTTTCGAGCAGATCGACTACGTCTTCTGCACGCATCTGCACATCGATCACACCGGCTGGAATACGACCTTGCGCGACGGGCGCTGGGTGCCGACGTTTCCGAATGCAAAGTACGTCTTTCACAAGGGCGAGTACGCGGCCTGGGAGGCGGAGAATGCCAAAGGCAACAACCCGCCCGGCACCGTCTTCCGCGACAACTGCCTGCCGATCGTCGAGGCCGGGCAGGCGCTGCTGGTGGACGACGACTACGCGCTCGATGACACCGTCACGCTGACGCCGACGCCGGGGCACTCACCTTGTCATTGCTGCGTGAATATCTTTTCGAAGGGGCGCCGCGCGGTGGTCGCGGGCGATCTCATGCATCACCAGATCCAGTGCCGCGAGCCGGACTGGTCGGCGAAGCCGGATTGGGATGCCAGGCAGTCGGCGGTGTCGCGACGAAAGTTATTCGCCTCCGTTGCGGACACCGACACGCTGATCCTGCCGATCCATTTTCCGGCTCCGACGGTCGGGCTGATCAAGCCGCTGGATGGGGCGTTCGACTATCGGTTCAAGCGGGACTAGGCCGTGTACGCCCAAATCAGTCCTTTCCCGCCGTATTGATCACGGCCCGGCCGCCGTCGATATATGAAATTGGCGGCCATTATCGAACGATTTCAAGCGTGACATTGACCACGCCGATCTTGATCATTCCAAGGGCTGCGGCCGCACCCGATGTAACGTCGATGATGCGTCCATGAACAAATGGACCGCGGTCGTTGACTCTCACGATCACGGACTTTTTGTTCAAGACATTAGTCACGCGCAGGCGCGTTCCGAAAGGCAAGGACGGATGCGCCGCATGCAGCGCATGCTTGTTGAACCTCTCGCCACTCGCGGTCATCTGGTCTTCCGAGTAGAAACTCGCAAGCCCGAACAGTGGGGTTTCCCTTCTGGGATGCTTTTTATGAAGTGCATGCTGATGGTTGCTCTTCCGATGCGTTGCTCGCCGAATGTCGCCGTGAGCTTTCGGGCCTTGCCCTGTTGCGCGCTGACGCCGTCGCGGTGACTTCGTGGCAAGCGAGGGGAGGTCGTTGGCGTTTGGCGAACCGTTTGCGTCGCGGGTATGGTCATGCACTTCCAGTGGCGTTGCGCCAGGGACAATCGCCGACTTCGTTATTCGACCGAACTTCGCATGCGCAGAGTCAATTCCACCATCGAATGCGATGCATGATGCAGCAATCGCGGTAGCAGCGAGCAGTGCAGGTTGACCGCTCCATCGTTTCATGATGGCCCCCCCAGCGCCTCAGCTGGTTGGAGTAGTTCGGTTCCAGGAATTGCCGGCTTTGACATATGTCAACGTTGCCGTGGAAGGCAGCGGAGTTGCCATTTCGGTCAGCGCCCAGCCGACGCGCAACGAGAATTTGCCCAACTGCCCGCACATCGCCGCAAAGAACAGCCGCTGGCCTTGGGGAAGCCAGCGGCTCTGGCATCCCGCAAACCAATGGTGCAGGGCGCGTAGAGGTGGGCCGTGCGGCCCACCGAGATCAGATGCCAAGCGCGCTGGAGATTTCGCCGAGGGTTGCTTTCTCGGCGTCGCTGACCTGAACGCCCCCACCGAACCACCCTCCGCCTTCCGATGCAGCCTCAGCCGTCTTTTGACTAATCTGACGCAGCCAGCCCTTGAAAGCCGCGGCATCATCCGGAGCTTTCGCAGCAAGCAGCGCCGTGACTTCATGCAACGATGCGATTGTCTTGGTCTTGATCTCGGCCGGCGTGCTCTTGCCGAGCTCCGCCTTCAACCCGTCATGAGCCGCGGCCCGGCCGTCGCTCGTCTGGAAGTCGGCGACCACAGCCTTTACCATGGGGTTGGCATTGGGATCGGTGGCCGCCTGGGCGAGCGCGGTGCCGCCAGCAAATGATTCCTTCAGAAGGCCAAACAATCCGCTCGGTTCGGCAGCCGTAATGGCCATTCCAGCATTCATCGGGCTTCTCAGGAGGAGCGCCCATTCATCCTTGGTGAAACTGGTCTTGTCGGCCATGGAGTCTTCTCCTTTCATCTTGCAGGACGGGAGGGTGGGAAACACGTCCCGTCCTGAAGTGTGGCGAGTTTATTGCGTGTGACGTCTCTGGCTTTCAGGCTTTCGCCAACTGGTCGAGCTTGGCACGAAGATTGTCGATCACTGGCTTTGCGATCGTGCCGGCCGGTGTCGCCGAGACCTTGTCGCACATCTGATTGATGGCCGGCGCCGCCGCGACGATCAGCTTGGCAAGCGCGCGTCGCGCTTCCGGAGAAAGCTTGGCAGCTCGTGCCGTGACGCCATCCAGCTGTGAGATGGCGTCGTTGATCTTCGGCAGGGCCGCCTGCGCGCTAGCTTCATCGGTGATGGTCGGCAGTTGAGCCTGCAGCGTACCAAGGGACGAATTGACCTGGTTCGCCAGATTCACGCCGTCAACGGTCAGATCCGCGGGCGCCATGCCCACAGTTCCGGTTGAGGGCCGCGTAACGTTTGTACTCTGAGCGACCGTCTGCTCGGTCGGACGCTGAAGCGCATATATGGCAAGTCCGGCAACGATAACGAGCGCGGCGAGCCAATATGGCCATTGCGTCCGGCCGGCGGCCATGGCGGCCTGGCTCGCGCCAGTGGCGCCGGAAACGCCGGCGATCCGGCTCCCTGTGGCGGCGGCCGTCGCCATTCCACTGCGTGCCTTGTCGATCAGGCCCGCGGCGCCGAGTTGATCACTGAGGCCCGATGGAATCGCCGCCATGATCTGATCTTTCTGCGAGCGCAGAAGCGATGCCAGTCCGTTTGCATCCATCCCGGCGTCATGCTGCTGCTTGCCGAGCATACCCAGGACCAGCGGCCCGACCACGGCGAGTAACGACTTGCCGCCGCCATCGCCCATTCCCGCGAAACTCCCGATCGCCTGGGCCATGGTATCCATGGTTCGGCCTCCAAGCAGTCCGGACAACATGCTCGAACCCGTCTGAGCCAGGTCCGGGGCGCCGGCGTTGCGCAACATATCCATGGGATTGCTGCCTTGCTGTTGTGACAGCAGTTTTGACAGTTGATTGGCGCCGGCCGGGGTTCCGACCAGATCCGACAGGCTGGCCAGTATTGTCGGGATGGCCGCTATTGCGGCCTTCTGCGTCGCGCTTCGGTCCATCCCAAGAAAGGAGGAAATCTGCGCAATGACTTCAGGGGTCAGGAGCTGTTGTGCAGCTGAAATGAGATTGACGGCCATGGCGGTCTCTCCACTACGTTGCAGGTCTGTTGGTTGCCCCCTAATTCGCGAATTTGATGTGACAGGCGTCGATGGTTCCGAACGTCGCCTATCGCCCAAGTTGAGATTGCATCGATAGTTCGACTCCTTGATCCAGATCAAAGGTCTTCGGTACAGGGCAAATGCGAAGAGTTCGGCGCGAGATATCCAGTGCGCTGCGGCCCATCAGGCGGACTTGGTTGAGAGGCATCGATGTTTCGCTGACGGGCCAGGATTGGCTATCGGCTCCGAGCACCGCAATGCCCGCTAGCGGGCATGATGACACGCAGTGGGATTGTACCAGAAGACAATTGTCCGTCGCACGGACATCTACGTTACTGGCAGTGCGCGGGTGGGCTGCGGTCCGCGCCTCGATGACGGTCCCGGAACCTCACACTCAACCCAAGTCCGGGGCCGTCGTTTGGATAATCCAAATTGATCAGAAGGATCGTCGACCGCGTATCGAACTTCGCCAGTTTCTTGCTCGCAAGCCCTGGATGCGGGCGCGCGGCGCTAGCTTGCCCGCGCTGCGGATGTGAAGCCTCCCGCGAGAACGTTCAGCGGGGACGAGCTAGGGGATGCTCTCACCTGAATTGCGAGCAATGCGGAAAGACCAGTGATATTGCAGGATGGCGGCTGCAGGGTCTTTCCGAGCAAGGCTCTGGGCCCCTTATCGGATGAGTTATGTCCGCCGGCCCGGGGCGAGCGCTGAGGTGCCGATATGGGCGCGACGGAATCGTTCCCCGCTTTCGTCGAGCGACGACGCAGGAGCTATGAAGCGTCGCAAGGCATCTCCTGTCTCCACATGAGCGGCGGTCGAACCGGAAAGCTTGGATGATCCATTTGGAGGAGACGGCGATGTGGATGCTCCGTTGGCTAATCCTGGGCGGTGCGGCGATCCTGGCGATCGCCTCGGCTACAGCCCAAACTTACGATCCCAGCCACCCCGTCTGCCTTCAGAGATGGGAGTGGGGAGGCAGCACCTATTTCGAATGCGCTTATACGTCATGGGATCAGTGCCGAGCGTCGGCGATCGGACTTTCCGCGATGTGCGTGGACAACCCGTATTGGCAGCGACCGCAGGCGAGGCTATCAGGCGGCCGCTTGCGTTCATCAACCCCGTACTGATGCGCCCGGCGACAGTCTCCCAAGCGCAATTTTCGCGCGCAGCATTTCCGTTGCTATTCGATCACCTCGTCGGCTCGGGCGGACAGCGTCATGGGAATGTCGAGACCGAGGGCCTTGGCGGTCTTGAGGTTGATATTCAGGGTCACATCCGTCGTCTGCTGGACGGGAAGCTCCGCCGGACGGGCCCCTTTCAGAATGCGATCAACATAGCTTGCAGCGCGTTGCCATAGTTTGAAAAGGTTGGCCGAGTACGACATCAGTCCTCCTCTCTGAGCCGAGTCGCGGAATGGATAGATCGCCGGCAAGCGCCGCTCTGCAGTGAACTCGATCAGGCGGGGAACAAGGGGTATCAGCGATGGATCGTCGGTGACGACGAGACCATCGAAGCCTCTCTCCCCAAGCGCGGCGAAGCTGTTGTCGATGTCCGCGCGCCGTATCGAGAGAGCCGTCAGCTCGATACCGAGACCGGGCGCCGCTTTCTGCATGAGTTCGACTTGGTTGGCGGTCGTCGGATTGTCAGGATTCCACAACACTGCGACACGGCGCACTTTCGGTGCCGCCTCCTTCAGCAGTTCCACCCACTTGACACCGTATTCGCCCGAGAGCTGCGACAGCCCGGTGATATTGCCGCCTGGTCGGGCAAGGCTTGCCACAAGACCGGCTCTGACCGGATCTCCGCTCATGCAGACGATCGGCACCGTGGACGTTGCACGTTGCGCGAGCAGCAGGTTGCGCCCCACGACATATCCCAGGTCCGCAAGTCCCTGACGGAAGCCGGTCTGGTAGTACAAGTCCGTCCCGCGAACGCCACCCCAGACATAGCCAACCCGCGGCACCGCGGGTTGCTGCGCGTGGGCCGCGAGGGGCATGACGGTCACCGCAGCGCCGAGAAGCGCGACAAAATTGCGGCGTTTCATTCGGTCACCTCGCGACGCCCTACCGCTGCAATATGCACCCGCGCGGGCGAGGAGTCAGGTCGATACTTCCGGGCTAAAGACCCCGCCGCGGCACACGAGCCGGCGATCAAGTCGCACCACATTTGCGGGCGCGCCGGAATCGTTCGCTGCTTTTGGCGAGCGACGACGCAGGAGGAATAAAACGCCGCAGAGCGTCTCCTTTTTCCATACGACGCGGCAGTAGAAAATTCCGGAATGGCCGTCGAACGACAACACAAACTCGTCGGCAAATATGTAGTACGGCGTGGAAATGCGGGCACCCAAGGCGTTGATATCGCGCACCAAGCACGGATGAGTCCCGTGAATTTCACCAAACGATAGCCGCGCGGCCCGGTTGATCGGTATGCGCTTCATTGCACGACGTTCGATCATGGCGAGATGCTCCCAATGAAAGACGATCGCACTCGACGAAGTCACTTTCCCGGTCCCGCCGATATCCGGAAAACGGCAATTCCCGCACGTTGATCTGTGCGGCTCACGCTAACAAGCAGCGTTGTTGTCTTATTAAAATTGGATCGAATTGGTGGTTAATTCGAACGGCTTGACGACGATGTTACCAGAGGACGTTCGTGCTTTCGACTTGGCCCGGCCATCTGATCTGTGCCGCACGGACACACATATGTGGATGCCCGGGACAGGCCCGGGCACGACGGAGTTGCAGAGTGTCCGTGCAGCAGTGGCGAACCAGCAGCGATCAGGCGCCGACTTCGCACTTCTTCATGAAGCTGTTCTTGGCGGCACCGGCAAGCGGCTTGCCGTCGGCGCTGACGGCCTTGGGCGTGCAAGCGTCGGCCTTGCACTTCTTCATGAACGAGGTCTTGGCGGCGCCGGCGAGTGCCTTGCCGTCCTTGCCGACCGCCTTGCTCTCGCAGGTGTCCTCCGCGAAGGCCGAGCCCGCTGCAAAGGTGGCGACGATCGCTGCGAGAAAAATCCGCTTCATCATGGGTGTCTCCCTAGGACAAAATTACCGAGCGGATTGGAGCCGCGAATCGTGGCGCAATCAAGCAGGATCGATGCGCGCCACGACCGATGTCGCGGATTTTTCCATTCATCTGCGGTTCAGATTCCGCGCGCGAGCAGTGTCTTGAAATCGGCCCGTGCGCGTTGCGCCTCGGCCTTCGCGGCCGCGGAAGCATCGCCAAGGCCGAAATAGCCGTGGATCAGGCCGGGGCCCTCATGGTGCTTGACGCGGACGCCGGCGGCCTCCAGCGCCCGTGCATAGGCCGTGCCTTCGTCGCGCAACGGATCGAACCATGCGGTGGTCACGATCGCGGGCGCGAGCCCTTTGAGCGAAGCGGCGCGGAGCGGCGAGACCCGCCAGTCGGCGGCACCCTTGGGATCGGCGAGATAGTGGCCACAAAACCATTCCATCGTCGCGCGTGTCAGAAAATAGCCGTCGGCATTCTCGGTACGTGACGGATAGGGCGCGTTCTCGCGCGCATCCGCGTAGCCCCCGACGACGTCGGTCACGGGATAGACCAGCAGTTGCGCCGCGAGCGTGATGCCGGCGTCGCGGCAGGCGATCGCGGTGGCGGCTGCGAGATTGCCGCCGGCGCTGTCGCCGGCAACGCCGAGACGCTTTGCATCGCCGCCAAATTCCGCGACGCGGTTGAAGATGTCACTCGCAGCGGCGAACGCGTCCTCGAAGGCGCCGGGAAAGCGCGTTTCCGGCGGGCGCCGATAATCGACGGAGACGACGACCGCGCCGGTTTCGATCGCGAGATTGCGCGCCTGCCGGTCGTGGGTTTCGAGATCGCCCGCGACCCAGCCGCCGCCGTGGAAGAAGACTACGGTTGGCGCAGGATTGGGGCCGACGCGATAGACACGTGCATCGAGCGGCCCGGCGCCGCCTTTCACCTTGATATCCTGCACCGTGTCGACGGGGGGCGGCGGCACATCCGCACGCGAGGCAGCCAGTGCGCGCAAGGCATCGCGCGCGCTCTGTGGCGTCATCGTGGTGGGATCGCGCAGCGGCAGCAGCGGAATGATCTGGGCGATGACGGGATCGAGCGGTGCGGGCATTTGCAGGTCCTCGCTGGGTTCTTGGTCTTGCTTGCGGGGTAGCATAGATTTGGCGTACCGCATCGGCAACCGGTTACGCGTTACAATTGCAATGCCGCGGAATGAACGGTCAGGGAGGTCAAGAGTTGGAATTCGAAACGCTGGTCCAGTCGCGCCGCAGCGTGCGCGGTTTCAAGCAGCAGCCGGTGCCGCGCGCGGTGATCGAGGCGATCATCGAGAGCGCCAAGCGCGCGCCGTCGTCGATGAACACCCAGCCCTGGCATGTGCATGTGCTCACAGGCCCTCCGCTTGAAGAGTTGCGCCGCCGCAACATGGAGGAGATGGTCGGCGGCGCCAAGGTCAAGCGCGATATCATCAGCCATGGCGAATACCAGGGCATTCATCGCACCCGGCAGGTCGACATCGCCAAGAAGCTGTTCGGCGCGATGGGGATCGAGCGCGACGACAAGCCGATGCGGCAGGACTGGGTGCTGCGCGGCTTCCGCCAGTTCGACGCGCCGGTCTCGCTGGTGCTGACCTATGACCGCGTGCTGGATCCCGGCGCGGTCTGCCATTTCGATCTCGGTGCGCTCTGCTACGGCATCGTGCTCGCGGCCTGGGACCGCGGTCTCGGTTCGGTGATCAACGGGCAGGGCATCATGCGCTCCGACATCGTGCGCGAGGTCGCGAAGATTCCGGAAGACGAAGTCATCATGACATGTGTGGCGATGGGGTATCCCGACGACAGCTTCGCCGCGAACGCCGTGCGCTCCGATCGCGAGGGCAACGACGATTTCGTGCGTTATGTCGGCTTTGCCGACTAGTGCGGGAAGTCACTGATGCGCACAGCCGGCTGACGCTGCGAGCCGACTAACGCGGAGAGCCGGCTGAGGTGGAGGAGAGGAGATTATTCTCTCGTCGATTTTTTTGATGCTGAGCCGTTGGTGGCCTCTTGCAATCTCGATCGCGCGGGAGGAACAATACGCGGAGTGAAAGGTTTGTTGCTGGCGCGAGGGAATCGACATGCGGCGGCTGGCTAGCCTGGTTCGACGGTTCTTCGGTCCGCGACAGCGGTATCCGATTGATGATGATCCAAATCTGCCCTTCACACCCGATGAGCTCGGCAAGCTGATCCGGAGTGGCAGACGCGAGGACATGAAGCTGCTTGCGGAAGGACTGGCCTCCCGGTCGATTCCGCACCGCGCCAAATACCGGGCCACGCACTAAGCGCGGTTCGTGACGAGGTCCTCGCTGCGGGATCGCCCAGCCTGCGCGGTCATCGCGTGAGCGCAACCTCCTTGAACGAGGTTACGAGCGCCTTCTCGAGTTTTCCGGTCATCCCGCAAAGAATGTTGTAGGCCTCGGTGCGGGGCATTGTCGGCTTGTAGTGCCGGTGTTCGATCAGCGCGGCGAAGATGTCCGAGATCGTCAGAATGCGGACGATGTCATTGATGCTCTCGCCGCACAGCGCGTCGGGATAACCGCTCCCGTCGAGATATTCGTGATGATGCCGCACGGCGTCGAGAATCTCGGGCGAGATTTTCTCGTGATCCTTCAGAAACTCGTAACCCGCTGCCGGATGCTTCTCGATCATGGCGCGTTCGTCGGTGTCGAGGCGGCCGGGCTTGTCGAGGATCGCAAGCGGAATCTGCGCCTTGCCGATGTCGTGGAACATGGCCGCGGAATACAGCCGCTCGAGATCGGTTCGCCCGACGCCGAGGCTGAGCCCGAAGTCGATCGCCACGCCGGTCACGAGCAGGCAATGCTGGTAGGTTCCCTCATGGTGACGCCGCACCGTGGCAAGCCATTCGGACAGGCCGTGCTCGGTGATGCGGTCGGCGATCCTGCGGCCCGCTTCCTTCGTGCCGTCGACGTCGAGGGGCTCGCCGAGCGTGACGGCCGTGAACATCGACGCGATGGCGGTCGCCGCGGCTTCGACGGCGTTGTCCGGTTGCGCTGCGTCACTTGAGCCAGCAGAGGCCGGTTCGGCCGGGTCAGCCAGCGCTGCCAGCAGCTTGCTCTTGTTGAGAGCCCCAGGAAGAACGAGGGTGGCGCCGAGTGCGTAGGCCTGCGAGATGCCGACGTGAGACGAGTGCTCGACGAGGAAGATGCGCTTCGTGGCTTTCGCCAGCTTGCCGGCGCGCTTCTTGATGGCCGCGATGGTGCCGACGTCACGCAGCTCCGCGCGAACGACGACCGCGAATGGCACTTGTGACAGCTTGGCTTCCGCATCGAGTCGTTCGCCGGCGACGGTAAATTGCCGTTCGAGGGCCGAGCAGACGCCCGCCAGTTTGTCGGACGAATCGGCCAGCACATGCACAAACGGGCGAATCGCTTCCGTCATTCGGACGCCGCCGTCGTTTTTGGCGGGGCTGGATATGGTTCGGGCACTCTGCACGGCGGACCGGACTATGATGACGTTGAATGAGCTCGATGAATTCTGGAGCCTATTTGCTCGGCGTGGAGTTTGGCGCGGCGGCCGCCTTTGCGCTCGCCGGCTTCTTCTTGCCGTCAGCGGTGATGAAGTGCACGCCGGCCATGGTGCCGTCGATCCACACCAATTCGCACCGCCGGTAGGCAAGCCCCGTCGATGACAGCAGCATGAAGAATTCCTTGGCCTGGAGCACGTCGAGCGTCCCTTCGACCTCGATCTTGGCGCCACTTTGCGACACGTCGAGCAGGAAGCAACTACGTCGCCAGGTGCCGTCGGAGCCCATCAGATTGACGGCCTGCTTGTGATCCATCCGTACGCGAAGCGCCTTTCGACCGTCGAACCTCATCGGTTAACCCCCATTTTTGTGCCGCGATGTCCCGCATCGCTTGGGTTGGCACTCGCTGCAATTTCCCCCCAGCGCACTGTCCATTGGCTGGTCGACAAGAGAAGCGTTTCGAAAATCTGCTGCGCCCGTTCGCGCTCGACGAAGGAGAGCCGTGAGCCGCTGCGGTTGCTCAGGATCGCAAGCGTAGTGGCCCAGTTCAGCCGTGCGGCCCGGCAGGCCATGACGAGGCCCTCGCAATCGTCATCGGTCATGACATGCTCGACGATCTCGATCGGAGCGCCCGAGAGCACCGAGAGCGCCGTGAACAGATTGGCCGTCTCGCCGCGGATCGTGAAGCGGTTGACGGTGGAATCGTTGAGCTTGCCGACGCGGCTGAGGGCGACGATCTCCGGCCTCGCGCTCGCATAGTCGGCCGGGCAGGGCAGCTTGGGCGGAACCGGCGCGGCGTGTTGTGCGGGCGGAATGGTGGATGCGTTGGCCTTGGCCGGCGCCTTCGGGGCCGGCGCCTTCTGGGAGAGCAGCTTCCGGACGACCAGGTCGGGCGTACCGGGCCGCAGCACCAGCGCCTTGGCAATCTCGCCGTCCGGATCGGCCCTGGCGATCAGCGCGGTGTAAGCTGCCTCGGAGAATTGGGTTCCCGGGTTCTTGATCAGCGCAAGGCAGATCGGGCCGCCGCGTTTGATCAGCGCCTCGGCCACTTCAGGCTCGATCGAGTTGCGCGCGGCGATCGCGCGTTGATGCCGCTCGCCGCACGAGGCCGCGATCGTCGCGAGATCGGTGGCGGAGACTGCCTGCGATTTGAGGAGGACTGGACAGGCCACGTCAGGGTCGTCGTGCGAGGCAAGGCGCTGCAATGCCTCGGGCGGGGCCACCTTGAGCTCGGCAAGCGCCGTGCTGAGTTGGACGAGCGACTTGGCCTCGACGCGTTCCGTCAATCGCAGCAGAACGCCGTCAACCACGCCGGCGAGCAATTCCTGAGGTCGATCGCGGCTACCGGTGAGCAACTGCACAATGCCGGATAGGATGCGTGCACAGCGGTCCGGCGGGCACGTAGCGACCGCCTGTTCCAGCTCAACCAGAATATCAGCAGGCAAATTTGCCATCATGGCAGGGGCCTGACTCAAAAAAATCGCGACTATCCAATGACCTTCATTCCGCCTGACAGGCGTTAATTTGAAATTTAGAACTTGATCGACGGGGTATCAGCGCACCGCTGGCGGCGCTGGAAACGCTATCGAAATTCGGCGAGACTCGATGCGGCGACTTGTCCTTTGAACGGGACCCTCGCCAACTGAACGAGACGAATTAGGATGATTCTTTCGGTCGAACGGGACAACCGAAAGGGGGAAACTCGGGCCGGCATCGCCGCCGGACGCGCGTTGGTTACGACGCGACGTTTCACATTGCCATGAACAGTATTGCGCCCAGGGTATTTCGCTTCTCCGACGTCGACGAATTTCGGAATGCCATACGAGGCCTGAATTTCGAGTTCACGCCCTTCGTACGGAGGATTTCGGCCGAGCAGACCATCCTGTCGCTGCCCGGTTGCGACGTGAATTTCACGCGGGCGTTTCCCCGCGTCGTCGACGCGCAGCTCGTCGAGAATTGCACCGCCATCGGATTCACGATGGATGAGCTCAACGTGCCCATCCGCTTCAACGGCTCGCAGCGGGCACGACCTGTCATCGTGATCGGCATCGGCGGCGCCGCCTACACCACCATCGAGGAGGTGGAGCGGCAAATTGCCTCGGTGGTGTTCAGGCCGGAGGTGACGGATCGCGGCTGGCCGCACGCGACATCCAGCTTCAAGATATTTGAAACGACGGCCGCGAGCCTGAACCGGCTGCGCAGCCTGGTCCGGGAGGTGCTGGCTGCCGCGTCGGAGCCGATCGGAGCCGCGGACGTGCAGCTGAAGGCTGCAGCCATGAAGGAGTCCCTGCTTGGCGCCGTCGACGACGCATTCGAAAGCGTCGTTGCCGCGCGATGGACCCTGCGTCCCAATGACGAGCGCAACTTCAGGATCTTCCGGGAGATCCGCGCGCTTCTGTCCGACGACCTCTCGCAGCCGATCTACAGCGAGGAGATTGCGCGCAAGCTCAACCTGTCCGTCCGCACCCTGCACGACGTCGTCCGCCGCTATCGCGGCATGAGCCTGCATCGCTATTTGCGCCTGCGCCGGTTGTGGCTGGTGCGCCAGCGCCTGCTCGCCGGTGCCGATAGCGTCAAGGCCGTCGCACTGGCGTTCGGCTTCTGGCATCTCAGCGACTTCTCCAGAAGCTATCGCGACCAGTTCGGCGAGACGCCGTCGCAAACGCTGGAGCTCGGACGGCAACGGTAGCGCGGCAAATCGGTTGAGGCCGTATCGCTGTTTCGTGCTAGCGTGCCGGCCATGAGTACTCGCATCCTCGTCCTCTACGGCTCCTACCGTTCCGACCGCATGGGCGTCCGCCTTGCGAATTTCGTCATCGATCGCCTGCGCCAGCGCGGCGAGGAGGTCGAGTTCATCGACGCCAAGGCGATCGGCCTGCCGATGCTCGATCGCATGTACAAGGAATATCCCAAGGGGGCAGCACCCGAGGCGCTCGAGAAGCTGGCGGGGCAGATCCGCGGCGCCGACGGTTTTGTCTTCGTCACCGGCGAATACAATTGGGGCATCCAGCCCGGCCTGAAGAACCTCACCGATCACTTCCTGGAAGAGTGGTTCTGGCGCCCGGCTGCGATCGTGAGCTACTCCGCCGGCCGATTGTCCGGCGCACGCGCCTCCACCGCCTGGCATGGCACGCTGTCGGAGATGGGCATGGTCGTGGTGTCGAGCACCATCGGCGTCGGCCCGATCGCGCAGACGCTGTCGGCCGAGAGCGAGCCGATCGGCGAGGGCGGCAAGGCACTGGAGCGCTCGTTCCCGCGCTTTGCCGACGACCTGCTGTGGTGGATCGAGGCCGCCAAGGCGCAGCGGGCGCGCAAGGCGCCGCCTTACTGATGCCGTATGCTGTTCCGCGCAGGGGGGCGGTTGCCGTCAGCGATCTGCCGCGCCAACCATTCAGCCCAATGGAATTGCGTGAGAATTCGGCGTTTCTGCCGCGACTTGAGGCCATGCGTGGCTATGCGGCCCTGTCGGTGCTTGCGTTTCACGCCTGCATGCTGTCTTAGGACATGGTCGCGACCGGAATGGCGCCGGTCGTCGTCTTCTTCGTGCTCAGCGGCTTCCTTCTCGCGCGATCGCTGGATCGAGATCCCGATCCGGTCACCTTCGTGCGTCACCGCCTGTTCAGGCTGCTCCCTGCCGCTGTCGCGACGGTGCTCCTGCTGACGCTAGCCTATCAAACCTTCGGCTTCTATATCGGCTTTCTGCCCTCGTTCGACCCGTTCAACGTCGTCCTCAATGCGCTCCTCATCAAGAGCGACATCAACGGCGTGATGTGGTCCCTGACCGTGGAGTGCGTCGCAGTTCCGGTGATCCTGATATCCCACGCTCTGCTGAGGCGTCATGGCACGACCCCGGTGTGGCTCCTGGTCGCCTTTCTCTTCGCAATTGCGTTCTGGGGACCCTATGTTCACTTGCTGGGCGGCTTCACCAATCTTGCGCCGCTCTACGCGTTCGTCGTGGGCTTGCTTGTACAATCAAGCCGGACCACGCTGACCAGGGGATCGCAACCACCTTGGGCAGCGACGATCGCTGCCATCGCTCTTGTTGTCCTGGTCATAGTGGCGGTTCGCAAGCAGACCGCCGTAACGATCGCGTTTGAAACGCTCTGCGCGTCCGTTCTGATTTGGCTTGCCGCCTTCAGCCCCGGCAAGCTCGTCGCACTGCGGCCGCTGGATCTCGATATCGCCCGGTTCTTTGGACGAATATCGTACAGCTTCTATCTGCTGCACATGATCGGGCTTGCGATCGCGACTCGTCTGCTGCCGGTCGAGCTGGATCCGGTCATCCGCGCAGCGGTCCTGTTCCTGGCAGCGTTGCTGATCACGACGCCGGCGGCCTGGCTGATGTGTCGCTTCGTCGAAGTGCCATTCATTGACCTGGGACGCAGGCGGATCGTGACAAGAGCGGCCTGATGCCGCCGGCCGCTCTTAGGCGGCCCTGACCTCGCCGAGGAAGCGGTCGAACTGGCCGGCGAGATCGCGCGACTGGGTCGAGAGCTGCTCGGCCGCGCCCAGCACTTCCCTTGCGGCTGCACCGGTGTCGTCGGCGGCACGCTGCACGCCCGATATGTTGCTGTTGACCTCCTGGGTGCCGCGCGCGGCTTCCTGGACGCTGCGGGAGATCTCCCGGGTCGCCGAACCCTGTTCCTCGATCGCAGCCGCAATCGCGGTGCCGATCTGGTCGATCTCGGCGATGACGTCGGCGACGTTGCGGATCGCGTTCACGGTCTCGTCGCTTGCGGACTGGATCGCGGTGATCTGCTCGGAGATTTCGGTGGTGGCCTTGGCGGTCTGGCCCGCCAGCGACTTCACCTCGGATGCGACAACCGCAAAGCCGCGGCCGGCGTCGCCGGCGCGGGCGGCTTCGATGGTCGCGTTGAGCGCCAGCAGATTGGTCTGCTCGGCAATGCTCTGGATCAGCGTGACGACGTCGCCGATCTTCTGGGCACCCTCGGCGAGCGCGCGCGCGGTGTCGCCGGTGCGGCGGGCGTTGTCGACGGCGCGGGCCGCGATCTCAGTGCTTTGTGCCACCTGACGGCCGATCTCGGAGATCGAGGAGGTCAGCTCTTCGGTCGCGCTCGCGACCGTCTGCACGTTGGTCGAGGTCTGCTGCGAGGCGGCGGCGACGACCGCGGCCTGGCTGTTGGTCTGGGCCGCCGTCGAGGTCATCGATTGCGCCGTGCTTTCCATGGTGGAGGAGGCGCGGGAGAGGCCGCCGACGAGCTCGGTGACCTTGGCTTCGAATGCGCGGGTGAGCCCGTCGAGCGCCTGGGCGCGGCGCATCTTGCCGTCGTTCTCGGCCTGCTTCTCGGCTGCGAGCCGGTCGGCCCGGATCATGTTGTCCTTGAACACCTGGACGGCGGAGGCCATCGCACCGATCTCGTCGGAACGCTCGGCGCCGGGAATCTCGTCAGCAACGTCGCCGTCGGCGAGCCGCGACATCCGCGTCGTCAGGCTGACGATCGGAGCGCAGACGCGGCGGCGGACCATCACGATCAGGCCGGCGCTGGCGATCAGCACGGCGAGGAGGCCGGCCAGCGCAATGGTGAAGCTGGTGCGCGCCGCGGAGGAAGCGCCGGCGAGGATCTGCTCGGCGTTGTCGTAGAAGGCGTCGCGGACGCCGATGATGGACCCGAGGCCCTTCTGGGACGCCACGTAGAAGGTCTCGACATCGTGCTCGTATTTGCCGCTGACGGCGCCGTCCTTGACGAGCTTCATCTCGCGGCCGAATTCCTCGACATAGTTCGCGTTCATCGTCTCCAGCGCCGCGGCGACGTTGGCCGGAGTTGCCGCATTGCCACGCAATTCCATCAGCGACATCACGATCTGGTCGTTGCGGCCCTGCATGCGGGCCATGTCGGCCTTCTCGGCGTCATTGGCCACTTTCTTCGCGCCGACGAGATTCTTGTGCACGCTGGAATTGAGGCCGCCGACGTCGCGCAGCGTCATGGCGATGTTGGCGTAGTTGGACTGGCGGTAGGCGTCCCCATTGAGGATCGCCATGCGGCGGACCTGTTCGTTGAGCAGCGCGGTGACGCCGGCATTGAGCACGGCATTGTCGGCGACGACCTTTTTGGCGGCGTCCTTGCGGGCATCCGCAGGTCCTGCGATCGCCTTGTCGATGGCCTCGCGGAGCGCGGTGAATTTCGAATTGATCGCGTCGATGTTGCTGCCGATGGTGGCGCCGTCGTCGAACGGGCCAGGCAGCTCCTTGCGCAGCGCGTTCATCCGGTCGCGGGCGCCGTCGGTCTGCTTGCGCAGCTTGTCGTGCTCGGTGAGCTGCGCCGGATCGACCGTCGCGGGCCCGTAGAGGATGTTGGTGGCGAAGCCGCGCTCGGGGTTGAGGTAGCGCGGGATGTCGCTGGCGGCGCGGACGATCGCGAGTCGTCCCTGCGCTTCGGCGATCCTGTCCATCGTCTGGTACTTCGTCACGGCGACGTAGACGGCGAGGCCGCCGCCGACTGTCGAGAGCGAGACGATGGCGGTGGTCAGCAGCGTACCGATTTTCATGATCTGTCCGGCAATTGGCGCGGGGAAGAAAATTATTCTGCGCAAACGATAGGCAGCCGGTGTTAATCCGGAGTTTACGCTGCCGGCCGCCATGCCCCGCCTGCATGCGTCCATTCGTCTAGGCGTAGGTCGCGCTAGCGCGCCGGCCGATCGAGCCTGGCGAGCATCTCCAGCGTCGCGCCGTCGCGCTCGCCTGCGAAATATCGGGCGAGCGCCTGGTCGAAGACGAGTTCGTCGGAGACCGCGCCGAACAACGTCATCGACGAGCGGAATTTGGCGTCATCGGGCGCGCCGAGGATCGCGTTGATGGTTCGTCCCTCGACGGCAAGCACGAGCGTGGTGCATTCAATGAGTCGCGGACCGAGTACGGGGTGGGCGAGGTAGGCTCTGGCTTCCGCGCGCGAGCCGATTGCGTAGCGCTGCGACATGGTGCTGAAGCCGAGGCCGGCGATCTGCGGGAAGACGAACCACATCCAGTGAGTCTGTTTCAGGCCCCGGGCCAGCTCCCCCTGGACGTCGCGAAAAACCGGGTCCTGGGCCCTGACAAAGCGCTCTAGGTCGAAAGGATCGGTCATTGGATACCTCAAGGGGGGCTTGTCGGCCGCGATTATGCCTAACTTTTGGCTCCCAATGCGATAGCTGGTATAGAGTCTCCGGACGGGGGTTGGGCCCCTCCGGGGGTTGATTTGGGGATCTGATGGTTTCCGACCGCGCAAGCGCCGAAAGGCTGTTGTCGCGCCGCCGTATTGGGCGAGCGGAGACGATACTGCTGTCTTTGGCAGCCGTCGCGCTGGCACTGGGAGCGGCCGCCTGGGTCGCTGACATGGGCGATTCGACGCCGCTGGTCACCGCCTCACTGCCTCCGGCCACCGCACTGCCTCCGGCCAATGGTCCTTCGTTTGACGACCGTTTCGCTTCGGCATCCAGCAGCCCGCCAACCCGTGACCTCGGCCTGCGGACGCTGGAGCGCTCCGCGGTGAGCGCGGTCCAGCTCAAGCTGCGCGACGCCAAGGCGATGCTGGCCCAAAAACTCCAGGGCGACGACTGGCGCTCGACCCTGACCGGCTCGACCCTGACCGATGACGACCGGCACGTGGTTGACGAGACGAGGCCGTCGCAGCGCGCCGACGCCATCCCGGTGCCGCGCTCGCGCCCGGCCCAGGCAGACCTCGCGTCCCAGATCGCCTCGAGCCAAGCCTATGCCGAGACCAACCCCAGGGTCGACAACCGCAACTTCTTCGAGAAGTTTACCGACAAGATCAAGCTGGCCTCGCTGACTCCCGGCGACGGCCTGCTCAGCAGGGCGCCTGATCTCGCCGCGCTCGGCTACGATTCACGCACGGCGGTCTATGACATCAAGGCCAAGGCGCTTTACCTGCCGAGCGGCATCGCGCTGGAAGCGCATTCGGGCATGGGCGCGCTGATGGACGACCCCGACCATGTCGACCAGCGCATGGTTGGCGCGACCCCGCCGGCGACCTATGATTTGAAGCCGCGCGAAAAGCTGTTCCACGGTGTCCGTGCCCTGCGCTTGACGCCCACTGACGGCACCAGTGCGCTCGGCCGCGTCGGCCTGCTCACCCATAACTACATGCTCGGGCCACGCGGCGACTCCAATGGCTGCGTCTCGATCAAGGACTATGATCGCTTCCTGAAGTCCTGGGACAATGGCGAGTTCAACCGCCTGGTCGTCGTGCCTAGCCTGCGCGGATCGGCGACCGCCTCGCAGCGTGCGAGTACCGACTCCTGATATTTGCTGGACGGCGGGGCTGCCGTTTCCCCTTCGTTAAGCCGACCTCGTCCAGAAGCAGCCCATGAGTGATCCCCAGAGTTCCGAGACCCCGCTGCGTACGACGTTCAAGATCAAGCTGAACGGCGACACGCTGGCGATTGCGACCGTTGGCCAGGCCTATCAATTCCTCACCAACTTCAAATCGGTCGAGTGGATGGAATTCCGCTCGCTCCATGAAGAGGCGGTCGCGGCGCTCGAAGGCGCCGCCGACAACGCCATGCTCGCGGTGCAGGCGACCAACGCCGTGCGCGCGTTGTTCGTGAGCGCGAAGCTGCTCTGAGCGGCCTTTCAACGCGCTCTCGTCGCCCGGATCGCGCTGCGCGCCATCCGGCTACGGACGCCAGCAGCCCTTCCGCTCCCGGCTTGAACTCCGCTATAGGAACGGGCAAACGGTCCGCGAAGACCGTCGCCGGACGCCGATATGTTTGAAATTTACCTCCAGGGAGAGACCCCAACATGAAACGCCGTACATTCCTCAAGGGCGGCGCGGTCGCCGGCGCGACGACGCTGGTTGCTGCACCTGCGATTGCGCAAGGCGCGCCCGAGATCAAATGGCGTCTGACCTCGAGCTTCCCGAAGTCGCTCGACACCATCTACGGCACGGCGCAGACCTTCGCGAAATACGTTGCGGAAGCCACCGACAACAAATTCCAGATCCAGACCTTCGCGGCCGGCGAGCTCGTTCCCGGCCTCCAGGCGCTCGATGCCGTCAGCGTCGCGTCCGTCGAGATGGCGCAGACACCGCTGTATTTCTACATTGGCAAGGAGCCGGCGCTGGCCTATGCGACCGGCGCGCCGTTCGGCATGAACCATCGCCACCAGGAATCCTGGTGGTATTTCGGCGGCGGCGCCGATCTCACCAACGAGGCGCTGAAACCTTTCAAGACGCACGCCATCCTCTGCGGCAATTCCGGCACCCAGATGGGCGGCTGGTTCCGCAAGGAGATCAAGACCGTCGACGATCTCAAGGGCCTCAAATTCCGCATCGCCGGCATGGGCGGCCATGTGCTGGCCAGACTCGGCATCGTGCCGCAGCAGCTCGCCGGCGGCGACGTCTATGCGGCGCTGGAGAAGGGCTCGATCGACGCCGCTGAATTCGTCGGTCCCTATGACGACGAGAAGCTCGGTTTCCAGAAGGTCGCCAAGTACTATTACTTCCCCGGCTGGTGGGAAGGCGGCGCGATGCTGCACATGATCGTCAATGACGAGAAGTGGGCGAGCTTGCCGAAGCAGTACCAGGCGATCGTCAATCAGGCCGCCTCGGCGGCCGGCGCCTGGATGCTCGAAAAGTACGACAGCGTGAATCCGGCGGCCTTGAAGCGGCTGATCGCCAACGGCGCGGAGCTGAAGGCGTTCCCGCAGCCGGTGCTGGAAGCCTGCTACAACGCGACCCAGGAGCACCTGAACGAGCTCGCCGCCAAGAGCGACCTGTTCAAGCGCACCAAGGAAAGCCACGACGCCTACATGAAGGAGCTGCTGTTCTATGCGCAGATCGCGGAAACTTCTACGACAACTATTTGCTCAGCAAGATGCGTAACAAGACTTGATGACGAGCAGGGCGCGGTGACTACGCCGCGCCCCGCTCTCGTAGGGTGGGCAAAGGCGCACTTGCGCCGTGCCCACGTTCTTTGCGTCACGTGCAATGGTGGGCACGCTTCCGCCTTCGCTCTTCGAGCTACGGCGGACAAGTCGCTTTGCCCACCCTTCGGCACCTGTCGTGTGGCGCCTTACGCCGCACCCAGCCCCAGCTTCGCATAGATCCGCCTTGCATAGGCGCCGAACGCGTCGGTGGTCTTGAGCGGAAGGTCGCGCGGGAAGGGCAGGTCGATCGGGAAGTAGTCGGCCATCTTCGCCGGTCCCGCGGTCAGCACGGCGCAGTGCGAGGACAAGAACACGGCTTCCTGGATCGAGTGCGTGACGAAGATGATGGTCTTGCCGCTCTCGCGCCAGATCCGCAGCATCTCCAGATTCATCTGCTCGCGCGTCAGGGCGTCCAGCGCACCGAACGGCTCGTCCATCAGGATCAGCTTTGGATCGTGAATGAAGGCCCGCGCGATCGCGGTGCGCTGCTGCATGCCGCCCGAGAGCTCTCGCGGATATTTCTGCTCGTAGCCGGCAAGCCCGACCAGGTTGAGCAGATCGCGCGCCCGCTCGCGCGCGGCCTTGATCGGCAGGCCAACGATCTCGGCCGGCAACAGTACGTTATCCAGGATGGTGCGCCACTTCAGCAGCAGCGCCTGCTGGAACACCATGCCGATGTCGCGGGTCGGATCGAACGGGCTTTTGGCATTGCCAATTCTGACGGTGCCGCCGTCGGCGCCGTGCAGGCCGGCCAAGATCTTCATCACCGTTGTCTTGCCGCAGCCGGAGGGGCCGACCAGCGAGACGAGCTCACCTTCCTGCACGTCCATCGTGACGTCGGACACCGCCAGGAACTCGGCGCCGCCGCTGCGATAGACCTTTCGGACGCCGCTCAGGCTGATGAAGGGCTCGGCGCTCATGCCAGCCATTTGTCCAGATTGGGGGCGACGAACGCATCGTCGCTGAGGTCGGCGTGCTCGCGATAGACGCGGTCGATCTCCTCCTTCTGGCCGGGGCTGAGGCCCTCGTTCGGGTCGAGGCACCACAGGCCCTGCATCAGGCCCTGACGCCGCAGCACCTCGTGGCAACCGGCGATGCAGCCGTGAAAATTATTGGCGACGTCGAAGAAGGCGCTGTTGCAGTCGGTGACGCGGGCATCGAGGGCGAGCAGATCGGCCGGCACGGCCTCCTTGTGCCGCGCCGCCTTGCAGCGCTCGAATTGTTTGATGGCGCTCGCGGTCCACACCGACCAATGGCCGAGCAGGCCGCCCCTAAAATAGGTGCGCGTGGTGACGCCCTTGTCGCGCAGGTCGAACGGCAGCATCAGGTCGAGCAGGATGTGGTCGTCATTGCCGGTGTAGAGCGCGACGCGGTCGAGCGCACCGGCCGCCGCGACGCCGCGCAGCACGTCGAGCGTGCGATAGCGGTTGAACGGCGCGATCTTGATCGCGATCACATTGTCGATCGCGGCGAAGCGCTGCCAGAACCGGCTCGACAGGATGACGCCGCCGACGGCCGGCTGGAGATAGAAGCCGACCAGCGGGATCTCGGCGGCGACCGCCGTGCAATGCGCAATGATCTCATCCTCGGAGGCGCTCTTCATCGCGGCGAGGCTGAGGAGCCCCGCGTGATAGCCGATATCGCGCGCGGTGCGGGCCTCAGCCGCCGCCTGCCGGGTCGGGCCGGCGAGGCCCGCGACCATCGCCAGCGGACGCTTGGTCCAGTTCGCAGCGGTCTCGGCGGCGAGCTCGAGCACGGGACGGTAGAGGCCGACGTCCCGGATCGCAAATTGCGTGGTGTGGACGCCGACCGCAAGGCCGCCCGAGCCGGCGTCGATGTAGTAGCGCGTCAGCGCGCGCTGATGCTTCTTGTCGAGCTGGCGCTCCGCCGTGAGCGCGAGGGGGTGAGCCGGCAGCACGGTGCCGTCGGCGATCAGCTTGCGGACGTCGCTGTTGATCTGGCTGTGGTGCATGATGTCCTATCCGAATTCAGGGCCGGCGACGGCGAATGGCGTATCCTTGGCAGCGGTGGTGGCGGGGCCGAACCGCATGCGCTGGAACGGCCGCTCGATGGTCCAGCCCGAGGCGGTCAATCCGTCCAGGAATGCGGCTTGCGACGCAACGGCATCGATCAGAATCGGGCCGGTCTCGGAGCGCGTGATCGCATGAACCAGGGCCAGCGCCGGCGCGGCATTGTTGGCAAACAACGGCCCGATATGGCGCGCGGTTCGGCCGTCGCGAACCAGCGCTATGGCGCCATGCGCTGCGACGATGCGCGAGCCGGAGCGCAGGGCGATGGCGGAGAGGAGCGCGGTGCGGTCGAAACCGGTGGCGCGCCGGTCCCGCGCCCGCAGCGCATCGATGGTCGCCGATGAAGGCGGTGGGGCTTCGGCCCGTCCGGATTTCACCAGCTTCAGCCGGCGCAATTGCAGCGTCGGCGTGAATCCGAGCGGCCCGTAGACGGCGGCGCCGTCGGGCGTCGCGTCGAGCCAGCTCGTCAGGCCGTTCTTGCGCGCGGTTTCCAGGCAGGCATCGACGAGCCGGGTGGCGAGGCCGCGGCGGCGATGCGTGCCCGATACCAGCACCATGCTGATCCAGGCGTTGTTGCCGGAATAGGGCAGCAGCGCCGCGGTCGCGACCAGCCGTAGGCCGTCGCGAATGCCGAACACCACGCCCTCGTGCAGGAAGATTCGCCAGTCCTCCTCGGTCTGGTTCCAGTGCGCTTCCGTCGACAGCACCAGCCCGGCGATCGCGTCGTCGACGGCGAGCTTGAGGATGGGCGGACCGTCAGTAGCGTCCATCGCGCACCTCGTATTTGGTGGGCTTGCCGAGGCTCGGCATGGCGCGGGACACCCAGTCCGCGGTCCAGGCGATCAACTGCTCGCTGTCGACCACGGGCAGGCCGAACAGCTCGACAGCTTTCGACGTGTCGGTGAGCCACGCCGTGGGCTCTTCCTTGCCTGTCAGCACCGGCGCGCGGCCGAAGCGCGCGCCGAATTTTGCTGCGAGATCTCGCACCGCCAAAATCTCGTGGCCGCTGACGTTGATCGGCGAGGTCGGCGCGGTGCAATGCGCAAGGCACCGCAGCGCCTGCGCGGACGCATCGCCCTGCCAGATGAAATTGACGTGGCCGAGACTGACATTGATCGGCGTTCCCGTGAGGACCTTTGTCGCGATGTCGTGCAGCACGCCATAGCGCATGTCGATCGCGTAATTGAGCCGGAACAGCCGGCCCGGCGTCGAAAACTTGCGCGAGAAATATTCGAACATGCGCTCGCGGCCGACGCAGGACTGGGCGTATTCGCCGGGCGGATTCGGCGCCATGTCCTCGGTCGCGCCTTTGCCGTCGACGGGGACGAAGGGATAGATGCAGCCGGTCGAGAACGCCACGATACGCGACGTCGGGAAGGCCTGTGCGACGAGGGCCGGCACATGCGCGTTCATCGCCCAGGTCAGCGACAGGTCGCCCTCGGCGCCGAACTTGCGGCCGGCCATGAAGACGATGTTCGGCGCCTTCGGCAATGCCTGAATTGCGGTCTCGTCCATCAGGTCGCAACTGATCGTCTCGACGCCGCGCGCGTGCAGCCAGTCCTTGACGCTCGCGTCGCTGAAGCGGGCGACGCCGATGACGCGGCGATCGGGTGCGGCGGCTTTCGCGAGCCCCGCCAGCGTCGGTCCCATCTTGCCGGCGACGCCGAGGATCATGATGTCGCCCTCGACCTTCTTGAGGTCGTCGATCAGCGCCTGGGTCGGCCGGCACAGGAGATCGTCGAGGGCTGCGATATCCGGGATCGTCTTCGGCAGCGTCTGGCGGGTGAGCAGCATGGATCGGTCCTTGTCGTTAGTTCTGCCTGGCATCGCCGACCACGAACATGCGTTCGAGAGCGAGGACCAGGCCGTAGAGAGCGACGCCGAGCAGGGTCAGCAGCACGACGGCCATCACCATCGCGGGCGTGTCGAGCGACGACTGCACCTGGATCATGAGATAGCCGAGCCCGCGCTCGGAGGCGATGAACTCGCCGACGATGGCGCCGGCCACCGCGAGGATGGCGCCGACCTTCATGCCGGAGAACACGTAAGGCAGCGATCCCGGCAACTGGATCTTGCGGAACAGCGTCCAGCGCGAGCCGCGCAGCGATTTGACGAGGTCGAGCAGGTCCGGCTCGACCTCGCGCAGGCCGCGCGCGGTGGTCAGCAGGATCGGGAAGAAGCAGATGCTGAAGGCGATCAAGATGTTCGGCACGATGCCGTAGGAAAACCAGACGATGAAGAGCGGGCCGAGCGCGACCTTCGGGATCATGTTCATCGTCACGAACAGCGGCAGCAGCACGAGGCTCAGCAGCGGTGCCCAGCTGAAAATCACCGCCAGCGCGACGCCGACGAACGCGCCGAGCGCGAAGCCGCCGAGGATCTCGATCGCCGTGACCAGCGTGTTGGCGCCCCAGGCATAGTTCGCGGTGCCCAGCGTCTGCACCGTCGCCAGCGGGGAAGGCAGGATGAATTTCGGCACGTGGAAGGCATCGACCGCGACCTGCCAGAGCACGAGCACGGCGAGATGCACGATCAGGATGATCGCAAAGCTGCGCGAGGTGCGTGCGCCGTCTCCGGTCACCGGTTGCTCCCTGTTGCCAGCGGCCACCTTGCCGCTGTTCGTCAGCCTAACCGGCCTTGCGGGAAGTTTCAACCAGTTGGTTGATTAGGGCCGGAGCGAATGCAGCAAGAGGTCGACGACATGCCTGCGGCGGGCGCGCCTTGCCGCCCGGCTCGACAGGTCCTTGCCGAAGATCGCCGACAGCGTCGGCGTGTTGGAGAGATAGAAATAGCTGAGGCCGGCGATGGAGATATAGAGCTGGATCGGGTCGATCCCCTTGCGGAACACGCCGGTGCGAACGCCCTCGTGGAGGATGTGGGAGACGCTCTTCACCAGCGGCGAATGCATCGCCTCCAGCCGGGTCGAGCCGCGGACGTGGCGGGCGCCACCGCGGTTCTCGTCGTTCAGAAGCACGATGAAATCGGGGTTTGTTGCGAGGTAATCGAACGAGGCCTCGATCAGCTTTCGGATCGCCTTTTCCGGCGGCAGGCCTTCGAGGTTGAGCTGACGCTCCTGCTCGCGGATGTCGGCATAGACCCATTCGAGTACGGCGAGATAGAGCGCGTCCTTGTCGCCGAAGTAGTGGTAGACGAGCTGCTTGTTGACGCCG
Organism: Bradyrhizobium sp. S3.7.6; assembly: GCF_054061875.1. Lineage (NCBI taxonomy): Bacteria > Pseudomonadati > Pseudomonadota > Alphaproteobacteria > Hyphomicrobiales > Nitrobacteraceae > Bradyrhizobium > Bradyrhizobium sp. S3.7.6. Next base: position 5,570,995 of record NZ_JBSSEQ010000001.1, on the reverse strand, counting down.
GCGCGCTCGGCGATCTCGTCGACGCGGGCGCCGGCAAAGCCGTGCCGGGCGAACTCCAGGCGCGCCGCGGTGAGCAGCTTCTTGCGGGTGGCGACGGGATCGCGCCGCTGCGGCACGGTGTCGCCTGAACGTTTTGCGGTCATTTCCAACCAGACAGTTGACAAGTCGAGGGCGGCTTGTTGCATTGGTATCCTCACACGGGGAGAGCGACAAGCCGGGTCGCGGCAATGAGGAGGGATGCGATGAAGCGTTTGCAGGCTGCGGGCTCGGCTTTGGCTTTGGCCCTGACGCTCGGTGTGCCGGCGGTGCCGGCGAGCGCGGGGGAGGCGGTCAACCTGATCCTGAACTGGACACCGACGGCCGACCATTCGCCGTTCTATTTCGCCAAGGCGCAGGGCTGGTACGAGAAGGCCGGCATCGACCTGACCATCGAGGTCGGCAAGGGCTCCGGCGTCTCCGCTGCCAAGGTCGGCTCCGGCGGCTCGCCGTTCGGCATCGCCGATCTCGCCACCATGCTGGTCGCCAAGAGCAAGGGCGCCGATGATGTCGCGCTGATGAGCATCTACGCCAACACTGGGCAGACGTTTTACTGGCTGAAGAGCTACGGCGTGAATGGCGTGAAGGAGTTTCCGAGCCACAAGATCGGCAACCCGCCCGGCGACGCCTCGCGCGTGATGTGGCCGGCCTTTGCCAAGGCCGCAGGCATCGCGCCTGATGCCGTCAGCTTCGTCAATATCGGCCCGACCGCGAAGATCGCCGCGCTGAAGAGCCATACCGTCGACATCATCAGCGACTTCTACAACGAGCACGATCTCAAGGTGATCGAGTTCGGGCCCGACCTCGGCTTCGTCAACTGGAAGGACATCGGGCTCAACCCCTACGGCAATTCGCTGATCGTCAACGGCGCCTATCTGCAGAAGAACCCCAAGCTGGTCGAGGAGTTCGTGCGCGTCTCGCAGAAGGCCTTTGCGGCCTGCGTCGCCGACGTCACGCCGTGCCTGAAGGCGCTGCTCGACCAGGTCTCCGGTCTCGACAAGGAGAACCAGGAACGGCAGTGGGAGCGCATCAAGTATTTGATGACCGACGAGTTCACGACCACCAAGGGTCTTGGCTGGATCGACGGCGAGCGGATGAAGAAGGACTATGAGCTGGTCCAGACCTATCTCGGCATGGAGAAGCCGTTCGACGTGACGACGGCGTTCACGACCAAGATGCTGGATCCCGCCGTCAAGATGGATGCGAGCAAGGTGAAGAAGTAGGGGGAGCCGTACGCTTCCGCGTTGTAGCCCGGATGGAGCGAAGCGCAATCCGGGAAACCTGCCGCTGAGGATGCGCTGTCCCGGATTTCGCTGCGCTCCATCCGGGCTACGGTGCTACCCTCAGCTTTTCTTCATCTCGTAGACGTGTTCAGGCCCGGGAAAGGCGCGCGACCGCACGTCGGTGGCATAGCCTTCGATCGCCGCCTCGATCGCCGGACCAAGATTGCCGTACCGCCGGACGAATTTCGGGGTTCGTGGCGACAGCCCGAGCATGTCCTCGAGCACGAGCACCTGACCGTCGCAGGCAGCGCTCGCACCGATGCCTATGGTGGGGATCGCAATCGTCTCCGTGATCTTGCGCGCCAACGGTTCGGCCACCGCTTCGACGACGACCGAGAATGCACCGGCATCGGCGACGGCCTTCGCATCGTCCTCGATGGGGCCCCAGTCCACCTCGTTGCGCCCCTGGGCACGAAACGAACCGAGCGTGTTGATGGATTGCGGCGTGAGGCCAATATGACCCATCACCGGGATGCCGCGCCCGGACAGGAATGCAATCGTCTCCGCCATGCGAACGCCGCCTTCGAGCTTCACCGCGCCGCATTGCGTTTCCTTCATGATCCGCACCGCGGAGTTGAACGCCTGCTCCCTGGAAGCTTCATACGAGCCGAACGGCATGTCGACGACGACCAGCGCCTGCTTCGAGCCGCGCATCACCGCGGCGCCCTGGAGGATCATCATGTCGAGCGTAACAGGCACCGTCGTCTCGAAGCCGTGCATGACGTTGCCAAGGGAATCGCCGACCAGAATGACGTCGCAATGCCGATCCACCAGTGCGGCCGTATGCGCGTGATAGGACGTCAGCATCACGATCGGTTCGCCCCGCTTGCGTGCACGGATGTCCGGCGCGGTCTTGCGCCTGATGGAAGACTGAATTGACATGCTCGGCTCCGTCCACGGGGGAGGCGGATCGAAACCAGATGCCATGAGCATGTCAATCCGGATGGTCGGGCCTGCGATCACAATGGACGGCGTGAGGGCCCACTGTCTCGACATTCTCAGTGTCATCGCCCGCGTAGGCGGGCGATCCAGTATTCCAGAGGCCGTGCCATGATGCGGATAAGCCGCGGCGTACTGGATGCCCCGGTCAAGCCGGAGCATGACAGCGGTGTGTTGCGCGGAAGCGCTCGCCCAAGCCCTTCCGCAGGCCCAGCCCGTCCACACCCACGTGCCAAGGATAAATTAACCGGCCGTTAACCAAATCCGCCGCATCGTTAACCATTCAATAACAGGGATCGAGTCGGCCGCTATGGAGGCTGCAGCAAAAGTCCAACGCCAAATGGTTCGCCTGCGCGGGCGCTCCTACGTGGCCTTCGTGTTCGTGCCGACGGTTCCGATCCAGGACTGGCTGCAGGAGATCGACGCCACGATTGCGCGCTCGCCGGGCTTCTTCGCCGGTCGGCCCGTGGTGATCGATCTGTCCTCGGTCGATCTCAGCCAGTCCGGCATCGGCCATCTGCTCAGCAGCCTTCACGACCGGAACATCCGGGTGCTCGGGATCGAGGGGGTCGAGGAGGGCCGGCTGACGCCGGCGATGCCGCCACTGCTCTCGGGCGGGCGCAGCTGCGTGGTCGAGCCGAGCGCGCCGAAGAAGGCCGAGGCGAAGGCCGTAACCAAGCCGACCTCGCTCCTGCTCGATAGCCCGGTGCGCTCGGGCCAGACCGTGATCTTCCCGGAAGGCGACGTCACCATTCTCGGATCGGTCGGCTCCGGCGCCGAAGTCGTCGCCGGCGGTTCCATCCACATCTACGGCGCGCTCCGCGGCCGTGCCATGGCGGGGGTCAATGGGCACACGAGCGCCCGCATCTATTGTCAGAAGATCGAGGCTGAACTGCTTGCAATTGATGGATTTTACCAGACTGCGGACGACATCGACGCCGCTTTGCGCGGCAAGCCGGCGCAGGCCTGGCTGCAGGGGAATACCATGCGAATTACAGCACTGAACTGACCAGCAAAGGAGACATTTCAGATGAGTAAGGTACTGGTCGTGACATCAGGCAAGGGCGGGGTCGGCAAGACCACGACGACCGCCGCGTTGGGGGCTGCGCTGGCGCAGCGCGGCGACAAGGTCGTCGTCGTCGATTTCGACGTCGGCCTGCGCAACCTCGACCTCGTCATGGGCGCCGAACGCCGCGTCGTGTTCGATCTCATCAACGTGGTGCAGGGTGTCGCAAAGCTGCCGCAGGCGCTGATCCGCGACAAGCGGCTGGAGAATCTCTGGCTGCTGCCGGCTTCCCAAACGCGCGACAAGGACGCGCTGACGGAAGAGGGCGTCGGCAAGGTCATCGACGATTTGCGCGACCGCTTCGACTGGGTGATCTGCGACAGCCCGGCCGGCATCGAGCGCGGCGCCTCCATGGCGATGCGCTTTGCGGACGAGGCCGTGATCGTCACCAATCCGGAAGTCTCCTCGGTGCGCGATTCCGACCGCATCATCGGCATGCTCGATTCCAAGACGGTGCGGGCCGAGAAGGGCGAGCACGTCCAGAAGCACATTCTCATCACCCGCTACAATGCCTCGCGCGCCGCGCGCGGCGAGATGCTGACCATCGACGACATCCTCGAAATCCTCGCAACGCCCTTGCTCGGCATCATCCCCGAGAGCCAGGACGTGTTGAAGGCCTCCAATGTCGGCACGCCGGTGACGCTGTCGAACGTGGACGGTGCACCCGCACGGGCCTATATCGACGCGGCGCGGCGGCTGTGCGGCGACACCGTGGCGATGCAGGTTCCGGCCGAGCGCAGGCGCTTCATGGATCGTCTGCTGCGACGGAGGGCTGCATGAGCATGGGTCTGCTTCGGCTTCTCCGTGGCAAGAAGGCCTCGGCACCCGTCGCACGCGAACGGCTGCAGATCCTGCTTGCCCATGAACGCGGATTGCGCGGCCAGCCCGATCTGCTCGGCGTGCTGCGCGAGGAAATTCTTGCTGTCGTGTCCAGGCACGTCACGCTGGACCCGACCAAGGTCATCGTCCGGCTCGAGCGCGGCGACGAGGTATCGACCCTGGAGGTCGATATCGAGGTGCCGAACGATTTGGAGCGCAAGCGCGCGGCGGTCGGGTAGGGGATCCGGCCGGTACACTGCAAATTTGGGGTGGGTGAGAAGGCGGTCCGCTGGGCATAGCGGACCGCCTTTGTCTTGCTTGCTCGTCACGTCAAATTCCAGGCCTGCCGATGTGATCGGTCGTGGGCGGAACGGGACCTGCGGCGAAATCGTTGTCAGAGGCCGCGGAGCGCTAAGCCAGGCGCTGCGGTTTCCTGAACAGGAGAGCGCCCATGATATCCGAGATCCAGGTCCACACCATCGCGCGCCAGATGCTGGAAAAACATGGTTTCGCTGCGATTGCGAAGGCCGCCGAGCAGGCGCAGGCCTGTGAGGGCCGCGGCGAGGCCGATGAGGCCAAGGAGTGGCGTCACATCGAGGACGCCATGAAGATCATCCGCGGCCCGCACCAGAGCTGATCCGCGGCCAGCGCGCTCAGCGCTCCCCGCGGTCGGCGCCCGGCTGCGTAGTGCGATTTTGTGTCTGCGGCTGGGGACGCTCGCCTGTCTCTTTGCAGGGCAGCGGTTCCCACGAGCCGTCGGGTGCCTGCTGGTAAGCACTGCAGGATGACGAGGTGGATTTTTCCTCGCCTTTCTGGGCATCGGAGTTCTTCGCCAGAGCGGGCGCGGTCAGCACAGCGGCGGCCGCAAATGCGCCGGCGAAAACAAAATGGATACTCCGCATGTGGGCTCTCCTGTTCGAATTCGAAGAGGCCGCATGGTGTCGAGGATTATGACGATAGTTGGCCGCCGCGACGGTTCCGCCACGGCGTGCTTAACGCCGCGAGAGAGCGCCTAGCCGCCCTTGCTGCGGATCAGGCCGGCGAGGTTGGTCTTCTGGGCCTCGCACCAGCCGGGCATGCCGAGGCGGCGCTGGTCCATGTCGGTCGCCTGCGTCGCGACCGCGACCTCGGCCATCAAATCATCGTCCTGCTTCTCGCCCATCTTGCCGCCGGTGTGCATCCAGGCGATCGCCTTGCGCACCTTCTCGGTGGTGCCGTCCGGCAGCTGCATCTGCTGCGCCTTCTGCACGAGGTCCTGATAGACGAGATCGGTGTTTGGACATTCCACCTTGGCGGCGAAGGCCTGCAAGACCATCGTCACATAGGTCGAGCGTGCACGGTCCGCCGCTTGGGCCGGCGCGGTGAGCAGTAACAGACCTGCGATCAGGAAACCGGTGCGCATCCTTGGTATCTCCTCCGTTTTTTTGGGAGGCTAGCGTCCGGCAAGCCACTCCGCAATGGTGCCGGGACGTATTTGTCGCTCCCCGGTGCGGTGCGCTATCGTCAGCCCGTCCTGGCCACGGAGAGCGACATGAGCCTGTTGAGCACGCCGTTCGACCCCGCACGCGACACGGCCCTCGTCACCGGCGCAGGCAACGGCATCGGCCGCGCGATTGCGCAGGCGCTGGTCGGCGAGGGCGTTCGGACCGTGTTCGCCGATGTGAGCCTGGAACGGGTGAGCGCGGCGATCAGCGCGAGCGGCAGGCCTGAACTGGCGGTGCCGTGGGTCGGCGATCTCGCCAGGTCAGACGCTTGCGATGCCCTGCTGGCCGCCGCAGAGGCGCTCGGCGAGGTCTCGCATTTCGTGCACAGCGCATCGCCGCCGCGGCGGGAGGCCGATCATGCGCTCGCGGTCGACCGCAAGACCTGGCAGGAGATGCATGCCGTCAATCTCGATGCCGGATTCCATCTGGCGCGCGGGCTGGCAAAACGGCTGATCGCGGCGAAACGGCCGGGCTCGTTCCTGTTTCTCACCTCGCTGCACGCGGGCACGCCGCGCAACCTGCCGCATTATTCGACGGCGAAGGCGGGGATGGCAATGCTGGTGAAGGAGCTCGCGAAGACGCTCGGGCGTCACGACATCCGCGTCAACGCGCTGGTGCCCGGCGCGATCGCGGCGGGCGGGTTCGTTGCCGATGCCTCGCTGGCGAAGCACATTCCGCTCGGGCGCCTCGGCGAGGCCAAGGACCTCGCGCCGATGGCGCTTGCGGTGCTGTCGAACAAGCTCTCGGGTTACGTCACCGGCGCAGCCTTCGTCGTCGACGGCGGATTGTCGCTGACGAACTGGTTCGAGCCGCCGGTGCTGGACGACTAAGGCCCCGTTCCGATGACTCGGAACGATGCTTTTGAGTCATAGTTCGACGCGCTTTTACGCGAACCGGTTTCCAAATCGCTCGAAAACGCTGTGGCCTAGCGTCGCCAGGCCGGCACGGGATCGAGCGGCGTGCGATAGACCTCGTTGTGATCGCGATCGGTGACGCGAACCGCGCAACCCTTCCGTTGCAGCTCCGGCTTCACCTGCGACAGCTCGGTAGCCAATTGAACGGCGCGATCGGAAGCGACCTCGATGTCTTCGAGGATGATTCCACCCTGGTTCTTGAACTCTTCACCAACCACGAGATCGAAGGAATAGTAGGGCATTCGATTTCCCCGGTGTGACGACGTGAGCTTCAGTGGAAGTCTCAACACATCCCGGATGATACCACTGAGTCGATATTTTCGAATGAACAGGTCGCGCAATCTCTGTGCTTATGGCGCAGAAATCATGTGCAGCATTCGTGCGCGTTAAGATTTTATTAAATATGTCGACGTGATCATAAGGCATGGAATTGCAGCAGAACCGGGCTCCGGGAACCGGCAGCTGCAAGAGAAGGCCGGCGGCATAAATCCCGACGGCCTTTTCTCTTCACGGAAGACGATCGAAATATCGGTCTCCGTAATTGCCCGGACTCAACGCGTCGCATCGACTCGGACAGCTTGGACGACGTCGCGACAGCGACGCTGCGTCGGCGCCTGATCTAGCGCAGCGGCATCGGCGGACGCACGACAGGTCCGTCGTCATCGGCAACGGCTTGCGTCGTGGCGACCGGTGCTGCCGTCGGCGCGACCGCGGCAGCCTGCGAAGGTGCAAGCGGCGCGGGCGAATAGGCCGGCATGTAGGTTTGCGACACGACCGGCTTCGGCTTGCGAACCGGAGGCGCCGGAGATCGCGGCGGGAGCGTGGACACGCGCGCGCGCGGATCGACCGGCTTGGCCTCAGCCACCGGCTTTGGCGCGGGTGGTTTTGCCATCTCGCGCGCCATCTGCTCCTGCCCGGCCTTCAGCTCGGCAATGTTGGCCTTGAGCGATTCGATCTGCTGCGCCATCGCTGCGAGATCGCGCGTCATCGATTGGACCGATTGCGCGGGATCGGGCTGTGTTGCGACAGGTGCTGCTGCTGCAACCTGAACCGGAGGCGGCGGCGCAGGTTGAGCAGATTGATCGGTCGCTTGATCCGTTACGGCTGGCTCCGCGGGCGGCGCGGCCTGCGCGGCGGTGACGGGCGCGGCGGTCACCGGTGCCGCCGTTCGCGATGTCGAAGGCAGCAGCGAGGTCAACGCAGTCAATGCTGGTTTCCATTCGTCGAGCATCTGCCTGGCCGTGTCGCCATGTTTCTCCCAGGCGACAGTGGCGGCCGCGCTTCCGCCCGCAAACAAGATCATGACGAACGCGCCGCGCAGCCATTTGCCGGCGGAGGATCGCTTCTGCCGGCGACCATCGCTGGCGGCGACGCGCACGGCGGTGTCGACCGAGGGCGCTGCCGTCTGCGGCTCCAAGACGGGACTGAATTTCGGCTCCGGATTAATGGTGCGCTCCGGCGCGAACTTCGGATCTATTTTCGGCTCTGGACGGGTTGCGATCTCAGGGGCCAACGCGGGCGCACCACTGATGGGGCGCGAAGCCAGCACCATGTCGGGTGAAATCTCAACGGCGTCGTGCGGATCGTTGTCCTTGACCGTGTCCTTCACGATCTCATCGACGATTTGCCTAGAGTTCAGCGTCGCGAGCATCGCAGCTCCTTTGAAGTCCGAGTGTTTAAAGTATGGGCGTCCGCATTGGCGCGAGCCGATCTGTCGAGGTGAACCCATCCCAAATCCGATGAGTCCGCACGATGACCCACGAGTCCAGCCGGGTTTGACCAAAGCAAGGCGAGGGGATGGAGACTGTGCGACGGTTCTTCGCCGTTTGTGGTGATGGAACCATGCCAGTCGAACACGGGCACGTGTTCCGCATTGCCTTGTTTTCAGCACGATTTGGGCAGCATCTGGCGTCGCTGGGAGCGCAACTATCCGCTATCGGGGGGCCGGTGGTGCCAAAATCTCTAATCGTATTGTTCGTCATGGCCATGCTTCCGCTCGCCGGCTGCATGCAGACGACGCTTTCTCCATCGACGGATGCGAGCATGACGCCGCGCGACCGGCAGTTGCTTGCGCACACGCCCTACGCGCAGGCGAACGTGCCTGAGCAATATCTCCGTCATATCGTCGACTATCCGCGCAAGGAGCAGCCGGGCACGATCCTGGTCGATACCGATGCGCGCTACCTCTATTTCGTGCTGCCCGAAGGCAAGGCGATCCGCTACGGCGTCGCGGTCGGCGAAGAAGCCATGGCCTTCTCCGGCGTTGCGCGCGTCGGTCGTCTGGCGGAATGGCCCGACTGGGTTCCGACAGCGGAGATCCAGGCGCGGCTCGGACCGTATCCGGCGCGCGTCACCGGTGGCCCCGCCAATCCGCTGGGCGCGCGGGGCATCTACCTCTACCTCGGCAACAAGGACACGCTCTACCGTATCCACGGTACCAACCAGCCGGAATATATCGGGCAGGCGATCTCGTCCGGCTGCATCCGGATGCGCAACGAGGATGTGATCGATCTGTTCGACCGGGTGAAGCTGAATGCCACGGTGGTGGTGCTGCCGCCCGGGCAGAATGCACGGGTCGACGCGGGGTCTAGCTGGCGCGGCTAAGCGCGGTGCGATCGGTTATTCCACTGCTCACGAGGCTTTCGTCGTGGGCGGGCCTGTCGGTTGAGACCTAGTTCTCAGGGCGGGCGACGCGCCATTGCAGCGTCGTGGCATTGCCGTTGGCATCGCCTGGCGCCTTGTCGGCCGGCGAGGTGTAGAGCGGACGATAGCGGTACGCCCACATCTTGCTCCCGTCGTTGCGGCTGATCACGGTGAAGTCGCCGATGGCTTTGGCGTCGACCGTAGCGGATAACGGTACCCAGCTCTCGGTGCACTTGCCGTTGCAGTTCGACGTCTTGCCGGTGGTGTCGCGCTCGTAAGTGTAGAGCGTCATGCCCTTGAGGTCGACGAGCGTGGGGCCCTGCTTGGTCAGGATCACCTTCGCCGGTGCGGTCGTGGCCTCGGGCTTCGGCGGAGCAGGGTCGCCACCGCCATGGCCGTTGGCAAGCGCAGGACCGGCCGAGAGCGCGATCGCCGTCGCCGCAATGAGGAACCTGAACATCCGAAACTCCCGAGCGGCAAAGTAAATCGCGCGTTAAACGCCGAATGTTGCCGACCCTAGCAGCCGAAGGTTAGTTCCAGGTTTCGCGGCACTGCGACAATTACGGATAGAAATACGGGGTTCATGCCTCCGCCTCGCGCAGCGGGGCGCGGCTGAGCTCGTTGCCGGCGGCAATGGCCTTGCGCAGCAGCCGCATCAGATCCTCACTTTCCTTCGCGCTGAGACCGCGCAGCATGACGCGCTGGGCGGACTCCACCGCCGGAGTGATCTTGCGCAGCGTGCGTCGGCCCTCGTCGGTGATCGCGAGCTCGCGGGCGCGGCGGTCGCGGCTGGAGGCGCGGCGCTCGGCAAGGCCTTTCTGGACGAGGCGGTCGATGACGCCGGTGATGGTGGTGCGGTCGTAGGCGATCAATCCTGCCAGCGTCACCTGGTCGAGCCCCGGATTGGCCTTGATGGTCGCAAGGGCCGCGTATTGCACCGGCGTGAGGTCGAAGCCGGCTTCGCCGACTTCGGCCAGAAACACCGCCACCGCGATCTGCTGGAACCGGCGCGCCAGATGCCCGGGCATGTCGTTGTTGTCTTTCACCGAATTCTCCGTTGCGGCAGGGAAGGCGCGGATCGTTGACAAGTATACTGATAGTCAGCATACTGAGCAATATCGAAGAAGACGTTGACGGGAGAGGTGCTCATGCAATTCCATCTCAATGGATTTCAGCCGGGCGATCCTGAAATCGCCGATCCCGCCGACCGCATTCTGGCTTCGGGCGCGGCCGGCGCCGTGCCTGAAGAGGTCGATGTCCTCATCGTCGGCTGCGGCCCTGCGGGCCTGACGCTCGCGGCCCAGCTTGCGCAATTCGGCGACATCAAGACCTGCATCGTCGAGCAGAAGCCGGGCCGGCTGCTGGTCGGGCAGGCCGACGGCATCGCCTGCCGCACCATGGAGATGTTCCACGCCTATGGCTTCAGCGCGCGCGTGCTGAAGGAAGCCTATTGGGTCAACGAGACCACGTTCTGGAAGCCGGACGAACGGAAGCCCGAGACGATCGTCCGCAGCGGGCGTGTGCAGGATGTCGAGGACGGGCTGTCTGAATTCCCGCATGTCATCCTCAACCAGGCGCGCATCCATGACGGCTTTCTCGATGTCATGCGCAAATCGCCGGCCAAGCTTGAGCCCTATTACAGCCGCCGCCTGCTCGATCTCGTGGTTGATCCGGCGGCGAGTCCCGCCAACCATGCTGTGACGGTGCGCCTCGAACGTGTCGATGCCGGCAATGAGGGGAAGGTGGAGACGATCAGGGCGCGCTACGTCGTCGGCTGCGACGGCGCGCGCAGCACGGTGCGCAAATCGATCGGCCGCGAGCTGCATGGCGATTCCGCCAACCACGCCTGGGGCGTGATGGACGTGCTGGCGGTGACCGATTTTCCCGACATCCGCTTCAAGGCCCTGATCCAGTCGGCGAAGGATGGCAGCCTGCTGATCATTCCGCGGGAAGGCGGCTACATGGTCCGCCTCTATGTCGAGCTGGCAAAACTCGACGTCGGCGAGCGCGTCGCCAATCGCAACATCACGGCTGAGGACGTGATTGCGAAGGCGCAGCGGATCCTGAAGCCGCACACGTTGGATGTGAAGGAGATCGCCTGGTGGTCGGTCTACGAGATCGGCCAGCGCCTGACCGACAAGTTCGACGACGTGCCGGACGCCGAGATCGCCGCGCGCCTGCCGCGCATCTTCATCGCCGGCGATGCCTGCCACACCCACAGCCCGAAGGCGGGGCAGGGCATGAACGTCTCGATGCAGGACGCCTTCAATCTCGGCTGGAAGCTCGCCGCCGTCCTCCGGGGGCAGTGTGCACCGAGCCTCTTGCATTCCTATTCGGCCGAGCGCCAGGCGGTGGCGAAGGAGCTGATCGATTTCGACCGCGAATGGGCGGGCATTCTCGCCTCCGCCGCCAAGGCCGGTGGTGCCGATGCGGCCAGGACGCAGGACTATTTCGTCAGGCACGGGCGCTATACCGCGGGCACGGCGACGCATTACCGGCCGTCGCTCCTCACTGGCGCGACATCACACCAGCATCTTGCCGAAGGCCTCGTCATCGGCACGCGCTTCCATTCCGCGCCGGTGATCCGGCTTGCGGACGCCAAGCCGGTGCATCTCGGCCATGCCGCGCAGGCCGATGGCCGCTTCCGCATCTACGCGTTTTCGCCCGCGGAGGATCCCGCCGCCGCGGGATCGGCGATCCGCGCGCTGTGTGATTTTCTCGCAGAGGCCCGTGAATCGCCGGTCCGTCGCCATACGCCCACTGGAGCCGACATCGACAGCGTGATCGACCTGCGTGCCGTCTTCCAGCAGGATCATCGCGCGCTCGCTGTGGAGGCGATGCCGGCACTGCTGCTGCCGCGCAAGGGGCGACACGGCTTGATCGACTACGAGAAGATGTTCTGTCCGGACCTCAAGAGCGGCCAGGACGTTTTCACCATGCGCGGTATCGATCGGAGGGCTGGCGGCATCGTCGTGGTGCGCCCCGACCAATATGTCGCGCAGGTTCTTCCGATCGACGCTTTTTCTGCGCTCGCGGCGTACTTCGACGCGTTCATGCTGCAAGCGAGCTGACGCTCAAACAGCCCTGGCGTTGCCAACGAAAGCCGGTCCTCGCGCCGGGCTTTCCGTTTGGTTCGAGTCAGGTTCCGTGCGCGTACAATTTAAGAAAGTTCTTCGCGGGCAGATTTCATCGATCGTAATATGTGTACTCAAAGCTGTAAGCATCCACTCGGGGCAGCGGGGCAACGGGAGGATGACGATGAGACAGAGCCAGGCGGAGACGCGCCGCCAAAATGTCGCGAAGCGGTCGATGACCAAGGAGGCCAAACAACTGTCCAGCCTGATCGCCGGGCTGCGCAAATCCCTCGACGGGATTCACAAGGAGCGGACGAGCACGAAGCTCACCGGTGCCGAGATGGGCATGCTCGACGAGCGCCGCAACAATCTGCTGCTGACCATCGCAGCGTTGGACGACCGTCTCTCGGCGGTGCAGGGGCTGATCGATCTCGGGCGTCCCCATATCATCCGCGTCCACTGAGCGGATCGCAATATCCTAACGATTCCGTCGCGGCGGCGATGGACCCGGGCCCGGTGGCCGGCTCCGCAGGGCATAAGGGTTGGCGTAGCACTGGGCGGACTGCCCGGAAGCAGTCGCGGCGCACTGCGCGATCGACGTGAAACTGCAATCGATGCTGCTGCCGTCGATGGTGTAGATCTCGATGCAGACGGGATAGCGCGGATCGTAGGTCTGCGCCCGCGCAGGTGCGGTGGCAAGCAGCGCCACGCCAGGCAAGCCAGCGACAAGCAGAATCGCATTTTTGATGCTGCGCACGATCAATCTCCGTCGCTCAGTTGGAACCAGGGCACAATGCTGCCGTCGATGGCACCAAATTGCCACGCTCCCGGCGAATTGCCGCCAAAGCCCGCTGCCACGAGGGAGCGGGTGCAGAGCGACGCAAGGGGATGCGCATTGGCCTATAAAATGGTCGCAGAACGCGACAATGAGAAGTGCAGTTTTGCCCGCGAGAGCCGGTTGCTCATCGTGGCGAAGGCAAAAGTATGGGCGAGCGAGGGATGGAAGGTCGTCATCACCGACCCGGACGGCAAGGCCTACACTCCGCCCGAATTCGATCAGCTATCGGCGGCGTGACCGCGCGACGGGGCCGATTCTTCTTTTGACGCGTTTTCTTTACGCGAACCGGAATCCACTTCGCTCGAAAACGCTCTAGGGGACGACATTGATTTCGCTGTTTCGACCGGGGCGCGACGTGATCGCGCCCCTGGTGACTCTCGCAGCCGCGGCGCTGACGGTGACGGTCGCGTCCGCGCAAAATCTCGATGCCGGCAAGCCGGCCGCAAAGCTCTTCGCGGACGGCTGCGCGACCTGCCATCGCAGCCCGCGGGGATTGGCGAAAGGGCGCTTTAGCCTGACGCTCGCCTGGTTCCTGAAGGACCATTACGTAACCAGCGCCGACTCCGCCAAGGCGCTCGCCGCCTATCTGGTGTCCGTCGACGAACCGCCGCCGCGCGCGGCGGCCAAGTCCGGTGCAAAGCCGGCCAAATCCGCGCCGCGTCCGCCCAAGGCAGTGCAGAGCCAATAGCTGTCGTTCCGGTTATCCGCGCCGATAGGTCTGTGCGATGAGGCGGTCGTGCACGGCACGCAAGTCCGCGCCCATGCGCGTCTGTCCCGTCGTGATGTAGGACAGCCAGGCGCCGTCGGCGGCGAGGCGCACGACGTGGAGTTCGGGCGCCGCGTCGGTCGTACGGTGACGCTTCAGGCGCGCCTTCATCCAGTCGTTCCAGAGCCGGCGCAGGGACGGATCGGTGACCACGACCATGCTCAGCGCCGCCCAGGGCGTCGCAAAGCCGAAGGCCTTGCCGGTGAAGACCGCATTGACATAGGCCCGCGTAAAGCTGCCGCGCGGCTTCGGGTCGCCTTCGATAGCGGCGTCGATCTCGGCATCGACGCGGCCGAGGAGATCGGCGAACAGGCCCTCGATCAGCGCCTGCTTGCTGCCGAAATGATGGAACAGCCCGCCCTTGGTGACGCCGGCCGCCGCCGCCACCGCCTGCACCGTGATCCCCGATACGCCGTGATCCATGGCGATCGCCGCGGCATGGTCGAGCAGGGCGCGCCGGACCTGCTCGGGCTGCTTGGCGCGGGTGTAGGCGCTGGCCGGCATCAATGGGCCGTCGTCTGCGAGAACAGGTTGATGACCACGACCCCTGACACGATCAGCCCGATGCCGACGAAGGCCGCGGCGTCCAGCATCTGGCGGAACAGCACGAAGGAGACGGTCGCGGTCAGAATAATGCCGACGCCGCCCCAGATCGCGTAGGCGATGCTGAGCGGAATGACCCGGATCGCCACCGACAGCGCGTAGAAGGAGGCGACGTAGAACAGCACCATGGCCAGCGTCGGCCATGGCCGCGTGAACTGCGCGGACTGCTGCAGGAAGGCGGACGCGGTCACCTCGAAGACGATGGCGAGGGCAAGCGCTGCGTAGGCATTGAAGGCGGAGGTCATGGCGAGCTCAGATGTGGCGCGCGAAAGATACCGCGCGGTAGGTATGTTTAGCACGCGGAACATGGCTTTTGGCGGGTGGAGGTATCACGTGTGAGTGACGAGCCTGCGACAGGCCGGAGCCTGTTGGCAGCGGTTTGCCGGAGTTTTGGCTGTTTCGCCGAAAAGACGAAGCCGCCGCGCGACAGATCGCACGACGGCCCAGACTGTCGATTTTATGCAACGTCAGCTGATCCGCACGGAGAGCTCAACGTCTTCGGCGAAGGGCGTGGACATGTAGCCGCTTGCGGGCCTGCGTACGCGCGCGAGATAGTCGGGGCTGTCGTCGGCATTGTCGGCGACGATGATCGCGCCCGGCTTGAGATGGCCTTCGACCAGATCCAGGATCTCCGGGTAGAGCGCCTTGGCGCCGTCGAGCAGCACGAGGTCGATCGTGTCGGGCAGATCCGCGCTGAGCGTCTTCAGCGCATCGCCCTCGCGGATTTCGACGAGATCGATCAGCCCGCCGGCCGAGAGGTTGTCCCGCGCCCGCGCCGCCTTGGACGGCTCGAACTCGCTGGTGATGAGACGGCCGCCGCCATTGTCGCGCAAGCCTGCGGCAAGGTGCAGGGTCGAGATGCCGAACGAGGTGCCGAACTCGACGATCGCCTTGGCGCGCGAACTGCGCGCTAGCATGTAGAGCAGGTGACCCGTCTCGCGAGAGACCGCGAGCGGTGCGTCCTTCAAGCGTCCGTAGAGGTCGCGGTAATCGGTCTTGCTCCGCATAATCCGCGCCCGGTCCGCGTTGGACAAATCGGCGACGGCGGCGTGTGTTGCGCCCCTGGCCGCTTCAGCCTCGTCAAACAGGCGATCCAGCAGCGGCGCAAGCGTTGTGATAGTCGGGGTGGTCATTTGATGCCTCCGGAGTTCGCGAAGAAGCGCGTGCTTGCGCGGGAACTGAAATACGACTAATTCGTCGCATTTCCAATTCGCATTACTCGAGCACGCCATGGCCGACCGCCGAAGCCGTTCAATTTCCTCACGAAAACAGCCGCAACAGGCCCGATCGAGCGGGCTGGTGGCCGCGATTCTGGATGCCGCTGTTCAGGTCCTGGCCAAGGAGGGAGCGCAGCGTTTCACTACGGCGCGGGTGGCGGAGCGGGCCGGTGTGAGCGTCGGATCGCTCTACCAATATTTTCCGAACAAGGCGGCGATCCTGTTCCGCCTCCAGAGCGACGAGTGGCGGCGCACGAGCGAGCTGTTGCGCGGGATCCTCGCAGATGCGGCGAAGCCGCCACCGGCGCGGCTGCGCGCACTGGTCCACGCCTTCATTCGTTCCGAGTGTGAGGAGGCCGCGATCCGCGTCGCACTCAGTGACGCTGCACCGCTGTATCGCGACGCGCCCGAGGCGCAGGACGCCCGGGCGGCCGGCGAGGGGATCGTCGCGGCGTTCATGCGGGAGGCGCTGCCGAAAGCCTCGGATGCGACGCGTATCCTCGCCGGCGAGCTGATCACGGCGACGCTAAGCGAGGTCGGCAAGAGTTTTTCGGAAGAGACGCGGAGCGAGACGGAGATCGCAGCCTATGCCGATGCCATGGCCGACATGTTCTGCGCCTATCTTGCGACGCTGGCGCGGCGCTGAGGCATTGCTGACATCGGCGTTTGCGGGCCGATTATTCTTCAGAGTTTGCCGGGTCATGGGTTAGCCTTCGCTCGCCTTCCCCTGTTCGAGCCGTCGAGCGCCGCGCCATGCATCTGCTTCGTCCCCAGTTTCGCATCGAGGAGCAGCGCGCGCTGGAATTTGCCGGGCGACGCGGCTTCGGCATGATCGTCGCGGCGGACGAGCACGGTCCGCGCGCCTCGCACGTGCCGTTCGTGCTGGGCGAGCGCGACGGGCAGGTGGTCGTGCAGATCCATTTCACCGCCAAGAATCCGCTCGTTGCGCTTGCGGACGGCACGCGGCGCTTCCTGCTGATCGTTGCCGGCGACGACGCCTACATCTCCAACGACTGGTACTCTTCGCGCGACAATGTCTCGACCTGGCTTTACGAGGCCGTGCACCTGTCGGGCGTGGCGCATCTGCGCGAACTGGACGAGAACCGCGGGCATGGCGATGCGCTGCTTGCGGTGTCCGAGGCGCGGTTGCCGAAGCAGCCCTGGGACCTCGCGCAAATGGAGCCGGGCAAGCGCGAGAGCATGCTGGCTGCTATCCGGGTCGTCGATCTCGTGGTCGACACCGTCGAGGGGCAGGCCAAGCTCAATCAGCACAAGAGCGATGCGGACCATGTCGCGGTCGCTGACCGGCTGGCGCGGTCGGAGGAGACGGGGCACGGGCGGCTGGCGCGGAAGATGCAGGCGCTGCGGCCGGGGCTGGGGTATGAGATGCTCTAAACTTGTAGCCCGGATGGAGCGCAGTGTAATCCGGGATTCATGCCGCAATCTGAGAACCCCGGATTGCGCTTCGCTCCATCCGGGCTACACCAGCCGTTCCTGCTACGCTTGCGTCGCTCAGCATTTGATCTTACGGACCTCTGCATGCTCGTGATCTCCATTCAAAGCCAGGTGGTTCACGGCCATGTCGGCAACAGCGCGGCGGCCTATGCCATGCAGGCCGAGGGCGTGAACGTCGCGGCGGTGCCGACGACGCTGCTGTCGAACCATCCGCGTTATCCGACGTTGCGTGGGCGGGTGCTGGAGACCGAGCTCGTCGCCGATCTCCTCAAAGGCGTCGAGGAGCGCGACCTCGTCGATGAGGCCGCGGTGCTCGTCACCGGCTATCTCGGCTCGCCTGGCAACGCGGCTGTGA
This sequence comes from Bradyrhizobium sp. S3.7.6, assembly GCF_054061875.1. Lineage (NCBI taxonomy): Bacteria > Pseudomonadati > Pseudomonadota > Alphaproteobacteria > Hyphomicrobiales > Nitrobacteraceae > Bradyrhizobium > Bradyrhizobium sp. S3.7.6. Next base: position 5,553,503 of record NZ_JBSSEQ010000001.1, on the reverse strand, counting down.
TCGCCGACTTCGTCGAGCGGGCGCTGACGCGGAATTCGAAGCTCGTCTATCTCTGCGATCCCGTGATCGGCGATGACGGCCGCGTCTACGTCGCCGATGGCATTCTGGACGTGGTGCAGCACCGGCTGCTGCCGGCCGCCAACCTGACCACGCCGAACCAGTTCGAGCTCGAGCTGCTGTCGGGCGTCACGATCGCGGACACGCAGAGCCTGCGCACGGCCTGCGCGGCGCTGGCGGGGCAACGTCGCATCGATGTCGTCGCTACTGGCTGCACGCTCGCCGACACGGCAGAAGGGCAGGTGGAGACGATCCTGTGCGCCGACGGCCAGCTGTCGCGCTTTGCGACGCCGCGGTTGCCGATCCGCCCCTCAGGCACCGGCGATCTCCTTGCCGGCCTGATTGCGGCGCATCTGGCCAAGGGCAAGGCGATGCAGGCGGCCGTACGGCTCGCGGTCGAAACCATCTTTGCGGTGCTGGTGCGCACGCAAGACGCAGGCACCGCCGAGATGCGCCTCGTACCGCTGCCGATCCCCGGGCGGAAGCCGTAACAGGGTCAGGTCGCGCGCTTGCCGGCCGATTGCGCTGACTTCTGCGGCTTGGCCAAAGCCTTCTGCTCGCGTGCGGCGTGTGTCTTTCGCAGCTTTGCGTGGGCCGCGGCCCGCGTCACCTTCTTGGACTTCACGTTGGCAGCTTCCTTGCGGTCTCCCGTGCCACGCTTCGAGATGTATTCCTGGCCGTCGACCGGGCCGACATGCGGCGGATCGCGGCCGAGATAGGGCCGGCCGATGCCGAATGCCTTGCCGTTGGCGTCGACCCACTTCCACAGGATTTCGGTCGAGACCCAGCGCTGCGCGCGGTTGTTGCCCTGGGTGCTGACGATGTCGGCCGCCATGCCATGGCCGTAGCCACCGCGCGTGCTGCCGCCATGATAAGAGCGGTCGGAGGCGGCCTTCAGGCCGCTCGCGATCGACTGGCGGTAGTCGTCGCGGAACGCGCTGGTGATGCCCGGCGACAGGCCGGCGGCCTCGGCTGCGAGCAGCATGCGAAACAGCTTTCGCTTGAAGCTCTTGTCCATGCCGCCGATGACGTAATCCATCATCGGCATGCTGGCGCGCTCGGCCGCTTTCGGATCCTTCCAGCCAAAATCCTGATCGACCAGCTTTGTGAAGCTGCGCATCACCGTGACCATCTTGCCCCTGCGTTTGATGGTGACGGGGCGGCGGTCCTCGACCTTGATCGAATCCTCCTTCGCGGTGCGCTGATAGAGCGTCCACAGATAGCGGTCGATGCAGGCGTCCATGACAAAGCACTCATCGAGCACGGCAACGGTGTCGGCCGGGGGCGACGGCTTGCTCGCGGCAGGCGCTGGGCCGGTCGCGATCGCCGCGGGCGACAGCTCATCTGTCGTCACGATCTCGGTGGGATCGGCGGAGGCGAGTTTGACCACGGGCTCCGGCGCCGGTGCGGCCTCTGCTGGTGCAGCCTCGCTGAGGACGGGCGCCGGTCCAGGCGAAATCTGTAGCGCCGGCGGCGCTTCCGCCGGCAAGATCAGGGCCGGATCGGCCGAGGCGAGCTTGATGACGGCGGCGGGCGTCTCGGCTGTTGCGGCCTCGGGGGCCGGATCCGGATTCGGTGTCGCAGCGACAGCGGCCGCGATATCGGCGGTCAGGGCGACGCCATCCTCGATGGCCGCAGCATGCGGGACGTCGGCGAGCTCGAGCCGGCCAAGATCTTTCGCGCGCGACACGGCGGGAGCATTGGCGCTGCTTTTCTCGATGAGGGCCGGAGCGTAGGCGGACAGGGAGAGCGCCAGCCAGCCGGCGAGAACGGCCGAGGGGCACGAGACCGCCACCAGAAGAGACTGCCGATCATTCATGATCCCTGCCTCCAAACGGTTCTGTTCGAACCAATCTTGCACAGCCAGGCACGCGACGCGTCAATTGTTCGGGGGATGGTGTGGCGGCGCAATGGCGCAAATAGGCGAAATGGGGCTTTTCGGGCGGGTGTTGCCGAGGTGCAACGCGAGTTCCCTGCGGTTTAGGGCGGCAAGTGGCTGAAAAGCAGCAGCCATTCATTGCCATCAAATTGAAGGGATTGAATTTACTCAATCTTGGATTGCGACTTGGTATCTCTCCTGTGCCGGCAACGTGCGGTAGAGTTGTAAGGATGCGAGTTGTGAAATTGAAATGCCTGTTGATCGAATTTGCCGCCGATGAATCCGGCGCGACCGCGATCGAGTACGGTCTGATTGCAGCCGGTATCGCGCTGGCGATCATCGAGATCATCTATGCGCTCGGCACCAATCTCGTCGCAAAGCTGCAATCGCTGGCGACGGCGTTGAAATAAGCCGCGTGGACGGGGGGGCATGTGCTCGGTGGCTGACCGCCGCCCATAAAAGTGTCATGTCGCGTCCGGCGGGGCTTCGACCAAGCGCTTGTGCGCATTAAACATATTGCTATGCAGCGGGCGCGCTGTTGCAATGCAACAGAGCATGTCGCAATGCAGCAAAACGCGCTTAAATGTGCTCCGAACCTTCCACTCAGGAGCATCACCAATGAATAAGAAGACTCTGTCGATCGCCGCCGCCATCCTGACGATCGCGGGCAGCACCGCGGCCTTCGCCGCCGAGCTGCCGACCTATGAGGCCAACGGTTTTCCGGTCTCCCCCCTGCAGGTGCGCGTGCTTGGTGCCGCGCATGTCGAGCAGCAGGCAACCGTGCCGACCACGGTCGCTTCGGTCCACCAGGCTCGCGTGCTGACGCCGCGCAAGGTCAAGACCGCGGACGTCACGACGGGCACGGCCCGCTGATCTCAATCGCTTGAAGACATGAAACAGGCTCGTCCCCTCCCGAGCCTGCATGGACCGCGTTCCCTTTCAGGAGCGCGGTCTTTTTTTGAGAAGCGAGCCACGTTCTGGCGCGGCCGTGCGCGGGTTGAGAAAGTTGCGGCAAGAAAAATCGCCGTCGCGCGCCGGTTGTGTACGGCCGTTCAAGACTAGTGTGATCTCTTTAATAGTTGCTTTGCAGATCGCGGCGCCTGATGCGGGCGCCGCTTAGTGGCGGCCAAAAACCGTTTTCATAATGGAGCCGTCATGCCCGTTGCGCAAAAAGCCGTTATTGCCACCACCTCGCCGCGCGCGTTTATTCTCAGACATATTGCATTGTTCGCAGCCGCCGCGCTGTTCGTGTTCGTGCTGAGCCTGACCTATGGACTCGATCTCAGCCCCGGATTTTTCTGAGCGAACTTGCGCAGCTCGATTCGGGCTACGCATGCTTCGATGAGCGCAGGCTGGACGGCGATCTTCCATAGAGCTCGGCGAACGCGGCGTTGAATCTCCGCAGGCTGCCGAAGCCGGCCTGGAACGCGATGTCGGTCATGGTGTGTTCGCCGCCATCGAGCAGGCGTTTTGCGCGCTGGACGCGCAGCGTCTTGGCAAGCTGCTGCGGCGTCGCGCCGACATGCCGCTCGAACAAGCGCGCCAGGTGACGCGAGGAGATGCCGAGCCGCATCGCAAGCGTCACCACCGAATCTTCATCGAGCGCGCCCTCGTTGATCAGCTTCACCGCGCGCGCGACCGTCGAACGCGTGCCGTTCCAGGCCGGGCAGAACGGCGCGGTTTCGGGGCGGCAGCGCAGGCAGGGCCGGAAGCCAGAGGCTTCGGCCGCGGCCGCCGTCGGGTAATAGACGACGTTGCGCGTCAGCGGCTGCTTGGCCGGACAGACCGGGCGGCAATAGATGCCCGTGGTCTTCACCGCCGTGAAGAAGCGGCCGTCATAGCGGGGATCCCTGCGCAGGCGCGCGGCGTTGCAATCGTCAAAACTCAGCATGGCCGGATGATAGCGCATGCCAGCGCGGGCGGAAGGGGCCGCGGGATGACCGAGTCCGATTGTGGCGAGCCGCAACGCGCATGGTGGCCTAGAAGGCGGCCCTCGATGCAAGCCCCCTCAATGCCAGTTCTGGAGCGCGCCGTGACCAGCCCGAAAGACATCGTTCTCAACGCCTGGAAGACCTTTTCGTCGCGCGATGCCGGCCGCATCGCCGCACTGTTCACCGACGATGCCGAATGGATCGCGCCGAAGGGCAACGCCACCGCCGTCGCGCTCGATCACACCGATCACATGATGGGCGCGCAAGCGATCGCGCGCTTCATCGCGCAGGAGATGCACAGGATGTTTTCCGAGATCGATATCGCCTTTCGCGGCGTCTACGCCGACGGCGATGTCGTGATCGTGGAGGAGCGGATGCGTGCCACGCTTGCGGGCGGCAAGCCCTACGAGAACGACTATTGCTTCGTGTTCACGGTGGCCGGGGACCGTATTCGCGAAGTGCGGGAATACATGGACACGCGCAACGGATGGCAGATGGTGTTCGGCGAGGAGGCATGATGGTTGGGCTACGCTGCGTGCCAGACCTGCAACGGCGTGGGTTGAGGCGGCTCACGCGCTGACATAAGGCTTGTCGATGGATCAGCGAACGAGCGGCGCTGACGCTCTCATTCAGAAGAACGATGCGGCGCCGGCGTTGCTCGGCGTCGTCTGCGGCCTGTCGGCTGCACTGTTCTGGGCGCTGGGCTTTGCGGGGACGCGGCACGGCCTCAGGGTCGGTTTCACCCCGGTCGATCTGCTCGTGCATCGCTATGTCTGGTCGGGCATCGCGTTCCTGCCGCTGGTCGCGCGCGCCGGCATCGGTGATCTCTGCGGTATCGGCTGGGGCAGGGGCCTTGCGCTGATGGTGCTCGGCGGTCCCGTGATGTCGCTGATCTCCTACACCGGATTCCTGTTCGTGCCGCTCGGCCACGGCAGCGTGATCCAGCCCTCCTGCGCGACGCTCGGCGGCCTCCTGCTCGCGGCGGTCGTGCTGAAGGAGCACATCTCCGCCTCGCGCCTTGCCGGCGCCCTGGTCATCGTCGGCGGCCTCTGCGTGATCGGCGCGGAATCGATCGGCCATATCGGGTCCGACGGTGTGCTCGGCGATCTGACCTTCGTGCTCACCGGATTCATGTTCGCCGGTTTTGGCGCGCTGCTGCGGCACTGGCGCGTCTCCGCCGTGTCGGCCGCGCTCGTCATCAATGTGCTGTCGCTGCTGCTGTTGCCGATCTATCTCGCCACCGTCGGTCTCGCCCATGTCGCGGCGATCGGCGTGACCGAGAATGCGATTCAGGCGCTGGCGCAGGGCGTGCTCGCCGGCCCCGCCGCGCTTTATCTGTTCGCCGTCTCGGTCCAGCGCCTCGGCGTCGCCCGCGCCGCCGTGATCCCGGCCTGCGTGCCGGCGCTGACGCTCCTGGTCGGCTGGCTGCTGCTCGGCGAGCCGCCGACGATGCTGCAGGTGGCGGGTCTGGTCACGGTGCTGTGCGGGTTTTATCTGGCGCAACGGCAGCGGTGATCGCATAGCGCGACCGTTGGTGCGGCAAGATTCCGGATTATGCGTCCGCTCCGTCCGGGTTACGCTGCCCGTCATGACCATCCTGCTCAACATCGACGTTCCCGACGCAGCGCAAGCGACCACCTTCTACACCGCCGCTTTCGGCCTGACGGTAGGCCGCCGCTTCGGCACCGACTTCGTCGAGCTGCTGGGCTGGTCCGCGCCGCTGTATCTTCTGACCAAGCAGGCCGGCACACCGGGCGCGGGCAGCGACCGCCGGCGCTACGAGCGGCACTGGACGCCGCTGCATATCGACGTCGTCGTCGACGATGTCGATGCCGCCGTCGCGCGCGCACTTGCCGCCGGTGCGATCCTCGAGGCGCCCGCGCGCGATGCGCCGTATGGACGGATCGCGATGCTGGCCGATCCGTTCGGGCACGGGTTTTGTCTGCTGGCGTTCAGCGCGAAAGGGTATGACGCACTGCTGGAGGAATAGCGCGAGCGGACGCGGGCGGCTCAGGCCTTCTTCACGAACTCCGATTTCAAATTCATCGCGCCGATGCCGTCGATCTTGCAGGCGATGTTGTGGCCGTCGGTGGCGTCCTGGAGGCGGATGTTCCTGACCTTGGTGCCGCCCTTGACGACCGACGACGACCCCTTGACCTTGAGGTCCTTCATCACGATGACGCTGTCGCCATCGGCAAGCGCATTGCCATGCGCATCGCACACGCCGGCCTCCTGCGCGACCGGAGTGGCCGCATCGCCCCCAGCGCGCCATTCATGGGCGCATTCCGGACAGACCCAGAGATCGCGGTCCTGATAGGCGTGCTCGGACTGGCAGTTTTGGCATTTCATCGGTTCGGTCATTGCTTGCCTCGTCACCCCCTAGAGCCTTTGCTCCAGGTTTTTGTTTTGGCGCGTTTTCTTTACGAAAACCGGTATCCACTTCGCTCGAAAACGCTCTCACGGGCGCGCCGCACGCATTCCGCCGGAAAAGATGGATTGGGAGCAAATCCTTTACCATGGCGTCCGGTCCCGGTTGAAGTGCCGGAGCCTTAGGAGTTCGGGAAAAATTCCGCGGTATCCATGTCCTGATCATGCGGATGCGTCGGCTACGCCGTTCGGCGCTGCCGCAAGCTTTGGGAGTCCAGGTCATGAGCGAGCATCGTGCCGCCGTCAGACATCACACGCTGCGAACCGGGATTGTCGAGTTCGACAACGGCACCGGCAGCCTCATCAGCGTGCCCTGCACGATCCGCGATGTCTCCGGCACCGGCGCCCGCCTGCAGCTCAACTCGTCGCTATGGGTCGCCGAGCAGTTCACGCTGGTCTTCAGCAGCGGACTGCGCAAGGACTGCCGCGTCGCCTGGCGCAAGGGGAGACTGATCGGCACCGCGTTCGCCGATGGTTATGCGAGCCCGGACGAACAGGCCGTCATGATGACCGCGGACGAGCAGTCCCGGCACCGGCTCGGGATCGGCGCGCGTGTTAAAGCGGCACGCGAGACCCGCGGCTACACCGCAGTCCAGCTCGCCGAGCGCATCGGCGTCACGCCCGCCTTCCTGGCGCTGGCCGAGAGTGGCGAGGCGGACATTCCGCTCTACCAGCTGATGCACATTGCCGATTTGCTAATGGTCGGTCTCGGCGGGCTCGTGGCAGGTCCGGCGCCTGAGGACGTCGACGCGGCGTAGGGAGACACCTCGCGGAACTGCGCGGCCAACAAAAATGTCGAAAACAACCCCATGCACCGTAGAAAACTCGCGTGATTTCAGGGGTCTGCGGGACCGAATATTGTGCTGCTCCGTCGGCAATGCCGGTCGTTGCTTGCCTCGCATCGATTTCGGTGATCCCGAATAAAATTTGACTCGTCGGGCAAAACAAGGGCACTATGGCATGGTGGCGCCGGCGCGAGGGAGAGGTGCTTCGCCGGGCCGCGGGGCGATATGCCGAAAGACCTGAAGAGAAAACTGAAGACCTACCAGACCTCGCTCGGCTTCTACGACCAGGCGGTCGCCGCACCCTCGATGAAGGCGGCGCTGGAGGCCTGGGGCGCCAGCTCCAACCTCTTCCATCAGGGCGCCGCGAAGGAGACCGACGACCCCGACATCGTCGCGGCGACCATGGCGAGCCCCGGCGTCGTGCTCAGGCGCCCGGTCGGCTCCGGCGGCCCGTTCACCGAGAGCGCCGCGCTGCCAACCGATCTCGCCGACGATGAGGCCAAGCGAAAACCCAAACCCAACTCCAAGTCCAAGCCCGAGTCCAAATCCAAGTCGAAGCAGCGTCCGGCCGAGGGCGTAACAAAACAGTCACGCAAGATTGACGATCAAGACGCGCGCAAAGCCGCCGCGGCGTTCGAGAAGGAAGAGCGGCGGCGAGACGCCGAGCGACGCAAGGAAGAGGTCGCCCTCGCCAAGGAGCGCGCGCGCCGCGACAAGGCGGTCGCCACGGCCCAGGCGGCGCTGGACGCGGCGAGGCGGGAGCACGCCGCGAAGGCGGAGGCGATCGAAGCCGAGCGGGCTGTGCTCGACGAACGCGCCGAGGCCGAGCAGGGCCGGTGGGACAAGCAAAGGAAAAAGCTGGAGGAGGCTCTGCGCCGCGCGCGCACGTAGCGCGAGCGAATTTAGCTTGCCTTGCCTTGCGTCCTTTTGCACTCTTCCAGGGAAGGAGACCAACGCATGAAGATCATCACCGCCGCGTGTGCGCTCGGAACGGCCCTGGTGCTGTGCAACCTCGGGACATCAGGCGCTGAGGCCCGGACGCGGAAGGCCCAGGTGGTTCGCGAACCACAGCAGAGGCTTATCGTCACGGCGCCCGTGCTCAGGCCGACGCCGTGGGATTACTACATTGTTCCACGATATCGTTATCGCCCTGAAGACGACCGGGTCGATCCGAACGGCCCGCCCTATGTGTCGTCATGGGTCCGCTATGAGGGATGGCGGTGGCCGTACTGGTGGTAAAGGCCATCGACGGACGCGGAGCGGAATAGACGAGAAGCGAAGCCCATCGATAGCTGTCGCGGCACGATGGGTTTCGCAGGCGCTCCACCCATCCTGCGCGCTGCTCCTCGAGGCATCCCCGAGACGTGCTATGCTCCTGGGCGGGAGGAATCAGCATGAGAGTCCCCACCGCGATACTCGCCCTGCTTCTTTCAAGCCCGGTCGCCGCCCAGGAGTGCCAGACATGCTCAATGGCCGACGCCTGCATGAAGGAGTACTCTAAGGCGACGTTGGAGGCCCAAAGGGCCACGAAGCAAGCAATCCGGGACTGGAAGCAGAATCTGGACCGAAAGGCCTCCGCCGAACTGTCCAGCAGGGGCATACTCGCATTGCAGGACGCGATGGAGGCGCAGGTTCGTTCCGAGCTGGAGCGGCTGAAGGAGTGCCTGGCGAAGATCAGGTAGGGCGCAAGCGCGCGGCGGAAAGCACCCGCATATAGGGACGGGTTGAGCCTTTGCCAAAACGCATGATCTTCGTGGCTGGCAAGGCACTGGTTGCGCCTTCTTCGCGGCACGCCTCGCATAAGCGCGCGTTGGGAAAGCGATGAGTGTTGGAAGGATATCAACGCGCCTCAAAGCGCCGGCCAGCCCGCTGAAGCGCGCGCCCTCGCGACTATGAATGTCTAGGCTGGTGCACTGCGCTTCGCGCAGCCGCAGGCAAACCCACCCTACGGGTCATCCGCCGATAGTCGCAGGAACTGCCGCTTCATCGCGTTGACCCTGGCGACATAGCTTGCAACCGAGTGATCGCCGCAGCGTTCGTCGGCGATCATCTGAAACTTGCGGTGCGCGTAGGCTGTGGCGGGACCGGCGCCGCAGAGATGGATGAAGGCGGCCAGATCCTGCTTCTGCTCGCGGCTTGCCTTCACATCGCCCGCGCGGGTGAGAACGTCAGCCACGTTGCGGTCGAGATACACCGATGCCAGCTCGATGGCGTGGCTCGGGATCGCGCGGGTGTAGAGGCCCTTGAACCCGCAGCCGGTCTCCGTGACCGCGTTGCCGCGGACACAGAACCGTGCGGCGTCGGCGAAAGCCGGATCGGTCATCTGGTAGAGGCCGACGGCGCTGGATGCGGGCCGGTAGATCGCGAGCGGATTGAGGCTCAATCGCCAGCGCCAGTAGGTGCGCGCCACCGGATTGCCCGAACTCTCGACCTGCGCCAGCGCGGCCAGCAATTCGGGCGTGATCGTCGCGGTGGAATAGGTGCGGAACAGCGGCCCGTATTGCCGCCAGTTCTCGGCCGGCTCCTTGTCCAGCGCATTGCCAACGAGGACGAACAGCTCGGTCGGCTTGCGGATGACGTGATAGACGATGTTCAGAAGCGCAGCGACCGCAAGCAGGATCGCCACGCTGCCTGCGATCCGAACCATCCGCGGTGCGCGCGCGAACCTCTTTCGCATCCACCGGGCGCCCCGCCGGACGCTGCGAAGGCGGGGGAGGAGGCGTTTGCTTTTTCGTGGCATGGGTCTGGTGGGAGCGCGTGGATGAGTTGAGGCTTTGCGAAATCCATCACCTGACGGGGTCGATGGGGATCGACTCGCTCCACCCATCCTATGGATCGTGTGGGGGTATCACTGCAACGATTCGTCCCTGTCCTCTGAGAGTTGGGTGCACCGTCACCGCAATTCGAACCGCAACTATGAGAGGTTGAGCGCTGATGACATCCATCATCGCTGCGTGCCGGGGCGGAAACTGCACAAAAATGGCAAAGCTGCGACTGTCAACGACATATCTGATTAGAAGGTCGCTTATCCACGTAATACACTCAGCGCCGTTTGGGGTACGGGGAGCGTATTGGGAGGGTCAATCATGGCAAGTGTCGAACAATTGCGCAGACGTGAAGGCGTAAACTTGGTCCAGCTCGAGGCGGACATTGCATCGGTGCGCACGGGAAGCTCGATTGCTTCAATTGCGCTGCCCGATTACGTCGAGCACACCGAGGGGGTCACGCGCGTGGGCGCGCTCAGTGCAGAGGCGGTCATTCGTGACTATGAGTCCGCTGCAAAGGAGATCGAGGCCATGGGCGCCGAGCTGATCGATGCCGCGCGAAAATGCGAGGCGCTGACAGCCCAGGTCCATGATGCGATCGCCTTCATGCGCGAGACGGCAGCGGGGTATCGCGACGAGGGGCGGAAGATCTTCAAACGCATCGAGGAATGCGCGCTCTTCACGGAAGACGTCCGCAAGACGTGCGAGCAGGTCAAGCGCAGGATGAAGGACGTCTCGGTCGGCGAGTACTGCAGCGAGGAGCTTGCGACGGAAGAGCTCGAGCCGACCGGGATCGAAGCCAAGGTGTCGGTGTGCGAGGTACGGTGAGGCGGGCGTAGAGCGTCGTTCGCAGGATGGGGTGAGCGCTCGCGCGCCCCCATCCTGCGGGCTGGGCTTCAAAGCCAATCGCGCGTCGACGGGAAACAAGCCCGTTTGCGAGAGTCCCAGACGTAATCTGAACCGCCGCAAGGCGGACGCGCACGCGACGTGGCCGGACATTGATTCCAGACCCGCGCACCCGTTGCCCAGCCATCGACCACGCACGCGCCGGAAACGGTGGCGTGGCAACCGGTGCCGCAGCCGTCTGCGGCGCTGGCCGCGCAGACTGCAAACAGAAGCATCATTGGGGTCAACAGGACGCGTGAAAGGTGCCTGGTCATGGGCTCGCTCCTTCATGCCGAGGCCCGTCGTGACGTCGCACAGATCTGGCCGAGGGCCTGCCGGCCGATCGCCGCGCAGCATAGCATCAAGGCTCTTGGCACCAAGCCTCTTGGCCGAGAACGCTGACGGCTTACCAATCCGGATCGTAGGGGTCGGCCATATAGGGCGGGGGCATCCAGCGTCCTCGCGGCGGCGGTGGCCTGGGCCGCCGGGGTGCCGCCGCTTGCACGTGCGGCCGTGCAGGCGCAGCCGTCTCGTTGCTCGTCGCGCTCCGCACGACCGGTTTCGCGGGTGCAGGCGCGGCTGACGTCGTCAGTTGCGTTTGCAGCGCCTGGACCTGTGCGGCGAGGCGCGCATTGTCCGCGGCATCCTTCTCCTGCGCCGCCTTGAGCTGTTGAATGGTGTCGGCCTGCTCGCGCAGCGTCTGCTCGTTGCGGCTTTTCAGTTGCTCGAGCTTTCCGTTGATGCTCGCAAGCTCGCTGGTGATGGTCTTGAGCGATTGCGCGAGATCGGACGATGACGGATCAGGCGCCGTGGCGCCGGTTCTTGGCGCGTCAGGTCTTGCAGCGTCAGGTTTTGGAGCCTCAGCTCTTGGAGCGTCAGTTCTTGGAGCGCTTTCCGTTTCCTTGCCGAGCGGCGGCGCGGGCACCGGACTGGGCCCATCCGCAGCAGCCAGTTGCACGGCCGACGGTTGCGCCGGACTTTCGACCACGGACGCTCGCGCGGGTTCGCTCGCGGCCGGCGGAGCCCATCGCGCCATGATGGACCTGGTCATCGACTTGGCCTCATCGCGATATTGCGAAGCGAAGGCGGCGCCGAGAAGGCCGATCGCCAACACGAGGCCAACCAGGGCACGCAGCATGGTCCGATCTCCCTTCAGGCCTTGATTGCCCACCTTGCTAACCGGTGCCGGCACCTTGTCCCTGGGAGTCTCGGCTGCCTTCGCACTGGCGCTTGCTTGCGAGGCCCGCGGGCCTTCGCTGCCGCGTTCCATTCCGGAAACCAGCCGGTCCAGCCGCGCAAGGTCCTGCTCTGCGCTCTTGATCTGGTCATAGGCCCGCGCCAGCCCGCCATCGGCGCGCACCTCGTCCGGCTTGGCGGCCTCAGGCTTTTGGGCCTCAGGCTTGTCGGTGTCAGGCTTGGGGTCGTTCGCTTCAGGCACCGATGCGCGCTCCATCCAGTCGGGCGTCAATGGGAGTGCGGCAGTCCGAACGTCGGAAGGATAGGCCTCACCGTTGTCCAACACAACGCGCGCGCGAAGGAGAAATTATGGCGGGCTACGGTTGCTGAAGCAGCCGGGCGCTGCTCCCCGGGGCATCCCTGCGACGTGCTGTGCTATCGCGGGAGGAAGCGCCATGAGGGTCTCTACCGCGACACTCGCCCTGCTTCTTTCAGGTCCGGCCGCGGCCCGGGAGTGCCAGACGTGCTCAATGGCCGACGCCTGCATGAAGGAGTACCTTAAGACGACGTTCGGAGGCCCAAAAGGCCACCAAGCAAGCCATCCGGGATTGGAAGCAGAATCTGGACAGAAAGGCCTCCGCAGAATTGTCCAGCAGGGGCATACTCGCATTGCAAGACGCCATGGAGGCGCAGGTTCGTACGGAGCTGGAGCGCCTGAAGGAGTCCTGGCCAAGATCAGGTAGGGAGGGGCGCAAAGGAGGATCCAATGAAATCGCTTCTGCTGCTCACGGCGAGCGGTCCGCTGCTCATTCTCACCTCGCACCAGTCCCTGGACGACCAGAAGCTCCTTGGGGTGCTCAGGCAAAAAGGTATCGGCAAATTCGTCGCGTTCGAGGTTCCCTTGTCGCTCGCCAGAGAGCGCTACGGCGGGCACTTTCACGCGGTCGAAAGCAATCTGCACGAGACCGATGATTTGAGAGTGCTCGACTTCAACGGCCAGCGGGTCTTTCAGCTCTTTCATTTCGAAGAGCTCGGTTCACCGATCCTGGTAGAGCGGTCGTGATCCGGTTTTGCTCGGCGGCGAAAGGGGATGTGTTGAGCAGGGCTGTTCCGAAGAGACGCCGATTGAGGTACGGTGGAAGCCTGGACCCGTGGAGTCTGCCATGACGTCATATACTGTCGGGTTGAAGCTCGGGGTGCGTGCCAAGGTGCTCACGATCGAAGCCGAGGACGCATTGGTCGCGGCGCTGAAGATCAAGCTCGAGAACCCCGAGGCACTCGTCACCTACGTTCGCAAGTCAAACCGGCGTGGCGATCGTCGTCACCCGCACGAAGTGCAGCGGGCCAAGACAACCGGCTAAAGCGCGATGAGATTGGGATGAATCGTCATCGCGCTTTAGGTTGTTGTTTGAGCATGATCTTTTCGGAAAACCGCTTCGCACTTTTCCGGATCATGCGTTAGCCGATGCCGAGACCGCGGCAGGTAGCCCGGATTTCGCTTCCGCCTTCGCTCTTCGAGCTACGGCGGACAAGTCGCTCCATCCGGGCTACGCTCGCTCCCCCCCCCCCGCTGTGTCGGAATACGCAGTTGTCGTTAGTGACGTGTCGCGCGGATTTCGAGCGTCGTCTGGGTGAGCTTGGCCACGAATCCCTCAAAATGCATGACCCTTTGTCTGGTCAATTGTCCATGCAACTCGGCGATCTTCTGGGATTCGGCAATCAACGATCCGCACACCTGTTTCGCGTACTCCATCTGAAGCTCAAAGGCCTCGACGGGTGAGCGCGCCGCCGCGAGCTTTCCCAGGAAGGTCCAGGCGTGCTCAAGCGACGTCCTCGTGTAGTCGCTATAGGCATCGGCAATCGCCTGCGGGCTGGCCTGGGAGGGTTCCACCGGTGCGACGGGCGCGCTTGCAGCGATCTCCATCCCGGAAGCCTCGCCTGGCAAGGCTGCAGCCGATGGTATCTGGGCACTGATCTCTCGGCTCGTCTCTTGCCTTATCTCTTGCTCGGCCTCTTGCCTGTTCTCTTGGGTGCTCTCTTGCTTGTTCTCTTGCTTAGTCTCTTGGCTGATCTCCGCCGAGGCATCCGGCAATTGATGGGCGGCAGTTGCGTGTTGCTCGCCGGCCCTGGTCCGTTGCCCGGCCTTCTTCTTCGCGCCGCGCCGGCCGGATTTTCCCGTTGTCTTATTTTCGCCCGCACTCAACATTGCAAATAACTCCTGAATATCGCTGAAGCCGCAAGCCTCCGTCGTGTTTGCGCTGAAATCGCGATTGTGGGTTGTCGCTTGCGTGGCGGCCATGTGGTGAGATTTTGCCGGGCATCGGCAAGGCGCAATTCGCGGGTGACGGCCTGGACTGCTTCGCAGAGCCTGTCATCGGGCCGCGCTCCGCGCGGACCCGGCGGCTCGCAATGACGGGCGTCCTGGTCCTCGCGCGTTCGTCGTCACCCGAACAGGGCGACATAGACCACGTAGAGCCAGCCCAAGATGCCGTGGATGATCGCCCACAGGATCGAATGATTGTTGGTGTAGGAGATTGCGATGGCGAGTGCGGAGCCAAAACCCACGCCGTATTTGGCGCCCTCGACCCGAACCCCGTAGTAGCGATTGCCGTTCATGGCGGTCCTTCCTGCGGGCCACGCTTGCTCATCACGCCTTATAAAAGTCTTCCGCCAATTGTGAAATGGCACACAGACGGCAGCCCTCGGGTCTGCTTCTTTAGCGCCGACACTATACCCTCGTGCGCTTGTTCGGCGATGCGCACCGGCGGGTCGGCATTTGGCAATTTCGGGATGATCGCTATGGGCGTTTTCAATCGCACGGCCATGCTTTGCAGCTCTTTCATCGTGTCCACCATGAGCGGGTGAACCGAGAGATTTCGCGTGCGCGCAACGGCGCGTGCAGGGATTTTCTTGAGGCCCCGCCGGTGACGGACGGGGCCTTTCCATTTTTCATGTCAGCCCACGACTGCCCGGCGGTGCCTTCGCGAAGAAGGATGCAGGGTCATGTGGGAGTATTTTGGACCCGATTTCGCTTTTGACGTGGTGAAGGGATTTGTCGCCGGCGTTGCCTCCATGGCGTTTCAGGTCGTGGCGCCGCGGGCGTTTCATGCCGCGAAGCGATTTCGCGCGCACTGGGTTGCCAGAAAAGACGCAAGACAAGCGGCAAGGCAATCACGCCGCAACGCTCCGGCGAATGATGAGCCGTGAGGTCTCTGGGCGAAGCGAAACCCATCAACAGTCGTCGTGGATTGATGGGTTTCGCAAGTGCTCTACCCATCCTACGGACAAGCTAACCGCCGTCATCCGCCGCCAGGCGCTGAAATTGCCGCTTCATCGCATTGACCTCAGAGATATAGCTTGCGACGAGATGATCGCCGCAGCGCTCGCCGGCCGTCAGCTGAAAGTGGCGGCGTGCGTAGGCCGTGGCGGGACCGGCGCCGCAGAGATGGATGAAGGCGGCCAGATCCTGCTTCTGCTCGCGGCTTGCTCTCACATCGCCCGCGCGGGCGAGAACGTCGGCCACATTGCGGTCCAGATACACCGATGCCAGCTCGATGGCGTGGCTCGGGATCGCGCGGGTGTAGAGGAAGGTCGACCCGCAGCCGGTCTCCGTGACCGCGTTGCCGCGGACACAGAACCGTGCGGCGTCGCTGAGGGCCGGATCGGTCATCTGGTAGAGGTCGACGGCGCTGGAGGCGGGCCGGTAAATCGCGAGCGGATTGAGGCTCCATCGCCAGCGCCAATAGGTGCGCGCCACCGGATTGCCAGAGCTCTCGACCTGCGCCAGCGCGGCCAGCAATTCGGGCGTGATCGTCGCGGTGGAATAGGTGCGGAAGAGGGGGCCGTATTGGCGCCAGATCTCGGCGGGGTCCTTGTCGAGGGAGTGGCCGACGAAGGCGAAGAGCTCGGTTGGTTGGCGGATGATTTGATAGGCGATGTCGAGGAGGGCGAGGGCCGCAAGCAAGACTGTTACGCTGAGCGCGATCCGGACGATCCGCGGTGCGTGGGCGAACGCCTTTCGCATCCGCCGAGCGCCTCTTCGGAGGTTGCGAAAGCGAGGGAGAGGGTGGCTGCGTTTTCCTGGCATTGCGCTTGCGCAGCACTGTCACCGCAATTCGAGCTGTTATCTCAAGACGCTGAAATCTCAAGAGCTGGAGCCGGCCATCAATAGCGGCCGCCGGTGCCCTTTTGCTGCGTGATCCAGTCCGACAATGTTTTCGGTGTCGATCCCGCAGTCCGGCCCGGTGATGCCTTCGGATTGTCGCGGACGCCTTTCGTCGAACGGGTGCGCGGCGATTCCGTTGCGTTGACGCTCTTCAAGGCAGCCGTCGATGCCTCTGCGGCTTCCTTCTCGAGCCGCAACTGTTTCAATCGCGCCATCTTGATGCGCTCTGCCTCGACTTCGGGTCCGTCGGACAGCCGCGGCTTGTGTTGAGCCAACTCCGCCGGGACCATGACACCGATAATGGTTGTCTCGCCGAGCGCCTTGCAGGCTTCGAGCCGATGCAGTCCCTCGACCAGAACGAGGCGGTCTCCGTCGGGCCGAACGAAAATGGGGGCCTGTTGTCCGATGTCCAGCATACTTTCGGCGATCTCCCCGACGATCTCGGGCTTGATGGCCTTCTTCATTTTCGTGGGAACGAAAATCTTCTCGATCGGGAAGCTTTCCGATGTGGGCATAACTCGACTCCGCTTCTACCGGGCCCGTCGGAACCCATGCCGGTGGTGTTGAGAGTTTAGGAGAGAAGGGTTCGACGGCAAAGGCAATTTCGGCGGCAGGGTGTTGATGAGCATCGAAGCCGGAACCAATCTGCGATGACGGTGACAGTGCAATCAATCGAGGTCGCGCACTAAAAGCGATCCGAAGTGACCTGCCCCTGAAGTTTCACCCAGTAGCGGTTAGAGTCTCGGCGGATGTTACGCCGTTTGGCGCGGTGTGAGCAACGTGCGATCGGCGGAGCTGGTCGGGGTTGCGCAGCCGATCGCACGTTGCGGTGAGGTAGGCGGCATAGGCCGCAGGGGTCAGATAGCCGAGCGAGGAATGCGGGCGTTGGCCGTTGTAGTCGCCGACCCAATCCGCAATCTTGGCGCGGGCGTGATCGAGGCCGAAGAACAAGGTTTCGTTGAGAAGCTCGTCCCGCATCCGGCCGTTGAAGCTTTCACAGAAGCCGTTCTGCATCGGCTTGCCCGGCGCAATGAAGTGCCAGTCGATCTTGTTCTCCTCCGACCAGGCCAGCATGGCATTGCAGGTGAACTCGGTGCCGTTGTCGGAGACGATCATGCCCGGCTTGCCGCGCTGATTGATCAGCGCCGTCAGTTCGCGTGCCACCCGCCGCCCCTGGATCGAGGTGTCGGGGATGGCCGCCAGACATTCCCGGGTCACGTCATCGACGATATTCAGGACCCGGAAGCGACGGCCGCTGGCGAACTGGTCGTGGACAAAATCCAGCGACCACCGGGCGTTCGGCCGAGCCTCGACCAGTATCGGCGCTCGGGTGCCCACGGCGCGGCGGCGGGCCCGGCGCTTGCGCACGCTGAGGCCTTCCTCTCGATACAGACGGTAGATCCGGTTCCGCCCGGACGGCTCGCCCTGCTGGCGAAGCAGCACGAACAGCCGGCGGTAGCCGAACCGCCGACGGGCATTAGCAAGCTCGCGCAAGTGGCCGCGTAGTTCGGTGTCCGGCGGTCGGCACGATCGGTACCGAACCATCTTGCGGTCAGCGCCGACGATGCCGCAGGCCCGCCGCTCCGCCAGACCCATGACGGCCTGCAGGTGCGCGACGGCTTCGCGCTTGGCGACGGGCCCTACCATTTTTTTGACAAAAGCTCGCGTAGCGCTGCAGCATCCAGCATCTGCTCGGCCAGCAGCTTCTTCAGCTTGGCGTTCTCGTCCTCGAGTTGCCGCAACCGCTTGGCATCGGAGACGTCCAGACCGCCGAACTTCGCCTTCCAATTGTACAGCGTCGCTTCAGAGACGCCATGCTTCCGCGCCAAATCGGCAGCCTTCGCACCCGCCTCATGCTCACGCAGCACGCCAATAATCTGCTCTTCCGTAAACCTGGCTCGCTTCATCTGTCCGTCCTTCAGAAGGCCGGACTCTAACTTCAACTGGAGGAAATCGGCAGGGGCAGGTCACAGCGTGCACACAAAGTGCGTTGAGCGATAGCCCAGCCTATCGAGACCGAGAATATCGGCTCGATCGAGGCTATTCTCTTGGTCTACGTCAAAGAGTGCTCTTACTAGCTTGCTGATGGCTGTAACCTGCGACTCCAAGAACGTTACGATCCTTATGCCGGATAAGTCTGTTAGCTGCTCCGTCGGATTCTCGTATTGCTTCCTTCCAATCTTCCTTATTGCTTCGTCTAATAGTTTTACGCGATATGTGACATTGAGGTATTCAATTTTCTCCTTCTGAAGCATGCTCTTCCAGAAGAGAATGGACGATTGGAGCAAGGCGTTCGTGGTTTGGTAGGACGTCAGCCAGCCAAACTTTATGTTTATCGCCTTCGATTGCTTTTGTTCTAGCGGCTTTCTTCATTTGAGAAACTCTGTTCAATAATAATGCTCGGTAGTGTTATGCTTTATGTAGTACACGTATAAAGAGCGGTGGACAAAAAAGAGGGGCGGTTAGAAACCGCCCCTCTTACATTCTTGTCGTTCAATGAAAGCCCCTCACGAACACCCCGTCGTGCTGCCGCAAGTATCGCACTTCATACAGGTCCCATTCCGCACCAGCGTGAAGTTGCCGCACTCCGAGCACATCTCGCCTTCGTAGCCCTTGGCCTTGGCTTCCGCGCGGCGCTCGGCCTTGGTGGGGACGAGCGTCTGAGCGGTGCTGCCGGCCTTGCTCCACTGGAGGGCCTCGAGCTTCTCCGTCGGAGAGAGGTCGTGGCTGGCTTCCTGCTTCAGGGCGACGGCGCCTTCGATGGCATCGCCGGCGCGGGCCGAGCTGCCGTGCGAGGCCAGCGCGGTGACCTTGCTGCCGCCGGTCGGGGCGCTGTCGTTGCCCGGGGCGATCGCGGCGGAGCCGCCGCGCATCACGACGAGGTTGTCGGTGCGGGAGCGGGTGAGGCCGCGCGAGACCAGCTTGGTTGCGTGCTGGGCCTCGTCCGGCTCCTTGCCTTCCTCGACGCCCTTGCCGAGCGCGTCGAAGTTCGACTCGGTCGGGTCGACATGGGCGAGATCGAAGCGCGACATGTAGCTCACCGCGAGCTCGCGGAAGACGTAGTCGAGGATCGAGGTCGCGTACTTGATGCTGTCGTTGCCCTGCACGGGGCCCGCCGGCTCGAAGCGGGTGAAGGTGAAGGCGTCGACATATTCGTCGAGCGGCACGCCGTACTGGAGGCCCAGCGACACCGCGATGGCGAAGTTGTTGATGAAGGAGCGCAGCGCCGCACCTTCCTTGTGCATGTCGATGAAGATCTCGCCGAGACGGCCGTCGTCATATTCGCCGGTCCGCAGGTAGACCTTGTGGCCGCCGACGACCGCCTTCTGGGTGTAGCCCTTGCGGCGATCCGGCATCTTCTCGCGCTCGCGCATCACGATGATGCGCTCGACCAGCTTCTCGACGATCTTTTCCGAGACCTGGGTGGCACGCGCCGCCATCGGCTTTTCGTAGAGTGACTCGGCCGCATCCTCCTCGTCCTCATCGTCGGCGATGAGCTGCGAGTTGAGCGGCTGGGAGAGCTTCGAGCCATCGCGATAGAGCGCGTTGGCCTTCAGCGCGAGCTTCCACGACAGCATGTAGGCGGACTTGCAGTCCTCCACCGTGGCGTCGTTCGGCATGTTGATGGTCTTGGAGATCGCACCCGAGATGAAGGGCTGGGCCGCCGCCATCATGCGGATGTGGCTCTCGACCGACAGATAGCGCTTGCCGATCTTGCCGCAGGGATTGGCGCAGTCGAACACCGAATAGTGCTCGGCCTTCAGGTGCGGGGCACCTTCTACCGTCATCGCGCCGCAGATGTGGACGTTGGCCGCCTCGATCTCGCGCTTGGTGAAGCCCACGGCCTGAAGCAGGTCGAAGCCGGGGGCTGCGATCGCCTCGGCACCGATGCCGAGCTGGTCGCGGATGAAATCCTCGCCAAAGGTCCACTTGTTGAAGGCGAACTTGATGTCGAAGGCGGTCGGCAGGGCCTTTTCGACCTTGGCGATGGCTTCATCGGTGAAGCCCTTGGCCTTCAGCGTCGAGGCGTTGATGGCCGGCGCGTTGGAGAGCGAGCCGTGGCCGACGGCGTAGGCTTCGATCTCGGCGATCTCGCTCTCGCGATAGCCGAGCGCGCGCAGCGCCGCGGGGACCGCGCGGTTGATGATCTTGAAGTAGCCGCCGCCGGCGAGCTTCTTGAATTTGACCAGCGCGAAGTCGGGCTCGATGCCGGTGGTGTCGCAATCCATCACGAGGCCGATCGTGCCGGTCGGTGCGATCACCGTGGTCTGGGCGTTGCGATAGCCGTGCTTCTCGCCGAGCTCGAGCGCCGCATCCCAGGCGGCCTGCGCGTGGCTGACGAGGTCAGCCTGCGGGCAGGAGACGAGGTCCATCGGCACCGGGTTCACCGAGAGCGCCTCGTAGCCGTTGGACTGGCCGTGGGCGGCGCGGCGGTGGTTGCGGATCACGCGCAGCATGTGCGCGGCGTTCTTCTTGTAGCCCGGGAAGGTGCCGAGCTCGGCCGCCATCTCCGCCGAGGTCTTGTAGGTGATGCCGGTCATCACAGCGGTGAGGGCGCCGCAGAGCGCGCGGCCTTCCTTGCTGTCATAGGACAGGCCCATGGTCATCAGCAGGCCGCCGATGTTGGCATAGCCGAGGCCGAGCGTGCGGAACTCGTAGGAGAGCTCGGCGATCGCGCGCGACGGGAACTGCGCCATCATCACGGAGATTTCGAGCACGATGGTCCAGAGCTGGCAGAGGTGCTCGTAGCCGGCGACGTCGAACTGCTTGGTCTCGGTGTTGTAGAAGGTCAGCAGGTTGGCGGAGGCGAGGTTGCACGCCGTGTCGTCCAGGAACATATATTCCGAGCACGGATTGGACGCGCGGATGTCGCCGGACGCCTTGCAGGTGTGCCAGTCGTTCATGGTGGTGTTGAAGTGCAGGCCCGGGTCGGCCGACGCCCAGGCGGCGTAGCCGATCTTTTCCCAGAGGTCGCGCGCCTTCAGCGTCTTGGTGATCTTCTTCGTCGTGCGTCCCACGAGGTTCCAGTCGCCATCCGTTTCCACGGCGCGGAGGAAGTCGTCCTTCAGCGAGACCGAGTTGTTGGAGTTCTGGCCCGAAACCGTGAGGTAGGCTTCCGAATCCCAGTCGGTGTCATAGACGTCGAACTGGATGTCCTTGTAGCCCTGCTTGGCGAACTGCATCACGCGCTTGATGTAATTGTCGGGCACGAGGCTGCGGCGCGCGAGCTTGATCTCGCGGCGGAGCGCCGGGTTCTTCTCGGGGTCGAAGCAGTCGTCGCCCGAACCTTCGCAGTTCACGCAGGCCTTCAGCACCGCCTTGAGGTGCTTCTGGTTGATCTTGGATCCGGTGACGAGAGCGGCGACCTTCTGCTCCTCCTTCACCTTCCAGTCGATATAGGTCTCGATGTCGGGGTGATCGACGTCGACGACGACCATCTTGGCGGCGCGGCGCGTGGTGCCGCCCGACTTGATCGCGCCGGCTGCCCGGTCGCCGATCTTGAGGAAGCTCATCAGGCCGCTCGAGCGGCCGCCGCCCGAGAGCTTCTCGCCTTCGCCGCGCAGGCGGGAGAAGTTGGAGCCGGTGCCGGAGCCGTATTTGAACAGGCGGGCTTCGCGGACCCAGAGGTCCATGATACCGCCCTCGTTGACGAGGTCGTCACCGACGCCCTGGATGAAGCAGGCGTGCGGCTGCGGGTGCTCGTAGGCGGACTTGGACTTGGTCAGCTTGCCGGTGAAGGGGTCGACGTAATAGTGGCCCTGGCCGGGGCCGTCGATGCCATAGGCCCAGTGCAGGCCGGTGTTGAACCATTGCGGCGAGTTCGGCGCGACCATCTGCATGGCGAGCATGTAGCGGATCTCGTCATAGAAGGTCTGGGCGTCCTCGTCGGAGGAGAAGTAGTTGCCCTTCCAGCCCCAATAGGTCCAGCAGCCGGCGAGCCGGTCGAACACCTGCTTGGCCGAGAGCTCGCTGACGAAGCGCTCTTTCTCGGGGAGAGCGGCGAGCGCCTCGGTGTCGGGCACGGAGCGCCACAGGAAGGAGGGGACGGACTCCTCCTCGACCTTCTTCAGGCGCGCGGCGACGCCGGCTTTGCGGAAATACTTCTGGGCGAGCACGTCGGAGGCGACCTGCGACCACTCGGTCGGCACCTCGACGTTCTCGAGCTTGAACACGACCGAGCCGTCGGGATTCCGGATCTCCGACGTGGTCAGCCGGAAATCGATCCCGGCGTAAGGTGACTGTCCCGAAGTGGTGTGGCGCCGCTCAATCCGCATGGTCTTGCCCCGTCCTTTTATCTGCCGGACTGCCTCCGCAAGGCGCCCGGGTCGCTATTTCGGTTCGCGATTCCTCCGAGGGCCTCATCGGCCCAAAGGCTTCGCAGTTCAGCCGGTGGATCCGGCCCAGTTTCTCCCGGCGCGATGGTTTTCATCCGCCGGCATGTCCACACCCATCCGCCCCCAAGGGGATGTGCGCGACATGCGTTCAACGCCCCACACGCCACTTCAACCAATGCCATCCGAGCCTGTTGCCGGCCCGTTCTGGCGCCCGAAGGTCTGCATTTCGAGGGCAGACAAGCCCTCATCCGCGGCCTTTGGCTGGCTTGGCGGAGTGACGATTTGCGAGACCCTTTGGGGGAGTGCCGGCGGGACGCAAACTCACTCGCGCCGAACGGACCGAAAGCTAGGACTCTCCGTTGCGCCCGTCAAGAACTAGTGCGAGTTCCTGAATCAAATACTAAATATGGTGGATTGCGGGGGATAACAGGGGGTAAGCCCGCGCCTGTTGTTGAGCCAAGTATCAGTGAGTCCTCAGGGATTCCCAACCAAAAAAATTTGCATCCCGTGACGATACGGACCCTTCACCCCGCTGTTCACAGGGCAGGTATATTTTTCGGGACCGGGGTTGCCTCAGCGGGACTCACGTAGGGCTACGGAAGGTGAGGGCAGGCATGCCCGCCGGGGTGGTGGTGGCGCGTGCGAATCCGCGCCAAGCTGACCGCGATTTTGCCGGGTACCCCACATGCTTGATTCGACTCGCCGGGATGCGCGACCGCGCATCGCCCCGGCCGGCCTGATGTTCCTCGCCATCACCTCGATCGGCTGGGGTTTCAACTGGCCGGTGACGAAGTTCCTGCTGTCCGAGCTGCCGCCGCTGACGCTGCGCGGGGTGACCGGCGTGCTGGGCGCGGTGCTGCTCGCCGCCCTCGCGCTGATCCGCCGGCAGAGCCTCAAGGTGGGGCCGGGGATCTGGCCGCGCTTACTGACCGCCGCCGTCCTCAACGTCACCGGCTGGATGGTGCTGATGGGCCTGGCACTGCTTTGGCTGCCGGCCAGCGAGGCGGCGCTGATCGCCTACACCATGCCGGTCTGGGCCTCGCTGATCGCCTGGCCGGTGCTGGGCGAGCGGCCGACCGTGCTGCGCACGCTGGGGCTGGTGATGGCCTTCGTCGGCCTGGCCTCGATCATGGGCGGCAACGGCTTTGCGGCGAGCGTGGAGAAGCTGCCTGGAATCATCATGGCGCTGGGCGGCGCGCTCGGCTTCGCCGTCGGCACGGTGTTCTCGAAGAAGTACCCGATCCATCTGCCGCCGATCACGGCTGCGGCCTGGCAGATCGGGATCGGCTGCCTGCCGATCTCGATCATCGGCCTCTTGGTCGAGACCACGCATCTTTCGCTGGTGACGCCGGTCGGCTGGTGGCTGCTGGTCTATTCCACCGTGGTGCAGTTCTGCATTGCCTATGTCAGCTGGTTCGCAGCATTGGCGCGGCTGCCGGCGTCAGTGGCCGCGATCGGCACCATGGCCGTGCCTGTCATCGGCGTGGTCGCCTCCGCGCTCGCGCTGGGCGAGCCGCTGGGGCCGGGCCAGATCGCCGCGCTGATCTTTACACTGGCGGCCGTGGTGCTGGCGACGCGCTAGTTCGAGAACCAGGCATCACCATGCGTAGCGGATCGCGCCCTTGCCCGGCATAGCTTTGCGTGACATTCGAGAACCCGCCCTCGAACGTCGCGGCGGCAGACCAGCCGTTGGTCCACTGCCATTCGGCCGAGGCTGTGGTCAGCGCGGAGTCGGACGCCTGCGCCGCACCGTTGACGACGAAGCTTGCGCCCGGCAGCGACTGGAAGGTCGGGGCAATCGAACGATCCGGATTAAAATCATGCGCCCATGCAAGGCGGCCGCGCAGCGTGACGATGCCGTTCTGCATGGCGAATGATTTGTCGGTGCGAATGCCGAGCTCGCTGCGCGTGTCGGTCACGCTCTTGGCGGCATAGGTCTGTGCAAACAACGGCGAACCGGCGACGACGCTTTCGGCATAGGCCGGCAGGTCGAATGTGGTGAATTGCCCTGCGGCGTAAGGGGTGATGCCGAGACCGCCCAGCGTCGGCGTGACGAAGCGGTGGCCACTCTCCACGCGACCCGAATACGCATTCGCATTGAACTCGGCGCGCAGGTGGTCGATGCCGGCGACCGTGACGATGCGGTTGGTCGTGATGTCCTGCCAGCCATAAGCCAGCGCAGCAATGATGTAGGCCGCACCGATGTTATGGCGAACGAAGGCGCCGGCTTGGAACAGGTCGGAGCTGCCATAGCCGAGGCCGTTGACGTTGAAGCCGGTGCGGCCGCCCGCCAGCGCAAATCCCGCGCGCGTGTCCGGCGAGACCCGATAGTCCGCACCGACCGCGATGCCGTAGATGCTGCTCGCGCTGTTGTTCGAGCCGATGATGGCGTTGCCGGCCGTGGTCTGCGACCCGCCGAAGCCGGCGGCCCACACGCTCCAGCGTTGGTCGAAGGTCGGAGCTGCCAGCGCCTTGGTGGACATCGCCGCATAAGCGTCGCGCTCGCCAACAGTTCGACCGCGTGCCGCGTAGGCCGAGCTGTCCTCGGCATATGCATTCGGCGGGCCGCCGGCGCTGACGGGACCGCGGCGACCGGAGATGAATGGATCCGTCATCACGCCCATGAACTGGTTCATCGCGTTGAACGTCGTCTGCTGGGAGCCAGTGGCGCTCTCGCCGGAGACCTGGGTCAAGCCGGTGGGATCGAGTCCGAAGAAGCCCATCGGAAGGCCGCCGTTGTTGTTGAAGGCGTAGGTCAGCGCGTTGGCGACGTTCTGCTGGTTGACGTTGAGGCCGGTGTAATTGGTGAAGGCGGCCGTCAGGTTCAGATAGGCGTTGTTGGCGTCATAGCTCAGTGTATCGCTCGCGCCCGTCGGCAGTCCGACATTGGTGATGCCCGCGAACGTCGTGCCGCCACGTCCGCCGGCCGCGGTCAGGATCGTGTATGTCTTCGAGACATAGCTGCCGGGCAGGAAATTCGCGACCACGGTCGCACCCGTCAACGTCGCCGCGCCCGTGACATTGGCGGAGCTCGATGTCGATGGGTTGAGCGCAACGACGTAGAGCGCGCCCGATTGGAAGGCCAGATTGCCGGCGACCATCGTCGACGTCCCGGGCGTGTTGACGGCTCCAGGCATGAACGTGCCACCGGCATTGATCGTCGCTGCGCCGATAGTGCCCGTGCCGCCAAGCGTGCCGCCGGCGTTCACGGTCATGGTCGAATTGGCCAGCGAGCCGTTCACCAGCAGCGTGCCGGCGGCGATCGACCACGGCAATGCAGCGCTATTGGTGCCGCTTAGCGTCCAGGTCGAAGCGCCCGTCTTCTCGAAGCTCGCGAAGCCCCGATACTGCGCAGCGGCGCCGATCAGCGAAACGTCGAAAGAAGCAGTGGGGTTGGTGTTGCCGCCGAACTGCAAGGCGCCGTTGCCCGTCTGATCGACGACGTTGCCGCTGAAGCTGTAGCCGGCCTGAAGCTGTAGCGTGTTCGCGCCGCCGGTGAAGGTGATGGCGTTGGCACGCGTGACGCCGTCGCCGGCGAGACCGCCTGAAATCGATCCGCTGTTGATGATGCTGAGATTGGTGCCGATGACGCCGGCGCCGCCTGCACCGACCGCGCCGGAGACCCCGGCGGTGACGGTGCTGCTGCCGGAGCTACCGCTCGCGCCGGCGCTGCCGCTCACGCCGGAGAAGCCGTTCGTCCCTGTGGTGCCGTTCGTGCCGCCGCTGGCGGCCAAGGCCCCGGCACCGCCGACGCCGCCGGAGCCGCCGACACCACCGCTGCCGGCGCTGCCCGCGGTGCCGCCGAGGCCACCCATGCCCGCGGCCCCGGCGATGCCGCCATTGCCGCCGGTGATCGTGCCGCGATTGATCAGCGTGCCGCCGTTGGAGAAGGCGGCGCCAACGCCGCCGGTGCCACCATAGCCGCCATCGCCGCCGCGGCTCGAGGCGCTGCCACCGTTGCCGGCATTGCCGCCGGCACCGCCAAATCCGCCGGTCCCGCCGTTGCCGCCATTGCCGCCATCGGTCGAGCCGACCACGTTGACGCCAGCGGTGCCGTTGCCGCCAGCGCCGCCAACGCCGCCGACACCGCCGTTGCCCGCATTGCCACCGGCGCCGCCGTTGCCGCCACTGCCTGCGGTGCCGCCGCGGCCGCCATCGCCGCCGGTGATGATGCCTTGATTGGTCAGCGTGCCACCGTTTGAAATGGTCGCGCCGGCGCCGCCGGCGCCGCCATGACCACCTACGCCGGCATCGCCGGCGCTTCCTCCGCTCCCGCCGTTGCCACCCATTCCGCCGGCGGCGCCGCTGCCGCCGCTGCCGCCAGCGACGGCCGGGAGAAGGGCACTCGCGCCAGCACCGCCGGTGCCCGCTGTGCCGGCGTCACTGCCGTTGCCCCCGGCGGCGCCGTTGCCGGCATTGCCGCCGGAGCCGCCAATCCCGCCGGCGCCACCAGCGATGTTGCCCGAAACTGTAACGGTCCCGCCGTTCGTGAGCTGGACACCATCGCCGCCGCTGGATCCGCTACCGCCAATGCCGCCATTTCCGCCGGCGCCACCATTCCCGCCGTTGCCGCCAGCGCCACCAACCAGACCGTTGTTGCCATTGAGAAAGCCGGAGCCGGAGGACCCCGTTGGCGCCATTGTCGCCTGTGCCGCCGGCGCCGCCGATCCCGCTTGCGCCGCCATTGGCGCCGTTGCCGCCAGCTCCGCCATTGCCACCGGCGCCTCCCATGATCGTTTGGGAAATTGAGAGCGTGCCACCGCTCGTCACCTGCAGACCAACGCCACCGCCGGCACCATTGGCGCCATCGCCTGCGTGGGCGCTGGCGCTGCCGCCGGTGCCACCATTGCCACCGCGCCCGCCGGCTACGCCGAGCCCGATGCTGGATCCCGCGTTGCCGCCGTTGCCGGCCATGCCGCCGGCGCTGCCTGCACCGCCAGCGCCACCGCTGCCGCCGGTACCTGCCGTGACGCTTTGCAAAATCGTCACGGTGCCGCCACCCGTGACCTGGATGCCGTCGCCACCGCTGCCGCCGATCGCACCATTGCCGCCGGCACCAACCCCGCTATTGCCGCCGTTTCCACCGGTCCCGCCATCGAGCGCGCCGAGAACATTGGCGCCGGAAGCGCCCGCACCACCGCTCCCGCCGTGACCCGCTGTACCGCCGCGCCCGCCGCTGCCGCCATCGCCGCCGGCGACCGTTTGCTGGACCGTCGTGGTGCCTGCGCTGGTGACCTGCACGGCGGTGCCGCCATTGCCGCCGCCGCCGGCAGCGCCCCCGCTGCCGAGGACGTTGCCACCGGTCCCGCCGGTCACACCAGCGACGCCCAGGGAGAGAGCACTGGCTCCATTGCCGCCGCTCCCGCCGGCGCCGCCACTGCCACCAACCCCACCCGCGCCGCCGGTCGCCGCTATCGAAAGGGTGCTGCCTCCGACGCTGACCTGCACGCCGGCGCCACCCGCACCACCGCCGCCACCGACGCCGCCGCTGCCCGTTCCCGCGCTGGCATCAAGGCCACCAATGACAGAAGAACCATCGGCGCCGCTCGCGCTGGCGCCGCCGTGACCGCCGGCGCCACCCGCTCCACCGGAGCCGGCACCGAGCGCACCTTCGCCGCCACCGCCGCCGCCACCGCCACTACCCGTAGTCAGAGCTGAGTTGCCGTTGCCGCCATTGCCGCCGCTGCCACCGACAACGTTGCCGCCGTCACCGCCAAGTCCGCCGTTGCCGCCTGAGGTCGCCGTGCCCCCGGAGCCTCCGGTGCCGCCTGCGGCAGCGCCGCCGCCGCCGCCCGCGCCTTGTCCGGTCGCGTTGTCACCGCCATTCCCACCGTTAGGAGAGGCGCTGGTACCGGCCGCGCCACCGCCGCCGCCCGTGCCATTGCCACCGGCTCCGCCAGCGCCGCCGTCGGCGCGCACCGACACGATCGTCAGCGCCAGTGCGACAGCCGTGCTCGCCAACAATGTAGGGAGCCTGAAACGGCGCCGGGTCGGACAAGAACCAATTCTCGATTCAACTATCAATTGTATTACCGGCAGCCTTGGCACCGACCCGCAGGCCATTCCGAGGTGAAATCCTCAGAAACAGACCGCAACATATTCGCTCGCCGAAACGGCTCAACGAGAATGGTCTTGCCTGCCAGGAATACCGTTTGATTTCGGTCGCCTGTCACCCGGAAACAACATCGACACCCGCCGCGAGACCGCGGATGACGTCAGTGAGCATTCGTAATTCAGTGCAGTTCTCAGCCGAGCGCACACACAATCTGCGCGCTTTCGAAGCCGTGCCAGGCCTCGCATCCGGAGCAGGTGACGACGCTCGGCTGGGCAGCCGTCTATTCGACCGTGGTGCAGTTCTGCATCGCCCATGTCAGCTGGTTCGCCGCGTTAGCGCGCCTGCCGGCCTCGGTCGCCGCGATCGGCACCATGGCGGTACCCGTGATCGGCGTCGTCGCCTCGGCACTGGCGCTGCACGAGCCGTTGGGCCCGGGGCAGATCGCCGCGCTGGTCTTCACGCTGGCGGCCGTGGTGCTGGCGACGCGCTAGACAGCGGTCTCTTGCGCGAAGCCGCGCTGCACCTCTAGATAGTTTCCCGCGATTCACCTCGCTCCAGGGGCAACGCATGAGAGTCATCGCGCTGGCCGTCGTGCTCGGCCTGATCCCGTCCCTTGGATTGGCTCAAGCCGATCAGGATCGGTTATCTTGCAATGCATCCAACGATGCTCCGGAAGCGGCCGTGATTTCGGCCTGCACGCGCCTGATCGAGGCCGGCACGCCAGGCCACGATGAACGTGCGGGCTTTTTTCATGATCGGGGCAACGCCCACTGGCGCAGCGGCGACTACAAGGCGGCCGTCGCCGATGAGAGCGAGGCCATCGCCATCAATCCAGCCTTCGCCGACGCCTATATGAGGCGGGGTGCAGCCAATTTCGACGACGGCAATGTCGATCAGTCGATCGCCGACTCGACGAAAGCCATCGAGATCGATCCGCAGAATTTTCGCGCCTACACCAACCGGGGTATCGCCCGCGCGAAGAAGGGCGATCGGCGCGGTGCCATCGCGGACGAATCCAGGGCGATCGAGATCAACCCGAGATGGATCGCGGCCTATCTTGCCCGGCAAGACAACCGCAATCACATCGGCGACCGCGCCGGCGCGTCATCCGATCTTGCCAGCGCGCTTGGCATCGAACCGGACGGCGGTTTCGATGGATATCGATACCGGGCTGTGGCGTTCAGGCGAAAGAAGGACTACGGCCACGCCATTGCCGACATCGATCACTGGATCAGCATGAATCCGGGCAGTGCGGCGGCTTACGAGAGTCGCGCCGACGCTCGTTTACGCCAGGATGACTTCGCGCATGCGATTGCCGACGCCAGCAAGGCGCTCGAGCTGAATCCGAAGCGTTCGTATCCGCTCAGCATCCGTGGTTCGGCTTATCTGCACACGCGCGATCTCGACGCAGCCATCGCCGATTTCGATGCCAGCATCGCAGCCGACGCCAGGATCGGATACGTCTACGGGCTTCGCGGCCGCGCCTACGCGCTCAAGGACGATCAGGACCGGGCCATTGCCGACTTCACAAAGCAGATCGAGCTCGATCCGGACAATGAACAAGCCTATCGCGCACGCAGCGCGGCCTGCGAGAAGAAGCAGGACGCTGCCGCTGCGAGCGCCGATTTCGAAAAGGCATGGGCGATAGAAGGCGCGCGATCGCGTGCGCCTGGGGCGATGCCTCCGGATGTTGCGAAGGTGTTCGAAACAAAGCGGCGGAAGCCGCCGCAGAACAATCCTTGAACTAACCCGCCGTCATCCCGCCGCCGTTCAGCGCCTTCCTGATCATCTCGGCGAGCTGGTTGCGGCGGTAGGGTTTTGTCAGCAGCAGCACGCCGTCGTCGAGCTTGCCGTGGTGGACGATGGCGTTGTCGGTGTAGCCGGAGGTGTAGAGCACCCTCACACCCGGCCGGCGCTTGGCCACCTCTTCGGCGAGCTCGCGCCCGCTCATGCCGCCGGGGATGACGACGTCGGTGAACAGGAGGTCGAAGTCCTGGCCGGCCTCGATCATGTCCAGCGCGGCCCGGCTGTCGGGCGCGGCGACCGTGTCGTAGCCGAGGCTCTGCAGCTGCGCGGTGACGAAGTTGCGCACCAGCGTGTCGTCCTCGACCACGAAAATGGTCTCGGCGCCGCCTTCGGCCTGCGGCGCCACTGGGGCCGCCGCGTCCGTCATGCCGTCGCCCGGCGGCAGATAGAGCTTGATCGTGGTGCCGTGGCCTTCCTCGCTGTAGATCTTGATGTGGCCGCCGGACTGCTTGACGAAGCCGTAGACCATGGAGAGGCCGAGGCCCGAGCCCTTGCCGACCTCCTTGGTGGTGAAGAACGGCTCGAAGGCCTTCTGCTGGATGTCCGCTGACATGCCGGTGCCGGTGTCGCTGACCGCGAGCATCACGTAGGGGCCGGGCTGCACCTCCGCGTGGGCCTGCGCATATGCCTCGTCGAGCACGACGTGGTGGGTCTCGAGCAGCAGCTTGCCGCCGTTCGGCATGGCGTCGCGGGCGTTGATCGCCATGTTGAGCACGGCATTGGTGAGGCGGGACGGATCGATGTGCGCGGTCATCGGTCCCTGTTCCAGCACGGTCTCGATCTGGATCTGCTCGCCGAGGGTGGGGCGCAGCAGCTTGGCGATATCGGCGATCGCGCCGTTGATCTCGACATTGCGCGGTTGGAGCGGCTGCCTTCGTGCAAAGGCGAGCAGATGCTGGATCAGCTCGGCGCAGCGCTCGGCGGCATCGTCGATCAGGCGGGCCACGCGCTGGAGCTCGGGCTGCTGCTTCAGACTCGCCACCAGCGTCTCGGTATTGCCGGAGATCACCGTGAGCATGTTGTTGAAGTCGTGCGCGACGCCGCCCGTCAGCTTGCCGATCGCATCCAGCTTCTGCGACTGGTGCAGCTGCCGCTCGGTTTCGCGCGACGTGGTCGCGTCGTGATAGACCAGCACGGCGCCGGAGACGTTGCCTTGTCCGTCGCGCATCGGCCGGCCGCTGATCATCAGATGGCGGGGATCGTTGCCGTTATGCGGGCGGACGATCATCTCCAGATTCTCGAACTGCTCGCCGCGCAGCACGCGCGTCGAGGGCAGCTCGTCGGCCCTGAGCGGCGTAACGCCGTCGCCGTGAAACACGTCGGACAGGGCGCGCAGATTGCGCAGGCTCATGCCGGCGCGATGCAGCAAGATGCGTTCCGCGGCCGGATTGGACAGAAGGACAGTGCCCTCGGCGTCGATCACCAGCACAGCCTCGGCCATGCTGTGGAACGTGCTCTGGAGCACGTTCACCGACAGCCGCAGCTCGTCATGCGCGTTGACGAGATGCTCGGTGCGCTCGGCGACGGCCGCCTCGAGTTGCTCCTTCGCCGCCGTGGTCTCCAGCAGGGTGCTCTTCAGCGCGACCGTGGTGCGCTGGCTCTCGCGCATCAGCATCGCGACCAGCAGCAGGATCACCAGCGCGCCGATCACGTCGATGCCGAGCAGGACGATGCCGGTGCGGCGGGAACTTAGGGCGCGGGCGGCGAGCAATCGCTCTTCCTCCGCGCTCAGCTGATCGAGATTGCCCATCACCGTGTCCATGAGGCCGCGGCCCTCGCCCTTGCCCTGGAGCGCGGCAACGCCGGCCTGGTCGTTCTCGGCGCGCAGGCGCATCACCTCTGCGGCGATCTCGACCCGGCGCAGCGCCAGCGGCTCGGTGCCCTCGATGAGCGCGACCTGATCGGGGTTGTCACGCAGGCTGCGCTTGAGGTCGGCCAGCGCCGGTGCGATCTGGGCGTGCACCGCCTGAAACTCGTCGCTGAAGCTCGGGTTGCGATAGATCTCGTAGCCGCGCGCGGCGCTCTCGGCGTGGCGCATCAGCACGCGCAGATCGGAGATCTTCTTCTGCGTCTCGATGGTGTGATTGACCCAGGCGGCATCGAACCGCGACTTGACGTCGAGTCCGATCGAGGCGGCGGTGATGATCAGGAGGATTGCAAGTCCAGCACCGAGAATGACGCGCTGCGTTGGGATCAAGGGGCTTCTTTCTTGTCCTTCGGCTGCGTGGCCTCGCCGAGGCATTCCCGGATCGTGGTCAGGAGCGCGTCCGGCGTGAACGGCTTGCGCAGGCAGCGTGTCGCGCCGAGTTCCAGTGCCATGCGGAGGAAATCGGGGGAGGGCGACGCAGACGAGGCGAAGGCGTAGCCGGACATCGCGATGAGAGGGATCGCCGGGGCGCGCTCGTGAAAGATGCGGATGGATTCGAAGCCGCGCATGTGCGGCATGAAGATGTCGACCAGCATCACGTCAAACGTCTGCGCTTCGAGCGCAGCCAGCCCCGTTTCGCCGCCGTCAGCCATCGTGACATCGAAGCCCTGACGTTGGAGCAGGACCTCGATGGTCGCGCCGACCATCGGATCGTCATCTACCACGAGGATACGCGGCATGACATTTCCCAGTAGATCGAAGTCCCAACATTCATCGGTGATATAGGCGAATCGCGGGACGGGTCAATTTGGGATTGGATCATTGTAGATATGCACGGTGCGGTGAATAAAGGTCCCTCGCGTTCGCGTGCATAGTTACTCCCGCGCGATGCGCGGGCTGCGCGCGAAACAGGCGATGAGCGCGCGACAAACGAAAGAGGCGCCGCACCGATGCGACGCCTCTTCCGTCAAGCGTTGTCGACCTGCTTACGGGCAGGGATGACGCTGGCCGTCATAGCCGAGATACGTGCCCGAGGCCGGATCGTAGGATCTGTATCGCTGCGCGCAATAAGCCGACGAGTCACCACCGCTATCCGGCACCACCGCGACCGACGGTTCGTCATAATAGCTGTCGTCGCCATAGTAGTAGGGATCGTTGTAGTACCCGCCACCGTAGTAGGCGTAGGAGCCGAGCCCGCCGATCGCAGCACCGGCTGCGACGCCCGGCCAGAAACCGCCACCATGACGACGCCAGCCGCCACCGTGCCAGTTGCCACCGCCGCCGCGCCAGTTGTTACCCGCGACTGCGAGGGGACGGCCGCCGCCACCACTAAACGTGGCTCCTGCGGTCGGACGCATGGCTAGGCCGGCGCTCGGGCGCATGGCTCCGGCTGCGAAATTGCCGCCGCCGCCACCGAACCGCGCGCCGCCAAAGCTGCCGCCGCCCATGCGGGCGCCGCCACCGCCGAAATGGGCGCCGCCACCACCGCCAAAATGACCACCGCCGCCACCGCCGTGGCCGCCACGGCCCTGGGCGAAGCTCGGCGTCGCCAACGGAAGGACCAACGCCACCGCTGCCGCGGCGCTCAAAATTCTCAGACTTTTCATGTTCAAACTCCTTATTCCCTGAAGCAAACCTCTTGAAGGGCCCGCGGTTCCAGGGTTCACGCCGGTGTGCGCGTATGGCGCAGGTTTCCATGTGGCCGCTGTACCCGGCATGAACGGATCGCGTCCGATTTGCGGCAGGGCTTGCGCCGGGCACCACATTTTGCGGGGGGCACCGCCGCCCCCGCGGAACTGGACATTTCGCCGCCCGGATGGCATCAGGGCCTCACGAAGCAGGGCCCTAGCCGTATGAAACAGTTCTTCCTCAAGTTCTTCACCTGGTGGAGTGGCCAGACCTTTGGCACCCAGCTCTGGACCAAGCGGTATGGCGAGCTGGTCGGCCAGGACGAGCAGGGGAACCGCTATTATCGGACCCGCGGCGGCGCGATCGATCCGACACTCGGCTTCGAGCGGCGCTGGGTCATCTATAACGGCTACGCCGAAGCGAGCCGCATCCCGACGGGTTGGCACGGCTGGATGCATCACGTCGTCGATGTGCCGCCGACCGAAGAGAACTACCAGCCGCGCGAATGGCAAAAGCCGCACCAGCCGAACCCCACCGGCACGCCGAACGCCTATCGGCCCTCCGGCTCGACGCTTGCCAGCGGCAAGCGTCCCAAGGCGACCGGCGACTACCAGCCCTGGACGCCTGGCTAGCTTTCCGATCTCCGTCCGAATCCTTGCCGTGGGGGTGGATGCACCAGCATCCGCCTCACCTTGCTGTGGACAACGGGAACAGCGGGGACAGCGCCTGCGCCGGCGTTGCAGCTACGCGAGCGATGCGGCTCAATGGTCCCATCTTACGGAGATGGGAGACCATCGCGTTCGGTTCGGGCAACAGTTCGCGACTGTCCCGTGATGCAGCGGCCGCCGACGAGGACTCGATCGGGAGATAGGCCCCCGGTCTGGAAGTTCGAAATCGCCCGATGGAATGTGCAGCCACCGTAAGACAGGAAAGGCCGCTTGGGAAACCGAGCGGCCTTTTTCTTTTGGGGACTTGCGGGAGGTCTCGTGCCCCGGACGCTGCGGCGCAGCGTTGCATGCTGCACCGCGTCCGGGACATGAGAGCTACATCACCCGCTCAGCCGCGCGCTTGACCGCCTCAAGGCGGCGGGCCTGGTTTGCGGCGCCGCGCTCTCTCAGCAAGGCCAGCACTTCGGCCGGCGCGGTGTCGGGCGAGCCGGACGTGAACGGCGGGGCGGGGTTGTATTCGATCTGGAGCTGGATCGCTTCCGCCGTGGTGCGGTCGACCAGGATCGACACCAGCGTCAGCGCGAAATCGATCCCGGCGGTGACGCCGCCGCCGGTGACGCGGTTGCGGTCGATGCAGACGCGCGTTTTGGTCGGCATCGCGCCGAACTGGCCGAGCATCTCCATCGCGCTCCAATGGGTGGCCGCGCGGTAGCCCTTGAGCAGGCCGGCAGCGCCGAGCGCCAGCGCCCCCGTGCAGACCGAGGTGACGTATTTGGCGCCTTCGGCCTGCCGGCGCAGGAAATCCAGCACCTCTTCGTCATTGAGCAGGTCGTTGGTGCCGCCGCCGCCGGGCACGCAGATCACGTCGAGCTGAGGACAGTCGGCGAATGTCGTGGTCGGCGTCAGCGTCAGCACGGAATCGCTCGGCACCGGCTCGATCCGTTTCCAGATCAGGTGCAGCTTCGCGCCGGGGACGGAGGAGAACACCTGCAAGGGACCGGTGAAGTCGAGCTGGGTGACGCGCGGAAACACCAAAAGACCGATCTGGAGCGGTGACGACATGGGCAGGTCCTCCAAAGATGAGCTTGACGGACGCAGCCTCTCATGATGCCATTCCGTCCAAAATGGCGTATTTCCCTCACTTTCGGACATGACCATGATCGGCATCCTGATCTTCCCGGACTTCCAGTTGCTCGATGCGGCCGGCCCGATCTCGGTGTTCGAGATCGCGGCGCGCTGCACGGGCAAGACGACCACCGGAATCCGCGTGCTGGCACTGAACGCGGGGCCCGTGCGCAGCTCGTCCGGCGTGGAAATGATGGCGCGCGACTTCAAGTCGGCGAACGCGATCACGACACTGGTCATCGCGGGTGGCGCAGGCGTGACGGACGCCGCACGCTGCCAGGTCACGCGCGCCTTCGTGCAGCGGCTGGCGCGGCGCGGCGTGCGTGTCGCCAGCGTCTGCTCGGGCGCCTATGTGCTGGCCGAGGCGGGCCTGCTCGATGGACGCCGCGCCACCACGCATTGGGGCCGCACGCGGGATTTCGTCGCGCGCTATCCCAAGGTGAAGTTCGAGCCGGACCAGATCTTCACGCATGACGGCAATGTGTGGACGTCGGCGGGCATCACCGCGGGTATCGATCTCGCGCTCGCGATGGTCACCGAGGACCATGGCGAGGAGATCGCGCAACAGGCCGCCCGCCAGCTCGTGCTGTATCATCGCCGCAGCGGGGGCCAGTCGCAGTTCTCATCGCTCTTGGAGTTGAAGACGCCGAACGGCCGGTTCGGCGCGCTGCTGTCCTGGGCGCGCGAGAACCTCGATGCCCGGCTGACGGTCGAAGATCTCGCCGATCGTGCCGGCATGAGCGCGCGGCATTTTGCCCGCGCCTTTGCCGCGGAGACCGGCACGACACCGTCGAAGGCGATCGAGCGCTTACGGATCGAGGTCGCGCGCGAGCGCGTGCAGTCCTCGCGCGAGGCGATCGAGCTCGTCGCGGAGGCGACCGGATTTGGCGACCCCGAGCGCATGCGGCGCGCCTTCATCCGCGCCTTCGGCCAGCCGCCGCAGGCGCTGCGGCGCGCGGCGCGGGCGGGTTAGGAAATCTCACCTGGCACTCGAGCGTGGAGGCGAAGATGAGCGGGATGGAGTACAGCAACGAAAACGCGAAACGGCTCCAAAGACTTTATCTCACAGGGGACGTGACCGCCCAGCGCGCGGAGACCATTCGGCAGCTCAATCTGTCTGCCGGCGAGAGCGTTCTCGATATCGGATGTGGTCCCGGCTATCTCTGCGAAAGCATGGCGCAGATCGTTGGGCCTGATGGTGCCGTCGTCGGGATCGATGTGTCGACTGACCTGATCGCGGTCTGCAACCGGCAGAAGGCTTCCGCCTGGATTTCATATGCGATCGGCAACGCCACGGAATTGGGTCAACCCGATGCGTCGTTCGATGTCGTCGTGTGCACGCAGGTTGCCGAGTACGTGCCCGATGTTGACCGCGTCCTCACAGAGACATTTCGCGTGCTCAAGCCAGGGGGCCGCACGATTTTTGTCGCAACCGACTGGGACGCGGTGGTGTGGTATTCCGAAAGCCCGGAACGTATGGCCGCGGTGATGAAATCATGGGAAGCGCACTGCGCTCACCCGCGTCTCCCGAGGTCGATGGCCCGCAGATTGGCGGATGCACGACTTCACCTGGACGGTGCGTCGGTCTTTCCAATCCTGAATTTGCAGTACGATGACGATAGCTACAGCAAGGGGCTGGCCCAGGGCATTCGGGACTTCGTCGCCCGCAGGAACGACGTTTCCGCCGATGATCTCGAAGCATGGCACAGCGAGTTCGAGTGTCTCAGCGGGGCAGGACAATACTTCTTCAGCACCAACCGCTATCTCTTCAGGGCCTCAAAGCCGGCTGCGACGCCGCTATGACTGCGTCCTAGGTCGCCTTGCCTGCAGCTGCCTCGCCGTTGCCATCCGCGCGCGCCGTGAAGCGGCGTGCAATCGGCGTCAGCATGTAGGGCGCAAGGTGGATCGGAAATTGCGTCATCGCGAAATAGAGCCAGGTGGTTGGCGGCAGCGCGCCGGCGGTCGCGGCCAGCATTAGGCCCAGATTGCGCTGTGACACCATTAGCCCGAGCGCCAGCGCGCGCTCATAGCCGATGCGGCG
Source organism: Bradyrhizobium sp. S3.7.6 (assembly GCF_054061875.1). Taxonomy (NCBI): domain Bacteria; kingdom Pseudomonadati; phylum Pseudomonadota; class Alphaproteobacteria; order Hyphomicrobiales; family Nitrobacteraceae; genus Bradyrhizobium; species Bradyrhizobium sp. S3.7.6. The sequence goes on along the minus strand of NZ_JBSSEQ010000001.1, from coordinate 5,515,907 downwards.
GAACAGCAACGTGGTCACGGCGAGCAGCGTAAAATAGATCGCGAAGGACAGAGCCGCCAGGCCGATGGTGAACACCGGCTGCGCCACCAGATCGTTCACAACATCGCCCATGATCGCGGCGGCGAAGATCAGGAGGATGATGATGTTGAAGCCGTCGATCGGCTTCCTGTGGCGCTGGATCGCTTTTGCGCCGAACACCCAACGGATGATGGTTGCGGCCAGCAGCGACGCCGCGAGGATGCCGAGCAGCTTCAGGCCGAGCGTCGCCGGCGTGACGCTGAGCATGCCGTCGAGGAATAGGCTTGCGAACAGCGACGCTGTGAACGGCACCAGCGCGGTCGAGGTCACCAGCGTGACCAGCACCAGCGTGGCATCGAGCCCCATCAGCGCGGCGAGCGCCGGCGAGGCCATCATGGGCGAGGCCATGCTCTGGAGCATCAGGGCAACGGAAAGGCCGGGCGAGCGGTCGTTGAGCCCTGCTGCATAGATGATCAGTCCGACGATCAGCGGCACGCCCATCGTAGTCCAGGCGGTTGCGGTCGCAATCAGCGCCGGGCGGCGTAGGTGACCGTACAGCGCCGCGAGATCGACTCGCATGAAGGAGATGCAGAGCAGGACGAGGATCGCTTCGGTGATGTAGGGCCGCAGCAGCGCGCCGAGCGGCGGTACGGCGGCGGCGACGAACACGACCGCCGCGACCCCGCGGGTGCCCTGGCTGCCGAGCCATGCCAGCGCGCGCAGGGGGAGGGCGAAGACGGTTTGAAGAACGAAGGGCATGGGAGGCGTCAGCCCAGCTCCTTCAACCAGGCGCCGATCTCGCGCACCGCGACGTTGGCCTGCGGCAGCAGCTTGCCCATGGTGAAGAAGCCGTGGAATTGGCCGGGATAATGTTTGTAGGCGACGGGCACGCCGGCCTGCTTCAGGCGCGCGGCATACTCGTCGCCTTCGTCGCGCAGCGGATCGGCGCCGGCCGTGAGCACATAGGCCGGCGGCAAACCGGCGAGGCTTTTCGCGCGTGCCGGCGAGGCGCGCCAGTCGTGGATGTCGGCTGTGCCGTTGAGATAGTGATCGCGGAACCAGCGGATCACCGAATGCGTCAGCAGCACGCTGGTCTCGGGCTCGCTGTGGGAGCCGTGCGTCATGGCGAAATCGGTCGCGGGGTAGATCAGGACCTGGCCGGCGATCTTCGGACCGTTGCCGTCGCGTGCGGTGAGTGCGACCACAGCGGCGAGATTGCCGCCGGCGCTGTCGCCGCCGATCGAAAGGCGCGCAGCGTCGATGCCGAGTTCGCGCGCATTCGCGGCAATCCATTTCGTGGCGGCGATCGCGTCATCGGCGGCGGCGGGGAACTTGTGCTCGGGCGCGAGGCGGTAATCGACCGAGATCACGATCAGCGCGCCCTCGACGGCGAGCTGGCGGCAGACGACGTCGTGGGAGTCGAGATCGCCGATCACCCACCCGCCGCCATGGAAGAACACCAGCGCCGGCGACAACCCGTCCTGAAGGCGCGGCTCCTTTGGCACGTGGGTGCGGGCGGGGATCGCGCCGTGCGGCGCCGGGATCGCCAGCGCCGCGACGCGCGCCAATTCCAGCGGCTCGGGGTTGGTGGCAAAGCGGGCCTGCCCGTAATAGGCGCGGGCTTCCGGTGCCGTCAGCGTCTCGTAGGCGGGGCGGCCGGCGTCCTGGAAGGCCTTGTAGACGGCGGCGGCATCGGGATCGAGCACGACGGGCATGGGAGCGACCTTAGGCTTAACGTTGTGGTTGGACGTCGTTTCCGGGGGCGCTGCCCGCCTCGGCCCCGGGGAGGGGCGGGTCAACTATCCCATCCGGCCGCCGGTCTGGCCAGCCGGCGGCGGGCAGGGCAGGGATGCCGCCCTTCCCCCGCCGTATTCGCCGTGTTAACCGGATGGCCTGCGAGCGGCGGTATCCCCTGTAGAATGTCCAGCAAGCCCGATTCGCTGTTGAAGCCGCGCGAGAAGATGGTTCGAACCTTTACCCTTACAAGACTTGCCCTGCCAGGTCTTGCGGCGCTTCTGGCCGCCACCGCATTGACGGTTGCGACGCCCGCGCAAGCGCAGATCGGCACGATCTTCTCCGACCCGCCGCCGCGGCCGCCGGGTTCGATTCCGCGTGGTCAGCCGCAGCCTCAGATCCCCGATGACGACGAAGAGGTCCCCGAGCTGCCGCCGCAGGGCCGCGTGCTGCCGTCGCGCCCGATGGCGCCGCCGCCGGGCCGGCAAGGTAACGTGATGCCGGGGCCGGTCGAGTCCCAGCCCCTGGCGCCGCCGCCGGGCTCAACCGTCGCTCCGCCGAACCAGCCGCCATCCGTGGCGGTTGCTCCGCCCAATCCGCAAGCCGCCCCGGGGGCGCCCGGTCAGCGCCAGCCCCAGCAGAAGGGCGGGCCGGGCGGCACTGTCCCGCAGACCCCGGCGAGCCTCCAGCCCGGCGACGAGGTCGTGACCGAGCCGCCGGCCCAGAAGATCGTGAACAAGAAGGCGACCTTCTCCGGCCTCGACAAGATCACCGGGCGCATCATCAATTTCGACGAGGACATCGGCGAGACCGTCCAGTTCGGCGCGCTGCGGGTCAAAACCGACGCCTGCTATACGCGGCCGGCGACGGAAGCCACCAATACCGACGCCTTCGTCGAGGTCGACGAGATCACCTTGCAGGGCGAGGTGAAGCGCATCTTCTCGGGCTGGATGTATGCGGCAAGCCCGGGCCTGCACGGCGTCGAGCATCCGATCTACGACATCTGGCTCACCGACTGCAAAGAGCCGCAGCAGACCATTGCGACCGCGGCGCCCGATCCGGCCGCGGCAAAGCCGCCGGCTCCGCCGCCCGCGCAGAAGAAGGCGGCGCCACCCAAGCAGGCCGTGCAGCAGCGTCCGCCGCAGCCCTTGCCGCCGATCCAGCAGCAGCAGCCGGCGCCGCCACCCCCGCCGCCGCCGGAGCAGCGGCCGGGCCTGTTCGGCATCCCCGGGTTCGGGCGCTAGGCCCCATCACCGATTATGGCCGGGAGGCGACGATGTCGAGCGCGCGCGCGCCCGGGATCGCGTCACTGGCTGACAGCCTCAGGAAATCGCCGGGGTCGCCGGCGAGGGCCTTGTCGAGCAGTGCGGTGTAGCGCCGCCGCGAAATCTCGACCGCGCCAAAACTCTTCAAATGATCAGTGACGTATTGCGTGTCGAGCAGCTCGAAGCCGCCATGGATCAGCCGCGCGACCAGGTGCACCAGCGCGACCTTCGAGGCATCGCGCGCGGTGTGAAACATGCTCTCGCCGAAGAAGGCGCGTCCGAGGCTGACGCCGTAGAGCCCGCCGACGAGGTCGTCGCCCTGCCAGGCCTCGACGCTGTGGCAATGGCCGAGCTCGTAGAGGCCGCCATAGAGGTCGCGGATCCGCTTGTTGATCCAGGTGTCCTCGCGTCCCGCCTGCGGCGCCGCGCAGCCGGCGATCGTTGCCTTGAACGCGGTGTTGACGGTGACGCGAAAGGCGTCCGTACGGACGGTGCGCGCGAGCCGCGAGGCCACGCGAAATCCCTCGAGCGGGATCACGCCGCGCAATTCCGGCTCGACCCAGAACAGGGTCGGATCGTCGGCGCTCTCGGCCATCGGAAAAATGCCGCAGGCATAGGCACGCAACAGCACGGCCGGCGTGATTTCAGACGAAGCGGAGTCGCGCGAAGTCATGGCGCAACAATAGCAGGATCGTGGAGGTGTTGCGAAGGGGGCGAGGGTCAGCCTGCGGCGGCGTTGTTGGTCTTGTCGGGGGCCGCGGGCGTGCGGCGGAACCTCAGCATGACGCGAGTTCCGGAATGGGCGGGGTCGCGCTCGACGGTGGCGTCGAGCTTGGTGGCCATCGCCGCGACGATGCGCTGGCCCATGCCGGTCGAGCGTGGATCCGCCTTGACCTTGTCGCCGACGCCGTCGTCGGTGATCGCCAGCAGCAGATCCTCGCCCTGCGAGGTCAGCTCGACATGGATGGGGCCGGCGCCGTCGGGATAGGCGTATTTCACCGCGTTCATCACCAACTCGTTGACGATGATGCCGACGGCGACGGCGCGGTCCGGGTCGATCTCGATCGGCTCGGCCTTCACCGTCAGGCGCGACATCCGGTTGCCTTCGGCCGAGCGCCTGAGATCCTCGAGCAGCGAATCCAGATACTGGTTGAGCACCACGCTCTTCAGGTCCTGCGAGGTGTAGAGGCGGCGGTGGACCTGCGCGACCGCGGCGACGCGGCCCATCGCGTTGGTCAGCGCCGCCTTGACCTCTTCCTGGCCTGCGGAGTTCGCCTGGAGATGCAGCAGCGAGGCGATGATCTGGAGCGAGTTGCCGACGCGGTGATTGACCTCGCGCAGCAGCAGTTCACGTTCGGCAGCGAGCGCGGCGTAGCGGTCGCGCGATGCGTGGATCTCGGCCTCGGCTTCCTCGCGCGCCTTCTGCAATTCGGCCTGGCGTAGCGCGCCGTCGGCGGCGACGTGGAGCAGGGGGATGAAGTCGCCCTTGACGTCCTTGACGAGATAATCGGCCGCGCCCGCCTTCAGCGCGGTGACCGCGATGCTGGAATCCTGCGATGCGGTGACGAACACCACGGGCGGCGCGCCTGAGATCGCCATGATCTGCTCGAGCGTCTCCAGCCCGTCGAGGCCGGGCATGTACTGGTCGAGCGCCACGACGTCGATGCAGCCGTCGGCGCTGTTTTGGGTCCCCGCGCGACGGATACGCTCCAGGCCTTCCTCGCCGCTCGCGGCATGAATGACCTTGTAGCCGCGCCGCGTCAGGCCGCGCTCGACCAGGCGGGCCAGCGCCGCGTCGTCGTCGATGTAGAGCAGTGTAGGCGGGTGCTGGTTCATGAGGCGGCGGGCGGGACCTGGATGACCGAGAAGAACAGGCCGAGCTGCCGGATGGCATTGGCGAAATTCTCGTAGTTCACGGGCTTGGTGATGTAGACGTTGCAGCCAAGCTCGTAGCAGCGCTTGATTTCCTGGGAATCGTCGGTGGTGGTCAGCACCACCACGGGCGAGGCTTTCAGGTACTTGTTCTCCTTGATCTGCTTCAGGATGTCGATCCCGGTCATGTCGGGGAGATTGAGATCGAGCAGGATCAGGAGCGCATTGCCCTTCTGCACGAGCCCGCTGCCGTCGGAGCCGAACAGGTGCTTCACCGCGTCCGTGCCGTTGGCGAAGGGGATGATCTCGTTGTTGACGCCGGATCGGCGGATGTTGCGCTCGATCAGCCGGGCGTGGCCCTCGTCGTCCTCGATCATGATGATGGTGACGGGTTGAGTCATTGGTCGGCGTTCCGGTTGCTTGCGTTCCAGGTGATGGGCAGCGTGATGGTGAAGGTGCTGCCCGTATTCAGTTCCGATGATACCGACATGGTACCGCCGAGGCGGCGCACAAGTGCACGCACATGCGCAAGACCAATGCCCTGACCAGGCTTGTCCTGGGTTCCCGCCCGGCGAAACAGGTCGAAAATCCGCTGGTGATCTTTCGGATCGATCCCGCGGCCATTATCGCTGATCTCGAAGATAGCGTAGCCAAGCTTGGTGCGCCCGCGGATTCTGATCTCGCCGGGGGCGCCGGCCTTGAGATATTTGATGGCGTTGTCGATCAGATTGGAGAAGATCTGCTCCAGCGCAAGGCGGTCGCTGACGAGATCCGGCAGCGGCGCGACATGGATCTCGGCCTGCGCTTCGGCGGACTGATGCGCCAGCGTCGAGACGATGGCTTCGATCAACTCGCGGGTGTCGATCTTCTCGGGCACGAATTCGCGCCGGCCCTCGCGGGTGAGGTTGAGGATCGCCGAGATCAGGCGGTCCATCTTGGCGATCGACGACTTGATGAAGCCGAGCGCTTCGGAAAAATCCGTTGAAAGCTGCTTGTCCGGGCCTTCGAGCGTGACCTCGCCGTCAGCTAGCGGCGGGCCATCGGCCGGGACATGGGTAAGGCCGCCGATACGGCGGAAAATGTCGCCGCTGAGCTCTTCGAGTTCGCTGGTGAAGCCCATGATGTTGACGAGGGGCGAGCGAAGATCGTGACTGACGATATAGGCAAAGCGCTGAATCTCGTTGTTGGCCTCGCGCAGGTCTGCCGTGCGTTCGTCGACCACGGTCTCGAGGTTGGCGTAGGCGTCGCGCAGGCGCGTCTCGGCCTCGTCGCGGGCCAGCACCGAGCGCCGCACCAGCCAGATCGAGATCAGGGTCAGCAGCACCACGAGGCCCGAACCGATGCCGGTCATCGAGGCCGCCAGCGTCTGGCTGCGGTCGGAATTGGCCGATCGGAGCCGGAACAGACGCTCCTCCTCCTGGATCATGGAGACGGCGACTTTGCTGATCTCGGCCGTGGTGTCGGTGGAGGCGGCCTCGCGGACCTGCGCTATGGCCTTGTCCGGCCGATTCTGGCCGATGAAGTCCAGCTCCTGCTTGAATTGCCCCAGCCGGATTTCGATGGCCGCGCTCAGCTTCTCGATGTTGCCGCGTTGGTCCGGATTATCGCGGGTCAGGCGCGTGAGCTTGTCGAGGGCAGGTATGATCGCTGCCACGGCTTTCTCATGGTCGGCCTTGAAATCCGCCCCTTGGGTCAGGAGATAGCCGCGGGCGGCGCTCTCGGCACGCCGGATTTCCAGCAGCAGGGCGTTGATCTGGTTCTCCGCCTCGATGGTGTGGATCACCCATTTGCTATCGTCTCTGGCCTTGTTGACCAGGTAGACGGAGCCGGCGCTGATCACGGTCAACACGAGAAGACCCGCCGAGAACAGCAGGATCTGCCACATGGAGCGCCGTCGTTGCGCTTCAGTCGTCACGACGGTCTCGCTTCGTCACCGTCAACGGAACTCAAAAGGCCCCCTCGGAACTGTCCCCGTCCAGAACGCGATGGGGGCCAAAGGGTTCCATCGGGAGAGAGGGTTACCCCGCGGTCGGTTCCTTACCCGCGAGGTACTGTTCCAGCCAGTGGATGTGATAGTCGCCGTTGATGATGTCGTCCTGGCGCACCAGGTCGCGGAACAGCGGCAGCGTCGTCTCGATACCCTCGACCACCATCTCGTCCAGTGCCCGGCGCAGCCGCATCAGGCATTCGGCGCGGGTCTTGCCGTGGACGATGAGCTTGCCGACGAGCGAGTCGTAATAGGGCGGGATGGTGTAGCCCTGATAGACCGCAGAATCGATGCGCACGCCGAGCCCGCCGGGCTGGTGATATTGCGTGATGCGGCCCGGCGAGGGACGGAAGCTCTGCGGGTTCTCGGCGTTGATACGGCACTCGATCGCGTGGCCGATGATCTGAATCTCGCTTTGCTTGGCCGGCAGATCGCCGCCGGCAGCGATGCGGATCTGCTCCAGCACGAGGTCGATGTCGGTGATGCTCTCGGTGACGGGATGCTCGACCTGGATGCGGGTATTCATCTCGATGAAGTAGAACTCGCCGTCCTCGAACAGGAATTCGATGGTGCCGACGCCGAGATATTTCATCTCGCGCATCGCCTTGGCGCAGGTCTCGCCGATCTTGGCGCGTGCAGCGGCGGCAAGGACCGGCGAGGGACCTTCCTCCCAGACCTTCTGGTGGCGGCGCTGCAGCGAGCAATCGCGCTCGCCGAGATGGATCGCGCCGCCGCGGCCGTCACCGAGGATCTGGATCTCGATGTGGCGCGGCTTCTGGAGGTATTTTTCCAGATAGACGGACGCGTCACCGAAGGCGGACTTGGCCTCGTTGGCTGCCGTCGACAGCGCCACCTGGAGGTCGGCCTCGCTCTGCGCGACCTTCATGCCGCGGCCGCCGCCGCCGGCGGCTGCCTTGACCAGCACGGGGAAGCCGATCTTCCTGGCGATCGCCATCGCGTCGTCCTCGGGGCCGACCGCGCCGTCCGAGCCGGGCACCACGGGAATGCCGAGCTTCCTGGCCGTCTTCTTGGCCTCGATCTTGTCGCCCATCAGGCGGATGTGCTCGGCCTTGGGGCCGATGAAATGCAGATTGTGCTCGCCAAGGATTTCGGCGAAGCGCGCGTTCTCGGAGAGGAAGCCGTAGCCGGGATGCACGGCATCGGCGCCGGTGATCTCGCAGGCCGCGAGCAGCGCGGGCACGTTGAGATAGCTGTCCTTGGACGGCGGCGGCCCGATGCAGACGCTCTCGTCCGACAGGCGCACATGCATGGCGTCGGCGTCGGCGGTGGAGTGCACGGCCACGGTCGCGATGCCGAGCTCCTTGCAGGCGCGCAGGATGCGAAGGGCGATCTCGCCGCGATTGGCTATGAGGATCTTGTCGAACATGGTGTCCTTAAGGGACTGGCGCGCGGGAAGCGGCTAGGGCGGCTGACCGCCCACGACCATTACTCAATGATGACGAGCGGCTCGCCGTACTCGACCGGCTGGCCGTCTTCGACCAGGATCTGCGTCACCGTGCCGGCGCGCGGCGAGGGGATCTGGTTCATGGTCTTCATCGCTTCGATGATCAGCAGCGTCTGGCCGACCGAGACCTTGCTGCCGACCTCGATGAACGGCTTGGCGCCGGGCTCCGGCGCCCAATAGGCGGTGCCAACCATCGGCGAGATCACCGCGCCCGGATGCTTCGACAGGTCGGCCGCGGCTGGCGCGGCGGCAGCTGCGGCCGCCGGCAGGACGGCGGGACCGGCCGCCATCTGCATCGGCATGGTGGCGGCGACGCTGATGTTGCGGGCGACGCGCAGGCGAAGACCGGCCCGTTCGATCTCGATCTCGGTGAGGCTGGTCTCATCGAGCAGAAGTGCGAGCTCGCGGACGAGCGCGGAATCCTCGCTGGAAAACTTTACGGCTGCTTTGTCGTCTGGCTGGCGCGCCATGTTCTGATCCGAATGTTCTGTGTGAAGAGGGAGCGTCAGGCTTTGGGCTTGATGCCGAGCTTGGCGGCAAGGCCCTGGATGGCGAGGCGGTAGCCCTCGATGCCGAAACCGCAGAGCGAGGCGAAGGCCGCGCGCGCGGTGTAGGAATGGTGACGGAAGCTCTCGCGGGCGTGGATGTTGGTCACGTGCACTTCGACGGTCGGAATCTGCACCGCGAGCAGCGCGTCGTGCAGCGCGATCGAGGTGTGCGAATAGCCGCCGGCATTGATGATGATGCCCTTCATCTTGCGGGCGTGCGCCTCGTGGACGAAGTCGATCAACTCGCCTTCGCGGTTCGACTGCCGGCAGTCGGCCTTGAGGCCGTATGCCGCCGCCGCTTCGCGGCACAGTGTTTCGACGTCGGCCAGCGTCGCATGGCCATACTTCTCGGGCTCGCGCGTCCCCAACATGTTGAGGTTCGGCCCGTTGAGAACGAGGATCGTGTCGGTTGCTGGTTCGGCCATTCCAATCCCGCAAGAGGTGCTTCGGCGTGGCGGGGGTTATAGGTAACAAAGCGCCTTAGGGGAAGCCTTGAAGGACCTCCCAGGGGGCTTCAAACAGCTCATCCGGGGTGCAAAAACCTGTGCGGAAGTTACGGAAATTGCTTGTTAACCAGTTCTAATCGTGGCTGCCGGGCGGGATAGGCAGGGGAGGCCGCCCAATAGGCCAAAAGCCCCTGCCGATCTCTCGGCAAGGGCTTATCGGGCCGTCAGCCAGGTGGCTTAGCCTTCGATGATGTACACGATCTCGCGCGTCTGCGGACGGACGATGATGTACTGTCCGCGGACGTAGATCACGTCATAGCCGCGCCACTCCGGATAGATTTCCACGATCCGGGGCGGCAGCGGATGGAAGCGAACGGACGCCGGGATCGCGGCGCCGACCGAGATGTTGAAGTTGACGTTGGTGGTCTCTTCGATCTTGGTCGACTTGATCGCCGTTGAGATCTCGGTCCGCTTCTCGGCAGGCGGTGCCGCAGCGGTCGCAGGCGCGGCGCCGGTCGTGGTCTGAGACTTGGTGTCGGCAGCCTTGCTGTCCGCGCCCTTGGTCTGGGCGTTCATGTTGCCGCTCTTGGTGTCAGTCTCGGTGCTCTTGGACTTGTCCATCTGGGACTTGTCCATCGTGCTCTTGGACTTGTCCTGCGCGGACTTGTCCTGCGCGCCCTGGGCGTGCTCACCCTTCGTCGCGCCGGCCTTCTCGTCAGCCGCGTTCTTGTTCATCGTGCCGGATTTTTCCATCCCGCCTGACTTTTCCATCGCACCGGATTTCTCCGTCGCGCCAGACGACTTCTCCTCGGCTGCTCCGCCGGGCTTCATGGCGCCGCCAGCCTGGCCGACGGTGCCCCTTTCGGGAGCGGCTTCCTTGCCCATCGCGCCACGTTCAGCCGCGCCGCCGGCGGGTTGCGAATGTTGCGTCGGCTGCGCACCGGCCCCGCCACCGCTATCGCGGTTCATGGTGCCCTGTGCGTTCGCCAGCCCGGTGCCTGCGACGAGCGCGAGCGCGGCGACCGAGATCATAAAGCGGTTAGACATCAAATTTCTCCTCACGTGTTTCTTAGCGTCATTGCCCGCGCCACCAACGAAAGGAGATTTGAGTTGTTCCGGAACATCGGCGGTTCCGGGGTATTTGTTTCTTAAACGCGAGATGAATGCGCGCGCCGGATTCGCGCCAGAATTCGCGCAGAGCTGCGGTCAACGAAAAAGGCCGGCTGTTCAGCCGGCCTCGTCGCATGCGCAGATTGTGAAATGCGGGATCAGCAGGTCGCCTTGTTAGCAAGTCGCCTTGCCGCAACGGGCAACGCCGATCTTTTCCTTCAGGCCTTCGAGGCCGACGGCGCCGATCACGATCTGCTTGCCGATCACGTAGCTCGGCGTGCCGTTCATGCCCATCGCTTCGGCGAGCTTGAAATTCTCCTCGATGGTGGCGCGCACCTCGGGGCTGCCGATGTCCTTCTCGATCTTCGCGGTGTCGAGGCCGGCTTCCTTGGCCGCCTGCAGCGCGCGCGCCTTGTCGGCGGCGCCACGGCCGCCGAGCAGCTTCTGGTGGAAGTCGAGATACTTCTTGCCGGTGGGATCCTGCATGCGCACGGCGACCGCGACCTGTGCCGCTTCGACCGAGCCCTGGCTCAGCACCGGAAACTCCTTGAGCACGACCTTCAGCTTCGGATCGGCCTTCATGAGGTCGAGCATGTCGCCCATCGCGCGCTTGCAGTAGCCGCAATTGTAATCGAAGAACTCGACGAAGGTGACGTCGCCGTCCTTGTTGCCGAGCACGACCTGGCGCGGCGAGTTGAAGATCGCATCGGAGTTCTGCGCGATGCTGGCTTCGTGCTTCTGCGTTTCGGCCGCGGCCTGGCGCTTGGTGAGCTCGGTCATCGCTTCCTCGAGCACCTCGGGATGGGTGACGAGATAGTTCTTGATGATCGCCTCGATGTCGGTGCGCTGGGCATCCGAGAAGCTGTCGGCCGACGCGGGAACGGCCGCGCCGAAGATGGCGAGCGCGAACAGCGCGGGAGCAAGCAGGCGCAGCGAAGGCATAGGCAAATCCTCTTATCGAAAGCTGGTTTCGGAAAACGTCCCGGCGGACTTAAGCTCGGTGTCGTGACGTCGTGGTGTCAGGCGTCGTCTTGGTCGCGTTAGTTGCGCGGCGGCTTGGCCGCCACGATGTCGTCGGCCTTGACCCATCCGGGCGTGCCGACGGCGAAACGGGTTTTCGCGCGCGTGGCGAGCTCGCGGGCGGTCTTGTTGTCGCCGCGCAGATAAGCGGCCTGCGCCGACGCCAGATCCGCCTCGGCATAGTCGCCCTTCCGGCCATAGGCCATCGCGAGCTGCATATAACCGAGCGCAGCCTCCGGTTCCCGTGCCACCGCGGCCCGGAGAATCCGAACGGCATCATCGGTGTAGGCCTTATTATCCGATCCAACCAGAGCCTGCCCAAGTAACATCTCGATGAGGGGCGCGTTGTTGGACAGCTGCACCGCCTTGCGCAGGGCAGGGATCGCCTCGGCCGGCTTGCCGCCCTCCAGCAGGGCCTGGCCGCGCACCTCGTAGAAATACGGGTTGTTCGGCTGGACCTGGATCAGCGCGTCGATCTGGGCCAGGGCGCTGCGTAAATCGCCGTGCAGATAGGTGCTGATGGCGCGGGCATAGCGCGCCGGCATGCTGTCGTTCGTCTGGGGATAGCGGCGGTAGACCGTCTCCGGCCGCTCCATGAACGCGGAAATCTTGGCGCGCGCCATGTCGTGGCGGAGCTGGAGCGCGGGATCGTCCTTCTTGTCCCAATAGGGGCTGGAACTGGCGAATTCCTGAAGCGACGCGACGCGCTCGGCGGGCATCGGATGCGACTGGAGATAGGGATCGGTGCCGCGGGCAGCGAACAGGCTCTCGCTGGTGAAGCGCTTGAAGGTCTCGTACATGCCCTTCGGCGACTGCTGGGTCGCGGTCAGGAATTTCACGCCGGCGCGGTCGGCGTTCTCCTCCTGCTGGCGCTGATAGGACAGCAGCGTGCGGCGGATCATCTCCTGCGGTCCGGCGATGGCGGCAGCACCGGCATTGGCGAGCCCGTTGTTGCCGGCGCTGTTGCTGCCGCGGGTGCTGCCCACGGCGATCGCGCCGGCCCCGAGCAGCATGGCGATGATCATCTGGGTCTGGGCGTTGGCGAGCTGTTCGCGCAGCTTGGACAGATGGCCGCCGGCCAGATGTCCGGTCTCGTGCGCGAGCACGCCGATGATCTGGTTCGGCGTCTCCGACTGCATGATCGCGCCGTAATTGACGAAGATGCGGCGGCCGTCCGCGACGAACGCGTTGAACGAGCCTTCGTTGATGATCACCATCTGGATGTTCTGCTTTTCCAGACCGGCAACGCGCAGGATCGGGCGCGTGTATTCGCGCAGCAGCTGCTCGGTTTCGGTGTCGCGCAGGATCGGCGGCCCCTTGGCCTGCGCATGCGCGGCCGGCATCGGCAACAGCGCGATCGCCGCGGCGGTGACGAGGGCGGTGAGGGAGGAGGCCTTCTTGCGCAATGCGATCTGGAGCAACATCAGGCGGTCTGGGTCAAACGGTCTTGATCAAGCAGTTTCGTGATTGGTTTTTGGCGATTGGCGGCGGACCGGATACGAGATATGCCCTTATGAGCCGTACAATGCGGCCAGTCTGGGGCGCAAGCGCCCCGTTTCCGGGACCGAACCGACCGGTTCGCCAGCGAATAGCAGAATTCGATGCACGATGCGACATTGAGGAACCGGGTGGGGCAGTGGCTCGAGCCCTCCCGCCGCAGCGATGTTCCCCCGTTCATGGTGATGGACGTGATGGCCGCCGCGGCCCGAATCGAGGCGGCAGGCGGCCACGTCATCCACATGGAGGTCGGCCAGCCCGCAACCGGCGCTCCAAAGACCGCGATCGCGGCCGCCCATGCGGCGCTCGAGGCGGGGCGGATCGATTACACCTCCGCGCTCGGCATCCCCTCATTGCGCGAACGCATCGCGCGCCACTATCGGGATGCCTATGGCTGTGATGTCAGCCCCGAGCGGATCGTGGTGACGACAGGCTCCTCCGGCGGTTTCATCCTGGCTTTCCTGTCGATGTTCGCGCCCGGCGACCGCGTCGCCGTGACGGTGCCGGGCTATCCGCCCTACCGTCACATCCTCACCGCGCTCGGTTGCGAGCCGGTGCTGATCGAGACCACCAATGACACGCGCCACGCGCTGACCGGCGAGGCGCTGCTGGCGGCCCATCGCAAGGCGCCGCTCAAGGGCGTGCTGGTCGGCAGCCCGGCCAATCCGACCGGGACGATGATGTCCCGCGAGGCGCTTGCCGGCCTGATCGCTGCGGCGGAAGATGCCGGCATCCGCTTCATCTCCGACGAGATCTATCACGGGCTCGACTACGCGTTTCCGGCGGCGACGGCGGCGGCGCTGTCGGAGCACGCACTCGTGATCAACTCGTTCTCGAAATATTTTTGCATGACGGGCTGGCGCGTCGGCTGGATGGTCGTGCCCGAGATCCTGGTGCGGCCGATCGAGCGGCTGCAGCAGAACCTGTCGATCTCGGTGCCTTCGCTGTCGCAGATCGCGGCCGAGGCCGCCTTCGACGGCGCGGCCGAGATGGAGGAGATCAAGCACGGCTATCAGGAAAACCGGCGCATCCTGATCGAGGGATTGCCCAAGGCGGGCCTCAGCAAGTTCCTGCCTGCCGACGGCGCCTTCTATCTCTACGCCGACGTCTCGGACTTCACCTCGGACAGTTTCGAGTTCGCCAAGCAGATGCTGGAGCAGGCGCACGTTGCGGCCACGCCGGGTCTCGATTTCGATCCCATCCATGGTCGTTCGTTCATACGGCTTTCCTATGCGCGTTCGGCAGCGGAGATGCGGGAGGCAGTTGACCGGATCGCTCACTGGCTTAAATAGCCGCGAGTTTTCGACAGCCGTTTCGACACCAGCCCTGCGGAGTTCAACTTTGTCTGACCGTTCCCTCCCGTCCGTCGCCACGCCGCATTCTCCTCTCGCCGCATTGATGTGGCCGACCCGTCCGGGTGAAACCGTCGGCGCACTTCGCGCCGTCGTGCTGATTGCGCTCGGCACCGCCTTGATGGCGCTATCAGCCAAGGTGAATCTGCCACTGCCTTACGTGCCCATGACCCTGCAGACGCTGGTCGTGCTGATGATCGGCGCCGCCTATGGCTGGCGCCTTGGCAGCGCAACCATGATCGCCTACCTCGCCGAAGGCGCGATGGGGCTGCCGGTGTTCGCCGGCCCGGTCGGTGGAATTGCACCGCTGGTCGGCCCGACTGCCGGCTACCTGTATGGCTTCGTGCTGGCTGCCTTCATCACCGGCTGGCTGGCCGAGCGCGGCTGGGATCGCAACGTCGTGTTCCTGTTTGGAGCAATGGCGCTCGCCCATGTCGTCATCTTCATCGCCGGCTTCGGCTGGCTGGCCTACGTCATCGGCCTTGGCGCAACCAAGGCTTGGGCGGTCGGCGTCGCGCCGTTCATTGCGGCATCGGTGGTCAAGAACGCGCTGGGCGCCGCGCTGATGCCGGCGGCCCGCCGGATCGTCGATCGACGCGGGTAAAGCGCACCATTCCGAGCAGTTCCGATTGACAGAGCCGGCCAAGTTGATCTTGGCTGGCTCTGAGTTTGAGGGGGAGTGAAACAATGACGACGACAACGATGGCGGGGGCGCCGGTCGCGCCGGCCGCCGCCAAGCCTTGGTACAAGGTTCTCTACGTCCAGGTGCTGATCGCCATCGTGCTCGGCGCCTTGGTCGGCTGGCTGTGGCCGTCGCTCGCCACCAACGAGTGGATCAAGGCGATGGGCGACGGCTTCATCAAGCTGATCAAGATGGTGATTGCGCCGATCATCTTCTGCACCGTGGTCTCCGGCATCGCGCATATCCAGGACGCCAAGAAGGTCGGCCGCATCGGCGTCAAGGCGCTGGTCTATTTCGAGGTCGTCTCGACCTTCGCGCTGGTGATCGGACTCATCATCGGCAACCTGGTGAAGCCGGGTGCGGGCTTCGGCAGCGCCGCCGCCAACGCGCAGGCCGTCGCCAACTACGCCAAGCAGGCCGAGGGCCAGAGGTCGGTCGACTTCATCCTGCACATCATCCCCGACACCGTGGTCGGCGCCTTCGCGCAAGGCGAGATCCTGCAGGTGTTGCTGTTCTCGGTGCTGTTCGGCTTCGCCATCATGGGCCTCGGCGAGCGCGGCCATACCATCCGCAGCTTCATCGATGACGCCGCGCATGCGGTGTTCGGAGTCATCTCCATCGTGATGCGCGCGGCGCCGATCGGCGCCTTCGGCGCAATGGCCTACACCATCGGCAAGTTCGGCACCGGGGCGATCCTCAACCTGGTCGGCCTGATCGCGACGTTCTACGTCACCGCGGCGCTGTTCGTATTCGTCGTGCTCGGAACCATCGCGCGCCTCGCCGGCTTCTCCATCTTCAAGTTCCTCGCCTACATCAAGGACGAGCTGCTGATCGTGCTCGGCACCTCGTCCTCGGAAAGCGCGCTGCCTTCCTTGATGGAGAAACTCGAGCGCCTCGGCTGCTCGAAGTCGGTGGTCGGCCTCGTGGTGCCCACGGGCTATTCGTTCAATCTCGACGGCACCAACATCTACATGACGCTGGCGACGCTATTCATCGCGCAGGCGCTTGGCTTCGATCTCACCTTCGGCCAGCAGCTCACCATCCTGGTGGTGGCGATGCTGACCTCGAAGGGTGCCTCCGGCATCACCGGCGCGGGCTTCATCACGCTGGCCGCGACGCTCGCCGTGGTCGATCCGCGCCTCGTGCCGGGCATGGCGATCGTGCTCGGCATCGACAAGTTCATGAGCGAGTGCCGCGCGCTGACCAACCTCTGTGGCAACGGCGTGGCCTGCGTGATCGTCGCCTGGTGGGAGGGTGAGCTCGACCGCGACAAGCTCAACGCCAACCTCGCCAGACAGATCGATCCGACCGACATGGAAACGGCCGTCACGACGGACTGATCTGCAAGCGGAATCTGACGGCGCGGGCGGCGCCGTCAGACCTCGAAATAATGGGGCTGGTCGAGATCGTCGATCAGCCCTTTTTCTTTCGGCGCCCAGCTGAGCGAAGCGCGCGTCTTGGCGCTTGAGGTCGGAACGTCGATGCCGGCGAACTGTGCGAACCAGCCGAAATGCGCGGCCGCTTCCTCAGGCGATTTGGACACGACGGGGACGCCGAGCCGTCGGCCGATCACCTCTGCGATCGCCTTGAACGGCACGCCTTCCTCGGCGATCGCATGATAGCGCCGCGCGGTCGCGCCTTGCTCCAGCGCGAGACGATAGACGCGCGCGGCGTCGAGGCGGTGCGCGGCCGGCCAGCGGTTTTGGCCTTCGCCGATATAGGCCGCGGCGCCTTTCTCCCGGGCGAGCGCGATCAGGCGCGGCACGAAGCCGTGGTCGCCCTCACCGTGGGTCGTGGGCGGCAGCCGCACGATGCCGGTGCGGACGCCGCGCTCCGCGAGGTCTTCGGCAGTGGCTTCCGAGACGCGCGGAAAGTGGCGGGCCGCCGCATCGTCTTCGGTCGCGAGCCGTCCGGGCGCCAGCAGCGCTACACCGGATGTGACGATGAGAGGGCGGTCGGAGCCTTTGAGCTCCTCACCGAGCGCGAGGATCGCGCGGCGGTCGAGCTCGCAATTGTCGGCGAATTTCGAGAAGTCATGGTTGAAGCCGAGATGCAGCACACCGTCCGAAGCGGCGGCGCCGCCGCGTAAGGAGGCATGATCCTCCAGCGACCCACGATGGACCTCGGCGCCCATCGCGGTGAGCGCTGCGGCGCCGGCATCGGAGCGGGCGAGGCCGTTTACGCTATGGCCGGCGGCCATCAGGTCTCGAACGACGGCGGAACCGACGAAGCCGGTGGCACCGGTAACGAAAACACGCATGCGAAATCTCCTGGTGTTGGTGGAGAGAACCATCTGCGCTACAGTTATCCGGGTAAAGTAGTGACATTATCAGGGTATAATAGCTAACAGGATGAGCGAGAGCGCTGCCGCCGAGAACTTGCTTGGGGCCTATCTGAAGGACCGTCGCACCCGGCTCGATGCAGCCGCGTTCGGCTTCTCCGGCAGCCGCAGGCGCACGCCGGGTCTGCGCCGGGAGGAAGTGGCCCAGCGCGCCAATATCAGCTCGACCTGGTACACCTGGCTGGAGCAGGGCCGCGGCGGGGCGCCATCGGCCGACGTGCTCGACCGGATCGCGCGCGCGTTGATGCTGACCGATGTCGAGCGCGAGCACCTGTTCCTGATCGGCCTCGGCCGCCCGCCTGAGGTGCGCTACCAGGCGAGCGAAGGCGTCTCGCCGCGGCTGCAACGCGTGCTTGATGCGCTCTCATTCAGCCCGGCGTTGGTACGCACCGCGACCTGGGACGTCGTCGCCTGGAATCGCGCCGCAAGCGTCGTGCTGACCGACTACGGCGCGATCCCTCCGAGACAGCGCAACATCCTGCGCTTCATCTTCTGCGATCCGCGCGTGCGCGCCGCGCAATATGACTGGGACAGTGTGGCACGCTTCGTGGTGGCCGCATTCAGGGCAGACGCGGCGCGAGCAGGTGCCGTCTCGCATGTCGCCGATTTCGTCGACGAGCTCTGTCGGACAAGTCCGGAATTCGCGGCGCTCTGGCGCGACAATGACGTGCGCCATCATGGCGACGGAACCAAGCGGCTGCGGCATCCCGTTCACGGCACGATGTCGTTCGAATATTCGAGCTTCAATGTCGAGGGCCGCTCCGATCTCAGCATGATCGTCTACAATCCGGCGACGCCCGAAGATGCCGACCGCATCAGGAAGCTGCTGGCCGAGCGCGCCGACTGACGGAATTTGCCGGCTCGCGCATCTCAGTCGCGCTCGCGGTGCGCGCCGCGGACGCCGACAGCTAGAAGCGCTCAGGCCGGTATGGCGTCGGATCGATCGCCGGCGTCTCGCCGCTCATCATCTCGGCGAGCAGGCGACCGGTCGCGGGCCCGAGCGTAAAGCCCTGGTGGCCGTGGCCGAAATTCATCCAGAGGCCGGGATGACGCGGGGCTTGCCCGAGCACCGGCAGCATGTCGGGCGTGCAGGGGCGGGTGCCGAACCACGGGTCGGGCTCGACGCGCCTGCCGAGGTCGATCAGCTCTCGCGCCGAAGCTTCGGCACTCGCGAGCTGCACCGGCGTGGCGAGCGCGTCCATGCCGGTCAATTCCGCGCCTGTGGTGATGCGGATGCCCTTCGCCATCGGACCCATGGCATAGCCGCCGGCCTTGTCGACCAGCGGCAGATCGAGTGAGGCGCCGCCGCTGTAATGCATGTGGTAGCCGCGCTTGCGTACGAGCGGAATGCGATAGCCGAATTTGTGCAGGAGATTGGGCGACCAGGGCCCGAGCGTCACGACGGCGGCCGCAGCGTCGATGGTTCCCTGGTCCGTGTCGACCGACCAGCCGGTCGCGGTCTGCCGCAAGGTCTGGGCATCGCCGAGCACGATGGTGCCGCCGAGGCGTTCGAACAGCTCGGCATAGGCCGTGACCAGTGCGCCGGGATCGGACACGGTCCAGGTGTCGAGCCAATGGATCGCACCGGGCAGGTCGTCGCGCAGAATCGGTTCGGCCTTGGCGAGCTCGGCCCCCGAGAGCGCGCGAAACCTCACGCCGAATTCGCGCTGGTCTTGTTCCGCCGCCTTGACGGCGAGATCGAAGGAGGCTGCGTCGCGATGCAGATGCCGGTAGCCCGCGCGGCGGATCAGATTGTCGGCATGGGCTTCGCGAATGAGGATGTCGTGCTCCGCCGTCGCGTAGGCGATCAGCCGCGCCCAGGCGTCGATCGCCTCGCGATGCCGCTTCGGCGCCGAATGCCACCAGTAGCGGAGCAGGGGCTCGATATGGAGATGAAGCGACGACAGGCTGTAGCGCACGTCATTGGTGCGGCCGGTCGCGATCTTCAGGAGCGAAGCGAGGTCGCGCGGCATCGGATAGGGACGCACGGCTTCGGCCTGGATCATCCCGGCATTGCCGTAGCTGGTCTCGCGGCCCGGCTCCCTGCGGTCGACGAGCGTGACCGACCAGCCGCGCTGCCGGAGGTGCAGCGCCGCGCTCACGCCGATCATGCCGCCGCCGAGAACAATTGCGCTTTGCATCGAAACTGACCTCGCTAAATCAAAACCGCCCGGTTTGGCCGGGCGGTTTCAACTGCTTTGTTCGCTCTACTCGCCGCCGCCGAACCGGCGAGACCACCAGCCGGCGCGACGCGGGGCGGCCGGGGTTTCGGTTGCCGCCTCCGGCGTGGGTTCAGCGGCTGGTGCGGGCGGGGCAACCGGCTCTGGCGCTGCCGCAACCGGTGTTGCCGGCTCGCTCGCGCTGCTCGACAGGAAGCTCACCTTTTCCCGGACCGTGGAGCGGCGACGCGCTGCCTTGTCGTCGGCGGGCTCGTCGTCCGCGGCGGCAGGAGCGGGCTCAGGCTGGGCCGGCGCCTCAATCTGCACCTCGGCGCGCGGCTCGGGCTCGCTGACCTGAGGCTCGGCGGTGGTGTGTTCGGCCTGCGCGATCGAGGGCGCAGCCTCGCCGCCAAAGCTGTCGAAATCGGCGGCGGCATCGGTCGCTTCCGACGGCGCATTGGCTGCGAGCTCGTCGCCGATGGAGCCGGCGAGACCTTCCTCGTTGCCACCGCGACGGCGGCGTCCACCGCGACGACCACGTCGGCGACGGCGATCGCCGTTGCCCTGCTGCTCGCTGCGGGCCGCCTGGTCCTCACCTTCCTCGCCGTCCTGTTCGGACTCGGAATCCTCTTCACCTTCGCTGGCCGCCACGGCCGCTTCGGAAGACGCCGGAGCGCCATCCTCGCGCAACTCGCCGTCGCGCGGGGCACCGCGGCCGCGCCGACGCCGGCGGCGCTTGCGGCGCTGGCCATCCTGGTCGGAAGCCGCTTCGCCGCCAGCCTGCTCCTCGGCGAGGCCTTCGGTTTCTTCGGTCTCGACCTCGGATTCCAGCTCCGGATCGAATTCCTCGTCGTCATAGACTTCTTCGGCTACGGGCGGCGGGCTTGCGGCGGCCTGTGCCGCCAGCAGCGCCTTCGCTGCTTCCAGCGTATGCACCTGCTCGCCGCGGTCGATGAGATAGGCCTGCGGTCCGCTGACGCTGGGGTCGGCGATGACGGCCAGCGTGACCTTGAAGCCGTTCTCGAGGTCGCGCAGATGGCCGCGCTTGTGGTTCAGCACATAGAGCGCGACGTCGGTGCGGGTGCGGACCACGAGATTGTGGGTCGCGCCCTTCATCAGGATCTCTTCGAGGCCGCGCAGCAGCTGGAGCGCAACCGAGGAGACCGAGCGGACATGGCCGGTGCCGCCGCAATGCGGGCAGGGATCGGTCGAGGATTCCAGCACGCTGGCGCGGATGCGCTGGCGCGACATCTCGAGCAGGCCGAAATGCGAGATGCGGCCGACCTGGATGCGGGCGCGGTCCTGCCGCAGGCAATCGGACAGCTTGCGCTCGACCGCGCGGTTGTTGCGCTTCTCGTCCATGTCGATGAAGTCGATGACGATCAGGCCGGCGAGGTCGCGCAGGCGGAGCTGGCGGGCGACCTCTTCGGCCGCTTCCAGATTGGTCTTGAGCGCAGTGTCCTCGATATGGTGCTCGCGGGTCGATCGTCCGGAGTTGACGTCGATCGAGACCAGCGCCTCGGTCTGGTTGATCACGATGTAGCCGCCGGAGCGCAACTGCACGGTCGGAGAGAACATCGCATCCAGCTGGCTTTCGACGCCCATGCGCGAGAACAGCGGCTGGCCGTCCCGATATTGCTTCACCGCGCTGACATTGGCGGGCATCAGCATCTTCATGAAGTCGCGCGCTTCTCGGTAGCCGGACTCACCGGCAACCGAGATCTCGTCGATCTCCTTGTTGTAAAGGTCGCGCAGCGAGCGCTTGATCAGCGAGCCTTCCTCGTAGACCAGGGTCGGGGCCTGCGACTTCAGCGTCAGGTCGCGCACCGTCTCCCACATCCGGATCAAATATTCGAAGTCGCGCTTGATCTCGGGCTTGGTACGGGCGGCGCCGGCGGTGCGCAGGATGATGCCCATGCCCTCGGGCACGTCGAGATCCTGCACAACTTCCTTCAGGCGGGAACGATCCTGGGCGCTGGTGATCTTGCGGCTGATGCCGCCGCCGCGCGCGGTGTTCGGCATCAACACGGCATAGCGGCCGGCAAGCGAGAGGTAGGTGGTCAGCGCTGCGCCCTTATTGCCGCGCTCTTCCTTGACGACCTGTACCAGCATCACCTGGCGGCGCTTGATGACTTCCTGGATCTTGTACTGGCGGCGCGGGCGGAAGGTGCGCTCCGGCACCTCCTCCATCACGTCGTCGCCGCCGACGGATTCGACGTGTTCCTCTTCGGCTTCCTCGCCGTCCTCGTCCTCGTCGTCTTCCTCCTCGGACTCCTGATGGCGAGCATCAGTGCTTTCGCCGGCAGCGTAGACGGCGTCGGCCGGTTCGGCGGAGGCGGTCACGGCTTCGGCGAGAGCCTCGGCATGGGCTTCGGAGGCGATAGCCTCCTGCGGTTCGGAAGCGGTCTCGGTCGCGACCACGGGCTCGGCGCCGAAGGCTGCGACAGGCGCGGGCGTTTCGTCGGCATGATCATGGTCGTGATGATCGTGCTGGCCGTCGTGGCCGTGGTCATGATCGTGATGATGGTCGTCGTGCCCATGATCGAGATGATCATGGCCTTCGTGGTCATGATCGTGGTGATCATGATCGCCATGTTCGTGGTCTTGATGCTCGTGGCCGTCGTGCTCGCCGTGATGCTCCGTCTCGGCGTGCAGGTGCTCGCCCTCGTGCGACGCACCCTCGATGTGCAGGGCGTCGCTCTCGACCGGCTGGGCCGCTGGATCGGCGCCGGCCTCGAGGCCCTCGACGATGTCGCTGCGGACGCGTTCGCCTTGACTGCGGCGGCGGGAGTTGCGGTGGCGCGAGCGGCGGCGGCCGTGGGAGCGGTTCTCGCTCTCTTCCTCGGCCTCGCGATGGGCCTGTTCCTCGGCCTCGATCAGTGCCTGCCGGTCGGCGACCGGGATCTGGTAGTAATCGGGATGGATTTCGCTGAAGGCGAGGAAGCCGTGGCGGTTGCCGCCATATTCGACAAAGGCGGCCTGGAGCGAAGGCTCCACCCGGGTGACCTTGGCGAGGTAGATATTCCCGCGCAGTTGCTTGCGTTGTGCGGTCTCGAAATCAAACTCTTCGACGCGATTGCCGCGGACCACGACGACCCGGGTCTCCTCCGGGTGGGTGGCATCGATCAACATCTTGTTGGGCATGTCTTAACTCTTGGCGGCGGCGGGCGCGATTCACCGTGGGCGCGATTAGCGCTGCCGGGTGCCGCGACGGTCCACCTGATTCGGGGGTGAGGGGAAGGCCGAAACGCCGTCTCTCGCGCCTTGCCGAAACGGAAGCTGGAGGGCCGAAGCGGCGCGCGGGATTGTCACTCC
Organism: Bradyrhizobium sp. S3.7.6; assembly: GCF_054061875.1. Classification (NCBI taxonomy): domain Bacteria; kingdom Pseudomonadati; phylum Pseudomonadota; class Alphaproteobacteria; order Hyphomicrobiales; family Nitrobacteraceae; genus Bradyrhizobium; species Bradyrhizobium sp. S3.7.6. The sequence continues at coordinate 5,493,096 of NZ_JBSSEQ010000001.1, read as the reverse complement.
GCAGCGTCGCGAACGGTCCTTCAGAATTCGTCGGCACAGTCTGGCGCATCAAGCGTCGGCCCGTATGAAACATTGGGCGGCGGGGCCGCCCCTCAATCAGTTGCTGCTGGCCAGGCATGGCGCGAGCGCGCTCGCCTTGGGGATTACGAACCGCTCCCTTGGGATTAAGGGACCGGGTAACGAGTCACGTCGCTGTCAAAACCGTCCCGGAAACGCGGTGGTAACCAGGGACCGTCCGCCACCGGCGCTTGACCCGCTCCACCTCGCTGCCGCGCACCGCGCTGGTCTTTGAGGGGAACGGAAAAACGCTGGAATTCCCAAACCTTGAGAGTTCCGGCGCTGCACCGGGAGGCTGAACGCGACACAACCGGAAATATCGGCCGTCAGCACTCCGTACATACGTGGAATGGACCAACCGTGCAAGGGAGCGTCGCACGGCGGTCACAGTCGGGGAGTTTCGTATATCTGTCATTAAGCGACGATTAACCCTGTGGTTCTATTGCGTTAGAAGGGCCGCTCGGAGGCACTGAATCGGTGACGAGCCGCACAAATCAAAGGGTTTTGCTGGGATGCGCGCTTCTGTGCGCCGCAGCATTGGTATGCGCTGATTCCTGGCGCCTGAGCGCGGCGGAAAGCCAGCCGCAACCCTCTGTTGCGGTAGCGAATTTTCCAACCGCGTCCGCCGCCCGGCTGGCCGGCGATGGCAAGCAGACCCGCTTCATCCTCGACATCGATCAAGCCGTCACCTTCCGCGCCGTGACGCTCGCCGACCCGTACCGGGTGGTGGTCGATGTGCCCCAAGTCAATTTTCAACTGCCTGCGGGCACCGGGGTCGAGGGGCGGGGACTGGTCAAGGCCTTCCGCTACGGGCTGGTCATGCCCGGCGGCTCGCGAATCGTGTTCGACCTGACAGGCCCGGCCAAGATCGCCAAGTCCTACGTGCTGGAGGCCGCCAATGGCCAGCCGGCCCGGCTCGTGCTTGAGCTGGAGGAGGTCGACCGGACCGCCTTCGTGCAGTCGCTCCTCCCCGAGAAGCGCCCCGAACTGCGGCCCGCAATCGCCGACGCGCCGCCGGCAACGGTTCCGGCCGCCGCAGCTCCGGAAGCCGGGCAGCAAAAGGTCGACGGCCGCCCGATCGTCGTGATCGATCCCGGCCATGGCGGCATCGACAACGGCACGCAGTCGGGCGGCGAGAGCGAGAAGAACCTGGTGCTGGCCTTCGGCCTGGCGCTGCGCGACCGGCTGGACAAGACCGGCAAATTCCGCGTGGTGATGACACGGGACGACGACACCTTCATTCCGCTCAACGACCGGGTCAAAGTCGCCCGCGGGCTCAAGGCCGCCTTGTTCGTCTCCATCCACGCAGACGCCCTTCCGAAGGCCGAGGGCGATGCGCAGGGCGCGACCATCTACACGCTGTCCGACAAGGCCTCCGACGCCGAGGCGCAGCGGCTGGCGGATGCGGAAAACCGTGCGGACGCGATCGCCGGTTTCAACCTCGCGGAAGAGCCGACCGACGTCGCGGACATCCTGATCGACCTCACCCAGCGAGAAACTCGTACCTTTTCAAGCCGTTTTGCCCGCCTGTTGATGGGCGAAATGAAGTCGTCGGTGCGGATGCACAAGCATCCCCTGAAGTCGGCCGGCTTCCGGGTCCTCAAGGCGCCAGACGTGCCGTCGGTGCTGGTCGAGATCGGCTATGTCTCCAACAAGGGCGACCTCGAGCATCTGGTCTCGGAGGGGTGGCGGTCCAAGGCCGTGGGCTCGATGGCGCAGGCGATCGACGGGTTCCTGACCAAGCGGATGGCGACGGCCGGATCGTCAAATTGACGACCGGGAGGCGTCGAATTGAGAGGGATTTTCCGTCCCGTTGCAAAAGCCCTAGTTTGGCCACAGCGGGCGCTTTATAAAAATGCCGCAGGGGGTTCCGGAATCGGCGAGAATCCCGTTCGGCAAGCGTCTTGGGTCCGGCACTGATGTAATTGAGTAGGCCGGTAAATTCGCGACGTGGAGTTGGCGCCTGTTTTGGGTGCCTTGAGCTGATCCAGAGTTTGAACGGATAAACATATAATGCGCTTGCTGGTGCGGTTCATGGGCTTCCTGTTCGCCGCGGGAACGGTGGTGTTCCTTGTCGGTGTCGGGGCCGTGGCAGGCCTGATCTGGCATTTCTCCAAGGACTTGCCGGACTACTCTCAGCTTCAGGATTACGAGCCGCCGGTGATGACCCGCGTGCACGCGGTCGACGGCTCGCTGCTCGGCGAATACGCCAAGGAGCGCCGGCTATACCTGCCGATCCAGGCGGTGCCGAAGCTCGTGATCAACGCCTTCCTCGCGGCCGAGGACAAGAATTTCTACGAGCATGGCGGCATCGACTACACCGGCATGGCGCGCGCCGGCGTGCTCTTCATCCAGAACTACGGCTCGAACCGGCGTCCGCAGGGCGCCTCCACGATCACCCAGCAGGTCGCCAAGAACTTCCTTCTGACCAACGAGGTCTCCTTCGCCCGCAAGATCAAGGAAGCCTTGCTGGCGATGCGCATCGAGAAGACCTATTCGAAGGACAAGATCCTCGAGCTGTACCTGAACGAGATCTATCTCGGCCTTGGCGCCTACGGCATCGCGGCCGCTTCGCTGGTGTATTTCGACAAGTCGGTGAACGAGCTGACGGTCGCTGAAGCGTCCTATCTCGCCGCGCTGCCGAAGATGCCCGCGACGCTGCATCCGGTGCGCAACCGCGATCGCGCCATCGAGCGTCGCAACTACGTGATCGACCGTCTGCTGGAGAACGGCTGGATCAAGCAGGCCGACGCCGACAAGGCTCGCAAGGAGCCGCTGGCCGTCACCAACCGTTCCAACGGCGCTCACACCTTCGCCGGTGAATATTTCGCCGAGGAAGTCCGCCGCGACATCTTCGAGCGCTACGGCGAGAAGAAGCTCTACGAAGGCGGTCTGTCCGTCCGCACCACGCTCGATCCGAAGATCCAGGTCATGGCGCGCAAGGCCATGGTCGCCGGCCTCGTGAACTATGACGAGCAGCAGGGCTATCGCGGCGCCATGAGCAAGCTCGATATTTCGGGCGATTGGGGCGTGAAGCTCGCCGAGATCAAGTCGCTGTCCGACATCTCGCCATGGCGCATGGCGGTGGTGCTGGAGACCAGCGACCAGTCGGCGCGCATCGGCTTCCAGCCGAACCGCGAGCTCGGCGGCGCCATCAGCAAGCAACGCGAGACCGGCATCGTCACGGTCGACGGCGTGCGCTGGGCGAGGGCGGCCCAAGGCAACGCCAAGGGCAAGACCCCTACGTCGGTGGCGCAGGTGTTGCAGCCCGGCGACGTGATCTATGCCGATCCGCTCTACACCAAGGAGGGACAGCCGGTCGAAGGCCAGTACCGCCTGCGCCAGATCCCCGAAGTGTCCGGCGCGATGGTGGCGATGGATCCCTGGACCGGCCGCGTGCTCGCGATGGTCGGCGGCTTCTCGTTCGACCAGAGCCAGTTCAACCGCGCCACGCAGGCCTACCGGCAGCCGGGCTCGTCGTTCAAGCCGATCGTCTATTCGGCCGCGCTCGACAACGGTTATACGCCCTCGACCGTGGTGCTCGACGCGCCCATCGAAATCGACCAGGGCCAGGGCGCCGGCGTGTGGCGGCCCGAAAACTTCTCGTCCGGCAAATTCCAGGGACCCGTCACGCTGCGCAACGCTTTGCGGCAGTCGCTCAACACCGTGACGGTGCGCCTTGCGCAGGACATCGGCATGCCCCTGATCGGCGAATATGCGCGCCGCTTCGGCGTCTATGACGAATTGCCGAACTATCTCTCCTACGCGCTCGGCGCCGGCGAGACCACGGCGATGCGCATGGTCACGGCCTATTCGATGCTCGCCAATGGCGGTCGCCGGGTGAAGCCGACCTTGATCGACCGTATCCAGGACCGTTACGGCCGCACCATCTTCAAGCACGACCAGCGCGAATGCCGCGGCTGCGACGCGCCGGGCGGCTGGAAGAACCAGGCCGAGCCGCAGCTGATCGACCGCCGCGAGCAGGTGCTGGATTCCATGACCGCCTATCAGATCACCGAGCTGATGGAAGGCGTGGTCCAGGCCGGTACCGCAACCGTGGTCAAGGAGGTCGGCAAGCCGATCGCCGGCAAGACCGGCACCACCAACGAGGCCAAGGACGCCTGGTTCGTCGGCTTCTCGCCCGACGTCGCCGTCGCGATCTATATGGGCTACGACAAGCCGCGCGCGCTCGGTAGGGGCAACGCCGCGACCGGCGGCCATCTGGCCGCGCCCATCGCGCGCGACTTCCTCAAGCTTGCGCTCGCCGACAAGCCCGCGGTTCCGTTCAAGGTGCCGGCCGGCATCAAGCTCGTGCGCGTCGTCTCCAAGACCGGCATGCGCGCCGGTCCCGGCGAGACCGGTGGAACCATCCTCGAAGCCTTCAAGCCGGGCACGGCGCCGCCTGACAACTACTCGGTCATCGGCGTCGCCGATGCCGACGGGCGCGGCGGCGTGCCGGCGTCGCAGCAGCAGCAGCCGGATTCCGGCTTCTTCATGCGGCCGGGCACCGGCGGGCTGTACTAGCGGATAAGACAGACGATCGCGGTTCCAGCGGTTGCGCTTTGCAGCCGCCGCCGCTACATCCCGATCTGAATTGCACGCGGGATTCCGCGAGATCAGAGAACAACATGCGCGCCGAAATCGAACGGTTGGTAGAAGAGATCAAGCAGTCAGTCGGGCTGCTGAGGAGGCATCTTTGACGTCGAGAAATCGACGGCGCGCCTCGCTGAGCTGAACAAGCTCGCAGAAGATCCCAACCTCTGGAACGATCCCCAGAAAGCCCAGAAGCTGATGCAGGAGCGCACCTCGCTTGAGGATTCGCTCTCGGGCATCGGCAAGGTCGAGCAGGAGCTCGAAGACGACATCGGCATGATCGAGCTCGGCGAGGCCGAGGGCGATGCCGGCGTCGTCACTGAGGCCGAAACCGCGCTGAAGAACCTGAAGAAGGAAGTCGCCCGGCGCGAGCTCGAGGCGCTGCTGTCAGGCGAGGCGGATCGTTTCGATTCCTATCTCGAAGTCCATGCCGGTGCCGGCGGCACCGAAAGCCAGGACTGGGCGCAGATGCTGCTGCGCATGTACACGCGCTGGGCCGAGACGCACGGCTTCAAGGTCGAATTCCTCGAAGAGTCCGAGGGCGAAGAGGCCGGCATCAAGTCCGCGACGATCCAGGTCTCCGGCCACAATGCCTATGGCTGGCTGAAGACGGAGGCGGGGGTGCACCGGCTGGTGCGCATCTCGCCGTTCGATTCCAACGCGCGGCGGCACACCTCGTTTTCGAGCGTGCAGGTATTCCCCGTCATCGACGACAGCATCAAGATCGACATCAAGGAAGCCGACGTCCGCGTCGACACCATGCGCTCGGGCGGCGCCGGTGGCCAGCACGTCAACAAGACCGAATCCGCGGTGCGCCTGACGCATATTCCGACCGGCGTTGCCGTGGTCTGCCAGGCCGGCCGCTCCCAGCACAAGAACCGGGCGCAGGCCTGGGACATGCTGCGCGCGCGGCTTTACGAGATCGAGCTGAAGAAGCGCGAGGAGAAGGCTGCCGCCGACCAGGCCGCCAAGACCGATATCGGCTGGGGTCACCAGATCCGCTCCTACGTGCTGCAGCCCTACCAGATGGTGAAGGATTTGCGCACCGGCGTGCAGACGTCTGACACGTCGGGCGTGCTGAACGGTGAGCTCGACGACTTCATGGCCGCAACCCTGGCGCAGCGCGCCTTCGGCACCACCGGCGCCGACATCGAGGACGTCGACTGATGTCCCGCGTCGCCTTCATCGGGTTGGGGCGGATGGGCCACGGCATGGCCGGCCGCTATCTCGATGCCGGCTTCACGGTGACGCTTTGGAATCGCAGCAAGGCAAAAGCGGACGACCTGATCGCGCGCGGTGCGCATTGGGCGACCTCGCCTGAGGATGCCGCGATCGATGCCGATGCGGTCGTGACCATGGTCGCTGATGACGAAGCCTCGCGCGTGGTCTGGCTCGGGCCTGAGGGCGCGGCCAAGACGGCAAAGGCCGGCACCATTGCGATCGAGTGCTCCACCGTCTCCTATGACCACGCCCGCGAGATGGGCCGCGAACTGAACGCGCGCGGGCTGATCTACATCGACTGCCCCGTGACGGGATTGCCGGATGCGGCAGCGGCCGGAAAGCTGACGCTGCTCGCCGGCGCTGACGCAGCTGATCTCGAACGTGCGCGGCCGTTCCTCGAACCGATCGGCTCGACCATCCGCCATTTCGGCGCGGTCGGCTCCGGCACCGTCTACAAGCTCATCAACAATCTCTTGGGTGCGATCCAGATCGCGGGCCTTGCCGAAGGCCTCGCCATCGCCGAACAGGCCGGGCTCGACATGAACCTGGTGCTGGAATCGATCCAGGCCGGTGTCGCGGCAAGCCCGCAGGTGCAGCGTCACTCCAGGCGCATGGTCGCCCGCGATTTCAGCGGCGCGACGTTTACGGCGGCGCTGCGGCACAAGGATGCCGCCTACGCGGTGAGGCTCGCCGAAAGCCTGCTCGCCGACAAGCCGCTGGTCTCGCGCGCTGCGGTCGAGTCCTACGCGCAGGCGAAGGCCGCAATGCCCGACGACGATGAAGGCAAGATGATCGAGCTGGTGTCGCGGCCGAAGAAGCCGACCTAGCTGGACGCATCAACATGGGGCAGCCTCGTTCGGATCGCGGTCTCGGCATTGCCCTCGTCATCGCTGCCGCAGTTGCCTGGAGCACGGCGCCGTTCTTCACGCGCCTCTTGCCGTTCGACCCCTGGACCATCCTGTTCTGGCGAGGCCTGTTCGCGGGCAGCCTGATCACGGTCTTTCTCGTCGTGATGCAGGGTCGCGCTGCGCTGTGGCAATTGGTCGTGCCGGGGAAGGGCGGCCTGCTCGTCGCGTCCTTGTCCGCGGTCGGCATGGTCTCGTTCATTCCCGCGCTTCAGATGACCAAGGTCATGAACGTCGCCGTGCTGATTGCCACCCAGCCCTTCATCGCGGCCGCGCTGGCATGGCTGTGGCTCGGCGAAGCCGCGACGTGGCGTACGCTGACCGCGAGCCTGATTGCCTTTGCCGGCGTCGTCATCACGGTCGGCGGTGTGCAAGCCGGCGCCGATCTCGGCGGCGTCGCGCTGAGCTGCCTGATGGTGCTTGCCATCTCCGCCATGACCGTCGTGGTCCGGCGCCATCGCGAGACGTCGATGGTGGCCGCGGCCGCGCTGTCGAACTTCATGGGAAGCCTCGTCAGCCTTCCCTTCGCCCACGACATCGCCCATGTCGGCGGCAATGGCCTTGCGATCCTCGCGATGTTCGGCTGCCTCCAGGTCGCGCTCGGCCTGACCTTCTACATGCTCGGCTCGCGCTTGCTGCCATCAGGGCAGGCTTCCCTGATCGCGACGCTGGAAACGCCGCTGATGCCGTTCTGGATCTGGGTCGCCTTCCGGGAGTTGCCCGCCGTGCATGCGCTCATTGGCGGCGCGCTGGTGATTGGAGCGGTGATCGCCGATATTGCCGGTGACGCTCGCTCGCGGCGCCCTTCCTGAACAACGTTGTCGGAAATCGGGTGGCGGCCTGTCTCGCGCCGTCCTAGGCGGCAGGCTCGGCCGCCGAGGTGAAGCACATGTCCCCGAACGATAACAGGATCGATGCGCGAGACTGGTCGCTGCTCGCGGTGCTCTCGGTTCTCTGGGGCGGATCGTTCTTCTTCAATGGTGCGGCGCTGCGGGAATTGCCGCCGTTGACGCTGGTGTTCCTGCGCGTCGCGCTTGGGGCGGCCATTCTGCTGCCGTTGCTCCGGATGCAGGGCATCGGTCTTCCCAAGGGCATGGCGGGCTGGAAGCCGTTCGTCGCGATCGGGCTGCTCAACAACGTCATCCCGTTCTCGCTGATCGTGCTCGGACAGACCTTCATCCCGAGCGGACTGGCCTCGATCCTGAACGCGACCACGCCGCTCTTCACGGTGATGGTGATGGCGGCGGCCGGCGAAGAGGCCCTGCAGATGCGTCGGGTGGCCGGCGTGGCGCTCGGCCTCGCCGGCGTCATCATTCTGCGCGGATGGGGCATCGAAACGAGGCCGGGGCAGGGGCTCGGCATCCTGCTCTGCCTGGGCGGCGCGTTCAGCTATGGCTTTGCGGCGCTTGCCGCGCGGAGGCTGCTGAAGGACGCGCCTCCGCTGGGAACGGCGACGTTTCAGCTGATGGCGTCGACTGTGATGATGGCGGTCGTCGCCGGAGCTATGGAGCAGCCGTGGCACCTTTCGATGCCGGGTCTCACGACCTGGCTCGCGGTGCTTGGCCTGGCCGCCCTATCTACGGCGCTCGCCTACATCGTCTTCTTTCAGATCATTCGGCGTTCGGGCGCGACCAACGTGATGCTGGTGACTCTGCTCATTCCCGTCACCGCCATCCTGCTGGGATGGCTGGTGCTGGGTGAGCCGATCTCCGCGCGCGAGATCGCGGGCGCCATCGTCATCGGTAGCGCATTGCTCGTGATCGACGGGCGCGCGCTGAGACTGCTGCGGCGCACCGCGTAAGTTCCGGGTCCGTCGTTTCACGGCGCGGAAAATCGCGGCGCTTGCCAGCGGCGAACGGCCTTGCGACACTCTCCGCAAAACAAGACTACAAAACATAGGGGAGAGAACGATGCCGGGTCGTCGCGAAAGCCTTGCTGCCCTCGCCATTCTTGCTGCCGGCGTGCTCGTCACGGCACCGGCTCTGGCGCAGAAGAAATACGATCCCGGAGCCACCGACACCGAAGTCAAGATCGGCAACATCATGCCCTATAGCGGGCCGGCGTCGTCCTATGGCGTCATAGGCAAGACCGAGGCCGCCTATTTCAGGATGATCAACGATCAGGGCGGCATCAACGGCCGCAAGATCAACTTCATCAGCTATGACGACGCCTATTCGCCGCCGAAGGCGATCGAGCAGGCGCGCAAGCTGGTCGAGAGCGACGAGGTGCTGCTGATCTTCCAGCCGCTCGGCACGCCCTCGAACTCCGCGATCATGAAATACATGAACGCCAAGAAGGTGCCGCAGCTCTTCGTCGCCTCCGGCGGCACCAAGTTCGGCGACCCCAAGAATTTCCCGTGGACCATGGGTTTCCAGCCGAACTACCAGAGCGAGGGGCGGATCTACGCAAAATACATCCGCGATCATTTTCCCAACAGCAAGATCGCGGTGTTCTGGCAGAACGACGACGCCGGCAAGGACCAGTTCAAGGGCCTGAAGGACGGGCTCGGCGACAAGGCCGGCATGATCATTGCTGACAAATCCTATGAGGTCAGCGATCCCTCGATCGACTCGCAGATCGTGGCGCTGCATGACTCGGGCGCCGACATCTTCTTCTCATGGGCCGCCCCGAAGGGATCGGCGCAGGCAATCCGGAAGGTCGGAGAGCTCGGCTGGAAACCAAAATTCTTCCTCGCCAATACCGCGACCTCGGTCGCCTCGGTGCTCAAGCCCGCCGGGCTCGACTATTCCAAGGATATCATCTCGACCGTCTATCTGAAGGATCCGACCGACCCGACCTGGGACAAGGACCCGGCGGTGGTGAAGTGGCGCGAATTCATGGACAAATATTATCCCGATGGCGACAAGGCCAACGCCAACAACATCTACGGCTATGTGCAGGCCGAGGCGATGGCGCAGGTGTTGAAGCAGTGCGGTGACAATCTCACCCGTGAGAACGTGATGAAGCAGGCCACTAGCCTGAAGAATTTCCACACTGATCTGATGCTGCCAGGCATCATGGTCAACACCTCCACCGACGACTATTTCCCGATCGAGCAGATGCAGTTGATGCGCTTCAACGGGCAGGCCTGGGAGCTGTTCGGCGACGTCATCACCGGCGAGGTCGGCCACGAGCGGAGTCAATAGTCAGGGTTGGCGGCCGGCTCTTGCCTTCAGCGCCATGCCGCCGGCGACGCCGACGCCGAGCACATACATCCAGCCTTCGTGGAAATCGAACAAATGCGAGTTCAGAAGCGAGCTCGCGATGTTCTGTACGACGGCCACGAGCCCGATCCAGGCCGCAAGGCCTTCGTCAAGGAACAGGCGAAGCTGGGCGATCCACATGGCGTAGAGCAGGACAACGCCGAGTACGCCCCATTGCATCGCGACATTGAGGGTCTGGTTGTGGGGATTGCTGACGATCTCCGCATCGAGGCTGCTTCCACCGGTGGCGGCGCGCTCGAACTGGCGCTTGATCGACCCGGTGCCGTGACCGGTCAGGGGCGCCTCGGCAATGGCGTGAAGCGCCTTGCGCCAATAGGTCAGGCGTTGGGCGGTCGAGGCTCGGCTGATGTCCTCGTGGCCGTGGCGGTATTCCACGGCGATGTCCGCGATGCGGTAGCGCAGATAGGGCGAGGTCGTCCAGGCCAGTGCGCTCGCGGCTATCGTGCCCGCGAGCAGGACCAGCGTCGCGCGCCGGCTCAAATGCCTCCTGGCGAGCAATCCGAGCAGCACCGCGATGCACAGTAGCGCCGTGCGGGCGGAGGCGACGAACACCATGTTGGTGACGAACAGCAGGATCAATGCCAGACAGACGGCTGTCGCGACCACGTTTCCGCGGCGCGAGAAGGTCAACGCCGGCAGCGCGAGCGCAAAGGCGCACAGCGTGAATTCCTGGCTCTGGTCGATCTAGTTCTTGACGGGAACACCGGCCGACGCGGTCGCGGTGAGTTTCCAGGCGGGATCGTGCAGCACGATCCAGGAATAGACTGCAAGCAGCGCGCAGGATGCGAGAAAGCCAAGGAAAACCCAGAAACCGCGTTCGGATCGGCTGAAGTGATAGAGCAGTGCTGGAATGAGCACGAGCTTTGCGACCGGCTTGATCGCATGCAACCGGTCGGCCCACGCGCCGCCCGACCAGAGCGTGCCGAGAAGCGCGAGCAGCAGCAAGGCAAAGGGCAGGGCGAACGCAGGCCGTGCGAGCTGGCGTCCATAGTCGCGCCAATCGATGGTCGGCGTCACCACCAGCAGCCAGAGCCCGACGAAGATCGAAGGCGCTGTGGTCGACCAGGGCAGCGACGCCGCGATCAGTACAGCGAGCACATCGGCGGCCCCGATCAGAGCGGGCGATTTGCCCATGGCCCGCCATCGGGCGCGCAATGCTTGTCGACCGGCCGGGCCGGACCATTCCGCGGTTTCAGCAGTCATGTGCAACGACGCTTATTGCGCGGCCAGGCTTTCCCGGGGCATCGCATGCCCGAGGAAGTCGCGCGCCTGGGTCTCGTAGCCGAAGCGCTCGGCGAGCTCGTGTCGCCTCGCGCGGATGCGGCCGCGGCATTCCTCCTGCCGCGTCAGCACGCGGGTGATTGAAGCTGCGATCGCATCGGTCGAGAACGGATCGAAATAGTCGGCGAGCTCGCCCGCGACTTCGCGGAACACCGCGATATCGGAGCACAGCACCGGCGTGTTCGCGGCCAGTGCTTCGATGATCGGTATGCCGAAGCCTTCGGCCAGGCTCGGCATGATCAGCCCGTGCGCCTCCGCGATCATGGCGGCCTTTTCATGCTCGTCGACATAGCCGGCGAAGCGGACATTTGGCGGCAGGTTGCGCATCCGGCTGATTTGGCCCGCATGACCGATCACCACGAGATCGGCCTGAGGGACGTTGCGGAAGGCACGAATGACGGTGGCGACGTTCTTGCGCGGTTCGTTCGACACGATGATGACGAAGTTCGGCCGCCCCGGACGCCCCGACAGGGCTGGGAGGTGGAGGACATCCGGGGCGTCGAACCGGGTGCGGGGATACACGACCCGCGCCGGCAGGTGCGCAAATTGCGGCAACAGTTCCCTGAACCGCATCATGCTATAGTTTGAAACGAAGGCGAGCTCGTCAGCCTGGCGCAGGCTGGTGCCGATCCGCGCCAGGAATTGCCGCGTGGCGATGTCGCTGAGCTTGAGATCGGTGAGCGGCAGCAAATCGTGGACGACGCAGATCACCTTGGCGTTCGGCTTGCGCCTGATCGCGACCCGCGTCGGGGTGTCCACAACGATGAGATCATAGTCACGCGCCTCGATCCGCGGCGGCGGCAGCAGGAAGAAGGCCGAGGAGTCCTGATAGTTGAAGAATCCGGGCTCGAGCTGGAATTCGCTGAACAGTTCGAGATGGCGCATATCCGGCGGAATGTATTCGAGCGCAGCGGTCCGGTTCTCGATCAGCCGGGCGTGCAGGCCAAGCAGGCCGATCGCGCGCAGCAGGCAGAGGATATTGTCCCGCGACAGCAGCATGGTGGCCTTGTGGCGGAGCCAGTCGAACCTGCGACGCGCGCCGCTGAGCATCACCGGCCCGCTCACGTTGACCTCGTCGAGGAAGCGATAAAGAGCGAGCAGTTCGATGTTGCGCGACTGCGCCGGAAACAGCTTCGTGCGTCGCTCGCGCCGACATAGCTTGCGGTAACGCTTCGAGGTTTCCACCAGCAACGTGAGTTCGTGGCCTTCCGACGCGAGCGACCGTACCAATTCCCGGGTGAAGTGGAAGATGCCGCGCTTGTGATTGGGTTGCCCGAGCGACTCGGACACGATCAGGATGTTCTGTTTCATGCGCGTTTCTCTCGGAGCTCAAAGGCGTGCGTGGCGGGCGGCTCGACCGCGAGGGTCGAGGCGATGCGGCCGTGATCGAGGTTGATGATGCTGGAACAGGTGCGGCGCAGCAGCGGCAGGTCGTGCGAGGCGATGATCACGATCGCCGCCTGCGAGACCAGGTTTTGCAGCCGCCTCTCGGCCTTCTCCGCAAAATGCTCGTCGACGACGCTGAGCCATTCGTCGAGCAGCAGGATGTCGGCCGGGAAAGCGGTGGCGGTCGCGAACAACACCCGCATCAGCATGCCCGAGGAGAACATCCGCAGGGGCAGGCGCTGCATGCGCGCTTCGAGCTCGGTGAAAGCCCAGATCTCGTCGATCACGCTACGTGTGGGCTTGCGACCGCTGATCCGCAGCAGCAGCGCGATGTTGTCCTCCGCCACGAAGTCCAGATTGACCCCGGCGTTCAGGCCGAGCAGGGGCACGACGTTGCCCCGGACCGTGACGCGGCCACTGGTCGGCGGATAGACACCGGCAATCAGGCGCAGCAGCGTCGACTTGCCGGAGCCGTTGGGGCCGGCAAGCCCGATACGGGCGCCGGCTTCGGCCTCGATCGAGACGTTGTCGACGGCGCGGATGATCCGCATCTCGCCCGGTTCGCGGATGAGGTGGCCGAGTAGCCGCCGCTTCAGCGAGAAGTCGTAGGCGCCGTAGAGTGGATAGTTGAGACAGACGTTGTGCAGGCTGATCGAGACCATGCGTCAAATCCAGAATGCGGCTTTGCGCAGGTGGACCAGCGTCAGCACGCTCGCAAAGATCAGCAGCGCCAGCGTTATCAAGACGTAGACGATGCTGGCGGGATCGATATGGCCGCCTGCAAGTGGCTCGCGCCACACCGCGAACAGATGCGTCAGCGGATTGAGCCGCATCACCGTCGAGCGGTGATTGATCATCTCGGCGGACCAGATCACGGGCGAGGCGAGGAAGGCGAGCATCAGCGTGGATTCGATGATCGGCTTGAGGTCGCGATAGCGCGTTGCCGTCGCGCCGAGGACGAGGCTCAAGGCGAAGGTACAGGCTATGAACAGCAGCAGGCCAGGCAGCGCCGCCAGCGCGTGAGAGAGGTCGTGGGGCGAGAGGATCAGCCACAGCACCAGCGGCACGCAGGCGTTATGCAGCGCGAACAGCGCCTGGCGGAAGGTGCATTGCAGCAGGAAGATCACCGGCGGCAGCGCCCGGTCGCGGATCAGGCTGGCGGAATTCTGAAGTGCCGTGGTCGCATCGAGCACGACGCTGTTGAGGAAGGTCCAGGCCGTCATCGACAGCGCCAGCATCGGCAGGCGCGCCAGCATGTCGGCGTTCGACATCTGGCCGATCACCGAGCCCAATACGGCGACCACGATCGCCATCTGAAGCGACATCCAGAACGGGCCAAGCAGCGAACGCACGTAGCGGTGGCGCATGTCCGACCAGGCCAGTGCGGCCGCGATCTGGACGGTGTCCAGCCAGCCGGTCGCCTGCGGCAGCTCGGCGGCGGTTGCGGGTTCCCTGCACGACGCGGTGACGGCGTCGCGGTAGACGGCCTGCATGCCTTCCCTGAAGGCTGGGGCGGAATAGCGGGTGAGGGCGCGCGTCCGGGCTGACAGTCCCATGCGGCGGCGGCGCTCGGGATCGCTGATCAGCGTGTCGATGGCATCGCCGAGCTTTTCGGCATCGCCCGGCGGCACCGTGATCGCCTCCATGCCGTGGCGGGCGACGCGCGGCACCGCGGTGTCGAGCGCCGTGTTCACGACAGGGCGGCCGGCGGCCATGGCCTCGAGCTGGACCAGGCCAAAGGTCTCGGCATTGGTCACCGACGGCATGACGAAGACGTCGGACAGGCACATCAGCTTGATGCGCTCGCAGTCGTTCACCGAACCGAGCAGGCGGACGCGGTCACCGAGGCCGAGCTCGCGGATCAGCTGCTCGAGCCGCGGCCGCTCGGTGCCTTCGCCAATGATCCAGACCTCGAACTTGCGGTTGACGGCGGCGCGGATCAGGACGTCAAAGCCCTTGTAGGGCACGAGCCGGCCGCAGGCGAGCACGAGCCGGCCGCGATCGTTCACGTGGTGCGGCTCGATCTTGGGCCAGTCGTAACCCGAGGTGTCGATGCCGAACGGCACGACGTGGCATTTGTCGACGAATTCCCGCAGCAACGGCGTGTTCTCGATCAGCGCGTGGTCCGAGACGATGATCGCCTTCGCCCGGCGCAGTGTCCGCCGCATCAACGGTTCGATGAACCAGCGCAGGCCGGCATGGGTGACGATGTCGGCATGCCAGTGCACCACCAGCGGCCGATTGGCGCCGAAGCCGAACGCGAAAACGAGGTCGGCGAGTGGGAAGGGGGCATGGAGCGCGAGCAAATCGTGCTCGGCGATCTTGCGCCAGAGCCGCCAGGGATAAGTAGGAGCGGCGGGAAGCGACAGGAGATTGCCGAAGGAGCGGACGCGCTCGACCGGCACATCATTGACGACGATCTCGCGCCGCTCGGCCGATTGCGAGCAGACCAGCACGGCGGAGGCGAAGCTGTCATTCAGGTTCGCGCAGATGTCGCGGATCACCGTCAGCGTGCCGCCGAACAGGTCGGGATAATAGATCTTGAAGATGTGCAGCACCGACGGGCGGCGCGGAGTTTCGCTGGTGTGATGCATGATGGTGTCAGCCTGCGAGAAGGGCCGCGACGAACGGTGCGGCCAGCACCGAGATGAAGATCACGCCGCGCAACAGCGCCGGCAGCATCGGCTCGATTGCGCCGCGCCCCCGGTCAGGAGCCGGCACAGCACGCAGTGAGTTGGAATTGCGGACCAAGCGGTCAGCCATGGGTGTGAGTCCCTTTACGTCGCGCCCTCAGTGGTGCCTCATTTACGTGGGAAAATTTACCACGTCAATCGGAAGGGAGAAAAAAGTGGGATTGTGTCCCACGTGGGGCGCGGGTACTATTCAGACATGAATGCCAAGTCCGGGTCCAAAGCAGCGGCTCCGCAGCCGACTGCCGCGAAGCTGCACGCGCCGCTGGCGCGGCTGCTGCGCCCGCTCGTGCGGCTCTGCATTCGCAGCGGCATGACTTTTCCGGCATTGGCGCAATTGCTTCGCGAGCTGTTCGTCAACGTCGCCGAGCACGATTTTGCGCTGGAGGGGAAGGAGCAGACCGATAGCCGTGTCAGCCTGCTCACCGGGATCCATCGCAAGGAGGTGGCGCGGCTGCGCGGTGCCGGCGCGCCGGTGCACGAGGCGCCGGCCGCAGTGTCGCTGACGAGCGCCGTGATCGCGCGCTGGCTTGCCGCGCCCGAATTCACCGATGCGAAGGGCGAGCCGCTGGCGTTGCCGCGCACGGCCGAGGGCGATGCGCCGTCGTTCGAGCAGCTGGTCGCCTCCGTCACCAAGGACGTGCGGCCGCGCGCGGTGCTCGACGAATGGGTCGACCGCAAGCTCGTCACCATCAACGATTCCGACGAGATCGAGCTGGTCGAGGCGGCCTTCGTCCCGAGCGGCGAGGACGACAGCAAGTGGCACTATCTCGGCCGCAATCTGCACGACCATATTGCGGCCGCCGCGCAGAACGTCTCAGGCGCGGCGCCGCGCTTCCTCGAGCGCGCGGTGCACTACAACAACATCTCGCCGAAGCTTGCCAAGCGCCTCGAGGCACGCTCGCGCGAGCTCGCGATGGACGCGCTGAAGACCGCCAAACGCGAGGCCAACCGCGCGCTCGGCAAGGACAAGGGCGGTGACGCCCGCTGGAATTTCGGCATCTACATCTACAGCGAAGATGCAGATGGCGAGGCAGAGGCCAAGGAAGGCGGCAAGGACAGCAGCAAGGAAAGCGGCAAGGAGGGTGGTTATTCATGAGCCGGCCGCCGCTGATCTCCCGCCGTCTGCTGCTGACAGGATTTTGGCTCGCCGGTACGGCGATGGCCCACGCGCAGGTCAAGCGCGGCACCGATCAGGGCATCGGCGGCACCGGAATCAGGCGCGGTGACGACCACGGCATCGGCGGCACCGGCATCGTCGGCGTGATTCAGCGTTTTGGCAGCATCTACGTCAACGGCGAGCGCGTCACTTATGCGAGCGACGTGCCGGTCCGGATCGACGGCGAGGCCGCGAGCCCCAAGGCTCTGCGCATCGGTCAGCTCGCGCGCGTGGTCGCGACCCGTCAGGCCGACGGCACGCTCGTGACGCGCAACATCACGATCGCGAGCGAGGTCGCAGGTCCGATCGAAACCGTGAAGGGCAACGAGCTGACGGTGCTCGGCCAGAAGATCGTCACAAGCGACAAGGAGAGCAAGCTTCGTGCGGGCACGCAGGTGGCCGTCTACGGCCTGCGCCGGACCGACGGCGTGATCGTCGCAAGCCTGATCGAGCCGCGGCGCGAGGCGACCGAGCGTGTCACCGGTCTCGTCGAGCGCGGGCCTGACGGCTTGCATATTGGCGGGCTGAGGCTGAGCGGGGTCGATCCGCTGCTGGTTGACCAGCGCGCCCAGATCGAGGGCCGTTCGAGCCAGGGCACGATGCAGGCCGCGCGCACGCGCATCGACGACTTCTCGGATCTCGTCGGCGCAAGCCGCCTCTCGATCGAGGCCTATGTGCAGCGTGTGGGATCGAACCTCCAGCTCGGCTCCGGCTTCGTGGCTCGTGACGGTTCACGCTTCGGCCCGGCGGCCGGCGAGGCCCGCATGGTGGTCAACGGCGTGTTCGATCGCTCGCGCGGCTTCCAGGTCGAGTCGGCTCAGGCCATAGGCCAGGGGCCGGGAGCCCCTCCATCCGGTGGCGGCAATCCCAATCGGTCGCCCGGCGGCTCGATCCTGCATCCGAACCGCGGTGCCACCACTCCGAGCGGCGGCCAGCCCGGCGCGCCCGGTGGTGGACCTGCGCCGGGATCTGGCCCTGGACCTGGCCCAGGACCTGGCCCAAGTGCGAATCCCGGCTCCGCGCCGACGAGCCCGAGCGGCCCGTCAGGCCCCGGCGGATTTGGTTCGCCCGGCGGTGGGCCCATGGGACCCGGCGGTGGAATGGGCGGTGGCGGCTTTGGAGGTCCCGGAGGCGGGATGGGCGGCGGCCGGCGGTAGGCGCGGCCACGCTGAAAGCGCGTGGTGCGGGCTTAGCCCGCGCTGAGCCGCACGCCGGCGCGCAAGAACTTCTGCGGATCGACCGCTTCGCCGTCGATGCGGGTTTCGTAATGGAGGTGCGGGCCGGTGGAACGGCCGGTCGAGCCGACGAGGCCGATGACCTGGCCGAGCTTCACGATCTCGCCGACCTTGACGTTGATCTCGGAGAGATGGCCGTAGCGGGTCGCAAGTCCGTTACCGTGATCGACCTCGACCATGCGGCCGTACCCGCCCGACCAGCCGGCCGAGACCACCTTGCCGTTGGCGGTGACGCGGGCGGGATCACCGGTGGCGGCACGGAAGTCGAGCCCGGTATGCATCGCGGGCCGGCCGAGGAAGGGATCGCTGCGCACGCCGAAGCCGGAGGTGAATTCGACCTCGCCGATGACGGGCTTGCGGTACGGCACCAGCGCCAGCGTGCGATTGAGCCGATCCATCTCGGCGCGGGTGACATTGATGCGGTTGAGCTGCTTCTCGAACGGCCCGGCATTGGCCGCCAGCTTGACGGGCACGAAAGGACCGCCCATCGCGGAGCGCGGCACGGCGGCTTCGAGGCTGGCGAGATTGAGGCCGAGGTCGCTGACGACACCGCGCATCCGGCGCATGCGTGAATCCATGCCTTCCTCGACGGCGCTGAGCGTCGCCATCTGGCGACGCTCGACCTGGTCAAGCGAGGTCGTGAGCCGGACCAGGACGTTGTCGAAACCTTGGTTCTTGGCGAATTGGCTGGTCGGCGGTGCCGCGACGGTCAGCGCACGCGACTCAAGCCGTGCTTCGCGATCGGGCGGTGCCACGAAGATCACGGTGTCGCTGATCGGCGACGGCTTCGGCGTGCCCTGCGTCGCGCCCTGGCTCGAATCACCGCGCTGCGGGGCCGTGCGGGGGATTGATCCGGTCACGTCGGGCATGGCCCCGAGCGCCGTGGCGCGGGACTCCAGCGCCGTCTGGCGCTTCATGATCTGGTCGAGCTTCTGGTCGAACTGTTCCTGGTCGAGCAGCTGCCGGCTGGTGGTGCGGTCGACCTTGGCACGGAGCTCGGCGATGCGATCCTCGTAGGCGTACTGCATCTCGGCCTGACGTGCGATCAGCCGGGTCAGGACGTCGTCGCGGAAGGCGAAATAGGTCGCGGTCGCGGCCGACCAGAGTCCGAGCAGCACGACGGTGCCGACCACGATCCAGAACACCACAGGTCCGAGGCGGACCTGCTTGCCGTGGTGCACGATGGTGTAGGCGTCGTCGGTCGAGGGAAGGGGGATCGCGGCTGCAGCCACGGCGGCGGCAGGACGGCGATGGAGGGGCCGTCCGTGGTCGTGCGCGTGATGTTGGGGGTACTGCGAATATTGGGCAGAACTTTTCGACATCGGCACTCCCGCGCCGGTCGGATGAGTCCGTACGGCCTAATTGCCGCAGCAATCTGGGCCGGTCATGGTTAATTTTCCGGAAACGGAACCACTCGAATTTAACGGATTGGTTAAAGGCCTCTTGCCGCTTCCAGCACCTCGTCGGCGTGGCCGTCGACGCGGACATTGCGCCAGACCCTGGCTACCTTGCCGTCGGCACCAAGCAGTATCGTGGTGCGAAGAACTCCGAGGAAGCTCTTGCCATACATAGATTTTTCGCCCCAGGCGCCGTACGCCTCCAGCATCTCGTGTTTCTCATCCGAGATGAGGGGCATGCCGAGGCTGTGCTTGTCGCGGAACTTCTCCTGGGCCCTTAACGGATCGGCGGAGATGCCGAGCAGGGCCGTGCCGGCAGCGCTGAAAGCGTCCGCCAGCCGCGTGAAATCGATCGCCTCCCGGGTGCAGCCGGGCGTGTCGGCGCGGGGATAGAAGAACAGGACGAGCTTCCGACCGGCATAGTCGGCGAGCGAGACCACATCGCCGCCGTCGCGGGGCAGCCGGAAGGCGGGCGCCCTCTGGCCTTCGGTCAGGGCCGGCTTCGCCTTCGCGGGCGCGGAGGCCGATTTGGAGGAATTTAACTGTTTCGACGCGGCCTTATGTGATCCTGCTTTTGCTACGGTCCTGGTTGATTTGCTCGCCTGCGTCCGCTGTGTTTTCGCGGACTTTGTTTGAGTCGTTGCCCGCTTGGTCGGGGTCTTCTTTTTAGCTGTTGCGATGCCGGAGGGCGTTTTGGACGATTTCTTTCGGGATTTCTTGGACATACGCCTTCCTTTCGTCGCTTTCGGCGGGTCAACCAAAGCGGTATTGCAGCTCTCGTCCGGTGTGCCGGAATCGCCCTCGTCTGGGCAAGTCTGGCGACGCCGGGGTATGGTTACAAGGAATTCCACGCACCACCCCACTGCTCGTTGAACGCGCGCCCGGGGCGAAATGACGAACAGCAGGAACATTCGAGGTATGGCGGCAATGCCGGCGCGGGGAGCTTCGCTTCCCGCGGACGGCTGCGGTCCCGGCGGTGCTCAATCCTACGATGGGCGCCTGTATCGAGAGGCAATGGCAAGGAATACGTCGCCCCAGGATTACAATCGGGATTTCGATCGGCGCGGCGGTCAACAGCAGCCGCAGGAATGGGACGACGCCGACTGGGATCCGGATCAGGAAGCAGCGGCGGGCTATCGGGCGCGCCGGCTGTTGTCGCGTTCCAATTCAGGCTTCCATCGTTTCGGTGACGGGTTTGCGTCAATGCGCCGCTGGCTGGCGGCTGATCGCTGGCTGAAGCGGCTGGCCATCGTGGTCGGAGCCCTTGCCGTCATTTTCATCGGCTGTTTCGGCGCGCTGTGGTGGCGGCTTGGTGCGGGTCCCATCAATCTCGACATCGCGACACCCTGGCTCGCTGCTGCCATCGAGGACAATATCGGCCACGGCAACACTGTGGAGGTCGGCGGCACCCAGATCGAGCGGGCCGGGCGGATCCGCATCGCCGTGCGCATCCGCGACATCGTCGTCCGCGACCATGATCACGCCATCGTCGCCACCGCGCCGAAGGCCGAAGTGAAGCTGTCGGGGGCGGGTCTCCTGATGGGGCACCTGCGCGCGGAAAGCCTCAACCTCGTCGATGCCGAGCTGGCGATCCGCATTGCGCCCGACGGCACCGTCACCGTGTCCGCCGGCGACACCGCCAAGCCGCTGGCAACCGGCGTCGCATCCAAGAAGGAAGCGGGCCTGCCGCCGACATTCCCGCGCAACGGTGTCCCGCCGCCGCCATTCGCCGCCGGACCTGCAAGCCCGGACGCATCGCAGGCTGCTCCCCAGGCCGCTGCCCCGAGCGGCATTCTTCAGGGCCTCGACTGGCTCGACAGTCTGAGCATGACCGGCCTCGACGGCCAGAACCTCAACGAGATCGGTCTGAAGAACGGCAATCTGATCGTCGACGATCAGCAGCGCGGCAGCAAATGGAGCTTTGAGAACATCACGCTCAGCCTGCGCCGGCCGAGCCATGGCGGCGTCGCGCTCAGCCTAGGCGAGGAGGGCGCGCGCCCGTGGTCGCTGCGCGCCACGATCGGCCCTGGCGAGAATGGTGTGCGTTCGGTCGACATCCGCGCCGATAAGCTTTCCACCGCCAACATCCTGCTGGCGCTCCGGGTGAAGGACTTCACCTACACCGCCGACCTGCCGCTGACCGGCGAGCTCAAGGGCGAGCTCGGCCGCGACGGCGTGCCGACCTTCTTCCGCGGCAAGATCGCGGTCGGTGCGGGCAACATCATCGACACCGACACGCCTGACTATCCGATGGCGATCGACTCGGCCGAGATCAACGTCGAGTGGGATTCGAACCGGCGGGTATTGGTCGCTCCGTTCAAGATTCTCTCGGGCGCGAACCGCCTGACGCTTCTGGCCCATCTCGAGCCGCCCAACGGCACCACCAACGACTGGCAGCTTGGCTTCAGCGGCGGCTCGATCCTGCTGGGCGGCATCGACAACGAGCCCCCGCTGGTCTTCAACCGCATCGCGATTGGCTTCCGCTTCGATACCGACCACAAGCGCATGCTGCTGACGCAAGCCGATATCAGCAATGGCGAGATCGGCGTCGCCGGCACCGGTGCCATCGACTATTCGGGCGAGCCGCGGTTGACGCTGGGCTTTGCGGGAACGCCGATGTCGGCCTCCGCGCTCAAGCGGATGTGGCCGACGCTCGTCGTTCCCGAGTTGCGCGAATGGGTGATCGAGCGGATCGAGCGCGGCACGCTCCAGCGCATCGAGATCGGCGTCAATTCGCCGACGAAGAACCTCCCGCGCAAGGGCCCGCCCATTCCCGACGACGGCCTGTCGGTCAACATCGTCGCGAGTGGCGTCGCGGTCCGCCCTGTGGATGGCATGCCGGTGGTGCACGATGCCGATTTGAAGGCGCGTGTGACCGGGCGCACCGCGACCGTGAATATCGGGCAGGGCATTGCCGATACGCCGGCGGGCCGCAAGGTCACGATCTCCGACTTCGTCTTCGAGGTGCCGGATATGGCGCCCAAGCCGTCGCCATCGCGGACCAGGTTCCGCGCCGACGGCCCCGTGGCGGCCGCCGCCGAAATCCTTTCCAATGATCGGCTCAGCGATCTGTCGGCGACGTTCGTCGATCCCAACACCAGCAAGGGAACGTTCTCGGCGAACATCCAGCTCGGCTTGCCGGTCAAGGGCGCGCTGACCAAGGGCGACACCAGCTACGCCGTCAGCGCCGACCTCAACGGCTTTGCCGCCGACAAGCTGGTGATGAACCAGAAGCTGGAGGCCAACAACCTCAAGATATCAGCCAACAACCAGGGCTATCAGGTCAAGGGCGACGTCAAGATCAACGGGCAGGCGGCTTCGCTGGACTATCGCAAGCCGACCGAGGGCGACGCTGACGTCAAATTGCAGGCCACGCTCGACGATGCGAGCCGCGCGCGTCTCGGATTCGACCTCAGCCCTGCCGTGAGCGGATCGCTGCCGATCAAGCTGTCGGGCAAGATCGCCGGAGGTCCCGACCAGACGACGAAGCTCGGTGTCGAGGCGGACCTGACCTCGGTCAAGCTCGACAACATCCTGCCCGGCTGGGTCAAGCTGCCGGGCAAGTCGGCCAAGGCCAGCTTCAAGGTGTTGCCGACGGCGCAATCAACGCGCCTGGAGGACATCGTCGTCGAAGGCGGCGGCGCCTCGATCAAGGGCTCGCTTGAAGTCGATCCGAACGGCGACCTCATGAACGCGAACTTCCCGACCTACGCCCCGTCCGACGGCGACAAGGCCTCGTTGAAGGTGGAGCGTGGCCAGGACGGGGTGGTGCGGGGCACGATGCGCGGGGATGTGTTCGACGGCCGCGGTTTCCTGAAGTCGGCGATCTCGGGCAATTCCAAGGACGACGCCAAGAACAAGATGAAGAACGTCGATTTCGACATCGACGTGAAGCTCGGTGCCGTCGCGGGCTTCAACGGCGAGGCGATGCGCAGCGTCGACGGCAAGATGTCGCGGCGCAACGGCACCGTCAAAGCCTTCACGCTGAACGGCAAGATCGGCCGCGACACGCCGGTGGCAGCCGATTTGCGCGGCGGCCGCGCCCAGGGCAATCGCGAGGTGATCTACCTCCAGACCAACGATGCCGGCGCGTTGCTGCGCTTCACCGACACCTACACCAAGGCGAGCGGCGGCCAGATGGTGGTGGCGATGGAGCCGCCGACGTCGGAGCCGAACACCACGCGCGAGGGCCTCATCAACGTCCGCGACTTCACGGTGAAGGGCGAGGCGCAGCTCGAACGCGTTGCCGCCGGCGCGCCCAACGGCACCGGGAACGGCGTCTCCTTCAGCGCGCTGCGCGCCGAGTTCACGCGCCAGAACGGCGCGCTGACGATCCGCGATGGCGTCGTCAAGGGCCCGATGATCGGCGCCACCATCGAGGGCTCGATCGACTATCCCGGCAACCAGGTCTGCATGAGCGGCACCTTCGTGCCGATGTACGGCTTGAACAACATGTTCGGACAGATTCCGGTGCTCGGATTGTTCCTGGGCGGTGGCGACAAGGAAGGCCTGATCGGCGTGACCTACGAGGTCGTCGGCACGCCGGCCGCGCCGGTGATGCGCGTCAATCCGGTTTCGGCCATGGTGCCGGGTGTGTTCCGCAAGATCTTCGAATTCAACACCGGCAAGCAGAACACGCCGTTCGAGGAATTCCCGTCGCAGTCGAACGACGGCTCGACCGGATCGACGCGCCAGCTCTCGAGCGGCTGCACCCTCGCGCGGCGATAACCCACTAAAATTCGCAGGTGCTCGTCCCGGCTGCGCGGCCGAAGCCGCTTCGGCGCGGCGAAGGCCTGGGCATCCACGTTCTTCGTGCAGAGCGGCTATAAAAACGTGGATGGCCGGGACAAGCCCGGCCATGACGCATGTGGAGGGATTGGCGTCGGGAAGCTTACGCCGCGCGCACGCCGGCCAGGAAGGTGCCGACTTCGCCGGAGAGCTGCTCGGCCTGCTTGGAGAGATTGCTGGCCGCAGCGAGCACCATGCCGGCGGCGTTGCCGGTCTCGTTCGCCGCGGTGCTGACACCGCCGATATTGGTGGTGACTTCCTTGGTCGCTTCAGCGGTCTGCGAGACGCTGCGGGCGATCTCGGCGGTGGCGGCGCCTTGCTCCTCGATGGCCGCGCCGATCGAGGTGGCGATCCGGCTGACTTCCTCGATGGTGGCGGTGATGCCGCCGATGGCGTCCACGGCCTCCTTGGTCGCGCCCTGGATCTGGGCGATCTTGTCGCCGATCTCGCGGGTGGCTTCCGCGGTCTGGCTCGCCAGCGACTTCACCTCGGAGGCGACGACGGCAAAGCCGCGGCCGGCTTCACCGGCGCGTGCGGCCTCGATGGTGGCATTGAGCGCGAGCAGATTGGTCTGCGCTGCGATGCTGGAGATCAGCTCGGCGACGTGCTCGATCTGCTGGGCGCCGTCTGAGAGCGCACGGACGATGGTGTCGGTGCGGCGTGCGCTGTCGACGGCGCGCTCCGTCACCTCGGCGGACTGCGCGACCTGGCGGCTGATCTCGGTGATGGAGGAGGAGAGCTCCTCGGCCGCGGCGGCAACGGTCTGAACGCGCTGGCTGGCTTCGGTGGCGGCCGAGCCGACCACGGCGGCGCGGCGGTTGGTGCCCTAGGCCGTGGACGACATCGACTTGGCGGTGGTCTCGAGCTCGCCGGAGCCGGAGGCCATCAGGCCGACGAGCTGGCCGACCGAGGCATCGAAGCGGTCGGCGAGCGAGATCAGGGCGTCGCGTTTCTCCTGCTCATTGCGGGTCTTGGCGGCAACCTGCTCGGCCTCCAGTGTGCGCGCCGTCAAAGCGGTCTGCCTGAGCATTTCGAGCGTCTCGGCCATGCGGCCGATCTCGTCGCCGCGATCGGTCTCCTCGACCGGCCTGTCGATAGCGCCTTCGGAAATCTCCTGCATGCGGGTCTTCTGGCGGTTGAGCGCGCCGAGCACGTCGCGGGCGATCAGCCAGGACAGCGTCGCCATCAGCAGCATCAGGCCAACGCCGATTGCGGCGAGCTCCAGCGTCAGCGCGCGCACGTCGGCGTCGATGTCGTCGACATAGAGACCGTAGGCAATTGCGACGTTCCAGGGCGCGAACTGGCGAGCGAACACCATTTTGCGGACCGGAACGGTCTCGCCCGGACGCGGGAAGAGATAGGACAGGATACTGCCTTCCGGTGTCTGCTTGCCTGCGGCCACCGTGGCATCGCCGATCACGATGCCATTGGCATCCTTGATGCCGTTGTTCTTGCCCTCGAGCTGAGGCGCGCCGCCATTCATCATCACTGTTGAATCGGCGGTATAGACGACGGGATAGCCTTGGCCGCCGTTGAACTTCATTCGCCGGCCGCGCAGCTTGAACTGGTCTTGCGCATCGGCGAGCGTCATCTTGCCGGCGGTGACGTCGTCCTGGAGCGATTGCGCGAAGCCGTGCAGCAGATCGACTGCCGTCTGCATCTGGCGCGCGCGATCTTCGAGCATGCGCGTCTTGCTGAGATAGGCTGACGCGACGATGAGGGCAGTCACGGTGAGCGCCGCAAGACAGACCATGCTGGCAAGCTTGGTGCGGATTTTCAGGTGACTGAGCAGCGTCATAACGGCCTCGCGAACGGTTGCAAAATGCTAGTTCTCGCGCAGCCGTATCAGGAAGTCCTTACCATTCCTGAACGCAGGGCACGGCGTGTTCAGACGCGGCGCAATCTGCGCAGCCATGGACACGCATATGCAGGGAAGACGCCGATGCCTGCGGCGACGTGTCCAGAAAAATGCGTCGTGATCGTATTCGTGCGATCAATCCGGTGCGCTCCGAACATCGATTCGCAGATGCGTCGTCTTGTTCAGAACCTGCGCAGATGTCGCGCGGCTTACGCCGCGCGCACGCCCGCCAGGAAGGTGCCGACCTCGCCGGAGAGCTGCTCGGCCTGCTTGGAGAGATTGCTGGCGGCCGCGAGCACCATGCCGGCGGCATTGCCGGTCTCGTTCGCCGCCGTGCTGACGCCGCCGATATTGGTGGTGACTTCCTTGGTCGCTTCAGCGGTCTGCGAGACGCTGCGGGCGATCTCGGCGGTGGCGGCGCCTTGCTCCTCGATGGCCGCGCCGATCGAGGTGGCGATCCGGCTGACTTCCTCGATGGTGGCGGTGATGCCGCCGATGGCGTCCACGGCCTCCTTGGTCGCGCCCTGGATCTGGGCGATCTTGTCGCCGATCTCGCGGGTGGCTTCCGCGGTCTGGCTCGCCAGCGACTTCACCTCGGAGGCGACGACGGCAAAGCCGCGGCCGGCTTCACCGGCGCGTGCGGCCTCGATGGTGGCATTCAGCGCGAGCAGATTGGTCTGTGCCGCGATACTGGAGATCAGCTCGGCCACATGCTCGATCTGCTGGGCGCCGTCCGAGAGCGCGCGGACGATGGTGTCGGTGCGGCGCGCGCTGTCCACGGCGCGGCCGGTCACTTCGGCGGATTGCGCGACCTGGCGGCTGATCTCGGTGATGGAGGAGGAGAGTTCCTCGGCCGCGGCCGCGACCGTCTGGACGCGCTGGCTGGCTTCGGTGGCGGCCGAGCCGACCACGGCGGCGCGGCGGTTGGTGCCCTCGGCCGTGGACGACATCGACTTGGCGGTGGTCTCGAGCTCGCCGGAGCCCGAGGCCATCAGGCCGACGAGCTGGCCGACGGACGCATCGAAGCGGTCGGCGAGCGAGATCAGCGCGTCACGCTTCTCCTGCTCGCTGCGGCTCTTGGCGGCGACCTGTTCGGACTCCAGCGTGCGCGCCGTCAAAGCGGTCTGCCTGAGCATTTCGAGGGTCTCGGCCATGCGGCCGATCTCGTCACCGCGGCCGGTCTCCTCGACCGGCTTGTCGATGGCACCGTCGGCAATCTCCTGCATGCGGGTCTTCTGGCGATCGAGCGCGCCGAGCACGTCGCGGGCGATCAGCCACGACAACGTCGCCATCAGCAGCATCAGGCCGAAGCCGACCGCGGCAAGCTCGAGCGTCAGCGCGCGCACATCGGCGTCGATGTCGTCGACATAGAGGCCGTAGCTGATCGTCGCGTTCCAGGGAGCGAACTTGCGCGCGAACACAGTCTTGCGCACCGCTTCGGTCTGGCCGGGGCGGGGATAGAGATAGGAGGCTACGCCGCCGCCATTCTGTTCGCCGGCCTTGAGGATCGCGTCGGCAATGAGGACGCCGTTGGCGTCGATCGCGCCGGTGATCTTGCCTTCGAGCTGCTGGTTGGCGCCGTTGACGAGGAGGGACGTGTCGGCGTTGTAGACGACCGGATAGCCCTGGTTGCCGTTGAAGGTCATGCGCCGTCCGCGCATGTGGAACTGGGCCTTGGCCTCGGCCTGCGTCAGCTTGCCGGCGGTGACGTCGTCCTGGACCGACTGGGCGAGATTGTAGAGCATGTCGACCGCGGTCTTCATCTGCTGGACCCGGTCCTCCATCATGCGGCTCTTGCTGAGGAAGGCCGATACCGCGATGATGGCTGTGACTGTGAGAGCCGCAAGACAGACCATGCTGGTAAGCTTGGTGCGGATCTTCAGATGGCTCAGCAGCTTCATCGCAGCCTCTACGAAATGGTTGTTATTGCTCGCATCGGTAGCATGAAGTTCTTACCAATCATGAACATAGGCATGCGGCCACCGGCCGCGCGCGTGACCGTTCGCAGCCTGATGCGCAACCATGCAGGCAAAGCGACATGCGTAGGCGCACGTCAGCGCGTATGGCGGAGAAGATCGATCCTGGACTTTGGTGGTCATCGAGCCTGGCGGGAGCGGCAATGAACCGATTCGTTCACCGCCTCATCATGTCCGCGCTGCTCGTCGCGGCCCTCGTCCTGATCTGGAACGTGCTGGGCTCGCGTTAGATGGCACCGGCAGAGCTGCCGGTGCCATCCATGACTTGCGCGTCAATTGCGCGCGTCAGCGTCGCGCAAATGCGCCGCCGGCCGAGGCGCGTTCGTTGCCCAGCGCCGCATCGACGCTGATCGGGCCACCGCCGGCCGCCGAGAGATAGAGGCAGGCGAAGCAGAACAGGATGGCAAGCGTGCCGTTGTTGAGCAGCGGCAGGAGCACCGGCGTCTCGCCCTTGAGCATATGTCCCATGAAGTAGGCGAAGGCCATTTCACCGGAGAGGATGAAAGCGGCGAGGCGGGTGAACAGGCCGAGGATCAACAGCGCGCCAAGCACCAGCTCAAGCGTCCCGGCCGCGCCGTAAAGCGACATCAGTTCGACTTTCGCGAACATCGGCAAAGGCGGAAACTTGAAAAGCTTGGCCACGCCGAATTGAAACAGCAGCAGGCCGGTGATGAAGCGGAACAGGCTTAGGAGAACCGGTTCAAAGCGAGTGAGATAGGGAAAGTTCATTGGTTTGTGCCCTCCATCCAATGGGCGACTTGGACCGTATTCAGTTCGGCCTCGCAAGCCACCCGGGGTCAATTCCGTGCTGACATTTTTGTCATGTGGACAAAATATCGCAGTTCGTCCCTTAACTCCGGTTGCGCTCGACTGTTTCGCACGCGGAGCAGCGTGTGTCGCCCGTAATTTCCCGGTGACGCGGAGGGATGCAGGTTACGTCGGGGAGACCTACTCCCGCAAGGCGGGGACAATCAGAAATGGAATCATTCCGAGGATCACGCTCGCAAGTGCGAAGACGAGCAGGAGATTGTAGCCGTGCGTGAAGTCGTGGATGAGGCCGCCGCTCCATGAGCCGAACGCCGAGCCCAATCCGCTGCCGATCGAGATGGTGCCGAAGATCGTGCCGACGCGCTTGCCGCGAAAAATCTTCATGGCGGTCGCTGTGATCAGCGGGCCGCGCGAACCCATCATGCTGCCGAAGCAGACGACGAAGCCGGTGAGCAGGATGATGTTCGGATAATACTGCAAGAGCCAGAGCAGGACGATGCCGATGATCGAGATCGCGTAGCTAAGCAGCACCGAGGGCCGGCGCCCGATCAGCCCGTCGAGCGCGGACACGCCGAGCATGCCGAACACCAGCACCACGCCCGAAAAACCCCAGGCGGTCGCGGCCTGGAGCGGCGGAAAGCCGGCGTCGATGAGGTAGGCCACGATCTGCGCGGCGATCGAATACATGCCGACCGCGGTGAAGAAGAAGGTCGAGAACAGCGCCCAGAAAGCGTGGTGGCGCATCGCGCTCGCAAGCGTCCAGCCGTTGTCGATGAAACCGGGATCGGTCTTCTTGCTGACATGCGGCGAGCCGACCGCGAACATGCGCCAGGGCAGAAGCAGCAGCGGCGCGAGCAGGCCGAGCGCGGCGAAGCCGTAGACCTGATAGGCTTCACGCCAGCCGAGATGATCGATCAAAAGCTGCGAGGTCGGGAGCAGCGCCAGCACGCCGCCACCCATCGCCGAATAGACCACCGCCATCGCGGTCGGCAGCCGTGGCCCGAACCAGCGGCCGAGCAGGATCGAGTTCGGCACAATGCCGATGAAGGCGACGCCAATGCCGACGCAGAGGCCGATCGAGAGCTGAAATTGCCAGAGCGCCTGCGCGTGCGCCGCGATCAGGAACGCCGAGCCGAGCAGGAAAAGCCCGAGTGCGTAGACGATGCGCGGTCCGGAATGGTCGAACAGGCGCCCGACCAATGGCGCGGTCAGACCGCTGATCAACCAGGTCAGTGAGTAGATCGAGACGACCTGCGCACGGTCCCAGCCAAAGTTTTCGGAGATCGGCTTGAGGAAGACAGTGAAGCTCTCGCTGAGGCCGCGGCCGAGGACGGCGAGCGTGAAGCACAGTCCGAGCACGATGAGTGCGGTGCGCACCGCATCTCGCTGCGTGCGTACGGCTTGTTCCCTCGAAGTTTCCCTGGGCGTGTTTTGATCCATTGCCGGTCAGGGAGCGCGCTTCGGCGTGCCCTGACAAGCATCAAAAGCTCATACGCCTATGCAGGCCGGATGAGGACGTGCTTCTTCTTGCCGAAGGACAGCTTGATCACGCCCTCAGGTGTCAGATTGGCCGCCGACAGCGCCATCTTCTCGTCGCTGACGGACTCGTCGTTGACGCGCAGGCCGCCGCCCTTGATCTGGCGCCGTGCCTCGCCATTGGAGGCAACCAAGCCTGCCTTGACGAAGGCGTTGAGCACGCCGAGGCCGGCGTCCAGCTCGCCGCGCGGAATTTCCACCGTCGGCAGGCTTTCGGCCAGTGCGCCTTCCTCGAAGGTGCGGCGCGCGGTTTCAGCCGCCTGGTTTGCTGCGTCGCGTCCGTGCAAGAGCGCGGTCGCCTCGGTGGCAAGCACCTTCTTGGCCTCGTTGATCTCCGAGCCGCCGAGTGCCTCGAGTTTCCTGATCTCGTTCATCGGCAGCGTCGTGAACAGCTTCAGGAATTTGCCGACGTCGGCGTCCTCGGTGTTGCGCCAGTATTGCCAGAAGTCATAGGGCGAGAACTGGTCGGCGTTCAGCCAGACCGCGCCTTGCGCGGTCTTGCCCATCTTGGCGCCGGAAGCAGTCGTCAGCAGCGGAGTCGTCAGCGCGAACAGCTGGTGGGTGCCCATGCGGCGGCCGAGATCGACGCCCATGATGATGTTGCCCCACTGGTCCGAGCCGCCCATCTGCAATTTGCAACCGGTGCGCTTGGCGAGCTCGACGAAGTCGTAGGCCTGGCAGACCATGTAGTTGAATTCGATGAAGCTCATCTCCTGCTCGCGCTCGAGGCGCAGCCGCACGGAGTCCATGGTCAGCATGCGATTGACCGAGAAATGCCGGCCGACGTCACGCAGCATCTCGATCCAGTTGAGCTTGGTCAGCCACTCCGCATTGTCGAGCATGACGGCGTCGCTCTTGCCGTCGCCGTAGCGCAGCACCTTTGCGAACACGCCGCGGATCGATTCCTTGTTGGCCTCGATCTCGGCGACGGTGCGCATCGCGCGGGTCTCGTCCTTGCCGGAGGGGTCGCCGACCATGGTGGTGCCGCCGCCCATCAGCGTGATCGGCTTGTTGCCGGACTGCTGGAGCCAGTGCAGCATCATCATGGTCAGGTAGTTGCCGATGTGCAGCGAGCGGGCGGTGCAATCGTAGCCGACATAGGTGGTCGCTTCGCCCTTGGCGGCGAGCACGTCCAGCCCCTCGAAATCGGAGCACTGGTGGATGAAACCACGTTCCTGCAGGGTATTGAGGAAATCCGATTTAAATGCAGTCATCTGTCGGCGAGCCTGACAATTCTTGGTTTACTGTTTCGGGTGCAATTTAAGGGTCTCCCGTGGGAACTCGATTGCCACCCGCCACTTTGCCTGTGGCATTATAAGATGTGTCCCTCTGGCACAAGATCGGCATGCCGGAGGGGGTCTCTTGAGGACGCTGATCCATGATGTTGACGGCACTCGGTTTGATGAGCGGCACCTCGCTGGACGGGGTGGATGTCGCGCTGATCGAAACCGACGGAAAGCAAGTGAAGGCGTTCGGGCCGTCCGGCTACCGGGCCTACAGCCCGGCGGAGCGCAATCTGCTGCGCCAGGCGCTGAGCGAGGCCGTGCACCTGCCGCGGCGCGACGCCCGCCCTGGCGTTCTGGCCGAGGCCGAGCGCGCGGTGACGCTGGCCCATGCCGAGGCTGTGGCCGCCTTCATCGCCCAGAACCGGATGAAGCCGGAGGACATCGACATCGTCGGCTTCCACGGCCAGACGGTGCTGCATCGCCCCGAGAAGCGGCTGACGGTCCAGATCGGCGATGCGCCGGCGCTGGCCAGGGCGATCCATATCCCCGTGATGCACGACTTCCGCGCCGCCGACGTCGAGGCCGGCGGGCAGGGCGCGCCGTTCGTGCCGGTCTACCACCGGGCGCTCGTCCATTCGCTGGAGCGCGAAGGGCCGATCGTCGTCGTCAATATCGGCGGCGTCTCCAACATCACCTATATCGATGGCAACGACACGCTGATCGCCTGCGACACCGGACCGGGCAACGCGCTGCTTGACGATTTCATGTACCGCACCATGAACCAGGCCTTCGATGCGGAAGGAAAGTTCGCAGCGCTCGGCAAGGCGGACGAAGCCTGGATCGCGCGGGCACTGGAACTGCCGTTCTTCACGGCTCCGCCGCCGAAATCGCTCGACCGCAACGACTTTGCCGCGCTGAAGCTCGGCGACGTCCCGCCGGCCGACGGCGCCGCGACCCTGACCGCCTTCACCGCGGCGGCGATCGCCCGGATCATCTCGCTCCTGCCGCGCCGGCCGCGGAGCTGGATCGTCTGCGGCGGCGGCGCCCGCAACCTCACCATGCTGCGGATGCTGCGGGAGCGGGTAGGGTCGGCCACGGTCGAGGCCGCCGAGACGCTCGGCTGGGCCTCCGACGCCATCGAGGCGCAGGCCTTCGGCTTCCTGGCTGCCCGCGGCCTCAAGGGCCTGCCGCTGTCCTACCCCGCCACCACGGGGGTGCCGATGCCGATGACGGGCGGCGTGATGGCGCGGCCCTGAGGTCCGGGCCTCAAGATCCAAGGTCGGTTGATGCAAATGCATCGATCTTGACGTGTGAATGCAATTGCATCTATATTGGATGCAGTTGCATCAAACCGCCGGGATCATTGCCATGACCGCCTCACTGAAACTTATCAGCCACAAGCTTTGCCCGTATGTGCAGCGCGCGGTGATCGCGCTCAACGAGAAGGGCGTGCCGTTCGAGCGGATCGACATCGATCTCGCCAACAAGCCCGACTGGTTTCTGAAACTCTCGCCGCTCGGCAAGGTGCCGGTCCTGGTGGTGACGACGGAGAAGGGCGAGGTCGCGCTGTTCGAGAGCAACGTGATCTGCGAATACATCGAGGAGACGCAGGCAGGCCTCAAGCTGCATCCGGCGGATGCGTTGAAGCGCGCCGAGCATCGCGCCTGGATGGAGTTCGGCTCGGCGATCCTCGGTGACCTCTGGGGTCTGGAGACCACGACCGATCCGGCGACGTTCGAAGGCAAGCGCCAGGCGGTTGCGGCGAAATTCGCGCGCGTGGAGGCCGCGCTCGGTGCGGGGCCTTACTTCGCAGGTGATGCGTTCAGCCTCGTGGATGCGGTCTTCGCCCCGATCTTCCGCTATTTCGACCTGTTCGACGAACTGACCGAGCACGGCATCTTCAGCGATTTGCCGAAAGTCCGCGCATGGCGCGCGGAGCTTGCGAAACGTCCGAGCGTGCGCACCGCGGTCGGCGCGGACTATCCGCAATTGCTGCGTGCCTTTCTGGTGCGCCACGACGCGCATCTGCTGAAGCTTGCGGCCTGAGCGCACGCCAATGTCGCAATCCATGGCCTGGCTGATGCTGGTGATCGCCGGTGCGCTCGATGTCGGCTGGGCGATCTCGATGAAATATGCCGAAGGCTACACACGGGCAGGCTGGAGCATCGCCTCGCTGGTGCTGCTCGCCGCCTTCGTCTTCCTGCTCGGACGCGCTTTGCAGGTGCTGGAGGTCGGCGTCGCCTATTCGGTGTGGACCGGCATCGGCGCGGCCGGCACCTTCCTGCTGGGCGTCGTGCTGTTCGGCGAGACCTTGAGTGCGATGAAGCTTGCCGGCATCGCGCTCGTGCTGATGGGGATCGCCGCGCTCAAGCTGGCCTAGATCTCCGCGGCCATCTTCGCGAGCGTTGCGACGGTATTCATGTTGCGCGCGGTGCCGGTCTTGGCGGCGGGGATGACGAGCTTCGACGTCCCCATGCCGTCGCCATAGTGCACGTAAATCTCGCGACGGCCGAGGCGGAGCTCTTCGTTGTTCTGGCCGCGGATGCTGGTAAGCGCGTCTTCAGGTGGCGCCCTGTCGAGGAAGATCGCGACGGTGCGATTGGGCGCAGCCTTTGGAAAAGGATTGTCGGCCGAGACTTGCGCCATCTCGGCGGCGCTACGCACGAGCACCCCGACCGGCGCGCCGGCGTAGGCGTGCAGGCGCTTTTCGAGGGCGGTCTTGATTGCAGCTTCCGACTTGCGGCTCGTGAAGACGACGTTGCCGCTCGCAATATAGGTGCGCACGGCGGCGAAGCCGAACTCCTCGCACATGGCCTTGAGCTCGCTCATCGGCAGCTTGCCGGTGCCGCCGACATTGACGGCACGCAGCAAGGCGACGAAGGAGCCCATTTGAGGCCTTAGCGCACGTTGGCGAGGCGCATGTCGAGATAGGCCGTGATGGTTTCCATCAGCGGCTCGAGCTTGGCGTCGAAGAAGTGGTTGGCGCCGGGGATGACCTGCTGGTCGATCACGATGCCCTTCTGCGTCTTCAGCTTCTCGACCAGCGTGTTGACGTCCTTGGGCGGCACCACCGCATCCTTCTCGCCATGCACGATCAGCCCCGACGAGGGGCAGGGCGCCAGGAACGAGAAGTCGTAGAGGTTGGCGGGCGGCGCGATCGAGATGAAGCCCTCGACCTCGGGACGGCGCATCAAAAGCTGCATGCCGATCCAGGCGCCGAACGAGAAGCCGGCGACCCAGCAGGCGCGTGCTTCGGGATTGATGGTCTGCGCCCAGTCGAGGGCTGCGGCCGCATCCGACAATTCGCCGGTGCCGTGGTCGAACGAGCCCTGGCTGCGGCCGACGCCGCGGAAGTTGAAGCGCAGCACCGAGAAACCGCGATGCGCGAAAGCGTAGTAGCACTGGTACACGATCTGGTGGTTCATCGTGCCGTGAAACTGCGGATGCGGATGCAGGATCATCGCGATCGGCGCGTTCTTCTGCTTGGCCGGGTGATAGCGGCCTTCGAGACGGCCAGCAGGGCCGGTGAAAATGACTTCAGGCATGATGATCTCTTGATTGATCCCTTGAAGACGCTCTTCAGCAATCAACCGATTGTGCGGACTTCATCGACTGCTGTGCCGATCAAACCGCGAATGGAAGAGTGGAGCGGCGCCCTCGGATGGTGCGCGAGCGGCGCGCGGTGAACTGACGCGGGCGTTCTAACATGAGGCGAGGGTCAAAAAGCAAGCATCTTGAACATCCGGCAATGGGCTCAAGATGTTAGCGCGTCATGGCGTCGTCATTGAGCGGTGGGGATTCGGAATCGAGTTGCCAACCGCTCCACGGGGGCCCATGTCGGGCTCCAGGACGGGCACACCAGCCTGATCCATGGAGTAACATAATACCTCATGCCGAGTCGTGTCTATCTCGACTGGAATGCGACCACGCCGCTCCGCGCCGAAGCGCGGACCGCGATGCTTGCCGCCTGGGAGCTGATCGGCAACCCGTCCTCGGTTCATGCCGAAGGGCGCGAGGCGCGTCGGCTGGTCGAGGAAGCCCGCGCCACACTTGCAGCGGCCGTAGGCGCGCTGCCGCGGAACGTCATCTTCACCTCAGCCGGAACCGAGGCCAATGCGCTGGCGCTGTCGCCCGGTCTGCGGGGGTTGTCCGGCCGCCCTGTCGAGTGTCTGTTGGTCTCGGCCGTCGAGCATGCCTCGGTGCTGTCGGGCGGCCGATTCCCAGCGGAGAAGGTCAACCAGATCCCGGTCACACGCGCTGGCGTCATCGACCTCGACCGCCTGAAGGCGTTGCTCTGCGACGGCCCGCCGGCGCTTGTCTCCATCATGGCTGCGAACAACGAGACCGGCGCAATTCAGCCGCTCGCAGAGGCTGCTGGGATCGTCCACGCGGCCGGGGGGCTCCTGCACGTCGATGCAATCCAGGCATTGGGAAAAATCCCGTTCGATATCAAGGCCGTGGACGCAGACGTTGCGACCTTTTCCGCGCACAAGATCGGCGGCCCCAAGGGCGTCGGCGCGCTGGTCCTGGCGGGGGGGATCACTGGACTGGAACCCGTGCTGCGGGGCGGGGGACAGGAGCTGAGCCGGCGCGCGGGAACCGAGAATGTCGCCGGCATCGCCGGATTCGGGGCAGCGGTGAGAGCCGCCCTTCAGGCTCTGCCAGAGGATGTGGAGCGGATGGCAACCCTCAGAAATTCCTTGGAAAATGGAATCCGCGGGATCGCCGGCACGATGGTCTTCGCGGATGACGTCAAGCGGTTGCCAAATACCATCCTCTTCACTGCCCCCGGCCTGAAGGCCGAAACCGCCGTGATCGGCTTCGATCTCGAAGGCGTGGCTGTGTCCTCGGGCTCGGCCTGTTCTTCAGGTAAAGTGCAGCCGTCTCACGTGCTGTCGGCGATGGGGTATGATGCCACCGTTGCCCAGGGAGCGGTGCGTCTTAGTCTGGGCTGGTCCACGGAACCAGATGACATCAACAGGGCGTTAGAGGCTTGGCGAAAGCTTGGTAATACCCTACTTAGAGCCTAAGCGACGAAACACGGCTTGAACGGTTCTAAGCGCGTGCTTTCTGCCGAAAAACATCGTAATACTCGTCCAAGTTTGTGATCCACCGCGGTCCTTGAAACCGCGAGCGGAGGATAGAATGCCAGCCGTGCAAGAGACGGTCGAGCGCGTGAAGCGCATCGACGTCGATCAGTATCGTTATGGGTTTGAGACCCTGATCGAGTCCGACAAGGCCCCGAAGGGACTGTCGGAAGAGACCGTCAAGTTCATCTCCGAGAAGAAGAACGAACCCGCCTGGATGCTCCAGTGGCGGCTCGAGGCCTATCGGCGCTGGCTGACCATGACCGAGCCGACCTGGGCGCGCGTCGACTATCCCAAGATCGACTTCCAGGACCTCTATTATTACGCGGCGCCGAAGCCGAAGAAGACGGTCACCTCGCTCGACGAGATCGACCCCGAAATTCTGAAGACCTACGAGAAGCTCGGCATTCCCCTGCGGGAAGTCGCGATGCTCGAGGGCGTCGAGCCGAAGCCCGGCGATCAGGATCCGGCCCGGCGCAAGATCGCGGTCGACGCGGTGTTCGATTCGGTCTCGGTTGCGACGACCTTCAAGGCGGAGCTGAAGAAGGCCGGCGTGATCTTCATGCCGATCTCGGAGGCAATCCGCGAGCATCCCGAACTGGTGCAGAAATATCTCGGCTCCGTGGTGCCGACCTCGGACAATTTCTATGCGACGCTGAACTCGGCGGTGTTCTCCGACGGCTCGTTCGTCTATGTGCCGCCGGGCGTGCGCTGCCCGATGGAGCTGTCGACCTATTTCCGCATCAACGAGCGCAACACCGGCCAGTTCGAGCGCACGCTGATCATCGCCGACAAGGGTTCTTACGTCAGCTATCTCGAAGGCTGCACCGCGCCGCAGCGCGACGAGAACCAGTTGCACGCCGCCGTGGTTGAGCTCGTCGCGCATGACGACGCCGAGATCAAATATTCGACGGTGCAGAACTGGTACCCGGGCAATTCCGAAGGCAAGGGCGGCATCTACAATTTCGTCACCAAGCGTGGCGACTGCCGTGGCGACCGGTCCAAGATTTCCTGGACCCAGGTCGAGACCGGCTCCGCCATCACCTGGAAGTACCCGAGCTGCATCCTGCGTGGCGACAATTCCAGCGGTGAGTTCTACTCGATCGCGATCTCGAACGGTTTCCAGCAGGTCGATTCGGGCACCAAGATGATCCACCTCGGCAAGAACACGTCGAGCCGGATCATCTCGAAGGGCATCGCCGCCGGCAAGTCGCAGAACACCTATCGCGGGCTCGTCACCGCGCATCGGAAAGCGACCGGCGCGCGCAACTTCACGGCGTGCGATTCCCTGTTGATCGGTGACAAATGCGGCGCGCACACCGTGCCGTATATCGAGGCCAAGAACTCCTCGGCGACGTTCGAGCACGAGGCGACGACCTCGAAGATCTCCGAGGACGTGCTGTTCTATTGCATCCAGCGCGGCCTCACCCAGGAAGAAGCCGTCGGCCTCGTCGTCAACGGTTTCGTCAAGGACGTGCTTCAGCAGCTGCCGATGGAATTCGCGGTGGAAGCGCAGAAGCTGATCTCGATCTCGCTTGAAGGGTCGGTCGGCTAATCGCCGACCCTCGCGGTGCGCTACGGCGCTCCATGCATCATTTGAATAGACTGGACACCAAGATGGCTTTGCTTGAAGTGAAGGATTTGAAGGTTCGTGTCGAGGAGCGTGAGATCCTCCACGGGCTGACGCTGACCGTGAACGAGGGCGAGGTTCACGCGATCATGGGGCCGAACGGCTCCGGCAAATCGACGCTCTCCCACGTCATCGCCGGCAAGCCCGGCTACGAGGTTACCGACGGCCAGATCCTGTTCAAGGGCGAGGACCTGCTGGAGATGGATCCGAACGAGCGCGCCGCGAAGGGCGTGTTCCTGGCGTTCCAGTATCCGGTCGAGATTCCCGGCGTCGCCACCATGACCTTCCTGCGCACCGCACTGAACGCGCAGCGCAAGGCGCGCGGCGAAAGCGAATATTCGACCCCGGACTTCCTGAGGAAGGTCCGCGAGGTCTCGAAGTCGCTGAACATCCCGCAGGACATGCTCAAGCGCGGCGTCAATGTCGGCTTCTCCGGCGGTGAGAAGAAGCGCAACGAGGTGCTGCAGATGGCGCTGTTCGAGCCGAGCCTGTGCATCCTCGACGAGATGGATTCCGGCCTCGACATCGACGCGCTGCGCATTGCGGCCGACGGCGTCAACGCGCTGCGCTCGCCCAAGCGCGCGATGGTCGTCATCACCCATTATCAGCGGCTGCTGAACTACATCGTGCCCGACGTCGTGCACGTGATGTCGAAGGGCCGTGTCGTGAAGAGCGGCGGCAAGGACTTGGCGCTGGAGCTGGAAGCGTCCGGCTACGCCCAGTTCGAGGATGCCGCGTAAGGAATTTTAGGATGAACGTTGCTGTGGCAAAGACCGGAAACGGCCGCGCGGTGAGCGATCTCTTCGCCAGCGCCGAAGGCCGCCTGCCGGGTTCGCCTTCTGTGATCGCGGTACGCCGCGAGGCGTTCGAGACCTATGAGCGTCTCGGCCTGCCGCATCGCCGGATCGAGGAATGGAAATACACCGACCTGCGTGCGCTGGTCGGCGAGGTGCTGCCGCTTGCAGCCAGCTCCGATGCGGCCGCGCTGAAGCGTGCCGCGGATGCCGTCAAGGCGCATGCGATCGAA
This sequence comes from Bradyrhizobium sp. S3.7.6, assembly GCF_054061875.1. Taxonomy (NCBI): domain Bacteria; kingdom Pseudomonadati; phylum Pseudomonadota; class Alphaproteobacteria; order Hyphomicrobiales; family Nitrobacteraceae; genus Bradyrhizobium; species Bradyrhizobium sp. S3.7.6. The sequence continues at coordinate 5,454,052 of NZ_JBSSEQ010000001.1, read as the reverse complement.
GGCGCCCGCAAGCTGGTGCTGGTCGACGGCGTGTTCGCGCCCGATCTCTCCGACGTCAAGGCGCTTGCCGCTGAGGCGGGCCTCAAGACGCTGCGGGAAGCGCTGGAGAAGGACGCAGGTCTCCTGAAGACCGCGGCCACCGATGCCGTGATTGCGCTGAATGCGGCGCTGGCAACCGACGGCGTCGTGTTGTCGATCGCCGACGGTGCGCAGCTGTCCGCGCCGATCCAGATCATCCACATCGCGACCGCTTCGTCCGCGTCGGCTTTCAGCCGTTCGCGGATCGCGGTCGGGAACGGCGCTCGCGCCACCATCATCGAGAGCTTTGTGGCGGCCGGTGCCAAGGCCTACCAGGTCAACGACGCCGTCATCCTCTCGGTCGGCGACAATGCCGACGTCGCGCATATCCGCCTGTTGGACGATGCACCCGACGCAGTGAACGTGACCTCGCAGTTCGTCACGGTCGGCGCGAACACGAAGCTCAATTTCTTCAACATGACGACTGGCGCTGCCGTCAGCCGCCTCCAGGGCTTCATCACGATGGCGGGCGAGGGCAGCGACCTCTCCGTCAACGGCGTGAACCTGCTCCAGAAGACCGAGCACGGCGACACCACGCTGGTGGTCGATCATGCCGTGCCGAACTGCGTCAGCCGCGAGGTCTTCCGCGCGGTGATCGACGATCGCGCCCATTCGGTGTTCCAGGGCCGCATCATCGTCCGTCCCGATGCGCAGAAGACCGACGGCAAGATGATGACCCGCGCGCTGCTGCTCTCGGACGAAGCCGAGGCCGACAACAAGCCGGAGCTCGAGATCTTCGCCGATGACGTCTCCTGCGGCCACGGCGCCACTGCCGGCGCGCTCGACGACAGCCTGCTGTTCTACCTGAAGGCGCGCGGTCTGCCGGAGAAGCAGGCCCAGGCGCTGCTGATCCAGGCTTTCGTGGGGGAGGCGATCGAGCAGATCGCCGATGACGGTTTGCGCGAGCACGTGATCGGTATCGCCGAGCGCTGGCTGGAGCGGCGCCAATGAGCACGCATCCCGCAGTCAAGAACGGTGCCTACGACGTCGCACGCGTGCGCCAGGATTTTCCGGCGCTTGCCATGCAGGTCTACGGCAAGCCGCTGGTCTATCTCGACAACGCCGCCTCGGCGCAGAAGCCGAGCGCCGTGCTCGACCGCATGACGCAGGCCTATACGTCCGAATACGCCAACGTGCATCGCGGCCTGCATTACCTCGCCAATGCCGCCACCGAGGCTTATGAGGGCGGTCGCAGCAAGGTTGCGCAGTTCATCAACGCGCCGCGGACCGAAGAGGTCATCTTCACCCGCAACGCGACGGAGGCGATCAACCTCGTCGCGTCGTCCTGGGGCGAACCGAACATCAAAGAGGGCGACGAGATCGTCATCTCGATCATGGAGCACCACTCCAACATCGTGCCGTGGCATTTCCTCAGGGAACGCCATGGCGTCGTGATCAAGTGGGCGCCGGTCGACGACGAGGGTAACTTCCTCATCGACGAGTTCGAGAAGCTGCTGACGTCGAAGACCAAGCTGGTCGCGATCACGCAGATGTCGAACGCGCTCGGCACCATTGTCCCGATCAAGGACGTTGTGAAGATCGCGCATGCGCGCGGCATTCCCGTGCTGGTCGACGGCAGCCAGGGTGCGGTGCATCTGCCTGTCGACGTCCAGGATCTCGGCTGCGATTTCTACGTCTTTACCGGCCACAAGGTCTACGGGCCAACCGGCATCGGCATCCTCTGGGCCAAGTACGACCACCTCGTCGCGATGCGTCCCTACAACGGCGGCGGCGAGATGATCCGCGAGGTCTCGCGCGACATCGTCACCTATGGCGATCCCCCCCACAAGTTCGAGGCCGGCACGCCCGCGATCGTCGAGGCCGTGGGCCTTGGCGCGGCCATCGACTACGTCAATTCGATCGGCAAGGAGCGCATCGCTGCCCACGAGCACGATCTCACCACCTATGCCCAGGACCGGCTGCGCGAGATCAACTCGCTCCGGCTGATCGGCATCGCCCGGGGCAAGGGCCCGGTGATCTCCTTCGAGCTCAAGGGCGCCCACGCCCACGACGTCGCCACCGTGATCGACCGCCAGGGCATCGCGGTGCGCGCCGGCACCCATTGCGTCATGCCGCTTTTAGAGCGGTTCAACGTGACTGCCACCTGCCGGGCGTCGTTCGGCATGTATAATACGCGGGAAGAAGTCGATCATCTGGCACAGGCGCTGTTGAAGGCGCGGGATTTGTTCGCATGAGTGACACGGCCGAAATCAAAGCCAATCCGATGGAGACCCATTCGGCGTTGCCGCCGGAGGAGACCGAGCGTCTCACCACCGAGATCATCGCTGGCCTCAAAACCGTGTTCGACCCGGAAATCCCGGCCGACATCTATGAGCTCGGCCTGATCTACAAGGTCGAGATCAAGGACGACCGTTCCGTCGACGTCCAGATGACGCTGACGACGCCGAACTGCCCGGCCGCCGGCGAGCTCCCGACCATGGTCGAGAACGCGGTCGCCAGCGTCCCCGGCGTCGGCGTGGTCGACGTCAAGGTGATCTGGGAGCCGGCATGGACGCCGGAACGCATGAGCGACGAGGCCCGTCTCGTCCTCAATATGTGGTGACGCGTAACTCTGGCATTGAATTCGCTCAGCAACGGACCACATCACTGACATGACACAGATATCGTCCGGCCCAACACCAGCATCCACTCCGAAACCGCGGCGCCCGCGTCCGCAGGTGATGCGGCTGACCGATGCCGCCGCCCAGCGCATCAGCGAGCTGACGAGCCGCGCCGATTCCGAGATCGTGGGCCTGCGCGTCGGCGTGAAGAACGGCGGCTGTGCCGGCCAGTCCTATACGGTCGAATACGCCCATGATGTCCGCCCGACCGACGAGGTCGTCGAGGACAAGGGCGTCAAGATCCTGGTCGATCCCAAGGCCGTGCTGTTCCTGCTCGGCACCGAGATGGACTACAAGGCCGACAAGATGCAGGCCCAGTTCGTCTTCAACAACCCCAACCAGGTCTCCGCCTGCGGCTGCGGCGAGTCGGTCGAGCTGCGGCCCGCGAAGATCGACGGGTAAGTCGCTGTCGTCCCCGCGAACGCGGGGACTCATACCGCGTGATCTGGCGATGACGCTCGGTATCAGTACCAAGCTTTCCTGGCTGGTAGTCTTCGCTAAACTCCTCCCGGTGGTTATGGGTCCCCGCGTTCGCGGGGACGACCGTGGGGAGACAGCTTGGCCATGGACCGCGAATTCCTGATCGACCTGTTCGCCGATTTCGGCCCCGTCACCATCCGAAAAATGTTCTCCGGCTACGGCATCTCCGCCGACGGCATCAACTTCGCGCTCGCCTTGCGCGCGGGCCTGTTCTTCCGCGCCGACGAGGTCACCATCCCGGACTTTGAAGCGGAAGGCTCGAAGCCGTTTCAGTATTCGACCCGCGCCAAAACCGTGCTGGTGAATTCCTATTGGGAATTGCCGGCGCGCCTGTTCGACGATTCCGAGGAGCTTGCGCAATGGGCGAGGGCAGCGCTCGCCGCCGCCCAGCGCGCCAAGGTGAAGAAGCGGCCGAAGGCGAAAGCTGCGGCGACGGCCGAGCCGAAGAAGGCCGCTGCGAGGAAGCGGCAGGTAAAGAAGGCGGCCAAGAAGACGGTGCGTAGGGTGGGCAAAGCGAAGCGTGCCCACCGTTCAGGATAAAGGTGCTGGAGAGATGGTGGGCACGGCGCCTGCGCGCCTTTGCCCACCCTACGAGACCTCAGTCCACCGCCTTGGTCAGTCCGACCCTCATGTCCTTGGCCATGAAGACGCAGACTCCATCGGCAAGCACACGACCGTCGGCAATTCCGAGCACCAGCTTGCCGCGCCGGACCATACGCATGGCGACCTCGTAGCGCACGCAGCCCGTGTCGGGTGTGATGGATCCCGTGACGTCGACCTCGCCGACGCCGATGGCGCGGCCCTTGCCCGGTGAACCCGACCAGCCGAGCCAGTAGCCGATCATCTGCCACATCGCATCCAGGCCGAGACTTCCCGGCATCATCGCGTCACCGCGATAGTGGCAATCGAAGAACCAATGGCCGGGCAAAATATCGAGCTCGCCGACGATGTGGCCTTTGCCGAACTCGCCGCCGTCCAGGCTGATCTCGGTGATGCGATCCATCATGAGCATCGGCGGGGCCGGCAATTGCGCGTTGCCCGGGCCGAAATAGCCGCCGTCGCTCGATCTCAGCAGTTCATCCCTGGTGTACGACGGCTGCGGTGTGTGAAAGTCATGGGGATTGGGCAAGACGACAAGTCCTCTCGACGCTCGTAGTCGGGCGGCGGGGAAGATGTCGTTCGGCGGGTTGGAATGTCAAGCGCCGGCCGTTTCTTCGGCGCGCTGCTTCGGCGTCAGGCCACCCGGCTGTGCGACTCGATCGCGAACTCCGGATCGGCCTCGCAGATCACGCGGTTGCGCCCGTTGCGCTTGGCGGCATAGAGGCAGGCATCGGCACGCTCGATCAGTGCGTCGGGATCGTCGCCCTGCTTGAGCATGGAGACGCCGACGGAGATGGTGACGCGGCCGAGGATCTCGCCGGTCGATTTCTTCTTCAATTCCTTCGCCATCACGGCGCGGCGGATGTGATCTGCAACGGTGAGGGCCTGGCGCAGCGCCGTGTTGGGCAGCAGGACCGCGAATTCCTCGCCGCCATAGCGCGCGGTGATGTCCTGTCCCTTGATGGTCTGCTTCATGGACAAGCCGACCAGCCGCAACACCTGGTCGCCGGTGAGATGGCCGTAGGAATCGTTGAACGATTTGAAATGATCGATGTCGAACAGCAGCAGCGACAGTGGCTCGCCCGAGGCGAGCGCGCTCTGCACGGCCATGCCGATCATGCGATCGAAATATTTGCGATTGCCCAATCCCGTAAGCGGATCGGTCAGGCTCTCGGCGCGGATCGCCTCCAGGCTCTGCTGGAGATTGCTGATCTCGTTCTTGGACAGGGTCAGCCGGTCTTCCAGCGCCTTGTTGGTCTCACGCATCTCGCTGGTCGAACGCAGCAGCGTCTCGACGATCGACTTGATCTGGTCGCGGTTCTTGGCCGACGACAGTTGCTCGGTCGCGCCCGACAGGCTGGCATCGTAGGAGCCGGTCATCCCGAGCGCTTCGCTCAGCACCGTCATCACGTCGTCGATCTCGCCGATGACGCGTGCGCCGACCTTGTCGATGCGGTCGGTAGTCTTGATGTGGGAAAGATAGGTCTCGTAGATCTGCTCGAGATCGCCTTCGGTCAGCTTGCCGTGGCGCGCCAGCGTCTCGTTGATGATCTTGTTGAGCGGTGCGTTATAGCCGGTGGCGTAGACGTACCAGATCTCGTAATTGCGGGGAATTGCAGTCTGTCGAAGCGAGCGGATCTGACCGAGAGCCACTTCGGCGAACGCCATCGTGCGTTCGTGTTCGTCGAGCACCTTGACCACTGAACATACCCCACAGCGGTCGGTGCGCCATCGACCGCAGCAATACTTAAATTATGTTCGCAGGCTAACGGACGATCGTGAACGCTCTGTAAACAGACGTTCGCGAATGCATCAGAAAAAGTGTGAGGCGGCTCAGCTCAACCGAAGCTGAATCGCGCCGGCGCGTCAAGCGCCGGCGGGAGAACGCACTGGCCGGAGCAGAAACGCCGGAAGGTGCGAGTGATCGCCGGGCTCGGTATCGGCCTCGCGCTGGCGGCGCGGCTCGGGGCGGCCGATCGACGGCACATGCGATGGATTGGCTTGCTGGCGCGATCCACCGCGCGGCTCGGATGATTGCTTCGCTTCACGCGGAGGCCTCGCCTCCCGTGCGGGCCTCGGCTCACGTGCAGGTCTCGCTTCAGGAGCGGGCTGTGTCTCTGCGGAAGGCCTCGCCTCGCCGCGCGGTTCGCGGGGCTCGTGGCTGCGCTCACGATCGCGGCCACGCTGCGGCTTGCCGCGTCCGCCGCGGGAACGTTCACGGTCGCGCCCGCGCGGTTCGCGCGAACGTGCGCTCTGCTCGCCTGCGTCCGCGGGCACTTCGAAATCGCCCTCGGCGCGCGGAATGCTCTGGCCGATCAGCTTCTCGATCGCCACCATCGACTTCTGGTCGAGCGGCGTCACGAGCGAGATCGCCATACCGGACCGGCCGGCGCGGCCGGTGCGGCCGACGCGGTGAACATAGTCGTCGGGGTGGTGGGGGACGTCGAAATTGAAGACGTGGCTGACCTCAGGGATGTCGAGGCCGCGGGCGGCAACATCGGAGGCGACCAGCAGCGGCAGTTCGCCCTTGCGGAACTGTTCGAGCGCCGCCGTGCGGGCCGACTGGTCCATGTCGCCATGCAGGGCGCCGACGCTGAAACCATGCTTTTGCAGTGATTTGTGAACGACGGCGACCTCGCGCTTGCGATTGCAGAAGATGATCGCGTTCTGGAGATCCTTGGCCTCGCGCAGCAGGCGTCGCAGCAATTCACGCTTCTCATGCGCCTCGCGCCCGGCCGGGACCTGACACTGCGTGACGGTCACGGCGGTGGTGGCGGGCTTGGAGACCTCGACCTTCTGCGGATTATGCAGGAAGGTCTCGGTGATGCGCCGGATTTCCGGCGGCATGGTCGCGGTGAAGAACAGGGTCTGCCGCGTGAACGGGACGAGCTTGCAGACGCGCTCGATGTCGGGAATGAAGCCCATGTCCAGCATGCGGTCGGCTTCGTCGATGACGAGCAGCTCGACGCCGGTGAGCAGGAGGCCGCCGCGCTCGGTGTGGTCGAGCAGGCGGCCGGGGGTGGCGATCAGCACGTCGACGCCGCGCGTCAGCTTGGCATCCTGGTCGCCGAAGGAAACGCCGCCGATCAGCAGGGCGACGTTGAGCTTCTGGCCGGCGCCGTAGCGGTCGAAGTTTTCCTTCACCTGCGCCGCGAGCTCGCGGGTCGGCTCCAGGATCAGCGTGCGCGGCATGCGCGCGCGGGCGCGACCCTTTTCAAGGATGGTGAGCATCGGCAGCACGAAGGCCGCGGTCTTGCCGGTGCCGGTCTGGGCGATGCCGAGCACATCCTTGCGTGCGAGGACGTGGGGGATCGCCTGTTCCTGAATGGGGGTGGGGGTGGTGTAACCGGTGGCCGCCACTGCGGCGAGGACTTTTTCGGACAGTCCGAGATTTGAAAAGGACATTGAGCCTCTGGTCGAAACCGCCGTTCGGAATCGAGGGTAATTAAGGCTGTCGCGTTCCACCCCGAAACGGCGCGCTCTCAAAGAAGCTGGGGGTGCTGACTCACGCGAACAAAGCGCAAGGCTCAAGAATCGGTCTTCGATCTGAGCCGCGTCGCCCCGGAACATAGGCGGGAATCGGCCAAAGTCAATGGAGCGGGCGCGGGAAGACCCTAAAAAACCTGAGGTTTTTGCTCAAATAGCGGGCCCGGCTGGGCTTTTCCGCCTCCACCGTTAACCGGGCGATGGCTGCCGGAGGGACGGCTAACGCCCTTCCGGGCTCCGGGCCCGGAAATCGCCGGGGGCCATTCCGTAGGCGGCGTTGAAGACCCGGTAATAGGTCGCCAGGCTCTCGAAGCCGCAGGAGGTCGCGATATCAGCGATCAGCCGGTCCGGCGCCTCACGCATCAGGCGGCGGCTCTGTTTCAGGCGTTCGTCCGTCACCGTTTGCGAAAAGCTCTTCGCAGCGGTTTCGAACAGCATGTGCAGGTGACGCACGGACACGCCGAGCTGGTCGGCCACCATCGTCGGCGCCAGATCGGGGTCTTGCAGATGGCGCGCGATCAGGCGACGCGCCTGCGAGAGCCGGGCGGTCCGTAGCGCGGCCTGCCCACGGCGGCTGCCGGGCCGCACGATGCCGCGCTCGATCAGGGCCAGATGGGCCAAGGCCTGGACGAGCGAGGCTTGATCCAAGGAGGCCTGATCCAAGGAGGTCTGGGCGACTGAGGTCGCATCAGTGGCGCCGTTATCGCCCGCGGCGGCTTCATCGAGGTCGGCGAAGCAGGCGCCGAGCAGGGGCGCCAGGCCGGGATCGCTGAAGGTCCGGGGCGCAAGCTCGCGCATGCGCCTGTCCTGCGTGGAGAGCCTGCTCACGGGGATCTTCAGGATGCGCAGGTGGAAGCCGCCTGCGCCGAGCGGCGCGGTGCGATAGGGCTGGTCGGTATGGCTGGTGGCGAAGCTGCCGTTGGCGATCGCAAAGTCGCCGGTGCGCATGCCGCCGAACCAGCCGCCGCTGCCGAGCTGCTGGTAGACGCAGATGCTGTCGCCGGGCGCGTAGGCGATGTCGGAGTTGCTGCGCTCGACAGTGTAGTGTGACGCCTTCAGCTCGACGAGCCCACCGCCGCCGAGCTGGCGCAGCGAGAATTCGCCGTAGAAGTCCGCGCGGCGTTCGCGCTCGAGTTCAGCGGTGACGCCGAACAGGCCCTTGGACCGGACCTCGCGCCAATAGTCGAACCGGTCATGCGGCTCGACCTCGTCAGTACACCATCGATACACGGCAGCCCCCGCTTGCAGCGCAGCTGCCTAGAAAAAGCAGATTCCGGAGGAATCTGCCATAGTCCTGATGACGGAACCCGTGGGCTCTCGGCGTTGAACCGTCGATATGGCTGGACCGACTATCATCAACGGCAGAGGGTTTCAATGAATCGCTGTTCGAGGGGGCCGGCGGAGCGCCGTTCCGCAACGGGAATTTTACGATGACGCGTCGGCTTTTCAGAATTCTGGCGGCCCTTGGCCTTGCGGTGAGCCTGAGCGGCTTCGCGCTGCCCGCACAAGCCGAGAAGCGCGTTGCGCTCGTCGTCGGCAACAACGACTACAGGAACGTCCCCAAGCTCCTAAAGGCGGTCAACGACGCCCGTACCATGGGCGATACGCTGAAGCAGCTCGGCTTCTCGGTGATGGTCGCCGAGAACCAGAGCCGGCAGCAATTCTCCGAGACGCTGCTCGCGTTCGACAGGACGATCGAGCCCGGCGACACCGCATTCTTCTTCTACGCCGGCCACGGCTTCGAGATCGCGGGCCAGAACTACCTGCTGCCGACTGACGTGCCGGCGGCGACCGAAGGGCAGGAAGAGCTGGTGCGCGACGCTTCCATCCTGGCCGACCGCATCGTCGAGCGCCTTCAGAACAAGAAGGCGCGCACGTCGATCCTGGTGTTCGACGCCTGCCGCAACAACCCGTTCGAGCGCAAAGGCACCCGCGCGGTCGCCGGTGGCGGCGGCCTCGCGCCGATGGTGCAGCTGCCCGAAGGCGTGTTCTCGGTGTTCTCCGCAGGTCCCCGCCAGACCGCACTCGATCGTCTCTCCAACGACGACGCCAATCCCAATTCGGTGTTCACGCGCACCTTCGCCAAGGAGCTGCTCCAGCCCGGCGAGAATCTGGTGCAGGTGGCGCAGCGCACCCGCCGTCTCGTCAGCGAGATGGCCGACACCGTCAAGCACAGACAGGTGCCGGTCTATTTCGACCAGATGGTCGACGACGTCTTCCTCAGCGGCGTTGCCAAGGACGCGACGGCCGCTGCGCGCCCGGCCGATCCGCCGCCGCAGAAGCTCGCGGCTCTCCCGCCGGTGTCGGTACCGCGCGTGCCGAAGGAAGAAACCACCAACGCGCCGATCGCCAGCTTCTCGCGGCACAATGGCGGCTGGAGCGTGGTGTTCTCCTTCGCCGACCCGACGCTCGGCATTTCCTGGCGCATGGCCGGCAACGGCGATTTCCGCGAGACCGGCTTCATCGACACGCTCGATCCGCGCACGCGCAAGCGGATGCCGAACCCGTCGATCGAATTGCCGCCGGATGCGCAGGCCGGCACCATCGAGGTCCGCTATGTCGATCAGTCCGGCGACATGCAGGGGCCATTCCCGATCAGGTTCGATCCCGAGGCCGCGCTGATCCGCGACCAGCGCAAGATTCTCGACATGACCGCGACGAGCTGGCTGTCGTTCCGCGAGTTCAACGGGCTGCTCGTCTATTACACGCATCTCGTGTCCTACCGCTGCGCCATCCGCGAGGTGCGCATCGGCATCGACACCGCCGTTCCGAACCAGGTGTTGAAGATGCCGGGCTGCGACATGCGCGATCCCAGCGCGATCAGCGCCGGCATGCCGCTCTACATGAAGCTTGCCCCGGCGACGCAGTTCGTCTCGGTGGAACTGACCTACCGCGACGGCAGCGTGTCGGAAATCAAGAGTTTTCGGGCCTCAAACCGTACCAACAACTGAGCGTCCGCGGCTCCATTGTTGGGCAGCGAGCGCAGTTGGCGCGGGAACTAGCCGCGACGCTTTCCGATGTAGCGCTTGATGGCGTCGATCGCTTCCATCAAGGGCGGCGCAAGCGAGAAGAACGTCCCCATGGCGATCGAGATGACCACATGGCGAAGCAGGACCTTCTCCTGTTCCTCGAACGGATAGCCGTTCTGGTCGATCCGTGCCGGCGCGAGCGTGCCCGCCTCCTGAGGATCCGGCTTCCGCGGCTTGCGCGGCGGCAGCATGATCACGACGAAAAGCACGTTGATCAGCAGCCAGATGCCAAGCACTATCAGTATGGTGCGCAACGCGGGATCATCCTGAAATCAATCGAAATTATCAGCAACGCTACCGGCCATTCGGCATTGCGGCAAACCAATTCCGGCTTGTTGCACCGCACAGAGTACTAAAGTTGTAAGCGAGGAGTTGATGACGGAATCTGATACCCCAGAGCACACCGTGCGTCACTCCGTGAGAGCCCGATGTTGCATCGTCGGCGGCGGGCCGGCCGGCATGATGCTCGGCTATCTCCTGGGACGCGCCGGCATCGACGTCGTGGTGCTGGAGAAGCATGCGGATTTCTTCCGCGACTTTCGCGGCGACACCGTGCATCCCTCGACGCTCCAGGTGATGGACGAGCTCGGCCTGATCGATGGGTTCCTGAAGCTGCCGCACCAGCGCCTGCAGATGATGGACGGCCTGTTTGGCGGCACGCCCGTGCGGATCGCTGATCTCCGCCGGCTCCGCACCAAGTACCCGTTCATTGCCTTCATGCCGCAATGGGACTTCCTGAATTTCCTGCGCGAGGCCGGCCAGCGCTTCGGCTCGCTCAAGGTGATGATGAATACGGAAGCCGTCGATCTGATCCGTCGCGGCGAGACCGTCGCCGGCGTGCGTGCGATGACGCCGGAGGGGCCGATCGACATCGAAGCCGATCTCACCATTGCCTGCGATGGCCGGCATTCGACGGTGCGCGAGCGTGCGGGGCTCCGCGTCGAGGAGATCGGCGCGCCGATGGACGTGCTGTGGTTCCGCGTCGGCCGCAAGGCGGACGAGACCGAGAACCTGTTCGCGCGCATCGAGCCCGGAAAGATGATGGTTACGTTCGACCGCGGCGACTATTGGCAGTGCGCCTATGTCATCGCGAAGGGACAATACGCGGCGGTGAAGGCGAGGGGATTGCAGGCGCTGCTCGACGACGTCGTGCGCATGGCGCCGATCCTTCGATCCGGCATTGCCGATGTGAAGAGCTTTGACGACGTCAAGCTGCTCACGGTCGCGATCAACCGCCTGGCGCGCTGGACGCGGCCGGGCCTGCTTCTCATCGGCGATGCCGCGCATGCGATGTCGCCGGTCGGTGGCGTCGGCGTCAATCTCGCCGTGCAGGACGCGGTCGCGACCGCCAACCTGCTCGCTGACAAACTTCGGCAGGGCTGCCCAACCGAGAATGAACTCGATGCCGTGCGCCGGCGCCGCGAATTCCCGGTGAGGATGACGCAGCGCATGCAGGTGATCGTGCAGAACAACATCATCAGCGGCGCCCTGCAGGGCAGTGATCGGCCGCTGAAGGTGCCACTGGTCGTGCGCCTGATCACTGCGCTGCCATGGCTCCAGGGTCTTCCGGCGCGCCTGATTGCGCTCGGCGTGCGGCCCGAGCACGTGCAGTCCAAGGCCGCGCCGGCATGGTAGCGCAGGAGGTCGGTAGGGATAACGCGGCGTTAAATCGCGCACCGCGCGTTGCGTGCGTGCAACAGCGCAAACGGATTCACGTCGCGTCGCTTGCCAATCCGGCGTCTTAACTTTCTTGATTCAAATTTGAGTAAGACCTGCGTGTGACCGTGCATCCATCAAAGGACACGGGGTGTACCATGCGTAACAAATTGATTGCCGCCTTCGCCTGCACGACCGCTCTGGTTTCGACCGGCGCTGCTTCAGCCGCCGATCTCGGTGCACGCTACATGAAGGCGCCCGCCTATGCGGAGCCGCTGTTCAACTGGACCGGTTTCTATGTCGGCGGCCATATCGGTGGCGCATGGACCAACGAGCAGTTCATCAACAACGGGACCGGCGCGCCGTTCGGCGATCTCGTTCCGGGCCAGGGCTATCGCCAGCGTGGCGCCGGCATCATGGGCGGCGCCCAGATCGGCTACAACTGGCAGGCCAACAACTACGTGTTCGGCATGGAAGGCACGATCTCCGGCCTCGACAACAAGGGTACGGTGGTCAACACCGCCTTCGGCGCCGCTGACGACATCTTCACCTGGCGCGCCAACGTGCTCGCGACCGTCGTCGGCCGCGCCGGCTTCGCGGTGCAGAACAATTTGTTCTACATCAAGGGCGGCTATGCCGGCGTGAACAACCGTCTCAACGTCAGCGACACCGTTGCGCCCTCGACCGGCTCGGGCGGTCAGACCCACTGGGCCAACGGCTGGACCGTCGGCGCCGGCTGGGAATACGGCATCACCCGCAACTGGATCGTCGGCCTCGAATACAATTACGCGGCCTTCGGCAGCCAGACCTATCAGCTCGGCGGCACCTCGGGTAACTACACCTTCGATGCCAAGCCGCGCGACATCCAGTGGGCCGTCGTGCGCGCGAGCTACAAGTTCGACGCACCGGTCATCGCGCGCTACTGAGCACGTCAACGAACGACCGAAGCTAAAAAAGTACTGCCAATAACTGAAAGCCCCGGCTCCGTCCGGGGCTTTTTTCTGTCGATTCGCGCGTCGTTGTCGCCACGGGCGGGACGGCGCAGCGGACGGTCATCTCCGGAAACTGGCCGTGACGGTGCATAAGGGTGCAGTAGGTAAATAGCACTTGCCTATTTCTGCCCCCACGGACTCCGCGACGTATCGTTTCAGCCATGTCGTTGATGCGGTGCGCGTCGGCGTGAACTACCGCTTCGGTCCCTCGGCCGTCGTCGCAAGGTACTGATCTCTCCGAACGTGAGAGCTTTCAAAGCCCCGGCATCTGCCGGGGCTTTTTCGTCGACCGCGGGCAAGCTTACGCCATCACGGAGAATCCACCGTCGACGGGGATCGCAGTGCCCGTGACGAAGTTCGAGGCGGGCGAGGCGAGGAACACGGCGATGCCGGCGAAGTCGTCGATATCGCCCCAGCGTCCCGCGGGCGTGCGCGCCAGCACGCGCTCATGCAGTCCCGAGACCTGCTGCCGCGCGCCGCGCGTCAGGTCCGTGTCGATCCAGCCCGGCAGGATGGCGTTGACCTGGATGTTGTCGGGCGCCCACGCATTGGCGCACGCGCGCGTATACTGCACGATGCCGCCCTTGCTTGCCGCATAGGCGGTGGCGAAGCTCGCGCCGAAGATCGACATCATCGAGCCGATATTGATCACCTTGCCGTTGCCCGACGCCTTCAGCGCCGGATAGGCCAGCTTCGAGCACACGAAGGCGCTGGTGAGGTTGGTGTCGATCACCTTGTTCCACTCGTCGAGCTCGAGCTCGTGCGGCGGCTTGCGGATGCTCATGCCGGCATTGTTGATGAGGATGTCGATCCGGCCGAGCTCCTTGACGACGCGGTCGATCATGGCCGCGACCGCCGCCTTGTCGGTGACGTCGGTGGTGACGGCAATCGCCTTCACGCCGCGCTCTCTGAGATCGGCAACGGCAGCGGCCGACTTGGTTTCGTTACGTGCGACCACGGCGATATCGGCGCCGGCATCGGCGAGTCCGTGGGCGAGGCCAAGACCGATGCCGCCATTGCCCCCTGTGACGATCGCGACTTTGCCGCGGAGATCGAACCGGTTGGATGTCATATTTGTATTCCCTGGTTTCTTCTATTGGTTGCTCTGCCAGATCAGGACCAGTCCGAAGCCGGCCATGGCTGCGCCATAGCCGGCCCATTGCAACTGGTTGACCATGAAGCTCGACCGCGGCCAGGCGACGGTGCCCGTTCCCTGTCCGATCCAGAGCAGCCCGACGGCGAGGGCAAACAGGCCTGCGATCAGCAGAAATCTGCGCATGCATTCCTCCCCGTTGGTTTGCTTCTGTCGTGGCCCGCGACATCAACGATCGCCGCGGATCACGAAAACTTCCCGCCAGACTAGCCGTAGCTTCGGTTTGGATACAATGGCTGCGGATGCAGGGCCGCTGGGAGGATCCATGTCCGTGCGGAAGATGCTCCTGGGTAGCGCCCTTGGCATCGCGGCCGCGGTCGCACTGGTGGCGGCCTATGCCGTCATTCCACGGCGTGCGGATCTGCGGGCGTTCGATCCGGCCGAGATGGCGCGGCTCGAGACCGCGATGTGGCGCAACTATTACGACAAGCGCTATGCCGCGCTGTTCTATCATCTCTACGAATCGACGCGGACGCAGTTCGGCTTTTCGCCCCTAGGAAGCTTGCAGATCGCGTTCGGCGCCGCCGGGGCCGCCAGGACGTTCCAGCCGACGCGGTCACGCCGGGAGGCCGATGCGGCCCTGCCAGCGCTCGTTGGATACTACCGGGATTTTGCATCGGCCGCGCCCGTGGCATTCGACGCGCACGAGGCCGCCCGTCTCGAGCTTGACTGGTGGCAGGCGCGGCGCGAGGCGGCGGACCCGCGCGACTATGGCCTCACCATCGCACGCGTGGCGGCGCTGACCTACGGCAAGAGCGCGGACGATTCCGGCATCAGGCAGTTCGGCATCGCGCGGGCAGAGGCCATGGCGTTTCGCGATGCGCGGGGCGAGGCGATCACTGAGGCCGACTGGGCGGGGATCGAGCACCGGCTTGGAGAGGCGTACCGATCTCTGAAGGCGAGCGTCGGCCGCTGAAGATCCGGCAGCGAAAAGCCCCGGACGATGCCGGGGCTTTGACGTCCCATATCCAGGCTGGATCAGGACTTGTTCAGGAGTTGGGGCGCTTCAGTTGAAGCGGTAGACCAGCGACGTGCTGATGGTCTGGACCCAGGGCTTGAAGGTAATTGCGGTGCCCGTCAGACCCACCGCCGGCGCGCCGAAATTATTGCCCGGAGCAAACGTCGTGGGCCGGGAAATGCGGTCATAGTACGCCGAACGGTATTCGGTTTTCATGAACCAGCCGGGCGCAGCAATTCCGAAAATGTCGAGGTTGTTCTCGACGCCACCGCCAACGAAAAAGCCATCGCGGTGGAAGGAGCCAGTGGTCGTCTGCGTCGCGGTACTGGCGCCCGGTCCCACACCCAGAAACGTCTGAGACGTGCCTGACCATTCCGAACCCGAGTAACCGGCGTTGACGTAGGACAGGACATTGGGCGCAACGAGATAGCCTAACCGCGCGCCGGCCGTGTAGCTGGTGCGGAGCTTTTGGCGGCCTTCAGTTTGCCAGAAGGCGGGGTCGGTCAGCGAGCCACTGATGTCACCGAACTGTCCGTCAGCAAAGACGCCGGCCACCCAGCGCCCGTTGAATTGCCAATCGTAACCGGCGCCGACGGTTCCAAACCAGCCGCTGCCGCCCAGGCGCGTATCGCGGGTTATCGCAGTGCCAGCAGGTCCGAAGGCACCGAACCCTCCGGCAACACCGGTGCTCTGGATGTTGCTGTCAGCGGACCACAGACCGCCGCCGCCGCCGCCGAAGATGTAGAAGCCGGTCCAGCTTTGGACTGGCGCGGGCGCCGGAGTCTTCACATAGGGGCGGGCCCCAAGGTCGGCCGCCGCGGCCGAACCGGTCATCGCCGCCACTGCGGTCAGAGCGAGCAAAAACTTCTTCATGATAAAACCCCAACCTTGGTCTGTTCGGCGCGAGCGCGCTGAACTTCGAGTCATCGGATGACCAAGCTATAGGCGGTTCCAGCCAAAAAGCTGTTGCCGGTCAGGTACATATGAATTGGGAACGCAGAGCTTGAGGCGACGCCTCCGGACTGGCACGACCCGCTGGGGCACCGCGCACCGGAGCTCTCGATGTATCGAGCCTTGAACTCCGCAAAACAGAAGCCGCAACGAAAAAGCCCCGGACAATGCCGGGGCTTTGACGTCTGAATTTCAGATCAGATCAGTACTTCGCGACGACCGGACCGGTCCAGTTGAAGCGGTAGACCAGCGAGGTCGAGATCGTCTGGTTCCAGCTGTTGGCGCGGATGCTGTTGCCGGTCGGGAGGTTGGTGCCGTCGATGAGTTCGTCCTGGGTCTTGGCGTTGTAGAAGGCCGAACGATATTCGGTCTTCATGAACCAGCCGGGCGAAGAGATGCCGAAGATGTTCAGGCTGTTCTCGACGCCGCCGCCAACGAACCAACCATTGCGGTTGTAGCTGTTGAGGTGGGCACCAGCGGGAACGCCGGCCAGCGTCAGGAAGTTGGTCTGGCCGAAGTGAGCGCCGGAATAACCGCCGTTGACGTAGGAGAGAACGTTCGGAGCAACCAGATAGCCGAGGCGCACACCAGCGGCCCAGGAGTCTTCCAGCTTCTGCGAGCCGGTGATGCCGAAGAAGGGATCCTGAACCGTGCCACGGATGCTGCCGAACTGACCGTCAGCGAACACGCCGGCGACCCAGGTGCTGTTGAACTGCCAGTCGTAGCCGAGACCGACGGTGCCGAACCAGCCCGAGCCACCCTGGCGCTGGCCGATCGTCAGCGGAACCGCGCCGACCGTGGTCTGGACGGACTGATCGGAGTTCGAGAGGCCACCACCACCACCGCCGAAGATGTAGAAGCCGGTCCAGTTGGCGACGGGCGCCGGAAGCGGGGCCTTCACGTAGGGACGGGCAGCCAGATCGGCCGCCGACGCCGAACCGGTCATCGCGGCAACCGCGGTCAGTGCGAGCAAAATCTTCTTCATTTCAAAATCCCCAAGCTTTGGTCTGTCCGGCAGGCGCGAGCGCACTGAAGTCCGATTGATCTGATGCCCGGACTATAGCTGCTTTCCGCCGAAATGCTGTTGCCGGACAGGCACAGTCGCCGGGAAACGCCGCCTGGCAGCGATTTCGGGCGCGATCTCCGAAATCAGAAATAGCTCTATGATTCCAATGTGTTGCGTCATTTTCCGAAGATCGAATTCCGGTAACTTCTCGTTAGCAAATCCGGCTCTGTCCGAAATGGTAGCAATCCTGCCTCAGCCTTGGCGCCGGTGAGTCGTTGGCCGAGTCGTTCCGCCCCAAGATGAGTCGGGTAGCGGACGCGGTCTGGTCGGGCGCCTCCGCGAGCAGCCGCAAACAAAAAAGCCCCGGCCGAGGCCGGGACTTTGTGCGTGACGTCGGAAGACTGCCTCAGACGTCCAGCAGCTCCTCGCTCGCAAACTCCGCCTTGTCCGAGATGAACGCGAAGCGCGCCTCGGCCTTGGTGCCCATCAGGCGCTCCACCGAATCCGCCGTGGTGTCGCGGTCGTCGGCGAGCAGCACCACCTTGAGCAGCGTCCGCTTGCGCGGATCCATGGTGGTTTCCTTGAGCTGCGCCGGCATCATCTCACCAAGGCCTTTGAAGCGGTTTACCTCGACCTTGGCGTTGGCGTTGAACTCGCTCTTGAGCAGCGTCTCCTTGTGCTTGTCGTCGCGTGCGTAGACGGACTTCGAGCCATGGGTCAGCTTGTAGAGCGGCGGCACCGCGAGGAAGAGGTGGCCCTCGTCGATCAGCCGCGGCATCTGCCGGTAGAAGAAGGTGATCAGGAGCGAGGCGATGTGGGCGCCGTCGACGTCGGCGTCGGTCATGATGATGATGCGCTGATAGCGCAGATCCTCTTCGCGATATTGCAAAAGCTGGCCGCAGCCGATCGCCTGCACGAGGTCGGAGAGCTGCGCGTTCGCCGTTAGCTTGTCCTTGCCGGCCGAGGCGACGTTGAGGATCTTGCCGCGCAGCGGCAGCACCGCTTGCGTCTTGCGATCACGGGCCTGCTTGGCGCTGCCGCCTGCCGAGTCACCCTCGACGATGAAGAGCTCGGAGCCCTCTGTGCCGGCATCGGTGCAGTCGGCGAGCTTGCCGGGCAGGCGCAGCTTCTTGCCGGCGGTCTTGCGTGCCGTTTCCTTTTCCTGGCGACGGCGCAGCCGCTCCTCGGCGCGGTCGATCACGAAGTCGAGCAGCCGGTTGGCCATGTTCGGATTGCCCGACAGCCAGTGGTCGAACGGATCCTTCATCGCCTGTTCGACGATGCGCTGCGCTTCGGCGGTGGCGAGACGATCCTTGGTCTGGCCCTGGAATTCAGGCTCGCGCACGAACACCGACAGCATCACCGCCGCGCCCACCATCACGTCTTCCGACGTAATGGATGACGCGCGCTTGCCCTGACCGACGCGTTCGGCGTGATCCTTCAGGCCGCGCAGCAGCGCGCTGCGCAGGCCGGATTCGTGCGTGCCGCCATCGGGCGTCGGCACGGTGTTGGTGTAGGACGACAGGAAGCCGTCGGCATCCGCGGTCCAGGCGACAGCCCATTCGCAGGCGCCATGCGCGCCGTTGCGGCCCGATTTGCCCGAGAAGATGTCGGGATGCACCAAGGTGTCGGCGTGGATCGCAGCGGCGAGGTAATCCTTGAGGCCGCCGGGGAAGTGGAAGGTCGCTTCCGCCGGCACATCCTCGACGCCCTTCAAGAGCTCGGGTGCGCAATTCCAGCGGATCTCGACGCCGCCGAACAGATAGGCCTTCGAGCGCGTCATCTTGAACAGGCGCTGCGGCTTGAACGCGGCCTTGGCGCCGAAGATATCGGTGTCGGGCTTGAACCGCACGCGGGTGCCGCGGCGGTTGTTGATCTTGCCGAGATCCTCGAGCTTGCCCTTCGGGTGCCCGCGCTCGAACGTCATGCGGTAGAGTTTCTGGCTGCGTGCGACCTCGACCTCGAGCAGCGAGGAGAGGGCGTTCACCACGGAGATGCCGACACCGTGCAGACCGCCGGAAGTCTCGTAGACCTTGGAGTCGAACTTGCCGCCCGAATGCAGCGTGCACATGATGACTTCGAGCGCCGACTTCTTCGGGAACTTCGGATGCGGATCGATCGGGATGCCGCGGCCGTTGTCGGTGACGGTCAGGAACCCGTCGGCGCTGAGCTCGACTCCGATGAAGGTCGCGTGCCCGGCCAGCGCCTCGTCCATCGAGTTGTCGATGACTTCGGCGAAGAGGTGATGCAGCGCCTTCTCATCGGTGCCGCCGATATACATGCCGGGCCGGCGGCGCACCGGTTCCAGGCCTTCGAGCACCTCGATATCGGCCGCAGTGTAGTCGGCTTCGCCGCCGGTCCCACGCGAGGCCGCCTTGGCGGGCGCGCGCGACTTCGGCTCATCGCCGCCGAAAAAATCGTCTTTTGCTTTTGGCTTCAACTGCTTGGACATATATTTTGATGCACTTTGATGGCCGCGATGGCGGCGAATCGGTTGGGCCGACTATGCCACGGCTGGCCTGCAAAGGTCACCGCAGGTCCGCCCGGCGGGTGTGGGTGGGAGCCAATCCCGGCGATTTTACGCCGCAGGCCCCACCAATTCCCGGCAATTTGACACCTGGGCCCGGCTCAGGCCCGGCTTTGTGACTTGATGTCACACAAGTCCTTGGCTTACCAGTCCTTTTATCTGACAGGACCGTGACGGGGCGGGAAGGCAATCTGGAATGGAGCAGTACGCGCACGCGCTGGCCGATTTCGTGCGCGCTCACCAGGCTTGGGCGGCCCCGATCGTGTTCCTGCTCGCCTTCGGGGAGTCGCTGGCCTTCATCTCGCTGCTGATCCCGGCCTGGGGGGCGCTGGTTGCGATCGGCGCGCTGATCGGGGCCAGCGGCATCAGCTTCTATCCGGTCTGGATCGCCGGCGGCATCGGTGCTGCGCTCGGCGACTGGGTCTCCTACTGGTTCGGCTATCGCTACAAGGAGCAGGTCGCGCAGATGTGGCCGCTCTCGCGCTATCCGGAGCTGCTGCCCAGGGGCGAAGCCTTCGTGCGGAGCTGGGGCGTGCCCAGCATCTTCATCGGCCGCTTCTTCGGCCCCTTGCGCGCCTCGGTGCCGCTCGCAGCCGGCATTTTCGAGATGCCCTATTGGAGTTTTCAGGCCGCCAATTTCATCTCGGCACTGGTCTGGTCCGCGGCGCTGTTGCTGTTCGGCGACGTGATCGCGAAGATCATGGAATGGATCTGGCGCGTGATCTGACCGGGCAGCTCGGCCGCCCGGTCAGCGCATACGGCAGAGCTTAAAGCGAGGCGTTCCAGATCGACGGAATCCAGCGATAGCCCGAACCATCCTTCTCCTTCTCGACGCGGACGAGACCTGGGAAGGCGGCATGGAAGGCCTGGATCGGCATCTTCTCGGCAATCGCCATGTCGTAGAGCTTGCGCCGCGTCTCTTGCGCCAGCGGCTTGTCGACGTCGGAGGCGATGTTCCATTCGGGGTGCTTCACGAACAGGAACGCTGCGCCTGCGGTGATGTCGACCTGCACAAGTACCTTTTCCGCGCCAGACGCGACGATGAAGGAGTTGTGTCCCGGCGTGTGGCCCGGGCTCGCCACCGAGGTGATGCCGGGCGCGACTTCCTTGCCGGACTCGTATTGCGTGACCTTGCGGCCGAGCGCATCGAACACGCGGCGGATGTTCTTGAAGTTGCTTTCGAGGATCGGATTGCCCGTCCCCTTGCTCATCTCGCCGTCGTCCATCCAGAACTTCCATTCCACTGCCGGAACCATGATCTCGGCGTTGGGGAAGGCCGGCTTGTTCTCGGCCGCGAGCAGGCCGTTGATGTGGTCGCCGTGGAAGTGCGAGATGATGACGGTGTCGACTGCCGCGCGGTCGATGCTGGCCGCCGCAAGGTTGTTGTGGAACTGGCCGACCTTGCCCTTGGTCTGCGTGAACTGGTCGGGCCCGAGACCGGTATCGATCACGACGAGCTTCGGCCCGGTGTTGACGACGACCGGATTGAAGGTGTGGGTGACCTTGTCGGTCGGGAGATGGTTCTCGGCGAAGATCTTGTTGATGTCGTCCTTGCTGGCGCCGGCCGCGTAATTGTCCGTCAGGTTGACGGTCGCGACGCCGTCGCAGACCACGGTGATCTGGTGGCTGCCGACATTGTAGCGGTAGAAGCTCGCATTCTGGGTCGCGGCCGGGGGCGCGGCGGCGCTCGCGGGCGAGGTCTTCACGAAGGGCAGGAGCGCCGAGGCGGCGGCGCCGGCTAGCGTTGCGCGACGGGTGATCTCGGTCATGGCGATGTCCTGGGGCTGGGTTGCGAACGAAAGGCACGAATCGGCGGGGTTGTGGCGCCTTTCTTTCTCGGGAACCCCCAAGCTTAGGGGAAATTCCGCTGCGACCCGATGACACCCGTGCGGCATCCTGCCGTCACAGGGGCGGCATCCTGCCGTCACGAGGTGCGGCAGCCGTCACGCCCCATCGATTTGGACTTGACCCTGGAACCCGCTGGCCGTATAGCCGCGCGCCATGATCAACGCCGCGACCATCCTGTTCGCCCGTCGCCGCCGCCGCTCTTTAGCGGTTTGGGCGGTCGATCGCGTTTGAGATCATCGTCTTTGCCGCTGGATCCGATCCGCGGCATTCTCTCTCCTGTCAGCGCGATCTGATCCGGCGGCCCCCCCGAGGAGGCCCAGCAGGAGACCACGATGTACACGCCACCCTTTTTCAAGCAGGACCGCGCCGCGAGCCTGAAATTCGCCGAGGAGCGCGGCTTCGGCACGATGTGCGCCTTCGACGGCCACAAGCCGGTCGCCTCGCCGCTGCCGTTCTACCTGACTTACGCCGCTGACGGCACGCCGCAGGCCGCCTTTCATGTCGCCCGTCACAATCCGCTGCTAAAGCTGGCGGACGGCGCGACCTCCTGGCTGCTCGCGGTCAACGGCCCCGATGCCTATGTATCGCCCGACTGGTACGTCTCGCCGGATCAGGTGCCGACCTGGCTCTACCAGTCGGTGCATCTGAGCGGGCCGGTGCGCCTCTTGTCGGACGATCAGCTGGCGGTGCAGATCGACACGCTGAGCGACAAGTTCGAGAGCTGGCTGTTGCCGAAAGCGCCGTGGACATCGGCGAAGATGACGGCAGGCCGGCTGGAAGCGTTGAAGAAGGGGATCGTGGGTCTGGTCATGACGGTTGAAGAGGTCGAAGGCAGCTTCAAGCTCAACCAGCACAAATCGGACGCCGACTACACCGCGATCGCCAACGCGCTCGGTGCGCAACCCGAAGCCGACGCCAGAGAGATTGCACAATTGATGCAGGACGTGAGGCCGGAGGCCTTCGCGAACGAAACCAACATGCTCGAAAGGAGCGCGCCATGAGCCTCACCGAAACCACCAAGGCCCCGACCACCGGCGCGGCCAAGAAGCCCGCGACCGTCTTCGTCGACGGCGGCTCCGGCACCACCGGGCTCGGCATCAATGAGCGGCTGAAGCTCCAGAGCGACGTCACCGTGAAGACGATCGCCGACGACAAGCGCAAGGACCCCGCGGCCAAGAAGGCGCTGATGGAGGAGGTTGATCTCGTGATCCTCTGCCTGCCTGACGATGCCGCGAAGGAAACAGTCGCGCTGGTCGACAGCATGGGCGCTTCGGCGCCGAAGGTGCTGGACGCTTCCACCGCCTACCGGGTCGCGCCCGACTGGGCCTACGGCTTTCCGGAGCTGACGCCGGACCAGGCCGGCAAGATCAAGGCCGCGAAGAAGGTCTCCAATCCCGGCTGCTATCCGACCGGTGCGATCGCGCTGCTGCGGCCGATCGTCGATGCCGGTCTGTTGCCGCCCGATTATCCCGTCACCGTCAACGCGGTGAGCGGCTATTCCGGCGGCGGCAAGTCGATGATTGCGAGCTTCGAAGACGGCAGCGCGCCGTCCTTCGAGCTCTACGGCCTCGGCTTCGAGCACAAGCATCTGCCGGAGATGCAGCTCTATTCGAAACTGACGCGGCGGCCGATCTTCATTCCCTCGGTCGCCAACTACCGGCAGGGCATGCTGGTCTCGGTGCCGCTCCAGCTCGACGCGCTGCCAGGCAAGCCCAGCGGTGCGGACCTTCAGGCCGCGCTGGCCAAGCGTTACGCCGGCTCAAAGTATGTCGCGGTGATGCCGCTCCAGAACGAGGCGACCAAGGGCGGCAAGCTCGAGCCGGAGGCGCTCAACGAGACCAACACGCTTGAGCTCCACGTCTTCGCCAGCGACAAATATCACCAGGCGGTACTGGTCGCCCGGCTCGACAATCTCGGCAAGGGCGCCTCGGGTGCGGCCGTGCAGAACATGCGGCTGATGCTGGGCCTTGCCGACAATAGCTGATCGAACGTTGCTCGGGAGGCCAGCCCGGTGGACGAAGCGACGCTGCGACTTTCGACCCCGGCAAGACGATCAAATGACGCCTGAAAGGTACGCGTGATGAGCTCGAAGAAGATCGGCATTCTCGGCGCCTCCGGTTACACCGGGGCCGATGCGGTGCGCCTGTTGGCCCGGCATCCGAATGCCGAGATCGTCGCGCTCACCGCCAACACCCATGCCGGCAAGTCGATGGGCGACGTGTTTCCGCATTTTTTCATGCTGGACCTGCCGAAACTCGTGGAATGGGAAAAGGTCGACTGGAGCAAGCTCGATGCGGTGTTCTGCGGACTGCCGCACGGCACCACGCAGGAAATCATCGCCGCGGTCCTCAAGGCAAATCCCAAAATCAAGGTCCTCGACATGTCCGCCGATTTCAGGCTGCGGGACAAGAGCACCTATGCGCAATGGTACGGCCATGAGCACCGGGCGCTCGAACTGCAGGGCGAAGCGGTCTACGGTCTCACCGAATTCTATCGCGAGAAGATCACGTCGGCGCGGCTGGTCGCCTGTCCCGGCTGCTATCCCACGGCGGCGCTGCTCGCGCTGGTGCCGCTTGCGAAAGCCAAGCTGATCGACGTCGACGACATCGTCATCGACGCGAAATCGGGCGTCACCGGCGCCGGCCGCGGGCTGAAACAGAACACGTTGTTCAGCGAGGCGGGCGAGGGGCTGTCGCCCTATTCGGTCGGCACCCACCGGCACGCGCCCGAGATCGAGCAGGAGATCGGCGTCGCCGCCGGTTCCGCAGTGACGATCAACTTCACGCCGCATCTTATTCCGATGGCGCGCGGCGAACTCTGCACCTCCTACGTCAAGCTCAACGGCGCGACGCCGGACGATCTGCGAAGCGCGCTGGAGCAGGCTTATGCCAACGAGCCCTTCGTGCATGTCGCCAGGAAGGGCGTGCTGCCGCAGACCCAGAATGTGCGCGGCTCCAACTATGTGCAGATCGGCGTCGTCGCCGACCGCATCAAGAACCGGGCGATCGTGATTTCCACGCTCGACAATCTGGTGAAGGGTTCGGCCGGGCAGGCGATCCAGAACATGAACCTGATGTTCGGGCTGCCCGAGACGGCGGGGTTGGAGCAGATCGCGCTGTTTCCATGACACGAGGTACTGCGGTGGACGAAGCGACCTTGCAATTCTACCGGCAGAACGCCGAGGTCTATGCCGGCTGGGCGAAGGCCGCATCGACGCGGTTGCGGGGCTTTCTCGCCCTGCTGCCGCCGGGAGGCGCGATCCTCGAGCTCGGTTGCGGTGCCGGCAATCATTCCGCAGTGATGCTCGCCGAAGGTTTTTCAGTGCGTGCGACCGATGGCTCGCCCGAAATGGCCGAGATCGCCTCGCGCCGGCTTGGTCATCCCGTCGAGGCGATGCGGTTCGACCAGCTGGATGCGCACGAGGCCTATGACGGCGTCTGGGCGAGCGCCTGTCTGCTGCATGTGCCACGCGACGAACTCGCCGGCATCCTTGGAAAGATCCACCGTGCACTCAAGCCATCAGGCGTGTTCTACGCCAGCTACAAGATGGGTGAGGACGATGGCCGCGACAGCCTCGGGCGCTACTACAGCTACGTCTCGCGGGAGTGGCTCGAGATGACTTACGCCAGCGCAGGTTCGTGGATCACGCTGTCGTCGGACACCAACGTGATCCAGAGTTTCGACGAGACGCCAGCCAACATGCTGAACCTCGTCGTACGCAGGGCCTGATCCCTAAGAGACCCGATTTCTAGAGCACCTTGAAGATTGCCAGCGCAAGCACGGCCTGGGCGAGGAAGCCGACGGTGAAGGCGAGAGTCCGGAACACCGGGATTCCGAGCGCATAGACGATCAGATGCGCGACACGCGACCAGAAATAGACCGCGCAGGCGAGCACGGTCCATTTCGAGGAATAGTCGATCGCGTTCAGGATCAGCACCAGCGGCGCGAAGAGCACGAGGTTTTCGACGGCGTTGTCATGCGCGAACATCAGGCGGTTCGCCCACTCCGTCTGCGGCTTGTCGCCGCGCGAGGGATTGGCCAAGGCGCCACTGAGCCCCCGAACCTGGCAGCGGTTGATGGTGTAGGGAATCCAGAGGATCCCGGTCAGGATCACCGTCAGTGTCAGCCAGAACAATTCGCGCGTCATAACCCGGTCCCCTCTGTCGTCGCTGTGTTGAACGCGAGATTATACAAGCGCGCAGGATTGCGCCATGCGCAAAGAAATCCCGCTAGGCGCGAACCCTGACATAGCTGCCGGGCGCGTCCTCGATCGGGGGCAGGGCCTCGCTGCCGACCGCGCGCGCCGGGACTTCCTCGGGATCGAGCCCGCCCAACCATTCGCGCCAGTCCGGCCACCACGAGCCCTTGTGCTCCACCGCGCCCTTCATCCACTCGGCGACGTTGATGTCCTTGACGTTGTCGTTGGTCCAGTACTGGTACTTGTTCGAGGCGGGCGGGTTGACCACGCCGGCGATGTGGCCCGAGCCGGACAGGACGTATTTCACCGGGCCGCCGAAGAACTGCGAGCCGTACAACACCGATTCGGCCGGCGCGATGTGGTCCTCGCGGGTGGCGAGGTTGTAGACGGGCACCTTGACCTTGGAGAGGTCGAGCAGCGTGTTGTCGAGCACCATCGTGCCGGTGGAGAGCCGGTTCTCCAGGTAGCAATTGCGCAGGTAATAGGAATGGTTCGACGCGGTCATGCGCGTCGCATCCGAATTCCAGTGCAAGAGGTCGAACGCGCTCGGCTGATGGCCCTTCAGATAGTTGCTGACGACATAGGACCAGATCAGATCGTTCGAGCGCAGCATGTTGAAGGCCATCGCCATCTTCGAGCCTTCGAGCACGCCGGCCGCCTTCATGTCCTGCTCGAGGGCTGCGATCTGGTCTTCGTCGACGAACACGAGGAGATCGCCGGCATGGGTGAAGTCGACCTGCGCTGCGAAGAACGTCGCCGACGCCACGCGCTGGCGGCGCTTCTCGGCGAGCCAGGCCAGCGTGGTCGCGAGCATGGTACCGCCGACGCAATAGCCGGCGGTGTGCACCTTCAACTCGCCGGTGACCTTCTCGATCACGTCCATCGCCGTGAGCGGGCCTTCCTTCATGTAGTCTTCCCAGCTCTTGTTGCCGAGCCGCTTGTCGGGATTGACCCATGAGATCACGAACACGGTGATGCCCTGGTCGACGCACCACTTGATGTAGGATTTCTCCGGCTTGAGATCGAGGATGTAGAACTTGTTGATCCAGGGCGGCACGATCAGGAGCGGCGTGCGCAGCACGTTCTCCGTGGTCGGCGAATACTGGATCAGCTGCATCATCTCGTTCTGGTAGATCACCTTGCCCGGCGTCGTCGCCATGTTAACGCCGACGACGAGATTGTCCGGATTGGACTGGCGGATCTTCAGCATGCCCTTGCCGGCCGCGATGTCCTCGGCCAGCATCTTCAGGCCGCGCGCGAGATTTTCGCCGCTGCTCGCCACCGTCTCGCGCAGCACTTCCGGATTGGTCAGCACGAAGTTGGACGGCGAGATCGCATTGGTGACCTGCTGGATGTAGAACTCCGCCTTGCGGCGGGTCTGCGGATCGAGCTCGGCGTCGTGCACCAGCTCCTGCGCCCATTTGGTCGTGAGCAGATAGAGCTGCATCATGAAATCAAAGAACTGGTTCGACTTCCATTCCGGATCGGCAAAGCGCTTGTCGCGCGGCGAGGGCGCGATCGCGGGCGGGGCGTCCTGGCCGGCCATGCGGCGCGCTGCCGAGCCCCAGAGGTCGAGATAATCCTTGGCGAGCTTGGTCTGCAGATCCGACGCGCGGGATGTATCCGACAGCCAGTATTGGGCGACCGACGTGAAGGCCTTGACCACTTCCGTAAGCTCGGCGGGCGGCCGATCCTGCACGTCGCCGCTCTCGCGCGGTTTCAGATACGCGGCGAGCGCCTTGCCGCCGCTCTCCATCGCCCGCGCGACATTCATCGCGAAGGCTTCCGCATCGAATTTCGTCTCGGGTTTGGGCGTGTCGGTCGTGGCGGTACTCATGAGCAGAACAGTAACGATTCATTCTGTATTCGTCACCGCGAAGCTCGCATGTTTGGCGTTAAACAAGCTCCAACATGTGCTGCACTGCGACAAAGCCCCTTGGTTTTGTCACAATCAGCGTGCACCTCTTCCGCAGTGGGCCTTGGAAGTATTCTCGCTCGTACCATTTGTGGGCAGCAATGGTTTGAGCTTGGGCAGGTTGTCGGGTTAAGTTCCGGCAGCCTAGCGTTGGGACGAGTAGGGGATTTCCCAAGTGTTGGCGTTGAGGGACCTGCAAAAGTCGCTGCCGATCTGCGGCGCGCTGCTGATGGCGGCGCTTGCCTTGGGCGGTTGCTCGAGTCAGCTGGCTGACTATACCCCTACTGATGCGCAGGCCCATCCCAGGGAGCCCGGCTCGTACCTTCCGGTGCACGATCTGCCACCGGATCGTGATCAGGCAATCATCCCGCCGGACCAGCGCGCCAAGATCGAAGCCGAGCTGGCCGCTGCGCGCGACCGCCAATCCGTTGCCGCAAAAGACGCCAAGTAACGCGGCGTAATCGCTGGCGCCCCCGCCATGCCGTGCTAAAAGACCTCAGTTCAGCCGAGAGTCAGGGCGAACGACTTCAGCTCCTGCCGTCGAATATTGCTCTAAGCGTTTGATTTTGAGTGATTTTCGCGAGGGGCGAGAGCTTTCCCGAGCGGCTGTCATGGCCGGTCGATTCTGTCCTGACCGGTTGCCCGGAGCCTAGAGAGCCATGGAAGAGTTTTACCGCATCCGCCGCCTTCCGCCTTACGTGTTCGAGCAGGTCAACCGGGCCAAGGCAGCCGCGCGGAATGCCGGCGCCGACATCATCGACCTCGGCATGGGCAATCCGGACCTGCCGGCGCCTGCGCATGTGCTGGAGAAGCTGAAGGAGACGCTGGGCAAGCCGCGCACCGACCGCTACTCGGCCTCCCGCGGCATCCCCGGGCTGCGCCGGGCCCAGGCCGCTTATTACGCCCGCCGCTTCGGCGTGAAGCTCAACCCCGACACCCAGGTTGTCGCGACACTCGGTTCGAAGGAGGGCTTCGCCAATGTGGCGCAGGCGATCACCGCGCCCGGCGACGTCATCCTCTGCCCGAACCCGAGCTACCCGATTCACGCCTTCGGATTCCTGATGGCGGGCGGCGTGATCCGCTCGGTGCCCTCGGAGCCGACGCCGCAATTCTTCGAGGCGGTGGAACGGGCGATCGTGCATTCGATCCCGAAGCCGCTCGCGCTCGTCGTCTGCTACCCCTCGAACCCGACCGCCTATGTCGCGAGCCTCGACTTCTACAAGGACCTCGTCGCGTTTGCGAAGAAGCACGAGATCCTGATCCTCTCCGATCTCGCCTATGCCGAAGTCTATTTCGACGAGAACAACCCGCCGCCCTCGGTGCTCCAGGTGCCCGGCGCGATCGACGTCACCGTCGAGTTCACCTCGATGTCGAAGACCTATTCGATGGCCGGCTGGCGCATGGGCTTTGCGGTCGGCAACGACCGCGTGATCGCCGCGCTCGCCCGCGTCAAATCCTACCTCGACTACGGCGCCTTCACGCCGGTGCAGGTCGCCGCGACCGCCGCGCTGAACGGCCCCGACGATTGCATCAAGGAGATGCGCGACACCTACCGCAAGCGCCGCGACGCGCTGGTGGAGTCATTCGGCCGCGCCGGCTGGGAGATCCCGCCGCCGGAAGCCTCGATGTTCGCATGGGTGCCGCTGCCGGAGGCCTTCCGCAGCGTCGGCAGCATGCAGTTCGCAACCCTGATGGTGGAGAAATCCGGCGTCGCGGTCTCGCCCGGTGTCGGCTTCG
Source organism: Bradyrhizobium sp. S3.7.6 (assembly GCF_054061875.1). NCBI lineage: Bacteria > Pseudomonadati > Pseudomonadota > Alphaproteobacteria > Hyphomicrobiales > Nitrobacteraceae > Bradyrhizobium > Bradyrhizobium sp. S3.7.6. Next base: position 5,424,817 of record NZ_JBSSEQ010000001.1, on the reverse strand, counting down.
GCGAGCACGGTGAAGGATATGTCCGCATCGCCATGGTGGAAAACGAGCAACGGATCAGACAAGCCGCGCGCGGCGTGCGCCGCTTCCTTGAAAGCGGCATCGAAACGTTGCACAACGTCGTTCCGCTCGCCAATCGGCGTTAAGTTTCTCTTCGGCAGGTTTTCTAAAGCATCATGGTTGCACCCCTGAAAGTGGGCATAGCGGGGCTCGGCACCGTGGGCGCCGAAGTTGTCCGTTTGATCGAGACCCAGGCCCGCGTGCTCGCGGGCCGCAGCGGCCGCGGCATTCGCGTCGTCGCCGTCACCGCGCGCTCGAAGGCGAAGAAGCGCGGCGTCGATCTGCGCGGCATCGAATGGGTCAGGGACCCCATGGCACTTGCCACGCATCCCGGCATCGACTGCTTCGTCGAGCTGATGGGCGGCGCCGGTGATCCCGCTCTCTCTGCGGTCGAAGCGGCACTGAATGCGGGCAAGTCGGTCGTCACCGCCAACAAGGCGCTGCTCGCCAAGCACGGCCTGAAGCTTGCCAAGGCCGCCGAAAAGCACGGCGGCGCGCTGAATTTCGAGGCAGCGGTCGGCGCCGCGATCCCTGTCATCAAAACGTTACGCGAAGGGCTTGCCGGAACCGGCGTCACCCGCGTCTACGGCATCCTCAACGGCACCTGCAATTACATCCTGACGCGGATGGAGCAGGAGGGACTGTCCTTCGCCGAATGCCTCAAGGATGCGCAGCGGCTCGGCTACGCCGAGGCCAATCCGTCCTTCGACGTCGATGGCCACGACACCGCGCAAAAACTTGCCATTCTCGCCAGCCTCGCTTTCGGCACGAAAGTTGCTCAAAGCGCGGTGTATGTCGAAGGTATCTCATCCATCGCGCCGGAAGATCTGCGCGCGGCCGACGATCTCGGTTACCGGCTCAAGCTGCTCGGTGTTGCCGTCCGTACCGCCAAGGGCATCGAGCAGCGCGTGCACCCGACCATGGTTCCAAAATCCTCCTCGATCGCGCAGGTGATGGGTGTCACCAATGCGGTCACGATCGATGGCGAGGGCATCCCTCCGATCACGCTGGTCGGCCCCGGTGCCGGCGGTGCTGCGACCGCATCCGCCGTCGTCGCCGACATCGCCGACGTTGCGCGCGGCATCCGCGCCAATCCGTTCGGCCGGCCGATCTCGCATCTGCGCGACACCAAGAAGGCGCCGATGGAGCGGCACGAGGGCGGCTACTATATCCGCCTGCTGGCGCGGGATTTCCCGGGCACTGCGGCCGCGATCGCGACCCGGCTCGCGGAGCAGAAGATTTCGATCGAGTCGATCGTGCAGCGTCATCCCAATGGCGGCGCTGCGCCGGCGAACGGCAAGGCGGTGCCCGTGCCTGTCATCCTGATCACCTATGCGACGCATGAGGACGCCGTGCGACGCGCGCTCGCGGCCGTGCAGAAGGACAAGGTGATCAGCGGACGGCCACAGGTGATCCGGATCGAGAAGAACTGAGCATGACCCGGAAAAGTGTGAAGAGGTTTTCCGGAAAGGTCATGCTCAAACAATAGGACACGGTTCGAACGAACTGTGGGTGTTACGAGTTGATGCGGGCGGAGATTTCCGTCCAAAACTGTTCCGAAGGAGTTAGCCGATGTCGACCCATATTTCAGTCCCGCCGCACGCGTTGCTCGAGCGCATCCTCACGCTGGAGATCGTGCGGGTGACGGAGCGGGCGGCGGTGTCTTCGGCGCGGCTGCGCGGGCACGGCAACGAGAAGGCGGCCGACCAGGCCGCGGTGGACGCCATGCGGCGCGAGCTCAACAAGCTGCCGATCGAGGGCACCATCGTGATCGGCGAGGGCGAGCGCGACGAGGCGCCGATGCTGTTCATCGGCGAGAAGGTAGGCATGAACGCCGGCCCGCAGGTCGACATCGCGGTCGACCCGCTCGAAGGCACCACGCTGTGCGCCAAGAACATGCCGGGCTCGATTGCCACCATGGCGATGGCCGACGGCGGCACGCTGCTGCACGCTCCTGACGTCTACATGGAGAAGCTCGCGATCGGTCCCGGCTACGACAAGGGTGTTGTCGAAATTGATGCCTCGCCCGCCGACAACGTCCGCCGCCTCGCCAAGGCCAAGGGTGTCCAGCCGGAAGGCATCACCGTTCTCGTGCTCGACCGCCCGCGCCATGCCAGCATCATCGAGAGCGTGCGCTCGACCGGCGCCGCCGTCCGCCTTATCACCGACGGCGACGTGGCCGGCGTGATCCACTGCGCCGACCCCGATAACACCGGCGTCGACATGTATCTCGGCACTGGCGGCGCGCCGGAAGGCGTGCTCGCGGCCGTGGCGCTGCGCTGCATCGGTGGCCAGATGCAGTGCCGCCTGATCCTGGATTCCGACGAGAAGCGCGAGCGCGCCGCCAAGATGGGCGTCAACGATCCCAAGATGATCTACGGCATCGAGGATATGGCACGCGGCGACTGCCTGTTCGCCGCCACCGGCGTCACCACCGGCTCGCTGCTGTCGGGCGTCAAGTTCCGCAAGGACGGCGTGATCGAGACCGAGACGGTCGTGATGCGCTCCGTCACCGGCACCGTGCGTTACATCAAGGCCGAGCACCGGCAGTTGGAGAAGTTTTACCTGGGCTGACGCGCTTCGTCATTCCGGGGCGACGGGACCGCGCAAAGCGCGCGGCCCGGAGAAGCCGGAATCTCGCGCCATAACTTCTGGATTCCGGGTTGGTGCTGACGCGCCTCCCGGAATGACAAGAACAACAAAAGAGGAAGCGCACATGTCCGATCTCTCCTCCGTCAAAGCCCTGGTCTTCGACGTGTTCGGCACCGTCGTGGACTGGCGCACCAGCCTGATCACCGACCTCATGTGGTGGGGCAAGGGCCGCGGCATCGCCGCCGACTGGACCGCTTTGGTCGACGGCTGGCGCGGCATGTACACGGCCGCCATGGATGACGTGCGCAAGCACCCCGAACGTGGCTATGTCATCCTCGACGTCCTGCACCGCCGCTCGCTGGACAAGCTGGTCGAGAAGTTCGCGATCAAGGGTTTGACCGAGGCCGATCTCGACTACATCACCAAGGGCTGGCACCGTCTGCATCCCTGGCCCGACAGCGTCGCCGGCCTGACGCGCCTCAAGACCAAATTCGTGATCTCGCCGCTGTCGAACGGCAATGTCGCGCTGCTCACCAACATGGCGAAGTTCGCAGGCCTGCCGTGGGACCTCATCATGTCGGCCGAGCTGTTCGAGCACTACAAGCCCGATCCCGAGACCTATCTCGGCGCCGCGCGCCTGCTCGGCCTCAAGCCGGAGCAGGTGATGATGGTCGCCGCCCACAACGGCGACCTCGCCGCCGCGCAGAAGAACGGGCTGAAGACCGCGTTCGTGGCGCGGCCGACGGAATACGGCCCGCTTCAGAAGGTCGATTTCGAGGCGACCGGCAATTGGGACATCGTCGCCAAGGATTTTGGCGGGGTCGCCGACAAGCTCGGCTGCTGAGCGGCACTGCTTCTGTTTGACATCCTTCAAGACAGCGCCTTTCATATCGACAATGTCGATGTGTGAGGTGCGCCCCTGGATACCGAGCTCGCGCGTACATTCCTGACGGTGGTCGCGACCGGCAATTTCATCACCGCCGCCGACCGGCTTCACGTCAGCCAGTCCACCGTCAGCACCCGGATCCACTCGCTCGAGGAGCTGCTCGGCTGCACGCTGTTCGTGCGCAACAAGGCGGGCGCGACGCTTACGGTGGCGGGGCGGCAATTTCAGCGCCACGCCTCCACCCTCGTGCGTACCGTCGAGCAGGCCCGCCACGACGTCGGCCTCCCCAAGGGCTTTAGCGGGGCGCTGGTGGTCGGAGGCCGCATCGGCCTGTGGGAGGAGTTCCTGCTGCTTTGGGTACCGCGCATGCAGGAGGCCAATCCTCAGATCTCCATCCGGGCCGAGAGCGCGCTCGAGCCCGAATTGATGCAGGGGCTGGTCGAGGGACGCATCGACATCGGCGTGATGTACACCCCGCAAAGCCGCCCCGGCCTCAAGGTCGAGTTGCTGATCGAGGAGCAGCTCGTGCTGGTGTCGACCAATCCCAGGAGCGATCCGGAGCCGCAGGAGGGCTACGTCTATGTCGACTGGGGGCCCGAATTCTACGCCCGCCACAGCGCCGTCTTTCCCAATTTCGCGGGGCCTGCGCTGACCGCCAACATCGGCTGGCTCGGGCTGCAGCATGTTCTCGCCAACGGAGGCTCCGGCTATTTTGCGCACCGGATCGTCGAGCCGCTGCTCAAGGCGCGGCGGCTGCACCTGGTGGTGGGAGCGCCGAAATTCTCGATGCCGGCCTATGTCGTCTATTCGGTCGACCAGCCCGACGACCACGTGCAGAGCGCGATAGCGATCATGCGCGACCTCGCCGCCGAGCAGACCCGGCGCGTGACGGAACCGCCGGCGCGTGGCGCGCGCAAGCGCCGCTGACGGCTCGTTTGACTGGATCTAACCGCGCCGGTGCAGGCGGGTCTCGGCCAGCGCCGTCACCGCGCCAAGTGCGAGCGTCGCGACGACGATGTCCGCAGTCGCGTCGAAGCCGACGGCGAGAACTGCAGCGGCGATCACCGCGGCCAGCACGGTGATGGCGAAGCCTTCGTCGGTTACCAACCGTCGCGCGCCGCTGAGAAGCGTTGCACGCATGTTCGTGGGACGCATTCGCCGCCTACTGAAACAGCTTCATGGCGTTGAGCAGGGTCTGGATCACGCCCGCGAGCAGGGGGATGCCCGCAAAGCTCCAGGCCAGCGCCAATTGCAGCGGGGTGGTCTTTGCCGTCTGAGCGGTCTGCATGATGTCAGGCCCCCGAGGGATTGTTGCTCGCCGCGGCTGCGGCCGCGATCTCGGCGGCACGATGCACCGGCCGCATCGCCGCCATCGTCCGGGATACCCGCCAGGCGATCCAGCTCAGCAGCGATTGGGAGAATGACGCTTCGCTCCGTGATGTCGTGGTCATGGTCGCCTCCTTGTGTTCGTCCGAACGTCAGGCAGCACGCGCCGCCTCGAGACCTGAACTGTCCTCGTCTTTCATGTGATGACGCTTGTCGACGGCACGGACGCAGAGATTGGCGAGGAAGCCGACCACGAGCAGTCCGGCCATGATGTACATGGTCGTGTTGTAGGCCTGCGCCTTGGGCACGCCATGCGTGACGTTGTATTCGCGGATGTAGTTGATCAGCACAGGCCCGGCGATGCCGGCCATCGACCAGGCCGTCAGCAGGATGCCGTGGATGGCGCCGACATAGCGCGTGCCGAACATGTCGCGCAGATAGGCCGGCACGGTGGAAAAGCCGCCGCCATACATGCTGACGATGATCAGGAAGCACAGCACGAACAGCACGACATTGCCGCTCGCGCCGGCATAGGGCACGGTCACGTAGAGGGCGATTCCGAGCACCATGTAGACGAAATAGGTGTTCTTGCGTCCGATGAAGTCGGATAGCGAGGCCCAGCTGAAACGTCCGCCCATGTTGAACAGGCTCATCAGGCCGACGAGACCTGCGGCCGCCACCGCGGTGATGTGGCCGGGGAACATCTCCTGGCTCATCGCCGAGGCCTGGCCGAGCACGCCGATGCCGGCGGTGGTGTTGCAGAACAGCACGATCCAGATCAGCCAGAACTGCGGCGTCTTGATCGCCTGGTAGACGAACACGTCGTTCCTGGTCATCAGCTTTGTGGCGGCCGCAGGCGGCACGTAACCCTCTGGCTTCCAGCCCGGCGCCGGCACGCGCACGATGGCGGAGCCGACCATCATGAAGACGAAGTAGACACAGCCGAGCGTGATGAAGGCGCCGAGCACGCCGACGTCGCTCGTGGTCGCAAACTTGCTCATCAGCCAGACGGAGAGGGGGGAGGCGATCAGCGCGCCGCCGCCAAAGCCCATGATCGCCATGCCGGTGGCCATGCCCGGCCGGTCGGGAAACCACTTCATGAGCGTCGAAACCGGGGAGATGTAGCCGATGCCGAGCGCGCAGCCACCGATCACGCCGTAGCCGAGATAGATGATCCAGAGATTGTGGAGATAAACGCCGAGGGCCGAGATCAGGAACGCGCTCGCCCAGGCAACGCCGGCGGTGAACATCGCCTTGCGCGGGCCGCCTTCCTCGACCCAGCGTCCGAACACTGCGGCCGACAGTCCGAGGAACACCATCGCGATGGAGAAAATCCAGCCGAGCTCGGTGAGCTTCCAGTCGCCAGAGGCCGATTGGGTGACGCCGATCAGCTTGGTCATCGGCAGGTTGAAGACGCTGAAGGCGTAGGCCTGCCCGATGCACAGATGCACGCAGAGCGCGGCGGGCGGCACCATCCATCGGCTGTAGCCCGGCCTTGCGATCGTGTGCTCGCGATCAAGGAAGGGCAGCAGCGAACGTGCAGGCATTCCCGATGCGTCGAGCGTCGTCGTCATCCAATCCTCCGGTGCCTCGCTGTTCTCGGGGGCGGCCTTTACGGGCAGCCGGGCGATGGCGCGGATCAGGCTACGCAGAAGGAGGATTTTGACAAACGAATAATATGCGCTGTTACAATCGGATTAATCGATATTAGAAAGAGCAGAAATCGGCATGGCGTTTTCGCGATGGACAAAAGGTCCGGGCGGTCTCGCGCCGCCCGGACCTGATCCGAAGAATGACAACGTCATCTGCCTTGGTTCGGTATGGTATGTCAGCCGATGCTACTTCGCTGTGACCGCATTCGCAGCCTTTCGGATCACATCCAGCACCACATCCGGCTTCGACAGCATGGGGACGTGGGACGAAGGCACTTCGGTCACGGTAGCGTTCATGCGCTTCGAGACGAAGTGTTGCAGATCGGGGTGAACCGTCTGGTCCTTGCTGGCGAGGATGTACCAGCTCGGCTTCGAGGTCCACGCTGTGCCATCGACCTTCTGGGTCAGGAGATCCGCAACCGGCGCCCCTTGCGTTGCGTAGACCAGCTTTTGCTCGGCTTCGGGCAGGTCGCCGGCAAAGTGCGTCAGGCCGCTTGGCTTGAGCCAGACACGGCCCGCCGGCGCGTCGATGTGGCCGAACACCTGCGTCGTCGGAAATTTTGCAATCTGGCTCTGCGAAGTTTCGTCGGCAGCGGGCGCGAGCGCGGCGATGTAGACCAGCGCGGCGACCCGCGGATCGGTTCCGGCATGCGTGATCAGTGTGCCGCCATAGGAGTGGCCGACGAGGACCACGGGTCCAGGAACACGGCCAAAGCACGCCGTCACGCAGGCGACGTCGGTTGCGAGTGAATCGAGCCCGTGCTGGCTCGCCAGGACCTCGTGGCCTTCGGCTTGCAGCGCCGGGATCAGCTTGCCGAAGCACGATCCGTCAGCCCAGAGGCCGTGCGCGAAAACGATGCTTGGTTTGGTCATGAGATGGTCTCCGTTGGCTGCGCAACGGCGAGCCGAGGTGCTCGCGGAGCGTGAAGCGGGGGAGCTTCACGTCTAACGCGCGACCACGTCAGCTGACAGAGGGGCGCAAGGATAATCGGGCGAATGCGAAATTGAGCAAGTTCGGCTCGTGAGCCGAATGCAGCTTACGCCCCACACGACAGAGAGCGTGCATCAGTTCAATGGTCCGGGCAGCGTGCACCGTCGCGATTGTGTCTCCTGATCGCGCGATGCGGCAGGACTGGACGAATCTTTTTGCGTCAGGATGGCGTGCGCATGCCCAGGCGTTCGACGAAGCGCACGAGGTAACCGTCCGGATCCTGGACGAGGAATTCGCGCTAGCCGAATTCCTGATCGCCGACCCGATACCAGGCTTCGTTCGGCTGTTCGTAGAGCGGCCATTTGGCATCGCGGAGAGCGCTCAGCATGGGATCAATGCGATCGACGACCATCTGGAAATTGACGCCGCGTCCGAATGGCCGCTGCATCTCGGCCGTCTCCCAGCGCCCATTCAATTCGCAGAGCATGACCTGCAAACGCCCCCTGACGAGATACGCAAATCGCGCATCGGGGCGATCGTAAGCGAGCTCGAAGCCGAGCAAGTCGCGCCAGAACGGCAGGCTGGCTTGAATGCTGGAAACGCCGAGTTCGGGAACGAGATCGGCAAAGCCGCCTTGCGGCGCGCTCCCGTGCTGTCGGAGGTCGCACGCGCGACGGGGTCAGAGGGCAGCGGTTTGTTCATTGCGGCGTCGCCTGATCTTATGGCCGATCTTCGGGGCGGTTATCGCAGCGAAGCGGCGCGAAGGCCAGACGCGGAATGGGGCGAACGAGTGCTCGCCGGCGAGCGCCTCGAGACCCTGGCAGACCTTCGGTGGCTTCCCATTCCCGATCTGCACGCCCGCGCACGGCACCGCCTACGACATCGCAGGGCAAGGCATCGCGTCGATCGGCGCCAGCCGCGCCGCGTTGCTGCTGGCCGCTGAGATGGCCGCGCGCCGCGCTGCGTGACGAGGCGGCGCTACTTCGTGATCGGCGTGACCAGCTCCTTGTCTGCCGAATCCACGACGAAGACGGCCAGCAGCTTCGCAGGTTCGGTATCGCTGGCATTCGCGCTTATGGCGTGACGGTCGCCGGGCTTTTCGAAGAAATTCTCGCCTTTGCGATAGACCTTGGCGGGCTCGTCATTGACCTGACTGCGGATCGCTCCTTCCAGGATGGTCGCATAGATGAATGCGGAGCGCGGATGCATGTGGGCCGGCGAGGAGCCTCCGGGACCATACTCGACCAGCACGCCCTTCATGCTCTTGCCCGGGACGTTCGGCAGCGCCTGGTCGAACACGACCGTCACTTTGGCCAGAGGTGCCGGTTCGGCCGCATAAGCCGTCAGGATTGATGCGGCATAAACCGCCGTTGCGATCAGCAATCTGCGCATGGGATTTCCTTCATTGCAGTGGTTGTCGTGATTGAAGCTCTTGCGGTCCGTCAGAGTCTTGCGAGCCACGTTGCGAGCGGCGTTTTTCCAAGCCGCGCCTCGCCGAGCGGGTTCAGTGATGTGTCGTCAATGGGGGCGCCGTAGTACGGTGCCTTCGGGTCCCCCACCACCGGTCGGGTGTCGCCGGACGCCTTGAGGCGCCGCGCAATGAATTCATTGAAGGGGGCCTTCTCGGGTCCCGCGATATCGATGGTGCCGTTGAGCGGCCGGCCCATGGCGACCTCCGCGAGGCGATCAGCTACGTCTTCGGCGGCGATCGGCTGAAACAGTGCGGACGGGACGACGATCTTTCCATCGACCACAGCCGTTTCGGCAATGGCGCCGAGGAATTCGAAGAACTGGGTGGCACGAACGATGGAGTAGGGGACCGACGAGGATTTGATGATGGTCTCCTGGGCGAGCTTGGCCCGAAAATAGGAATTGTCGGGCGACCGTTCGGTCCCCACGACCGACAGCGCCACGTGATGCTTCACGCCCGCGACCGCCTCTGCCGCAACGAGGTTTGTGCTCGAGCGCTGGAAGAAATCGAGCACGGCGGCGGGCTCCCAGGACGGTGCGTTGGCAACGTCGACGACGACATCCGCGCTAGCCAGCGCTGCTGCGAGGCCTTCCCCGGTCACGGCGTTCACGCCTGATTTCGGCGAGGCTGCAACGGCCTCGTGGCCGTGTTGTTTCAACTTCGTCACGAGCTTGGATCCGATCAATCCGGTCCCGCCGATCACGACGATCTTCATGGCATGTCTCCTCGGCATGTGACGAGCGTGAGTGATCTCAATCCGTGGGCCGATCATGTCACGTCCGCCCAACGTGATGCGAAGCGCAGCGTAGCCGAGCAATGCGGCAAGCTCTTGCCTGTAACCGGCCTGCCTTGCCGGAAAATGCTCAGAAGACTCGTTGCGACGGGGTGGGCGCCGCGCCTGCCGCGGTCGGATTGAAGCCCAAGGCAAGAAGTTTGCTGCATCTGCTCTGCTCGCGCGGAGGCGGCAAAATTGCACCGAGATCAATGTTCTTATTGTACTGAGTAATGTACCGGTTCATATTGCGCCGCATCGATCCTCAAATGCACCGAGAGGTGGTCGCGCCCGACAAAGCGGAGCAACAGAATGAGCGTGAGTTATCTTGATGTGTTTCTGGCATTCCTCGGAATGACCTTTGGCCTGCCGTCAGTGCTGCCCGGTCTCTTTTTCCAGCCGAAGGCCGAGCCGCCTCGAACCTCGCAGGCGACGTCGACCGACGCCGGCCCAACGGCTACCGATGACGACGTCACGGCGACCTGAGCCGAGTCTCGCCCGCGATGTTTCGGCGTGACGCGCGCCGAGGCGCGAGCGTGCCGGTCATGGAGACGCGCAGATGGATTTGACTGTCGCCACGGTGATCATCGCCTTTTCCGGCGTCTTCCTGATCTGCTTCATGAAGGGCGCATTCGGCGGCGGCTTCTCCATCGTCGGCATTCCGTTGCTCTCATGCGTGATGGATCCGGTCACCGCGGGCGGCCTGCTCGCGCCGCTCTTCATCGCCATGGACCTGTTCGCGTTGCGCTACTGGAAGCCATCGACATGGTCGAAGCAGGACCTGGTGCTGCTGTTGCCCGGGCTCGTGATCGGCATTGCCCTCGGCTATCTCTTGTTCCGTGTATTGGACCATCGCGTCGTCGCGATCGTGATGGCGGTCGTGACGTTGAGCTTCGTTGGCATATGGCTCGTGAGTGATCCGAAGGTGGTCATTCGTCCGCGCTCCTCGCCGAAGGCGGTTGCTGCCGGCCTTGCCTCGGGTGTCACGACCATGGTCGCGCATTCCGGCGGACCGCCGCTGGCGATGTACCTCCTGCCGCTTGGCCTCAGCAAGGAGGTCTACGCGGGAACGACGAGCCTGTTCTTCACCGTCGGCAACGCCATCAAGGCGGTACCTTGGCTGTTGCTGGTGCGGCCGGCGGGCAACGTCTGGATCGTGATGGCGGCGTGCCTCTTTGCCATTCCCAGTGGCGTCTGGCTCGGCTGGCGGCTGCACGGAAAGCTGGACCAGCGGCAGATCTACCGGGCCTGCCATGGCTTGCTGGCCGTGACGGCGTTGAAGCTGTTGTGGGACGGAGTGTCTGGCTATCTCGGATAGGCTGCACGTCGCGCCGCATCACGACGCGACCATCGTTCGACGGTCACGCTGCCGCGCTCACGGACTTCGCGATGATGTCGTCACGCCCCGCAGACGATCACGCCGTACCAGCCGAGGCCGCGATAGGTCTCGTAGCCTGGCGTCGCATGGAACGCGACCAGTGCGCCCGTGCGATCGTGGTAGAAGCCGGACCGCTGGCCGTTCAGCGAGATCGAGATGCGCTCGCTCAAAATACCCTGGCCGTCGGAAGCTGCGATGACACGCAGATTGGAGTCGACCAGCAGCACGCGCGCCTTGTCGCTGTCGCCGACGCGCACGCCCTGCACGATGGCGCGGGCCTGCGCCTCCCAGTCGAAATGGATGGCGAGCACGCCGATCGGCGCGCCGTTGGCCTGGCCGCCGGCGCGGACGCTGGCACAATAGGTCGCGACTTGCGCATTGCCGAGCAGCGGCTGGTTCTCGACGTCACCGGCGACATAGTCGTCGCCGGTGCGCAAGGTTCGCGCCTCGCGAAACCACTTTGTGTGAGCGACGTTCTGGCCGACGACGCGAAAGCGGTCGGCGCGGCCGTTGGCGATGACATTGCCGTCGAGGTCGCAGAGCCAGAGGTCGAGATAGACGGTGTAGGCGCCGAGGATCACGCCGAGGCGCTGCGAGGCATGGGAGACGGCTGCGGCGTTGGGCGAGGCCGCGCAATCGACCACGGCGGAATCGGTCGCCCACCAGCGCACGTCGCAGGTGCGTTCATAGAGGTTGCGATCGATCAGCTCGATGGCGTTGAGCGACAGGTCGACCATCCGCTCGCCGCGCGAGCGCTGGCTCATGCGGTCGATCGAGGCGACGAGATCGCCGGTGCGCTTCGTCAGCTGGGTTTCGAGCTCGCGCGCGATGGTTTCGACCTGCTGGCCGACACCGCGCACCTCCTGCGCCACCACCGCGAAGCCGGCGCCTTGCGCGCCGGCGCGCGAGCTCTCGATCAGCGCGTTCAGCGCCAGCATCTTCATCTGGTTGGTGATCTGCTGAATCGCCTTGGTCTTGTCGACTGCGATCTGGTTGACCTCCGCGGTCAGGCGATTGATCAGTGCGGAGATATCGGAATCGTCATCAGCGGGTTCGGTGGCGATCGGCTTGGCTTTCAGACCCAGCGCAGCAGACATCGGGGAGCTTCCCTTGGCAATGAGGCCTGATCTGCAACGAACCCGGAACAACTAATTACAGATCGAATACGAGTCTTTTTCGAAGATTCCGCCTAACGCCCGCTTAATTTGCTGTTCCACGGAATGCCCAAATGATAGTCAGTCCGCGCAGCAAAGCGGCAATCCACCGCTTTGTGCGGCGCGGACATTGCAAATCCCGGGGGATTCCAGGTCAATCGTCATTGTCGGCCGATCGCCGCAACGCCCAGTCCGATTCCCGGGTTCCTCAAGCCAGTCTCGACTCATGACGCCGCCCGCAACCGCCTTGCCCGTCGAAGTGCCCCAGGCGTTTCTGGGCGTCGCGCGCTCGCTCACCGACAAGCTCTGGCTCGACCGGCTGGATGCGCGCGGGGCGGCCAAGGCGCTCGTCATCGTGCAGCGGCACCAGCTGCCGGAGTTGCTGGCGCGGGTGCTGGCGGGCCGCGGTGTCGATATCGACGCCGTCGCCGACTTCCTCGATCCGACCATCCGCAAGCTGTTGCCGGACCCGTACACCGTGACGGAGATGGAGGCCGCCGCGAAGCGGATCGCGGACGCGGCGGTGCGCGGCGAGAAGGTTGCGATCTTCGGCGACTACGATGTCGATGGCGCGACCTCGGCAGCGCTGCTCGCCTGGCATCTGCGCCATTGCGGGCTCGATCCGCTGATCCATATTCCCGACCGGATTTTCGAAGGCTACGGCCCGAACACCGAAGCGATCCGCGCGCTGGCCGCCAAGGGCGCCACGCTGCTCGTCACCGTCGATTGCGGCACCACCAGCATCGAGCCGCTCGCGGAAGCCAAGCGCCTCGGCATGTCCGTGGTCGTGATCGATCATCACCAAGCCGGCACGGAGCTGCCGGAGGTCGATGCGCTGGTCAATCCGAACCGGCTCGACGATCTCTCGGGCCTCGGCCATCTCGCCGCCGTCGGTCTCGTGCTGGTGACGCTGGTTGCCGTCAACCGCGAGCTGCGCCAGCGCGGCTTCTGGACGAGCGAGATGCCTGAGCCCGATCTGCTCGGCATGCTGCATCACGTCGCGCTCGGCACGGTTGCGGATGTCGCGCCGCTGATCGGGCTCAACCGTGCTTTCGTCGCAAAAGGCCTGATCGCGATGCGGCGGCGCGACCATGTCGGCCACACCGCGCTGATGGACGTGGCGCGGCTCAACGGCCCGCCGGAGGCCTGGCATCTCGGATTCATGCTGGGGCCGCGCGTCAATGCCGGCGGCCGTATCGGCCGCGCCGATCTCGGCGTGCGGCTCTTGCTCGAAGGCGACAGCGTCGAGGCGGCGCGGATTGCAGCCGAGCTCGACCGCCTCAACAGCGAGCGCCGCGTCATCGAGCAGGCGGCCGAAGCGCAGGCCGAAGCCGAGGCGCTGGCCTCGATTGGGCTCGAGGACAAGATTGGCGTGATCGTCACGGCCTCCGAGGGGTGGCATCCCGGCGTGGTCGGCCTCGTCGCGTCCCGCCTGAAGGAGAAGTTTTCGCGGCCGGCCTTCGCGATTGCGCTGGAGCCCGGCGGCATCGGCACCGGCTCGGGCCGTTCGATCGCCGGCGTCGATCTCGGCAAGGCAGTGCGGCAGGCGGTGACTGACGGCATCTTGCTGAAGGGCGGCGGCCACGCGATGGCCGCGGGCGTGACGTTGCGGAAGGAGAAGCTCGCCGAATTCCGCGCCTATCTCGAAAACGCGCTGGCGCGCGACGTTGCCGAGGCGCGCCATGTCAACGAGCTCTACGTCGACGGCGCGGTGTCCGCGCGCGCGGTGACGACGGAGCTTGCGACCACGCTCAACCGCGCCGGTCCCTTCGGCAGCGGCAATCCGGAAGTCGTGCTGGCGCTGCCATCGCATCAGCTCGTCTATGCCGATGAGGTCGGACAGGCGCATTTGAGGCTACGCTTCAAGTCCGGCGACGGCTCGATCGTCAACGGCATTGCGTTCCGTTCGGTCGGCCAGAAGCTCGGCAATGCACTTCTCGCCAATCGCGGTCAGCAATTGCATGTCGCGGGATCGTTGTCGGTCGACCGGTACCAGGGCGCCGAGCGCGTGCAATTCCGCGTCGTCGACGTCGCGCTACCGGACCAGGGACCATCCGTGATTAGATAACGCAAGATCCCCCGCGACAAACGCGGTACGCGTTTGCGCGGAGATCATGCGTCAAAAATAAGCCGCTCAAGCAACAAAAAAGGGAGTGAACATGGCAGGGCAGGTTGAGGGCAAGGTCGCGCTGGTGACGGGCGGCGCCTCGGGCATCGGCGAGGCCATCGTCGAATTGTTCGCCCGCGAAGGCGCCACCGTCGTCGTCACCGATATCGACGAGTTGCGTGGCCCCGAGCTCGCCAAGCGCGTCACCAAAGCCGGCGGCAAGGCGATTTTCCTGGAGCAGGACGTCACCAGCGAGGAGCGCTGGATCGAGATCGTCGCCGAGATCGCCAAGCGCTACGGTCGGCTCGACATCATGGTCTCCAATGCCGGCATCGGCATCGCCGTGCCCTCGATCGTCGATATGACGCTCGCTGATTGGCACAAGCAGAACGCCATCAATCTCGACGGCGTGTTTCTCTCCGTGAAGCATTGCCTGCCCCTGATGCGCAAGACCGGTGGCGGCTCGATCGTGATGATGTCCTCGCTCGCGGGTCTGCGCGGCGCGCCAGGCCTCTCGGCCTATTCGCTGACCAAGGGCGGCGTGCGGCTGTTCGCCAAATCGATCGCCATGGAGTGCGCGGCGGCCGGCGACGGCATCCGCGTCAACTCCGTTCACCCCGGCATCATCGACACGCCGATCTGGGGCAAGATTCCGACGGGTGCAACGGGCGCCGGCCAGAACGCCCCGATCGACCCCGAGGAGCGAGCCAAGGTCGCAACCCCGCTCGGCCGCGCCGGGCAGGCCGCGGAGATCGCCTCCGGCGTGCTGTATTTGGCCTCCGACGCCTCGCGTTACGTCACCGGCAGCGAGCTCGTCATCGACGGCGGCATGAACGCCGGCGGCGTGCCGCGGCGGCAATAAGCCGCCGCGCAAGACGCGAAGGGCAGGGTGGCGCCCGCGGGGGCTGACGCAGAGGCGTTGGCGCTGTACAACGCGGGCCTCTTCCGACCGATAGAGGTTTCCTTCGCCATGGCGCACAGCCTTCAATCTTCCTCATCCGCAGCTGCGCCGTTCCGCTCGAACCGGCCTGATCTCGCCACCGACGCGATCCGCACCGCGCGCGAGGACCTCGCAGCATGCTTCCGCATGGCCGCGCGCAATGGTTTTGAGGAGGGCATCTGCAACCATTTCTCGGCCGTGGTGCCCGGCCATGACGATCTCTTTCTGGTCAATCCATATGGCTACGCCTTCCGCGAGCTGACGGCGTCAAAGCTCCTGATCTGCGATTTCCACGGCAACGTGCTCGACGGCGATGGCGCGCCCGAGGCAACCGCGTTCTACATCCACGCCGAGATGCACAGGCTGCTGCCGCGCGCGAAGGTCGCCTTCCACACCCACATGCCCTACGCCACGGCTTTGTCGATGACCGAGGGTGATCCCCTGATCTGGGCCGGCCAGACCGCGCTGAAATTCTACGGCCGCACCGCAGTGGACCGCGATTACAACGGCCTCGCACTCGACAACCGCGAGGGCGCGAGGATCGCATCCGCTGTCGGCGATGCCGACATCGTCTTCATGAAGCATCATGGCGTGATGGTGCTGGCGCCGACCATCGCGGAGGCCTGGGACGATCTCTACTATCTCGAGCGCGCCGCCGAGGTGCAGGTGCTGGCGATGTCGACGGGACGAAAGGTGCTGCCGGTCGATCCCGCGATCGCGGCGGAAACCTACAGGCAGATGCGCGATGGCGATTCCGAATCCGCGCGATTGCATCTCGCCGCGATCCGGCGGCAGCTCGACGCGGAAGAGCCGCAGTACCGGCACTGAGGCGAGTTACGACCCCTGCCGCAGCTTCGCCAGCACCTTCAGCCCGCCATAGCCATCGGCGGGCGTGATCCCAGCGCGCTGCTGGAAATCCTTGATCGCCTTCATGGTGTCGTTACCGACGCGGCCGTCGGTGCCGCCGGTGTCGAACCCGGCCTTGGTCAGGCGCGTCTGCATCTCCTGCACCTCGGCGAGCGTCAGCGCGCGCTCTGAGCCGGGGAAGGGCTGGATGAAGGGCGGCGCGCCGAGGCAGCGGTCGCCGAGATGACAGATTGCGAGCGCATAGTTCATCGAGGGATTGTAGCTCTTCACCGAATAGAAATTCGGTCCCAGCAGGAATGTCGGCCCGCCCGCAACCGGCGTCCACATCTGCGCGGATGCATTCGGTTGCGGAAACGGCTGGCCATCGGCACGGGTGACACCGGCCGATGCCCAGGCCGCGTAGGTCCGGTTGCCGCCCATATCGCCGGACGGGCGCACTTCGTAGCCCCAATGCTCGCCACGGCGCCACTTGCCGCGATTGACCAGGTACTTTGCCGTCGATCCCAGCGCGTCGTCGGGCTTGCCGAACGGCGACACCTTGCCGTCGCCGTCATAGTCGATGCCGACATTGAGCCAGACCTCCGGCATCCATTGCGAATGCCCCATCGCGCCGGCCCAGGATCCCTGCATCTGCTCCGGCGTGCTCCAGCCCTTGTCGACGATGCGCAGCGCGTTGATCAGCTCGGTCTCCCAATAGGCCTTGCGGCGCGGCTCGTTCCAGGCGAGCGCGGCGAGCGAGGGGAATACCGGCGTCATGTGGTTTTGTTGCACCAGCGGATCGCCGTAGGCCGACTCCACGCCCCACAGCGCCAGCAGCGTGCCGCGCTCGACGCCGAAATCACGCTCGATGCGCGCGAGCAGCGCCTCGTTGTTTTTCAGCGCGATCTTGCCATTGATGATGCGCCAGTCCGAGACGCGGCGGTTGATGTATTGCCAGACCTGCTCGTGGAATTCGGGCTGGTTGCGCATCTGCTTGAACACGCTCATGTCGGGCTCGACCCGCGCCATCGCACGCTGCCAGGTCGCGGCCGAAATGCCCTTCGCCATGGCGCGTGCACGAAAACCCTCGCGCCATTCGTCGAAGCCCGGAGGCGCGGCGAGAAGCTGCGTGGGGAATGTGATGAAGGCGGCTGCGCCGAGCGTGGATCGAAGCAGGGCGCGGCGGCTGTGATTGGCCGAGGAATCAGCTTGTTTCATGGACCCATTCTAGCGGGAATCACGGCTGCTGTGGGCCGGTTCCTGGAACACCGGGAACAGGCTATCGCCCCCGCGTTCTGCCGGAACAAAGTGTCGCAGTCCCGCATTCCCTCCGCATACACTGGAGGATGAAGATGAAAAGATATCTGTTTGCCGCCGCCATGGTCACGGCCATCGCTGCCCCTGCATTCGCCGACGAAGTCGGCGTTCACGTCGGCCCGGTCGGTGCTGGCGTGACGGTCGGACAGTCCCACGAATATCGTGAGCGGGACCGCGATCGCGACCGCACCACGGTCATCAGGGAGCGCGAGCCTGCCAACCGCACCACGGTGATCAAGAAGGAAGATGAATTCGGCAATCGCAGCAAGACCGTGATTCATCACGACAACGACTGACGGAGCTGGGCCCCGGCCGAGCGCCGGGGCCCGCCGTCTGCACGCAGTCTGCTCATCGAGAATTCGGGGTGGAATGAAGATACGGGCACATGCGGAAAGTCATGTCGTCGAGCTCGACGACGGATCGCAATGGCGGATCTATCCCGGCGATCTCGCGACCACGTTGAGCTGGAAGCCCGAAACCGATTTGCGTCTCGAGCCGAGCGGTGATCGGACGAGTTCGCATGTGCTGGTGAATGCCGCCGATCAGAGCCGCGTGCGCGTGAGCGCGGCGGGCGATGCCTGGCCCGACGGCGAGGTTAAGAAAGCGTTGAAGGGCGGCTGAGCGTCCTTAGGCTTGCCCGGATATCCCCAATTTCAAGCCTGTCGCTTTACGGTCGATTTGCTTCCGTCTGCCCAGAATGCGCGCATGCGGGAGCTGTTCGACATCATCCGTAGCAATCCCTGGCCGTTCGGCGCCGGGCTGTTTGTCGTGATCCTGATGATCATCGCCGAGAACTTTGGCCGCGGCATTCAGGGCGACGGCGCCGTCAGCGATTTCGACGGCGCCGTCAGCGATTTCGACGGCGCCGTCAGCGATTTCTCGGATGCCGATGGAGGCGACGGCGGCTGCTGTGGCGACGGAGGCGGCGGCGACTAGGGCCGGTTAGTCCTCCTGCAAATCGGCGGCGATGCCGGCGAGCCAGCGCCGGATCGCGGTCTCTGCCTTGGCGTCCAGACTTGCGGCAAGGCGCTTCTCCAGCGCGATCACGCGCTCCCTGCACGCCTTCAACAGCGTCGTTCCCCGCTGCGTCAGCGTCCATTGCTGGATCCGGCCGTGGACCGGATGAGGCGTCATTGCGATCGCACCGTCGCGATCGAGGTTGCGAATGATCACGCCGACCGTCTGTGGGGTCAGGAAGGTGAGCCGGGCGACGTCGGCACCCGAGAGGCCCGGATAGGCGTTCAGCATGGTCAGCACGGCAAATTGCGGCGACGTCACGCCGAGGTCGGCGAGCGTCCGTTCCATCGTGAGGCGGACCGCGGCGTGGGCTTGTCGCAGCAGATAGCCGAGATAACCTTGCTCGCCGCGCTTGCCTTCTCCGGGCGCGGGCACGCGAACGGCAACGATTTCGGCAGGCGCCGTCGGCTTCCGCGAATCCTTCGATTTCGTGATGGCAGCGGTCTTGCGTGGCATATAAGAGCTCTTATAAGATATAAGTGGTCTTACAATACACGAGGTGAACGCCAATGTCACACGCCCGCAGCGAGTACGAGGATTTCAAGAAGATCGCGCCCGATGCGTATGAGTTGGTGCTGGCGCTCGGCCAGGTGGCGGCCAAGGCGGGCCTCGACAAGCAGCTGCTCGAGCTGGTCAAGCTGCGCGCCTCGCAGATCAACGGCTGCGCCTTCTGCGTGCAGCACCACGTCCTGTTGTCGGAGCGGATCGGCGTGCCCGTGGACAAGCTCAATCTGGTCGCGGTCTGGCGCGAGGCGCCGGTCTTTTCCGCGCGCGAGCGCGCCGCGCTGGCCTGGGCGGAGGCGCTGACCTTCCTGCCCGATGGCGTCAGCGAAGAGGTCTATGCGGAGACTTCCCGCGAATTCTCCGAGGCCGAGCTGATGTACCTGACCTCGGCGGTCGCCTCGATCAACGTCTGGAACCGCTTTGGCGCCGCGTATCGCTGGACGCCGGCGAAGCGGCCGGTCGCAGCGAGCGCGGCGGCATCTTGAGTGCAACAACGAGAAAACAAGGGGAGGTTATCATGACTGCAATGAGTTTGACCCATGCGCAGCGTCCGGCGCCATCGCGCTCGATGGCGCTGGCCGTTGTCGGCGGGCTCGCCTGCGCGGTTGCGATCGGCAAGGCGTTGCCGGTGACGATGGACGCGGTATCCGGCGCGTTGGCGCCGCTCTGCGCGACGGCGGCGGAGAGCTCGCCGCTCGACAAGGTCGAACCGATCGGCTCCTACGCGCTGCCGAACGTCCCGGGCAAGCGCGTCACCATCGTGCGTGTGTTCTACGGTCCCGGCGGATTTTCGCGGCCGCATCGTCACGCGGGTTCGGTGACCGCCTACATCACCAAGGGTGAAATCCGTTCCCAGCTTGGCGGCGGTCCTGTCGAGACATTTGGCGTCGGCCAGTCCTTCTTCGAGCCGCCGGGATCGACGCATCTGGTCTCGGCCAATGCCAGCGCGACCGAGCCGGCGGAATTGATCGCGGTGTTCGTGGCGGACGAGGGCGCGCAGCTGACGACGCTGTTGGAGTAGTCCGTAGCGGCCGCATGAGCGAACTCGCCCCTCAATTCTCCTCGCCGCTCGATCCCTCGCGCAGGTCCGGCTTGATCACGTCCTCCGGCAACGCATGCGCCACCGGCTGCGGCGTGCCGGCGATCTCGGGGCCGACTTCGCGGCCGCGGGCGTGGATCAGGCGTTCATAAGCCGAGACCAGCGTGACGTAAGGACTGACCCAGATCCAGCCGTCGCGAGTAAATACCTGCACGTCGAAATGCAAATGCATCGATGTGCCGGCGGGATGGTCGAGATAGTTGGAGACCACGCCGATCTTCTCGCCTTCGGTGACGATGCGGCCGTTGAGCATGCCGTCGGCGGTCAGCGCCTGCGGGTTCATGTGCATATAGCGGAAGCGAATATGCTCGGTGCGGCTGTTGACCTCGAGCGTCGCGGCCTGATCCTTGGCGCCGCGGATCACGATGGCGTCGCGCACCGCGACGACGCCGCGCTGCTTGCGATCGCAGGGTTCGTGGCCTTCGCCGGGCGGTGGGCATTCGGCGGCGCGGATGTCCTCGCCCTGGTGGCCATAACCGCCGCCGCACTGCCAGACCTCGAAACTGCGGGACTCGCAGAAATTGTCGCGCCAGGGATAGGCCGTCGGGCCGTCGCTCTTGTCGCGCTTGCCGTAGGATTGCGAACGCACGAAGGCGGGCGCCTTTTCGAGCGGAAAACGGATCTGCGCATAGGCCATCACATCCGGATGGCCGGCCTTGTTGCGATAGCCGGTGTTCGGGATGATGTCGCCGCTCGGTCGGTAGGTGAAATCCGGCGACCGCGCTGAAGGACGATCGATGATGCTGGAGGCCATGTCCGTGAGCGGCCGCATGCGCTGGCCGCCGGCGATGCGGAGCCCTTTCAGGAAGCGCTCGGCAACCGGATAGGCTTCCTTGCAGGCGAGCCTCCGCGGCTTTGCGATGCTATCCAGGCACTGGATGGAGACGACATAGGCAACGCCGAAGCGGGTGAAGGCGTAGTGCACATAGCCTTCCCGGATGAACCTGCGCAGGTCCGGATAGGTTGCCGCAAGCGGCTTGACCTGCTCGCCCTTGCCGCCGGCGGGATCGGCGACGTCGTAAACGAGTGCCGAGCCCGTGATCTGCACCTCGACCGGCCTTGTGTAGACGCGGCTCGGCATGCCGTCGCCGGCACCGGGTTCGAGCGAGAAGCTGGCACTGTAACCTGAGGGGCCGGCATCAAACATGTCGACGGGATTGAAGTCGGCCTGGTAGTGCGAGAGCGCGAGTGTCCCCGGCGCGCGATTGCGCTGCGCCTCGAGATAGGCGGCAGCATCGAACGGCAGCAGCACGGGCACGGAGCTGCGGGCGATACCGGTGAAGAATTGCGATGAGACCGCGTTGAGCTGCACCAGCGCAGGCATCGCGCGCGGATCGTAGCGTGGCACCGAACGGCGGGGTGCGAAGATGAAGTCGCCCGCGATCGGGGGACGGCTGTTGACCTCGGTGCGGAGCTGGTCGAGCGCTGCGCGCCAATCGACGCGCAGCGCCGTGAGCGAAGGGCTGCGGATTTCGTCCGCAGCGAGCGGAGTGGCGGTGAGGAGCGAAAGCGCCGCCAGAAACAGCGAGACGAAGCGGAAACTTTTCCCAACCACTGCCTCGGCCCCCGGCGGCACCTGCTCTGATTCCTCGCTTAGTCCTTGGCGCGCTCGGAGTAGGAGCCGTCTTCGGTCATCACCACGATACGGGTGCCGACGGCGATGTGCGGCGGCACGGTGGTGCGCAGGCCGTTGGAGAGCACCGCGGGCTTGTAGGAGGAGGAGGCGGTCTGGCCCTTGGTCACGGGCTCGGTCTCGACCACTTCCAGCGTCACGCGCTGCGGCAGCGCGATCGACACCACGTTGACGTCATGCGTCGACAGCTTGACCGTCATACTCTCCTGGAGATAGGCGGCCGCGTCGCCGATGACGTCCTTGGACACCTGGACCTGGTCATAGGTTTCCGGGTTCATGAAATGGAAGCCGTCGCCATCTTCATAGAGGAAGGTGAAGTTGCGCTCTTCGATCGTGGCCTTCTCGACCTGGTCGGTGGTCTTGTAGCGCTCGGAGATCTTTACCCCGTCCGAGATTCGGCGCATTTCGATCTGGCTGACCGGAGTGCCCTTGCCGGGATGGATGTTCTCGGCGGTCACAACGACATAAAGCTTGCCGTCTTGCTCGATCACGTTGCCCTTGCGAATAGAACTGGCGATGACTCTCAAAGCTATATTTCCTGCTTGCTTGGCCCGGCTCCGGCCAGGACGTGGTCAAATTGATGGGGGACCTGGGGCCTCAAATCAGACCGCGGCACCCGTTTCGGGCCGCAACATACGCATTTTGTCGTTGAATGCCAGCATTTTGCTGGCCTGCGCGGCGGCCGGTTGATGGTTGGGGACAAGCCGATTTCGCCGTTCTGGTCGCCCTCGCGGCACCTCGACCGGCGGCCGTTCCTCCAGGCCAGAGGGGCCATTGCCGGGTCTCTCAGGGGCTTTTTCGCCGAGCAGGGGTTCCTCGAGGTCGAAACCTCGGTCCTTCAGGTCTCCCCGGGCAACGAAACCCATCTGCACGCCCCCCGGACCGAGATCATGCGGCCCGATGGCGGCCGTGCCAGCCGGTACTTGCGGACCTCGCCGGAATTCGCCTGCAAGAAGCTGCTGGCGGCGGGCGAGGAGCGGATTTTCGAATTCGCACGGGTGTTCCGTGATCGCGAGCGCGGCGACCTGCATCTGCCCGAATTCACCATGCTGGAATGGTACCGGGCCAGCGCCCCCTATGATGCCATTATGGCGGACACCGTCGTCGTCATCGCCCGCGCCGCGCAGGCGACCGGGATCGGGAATTTCTCCTTCCGCGGCCGGACCGCGGATCCCTTCGCCGAGCCGGAGCTGGTGACGGTCGCCGGCGCCTTCGAGCGGTTCGCAGGGATCGACCTGCTGTCGACAATTTCGGGCGGCGAGGGTAACCGTGCCGCGCTCGCGCAGGCCGCCGGCGGCAAGGTCCGGGTGGCGGAGGACGACACCTGGTCAGACATCTTCAGCAAGGTCCTGGTCGAGCATGTCGAGCCGCATCTGGGGCAGGGGCGTTTGACCATTCTGTTCGAATACCCATCTCCAGAGGCGGCGCTGGCGCGGGTGAAGGCCGATGACCCGCGGGTCGCCGAGCGGTTCGAGGTCTATGCCTGCGGCGTCGAGCTCGCCAACGGGTTTGGCGAGTTGACCGACGCCGAGGAACAGCGCAAGCGCTTCACGGAGTCGATGGCGGAGAAGCAGCGCCGCTATGGCGAGGCCTATCCGCTGGACGAGGATTTTCTGGCCGCGGTCGCCCAAATGCCGGAGGCGAGCGGTGTCGCGCTCGGCTTCGACCGGCTGGTGATGCTGGCGAGCGGCGCAGCGCGGATCGATCAGGTGGTGTGGACACCGCCTGCAAATGAAACGTTAAGTGAGACATGACGAAGACCAATCTTGCACGCACCCTGCGTGAGCCGGCCGAACTTGTGGCCGCGCAGCTTGCACCGGCCGAAGCGCTGCCCGCGCTCGAGCGTGTCGCCGCGCGCTATGCGGTGGCGATCACGCCGGCGCTGGTCGAGCTGATCGACACGTCCGATCCCCACGATCCGATCGCGCGGCAATTCGTTCCGACCGTCGCGGAACTGGAGATGCAGCCAGGCGAGAGCGCCGATCCGATCGGCGATCATCCGCACTCGCCGGTGCAGGGCATTGTGCATCGCTATCCCGACCGCGTGCTGTTCAAGCTCGTCCACGTCTGCGCGGTCTATTGCCGCTTCTGCTTCCGCCGCGAAATGGTCGGGCCCGGCAAGGAGAACGCGCTCTCGGACGGCGCCTATCGCGCGGCGATCGACTACATCCGTTCGCACAGCGAGATCTGGGAAGTGATCCTGACCGGCGGCGATCCCTTGATGCTGTCGCCGCGCCGGATGAGCGAGATCATGGCCGATCTCGCGGGAATCGATCACGTCAAGATCATCCGCCTTCACACCCGCGTGCCGGTCGCCGATCCCGCGCGGATCAGCGACGAGATGGTGGCTGCGTTGAAGGTCGAAGGCGCGACCACTTGGGTCGCGGTGCATGCCAACCATGTGCGCGAGTTGACGGGGCCCGCGCGCGCGGCCTGCGCACGGCTTGCCGATGCCGGAATTCCCATGGTGAGTCAGTCCGTGCTTTTGCGCGGCGTCAACGACAGCATTGCCGCTTTGTCGGATTTGATGCGAGCTTTCGTCGAATGCCGGATCAAGCCCTATTATCTGCATCACGGTGATCTCGCGCCGGGCACCGTGCATTTGCGAACGACGCTGGCCCAGGGGCAGGATTTGATGCGGCAGTTGCGCGGACGGGTGTCAGGACTGTGTCAGCCCGATTATGTCATCGACATTCCCGGCGGCGCCGGCAAATCGCCGGTGGGGCCGAATTATGTGTTGGCGGTGCAAAATACCGCAGCCGACGCGCGTGAAGCGGAAACGGAAACGCGCTATCGTATCGTGGATTATTGCGGCGACGTTCATCTCTATCCGCCCGAGACGTGAGCGGCGATGCAGAGAACGTGGGTTTGAGAATGGAGGAACGGACATGAAGAAGATCATGGTGGTGGCAGCGTCGCTCGTGGTCTTGCTTGGCGGCGCGGCGGTTGCACAGCCCAGCGGCTCCAAGGGGGCGACATCCGGCGGCGCGACGTCCGGGTCGGTGCCGCAAGCACCGATCGGGCATCGCCAGCCGCGCGCCGGCGACGTACCGAACGAGAAAAACCTGAGCGATCCGAATAATCCCGTGAACAAGGAAGACGCGGCGCTCGACAAGAAGATCAAGAGCATCTGCCGCGGCTGTTAGCTTGTGGCCAGCGGCGGGCAGGGCGCGACAGCTCGCCCCGCCCGCGTTGACTTTGGCCTTACGCCGAGCGTTCGTGCAGCCCCGCGCGCTTCGTGTTGCGCCGGATCTCGACCGCGTCAGCGAGTTGCTCGAGCGCGGTTGCCGTGGTCGCCCAGTCGATGCATCCGTCCGTGATGCTCTGGCCGTAGGTCAGCGGCTTGCCCGGCACCACGTCCTGGCGGCCGGCAACGAGATTGCTCTCGATCATCACGCCCATGATACGGTTCTCGCCACCCGAGATCTGGCCGGCGATGTCGGCCATGACCAGCGGCTGGTTTTCCGGCTTCTTGCTCGAATTGGCGTGGCTCGCATCCACCATCACCAGCGGCGCGACGCCGGATTTGGCCAGATCGTCGCAGGCCGCCGCGACGCTTGCCGCATCGTAGTTCGGCTGGCTGCCGCCGCGCAGGATGATGTGGCAATCCTCGTTGCCCGCGGTCGAAGCGATCGCCGAACGGCCGAGCTTGGTCACCGCCATGAAATGATGCGGATGTGAGGCCGACTTCACCGCGTCCGCCGCGATGCGCACATTGCCGTCGGTGCCGTTCTTGAACCCGACCGGGCAGGACAGCCCCGAGGCCAGCTCGCGATGGATCTGGCTCTCGGTCGTGCGCGCGCCGATCGCGGCCCAGGACACGAGGTCCGCAATGTATTGCGGCGTCGTCATGTCCAGAAATTCTGCGCCGGCGGGCAGGCCGAGATTGTTTACCGCGGACAGCACGTTGCGCGCCAGCCGCAGGCCCTTGTTGATGTCGAAGCTGCCGTCCAGGTCGGGATCGTTGATCAGGCCCTTCCAGCCGACGGTGGTTCGCGGCTTCTCGAAATAGACCCGCATCACGATCTCGAGCTGGTCGGCCAGCTCTTCGCGCAAGCTCGCGAGGCGCTCGGCATATTCGAGCGCGGCCTTGGGATCGTGCACCGAGCAGGGGCCGATCACGACGAGCAGGCGGTCGTCCTGGCCGTTGAGGATGGCATGGATGGCGTTGCGCGCCGCCATCACCACACGCGTTGCGGTGAGCGTGCGCGGGACTTCCCGCATCACCTCTTCCGGTGTGCTCAGCTCTTTCAGTTCGCGGATACGAAGATCGTCGGTCGTGCTCAGCACGGCGGGCTCCTGTTTGTTTGAACCTGCCGGCAATAAAAAAGCCGCCAAGTCTGGCGGCTTGTTCGGACGTTTGCTTCAATATTCAGATTGAGCGCGATCCTCCTGCCGCCAGCGAGCTGTCGTAGCTAAAGTACCAAAAATAGCTGGTGACGAGGGTGATCATGGCCGCTCATATAGCGTGCGATTGGCGGGTTGTCACCCCCCAATCGGCGCGAGCGGCCACGAGGCGCCTCAACTGTTACTCTTGCGTGCCGCCAGCGCCATGCCGATCAGGGTGGCGCCGCCGAACAGCAAATTGATACCGACGAGGATGCCGATCGCCCATTCCGCCGAGCTCGGCAGCCCCGTGATCACCATGAACGCGATGGCGATGTCGACGAGGCCGGAGATCAGGAGCCAGGACCAGCGGCTGCTCAGCTCGCGGCGGTGCTCCAGCGCATACATGATGGTGGCGACGCCCTCGGCGAGGAAGTAGGCGCCGAGCACGATGGTCAGCGTCAGCACGGCCTGCATGGGGCGGGCCAGCAGGAGCATGCCGGCGAGCACGGCCAGCGCGGCCGAGATCAGCGACCACCAGAACCCCGGCGAGCTGCGCGCCCAATAGGTCACGATCAGTCCGCCGATGCCGCTGATCAGGAACATCCAGCCGAGAAAGATCGTGATCGCAAGGCTCGCGAGCGGCGGCAGGATCAGCGCGGCGACGCCGAGGACGGCAAGCAGGATGCCTTCGAACAGGAAAGCCTTCCAATGCGCCTTGACCGTTTCGCTCATGGCGGATTGCAGCCGGGAAAAATCCTCAGGCGATGTCATCGGCAGGCTCCAGATCGAAAGATGTGTGCTCAATCTAGTATGCACACACCGCGCTTGCCATCCCGGGGCTCAACCGCCGCCGTGCGCTGACGAAAAACCTTCGCCGCTGGTGCGAACGCGGTTGCGGCCGAGAATGTAGATCGCGATCGTGACGATCAGGAGCGCGAGGCCGAGCAGGATCGAGACGAAGCCGATCGGGATCAGGGCCAATGTCAGATTGCGCTCGGGGTTGATCAACCAGTGATGGATCGAGGTCAGCACGAAGGCGAGGCCGAGGAAGCCGACGCCGCCGCCGGCGAGCAGCAGCGCCCACATCCGGCGCAGCTGGCTGAGCCGCTCCCGCGCGATATCGGTCCTCGGCGCGTGATGGCGCGCGACCCGCCGCACCAGGCGGATGGCGAAGGCGATCGAGCTGAAGCCGATCAGCAGGCTCGCTCCACCCAGCCACATCCGCAGCGTGGGATCGAGATCGGGCATCCGCTGCAAGGTCAGCAGCGGGAAGTCGAAGGCCGAATGCAGCGCGACCGGGCCTGCGAAGATCAGCAGGCGGCTGGACAGGCGCGCCCAGTCGCGATGGTGGCGGTTGGCGCCCAGCGCCGTGCCGGCGCGCGCGATCGTCAGGTAGGCGCCGGCGATGATGCCGAGCGCGCCGTGGAACGGCACGGTCAGCACGCTGCGCAGCGCGGCCAGCGAGCGCCACATCTCGGCATGCTGGACGAGATAGGCGAGGTTCTCGTAGGCGGCGAAGCCGAGGCCGACCGCGGCGCCATAGACCACGGTGTCCATCGGATTGGCGAAGGTCCGCCGCTTGGTCGAGGAGACCAGCACGATGGCGATCACCTTGACGGCTTCCTCGGGCAGCGCGACCCCGAAGACCGAATGCATGGCGAGCGCCGCCCAGGGGTTGTCAGGGGCTGCAACCATCTTGGCGAAGGGCGCGCGGGCAAGGCCCAGCAGCGAAATGCTGGCCGCCCCGAGCAGGAACGCGGTCCAGACCTGGGCCGGCGGTCCCGGACGCTCCTCGGCGGCGATGACGAGCCACAGCATCAGCAGCGCCGGGGCGATGGCGGCAGTTCCGATGACGGTGGGCAAAGCTTCAATTAGGTACATCGGCGCCGAAAATAGGTTCCCTTGATCTGCTTATCTACGTCTACCGATGCGACCATGTGTCATGCATTTGCTGTCGCGTCACTTAACAGGCGCGACAGCCAGCGTTCATCGGGATCGGCACCGAACGTGTAGAAGACGAGCGCAATCAAGCGCATGACAGAACCAATTCGTCATTGATGGGAGCGGTCCGCGCTCATCACCGGATCGCGATTGGCAAGTCAGATCAAGGCACTGCGCAGGTTTCTTCGATTCACGATGCACGTGCGCGAAAGGCCTGTCCAGAGGCGGCGTGGCTGCCGCCTGGACAACGCTGGGCCGGGCCAACCGGCCTAGTCACGCTTCGTTGTGCGCCCGCGGGGCGGCGCAGCGACCCGGCGTGCCCGCACCTGCTCCAGCTCCCAGAAGGCGCGTACGAGGCACGTGCCAAGGCAGAAGACGATGAGCAGCAGCAGGAAGGCCTGGTCGACGGCGGGGATGTGCATCATGACGTTGATTAAGCAACGTGCATGCCATGCGTTCCCGCAGCCGCCTGCGCCGCGCGCAGCCCGCAAGGCGATTTGGGCCGGCGTTCCCGCCCTTCAATGCGTGGTGAACGGCGGTGGGGTGTCCGGCGCGATGTCGAAGGCGCCGAGATGGAATTCCTCGCCGACGGCCTCGTCCGGCTCGGCGTGGTGCGCGAGCAGCGTGAAGGCGGCTTGCGGATATTGCTTCCAGATATCGAGATCGCCGGCCGTAATCGTCAGCCAGCCAAAGGTGTACATGTAGCGTCCGGGCTCGGTGACCCGGCCAACCCTGTCCCAAGTGATCTTATCAATCCTAATCTTGTTGACTGCCATTCGGTCCCCCGATCGCAAGTCTGCAAATGAGGTCCGGCACGAGGCACAGACCCTCAAAAGCTGATCCCGCAATGGGGCCGCGATAGGGCAGCGGAGCGGAGGCGAGACGGCCGGATGAGGCCGCCGGCCTGCCGGTTCAGCGCCCCGTCGTGGCCGCCTGCGCTTCCGCTTCGGACGCCAGCTCGAGCTGACGGTGCGACGCGTGGAAGACGTCGTGGACGAGGCCGATCTTCTCCATGCCCAGAATGATCAGGCCGTTGAGATCGATCTCCCACCAGGCGTGCGAGATATAGGCGTCCCGCGGGAAGCGGTGATGGTTGTTGTGCAGACCCTCGCCGAAGGTGAGGATCGTGGTCACGAACTCGTTGGTCGAGGCGTCCTCGACCTCGAAGCGGCGATAGCCGTAGGCGTGGCAGACCGAGCCGGTGAGCTGGCTGGTGAGGATCAGCAGGTAGCAGCGGAGCAGGCCGGAGAACAGCACGCAGCCGATCATGGTGTGCACGCCGCCGAAGGTGTAGCCGATCACGCCGGGAATGAAGACGCCGGACATCCCGTACCAGACCCAGCGCGTGCGCACGAAGAACATCGCGATGGGATCGGCGAGGATGTCCTTGGCGTAGTATTCGTTGTCGGTGGTCGCCTGGTCGAACACCCAGCTGCCCTGGGCGTGCAAAAAGCCCTTGAGCGCGCTGACATAGCGATTGCCGAAGCCGTCGAATTGCGGGCTGTGGGGATCGCCGACGTCGTCGGCATAGAGGTGGTGGCGGCGGTGGTTGGCGACCCATTTGGCGATCGAGCCCTGCACCGCCATTTGGGCGATGGCGCAGAAGAAGACGCGCATGATCGGGCCGGTGCGGAAGCTGCGATGGACGAACAGGCGGTGCATGCCTGCGCCGATGCCGAACGTCGTCAGCGCGAACATCCAAGCGAAGGTAAACAGCTCCACCTTGCCGACGCCTTGCGTGATGGCCCAGATGATGCCCGCGACAGCGCCGACGTAGAGAATGCCGAGGAGGAGGTAGCTTTCGCGCAACTTGGCCTGGACGAGCGGGCCTTCAGTGATGACGCCGGGTGGAAGCTGCGGCTTTGCGGCGGCGGGCGCGTTTTGGGCGGTCTCTCTGCCGGGGCGAACTCAGCGATGGACATTCCGGGACTTCCAATAACTCGGGGCCCGCAGTGATTGCGGACATGCTGGGTCACACCCTACCGTGCGGGGATCGGCACCTCCAGTATTTACTTAAAATTGAGTTAAAATCGATTGGGCCGATTCAGGCCGATTGCAGCATGGGCGTACGGACAACCAGGCGGACGAGGTCGTCCCGCTGCTGCTTCTCGGCGAACTTGACCGCAAAGCCGTTGTCGAATTTGCGAATGACGCGCCCGACGCAGGCGCCGACCGCAAGCGGGGTTCCGATCTGCGGGTCGTATTCGCAGGATATCGCGACGCCGGCCGTGGAGACGTCGATGATGAAGCAGGCATGGGTGCTGCCGTCGGCGAGCGTCAGAAAGCTGTGCGAGACCTGGGGAACGAAGCGCGCGTCATTGCGCAGTTCCTGAATGCTGGCGTCCTTCTGCTTCTTCTCCAGCCAGGTCAGCTTTTCCGACATCCAGGCGCGCCGCTCCCGCGTCATGTCGAGTTCCATCAGGAAGCCCGCCTTCAGCGTCGCGCTGATGGTGCACTGGAATTCGCCAAAGTCCTGGAAATAGGAGGTCACGCGCTCGCCGACCTTGCCGACAACGGGCACGTCGACGATCATGCGGAACGGGGAGACACGCTTGGTGCGGCAAGCGAAGGTGCGCAGCTGGCCCTCGCAATCGTACCAGCGCGGCAGCGAGTAGCTGCCGCTCACGCTGACTTCCACTGCACGCTGCCGGAGGAACTCTGAGACGGACATGAACGCCAATCGTGTTTCGGATTGTTTCCGTAGATTCACGGTAGGGCGCAACGTCTAAGCAAACGATACGCCGATCAAATAGCAGGGGTAAATTTCCGGTAAACGGCCCGGCCGTCTCACGACATCGTCATTGCATGCCGCTCAGAGAGATCCGAGCAGCACCAGCAAGGCGAGCAGGCCAAGGGCCATGAGGAGCTTGATCGCCGTCGCGGTCAGGCTGTCCGGCCTGATCTGAAATCCGAACCACGGCAATGCGTGCCGCATCGCCAGCCCCGCAGACGCTTCGACGGTCGCGAACACGACGGCGATGCCGGCAATGGTGGGCCAGGATGTGTCCGGCGGCATCCATGCCGCAAGCCAGGCCGGCACGGAGCCCCGCAAGGATGCGAGCAGCGCGAACCATCCGAACAGGGAAGCGAAGCCCTTGATGATGTCGGGGCCGATCGTGTTGGGCTCGAACCGGATGCCGACCACTCTGAGCGCGTGCTCGATGCGCTCGCCGTCGGTGAGGAAGAGATAGGCGCCGAGGTAGAGCGGAACGCGCGACTGGAAGAGCAGGGCGATGACACCGAACAGGACCGTGTAGCCCAAGGCATCGCCGAGAATGTCCACGCCGCTCGTGTGCGACGGCGTCGGCACCGTCGCGGCCTGGGGCTGCGGAAGCGATCGGGCGCGTGCCATGTGCTCCAGCATTCTGGCGCGCCGCTCCGGCGCGTAGGGCGCGGTACGGTGCATCCAGGACGGCGGTGCCGGCGAGGCGGCGCCGGTCTGGCGGTCCGAGGGGGATTTGCGCTGCGCCATGGGCCTGTACCGGTTCCAACGGGACATTGGTCGTCGGTCAGGGGCGGGGAGGTTCATGGAGGGGCGGCGGATTTCGCCGCATCACCCGACCCGATGGCCCGGATGATGGCGCTCCCTGGCGGAATCGAACCGCTCTCTCCACCGTGAAAGAGATGGGATGATGTCCATGGTCGTTTATCCCCGTCTAAAAATGCGTGCTGCTTCGGCTTCCTCGTCGAGCTTACGCATCCGCTCCTGGTGGTAGGCCCTGGCGGCCGCTCGGTTCTCTGCCTTGGTCATTGCGCCATCGAAGCCTGGCGCCGCGAGAGTCAAATTATCAATCCCTTGGGCCGCGGAACGAACGCGGGCTACTGCGCATCGTGGGTGTGGAAAAGCAAAGGCCCCGCCGGTTCACGCTGGCGGGCCCCAGCCTTGTTGCATGCGCTAATCATTCGTGAATTGCCCAGCCCTGACGCCGTAGAAATACTGATCCAGCTATGATGGCGGTGGCGTTGATTACCGGCTGTGTCAGCGTTTTGGCTCTAGGCGCCACATTCGCGGTGGTCATCTATTTCGATGCTAGAGCGGATCGCAGGCGCCAACAGTAAGGCCGCGCCAGAAGTTGATTGCCTGATGAACAGGATCACTCAAACGTTGGGCCGGACGGGGATGTCCCTTGTTGTCGTCTCTCTCGTCTCTGCCTGCTCCAGCTCAGAACATGCCGCTCCGAAGTCAGTTGCTCGATCTGGCGCGCCGTGGGCCCGAGACCTCAATGAGCCGCCCCCAAATCGAGAGCCCGCGAGTGCCGCAACTGCACAGACAAAGGCAGACCTGAACGCTGCGCGCCAGAAGGCGGTTACCGGGCGGTAGGGGGGCTTTCGCGCTGAGTCGTCCGCAAGCTTACCTGTGCTGGCAGAACTTCACGAGCGGCAGGGCTTTGGTCCCGCGCCTAGATCAGCGGAAAATGGTTGTTCTTATATTGAAGGGCTGACGGATCCGCAGGGCTCATGGGTTAGGAGCACGTGCCCGTGCCAACATTCATGGTGCGTTTGGGCGAAGCCAATCAAGGCCAGGATAATCAAAGCCACTGCGACGCATCCGGCTACAACGTTCTGCATCATGGCTGCCACTCCAGGTAAACCGTGACTGGCTTACTCGGCCAGGCACCGGCGAGCAGGCCTTCGAAGTCCGCGCTGGGCGCCCGGTCACCGAGTGATCACCGCGGACGGTGACCGGGCGGACAAGCTATCTGGCGAAACCGGAGTCTAGAAGCTTCAGAGTCGAAATCGGCCACTTGCCGTCGTGGCCACCGATCGAGATCCGGAGCCCGTGCACCTCGTCAAGGAAGACGTGATCAACCGTCCCCGCCTTACCGTCGGTCAGGATAACACCCCTGCCGATTAGCTCCGTCTCGGCAGCATGAAGTTCTCGAAGGATGTTCGTCGCTCGTTTGGTCCAGTCATCGGACATGGTCATGCCCTACGCGGCCGGCGGATTAGTGAAGATCAGTCAGCGCGGCAGATGCATCGAGGCCATCGCCGCTTCGCGCGAGTCAGTGCCGCCAACCGTCCTTGTCGAGCTCGACCCTGAAACCTTCCGGCAGCCGCGGCGTCTCGCTTTCGGTCACGACTTGCAGCGCGGGTTACTTTGGTGGGTGCAAATCGCCTTGAAGCCAGCGGCCATTGGAATGCATGGGATCTTCATGCGCTGCGAAGGTCGTAAGTGCGTGATTGCAGACAGCGCAGCGAAACATGTGCAGGTCCACGCTTAGGCTTTTTGGCTCGATGCTGACGAGCATCATCTGGGCCTTGCACCTCGGACAGGCAGGGCGCGCAAATGGAGCCGGCGGAATGGGCCGCGCCAATCTGGCGGCCCACCGATGTTCGAACTTTCTTTCGAGGTCCACAGGGATCGTGCTCATGATCCGAACTCCGGGGTTCGCGATCCTGCCCCGGTGCTAACGCCTCAACGCTCACCGCGCCCTAAAGGTCCCAAACAGCACCAGAGGGAACCATCGCGTCCGCAGCGGCGCGGTAGTCGGCCGCCAGCGCGTTCAGTCCGTCGCGCGCGAGAACGAGATCGTCATCGTCCGCCCAATCCGAGCAAAGGCGCTCCATTTCGCGCAGCTCCGCGACCCGGCGCTGTGTACGAGTCCACACGCGTATATTGGCCATGTGTTGGACAAGGCGGTAGGGCAGGGCAGTAAGTGATTGATTTGTTGGCGCTCCCTAGCGGAATCGAACCGCTCTCTCCACCGTGAAAGGGTGGCGTCCTAACCGATAGACGAAGGGAGCAAACACAAGGCCCCGCCGCTTTTCACGACATGGCCGCCGGCCACCCGAGTCGCGCCCGGCGGCTGCAGCGGGCGAACGTATAGTGGCCTTTGGCGCCGTGGGCAAGCCGTTCGGGAACGGTCTTTTGGCACCGGTGGATAGCCTCCACCCCCGTGACATTCGGGGGCGATTTCAACGGTTTCTTAGGCCCCGTGAGCTAGCGCTGGAACCGGAGAAATTTGTCCATGCCCCAGCCCAAGAAGCGCGCAGCCCGCAAATCGCTGTCGCGGCACGCCTGGATCACGCTCGATGGCGGATTCGCGGCGCGGCATTGCCTGGTCCAGGACATCTCCGATACCGGCGCAAAGATCACGCTGGACGAGGACGCGAGCCAGCTCCCGGGCGTGATCCGGATGGCGTTCGCGCGTGACGCCCGCACCGGGCGGAGCTGCCAGGTGATCTGGCGTCGCGGCAAATCGGCCGGCGTCAAGTTCATCTGATCCCGGCCGAGGCGACCCGGATGGCGCGCGGCGCCGGTCCGGGCTAAAACGGCTGCATGCGCGCGCCGCTCCTCATCCTCATCCCGTTGCTGGCCACCTCCGCGGCCGCGGCCGAGGCGCTGCGCCTTCCGCCAGCCGAGGGGCCGCAGGCCGGCAAGGCTCTGCCGCTGAAAGGCGCGGGCGGCACGGCGAAGGCCGGCTCCTGCGCCGCCTATGGCCCGCGCTTCGTCATGGTCGAGAGCACGGGCACTTGCGTGAAGATCGGCGGCTCGGTCAGCGTCGAGACCACGGTCAGGCGCTGAAGCCGGATGCCGCCCGATCTCATGCGGCCCGACATCATCGTCCCCTTCGTGATGTATTGCGCCCTGCTGTTGTGGGTCGGCCGCGGCCTGAGCTGGACGGCCAAGCTCGCCACCGCCGCCGTGACACTGGTGCTGATCATCTGCGTGCTGCTGGTCGAGCGCGGCTGGCGCTAGGCACCGCCCCAAACAAAAACTACGAAAACAACCCCATGCACAGTAGTCGTCAACTCCCGGCGCGACGCTTGATGCGTGCGCCGTGACGACGATTCATCGCGCGCTCAGCGCAGCTTACGCCGCGCTACCGGTTCAGGACATCGGCGGTGCGACAAACTGTGCAAACCCGGGTCGTTTACCGAGCTCGGCGAGCCAGGCGGGTCAAATGCGGTTGCGCCGGACGGGTGATGCCTTCGACGCCCAGCCAGCGCCGCGCATAGGCGCCGATCGCGATGTCGGCCAGCGTGAACTGGTCGCCGTCCATGAAGCGGTGCGTTGAGAGCAGGCGGTCGGCGATGGCCCAGACCTCGGCGGCGGCATCGGCATCCCGCTGCACCTGGATCATGTCGCGCTCGGCGGGGGCCGTGCGCACGATGCCCCAGAACACCGGGCGGTCGACCGGCTGCACCATCGACAGCGTCCAGTCGAGCCAGCGGTCGACGCTGGTGCGCAGCTTCGCTGCCTCGGGATAGATCGGCGTGCCGCGGCCATGCGCGAGGCAGAGATAGCGCATGATGGAGTTGGATTCCCACAGCACGAAGTCGCCCTCGACCAGCGTCGGGATCCGCGCATTGGGATTCATCGCGAGATAGTCGGGCTCGCGGGTCTTGCCGAAACTCATGCCGGCGTCGATGCGCTCATAGGGCAGGTCGAGCTCGGCGAGGCACCACAGCACCTTCTGCACGTTGACCGAGTTGGCGCGGCCCCAGATCGTCCGCTTGGTGTCCGGCATGAAGTCCTCCCGCGTTTCGCTTTGGCGCGCGTGATAGCGGAATTCCCTGGCGGGAGCGACGGCGATTGCGGCGCGCCCCTCATGCAAAAAGCTCCGCCGTCGGCGGAGCTTTCATTGCAAGCCAAACTTGGCAAGTTGAACCTAGCAAGTTGAGCCTGGCAAATCGAACCCGGCAAATCGAGCCCGATGATCAGTGGCCGAAGAACAGCCACAACAGAATGATCACCGGGATCGGCACGCCAAGCATCCACAGCAACAGTCCTCGTCCCATTGCGTCCTCCTCCAATAGTTATGTCGGAGGGACAACACGGGTAGCGAGGGCTAGTTCCTGCGTCGCGGCCCTACCAGTGGCCGGTATTCGGCATCGACGACCACGGCTCGGCCGGCGCCTTCGGCTCGCCCTTCTGCAGCAGCTCGATCGAGTGCAGATCCGGCGAGCGGACGAAGGCCATGTTGCCGTCGCGCGGCGGACGGTTGATGGTGACGCCGGCCTTCATCAGCTGCGCGCAGGTTGCGTAGATATCGTCGACCTCATAGGCGAGATGGCCGAAGAAGCGATCCTCGCCATACTTCTCCTCGTCCCAATTGTAAGTGAGCTCGACCAGCGGCGCGCCGCGCGTTTGCGGCTGCTTCTTCAGCGCCTCGAGATCGTCCGCCGAGCACAGGAAGACGAGCGTGAAGCGCCCCTTGTCGTTCTCGATCCGCCGCACCTCCTTCAGTCCCAGCGCATCCTGGTAAAACTTCAGCGCGACATCGAGATTGCGCACGCGCAGCATGGTGTGGAGGTATCGCATGGTTGTTGCTCCCTGATACGGAGGTGTTTTGGTTTGGGCCGGAACGGCGGGGACAGGAGATAGCAGGAAAGTGGGAGGAGGGGCAGGGGGCGCAGGCACATCTGCGTGAGGGAGAGACGGTGGGTGCGGTCAGCCAATTCCGCATGGACGGACAAGCCGTAGCGTCAGCCGGGACACGCAGATGAGTTCAATGCGCTGTCAGCGGAATTCAGCGCTTCTCGTCAATGAGCAAGCCCGGTCCTGCCGATGAACCATCCTCAATGTCACGGTCACTAATGCCCATATCTGGAAGGTATTTCGCCGTGAAATGGTTCAAGCGATATGCAATTGGCTGCCTGATCTGGTTGATCCTCGGCGGCATCAACGATGGCTACAGACGGCCCGGCGAAGACATGCGTTGGGGCGCTATCGTCATGGTGGCGGGTTTTTGGCCAATCGTGACCGCCGTCATCGTTGGCAGCTCTGTTGGCGAGGTTGCGCACAAGATCAATGAAGGGAAGCTGGGGTGACTGACGTGTCCGACACCCAGAAACTGATGCCCGCACTCTCGACGCCTAGGCGCGACCTGCTGAGGCGAGAAATATATAGGCAATTCGGAGTTGATGGTCGAAAGACGCTCTTCTTGCTCCTTCTCCTTTTCGCGATCCCCGCGGACGACTGCTCCGCGCAGACACCGCCGCCCCCAGTCGACGAACATGCGTTCGAGCGCGTGCCGCCGACAGTCGTGAAGAGATTGGCGACCCGCTTTTCGCTAGGCGCATTCGCCGGCCGCTTCGAAGAGACGCGACTCGGCGCGGTTCGCGAAGCCGTGGGCGAAGGGACCATCCGACACCAAGGCGACGCTGGAGATAGCATCTATTGGCTGTGTTATCGGCGCGCGCAGCATCGATTATGGGTGGTGTCCAGCGGAGAGATGGGCGGCCCGGACCATCTCGTCACGGAGATCGTTGAAGAGCTCACCGAGAAAGACGCCGGGGCCTCGGCCGATTGCGCCATCATCCCGGAAAAGTTCTCGCCCGTCGTCCTCGACAGCAAGCTGCATTTAGGTATGTCGCGTCAGGAGGTAATCACGGCGTTGGGACCGCCGTCGAAGTCGGAAGCTGCTCGGATCGTGTATTCTCACGAGGGAAAGCTCGCAGACGGTTTCGATGAGACCGCTTGGCTCATTCTCGGATTTGGTGAGGACAAGCTCGTGTGCATGCGCGGCGGCAAGACCACGACGAATTGAAGTGGCTGCGAGCAGCGTTCGCGCTTCGCGACGGATGCGAACGAGTCACGCTCGCTCCCGCACCAGCCCCATCATATACCCCAGCTTCTCCACCACCTTCGGCGAAAGCAAGCCAATGGCACTTGCGCCACGCGCGTCGACCGGGCCCCAGGGGATCTGGTCCGGCAATATGACGATCTCCCCTTGATTGACCACGGTTGAATTTACTCCTTTTGGCTGCAGGGGACGCTAGCGGGTCCTAACGCAAGGCGTGAGCCGCGCATGCGTGACCGTCTGTCCGCGCGAGGACATGACACGATGCGGCTGCAACATCAAAAAGGGGGATCGCGACGTGCGCGCGACGGCTACGTCACTTGGCTAGCTCACTTGGCGTAACCCTGGGAACGGAGCCATGCGATCTTGCGATCGCCGTTGATCCAGTCGTCGGCATCTGCCTTGCTGGCGAATCCGGTGATTTCGCGCTGTTCGTGGTCGGGGTAGTCCGCCAGTATCTTCCAGTCGCTGTCTGAGAGGCGGACGGTTTTGAAGGTCACTTTTGCTTTGGCCATGCCGCACTATGCAGGGAATTCTCTTAAATGAGAACCCGCCTCGGCCGGCTTTTCGTCAATCCGCATCGGCATCACTCACGGTGACGGAAAACCAATCCAGCCCCGATCGGCCCGTTCCTCGGCGATGATGGCTGTTTACGAGTGTCGAGCAGTGACCTCGCCAGCAACCTATCGAACCGGCGCCCTCAATGGCCAACCCGCGGCGGTTGAACCCCGCCAGAGGTAGGGCGACTAAACGCCATGGCCGCTTTCTTTGCAGAACTCCTGTTTGATCTCGTCAGAATCCTCGTCGGTGACTGGCTGAGACGGGCTGCGGTGGCCGTTTGTGCGTGGCTCGATACGAAGATTCACGGCCCGCGCTGCACGCCTTGTCGTGGGCGGCCTTCTCGGGCTCGCCGCCTATTTCCTCATTCCGGTTCTCGCCGGGCTGCTGGGGTTTTGATGCTCTCCGTGAAGGCAAACCTCATCATCGCATTGGCCATCGGGGCGCTCATCTCGTCGGTGCTCCTCGCCATCGAGCCGCTGACCGACTTCGCTTTTCTTTCGCTGGAATGGCCCGGCATCACCGCGGCGTATTTGTTCTGGGGAGCGGTCGGAGGCTCCAGCTTCGCAGGGATCGCCATATCCTGGGTCGTGAATGCACTCACCTACGCTCTCGGTGCTTTCGCCGTTCTCATCGTTCTCAGCGCTCTCAGGCTGCTGGCCAGGCCGAAGACTTGAGACGCGCGGCGACCTCCTGGAGCTTATGAAGGCTGATCCGAACAAGGGCGTAGCGGAGATCCACGCCATGATGAGGGCGGCATGAAGCGCTGGCTTCAAAGGCTCGGAAACATTGCGAGGGTTGCTGCGATTTGCGGGACCGTCGCGTGGCTGGCGCTTTTGACTGTCTCACCCCAGCAGCCTGATGCCGCGCATCCTGAACGCTACGCGCACCGGCACGATGTCCGGTATGTGAGCCAGGAGATGGGATCGACTCTGCGAATTCTGCTCGGCGCGACGTTTGCTTTGGTCCTGGTGGCGTTTGGATGTCACTTCGCGACCACGGACTTGCGAGACGGGACGTAGCCGCAGCGTGTTCGTCGCTGTTGGACCATGCTTCGCATCGCCAGGAGCGCTGCGTCCGGGGCAGGAGCGCACATGAAAAGCCGCCCCTGACACGAGCCAGGGGCGGTTCTCAAAAAGTCAGTCTAGTGACCGGTGCCGGGCTTCGTTGTCTTCGGCGGCTTGCCGTCTTCGACGCGGCCTTCGTTCCTGAGGTCGCGACCCTCCTGAGCCTTCTTCTGGCTCTCGGGCGACTTGCCGTGCTCGTACAGCTCTTCCTTGACGTAGCCAGCGGCTTCCTTGGCTTTACCTTCAACGCTCATTGCAATCTCCTCATCTGGAGATGGATCAATGTGCGGGAGAGCCAACCGTTCCTATCCGCCGGTCATCGTGAGGATGCGCTTGCCGTGAGCCGCTACGCAGCAATCCGTCGTTCGACAGGTGCCGTCAGATATTTGAGCATCTGCGCATGCTCGAGGTCGGGAACCGCAATCGCCGTGTGGCTGTAGATCGCATGGGTCCTTGAGTTCGCGATTCTGTCCAGGATCTCTTTGCCCTTGATGACGTGGAGGCCCATGCCTTCCTGCGAGGGGAAGATCGCCAGCACCACGTCGTAGGCCGCGATGACGGCCTTGAGCGCTTCAGCCTTGTCCTCGGCGATGTCAACAAACACGCGAACATCAGCCGCGAGTTCACGCAGCTCGTCAAAATTCAGCACTGTGGGTTTACTCCAACGCAACGATACTGGCGGGGAGAGTGGATGGGTTAGGTTACCGAAGTCTCAACAAGGCGTGCCGGACCGCAGGTTTCACGACGAGGTGACGCGTTGGCTGGGGATAACCGGGTTGCGGTGACGGTCCGCTCATTTCAGCGCAGCGCGCCTAGCGCTTGGCTTCGTCGTTGCGAAGCCTGTCATCCCCGGCCTCGTCCACGAGCTTCAAGGCACGGCCGTCGTAGCTCAGCTTGAGCCCACGGCCGACGATCCACGTCCATCCGTCGCGGGCGTCCCTGGTCGGCTGGGCGTTGAACTGGTCGGAGATCGATTTGACGGCCGCGTCCTGCGGTCCCGGATTGTTCAACTCAGCATGGACGCGCCGGATGGGGTGGCTGGCGTCGACGTCGTCATTATAGACCGTGACCTTGGCGCCGTTGATTTCGCATTCGAGGATGTACGAACCTCGACCCTGTCGGCAGCGGTAGTGACGTTGCGT
This sequence comes from Bradyrhizobium sp. S3.7.6, assembly GCF_054061875.1. Classification (NCBI taxonomy): domain Bacteria; kingdom Pseudomonadati; phylum Pseudomonadota; class Alphaproteobacteria; order Hyphomicrobiales; family Nitrobacteraceae; genus Bradyrhizobium; species Bradyrhizobium sp. S3.7.6. Next base: position 5,384,571 of record NZ_JBSSEQ010000001.1, on the reverse strand, counting down.
GACGAGCTTGTTGGTCTCCTCGAATGTCATCCCGGGCGAAAAGCCGAAGATGTCGGACTTCTTGACCTGTGCCAGAGACGCAGGCTTCAAAAACTCCGGCTGGATGGCGACCAGGGCGGCGACCGCAACGACGATCAGGCCGGCGATAACAATGGCAATCTTCATCAGCCCCTCACGAGAAACATCCGACCATATAACAGCCGGCGCGCTCCATCAGGCCTCCAAAAGCGAAAGCCCCGCCTGGGGGAAGCGGGGCTCTCTGATGGGGGTGAAGCTTGGGGACTTCAATTAGTTAGACGCGCCAGCGGCAGAATGGTTCAAAGCCAACGCGGCGCATGCTGCGACACTTTCGCGGGAAAGGGTGGAACCCCAGCCGAAGCCATGCTTGTGTTTTGGGCCTCAATGGGTTCTAAGCCCCGTGACTTCATGACCTCCGGCGTGAATCGGCATCACACTTGCGTGGTTCAGCCGCGTCCTGAGCAGGATCTGCTCACCCGCACAAAAGGAATTCAGACATGGCGAAGATGACGAAAACTCAATTGATTGATGCAATTGCCGAGGGCACGCAGCTGTCGAAGAACGACGTGAAGTCGGTCATCGAGTACATGGCGACGGTCGGCTACAAGGAGCTCAACGAGTCCGGCGAGTTCGTCATTCCCGGCTTCGCCAAGATGTCGGTCGTGAACAAGCCGGCGACCGAAGCCCGCATGGGCGTCAACCCCTTCACCAAGGAGCCGATGCAGTTTGCGGCGAAGCCGGCGAGCAAGTCGGTGAAGGCCTCGCCGCTGAAGGTGGCCAAGGACTCCGTCTAAGGGGCTCGCTAAGCGACCCGCGACATCGTCGCGGCGGCTCGCTGTCGCGGAGCGCCGCAACGACAGCCGGCTGGTGTGCCGGACACGGACAAGGAACTCTCGGGCGTCGTCAGGCTTTGCTTCCCAAAGGGAGACGTCACATGGCCAGTCTGAGCGAGGAACAGATCCGGGACCGCGCCTATCATCTCTGGCGGGAAGCCGGCGAGCCCGCGGGGAGGATGGACACCTTCTGGTATGAGGCCGAAAAGTTGCTCCTCGCCGAGCGGGCCGCGCAAGGCGAAGTCCCGCCGGGGCTGAACGACAATTTGCCGGTCTGACGGTCAACAAAGGCCGCACGGAAATTTGTCGCGCGCCGGAACGTTGTCCGGCGTTCGGCGGTTGAGATGACGGCGACGGAATCTTGCGCGAAGCTGACAGTCGTCAAAGCAGCCACCCGGTGTAACGCCCGTGTGGCTGCTTTGTTGTTTGCTGCTCTGTTGTTCGAGCGCGCCGCAAAGAAAAACCCCGGCGTTGGGGACCGGGGCTTCTCAAAGCTGGACGGCCGCGTCGCACAGCCGCCAGCACCACTGAATTCGACCTGACAACGCGGGGCGGGGACATTCGTTCCGGCCGCTACTCCGTCGGCACCGACACATCGATGATCGCCGGCGGATCGATCTGGCGCTCGCGCCAGACGATGAATTCGCATTTGGGATTGAGCCACTGATATTCGGAGCCGCGCGCCTTCAGGTGCGCAAGCGCCGCATCGTGCGCCGTGGTCTCGTCAGGGGCCTCGACCATGATCTCCACGGTCTCCTCGATCTGACGAACCACTTCGACGGCGTAAAATTTCCTGGTCACGGTCCCTCGCTCCGGAATGGCTAACGGCGAGGGCGACGGCGCGTTCCCAAAAGAAAAACCCCGCGCTTGCGCACGGGGCTCTCTTGGCCGGCGGCGTTGGGATTTCAGCGCCTGGCCGCCAGCGCCTCGAACTTAAGGTTGAAAATCCAAAAAGCAACCCGCCGTGGCGACGGCGCATGTTCGTCAGGCGGCGCTGCCAGTGGCCGGGCGCGGAAATCCCCAGCTTTCAGGGGGGCGCAGCGCCGGCAAGGCTTGAGGCGATGTGCGTGGGAAATCGCGTGCGAGGGGCTGGACTTGTTGTTCTCATTTTGTTCTAGTTGGTCATCACGTTGGAGGTGACTCATGACCATCGAGAAACAGCGCGAAGTGATCAGGCTCTGGAATCAGCTGAGGAAGGTCGAGGGGCCGGCCGCCGAAGAGCTCCGCATCCAGATCCTCGAATGTTTTTCCGAGAAGGCCAACGCCAAGCGAGCGGCGTGAGGCGCGCCGGCGGGCCACGACGCGACCCAGTAAGCGCGATCTCGTCTGCCGTTGAAAATCTTGCCGATGAAGCCGTGACGGCGCGCGCCTTCATCGATCGTTAGGAGTCGCGCCGCGCCGATTTGCTCGACTCCGATTCGTTCTTTGCGAACGAAATGGAGTCGGATGCAGAACAAGGCGTGCCTTCTGTGTCGATGCGGGACAGTCCTTCTCGCCGCGCGTGAGCGTGATGCTTCGCACGGTCCCGCCCTCGTGTCCTCGTTACGGAATGAGGCGAAGGAGAGCGACATGGATGCGTGCTGGTTTCTCGCCGAGATCGTCAAAGTGTTCTGGTCCGACAGGCACAAGCGGCTGCGCAAAGGCAGGCCCTCGGTGCCGCAGGTGCCGCCGCCACTGAAGCGAGACGACATGGAGTGATGGTGCCTTCGCTGCGATCGCACGTTCGCTTTCGCGACGATCCGCACCACTTGTTAAGAGTTGCTCCGTGCCGATTTTTTCGATTCCGATTCGTTCTTCGAGAACGAAATGCAGGCGAAGCTGGAACAAAGCCGTACCGGTTCAGGAGTTTTGGTGCGGAGACGGTCTGAAGCGGCGCGCCGGGATCTCGAGGGCAGATGTCTCAAGCCTTGCGCAAACTCCTAACGAAGATTTGCGGGAAAGCCGATAACCCTATTCGGTTAGGTTAAAACCCCAATCGCGTTGCGCTTGCCGCTGTTTGGGATAGGTGTCTGGCAAGGACAAGAAACGACTTTGCCCAGAAGCAAGTTTGCATGACACCTTTTTCAGAACCATCCTTTTATCAGGGCGACCGCCACACCTACCGGCGCGTCGCCGTCGTCGGCTCGCTGTTCTGCCTCGCCTTCGTGGTGATCAGCTTCTCGCTGCGGCCGCAGCTCGAGGACACGCGCGTCGCGGTCAAAGCCGACCGGCTGGTGCGCACGGCAGGCCAGGCGCCCCACACCAATTAGCGCTCGTCACCATAGGTGCGGTCGTCGGCGGAATGGCCAGGGCACGCGGTGCCGCGGCGCGCGAGCGCGACGAAGCCGGCATAGCCGGACAGGTTGAGCAGAACTTCAAGCCACGCGGGCATGTCGGGTCCCTTCTTGCGTGAAGAGGGTTCAACGTACGCGGGAAACATTTGTTCCGTGCTCGCCAGAAACAAACCCGCTTACAGCGGAGAAGAGGGGTCCAGCCGCCGGCCGAGGGTCGCAACGGACGCGCTCGAGGGCTGCTCCTTGAGGAACTCGGCGATGGCCCGCGCCAGCTCGCCGTCGCTCATCGGCGTCGGCGGCGGGCGCAGCGCGCCGACACCGAAGTTGCGGACGATCTCGTCGTAATGCTGGTCGCGCGATTTGGGAACGAGCCTGCGGATGCGCCCCAGCAAAGCGGATAGCGGCAATGTGTCCTCCTCGGCATCCGTCCCGTTGGCAGCCATTGATGTCTGCCGCCATTTTCTGTCCGTGAAACTTCTTTCCGTGAAACCAAAAACCCCGCCAGCATCGCGGAGATGCTGACGGGGCATCGTGCTGTCGCCTCAACCGGATAGCGGAGGCTTCCGCACTCGCAGATGCAATCCGCCGAACCGGCTTTCGTTCCGCTCGTGCCGATATTTTTCTGCCGCCCGGGTTCCACTTCTGCGCGCAACCATTGCGGGCCGGCGACGTTGTCCCCGCAAGACGCGAAGGAGGAGAGTCATGACGAAGACACTGGCAGTTCTGGCCACCGTTGCGGCCGTCGGCGTGACCGCGGTTGCGGCGCCTGCGCCTGCAGAGGCGCGCGGTCGCGGCATTGGCCCGGGCCTCGCATTCGGCCTCGCCGCCGGCGCGATCACCGCGGGCGCGATCGCTGCGTCCCATCCGTACGGCTATGGTCCGGGCTACGGCTATTATGGCGGGCCCGCCTATTACAGCCCCGGCCCGTATGCCTATTACGGCGATGGGCCGTACTACCCCCGGCGCCACTACTACCGCCACTGGTAACGGCTGACCAAGTGAAAAGCCCGGAGCGATGCTCCGGGCTTTTTTCATGCGTCGCGATCGGAGGTGCCTTTATGGCCAGAGCGAGGGCCGCTCCACCTTGCGCGCATTGTCGAGCGTCGACACGAAATACTCTTCGCGCTCGCGCTGGAATCTTTCCTGCGTGGCACGGAAGGCGGCGACACGGGCGGCGATCTCTTCGCGTTCGCGGATTTTGCGTTGTTCGTCTTCGGTCATGTCAAATCCCCTCTACACGTCAGTATCTGTGCACTCCAATATGTGTGCACGGCCGAACTCACGCACTGCCGCCGCAATCACGTTGAGTCGCGTTAACACATGCATTGGCGCTTCTGATTGGGGCGTCAATGGGGAGGAGGCATTGCAGGATTGTGATAAGCGAAGGTCGGAAAAAATTGCCGACCGCGCTTGCGCGATTCTCACGTGGCAGTGGATAACAGCGTCAACGATCTTGTCGCTTGCGCATGGTGCGGCCAGCGCAAGGCCAACATCGGAGGCCGCGAGTGATTGCATCGGATCTTCGCAGCGGCGTGGAGCGACTCGGCGACATGATCGCCGAGTCGAGGGCCATCGTGCCGTTCACCGGCGCGGGCATCTCCACCGAATGCGGCATCCCGGATTTCCGCTCACCGGGGGGAATTTGGACGCGCAACCGTCCGATCCCGTTCGACGAATTCGTCGCCAGCCAGGAAGCTCGCGACGAATCCTGGCGCCGCCGCTTTGCGATGGAGGCGGTCTTTGCCGCGGCCAGGCCCGGCCGCGGTCATCGCGCGCTCGCCTCGCTCTACCGCGCCGCCAAGGTTCCCGCCGTCATCACCCAGAACATCGACAATCTGCACCAGGCTTCGGGCTTTGCCGCCGGGCACGTCATCGAGCTTCACGGCAATACCACCTATGCGCGCTGCATCGGATGCGGGCAGGCCTATCAGCTCGACTGGGTGAAGCGCCGTTTCGACGAAGACGGCGGCGCACCCAACTGCACCGCGTGCGACGAGCCCGTGAAGACCGCGACGATCTCGTTCGGCCAGATGATGCCCGACGACGAAATGCAGCGCGCGACCGTGCTGTCGCAAGCCTGCGACCTCTTCATCGCGATCGGCTCCTCGCTCGTGGTGTGGCCGGCGGCGGGTTTTCCGATGATGGCGAAGAACGCCGGTGCACGTCTGGTGATCATCAATCGCGAGCCGACCGATCAGGACGACATCGCCGACCTCGTTATCCGCCACGACATCGGCGAGACTCTCGGGCCCTTTGTCGGAAATTGAGGCATCAATTTGATTCGCGGCTGTGCAAGCTGTTCATAGGTTCCGGCGAATCATTTTTTTATCTATGCGCCGCAACCGGGAGTGTTATCTTTTGAGTCGAAAGATTCGCATCGCGTCGAATTGAGAACATTCTCTTAAGACGCGTGATTCGACGCCGCCGCTGAGGCGGGTTGCAATGGGCAGTGTGGGGTCCGGGGTTATGGGGTCGTCGGACGGATTTGAGTCCAAGAAGATCGGAGTTCCCGCTGTGGGCGAGCACGGCGGCGGTCGCGATAACGCGCTAAGCCCGTTCAGCGGACTTGGTGAAGGCAGTGCCAACCTCGTCGAGGTTCACGGCGTCATCAAATGGTTCGACGCTTCAAAGGGCTACGGCTTCATCGTTCCCGACAATGGCTGGCCGGACGTGCTGCTGCACGTCACCGTGCTCAGACGCGACGGCTTCCAGACCGCCTATGAGGGCGCCCGCATCGTAGTCGAGTGCATCCAGCGCGCCAAGGGCTACCAGGCCTTCCGCGTGGTCTCGATGGACGAGTCGACCGCGATCCATCCGGCGCAGATGCTGCCGCCGCGCACCCATGTCACGGTCACCGCGACCAGCGGGCTGGAGCGAGCCCAGGTCAAATGGTTCAACCGCCTGCGCGGCTTCGGCTTCCTGACCTGCGGCGAGGGCACGCCCGACATCTTCGTGCACATGGAGACGCTGCGCCGCTTCGGCATGACCGAGCTCAGGCCCGGCCAATATGTCCTGGTCCGCTTCGGGCCCGGCTCCAAGGGCATGATGGCGGCCGAGATCCATCCCGAGACCGGATCGCCGGGATTGCAGTCGCACTAGCGGCGATCGCCAACTCCCGCAATCGTGACAAGAGGCGCGCAGGCCGTCCGGCGCGCCTCTGGCTTTTGTCTCGATCGCCGCGTAAGGACTGGTCCAGTCCCACGCCCCCTTGAGTACCGTCCCATGAATTTTGACCGAAAGGCCGTCTGGTCCATTGCGAGGGGCTGGCTGGCCGCCATCCTCGTCGTCGGCTGTGCCGTCGGGAGCGCGCCGGTGCGCGCCGCCAGCTTCCAGCCGCTCGAGATCGTCACCAGGAACGGCGTGCAGGTGTTCTCGGTGGAAATGGCGACGACCGAGGAGGAGAAGCAGACCGGGCTGATGTACCGCAAGGAACTGGCCGACGGCAAAGGCATGCTGTTCGACTTCAAGCCCGAGCAGGAAGTGTCGATGTGGATGAAGAACACCTACGTCTCGCTCGACATGATTTTCATCCGCGCCGACGGTCGCATCCTGCGCATCGCCGAAAACACCGAGCCGCTGTCGACCAAGATCATCTCGTCCCAGGGCCCCGCGCGGGCCGTGCTGGAGGTGGTAGCGGGAACGGCGCAGAAATACGGCATCCGTCCCGGCGACCGCGTCGGCCACCCGCTGTTCGGCACCAAGTAGGGCGACCCGGCGGGGTTATTGCCGCCTTGCTGGCGGCTTGAAAGCTTGATGGCGCTTTGGGAAGCGTGTATCGACGGGGCTCGCTGGACATTCGGGGTATAGCGCAGCCTGGTAGCGCGGCAGTTTTGGGTACTGCAGGTCGTTGGTTCGAATCCAGCTGCCCCGACCAGTCCCGAGGTTGAAGCTCCTTCAATTCTCTCGATATTGCGCCGCGCTCATCCCGTTGCCGCTGCCGATCGTCAGGTCAGCGGGGCGACCCCCGCGAAATTACGTCCGCTGCAGCTTTTGCGTGCATCGGCGTCCCGGCGGCGTTTCAATTTCAGAACAACAGCCAATCGACCAGGCGCCAGGCGATCCAGGCGAGGGCGCAGATCCAGCCCAGCATGGCGATTCCGGCGACGCCAAGCCCGCACAGTGCGAACAGCGAACTTTCAGTCTCCGGCGTGCCCGAGAGCTTCTCGGTCGTATCGATTTGACTCACTGCATCCCCTTGGCTTGCGGCCTGCTGTTCGTTGGTCTCTGCTCGCTCGTGAAAATTCACCGGCCGCGCTCCAGCTCACACGGTCGTGAGACGAGATGACCGTCCGTACATCGCGCGGGCATGGATCGCAGCCATGCGGCTTCCCCGGACAGACGGGAAGAACCTGCAACTCATGGCGCGGTGATTGGTTGCGACCGCAGAGGCGGGAACTGCACGCCGCAGCGACAGACCTACAACGCGCAGGGCACGCTCAGCGCCGGAGCGCAGAGCCCGTCGCGCATCTGAGCGAGCGCGATTGCGGGGGATGGGCAGGCGGGCCTATGGCGACCTGAAGCGAGCGCGAACCTTGCCTGAAGCCTTGCCTGAAGCCCAGGCGCTTGTTCTTCACTCAACGCCACTTCTGCGCGATTTTTCAAGGCATTGCGCCGGCCGGCCCGACCCAGAATTCGCAAAATTGCTTCGAACCTTTGGCTGTCGCCATAGACATATAGGCATTGGGGATTTCAGCGCCCAATGCCTAAACGGACGCCGCCAAGCGATGATATTCCGCTTGAGCGGCGTCGCGCTATTTCCGGGGATCAGTTCGTCGCGTACCAGCCGAGCGGAAACGGCAGGAACGGCCACGCCAGATGATTGTCGTTGGCCGCCTTCGGCGGTTCAGAGACGGATGTCTTGACTGTCTTGATGCGCGGCGCAGGCGGCACCGAGCACACCGCCAGGCGCAAACGTCCACATTGCATATTCATTGTGGTGCCCCAGTCAGCAAGTCATTTGAAAAATGAAAATCCGTTCGCAATTGCCACGCGTCCAAAACGGCGCGCTCATTCTCAAATTGTGCACGCATCATAGAAAGATCGGCGCCGGCTTTCAACGGGTCTTGGCGGGTACCCACGAGGGGTAAGGTTGACCAGTTAGGTTAAGGCCGAGTGGTCGTTGCAGCCACATTCCTGGCTGATATCAGGTCGGCAAGGCTCGCGATGGGGTGCCTGCAATCGGTGGTCACACAGGTCACAGTTCGTCGCGGCGCTCATATCTTGTGAGTTTTGCGTCATGTCTTTCGATCGCAACGTCCGAACCGTCCATCCGCAGTCGAGCTGGACCGTGATCTGGCACCTCTGGACCGTGATCGTGCCGCGCCGCTCGATCAACGGGCAGCTCGTCTATGGAAAGGTCTGGCGCCGCCACGACGGCCGCGACTGGATCTACAAGAAGTTCACCGAGTACGACAGCGAAGCGGCCTGAGCCGGCTCCGCTGCCGCTACTAGAAGCTAGCGCCCCGTTCCGATTTCATCGGAACGGAAATGGCTCTAGGCCGCCTTTGCGGGCGAGGCGGCGGCCGCAGCCTTGGGCGGCGGCGGCTTCAACGGCTTGTCCTGCTTTTTCGACCAGGAAATGTAATAGGCCACCGTCGTCATGATCGCGATGCCGGCGATGCTGACGAAGATCTGCGCGAACAGCGAGCCCGAGCTCATCGACAGCTCGAAATGGCCGACGAAGGACAGGAACACGCCGACGCAGAACACGGCGAGCGACTGCTGGCCGCAGACGATCAAGGGATCGAACACCTTCCACTCCAGACCAGGCCAGTCCTTCGGCACGAAGCGGATCACCAGGATCACGATCACGACGAAATGGAGGAAGCGGTAGGGCGCAAGGTTGGTCTTGTCGTTGGGGTTGAAGGCCGAGAACAGCCATCCCGGGAACATGCCGCCGAGGGTAGGGAAGCGGCCGGCCATGGTCATAACCAGCGCGAAGGCGAGATAGCCGAGGCAAAGCCACAGCGTGATCGGCGAATTGATCACGGCTCCCGAACGCCGGGCGCCGCCCATCGCGCACCAGGCGCCGAACACGAACAGCACCTGCCAAGCATACGGGTTGAAGTACCACTGGCCGGCCGGATAGGCGGTCAGGTTCAGTCCATAATGGCGGGCGGCGAGCCACAGCACGATGGACAGCGCCATCGTCAGGTCGGGCTTGCGCAGCATGAACCACAGCACCGGCGGAAACAGCCCCATCAGCACGATGTAGAGCGGCAGCACGTCGAGATTGAGCGGCTTGAAGCGCAGAAACAGGCCCTGGCGCAATGTCTCGGTGGCGTTGTCGACGAGGCCGGCGACGTTGAACTCGTTGATCATGTCGGAATCGCCGAACCGCAGCGCCAGATAGCTGATCGAGGCGATGTAGATCACGAACAGGATGATGTGGGCGACGTAGAGCTGCCAGACCCGCTTGGTCAGCCGCGTGGCGCCGACGATGAAGCCGCGCTCGAGCATCATTCGCGCATAGACGAAGGAAGCGGTGTAGCCTGAGATGAAGACGAACAGGTCGGCGGCGTCGGAAAAGCCGTAGTTGCGCGTTGTGATCCAGTTCACCACGTTGTCGGGGATATGGTCGAGGAAGATCGCCCAGTTCGCGATGCCGCGAAACAGGTCGAGCCTGAGGTCACGGCCCTTTTCGGGAAGCGTGGCGTTGATGTTCAGGAAGGCCATGCGACGGAAGCTTTCGGAGGGGGCGGATACGCTGGTGTCGGCGAGACAGGGCCGCCGGGCGGGATCCCGGCGCGGAAGGCGGGTACGCAATTGTCACGGTGCAGCATAATGACTATACCCGTCGGCAACGCACCCCCGGGGGGACCGGAATCACCGATCAGTTCCCAAAAGGTGTCTCTATACTATGCCCGCGGTTTCCACCAACTGCTACCGTGACGCATCGAAATCGAACGAAAAGACCAAGAGGCCCGGACCACCCATGACCGCACGCATTTTCAAGCCCGCCAAGAACGCGATGCAATCCGGCCGGTCCAAGACCAAGGAATGGCAGCTGGATTACGAGCCGGAGCAGCCGCGTTCGGTCGAGCCGCTGATGGGATGGACCTCGTCCGGCGACATGAAGCAGCAGATCACGCTGCGCTTCCACAGCAAGGAAGAGGCGGTCGCCTATTGCGAGCGCAAGGGCATCGCCTACCAGGTGATCGAGCCGCAGGATTCGATCCGCCGCCCGGTCGCCTATGCCGACAATTTCTCGTTCCGGCGCGGCGAGCCCTGGACGCATTGAGGGGCGGCTGGCTGCTCCGACTTCATACGACGTGATTTACTCGTCATGCTTGGGCCTTGTCCCGCCTGCGCGGCCGAAGCCGCTTCGGCGAGGCGAAGGCCCGGGCATCGACGTCTTTGGGGCCGAGTGAAAGAGCGCGGATGGCCGCGACAAGCCCTGGCATGACGGCGGGGGTACCCCGCCCGCAGACATGACGTCGCGTCCGATGATCCCGATCCACGGACCAGCTGTTGCGCCGGGCTCCGGCCCCTTGGCAGCGATTCCGCCGCGTGCTTCGCTGACGTCATGACGGGATCATGGCGAGGTGGGGGATGGCCGGGCGTGACCAGCTCGACGGCATCGATCTGAAGATACTCTCCGAGCTGCAGCAGGACGGGCGGGTGCGCAACAACGAGCTGGCGCTGCGGGTCGGCGTGTCCGCGCCCAATTGCCTGCGGCGGTTGAAATTGCTGTTCAGCCGCGGCGTGATCCGGGCGGTCCGCGCCGTCATCGACGAGCGGCTGCTCGGCTATGAGGTGGTTTCGTTCGTCTCGATCCAGCTCGTGAGCCAGGCCCAGCCGGTGCTGGAGGCGTTCGAGAGCTCGATTGCCGCGATCCCGCGCATCCAGCAGTGCTGGCGGATTTCAGGCGACACCGACTACCTGCTGAAATGCGTCGCGCCGAACGTCGAAAGCATGCGCCAGCAGCTGCTGCATTTCGCCGCGATGCCTGACGTGAAGAACGTCCGCAGCTTTCCGGTGCTGGGCGTCGCGAAGGATGTGCCGCTGCCGTTACAGGATGTAGTGGCGGCACCCGTCGGATAGGGCGTTCAAGTCTCGCTACTGAAGTTCCGAAGTCGGGGGCGCTTGCGCGCGGTGTAGTCGATTCGGATAGTTATAATAGCTTAGTAACTAACCTAACTGTGACATGTGATTTAGGCAGGACTGCAATGCGCGCAACCGTGATTGTCGGCATCTTTGCGCTGCCTAGATGCAGGGTGTGAACCTCGGTCTGCGTCGCACGCCGGGGATGCTTTTGTGGGACCCTAAGCAGGAAAAGACATCATGACATCGACTTCGAAGACGATCGCAGCCTCTGCTGCGACGCTGTTTGCGTCTGCGTTTTTTGTTCTGTCGGCGCCGACTGCGAAGGCCGACGATTATTGCATCACCAACGGCGCCCAGGCCGCTCACGGCTGCGGCTATCCGACGATGGAAGCCTGCCGGGCGGCTTCCGGCGGTATCGGCGGCATGTGCTCGCAGGCCGCCGGCGCGAAGACCAGCAACGATGCGCTCGCCTTCCAGCCGAAGCAGCCGCAGTCGCGTACCAAGGCTCATCCGCGCAAGGATGCGTCCTCGAACTAAGTCACGATCGCCAATTCCGGCGTAAATGGTGCGGCCTCTGCGTTCGATCGCGGAGGCCGTGCTTGTTTGCAGGCCTCAGCGATACCGGTCGCGAAATTCGCGCGGGCTAGCGCCGGTCCAGGTGCGGAAGGCGCGCGAAAAGCTCTTCTCGTTGCGGAAGCCGGCGATCTCCGCGATCCGCTTGATGGGGGCGCGGCCGCGCATCAGTTCCTGCTTGGCGAGCTCGAACTTTGCCTCTTCCTTGAGATCGCGCAGCGAGGTCGCTTCCTCGCGCAGGCGCCGATGCATGGTGCGGGTGGAGAGCGCCAGCTCGCTTGCGACATCCTCGGCGCCGAGAATGCGTCCGCGTGCATTGCGCAGCACGCGGCGGACGCGCTCGACCAGCAGCCGGTCGCGCCGGTAGGGCAGCACTGTGAGCCGCAGCGCGCCCTTGAGCATGCTGTCGAGATCGGCGGGGCTGCGGGTCAGCGGCAGAGAGAGATAATGCTTGTCGAAGACGATGCGGGCGCCGTCCGCATCAAAGCTCAAATGCCTGCAAAAGATCGTCGGATAGACCGAGACGTGGCCCGGCTCGGAATAGGGAAACTCGGCCGCACGCAGCGCGATCGCGGAATCGACGGCCCAGCAGGAGAAGCCGAGAACATAGCGGAGCAGGGTGACCAGGCAGAATTCACGCAACGGGCCAAGGTCGCGCTGCTCGCGAATGGAGATGGTCGCGGTCTCATCACCAAGCGAGAGCTCGAACAGCACGTCCTCGGTCAGCAGGCGATGATGCCGGCACCAGCGTTTTAACGCGACTTCGAGATTGGGGGCGGTGATCGAGGCGCGGCACAGCATGCCATAGGTTCCCCAAGGCAGCCGGCGCGAGAACCAGCCGAGCGCCTCGTCGTCGAGCTCGCGCATGGCATGGCCGGCCAGCGCCTCGAACTGGGCCGCCGTCACCCGTCCGTCCCGGGATCGAACAAGGTCCTCGGTGACCTGCCCCTTGCCCAAGGCTTCGACCGGATCCCGTCCGTAAAGGGCATAAGCGGCAACCACGCCGCGGACGAAGGCGGCTGGGGTCATGGCGCGGCGGGGCGTCGCGGTCGCGGCTTGAAAGGGCATGAAAAATCCTCGCCAAACTTGGCGGAAAATGCAACCTTTTCGACCGCTGGGACGCCCGGGCGGGGGTAGGTTCGGACCCGACAAGAATACGGAGGAATCGCCTTGAACATCCCGAGCATCGATTTCGATCTGGGCGAAGACATCAGCATGCTGCGCGACACGCTGCGCGCCTTCGTGGAGGCGGAGATCGCCCCGCGCGCCGCCGAGATCGAGAAGGCCAATCTGTTCCCGGCCGACCTCTGGAAGCGCTTTGGCGACCTCGGCCTGCTCGGCATGACCGCGCCGGAGCAATATGGCGGCTCCAGCATGGGCTATCTCGCCCATATCGTCGCCATGGAGGAGATTTCGCGGGGCTCGGCCGCCGTGGGGCTGTCCTACGGCGCGCATTCCAACCTCTGCGTCAACCAGATCCGCCGCAACGGCAACGACGCGCAGCGCGCGCGCTATCTGCCAAAGCTGATCTCCGGCGAATATGTCGGCGCGCTCGCGATGTCCGAGCCCGGCGCGGGCTCCGACGTCGTTTCGATGAAGCTGCGCGCCGACAAGCGCGGCGACCGTTACGTGCTCAACGGCTCGAAGATGTGGATCACCAATGGCGGCGACGCCGACGTGCTGGTCGTCTACGCCAAGACCGATCCGGAGGCGGGCCCGCGCGGTATGACCGCCTTCCTGATCGAAAAGGGCTTCAAGGGTTTCACCCACGGCCAGCATCTCGACAAGCTCGGCATGCGCGGCTCCAACACCTATCCCTTGTTCTTTGACGAGTGCGAGGTGCCGGAAGAGAACGTGCTCGGCAAGGTGGGCGAGGGCGTCAAGGTGCTGATGTCCGGCCTCGATTATGAGCGCACAGTGCTGTCGGGCGGCCCGCTCGGGATCATGGCGGCCTGCATGGACGCCGTGGTGCCCTACATGCACGAACGAAAACAGTTCGGCCAGCCGATCGGCGACTTCCAGCTGATGCAGGGCAAGCTCGCCGACATGTATGCGACCTGGCAGTCGGCGCGCGCCTATGTCTATGCGGTCGGGCGCGCTTGCGACCGCGCCGACCACGCCCGCACGCTGCGCAAGGATGCGGCGGCCGCGATCCTCTATTCCGCGGAGAAGGCGACGTGGATGGCCGGCGAGGCGATCCAGGCGCTGGGCGGCGTCGGCTATACCTCCGAATTTCCGGTCGGACGTCTCTGGCGCGACGCAAAACTCTACGAGATCGGCGCCGGCACCTCGGAGGTGCGTCGCATGCTGATCGGCCGCGAGCTGATGTCCGAGACGGCCTGAAACCTTCACCTCATTGGAATCAACATGCCGCTCCATTCCAGCATCGATACGTCTTCATCAGACTTTGCGCGCAATTCCGAGGCCATGCGCGGGCTTGTCGCGGACTTGCGCGAAAAACTGAGCCAGATCGCCGGCGGCGGCGGCGAGGTCTCGCGCAACCGCCACACCTCGCGCGGCAAGATGCTGGCGCGCGAGCGCGTTGACCTGCTGGTCGATCCCGGTACCTCGTTCATGGAGCTGTCGCCGCTGGCGGCGTACGGCCTCTATGGCGGTGACGTGCATTCGGCGAGCGTCATCACCGGCGTCGGGCGCATCTCGGGCCGCGAATGCGTGATCGTCGCCAACGACGCCACCATCAAGGGCGGCACTTACTATCCGATGACGGTGAAGAAGCATCTGCGCGCGCAGGACGTGGCGCGGCAGAACAATCTTCCCTGCGTCTACATGGTCGATTCCGGCGGCGCCTTCCTGCCGCTTCAGGACGAGATCTTTCCGGACGAGCGCCATTTCGGCCGCATCTTCTACAACCAGGCCCAGATGTCGTCGCAGGGCATCCCGCAGATCGCGATCGTGATGGGCTCCTGCACCGCCGGCGGCGCCTATGTCCCCGCGATGTCGGACGAGAGCATCATCGTCCGCAACCAGGGCACCATCTTCCTCGGCGGCCCGCCGCTGGTGAAGGCTGCGACCGGCGAGGTGGTGAGTGCCGAGGAGCTCGGCGGCGCCGACGTGCATTCGCGGCAATCGGGCGTGACCGACCACTACGCCCAGAACGACGCCCATGCGATCGGCATCGCCCGGCGCATCGTCGGCACGCTGAAGCCATCGGTGCGGCCGAACCTCAACATGCACAAGCCGCGCGATCCGCTGTTTGCGGCGGAAGAGATCTACGGCGTGGTGCCGGTCGACGGCCGAAAGCCGTTCGACGTCCGTGACATCATCGCCCGCATCGTCGACGGCTCGGAGTTCGACGAGTTCAAGAAACTCTACGGCACGACGCTGGTCTGCGGCTTCGCCCATGTCTGGGGCTATCCGGTCGGCATCATCGCCAACAACGGCATTCTCTTCAGCGAGAGCTCGCTGAAGGGGGCGCATTTCATCGAGCTGTGCTGCCAGCGCGGCATTCCCTTGGTGTTCCTGCAGAACATCACGGGCTTCATGGTCGGCAAGAAGTACGAGGCCGGCGGCATCGCGCGCGACGGCGCCAAGCTCGTCACGGCGGTGGCGACCGCCTCGGTGCCAAAATTCACCGTCGTGATCGGCGGCTCCTACGGCGCCGGCAATTACGGCATGTGCGGCCGCGCCTATTCGCCGCGCTTCCTGTGGATGTGGCCGAATGCGCGCATCTCGGTGATGGGCGGCGAACAGGCCTCGATGGTGCTGAGCCAGGTCCGGCGCGACAACATCGAGGCCAAGGGCGATAGCTGGTCGAAGGAAGAGGAAGACAAGTTCCGCGAGCCCATCCGCGCGCAATATGAGAGCCAGGGGCATCCGTATTACGCGACCGCGCGCCTGTGGGACGACGGCGTGATCGACCCCGCCGACACGCGCCTCGTGCTCGGCCTCGGCCTTTCCGCGGCGTCGAATGCGCCGATCGAGCCTACCAAATTCGGCCTGTTCAGGATGTGATGCGATGGACCGTTCAATGCTCTACCGGCGTTTTCGCACGCTCCTGATCGCCAACCGCGGCGAGATCGCCTGCCGCGTCATCCGCACCGCGCGAGCCATGGGCCTGCGCACGGTCGCGGTCTATTCCGAGGCCGACCGCGACGCGATGCATGTCGCGCTCGCAGATGAAGCCGTGCTGCTCGGTCCGGCGCGGGCGCGCGACAGTTACCTCAGTGTCGAGCGGCTGATCGAGGCCGCGCGAAAGACCGGCGCGGAAGCCGTGCATCCCGGCTACGGCTTCCTGTCCGAAAATGCCGAATTCGCGCGGGCGTGCCTGGAGGCGGGCCTGGTGTTCGTGGGCCCGACCGCCGCGATGATGACGGCGATGGGCTCGAAGTCCGGCTCCAAGGCGTTGATGGAGAAGGCCGGCGTGCCGCTGGTGCCCGGCTATCACGGCGAGGCCCAGGACGACGCGACGCTTTCGAAGGCGGCGGACAAGATCGGCTTCCCGATTCTGGTGAAGGCGTCCGCGGGCGGTGGCGGCCGCGGCATGCGCATCGTGCGCTCGGCGGACGAGCTTGGACCGGCGATCGTCAGCGCCAAGCGCGAGGCCAAGGCCGCGTTCGGCGACGACCGGATGCTGATCGAAAAATATGTCGACAATCCCCGCCACATCGAGGTGCAGATCATCGGCGACAGCCACGGCAATCTGCTCTCGCTGTTCGAGCGCGAATGCACGCTGCAGCGCCGGCACCAGAAGGTGATCGAGGAGGCGCCGTCGCCGACGCTCAATCCGGCCCAGCGCGAGACCGTCTGCGCCGCCGCGCGAAAGGCGGCGGGCGCGGTCAACTATGTCGGCGCCGGCACGATCGAGTTCGTCTCCGACGGCAAGGACGTGTTCTTCATCGAGATGAACACGCGCCTTCAGGTCGAGCATCCCGTGACCGAGCTGATCACCGGCATCGATCTCGTCGAATGGCAGCTGCGCGTCGCCTTCGGCGAGGCGCTGCCGTTGAAGCAGGACGAGATCCGCCTCAATGGCCATGCGGTCGAGGCGCGCGTCTACGCGGAAAACCCGACCAAGAACTTCATGCCGTCGGTCGGCAGGATCTCGACCTGGCGGCTGCCGGCGGAAACCGGCGGCTTGCGCATCGACGCCGGTTATCGCGAAGGCGATACGGTCTCGCCCTATTACGATGCGATGCTCGCAAAAATGATCGCGTGGGCGCCGACACGGGACGTCGCGATCGAATGCCTGAACCGCGGGCTGCAAGACTCCGACGTCCGCGGCATCGTCACCAACATCCCGTTCCTGTCGGCGCTGATGACGCATCCGAAGGTGCGGACCAATGCGATCGATACCGGCTTCATCGAGCGTGAGCTGGCGGGCTTGACGCAGGCCTCGCCGGCGCCCGGCGAGCTCGAGCTGTGCGCAGCAGTCGCCGCTGTTATCAACGACGAGCGGCAGGCCGCGCAAGACGAGGCGAGTTCGCCCTGGCAGACCTTTGGCTGGATGCCGGTCGGCCGCCGCCAGCGCAGCTTTGCCTTCCGCGTCGGCCATGGGCCGGAGCAGAAGATCACGCTGAACTACGGCAGCGGCCCGTCGACGCTGGTGACCGGCGACCGCGAGTTGGCGTTCACGATCGCGCCGCGTGACGGCGGCTTCGATCTGACGCTCGATGGCGTCAAATCGCAGGTCGCAGCCGTGATCGACGGTCACGAGCTGTATTTGCGCACACGCAACGGCCGCTTCGACCTGCATTGGGTCGATCCGTTCGGCGGCGAGAGCGAAGAGCATGTCGGAGAGGACAAGATCGCGGCGCCCTTGCCGGGCACGGTCGTCGCCGTGCTGGCCGAGGAGGGCGCCAAGCTCGACAAGGGCGCGCCGATCCTCACCCTGGAAGTGATGAAGATGGAGCAGACGCTGCGCGCGCCCTACGCCGGCGTGCTGAAATCGATCAAATGCAAGGTCGGAGACATCGTCCAGGAGGGCGTCGAGCTCGCCGTGGTCGAGCCATCGGGAGAGTGAGATGAGCGATCCCGTCCGCATCATCGAAATGGGGCCGCGCGACGGCCTCCAGAACGAGAAGACGCCCGTCAGCGTCGAGGCCCGCATCGCTTTCGTTGAGGCGCTCGTCACCGCTGGCCTCTCCACGGTCGAGGTCGGCGCCTTCGTCTCGCCCAAGGCGATCCCGCAAATGGCGAGCTCGGACGCCGTGCTGCGCGGCGTCGGCCACGTCAAGGGCGCCGAATTCCACGTGCTGGTGCCGAACGAGAAGGGCTATGACGCCGCGCGCGCTGCCGGCGCGCAAGTCGTCTCCGTGTTCGCGGCGGCCTCGGAAGGGTTTTCGCGCGCCAATATCAACTGCACGGTGGCGGAGTCCATCGAACGGTTCAAGCCGGTGCTGGCGCGCGCCCAGGCGGATGGCGTCAGGGTCCGCGGCTATATCTCCTGCGTGCTGGGCTGTCCGTTCGACGGCGAGATCAAGCCGAAGGCGGTCGCCGATCTCGCCAACACGCTGTGGGAGCTTGGCTGCTACGAGATCTCGCTCGGCGACACCATCGGCGTCGGCACGCCTGATAAGGCCAAGGAGATGCTGCGCGCGGTCATCGCCAACATTCCTGCCGCCAAGCTCGCGATGCATTTCCACGACACCTATGGCCAGGCGCTCGCCAATCTCTATGCCGGCCTGGAGGAGGGCGTCCGCGTCATCGATTCCGCTGCCGGCGGCCTCGGCGGCTGCCCCTACGCGCCGGGTGCGACCGGGAACGTCGCGACCGAGGACGTGGTCTACATGCTCGAAGGCATGGGCGTCAGGACCGGTGTCGACATGGACAAGCTGCTGGCGGCCACGAACGAGATGAGCGGCGTGCTGGGCAAGCCGCCTGTGAGCCGCGTAGCCTCCGCGCTGAACGCGAAGAAGAAGCGGGCGGGTTCGTAGCTGCGTAGGGTGGGCAAAGGCGCTCAGCGCCGTGCTCACCATCTCTCCGCGATCTTGATCTCAAATGGTGGGCACGCTTTCGCTTTGCCCACCCTACGAGACCTTCGCCTAGGCCGCCTTCAGCCCGACATCCGGCAGGAGCGGCCGGTTCTTGAGCGCCTTGGCCATCATCGCCTCGACCTCGGCCTTTTCCTGCGGCAGCAGCGCGAGGCGGGGCGGGCGGGTCAGTGCGGTGCCGCGGCCCATGATGTGCTCGCACAGCTTGATGCACTGGACGAGGTCGGGGCGTGCGTCGAGATGCAGCAGCGGCATGAACCATTCGTAGATCGGCATGGCCTCGGCAAAGCGACCGGCCTTGGCCAGGCGAAACAGCGTCTCGCCCTCGCGCGGGAAGGCATTCGACATGCCGGAGACCCAGCCCACCGCGCCCATGGCGATGCTCTCGACGATGACGTCGTCCAGCCCTGCGAACAGCACGAAGCGGTCGCCGACCATGTTCCTTGTGTCGATGAAGCGCCGCGTGTCGCCCGAGGAATCCTTGAAGCAGACCACGGTCTCGACGTCGGCGAGCGAGGCCAGGATGTCGGGGGTGACGTCGTTCTTGTAGATCGGCGGGTTGTTATAGAGCATCACCGGCAGGTCGGTCGCGGAGGCGACGGCACGGAAATGAGCGGCGGTCTCGTGCGGCTTCGACGAATAGACCAGCGCCGGCATCACCATCACGCCGTCGATGCCGACGCGCGCGGCTTCCTTGGCGGTCTCGACCGCAAAGGCGGTGGTAAACTCGGCGATGCCGCACAGTACCGGCACGCGGCCTTTCGCGACGGATTTCGCCGTCTCCATGATCGCGACCTTCTCCTTGCGCTCAAGCGAGGTGTTCTCGCCGACCGAGCCGCAGACGATCAGGCCGGAGACGCCGTCGCGGATCAGACCGTCCATGACCTTGGCGGTCGCGTCGATGTCGAGCGAGAGATCGTCGTGGAATTGCGTGGTGACGGCCGGGAAGACGCCTTCCCAGGAAACGCGGCGGCTCATGATGTGACTCCAAGTGAGTTTACCGGCGGGGGGCTGGGGCCGCCGGCTGTTGTGAAGAGGATGGCGAATGGGATCAGAGCGTCGCGCCGACCTTGCGCAGCTCGGCGAGAACAGGTGCCTTGGGCAGCCAGATCTTGTCGAACTCGGCGATGACAGCCTCGGTGTCGCCGGGCGGGACCTGGCGGATCGGGATCGGCGCGTTCTTGAAATTCTCGATCAGCGCGGGCTCGTTGCCGGCCAACTCGTCGATCTGCGCGTCCAGCGTCGACTTCACCGTCTTGGCGATCAGCTCGCGGTCGGCTGCGGGGAGCGTCTGCCAGACCCGGCCGGAAACGACCGCGGCCATCGGCATGAAGACGGCGTTCATCTGCAGGATCACCTTCGAGACCTTGTCGAAGCGCTGGTTCCAGGAGAATTCGAGATCGGCCTCAAGGCCGTCGACCTGGCCGTTGGCCATCGCGTCGAACACCTGCGGGGTCGGGATCGGCGTCGGCGCGGCACCGAGCGAGGAATAGAAATCGCGATAGACCGGCGTCGGGTTGATGCGCAGCTTCATGCCCTTGATGTCGGCGAGCGAGTTCAGGTCCTTGGACGAGAACACCGCGCGCATGCCGGTGATGCCCCAGCCGAGGCCGATGGTGCCGGTCTCCTGCGGCAGCACATCGAACAGCTTCACCGCAGCCGGATGCCGCACGAATTTCGCGACCGCAGGCGTCGAGCGGACGATGTAGGGCGCATTGATCGCTGCGATGTGCGGCACGCGCGAGCCGAGCTCGGCGGCCTGGATGAAGCCCATGTCGAGCGCGCCGGACTGCAATTGCTGCATCATCGCGGGCTCGTTGCCGAGCTGGCCGGAATGGAACACGGTCAGGGTGAGCCGGCCGTTGGTGGCCGCCTTGAGCTCGTCGCCGAACTTGAGCGCCGCCTTGTTCCAGGAATGGCCGTTCGGCGTGATCAGGCCGAGGCGGAATTCCTTGGCCTGGGCGAGCGCCAGCGAGGGCGCGAACACCGAGGCGGCGGCGCTGGCGGCGAGAAAGCGGCGGCGTGAAAGCGGCATGGTCGGGCTTCCTTTTGAACGGGCCTATTTGATGAGGATCAGCGAGAGCGAGGGGTAGAGCGAGAGCAGCACCAGCAGGACGCAGGAGATGACGAAGAACGGCAGCGTCACCATGAACATCTTGCCGGGTTTGGCGCCGGTGACGGCGGCCGCGACGAAGAAGCAGAGCCCGACCGGCGGCGACAGCAGGCCGAGCACGAGATTGATCACGACGACCACGCCGAAATGCCGGGGATCGATGTGGTAAACGTCGGTTGCAACCGGCAGCAGGATCGGCACTGTCATGATCAGGCCGGGAATGCCGTCGATGACAGTGCCGATGATCAGCAGGATGACGTTGCAGATCAGCATGAAGCTGACCGGGTCCTTGGCGGCGGACTGGATCCAGCCGGCGGTTTCCTGCGGCACCTTGCCGAAGATCAGCACCCAGGAGAACACCGCCGCGGCCGCGACCAGGAACAGCACGATCGCCGAATAGATGGCGCTGCGCAGCATCATCTGCGGCAACTGCGAGAATTCGAACTCCCTGGTCCAGTATTTCCCGACAAGCGCGGCGGCGACCGCGCCGACGGCCGCGGATTCCGTCGCATTGGCGAGGCCGCTGAGGATGGTGCCGACGATGACGATCGGGATCAGCAGGGTGGGTGACGTCCGCAGGATCGTCATGACGCGCTGGCGCGGCGTCTGATAATCCGCGCGGGGATAGTTGTAGACATATCCCATCAGCGCGATGACGAGGCAGAACATCACCGTGAGGATCACGCCCGGCACGATGCCGGCGATCAGCATGTCGCTGACCGAGACCTGCGCCAGCACGCTGTAGACCACGAACATCACCGAGGGCGGAATGATCGGGCCGAGCATGCCGCCATAGGCGGTCAATCCCGCCGCGAAGGTCTTGTCGTAGCCCTTCTTCTCCATCTCCGGGACCATGATCTGCGCCATGATCGCGACCTGCGCGGTGGCGGATCCCAGGATCGAGGAGATGAACATGTTAGCGAGAATGTTGACGTAGGCGAGCCCGCCCTTGAGCGAGCCGACGAACGCCATCGCCATGTCGACGATGCGCCGCGTGATGCCACCGCCGTTCATGATCTCGCCGATCAGGATGAAGAGCGGAATGGCGATCAGGCCGTAGCTGTCGACGCCGCCGAACAGCTGGAGCGGATAGGACTGGAACAGCACCGGATTGCCGGATGCTGCGATGTAGACGAGGCCGGCGAGGCACAGGCAGAGGCCGATCGGCACGCCGACCAGCATGATCGCGACGAAGGCGGCTGACGTGATCATCAGTTGACCCCGTCGAGTTCGGAGAGCGCAAAGCCCTTCGGCGGCGTGCGCGGGACCAGTTCGAGATCTTCCAGCAGGTTGGCGAGGCCGTGGATGGTCATCGAGACCGCGAAGATCGGCAGCGTCAAATAGAGCACCCAGGTCGGCCAGTTCAGCGTCTGGGTGTGCTCGGTGTAGAGGAAGTTGAAGGTCTCGGCCGCGAGCTTGCGCCCGTCGAAGCCGGCGCGCGCAAGGCCAATCGGGTCCATCCAGAGCATGCAGGTCACGATCAGCGCGATGCCGAACACGACGACCATGCCGGTCGAGATCACCTTTGCGATCTTCTGGTGTCGCGGCGAAAGACGCTCCGTCAGCATGGTGACCGCGAAATCGAGCCGCAGTCGCGTCATCGCGGAGGCGCCGACGAAGGTCAGCCAGACCACGCAATAGACCGCGGATTCATCGATCCAGTAGATCGGGAAGCGCGCGTAGCGGGTGACGACGTTCACCAGGATCAGGCCGGTGAGCAGGTACATCAGGCCCATCAGCGCGACGCGCTCGACGGCGAGCAGGGCACTGGACGCGCCGACGACAATGCGTCGAACGCTGAATGCGCGCGTGGCCGGCATCGTCTGCTCGATCATGAAAGAGGCCCCGCCCCCTGAGAAATCTCGTGCTATCGGCAAATGTATAATTTATACATTTTGCGTGTCAAACGAAGATTGCGGTCATTTCGGCGGCAGGACGCGCTTTTGCTGGGCACTGGCTTTTGCCGGGCCCCACACTTTTGTTGGGCCCCTCAACATGCAAGAGAGAGACCGCTTCGGCCGGATGAGTCGGGAAGGACAACAGAAGGTCAGATGAAACAGCCTCTGAAGCATCGCACGCTGTCGGCCGCGATCGTCGACCAGCTCAGGCAGGCGATCCTCGACGGCACCTATCCGGCCGGATCGCAGCTACGGCAGGACGCACTTGGCGAGGCCTATGGCGTCAGCCGCATCCCGGTGCGCGAAGCGCTGTTCCAGCTCGAGGCCGAAGGACTGGTGCGCATCGTTCCGCAGAAGGGCGCGATCGTCTCGGAGCTGTCGCTGGACGAGATCAACGACGTGTTCGATCTGCGCGGAATCCTGGAGCCGCGCCTCCTGGCGCAGTCGGCGCCCCGCTTCACCACCGATGATTTCGAAGGGCTCGACGACATCCACAAGAGCTTCGAGAAGGCGATAAAGGCGCGCAATGTCAGCGAATGGGGGCAGCTCAACGCCGACTTCCACATGGCGCTCTATGTTCACGCCCCGCAGCCGCGTACGCGCGCGATCGTGATGTCACTGCTCCAGACCAGCGACCGCTACACGCGCCTCCAGCTCTCCAACACCAAGGCGATGGGGACCGCCGAGAAGGAGCACGCCCATCTGATCGCGCTCTGCCGTGCGGAGAAGGTCGAGGAGGCCTGCCGGTTCCTGGAGCGGCACATCGAGGCCGTGCGCAAGGATCTGTTGCAGGTGGTGGCCGGCAGCACGATCGCGCCGAAGGCACGGCGGAAGAGCGAGTCGTAATCGATGCGCTCGTAGGGTGGGCAAAGGCGCACTTGCGCCGTGCCCACCACGCTGTCCAACGGACACGACAAATGGTGGGCACGCTTCCGCCTTCGCTCTTCGAGCTACGGCGGACAAGTCGCTTTGCCCACCCTACGGCAGCATCATCTGCTCCCGTCCGGCCCCATCACCAGGTCCGGCAGCCCGGTCGAGATTCCCGGGAAGAAGCACAGCAGCAGCACCGCGAGCATCATCAGCAGCACGAAGGGCAGGGTACCCCAGATCACCTCGCGCAAGGGAATGTCCGGCGCGACGTTGCGGATGACGAAGATGTTGAGGCCGACCGGCGGATGGATCAGCCCCATCTCCATCACGATGGTCATGACTACGCCGAACCAGATGATGTCGAAATTGGCGGCGCGGAGCGGCGGCAGGATGATCGGCGCGGTCATGAGAATAATGGAGACCGGCGGCAGGAAGAAGCCGAGCACGACGACCATGACGAGGATCGCGAACAGCAGCTCCCAGCGCGGCAGGTGCATCGCGACGATGGATTCGGCGACCGATTGCGAGATGTGCAGATAGCTCATCACGTAGGAATAGAGCAGCGACATGCCGATGATCATCATCAGCATGGTCGATTCCCGGATCGTCGACTTCAAGATCGGGGCGAGGTCGCTCGGCCGCCACACGCTGTAGATCGCCGCGATCAGCGCCAGCGCGAGCAGGCCGCCGAGGCCGGCGGTTTCCGACGGCGTCGCGTAGCCGCCATAGAGCGCGATCATGACGCCGGTGAGCAGCAGCACGAAGGGGATTACACGCGGCAGCACGCTGAAGCGTTCGGCCAGCGTGTATTCGTCGCGGGCCAGGATCGCCGCCTCAGGCCCGCCTTTCTCAAAGATCGCCTGCGCCGCGGCATATTCCTGGCGGAAGCGGATCACCGCATAGGCGCCGAACAGCGAGACCAGCAGCAGGCCGGGGCCGATCCCGGCGAGGAAGAGCCGGCCGAGCGATTTTTCGGCGGCGACCGCGAACAGGATCATCGTGATCGAGGGCGGCAGCAGAATGCCGAGCGTGCCGCCGGCCGCGATGATGCCGGCAGCAAATCCGCCGGAATAGCCGCGCTTGCGCATCTCGGGGATGCCGGCCGATCCGATCGCCGAGCAGGTCGCGGGGCTGGAGCCCGCCATCGCCGCAAACAGCGCACAGGCGAACACGTTGGCGACGCCGAGGCCGCCGGGGACGCGATGCAACCAGGCATGCAGGGCCGAATAGAGATCCTGGCCGGCGCGCGATTTGCCGATCGCGGCGCCCTTCAGGATGAAGAGCGGGATCGACAGCAGCGTGATCGAGGCCATTTCCTCGTAGACGTTCTGCGTCACCGTATCCAGGGACGCGGCCGGCATGTAGATGCCCATGAACACGACCGCGACCGCGCCGAGCGCGAACGCGATCGGCATGCCTGAGAACATCACGACCAGCGTCGCGATACCGTAGGCGAGGCCGATACCGAAAACGCTCATGGACGCCTGGCTCCTGCGAAAGGCAGCGCAAGCTGCACGAGGATCTGGATGCAGAGCAGGCTCATCCCGAGCGCCATCAGCGAATAGGGAATGGCGAGCGGCGGCGACCACATCGAGTTTGAGACCTGACCGTCGACATAGGCTTCATGGGTCAGCGTCCAGGACTTCCAGGCGAAAAAGGCGCAGAACAGGAACGTCGCGGCATCGACCAGCCAGAGCCTGATCCGGTTCGCGAGCGGTGACAGCAGGCCGACAAAGGCCTCGATGCCGATATGGCCGCGGTTCTGCTGCACATAGGCCGCCGTCATGAAGGTGGCGCCGACCAAGAGGAATACGGCGGCCTCGTCCTGCCAGTAATTGGCGGCCTTGAACAGGGCGCGGCTGAGCACGCTGTAGCTCAGGATGGCGCAGGCCGCGATCAGCGCGATCGCTGCGAACACGACGATGATGGTGTTGAGGACGGCGAGACCGCGATCGATCGCCGCCGCAAGGCCTGTCCCTGCGGCAGCGTTCGCCTGGTCGTCACGATCCGGAAGCGGACCGTGGCTCATGCGCCGACGTCGGAGGCGAGCTTGAGCAGGTTGGCGGCGGTCGCGGTCTTGGCGCCGTAATCCTTCCACGCGGTGTCGCGGGCGATGTCGCGCCATTTGCCGACGGTGGCGGCATCGAGCGCACTGACCTTGGCGCCGGCCTTCTCGTAGACCTTGGCGACCTCGACGTCGTCGTCCTGCGCGCCCTTGCGGCCGAAGGCTTCGAGCTCGGTGCCGACCGCGAGCAGGACGTCCTGCTGGTTCTTCGGCAGCTTGTCGAAGATCGCCTTCGACATCATCAGCGGCTCGAGCATGAACCAGTAGGAGGCACCCGCACCCGAGGTCAGCGACTTCGCGACCTCTTCGAGCCGGAACGAGATCAGGCTGGTCGAGGAGGTGATGCCGGCATCGCAGGCGCCGGTCTGCATCGCCGCGTAGATTTCGTTCGACGGCACCGAGAGCACCGAGGCGCCGGCGGTCTGGAGCACCATGTCCATCTCGCGCGAGCCGCCGCGCACCTTCATGCCCTTGGCATCTTCAGGGGCGACGATCGGTTTGGAGCGGCTGGCGACGCCGCCGGCCTGCCACACCCAGGTGAGCAGGATGATGCCCTTGTCGGCGAGGAAGTCAGTCAGCGCCTTGCCGACCGGCGCCTTCTTCCAGCGCATGCCCTGGTCGTAGGTGGTCACGAGGCCCGGCATCAGGCCGATATTGGTCTCCGGTAGCTCACCACCGGCGTAAGGCATCGGATAGAGGCTGATGTCGAGCGCGCCCTTGCGCATCGCGGAGAACTGCGCGTTGGTCTTGATCAGCGAGGAGTTCGGATAGATTTCTGCAGCGATGTCGCCTTTGCTGCGCTTGGCGACTTCAGCCGCGAACATGCGGCAGAGCCGGTCGCGGAAGTCGCCCTTGTCGATGGTCCCTCCCGGGAATTGATGCGAGATCTTCAGCGTGGTCGCGGCATGCGCGGTACCAGTGCCGAAGCGAAGAATGGCGGGTGCGGCGACGGCGGTCGCGATCAGATGACGGCGCGTGAGCATGGTGTATCCCCTTGGACGGCCCTTGGCCGGTTCTTGTTTGGTGTGAGGTGGGCTGGGTCCTTGAGACCAGCGCATAGGTCCATCCTAGCCGGTCTCTCACCCAATATTCTCTCATCTGATAGTTCGAGACCGAATGCCGGGGCAAGTGCCGGCCTTGCTGCAGTGCACACGGAACATCCTCGCAGCCGGCCCGCAGAAATTTTGTCAGTGGGCGCGTAACAACGCCAGCGGGCAATCCGTCGAGATCAGATAGCGGCGTCCGTCGCTGACAAACACCATCTCGAAGGGAAATCACTCATGACCATTCGCACCCGCATCGTGCTCGGCGTCTCGGCTGCCGCTCTGTCGCTTGGCCTCGCGCTGTCGCCGGCCGCTTTTGCCCAGGACAAGATGGGCAAGGACGACGGCATGATGAAGAAGGACACGATGTCCAAGGACGGCATGAAGAAGGACACCATGTCCAAGGACGACGGCATGAAGAAGGACCACATGTCGAAGGACGGGATGAAGAAAGACGACGGGATGATGAAGAAGAACTGATCTTCCGCCGTCGTCGCGGCGTCTGCGAAGGCAGCCGCGCGCTTGGAAGTCCGAGGGCGGTCACATGGACCGCCCCCAGCGATGTTTCAGTTCAACTTCACTTGAACGCGACGTGAGTTGAACGTGACTTGCGAACGTTACTTCCGCTTGGCCTTTCGGGCAGCGTAGCGGGCGTCGCGCTTGGCCTTTTGCTCGGCCTCGACTTCAGCCTGCTTGGCGATCGCTTCTTCCGCTTCGCGGGCGATACGCGCGGCTTCGGCCGCTGCAGCTTCTTCCGCAATACGCTTCTGCTCGGCCTTCTCGGCTTCGCGCGCGGCCTTTGCCTCTGCGCGCTTGGCCGCGAGCGCCTCGCGCTCAGCACGACGTGCCGCCACCGCCGGATCATCCAGCCCGGGCTGCGACTTGAATTTGTTCAAAAGATTTTTGCGCGCTTCCTGCGCCGCCTTTTGCCGGTCTGAAAACCCGGGTTCCCTAAATCCACTCACGGGCCTTGCCTTCCTCGCTTTCAATCCTACATCGGTGACTGTTGGTACGTCGGCTGGGCATAGCAGGCACCACGCGACGCAGAAGCGTGTACATCGGCGCGCGTCGCGAAGCCACCCATAATCGCAGCCGATCAGGTAGACGAAAAATCGCCACCACCGACGATCTCTCGTAGCCCCGAAAAACTGCCGAATTGTGATGTCCTTCATAGAGGACCACACGGAGCGGCGCCTAGCGTCCGCCCGGTACGAGACGGAGCACGGGCATGATGATCTCAAGACTGAGCCCGAAGGCGCTCGCAATCGCCGTCGCGGTGGTCGCCTTGGCTGGCGTCGCACTGTTGCTCGCCCGCCCTAAGCCGATCGAAAGTGCCGTCCTCGGCGCGGATTGGGAATGCACCCAGACCGCATTCTTGCTGACGACCTGCGCACCTCGGGCCACTCCGGCGGTCGAAACCTCGCGCAAGGATGCGATCCGGCAGACCCGGGGCTGAACGATCGACCGGGATGTGACGCGACGTCGCAGAGGTGGTAAAGCCGGCTCACCCCTGCGATCGGCCAGTCATGTCCAAGTCTGAGTCCAAGCCCGAATCCAAGCCCGAACCGGGCAAAAAGCCCAAATCCCTCGCAAAACCTCAATCCGGCGACAACCGTCGTGGTGCGATTGCCGGATTGATCATCGCGCTCGTGATCCTCGGTGTCGGCTGGTGGCTCGCCCGCGATCTCACCGCGGCCAGCAAGATGCAGGACTGCCTGATGTCGGGGCGGACCAACTGCAATGTGATCGAGCCGGCGCGCTAGAGCGGTTCCGCCGCGCCCCCAGGGCCGAAAATTGCCGTGATCTTAATCATTTGTAACGGGACTTAGCCGACCAAAGCAGGTCAGTTATGTCCGCCGGCATCAGCCAGGCGCGGGGCGAATCGTCTATCGCGCTAGGCACCACGGCAATCGCGAGAGTAGGGGGTTAAGCACGCATGAGTGCGTCCAGCCGCATGAAGATCATTATTCCCTTGGTTTCGGCCATGTCCCTTGTGGCGCTGTCGGCGCAGGCACAGGACTCATTGCCGCCAAGACCCCAGGCCCAGCCGCCTGCGGGGCCCGGCGCGGGCGCGCCGCCCCAGAACAATCAGAACATGCGCAAGGGCCCCCCGCCGCAGCAGGCGGCCCGGCCCGCGCAACAGCCCGGCGGCCAGCCCCACGCCGGCGGCCCCGGTCCCGGCCCGCACGGAGCAGGTGGCCCGCCGCCCGGACGCAATTACGCCAGGGGCCCCGCACCGGAGCGCGACTGGGGCGGACACGCCTATCGCGGCAATCGCGCCTGGGATGGCGGGCGCTGGCGCCACGAGGTCCGCAACGGCCGCTCCGGCTGGTGGTGGGACGTCGGCGGCGTCTGGTACTATTATCCGCAGCGGATGGCCGGCCCGCCGGCCTACATCTCCGAGGATTACTTCGACGACATGCCGGTGGCCTATGCTCCGGCGCCGCCTCCCGTCGCCTACGAACCGCCGCCGCCTCCGCCACCGGCTGATCCCGGCGCAAGCGCACTTGGCGGCGCCATCGTCGGCGGCGTGCTGGGCGGCCTGATCTCGGGCAACGCCTCGGGCGCGGCCGCGGGTGCCGTGATCGGCGGCGCCACCGGCGCGATCGCCGGCGCCACGGCTGCCTCGCGGCCCGGCTATTATTTCGCCCAGGGCAATTGCTACTACCGCTATCCGAGCGGCCAGTATGTGCAGGCCGATCCTCGCGCGTGTTACTGAGGCTTCAGGCAAGGTCTGAAACAAGGAGGCGGGCGCAGGCCCGCCTCTTTTGGTTTGGGCAACGTATTGTTTGCTGACGCGATACTGATCGCTTCGCGCGTCACACCAGCCAGTTGAAGAACGCGATCGCGGCCCAGACCAGGCCTGCGATCCAGGCCAGCATCACGATACCGATGGTGGCAAGAAACGTGGCGCCGAACAGGTCGGGCCTTGCGCGTCGTGTCGGGACGTGAGCCTCGGCTGCTGCTTCCTGTGTCATGATGGACCACCCATGCCCTCTCGCGGCGGTGCGAGCGGTTGAGTTCTGTTTAGCCGAGACGCCGGGGGCAGGCTGTGACGCAGTTCACAGATGCGTCAGGGTGGGTTCGGACGACGCGAAGCCACCCCGCATTCATACGGACGAAATTGCCATCGGTCCGTCCATATCGGTCGGTTAGGTTCGGCCTCATGTGCCCCAAGTACGACCCACAGCACGAAGCCGAGGCGGCGATGAAGCGGGCCGCGGCGTCCGCCGACGGCGCCGACCGGCAGAGACTGATCCAACTGGCTCTGGCCTGGCATCAGCTCGCCCGCGACCGGCGCGACGAGCAGACGGACTAATCGCATCCTCGGCGAGATCTCGCGCCAATGGCCGGCCGAGGTCGGGACGCTGGTTGGCCTGCATGAGAAAGCCCCGTGCTCGGGGGGACAAGCACGGGGCCCTTCAAAGCCGACCGGGGCTGGCGGGTCGGCACCACTCCATTTCGTTGCAGCCAACGTGCTGGTCGTGATCTCGTTCGCGGCGCTACGCATTTCGTCGCGCCGTGGTTCGCTGCGACTGACGTTGCGCGGTTAGGAACATCCGTTCCCCGGCGACGTTGGCCGGACATGACAGACCCCGAATTACGCGCGCAGTCTTTCGAGATTGCCTGGAAATATCTCGACCAATCCGGCTTGCTCACCGGCGAGCCCAATGATTCAGCCCGCTTCATCCTGAACAGGATCGATCGCATGATGCTGCGCGGCGAGCGGCGCAGGCTGCTGCTGTCGAACGCTGCGATCGACGCGTACCGGTTGCGGCCGGTTCTCGTGACCTTGGATGCATGAACGAACCGAGCGAGCGAAACGCGGCATTAACAAATGCGCGCTGCCGATTTTTGCGATGACGATTCGTACTTTTGGAACGAAGCGGAGTCGGACCGTGAACAAACGAAATGCCGCTTAGGCGTCGGCCGATCTGGTGCTGCACCTGACTCAATTGATCGCCAGGCAGTGCTCCAAGTGTGGCTCCGAGTCCGCTTTCTGGCGGCTTGGACGCGCCCAGGCCTGGATAGCGAATGCGAGTTGATGCTGACTGGCCGCCGCGTCCGCAATGGAAGCCCGCGCCGTCTCGATGCGCCGTGTGATCACGCTGGAGCTCACGACGCCTGCGTCGATTGCCAAATACGACACCGCGATCACAGCAACCGCAGATGCGATAGCCATTCTCGTCCACTCGGTTGGCAGCATCGAATTCCCTATCGGGCGCACGTCGCCCGGCGCATAGATAGGGTTCGTCTGCCCGGTTCAAAGACCGGGGCGAGGGTACCCACGTATTCGTGAAGTAAGACGGGTCAGCAACGTGCGGCGCTACCCTCCTACACGGGCGGAAGCTTCTTCGGCATTTTGATGCGGAAGATGCTTCTAATGATCCATGGCCGCCGAACATGTTGATCGGCTAAGGCTTGATATATTCTTGACGCTTTCTCAGGATCTCTCTCGCCGATTTTTGTGATAGTCAGCATGTTTGTTAAATCCTGGAGCGGCATAGCTCCGCTGCTTAGGAAGGAAAGCAGGGCACTAAAGCAGTCGCACAGCAAGACAAATCCAATGACCAAGATGCTCGCGTTAAGCGAAAAGCTGGGATCAGCATAGATGTCCCTCAATATGCGATAGTGAACGTAACCGGCAGCAAGCAGCGTCGCGAAAAGTACGGTGAGGGCGATTAGTCCAATCGCACCAATGAGCGCCAAAAATCCCCAACCGACGGAAGCACGTTCGTATTTAACGGCTGGTAGAAGCCAATAATTTGTACCCAGCGCCATGCCGAGGTACTCCGCGACTTCCTTGTCTCCTTTGCTTCGTCTCTCAATATACGCAGCAATCACTTCGTTCAAATTCTCGACGTGGTGATTTATGCCGGAGGAGCAAACGCCAAGCAGTGCTGATATCACAACGAGAACTTCACGCAGATTTTTCGATGTTCCAGGCGAGACGCCAAATAGTGTTACACTTGCCTGTATTGGAATGAGAGAGAGCACGAGAAAGGTAAGAATTGGTAGCTGAACCGCGATCAGCTTCCAACCGATCGAGAACGCCGCGGCTCTGCGTTTTTGTATCGCTTCGATGTAATCTTTGTCGAATGTGGCGACGTTTTTTCTGAGGACGTCTTTAAATCTCTCTCGACGCATGGTGCTGAATCGCCACCACACCCACGTATGCATTCTCGGCTTGCGCATTTAGTTGGCCCGTCCCTGCGATTCGTCACCTCATCCTCAAGGATGACACACGCGGCCACGGGTGTTTGTGCAGGGATCGCGTGCGAGTCCAACCTATTCACAGGCTGTGTCGCGCCCCATGTTGCGCCGAGTAGCCGGGAGTTGTGGGGAGTCGTTGGAATTAATGGGTAATTTTGCGCAACAGGCGCAACACGAAATGACCTTGATTAGACCGTCTAAGTTATTGAAATGCGTGGCGATCCCAGCAGGACTGATTGAAATCAATTGTCTCAATGGCTTGACGGCAGGGTTAGGCAATTTTTCTGCCATTGTTTCCCATGGAGAAATTCGAAGATTGCCTAACCTCGGGCGGTGATGCAGCCAGGGCAGAATGCGCCCGCCCAAGGCGGGGCTAAACCCCGCTGGCGGCGTTTTTCTTTGTGCACACTTTCCGTCCACGACAACCATATTTGTCATGGGCATCAAAACCACCAAGCGACCTCGTCAACGAGGGCGGCATCAGGCCGGCCTGACAAGTAGCCGGCACCGGCTCCAATTTCTCGAGTGTGCGCGGCACCGCTCATAATAACCCGCCGGTCGGCGCCCCTGTTGTTTGCGCGCGCCGCCCGTATTTGTCTGTGTATCGCATTTAGCGTTTTTGCTTGCCGCGCCTACTACCTTTTGTACGCCGACCATTCGGAGGAGGAGACCATGCAGCAACAATCAGATCAGCGGCGGGAGGCTGAGCCGAACGATCGTTATTGGCTGGCGATGTCGAGTCCCGATCGCATTCACCTGTTCAACGAGTACGCGATGACGCTGCCCGACAAGCTCAGCACGCGACAGGTCCAGGCGGCGATGCTGAAGAGGTTTCCGATATGGTGAAGGTGTTATCTGCGAGGCGAACGCATGACAGCAGCATCATTTGTTACGCCAATGTAGCTCTAAGCGATGACATAGCGGCCTTCAACGTAAAGATCACACTCGACAAGGTTCCCGGCCGCTACCGGGCGCACGCGCCAAACTCTGCCGGCGGGCGGGTGGTTACGTTCTCGGCCAATCTGGCCCATGAGATTGCCGAGGCCGCAATTCAATACTTGGAAGGAGCATCCGCCAATGAGCGCACAGCCTAAATTTAACACGCACGATAGCCACGCCAACGATAATGGTCCGTTGGATGAGCGGCAGATGCTTCTCGATTACAAGATCGACGGTCACGGTGGCAGCCTGAGTAGGCATAACGGGAGTCTCGCCCTGATCGGCTGCCGCGTCGGCGACGAGGTCGGCACAGCAACCGTGCGTGATGGCGCGATCGTATTTGAACCTACCGGCCAACCGATTGCCGTGGTCGACGGATCGATAACCTACCTCTCGGAAAGCGATCTGGCGGACGTGCTGGTGCGGCGCAATCTACTCGCTCTCCGATACGACTGCGACCGCGAGAGGTGGTTTGAATGGTCTGGCTCGTGCTGGAAAGTGGCGAGGGGCGGCAGCGTATTGCATGAAGCCCGCCTTCTGGCGCACGGGGCTTCGGGTGGGAGAAAGAGCAAGGAATTAATCGCAGCGCGGAAAGCAAGCTTTGCCGCCGGGATCGAACGACTCGCCAAGGGCGACCCGCGAGTGGCTGTGCATGCCGATGTCTGGGATGCCGATCAATTCCTATTAGGCACTCCCGGTGGAACCGTCGATCTGCGAACAGGCGTACTCCGACCCGCCGACCAGGACGACATGATCACGAGGCTAACGGCCGTTGCGCCGGCGGATACGGAAGACTGCCCGCGATGGCTTCAGTTTCTCAATGAGTCAACGGGCGGTGACGTCGAGCTTATCGGCTTCCTGAAGCGCTGGTGCGGTTACTGCCTGACCGGCAGCGTCCGAGAACATTCGCTTGTGTTCGTGTTCGGGCCAAGCGGGACCGGGAAATCGAGGATAATAGCCGTGATGGAGTATGTCCTGGCGGGTTACGCAACGACTGCCGGGATGGAAACGTTCACTGCGTCGAAGTTCGACAGACATACGACCGAACTGGCGCGGCTCGCGGGCGCGCGGTTGGTGACGGCCTCGGAGACCGAGGAGGGCAAGGCGTGGGACGAGGCGAAGGTAAAGCAGCTAACCGGCGGGGACAGGATCACGGCGCGATTCATGAGGCAGGACAATTTCGAGTTCGCTCCTCAGTTCAAGCTCTGGATCGTCGGCAACCACATGCCGCGGGTGAAGCGCGTATCCGATTCAATGCAGCGTCGGTTGCGCGTCGTGCCGTTCACGATCAAGCCCGAGGTGGTTGATCAGGGTCTACCGGCGAAGCTTGAGGCTGAAGCGCCCGGCATCCTGCGCTGGATGGTCAATGGATGCACGGAGTGGCAACGGAACGGTCTCGGAATGCCATCAAAGGTAAAGGAAGCAAGCGCCGATTATTTCGAGAGCCAGAACGCAATCGGCCAGTGGCTCGAAGAGTGCTGCCGCGTCGAAAAGAGCAACAGGTATTTGAAGGCGACGCGAAGCGATCTTTTTCACTCCTGGAAAACATGGGCGGAGGCTTCAAACGAATTCGTCGGCAAGCAGAACGACCTGTACGCACACCTTCGGATGGAGGGGTTTGATGAATATAAACTTGCCGGCAGCCGAGGATTCTCTGGAGTTGAGGTGAAGCAGCGGACTTAGGGGCAGCTTGGACCTGCCCCAACTTTTGTGGTTCATCTGTTGAAATCACAAAAGAATTTGGTTTAGGGGCAGCTTGGGGCAGTTGAAACGTAACTATAGGCCCCACACGCGCGCGCCTGTAGGCGCTCATATGTAAATCGCTGCCCCATGCTGCCCCACTGCCCCAAATTCGGAAAGCTACCCAGCCATGCTCCACCTAGCTCTCACGCTTGCCGCGGCAGGCGTGCCTGTATTTCCCTGCCGACCAGAGAACAAACGACCGTACACTTCCAGCGGCTTTAAAGCCGCTTCTGTTTTCCCGCACGTGCTGCGCAGGTGGTGGTCCGACTGGCCTGATGCTCTCGTCGGCATGCCAACCGGCGAGCGCACCAACGTCTGGGTGCTGGACATGGACTCGTATAAGGGCGCGACCGAGGCCGACCTGCCGCACAGCCTGCCGCCGACGCGCACTGTCAGGACGCGGAGCGGCGGGCGCCACTTCTATTTCCGCCACGTTGGGCTTGGCAACTCACCGGGCAGGTTGTCGCCCGCCTGGGACGTAAGGGGCCAGGGTGGGTTTGTGCTCGTGCCGGGCAATCCGGGATACACGCTGGAGCATGACCTGCCGCCCGCCGTAGCGCCGGAATGGCTACTGGCGCTGATTCGGCCCAAGCCGTACGTACCGCGACCCAGCCAGCCCTATGCGGCGGGAGAGCATGATGCGTACGTCGCTGGCGCGTTGAAGGCGGAGCTTGCCGCGCTGTCGGGCGCTGCGGCAGGCAATAGGGGGTACCAGCTCAACACCAGCGCATTCCGGCTGGGCACGTTGGTCGGCGCCGGAGCATTGGCCCGTGCCTATGCAGAGGCTGGCCTGTGGGATGCCGCCACGTCCTGCGGCTTGGTAGCAGTCGACGGCGAGCGCGCTGTCCGGGCAACCATCCGGCGCGGGCTGGACGCAGGCACGAAGCAACCGAGGTCGCTGCCTGAGCGCGACAGCACGCCCATGCCTGACATCAGCCGCTTGTTGCGGAAGGTCAGGGCGTGACCATGGGTACGGGGTGGGTCAAATCTTCAAACGCCACCGCCTGCCTACCGCCCGCATCCAATCACTGTACCGTGGCCCGACCCCGTTCAAACGAGATTTTTGGGAGAGACGATATGACCAAGCAAAATCCAGCCCCATCGCACCTCAAGGCGCCCACCAAGAAATGGTGGCGCGCCGTGACCGACGAATTTGATCTTGAGCCGCATCACCTTCGACTGCTGCAACTCGCGGCCGAGGCTTGGGACAGCGCTCAGGCGGCACGTGCTGTAATTCAAACAGAAGGCATGACCTTCGTCGACCGCTTCGGCGCGCCGCGCGCTAGGCCAGAGGTAGCGATCGAGCGGGATAGCCGGCTGGCGTTCGCCCGCCTAGTCCGAGAACTAGACCTCGATTGCGCCCCACCGTCCAGCACACCGCGGCCGCCAGCACTCAATTCAAATAGGAGGGCCGCCAATGCCCGCTAAGCGTCGGAGATCCAAGGAACGTAAATTCCAGATCAGTGATGAGGCTGTGGTCCTGTTCGCCCGTGCCCGCGAACTGGCGCCCTTTGAGCAATGGGAAGAAGAGGGCGGGCGACGCCGCGAGTACCTGGAGACGTGGAAGGCCCTGCATCTTGCGCTAGGTCTAAAGCTATTCGAGGCGTCTCCACTCGATGTTCGCGAGGGCGGGACGTACCTCGCCGGCCATTGTTGGCTGGAGTCAGTCCCGAAGGCCTTGGCGGTTCGTGCAGAACTGATTGCGGTGGCTGGCACAGAGTAGGGGGCGGGGCAAAAGCCTGGCCCCCCACCGCCTGCCTACCGGCCGCTTTCGAAAATTCTCGCGGCTGCAAATGAAAACATGGGGGGGTATCGGCAAAGCCTGGCCGCCAGATTCCCAGCAAACCGGCCGCTCAGGCACGTGTAACTTTTTTTGATTGTTTGATTATTTCGGAAATCAAACCAACAGCGCGCGCCGCAGCGCCCATCACGCCCGCATCACACGACCCCCACGCCAACCCGAACCGCACCACAGCCCCGCCGCTGCCCACCACGGCGGCACCTGTAACCGACCGGCCCGCACCTGGGCCGCAGCCACAGACAACTGGAGTCCACATGTCCGCCCTTGCTTTCCGCGACGTCCTGACCGCCTGGCAGCCCACGCCAGCCAACGACAACGCCCCCGTCACGGCCGCCAGCTTCAGTAGCCTTGCCGCCCGCCGCGCCTTCGTCCAGCGCACCCAGCGCGACCCAGAGCCGGTGCTGAATTCACCGACCCTTGAACGCCTCAGCCGGGTGGCTCCCGATGTCGTGCATCTCTGGCGGTATTGGCGGGATCTGCAAGCGGCGCCGGCTGCAGACGTGTACGCCGAGCCCGAGATAATCGTCGACGACGGCGATGAGCCCGCGAATGCCGGATTCTCGGAGGGCGAACAGGATTTGGAGATCCGGCCCGGCATCGAGGAGTTGCAGCGTGCATGGGAATCCGCACCGGCAAGGCGCGTCTCGGTTCATTGCACCGTGCAGGGCGGTAAGCGGTTTGACGTCCAGCCGGTTATTGATCCCGTCGTCACCATCGAAGGCGACATGGCCTATATCGGCCCGCTGGTGTTCCGCCGTGGCCGTCTCGTGCGTTATGGCCGCACCAGCAGGGGCGTTCCGCTAGAGCCGGTAGAACGACTGCGGGCGGAGAAGGGCAGCCGCGAGAAGCCGCCAGCGCGGGACTTCCGCTGGTTGGTGCACACAGATGCCCCGGTTGCCGCAGGTGCAAACTTTCTAGCCGGTACGTCCGCTTCGACGGGCAGGGCCGGCGCGCCGATCGACTGCTTCGCGGAGCGCGAACAGGTGCGGTTCGCGGATGACAAATCCCTGCGGCAGGCACTTGGCGCGCACGCGGAGATATTGGACCTCGCGATCAGTGACGCGACCGCCCGTGACATCGGAGAGAGCCGAGGCCATCGCGGCAAACATGCTGAGAGACGGGGCATCTTTCTGGTGAACGAGGCGTTCGCGGCGCTAAGGACGTTGGTAGGCGGGCGTAGCGGCGCCCGCTAAGGCGGGGTGCGATCGAAGGCTACCGAACAGCGGGCGCTTTAAAGGGACGCACCTCCGCCGCGCGCTGCAGGCGACAACTCGGCGCGCTGCTGGCTGCGCACCGTGGCCGGGAAAATAATTGAGCGTCGACGTCCCTAAACCGGGGCGTCAATCCGTATTTCCAAAGAGGGCAACAAAAGTTGCCGCACAAATTGGCCGCGCCCACGGATGTACTGGACGTGCGCCATCATTTCATTTCTCAACAAATAGATAGGTTTGAAACGCCATGAGAAAGCGCAGGGCCACCCAGGTCGTCGCGCATCGACTGGGGCTGAATGTTAATCGCGTGGCCGCGCTGGTGCAGCGTGTCAGCGAAGCCGGCTTGCTACCCGTGACGACTGGCAGCACGCGGCCAGATCTATCCCACCGGCAACTCGCCACGCTGTTACTGGCTGCCATCGCCGACAATGGCCTGGGAAACGCGCCAGCCACGGTCCGGGAGGTTTCCGCGCTTACCGCCGGCAACCTGCGCCTCGACGATTGGCTCGAGTCTCTGATTGCGGGCCGCGTCGCCGCCGAGCCGATCTTGTCGGTCGTGCTTCAACTCGATCCCGCGGCTGTGACGGTGCTGACCGGCGCGACGCAATTGGAATTCGGCCAGTCCGTCCGCGCGGCAACCACTCGGGTCGTCGCAATCAGTGGCGAGGCACTCCGCGCGATAATCGAGGATTTTTCGGAATGAGCTGGGGAAGATTGGCGCGTTGGAATTACGCGAGATCGTTCGGTTTTGTCGAATACGATTATCCACCCGGCGAAGCGGTGTTCGTTCATGCCAGCGTGCTGCAGCACGCCGGAATCGAACCCTGCGACGGCGTTCCCGTCGAATTCGAAACCGAAGTCCACAGCGGAAAACTGCGCGTCAAGTGGGCGAAGCGCCTGCGCACTTGGGACGAGCCTGATCCCGAGGATGCTGAGGACGATCCACAGCGAAAAATCGCGGGCCGGATCGTGCACGTCAATGAAGGCAAACGTTACGTCTTCGTTGCGAGGGACGATAGGCGTGGCGTGCGCGTTTTCTGTCGGCTCGGGGACCTTCAGCGGACTGGCGTGCCCGCCGCAATCGGCACTCGCGTCCTTTTTGAAGTCGGTGAGCGCGATGGGCGCCCGGTCGTCGTCGGTATCGAGCACAACACACATGCTAACCACTGAATACGGAGTACTACAATTGGCTAAAACCAAATCCGAACCCACCTTGATCGACAAGATTGCGGCGGTGCATCCGAAATACGCGGCGCTCCTCACTAGGCAGCGCGAGCTTCTGCATAGACAGGACGCGCTTTATCTCGATCTGAACGACAGCGCGCCGCAAACCCTTGTGCGCACCGTTGATGCTGCCGGTGAGGAACGCGTCACGCTGAATGCCGGCAAAGTAAGCCTGGCGGAAACTGCGCGCCGGTCTGTTCTGGGCTGGGTCGCGCAACTGCCCAAACCGAAACCGCAGCCAATTGTGCGGCACGAGGGTGCAGTTGCGTTGGTCGGCGAACTGCTGAGCCCGCAGCCAGAGCATGAAATCAACCCGCCGCCGCTCCCGCCGAATTGGCCCGATGAGTCGCGCTACAAGGAAATTGGCCGGGAGTTGGAGAGCATCGCAGAGGCGCTGAAACTTCTTGCGCCTGAGTTGACGAAGGCGCGTCGAGAATATTCCAAACTGGTGGTGGCAGAGCGCGCGCCTGATTATCAGAAGCTCGTGGAGACCGTCGTCGATGCTTCGCGCCAGCTTGGTGACGCCGTGCTGGCCGCTCACGAATTCGTCGATCAGGCGCGCCTTGACGGCATCGAGCGGCGCTATCTGAAGCCGCTTTTGATGACGGAATTCGGCGACCTGGCTGAGCAATATTCCCCGCTGCGCTCAATTATCGAACGCGCAATCGAACTGAAACACGTAGGCGCCGGCAAGAGGCCGGACTGGAAGCTGCCGGCAAGCCATGAATTGATTTATTCCGGAGTTTGATAATGACGAAGAAGAAAGACAGCCGCGCTGAACTTCGCGGCCTGGTTGCTAAGCTGGACGCGGTATGCAGGGCGGACGTGGCAAAACACGTTGCGAAGAAAAAGCCAGCCAGCCGCAGCGCGCGTTTGCGGGAGGCCGAAGCCCAGGTGAAGGCCGCGAAGCCGCGTGATCAGCGGTTGGTTTGGAAAGAAATGGAGTAACGCCGCGCGCTGTTCCTCTGGCGGCGTGGCAGCGGGCGGGCGCGTTCGGGGAACAGCGCGTCCGCCCAACCAATTCTTTGCAACAAATGAGATTATATTATGCGTGACATTTCAAACGACATTTGCCTGCCGATGCCGTGCTCGGGTTGCGGGCGCAGCTGATGAAGGACCACAAATGAAATTGAATCTCGGCAACCTACCGCCCGAACTCACCGAACCGCCGCCCCAAGCTCGCGGCTGGATCGCCTTCCAGCCATCCACGGGCAAGGTCTGGCGGAAGGTCGACGGCCAGTGGTTTCGTATCGAAGAAGCACTAAAACGCATTGAGGAAAAGAAGTCTTGACCGCACTTAATTCATACTCCACCGGCACCGTCGCGGTTTCCGCGGACGGAACGACCGTCACCGGCACGAGCACGATTTGGTCCAGCGCCGGAAACGTCAAGCCTGGCGATCTTTTCCAGAGCGGGCATTTCCTCGCGACGATCACCGATGTCACCGACGACACGCATTTAGTCATTACGCCCTGGCCGGGCTCCACCGTGAGCGGTGCGTCCTACACCATCTGGAAGGTGTCGCAACAGCGCATCGTCGGCGAGACCTACGCGCGATCTGTTGACCAACTCGTCAGTGCGATGGACACGTCTGGATTCTTCGTGTTCGTAAACGTCAACCAGACCACACCGGACCCATCCCTCGGTGACGATGGGCAGTATGCTTTCCAGCCGACGACCGGCAAGACGTGGGCAAAGGTGGGCGGCGTCTGGACCTATCTCGGTATCTATAAGGCGTTTCAGCTAAAGGGCGCGTGGAGTGGTGCGACCGCTTATGCGGCTGGCGACGTCGTGACGCTGAGCGGGTCTAGCTACGTTTGCGTTCTCGACCACACCAACCACACGCCGCCTAACGCGACCTACTGGCAGTTGTTGGCGAGCAAGGGCGATCCGGGAACAAACGGCACTAACGGCTCTACAGGTGCGACGGGCGCAACCGGCGCCGGCTATGGCGGGACGTCGACGACGTCGCTCGCGATCGGCACGGGCTCCAAGGTGTTCACCACGCAAGCCGGGCTCGCCTACACCAACGGAGCGCGCGTGCGGGCCACTGCGACGGCTGGCGTTACAGGATGGCTCGAAGGTGTCGCGACTTATAGCGGCACAACGCTTACCATCACCAGCGACAAGACCAGCGGCAGCGGCACGGGGACGGCCTGGAATTTCAACCTGGCCGGCGAACCCGGCGCGGGCGACCTGTCGAGCGCGAATAATCTTTCGGATGTGGCAAATGCAGCGACCGCCGCAGCCAATCTAGCAGGCTGTTGAAGAACTCAGCCGCGTTCGCAAACGAGGCCTGAATCGTCGCCATTGTGTATGTAGAAATGGCCGACGAGCCTGCCAGCAGTGCCGATCATAACCCATCCGCGACCGCAGACGGGGTCATTCTCGTCGTGCCCTTCCCATGAGAACTCCGCGCAGGGCGAATCGTCTCGCGCGCCGTAGCGGACGTCGAGGAAGCCCTTCAGCGCACCGAAGGCGACTTCACCGTCGGACTTGCCATCGAAGGTGAGATGCGCCTCTTCGGCAAGATCGAGGAAGTCGCTGTCCCAGTTGTCCATTTCGACGATGCGCCAGCGGCCGGCAAAGGCCTTTGCGAAGCCGGGCACCTTGGCCATCAGCCGGTCTCCGCTATCAGTTTGGGCAGCCGCACCAGATTGTAGGCGGCGGCAGCGAAGGTAAAAGCCCATGCTACGCGATCACGGCCACGGAAGCTGGTCTTCTCTTGCCCGGCTACCGTCTTGATCCAGCCGAATGCCTCCTCGATGCGCTTGCGGATGCGCTGGCTGACGGCATAGCCGCCGTGCCGGGTCGTTCGCCCGTCGATCGCAGAGCTGCGGCCGCTGGTGTTCTGCGCAACATGCGGCGTCACGTTCATCGAGCGCAGCTCATTGACGAAGTCTTCTGTGTCGTAGGCCTTGTCGGCGCCAAGCGTGATCGCTGTCGGCCGATCAGCACGAGGCTCGATCATGTGTAGCGCGGCCACCCGTTCGGCATGCCCGTCAGCCAGCGTCAGGCAGGTGTCGACCACCAGGCCGTGGCGGTTCTCCATCAGTCCGTGCCCGATGAAGCACAGCTTCGTCTCCTTGCCTTTGCCCTTGCGGTACAGCCTGGCGTCCGGATCGGTGGTCGAAGCATGGGTGTCGTTCGAGCGCTTCTGGCCATGGAAGTCCGCTTCGGCATTGCGCCCGCCGCCTTGCGCCGGCGGCTCGCCCGCGCCGTCCTTAGGCTTGACGCTCTTCATCGAGGCCCAAGCCTCGATCAGCGTGCCATCGACCGAGAAGTGATCGCTCGACAGAAGCTTCTTCGCCTTGGGCTGCGACAGCACCGCGGCCAGGAACTTCGCCGCAATGTCGCCTTCCAGCAGTCGGTCGCGGTTCTTCGAGAACACCGAATGGTCCCAGACCGCCTCGTCGACGCCGATTCCGACGAACCAACGGAACAGCAGGTCGTATTCCAACCGCTCCATCAGAAGCCGCTCCGAGCGGATCGAGTAAAACGCCTGCAACAGCATCGCCCGCAGCAGCTTCTCCGGCGGGATCGACGGCCGCCCAATCGGCGAATAGAGCGCGGCAAACTCGCGCTCCAGCGCCGACAGCGCCTCGTTCACAATCGTCCGGGTCGCTCGCAGCG
Organism: Bradyrhizobium sp. S3.7.6; assembly: GCF_054061875.1. Classification (NCBI taxonomy): domain Bacteria; kingdom Pseudomonadati; phylum Pseudomonadota; class Alphaproteobacteria; order Hyphomicrobiales; family Nitrobacteraceae; genus Bradyrhizobium; species Bradyrhizobium sp. S3.7.6. The sequence goes on along the minus strand of NZ_JBSSEQ010000001.1, from coordinate 5,342,124 downwards.
GATGATCACGCCGCACCCGCGCCTCCAGGTCAACGTAGCTGAACAGCTCGCCCGTTCGATTGTCCCCGCCGCGCACGCACCATCTCCGAATCTCGTCGGAGCCAATGAATCACGGTCGCCGGTCGACGGCGAGTGCCTTTTTCAACAGCCTGCTAGGGGTGGTTCGCTATGCGGCGGCGCAGTCGCTGACGAGCCCGCAGCAGGTGCAGGCGCGGGCCAATATTGGAGCGGCTGCATCCATCACGTCCATCACGGGATCGCTTGGCGCAGACGTGACGCTGAACAATACCTCAAACTACTTCGATGGACCTAGCGTCGCGCAGGGCACCTCGGGAACATGGTTTGTCAGCGCCACGGTGACGGTGGTGGACGCCGCGGCAGCTGCCGGCTTTTTGGTGAAGCTTTGGGACGGAACCACTGTGATAGCCGCCGCGGCTGATTTCACGTCCGCAGCCAGTCAGGATGCATCGATTGCGTTAAGTGGCATTATCACCAACCCTGCCGGAAATTTGCGGGTGAGTGTGCGCGACTACTCGTCAACTTCAGGGAAGATCGAGGCAAACCGAACGAACCAGGGCAATCGCGACAGCACGATTACTGCAATTAGGATTGCATAAGTACCTGCCCGAAGGTCTGTGACGACTGATGTTTGGCCGGACGCGGCCCTCCGACCAGCCTTTCTTTTGTCGAAATTCCGGCACTAGTTTTGGTTTTTGAAAAATGGAGAAGTTAAGTGGCTATGGGGACTGTAAAGTGGTTCAACCCGACGAAGGGTTACGGGTTCATTCAACCTGACAACGGCGGCAAGGACGTGTTTGTTCACATCTCGGCGGTTGAGAAGGCTGGTTACACGTCGCTCGCAGAGGGAGCCAAGGTGAGCTTCGACGTCGTGAACAACCGCGGCAAAGACTCTGCGGAAAATCTGCGGATCGGGTGATGCTGATCAAGCGGATGCCCTGTACGTGAAAAGGCCGCAGGGGCGGACCACTGCGGCCAGCCGGGTAAAATGATTAGGTGCAATATGGAGTCCAGCCCCGGCAAATAAAGCCTACCGCGACTTTACCGAGGCGCAATGTCATCCAGGCCACACTTGCAAAGAAACTTAATAGGTCAGTTTTGCTGACTGAGGGAGAGGGGAGGGCCCGCCGGGGCTGGCTATGACGAACCCTCCACCCAATGGCCGTAACTATCTAGGGCAGCTACGGCGCACGTCGCAGTTTGCGCTCGATCGCGTCATATTAATGTCAACTCAATATCGAAATTTGGCGGATTGACCGAGCGTGATCCATTACCGCTGATGGCCCAAACCAAAGCCCAACACCAACGCCTTCTGACGCAGCGCTCCCTCGGTGCGCTGAGTCATCTTGGATATTTTGACGACAGGCGTCCGTGCTTTGGAGTGCGCTCTGAGTTCCTTGATGTCGGCCTTAGTCCACTCGCGGCGAACAGTCTTCTTTGTCTTCTTGGCCAAGGCGGCGCTCCATCAATGTTGATGGCGCGGTCTAGCACATGGTGCGCGTTGCGCAACAAACACTCACTTTCATTTCGAAGATTTAATGGCCGACAACGAGCAACTAGTTCTATCTATTTCGGCTGACACACGAGCCATGCAACGCCAGCTTGATAAGCTGGTATCGTCTATTGGCAGCGTTGACAGCAACCTTGCGAGCGCCTTCACCAAGGCACCCAAGAAGATCGACGACGTCGCCAAATCGCTTGGTGCGGCTAAATTCCAGACTGCAAACCTCGCTGCGCATTACGGGTGCACAGCGAGTCGAAGGTACGTTGCGTCGCGCTACGCCTTCTGATGGGCTTTCATGTACGGGCCAAAAAGGCGCGGGGCTTCCTCGTAGAACTTGGCTATAGCCACGAATTCGTCTCCGCGTCTTTTGACCCATGTCGGGCGTTCTGGATCGATGAGATTTTGCATCATCGTGTTGGCGAGGTTTAAGTTGATCAGATGAAGGCGGATCTTCTCCACGTATTTTTGAACGTCCTCACCGAAGAAATAGGGCACGCGATCGATCGCTCGTCCGTACCGAAAAAATAAGTCGTCAGGAGCGGTGCCGCTACGGCAAGCCTCGCCCACTAATCCTCTAATGTCTTCAAAAATGGCGAGCCGCTTATCGAATAGATCGAGTACAATCTTTTCGTTGGAAGTTTTCCAGTTGCGCTCGGCAATGTCTGCCTGGACCTTCGCTACCGCGATCTGACTTTGGCCCAGGCGATAGGCGATCCAGCCAGCCGTGATCGCCGCAAAGACGGTTGATGCCGGAGCGGCATAGTCTTTGAAGCGGGCAGGATCACCTACAAGAATGGCTACTATTAGCCAGAAGGCAGTAGCCGCCAGTACCCCGAGGGCAACTTCAGAGCCGCCCTTATCCTTCATCGTCGTGCTCACGATAACCCTCTATGAGCCGATCCAGGTCGATCTTTTTAATTGACGCCACGATCGATCGGTCCACTTTCCATATGCGCGGTTGCGCGAATTTCCAACGCAGACATAGCTCCATTTGATTTTCGGGGCTGATGTTGTCGTAGTCACGGGGTTTGAAGATCGGGAGAACGGCATCTGCACCGGCGTCTAAAGATATAGTTGTATCGCCCTCAAACATCGTTTGAAGCACGCCTTCTAACGATTGCCCTTTGGCGACGCGCATCTTCCTGTGGTCTCCGTCCTTCCACGAAACCAGAATGGGTCGATCACTGGGATTTTTGAGATGCAGGAAGGGGACTATCTGACGGCTGCCTGCCATGAGCGGTCTAGCGACGATGACAGCCACGGGGACGTGCTTAACGTAGCGATCCCAAAGCAAGAGGCTGATAGCCAGCAATCCGGAAGCGGCGCCGACGGCCTTGGCAATCTCGTAGAGTGTATCCAATGCTGAACCTTTCGAATCGTTGATCGTAGCGCGAGGCAGGTCGAGTCAGCGGGCCGATCTGTATGACTTTATGAGCGACGGGCAGTGGACGGAGAATTCGCGGTCACCGCGAGGGTCGTTCGCGCAGTAGACGCAATATGATGCGGCATTCTCTCCGCGATAATCTGGATCAGATCCACCGCTGAGCATGAGCGTGGCGAGATTTTGCCTTTTATGGAAGATGAAGCCTCGTGCGCCGGCATAACCGCCCATGCGGTTCTTCGAGTTGACCATTCCGCAAGTCACTTCACCTTCATCGGGCGTAGAGACCTTGAAAAGGTCGGTGAAGCGCGCGGATTCGGGATCGGTGAGCTTGCGCACTAGCGCCGCCTTGGCATCAGCGAACTCGTCGGTGGGAGGTTTCTTGATCGCCGCCTTTGGTGCTTTGGCCGCTTTGTCGAAGCACGCCAGCCTGGCCTGTGTGTCAGCAATGGAAGTGCAGTCAGCCGCCCGAGCGGAATTGCCGCAAGCTGCAAACAGCGCGAGCGCTGCGAAAAACATCTTCATGGAAAGGCTCCCCCAACCCGCCGCCACCATAAGGCGAGCCAATCGGAGAGGGCAACTAGTCTTTAGCCGCGCCGCCCGCAATGGCCAGCCAGGCCGCTTCGCCTTCGGGGGTGATCCGATAGATTCTGTTTCCCCGCTGATCGTGGCCCGTGGCCTGAATAAAGCCGTGGAGCACGAGCCACAGCGCCGTTCGCGGCCAATGTGTGCTTAGGGCGATCGACGTCCCACGCGCCTCGAAACACAATTTCAAAGCTTCCCGCTCTCTCTTCGAAATTGGCCGCGCTTTATTTGCCTTGTCGGTCTCGGCACAATCCGAGCGCAGGCGTTCACGAAGATTGAGAGGGCCGTTTAGCCGAACATCTGACCGCACCAGAAAGCTGAGGGTGTGCTCACTGATAGGGCGCTCGGGCGTGAAATTCAGCCGGCCAACAGAAATTTCGAGCTTAGCGGGCACACGACATAAGTTGCGCATCTTCGCGATGGCCGCGAGTGTGGTGTAATCCTTGCCTGCAATCCGCTCAATGACAAGTCGTCCCCGGATAGCTTCACGTCGCAATCCGCTTGCGGTCATGCCGCCGCCAGGAAACGCGAGTTCTGCAGCCCTGCGCAGCCGTAGGGGAGCGTTCGGACTGACGACATCGGCGGAATTAGACATTGTGGCCTCCAAAGTCCGAAGGCTCGGAGCGTCAAGTCGATTCGTGTTGGGACAATGCTCGCCGACTAGCATTCCTGTGGACGCGGCGAAGCGCCCCAATGTCGGGGGTGGATTTGTTTATTTGGGACCGAAAGCGCTCAGGAGCCCTATCGCGATGGGTATCAGGGCGACGCAGGCCCACAAAGCTGGAGCGCCAGAGTTTAGACCGGCAATGAAGATCCCGATGCCAAAGCCGACGATAAAGGCCGAGATCGCATAGGCAACTACTGTGTCCATCGGTCGATCCACAAGCAACAGGATCGATGCCTCAAGGACGCGCCGCGGCACCAAACGTTCCAACGCGCGAAAGGGCCACTTAAGAAGGGGGTGGGGCTAGGCCTTCGGCTTCGCCAGCCTCACGCCCGGTCCGCCGTCGAGCGATTGGCCGTCATCTAGAAAGATGACGCCGGCAGATTCGAGCGCGGCACGGATGGCGGCTATGGAATGGCCGGGCGCCGTTGCGTCGGTCTCAACCCTGGACACGGTGTTTCTATGCACGCCCGATCTCTCCGCAAGGTCGCGAACGGTCCAATTCAACAAACCGCGCGCAGCTCTGATTTGTGCACTTGTCACCATGGTTAATTCCTGTATAGTGCATTTGTCACCATAAGGGTGATAAATGCACACTATAGGAACCCGCCCAATGCCGCAAGCCGCCGAATCCTACCGGACGATCCTCTCCCGACTCGTCAACACCCATACACATCTCACGGACCCGGCCCGCGGTCCGCTTCCCAACCAGATTGCCGACACGCTCGGTGCAGCCGCTTGCGAGATTCAAAAAGAAATCGTCGCCACTCCATCAGCAAGCTGGTCCGAGTTCGGTGCCAAGGCCTGCCTCCTTATCACCGAACTGACCACCGACCCCACCACGGGCTGGCTGGATGCGATTCGCGAGAGCCTGCGCGCCGACGTCGAGCGGCTGGGGGCGGCGGCCTAAGAGCACTCCCCGTGGAGGCCCGCCCCAGCTTTGCAGCTGGAGCGGGCGCCTCCCTGCCGAACGACCTCGCCATTTCGCTCATCTCAATGTCGCCAGCCGTTCTTGTCGAACACCGTCCTGAAGCCCTCAGGTGGCCGAGGCGGCTGCCCCTCCACCGGCACGTTGCAGCGGGGGCACGGCACGCCAGCTCCGCCACAAGGGCAAGTCCCGTCCCAAGGGTAGTCGCGATGGTTCTCGCAGACCCAGCCGATGTCTTCGCAAATGAAGCAATCCATCGTGCGCTTCTTCGGGCGGAGAGACGGCCCCGGCTGCAGGGGCTTAGGGGGTTAGGCCGGGGCCGCTCCGCCAGCTCGATTCGGCGAGCCAGCCAGAAATAACTGAAGAGCCGCAACAGCGGTTCCTGGGGCTACGCAGCGTGGGCGGGCACCCTCTATTAAAACGCAAGTAACGAATTGTTACAAATCAATCATTCGTACGGTGTGTGCCGCATTTGTTCTCAAGCGACCGTGTATAGACCGTGGAGTGCGTCGGCTCCCGCCGGCGAGGTAAGCAGAGCAGTTTTCTCAGGGGCGCGCCTTGCCCAATCCAGCCAACGACAACCAACGCGTTGTGCCTCGCGGCCTGCGGCGAGTGGATGCTGCGCGGTACATCGGTGTTTCACCGAGCTACTTTGACCGGAAGCGCAAAGAGGGCGAGGTTCCACCACCCAAGGTGATCTTGGGCGTGGATGTATGGGACCGCAACGACCTCGACCGCCTGTTTGATTGTGCATCAGTCGCAAATGACAACGACGACTATTGGGACAAGGCATGCAACGGCGAAAGCCTAAATTCGTAAACGAGTACATCGATAGGCACGGCAAGCCTCGCGTATATCTGCGACGACCGGGCAGGGCGCAAGTCGCCTTGCCCGCGCCGCTGTACACGCCAGAATTCTGGACGGCCTATCGTGCGGCCATGAGCACGGACGAACCGATGCCAGAGGTGCGGCGTGTCAAGGTCGGCAGCATAGCGGCGGCCGTGCGCGGCTATTATGGCTCGACTGAATTCAAGGTGCTGGCTGAAACGACAAAGGCCACCTATCGCGGCGTTCTGGACCGCTTCGTTGATAAGCACGGCGAAGGGCCGATTGCTGGCCTTCAGCCAAAACACATCAATAAGCTAATTGACGAGATGGCCGATACGCCATCCGCCGCGAGCAACTTCCGGAAGCGGCTTAAAGGTCTGATGGACTATGCCGTGTCGGCCGGGATGCGCAGTGATAATCCGGTGGTAGTCGCCAAGCGGGTCAAGCTGAAAACCACTGGTCATCGAACCTGGACTGAGGAAGATATCTCCGCATTCCGCAAGCGGCATAACATTGGCACACCGCTGCGGCTTGCAATGGAGGTGCTGTTGCACACCGGGCTGCGCCGCAGCGATGCGGTACGGCTGGGGTGGAAACATCTCACCAAGGACGGCTTCGTCATCAGCACAAAGAAGAGCCAGGGCCATGTTGAGTTGTGCATTCCGGTGCATAGCGACCTGGCGCGCTATATCGCCGATTGCCCGAAGGATGGCCCGGCCTTCATCGCAACTATGTACGGCCGCGCTCGCAGCGAGAAAGCGTTCTCCACGTGGATTAGCGAAGCGGCATGCGACGCTGGCCTGCCTCCGCGTTCATCGCCACACGGCTTGCGTAAAGCAGCGTGCCGACGCCTAGCGGAAACAGGCTGCACCGCGCTGGAGATTATGAGCATCACCGGCCACACCGATATCCGCGAAATCGAGCGGTATTGTCGCGAAGCTGCGCGCAAGAAACTTGCCGTATCCGCGATGGCGAAACTTGAAGGCGGGTTTGATATCCGATTGCCTAACCCACCGGACGAGTTAGGCAAAAACGACGATAACTTATTGAAATCATCGGCTGGAAAAACAGAATGGCGATCCCAGCAGGACTCGAACCTGCAACCCGCGGAGTAGAAACACGCCGGACGCGGCTGCAAAATCCGCTACTCAGCAAAGGCTTAGGTTGCGTCGTTGCGCAACTCCGGGGATTTCTCCGGGGTATTCCTTGAACAACGGCGTGTCGCCACCCATTTGGGCGATGCGTCCATAGCTCAACCGGACAGAGCGCCCTTTTCGTAAAGGGGAGGTTAGGGGTTCGAATCCCCTTGGAATACGAGCGCCGCGGTGTCCGTTGACGGGCCGCGGCGCTTTGCTTTCTGCGCCACGATCGCGAGCGGGGCCTGTGGGTGCGTTATTTTCGCCTCGGGGGTGTCGGTGTGCGGGGCCGGGGTGTTTGAACGCATGGGCGGGGCTCCTAGCGGGGTCTGGCTAGTCGTCTGTCATTCGGTCGGCGAACGACTTCGCCATTCCATGGAAAATCCACGCAAAAAAGAAGCCCACCACGATCGGGAGGAGCGTGGTGTATGCGAGTTTCGAAAAGTGAGGGAATACCTGCGCGATCCAGACTTGATCGTTGGAATAGGCCTGCAGCACCGGCAGGATGATGCCGCCGGCTCCGGCTGCGATCGCCAGGCCATTCCAAAAGCCCGCCTGGATCTTCAAGCGCTCGTTTTCCCTGCTCATTCGATCAACCCTTCGCCGTCATTCCCTTAGCTCTCCTCGCGCAAATTAGCTGCTCTGTACGCAGCCGCCAGCGCCTCCGGGCCGTGCTTGGCCTTAAACGCGGCCGCTACGGCTGCGGCGCGGCCGCAGCCGTCGGCGATTCAGCCGGTGCGGGCTGCGTTGCTGCTCGTCCGACCAGGGCGACGCCGATCACGAAGAAGATCGCGGCTGCCAGGGCCACCACGATGGCAGCGGACCTCGTGCCGTTGATCACTTTCTGCTGGCGTCGAAAGAAATCGGCCCGCGTCTCGCCGCTCTTCTGCATGTGGCCCGCCGGCCACTCCGTTTCTGTCGAGTTCAGAAAGTTGTTTAGGGATTCCTGGGTGGGGTGGGTGCCGGCGAGGTATGAGAAATTGAAGAACGAGATACCTCCTGCCGCTGTGACGCCGATGCACCCCGCGACAAAAGGCCAGATAGCCCACAGGACCGATGTGGCCTGCTTAGTACTTGGATATTTGCCTGCAATATAGGCCAGGACTGCGACGATAGCGCCGGCGTTCAGCAGGAAAAGCCACTTCAGCGTTTGAAGGCCGTACTCCTTGAATGAGGCCTCAGCGGCGGCCGCCGCCGTCGCCTTCTGCTTGGCGAATTCTAGCCGGCCCTCGAAATGATTGCGTCGCTCCTGGCGATCGGCGGCGCTGGCGTCGGCATAAATTTGCTTCGCAAGATCCTCGCTGCCGAGAGCGCCCTGCAGCGCCTTCATTCCCTCAATTGGGTTCATGGAGTTCGTAGTCATTCCTGGTCCATCCTCAGTTGCCCGAGCCCATCTTGGGTGGGTCGAAATCCGGTCGCACGTCGGCGCTCGCGCGGCGGGCGCCGCCGCCTTCGTGCATCACTCACGCGGGAACGGGTGGAGTAGGCATAATCAATAGCGCCGCAGCGCGGCGTCGGCTTCCTGTTCGGAGATCTGGCGCACGGCGGTCGATATTGCTGAGATCCGCGGTCTTAGCTCGACTTGGGTGCCTCAAGCGTCGGCGGAAAATGGAAGGTCGGCGCATGAGTTTTCTGGTGATGATCGAGATAGAACCAATCCCACGCCTCGTTAGGCAAAATGCCATCTACGTTTTGTGGATTTATCTCGGCGATCAAGTACGGACCCGTTTGAGGAAAAAAGGACTTCAATTTCACAGCCAAATCGCGTGCGCTGAGCCGAGATTTGACGCAGTACACTAGCGGAACGTAATTCCAAAAAGCCAAGATGTCGGCGCTGTCGAACAGATACTGAACCACCGCAGCGATGTTCACATCCACAACGCCGAAGGTGACACAGTAGGTCTTTACCGACGGGTTTATCATGATCGATCTATCGCGTTGTTCGCGGTTGGCGCGCTATTGATGAGCTTTGCGCTGTTGGGGTCTCTCTCGTCACCGATCAGCAGTAGGCGTTGCTGCGCTAGTTGATAGTGCTCGGTTTGGAGACGGTTTGGAGCCACCATAGACCAGTATACATATGAGGCCAGAGTGAAAGCCGTACATATGAGGAAGGGGATCCATGCGACCCACAACAAACTGTTTGTGACACCAATTAGCGGCGTTGCAAGGAGCGCGAGCGTCGCGCAGATCACGTCGAGCACCAACAACGGAGCAAGTATACTCGCCGTTTTAATTCGCTCGACGGCGGACATCAGCGGGCTGGTCGGAGAGAGTACCATAAATTTTCCCAACGGAAGCCACAACCCATACGCGATTGATCAGGTGTCAGCAACGATATCGAAGAGCTTATGAACATCTTACTACGTGACATCCGCCGCGCCGCCCGGAGGAAAATTTCAGCTCTCAGTCATGATGGAAAAGCGGCCGGAGCCGTCCGCCGCGATCTTCCAGGTGCCGCCGTAGACCTCGCGCATCGCCTCGGCTATCAGCAGCGCGCTCTCGAGCGGGCTCAAGCCCGCGCAGGCCTCCGCCAGCTGCGCCGCTAGGGCCTGGTCCTCCGGTCGCATCGGCCGCACCTTCATCGCTTGCTCTCGCCTTAGCTGCGCGCGCCCATCTGCGGCGGCTCAAAATCGGGCCGGATGTCGGCGTCGCGCTGGCCGCATTTCTGGCAGACGAATTTCGGCTCGAGATCTGACAGCCGAACATCGTCCGGCCATTGGTCGACCGTCTCCGGCGCCAGCGTGATGTGGTGGCCGCATTTGTAGTCGGCGCAGTAGACCAGCAGGCCGCGCGTGCCGCCGCGGCCGGCGCGCATTTCGCCGAGCGTAATCTTTTGCGCGCGTTTGTTCATTCGCCGCTCTTGTCGACCAGCTTTGCCGGCGCCGGCGTCACGTCGCGGGCGCTGTTGGTCTCTTCCATCGCCTGGCGCAGATCCTCGACGTTCGCCGCCGTGTAGAATGTGGCGGTCGTCTTGATGTCGGTGTGACCGAGCAGCTCCTGCACCACGCGGAGATTGCGGGTCTTGCGCAAGGTGCGCATGCCCGTGGTGTGGCGCAGGTCGTGAATGCGGGCCTTGACGCCGGCCTTTGCCCAGGTGCGGTCCTTGTGCGAGCCGAGGCCTTCATAGGTGATGGGGTGGCGGTCGCCCTTCATGCGGCGATCGTTCGGGTCGCGCCAGTTTTTCCAGTTGCGCTGCGCCTTCGTGGTGAAAACGAATTCGGCGTGATGACCGCGCCGGCGCCAGAGGATTGTGTAGGCCTCGCGCGTCAGCGGGATGGTGCGCCAGGTGCCGCCCTTGACCTGGACTTGAATCGTGGCGAGCTCAAAGTCGACTTGCGGCCAGGTGATCAGCATCTCGCGCCGGCGCAGGCCGGTGATGATCGCGAAGCGGCGCAGCTCGGCATAGTCGAGATCCTCGGCGGCATCGAGCGCGGTTTCCTCGGCCACTGAGATCTCCCGGATCGGATGCTTGGTCTCCTTCAGCCGATGCTTTTTCCAGGTCGGTTCGTTCGGCAGATAGGCGTTCCAGTTTTCCTTGCCCCGGCGCATCACGCGGCGCAGAAGGTCGATGGTGCGGTTGACCGTCGTCGCCGTGATCGCCCGCGTCAGGATCTTCTCGCGGCCGCGCTCGATCACGGTTGAATCGCGCCGCGTGTCCTTGCGCCGCTCCGCGACCAGGTGCGAGACCGTGTCGTCGGTGATGGCGTGCAGATCCGTGTTGCGGCCGAGGACCTTCACGATCTTGTCGAGCGCGCTCTTGATCTTTTTGTCGGCGAGATGCTGGCCGTGTTCGTTCCACCAGCGGTCGCAGGCCCGGCCCAGCGTCAGCGGGGCGCGTTGCTCGGCTCGCTCGCGCTCGAGCTGGGCTCGCGCCTCGCGCTTTTTCTCGGCCTCGACCTGGCGGGCCTCGAGTTCATCGTTCCGTTCCGTGGAGCCGTAAAAGCGACGACGTTGGATCTGGAATTCGTATTGCCAGAATTGCGATCGCTTGTCGCGGTAGATGGACATGCCCCGTTGTCCCCTGTCAGAAACGCCTCGATGTCCGCGCGCGAAAAGCAGCGGTGCGGCTTCTTGCGGCCGCAGCCCAGGATCCGGCTGGGCAGGCGACCGGCGTCAATATGGCGCTTGATGGTTTTCCGGTCCATCGGGAGCAGCCGCGCCAGCTGTGGAACGTCGATGGTGACGAACGCTGCAAAATGGGACTCGAGGGCGGGGGAGAGGGGGGTCATTTGCCCTCCGGCCGGTCAGACGTGTTTAGCTGCTTGGCGATCGCGCCACTGGATAAGGGGACGGTCACGGCCATCTCTCGATCGCCGCCAGGACGATCTCGCCCAAAAGCTTCACCAACATCATCCAGAGGACTCGATCGCTCGTTGACCGTTTCTTTCGTTTCGCCATCGGGGTCTCCGCCATGCACGCTGGCCAGACCGAGGTGGTCTGACTCTGCGGGACACTGCGGGGCCGATGGTTGTCGGGCTGGCACAGCGTTGCCTGCCGGATGTCGGGGGACGTCATTTATGAGCCTCTCTATAGGGGAGACGGGCGGGATGCTGTCTCCTGATAGGGAGGGGAAAGACGTGATTATCGGAGCGAACAGGTCCGACGTGGCTTCGGGTTGTGGCGCCGCGCTCATTGCCGACCCTCCAGCCGCCGGCAGCATTCGCCCTGGCACGCGCCGCAGACCATACAGCTGCCATCGAGGTCGACCTCGTTGGTCTCGCAGCGCCGCGGTGGGGCATCGTCGTCTGCGGCTGCGCGGGCGATGGTGCGGGTACAATCGAGCATGCGGGCGATCATCGCCTCGCATTCGGTGAGGTCGAGGTGCTGCACGCCGCGTGCGAGCAGGTCGCGGCGCAGCGCGCCGGCCATGATGATGCTAATGCCGCTCATGGTGCCTCTGTCCGTTTGTGATGAACCATTCCGCCCCGGATCTCTGCGCGGCCGCTGGCGATCAGGCGCGCGATCGGCCCGTCGCCGATCGTTTTCGTGCCAAACCGCCAGCCGCCGCGCGGGCGCCGCTCGAGGGGCTGGATTTCGAGCAGGCGCAAGATGAGTTTCTGATGGGGGTCGCTGTTAAGGCGCCGCCGGTGTGGGTTCGACGGCCGCGGCGACCGGGCGCGCGCGGCGCAGCTGCGCGAGCAGAAACGCTGGGTGGCGCGATGGGGCCGAAACTCCGCCCCGCAGCCGCATGTCCCGGAATGCGTCATGGGCGGGGCCGCCGGAATGCCGGCCGCAGCGGCGCCTCGAGCGCGCAGTCGATGCGGCCGGCGATCGCCTCCGGCGCGAAGGCGCGATGATCAAGCAGCTCGGCGATGCGCGCGGTGCGTGCAGTCACGAATTGCGCGGTCGTGCGCGCGCCGGTTGTTTCGGCGGTTGTGTCTGCCACATTTTCCTGAGTGTGCGGTATGCACCTTGTGCCATTCATCCCACTATCCTCACTCCGTAGAAGGCCCGACCTTATTCCCATGGCGAAAACTCGGGCCTCGGCAGTATTCCTTGGAACATGCAACCGGCGCGGGACGCTGGACAAACCCCACGCCGGCGGCGGACCATTACACAAGAAGTGTAACTAGGTCCACTTAATTACACGCCGCGTGGTATGCGGTCTGTTTGGGAGTGGGAATATGCTGACGAAGATCGCTTCAAAAAATACGGACAGGACGCGGCGCGCGGCCATCGAGCTGGCCGTCCAGTTGCCGGAGGATATCAATGAGGCGCGTGCCGTGCTGGTGCAGCTCGGCGAGCTGCTGGAGGGCTTCTTGATTCGCGCGCCGCGGGAGGTCTGGACCAGGCCCGCGCATCCGGTCGACCCTCGGAGTGGCCGCATCGCTCATGAACTCGCGCTGTGCTGGACGGCCGCTGGCGCGGTGGCGCTCGCGCCGGCCGCGGCGCTGCTCTCGCGTCTGCTCGACTGCGAGTTGGTTTCCGGCTTCGTCCTGTTTTCGGGGGTTGCGGCTGCTTCGCTGGTCTTTGGCCAGCTCTATGGCGTGATCTTCTCGGCGCTCGCCGTGCTGGCCCACAATCTGCTGTCGGTGCCGCCGGCCTATGAGTTCTCCGTGCCGACGCGCGGCGAGTTGGTTCGTGCCGTGGGCTTCGTGCTGCTGGCAATCACCCTGCCGGCGATCGCGGGCGGGGCGCAGAGGCTTCGTGCTCTGGCCGTCAGCGGCGCTTGGCCTCTTTCCGCTGCTGGTCGTCGATCTGCATCGCCAGTTCTGCCGGAAGCGCCGAGCGTATGTCCCGATAAATGAAATCGAGGCTGGCGCCGGTCGCGGCGCAGACCTTGAGGGCTTGGTCGACCGAGATGCGGCGGAAGCCGCGTTCGTAGTTGTTCCATGCCTGCTGCTCGATCTTGACCAGGCGACAGAACGTTGCCTGGTTCAATTGCTTTGCCTCGCGCAGCCAGCGCAGTCGGTTGCCTATCTCTTTGATTTGATCCGCCATTCTGGGTGGCATGATCGGCGTAAACGCCGCGTTTAATCCATCATCAATGTGTGGATTTTGCAAATTACACATTACGTGTAATGAATCGTCCGCATGAATGATTCGCGGCTCCAGCTTCTGACCACGGTCGAGAGCGTCCTCAAGGCGCTCGGCGGGGGCAGTGCCGCCGCCAGGATGTTCGAGGGCGGTACTCCGCAGATCATGAGCAATGCGATCGCACGCGGTCGCCTGCCGCCGTCGACCTTTCTGATCTTCACCGAGGAGCTTCGTGAGCGGGGGTACCGCGCCCCGCCGGAGCTGTGGGGCATCCAAAGCGGGCAACTCGGTTAGCGGCGTCGTTTCGGGCAGGGGCATCATGGGGCGGACGACCTACAGCAGCACGGCGAGACTGGCAAAAAAGCCGACCGATCAGCTGATCGGCAAAGACCGACCGGTTGACCGGTGGTTTTTGCCCATCGCCCTGACATTCCGAAAGAATTTCCCGCAGAAAACTGCCGAGGTTCTGGCCGACATGGCTGGCCTTCGCGACGTCCGGCCGGCCGAGCTTTGGCTCGAGGGCCGCCGGGCGCCGAGCGGCGAGGCGCTCGCGCGGATGATCATCTCGGCCCATGGCGACCTCGTCATTCGCGCCCTGACCCAGGGGTGCGGGCAGGCATGGGTCAAGCGCCATCGCCGCATCGAAAGCCTGGCGGCCGCGCGCGCCGACGTCGAGGCCGCCCAACGTCGTCTTGCCGAGGCCGAAAGGGGGATTGAGCCATGACCGACATTGCTGCCCGTCTCGCAGATCCTGACGATCTCCGCTTTCTGGTCATGCTGGCGGCCGCGCTCCTGGTCGGCGCCGGCCTGGCGATCGCCGCCGGCGCGCAGCCGTTCCTGCATCGCGCGGACGGCGGTTTCGGCTTCCGCTGGGTGAAGCGGCAATGAGGGCGGCCCGCGCCATCCTGTTTGGGCTCGACCGTCGGCTGATCGTCGGCGCGGTCCGCGTCGTCATCGCCGACGAGGCGCCTAAGGTGATCCTCTACGACGGCGACCCGTTCCTGCCGATGCCCGTGCCGCCCGGCTGGGACGCAGCCGTGCTCGCTTACGGCCAGGAGCGTCCGTACCGCGCCGATGACGGCCTGCTCGAGGTGGCGTCATGAGCGGCCGCGCCTTCGCTACCGTCAAGATGATCGAGGCCGCCGCGGCCCGCGCGCTCGCCAACGGTCACGACCTCAAGTCCTGGACCGCGCACCGCATCGCGCATGACCTGATGCGGTACGACGCCGATTTCGAGGGCTGCGATTACACGCAGCTGGTCTCGGTGGCGCAGCTCTGGCGTAAGGGGTTTCTGGCATGAGCGCGGACCAGGGGCGCGTCGCATGATGCAGGCGCCGGTCAATATCATCGGGGCGCGCGCGGTCGATTTCGAGCAGGGCCTTCCCGACCTGACGCTGACGCCGTGGCGGCGGGTCTGGCTGTCATCGCGCGAGCCGATCTGGACGCTGGTCGACGCCGAGGATTTCGACTGGCTGATGCAGTGGCAGTGGAACGTCTGGCACGGCGGCCGCGGTAAGGAATGTTTTCTCTACGCCAAGCGCAACACGGGGGTGAGGCGCGACACGGTGCGGATGCATCGCGAGCTACAGATCCGCTCCGAGCCGCAGGATGACGATTACCTGGCGCGCCACGTCGTCGACCACATCAATGGCCAGACGCTCGACAACCGCCGCGCTAATCGTCGCTGGTCGACCAAACGCGACAACAGCATCAACCGTCGCGTGCGCGGCGAGGCGCCGAGCCTCGACAAGATCCTGGCGGGCCTGCTCGCCGGCTTGCCGGCGCGACATCAGCTCGAGGAGATTCCATTTTGACCGAGCTGGTTCGATACGAGGCAGCGCGCCGCGCCCTGGCCGAGGCGGTTGCGGTCGACGAGGTCGCCGGCATTCGCAGCCAGGCCGAGGCGCTGCGCTATGCCGCGCGCATTGCCGGCGACAAGCAGCTCGAGATCCAGGCCGCGCAAATCCGCTTTCGCGCCGAGCGCAAGATGGGCGAGCTGCTCGCCGCGGCGAACGAGGCCGGGCAGCTGCGCCGCGGTCGCCGCTGGGATGGCGATTCTAATTGTTCTCAATCGGAACAATTAGAATCCGAGGACCGCGTCACCCGCGTCACACTCCAGGAAGCCGGCATCGACCGTAAGCTGTCGTCGCGGGCGCAGAAAATGGCCGCGATGGACGCCGGCGCCTTCGAGCACGCGCTTGAACGCCACGCCGACGAGATGCGCTCCGGCGCCGGGCGCGTCGCGATGGACCTGCTCAAGGTCGACGCTGAGGAGCGTGGTCGGGTCCATAGGCGGGATCTCGCCTCTGCGCTGTCCTCGGCCTCGGCGCTGACGCCGTCCGGTCGGCAGTATCCGGCCGGCTACGGCGATCCGCCCTGGAAGCGCAAGGCAGGTATCGGCAACCGCGCCTATGAAAACCATTACCCGACCATGTCGTGGCCGGCGATCCTCGATTATCTCAAGATCGCCGGCGAGGCGCTGCTGCCGGACAGCTGGTTCTGGATGTGGATTCCGCGGGCGCATCTGCTCGCAAAAGTGCCGTTCAAGACCGAGGCTGTGCTCTCCGATGGCGAGGTCGTCATGGCGACGGTCGACATGCCGCTGGCGTGGGCCTGCATGCTCGCGCTCGGGATGGACAGCTACTCCACCTGCTACGTCTGGACCAAGACCGACGCGGAGCATCCGGACGAAAGCGGCACGGGCCTTCTGGTGTGGGACCAGGACGAGTTGCTGCTCCAGTTCAAGCGCGGGCGCGGCCTGCCGAAACCGGCCGGCGATGAAAAGTTCGGCTCCAACCATCGCGAGCGGCCGCGCGAGCATTCGCGCAAGCCCGACCACTACCGCGACATGATCGCGGCCATGGTCGGCAAGGACACTGCAGGCCAGCCGCTGCCCGTGCTGGAGCTGTTCGCTCGCGTCGACGCCGAGCACCCGCTGCCGGAGAATTGGGGCGCGTGGGGCAACCAGGCCGGCGTTTCACTAACGGCCGACGTGGCGCCTGCTGCTGGCCCGTCATCGCCCGACGATTTGCGCGAGGCCTTCAACGCCGCGCGTGCGGCGCGCGACGCTGAGCGGCTATGGGAGCATCCCGCCCGCGACGGTCACACTGTCTCGATGACGCGCGACTATCCCGGCGGCGTCTCCTTCAACGTCGCGACCTGCCGGTGCGGCTGGTCGTTTCGCGTCGAGACGAAGCCTTTCGGACTCGAGCGCGACGATGCAGTCGACGCGCATTGGCGCGAAATCATCGCGCAGCATGACCTCCCGGCGCCCTCCGGTGAGACCGAGGCGGCCGCAGCGGAAGCAACTGACGGGGCCAGCGCCGCTGCGGCCGTCGCGGATCTCGACCGCGCGCCGTATGACGAAGGCGACACCATCGTCATCGACCAGCTGGCGGGCTCCGACTGGCTGGCGCCGCCGGCGCACGAGGCGCCGTTCGATCCCGCCTCGCTCAGTGAGCGTGAAGCGCTCAAGATCCTGTCCGATTTCTGCCACGCGCGCCGCGACATCGCGCCCGTGCTCGGCGAATTCTATCATTCGCGCGGCTTCACCTATCTCGGCGCTGTGGAATGGTCGCTGACCGGCAAGGGCTGGGATCGCCTGCGCGAGCTGGAGGCGCTTGATGCGCCCGTGGCGCCGCGCGCGGATCTGACCGAGCCATATCGGGCTCCGCAGCCGTCCCTGTTCGATGTCGCGCGCCAGATCGACGACGCGCCGCCGGCTGAGGTCGTCGATGGCCACCTGCAGACGCGTCTGCCGGTCGACGCCGACGAGGTCGCCGAGCAGCTCGCGTTGCTGGCGATCGACGCCGGCGGGACGGTCGACGGCGAGATGGCGCGCCATCTGGTCGGCCGCGATCTGGTGTTTGCAACCACCAAGCATCTCAAGATTACCGAGACCGGCCGCGCCTTCCTGGCGCAGCTGGTGCAGCCGGCATCCGTTCAACAGCAGGGGGCAGAGGCGTGACCGAGATCCTATCGCACCAAACCATCCCGCCGCACGCGATGCGTCGCGTCGTGCTCGAGTCGCCTTTTGCCGGCGATGTCGAGGCCAACATCGCGTATGCGCGCGCCTGCATCCGGGACTCGCTGCTGCGCGGTGAGGCGCCGATCGCCTCGCATCTGCTCTACACGCAGCCTGGCATTCTCAACGACGACGATCGGAACGAGCGCGCGCACGGCATCAATGCCGGCCACGCGTGGATGTACGACGCCGCGCAGGCCGTCGTCGTCTATGTCGATCGCGGGATTTCGAGCGGCATGGCCGCCGGCATCAAGACCGCCGAGTTTCTCGGCCTTCCAGTCGAGCGCCGGTCGCTCATTGGGGGTGTGCAATGAACCCGCAAACCCTCGCCATCGGCATCAACCTGCTGCTGTCCTGCGGCTTCATCGTGTTCTTTTCCGGCCTGATGCTCGGCTATGCCATCGGCTGGCGCCAGCGCCGCAGGCAGCCAGCGCCCGAGGCTGGCGGCTCTTATTTCCTGGGCGGCCCGGTCGACCTCGACCAACTGCCAGCCCTGCGTGAGACCGCCGAGGAACGCGTGCGGAGATCGCAAGCGTGAAGCACAGCTGGAGCGAAAAGGTCCGCTCTCCGGACGGCCACAGCTCGCGCAAGGTCTGCGAGCGCGAGGGCTGCGAGATCGTCTGCGTCTCGCGGCACGAAACCGACGAGCGCGGCTTTCCGCAGCATTGGAAGGAATGGTTTCGCGGCTCCGAGTTGATCCGGCGCGGCGGCCTGACGCCGGTTTGTGAAGCCGTCGAGGAGGTGCTCGCATGAAGGGCAGGCCGAAGATCTGGACCGGAGCCGAGGACGATCATCTGCTGTTCCTGCGCGATCGGGAAAAGCTGACATTCGAGGCCATCGCGGCTCGTTTCGGGCGATCACGAGGGGCCTGCAAGACCCGCTATTATTACGACCTGCAGCGCCGCAACGGCGCCCGGCACTACACGGCGGCCGACAGGGCGGCTCGGCGCGGCGACGGCTATCCGGTGCCGCCGGAGCTAGGCGAGGGCGTGCCGGCGCTGCGGCTGCCGTCCATTGGCGAGCGTATCCGCATGCCGTCGCTCGACGCCTTGCGCGAGCAGGCCGAGCTGCGCCTGCGCATCGCCGAGCGCGGCCTCACCGGCGGCGTGTTCGGCGATCCGCCTCCTGGCCGCTCGGCGCTGGACCAGCGCGCTAACGGGCTTGCGGCGCCGCTGCAGCCGTCATTGCCCGGTAGGGGCTCCGATGTCGGCTGATCTCGTGCTCGCCACGCTCGCCGCCGGCGGCCAGCCTGCCGTTAAGCTGGCGGACGTCATTCAGAAGCTGGTCGCCGAGGCCGCCAAGCTCGGCGAGCTGGACGAAGCGGTCTATGTGCGCTCGACCGGCCAACTCTTGACCGTAGATGAAGCGGACGCGCTGCCCGCCGAGCAGCTCGCGGTCGTCAAGGACCACCTCGTCACGGTTAAGCGGTTTCCCGTGCGCTGGCTCCATCGCCTCGACGATGCGATCGAGCGCGGGCTGCTCTGGAAGTACCCCGACGAAGATATCGTCCGGTTCATGCTGATGGGGCCGCGATAGCAAAACTCGAATTGCGTTCTGTTGCTTACCGCGTCCAGTTGACTCCATCTCTCAAGGCATCACGTGTCAAATCCTCGTCTGTCGATCATCCCCGCGGGGGCGGTGACTGATCGCTCGCTCGACGCGCGCGACCTGCAAACGCTGTGTCTGCTCGGCCGTCATATCGATCGCGCTGGCTGGTGCACGCGCAGCCAGGTGCGCATGGCGGCCGAGATCGGCTGCGGCCGCGCCACGCTGCAGCGCTCGCTGGAACGGCTGTATGAGGCGGGCTGGGTGGAAAAGAAGCGGCGCGATCACTGGCGCCCGGAGGATTCGGCGCCGTCCTCGAGCTATGCGTATCGCGTGAAGCTCGACCGCGACGATTTCGACCTGAAAACCCTCGCGCGCGATGCCGACGATGACGTCGACGAGAGCCATGCAGAAATAGCAGAAGTGCCGGAAAATGATGGGGGGGTGCCCGCTGATGGGCAGGGGTGCCCGCCAGCGGGCACGGGTGCCCATCCATGCGTGGGCACGGGTGCCCATCCATACGTGGGCACCAATAACGACCCCTTAGAACGACCCCTTAAAACGATCGAGAGAGACGCGGGCGCGCGTGCGAGGGATCGAAAGGAAAGGTTCAAGGCCGAGTTCCGCAAGCGATGGCCGACAGCTGTCGTCGATGATCGCCAGCGAACCGACTATGCCGCCGACGCGCTAACCGCCGACGAGGAAAAATCGGCACTCGATGGCGTCGAGCCGTTCCTCGAGGAGCTGAAGCGGCAGGGTCGCAAGACCGTGATCGCGGGCTGGCGTTACCTCGAGGAGAAGCGCTGGACGTTGCTGCGCGGCGCGGGCGAAGGCTCTGCGGAGCGTAGCGTTCGGCGAACGGCATTCGCTGAAGGCGGCACCGAGCATCGCGCGCTCGCTGCGCTCTATGCGGTTGCCAAGGCGCGGCTGTTCGTCAACCACGGGGACGTGATCTATCCCGGCGGCGTCACGCCACAGGTGCTGGCTTTTGCGGACGTGGCCGACAAGGCGTCCTGGCGATGGATCGTCGATCGACAGCAGATCGCGGCATGGCAGGCGTTCCTGTCGTCGCATGTGTTCGGCGCCAGATCGCCGCTGCTCGAGCAGCGCGGCGATGCAATGGGCTTCTTTGCTCCGGCGCCGTGGCCGCCGCGCAAGGACGGAACGTGGTCAGACGAAGCATCACAGGCAGGGGGAGACGAATGAATATGCAGTACCAGGTGGGGCAATTCGTCGGCTACGAAACAATAGCCGAGCCGATCGCCGTGCCCGTCACTCCGGAGCGCTGGTTCATGCTTAGCGTCACGCCGGGTCGCGACTCGCGCGTTGCAAGGCGCTTGCTGGAGCGTGGCATCTGCGTCTATTCGCCAATCGTGGTGCGCTACATCAACCGGCGGACGAGACAGGAAACGCGCAAGCCGCATCTCGGCAAGCGCGTCGAGCGGCCGTTCCTTGCCGGCATAGTGTTCGTGCCCGACTTCGATGCGGGCAATCCGGCGATTAAGCGGGTTGACGATGTCGGCGAGTGGCTGACTGTCGACGAAGGGCGTCGGGCATCGCTGAAGCCGGCCGACATGGTGGTCGTGCGCGGTATCGTTGCTGCGATGAACAAGCCTTTCGGCGAGCGTGATTATGCGGTCAACCAGATGGTGGAGATCGTCGACGGTCCGCTCGCTGGCTTCGTGGGGCAGGTGAGGCGCCTTGACTCAAGGGACCGACTCACCGTCTTTATCGACGCGTTGCGCGGCGCCTCTGTCCAGTTAACCGAGGCGCAGATCGAACCGGCCGCTGCAGGCACGCCTGCACCCACGGATCGACGTCAGAAGCGGAAACGCTCTGAGCGGCACCTGCCACAAGGTAGGCGTGCGAAGCATTAGCTTCGGAAAATCGTTTCACATGGAACAAGCCCGGCCATCGCGCCGGGCTTTTGCATGCATAGGTGTGCGGTAGCGCGCCTGTGCGTCACCGCTGCCCTCCTTGGGCGTTTCCTCCCTAGACTCAGGGCCGCTTGTGGCAACGCAAGCGGCCCTTCCTTTTGTGATGCGGAGCGGCGCACGGGCTCGAGGCTACACCAGGCGATGGGAGCGCTCGGCGGCGCTGTTCAAGGTACAGCATCCGCTGTGTTTGGGGTGCGAGGCTGTCGGCCTGGTGTCGGCGACTGAGGTTGTCGACCACGTTGTTCCGCACAAGGGTGACCTCGACGTGTTCTGGGACCGCAACCGTTGGCAGCCGGCATGCAAGTGGCACCACGACGTGGTCAAGCAGCAGCTCGAGCACAGGTATGAGCGCGGCGCTCTCACTGAGGCCGACCTATGGCTCAGCTCCTCGGCGGCTGTCGCTGTAACGCAGCGCGAGCGCAGTGCGACCGGCGCCGATGGCTGGCCGGTCGACGCGCGAGGGTAGGGGGTGGGTGAAAGTCTACCGCTCTAGGGCGGGGACCGGCGCCTAAGGTTCATACGCAAAATTTTGGAATTAAATACAAAAAGCCACCCTGATGCGCGGTGCTAAGCCGAAACTTCGCAACGTTGTGCCGATGCGGGGCGACGACGTCGATATCGCCAAGCGCAAGCGCCAGGCGCAGCTTCGCCTCATCCGCAAGCTGATGCCGCGCGATCTCTCGATGGCTCTCAAGGCCGAGTACAAGCGCGTTGCCGAGATCCTGTCCGAGCCGTCCGTCGATCGGCTGAAACCGCGCTTCATCGACACCGTGATGGAGTACTGCCGCTGCACGGTGCGCCTGCACGATCTCCGCGCGTCAATGCCGACGCTGGCGCACGAGGTCTACCGGGTGAAGACGCGCAACGGCGACCAGGTGAAGAGCCACCCGCACATCGCGCAGGTCAACGAGGAATGGCGCAAGTGGCGATCGCTGGTCGCCATGCTCGGCCTCTCGCCGACCGACGAGCGCAACCTGCTACCCGGCCAGGGCGACTTCTTTGACAAAAACGATGACTACTTCGACTGAAAAGAAACCGCGCCGCAAGAAGGCCGCCGCGCCGCCGGCGCCGGCCGTTGTGCACGAGCCGGTCGGCCCGCGCGCGGAGGTTCGCGTCCGCGAGGAGACCTGGCCGATCGAGCGGCTCAAGCCCTATGATCGCAATGCCAAGAAGCACGACCAGGCGCAGCTCGACCAGATCCGCGCCTCGCTGCGCCAGTTCGGCCAGGTGCATCGCGTCCTGGTCGACGAGGAGGGCGTCGTTATTGCCGGCCACGGCCGGCTCGAGGCGCTCAACCAGGAAAAGTTCGCCGAGGTCCGCGTCCTGGTCGCGGTCGGCTGGGGTGAGCCCGAAAAGCGCAAATTCCGCCTGGCTGACAACCAGCTCACCATGGCGACGGGCTGGGATGAGAAGCTGCTCAAGGGTGAGGTCCTCGAGCTGTCCGCGCTCGGCGTCGAATTGGACCAGCTCGGGTTCGAGCCCGGCCGCATTGCCGGGTTGCTCCACGAGGCGCCCGCGGGTCACACCGATCCCGACGACGCGCCGGAGCCGGCGGCTGTGCCGACCTCCCGGCGCGGCGATGTCTGGCTCCTGGGCGGCCGGCACAGGATCACCAACGGCGACTCGACCAACCCCGAGGACGTCTCCCGCGTCCTGGCTGGCCGCGTGCCGCATCTGATGGTCACAGACCCGCCTTACGGCGTGAAATACGACCCGGCCTGGCGCGTGCGAGCCGGTCATGGCAGCGAGGGGCAGGCAGTCGGGCAGGTGCTCAACGACGATCGCGCCGACTGGCGCGAGGCATGGGCGCTGTTTCCGGGCGACGTGGCCTACATCTGGCACGCAGGCTCGTTCTGCGGTGATGTCGCTAACTCGCTCGAGGCCTGCCGCTTCAAGATCCGCGCTCACATCGTCTGGGTGAAGCCGCGCCACGTCTTCGGCCGCGGCGACTATCACTTCCAGCACGAACCGTGCTTTTACGCGGTCAAGGACGGCGCCGACGAGCAGTGGCATTTCGTGCCTGAGCATGAGGTCGCGACCTATACCGTCCGCGAAGGCGAGCGCGGCCATTATGAGGGCGGCCGCAAGCAGTCGACCGTCTGGCACATCGAGCACATGAAGTCCGAAACCGGCCACGGCACACAAAAGCCGGTCGAGGCCATGAAGCGGCCGATTGAAAACAATTCCCAGCCGGGCGAGGGCGTCTATGAGCCGTTCTCCGGTTCCGGCACCACCATCATCGCCTGCGAAATCACGGGCCGTCGCGCCTATGCGATCGAGCTCAATCCGCTTTACGTCGATGTCGCCGTGAAGCGCTGGCAGGCCTTCACCGGCATCGCCGCAACCCTTGAGTCTGATGGTCGATCTTTCGACGACGTCGCCGCCGATCGCGACGCCGAACGCCGCGCCGCCGCCGCTTGATGCGGACGTGGTCGACGAGGTTTCGGCTTACGCGCGCGCAGTGCTCGCCGGCGAGATCGTCGCCGGCCCGCTGGTGCGCGCCGCGTGCCGCCGGCACCTGGCCGACCTCGAGCGCGGCGCCGATCGCGGCCTGTCATTCGACGTCGACGCCGCGCAGCGCGCGATCGGGTTCTTTCGCGACATCCTCACCGTCGAGGTCGAGGAGAAGGACGAGTTTGGCGAGGTCTCGACCTATGCCGCGCCGTTCGATCTGCAGGCCTGGCAGGCCTTCATCATCGGCTCGCTGTTTGGTTGGAAAAACGCGCACGGGGTGCGCCGATTCCGCCGCGCCTATGTCGAGATCGGCAAGGGCAACGGCAAGTCGCCGCTCGCGGCCGGTATCGGCCACTACATGCTGTTAGGGTGCCGCAAATTGCGCGCTGAGGTCTATTCCGCCGCGACCGACAAGGACCAGGCCGCAATCCTGTTCCGCGACGCTGTTGCCATGTGGGAGCGCTCGCCGGCGCTGCGCCGGCGCCTGCGGCCGAAAGGTGCCAACCCGGTTTGGGAGCTGCATACGTCCCGGCCGGGCGTCAATTCCTACTTCAAGCCGATTTCGTCCGACAAAAAGGGCAAGTCCGGCATTCGGCCCTACTGCGCGCTGATCGACGAGGTGCACGAGCATCCGGATAACTCGGTGATCGAGATGATGCGCGCCGGCACCAAGGGCAACCAGGAGGCGCTGCTGTTCGAGATCACGAACTCGGGTTTCGACAAGAAAACGGTTTGCGGCCAGGAGCACGACCTGTCCGCGCGGATCTTGAACGGCGAGTTCGACAACGATGCCTGGTTCGCCTTCATCACCTGCCTCGACGAGAAAGACGACCCGTTCGAGGACGAGTCGTGCTGGATCAAGGCCAACCCGAACCTCGGCGTTTCCATCCACCCGCCGTTCATCCGCGAGCAGGTCCAGGAAGCCCGCGGCATGCCGTCGAAAGAGGGTCTCGTGCGCCGGCTCCACTTTTGCCAGTGGACCGAAAGCGAAAGTTCGGCCATTCCGCGCGCGACATGGATGGCGTGCGAGGGCGCGGTCGATCCAGATGCGCTGACCGTCGCTGGCTATCCGTGCTTCGGCGGGCTCGACCTTTCCAAGGTGCGCGACCTTACGGCGTTTACGCTGACCTGGCTGCTCGACGAAACCAAGGATCAATGGCGGTTCGCCTCGAAAACATGGTTCTGGACGCCAAGGGACACGCTGAAGGAGCGCGCCAAATCGGACCGCGCGCCCTATGAGCTTTGGGTCGAACAGAAGTTCATGGAGGCCGTTCCTGGTCCGCGGATCAAGTATTCGTGGCTTGCCAATGCACTGCTCGAGCTGAACGCACGCTATCACCCGGTGTCGATCGGCGCCGACCAGTACGGCCTCGAGCAACTCAACGAGGCGATGTCCGTCACGAACGACTCGCTGCCGACCGAAGTCCATCCGCAGGGCTTTCAGCGCCGCGTCGTCGGCGAGCGTGCGGAGGAGGCGCAGAAGGAAACCGGCGCCGAGGACGTGGTGCTCTGGATGCCCGACTCCATCAACAAATTGGAGGCGGCGCTCCTCGAGCGGCGGATCACGATCGACGTCAACCCGGTCATGCGTATGTGCGCCGGCGGCGTCGTTTACGAGCAGAACCGCTCCGGCCATCGCATGTTCGACAAGGCGAAGGCGACGACCCGCATCGACGGCATGGTCTCGCAGGCGATGAGCGTTGGCATGGCGACGACGAACAAACGCAAGATGGAAGCCGGGCTGGTATTGCTATGAGCTGGATCACCGACGCCCTCGGCACCTCGGCGCCCGCGGTCCGGGTGCCGGAGGATTTCGAGCCGCCGAAAAACGCGACGCAGATGGTGCCGCTGACCGATATCGTCCGCGGTTCGCAAGCTTGGGCCGACCTGTTCGGGCCGAACTTCGGCGGTGGGCTGCCGACCCTGACCGAATATTCCGCGGCCACTGTGACCGCAATCTATGCCTGTTGGTCGCTGATCTCGGGCGCAATCCAGACGTTGCCGGTCAACATGATGAACGTCGACATTCCGACCGGCGAGCGGTCGCGGATCTTCGACGACCCGCTGCTGTGGGTGCTCAACGAGGAAATGTCGGTTCGCTGGCCGGCACCGATCGGTTGGGAATTCCTCGTCAAGTCGATCATGGCCGAGGGCGATGCGTTCGCGATCATCCGCCGTGACCGGATGTTCAAGCCAGTTGGACTCGAGCCGGTGCACCCGTTGCGCGTCGTCAACGGCATCGTACCGGAGACCGGCCGCATGGTGTACCGCATTGCGCCGGAATATCTCGCTAACGGCCAGGTGATTGGCCAGACTCGCGATTTCGACCAGGATGACATCATCCACATTCCCGGCTTTGGCTTTGATGGCCTGCGCGGCATGACGCCGCTGCGCTACTCGCTTCGCAACGCCGGCGGCGTCGCGATCGCGGCGCAGGAATATGCGGCTCGGTTTTTCACCAACGGCGCGCGGCCTGACTACGCCCTCTCAACCGACCAGCAGCTCGGCGAACCGAAGATCAGGGAGCTGCAGGGCCTGATCGACGAGCGTCACCGTTCCGTCGAGAACGCGCATCGGCCGATGTTGTTGCATTCCGGCCTCAAGATGACGTCGCTGCAGATATCGGCCAGCGACATGCAGCTGCTCGGCCAGCGACAATTCCAGATCGAGGAGATCGCGCGCGCCTATGGCGTCCCGCCCTTCATGATCGGCCACAACGAAAAGACCACGTCCTGGGGCTCCGGCGTCGAGGCGATGTCGATCGGCTTCGTGCGCTACACGCTGCGCCCGTATCTCAACAAGATCGAGCGCGAGTTGGACCGCAAGCTGTTCCGGACGCGCTCGCGCGTGACCGTGTTCGACACCTCCGATCTCGAGCAGGCCGACACCAAGACGCTGTACGAATCTTTGCGTGTTGCGGTCGGTCGGGCCGGCGAACCGCGCTTCATGAAGCCGAACGAGGCGCGCGCCAAGCTGCGGTTGCCGCGCGACAAGGATGCGGATGCCGACAAGCTCGGAGTCAATGCCGGCGCCGCGGCGCCGGCTGCGAGTGATCAGGGCTCAACCGAACCGAAGGACGCTGCAGCATGAAAGACCGTCGCCTTTTTAACCTGTTCGCGTCCAACGCCAAGCGCGGCAGCTTCCGCGCCGATGCGGCCAGCAACACGATCGAACTCTATGACATGATCGTGTCGAGCCAGATCGAGGCCGAGTGGTTCGGCGGCGTTTCGCTCGAGGGCTTTGCAAAGACCCTGCGCGGCATGTCGGGAACGGTGCATCTGCGGATCAATTCGCCGGGCGGTGACGTGTTCGCCGGCGTCGGCATCGCGCAGTTGATGCGCGAATATGACGGCGAGATCATCGCCCACGTCGACGGTTATGCCGCGTCCGCGGCCTCGGTTGTTGCGATCGCGGCGACCAAGGTGGTGATGGCGCCGGCGTCGATGATGATGATCCACAAGGCGTGGACTTGGGGCATCGGAAATGCTGACGACCTGATCGCGACCGCAGAGCTGCTCGAAAAGATCGATGGTCAGCTCGCCGACACCTACGCCGCGCGCGGCAATAAGGACTCGTCGGCCTTCATGAAGCTGATGGCCGCCGAAACCTGGCTGACGCCGCAGGACGCGATCGACTGCGGTCTCGCCGACGAGATGGCCGGCGACAAGGATAAGGCCGAGGCCAACGCGCGATCGCGCTGGGACGTCTCGGCGTTCGAGCGGGCGCCGGCGCCGCCTCCGGCCGCGCAGACGGATGACAAGATTCGCGCCGCGGTCGAGGCAGCGCTCGCGGAGCGCGATCGCCTCGACAGCGAGAAGGCCGCGTCGCTCGCGGCCGCCGAACATGAGCGGGGGCAGCGCCGGCGGCGCGCGCAACTGCTCGCACGAACTGCCTAAGCGCGCCGCGCCGAGCAGGACAAGCGTCGCGGTCATCCTGGCCGAGGCGGTTTCTGGCCATGTCAAAAAGGGGTTCAAAATGGCTTCACTTCAGGAACTGAGAGCGCAGGGCGCAGCCATCGTGGCCGTCATGCAGACGATGGCGGATAAGCCCGCCGACAAGTGGAACGCCGCGGTCGACGGCCCGGAATGGGACAAGCTCGACGCGCAGCTGGTCGACATCCAGGCCAACATCAAGCGCCAGGAGCGCGTCATCCAGGCTGCGGCCGATAGCCTGCAGCGCGACCTCGTCGTTGATGCGGCGCTGCGCGTCGGCCAGGACCAGAAGTCCGAGGGCTCGGTGCTGTTCGCCAAGTGGGCGCGTGACCCTGCGCAGCTCTCGGCCGAGGAATGGACCAAGATCCGCGCGACCATGTCGACCACGACCAACAGCCAGGGCGGCTACACCGTCCAGACCGAGGTTCAGAAAACGGTCCTCGACGCGCTCAAGGCCTATGGCGGTATGCGCGCGGTGGCGACCGTGATCCAGACCTCGCAGGGCAACCCGATGAGCTATCCGACCTCGGACGGCACGTCTGAGACCGGCGAAATCGTCGCTCAGAACGCGTCCGCGACGGCTCTTGATCCGTCGTTCGGCACGGTGCCGCTCAACGTCTACAAGTTCGGCTCCAAGATCATCGCGGTGCCGTTCGAGTTGCTGCAGGACTCCGAGGTCGATGTCGAGGCTTTCGTGATCAAGCGTGCGACCACGCGCCTTGGCCGTATCACCAACACGAAGTTCACCGTGGGTGCGGGCGACGGGTCTGGCGAGCCGAATGGCATCATCACGGCTGCCACGGCCGGTGTGACGGCTGGCAACGGCACCAGCCAGGTCACGGCGATCATCTATGACAGTCTGATCGACATGCAGCATTCGGTCGATCCGGCCTATCGCGAGAGCGGAGAGTGCAAGTGGATGATGCACGACTCGAGCGTCAAGGTGATCCGCAAGATCAAGGACGGCCAGCAGCGGCCGATCTTCGTTCCTGGCTGGGATTTCGCGGTCCCGACCGGCGGTAAGGCCGGCAAGATCCCCGACTCGCTGCTCGGCGATGCCATCCAGGTCAACCAGGACATGGCGGTGATGGCCGCCAGCGCCAAGTCAATCGCTTACGGGAAGCTCAATGAGTACACGATCCGCGACGTGATGGATGTGACCATGTTCCGCTTCACGGACTCTGCCTACACCAGCAAGGGTCAGGTCGGCTTCCTCGCCTGGCTGCGCTCCGGCGGCAACTTGATCGACGTCGGCGGCGCGGTGAAGCTGTTTGTTAACGCGGCGTCCTGATCGCCTTCGGGACGCAACGGGGGAGAAGGGCCGGGACAGTTTCCCGGCCCTTTTTATGTAGGCCCCAGTTTCTCTCAAGGAGGTTCAGAACGATGCGAGTGATCATGACGTCGTACCACACGCTTGCCGATGGCACGGAATTGAAGCCGGGCGATCCGCACGATCACGAGGAGGCCGAGGCGCGGCGCCTGGTTGGCGTTGGCGGCGCACGTCATCCGACCAAGGATGACGAGGCGCGCCTCGAGGCGCACGCGCGCGAGCAAGCCAAGGCCAATGTCCGCATGCAGCTCGAAAGCTCAACCGTCGACGAGCTGAAGGCCGGTGCCGAACAGCGCGGCATCGACCTGAGGGGCGCCACCAAGAAGGCCGAGATCATCGCGGCGATCGTCGCCTGGATGGAAGAGCGCGAAGCGGCGGAACATGAAGCCGCTGCTAAGGCGCAGAAGTAACCACGTCCGGCCGCTGTCGGGGATATCGTCATGTTTCGCAATAACGACATCAGCGATGGCGGCCGGGCGGTTCTGATCGAGCCGCCGACCGACGATGTGGTGACGCTCGCCGATTGCAAGGCGATGCTCGGCATCTCAGGCGCGGATCAGGATCTCAGTATCCAGGCCGCGATCTATGCCGCGGTCGACAATCTTGACGCGGCCTCCGGTTGGCTGGGCCGTGCGCTGCGCGAGCAGACCTGGGAGCTGCAGCTGCGCTCCTTCAACGACCGGCGCCGCAAGGTGGCGCCATACAACAATCCTCTGGCGATCCCGCTGCCCTATGCGCCGCTGCTCTCGATCGTCTCGGTCAAATATTTCGACGTCGCCGGCGTCGACCGCACGCTGGTGCTCGGGTCGGATTACCGAATTCTCGGCCTTGGGGCGCCGCTGGAGCGCCAGGCGATCGCGCCGGTCTACCAGGGCAACTGGCCGGTTGCGCGCGTCGACGATGCCTCTGTGCGCGTCCGCTTCGCGTGCGGTTATGACGAGATCCAGAACATCATGCCGCGCCAGTTGACGCAGGCCGTTTGCCTGGCCGTGCGCGACCTTCTCCCGCTGATGACGCGGGATCAGATGCTGCTCGAGGACCGCGTCGAGGGTGTCGGCTCGCAGCGCTACCAGAGCAACCCCGAATTCGCCGCGGTGACGCGTAAGGCGATCGCCGGGCTGCTCTCGAACCTGTCGCTGTACTGATGCCGGTCCGCACTTTCGTCCTGCCGCAAGGGCTTGTCCGCGCCGTCTGGCCTTCCAAGACGGCCGACGAGACCGGCGATTACGGGCTCGACTGGTCCGGGCGTCTCGCCAAAGGCGATTCGATCGTCGATTCCACGTTCGAACTGCCAAAGGGGTTGATCTCGCCGCAGGCCAGCAACACCGACAAGGTCGCGATTGTTCTCATCTCCGGCGGTGCCGCCGGCGAGTCCTACGACGTCCGCAACCGGGTCAAGACCAAGGGCGGCGCCCTCCTTGAGCAAACCGTCCGCCTCAAGGTCAAGAGCAGGTGATGTGGTCGACGTCATCGCTCTGGTCCTGGTCGCACATCGCCGCCTGCGGCTGCGTCGGCTCCTGGTCGCGATCGAGCGCGATCCGTCAATTCTGGAGGGACTAGACATGAACCGTTCCATTGGCCGGCCGATCCAGCTGGCCGGCTTCTCATCGCGCCTGGTGCGAGCCGAAAAGCTCGAGCAGGGCCTCGAGGTCACCGGGCAGCGCTATGATGCGGTGCTGGACGAGGTTGAGGACCAGAAACGCGCGCTCGACGAGCATGTCGGCTCGCTCGAGGTCGTCAAGACCAACCTCGACCAGGTCATCGGCCGGATGACGGCCGGGAGCAACGGTGCCCCAAACGGTGGCGACGGCTCCTCGAAAGACTCGAGCGAGGGGATGGTCGGCCAGGTCATCACCTCACGGACTGAGGGCTGACCGTGCTCGACGCTGCCGGCGCGATCGCGCAGCTGGATCGGTTTCTCGCAGCCAGGGGCAGCGGGGACATCGTGCTGACGCGCGAGGACGATGATGGCAATGTCATCGCGATCGCGACCTGCCGGGCGCGGATTGACCGCACCAAGGCGGACGATGCGCCGGCCGGCATCAAGCCGAGCGGCTTCAATCTCATCATTTCGCCGACGTCGTTGCTCGCTGCCGGCTGGCCGGATGGAGATCCCGCCAACATCGTTCCCGTCGAGAACGCGGGCGACAAGGTTGCGCTTGATGGCTCCGGCCGGCGCCAGACCGTCGTCTGGGTCGATGCAAAGCAGATCGGCGGCCGGGTGGTGCGGATCGACATGCGGATTTCGGGCTGATGGCGTTCACTGATCCGGCGGCGGACGTGCGGGCGGCACTCGAGGCGAAGCTCAAGGCGACGCCTGCACTGGTCACGCTGATCGGGGATCGCATCTATGACCGCGTCCCGGCCAAGCCGGACTATCCGCTGGTCACGATCGGCAACATGCAGGTGATCCCGGAATCGGCCGATGGCGTCGATGCGGCCGAAACCTCCGTCACGATCCATGTCTGGGACCAGTTCAAGCAGGCCGACAAGTCGCGCAAGGTCGGCGGCGTGGTGGTCAGCGCCCTGCATGAGGAGGAGCTGCGGACCGTCGACAGTGGGACGCAGTCCGTGCTGCTCGAAAGCGCCAGCTATCTGCGCGATCCAGACGGCGTCACCAACCACGCGGTGCTGACCTTCTCGATCCTGAGCGACGCCGCTTCGGTCTAGCGTTCTTTCTCTCGCGTCCTCTCAAACCCTGGAGCCTGTCATGACTTCGCTCAACACCATCGTGCGTGCCTCGATCGCCGCCACCAACCGGAAGACGCTCGACGGCCGCGATGTCGTCGACCGGATGCCGGACGCGGCCGATGTCCAGCTCGCCAGCGGCACCGGTTACGGCAAGGCCGACATCGCCTTCATGGACACCCGCACGCTCGCGGCCTCGACGTCCGAGAACCTCGACCTGGCCGGCGCGCTGGTCGATGCCTTCGGCGCAACCATCAATGCCGCCAAGGTCAAGGCGATCATGATCGAGAACCCGGAGGCCTCGCTCTCGACCCTGACGGTCGGCGCCGCGGCGTCGAACACCTTCAACGGGCCGTTCTCCGGCGCGACGCATTCGGTCGATCTCAAGCCCGGCGATCGCGCGCTGTTCTTCAGCCGCACCGGCTGGACGGTGACCGCTGCGACCGGTGACCTTCTCAAGGTCGCCAACGGCGCCGGCGGCAGCGTCAATTACAATATCGAGATCATTGCGGCGTCGGCGTAAGCCGGCGTCGCATCTTGCTTCCCTGTTGGCTGCCCTGATCGGCGAAAGGAAAAGGTTCGATGGCAAAGGCCCAAACTCTCACGTTTTCAAAATTTCTGGTGTCGCTCGGCAATGGAGCGACGCCCGAAGTCTTTGCTGCTCCGTGCGGGCTCAACTCGCGCAGCTTCAATCGCACGGCGGCAACAAATGAGACCAACGTGCCGGACTGCGATGATCCCGACGCGCCATCGTGGCTTGAACGTGACATCGTCTCTCTGTCTGCGTCCATCTCAGGGGCAGGCGTTGTCGCCGACGAAGACTTCGACACTTGGAACGCCTGGTTTGAAAGCGGCGACAGCAAGAATGTCCAGATCAAGCTCGGCACGACGCGCACCTGGACCGGTCCCTACAAGCTGACCAAGCTCAATATCACCGGTCAGCGTGGCAGTCGCACGACGTTCGATGTGACCCTCGACAGCGACGGCGAAACCGTCCTGCAGTAATGGCCTCGCCCGATGACCAGCTGCAGGACTGGTTTTCGGGCCTGTCCTACAAGACCAAACGCAAGCTTGCCGGCGATCTCAAGGAAATCGCCGGCGGCGCAGCCGGCAAGATCCAGGACGCGGCGCCGGAGCTGTCCGGCAGGCTGAAGGGAACCGTCAAGGTTCGCCGCAAGCGCAACGATCTCGATCTCGAGATCACAGCCGGCGGGCCAGAGACGACAAAGGAAATCCGCGAGGGCTCCGGCGTCGAGTACGACTACGCGCTGGCGAGTGAATACGGCACCGTCCACGAAGAGGCGCAGCCGTGGTTTTTCCCGACCTGGCGCGAGATCCAGGGCGATGTTCGGCAGGAAATCGAGGACGCCGTCAATGACGCTATCGATCAGGGGTAGGGGATGACTGACATCCAAAAGCACAATTTCAGGCTCTTGCGCCAGCGGCTGCGCGGTGTGTCGCGGACCGAGCGTCTGCGGACCTATCTGGTCCTGCGTGCACCCCTGCTTGCGCCGCTCGCGCTGGCTGTTCTCGATGGCGAGGTCGCATGAGCGCGCCCGGAACGCGAACCATCATCTGGGGCAATGGCGAGGATCAATTCTGCCTGTCCAAGGTGGGGTTGATCCTCGACCTCGAGTCCAAATGCAACGCCGGCATTGCCGTCATTCTCAAGCGGATTGCCGAGAAGGATTTTTATCTTTCCGATATCCGGGAGACGATCCGGCTCGGCTTGATCGGCGGTGGCAAGACGCCAGAGGCTGCCATGGCGGCGGTCAAGCATCATGTTGACCTCAATGCGCATGGCCTCGCGCCGTCGGTGATGGTCGCTTATGCCGTGCTCGAGGCCGTATTGATCGGCGTGCCGGAAGACCCCTTGGGAAAAGCGGGGCCGGTGGCAGATCAGACAACGGCCGGCAACTCTTCCTCGACGACGGACGCCTCTGCCGCTCCGAAGTCATCGGCCTCGGAGCCGGCCTCGGCTGGACGCCGCGCGAAACCGAAGACGTAGCCCTCTGGGAGATCGTCGCCGCGGTCGAGGGCCATAACCGCGTCCATGGCGGTGATGAGACCAAGGTCACCCCGATGAGCGATGACGATTTCGACGATCTGCTCGAAACCAACGGATTGCTGAACTGATGCCGGCGCCCGCCTTACGTATCCCTGTCTCGCTGAACATGGACGAATTCGACAAGGGCGTCGAGCGCGCCAAGACCGGCACGCGCCAGGCGACGCAGTTCGTTCTCAAGCAGTTTGCGGAGATGAATGCCTCGCTCGGCGGCCCTGCTGCCGCGGGGCTGTTCGCCGGCGTCGGCGCGTCCGCGCTGCAGTTGGTCGGCATCTTCGGCGCCGTGGTGACGGCGGCGAAGCTCGTCGGGATGGCGATCGACGGCGTGCGCGGCGATCTCGAGGAGATGGTTAAGGTCGCCGAGGGCGCGCAGCGCACCGGCCTGACGCCGCAGTTCTTCCAGGCCTTCATTGCTGGCGCCAAGGGCGCCGAGGCGGAGGTCGAGACCTTCACGGCGGCGCTGGACAAGGCGTTCCAGGCCACCAAGCCGACGCTTAATCCCGATTGGTCGGTGTGGGATCAGGGCGTCACCAAGGTCAATGCCGTCGAGAAGGCGCTGACCGAGATGCGCGAGATGTTCTCGACCAGCGACAAGTTCACGGCGCTGGACCTGTTTCGCCAGTCCGGCACTCAGGACGACCGCATCCGCGCCGTCATCACCGGCATGAAGGAATTGAACGCGATCGGCCAGCAGGTCGCCGCGCTCGATCTTGGCGAGAAGATGTTCGGCGCCAAGTTTGTCGACGGGCTGCGGCAGGGCAAAACGTCGATCGATGACATCGCTCGCACGATCGAAACCAAGCTACAGGCCTCGGACATCATTTCCAATGCCAGCGCGATGCGCGCCAAGGAGATCGACGACCGGCTCAACGATGCCTGGAACACGATCACCAACAACCTCAAGCCGAGCTGGCAGGATCTCGACGGCATCGCGCTCAAGATCAAGGATACATGGGCCTCGATCGTCGGGCTGATCGCCGAGGCGTCGGCGGCGGGGCCGCGGGCGCGCGATCGCGTGCAGCAGCTGCAGGATCAGGCCAGCTCGGTCGAGTCTCAGTTGAACGATCCGGAAAGCGCCGTGTTCGTCAATCCGAACCTGCTGCGCCAGCGTCAGCGTATGCTGGCTGCGCGGGGTCAGCCGTTCTCGGCGGCGCCGACCGGCATGTTCTCGGAGTTCACCGACTTTCCCGGCATCCCGAAGGACGAGGAGCTGTTTCCGCGTGCGCGCAATGGTGCCGCGCTGTTGCCCCGGCCGCGGCCGAGCGACGCTCCGAAGCCGCCGGAGGAAAAGGCGGAGCAGCGCGATCAGTTCGACGTCTCAATTGACAGCATCAACAAGCACATCGCGACGCTGAATGCCGACACGGCGGCGATGTTCCAGAACAATGCCAGCCGGGCGCAGTTGCGTGCCGAATTCCAGGCGCTGACGGCGATCATGCGTGACGAGGGCGAGGTCACGCAGGAGCAGATCGACAAATATGAAAAGCTGCGGCAGTCGATGTCGGCGCAGCAGGCGCTCGAGCAGTCCGGCATCCAGCTGACCAAGGAGCATTCCGACGCGTTCCTTGCGGCCTCGCGCAACATCAAGCAGGCGGCCGATCAGCACGATCAGGCGGCGGTCAGCCTGCAGAAGCTAAACAGTGCCTCGGCGACGGTCGGAAGCGCGCTGGAGACCGCTTTTGCCGATGCCGTGGTCGAGGGTAAGAATTTGAACGACGTGCTGTCGAGCCTGATCAAGACGCTGGAAAAGGCCGCGATCAACTCGGTGTTTGCGTCGATCTTCGGCGCGCCGGCGTCCGGCGGCCTGTCGCCTTTCGCGGGTTTCATCAAGGGCATCATTCCTGGCTTTGCTGACGGCACCGACAGCGCCCCTGGCGGCCTCGCGTGGGTGGGTGAGAACGGCAAGGAGCTGATGAACGTTCCGCGCGGATCGCAGATCATTCCGAACAATGTCGCGAGCCAGATCACCTCCGGCTCGACCGTCCAGAACACCTTTTACGTCTCCGGCGACGTTAGCCCCGCGACGATCGACAAACTGGCGCAAAGCGTGGTTGCGGCGCATCGCAAGGTCGACGGCGTGACTCGCCAGATGACCTCGATCCGGCGCGAGAACGCGACGGGGGTCGGCTGATGTCTGACCTCGAATTCCCGCGCGCGCTGCTGCGCGCAAAGCAGGACCCGTGGAACCTTGCCGGCGTCGCGGTTGCCGGCGGGCAGGCGAATGCTGGCCTCGTGCCGGGACTGACGCGGTCGGATGGCGGCGGCTATTGGACGTGCCGGATGCTGGATGTGAGCCTGTCGGGCCGGCAAGGTATCCAGGATCGCGGCCGCGACCGCCAGCGCATCTCGACGCTGCTGTGGCGCGCCGTGCGCCAGATATGCGACGGCGGCGTGGTCTCGATCATCGTCCCGCGCAATGACGCCCTCTATCGGCCCTGGCCAGCGGGTGTGCCGCACAAGGCAGGCTTTGACCTGCCGCACGACGATGGCTCGTCGTTCTCGGACGGCACCGGCTATTACCAGCCAATCATCGACATCACCTGTGCCGCCGCGACGCTGCGGGCGACGTCTCTCGACATTACCATTGTCTATGCCGGCGAGCTGATGGGCGGGGAATCCTTCTCGATCAACCATGAGAATGTCGGCTGGCGCCTATACGAGATCGCGACGGTCGACCAGGTCGACGACAATAGCGCGACCATTACGTTCAACCCGCCGCTGCGCGAGGCGGTCCCTGATGGCACAGTGCTGGAATTCGATCGGCCGCGCTGCCTGATGCGCCTGGTGCAGCCCTCGTCAATGGATTTTGCACCCCAGCCCTGGACCTTCAACTCCGCCAGCGCAGATTTCGTCGAGGCGCTGATCCCATGAATTTCAACGACGCGGAGCTGGCCGTGCTCGCTTCGGGCGTGGTGCGCATCGGTGTGTTCTTCCGGCTCGACGTCGAGCCGGAGCCGGTGCGGCTCTGGCTCGGCTTTGGCGATATCGAGCCGGGTGTCGATATCTTCGATCCGGCCGGTGCGCGCTATCGCGGCCTCGGCCAGCTCACCAACGTTCCGGCCTTCAGGCAGTTGCTGAATGGTGCGGCCGAGCGCGTCGAATT
The DNA here is from genome assembly GCF_054061875.1 of Bradyrhizobium sp. S3.7.6. Lineage (NCBI taxonomy): Bacteria > Pseudomonadati > Pseudomonadota > Alphaproteobacteria > Hyphomicrobiales > Nitrobacteraceae > Bradyrhizobium > Bradyrhizobium sp. S3.7.6. The sequence continues at coordinate 5,305,525 of NZ_JBSSEQ010000001.1, read as the reverse complement.
CGCGATGAGTGGGGTATCTGGCGACGTGTTTGAAAAAGCGATCACCAGCGGCGACGAGGACGCCGTCAAGGGGCGGCCGGCAACGGTCGGCTTTGGTCTGTTCGGCGATCGCTGGGACAGTCTGCTCGGCGGTCTGCACTGGTGCGCCTATTACGTTGCCGACTATCTCGTGCTGTCGCAGACCGAGGCCGATGGCGAGGGCAATGGCATGCGCAGCGTCGCGCTATCGTGCAGCACGCGTTTCACCGGACGCCGGCGACCCTCGCTGGCCTATTTCACCGATCAGGACCAGCAGGCGCGGCATCCAGGCGATCTGTCTTGCAGTCTGACACCGCAGTACGCGCACGGTTTCAATAAAACCTGGCCGGTCTTCTCCTGATGAACCTTGCTCGATACCTGGACCAGGTCGCTGGCCGTGACTGCGGTTATGGCGTCCTCGATTGTGCGATCTTCGTGGCGGACTGGCTCATGCAATGCGGCTGGCCAGATCCAATGCCAGACCGCCGCGGCACCTACGCAACCGAGCGTGATTATCGCGCCGCGATCCGCAGTGAGGGTGGCCTGGTCGCGTCGTGCCGGCGCCGCTTCGCGCGCATCGGCCTCGGCGAGGTCGTTGCCCCCCATGAGGGTGATGTTGCCGTTGCCTTGGCGCCGTTCGCACCGAGGCGTGGAAAAGCGCCGCTGCGCCTGCCGACAGGCTGCATCGTGCTGGGCGGTGCGACGGTGGCGTTGCTCGACTGGCCCCGCGGCATCGTTGGGGCTGATTTGCAAATTCTTGCGGCGTGGGGTCATTGCCGTGGCTGAAACAGTTGGACTTCTGATCCTCAGTTCTATTGGCGCGACGGCGTCGGTAACTGGCATTGGCTCGGCGAGCGCCTTTGTCATCGCCGACGTTGCCATCAGCGTGTCGGCGGCGGCGACGGTCGTTGGCACGGCGGCAATCGTAGGCGCATCCATCGGGCTACAATACGCGCTCAGCAATCCGAATGTGCCCAAGCCGGAAAACGGAGCGCAGCCGCTAAAACAATCTGTTCCGTCGCGGCAACGCGCCTACTGGATCAACCGACTGAGCGGCTATTACCTGTTGTTCCTCGGCGCCGGTGGAAACTCGCAAGACGTCATTGCCTTCCATAGCGGACGGATCGAGGAGGCGATCGGGCTGTATCTGCACGACACCTCCGTCTCGACGTCTGGAACGTTAGAGGATGGTCAATATTGCGTGGTCATTCCGCCGCATGACATCGCCTTCGAGTTTGTTGTGGTGACGATTTTCTACGGCACCGATACGCAGAATGTTGGCACCAGCACCCTGATAAATTCCGGGACCACGTCTGGTGTCTGGACCAGCGACTTTGCGGCAAAGGGAATCGCCTGCATCGGTATGGGATGCGGTGCGGCCCCGGACCCGTCAGAGTTTACCAAGATATATCCGCAGCAGCTGCCGCTGCCTTCAGTGGTCGCGAAATGTGCTCCGGTCTGGGATCCGCGCGATGGCACGCAGTCGCTCGGCGATCGCTCGACGTGGAGGGCTTCGCCCAACGGCGTTGTGTCGTTGATTGACTATCTCACCGAGGCCGACGGTGGCATGGGTGAGGATCGCGACATCATGTTCCCGCCGACGGCGCTGGCGCAATGGATGGCGGAGGCGGATCTGTGTGATGCCGATGTCGGTGGCCGTGCACGCTACCAGACCGCGGGCTTCTACCAGTTCGACAACGCACCGGAGAGCGTGATCGGCAAGCTGCTGGCGAGTATGGACGGCTGGCTGGGCGAGGCCGGTGATGGCTCGCTGGTTCTGACCGTTGGTGTCTATCGCGAGCCGACCGATCCGCCGCTCACAGCCGATCACATCAAAGGATTTAGTTGGCGCAAGGGTGTAGCCGATGAAGAGTCTGTCAATCAGCTCGACATCACTTTTACCAACCCGGCGGCGGGCTACGTCAGCGACCAGATCGCGTCCATCCGCGATGAGGATGCGATCTCACTGGCGGGCATCGTGCGTGCCAAGCCGCTCGATCTGTCCTGGGTGCAAAATGCCGACCAGGCGGCCGCACTCGGCGAGCGCGCCATGCTGCGGCTCAACCCGAAGCGGTCCGGCAGCTTCGTGACCACGCTCTACGGCATGCGCTATCTCGGCAAGCGCTGGATCAAGGTGCAGCACCCGCTGCTCGAGCGTGGCGCTGTGTGTGTCGTCGAGATTCAGGACAAGTGCGAGGTCGACCTGCTCGGCGGCCGCGTCACGATCAACTGGAATCTGGTCGATCCCGTCGCGCTCGCGGCGCTGAACTAGAAATCACTGTTGTCCTTTAAGGGGTCATTGCGATGGGGCTGATCAAGAAGGCCGTTGAGATTTTTCGCCGTTACGTGACCGATGGCGTTCCTGCCTCCGGCGTCAACGAGCCGAACAAGGACGATATCCGGGCGTGGGGGACGTTCCTCGAGTCGACGCTCGGACAGGTCGGTCTCGGCTATGCGACGCTGGCGCTTTTGAACGCTGATCTGGCTCACGGCGCGAACACCCTCGCAATCGTCTACAGCGATGCGACTGCCGCGAACAATGGGCTTTATCAGAAATCCGGCGGCAGCGGTTCTGGCGCGTGGACGCGTGTTGGCGATTTGCCGAAGGAGATAGTGCAGCTGAGCGTCACGGGCGGCACCGCCAACGCGATCACGGCGACGGCGATCGAGAATCCCACCGTACCGGGGGCGAAGCTCTATCTATTGACGCCGACCGCCAATAACACCGGCGCGACGACGATCACGGTAAATGGCGGCTCGGCGGTCCCGATTACGAATGCGTTTAATTCGACGCTTGCGTCGGGGTCCCTGATCGCCGGGTCTCAGGTTTTGATGGCTTGGCAAACTGATCACTACCAGCTGCTGATTGCGGCTGCTGTGGATGCAAACCCGATCCTGGCTGATACCGTGGCGGCGCGGGATGCTGCAATTGCCGCGCGCGATGCTGCGATTGCCGCGGCGGCATCGGGGGCGATCGCCTCGGCCATCGATCGCACGGCGCTGAAGGCGATCAACACGGCAGGCACGAAAGCCGCTGTCCTGCGCGAAGCGGGACGCGAAGGTGTGTTCATCTGGGAGACCGGAGATTTCGCAGCCCGGATAGCGGCCGATGCCAACGAAACGACCTACATCAAGGCCAATGCAGTCGCGGCGACATCAGGCGCATGGATGCGCGTCGTCTCGGAGCGAAATCGCGTCATACCTTCGGTGTTCGCGCCGCTTGCAACGTTCGGACTGAACTCCCTGCTCGATTGTGTCGCGCCGTTGCAGGCGACGCATAACATCGACATCGAGGCGATCTGGGATGAGAAGTACGGCGCGTCTCAGTCGGGCGGGCAGGATCTCTGCGTCGATTTTGCGAATGGCAACGACACGACCGGCAACGGCACCTATGCAGCCCCCTACAAGACCGTGAAAAAGGCGATGGCCGACGCTGGCGGGTGTCGCCGCATCTACATGCTCGGCGCGACGTCTGACGAGGTGCCCAACTGGACTGCGGCCGATGGCGTGCTGGGGAGCGGTCTCGCGCGCGCGATCAAGATCATTGCTTTGACGCCGGGCTTTATCTTCCGCAACCCTTATGAGTCCCTGGGTACTTTCACGTGGACGGCATCGGGCTCGGGCTATACCGCCACTCCGGTGACGACCACTCGGCGGCTGCACGCAGTGCAGTACCTGACGCTCGATCTGCAATATTTTGCGAGCACCGCGGCGGTGGATACGGCCGGGTACGGTTGGACCCAGAACGACAGCACGGGGCAAATCTACATCAATCTCGGCGGCCTCAACGTCAACGCGCTGAAAGGCGGTCTCACCGGCATCTGGGCCGGCGCTGCCGCGCGCATTTCGGGCGCGTGCCTCTACATCAAGAACTGCACGTTTTGGGGTCTGACCGATCTCCAGTTGCTCTACAGCCAGCCTGGCGCGGTGTGGGACCGACCCATCGTGTTCATGGAGAATTGCAAGGTCCAGTACGGCTCGGGGAGCTACAATCTCGGCCTGCTCGGCTACGGCATCGAAAACAAAGGCGGCATCCTCGTCACCAAGGGCTGCGAATTCAGCTGCAATGCCTTGGACGGCGTGAACGCGAATCCGGATGCCCTTGCCGGATCGGGGCAGGAGCCCTGGCACGTCACCATCGACGACAAGTTTTTCTCAAACGGCTACGTGCAGTCGCGAGCCTTCGTCGAGTTCATTACCGCCAACCCCGGCGCGCGGAACATTCAGGGCATTTCTTACCATCAGGGGCTCGTCGCGCAGATCAATTCTCTGGTCTACGACAACTACGGCCAGAACATCGCGCACACCCAGACCACGTCCACGGGTGGGGCGTGGCTGGTCGGTGTGAAGGCGGGCAGCCCGCGTGCGGATATGCAGGCGGCGCAAAGCTCCCTGGTGACGCCCTTCCCAAAGACGAGCGCGATCAACTCGCGGTTCGCCAACGTCGAGCTGCAAAGCGCAAACACCTGGGTCGATACTTGCGCCGCGGGTGGCCGCGACAGCACCTACGGGCTTGTCATCCCGAACGGCGCCAAGGTGTTCAACGGAAGATTCGATGGCTTCACGGGGGCGATACAGGGCGCGGTGACAGCCTATGATCCTGCCAATCCGGGTTGACGCGATCAGAACAGGTGAGTTTGTCCCGCGAACAAGCAAAGCCAGATCACAACGACCGATACGACGATCGTTATGACGGCCATCACCTTCTGCAGCAGATCAATCAATGGCGGTGGCTCGCGTCGTCGTCGATCTCTTTGGCAGCCTTGCCAAGATGTCCCCAGAGCCAGCCGCCAGCACCGATCGCGGTACAAACGAAAAAGATAACAACCATCAGGCTCGGGGGCATTATGCCTTCCTAAAACGGGAAGTCGCAACCGCCGCGTGCCGTGCGCCGTCGAGTCCCGTTCCTGAACCTACCTACTGCAACCGATCCGAGCAAGGCCGGGTTGAATCGCGCGTGGTATTCTCCCGTCCTTTCCTAAAAATCAGCCGAAGGTCTAATAACATGTTGCAAGTGCATGACATTTTGAGCTTCGGCCAAGACTACGTCCAACCGTTCTCTCGTCTGAGTTTTTCGTGAAGGCGTTTAATGCGGTAGCGCCGGATGGACCGATAACCGACCCAGAGCATCACCAGGGCGATAGCTATTCCCATCCAATAAACGGACATGAGGTTGCTCCTCGCAATAGGAGGAACGTATCAATCACAACCATTCCGAGCAAGGCTCGCCACGTCAGGCGTCCGGGGCCTAGCGTCTCACCAGGCGCTGTCTTCCTGGTGCTTCGTGGCCTCTTCAGGCGTCATGTCGCGGTACTCCCACTTGCCACGCCAGCGGCGCATCTTCCGGGTTGCCGGTCTGTAGGGGTGCCAGTCTCCGTCGTGGGCCAGCGTGCGGCCTCGAACGATCAGCCAGCCTAGAACGCCGCAAATGGCGATCACGATCGCAAAGATGATGAAGTTGCTCATTCGAGCATAGTGCCCCGCCAATTCCGGGCGGCACCATAACCGGACAACCGATCCGAGCAAGACCTGGTTGTATCGCGCGCCCTGTTCTCCCAGCCTTTTCTCAAAACATCAGCCGAAAGTCTAATAACATGCTGGACCTGCATGGCATTTCGCGTGCCGCGTTCGATCTCGTCGTCGCCGAGGAGGTGACGAGCGAGGCCGTCTATGAGCGGAAATACCGCCACGTGCTGGAATATCCGGGCCAGCAGTCCGGCCCGACCGGCGGCATCGGCTATGATTTCGGCACGCAGACCAAGGCGCAGATTCGGGCCGACTGGGGCGACAAGGTCGACGCCGGCATGCTCCGGATCATGCTGGCTGCGTCCGGCGTGCGCGGCGAGGCGGCGAGGGCCTATTCGTGCCAGACGCAGGGGCAGGTCGACATCCCCTGGGACGTCGCGCTCGATGTCTTCAGCAATCATGACCTGCCGCGTTATCTCGGCATCCTGGATCATTACTGCCCCGGCGCGGACCGGCTCGGCCCGGACTGCCGGGGCGCGCTGTTCTCGATCGCGCAGAACCGTGACGCCACCGGCTTCGTCAAGGCCGGCGCGCGCTATGCCGAGATGCGCGAGATCCGCGCCTGCGTGGCGAGCGGTGATCTCGCGCGCATTCCCGGCCTGATCCGCTCGATGAAACGGCTGTGGTCGCCGACCAATGGCGTCTACAAGCGGCGCGAGCACGAGGCCGTGCTGTTCGAGCGCGGGCTCGCCGAGCATCATCCGGACGAGCATGCGCGGCTCGAGCACGTGTCGCCGGCGCCGGATCCGGACCTGGTCGTGCAGGTCCAGTCGCGGCTGCGCGAGCTTGGCTATTACGACACCGGCGCCGTCGACGGCCAGCTGGTGCCGAAGGGGCGGACCGAGGCCGCCATTCTCGCGTTTCGCCACGAGCACGATCTGCCGCTGGTCCCCGGCATCGACGACGATCTGCTCGCCGCGATGGCGCGGGCTGAGCCGCGGCAGATCTCGGAGATCCGCAGCAATGCGACCGCAACCGATTTGCGCGGGCAGGGCTCGGAGACAATCGCCATCACCGACCAGGTCAAGGGCTGGGCCGGCAAGCTGTTCGGCGGCTCCTCGACGCTCGGCCTCGGCGGCCTGCTCGCCTGGATCACCGACAAGGCGACGGCCTTCTCCGGCGCCAAGGACGCGGTTGGCGGCCTCGGCATCCCGCCGGCGGCGATCGCCTGGCTGCTGGCGGCCGTCGTGGTGCTCGCCATCGTCGCCGGCCTCGGCGTGCTGATCTGGTTCGTGGCGCACAAGGTCGAGGTCAAGCGCGTCGTCGACTATCGCGCGGGCAAGAACACATGAGCGGCGCCATCATCGCCGCGATCGTGCGGCTCGCCGGGCTTGCCGGCGTCAAGCTGTCGCCATTCTGGGCCGGCGCGGCGCTCGCTGGCGCTCTCGCGCTGATCGTCGGCTGCGCGGCCACGGCCGCCGGCGTTCACCTCTACAACGCCGGCTATGCGGCGGCGGACGGCGCCTGGCGCGAGAAAGCGCTCGACGCGCAGCTCGCGGCCGCGCGCAAGGATCTCCTCGAGGCCAACCGGGCGGCGGGCGACGCCGCGCTGCGGGTGAAGGCGATCGAGCAAAAGGCAGAGCAGGAAAAAGCGGGGACCGGCGCCTATGTCGACGAGCTGGAGAAACGGAATGCTGCGCTGGCGGCGACCGGTAAGCCGAATGCTTGCGGTCTCACTTGCGATGATCTGCGCGGGATGCGCATCAAATCCGCTGCCTGCGCCGCTCCGGCGGGATCTGCCGGCGGCGTCAACGCAGATCTTCGCGCCCGTGCGCGATCCCTCCGCAACCCTCAATAGCGACGCGCGCGAGCGCCTGGCGCGCACGCGCGACGCGCTGAAGGAGGCGAACCAGCGGCTCGAGCAGGGGCGCGCCTGGTACGAGGGCGTGCGGCAGTCCTACGGCGAGGGCGCGAAGTGACTGAAGGTGAATCCATCCAGGCGGCGCTGCGCGACATGGCCAAGTCGATCGGCGGCCTCGAGTCGACGGTCACGAGCCTGACGACACAGTGGCGCGCGCAGGACGAAAAGGCCTCTCTCGGCCGTCGTGACCTGCACCAGAAGCTCGACGCGTTGGTGAATGACCTGCGCACGCTGGAGGGCTCGGTCAAGGCGGCAATCTCGGACATCGCCTTCATGAAGCCGATCGTCGACGGCGTGATCGAGGCGCGGCAGCAGGTCAGGGGCGCGGTCAAGGCCGGCCGCTGGATCTATTGGGTCGCATCCGGCGGCGGCGGCGCGGCCGTGCTGTGGGTTGCCTCGCACTTCTTTTCGGTGACGCTGAAATGAAGCTGTCGCAGATCGTGATCGATGCTGCGGCGATCCGCGGCGAGCTGCGCGACGTGCTGACGGCCGGCCTGGGCGTGATGCTGTGCCTGGCGATCGCGTGGGCCGTCACCGAGCTGCGCCGGCTGTGAGATCCGCGCCCACCCCCTTTTAACGATTGAGGCTTTCAATCGCCTTCAATCTGTTTTCGATCGCTTCCATCCTCGATATGGCTCCTGTAATGTCTTGACCATTGACAACAACCTGATCATCCCTGCTGATGATTGATCCTTTCCCGATGGCAATGGAGCGTTTCGGTTTGCAGGTGTTGATTGCGACCCGCACGTTACGGCCGGGTGTGATCGCTGCATATTTGTTGCCGACGTAGCCGACGCTGTCTTGGTCGAACACGATGAACGGTAATAAGCCGCCCTGCTGCCACTCGGCAGATTTGTTCGTTGGCATCTCGTCGGCGAACAGCATCAGGTTAACGCGGGCGCCCGGTGCGCCAAGTCCATGGCTCTTGATGATCCAGGGCGTGTGGTCGTGGTGGTCAATTTGGATCTCCGAGACCTGTAATTCAGGGCCCGGGATGCGGGCGGTCGTGACGTAAGCGCCGTGCATTACCAGGTCCTCGCCTTCTGAGAGTGCGCCGGCATCGCGCCCCGATGCGATGGTTCTATTGACGATGGCGCCGTTCAACGAGTTCAGGCCTGATGCATGCGACTCCCGAGCAAAGCATGAGTGACCGGAATATAGACCGACAAAGGTGCTGTCCTCAGCATCTGCATATTCCAGCGCCGCGTATCCCTGCGCGGCAACCCTCCGAATCCTGGCTTTCTGAGCGGCGTATTGTCCCGAGATGTCGCTCAACTCGAAGTCGGCACCGATGCCGCAGGCATCTCCGATGCAAGACGTAGAAACCCCGCGCGCATCTGCTGCCGCGCCACGTCCGTTGATGACGCAATAGCTGAGAACTGCATTTCTCGCGGTGCTTTCGTCGCCTGTTATGATGTTGTGTTCGCCCGCACCGTTTAAAAAGCCGCCGCCGACGATTTGATTGGTCGAGCCTTGGGCAATAGCTTCGTGCGGAAGCGCGGCGGTGCCTATGACGGCAGCAAAAGCCTGAAAGAGCTTTCTGCGATTCATTCGTTTCCCAGTCACGTAGGCCAGCCAGGGTCGCACGCTACTCCGCCGCAAACCTCCCACGCAACCTGCTTTTAATTTGACAAATTCGTCTGCCGGCGGCTTCGGCACAGGTCTTCGCACCCGTGCGCAATCCCTCCGCAAGCCTCAATAGCGACGCGCGCGAGCGCTTGGCGCGCACGCGCGATGCGCTCAAAGAGGCGAATGACCGGCTCGCGCTGGGGCGCGCCTGGTATGACGGCGTAAGCAGAGCTGCGGCGAGGGCGCGAAGTGTGCGGTGATGTCGTGACATGGGGCGCCGTCGAGGTTGCGGTCGGCGCCGTCATCTCGATCGTCACGTTCTGGACCCGCTACTCCGATCGGCTGAGGAACCGTTCAAAGTCATGTTTGAACAGTTCCGCGCCCGTTGTGTTGAGATGATCGTCGTCAAAATACAAGATCTTGCCATCGATCACTGCCTTGCAGACCTGATCGTCACAAAGCCTTCTTGATGGATCGAAGACTTGAAAGTGGTCGGAAACGTAAGGCCGGAGATGGCGCATCGTCTGCTCGCGGCGTGCCTGGCTGATAGAGACTGGCACGAAGAACCGATCGATGGATCGCCCGAACATGAGGTTTGCGGCGGCTGTCGGAGGGACATCGATTTTCTGTTGAGGCACCGTCAGCACGAAATAGACTTCAATATCTTTGAAGGTCTCAATCGTCTGCCTCAAGCCAAAGTCGAACGCGCGGAAAGGCTCAATCGGGTCGTCGTAACGACCGGCGAATTGCAGGACTGCGGGGGTTTCTGCGTCCAAGCCCCCAGGGAGGCCACCGAACAGATAGACGTCCCATCTGGAGATCAGAAATACCTTCTTGATGTGGTAGTCTCTGACTTGCTTCGCAACATCTGCGAAGAATTGCGCGCATTTAAGAGTCCGAGATCCGCCGTGGGTTAATCCAGAGAGTGCCGGACATCCAGCGTAGACCGCGAGAATGCCGCGCTTGCCTGTCGCAAGCGCGGCTTCCTGCATCGTCGATGCCATGGCAAAGCCGTGGCTATCTCCGATTAGCGCAAAGTCGAGCTTTTCAGTCGCACTCGGCGGACCAAGCCTGCACAGCTTGTCAAGGGCCGCCATCTCTGGAATTGAGACCTCGAAGTCAGTGCCTGGCGGATCGAAGCACTTGTGGAACTCGGGTGACATAACCTTCGCGGCGAGGGCCATCTTGGCCGACTTCGGCAAGCGCGACGGAACGCCATCGGTCCTGATTACGAAGAAGCACGCGATCAGCGCGGCGGCGGAGGTCGCGGACGCTGCGCCGACCAACCTCGGCCAATGCGGTATCGTCCATATGGGCGAGCGCCTGAAAAAGGTTTCGACGGAGTAGTAGGAGGCAGTCGCCAGCGTCGTCGAAATCAGCATGGCGCCCGCGGCAAGGCGTCGAGGATCTTCGATATACATCCGCAGGAACACGATGACGGGCCAGTGATACAGGTAAAGCGAGTAGGAGATCAGGCCGAAGAAGCGCAGCGGCCGAAGCGACATGATCGCGTTCGCGGAGGTCTCCTGTGTTGACAGGATCAGGAACAATAGCGCGGCGATCGACAATGCCGCCTGAGTTTTGAGGTTATGTCCAAACGATGATGGGGCAAAGAGACAGGCGAGGATGATTGCGATCCCCAGAAGCTGCGCCGGCCCGTTTGCGATGTTTTTCCTGATTGCGTAGCGGCTATTCGCGATGATGGCGCCAATAAGCCCAAGGCTGAACTGCCAGCACCGCGATCCGATTCCGTAAAACGCGAGTTGGCCATCTCCGGCAGCGATCAAGCTGAAGGAATGATGGAAAGACAAGGCGCAGGCAACCGCCGCGATGGCGCCAATGATCAACCGGTTTCTTATGAACAGGATGAGAGGAAATGCGAGATAGAATTGCTCCTCGACCGACAGTGACCACGTGTGCAGGAATATGCGCGATGTGGCGGCATCGGCAAAGTAGTTCGTGGTTTCGTAGAAAAAATAATTGGCCCTGATCAGCAGGGTTGCAGTGGCCTGGTTCGCTGTGTCCACAAATGGCGGGGGCAGCAGAAGAAAGTAGCTTGCCGCCAAGGTCAGAATTATCATCGTGACGAGAGCCGGGAAAATGCGGCGCAACCGAGCGTAGTAAAAGGCCAAGATTGGCGTCGGGGCGGGGCGACGGAAAGCGCTGGTGGCCACGACGAAGCCGGAGATTACGAAAAACAGATCGACGCCCAAAAACCCGCGCTCAATGAGCGACTTGTCTACGTGGTAAAAAAGAACACTTAGAACCGCGATGGCACGAAGGCCGGTAATGGGTCGTATTTCAGTCTCCGCAGCGCGCAGCAAAGCCGTCTGCGCGACGGGCGCAATCCGCTCCATCGTAATCATGAATTCCCAGCCCAACTTCCTCAGCCGGGCAAGGAACTAGCCTGCAACCTCGCCGCGAACAAGCCTCTTTAAGCATGGGTGGGGGGTCGAGCGCGCGGAGGCCGTGATGATCCCGGCCGGCGGCTCAAGCCCGGCGCGCCAGTCCGGCCGCGGACGATGCCCGTTGCATCGCGCGGGGCGCGCCAGTCTTTTGGTTGCCTAGTCGAACCGTCGCGACATCGCCGGGTGCGTTCGGTTCTTGACCTTGATCCAGTCTTTCGACCGGCCGGCGCCATAGCGCCGGTCTTTGCGTTTGGAGACCAGGCCCTCGAGGCCCATGCGGCAGGTGGCGCCGAACAGCTCCGGCCCGATCGCGGCGGCCTCGAACGGCGCCACGAACATGCCATCCGGTCGGCCGCGCAGCAGCCGCGCCAAATTGGTCTTGCGCATCGTCAGCGGCAGCTGGCGCAGATCCTCACCGCCGAGCGCAAGGATGTCGAAGGCGTAGAGCTGCACCTCGGCGTCGTGCCGGCGTGAGTGCAGGGCGTCGAAGTCCGAGACGCCGTCGACGCCGAGCAGCACGGCCTCGCCGTCGACGACGAATTGCTGCTCGCGATTCTTCAGCGCGGCCTCGACGATCCATGGGAATCGGCTGGCCCAGTTGTGGCCGTTCCTGGTGAGCAGCCGGACGTCGCGGCCCTGGCGCTCGACGCGCAGGCGGTAGCCGTCATACTTGATTTCGTGGATCCAGTCGGGGCCGGCCGGCACCGTCTTGGCGGGGGTCGGCAGGCAGAATTCGAACGCGCTACGCATGTCGCCGAAATAGGGATTTTGGCCGTGGGATGCCAGAGCGGACCGCGTTTCGCTGTGCGGAATGGCTCCGGGGATTTCTCCGGGGATTTTGTGCCTCACCGGGCCGCATTTGGGGCCTTTGATCCCCACTCGTTCTATTCATCTGGTGTATTATTTTATTGCGTGGCCCGGTAATTGTCTTTGATTTCTATAGTTTTTTGCTGGCGATCCCAGCAGGACTCGAACCTGCAACCCGCGGAGTAGAAATCCGCTACTCTATCCAGTTGAGCTATGGGACCGTCGTGAGACCAGCCTTGCGCCAGCCTTGGCTGCCGCCTGCCGGTCTTCTATCACGCCAGATATAAAAAATCCTCGACCCCGCCAAGTCTGAACCGAACCGTTTTCCTCAACGCCGCGACTAAGCGGAACGGTGGGGTGTCAGGGTGCCGGGTTGAGCGGCAGCGGACTGGACGATGGATTACATCGCCGGGAACGCTGGCCAGCTTCCGGGACACGGCCGCCGGTCGATCGGTCAGGTATGGCTGCGCCATCAGGACGGCGTGCGCGGTGATATCTCGATCGGTCTCCTCAGGGCTTGCCTTGTCATGGCGAATGCGACGATTTGCACCTTTGGTTCCATCGCCTTGAGTCCGTCACCTTTCCGCGCATTTCATGCTCACGCGGCGTTCGCCGCGATTTCCGGGAGTCCATTATGATCGGTCTTGTTCGCGCCGTCACACTCTGCGCCACGCTGGCGCTCGGCCTTAGCGCAGCGCTGGCCGCCGACAAGGCGTTCAAGCGCGACGACCTCGCCGATTCCGCGATCAAGCTGGAGGCCCAGATCAAGAGCGAAGCGGGGCCGGTCGCCAAGACCAGCGCGACGCTGCGCACCGACGCCGACGCCGCCTTCCGGCGCAATGATTTCCGCACCGGGCTGTCGGTGCTCGGCCAGATCGCCGCGACCACGCCGGAGGATACCGGCAACTGGCTGCGGCTCGCCAAGGTGATCTTCCAGATCTCGCCGAAAAGCTCGAGCGAGCAGACGTTCCTGCTGGAGCGGGCCTCGACCGCCGCATACATCGCCTACCAGCGCGCCGGCAATCCGGGCGAGGAGGCGGATGCGCTCGCCGTGCTCGGCAAATCGCTGGCCGAACGCAAGCTGTGGCGGCCGGCGCTGGATGCGCTGCGGCTATCGCTCGACATGCGCGAGGTCGCCGACGTCCGCGGCCAATACGAGAAGATGCGCGACGAGCACGGCTTCCGGCTGCTCGACTATACCGTGGACTCGGATTCGGCGAGCCCGCGCGCCTGCTTCCAGTTCTCGGAGGAGCTGGCCAAGCGCACCGACTTCGCGCCGTACCTCGCGCTGGCGGGCCAGGACAAGCCGGCGCTGTCGGCCGAAGGCAAGCAGCTCTGCGTCGACGGGCTGAAGCACGGCGAGCGCTACAACATCAATCTGCGCGCCGGCCTGCCGTCCACCGTGAAGGAGGGCCTGCCGAAATCGGCCGAGTTCAACGTATATGTGCGCGACCGCAAGCCGTTCGTGCGCTTCACCAGCCGTGCCTATGTGCTGCCGCGGACCGGCCAGCGCGGCATCCCCGTGGTCAGCGTCAACACGCCCGCGGTCAGCGTCAACGTCTTCAGGATCGGCGACCGCAACCTGATCAACACGGTGGTCGACAGCGATTTCCAGAAGACGCTGTCGCGCTACCAGCTCGCCGATCTCGGCGGCGAGCGCGGCGTCAAGGTCTGGACCGGCGAGCTTGCGACTGCGATGACGCTGAACCAGGACGTCACCACCGCATTCCCGGTCGACCAGGCGCTCGGCGAGCTCCAGCCCGGCGTCTACGTGATGACCGCCGCGGCCAAGGGGCCGGGCTCGGACGACGATTACCAGCTCGCAACGCAATGGTTCATCGTCTCCGACCTCGGGGTCACGGCCTATTCCGGCAATGACGGCATCCACGTCTTCGTCAATTCGCTGGCGTCGACCGACCCGGTCGGCAAGGCCGAGGTCCGGCTGGTTGCACGCAACAACGAGATCCTGGCGACCCGCAAGACCGACGACAGCGGCCATGTGCTGTTCGAGGCGGGCCTTGCGCGCGGCGAGGGCGGCCTGTCGCCGGCGATGCTGACGGTCACGGGCGAGAAGGCCGACTATGCCTTTCTGAGCCTGAAGACCTCGGCTTTCGACCTGTCCGACCGCGGCGTTTCGGGCCGGGCGGTGCCATCGGGCGCCGATGCTTTCGTCTATGCCGAGCGCGGCGTCTATCGCTCCAGCGAGACCGTCTATCTCACCGCGCTCTTGCGCGACGGGCAGGGCAATGCCGTTGCCGGCGGGCCGCTGACGCTGGTGATCGAGCGCCCCGACGGCGTCGAATTCCGCCGCGCCGTGCTCGCCGACCAGGGGGCCGGCGGCCGTACGCTGTCCGTGCCGCTCAATTCGGCCGTCCCGACCGGGACCTGGCGGGTCCGCGCCTTCACCGATCCGAAGGGCTCGTCGGTCGGCGAAACCACCTTCATGGTCGAGGACTACGTCCCTGATCGGATCGAATTCGACTTGTCCGCCAAGGACAAGCTGATCAAAGCTAACGCTCCGGTGGAGCTTAAGGCGGATGGCCATTTCCTCTATGGTGCGCCGGCCTCCGGTCTCCAGCTCGAAGGCGACATGCTGGTCGCGCCCGCAAGCGAACGCCCGGGCTTTGCCGGCTACCAGTTCGGCGTCGCCGACGAGGAGACCACCTCAAACGAGCGCACGCCGCTGGAGAATTTGCCGGAAGCCGACGCCAACGGCGTTGCCACCTTCCCGGTGACGCTGGACAAGCAGCCTGCCTCGACGCGCCCGCAGGAGGCGCAGATCTTCGTTCGCATGGTCGAGACCGGCGGCCGCGCCGTCGAGCGCAAGATCGTGCTGCCGGTCGCGCCCGCCAACGCCATGATCGGCATCAAGCCGCTGTTCGGCGACAAGAACGTCGCCGAGGGCGACAAGGCGGAGTTCGACGTCGTGTTCGTCTCGCCCGAGGGTGAGAAGCTGCGCCGCGACGGCCTGCGCTACGAGCTCCTGAAGATGGAGTCGCGCTACCAGTGGTATCGCCAGAACAATTACTGGGAGTACGAGCCGGTCAAATCGACGTCGCGCGTTTCCGACGGCGACGTGACGATCGCTGCCGACAAGCCGTCGCGGATTTCGCTGAGCCCGCAGCCGGGCCGCTACCGGCTCGATGTGAAGTCGAACGACGCCGACGGTCCGGTGACCTCGGTGCAGTTCGACGTCGGCTGGTATTCCGACGGCAGCGCCGACACGCCGGACCTGCTGGAGACCTCGATCGACAAGCCGCAATACGCCTCCGGCGACACCATGACGGTGTCGGTGAACGTCCGCAGCGCCGGCAAGCTCACCGTCAACGTGCTCGGCGACCGCCTGCTGACGACGCAGACCATCGACGTCAAGGAAGGTACCGCGCAGGTGCGGCTGCCGGTCGGCAAGGACTGGGGCACCGGCGCCTATGTGGTGGCGACGCTGCGCCGCCCGCTCGATGCGGCTGCGCAACGCATGCCGGGCCGGGCGATCGGCCTGAAATGGTTCGGCATCGACAAGCAGACCCGCACGCTCCAGATGAAGCTGACGCCGCCGGCACTGGTCCGGCCGAATGCGATGTTGAAGATCCCAGTCAAGCTCGACGGGCTCAATCCGGGTGAGGACGCCAAGATCGTCATCGCTGCGGTCGATGTCGGCATCCTCAACCTGACCAATTACAAGCCGCCGGCGCCTGACGATTACTATCTCGGCCAGCGCCGCCTGAGCGCGGAGATCCGCGATCTCTATGGGCAACTGATCGACGGCATGTCGGGCACGCGCGGACAGATCAAGTCCGGCGGCGATGCCGGCGCCGGCGAATTGCAGGGCTCTCCGCCCGCGCAAAAGCCGCTCGCGCTCTACTCGGGCATCGTCACGGTCGCCACCGACGGCACCGCCGAAGTGAGCTTCGATATCCCCGAGTTCGCCGGCACCGCGCGCGTCATGGCGGTGGCGTGGACCGCGACCAAGCTCGGCCGCGCCAACACGGATGTCGTGATCCGCGATCCCGTGGTGCTGACCACGACCTTGCCGCGCTTCCTGCTCAATGGCGACCACGGCACGGTCAACCTCGAGATCGACAACGTCGAGGGCCAGGCCGGCGACTACGTCATCAACGTGAAGACCGGCGGCCCGGTGAAGATGACCGGCAATCCCGCAACCACGGTCAAGCTCGCCGCCAAGCAGCGCAACGCGTTTACGCTCGCAATCGACGCGACGGCGGCGGGGCAGGCGACGCTCGACGTGGACATCAAGGGGCCGAACGGCCTTGCGCTGGCGCGTCACTATGCGCTCGACGTCAAGGCAGCGACGCAGGTGCTGGCGCGGCGTTCGATCCGGACGCTGGCGAAGGGTGAAAGCCTGACGCTGACCTTGGACATGTTCTCCGATCTCGTGCCGGGCACCGGCAGCGTCTCGGTTTCGGCCAGCCTGTCGACGGCGCTCGACGCCGCAACGATCCTGAAGGCGCTCGACCGCTACCCCTATGGATGCTCGGAACAGATCACGAGCCGTGCCTTGCCGTTGCTCTATGTCAACGAGCTCGCCGCCGGCGCGCATCTGGCCATGGACACCGAGGTCGACCAGCGCATCCGCGATGCGATCGAGCGACTCCTCGCGCGTCAGGGCTCCAACGGCTCGTTCGGCCTGTGGTCGGCCGGCGGCGACGATGCCTGGCTCGACGCCTACGTGACGGACTTCCTCACCCGCGCCCGCGAAAAGGGCTTTGCGGTGCCGGACGTGCTGTTCAAGAACGCGCTCGACCGTATCCGCAACTCGGTCGTGAACGGCAACGAGCCCGAGAAGGACGGCGGGCGCGATCTCGCCTACGGCCTCTATGTGCTCGCACGCAATGGCGCCGCGCCGATCGGCGATCTCCGCTATCTCGCCGACACCAAGCTCGCCAACCTCGCAACGCCGATCGCGAAGTCGCAGCTTGCGGCGGCGCTCGCACTGGTCGGCGACCGCAACCGCGCGGAACGCGTCTACGGCGCCGCGCTCGACGGCCTCGCGCCGAAGCCGGTGCTGGAGTTCGGCCGCACCGACTACGGCTCGCAGCTTCGCGATGCCGCAGCGCTGGTCTCGCTCGCCAGCGAGGGCAACGCGCCGAAGGCGACGCTGACGCAGGCGGTGTCGCGGGTCGAGACCGCGCGCGGCCTGACGCCCTACACCTCCACGCAGGAGAATGCGTGGCTGGTGCTGGCGGCGCGGGCGCTGGCCAAGGAAAACCTCTCGATGGAAGTCGACAGCCAGCCGGTCAAGACCGCGCTGTACCGCAGCTACAAGGCCGTGACGCTGGAGGGCAAGCCGCTGAAGATCACCAACACCGGCGATGCGCCGGTCCAGGCGGTGGTCTCGGTGTCGGGCTCGCCGGTCATGCCGGAGCCGGCTGCATCGAACGGCTTCAAGATCGAGCGCAATTATTTCACGCTCGACGGCAAGCCCGCCGACATCAGCAAGGTCAAGCAGAACCAGCGTTTTGCGGTGGTGCTGAAGATCACCGAGGCGAAGCCCGAGTACGGCCACATCATGGTGTCCGACTATCTGCCCGCGGGCCTCGAGATCGACAATCCGAAGCTGGTGTCGTCGGGCGACAGCGGCACGCTGGACTGGATCGAGGACGGCGAGGAGCCTGAAGATACCGAGTTCCGCGACGACCGCTTCACGGCGGCGGTCGATCGCGCCTCGGACTCCAAGTCGGTCTTCACCGTCGCCTACGTCGTGCGCGCGGTCTCGCCCGGCAAATACGTGCTGCCCCAGGCCTATGTCGAGGACATGTACAATCCCTCGCGCTACGGCCGGACCGGGACGGGTAACGTCGAGGTGCGGGCGGCGAAGTGAGTAGAGAGATGAGAAACGCGGCGCCTCCTCAAACTCCGTCGTCATGCCCGGGCTTGTCCCGGGCATCCACGGACGTTGGTGCCGCGGCCAAGAACGTGGATGGCCGGGACAAGCCCGGGCATGACGGGGCAAGGGGCAGGGGCTTTCGCATCCTCTCGGGCCTCGCGCTCACGCTGATCCTCACCATCGTAGGCTTCGTCGCCTGGGCCTACTCGATCGGCCCGCTGCCGCTCGACGAGGCACGCCAGGTCTCCACCACGGTCGTCGATCGCAACGGAAAACTGCTGCGCGCGTATGCCATGGCCGACGGCCGCTGGCGGCTGCCGGTCGATGCCAAGGCCAATGTCGATCCGACCTATCTCAAACTGCTGCTCGCCTATGAGGACCAGCGCTTCTACGCGCATAACGGTCTCGACCCGCTCGCGCTGGGGCGCGCCGCGCTGCAGCTCTCGACGCGCGGCCACATCGTCTCGGGCGGCTCGACCATCTCGATGCAACTGGCGCGGCTGATGGAGCCGCGGCGGCAACGCTCGCTCTATGCAAAACTGCGGCAGATCGTGCGCGCGATCGAAATCGAGCGCAGCATGAGCAAGGCCGAGATCCTCGACCTCTATCTCGCGCTCGCGCCCTACGGCGGCAATCTCGAAGGCATCCGCTCGGCCTCGATCGCCTATCTCGGCAAGGAGCCGAAGCGGCTCTCGCTGGCCGAGGCCGCGCTGCTGGTGGCGCTGCCGCAATCGCCGGAGACGCGCCGGCTCGATCGCTATCCCGAGGCCGCACGCAAGGCGCGCGACCGCGTGCTGGACCGCATGGTCGAGGAGCATGTGGTCAGCCTTGAGGACGCGAAGCAGGCCAAGGCCGTGCTCGTGCCAAAACTGCGCAAGCCGATGCCGATCCTCGCGCCGCATGCCTCCGACACGGCGCTGTCGACGGTCAAGGATACGCCGGTCATCAAGCTGACGCTCGATGCCAATCTGCAGAAGGTGCTGGAGCCGCTGGCGCGCGACCGTGCCATTGCGCTCGGGCCCAACATCTCGGTCGGCATCATCGTGGTCGATAATGAGAGCGGCGACGTGCTCGCCCGCGTCGGTTCGGCCGACTATTTCGACGAGAGCCGGGCGGGGCAGGTCGACATGACCCGCGCCGTCCGTTCGCCGGGGTCGACGCTAAAACCCTTCATCTACGGGCTCGCCTTCGAGGACGGCTTCGTCCACCCCGACAGTCTGATCGACGACCGGCCCGTCCGCTTCGGCTCCTACGCGCCGGAAAATTTCGACATGACGTTTCAGGGCACGGTGCCGGTGAAGAAGGCGCTGCAATTGTCGCTGAACGTGCCGGCGATCGTGCTGCTCGACCGCGTCGGCGCGAGCCGGCTGTCGTCGCGGCTGCGGCAGGCCGGTGGCAATCTGGTCCTGCCCAAGGACGAGGCACCGGGGCTCGCGATGGGACTCGGCGGCGTCGGTGTGACACTCCAGGACCTCACCCAGCTCTATACGGGTTTCGCTCGGCTCGGCACCACCATGCCGTTGCGCGACCTCATGACCGGCCGGGACGATCGGGAACCGCTGCGGCTGCTGGACCAGGTCGCGGCCTGGCAGGTCGGCAACGTGCTCCTGGGCACGCCGCCGCCCGAAAACGCCGCCCATAACCGCATCGCGTTCAAGACCGGCACCTCCTACGGCTATCGCGACGCCTGGTCGGTCGGCTTCGACGGCCGCATGACCATCGGCGTCTGGGTCGGCCGGCCCGACGGCGCGCCGGTTCCCGGGCTGATCGGCCGCGTGGCCGCAGCCCCGATCCTGTTCGACGCCTTCGCCCGCACCGGCAAGACGCTGGTCCCGTTGCCGAAGCCGCCGAAGGGAACCCTGGTCGCCAGCAACGCCAAGTTGCCATTGCCGCTGAAGCGGTTCCGCCCGGTCGGGGACCTGGTGCGGACCGGCAGCGAGCAGGCGCTGCACATCCAGTTCCCGCTGAACGGCTCGCGGATCGATGTCGACCGTTCCGGCGGCGAGGGGAGCGCAGCCATGCCGGTGAAGGTCGCCGGCGGCGTCCTTCCCATGACCATCATGGTTAATGGAACTTCACTCGGCGAGATCGACGGGCGCCGCCAGCGCCTGATCGATCCGCCCGGTCCGGGCTTTGCGCGGCTCACCGTGATCGACGCCACTGGCGCCGCGGACACAGTTGTCATTCGAATTCAATGACCCCGCCTTAACCGGTTGTCCGAATGACGGTTTCAGCGTAAGCGGAACCAATGGCCGAGACCTATCCCAGCCCCCGTTTTGGAGCACCCCGCGAGCCGAAAGCGCCCGTGAATCCGGGCAGCCGGCTCGTGCTTATGCTGGACTACGCCACGGCCAGTCACGCCCGCGCGATCGGCTTCCTGCTGCTGTGTGCGCTGCTGCTATTCCTGCCGGGCTTCTTCACGATTCCGCCCGTTGACCGCGACGAGGCGCGCTTTGCGCAGGCCACCAAGCAGATGGTCGAGAGCGGCGATTATGTCGACATCCGCTTCCAGGAAGACGTCCGCTACAAGAAGCCAGTCGGCATCTACTGGTTGCAGTCGGCCGCGGTTGAAGCCGCATCCGCGCTAAAGCTGCCGAAGGCCGAATTGCGGATCTGGGTGTACCGGCTGCCGTCACTGATCGGCGCAATCGGCGCCGTGCTCATGACCTATTGGGCCGCGCTCGGCTTCGTCACGCGGCGCGCCGCGGTGCTCGCCGCGCTCCTGATGTGCGCCTCGGTGCTGCTCGGCGTCGAAGCACGCCTCGCGAAAACCGATGCGATGCTGCTGTTCTGCGTGACCGCCGCGATGGGCGCGATGTCGCGCGCCTATCTGTCGTGGCAGCGCGCAGAGGATGAGACGCATCCGCCCTGGAGCTGGCCCGCGATCTTCTGGACCGCGCTCGCGGTCGGCATCCTGATCAAGGGCCCGCTGATCCTGATGTTCGCAGGCCTGACCATCGTCGCGCTCGCGATCCAGGACCGCGATGCCTCGTGGCTATGGAAGCTGCGTCCGCTCTGGGGCCTGATGTGGATGCTGGTGCTGGTGCTGCCCTGGTTCGTCGCGATCTTCTGGCGCGCGGGCGATGCCTTCTTCGCCGATTCCGTCGGCGGCGACATGCTGAGCAAAATCGGCGCCCAGGAATCCCATGGTGCGCCGCCCGGACTGTATCTGGCGCTGTTCTGGATCACATTCTGGCCCGGCGCGCCGCTTGCGGCGATGGCGGCGCCGGCGGTGTGGCGGGCGCGGCGCGAGCCCGGCGCGCAGTTCCTGCTGGCCTGGCTGATCCCGTCCTGGATCGTGTTCGAGGCGGTGCTGACCAAGCTGCCGCATTACGTGCTGCCACTGTATCCGGCGATCGCGATCCTCACCGTCGGTGCGCTGGAGCGCAACGTGCTGTCGCGCTCGTGGCTCGCGCGCGGCTCGGCCTGGTGGTTCGCGATTCCCGCTGCCGCCTCGATCATCGCCGTGGTCGGCGCGGTCATGCTGACGCGGCAACCGGCGTTCGTGGCCTGGCCGTTCATTGCGGCCTCGCTCATTTTCGGTCTGTTCGCCTGGTGGCTGTTCGACACCAATCGCGCCGAGCGCTCGCTGCTCAACGCACTGGTCGCAGCGCTGATGCTCGCGGTCGTGGTCTACGGCATCGTGCTGCCGTCGCTGACCCCGCTGTTTCCGAGCATCGAGATCGCACGCGCGCTTCGCAACGTCACCTGCGTCGGGCCGAAGGCAGCCGCCGCCGGTTATCACGAGCCGAGCCTCGTGTTCCTGACGGGCACGCAGACGCTGCTCACAGACGGCTCGGGCGCGGCGGATTTCCTGCGCCAGGGGAGCTGTCGCTTCGCGCTAATCGAGCAGCGCTCGGAGCGCAGCTTCGTGCAGCGGGCCGAGGCGATCGGGCTGCGCTACAAGGTCGGTACGCGCATCGACGGCTATAATTTCTCGCAAGGGCGCGCGATCTCGATCTCGATCTTCCGCTCGGAAGGCACTGAGTAGATGCCGGCGCCAGCCGACATCACGCCGCGCCCGGGCTATCTCGCGCAATTGCTCGCGGTGTCGGGCCGTGCCCTGGCGCAGCTCGTCCGTACGCCTTCGCATTCATGCCGCGCCGAAGCCGCGCGAAAGCTGGCGCGGCATTCGCTGTGGCTCAGCGCGGCCGGTGCGGCCTTGATTATCGTGCTGATGCTCGCGTTCGATCAGACCGAGATCCAGCTGATGCCGGTGCGTGGCACGCCGAGCCTGTGGCCGATCCGCATCCTCACCGATTTCGGCAAGGACGAGTATGTGCTCTCGGTGCTCGGGGGGACGCTGGTGCTCCTGGCGCTCGTTGCAGCGGGATTGCACGGCACCCGTCGTGGGCTGCTGCTCGGCCTCGGTACGCGGCTGCAGTTCATGTTTCTGTCTGTCGCCCTGTCCGTGTTCGTTGCCGAGATCCTGAAATATCTCATCGGTCGCGGACGTCCGTTCGTGAGCGGCAAGGCCGATCCGTTCAACTTCATCCCGTTCGAGGGAACGGGGGCTTATGCCAGCCTGCCGTCGGGTCATGCGGTGACGGCGTTTGCGCTGGCGTTTGCGGTCTCGGCGCTGTGGCCGCGCCTGCGCGTGTTCATGTTCACTTACGCAATCGTGATCCTGCTGACCCGGCTGGTGCTGCTCGCGCATCATCCGAGCGACGTCGTCGCCGGCGCTCTGGTCGGCATGGTCGGCGCCATGGCAGTGCGCTACTGGTTCGCGGCCCGGAGGCTCGGCTTTGCCATCCGCGCCGACGGCACCATTGTGCCTCTTGCAGGGGCGGTCTCGGGCCGTCTCAAAAGGGTTGCCCACGGGGCATCCGCCCCATAAAAGCGGCTGCCTGCCGGGACCGCCGGTTCCCCGGGGCAGGCCAATTCCAACCACGAGCTTTCAATTTGTCGTCGTCCCAGCCTTCGGTTTCCATCGTCGTTCCCGTGCGCAACGAAGCCGACAACATCGCGCCGCTGATCGAGGAGATCGGCGCGGCGCTCGACGGCCGCTGGGCCTATGAAATCATCTACGTCAACGACGGCTCGACGGACGCGACCGGCGAACGGCTCGGCGCGATCATGCAGCAGCGGGACAATCTCCGGCAGCTTCGCCATGCCAGATCAGGCGGCCAGTCGGCAGCAGTGCGCAGCGGCGTGCGCGCAGCGCGCGGCGCGATCGTGGCGACGCTCGACGGCGACGGGCAGAACAATCCCGCCTTCCTGCCGGACCTGATCGCGGCGGTCGAGAAGGGGGCGGGGCGCGTCGGTCTCGCGGCCGGTCAGCGTGTCGGACGCAAGGATACCGGCTTCAAGAAATTCCAGTCGCGCGTGGCGAACGGCGTCCGCAATGCTATCCTGAAGGACGGAACGCGCGATACCGGTTGCGGCCTGAAGGCGTTCCGGCGCGACGTGTTCCTGATGATGCCCTATTTCGACGGGCTGCATCGCTTCCTGCCGGCGCTGGTGCGCCGAGAGGGCTACGAGATCGCCTATGTCGACGTGATCGACCGGCCGCGCCGTTCCGGCGTGTCAAACTATGGTTTCTTCGACCGGCTGTGGATCGGCATCATGGATCTCGTCGGCGTGTGGTGGCTGATCCGCCGCAAGAAGCCGACACCAGATGTGACTGAGGTGAAGGCATGATCATCCAATACGGTCAGGCGTTGAATAACTATCTCTACGACGTCTTCGTCGCCAAGTTCGACTTCTGGCTGGCGTTCGGCCTCGTCGCGCAGCTTTTCTTCACCGCGCGCTTCCTGGTGCAGTGGATCGCGAGCGAGCGGGCCGGCAACAGCGTGGTGCCGATGGCGTTCTGGTTCTGCTCGATGGGCGGCGGGCTGATGACGCTGGTCTACGGCGTCGTGAAGCGCGAGCCCGTCATCATCCTCGGACAGGCGCTCGCGACCATCATCTATATCCGCAACATCATGCTGATCATCAAGAACCGCGGCCGCGCCTCGAGGACGCTGGAACGCTGAGACGCGCTGCTAGCGCGGCAACGCCGACGCCGCGCCGGAGGTGGGCAGGGCGGTATCCGCCTCGCTCCTGCGATATGGCTCGCCGGCGGCATCGAGCACCGGATAGGCGACCGAGCAGATATGCGAGTGGATGCGGCGCAGGTCGCGCAGCACGTCCAGATGCAGCGAGGTGGTCTCGATGGTCTCGGGGCGGCCCTCGCGCAGGCGGTCGAGATGACGCTCGACTGCGGCGAGCTCGGTGTTCTTCAGCGTGGTCTTCTCCACCAGCAGCTTGCGCGCTTCGTTGGCATCGCCCGACATGAAGACGCCGAAGGCGATCCGCAGCGAGTCCATCGTGCGCTTGTGGAAGGCGGCGAGCTCCTCGGCGCCCTCGACCGAGAACTGAAAGCGGCGCTTGATCTTCTTGGTCGCGAGCTCGCTCAGGCTCTTGTCGATGATGTCGCCGATATGCTCGAGGTTGATGGCGAAGGAGATGATCTCCATCGCGCGCCGCCCCTCGCTCTCGTCGAGGCTGCCCCGCATCAGCTTCGTCACATAGAGCTTGATGGCTTCGTCGAGGCTGTCGACGACATTGTCCATCTTCGTGACCTGGTCGACCAGCGCGCGGTCGCCGGTCATCATCGCCGCCATCACCTTGCGCAGCATGACCTCGACGAGATCGCCCATGCGCAAGGTCTCGCGCGCGGCGTCGGCGAGCGCCAGTGACGGCGTCTCCAGCGCGCTCTCATCGAGATAGCGCGGCCGGGCCGGATCGTCTTCCCGGACGCGATCAGGCAGCAGCCGGGTCAGGAGCCGGGACATGATGTCGAGCAGGCCGATGAAGATGACGGCCGTGCCCACGTTGAAGGCGATGTGGAAGGCCGCCGTCATCCTGGCGAGATCGGGCTGCCAGGTGTGCATGTGCTCGGCGATCCCACTCAGGAAGGGCAGCACCAGCGCGATCCCGATCACGCGGTTGGCGAGATTGCCGAGCGGCAGGCGGTAGCTCGCGGGATCGTCGCGCCGGGCGCCTTCGAATACGGGATTGATGGCGCTGCCGAGATTGGCCCCCAACACCAGCGCGAGGGCTGCGTAAGGCGTGATGAACTGCGAATAAGCCAGCGACATGATCAGCAGCACGCTGGCGACGCTCGAATGCACCGCCCAGGTGATGAGCGCGGCGATGACGATGCAGAGCACGGGATCGCCCGTGATCGCGGACATCATGACACGAACACCCGGCGCGTTCTCCGCCGGAGCCAGCGTGTCGAGCAGGATGTGCAGCGACAGCAGCATCAGGCCGAGGCCGATGAAGACGCGGCCGATATCCTTGATCCGCGACCGTGGGCCGGAGCGGAAGGCGACGAGCCCGAGCACGAACAGGACAGGCGCAACGGCTGCGATGTTGAACGACAGCACCTGCACGATCAGCGTCGTGCCGACATTGGCTCCCAGCATGATGGCTAGCGCGGCAGTGAGGCTAACGAGGCCTTCTGCCGCGAATGAGCTGGTGATCAGCGCCGTCGCCGTGCTGCTCTGGAGCAGCGCGGTAAGGCCCAGCCCGGCGGCGAACGCGTTGAATCGGTTGCCGAGCGCCTTGCCGAGCAGCCGCCGCAGGTCCGGGCCGAAGGCGCGCAGAATCCCGCTGTGGACCATGTGCAGGCCCCACAGCAACAGCGCCACGCCGCCCATCAGATCGAGCAGAACCAACGTTCCCATGCTCCGCGTCCGGATTGGAGTCGATTGGTGAGGCTAGCGCCAAACGTCAGCGGTTCAAACCCTTTGTTGGCGCATCCGCGTTAACGTTTGCGGCGGTTGCGCGTTCCCGCGGCGCGCGTTTTGCGCGTCCGCCGGCGCGATTGCCGCGTCCCGAGGCGCGATGCCTTGTGAGCAGGCTTACATTGCCGCCTTGAGGGCAGCGAAGCCGCGATCGAGATCGGACTTGAGATCGTCGACGCTTTCGAGGCCGATGTGAAGACGCAGGGTCGGGCCGCCCGGCGACCACTTCGTGGCGGTGCGATAGGCGTCGCAATCGAAGGGAATCACGAGGCTCTCGAAGCCGCCCCAGGAGAAGCCCATGCCGAACAGCTTGAGCGTGTCGAGCATGGTGTCGACGGCCTTCTGCGGCGCCGGCTTCAACACGATGCTGAACAGGCCCGACGCGCCGGTGAAATCGCGCTTCCAGATCGCATGGCCGGGATCGGTTTCGAGCGCCGGATGCAGCACGCGCGCGACCTCGGGTCGGGCCGCGAGCCAGCGCGCCATGTCGAGCCCCGAGCGATGATGCTGCGCCAATCGTACCGACAGCGTGCGCAGGCCGCGCAGCGCCAGGAAGACGTCATCAGGGCCGGCACAGACGCCGAGCAGGCGGATGCCTTCGGCAATCTGCGGCCACGCCTTTGCGTTGGCCGAGATGGTGCCGAACATGATGTCGGAATGGCCGCCGATATATTTGGTGGCGGCCTGCATGCTGATGTCGACGCCCTGGTCGAGCGAGCGATGATAGAGCGGCGTCGCCCAGGTGTTGTCGTCGATGACGAGCGCATCGCGCGCATGCGCGACCTCGGCGATGGCGCGGATGTCCGGCATCTCGAACGACTGCGAGCCCGGCGCCTCCACCAGCACCGCGCGGGTGTTGGGCTTGAACAGCCTGTCGATGCCCGCGCCGATCAGCGGATCGAAATAGGTGGTCTCGATGCCAAGGCGCGCGAGCATGCCGTTGCAGAAATTGCGCGAGGGCCGATAGACGTTGTCGCAGACGAGCAGATGGTCGCCGGTCTTCAGCACCGAGAGCAGGGTGGTGGAGATCGCCGAAAGGCCTGACGGCACGATGCCGACGCCGGCGCATTGCGGCCCCTCCAGTGCCATCAGCGTCTCCTGGAACGCCCTGGTGGTGGGGGTGCCGTGGCGGCCGTACTGGAACTCGCCGCGATGGGCGTGCAGGTCCTCGGCGGTCGGATAGAGCACGGTCGAACCGTGAAACACCGGCGGATTGACGAACCCCTTCTGCGCCTTGGTGTCGCGGCCGGAGGTCACCAGCCGGGTTTCGGCGTGCTGTTGGGAGGGGTGCGAGGAATCCATGCGTCTGCTTTCAAAACCGCGTTTCCACCGAGCGCGCCGCGCCCGCGGGCCGGCCGAAGGCCGCTGCCGTTAATAACAGAACACAGAAGAGTCCCGTCAACCCCTTGACCCGGCTCGCCAGTCGTTCTGAGATGCGCGGGTGCTATTCAGTCGCCGCATGTTGAGGGGCTGCCGCGACCTTCGATCCATCGTCTGACCGGACCTTGCGTCACAGCCATAACGGCGGGCGCCTGCGGCGGGGATTAAGGTATGGCCTCCCGGGATGGGCGAGTGTTCGGCAAGGTTTTCCAGCATGACTCTTGCAAGGCTAGTCTTGATGCGGCTAGCCCTAGCGGAGACGATCCCAAAGACGCCATTCCTGACATTGAGACGACTTTGAAAGGCCTTCAGCCCATGAAACGCTTAACCCTGGCTCTCACTCTCGCTCTCGCCGCCGGCCTCTCCGCCCAGGCCGCCGATGCGCAAACGCTCAAGACCATCAAGGACCGGGGCATGCTGTCCTGCGGCGTCAGCCAGGGCCTGCCCGGCTTCTCCTCGCCCGACGACAAGGGCAACTGGACCGGGCTTGACGTCGACCTCTGCCGCGCGATCGCCGGGGCGATCTTCAACGATCCGACCAAGGTCAAGTACGTGCCGTTGTCCGCCAAGGATCGTTTCACGGCGCTGCAATCCGGCGAAATCGACGTGCTCTCGCGCAACACCACCTGGACCATCTCGCGCGACACCTCGCTCGG
Source organism: Bradyrhizobium sp. S3.7.6 (assembly GCF_054061875.1). Classification (NCBI taxonomy): domain Bacteria; kingdom Pseudomonadati; phylum Pseudomonadota; class Alphaproteobacteria; order Hyphomicrobiales; family Nitrobacteraceae; genus Bradyrhizobium; species Bradyrhizobium sp. S3.7.6. The sequence goes on along the minus strand of NZ_JBSSEQ010000001.1, from coordinate 5,277,722 downwards.
CGCCAACTTCACCGGCGTGACCTATTATGACGGGCAGGGCTTCATGGTGAAGAAGTCGCTCAAGGTGAATTCGGCGCTCGAGCTCAACAGCGCCTCGGTCTGCGTCCAGACCGGCACCACCACCGAGCAGAACCTCGCCGACTACTTCAAGGCCAACAACATGAAGTACGAGGTGATCGCGTTCGGCACCAACGACGAGACCGTCAAGGCCTATGAAGCCGGGCGCTGCGACGTCTTCACCACCGACCAGTCGGGCCTGTACGCCAACCGCCTCAAGCTTGCCAATCCCAACGACCATATGGTGCTCCCCGAAATCATCTCGAAGGAGCCGCTCGGGCCGATGGTGCGTCACGGCGACGACCAGTGGTTCGACATCGTGAAATGGACGCTGTTCGCCATGGTTACCGCCGAAGAGCTGGGCGTGACCTCGAAGAACGTCGACGAGAAGGCGAAACTGGAAAATCCGGAGCTGAAGCGCGTGCTCGGCAGCGACGGCAATTTCGGCGAACAGCTCGGCCTGACCAAGGACTGGGTGGTGCGGATCGTGAAGGCCACCGGCAATTACGGCGAGGTGTTCGATCGCAACGTCGGCGCCGGTTCGCCGCTCGGCATCAGCCGTGGCCTCAACAATCTCTGGAATAAGGGCGGTCTTCAGTACGCGCCGCCGATCCGCTGATCCCGCCTGATCCGCGGCGATGAGCACCGAGGCTCGAAAACCGCCGGCCCAGATCGCGCTGAAGATCAGGCGTGTTCTGGGCGGCAAGGCAGGCTGGAACGGCGTCGCCGTCCAGTTTGCCTTCGCGGCGATCCTGGGCTGGATTGGCTATGAGATCGTTTCCAACGCCCGGACGAACCTCGAAAACCAGCACATTGCCGCCGGCTTCGGCTTCCTCCGGAACAATGCCGGCTTCGACGTCAACCAGACCCTGATCTCCTACACCGGCTCGGACACATTCCTGCGCGTGTTCGTGGTCGGGCTTTTGAACACGCTCGTGGTCTCGGTGGTGGGCATCTTCTTCGCCACCGTGATCGGCTTCATCGTCGCGCTGTGCCGGCTGTCGCCGAACTGGCTGCTGTCCCGCGTCGGCGAGATCTATGTCGAGATCGGCCGCAATCTGCCGGTGCTGTTCCAGATCCTGTTCTGGTATCTGGCGGTGCTCGCGGCCCTGCCAAATCCCCGGCAGAGCATTTCGCTGCTGGGCATCGCCTTCATCAGCAACCGTGGGCTCGTCATTCCGCGCCCGATCGGTGAGGGCGGCTTCGAGCCGTTCCTGGCGATGCTGGTCCTCGGCATCGTCGCTTCGCTGGTTTTGCGCTTCTATGCGCGGCGGGCGCTATTTCAGCGCGGTCAGATGATCCGGATCTGGCCCTATGTGCTGGGCCTGCTGTTCGGGCTGCCGCTCGCCACCATGCTGGTATCCGGTGTGCCCTTCACCTTCGAGGTGCCGCAGCTCAAGGGCTTCAATTTCGCCGGCGGCTCGCGGATCATCCCGGAATTCGTGGCGCTGACGCTGGCGCTGTCGACCTATACCGCGGCCTTCATCGCCGAGATCGTGCGCGCCGGCATCCTGTCCGTCCACTCCGGTCAGATGGAAGCGGGATCCTCGCTGGGGCTGAGCCGCGGCACCACGTTGCGCCTGATCGTCGTGCCGCAGGCGATGCGCGTGATCGTGCCGCCGCTGACCAACCAGTATCTCAACCTCACCAAGAACTCTTCGCTGGCGGTCGCGATCGGCTATCCCGACCTCGTCTCGGTGTTCGCCGGCACGTCGCTGAGCCAGACCGGGCAGGCGATCGAGATCATTGCCATGACGATGGGCGTCTACCTCCTGATCTCGCTGCTCACGAGCGCCGTCATGAGCGTCTACGGTTGGCGCGTCAGCCGGAGTCTGGGCGCATGAGCGACATCATCTCGTCCGCCTATGTCCGCCGGGACCTGCTCACCGAGCGTCCCGCGCCGGTCAAGACCACGGGCTTCATCGGTCTGATGCGCACGCGCCTGTTCAATTCGCCGACCAACATTTTGCTCACCATCGTCGGCGCCTTGCTGCTCTGGTTCACCGTCATTCCTGCCGTCAAGTTCCTGATGGTCGATGCGGTCTGGACCGGCAAGGATCGCACGGCGTGCCTGACCGAGAATGCCGGCTTTACGGTCGGCGCCTGCTGGCCCTTCATCCAGGCCAAGCTGCCGCAATTGATCTACGGCTTCTATCCCGAGGCCGAGCGCTGGCGGGTCAACCTTTCGCTGATCCTGGCGGCGGCTCTGCTTCTGCCGCTGCTCATTCCGCGCCTGCCGGCGAAGGGACTGAACGCCGGTCTGTTCTTCTTCGCCTTTCCAGTCGTTGCATTCTTTCTGTTGCACGGCGGCGGCATCACCGGGTTTGGCCTGAGCTGGACGGCCGGCCTGCTGCAATTGTTCGACGACAGCATCATCGGCGCCGGGCAGGCTCTGCTCAGTCTCGCCAAGACCTCAGCCATCGCACCGCTCTTCTGGCTGGCCGGCAATCTCATCGTGCTGGTCGGCACCGCGATCTACTGGCTGATCTTTCCGCTGACCTGGCTGCGTGACCAGCTCCAGGGAACGGGCCAGTCGGTCTGGGCCGATTTCGCCATCACGGCGGCGGTCGTCTCCCTGATCGCCTTCGTCGTCGGTGGCGGCGTTCGCACCGGCGGCCGGGCGCTGACATCCAGCATCGGCACCTTCATCGCGATCGCGGTCGTGATCAAGCTGATGGGGCTCGATCACGGCGGCCTGCCGGTCGTGACCACGAATCTGTGGGGCGGGCTCCTGGTGACGCTGGTGGTCTCCGTGACCGGCATCGTCACCTCGCTGCCGATCGGCATCGCGCTGGCGCTCGGCCGCCGCTCGACCATTCCGCTGATCCGGATATTCTCGATCGCCTTCATCGAGTTCTGGCGCGGCGTGCCGCTGATCACCGTGCTGTTCTTCGCGACCTACATGCTGCCTTTGTTCCTGCCGGGCAATTTCACGGTCGACGGTCTGGTGCGCGCGCTGATCGGCATTTCGCTGTTCACGGGCGCCTATCAGGCCGAGAACGTCCGCGGCGGGTTGGCCGCGATCCCGCGCGGGCAGGGCGAAGCGGCGGCCGCCCTGGGCCTGTCCTGGTGGAAGACGACCTCGCTGATCGTGCTGCCGCAGGCGCTGCGCCACGTCATTCCGAACCTCGTCAACAGCTTCATCTCGCTGTTCAAGGACACGTCGCTGGTCTCGATCGTGGCGCTGTTCGACCTGCTGGGCTCGCTCCGGGCGTCGTTCTCGGATCCGAAATGGTCGACGCCGTCGACCGCGTTCACCGGCTTTGCCTTCGCCGGGATCATCTACTTCATCTTCTGCTTTGGAATGTCGCGCTACTCGCTCTTCGTCGAGCACCGCCTCAACGCTCACCGTCGCAACTGATCGAGGTCATCATGTCCGACCCCATCGTCAAGATTTCCGGCCTCAACAAATGGTACGGCGAGTTCCACGTGCTGCGCGACATCGACCTCGAGGTCAAGAAGGGCGAGCGCATCGTGATCTGCGGCCCCTCAGGCTCGGGCAAGTCGACGTTGATCCGCTGCATCAACGCGCTCGAGGAATTCCAGGAGGGCGAGATCGTCGTCGACGGCATCGAGCTTGGGCCGAACCTGAAGCACGTTGATGCGGTCCGCCGCGAGGTCGGCATGGTGTTCCAGAGCTTCAACCTGTTCCCGCATCTGACCGTGCTGGAGAACTGCACGCTGGCGCCGATCTGGGTGCGCAACATCCCGAAGAGGGACGCCGAGGTCAACGCGATGAAATTCCTGGAGCGGGTCAAGATCCCGCACCAGGCCAACAAGTTTCCCGGACAGATGTCCGGCGGCCAGCAGCAGCGCGTCGCGATCGCACGCGCGCTGACGATGAACCCCAAGGTGATGCTGTTCGACGAGCCGACCTCGGCGCTCGACCCCGAAATGGTCAAGGAAGTGCTCGACACCATGGTCGACCTCGCCGAGGAGGGCATGACCATGCTGGTTGTTACCCACGAAATGGGCTTCGCTCGCGAGGTCGCCAACCGCGTCGTGTTCATGGATGCGGGCCAGATCATCGAGGCCAATACGCCGAACGAGTTCTTCGCCGCTCCCCAGCACGCGCGGACGAAGCTGTTCTTGAGCCAGATCTTGCGGTGACCCCGTAGGGTGAGCAAAGGCGCCTTTGCGCCGTGCCCACCATCCGTCCGCAGTCTCCGGCAAGCAAGGTGGGCACGCTTCGCTTTGCCCACCCTACGGCTACGGCACCGCGGCTTGCCTCAACTTGAGCCGGACTTCGTAATCCGGGCGGCTGCAACCCTCCCGGCCTAGACGAACGGCGGCTTGATGTTGCTGCGCTTCTCCAGCCATTCCGGCACCGGCAGGTTCTTGGCGCGCATGAAATCCGCATTGAACAGCTTCGACTGATAGCGGCTGCCGGAATCGCAGAGCACGGTGACGATGGTGTTGCCGGGCCCGAGCTGTTTCGCGAGTCGTATCGCGCCGGCAATGTTGATGCCGGTGGAACCGCCGAGGCACAGGCCTTCGTGCTGGAGCAGCTCGTAGATCACCGTGACGGCTTCCGCGTCGGGAACGAGATAGGCGTCATCCACCTTTGCGCTCTCGACGATTGCGGTCGCACGGTTGAGGCCGATACCTTCCGTGATCGAGCCGCCCGGCGTCGCCTTGGCGTCGCCGCTCCGGAAATATTCGAACATGCCGGCACCATGCGGATCGGCGCAGGCGATCCGGACGTCCTTGTTCTTCTCTTTCAGATAGCGGCTGACGCCGGCGAGCGTGCCGCCGCTGCCGACCGAGCAGACGAAGCCGTCGACCTTGCCGCCGGTCTGCTCCCAGATCTCGGGGCCCGTCGACTCGTAATGCGCCTTCGCATTGTCGAGGTTGTTCCACTGGTCTGCGAACAGCACGCCATTGGGCTCGGTCTTGCGCAGCTCGTCGGCGAGCCGGCGGCCGACATGCTGATAATTGTTGGGATTGGCATAGGGCAGGGCCGGCACCTCGATCAGCTCGGCGCCGCACAGCTTCAGAAAATCCTTCTTCTCCTGGCTCTGCGTCTCCGGGATCACGATCAGCGTGCGGTAGCCGCGCGCGCTCGCCACGACCGCGAGGCCGATGCCGGTGTTGCCGGCGGTCGCCTCCACCACGAGACCGCCCGGCTTGAGCTCGCCGCGCTTCTCGGCCTCCAGGATCATCCATTTGCCGGCGCGGTCCTTCACCGACTGGCCCGGATTCATGAACTCGGCCTTGCCCAGAATGGTGCAGCCGGTCAGTTCGGAGGCGCGCTTGAGCTTGATGAGCGGGGTGTTGCCGATGGCTTCGACAACGTCATTTTTGATGGTCATGTCAGGCAATTACCGGCTGGATCATAGGGTGGGCGCGACCCTAAAGTAGGGTGGCGGGCCTTACAAGCGACCCTTGCAAGCCGACCCCGCAAACCCTTATTGCTGCTTTGCGAAGATGACTTGCCGGACGTCGATATTCCCGGACAGGAATCCGGCCTCGCAATAGGACAGGTAATACTCCCACAGCCGCCGGAACCGGTCGTCGAAGCCGAGCGGCACGAGGCCCGGCCAGGCCGTCTGGAAGTTATTCCGCCAGGTGGCCAGCGTCTTGGCATAATCCTGCCCGAAGATGCGCTCGCGAATGACGGGCAGGCCGAACCTGTCACCGAGCGACTTGAGCACGGCGGGCGAGGGCAGCATGCCGCCGGGAAAGACGTAGCGCTGGATGAAGTCCACCTCGCGCCGGTAGCTCTGGAACAGCCTGTCCTGGATGGTGATCGCCTGGATGCCGGCGAGGCCGCCGGGCAGCAGCCGGTCCCGCAACTGGGCGAAATATTTCGGCCAGAACTGCTCGCCGACGGCCTCGATCATCTCGATCGAGGCGATGCGGTCGTAGCGGTCGCATTCGTCGCGATAATCCTGAAGACGGATCTCGACCTTCTCGGCAAGGCCCGCCTCGTGAATGCGCTTCTGAGCAAAATCGCGCTGCTCGGTCGAGATCGTGAGGCCCACCACGCGCGTGCCGAAGGTCTTTGCGGCGAACTCGGCGAAGCCGCCCCAACCGCAGCCGATCTCGAGCAGCGTCTGGTCCGGCTTCAGGTCGAGCGCCTCGGCGAGCCGGCGGTATTTGTTGGTCTGGGCTGCCGTGAGATCGGAGGTGCTCTCCTCGAACAGCGCCGAGGAATAGGTCATGCCGGGATCGAGCCAGGCCGAATAGAACGCGTTGCCGATGTCGTAATGGGCATGGATGTTGCGCCGCGCCTGGCGGCGGGTGTTGCGGTTGAACCAGTGCTGCAGCAGTTGGACGAACCGCATCAGCGGCTTGTCGTTCAGCATGGCCTGGATGAGATCGTGGTTGACGCAGAACAGGTAGAGGAATTGCGTCAGGTCCGGCGTATCCCAGTCGCCGGCGAGATAGGCCTCCGCGATGCCGATGTCGCCGCCGTTGATGAGGCGCGACGCGAAGCCGTAATTGTGCAGCCGCATCGCCGCATTCGGGCCCGGCTCCTGGCCGCCGAGGCGGATCACGCGTCCGTCGGGCAGGGTGACGTCGAGCGTTCCTCGCCGCAGCCGCGCGCCAAAACTGAGTGCGAGCCGAACGATGCGCGGCAGATCGGCGAGCACTGTGTCTATGGTGTCTGACGTCACCGAGATGGTATGCGACATCGGCAGATCCATCACCTGAACGGATACTGTCCGACCGCGAGCCAGGCGCCCCCATACGCCTCATATCGCTGGACCCGAGGGCGCCCCGCAAACGGTCAGCGTCGAATCATGCGCATGATATAGGTGCGCGCTGCGCCGGTCGCCAAGGGGCTGGCGGGGTACCTCCGGCAGTCCACCGCCGTGTGCACAGCGCAATTGCGGGCCAGCCCCCGATCATAGCGCGCCGTGCGCTCAGCCAAGGCCGGGGAAGCTGCGGTGCGCCGCGGTGCAGGTTTCGGTGGAGCGCCTGGCGGGACCGGTAGCCCTGGCGTCGGCGTGGCGGCAATATCACATGAAATCTTGGTAAGCTTGAATGCGCCCCGGGCCGAGGTTGGAATACAAAATAGCCCTGTGACACAGGCATATTTTGTATTTGCGTGAGTTCGGCATCGACGCATTCGAGGCCGCATTTCGCAGGTGCGGGACTGTCCCCCTGTTCCGCGCCCCGCTAGTATGAACTTCAGGTTCCGCAGAAAGCATCACGGCTGTGAACGAGTTACATAAACGCCCCCGGCCGTCCCGCCACGAATCGGTTAATCCGGCTCTGCGGTGGCGGATCTATCTGCCCGGCGGGGGGTGGATGTGACACAGGATGGTCCTGCGGTCGCCATGAGACGATCTCCCGGCCTTACGTTCCGGACGTCGCGCGCGGCGCGATGGGCTGCCGTGGCGTGCCTTGCCGCCAGTTCAGGCGCCTGCGTGCTGACGCAGGATTTGCCTGATCCCGCACTCGATGTTCCCGCGCAGTACAAATACGCGGGCAAGCCGGATGCGCCGCCGTCGCTGGATTGGTGGCGCGGCTTTCGCTCCGCGGAGCTGACGCAACTGGTGGAGGAGGCGCAGACCGTCAATCTCGACATCGCCGCCGCGGTCTCGCGCATCGTCCAGGCCGACGCCCAGGCGCGGCAGGCGGGCGCTGCGCTGCTGCCGAGCCTGTCGGGCGGCGGATCGGAAACCTATTCACGCACCTCGGGTTCGAGCGCCTCGGGCCTGTCCATCGGCGGCCGCGAGGTCGTCAACTATTCGGCGTCGCTGAGCGCGAGCTACCAGCTCGACTTCTGGGGCCAGAACCGCGATGCGCTGCAATCGGCGGAAGAGACGGCGAATGCCAACCGGTTCGATCGTGACGTCGTCGCGCTCACGACGCTGGCAGGCGTTGCCAACGCCTATTTCCAGGTGCTGGCCTCGCAGGACCGGCTGCGCACCGCCCAGAGCAACATCGCCAGCGCGCAGCGGATCCTTGATGCCATTCGCGAGCGCCGCAAGGCCGGCACCGGGACCGATCTCGACGTCGCCCAGCAGGAGAGCGTGGTCGCCAACCAGAAGGCGCTGGTGCCGCCGCTGCGCCAGACGCTCGACCAGAACGTCAACGCGCTCGCCGTGCTGGTGTCGCGGCCGCCGGAGAGCGTGCGCGTGCTCGGCGGCACGCTGAACAAGATCGCGATCCCGCGCGTCACGCCCGGCCTGCCGTCGGAGCTTTTGACGCAGCGGCCCGACATCCGCCGCCAGGAGGCACAGCTCGCCTCGGCGACCGCGAACATCGGCAATGCCCGCGCGCAGTTCTTTCCGACGATCCAGCTCACCGGCAATGGCGGCTATCAGAGCTCGGCGCTGGTCTCGCTGTTCCAGCCGCATGCGGCCTTCTTCCAGCTCGTCGGCAGCGCCACGCAGCCGATCTTCGACGGCGGCAAGATCCTCGGCAATTTCGAATTCGCCAAGGCGCGGCAGGACGAGTTGCTCCAGACCTACCGCAAGACCATCATCCAGTCGTTTGCGGACGTCGACAACGCGCTGTATTCGATCAAGCAGACCACGATCAAGCTACAATTGCAGCGCGATGTCGTTACCTCGTCGAAGCGCGCCTTCGATCTCGCCGAGCAGCAATTGCGCGCCGGCACGGCCGACATCGTGACTGTGCTGAACGTCCAGCAGACACTATTTCAGGCCGAAGATGCGTTGTGGCAGGCCCAACTCGCACGGCTTCTCGCCATCGTCAGCCTGTATCAGGCGCTCGGCGGCGGCTGGGAGCCGCGAATGGAGAAACCGGTCAATGCTCTTTAAGCCGGATACGAAGGAAGGCGCGAAAGAAGGGACGGCGAAGAAATCGCGCGGCCGCGGCTTCGTCATGACCCTGATCACGTTCGCCATCCTTGGCGGGCTCGGCTATTTCGGCTGGACCGTCTGGCATCTGCAGCCGCAGCAGGCGAATGGCCGCAACCAGCGGCCCGACCTGCCGGTGCCGGTGCTGGCGGCGACACCCCGCATCCAGGACGTCCCGGTCTATCTCGACGGCGTGGGTGCGATCCGCGCGCTCAACACAGTGACCGTGCGCTCGCAGGTCGACGGCAAGCTGATCGCCGTGAAATTCACCGAGGGCCAGGACGTCAAGAAGGGCGACGTGCTCGGCGAGATCGATCCCGCGCTCTACCAGGCGACGTACGACCAGGCCGTCGCCAAGAAGGCGCAGGACGAGGCCCAGCTCGCCAACCAGCGCATCGATCTCACGCGCTACGAGCAGTTGGCTGCCTCCAACGCGGGCTCCAAGCAGCAGGCCGACACCCAGCGCGCCGCGGTCGCGCAGACCGAAGCGCTGGTCAAAGCCGACCAGGCCGCGATCGACAATGCGGCGGCGACGTTGAGCTACACCAAGATCGTGGCGCCGCTCTCCGGCCGCGCCGGCCTGCGCCAGGTCGACCAGGGCAACATCATCCACGCCGCCGACGCCACCGGCCTCCTGGTGATCACGCAATTGCAGCCGATCGCGGTGTGGTTCAGCCTGCCACAGCAGCAGATCATGCGCGTCAACGCAGCGGCGTCGAAGGGCACGCTCGCGGTCGACGTGTTCGGCAATGACGGCATCACCGTGATCGACACCGGCAAGCTGACCGGCATCGACAACCAGGTCGACCAGACCACCGGCACGCTCAAGCTCAAGGCGGAATTCCCCAACGCCAATTACCAGCTCTGGCCAGGCCAGTTCGTCAATGTCCGCCTCAAGGTCGAGACCTTGATGCAGGCGCTGGTGGTGCCGACATCGGCGGTGCAGCGCGGACCGATCGGCACCTTCAGCTACGTCATCGGCGAGGACAATGTCGTCTCCGCCAAGCCGGTGACCGTGACCCAGCAGAACGAGCATGACGCCGTCATTGCCAGCGGCTTGTCGCCGACCGACAAGGTCGTCACGACGGGCTTTGCCAATCTGTCCGACGGGTCCAAGGTGGTCGTCGGCCGCGATGACCAGACACCGTCGGCCGATCTCGCCCCGCGCAAGCGCACGCGCGGCCCGGACGGCCAGAAGAAGGATGGGCAGGCCAAGGACGGGCAAAAGGACGGACAGAGCAAGGACGGCGAGCACCGCGCCAAGCGGAGCAGCAGTGAAGGCGACCAGAAGGGGCAGACCGGACCAGCATCGGGGCCGGGGGCATCGGAACCTGGAGCCAAGCAGCCATGATCCCGACAACAGCCGCCTGAGCGGCAGGCATATCCCATGGGCGTCTCCGAACCCTTCATCCGCCGCCCGATCGCGACCTCGCTGCTCGGCATCGCCCTGCTGATCGGGGGCGCGCTCGGCTATTTCTCGCTGCCGGTCTCGGCGCTGCCGCAGGTCGATTTCCCGACCGTGCAGGTGTCGACGCAGCTTCCGGGCGCGAGCCCCGACGTGATCGCCTCGCTGATCACCGCGCCGCTGGAACGGCAGCTCGGCCAGATCCCGTCGCTGACGGCGATGAACTCGACGAGCTCGTTCGGCGTCAGCCAGATCTCGCTCCAGTTCGATCTCAACCGCGACATCGACGGCGCGACCCAGGACGTGCAGGCCGCGATCAACGCGGCGGCCGGCGTGCTGCCCAAGACGCTGCCTTATCCGCCGACCTACGCCAAGGTGAACCCGGCGGACGCACCGGTCATGACCCTGGCGCTTCGCTCCGACACGATCTCGCTGCGGGCGATGAGCGACATCGCCGACACGCTTCTGGCGCAGCGGCTGAGCCAGATCTCCGGCGTCGGCCGGGTTTCGGTGCTAGGTGGGCTGAAGCCGGCCGTGCGCATCCAGGCGGATCTGGCGCGCCTTGCCGCCTATGGCATCGCCATGGAGGATCTGCGCACCGCGATCTCCAATGCCAACGTCTCCGGGCCAAAAGGCTCGCTCGACGGCGCGCAGCAATCCTACCTCATCGCCGCCAACGACCAGATCGCCGCTGCCGACGCCTACAAGCCTGTTATCATCGCCTACCGCAACGGCTCCCCGGTCACGATCGGCGACGTCGCGCAGATCGTGGATGGCCTCGAGAACGACCGCACCGGCGGCTGGTACCAGGGCACGCCGGCGGTCATCATCGACATCCAGCGCCAGCCCGGCGCCAACGTCATTGATGTCGTCAGCCAGATCCGGGCGGAAATCCCAAAAGTCCAGCGCGCCATTCCGGCCGGCGTGAACCTCACCATCGTCTCCGACCGCACCGTCACGATCCGCGCCTCGGTCCGCGACGTGCAGTTCACCCTGATCCTCAGCGTCGTCTTGGTGACGCTGGTGGTGCTGCTGTTCCTGCGCTCGCTGCGGGCCACACTGATCGCGGGCGTCGCGCTGCCGCTGTCGCTGATCACGAGCTTCGGCATCACGTATTTCGCCGGCTTCAGCCTCGACAATCTGTCGCTGATGGCGCTCACCATCGGCACCGGCTTCGTCGTCGACGACGCCATCGTCATGATCGAGAACATCGTCCGCCACATGGAGAACGGCGACAGCGCGATGGAGGCCTCGCTGAAGGGGGCCAGCGAAATCGGCTTCACCGTGATCTCGCTGACGGTGTCGTTGATCGCGGTGTTCATCCCGCTGCTGTTCATGTCCGGCCTCGTCGGGCGCATGTTCCGCGAATTCGCGTTGACGCTGACGATCGCGGTCGTGACCTCGGCCGTGGTCTCGCTGACGCTGACGCCGATGATGTGCTCGCGGCTGCTCAAGCACGCCCATGAGGAACTGGCGGTGCCGGGATTGGCCGCGATCAGCCGCTTCATCGATAGCACCGTCGAGTTCTATCACCGGACGCTGCTCTGGGTCCTGGAACGCCAGCGCGCCACGCTGCTCGTGACATTTGCGACCCTGGTCGCGACCCTCGTCCTCTATGTCGTCGCGCCAAAGGGCTTTTTGCCGCTTCAGGACACCGCCTCGATCACGGCGGTGACGGAGGCGGGACCCGACGTGTCGTTCACCGAGATGCAGAAGCGCCAGGCCGAGGCGGCCGATGCCATCAAGGCCGACCCTGACGTGGTCGGCGTGGTCTCGGTGATCGGGGCGGGCTCGGTCAACCCGACCACCAATGTCGGGCGCCTGGTCATGACCTTGAAGCCGCGCGGTGAGCGGCGCGACGACGTCAGCGCGGTGGTGACCCGGCTGAAGGAGCGGGTGTCGGCTATCCCCGGCATGACCGTCTATTTCCAGCCGGTGCAGGACGTGCAGATCTCGACCCAGTCGAGCCGTTCGCAGTACCAGTACACGCTGACCGGGACCGACGCGACGCTGGTGTCGGAATGGGCGCGCAAGCTCGTTGCCGAGATGCGGCGCGATCCGCTGTTCCGCGACGTCTCCTCGGAGGCGCAGGAGGGCGGCCTGCGGGCGCAGCTCGATGTGGACCGGACCCGGGCCGGACAGCTCGGCGTGAGCCTGCAAGGAATCACCGACACGCTCAACGACGCGTTCGCGCAGCGGCAGATCTCGACCATCTACGGCCAGGCCAACCAGTACCGCGTGGTGCTGGAGGCGCTGCCGATGTACCAGCGCGATCCCTCGATCCTGTCGAAGCTGTATCTCCCGGGCGCGGCGAGCAGCATCGTGGGCGCGCCCAATGCCCAGGTGCCGCTCTCCGCCGTGGCGACGCTGAAGCGCACCACGGCGCCGCTCGCGATCTCGCACCAGGCGCAATTCCCGTCGATCTCGCTCAGCTTCAACCTCGCCCCGGGCGCCGCGCTCGGCGATGCCGTCGAGGCGGTGAAGACGATCGAGACCAGGATAGAGATGCCCAACAGCATCGTCGGCGTCTATGCCGGCGATGCCGCCGAATTCGCCAAGGCGCTCGCTGGCCAGCCCTGGCTGCTGCTCGCCGCCGTGATCACGATCTACATCGTGCTGGGTGTGCTCTATGAGAGCTACATCCACCCCATCACCATCCTGTCGACGCTGCCCTCGGCCGGCGTCGGCGCGATCCTGGCGCTGATGCTGTGCGGGCAGGACCTCTCGGTGATAGGCCTGATCGGAATCATCCTGCTGATGGGCATCGTCAAGAAGAACGCGATCATGATGATCGACTTCGCGCTCGAGGCCGAGCGCCGGCAGGGGATGTCGCCGAACGAGGCGATCGTGCAGGCCTGTCTCCTGCGCTTCCGTCCGATCATGATGACGACGCTGGCGGCGCTGTTCGGCGCGCTGCCGCTCGCGATCGAGAGCGGCACCGGCGCCGAGCTGCGCTTTCCGCTCGGCATCTCCATCATTGGCGGCCTGCTGCTGAGCCAGCTTTTGACGCTCTACACCACGCCCGTGATCTACCTCGCGCTCGACCGCATCAACCGCCGCCTCGAGCAGGCGCTGCCGCCGGCTGAATCCGGCGGCCCGCCGGTCGCGGGCGCGACCGAGGGGATGCAGTGATGGCATCGATCTCGGAGCCCTTCATCCGCCGGCCGGTCGCGACCACGCTGCTGTCGATCGGGTTGTTCCTGCTGGGTGTCGTCGCCTACGAGTTCCTGCCTGTCGCCTCGGTCCCGAACGTCGACTTCCCCGCCATCTTCGTGTCGGCCAGCCGTCCGGGCGCCGACCCGTCCGTCATGGCGGCGACGGTGGCCTCGCCATTGGAGCGTCGGCTCGGCGAGATCGCGGGCATCAACCAGATCACCTCGACGTCGTCGCTCGGCACGACCAGCATCCAGCTCCAGTTCGACATCGGCCGCAACATCGACAAGGCCGCGCGCGACGTGCAGGCGGCGATCAACGCGGCGCTGATCGACCTGCCGAGCGACCTGCCGACGCTGCCGCGCTTCCGCAAGGCGAACACGGCCGGCGCGCCCGTTTTCGTGCTGGCGCTGACCTCGAAGACGCTGTCCGCCAGCGCGATCTACGACGTCGCCGATACCGTGCTCGCGCAGCGCATCTCGCAGGTGCCGGGTGTCGGCGACGTGACGGTGAGCGGCGCCGACCAGCCGGCGGTGCGCGTGCAGCTCAACCCCGTCGCACTGTCCAACGCCGGCATCGCCACCGACGACGTCAGGACTGCGATCATCAATGCCAATCCGCTTGGTCCCGTCGGTATCTTCAACGGCGAGCGCCAGAGCGAGACGCTCTCCCTCAACAAGCAGATGCGGACAGCGAAAGAGTTCCGCGACATCATCATCAAGAGCTCGAACGGCAATTTCGTCCGGCTGTCCGACGTCGCCGACATCGAGGACTCCGTCCGCAACGCTCGCTCCATCGCCTGGTTCAACAAGCAGCCGGCGGTGCTGATCCAGATCACCAAGCAGGGCGACGCCAACGTCATCGACACCGTCGACCGGGTGAAGGCGCTGATTCCGGCGCTGAAGCAATGGATCCCGGCGGGTGTCGATATTTCCACCTTGGTCGATCGCACCAGCACGATCCGCGCCAGCGTGCTCGACATGCAGTGGACGTTGCTGGCAACCGCTGTCCTCGTGATGGTCGTGGTGTTCGTGTTTCTGCGGCGGCTGACGCCGACGATCGCGGCCGGCATCTCCGTGCCGCTGGCGCTGGCCGGAACCTGCGCCGGGATGTGGGTCGCGGGCTTCTCGATCGACAATCTGTCGCTGATGGCGCTGGCGATCTCGGTCGGCTTCGTGGTCGACGACGCCATCGTCATGATCGAGAACATGTACCGCAATCTCGAACATGGCATGCGGCCGCTCCAGGCCGCGCTCGTAGGCGCCCGGCAGATCGGGTTCACCGTGGTCTCGATCAGCCTGTCGCTGATCGCGGCTTTCACGCCGCTGATCTTCATGGACGGTATCGTCGGCCGCCTGCTGCGCGAGTTCTCGCTAACGCTGACCTTTGCGATCCTGGTCTCGACGCTGGTGTCGCTGACGGTCACGCCGATGATCTGCGCTCATTACATCCGGCAGACCACGTCCCGGACCGCAACGCTGTTCGACCGCATCATCGAGGGCTCGCTGTCGCGCATCGTCGCGTTCTATGCCCGCACCCTGCGCACCGTTCTGGAATTCCCGCTGCTGACGCTGCTGGTGTTCTTCGCCACCATCGGCCTTACGGTGACGCTCTACATCAAGGTCCCCAAGGGTTATTTCCCGACCGACGATTCCGGCTTCGTCATCGGCGCGACGCGCGCCTCGGCCGACATCTCGTTCCAGTCCATGCTCGGCCTGCAGCAGCGGCTCGCCGACATCGTGATGCAGGACCCGGCCGTGGCCGGCATCGGCTCGACGGTCGGCAGCGGGGGCGGGCCGGGGGGAGCGACCTCGAACCGCGGCACCATGTTCATCAGCCTGAAGCCGCCGGAGGAGCGCGACCACGTCTCGACGCAGGTCGTGATCGACCGTCTCAGGCGCGCCCTGTACCCGGTGCCCGGCATCCGCCTGTTCATGTTCGCCGCCCAGGACGTCCGCGCCGGCGGACGGCAGAGCGATTCCGACTACCAGTACACACTGACCAGCACCGACCTCAGCCTGCTCCAGAAGTGGGCGCCGATCGTGGCCAAGCGCATGGAGAGCGTCGAGGGCATCACCGATATTTCCAGCGACCGCGATCCCGGCGGGCTTCAGCTCACGCTCTCGATCGACCGCCAGAAGGCCTCGGCGCTCGGCGTCAAGGTCCAGGACATCGACAACGCGCTCAACAACGCATTTTCGCAGCGGCAGATCGGGATCATCTACACCCAGCGCAACCAGTATATGACCGTGCTGGAGATCGACCCGAAATTCCAGGTCGACCCATCCAACCTCGATCGCATCTATGTCGCCGGTGCCAATGACGCGCAGGTGCCGCTGTCGGCCGTGGTACACGCGACGCGCGGGCTCGCTGCGCTGGCGGTCTATCATTCGCAGGGGTTTCCCTCGACCACGGTGTCGTTCAACCTGATGCCGGACGTGCCGCTCCAGACCGCGACCCAGAACGTGCAGCGCGCGATCGAGGAGCTGCACATGCCGGAAGGCATTCGCGGCAGTTTTGACGGCAACGCGGGCGATTTCGCAAGGACCAGCGGCCGCCAGCCGCTGCTGATCCTCGGCGCGCTGGTGGCGATGTATATCGTGCTCGGCGTGCTCTATGAGAGCCTCGCCCATCCGCTGACGATCATCTCGACGCTGCCGTCCGCGGGGCTCGGCGCGCTGCTCGCCTTGCAGCTCACCAACACGCCGCTGACGGTGATCGCCTTCGTCGGAATCATCCTGTTGATCGGCATCGTCAAGAAGAACGGCATCATGATGGTGGACTTCGCGCTCGATGCCGAGCGCCAGCGCGGCCTGTCCTCGGCGGAGGCGATCTTCGAGGCCTGCCAGGCGCGCTTCCGCCCCATCCTGATGACGACCATGGCGGCGCTGTTCGCCGGCATTCCGCTGGTCATCGCGACCGGTCCGGGCACGGAGCTGCGCCGTCCGCTCGGCATCACCATCATCGGCGGCCTGTTCGTCTCGCAGATCCTGACGCTCTACACGACGCCCGTGATCTACCTGCTGATCGACCGCCTGCGCCGCCGTTCCGAGCCGCGCCCGCTGGCCGCACCGGCGGAATAGGCGAAGTATCGCGCACGTTCCGACATCGTCAGTCGGCTCGATCCCCTAACATTTTGATGTTATCAAATTAACATCTGCATTCATAAAAGCTGCTAGTTCTCATTTCTGTCAACAAAGCTCGTTACAGAACGGAGACGGGCGCAGCCTTCGCTCGTCGCGCCGCCCGAAGCTGTTGCATTCGAACGGAATCCCGCCTCGAGAACGTGTGACGTGCTTGGGAATCCTTGCGGGCGAGCGGAAATCGGCTGGCTCGTGGTGTCTTGGAGTGATTGGCCAAATGGCTAATACGGTCGGATCGCACTTTTTCCCGGAGATTGCGGCGGGTGGATTCTCTCGGGTTGATGGCACGGTTCAGTTCTGGCAGCGGGTCGGGGCCTTGGTTGGCCAGGATTCCATCGTGCTGGACTTTGGCGCCGGACGAGGCGCCGGCCAGAGCGAGGATTCGGTCGCCTACCGGCGCAGTCTGCGGTCGTTGAAGGGACGGGTGCGCGAGCTCGTCGGGGTGGATGTCGACCCGGCTGTCACGACCAACAAGGCGCTGGATCGGGCGTTCGTGATCACACCCGATGGAGAGCTACCGATCGCCGATCACTCCATCGACGTGATCGTATCGGATTTTGTGTTCGAGCATCTCCAGGATCCTGCCAGAGCCGCCGGTGAACTCGACCGCGTGCTCAAGCCGGGCGGCTGGATCTGCGCGCGAACGCCCAACCGCTATGGATACATCGCACTCGCCAACCGGATGATCCCCGACCAGTTGCATGCCCGCATCATCCAGTCGGCCCAGGACGACCGCAAGGGCGAGGATGTCTTCCCGGCCGTCTATCGGCTGAACACTGCCGGCGCGTTCAAACGGCATTTTCCCGCCTCCCGATACGATCTGTATGTGATCCCGTGGGACGCGGAGCCGGCCTATTATTTCGGATCGAAGCTGCTCTATTCGCTGTTGCTTGCGGTTCAGCACTGCACGCCGGCTCCGTTCAAGACGGTGTTGACGGCGTTCATGCGCAAACGCCCCGTGCCGTGAGCCCGACAGCCAAGTTACGCCGGGCTCAAGCTGCCGTACACCTCGTTGCGAAGACGAAAGAGCGCACGGGACGAAAGGCCTTCGAGCGCGGAACGTCACGCAACGCAGCAGCCTTGTAGAAAGATCGTAACCTCCAAGACGTCACCAAGTCCGAGCGATAACGTCATTCGGCGGTCAACTGGGGCGTGTATTAGGGCCTGACCACCACACTTCATGACCATCGCCTCCCAATCCCCATCCCGTTGATCGGCACTTGCACTCGCCTTTTTGCGAGTGCGACGCGGTCGTTACCAACGAAGAGCAATCAAAATGCCCGTACCTGCAACCGGCTTCGATGTCGATCTCTCGCTTTATGACGAATTTTCCCGGTACCCCGATGGTTCGATCCAGGGGCAAGCGCCGATCGTAGGGGCAAATTGGAAAGAGTCCGGAGAGGTCCCGCCGACGATCGATCACCACTATCTCGTCAGCAAGGCTCAGAACGGTCAAAGGCCTGGCTACCTCTATTCGATCCAGCCTACTCCAGTTAACGAACTTGGATGCGACATCGTGTGGTCCGGGGGCTCCGATATGACGAGGCTCCCAATGACATTGACGATCTCGCCCGACACCACGACACTCACGCTCACCAGAATGCTCCATTTTAACTTCGGACCCACGGGGTTTTCTCTCAGCTTCGGAGATGCGGTCGGGGCTGGTGCGCCGCTCGCCGGGGTCACCGCGGGGAGCTGGACAGTGCCGATGAAGAACGACGGCACGACGACCTATCGCGTGAAGATGGCGGTTCGCGGCAACGGCGTTGTGATCTTCGGTCCCAATGGCGAGGTGTTCGGCTGGAGCGACACGCGTGTGTCTCAGTTTACGGGTGGCCTATGCTTTCTCGAGCCGACACTTCAATATGAAAACGACAGCCCCGGCCTGAACGCCATGGTCAAGCGAGCCTGGGCCGTGAGCCGCAACAGCGACAATCCGCCCAGCCCGTATGCGACCAACGACGATTTCGCCGCATTTGGAAATTATTTCTTCTACGGCCGCGTCGTAGGCGCGCTCAACCGGATGGGTGAGGTCGATATTGGATTCATCGTCCCCACGTTCTCGTTCCCGCAAATTCAGTTCGGCCCGCAGAACATCATTACGTCCATCCTGTCTGATGTTTCGATCGGCGCGGACAAAATTTCGTCCGTGGACTTCATCCCGGTGGGCACGCCGATATTGATCGATCCGGGCCCCAATCGGGAAGACCGCACCACGACGGCCTACACCGTCGCCTCTGACGGTTTAAATCCTCCGCAGCATGTGTGGTATGATCTCACAATTGATAAGGCGTTGGATAAGGCGCATGCTGCTGGGGCGATCGTACAGTGTGCCGCGCCTTCCAAGATGTCGTACACGGTGATCTACAACCAGATCAGCCAGGTCCTGCAGTTTCCGGTTGATGCCGACCGCTCGGTGTCGTTCGGCAAATTTGCGTTCGCTGCCGAGCTCGATCCCAACCGCAATGTCATCGGTCACCGACTCTACCTCGACGTCGACGGGCCAGACGCGGGCTTCATCACGTCGAACACGGGGCGCGTTCGATTGGGTGCAACCAATACGTTTGCGACTGGCCGGGGCGGTACTCCGCCGACGGGCAATCTCATGATCGGCGATCAGTTCTATGACACCAGCCTCGGAATTCCGATCTGGTACGCCGGTAAGGACAGTGAAGACAACGACCAGTGGAAGAACGCCGCCGGAGCAGTTGTTGTGTCCATTGCTCCCTAGTGAAGTAGTCGGATTGCTCTCGACATGCACGCGAAACGACCGCCTTCGGGCGGTCTTTTTGTCTGCCGAGGACGACGAAGATCCGGCGGCAGCCACTGCCGAGTCCACGCAAGGCCGGGTTGTTGAAGCGCCGCTTCGAGCGTATAGCGGCGGTCATGTCCAATCCCCCAGTCGCCGCCGCCGCTTTGCCCGATCCGATCCCCGAATGCCCGCACTGCCAGAAGCCGATGCCGCTGTGCATCTGCGACAGTGTCACGCCCATCAAGAACCGGCTCTCGCTCCTGATCCTCCAGCATCCGCAGGAGCAGGACAGGGCGCTCGGCACCGCCCGGCTGCTTGCGAAGCACTTTGCCGATGCCACGGTGCGGGTCGGCCTGTCCTGGTCGAGCCTGTCCAAGGCGCTGGCGCGGCCGGTCGAGAACGCCTCGCACTGGGCCGTGCTCTATCTTGGCTCGGCGCGCGCGGCCGATCTGGAGGCCGAGGGCGAGATCCTGGCGCTCAACCGCAAGGGCGAAGTCGCGGAGAACCAGCGCTCGATCCTCGGCAAGCTCGAAGGCGTGGTGCTGCTCGACGGCACCTGGAGCCAGGCCAAGGCGCTGTGGTGGCGCAATCCCTGGATGCTCAAATGCCAGCGCGTGATCCTCAACCCGGCGCATCCCTCCCGATACGGACGCCTGCGCAAGGAGCCGCGGAAAGACGGGCTGTCGACCATCGAGGCGGCCGCGACCATCCTGGCCAGTCTTGAGAAGCGCCCCGATATCGCCGAGACGCTCAATGCCAGTTTTGAACGGATGTTGACGCGCTACCGCGAGGTTCAGGCCGAAATGCCGGAATTGGCGCCAAAACCGCCGGTCAAGGACCGCCGGCGCGGTGTCCGGCGCAGCAAGCGCAGCTGACTCGCGCTTAAATCCTCCGTACGGTTGATTGCCCCGCGCGAGACGGGCGGGTAGAGACGATCGGCCGATGGGCCGCGAACTGTTATCTTCGCAGAATCGGAAAGCCGGAAGCGGAAGGGGCAGTCGAATTCAGGCCGCGGCGAAGGAAATCCTTGCACAGGCGGCGCGGCCCGATCGATGGGGCACGCTCGCGCTGATGGACATTTCGCTGCGCTACCGGCGCACCGTGATCGGCCCGCTCTGGATCACGCTGACGCTCGCCGCGACGATCGCAAGTGTCGGCACGGTCTACGCCGCACTGTTCAAGCAGGACATCGCGGGGTTCCTGCCGCCCTTCGCCGTCGGCTTGATCGTCTGGACCTTGATCGCGACGACGCTCCAGGAAGGCTCCAGCATCTTCGTGGCGTCGGGCCACCTGATCAAGGCCGTGCCGGCGCCGCTGATCGTGCATGTGCTCCAGATGATCGCGCGCAACGTGCTCATCTTCGCGCATCATCTGGTGATCGTCGTGCTGCTCTACATCGTGATGCCCTGGCCGCTGCATGGGAGCATGCTGCTCGCGGTGCCCGGCTTTGCGATCCTGCTCATCGTTCTGCTCGGCGGTTCGGTCGCGCTCGGCATGCTCTGCGCGCGCTTTCGCGATATCGGCACGGCGATCGTCAGCGGCCTGCAATTCATCTTCTTCCTGACGCCGATCATCTGGACCGAGGACGCCCTGCGCGGCACCGCGTTCTACTGGCTGATCCGCGCCAATCCGTTCGCGACGCTGCTCGACCTCGTGCGCAGGCCGTTGCTGTCGCAGCCGACCGATCCGGAGCAATGGCTGCTCGGGGCGATCTATGCGATCGTCGTAGCCGTCATCGCCTTCGGCTGCTACGCGAAATACCGCCACCGCGTGGCGTATTGGCTGTGAGGCGCGCATGAGCCTTGCTGCCCACATCGTGCTTCGCAACGTTTCGGTCAAATTTCCGGTCCTGTCGTTCCGCGACCGTTCGCTGCGCAGCCGCTTCGTCAGCGCGGTGACGCTGCGCCGGACGTCGGCGGTGCCGCACATCGTCTCCGCGCTCAACGACGTCAGTCTCGACATCCGCGCCGGTGACCGCGTCGCCATCATCGGCGCCAACGGCGCAGGCAAGACCACGCTGCTGCGGGTTCTCGCCGGCATCTATCATCCGACCGCGGGCAGCGTGGACGTGCTCGGCCGCTGCCTGTCGCTGTTCGACCTGTCGGCCGGCTTCGACGAGGAAGCGACAGGTTACGAGAACATCGTGCGCCGCGGTCTCGTGATCGGCGCACGGCGCTCCGAGATCGATGCGCGGCGGGCGGAGATCGCCGAGTTCACCGAGCTCGGTGACCGGCTCGACCTGCCGCTGCGGACCTATTCCAGCGGCATGATGCTGCGGCTGATCTTCGCGGTCGCAACCGCCGTGGAAGGCGAGATCGTGCTGCTCGACGAATGGATCGGCGTCGGCGACCAGCAATTCCGCCGGAAGGCGCGGCAGCGGCTCGACGAGATCGTGGCCCGTGCCGGCATCCTGGTGCTGGCCTCCCACGACATCGAGCTGATCCAGAGCACCTGTAACCGCGCGATCCTGCTCGAGGAAGGGCGGATCACCGCGGCCGGCCCGACCGATGCGATTCTTGCGAAATATCTCGCCGGCCCGGGCGGGTGCAAGGCGTAAACGCCCGGTCGGGGTTGCCTAAGCCATTGATCCCCTATATTGCTCCGCCCTTACGGGGCCACGTGGCGGAGTGGTTACGCAACGGTCTGCAAAACCGTGTACACCAGTTCAATTCTGGTCGTGGCCTCCATAACAACCTCCTGATATTTCATCATAAATTTTGCTCACCGCGCGTTCCGCGGAGCACGCGATTGAGGCCTGCTAGGCCGTGCACACCGGGTTTGCCCGGGGCTTGGCGGACACCAGCGATTCAGGCCCGATGGCATAGACTTCGCATCTGCGAAGTGATGCGTCACGAACCCCTGGAGCTGGAGAGCACGTGAGCGACGTCGTCCGATTTGTCCCGAAATCCGAGCTGGAGCGGGCTCGCCTCATTCGCGAGGCCCGTGCGATCTATGACAGCATCTTTCCGCCGGCCGCACCCGACCGGGTGCCGCAGGACGGCGAGGAGCGGGTCAAGACCTGATCGGCGCCGCGCCGTTCCGGCGTATGGCCGATAGCAAAACGCCCGCGGGAGCGGGCGCATCGGTTGACGTTGAAAGTGGCCTCAACCGGCCGCGTACCAGCCGTCCGGAAACGGCAGAAGGGGCCAGGCGCCCTCATTGTCATTGGCGGCTTTGGGCGTTGCGACGTACGACCACGAGCGGGGCACGAATTCCTCCTCCGGCTCGGGCGCGAAATCTTGATAGACCATGGCGTCCCGGACGGCATCCAGCAGCAAGTTGAATTCGGCTTCGCTCATCGCACCCTCGCAGAACGCGGATGGCGCAATGTCGCAAAGCCGGTTTGTCACCCGATTGAGCCGATCGTTCGCATTTTAGCGACCCGGCGATCGGGCTCCGATTGGTTAGCGATTCCTTAAAATCCCCGCGGAACCGTACGTTCCTCCCGTCCGGCCTCAGTGTGAAAGAGATCACATCCCCCGCGATTTATTTCTCCTACCCCTCGCCACGACACCGGCCAGCGAAGGGCGGGGCAAGGCGGACGGGAGACTTGGTCATGAAGGCAAGGTTCTTACGGTTTGCAGGTGCGAAGAGCCGGGCGCGCCGCGCCTCGACGGTCGGGCTGTTCCTGGTGCTGTTCGCCACCGTCGCTCAGGCGCAGCAGGGAACGGCGGAGCAGCGCCGGGCCTGCACCCCCGACGTCTACCGGCTCTGCGCCGGCGAGATCCCCAACGTCCGCGCCGTCACGGCGTGTCTGCGCCGTAACCGGTCAAGCTTGAGCGAGGCTTGCCGCACCGTCTTCGACCAGGCCGGCGGCTGACATAGCCGCCCTGTGGGTTTGTGCGCAGCAAGTGGCTCGTGCGGCCTCGCGAATCCGGCATAGTCGGCCTGTGGATATGCTGCGGACAGGCTGTGGAAAGCGGTGAGATGCTGTGGATGTCGTCCACAGATGCGTCTGCCCCGCGCCTCATTTCCGTCAGCGAACGTCATATCTCTGTCAAATATCCTGACTGATTGATTCTCCGACCGTGCAGATTATTGCGTCGTGCGAGATCATTTGGTTTTCCCGAATTCGGAATTGCGTGCCGCAGGACACCTGACACACGAGCAGTTTTTGTGCAGCGGGCTGCCCAATTCTCGGGCCCCATTCATCCAATTTTTTGTACGCCCGCGGACAAGCTTTCCCGTCCGCACTCCACCTAGGCTCGTTCCCGAGATCTGGAACATGGCCAGTGCCATGACAATTCGAAGGAGCTGGAGATGGAGACACGGGTATTGCCCCATGCACGGGGGATCGCACGCGCATCATTGCCATGGCGCAAGGTCGCGCTCGGCGCAACCATCGCTTTCGGCTTCGTCGCCGCGGCACCGCTGAGCGCGCAGGCCGCCGCACCCGCCGCCTGCGCCGCACTCCAGGAGAAATATCCGGACTGGAAGGGCAAGACCCTCGTCAACGCCATCAACCCGCACACGCCGGGCTATGAAACGATCGACCCGAAGGATCCCAGCAAATATATCGGCTTCGACATTGATCTTGGCGAAGCCATCGGCGAATGCCTCGGCTTCAAGCTGACCTACAAGCCGGTGACGTTCGCAGCACTCCTCACAACACTCGCTGCCGGCCAGGCGGACATCGTCATCTCCGACATCTATGCCACCAAGGAGCGCGCCAAGGCCGCCGACTTCATCACCTACTCGAAAGTGTTCGACGGCGTGCTGGTCGCCAAGGGCAATCCGAAGGGCATCAACGGCATCAACATGTCGATGTGCGGCACGGCGGCCGCCGAAAACACCGGCTATGTCGAGGTGCCCCTGATCCAGGCCCTGATCCCGGAATGCAAGAAGGCCGGCAAGGCCGAGCCGACAATCCAGCTCTACGACAACAACGCCAACTGCATCCAGGCGATCCTGGCCGGCCGCGCCGACACCTACATCAACGACGTCAATACCGTCGACAGTGCGGTGAAGGCCTATCCGGACAAGCTGGAGAAGGCGGTCGCGGTGACGATCCCGTATTCGGTCGGCATCGCCGTCCCGAAGGACAAGCCGAAATTCCGCGACGCCGTGCTGGCCGCACTGATCGAGGTGCAGAAGGCCGGCACGCATATGGAGCTTCTGAAGAAGCACGGGCTCGATGTGAACAACTTCAAGGAACCGGACATTCTGACGGCTGACTGATGTCGCTGTTTCTCCATTACCTGAGCATGCCGTATCTGCTCGAGGGCATCGAACTCACCCTCGAGGTGACCGCCCTCGGGCTCGGCGGCGGATTGATCCTCGGATTGATCCTCGCCGGCATGCAGCTCTCGCGCTTCTGGCTCCTGGCGGCGATCGCCAGGGCCTACACCGTGATCTTCCGCGGCACGCCGCTGATTCTGCAGATGGTGTTCGCCTACGATGCGTTGCCGCATATCGGCATCAAGCTGCCGGCGGTGCTGGCGGCCGGCCTCGCGCTCGCCTGCAACGAGGCGCCGTTCATCGCGGAGATGCTGCGCGCCGGCGTGCTCGGCGTCGACCGCGGGCAGGTGACGGCCGGCCAGGCGCTCGGCATGACGCCGCGGATCCTGATGTGGCGGGTGATCGCGCCGCAGGCGATCCGCACCATGATCCCGGCCTTCGGCAACGAGGCCGTCAGTGCGCTGAAGAATTCCTCGCTGGCGTCCGTCGTCGCGGTCCAGGAGCTGACCTTGCGCTCGACCCAATTGGCGTCCTCGACCTTCGACTTCTTCTCGATCTTCTTCGCCTCTGGCCTCTTGTACCTCGTGCTGACCTTTGCCATCAGCGTCATCCAATTGTTCGTCGAATGGCTGCTCGATCTCGACCGCGCCAAGGGACGGAAGCGCAAACTCGCCGATTACCTGCCGTGGCGTCGCGTCGATCTCGGCACCAAGCTGGAGCTTGCGGAGGCGACCGTCGCCGATCCCGAACCCGTGCAGGCAGAGCTGACCGACACGCCGCCGCTCGCTCTGACCAGAGAGGAGCGCACGCGGCGTTCCGCGACGATCGCGCGCAACAACATCGCGGTCGAGACCAAGGACCTCACCAAGAGCTACGGCACGCAAAAGGTGCTCGGCGGCCTCGATCTGACCGTTCGCGTCGGCGAAGTGGTCGCGCTGCTCGGCCCCAGCGGCTCGGGCAAGAGCACGCTGCTCCGCTGCATCAACCATCTCGAAAGCTGGGACGGAGGCACCGTGCGCGTCGGCGGCCGCCGTCTCGGCTTTGACGACGACGGCAAGTTGCTGTCACCCCGGGCCATCGCCAACGAGCGGGCAACCGTCGGTGTCGGCATGGTGTTCCAGCAGTTCAATTTGTTCGCCCATCTGTCGGCACGCGAAAACATCGCCGGGCCTTTGCGCTGGGTCCACGGCATGACCCGCATCGACGCCGACCGTCGGGCCACCGAGCTGCTCGACCGTGTCGGTCTCTCGCATCGCGCCGACGCGCTGCCGCGACATCTCTCCGGCGGCCAGCAGCAGCGCGTCGCCATCGCCCGCGCGCTGGCGCCCAATCCAAGCGTGCTGCTTTTGGACGAGCCGACCTCGGCGCTCGATCCCGAGCTCGTCAACGAGGTACTGGAAGTGATCCGGCGGCTCGCCATCGACGACGGCCTCACCATGATCATCTCGACGCACCAGATCCGCTTTGCCGATGAAGTCGCCGACCGCGTCGCTTTCTTGAGCGGCGGCACCATCATCGAGGAGGGACCGGCGCACGAGGTGCTCACCAATCCCCGCAATCCGCTGACGGCACGTTTCCTCAGCGTGATGGAAGCCGACAAGACTCCGGAGGCGGTGCGATGAGCGCTGCCTTCGTAAGGTTCAAGACTCCCGAAGAGGCCATCTCATGAAGCATTTCACGCTGCCGGTTTCGCCGAAGACCGTCCACTGGGGCTATTTCTCCAAGAAGGTCACGCCGGGCCTGACACTGCGCTCCGGCGACCGCGCCACCATCGAGACGCTGACCCATCACGCCAACGATGATTACGAGCGGATGATCCAGGGCGATCCCGGCGCCGAGAGCGTGTTCCAGTGGACGCGCGAGCACAAGGCGGTCGCGCGCCGAGGCTCAGGCCCGACCGAAGGCCCTTTCATCCGTGGCGCGGGCGAGGGGATCGGCGTGCATCTCCTCACAGGTCCCGTGGCGATCGAAGGTGCCGAGCCCGGCGATATCCTGGAAGTGCGCATCCTCGACATCCGGCCGCGACCGAGCTGCAGCGCCTGCCATGCCGGCCGCTGCTTCGGCTCCAACGTCGCGGCCAATTGGGGCTTTCACTATCACGATTTGATCGAAGAGCCGAAGCCGCGCGAGGTCGTCACCATCTTCGAGCTCGACACCTCGGGCGAGCCTTATGCGAAAGCGGTCTACAACTACGTCTGGACGCCGCAGACCGACCCCGACGGCATCGTACATCCCACCATCGACTATCCCGGCGTGCGCGTCGATCACGCCACCGTCAGGAAGCGCGAGAACGTCCTCGCAAGTGTGAAGGTGCCGGCGCGCCTGCATTTCGGCACCATGGGCCTCGCGCCGTCGGAAGCCGACTTCGTCAGCTCGATCCCGCCAAGCTACACCGGCGGCAACATCGACGACTGGCGCATCGGCAAGGGCGCGCGGATGTTCTACCCGGTCGCAGTCCCCGGCGCCTATTTCTCGGTCGGCGATCCCCACGCCGCGCAAGGCGACAGCGAGCTCGGCGGCACCGCAATCGAGACCTCGCTCACCGGCGATTTCGAGTTCATCCTGCACAAGAAGGCTGATCTGGCCGGCACCAATCTGGAGGGCCTCGACCATCCGATGCTGGAGACCGATCACGCTTGGTCGTTCTACGGCTTCACCTATCCGAACTATCTGGCCGCGCTCGGCGCCGACGCACAAACCGAGATTGCCAATCACTCGAGCCTCGACCGTGCGATGCGCGATGCGTTCAGAAAACTCCGGCGGTTCCTGATGACCGTGCACGGTCTCAGCGAGGACGAGGCGATCTCGCTGCTGTCGGTCGGCGCCGATTTCGGCGTCACCCAGGTCGTCGACGCCAATTGGGGCGTCCACGGCACGATCCGCAAGAACATCTTTCGCTGCGACTAATGCATTGAGACACAGCGAGTTTTCGGGATGAGGGGATGAGCGGCGAACGTCATTTGCGGCCCGTTGCTGCGACGGATGACCGCGTTCGTCTGGCACAGAGGTTGCTTCGATCAACTGCAATCTGGGTTGATCCGATGAGCTTCCGGCCGTTCACGAGCGAGTCCTACGCGCAAGACGACCGCCCCGAAGCCTGGCGGGACGTGCTGGCGGCGGTCGGCCTGCAACCGGCGACCGGCCATTCCTTCTTTGACGGACACGCAACGGCATCGCATCGCCATGCCGCAGGTGTTGCGCTGACGCGGATGGCGGCTGGCGCGCAAAGCGTCGCGCCGCTTTCGCAAGCGAATGAAGACCTTCCGATCGCGCTGATCCCGGTCGAGGACGGCATGGTGCTGAAGAGCGCCGGCGGCCACCGCATCGTTCCGGTCGGCCATCTCGTGCTGCTGCCGCGGAGCGGGGACTGGAGCATCGTGTTCCAGCGTGACATGCGGGCCATCGTGCTGTCGGTGACCTCGGAAGCGCTGCACGGACGCCTCTCGGGCAGGCCGCGGCTCGGCGAGCCCCGCGTCGTTCCACCCAGCGGCTTTGCCGATGTGTTCTCGCGTCTGCTGGATGCGACCGCGCGCACGCTCGACACGCTGAGCGATGCCGAATGGAATTCGGTCGCGCAGTCGCTCGTTGATCTGCTCCTGACGCTCGCGCATCAACTGGCGGCCTCGACGTCCGATGCCGGATCGAGTGCGACGCAGGCCGCGCTGCTGCATCGGATCTGCCAGACCATCGAGCGGCGGCTCGACGATCCCGAACTGGCGCCGGCGCGCGTCGCGCAGGCCCAGGGGATTTCCGAGCGCTACCTGCAAAAACTGTTCGAGACGGTCGGCGACAATTTCACCCATTACGTCCGGGAGCGCCGCCTCCAGCGTGCCTGGGCCGATCTGTCCAATCCGACCGAGGCGCATCGTTCGATCTCGGAGATCGCCTATGCCTACGGCTTTGGCGATTCCGCACATTTCAGTCGTGCCTTCCGCCATCGCTTCGGCCTGCCGCCCCGCGAGTTTCGCCAGCAGGAGGCGGAGCGGGCGACCTTGCAGCATGGCGCGGCCGGTCAGCGCGGCTGGCCGCAGGATGCGCTGGCGCAGCTCCGCGTGCATTCGAGCGTCGAAGCACGCAGCACCGTTGCGTGTGCCGGCACCGAGGAGCGGACGACCACGGAACGCAGGCATCACCATCTCCCGGTCGAGGCCAGCCGCGTCCATTGGGGTTATTTCAGCCGCTCGCTATCGCCGCAAATCGAGATCGCCTCGGGCGACACCATCACCATCGAGACGCTGACGCAGCACGCCTCCGATGCGCCCGAGATGATGATCGCGGGCGATGCCGGTGCTGAAAGCGTGTTCGGCTGGACACGGGACAAGAAGAACGTCGATCGTCGCGGCGCTGGCCCGATGGATGCCAGCGTGTTCGGCCGTGGCGCCGGCGAAGGATTTGGCGTGCACATCTGCACGGGGCCGGTCGCGGTGAAGGATGCCCAGCCCGGCGACGTGCTGGAGGTGCGCATCCTCGACATCGTGCCGCGCGCGAGCCGCAATCCGAACCATGCCGGCCGCGTGTTCGGCTCCTCGGTCGCGGCCTGGTGGGGCTATCACTACAACGAGTTTCTCGGCGGTCCCATGCCGCGCGAGGTCGTCACCATCTACGAGATCTTCGACGATCCCGAGGAGCCGCACGCCCAGGCGCTTTATTCCTATCGCTGGGAGCCGCAGACCGACCCCTTCGGCGTCGTGCACGCCACCTACGACTATCCCGGCGTCCCCGTCGCGCCTGCCACAGTGAAGCGCCGGCATGCCGTACTCGACGGTATCCGCATTCCCCTGAGGCCGCATTTCGGCGTGATCGCGGTGGCGCCGCGCGAGGTCGATTTCGTCGACTCCGTGCCGCCGTCCTATTTCGGCGGCAACCTCGACAATTGGCGGCTGGGGAAGGGCTCTACGGTCTATCTTCCGGTTTCGGTGCCCGGCGCGCTGCTGTCGGTCGGCGATTCCCATGCCACGCAGGGCGACGGCGAACTCAGCGGCACGGCGATCGAATGTTCGATGACAGGGACGTTCGAGGTGATCCTGCACAAGAAGGCCGAACTGGCCGGCCAGCTCTTTGCCGACCTCTCCTATCCCCTGATCGAGACCGAGACCGACTGGGTGTTGACCGGGTTCAGCCATCCCAACTATCTCGCCGAGTTCGGCGCGCAGGGCCAGAGCGAGGTCTACGCAAAGTCCTCGCTCGACCTTGCCATGAAGGATGCGTTCCGGAAAATGCGGCGTTTCCTGATGAACGTCAAAGGCCTCAGCGAGGACGAGGCGATCGCGCTGATGTCGGCCGCCGTCGATTTTGGCGTCACCCAGGTCGTCGACGGCAATTGGGGCGTGCACGCCATCCTCAGCAAGCGCCTGTTCCGGGACTTGCCTTAACAAGGACACCTCAAGTGAAATTCCACATGATCAGCGGCGGACCGAAGCCGGTCGCGCCCTTCAGCCACGCCGTCGAGACCGACGGGTTTGTCTTCGTCACCGGCCAGATGCCGGACACGCCGCAGGCGCCGGGTGTGCTGCCCGACGGCATAGAGGCGCAGACGCGGGCCGTGATGGAGAATTTGAAGGTGGTGCTCGCTGGCCTCGATCTCGGCCTCGAGCACGTCGTGATGACGCGGATCTATCTGACGCGTTTCAAGGAAGACTACGCCTCAATGAACGAGACCTATCGCAGCTTCTTCGCACCGGATCGTTTGCCGGCTCGCACGTGTGTCGGCGTCACCGGGCTCGCCTATGACGCACTGATCGAGATCGATCTGGTGTGTCGGCGACCGTGAGCTCGGCTTTCGCAGCCCGGACGCTGCGGCACGAACTGATGCGCAGCAGAGCCGGGGCCCATGCCACAGCTACGGTGCGGCTTTCCGGGTCCCGGCTTGGCGCCGCAACGGTTCACGTTGCAACGCGTCCGGGACACGAGAGTGGCAGTCGCCAAACGCTCTCTCTCCACTTCGTCTTAAATTGCAACCCGCGCGTGCAAGAAGTCTTGATCGGCCGTGATCTATCGATGGTCACCAGCCTTGAACGCGTCGCCTGCGGCCGACGACTAACCCACAGAGTGCATGAGGGTCAGGGGAACGTGATCGTACTTCCTCTTCCTAAAGCACCAAAATGGTGCTTTAGTGCTTTCCATGAGCCCGTCGCCCCGAAACGCGCCGTCCGCGCTGCGTTACAGGCTTGCCCCTGACCCGGCCGCCAAGGCCGCCATGGAGGCGACGTTCAGGGCCTATGACCGCATGATGGAGATCCTGGACGAGGTGGCGCGGAGCCATAACGTCGGCTCCAATGTCGTCCTGCTCCATGCCCATGCCTATGAGCCGATCCGGAAAGAAACCGCACTGCCGTCGCGGCTGGTGACGCTGGGCCTGCGCGACCGCGCCGATTATCGCGCCGCGCAGGGCCGCCGCCTGCCGCTCGACGACAAGCTCGCCAAGATCAAGGGCCCCGCCACCATTTCGATTGCGACCGTGCAGGGGCGCTTCAGCGTACCCTTCGACTATGCCGGCTATGCCGAGGGTTGGGGGCAGAGCGCGCCCGCGCACCTCATCCGCACCGACGACGGCTTTGAAGTTCACTACGGCGTCACGCCGAACAGTCTGCCAGAGGAGGAGAACGCTATGGATACCATCGCTGCCGCCCCCGACAACTTCCTGTCCCGGGTCGGGCGCCTGATCGCCGGGATCGCCTATGACGCGATCGAGCAGGCGGAGGGGAAGAACAAGCTGAACGTGGTTGGCCAAGCCATCCGCGAGATCGAGCGCGCGGAGAGTGAAGCGCGCGATGCGCTCGCGGCCGCGCGCGCCGAGGAATACCGTCTCAACGCGCGCCGCACCGAGATCGAACGCGAGATGACCGATCTTGCGCCCAAGATCGAAGGTGCGATTGCTGATAGCCGGGACGATCTCGCACGCGCCGGCATCGCGCGGCAGATGGACCTCGAGGCGCAGTTCGAGGTGCTCTCCCGCGCCATCGATGAGAACAACGAGAAGATCGAGCAGTGCGTGACGTCGCTGCGCGCCGTGCTGTCAGCGCTCCAGGATGCCGAGCAACGCCGCGCCGATCTCGAAAAGAGCGAGGCTCAGGCGAGCCATCAGGCTTCGACGTCGCCCCGGAAACAGGGCGGCGCCTCGGCAGCAGCAACGGCGCTGCGCGCGGGGAGGGCGGTGGCGCGCGCCACCGGCGTTCCGGCCACCATCCCGTACTCAAGCGACATCGACGAGCTCAGCACGTTGCATCGCGACAAGGAAATTGCAGCGAGGCTGGCGCGATTGAAGTCGCGCTCCTGAGTAATGTGTCATGAGCGCACTGCTCGAACACGTGATGTCGCCGGAGGTCAGGCCGTTCGCGATCGCGGCGGCCATGATCCTCATCGTCGGCTCGATCGAGGTGGTCTCGATGCTGGTCGGGGCCTCGCTCAGCGAGATGCTCGGCACCAACATCGATTTCGGTCACCCCAGCGACAATGGCGTGATCAACGCCATCTCCTGGATCAATGTCGGCGGCGTGCCGCTCTTGATCTTCCTGCTGTTGCTGCTTGGCGCGTTCTCCATCACCGGCTTCCTGATCCAGGACATCGCGCGGATGGTGGCCGGTCCCTTGCCGGCAACGCTCGCGTCGGTCGGAGCGGTCGCCGTCTCGATTCCGCTGGTCCGCGCCGCAAGCAGGGGCATCGCGCGGGTCATTCCCAAGGATGAAAGCTATGCCGTCGGCCTCGGCGATCTCGTCGGCCGCGTCGGCGAGGTCGTGATCGGCCCGCTCGATCAGGGGCCGCCCGGCCGCGTCAGCGTCGCCGACATCCACGGCAACCGGCATTTCGTGTGGGCGGTCGCCGCACCGTCATCATCGCCCCTGCCGCAGGGAACCATGGTCCTGCTGGTCGATCGCGCCGGCACCCGCTTCGTCGCGGTGAAGGCCGACGATGAACTCAAACCTTCCAAGCCGACTCGAAGCAACTGACAAGTCATTTATCGGAGAAAGTCATGTTCGATATCGCAGTCCCGGCCATGATCGGCGTCGCGCTGATCGTCGTCCTCGGGATCGTCTTCACCATCCTCTACAAGCGTGCCACCCGCGACGAGGCCTTCGTGCGCACCGGCCTCGGCGGCAAGAAGGTCGTGCTCGACGGTGGCGCCATGATCCTGCCGATCTTCCACTCTTATGCCAGCGTCAATCTGAAGACGCTGCGGCTCACCGTCGAGCGCAAGGAGCGGGAGTCCCTGATCACCAAGGACCGCCTGCGCGTCGACATCGTCGCCGAGTTCTACGTGCGCGTCCGTCCTGACGATGAGAGCATTGCGCTCGCGAGCCAGACGCTGGGCGCGCTGACGAATGACGCCGAAGCCCTGCGTAACCAGGTCGAGGCAAAATTCGTCGACGGCCTGCGTTCAGTGGCGGCCACCATGTCCATCCTGGAGTTGCAGGAGAAGCGCAGCGACTTCGTCAAGCATGTGCAGGCGACAGTGGAATCGGACGTGAAATCCAACGGTCTCGAGCTTGAATCGGTGTCGCTGACCAAGCTCGACCAGACCGACGTCAAATTCTTCAACCCGGAGAACTTCTTCGACGCCGAAGGTCTGACCCAGCTGAAGACCGTTACCGAGACGCGCCGGCGCGACCGCAACTCGATCGTGCGCGACAACGAGGTGGCGATTGCGCAAAAGGATCTCGAGGCGCGGCAGCAGACCCTGACCATCGAGCGCACCAAGAAGGAGGCCGAGCTCTCCCAGGAGCGCGACATCGCGAACAAGACCGCGAGCACCCGCGCTGAAGTCGCGACTGCGACCCAGACGGCGCGCCTGACCGAGGAGAACGCCCGCATTGATACCGACCGCGCCGTTGCCGAGAAGGAGGCCGGCGCCAAGCAGGTCAAGGAAACCGCGGTCATCGAGTCGGATCTGGCGATCAACAAGCGCAAGACCGACGCCCAGCGCGAAATCCAGATCGCCACGCAGGAGAACGAGATCCAGATCGCGGCCAAGAGCAAGCAGACCTCGGAAGCCGTCGCCGACGCCAAGACCGCCGAGGCGCTCGCCGTCTCCGCGGAGGAAAAGGTCGTGACCGCCCGCGCGGTCGAGGTCGCCGACCGTGCCCGTCTCACCCAGGTGCTCGCCGCGCGCACCGAGGCCGAGCGCAAGTCGACCGAGTTGATCGTCGCCGCCGAAGCCGAGAAGAGGGCTTCGCTCGATCGCGCCGAGGCCGTCAAGACGCTGGCCACGGCGGAAGCCGAGTCCAACAAAATTAAGGCTGTCGGTGTCAGGAACATCGGCGAGGCCGAGGCCGCAATCATCACGCTCAAGAACGAGGCGCAGAACAAGCTCGGTGCCAACGTCATCGACTTCGAGCTCGCCAAGAAGCGGATCGAGACCATGCCCTCGGCGCTAGCCGAGATGGTGAAGCCGATCGGAAATCTCAAGGACGTCCGCATCCTGCACACCGGCGGCGCGTTCGGCGGCAATGGCACCGGCGGCGGCAATGTCGGCTTCGGCGAAGGGCTTGCGGGCGAGCTCCTCAAGGTGCACGCGCTGCGTCCGATGATCGACGAGATCCTGCGCCAGAGCGGGTTTGCGCCGGGCGAGGATCCCGTGAAAGCGCTGGTCGGCGCCGTGACGGGAAAGAGCAACGGCGCCGCAGTGCCGGCGCCCGTGCCGGAGAAAACAAACACCGCCGATCTATGAACGCCGGTTCATTGCTGCGGAGAATTCGAATCGATATGAACTGCCCGTGCGCGTCTCGCGTCGCGCACGCTCCGGAGCGTCGATCGATCGCGTGTTGAACCACTCGATCGCGCTCCGGGTGAATTCTTCGAGGCAACGCCATTTGTTGCCGCGGTGCCTGCGCGGATCGACGTCAGGCACCGGAGCCTCTTTCGATCGGGGGAATTTCACATGAAGTATTTTCTGTCCGGACTGATCGCGATCGGTCTTGCGATCGCCGCTGCGCCGTCGTTCGCGGCCGACGCCCGCAACGTCACCGTCGTCAACGAGACCGGCTATGCCATCAAATTCCTGGGCTTCAACGCACCGGACGACGGCCTGGACGAATGGGAGAACGAACTCGACAAGGTTTTGCAGAACCAGGCGAGCACCTATGTCGAGTTCGAGGAGGACGACGAGGGATGTGTCTGGAACATCCGCGTCGACTGGCAGAACTATGACGAGTCCGTGCTCTGGAAGAACGTCAACCTCTGCAAGATCACCGCGCTTCGGCTGCGGTACGATTCCGGAACCAAGACCACGTCCTTCGTCGCCGAATAGTTTGACCTGACTTGAGCCAGGGGAGGGGCGGCGGCCCTTCCTCGGCGCATTGTGCAAGATCGCGAATTCGTCCTTTGCAAGCGCAAGCGGCTTTGTTATACGCAGCCGCGCGCGAACGACTGGTTCGCCCTTTCCTCGGTAGCTCAGCGGTAGAGCATCCGACTGTTAATCGGATGGTCGCTGGTTCGAATCCAGCCCGGGGAGCCAAAATCCAGCAAATTCAAAGCCTTACTTGCGTTGTAATTGCGCAACACCCCCCCGGGGCCGCCGCGTTGGGCCCAGCGCACGGCTGTGCAGCCGGCCGGTGGAGCGGGAATCGGTCGGACCATAGCTGTCCCCCAGCGCAGCCTGACCAGGCGCCTATAATTCATGCTGAGAGGGTTGAACCCTCAGGCGAGGGACAGTTCGTCCTCCCAGGGTCTGCGACGGACGTTCCCCGAACATCGCATGGTAATACTGCGAGAACCGCCCGAGCTCGTAGAAGCCCTGCTGCATGGCGACAGCGGCCACGGTCGTCGAGCCCGGCACGCTCTCATGCAGAATGGAATGAACGGCACACAGCCGCTTGTGCCTGAGGAAGCTGACCGGGCCCAAGCCGAACACCTCCTGAAACGCGCGATGGAGGGTGCGGCGCGACACCCCGAGAGCGGCGCAGATCTCCGAGACATGCACCGGGCGCGTGCCGGCCTCGTCGAGATACTCCTCGACCCGGCGGATCAGCCGCCTTGCCGAAGGCAGCCAGCCGGTGTCGTCGGGCGGTAGCGACGACATCACGTTGGCCGCCATGCATTCGACGATCGATCGCTTCCAGAAATCGGCGGTCGAGGGCGTCAGGCCGCTCCTGTAGGTGCGCAGATGTGACATGATCCGGACCAGACGATGTGCGGCGATCGCGCCGCTATCGGGGGCCGCCCGGAAATGGTCGCGCCTACGCCAGGTGTCGGGATTGCTCAGCCTCGCTTCGCCGCCGAACAGCGATGCGACCTCGTTGATGTCGAAGCGCATGGCGGCGTAAGCGGATGCACCGTGAAAGATCCCGTCATGCTCGAGCAGCGGCGGAATCACGAGCACGTCGTTGAGGCGCATGTCGAAGGACCAGTGGGTGACGCGCTCTTCGGCCGCGAGCAGCATCCCGATGATCAGCTTGTCGTCGCTGGCGACACGCTGCGTGCGCATGCCGACGCTGAAGGTGCCGATGCTGAGCGAGAAATCGCCGATGCCGACATGGGAGAGCGATCCGCGCAATCGCCCGCGCCCGAGCTGCATGACATCGACGTGCGAGCCGTGAACGGCCTGGTGAAGACCTTCGAAGCCGTCGAGCTTACGCGAATCAACCAGAAGGAATTGGCCCATGGCGCCACCCTGTTACTCAAGCGCGACAATTCTGCGGCAGGCGGCGGCTGAACACCACTACAACGCGAAGTGGGTACGACAGTCGGAGTTCGCGCTTTGAGGTAAATTATCGCCGAATTTGACGCGAGCTGCGCGCCACATGACGCTGTGGATTGAGGAATTTGCGACATGTGTCGTTAAGCCTCACCGATCGGCGCGACGTATTGGCACAAACTGCACATCACGGGCATCCAATCTTCGGATACCATTTGCAACCTAGGCGATTTCGGTGACGTCGCCGTGCGAACCGCGGGGCGGGCTAGGCGGTATTGTGTTGCCGCTCGCTCGAGGGGTGCGCAAAAGAGGATCAAAAGAGGGAGAGATGCTGACGCAAGTCTTCGAAACTCATCTCGCACCTGCGGCGCCAAGAAGAAGAAGAGGGGACCAGACAATGCGTCCAGAATGCCGGGCAATGTGCCCTCGTCGACGCCTGCAGAAGTCCGCGCCGTAGTATCGGGTGGAATACTCGTATCGGAGTTTCCACAATGCTGCGGGCGGATCCGGATCACTGCGAATGGTTGCCAGACGACGTGAAGACCGGCGAGATGGTCTTCATTCCCGGCGGGACCTTCCGTATGGGATCCGAACATCATTATCCCGAGGAGGCGCCGAGCCACCGCGTCTCTGTCGACGGTTTCTGGATCGACCGCACCTCCGTCACCAACCGGCAGTTCAAGCAATTCGTCAACGCGACCGGCCACGTCACCGAGGCGCAGATCGTTCCCGACCCCAAGGACTATCCCGGCGCGCTGAAGGAGATGCTCTACGCCGGCTCGCTGGTGTTCTCGCCGCTGCCGCGCATCACCGATCTCACCGACTGGAGCCAATGGTGGTCCTTCATGCGCGGCGCCAACTGGCGTCATCCTTACGGCCCCGGCAGCAACATCAAGGGCCTCGACGACCATCCGGTCGTGCATGTCTCCAATAGCGATGCAGCCGCCTATGCCCGCTGGGCCGGCAAGGAACTGCCGACGGAAGCGGAATGGGAGTTCGCCGCGCGCGGCGGCCTCGACGGCGAGGAGTTCGCCTGGGGCGATGCGCTGATGCCCGGCGGCAAGCACATGGCCAACATCTGGCAGGGCAATTTCCCCGTCCAGAATCTCGGCGAGGATGGGTTCAAGCGTACCTCGCCGGTCATGGCTTTCCCGCCGAACGGCTACGGCCTCCACGACATGATCGGCAATGTCTGGGAGTGGACCTCGGACTGGTGGTCGTCAAAGCATGCCGCCGACGCCGCAAAGCCCTGCTGCATCCCGAACAATCCGCGTGGCGGCCGCGAGGACGCGAGCTACGACCCGCGCCTGCCGGACATCAGGATCCCGCGCAAGGTTCTAAAGGGCGGCTCGCACCTCTGCGCGCCGAATTACTGCCGCCGCTATCGTCCCGCCGCCCGCCACGCCGAGCCGGTCGATACGTCGACGAGCCACGTCGGGTTCAGGTGCGTGGTTCGAGCAGTCGATCCGAATTCAG
This sequence comes from Bradyrhizobium sp. S3.7.6, assembly GCF_054061875.1. Taxonomy (NCBI): domain Bacteria; kingdom Pseudomonadati; phylum Pseudomonadota; class Alphaproteobacteria; order Hyphomicrobiales; family Nitrobacteraceae; genus Bradyrhizobium; species Bradyrhizobium sp. S3.7.6. The sequence goes on along the minus strand of NZ_JBSSEQ010000001.1, from coordinate 5,240,152 downwards.
TGAGATCACCGACCACAAAGTAGGAGCATCGGAATGAGCCGTGGAATTAGGAGCAAGACCGGGACGGACGCAAATGATGCCATCAATCGTCGCAATCTCCTTCTCGGGACGTCTTCCCTAGTTGCCGCCGCGGCCCTAACATCGGAGGCATTAGCGCAAGCCCAGAAGGCAGCACCAGGCGGCTCGCCGGCAGCGACATCATCCGGTCGCAAGCCGAACATCCTCTTCATCATGGGCGACGACATCGGCTGGTTCAATGTCAGCGCCTACAACATGGGAGTGATGGGCTACCGTACCCCCAACATCGATCGCATCGGCAAGGAGGGGGCGGTATTTACCGACTGGTACGGACAGCAGAGCTGTACCGCAGGCCGCGCCGCCTTCATCACCGGCCAATCGCCTATCCGCACCGGCCTGACGAAAGTTGGTCTTCCCGGCGCCGAGCTCGGCCTGGGACCGCTCGACCCTAGTGTCGCCGATGTGCTCAAGACCTACGGCTACGCCACCGGCCAGTTCGGCAAGAACCATCTTGGTGACCGCGACGAACATCTTCCGACGGCGCATGGCTTCGATGAGTTCTTTGGCAACCTCTATCATCTCAATGCCGAGGAGGAGCCCGAGAATCCCGACTATCCCAAGGACCCGGAGTTCCGGAAGAAATTCGGGCCGCGCGGCGTCATCAAATCAACTGCCGACGGCAAGATCGAGAATACCGGCCCATTGAATGCCAAGCGTATGGAGACCATCGACGAGGAATTTCTTGGCGCGGCCAAAGATTTCATCAACCGACAGCATCGGGCCGACAAGCCCTGGTTCTGCTATTTCAACTCGACGCGCATGCACATTTTCACACATTTGAAGAAGGCGTCGGAAGGAAAGACAGGTCTCGGGACCTACCCTGACGGAATGGTCGAGCACGACGGCATGGTCGGAGAACTGCTCAAGCTTGTGGATGACCTCGGTGTCACCAACAACACCATTGTCGTCTACACCACCGACAATGGCACCGAGGCATTCACCTGGCCGGACGGTGGCTCAACGCCGTTCAAGGGTGAGAAGGCCACGAACTGGGAAGGCGGCTTCCGCGTCCCGTGCTTGATGCGCTGGCCGGGCGTCATCCAACCGGGCACGATCATCAATGATATCTGTGCCCACGAAGACTTCATCCCGACCTTCGCCGCAGCGAATGGCGATCCGGACCTCGTCGAGAAGGTCAAAAAAGGTTCAATGCTGAACGGCAAGACTTTTAAGGTCTATCTGGACGGTTTCAATCTGATGCCGTTCTTGAAGGGCGACGTAAAAGAATCGCCCCGCAAGGAATTCCTGTACTGGAGTGATGACGGCGACTTGATGGCTCTTCGTCTGCGCGATTGGAAGATCAGCTTCATGGAGCAGCACACGGAAATAGGTCCCAAGACCCCGCTTGGAGTCTGGCAGGGCAATTTCACCAAGCTTCGCGGGCCAAATCTCTACAATTTACGGACAGATCCATTCGAACGTGGGCCCGACAGCATCTATTACGCCGATTGGCAGGCGCACCGCGCATTTATGTTCGTGCCGGCGCAGGCCATTGTCGCGAAGTACATCGAGAGCTTCAAGGAATTTCCACCGCGCGCCAAGGCGGCAAGCTTCACCGTCAGCGACGTCATGGACAAGCTGACGACAACGCCTCCGGGCAAGAACTGACAAAAGCGGCCTACCGGCCGGCTGCGTTCCGGCCGGACGCTTCTCGATGAGACTGGAAGGACATGTCGGATTCCGGAACGGCGCAAACGTCAGGCTTCACAGAGCGAGCGGACACCAAACGCTCGGCCTCCCGCGATGCCGTGCTCGAGCTGAAATCGCGGATCGGAAAGTCCGTGCTTGGCCAGGATCATCTGGTCGAGAGCATGCTGATCGGCCTTCTTGCCAACGGTAATCTTCTGATCGAGAGCCTGCCCGGTCTCGCCAAGACGCGGGCAGTCAAGACGCTGGCAAAGCATCTCGCCGCTGATTTGTCGCGCGTGCAATTCACCCCGGATCTCCTGCCGTCGGACGTGACTGGCGCCGAGATCTACGTCCAGACCGACAAGGGTGGACAGTTTGAATTTCAGAAAGGGCCGATCTTCGCCAATCTTGTGCTCGCCGACGAGATCAACCGCGCTCCGGCCAAGGTGCAGTCCGCGCTGCTCGAGGCCATGGAGGAACGCCAGGTCACGGTTGCAGGCAAGACTTACAAAATGCCGGACCTCTTCATGGTGCTCGCGACCGAAAACCCGATCGAGCAGGAAGGCACCTATTCGCTCCCCGAAGCGCAGCTCGACCGCTTCCTGATGCATGTCGTCATCACTTACCCCGACGAGGCATCCGAGGGCGAGATCATCCGGCTCAATCGCGCCGAGAACGCGCAAGCACCGAAGGATCACACCTCGGAGCCGCCGCCGATCCCGCAACAGGCGATCCTGGACGCACGTGGTGAGATCGACGGCATCTTCGTCTCGGACCTCGTTCAGAAGTACATCGTCGACGTGATCTACGCGACGCGGTTTCCCGGGCGCTATGGCGAACCGCTGAGCAAATGGATCCAGGTCGGCGCCAGCCCGCGCGGCAGCCTGGCGCTCGATCGTTCCGCGCGGACTCGCGCCTGGCTCGATGAATACGATTTCGTGACGCCCGACCACGTGCGCGCGGTGATCCACGACTGCCTGCGCCACCGGATCATCCTCAGCTACGAGGCAGTGTCGCAGGGCGTTACGCCCGATCAGGTGATCGACAAGATTACCGAGCTAGTTGCAGCAGCCTGAGGCCGTCATGACCGAGACATCAGCCAATATGCCAGGTGTCTATGTCGGTCTTCACGAATTGATCGCGCTCGAACATCGCGGACGCAAGGTCTCCTTCCTTCCGCGCCAACCCGTGCATAGCCTTTTGTCCGGCCGCTTTGCGTCCCGCATGCGGGGCCGGGGCCTGAACTTCGAGGAGATCAGGGATTATCGTCCCGGCGACGACGTCCGCTCGATCGACTGGAAGGTGACGGCGCGCCTGCGCAAGCCGCATATCCGAGTCTTCAACGAGGAGCGCGACCGGCAGACGATCCTGGTGGTGGATCAGCGCCTGTCGATGTTCTTCGGCAGCCGGCATGCGATGAAATCGGTGACGGCGGCCGAGGCCGCAGCGATCGGGGCGTGGCGGGTGCTAGGCGTCGGCGATCGCGTCGGCGCCGTCGTGTTCAACGATCGAGACTTCATCGAGGTGACGGCGCGCCGCAGCCGGGCGACCGTGCTCCAGATCCTCGCGGCGGTCGTCACGCACAACCAGGCGCTCGGCGTCGGGCGCGGTCTGGTGTCCGCGCCGGCGATGCTCAACACCGCGCTCGATCATTCAAGGCGCCGGGCACCGCACGATGCCGCCGTGATCATCATCAGCGATTTCGACGGCGCGGACGCTGCAACGCGCGATATGGTCGCCGCGCTGGCGCGGCACAATGACGTCATCGCTGCGTTGGTCCATGATCCCCTGCAAAGCGATCTGCCACCGTCGGCCAGCATGACGGTGACCGATGGCGAGTTGCAGATCCGGCTTGATGTCGGCCGTGACAGCGTCCGCAAGAGCGTAGCGCAGGTCACCCGGGACCGCCTGAAAGGCAACTTCGACTGGACGCACGAGCTCGGAATTCCCGTGCTGCCGCTGAGCGCGGCGGAGGACACCGCTGCGCAGCTTCGGCGTCTTCTTGGTGGTCTGCCGGCCGGTCGTGGCCGCGCGGCCCCGCATAACCAGACGGAGGCGGCTCTTGGCTGAGGCTACATCCGTGACTGCCGACCCGGTGGCCGGCCTGATCGACTTCCCGCTGCCGCGCGAGGTCAGCCTCTGGCCACAGACCTGGGAGGCGAGGCTTGCGATCGCCCTGCTGCTCGCGGCCATCTGCGCTACCGTGTGGCGCGTGGCGCATCTGCGCCGTGTCAACCGCTATCGCCGCGAAGCGCTCGCGGAGCTTGATAGCATCGAGCATGCGCGAAATTCGGTGCCGTCGGAGCTGTTGTCGAAGCTGACCTTGCTGGTGCGGCGCACGGCGCTCGCGGCCTTTCCGCGCGAGCGAGTGGCGCCACTGGTCGGGCCGGCATGGCTGGCCTTCCTCGATCGCAGCTGTGGAGGCGAGGAGTTTTCTCACGGCGTGGGCCAGCTGCTCGCGAGTGGTCCTTATCGGCAGATTCCGCCTGATGGCGCCGAGCTGCAATCGCTGGTCCGTCTCGTGCGCCGCTGGATCAGGGGGCATCATGCTTGAATTCGCCTGGCCATGGTTGCTTCTGCTGTTGCCGCTGCCAGTCCTGGCGTGGTGGCTGCTGCCGCCATACCGGGCGCGGCAGGCCTCGATCCAGGTGCCCTTCTTCGACAGGCTGGCGGCGGCGACCGGGCAGACACCGCAGCGCGGCGCGGTCGTCCTTGAACGCCGCACCGTCCAGATGGTCGCGGCAGTGGCCATCTGGATGCTGCTGGTTGTGGCGCTGGCCCGGCCGCAATGGGTCGGCGAGGCGGTGACGCGCGAGGTCTCCGCGCGCGACCTGATCCTGGCGATCGACATTTCGGGATCGATGGACCAGCGCGATTTCAAAGCGCCGGACGGTACGTCGCTCACCCGTCTCGACGGCGTCAAGCACGTGGTCAGAGACTTCATCGCCCGCCGCAAGGGCGACCGCGTCGCCCTGATCCTGTTCGGCACCATGGCCTATGTGCAGGTGCCATTCACGCAAGACCTCCAGACGGCGCAGCAACTGCTCGATCAGGCGGGGGTCGGCATGGCCGGCCAGCAGACGGCGATCGGCGACACGATCGGTCTTGCCATCAAGACGTTTGCAGCCAGCAGGGCGAAGCAGAAGCTCCTGATCCTCCTGACGGACGGCAACGATACGGCGAGCCGGGTGCCGCCCGAGCACGCCGCCGACATCGCTCGCCAGAACGATGTCACGGTCTACACCATCGGCGTTGGCGATCCCGCAGCCTCGGGCGAGAACCGCGTCGACCTCGCCGTCTTGCAGCATGTCGCGGACGCCACCGGAGGGCACTTTTTTCGCGCCGAGGATGGCGCGCAGTTGCAGGCGATCTATGTCGATATCGATCGCCTCGCGCCGGCCAAGCTTCAGACCTTGTCATGGCGGCCGAAGCTGCCGCTGTTTCAATGGCCGTTCGGCCTGGCCATCGCGATCGGTCTGCTCTTGTGGCTCTGGCTCCTGCTCGGCAGCGAGTGGCGCCGGATGAGGAGCGTCAGCCATGCGTGACGCAGCCACCATGTCCTTCCATCTCTTACGCCCGCTCTGGCTGCTCGCGCTGATCCCGCTTGCTGTCGTGTTTGCGGTGCTGCTTCGCCGGCAAGATGTGCGCGCGCAATGGGGTGGCGTGATCGCGCCGCATCTGCTGACGCATCTCATCGTGCGGCCGGGACAAGGACGCCAAATCAACCCGCTCTATCTCGTCGCCGCCGGCATGATGCTCGGCATCATCGGCCTGTCCGGTCCGACCTGGCGCCGCGAGCTTCCGCCCTTTGTCGAAGACAAGGCACCGTTGATGATTGCGCTCGCAGTCGGATCATCGATGAATGAGACCGATGTGGCGCCCTCGCGCCTCGAACGCGCCAAGCAGAAGATCAGGGATCTGCTGGCGGCCCGCGCGGGCGCCAGGACCGGGCTCGTGGCCTTTGCCGGCACCGCGCATCTGGTGATGCCGCCGACCGACGACCGGTCCGTGATCGAGCCGTTTCTGGCCGCGCTTGAGCCAGGGCTAATGCCGGCGGATGGCAAGAACGTTGCGGGTGCGGTCGCGCTGGCGGCCGACGCGCTGGCGGCCGAACCGGTCCCCGGAACGGTCCTGCTGGTCGCGGACGATCTCGGGACCGCGGATGCGGCCGCCGTGCGGCAGGCAGCCGGACGCAATGGTCTCGTCATATTCGCGGTCAGCCCGGATTCATCGGCGCTGCCCGCTGGCGCGGACGTCATTCGGGTCAGCATCGACGGCTCGGACATCGTGCGACTGGAGCGTCGGATCGAAACGCGCTTTCAGGCCGCCCAGGGCGATGCGTTCGGCACGCAATGGCGGGATGAGGGCTATTGGCTGCTGCCGCCGCTGGCCCTGTTGAGTCTTCTCTGGTTCCGGCGCGGTACGACGGTGGCGTGGGTCCTGGCTCTCTTCATCGTGACGCACGCCAGCGCTTCGAGAGCCGAGGAGACATCGCGCTTTACTAATCTTTGGCTGACGCCGGATCAACAGGGACGGCTTGCATTTGACCGTGGCGACTATGCCGCCGCGAAAACGACGTTTGCCGATCCAATGTGGCGCGGCATCTCGGCTTACCGCGCATACGATTTTCTCGCCGCTGCCGAGGAATTCTCGCGCGTCGACACGCTGGAGGGAAAATTCGCGCTGGGCAACGCGCAGGCGCAGAACCACGCTTATGAGAAAGCGCTCAAGACCTATGACGAGGTGCTCAAGGCGCAACCCGGCAACGCCGCCGCGAAGACGAACCGCGCCATCGTTCAGGCGGCGCTGGATGCGCGTGAAGCCAAGCGCCGCAAGCAGGAGCAGGATGACCCTGCACCTCCGGATGAGAAGGCCGACGAGATGCGCGTCGATCCCAATCAGAAAGGCGGAAAGAAGATCACGGTCACACCGCAGGACGTCACCACTGCCGGCGCCGCCGAGGCCTGGATGCGTCAGGTCCAGACCTCACCTGCGGATTTCCTCAAACTCAAATTCGCGATCCAGGCGGCCGCTCCAGCCCAGGGGAGGGTGTCGCAGTGAGAGTTTGGATCGGCTTCATCGCCTTGCTGCTCGGCGGCGCGCTCCCGTCGCAGGCTGTGTATGCGCAGCAATCAGTGGCGCTCGAGCCGATCGTGCAGGTGACGATCGCCCCGCCGCGAGTCGTGGTTGGGCAGAAAACCACGTTGAGTGTCCTGGTCCTGGCGCCGAACTACATGACGTCGCCGCCCGAACTGCCGGATTTTCAGGTGCGCAACGCGGTGACACGACAATTGCAGAGCGTCAACACCAGCGAGCAGCGCGATGGCGTGCCCTATGCCGGTGTGCGGTTTGAATACGCGATCTCGCCGCAGGAGCCGGGGTCCTACGCCGTCGCCAACCAGATCGTCAGGATCAAATATGCGGCCGAGCCGCCAGCCACCCGTGAGGTGGCTGTCGCGCTGCCACGCGTGTCATTCGAAGCATTCATTCCGGATGCGGCGAGCGCGCTTCGCCCGTTCGTATCGGCCAACAGCCTGACCGCCGAGCAGGACGTCAAGCGTTCGTCTGACCCGCTCAAGGCCGGTGACGCCGTGACACGAACCATCACGATCCGGGCGGAAGGCACGCCGGCGATGCTGCTGCCGCCTCAGCAATTCCCGTCTGTCGATGGCTTGAAGCTTTACCCGGCGCAGCCGAAGCTCGAGGACAAGGTCGACGGGCGCTCCGACGTCATGACGTCGACCCGCGTCGATTCCGCAACGTATATGGTGGAGCGGGCAAGTGACTATTCGCTGCCGTCCATCGATATTGGTTGGTGGAATGTCGGCAGCGGCAAGGTCGATCAGGTTCATCTCGAGGCCGTGCCGCTCAAGGGAACCGTGACTTCGGCGGTGGCGGGTCCAGCTTCTTCGAACCAATCAGCTCGGCGGTGGACGTGGGATAGCGTCGTCGACTTTATCTTCGACCACTGGCTGACGGCCCTGCTCTTGGTGGCCGTCACCGCCGGGTTCGCTTGGTTTGCTCCTCGTGTGACCCGCCGCGTTGCGGGCAATCTTCATCGTCGGCACCAGGCCTATCTTCAGTCGGAGGCGTTTGCCTTCAGCCGGTTGCGCCGCGCGATCCGCCATCGCGACTCAAAAGCGTCTTATTTTGCACTGCTTGAATGGCTGCCGCATCTCAACGCGACGCAACCTCCAATTTCGGCCGGAGCTTTCAAGGCCGCCGCACGCGATCCGGAGCTGGATCTCCAGCTTGATGCGATCGAGAGCGAGTTGTTCGGAAATCGGGGCAATCCGGCTCATTGGTCTCCACGCCGGCTGCTCCACCAATTGGTCGCCGCCCGCCGCAAGCTGCGCCCGCGCGCCGGAAGCCGGGCCACGACAGGTCTGCCCCCGCATTTGAACCCGGTCGGGACCCCGAAGGTCACCGCGTATGGAAAACCCGCGAGATAAGCAAAGCACAGGAGGCCACTCAGACGGAACGGACGATCTAGATTCGCCCTCATCCACGCCAACCAACATCGAATAAGTCAGGGAGCGTCGAATGACCAACGAGACGAAGAAGCAGAATAATGCCGTTGTTGATTCCACCTGTAGCGACCATTCGGCGATTCATCGCCGCGCCGTGTTGCTTGGCACATCGTCGATCGTCGCAACAGCGGCGCTGACATCGCAGGCACTGGCGCAGGCTCAGAAGGCGGCTCCTTCGGCGGCGCCGGCTGCGGCGCCCACCGCGGGCCGCAAGCCCAACATTCTCGTCATCTTCGGTGACGACATCGGCATCCCGCAGATCAGCGCCTACACCATGGGCATGATGGGATATCGCACGCCCAACATCGACCGCATCGCGAATGAAGGGGCGATCTTCACCGACGCCTACGGCCAGCAGAGCTGCACAGCCGGTCGTGCCTCCTTCATCCTGGGGCAGGAACCGTTCCGGACCGGCCTTCTCACGATCGGTATGCCGGGCGACCCCCACGGCATCCAGGATTGGATGCCGACGATTGCCGACGCCATGAAGACCCAGGGCTATGCCACCGGGCAGTTTGGCAAGAACCATCTGGGCGACCGCGACGAGCATTTGCCGACGAAGCATGGCTTCGATGAGTTTTTCGGCAATCTCTACCACCTCAACGCGGAGGAGGAGCCGGAAGGGTACTTCTATCCCAAGGATCCGAACTTCCGGAAGCAGTATGGTCCGCGTGGCGTCATCAAATCATCGGCGGACGGAAAGATCGAAGATACTGGACCGCTGAATACCGCGCGCATGCCGACGGTCGACGAGGAGTTCCTGGGCGCAGCCAAGGACTTCATCGGCCGTCAGGCCAAGGCCGACAAGCCGTTTTTCGTCTGGTTCAACTCGACGCGCATGCACGTGTTCACGCATCTGAAGAAGGAGTCGCTCGGCAAGACCGGCAAGGGCATCCACGCCGACGGCATGGTGGAGCACGACGGGATGGTCGGGGAGTTGCTCAAGCAACTCGATGACCTCGGCATCGCCGAGAACACGATCGTTCTCTATACGACCGACAACGGCGCCGAAATCGCGCTTTGGCCGGACGGAGCCATGACCCCCTTCCATGGCGAGAAGGGCACCACATGGGAAGGCGGCATGCGCATTCCCATGATGGTGCGCTGGCCCGGCGTGGTGAAGCCCGGCACCCAGTACAACGACATTATCTCGCTGATCGACTGGTTCCCGACCCTCTGTGCAGCGGCGGGGATCCCCGACGTCAAGGAGAAGATGAAGACGGGATTTGCAGGTGCAGGCGGGAAGAACTTCAAGGTTCATCTCGACGGCTACAACTTCATGCCGTTCCTCAAAGGCGAGGCCAAGCAAGGACCACGCGAGGCGATCTATTACTTCGATCAGGGCGGCAACCTCAATGCCATCCGGTGGAACGACTGGAAGCTGAGCTTTGCCTCGTCGAAGGGAAACATCGCAACAGGCACGCGTGAGGTTACGGCCTGGTCGCTGATCACCAATCTGCGCATGGATCCATATGAGCGTGGCTTGGAGGAGGGCGGCGAGGCGATGAAATTCCTCGCCCAGAACATGTGGCTCATCGTGCCGGTGCAGGGCAAGATCAAGGAGTTCTTCTCCGATTTCGATCAGTTCCCCTATCAGGAAGGCAGTTCGCTGAACGCGGGCAGCATCAACTACGGAATGCTCCGGCAGCAAGCGGCGCTGAAGCGGCTCAACGAGCTTGAAACCCTGAAGCCGCAATAGCAACGGGCAGAAAGGACAAGTGTGCTGATGGTTAGGGTTTACGCTGTGCTGCCTGCATGTCTCGCAGCCATCTCCGTTGCGGTGGCGCAGCCGGCGGATCCCTTGCCATCGTGGAACGATGGCGCGGCGAAAAAGGCGATTTCCGATTTCGTCGCGCGCGTCACGACGCAAGGCGGAACGGACTTTGTGCCGCCCGCCGAGCGCATTGCCGTGTTCGATTTCATCAACGAAGCAAGAACAATGTGAGAAACCAAGATGCTTGAACATATGCGCGTTTTTCGGTTGACGACCTGCTTGCTGGCGCTGGCCACCGGCGCTTCTCTTCCGATCGGGGCTGCGGCGGCGGCGCCGCTTCAGCCTGCCGCCATTCACTGGGACGCCGCCACATCGTCTGATCTCATCGAAGTGCGCGCGGCCGTTCGTCGCGGCGGAGCTGCCATGGGTCCGCGCGGTGGGGCCGTGGTTCACCGCGGCGGCGCCGTGGTCGGGCCTCGCGGCGCGGCCTATCGCGGCGGCACCGTGGTGCGCGGACCGCGCGGCAACGTTGCAGTTCGCCGAACCACGGCCGTGGCGGGACGCGGCGGCTGGGCGCGGCCCGGCTGGTACGGTTGGCCGAGGGGCGGTGCCATTGCGGCGGGCGCCGCGATCGGTTTCGTGACAGCGGCCACGGCTGCTGCCTGGGCAGGTGCTGCGCCTGCGCCCGGCATGTGCTGGTACTACACCGATCCGTCCCGGACCCAGGGCTTTTGGGATTACTGCCAGTGATGGTGGGGCGCCGATCGATGTGATGCTCGCCTGCGAAGGCCAACCGGGGCGGACGCTTACCGGCCCGGTTCCCATCTCCGGACACGATACGCGTCCGATCCCCAATGGTGGGTGGAACGATCAACAAAGTGCTGGATGGAGGTTTAGAAATGCAGCCTGGTCGCGCGCGTCTACGGGCCGAGCAAAGCCGCGATGACCGGAGCAAGGAAGCCGCCGCCACTGGAGCCGATGCAATGATGAACGGGACAACGCGTCGGATTTTTGTCGCCGGCTTCCGGTTTCGAACGCGAGGATCAGCGATGAAATTGAGATATGTCTTTTGGGGATTGCAGGGGATACTTATCTGCACAGGTGCGGCCTTGGCGCAGGTTTCAAACACAATTCCCGTCACGGTCGACAATTTCATCCGTGCGGAATCCGATCTCTATCTCAGCGTCGTCGCGATTAAAGAAGGCGGCTTCGGCAGGTTCGAGCACCATCGTGAACTGTCACCGATTGATGCCCAGACCATCGTCCGGATGAACCGCGACACACTCTACTCGGCGGCTGTGTTCGATCTCGATGCCGGCCCCGTAACGGTTACGCTGCCGGACGCGGGCAAGCGTTTCATGTCTCTTCAGCTTATCAGTCAGGATGAGTATTCACCGCCTGCGCTCTATGGCGCCGGCAAGCACACCATCACCAAGAGGCAGATCGGAACGCGTTATGTGCTTGTCGGCGTACGAACGCTGGTCGATCCCAACGACGCCGCCGACGTGAAGAAGGTTCATGCGCTCCAGGACGCGATCAAAGTCGACCAGCCCGGAGGGCCGGGCACGTTCGAGGTACCGAAATGGGACCCGGTCAGCCAGAAAAAAGTTCGCGACGCGTTGATCGTTCTGGCCACAACGCTCACCGACACCAGCCGCTCCTTCGGCACCAAAGATCAGGTCGATCCGGTCCAGCGTCTCATCTCGGCAGCGGCGACGTGGGGCGGCAATCCGCGGAAAGATGCCATCTATCTCAATTACACGCCGCCGAAGAACGATGGAAACTCGATATACAAGCTCAGCGTCAAGGATGTGCCCATCGACGGCTTCTGGTCGATCAGTCTCTACAACGCTGACGGCTATTATCAGAAGAATCCGTATGAGGCTTATTCGCTCAACAACATCACATCGAAGAAAAATGCGGATGGATCGGTTAGCGTTCAATTCGGCGGCTGCGACGGCACGATTCCCAACTGCCTGCCGATCATGAGCGGCTGGAGCTACACGGTGCGGCTCTATCACCCGCGTCCCGAAATCTTGAACGGCAAGTGGAAATTCCCGGAGCCGCAGCCGGCGAGCTAGAGGATCGACCATGAGCGGCTACGACATCTTCGCTTGGATCGTGCTCATCATTCTCGTCGTGAGCGCGATCGGCGTGGTCTGCATCGCCGGCTGGTTGCCGGGACACATCGCGAAGTCCCGCAACCATCCTTACGCGCAGGCGGTGACGGTCGCGGGCTGGATTACGTTGTTCTTCGGCTTCGCGTTGTGGCCGATTGCCTTGATCTGGGCCTATGTTGACGTACCCTCGCGCAAGGCGGGAGACGCGTGATGGCGGTCGCGATCCTCAACATCTATCTGCTGCTGCTGTTCCTGCTGGTGCGCTTCAAGGTCGTACCTTTCAACACCTTTTGGAAGGCTTCGCCGTTCATCGTTCTGGTGCTCGTGATGTTCGGGCTTCTGGTTCCGATGGGCTGGGGTGCGCCGCAAGGTAACGCGCTGGTGGTACGCAATGCCGTATCGATCGTACCCGACGTGGCGGGTGAGGTGATAGACGTGCCGGTGGTGGCGAACACTCCGCTCAAGACCGGAGACGTGCTGTTCAAGATCGATCCGACGCCCTACGCGGCTCAGGTCAAGGCCGTCGAGGCCCAGTTCAAGCTTGCCAAGACGCGCCTGGGCCAGATGACGCAGCTCTACGAGCGCGACGCCGGCCGCGGCTTCGACGTCGAGCAGCGCCAATCGGAGGTCGACCAGCTTGGCGGTCAGTTGGAGTCGGCACAGTGGAATCTCGACAAGACGGTCGTGCGCGCACCGACCGACGGCTATGTCACCAACCTTGCGCTGCGCAAGGGTGCCCGGGTGGCGAACCTGCCGCTGTCGCCGGTGATGGCGTTCATTGATACTTCCAATACGATCATCGGCGTCGAGATCAACCAGATCGACGCCCGCTACGTCGCACCCGGACAGGACGTCGAAGCCACGTTCAAGTTCGCGCCCGGGCGGATCTACACTGGCAAGGTCGAAAGCGTGCTTCAGGCGATCGCGACCGGGCAGGCGCAGACCTCGGGTACGGCGGTGCTGCCAAAGGCGATCGAGGCGGCCCCCTTCATCGTTCGGGTCAAGCTCGACGATGCTGCCTTCGCCGACCGCCTGCCAGCCGGCAGCGCCGGAACGGCGGCGATCTATACTGACCATCTGAAGCCGACCCACATCGTCCGTCGCGTGGTCCTGCGCCAGCTTGCGATCCTCAACTACGTCAACCCGTTCTAGAGAGGAGCCGCCGATGAAATAGACGATCATTGGAGCAGCTATCGCAATAGCTCTCGCGGTGTCGGGCACACACGCCCAGAGCATTTCACCGGACGAACTGAACAGCCGCAGCATCCAGCGCCGCGCCATAGAGGCCGTGATCTGGGGGATGCCGGCGGTCAACTACGACTTGATGCTCCAGGAAATGTTCGCGAAGACGGAAGGAAAGGTAGGGCAGGCGATCTATTGGGGGCGGCCGCTGGATTGGCACAACCAAACCCTGACCCCGAATCCCGACGCGCTCTATTTCATGGTGTTCTTCAACACGAAGGACGGTCCGGTCGTGCTCGACCTACCGCCCGGCGACAATGACGGCTCGTTCAACGGCAACATCGTGACGGTCTGGCAGATGCCGCTCGAAGACGCCGGGCTTCTCGGTGCCGACAAGGGAAGGGGGGGAAAATATCTGGTTCTGCCGCCGGGGTATTCAGGCAAACCGCCGGACGGATACGTCACACTGCAATCCGATACGTTCGGCGGATACATGCTGTTCCGATCAAATCTCAGGAGCCACGGCCCCGCCGACGTCGCGACGTCCATCGCCTACGGCAAGCGGCTCAAGGTGTATCCGCTGGCGCAAGCCGAAAATCCTCCTGCGACCGTTTTCACCGACGTCAAGGACGTCAACTACGATTCGACCATCCGCTATGACGAGAGCTTCTTCGAGCATCTTGATCGCATGGTGCAGAGCGAGCCATGGCTGCAGCGCGATCGGGCGATGATCGATCAGCTCAAGACGCTCGGTATAGAGAAGGGAAAGCCGTTCCAACCGGCTGATGCGACCAAGACCCTGCTGGCGTCTGCGGCACGTGAGGCGGGGGCTCTGCTGGAAGCGAAATACGACGCCGGCCTGCCACCATTCTTCTCGACGACGAGCCGCTGGACCTTTCCCGCGCCGCCAGATCTGATCAAAGCGGCGCAAGAAGGTTATGCGGATCCGGAACAGTATCCGGTCGATCAGCGTGGCATGGCCTACAGCTACGCTTATATCGGCATCAAGCGCCTCGGTTCGGGGCAGTTCTACCTGATCTCGATCCGGGACAAGGACGGCCAATCGTTCGAGGGTGGCCAGTCCTATCGGCTGACCGTGCCGGCCAATCCGCCGGTCGAGCAATATTGGTCCGTCACGGCGTATGACCGGCAGACCCATGCGCTGATCAAGAACATGTCGCGCGCCAGCCGCTCCTCGCAGATTCCCGAGTTGCAGAAGAACGCGGATGGCTCGGTCGATATCTATTTTGGCCCGGCGGCGCCGGCGGGCAAGGAATCGAACTGGGTGCCGACCGACCCGAACCGCAAGTTCGAGTTGATGTTCCGCGCCTATGCGCCGACCAAGGCGCTTTTCGACCACAGCTGGAAGCTGTCTGACGTCGAGCGGATCGCAGCGACTGTGGGAGGTGCGACGAAGAACTAGATCGCTGGGAGATGAGAAGCACAGTTTTTAGGATGGAATGAAGGGACTCGACGTGACGGGACACATTCGCAAAGTCGGGCTCGCGACGGTATTGGCGATGGCGAGCTTCGCCGCTCAGCCTGCGCTCGCGGCTTCAGCGGCGTGAGCTTCTGGCTTCCGGGCATCTTCGGCAGCTTGGCCGCCGTTCCCGTAACGCCTGGATGGGCCTATTCGACGATCTACATTCACCTCAACGAAAAGGCCGGAGGAGGGCAGAACTTCGTCACTAGCGGCGGCATACCCGGCTCGGTGACCGCCGGCCTCAACGCACATGCCGACGCGTTCGTCATGGGCATCACCTACACCTCGCCGATGCCGGTGCTGGGCGGCCAAGCCGGCTTCACCGTGCTCACCGCGCCCGGCAACATTGGCGCCGGCATCGATGCGACGCTGACCGGTCCGCGCGGCAATACGATCTCGGGCAGCGCCACCGACAACCGCACGACGCTGACCGACGTGTTCTACCAGGGCACGCTGAAATGGAATCAGGGCGTCCACAACGAGCTGGTCTACATCACCGGCAACATCCCGAGCGGCACCTATGATTCCAGCCGGCTCGCCAATCTGAGTTTTGGCTTCCCCGCGATCGACGTCGGTGCCGGCTACACCTATCTCGATCCGAAGAGCGGCCACGAATTCTCGATCGTCGGCGGGCTCACCTATAGTTTCATGAACGGGGCCCTCCAGTATCAGAACGGCATGGATTTTCATGTCGACTGGGCAGCCTCACAGTTCGTCAGCAAGAACGTTCACATCGGCATCGCCGGTTATTTCTTCCAGCAGATCACCGACGATAGCGGTCCCGGCGCCAAGCTCGGTGGCTTCCGCGGCCAGGCGGTCGGCATCGGTCCGCAGATCGGCTTCATGATCCCGATGTCCGACGGCTACCAGGGCTATCTCAATATCCGAGGCTACAAGGACCTTGAGACCGAGAACCGGCCGAACAGCTGGTCGACCTGGGTTACTTTCTCGGTCTCGCCGTCGGCGCCCGCGCCGGCGGCGACGAAGCCCATCGTGCGAAAATACTGATGGAGGCGTTCAGGCAGCTCCGATGACAGGAGAGAAGACCAGCAAGCGCGTATTTCGCATTGGCTTTCAGACATCGATCATCACGGTGTTCGTGGGCGTGGTGTTGCTTGTGGGCCTGACGCTGGTCTATCTCAGCTTCGAACGCGTGACCGCCATCACCAGGACGGCCGCCTCTGGCTTCATCGAGAAGGTGGCACAGCTTGGCGCCGATCACATCGACGAGCAGTTCAAGAATGTCCGCGACAATCTCGACATACTGTCCGGCCTGCCGCCGATCCAGGAGGCCGACATCGCGGACAATACGCGGCTCTACAGCCTGATGGCGGCGATGCTGCGCAACAACCCGCAGCTCTTCAATCTCTATGTCGGCTACGAGGACGGCTCGTTCATCGAGATGGACGTGATCGACCGCGCCCAGCCGGCGTTCCGAAAGGGTTTGAATGTCGATGAGGATGCTGCCTTCCGCCTGGTCGTGATCTCGCGCACGGCGGGGGCCGCGCCTGTCACGCAGTTTCTCTCCGAAAACCTCATTCAGGTTGCCGAGGTCGCCGGACCCGCGAGCTACGATCCGCGGCAGCGGCCCTGGTATGTCGAGGCGTTCAAGAACGACAAGACGCTGTTGACCGGTCCTTACGTCTTCTACGCCACGGGCGAGCCGGGCTACACGCTGCGGACGCCATTGAGGGAAGGGCGCCGCGGCGTTATTGCGGGTGATTTGCTGCTGAACCGGTTCGAGGACATGCTGGCGGCGCAGAAGCTCGGCCAATCAGGGCTGGCGTTCCTGTTCAACGATGCCGGGCGCATCGTCGGCCATCCCGAGATGAACCGCCTGATGGCAGAGATCCCGGAGCGGCAGGACGACCTGCCACAGATCGGCGCGCTCAGGCTGCCCGCGCTCGTGCCGGTCATCCGCTCCTGGCGGGATGGCGGGGCGGCCCAGCAGTTCTTTGCGGACGCGTCGGGCCGAACCTATGTCGCGGCGGTTCACAGGCTCGAGACGGCCGGCTCGGCCAATATCCGGATGGCGATGGTCGCGCCGCTCGACGAGTTCTATGCGCAGATCATCGACGAGCGCCGTACGCTGTTCGCGCTTGCGCTGGCCTTTGTCGGCGCCACGCTTCCGTTCGCGTTCTGGCTTGGATCGCTAATGGCGCGGCCGCTGCGCAAGCTGGCCGACGAGACCGACGCGATCCAGCGGTTCGAGATCACCGAGCGGCCGCGCGTCCATTCCGTCATCGCCGAGGTCGAGGAGCTTGGCCGCTCGGTGTTCACCATGCGCAGCGTGGTACGCAGCTTTGCGAGCTTCATCCCGCGCCAGATCGTGCGGCAGCTGATCGAGACCGGCTCTTCGCTCAGCCTCGGCGGCTCCAGGCGTGAGGTCACGGTGCTGTTCACCGACGTCACCGATTTTACCGCCAAGACGGAGCGCGCCGACCCGTCGCAGGTGATGATCCACACCTCGCGCTATTTCGCGGTGCTGTCGGATGAGATCATGCGGCACCAGGGCACGGTCGACAAATATATCGGCGACGCCGTGATGGCATTCTGGAACGCGCCGGCCGACGATCCCGACCACACCGTCAATGCCTGCCGCGCCATCCTGGCATGCCTTGCGGCCAACGAAGCGCTCAACAAGGAGTTTCGCCGCGAGGGCTGGCCGCCCTACGACACCCGCTTTGGCCTGCATGTCGGCGACGCCGTGGTCGGCAACATCGGCTCGAGCGACCGGATGAACTACACCGCGCTGGGCGCCACCATCAACCTGGCGTCGCGGTTGGAGGGACTGAACAAGAATTACGGCACGCGCGTGCTGGTCAGCGCGGCGGTCCGCGCCAGCGTCGGCGATAAGTTCCTGTTCCGCAGCGTCGACAGTATCACGCCCAAGGGATTTGCCGACGCGATCGAAGTCAGTGAGCTCCGCGGCGAGCTGGCGCACGCCGATGAAGCCGAGGTTGCGATGTGTCGACGCTGGGATGAAGTCTTTGCGGCGATCGCGCAGGACGGCGCGGCCGAGACGACGCGGGTCCGGCTGTCGGCCTTCCTGCACGACTATCCCAAGGATAGCGTCGCGCTATTTCATGCCCAGCGATTTCGGTCCGCGGCCCGGAATGCGGGAGCGGCGGCATGAACATCTTCGGTGTCAATCGCCGGCAGTTGCTGCGGCACGGCGCGGCGCTGGCGGCCGCGTCAATGCACGCGGCGCCAGCCATTGCGCAGGCGCGCAGCAGAATTCGGCTCGGTTATCTCCACGTGGTCGCCGTGGACGGACACATCTGGACCGGGCTCGATCGCGGCTCGTTCGACCGCGAGGGGATCGATTTCGAATTGCACGAGTTCAACACCGGACCTGAGGTGTTCGAGGCGATGGCGCGGGGTGAGCTCGACGTCCTCTCGGCCGGCGGCGTCATCTCCAACTATCTGGCGCTCGGCCGCGGCCGGGGCTTTCTCATCAACGACATTGAGGTCGCGACCGCGCAGCTCTGGGTCCGGCCGACGCTCGGCGTCAAGGGGATGGCCGATCTCAGGGGCAAGCGGATCGCGACGACGATGAAGACCACGGCTCACATTTTTCTCGATCGCGCGCTGCGGGCCAACAACGTCAACCCGTCCGAGGTCGAGATCGTCAACGGCAGCATGGCCGCCGCCGTCAAGGCGTTCATTGCCGGCGAGGTGCCGGCCGTTGCGCTCTGGGTGCCGTTCAACATTGCCGTCCGCGAGGCGTTGCCGGATGCGGTCAAGCTGGTGGACGCCTCCGCCTTCTACCCGCAATCCGCCGTGCTCGGCGGCTGGACCGCGCGGATGGATTTTTATGCGGGGAACAGGGACGTGCTGGCCCGGATCATCCGCGCCTGGGCGGAAGCGAACGACCACATGGTGCGCAACCCAGCGGCCGCAGCGGAGGCGCTCCAGACACATTACGGGCAGTCGCGTCCCGCCGACATCGCGGAAGCCTTCAAGGCCCAGAAGCTCTATTCCTCGCGCGAATGGAAGCGGCTGTATTCCGACGGGACCGTCGTGAAATGGCGCCAGCAGGTCAGTGACTTCTTCATGACGGATGCCGGCGTCACCACACCCGTGCGGGCCGCAGACTATTTCGACACGCAGCTCTACCTTGCAACCGTCGCCTGAACTTCCAGGGGCACAGGCTCGCACGGACACTCCCTTCGGGCCATGCATCGGCCTGCCCAGCGTCCAGATCATATTTCAATGTGTTTTCAATATCCTGCGCCCGCATTCTAATGTAGCCGCGGCACCACTTCGCCCCAGCGCAGAATCGCACTCAAGCAGTTGTGTGTGTCGGGCGCGGTCGCGTCATGAGGGCGACGCCAATTCGACCCAATTCAAATCGAGCTTGGCAGGCGCCGGATCCTTACGGAGGTGATTCCAATGCCAGACGTCCTCGACCGTTCCGAAATGGCCCCCTCGATTCTGCCGGCGGACGTTCCCGAGCTCAGCGATGATGAATGCCTGGCCTGCCTCGCGCGCGCCGTCGAGGCGCACGATTCGGCGCGGCTCGACGAAGTCGCCGCATTGATCGGCCGCCTCGCAGTCACGATCGAATAGCTCATCGATCACCTTGACGCCTCGGGTTGCGCAGCCTGGTCCGCCGGGCCAACGGACGTGTTGCGTTTTCGCGGAGCCTGTTCCAAAGATGCCGCCGAATTTCGTCCGCGGCATCGTCCGCATTGCAGGGTCCGCAAATGTCCGGTTTCTCGACCGCGCGCCTAAAAATGGTCGATGGCCAGGTGCGCACCAATGACGTCACCGATCGCCGCATTCTCGACGCGATGCTCACAGTTCCGCGCGAGGCG
Organism: Bradyrhizobium sp. S3.7.6; assembly: GCF_054061875.1. Lineage (NCBI taxonomy): Bacteria > Pseudomonadati > Pseudomonadota > Alphaproteobacteria > Hyphomicrobiales > Nitrobacteraceae > Bradyrhizobium > Bradyrhizobium sp. S3.7.6. Next base: position 5,220,596 of record NZ_JBSSEQ010000001.1, on the reverse strand, counting down.
TTCGTGCCGGTTGCCAGGCAGGCATTGGCCTATCTCGACCTCGATCTCGACGTGAGCGAAGGCGGGGCCAAGCGGTTCCTGATCAAGCCGCAGCTGACCGGCAAGCTGCTCCAGGCCGCCGAAATCGGCGAGGGGGACAACGTGCTGGTGGTCGGCTGCGCCACGGGCTACCTCGCCGCGCTGACGGCTACGCTCGCCCGTCAGGTCACCGCGACGGAATGTGATTCGGCCCTGGCCGCGAAGGCCAAGGATGCTTGCGCCAGTCTCGCCAACGTCACGTGCAAGGCCGCAGCCTGCGCCGAAGGGGATCCCTCTGCCGCTCCCTATGACGTCATTATCCTCAACGGCGCCTTCGAGGTGACGCCAGAGGCGCTGCTCGGGCAGCTCAAGGAGGGCGGGCGCCTCGTGGGGGTGTCGGCCCAATCCACGCCCCCCCGGGCCGTGATCGTGACCCATACCCACGGTGAATTCGGCCATCGGGCGCTGTTCGATGCCGCAGCTCCGGTCCTTCCCGGGTTGGAACGGGCCGCCGCTTTCGTCTTCTGAAGTCCCGATTGAGGGCTTTGGCCCGTTAAAATCCCGTTCTGAATCAGAAGTGTGGCCCGGATGCTGCACGTGAAGAGTTTCCACCGGGAACTACCTTCAGGTGGTTCCGTTGCGCCAATTGGCGGCCTATGTTGCTGAGGGGCAACGACTCCACTCGGTAGACGGTATCCTAGCTCGCGGGCACGAGCGGGGCGTTAGAATGAACGGAATTTAAGGGATGCATGGGGTGAAGCTCTTCACCGGAGCTGCGGTTTCGGTCCTGCTGCTGGCGCTTGCCGGGCCGACGCCTGCCTTGGCGGACACGATCGAGGCCGCCTTGGTGCGCGCCTATCAGAACAATCCGCAGCTCAACGCACAGCGCGCCCAGGTGCGCTCGACCGACGAGAACGTGCCTCAGGCGTTGTCGGGCTATCGCCCCAGGGTCGCGCTGACGGCGAACGGCGGCTATCAATATCAGGATACGTTGAGTTCGCCGGGGCCGGGTAACACACCAATCAACGGGCCCAGCGTGCCGCGCAGCGTGGGTGTGACCGTCACGCAGACGCTCTATAACGGCAACATCACCGGCAACAGGACGCGCGCCGCCGAGAGCCAGGTTTCCGGCTCCCGCGAAGCGCTGCGCAGCCTGGATCAGAGCGTGCTGCTTCAGGGCGCTTCGATCTACATGGACTATCTGCGCGATGCGGCTACGCTCGAAGTCCAGCGCAGCAACGTGCGCGTGCTCGAGCAGACGCTGAAGCAGACGCGTGATCGCTTCAACGTCGGCGAAGTGACGCGCACCGACGTTGCGCAATCGGAAGCGCAGCTGGCGGCTGGCAAGACGCAGGCCCTCACGGCCGAAGCAAATCTCACCACGACGCGCGCGAACTTCCGCCGCATCATCGGCAACGAGCCGACGAACCTCGCGCCCGGTTCGCCGGTGGATCGTTTCTTGCCCGCAAGCCTCGCCGGGGCAGTCGAGCTCGGCCTGATCGAACATCCCAACGTCACGGCCGCGATGTTCGGCATCGACGTCAACTTTCTGCAGGTCAAGGTCGCCGAAGGCGCGCTGCTGCCGACGATCGCGTTGCAGGTGGGGGCCACGCAGGGGAACGAACAGTCCTTGATTCAATACAGGTCGTTCAACGCGTCCGCCATCGCCCAGGCCAATTGGCAGCTCTACGATGGCGGCAATTCATATTCGCTGATCCGCCAGTCCAAGGAAAACCTGGCGCAGCAGCGTCTCAACCTCGAAACCACCCGCGACCAGACCCGCGCGACGGTCGTGCAGTGGTGGGGTTCGCTGCAGGCCGGCAAGGCCCAGGTGCAGTCCGCGCAGGCGCAGGTCACGGCGTCCGAGATCGCGCTGAACGGCGTGCGCGAAGAAGCCAAGGCTGGTCAGCGTACCACCCTCGACGTGCTCAACGCGCAGCAGGCGCTGGTCAACGCGCGAGTCGCGCTGGTGACCGCACAGCACGACCGCGTGGTCGCGTCCTATCAGGTTCTGGCCGCCATCGGCCGTCTGTCGCCGCAGGTCCTCGGCCTTGCGACCACGGTTTATGATGCGAGCGTTCACTACCATCAGGTCCGCGACAGCTGGGCCGGCGTGCGCACGCCTGACGGACGCTAAGGTCCGTAGTCATCCGGTCGGCCTCGCAAACAGCCGAGGCCGACTGGTGCTTTGCTTGCAATCATCAAAATCCCTGACATAGCCTTGCCAAGAAGATGCGGGTCGATTCGCCCGGCACCTGATGTCGTGTGCGTAAAGGCTTGAGTGCCGAGGGCAGAGGCGCACCTCCGCACGTTGAGCCGTGAACTGGGGACAAGTCGGGCTGCCGCGACGAAAATGTCGGGGCGTCCGTTGCGGAACCGGCCAATCCTGTCGTGCTTGGTGTAAAACAACGCATGCGAGGGCGTTGATGATGTGGAGTCGGAGATGACGCAGCCTGCAAAGGTCACAGAACCCTCGATGGAGGAGATTCTGGCCTCGATCCGGCGCATCATTGCCGACGATGAGGCCAAGCCGCCGCCGGCCGAAGTTGCCAAGCCAGCGCCCGCTGCAGCTGCGCCGAAGCCGTCAGCCATGAACGACATTCCGCCATCCAAGGTCGCTCCCGCAAAACCTGCCGCCGAGAAGCCCGCGCCGCCGCCGGTTGCGAAGCCGGCTCCAGCGCCGCCGCCGCCCGCACCTGCGGCGGATGCATCCAATAACCAGGACGATATTGATGCTCTGCTGGCGGGGCTGGACGCGGCTACGCCTGCGCCCGAGGTCCGTGCACCAGAGCCAGAGCCCGAACCTGAACCCGACGTGCTCGAATTGACCGACGAGATGGCGGTGGATCCGGAGCCGACGCCGCCTCCGCCGCCGCCCAGCTTCCGCAAGGTCGAGCCGCGCGACGATCTGGAATTCGCCGAATCGCCGCTGCGCCTGACGCCGTCATCGTCCTATGCGGCGGTGGACTACGATGCGCCGCCGGTACCACCCCAACAGCCGATCCTGGCCCAATCGACGGTCTCGGCGGTCGAATCCGCCTTCAACTCCCTGGCCCACACGGTGCTCAGCAGCAATGCGCGGACGCTGGAAGATCTGGTCAAGGAGATGCTGCGTCCGATGCTGAAATCCTGGCTCGACGACAACCTGCCGGGTCTCGTTGAACGCATCGTGAAGGCCGAAATCGAGCGGGTCTCGCGCGGCGGCAGGTGAGGGCGGCTCCCGAGCCCTCATAAAGCCCCTCTTATGCGCCTGTTTGGCCTGCCGACCGGCCGCAAAGCCGTTTTGCCGCCGGGCTTTCCGTTGATCCTCTCCCGGACCTTTTCGTTGACTTGCCCCCCGCGCGCGGCTTTCTAGCAGCCCATGATCGAGAAAAATTACCAGCCCGCCGATATCGAAGCCCGCATGTCCGTCGTGTGGGAGGACAGCCTTGCCTTCAGGGCCGGCCGCCCCGACCGCCGCGACGCAGTGCCCTTTACCATCGTGATCCCGCCGCCGAACGTGACGGGCTCGCTGCATATGGGCCACGCCCTCAACAACACCCTCCAGGACATCCTGTGCCGGTTCGAGCGCATGCGCGGCCGCGACGTGCTGTGGCAGCCCGGCACCGACCATGCCGGCATCGCCACCCAGATGGTGGTCGAGCGGCAGCTGATGGAGCGTCAGCAGCCCAGCCGCCGCGAGATGGGCCGCGAGAAGTTTCTGGAGCGGGTCTGGCAGTGGAAAGCCGAGAGCGGCGACACCATCATCAACCAGCTCAAGCGCCTCGGCGCCTCCTGCGACTGGTCGCGCGAACGCTTCACCATGGACGAGGGCCTGTCGAAGGCCGTCATCAAGGTGTTCGTCGAGCTGCATCGCGACGGCCTAATCTACAAGGACAAGCGGCTGGTGAACTGGGACACCAAGCTGCTGACCGCGATCTCCGACCTCGAAGTGCAGCAGACCGAGGTCAAGGGCAGCCTGTGGTATCTGCGCTATCCGATCGAGGGCAAGACGTTCAGCCCCGAGGATCCCTCGAGCTTCATCGTCGTCGCCACCACGCGGCCCGAGACCATGCTCGGCGATACCGGCGTGGCCGTGCATCCCGACGACGAGCGTTATCAGAAGCTGGTCGGCAAGAACGTGATCCTGCCGCTGGTCGGTCGCAAGATTAAGATCGTCGCCGACGAATATTCCGATCCGGACAAGGGCTCGGGCGCGGTGAAGGTGACGCCGGCGCACGACTTCAACGACTTCGAGGTCGGCAATCGTCACGGCCTGGGCCGGATCAGCGTCATCGACAAGGAAGGTTGCCTCGACCTCGTCGACAATGAGGATTACCTGCGCCACCTGCCGGAAGGCGCTTCGCAGTTCGCCGAGGAGTTTCACAAGGTCGACCGCTTCGCGGCGCGCAAGCGCATCGTCGAGCGACTGGAATCCTTCGGCTTCGTCGAGCGGATCGAACCGCACACCCACATGGTGCCGCACGGCGACCGCTCGAACAGCGTGATCGAGCCCTATCTGACCGACCAGTGGTACGTCGACGCCAAGACGCTGGCAAAGCCCGCGATCGCGGCGGTGCGTTCGGGCGAAACGACGTTCGTGCCGAAGAACTGGGAAAAGACCTATTTCGAGTGGATGGAGAACATCCAGCCCTGGTGCATCTCGCGCCAGCTGTGGTGGGGTCATCAGATCCCGGCCTGGTACGGCCCCGATGGCAAGGTGTTCGTCGCCGAGACCGAGGAGGAGGCCGTCAGCCACGCGCTCGGCTATTACGTCGAGCAGGAGGTCATCACGGCCGAGCAGGGCCGCGAGATGGCGCTCGACCGCAACAAGCGCGAAGGCTTCATCACGCGTGACGAGGACGTGCTCGACACCTGGTTCTCCTCGGCGCTGTGGCCGTTCTCGACGCTCGGCTGGCCCGAGGACGCGCCGGAAGTGCAGCGCTATTACCCGACCAACGCGCTGGTGACCGGCTTCGACATCATCTTCTTCTGGGTCGCCCGGATGATGATGATGGGCCTGCACTTCATGAAGGAAGTGCCGTTCTCGACGATCTACATCCACGCCCTCGTCCGCGACGAGAAGGGCGCCAAGATGTCGAAGTCGAAGGGCAACGTCATCGACCCCCTCAACCTGATCGACGAATACGGCGCCGACGCGTTGCGCTTCACGCTGGCCGCCATGGCGGCGCAGGGACGCGACATCAAGCTCGCCACCAGCCGCGTCGAGGGTTACCGGAATTTCGCAACGAAGCTCTGGAATGCGTCGCGTTTCGCGGAGATGAACCACTGCGCCGTGCCCGACGGTTTCGAGCCGGCGAAGGCCAAGGAGACGCTGAACCGCTGGATCGCGCATGAGAGCGCGCACACCACGCGGGAGGTGACCGAGGCGATCGAAGCTTATCGCTTCAACGACGCGGCCGGTGCGATCTACCGCTTCGTCTGGAACGTCTATTGCGACTGGTATGTCGAGCTCGCAAAGCCCGTGCTGCTCGGTCCGGACAGCCCCGCCAAGGACGAAACCCGCGCCATGGTCGCCTGGGCGCGCGACGAGATCCTGAAGCTGCTGCACCCCTTCATGCCCTTCATCACCGAAGAGCTGTGGGAGGTGACGGCCAAGCGCGACGGCCTGCTGGCGCTGGCGAAATGGCCGCTGAAGCCGTCCGAGCCGACGCCGGAGCAACTCGCGATGCTCGCCGCGGCAGCCGGGCCGACCGATCCGCTGATCTCGCCGGTCCTGATCATGCCGCTCTTCGACCATGCCGACTTCACCGATCCCAAGGCGGAAGCCGAGATCGGCTGGGTGATCGACCTGGTCACGCAGATTCGCTCGGTGCGCGCCGAGATGAACATCCCGCCGGCAACGCTCACGGCGCTGGTGCTCGCGGGCGCCTCGACCGAGACAAAGGAACGCGCGCCGCGCTGGACCGACGTCATCAAGCGCATGGCACGGCTGTCCGACATCTCCTTCGCCGACCGCGCACCTGATGGTGCGGTCCAGCTCCTCGTGCGCGGCGAGGTGGCCGCGCTGCCGCTGAAGGGCGTGATCGACGTCGCCGCCGAGCGCACGCGCCTCGACAAGGAGATCGGCAAGGCCGACGCCGACATCAAGCGCGCCGAGTCCAAGCTGGCGAACGAGAAGTTCGTCGCCAACGCGGCCGACGAGGTCGTCGAGGAGGAGCGCGAAAAGCGCGAGGCGGCGCTGGCGCGGAAGGCCAAGCTGCTGGAGGCGCAGGAGCGGCTGAAGCAGGCGTCGTAGAGCGTTTTCGAGCGAAGTGGAAACCGGTTCGCGTCAAGAAAACGCGTCAAAACTAGAATCTAGAGCCCGTTCCATCGGAACGGGTTCTAGGCCTGCTTCGGGAACGGCTTGCTCAAGAACTTCGAGCCCTTGACGCCATAGCGCCAGGGCAGCTCGACGGCCTTGGTGATGCCGATCCGGATGCCGGCCACCACCTCGACCTCCTCTGTCCGCGCATGCAGCGCGATCGGCGGCCGGTCCAACGGCAGGGCGTTGTGCGCGATGGTGATGCCCAGCGCCTCGGTCAGCTTGCCGGGACCCGAGCACAGCGCGTGCACCTCCTGGAGATGGCGGCGGCGGCGCATCGCGGCGATGCCATGCGTCGGCTCCAGTGCGCGGATCAGCACGGCGCTGGCGGAGCCTTCCTCCTCGCAGACGAAGTTCACGCACCAGTGAATGCCGTAGGAGCGGTAGACATAGGCAAAGCCGGGCGGGCCAAACATGATTTGGTTCCGCGGCGTCGGGCCATTGTAGGAGTGCGCCGCCGGCTCGGTATGATGATAGGCCTCGACCTCGACGATGAGGCCGCCGACGCCATTGACCAGCATGGTGGCCCCGATCAGGTCGGGCGCGACCTCGTGGACGCTGCGGCCGAAAAACGCACGCTTCAGGGCTTTGCCGAGCCGCGGTGGTGAGGCTTTCGAGGTTGGAGCCATTCGAGATGAGAATCGCCTGAGAACAGAGCAGGATATTGCCCATATCTGCCATGTTCCCTGAAGCGGCGCGAGCCGGGTTGCGGCAGGCAGCCAGACCGACTAGGTAGGACCTGAACAGACCGGACAGCCCATGGTCGTTATTGTCGACACCATCTCGAACCCGTTGCGCCCCCGCCACCCTGAAAAGGTGAATCGCCCTGATTCCGCTTCGCCGCCGAAGCCGGACTGGATTCGCGTGCGCGCCCCCAATACCCGCGGCTATGCCGACACCCGCAACATCGTGCGCGCCAACGGCCTGCATACCGTGTGCGAGGAGGCGGGCTGCCCGAACATCGGCGAGTGCTGGGACAAGAAGCACGCGACCTTCATGATCATGGGGGACACCTGCACCCGGGCCTGCGCGTTCTGTAACGTCAAGACCGGCATGCCCAATGCGCTGGATGCGGCCGAGCCGCAGAACGTCGCCGAAGCCGTCGCCAAGCTGGGGCTGGCCCACGTCGTCATCACCTCCGTCGACCGTGACGATCTGGCCGATGGCGGCGCCGAGCATTTTGCAGAGACCATCCGTGCGATCCGGGCCGCGTGCCCCTCGACCACGATCGAGATCCTGACGCCGGACTTCCTGCGCAAGGAGGGCGCGCTGGAGGTTGTCGTCGCGGCGAGGCCCGACGTCTTCAACCACAATCTCGAGACCGTGCCGTCGCGTTACCTCACGGTGCGGCCCGGCGCGCGCTACTTCCACTCGATCCGGCTGTTGCAGCGGGTCAAGGAGCTCGATCCCACCATCTTCACCAAGTCCGGCATCATGGTCGGCCTCGGCGAGGAGCGCCACGAGGTGCAGCAGGTGATGGACGATCTGCGCTCCGCCGACGTCGACTTCCTGACCATCGGGCAATATCTCCAGCCGACCCGGAAGCACCACGCCGTGATGCGCTATGTGCCGCCCGACGAGTTTTCGTCCTACGAAAAGGTCGCCTACACCAAGGGTTTCCTGATGGTGTCGGCGAGCCCGCTCACCCGTTCGTCGCATCATGCCGGCGAGGACTTTGCGAGACTGAAGGCCGCACGGGCCGCGACTGCCCGCTGAACCGCCATGCCCAAATTTTCAAGCAAGCGCCGTGTCCATCACAGCGCGTCCGAGATGTTTGATCTGGTCGCCGACGTCGAGCGCTACCCGGAGTTCGTGCCGCTGTGCAGCGCGCTCAAGATCCGCCAGCGGATGGCCAAACCCGACGGCACCGAGGTGCTGGTCGCCGACATGACGGTGTCGTTCAAGCTGGTCAAGGAGTCCTTCACCAGCCGCGTGACTCTCGACCGCGCCAATCTGAATATCCGGGTCGAATATCTGCAAGGCCCGTTCAGCAACCTCGAGAACCGCTGGACGTTCGAGCCCAAGGGTGAGGGCGTCTGCGACGTCGGATTCTTCCTGGCCTACGAGTTCAAGAGCCGGATGCTGGCGATGCTGATGGGCTCGATGTTCGATGCCGCGTTCGCGCGCTTCTCCATCGCATTCGAGAAGCGGGCGGATGCGATCTACGGCCGGCCGAAGCTGGCGTCGTCGTAAGGCGTACTCTCTCCGCCGTCATTGCGAGGAGCCCTTGCGACGAACCAATCCAGGGTCTTGCCGCGGAGGGATTCTGGATTGCTTCGCTGCGCTCGCAATGACAGTGAGGCTCAATCCACCGCCTTCACCACATCCGGCGGCTGCGAGGCGTAGTACGCCGCGGCCGCCTCGATCTCTTGCGGCGTCATCGCGCGGGCGATGTTGCGCATCTGCTGGCTGATGTCGTTGCGCCGCTCGCCGGACGCGAAGGCCTGGAGCTGCGCCTTCATGTAAGCTTCGGACTGGCCTTCGAGCCACGGACTGCCGGTCTTGTTGTCGAGGCTGCCATGGCAGGCGCCGCAGGGCGCGATCCCGCGCATCGGCGCGCCGTAGATGACGATGCTCGGTTTCGGCAGCTGCGGCGTCGGGTGATAGGCTGCCGGCCGCGGCAGATAGGCGTAATAGTTCGAGAGATCGGCGATCTCCTGGTCCGTCAGGTTGACGGCGAACGGCGACATCACGGCATTGGTGCGCGCGCCCGAGTGGAAATCGTGCAACTGCTTGTAGATCACGGCGGCATATTGGCCGGCGAGATTGGGCGAATCCGCGCGGCTGATGCCGGTCGGGCCGTGGCAGATGGCGCAGCGCTGCGCCAGCGTGGCGCCCCGGCCGATCGCTTCCTGGCTCGGACGTGCCAGTGTACGCGAGGTCAGCACGACCTCCGACAATTGCTTGCTCTGCTCGGGCGCCCTGACGTTCGGCGCACGCTGTGGCACGCCCGCGGCGCTGCAAATCGCGTCCCAGACACTGGCGAACTGCACCCAGGGTTGCGCGAATGGCAGCACGATGAAGCCGACGATTGCGGTCACGATCAGGATCGCGGCGGTAATGCCGACGCCAATCCTGAAATGGCTGTTCCGGAGGGTGAAGAGGTCGCGCGTGGTCATCACTGCGCTCCCACATAGACGGCGGGCACCGACGTTCCCGAACTCAGCGCCAGGTTCAGGATCGGATAGCCGTAATTGGTGAGGGTGAGGGCGATCATCAGTGCCACCCACAGCGCGTGAGTGTTGAGCGCAACCGGCACCGTCGTCGGCTGGTGCACGGCGACCGCAAAGCGGTAGGGGCCCGGCGTCAACCCGAGGCGCACGCATGCCACGCGCCAGGATGACGATGAACATGATGCCCGAGGTCAGCAGGATGAAGCCGCCGATCGCCGAGAACGTGACCGAGAGCGCCTGCGGCGCGATCGCGGGATCGCCGAAGTCGAAATAGGCCATGCGGCGCGGCATGCCGAGAATGCCGACCCAGTGCCACGGGAAGGTCGTGATGATCATACCGATGAACCACAGCCAGAGCTGGGTGCGGATCAGGCGGATATCGATGAGTTCGCGCCCGGTCAGATGCGGCCACAGATCATAGGCGATCGCAAAATACATGATCACGATGGCGCCGCCGAAGATCAGGTGGAAATGGCCGGTGATCCACTGCGTGTTGTGGATCGACGCATCGAGCTGATAGCTCATGTTGATCAGGCCGCCGGCGCCACCAAAGCCGAGCATGACGAACGAGAACGCCAGCGCCAGCATCATCGGATTGTCCCAGGGCAGCGCCTTGATCCAGCCGAATAGGCCGCGGCCGCCGCGCAGGCGCGCGGCGATCTCGACGGAGGCGCAGATCGTGAACACGGTCAGAAGCGTCGGCAGCGCGACCAGCGCCGTGAAGGCCGAATGGATGAACTTGAAGCCGGCGCCGACCTGCGGATCGGCGAAGGTGTGGTGCATGCCGATCGGCATCGCCACCACCAGGAACAGGATGAAGGAGATCCGCGCCATGCTGTCGGAATAAACCCGGCCGCCGATCGCGCGCGGCACGATGGTGTAATAGGCGATGTAGGTCGGCATCAGCCAGAAATAGACGATGGCGTGCAGCGTCCACGAGAAGAACACGCGGGCAAGACCCGCGTCGATCGTGGCCTTCAGCCCGGCCGCGACGGGAATGATCTGGAGCAACAGCTCGAGGGCGGCGCCGACCGCGGTCCAGGCCCACAGATAGGAGCCCGCGACATTGGCGAACATCGCCAGCGGCACCGGTGCACCGGGATGGGCCTTCCGCCAGACGCGCAGATTGATCGCCATCAGCGCGACCCAGATCCAGGAGCCGACCACCACGAGCACGACGCCGAGGTAATAGAATACGTTGCCGATCAATGGCGGATAGAACGTGTAGAGGACCGAGGCGCGGCCGAGCGCGACCGGGACCATCGCCATGACGCTGCCGATCACGATCAGCCAAAATCCGGTCCAGGCCCAGCGCACGCCGACCAGGCGCTGCTCCAGCGCGGACTCGCTGATGGCATAGCCAAAGCCCATCGCGACGAGCGTGGGAAAGACGTAGCCCATCACCGTGCCGTGCGCGGTCAGCGAGCGGTAATAGAGCTCGGGATTGGACAGCCAGGTGCCGATCGGGCTGCGGATGAACATCTGCCAAGCGCCGAGTGTCAGCGCAAAGCCGAACACGGCAAAGGCCAGCCAGAAATGGGCGAGGATGAGCTTCCTATTGACCAACACAGCTCAGCCTCCCGCCACCCTTCGCACGATTGGCGAAGTCGGCCTTGTCGATCACCTTGACCTTGCCCCACATGCCCTCATGGCCGAAGGAGCAGAACTCCTGGCAGGGCATCAGATAGTCGCCAGTCTTCGTAAAGCGCATCAATTGCTCGGAGATGTAGCCCGGCACCAGCATGGTGTTGATGTTGGTGCCCTGGATCAGGATGCCGTGGACGACGTCGGCGCTGGTGGCGCGCATCGTGATCGGCGTATCCACGGGCACCACGATGCAGGCCGGCGTGAACGAATATTGCTGGCCGATCGCGCGCACCGTCACATTGCCATTGGCCTCCAGCACGCTGCCGAGATTGCTCTCGACGAATTCGCCGGACAGATGAATGCGCGAGGGATCGGTAGTCTCGACGCGCGGCTGCGGCATGGTGGCGCGATGGATGCCGGCGAAGGCTGCCAGAAGCGCCATGCCGACGACGATTATCACGGCAATGGTCGCCCAGCGCCGCTCGACGCGGGCCGCGACCTCGGCGCTGCCATGGGTGTGGGTGTCCCCTGCGCTCATTGCAGCGATCCGCGCGGCAGGAAGACGAAGAGATAGAAGGCAAACCACATCGCGACCACGCAGGCCGTGGCGATGCCGGCCAGCACGATCGCGCCGGACGGTCCTTGCGAGACGACTTCCTCGACGGCCTGGTCGGCGGCGGCTGGGCTGGTCGGCGGATCGGAATTGAACATGACGCCTCTCAGTTCAGCGGTGCGGAGCGCAGGTCGTTGGCCTCGCGCGCCGACACCGGCGTGCCGCGATTGCCCCAGGCGGTGCGGATGTAGGAGACGACGGCGGCGACCTCGTTGTCGGAGAGGAGGCCTGCGAAAGGCGGCATGCCGTACGGCATCGGATTGCCCTTGGTGCCCGGCGGATAGCCGCCATTGAGCACCATGCGGATCGGATTGACCGCCGACTGCATCTCGATCGACTGGTTGTTGGCGAGCGGCGGCCAGTGCGGCGGCTTGCCTTCGCCCTGCGCCCCATGACAGCTCGCGCAATTCTTGTCGTAGACGGTCTTGCCGAGGCTGATCAGCAGGCTGCTCTCGGTGGTCGGCAGCGCCGAGCTCGGCGCCGGCGGAGGCGAGGGCTCCGCGATGCCCTTGAGGTACACCGCCATGGCGCGCGTGTCCTCGTCGTTGAGGTATTGCAGGCTGTTGTGCACGACCTCGGCCATCGGGCCGTAGACCACGCCGCGCATGGAGACGCCGGTCTGGAGCAGGTCGGTGATGTCCTTGATGCTCCAGTCGCCGAGACCCGCCTCGCGGTTGGAGGTGAGGGACGGCGCGTACCAGTTCTGCATCGGGATCAGGCCGCCCTTGAAGGCGTCCGATTGCGAGGTGCCGCCGAGCGCGTTGATCGGCGAATGGCACATGCCGCAATGACCGAGCCCCTCGACCAGATAGGCGCCGCGATTCCATTCCGCCGACTTGGTGGGGTCGGGCTTGAACTCACCCTCGCGGAAGAACAGCGTACGCCAGCCGAGGATGAGCTGGCGGTTGTCATAGGGAAACCGCAGCTCGTGCGGCTTGTTCTTCTGGTTCACCGGCTGAATCGAGCGCAGATAGGCGAAGATCGCGTCGCTGTCGGCGCGCGTGACCTTGGTATAGGACGCGAACGGCATCGCCGGATAGATCAGCCCGCCATCCGGGAAACGGCCGTTGTGCATGGTTCTGTAGAAATCGTCCGCGCTCCACTTGCCGATGCCGGTCTCCGGATCGGGCGTGATGTTGGAGGTGTAGATCGTTCCGAACGGGGTCGGCATCGGGCGCCCGCCGGCAAACAGCCGGCCCTCAGCCGCAGTATGGCAGGCCGTGCAATCGCCGGCGCGGGCGAGATATTCACCCCGCGCAATGACGTCGCCGGCCTTGTCCTGCGCTTGCGCGGCCGTGATGAGCGCGGCAAGGGCCAGGAGCTTGATCGATAGCTGCGTGATCGACAGTCTTGAGCCCATCATGCGCCTCGTCAGTTGGGCTGGCTGCCGCAGCCGAACGGCAGCGCGTAGGTGCCTTTCGGGACGGGGGCCGGGTTGGTGGGCGCCGGCCGCGTCGCGAGCCAGGCCGCGACGGCGGTAACATCTGCTTCTGTCAGATGGCCGGCGACGAGCTGCATGCAGTCCGGCGATTTTGCCGTTCGCGTGCCGTAGCGCCAGGCGCCGAGCTGCGCACTGACGTAAGCGGCGCGCAAGCCCAGCAGACCGGGGATGCCGGGCTGCATGCCCGTGAGGCCCGGGCCGTGACAGCTCACGCACGCCGGTATGTTACGACCGGCATCGCCGCTGGTCGCGAGCAGCTCGCCCTGCGCCAGCACTTCCTTGCTGACTTCGCTCGGCGCGGGCTGCGGCAGCGGCGGATGCTCGCTGGCGAAATATTCGGCCATCGCCTCCAGATACGGATCAGGCAGAAACTCCAGCAGATAGTTCATCGGCGGGTATTTGCGCCGGCCGCTGCGGAAGGCGAGGAGCTGGTTGTAGAGATAGCCGGCCGGCTTGCCGGCAAGCCGCGGGAAATAGACGTCGCTGGTGCCTTCGCCCTTGTTGCCGTGACAGGGCGTGCACGCCTCCACCCGCGCCGCCATCGTATCCGGCGGCTGGTTGGCCGTTTGTGCGGCAGTACCATCAATGGCGGCCAAGGTAGCAATGGCGATTGCCAGTGCAGTGTCGCGAGCGAACACGCCGTCGCCCTCCAGAAAGCAGGACCGGGTTGATTCCTGGCCACAGCGTAGAGCCGCATTATTGCGCCAATACAGTCGCGCGCAAGATCGGACATGGCGATGACGCTTGGTCGCGGTTGCACATTTGCGATCCTGATCGAATTCGACAAGAATTGCGTGCTTTTTGAAAACTGGCGTAACGCCGCGATCTCGCGGCGTATTCCGCCCGAGCTTTGCTTCACAAGCGGGAAGCGCGGCAATGTGGAATCCGTTCGCGCGCGCGCGGATGTTCTGCCGCTTGGGCCGGGCAGACAATCTTTCATAAAAGTGCATCTTCCCGTCGGGCGACAAGTGCAGTTTGTGCCAAAACGCAGCGCGCTGACGCAACACCCCTTGCCGCAAACGGCGCACCACGAGCTCTGCCCTTCGCGAAAGGTTTGACTACAATCCGAGTCGGGCGCGGGCGCTTTATCGCGGGATCGGGGGAGATGGGACGCTGGAAGCAGGCATGGAGCGAAGAAGACCTTGGCAGGCTGAAGGTACTGGCAGGCACCAAGCCGATTGCGCTGATAGCGAAAGAGCTCGGCCGGACCCGCGGCACGGTGCTGGCGAAGGCGATTGAGCAGAAGCTCCCTGTCATTTGTCGGACGAAGCGCCAGGAACAATAATTGGATGTCGCGGAACCCATTCAGCTTCCTTGCGCCGAACGCACATGCCGGGAACGCGCGCTTGGCCGCGCTCAATTGACAGCATGGGACAGGCCGGCAGCTGGCTGACCAGATCCTGAAGGAGTTGCGTGAAGATCCTCGCGGCGACGAGCGGGCCGCGCCATCGGTCAATGTGTCGAAGGTGGTCGCCGCCGATCCCGCAGCGCCCGTCGTGGAATTGACGGTGAGCGCGAAGGTGGCGCCGTCCGACGCCGATGCGGTCAAGCAGCGCGTGCTCGACCACGCGAGCGCGCTGCTGGCGGCGGCATGAAGTGTCTCTAGCCGCGCGGTGACCGCGGCGTCCTGCGCTTCACCGCATGCCGGCGCGGCGAGCGGGTCACGCGAGGCCGCAGGCGGGTTGCCGCGGCGGCGCGCCGGGGCTTGGGCTGGGCCTTCGGGCCGCGGGCGAGATCCATCAGCATGCGCAATGCCTCGACCACCGAGCGCTGGCGCACGGCGGTCCGGCCGATCGCGCCAAAGCGATGCTCGCGATGGACGATGCGGCCGTCGCGCGCGGCAACCGCAAAATGCACGAGGCCGACCGGCTTGCCGGGCGTGGCGCCGCCGGGGCCGGCGATACCGGTGATGGCAACGGCGAGATCGACGCCGGCCCGCTCCAGCGCGCCGACCGCCATCGCGGTTGCGGTCTCCTTGCTGACGGCGCCGAAATTCGCGAGCGTGCTCGCCTCGACCCCTAGCATCGCGCGCTTGGCGTCATTGGAATAAGTGACGAAGCCGCGGTCGATCACGTCGGAGGAGCCGGGAATGTCGGTCAGCGCGCCGGCAACCAGGCCGCCGGTGCAGGACTCGGCGGTGGCAATCGTCAGCTTGCGCATCCGGCACAGATCGAGCAGCGAGCGGGAGAGGGCGCGTGCGTCGCTGCCGCCCATGACCTAGACGCTCCAGGGCAGGCGGATGGTGGCGCTCGCGGTGGCCGCGATGCCCTCCTCGCGGCCGGTGAAGCCGAGCCGCTCGCTGGTGGTCGCCTTCACCGCGACGCGCGAGATGTCGACCCCGGAGATCTCGGCGATGCGGGCGCGCATGGTGTCGCGCAAGGGGCCGATCTTCGGCCGCTCGCAGATCATCGTCACCTCGAGGTTGGCGACGCGGCCGCCACGCTGCGCAACGCGCTCGATGGCGTATTTCAGAAACTGGTCGGAGGAAGCCCCCTTCCATTTCGCATCGCTCGGCGGAAAGTGCGAGCCGATATCGCCGTCGGCGAGTGCGCCGAGGATGGCGTCGACCAGCGCATGCAGGCCGACATCGCCGTCGGAATGGGCGAGGAAGCCTTTGGTGTGCGGGACCCGCACGCCACAGATCATCACGTGGTCGCCTTCGCCGAAGGCGTGCACGTCATAGCCGGTGCCGGTCCTGATGTCGCCGAGCAGGCTGGCCAGGCGCGCTTCCTCGCGCACGAAATCCTCGGGAGTGGTAAGCTTCATATTGGCAACATCGCCTTCAAAGGTTGCGACCGTCAATCCCGCCCATTCGGCAATCGCGGCATCGTCGGTGAAATCGCTGCGTCCATCCTTTGCCGCGCGACGATGCGCCTCGAGGATGACGTCGAAACGAAAGGATTGCGGCGTCTGCGCGATTCGCAAGGCTGAGCGGTCCGGCGTGTCCTCGACATTGCCGCTCTCGCCGGTGACCTTGATGGTGTCGGTGACGGCAACGACGGGGAGCGCGGCGCCGGTGCGGCTCGCCGCCTCGATTGCGCGCGAGATCACGCCTGCCGAGACGAAGGGGCGCGCGGCGTCGTGGATGAGCACGATATCGGGCTTATGCCTGGCGAGTGCTTCGAGCCCTGCGAGCACGGAGGCCTGCCGCGTCGCGCCGCCATTGGTCGGCGGCTCATGGCTGAGACCTGCGACCGCTGCCGTGAACATGGCGCTGTCGTCGGGGTTCACCACCGGCTGCACGGCGAACACGTCGGGGTGGCGGCTGAAGGCTTCCATGGCGCGATAGATCACGGGAACGCCGCCGATCTCGCGATATTGCTTGGGACCACCGGCGCCAGCCCGCAGGCCGCGTCCGGCCGCGACGAGGACGACTGCGGTGCGCTGTGATTTCGCCATAGGACTCAAATACTCAGTTGGTGATGAAGAGAGTCGGGGGAGTGGGGTGATTGCCGCATGCCTCTAGCACGGCAGGCCCGCAAAAAAAGGGGTTTCCCCGGATTGTGGGAAACAGCATTTTGCTGCACTGCACTTGAAAGATTTGCAGAACTGTCTAAACTGTAGGCATGACGCTTGACTGCACAAGAATTGTGCGCAAGATAGGTCATGGCAGGCGCGATGAGGCCCTGCCTACACAACGAGAACCCCTGTGACCGGCTCGGCAGTATCAGGCTCTAAGCCGTTGAAAATTGGCGATATCGAGGTCGCCACCCCGGTCTTCCTGGCGCCGATGTCGGGAGTCACCGACTCGCCCGTCCGCAGGCTCGCCGCCGAGCTCGGGGCCGGTCTGGTCGTGTCCGAAATGACCGCCAGCGATGAGCTCGCGAATGGCCACAAGATGTCTCGGTTGCGCTGCGAAGCGACCGGAATCGGGCCTCATGTGGTCCAGCTCGCCGGCTGCGAGGCGCACTGGATGGCCGAGGGGGCCCGGATCGCCGAAGCCGGAGGCGCCGACATCATCGACATCAACATGGGCTGTCCGGCCCGGCACGTCACCGGCGGCCAGTCCGGCTCCGCCCTGATGCGCGATCTCGACCATGCCGTCAGCCTGATCGATGCGACGATCGCGGCGGTGAAGGTGCCGGTGACCCTGAAGATGCGGCTCGGCTGGGACGATCACACCCGCAACGCGCCGGAATTGGCGCGGCGTGCGGAAGCCGCCGGCATCAAGCTCGTCACCGTGCACGGCCGCACCCGTTGTCAGTTCTACAAGGGCGAGGCCGATTGGGATGCGATCCGCGCGGTGCGCGAAGCGATCTCCATTCCGCTCGTCGTCAACGGCGACATCACCACTTACGAGAAGGCGCTCGCGGCGTTGGAGGCCTCCGGCGCCGATGCCGTGATGATCGGCCGCGGCGCGCAGGGGCAGCCTTGGTTGCCCGGCGAGATCGGCCGCCGCCTGAAGGGCGGGGCGGTCGAAGCCGCGCCGTCGCTCGCGACCCAGCTGCATTATGTCCGCACGCTCTATGAGGGCGTCTGCGCGCTCTAACGGCCTGCGCATCGGCCTCCGGCACGCGCGAAAACATCTCGGCTGGGCGCTCGACGTCGCGGCCGATGTGAGCCGTGCGCCGGCCGAGAAGCTGAAAGCCTGGCGCCAGAAGATCCTCACCTCCGAGGATCCGCGCCTCGTCCACCAGTCGCTGCAAGATGCCTTCGACGATTTCGCATGGAGCGCTGCTGCATGAGCTCAGCTGCTGACCATCGCCGGCCGCTTCCGTCCGAGAGCGATGCGATCCTGGATGCGCTGCCCAATCCCGTGCTCATGATCGGGCCGGACGGCAAGATCGTCGCCGCCAACATCGCGACCGAAGCCTTCTTCGACATCTCGACGCAGTTCCTGAAACGGCAGTCGCTGAAAGAGCTGGTGCCGTTCGGGAGCCCCTTGCTGGCGCTGATCGACCAGGTTCGTTCGTCGAACTCGCCGGTCAACGAATACAAGGTCGATCTGGGCACGCCGCGCATGGGCGGCGACCGCCAGGTCGATCTGCATGTCGCCCCGCTGACGGAGCGGCCCGGCCATATCGTGGTGATGCTCCAGGAGCGTTCCATTGCCGACAAGATGGATCGCCAGCTCACCCATCGCAGCGCCGCGCGCTCGGTGATCGCGCTGGCCGCCATGCTGGCGCATGAGATCAAGAATCCGCTCTCCGGCATCCGCGGCGCGGCGCAGCTGCTGGAGCAGCAGGCCTCGTCCGAGGACCGCATGCTGACGCGGCTGATCTGCGACGAGGCCGACCGCATCGTGACGCTGGTCGACCGCATGGAGGTGTTCGGCGACGAGCGCCCCGTGGTGCGCGGTCCCGTCAACATCCATTCCGTGCTCGATCACGTGAAGCGACTGGCGCAGTCGGGCTTTGCCCGCAACATCCGCTTCATCGAGGATTATGATCCGTCGCTGCCGCCGGTCCTGGCGAACCAGGACCAGCTCGTCCAGGTGTTCCTCAACCTCGTGAAGAACGCCGCCGAAGCGCTGATCGACGTCCCCGACGCCGAGATCCAGCTCACCACCGCGTTCCGTCCCGGCGTGCGCCTGTCAGTCCCCGGTCAAAAATCCCGTGTATCGCTGCCGCTCGAATTCTGCGTGAAGGACAACGGACCAGGCGTGCCGGACGATCTTCTGCCCAACCTGTTCGATCCCTTCGTGACCACCAAGCAGACCGGCTCGGGTCTTGGCCTGGCGCTGGTCGCAAAGATCATCGGAGATCACGGGGGCATCATCGAATGCGAGTCTCAGCCGCGCAAGACCACCTTCCGCGTGCTGATGCCGATGTATTCCACATCGGTCAAACATGCCGATCCAAGCAGCCGCGACGGCTCTGCCGGGAAGTCGTCGTCTGCCTCACAGGGGGCGAAATGAGGATTAACGATGCCCGCAGGTAGCATTCTCGTTGCTGATGACGACACCGCCATCCGCACGGTTCTCAATCAGGCGCTATCCCGCGCCGGCTATGAAGTCCGGCTCACCGGCAATGCCGCAACGCTGTGGCGCTGGGTCAGCCAGGGGGAGGGCGATCTCGTCATCACCGACGTGGTGATGCCCGACGAGAACGCCTTCGACCTGCTGCCGCGGATCAAGAAGATGCGGCCGAATCTGCCCGTCATCGTCATGAGCGCGCAGAACACGTTCATGACCGCGATCCGCGCCTCGGAGCGCGGGGCGTACGAATATCTGCCAAAGCCCTTCGACCTGAAGGAGCTGATCGCCATCGTCGGCCGTGCGCTGGCCGAGCCGAAGGAACGGGTCTCGACGCCGGACGAGGACGCCGAGATGGAGGCGATCCCGCTGGTCGGCCGCTCGCCGGCGATGCAGGAAATCTACCGCGTGCTGGCGCGCCTGATGCAGACCGACCTCACCGTGATGATCACGGGCGAGTCCGGCACCGGCAAGGAGCTGGTGGCGCGCGCGCTGCACGATTACGGCAAGCGCCGCAACGGCCCGTTCGTCGCGGTCAACATGGCGGCGATCCCGCGTGACCTCATCGAGTCCGAACTGTTCGGCCACGAGCGCGGCGCCTTCACCGGCGCCAACACCCGCGCCTCGGGCCGGTTCGAGCAGGCCGAGGGCGGCACGCTGTTCCTCGACGAGATCGGCGACATGCCGATGGAGGCGCAGACCCGCCTGCTGCGCGTGCTCCAGCAGGGCGAATACACCACCGTCGGCGGCCGCACCCCGATCAAGACCGACGTGCGGATCGTCGCGGCGTCCAACAAGGACCTGCGCGTCCTGATCCAGCAGGGCCTATTCCGCGAAGATCTGTTCTTCCGCCTCAACGTCGTGCCGCTGCGGCTGCCCCCCTTGCGCGAGCGCATCGAAGACCTGCCGGACCTCGTGCGGCACTTCTTCACGCTGGCCGAGAAGGACGGCCTGCCGCCGAAGAAGCTCGATGCGCTGGCGCTGGAGCGGATGAAGCAGCACCGCTGGCCCGGCAACGTGCGCGAGCTCGAGAATCTCGCCCGGCGCCTCGCCGCGCTCTACCCGCAGGACGTGATCACGGGCTCCGTCATCGACGGCGAGTTGGCGCCGCCCACGGTCAGCCCCGGTGCCGCGGTCCAGCAGGGCGTCGACAATCTCGGCGGCGCGGTCGAGGCCTATCTCTCCTCGCACTTCCAGGGCTTCCCGAACGGCGTGCCGCCGCCGGGCCTCTATCACCGCATCCTCAAGGAGATCGAGGTGCCACTGCTCACGGCCGCGCTCGCCGCCACCCGCGGCAACCAGATCCGCGCCGCCGATTTGCTCGGTCTCAACCGCAACACGCTGCGGAAGAAGATCCGGGACCTCGATATCCAGGTGTACCGGAGCGGGGGTTAGTCTTCCCGAACGGACGGTGGCTCAGCTCCCCCTACCAAAGCGGAGCTGAGCCTGTCCGGATCGCGCTGGCCGTTGTGGCTAACGCGGTGAGCAAAAGTCCGAATCAGGCCGAAACGTTCCGCTGGAACGTATGAATTGTTATTCAACCGCCGAGCGCAGCGTCGCGCTCATCTGATCAGCCGCGCCGAGACCGGCTGGGCGCTGGCGACGTTCGCCAGCGGCTGCTGCACCCCGAGACCATTGACCAGGAGGTCGGCGGCTACGATCAGCAGCAGCACGGCCGACACCATCATCGCGAGAAAGAACCTGTCCATGGCGGTCAAGCCGCAGGGGCGGGAATCCGTTCCCGCAAGCGAGGTTTGCCAGAACAGCGGCCTGTGGATGCGCCGGTCCGTCGCGGCGAGGGCGCCGCGGAATTGTCGCAATTCGGCAACAATGTGGTACGAATACATCAGTATCCGCCCGCCGCGGACCCCGTTTTCAGCACCATTGCCGGAATGACCAGCGCAGATACCTCGGCCGCACACTTCGACACGGCCCCAGCGGAAGAGCCCCGGCGTTGGTCGGTGCGACGCTGGCTGGCACCCCTTGCCGTGGCGATGGCGTTGCTGTCGGCCCTCCTGACCTTCCTGGTCCTGACCGGTCTCACGAGGATCGAGCCGACGCCGGAGGTGGTCCGCGCTCCTTCTATCTGATCAATGCGGCCACGATCCTGCTGCTGGTTGGCATCATCGTCCGCGAGCTCTGGCAGTTGATCCTGGCGCGGCGGCGGGGCCGGGCGGCGGCGCGCCTCCATGTCCAGATCGTCAGCCTGTTCTCGATCGTGGCGGTGCTGCCGGCGGTGCTGGTCGCCGTCGTCGCCAACGTCACCATCGAGCGCGGCCTCGACCGGCTGTTCTCCGGCCCGACCAAGGAGGTGATCCAGAATTCGCTGACGATCGCGCGCGCCTACATGCAGGACCACGCACAGCTGATCCGCGGCGACATTCTCGGCATGGCCAATGACATCGCCCACGCCCGGCCGCTCTACGACCAGGACCGCCGCTCGTTCCGCGAGCTGCTGACCGCCAGCGCCGGCTCCCGCAACCTGCCGGGCGCGATGATCATCGACAAGAACACCAATATCCTCGAATCGGCCGACACCGGCATGCGGCTCGCCTATTCGCCGCCGGCGCCGGACTTCCTCAGCAACGTCAACGAATCCGAGCCCGAGATCGCCGTGCTGCCGGATGCGAGCTTCGTCGCCGCGGTGATCCGCCTGCGCGCCTTCAGCGACACCTTCCTTTATGTCGCGCGGCCGCTCGATCCGAACGTCGTCAACCAGCTCAAGCAGACCGAAGTCAGCGTCGCCGAATACGCCCAGATCGAGTCGCGCCGGCTCGGCATCCAGGTCGCCTTCGCGCTGATGTTCGCGGTGATCGCGCTGACCATCCTGATGGCCTCGGTGTTGATCGGCCTCAACTTCGCCAACTCGCTGGTGGCCCCGATCCGGCGGCTGATGAACGCGGCACACACGGTCTCGACCGGCGACCTCCATGTGAAGGTGCCCGTGCACCAGTCGGAAGGCGACCTCGCCCAGCTGGGTGAGACCTTCAACAAGATGACGCAGGAATTGCGCAGCCAGCGTGACGAGCTCGTCAACGCCAGCGATCTCATCGACAGCCGCCGCCGCTTCATCGAGGCCGTGCTGTCCTCGGCGAGCGCCGGCATCATCGGCGTCGACAATTCGGGCAGCGTCGGCATCCTCAACCGCTCCGCCGAGAAGCTGATCGGGCACTCCGAAGCCGAGACGCTCGGCCATCCGCTCTCCGACGTGCTGCCCGAGCTCGAGGAGATGATGAAGACGGCGCGGGAAGGGACCCAGCGCCTGGTGCAGGGCCAGATCACGATCACGCGCGACGGCACCGAGCGCAACCTGTCGGTCCGCGTCAGCGCCGAGAAGACCAGCCAGCCGCACGACAGCTACATCATCACGCTCGACGACATCACCGAACTGGTCTCGGCGCAGCGCACCTCGGCCTGGGGCGACGTCGCGCGCCGCATCGCGCATGAGATCAAGAATCCGCTGACGCCGATCCAGCTCTCGGCCGAGCGCATCCGCCGCAAGTTCGGCAAGGACATCACCGAGACCAAGGACAAGCAGATCTTCGAGCAGTGCACCGATACCATCGTGCGCCAGGTCGACGATATCCGCCGCATGGTCGACGAGTTCTCGCGTTTCGCACGGATGCCGAAGCCGGTGATGGAGGGCGAGGACGTCGCCGACACCGTGCGGCAGGCGGTGTTCCTGATGAAGGTCGCCCATCCCGAGATCGATATCGAGGCCGAATTCAAGGAAGATCCGCTGCGCGCGCAGTTCGACCGGCGGCTGATCTCGCAGGCGGTCACCAACATCGTCAAGAACGCCACGGAGGCCGTCGAGCAGGTGCCGCCGGAGGAGCTCGGCAAGGATTACGGCAAGGGCCGCATCGACGTCGTAGTCTCGCGCGAGGGCGAGGACGTGCTGATCGACGTCATCGACAACGGCATCGGCCTGCCCAAGGTCGCGCGCTCGCGCCTCCTCGAGCCTTATGTGACGACGCGGGCCAAGGGCACCGGCCTTGGCCTGGCGATCGTCGGCCGCGTGCTCGAAGACCATGGCGGGCGTATCGAGCTGAAGGACGCTTCCGATTTCCGCGAGGGCCAGCGCGGCGCGTGGATGCGGATGCGTTTTGCGATCTCCGGTGCCCCCGCGAAGGGCGAGGGGACCGTGCAGGCATCGTCGGCCGCAAACGCGGTCACGGACATCGCCAAGCCGCCCGAAACAAAACAGCCGGCCGCCGAAACCAAAGAGGCGGCTGAAAAGACCAATGATTCAACGAAGATCGAAGCCTCAACAGGCATCTGACAAGACAGGCGCGAACCATGGCAAGTGAAATTCTGATTGTCGATGATGAGGCCGATATTCGCGATCTCGTTGCGGGCATTCTCGAAGACGAGGGCTTCGTGACCCGGACCGCCCGCGACAGCGATACGGCGCTCGCCGAGATCGCCAATCGCAGGCCGCATCTGGTGTTTCTCGACATCTGGCTCCAGGGCTCCAAGCTCGACGGCTTGCAGCTGCTGGAGCAGGTCAAGAAGGACAATGCCGATCTGCCGGTCGTGATGATCTCCGGCCACGGCAACATCGAGACCGCGGTCGCCGCGATCAAGCGCGGCGCCTACGACTTCATCGAGAAGCCGTTCAAGGCCGACCGGCTGATCCTGGTCGCGAACAGAGCGCTCGAGAACTCGCGGCTCAAGCGCGAGGTCAAGGAGCTGAAGCAACTCGCGCCGAGTGCAAGCTCGCTCGTCGGCCGCTCGCCGAGCATGAACCAGCTGCGCCAGACCATCGATCGCGCGGCCAAAGCCAACAGCCGCATCCTGATCGTCGGCCCGGCCGGCGCCGGCAAGGAGCTGACCGCGCGCACGCTGCATACGGCCTCGGGCCGCGCCGATGGTCCGTTCGTCGTGATCAATGCCGCCGCGATCACGCCGGAGCGCATGGAGCACGAGATGTTCGGTGTCGAGCAATCTAACGGCGAGCAGGCGCGCAAGCCCGGTGCGCTCGAGGAAGCCCATGGCGGCACGCTGTTCATCGACGAGATCGCGGACATGCCGCGCGAGACCCAGAACAAGATTTTGCGCGTGCTGGTCGAGCAGTCGTTCCAGCGCGTCGGCGGCACCGGCAAGGTGCAGGTCGACGTCCGCATCATCTCCTCCACCGCGCGAAATCTCGAAGAGGAGATCGCGGCCGGCCATTTCCGCGAAGACCTCTATCATCGGCTCTCGGTGGTGCCGATCCGCGTGCCCGCGCTCTCGGAGCGGCGCGAGGACATTCCGGAATTGATCGACTATTTCATGGAGCAGATCTCGGCCGGCAGCGGCCTGCCCAAGCGGCAGATCGGGCAGGACGCGATGGCGGTGCTGCAATCGCATGTGTGGCCCGGCAACGTACGCCAGCTTCGCAACAACGTTGAGAGAGTCATGATTCTGGCCGCGGGCGGACCGGAGGTGATTATCACCGCCGACATGCTGCCGCAGGACGTCGGCTCGATGGTGCCGGCGATGCCGACCAGCAACAATGGCGAGCACATCATGGGGCTGCCGCTGCGCGAAGCGCGCGAAGTGTTCGAGCGCGACTATTTGATTGCACAGATTAGCCGTTTTTCAGGAAATATTTCTCGCACGGCTGAGTTTGTTGGCATGGAACGTTCGGCGTTGCACCGGAAGCTGAAGGCGCTCGGTGTCGGCTGACACCGCGACGTCGCGGCCGCACCTCAGGGATTAGCGAGGAAAATCATCGATTTCCGTAGTTTTTCGGGGCAATTGGGCGTGGCCTGCCGCGTGAAGCGGCTTGCCTAATAACCCGTCCTGTCCTCTAATCGAACCGCTGTTCCTCCGAGGGGGATCTCATGAGGAATGGCAACCGGAAGAGGCCCCGAATGTCACAAAGAGGGCCGCAACCGGCGCAATAAAAAGAAACTCAAAGCGAGAAAAAAACAATGGCGGCAGACCGCGCACAAAACCTACAGGACACCTTCCTCAATCACGTTCGCAAAACCAAGACGCCACTGACGATCTTTCTGGTCAACGGAGTGAAGCTCCAGGGCATCGTGACCTGGTTCGACAATTTCTGTTTGCTGCTTCGGCGCGACGGTCACTCGCAGCTTGTCTACAAGCATGCGATCTCGACCATCATGCCGGGCGCTCCGATCCAGTTGTTCGAAGGCGGCGAGGATCAGCCGGCTTGAGAGTGATCTGATTGGAACCCCGGAATTTCGACGGGGAGGCCGACCGTCCGCGGTCGGCAGGGGCGAAGCAGACGGGGCGGGTGCTTGTCATCGGCCCCTACTTGCGTGTGCGCGCGGGCGGTGCCGACGCGCAATCGGAAAGCCATGTTCAGCGTGACGCGGAGGCCCGGCTCGATGAGGCCGCCGGCCTCGCGCGGGCGATCGACCTCGTCATTGCCGACGCCATTATCGCGCCGATCAGCCAGATCCGCCCCGCGACCTATATCGGCAAGGGCAAGGTCGAGGAGATCGCCGCGCTGGCCAAGAGCCTCGATGTCGAGCTCGTCGTGATGGATTGCGCGCTGGCGCCGATCCAGCAGCGCAATCTCGAGAAGGAATTGCACGCCAAGGTGCTCGACCGCACCGGGCTCATCCTGGAAATCTTCGGCCGCCGCGCCAAGACCAAGGAAGGCTCGCTCCAGGTCGAGCTTGCGCATCTCAACTACCAGCGCTCGCGCCTCGTTCGCTCCTGGACCCATCTGGAACGCCAGCGTGGCGGCTTCGGCTTCATGGGCGGTCCCGGCGAGACGCAGATCGAAGCCGATCGCCGCCTGATCCAGGAGCGCATCTCGAAACTCGAGGGCGAGCTGAAGAAGGTGCAGGCGACGCGGCGGCTGCATCGCGCCGGACGCCAGCGCGTGCCGTATCGCGTCGTCGCGCTGGTCGGCTACACCAATGCCGGCAAGTCGACGCTGTTCAACCGCCTGACCCGCGCCGACGTTCAGGCCGCCGACATGCTGTTCGCAACACTCGATCCGACCCTGCGCGCGCTCACTTTGCCGCATGGCGGCAAGGCGATGCTGTCCGACACCGTCGGCTTCATCTCCAACCTGCCGACCCAGCTCGTCGCCGCCTTCCGCGCCACGCTGGAAGAGGTGCTGGAAGCCGACGTCATCCTGCATGTGCGCGACATCTCGCACGAGGATGCCGAGGCCCAGCAGGGCGACGTCGACGCCGTGCTGCGCCAGCTCGGCATCAATCCCGACGACAGTGGCCGCATCATCGAGGTCTGGAACAAGATCGACCGTTACGAGCCTGACAAGCGCGAAGAGCTTTTGAACATCGCCGCGCGCCGGCCGGAAGATCATCCGGCGATGCTGGTCTCGGCCGTGTCAGGCGAGGGGATCGATGCACTGCTTGCGGCCATCGAGGAACGTCTCGCCGCAAAGCGCACCACGCTCGATCTCTCCATCGACGCCGCCGACGGCGCCGGCATCAGCTGGCTGCACAGGAATTCCGAGGTGCTGGCCAAAGAGCTGCACGACGGCCGCTTCGACATGACGGTGCGGGTCGACGAGACCAAGCGGGATATCGTGGTGAACCGGTTCGATGCCGTGCCGCGCGTGGCGTGATCCGAAGGGCGCGGTGCGCCCGACCGGCCTGCGTGCGATATCGACCATATCCGCGTTTCCGGGTTGAGACGCGTAACGCTAGAATGGAATGGTCAGGCCCGGATTCTTCGCCTGCGCCTTGGTATAGGCGACGCCGTGGATCTTGATCCCGCGCTCGTCCAGCAGCGAAATGATGCCGCCCTGGTTCGACAATTCCATCGGCTTCTGCACGACGACGGCGAGCGTGCCCCCGGCCGCGATCTTCCCTGACAGGACCATCTTGTTCTTCTGCTTGTCGGCCAGCATCCAGCCGGTGAGATCGATGTCGCGATCGGCCGTATTGAGCAGCGTGACGACTTCCCGCTCAGGCGTCTTCAAGGCATTGACGAGTGCTGCGATGATGCGCACGAGTCCGTCAGGCATTTGCCCGGTCGGAGGAGCGGTCGGATCTGGCGGCTGTGTCGGAGCGCCGAGATCGATGGGGTCACCGGTCTTGTCGTCGGTGTGCCAGGCCTGGGTCTGGAATTTGAGGAAGACCGCCGTCCATAGCTTCTGATCCGGGAATTCGAACACCAGCCCGCCGTCTTGCCATGGCCCGTTGTCGCCCGAGAATCGTCCGATTGGATTTCCCTGATTCATATGGATATCGTGAATGCCGCGGCCCGGCCGGAAGCCGAAATAATTGTCCGCCTTGGTCTCCGGCCCCCATGTCTCACCGAATGCGTAGATCATCGCGCTTTCGTTTGAGAGCGCGCGCTGGACGAACTGGTCGAGCTTCTCGTTGAGGTCATTGTCGGGTCCGGGCACGGACAGCGGCAGCGGGATCATCTCCTGGGGCTGCATCAGATTGCCGCGAATGAAGTCCAGCGCGATGCTGGCCGGCTTCGGCGGCTGCGGGTGCAGGCCCTCCGGCAGCGCCGCGAGATGATCGGTGATCGGATGGACAAAGTGCGATCGCACCAGGAACTCGACTTCGCTTCCGTCGGCTGACTGCACATTGACGGCGATGCGGAAATCCGCGTTGTCGGCCACGACATGGACTTGATAGTGCGGCGACTGGCCGGTGCCGAAACGCATCGCGATCGGGCGTCCTTTGAGGACCGAATAGTGCTTTAATGGCATCGCACTCACCTGAGGTGGGATTTCGGCTGCGCGGGCTCCGTTGCTCAACTCTAGACTGCTTGTCGTGACGGTTTCATGGCTTGACTGCGATCCGCCATGACCGCCTCGCTGCATTCGGGAAAAGATGCTGACCTATATCTCCTTCGCGACCGCTTCGATCCTTGCGGGTACACCGATGGAGCAGGCCACAACGCTAGCGGCGGGCCTGCGAGCGAGTCTCTGATACCGGTTTCCCCTCACTCTTCGCCGCGTTCCACAGCGCGTCCATCTCCGCCAGCGACGCCTGCTCGAGCGTCCGCCCTTGCGCCTCAAGCGCGCGCTCGATGAAGGCGAAGCGCCGCTCGAACTTTGCATTCGTCGCGCGTAGCGCGGCTTCCGGATCGGCGTCGACGTGGCGGGCGAGATTGACGAGTGCGAACATCAGATCGCCGGTTTCCTCCGCCAGCCCCTCGCTGTCGTTGCGGTCGAGCGCCGCCTCGATCTCGTCGGCTTCTTCGCGGATTTTCGCCAGCACCGCGCGCGGGTCGTTCCAGTCGAAGCCGACGGTGGAGGCCTTGCGCTGGAGCTCCATCGCGCGCGTCAGCGCGGGCTGACCGGCCTTGACGCCCGAGAGTAACGACTTGTGCGTCGGCGTTTCCTCCGGCGGCCGGCGAGCCGCACGTTCGGCTTTCTCCTCGGCCTTGATGCGGTCCCAGACCTCCTTGACGTGGGAGGAGGCGAGGTTGCCGTCCTTGTCGGCGAAGACATGAGGGTGGCGCCGGATCATCTTGCGGGTGATGGCCTCCACGACGTCGCCGAAGGTAAAGGCATTCTGTTCTGAAGCCATCTGGGCGTGAAACACGACCTGGAGCAGGAGGTCACCGAGCTCCTCGCGCAGATCGTCGAGATCGCCGCGGCTGATGGCCTCGACCACCTCATAGGCCTCCTCGATCGTGTAGGGCGCGATCGTCGCGAAATTCTGCTCGAGGTCCCAGGGGCAGCCGGTCACCGGCGTGCGCAGCGCCGCCATGATCTCGATCAGACGGGAAATGTCGCGGGAAGGGGTCATTGCGGGGCAGTCTCCTGGCTCCAAAGCCTTATGCCAAAAGCGGCCCGCCGTTCCCAGCGCGGCGCTGCGGAACAGGCCGATTTCCACCGATTGGCGGCAGATTGGCGAGCCGCGCCCGCAGTGCTAAAGCGCGGGCCATGAGTGACGCATTTTCATCACAAACCGCCCTGGTGCTCTTTTCCGGCGGCCAGGATTCCACCACCTGCCTCGCCTGGGCGCTCAGCCGCTTTGCACGCGTGGAGACACTGGGTTTCGAGTATGGCCAGCGCCATGCCATCGAACTCGCCTGCCGCGACCGGCTGTTCGACGGCATCAAGGGGCTGCGTGCCGATTGGGCCGCAAGGCTCGGCGAGAGCCACACGCTGTCGATTCCGACGCTGGCGGCTGTGTCCGAGACGGCGCTGACGCGCGACGTCGCCATCGCGATGGGCGCCGACGGCCTGCCGAATACGTTCGTGCCCGGCCGCAACCTGGTGTTCCTGACGTTTGCCGCGGCGCTCGCCTACCGGCGCGGCATCACCCACATCGTCGGCGGCATGTGCGAGACCGATTATTCCGGCTACCCCGATTGCCGCGACGACACCATCCGCGCCATGCAGGCCGCGCTCTCGCTCGGCATGGCCAGGCAATTCGAGCTGCATACGCCGCTGATGTGGATCGACAAGGCGGCGACGTGGAAGCTCGCTCACGACCTCGGTGGCGCAGGACTGGTCGATCTCATCCGCGAGCACTCGCACACCTGCTATCTCGGCGAACGCGGCGCGCAGCATGAGTGGGGTTTCGGGTGCGGCGAGTGCCCGGCGTGCAGTTTGCGGGCGAAGGGATGGCGGGAGTTTGCGGCGGGCCGCTGAGGCCACATATTCGGTGTCATCACCCGCGAAAGCGGGTGATCCAGTATCCCAGAGACCGTGCTTGAGTCGAGAGGCCGCGGCCTACTGGATTCCCCGCTTTCGCGGGGAATGACAGCGGAGGGCTTGGCACGAGCGTGCCTCTTACCGACCTACCGAAAATCCTCCGGCCGCAGCTCGATCGGCTTACCGTGCGGCGTACGATCCGCGGCGTGGTCCCAGGCGTCGCGGTAGCGGTGCAGCGTCTCCGCCGATGCGACGCCCTTGCTTGCAACCAAACCTTCCAGCGTGGCGAGCCAGTGCAGGTAATAGGTCTCGCCCGTGTCAGGGTCGCCGGCGGCTTGGGCGCGCTTGATCTCGGAGGCCAAGGCTGCGGCCCATTCCGGCCAGGTGAACACGCCGCGCTCGTGCAGCGTCAGCGCCATCGCAAACGCATGCGCTTCCCAGGGTGCGCGGAACACCGGGCCGTCGTCATCGCGCGGAATGCTCGGAATGGCCGCCGTCGCAGCGGCCGCAGCCGGGCTGCTCATCACGCCGGGTCCAGATAGGGTTCGAAGGCGTCGATCGACACCTTCAAGGTCGGATCACCGTCCGCGCCCCAGAGGTCGCGGCCCTCGAATACGACCGTGTAAAGCCATTGCGGATTTTCGCCGAGCTCCATCGCCGCCGAATCCGGAAATACGTGGCAGCCGTGGTTCAGCTCGACGACACCGACATGGCCGCGCACATAGCGCGGCAGCCGCGTATGCGTGGTCGGATGAATGTTCTTGGCGCGGACGCGATCGCCGATGTTGAATTTTGCCGGCGCCGGAGCAGGGCGGGCGAACTTGCCGCGCACCATGACGCGCTCGACATTGGCGAGGTCGAACTTGCCGTGCTTGAGCGCCTTTGCAGGCTGCATCGCGTGGCCGGCGGCGACCTCCTCCCGGGTGAGGTAGCCCTTCTCGATCAGCATCTCCTCGAGCCCGAGAAACCATTTCTTGTAGTAGGAGCTCGAGAGATAGTCGTGCGGCGGCAGCGTCTCGCGATAGAAGCGCGAGGTGTCGATGTTGAAGGCGCCCGCCGCGCCCATCGCGCGCACCATGGCGAGAACACGCGATTCCCACTCCTCGTGAAACATCGGCTCGTTCGGCTCGGCCTCGACCTTGCCGAACCCGTCCATGCCGCCCATGTCGTGGACGCCGTTCACGAGGGCGCTCCAGGCGTCTTGGGAAAGCCGGTGCCGATCATGGAATCGCGCGTGACGAGTTCGGCGAGCTGCTCCTCACTCCAGCCTTCGGTGCCCGCGGGGCGCATCGGCAGCACCAGGAAGCGGGTCTCGGCCGTCGAATCCCAGACACGGATTTCCATGTCCTTCGGCAGGGTGACGTCGAAATCGGCGAGCACGCCGCGCGGGTCCTTCACCGCGCGCGAGCGATAGGGCGCAGCCTTGTACCAGACCGGCGGCAGCCCCAGCATCTCCCAAGGGTAGCAGGAGCACAGCGTGCACACGACCATGTTGTGTCGCTCCGGCGTGTTCTCGACCACGACGAGATGGTCGCCGACGCGGCTGACATGGCCGAGCGTGCCGATGGCCTTCGAGCCATCCTCTAGCAGCGCCTTCTTGAACGCCGGATCGGTCCAGGCCTTGGCGACGACGCGCGCGCCATTGTGCGGTCCGATCCTGGTCTCATAGGCCTGGATGATGGCGTCGAGCGCGGCCGGCTCGACATAGCCTTTTTCTGTCAGGATCGTCTCGAGCGCGCGCACGCGCAGCTCGGTCTCCGACAGCTCGGAATGGTCGTGATGATGGTCGTGATCGTGGCTCATGGCGCAAAGATAGGCGCAATGGTCCCTGCCTGTCGAGTATGCGCTGGGGCGCAACCGGGTCCCATATTCGTGAGGCCGGATGTAGGCTAGCCTCGCAGCAAAGCGGATTGGGAGACATTGGTGACGAACTTCGTGACGATCGAGAAGGGCCTCGGACCGGAGGGGCGGATTGCGGTGGTGCGGTTCGACCGCGGCGACGGCATCAACGCGCTCTCGCCGGAGGCACTGCGCCAGCTCACCGCGGCCGCGCGCAGCTTCGAGGATGATGCCGCAACGTCCGTCGTGGTTCTGACGGGCAGCACCAGCGCCTTCAGCGCCGGCTTCGACCTCAAGGATGCCGAGGGCCGCTCGCGCAAGGACATGGATCTCGGCACGCTGCGGCGGCATCTCAAGCTCGGGCCGCGTCTGACCCACGCCTGGCATGAGATGGAGCAGATCACGATCGCCGCCATCGAGGGTTTTTGCGTCGGCGGCGGCGTCGCGCTGGCCGTGGCGCTCGACTTCCGCGTGATGGGGCACGACGCGCATCTGCGCGTGCCCGAGATCGGGCTCGGCATGAACATGAGCTGGCAGAGCATCCCGCGCATGCTGCATCTGATCGGGCCGGCCCGCACCAAGCAGGCGGTGATCCTGGCCGACCAGCGCATCAGCGCTGATGAGGCCTATGAATGGGGCCTGGTGGAGCAGGTGGCCGATCCCGGCCATGCGTTCGATGCCGCCATGGAGCTTGCCCGGAAGGTCGCCGCGCAGCCGCCGCTCTCAGTCGCAATGACCAAGCTGACCGTCAACCGGCTGGCACATGCGCTGGACGATCTCGCCAGCCACATGGACGTCGACCAGTTCGCGCTGGCGAGTCTCACCGAAGACCACAAGGAGGGCATCGAGGCGTTCCTGACCCGCCGCAAACCGCGCTTCAAGGGGCGGTAGCAAGGGGCGGTAGAACGTGAAGTCAGGCCATTGATCGCGCCGCGGACAGTCCGTATACGCCGCGCTAGGACAAAAACGGCTCGGCCAACGGGCGGTACAATGCGACGACAATCGAGGGGGGAGGGCCCATGGCCGCTAGCTCGCAGACGCCTCAGGCAAAAGGGTTTAGCTGGAAGCTGATCGCGCCGCTCGTGGTGTGGCTGGCCATCTATCTGTGGCCGGTGCCGACGGGTCTCAACGCCAATCAATGGCACTATTTTGCCGT
Source organism: Bradyrhizobium sp. S3.7.6 (assembly GCF_054061875.1). NCBI lineage: Bacteria > Pseudomonadati > Pseudomonadota > Alphaproteobacteria > Hyphomicrobiales > Nitrobacteraceae > Bradyrhizobium > Bradyrhizobium sp. S3.7.6. The sequence goes on along the minus strand of NZ_JBSSEQ010000001.1, from coordinate 5,187,990 downwards.
GTTCGCGGCCGTCATGACCGGACTCATCCTGGAATCGATGCCGGTCGGCGCGGTCGGGTTCATCGGGCTGACGGTCGCTGGCGTCGCCGGCTATATCGATCCCGATCCCGGCAAGTCGCTGCGCTGGATGCTCGCGGGCTTTGCCGAGAGCACGGTGTGGCTGATCGTCGGCGCCTTCGTATTCTCGATCGGTTATCGCAAGAGCCAGCTCGGCCGCCGCATCGCGCTGGTGCTGGTGCAGAAGCTCGGCCGCAACACGCTCGGTCTCGGCTATGCGGTGGCGATGTCGGACTTCCTGCTGGCACCAGCGACGCCATCCAACACCGCGCGCAGCGGCGGCATCGTCTATCCCATCATCAGCAACATCCCGCGCATCTACGGCTCCGAGCCGGGACCGACCGCCGGCAAGATCGGCACCTATGTGATGTGGACGGCGTTTGCGGCAACCGCGATTACCAGCTCGCTGTTCTTCACCGCGCTCGCGCCCAATGCGGCCGCGCTTGCGATCGCCAAGAGGACCGCCGGCGTCGAGGTGAGCTGGGCGCAGTGGTTCGTCGGCTTTGCGCCGCTCGGCATCCTCCTGATGATCCTCGTTCCGCTGCTCAGCTATGTGGTCTGCCGTCCCGAGGTGAAGCACAGCCCGGAGATCTCCGAATGGGCGGCCAGGGAGGTCAGCGAGATGGGCCCGATGTCGCGCAACGAGTGGATCATGCTGGCTCTGATCATCCTCGCGATGTTCCTGTGGATCGCGGGCTCGAGCCCGGACATCCACGTGCCGCTGCTCGGCTCGAACTTCGTCAACGCCACCACCGTCGTGTTCATCGTGATCTCGCTGATGCTGGTGACGGGCGTGATCGAGTTCGCCGACATCGTCAGCGAGAAGAGCGCCTGGGAGGTGTTCTTCTATTTCACCTCGCTGCTGACGCTGGCCTCGGGCCTCAACGAGATCGGCTTCATCAAATGGTTCGCGACCGAATACGCCAAACCGCTCGCGGGGCTGTCGCCGTCGACCGCGATGATCCTGCTGGTCGCGCTGTTCTTCTGGATCCACTACTTCTTCTCGAGCATCACCTCGCATGCGGCGGCCGTGCTGCCGGTGGTGCTCGCGGTCGGATCGGGCATCCCCGGCCTGCCGGTCACGACGCTCGCCATGCTCTGCATGTATTCGCTCGGCCTGATGGGCGTGATCTCGCCTTACGCGACGGGACCCGCGCCGATGTATTTCGGCAGCGGCTACATCGGGAAGGGCCAGTTCTGGGGCTTTGGGCTGCTGTTCGGGCTGCTCTATTTTGCGGGACTGCTGCTGATCGTGCTGCCCTGGTTGCAGATCAGTTGAGCGGGGCCGGAAGCTCATACCCCCGGCAGACGAATTTTCTTCGCCGGGGTGGGATTAGGAAAACTTCGTCCAACTCCCCGCAAATATCTGACATTGCAAGGAAGACCTGAAAAGGCGATGGTGCGTGCTGCAGTGCAGCGCGTTCCACCGGAACCCTCGCCGCGATTTCACTCTCCGTCGCTTGACGCGACCGGTTCCCGCATGCCCCACGGGGGCAGCAGGAACTGTTGTGCATGAAGGCCGCCCCCATGAACGCCCACCAATCGCTCGCGATCGGACAGAAGATCGAAACGCTTGAAGCGATTTCACCTGCCGCCCGAAACGCTGACGCGATGGTCCGTTTCGAGGGCATCTCGAAGATCTATCCGGCCTATCGCGGCAAGCCCGGCGTCAACGCGCTGCAAGACATCGACTTCGCGATTGCGCGCAGCTCGATCACCGGCGTCATCGGCCGCTCCGGCGCCGGCAAGTCGAGCCTGGTCCGGCTGATCAACGGGCTGGAGAAGCCGACCACGGGCCGCGTGATCGTCGATAACAGCGATATCTCGGCGCTGGCCGGCCGCGAATTGCGGCTGGCGCAGCGCTCGATCGGGATGATCTTCCAGCATTTCAACCTGCTGTCGTCGCGTACGGCGGCCGACAACATCGCGCTGCCGCTGGAGATCGCCGGCTGGGCCAAGTCCGACATCAAGGCCCGCGTCGCCGAGCTGCTGGCGCTGGTCGGCATCGCCGACAAGCACGACCGCTATCCTTCCGAACTCTCGGGCGGCCAGAAGCAGCGCGTCGGCATTGCCCGTGCGCTGGCGACGCGGCCGAGCGTGCTGCTGTCGGACGAGGCGACCTCGGCGCTCGACCCGCAGACCACGCGCGCGATCCTCGATCTGCTTGCCAACATCAACCGCGAGCTTGGCGTGACCATCGTGCTGATCACCCACGAAATGTCCGTGGTGCGACAGCTCGCCAAGGAAGTCGTGGTACTCGATGCCGGCCACGTCGTCGAGAGCGGCCATGTCGCCGATATCTTCACCCATCCCAAACACCCGATCACACAGTCTTTCCTGGCCGAGGTCATCGGCGACAGCCTGCCGGTCTCGCTGGCGAGCCGGATCGTACCAGAGCCGTCTGCGGGCGGGCAGGCCGTGATCCGCGTCCAGGTGCGCGGGGCAGGGGCCGGCGACACGGTGGTGGCGCGGCTTGCCCGCGAGCTCGGTCTCGACGTGGCGCTGCTGTCGGCGCGCATCGACGAGATCGGCGGCCAGCATGTGGGCTCATTGACCCTCGGTATTCCCGGTGGCGAGGACGCGGTGACGCGCACGCTCGCCTGGCTCTCTCAATATCAACTCCCGGCGGAGCGTCTCGGCTATGTCGCCTGAACTCATCAACCTCATCGTCCAGGCAACAGGCGAAAGCCTGTACATGGTCGGCATCGCGGCACTGCTCGGCACCGCCTTCGGCCTGCCGCTCGGCGTGTTCCTCGCGACCAGCCGGAAAGGCGAGCTGTTCGCGGCGCCCACCATCAATCGCGTGCTCGGCATGGTCGTCAATGCGACGCGCTCCACGCCCTTCATCATCCTGGTCGTCGCCATCATCCCGTTCACGCGGCTCATTGCCGGCACCTCGATCGGATCGACCGCGGCGATCGTGCCGCTGGTCATCGCATCGACGCCGTTCATCGCGCGTCTGGTCGAGGCCGCGATCCGCGAGGTCGATGGCGGCCTGATCGAAACCGCGTCCTCGTTCGGGGCATCACCGATCCAGATCGTTCTCAAGGTACTGATCCCCGAAGCGTTGCCCGGCCTGCTGCTGGCGCTGACGCTCGCGGTGGTCAGCCTGCTCGGCTACTCCGCCATGGTCGGTGCCGTCGGCGGCGGCGGACTCGGCGATCTCGGCATCCGCTACGGCTATCAGCGCTTCATGCCGGAGATGATGCTGGCCGTCGTGGTCGTGCTGATCGCGCTGGTGCAGCTCGTGCAGAGCGCGGGCGATTATCTGGCACGCCGGGTCAACCGCCGGCTGCGGCAGCGCTGATACTCATTCCCTGAAACTGGAGACTACAATGCGCTTTCTCGCAACCCTTGCGGCTGCAGCCTTGCTTGCGACCACCGCTCAAGCTGAAACCATCCGCGTCGGCGTTACCGCCGGCCCCCATGCCGAGATCCTGGACGTGGTGAAGAAGGTCGGCGCCGAGCGCGGCCTCGACATCAAGGTGGTCGAGTTCACCGACTACGTCATTCCGAACCAGGCGCTGGCGCTGAAGGACCTCGAAGCCAACTCGTTCCAGCACGAGCCTTACCTGAAGAACCAGATCTCCAAGACCGGCTGGAAAATTGTCAAGGTAGCCAACACGATCGGCTCGCCGCAGGGCGTCTATTCGCAGAAATACAAGAAGCTCGCCGATTTGCCGGAAGGCGCTCGCGTTGCGATTGCCAGCGATCCCTCCAACGGCGCGCGCGGCCTGATGATTTTGGCGCTGCACGGCGTGATCAAGCTAAAGGATCCGAACAACGTCTCCTCGACCATTGCCGACATCACCGACAATCCGAAGAAGCTGCGCTTCGTCGAGCTCGATGCCGCCCAGCTGCCGCGCGCGCTGCAGGACGTCGACGTCGTCTCGATCAACAACAATTACGCCGTGCAGGCCGGCCTCAATCCGGCGACCGATGCGATCGCGCGCGAGAACCCCGATGGTCCCTGGGTCAACATCCTCGCCGTCCGCGAGGAGGACAAGGACAAGCCGTGGGTGAAGCAGTTGATCGCGGTCTATCACTCCGATCCCGTGAAGGCGTTTCTTGAGACGCGCTTCAAGGGTACGTATTTGCCGACCTGGTGACGTGCCCGGCCTGCATGGCTCGAGACGCCCGCTTGCGCGGGCTCCTCACCACGAGGGTCCAATATCTCGCCGCAAAACACGACCTCATCCTGAGGGCCCGCCAGAGGCGGGCGTCTCGAAGGATGGCCGCAAGCGAGCTGCTAGCCACGACTAGTCGTAGAGTAGAAGACGCGCGCGTCAGGCGATAAGCCTCGCGCGCCGCAGTGTCTCCGAGGGCAGCTCGGAGAAGTGGCGCTTGTAGTCGAGCGAGAACTGGCTGAAGTGCCAGAAGCCGTGTTGCACGGCGACGTCGTAGATCGACGTCTCGGCGCCGCCGGCGCGCTTCAGGTCCCGCCGCACCCGATTCAGCCGCATCGCGCGCCAGTAATGCATCGGGCTCGTGCCCACGACTTCCTGAAAGCAATAGCCGAGCTTGCGCGGGCTCGCGCCGACCGCCTTGCAGACCTCCAGCAGCGACAGCGAGCGATCGCCGCTGCCATGCATCAGCTCGCGGGCGCGATCCACGGTGCGCTTGCGCGCCGTGGCGCTGCGGCCGGGATCGCTGGGCTGGGCCGTCGGCAGCATGTCCATGATCTCGACGAGGAGGGCGTCCTCCAGCGCCTGTCGCGCGGCCGGATCGTCGAACCGTTCGGATGCGGCCGTGATGGTCTCGTGAATGGCGGCGAGGTGGGCGCGCAGCCGCGCGACCGGCGCCGCCGCCATCTCGATCACCAGCAACTGGTGCCAGACGGCGCGCGGCAATTCGATGTCGAGCCGTGCCGCAAGCTCCGCGATCAGCGCCGCGCTGGCGACGACACCGCGGAGCTCGAACGCCTTCGGCGTACACATGTCGATCTCGGCGTCGATGCTGGCGATGACCTGGGAGCCCGCAACATTGGCGCCGTTGCAATTGACCTCGCTGCCGCCGTGCCAGGGCAGGCCGATGCCAAAGCTGTCGGCACCTAGCTGGCCGTATTGGCGCACCTGCTGGCTGGTGATCTCGCGGAAGACTTCGAGCCGGGGCAGGGAGAGTTGCGTGAAGCTGCCCCGGAACGCCCCGGCGCTGATCTGGTCGTAGCTCAGCCGCCAGCGGCCGAGCGTGGCGCAATGCTCGTCGACATCCGTGCTGCTCGCTTGAAGTAGATTGGCAGCCGAGTCTTGAATCGGAAGAGTTGCGCTTAAGGCCATGACAGCACGTCAGTATTTGCAAGCCGAATAGCCAGCAAGAACTACGCCAGACTGGCACGGCCATGGCCGCTGTCCAGCAAAATATTGCCGGATCTCGATAACGCCCGATGCGGCCTGTGTGCAGTCTTCTCCCTTGCCGTTCCGACATCGCAGTCGGGATGGCCTTGCGGAGGATCGAGATGCGACCGACGGACATCATGCGCGGCAGCCCGCCCACGCCCGAGGCCCAGGTGACCCGCGCCAACTGGCGCAGCTTTCCCGCCATCCGCTGGGGCTTCACCCACACCCGCGAAGTGCTGCCGACCGCGGAGGTTCGCCGCTCCGCGCATCCCACACCGATGGCAAGCGCGCCGCGCGAGCTGCAAAAGCTCAGCTTCACCGCGCCGGACGGCAAGCCGACCACGGTCGAGGCCACGTTGCGCGAAACCTTCGGCGATGCGCTGCTGGTCATGCACCGGGGCACACTGATCCACGAATGGTACGGCGACGGCATGAGCGTCACCACGCCGCATCTGATCTGCTCCATCAGCAAGTCGATCGCCGGCACGCTCGGCGGCGTGCTGGCTGCGCGCGGCCTGCTCGATCCGGAGGCGAGGGTGGTGCGCTACGTGCCGGAGCTGGAGAGCTCGGTCTATGGCAGCTGCACCGTCCGCAACGTCCTCGACATGGCGGTCGCGATCAAGTTCGAGGAGGACTACGAGGATCCGGCCGGCGACGTCGCGCGCTATCGCTTCTCCTCGGGCTGGGACGTGCCGCCGCCAGGCGTCGAGGCCGGCCATCAGCGCGCCTATCTCACCACGCTGCGCGGGACAGGAAAGCCGCACGGCAAGGTGTTCCACTACGTCTCGACCAATACGGAAGTGCTCGGCTGGGTCTACGAGCGCGCCTGCGGCATGCCTTACCATCGCATCCTCTCCGACTATCTCTGGCAGCCGATGGGCGCCGAGGAGGATGGCTCCCTCACGCTCGACAGCCACGGCATGGGCCGCATCGCCGGCGGGCTTTCCGTCACCGCACGCGATCTGCTGCGCTTCGGCGAAATGATCCGCTGCCGCGGCGTGGTCGAGGGACGGCAGGTGGTGCCGGGCTGGTGGATCGACGACATCCACGAGAACGGCGATCCCCAGGCGTGGAAAGACGGCGACCTCGCCGACATCTTCCCGGGCGCCCGCTACCGCAGCAAATGGTACACGATCGATCCGTCGCGGAACGATCTCGCGGGGATCGGCATTCACGGCCAGTGGCTCTACATCGACGCGGCCACCGACACCGTCATCGTCAAGCTCGCGACGCAGCCGAAGGCGATGGACGTTCCGCTCGACCACCGCTGGCTCGCCGCCTTCCGCGCCATCACCGCGCATCTCGCCCCGCGCTGATTTCTGGTCATCATCATGCTCGATACCGTCAAAGCCAAATCACCGATTCAAGCGGCCGCACCGCATCCGCTCGATCCTCTGACAGCCGAAGAGATCACGGCCGCCTGCACGCTGGTTCGTGCCGCCGCGACCTCGCCGGAGAACTGCCGCTTCCCGACCGTCCGGCTGGAGGAGCCGACCAAACAGGAATTGGCTACGGGCGGAGCAGGGCGCCGCGCCTTCGCGCTGACGCTCGACGTCACCACGGGCGAGGCGATCGAGCACATCGTCGATCTCGGCCGCAACGAGATCGTCGGCCGCAAGGTCATTCCGAACCGCGAGGCGCCCTATGGGCAGCCGCCGGTGATGCTGGAAGAATTTTTCAAGTGCGAGGCCGTGGTGAAGGCCGATCCAGGCTGGCGCGCGGCGATGGTCCGCCGCGGGTTGACCGACAAGGATATCGAGCTGGTCCAGGTCGATCCGTTCTCCTCGGGCTTCTTCGATTTTGAGTACGAGCGCGGCGCCCGTATCGTGCGCGCCGTCAGCTTTTTCCGCGAACATCTGCAGGACAACGGCTACGCCCATCCGATCGAGGGCGTAGTCGCTGTGGTCGACCTGATCGGCGGCAAGGTCATCGACCTCACGGACGCAGACCCGATCGTGCCGATCCCGCGCAAGAAGCGGAATTACGGCGCGCATGAAGTCAAAAACCCGCGCACCGACATCAAGCCGCTGCATATCGAACAGCCGGAGGGCGCGAGCTTCAAGGTCGATGGCTGGAAGGTCGACTGGCAGAAATGGAGTTTTCGCGCCGGCTTCACGCCGCGCGAAGGGCTGGTGCTGCATCAGCTCGCCTACCAGGACGGTGATCGCAAGCGCTCGCTGATCCATCGCGCCAGCGTCACCGAGATGGTGGTGCCCTATGCCGATCCGACCGAGAACCATTTCTGGAAGTCGGCGTTCGATGCCGGTGAATACGGGCTCGGCATGCTCGCCAATGCGCTCGAGCTCGGCTGCGACTGTCTCGGCAACATCCATTATTTCGACGTGCCGGCCGCCGACAACAAGGGCGCGCCCTTCGTCATGCAGAATGCCATCTGCATGCATGAGGAAGATTACGGAATTGCCTGGAAACACTACGAATTCCGCAACGGCCTGTTCGAGGTGCGCCGCTCGCGGCGCCTCGTCATCTCGTTCTTCGCCACCGTCGGCAATTACGACTACGGCTTCTACTGGTACCTGTACCAGGACGGCACGATCCAGCTCGAGACAAAACTCACCGGCATCATCCAGACCGCCGCCGTGCCATCCGGCGAAAAGTACAAATGGGGCGGCATGGTCGACGACAATCTGGGCGGCCCAACGCACCAGCATTTCTTCAACGTGCGCCTGCACATGGACCTCGACGGCGGCGGCAATACCGTCACCGAGCACGAGTTCCTGCCGCGGCCCTGGGGCGCGGACAATCCGCACGGCAACGCGTTCGATACCACGACCCGCATCCTGTCGCGCGAGCGTGATGCGGCTGCCATTGCGAACGGCGAGACCGGCCGGTTCTGGAAGATCAGCAATCCCAACGAGACCAATTCGGTCGGCAACGCGCCGGCCTACAAGCTCGTGGTCAATCCGAGCCCGCTGATGCTGGCGCAGGAGGGCAGCTATGTGCGCAAGCGCGGCGGCTTTGCCACAAAGCATGTCTGGGTCACGGCCTTCGACAAGGACGAGAAATACGCCAGCGGCGATTATCCCAATGTCCACGCCGGCGGCGACGGCCTGCCGCGCTACGCCGCGCAGAACCGCAACATCGAGAATACAGATCTCGTGGTGTGGCACTCCTTCGGCCACACCCATGTCTGCAAGCCCGAGGATTTTCCGATCATGCCGGTCGAATATGCCGGCTTCATGCTGAAGCCGACCGGATTCTTTTCGGCCAATGCCGCCGGCGACATTCCGCCGGAGCGCAACAGCCGCAGCGTGCTGGCGGGCGACCCGAAGGATGCCGCCGGCGGCGCGTGCTGCCACGCCGGCAAAGCGTAGGCTCGTCGCGCGACAACAACGTTCGCAGCAGGCCAACCAGCGCTGGTTCGCTGGTCGCATGCGCTCGCGGTCGAATTGTCAGGGGAGTATTGCTGCCCCTTTCGAAGGGCCCGCGACGCGACGGCCGGCCGCACGTCGAAAAGATCGCTTCCAATTCCTTTCGAGAGTGATACCATCTTAAGGTTGTATTCTTTAAGGAGATTTCCCATGACCCATGCACTCAATCTCACGCTGCCGATCAAGCAGGATGCCGAGACCCTGGCAAAGCTGCGGAATCTCGAGGCGAGCTTCACTGAGAAGGTTCAGCCCGCCATCGCGGCGGCGCTGAAGCAGTCCAGGATTGTTCATTTCGCCCGGGTCGTCGTCATCGAGGACAAGTACATCCAGGTCATCACCGAATATGAGGGAACGCACCAGGAATACACGGAGTTTTTCCGGCGAGCGCTCACGCCGATATTTGCCGCGATATTTTCCCTGGCAGATACGACTGGCCTGGACATCAACGATCCCAATGCGTTCTTCGAATTCTCGAAGAACCACAACGCGCGCTCGCTGGGCACTGCGACCGACGGCTCAACCGACATCAGCGGCAACCCGTCCGGCTGGCTGTTCTCGGCTTACGACGGCATGACTGTCGCAGACATTCTGGCAAAGCTCGGGAAATAGCTTTCAGAGCGTATTTGCGCTTTCGGGATAGGCCGGCTTTGAGGCTGCCTATCGACTGACCGTTCTTGCAGGGCAGGCGCCATGGTGGATCTCGGCAATTTGCAGGCGATCGTCGCTCGAAGCTCGGCCAAGCCGCTACTTGCGGCTCTGTTGTTTAGGTTTGGCGACGCCGGCGGCGCCAGGTCCTTCCTGCGGCAATGGATACCGCGGGTCGCGGTGGGGGCGGGCCCGGACGCCGAGGGTCCCGCGTTCCACTTCATGTTCAGTTGGAACGGCATCGCGACGATGATGTCGGGTCGCGCCGACCTTGACGTCGCGCAGGGGCGGCAGCAATTCGAGGTATCGTTCGTGGACCCGGCGCAGGCGCCGGATGGCGGCATTGCGACACAGCTTGGTTTCTTCGACGCCAGCGCTCCGGCGGGATGGTGGGACGGCAAGTTCAAGTCGAGCGATATCGATCTCGCCATCCACATCGGGTTCGACACGCCCGAGCAGAAAGCCGATTGCCTCGCGCAGGTGCGGCAGTCCGCGACAGGCCTCGGTGTCCGGGAATTGTCGCTCGACAGTTGGGACGACGGCGCGCTGTCCGGCTGTCGGCCAGCCGACGGCCGCCTGCATTTTGGCTATCGTGATGGAATCACCGCGCCCAATATTGACTGGCAGGATGCGCCGGCTGCCAGGGCTTCCGACGCCGTCGATTGTCGCGAGATCGTCGTCGGCTATCCGAACAGCGATTTTCCCACTGCACCGTTCAAGCCCGGTCCATGGCAGGACTTCGCGCGCGATGGATCATTCGTCGGCCTGTCGTGGCTTTATCAGGACGTCGCGGCCTTCAACAGATTCCTGAAGGCGAATGCACCGCAGGCGGCGCCGCATGTCGGCCCGGAACTGGCCGAAGAATGGATCGCGGCCAAGATGATGGGGCGCTGGCGACACGGGTCGCCGCTGTCACGTTTTCCGGATGCACCACCGTCGACCCCGCAATTGAACGATGCTTTCGGCTATGGCGACGATCCAAACGGCGTCAAATGCCCGCTCGGGGCTCACATTCGCATTGTCAATTGCCGCGATCATCCGCTGAAATTTGCCAATCAGATTCGTTTCCCCAAGGGGCCGCCACGCGTCATACGCCGCGGATTTTCCTACGGTCCTCATCTGGAGGGCACGGAGGACGACGGCAAGGACCGCGGCATCGTAGGGCTTTTCTACTTCGCCAGGATCAACGAGCAATTCTATACCATCTTGCGGTGGATGCATCAGACCGACTTTGCCGACGCCTACATGCGCCTTCCGAACGGAGCCAACGCGCAGGATGCCTTGACTGGAAACCGGGCAGATCCAAAGGCCGAGACCCGGTTCCAGGTTCCGCTCGCGGGGGACGCCTCCGTGACGTTCCAGATGAAGCAATTTATCCGCTACAAGGGCGTCGCAGTGCTGTTTGCGCCGAGCGTTAAAGCGCTCAACACGATGATTGCCGTGCAACGTTGAATTGCCGGCTCCCGTCAGCCTTCGCATCGTCGTCGCAGCCATTCGCTCGCGGCAGCGAGTCCGCCGTTGTCACGCGTTTGCGGACAAGCGGCGAATGTTCTCACTCTAGAAGCATTCCATATCGAAGCGCTCATAGAAGCCGGCGATGCGCCTCGACGCGCAGATGGGCGCATTGGTCGCACGATTTATTCCCCGGTCTCGATAGATTCTAACTCTGCGTCTCTCGCACTGAGAATGCCCCCGCGTTAGGGCGAGAGTCCAAAAATCATTCCGGCAAAGCCGGCAGCGCGGGACCTCGCTAGACGTGTCAGACTTCCAACTTCGTTCGTGCTCCAATGCGCGTGTTCGACAGCTTCAGGTGCTTTTCTTCGGCGCCGTCAGCACATTCGCTCTCTGCGTTCCCTTCGCGCCCGTACAGGCGCAGACTCAAATTCCCACGGTCTCGGTGGAAGCGCCGGCGCAGCGCGCCCGACCCGCTTAATGAGAGTCGAGACGATGAGAGCGATATTTGGCAGGCTGCATCGCTGGGCGGGACTGCTCACGGCCGGATTCCTGTTCTTCTCCGGCATCACCGGGGCGATCATCTCCTGGGACCACGAGATCGACGAGGTGCTGAATCACCACCTGTTCGATGTCACCAGCAAAGGCCCGGCCATTCCCTCGATCGAGCTCGCGAAGATGATCGAGCAGCGCGATCCCCGCGCGCGCGTCGTCTACCTCTTCATGACGCCGGAGGAGGGGCACTCGCTGTGGTTCTTCGTGATGCCGCGGATCGATCCGGCGACGGGAAAACGCTTCGCGATCGACTACAACCAGATTTTCCTCGATCCCAACACCGGCGCGGAGCTCGGCCGGCGCTATTGGGGCGCGGTGTGGCCGGTGACGCGCGAAAACTTCGTCTCGTTCCTCTACAAGCTCCACTATACCATGCACATCCCGGAATTCTGGGGCAGCGATCGCTGGGGCATGCGCGTGCTCGGCGTGATCGCCATCATCTGGACCATCGATTGCTTCGTCGGCTTCTATCTGACGCTGCCCTCGCGACGGCGCGCCAAGACCGCGCGGGCGCCCCAGGTCACGCGCCAGCTCGAACGCGGCTTCTGGGCGCGCTGGGCGCCGGCCTGGACCATCAAGGCATCGGGCAGCGCCTACCGGATCAATTTCGACATCCATCGCGCCTTCAGCCTGTGGACCTGGGGCGTGCTGTTCGTCATCGCCTTCACGGCGTTCTCGCTGAACCTCTATTTCGAGGTGTTCTCGCCGATGATGAAGATGGTGTCGAACTACACGCCGACGCCCTATGAGCAGCGGCCCTACCGCAATCCCGACGATCCCATCGAGCCCAAGGTGACGTTCGCCGACATTGCTGCGCGCGCGGCGGCTGAGGGCAAGGGGCGAGGGTGGACCGTCCCGGTCGGCGCGCTCAGCTACGGCCCGGCCCATGGCGTCTATGCCGCGGCGTTCTTTCATCCCGGCGACGATCACGGCGCCGGCGGCGTCGGGCCGGCGCAGCTCTATTACGACAGCGAGGACGGCCGCCCGATCGGCGAACGGCTGCCCTGGGTCGGCACGGCCGCCGACATCTTCGTGCAGGCGCAATTCCCGCTACATTCGGGCCGCATCGTCGGGCTGTTCGGCCGCATCTTGATCTCGATCATGGGCCTCGTGGTGGCGGCACTGTCGGTCACCGGCGTCGTGATCTGGTGGCGCAAGCGCCGCGCCCGCGTCCGGGCGCGCGAGACGGCGGCGATGCGCCTGAGCCGGCAGCAACTCACGCCGGCGGAGTAGGGCCGGCGTGCCGCTCGATCGTCTGCGCGTTTACCGAGTCCGCTCGTTGACGATGGGCATCGCTGTCTGCAGCGCCTGCTCGTAACGCTTCGACTGACTGAGCGAAAACTTCTTCATCGCCAGCAGTTCGTCGGACGTCTTGCCTCTCAATCGGGCGACGTTGGATGTCTTGAACACGTCATCATTTGCCGCCGAAGCGTTCTGTCGAAGCGCAAAAACCCTTTCGATGTTCTGCGACAACAGCCGATTGCGCTCCACCCCTTTGTTCGCGTGCTCCACATAGTGAAGCAGTCTATCGGTGGGCATGGCGCGAGCACTGTCTGCATCGCCTTCGATGAGGCGAAGCAGCTGCTCATCAACGATATCGGTGCATAGGTCGATACATTCGTCGCATATAAAGACAGCTGGCCCAGCCACCAGCTTGCTCACTTCATGCTGGTTCATGCCGCAGAACGAACAGTAGATGGGACGATCCTGCTGGGCAGGATTCTGCACGCCAGCACTCGGCTGCGCCGCATCAATCTTGGCCGACAGAATATTCCAGTTCTCGTACCCGAACGCTTTCGCGATCAGTTCCAAAGCTTCGCTGTGAGTGGTTTGCACGGCTTTGGCATTCAAGGCATCGCGCAAGGAACGAGCCATAGCCTTCGCATCGCGGAAATCGCGCATGAGAGCACCCGTATCGGCGAACGGAGAAGATCGGTGCCTGCCTTGCCGACCCGCTCGCCAATAGCGAGGGTGAGGGCGACTTTGATACGTTCACCATCCCCAAAGGGCGCAGGCAGCGGGTGTATCGACCCAACCGAATTTTGGCGCTGGACGGCCGCTCTTGTCAACCTGAAACGGGTACATCGACACCTCCGGCCGCCGCGCAGTTTGCAGTTCAGGAGCCGATGAACCTTCCAGTCCGGCACCGGCACAAAGACTGGAGATCGCTCCCAGTCTTCCGGAAATTGCAATGAGATCGCTCGCCTTGCTCTGCCTGCTCGTTTTCGCGACGCCAACCGACGCCGCCACGCCCGAGCAGCACTATCTCGATTTACGCGATCGCTACATCGCAAAATTCTCCAAAGCCAAGGAGAACGACGAGACTTTCAAGCAGCACGATGCAGCGCTCAACGAGCTGACCGGTGTGCTGCGCGGCCTGGTCGGACCGGTTACGATCAAGGGGCTGCCGGCCGAGGGCAAGTCGAACGCCGACACGCTGTTCAAGGGCGACTCGGGCTTCGGCCATCTCGACGGTCTGGGCTTTGCCTCCGAAGGCGACAAGATGCAGGCCGTGGTGACCACCACAGGTCTGCTCAAGCACTGGCTGCGCGAGCACCGCGAAGACGGCATGCCGCAGGAGATCGCCGCAGCCTTCAAGCCGGATCGCTTCTACTATCAAGCCATCCAGGACTCGGCCTTCGCCAAATATGCCGAGCTGCCGATCACGAAGCCCGCATCCACGAGTACCGCGGTCGCCGTGCTCGGCGTGCGCGGCAACGGCGACCTGAAGGGCGCGCCGCACGAAATCGATGTCGTCGCGATCCAGGGCGAGAAGGTCTTCTTCCTCGCCGTCACCGACGCCGTGAAGACGGCCGAGATCCCGGCCTGCGAAAAAGTCTGGAAGCAGATGATGGCCAGGAAGACTCCAGAGGACGCCATGGCCAAGGAAGACCAGGCGATGGACGCCTACACCAAATGTTTCGCCAAGGAAGCGCCAAGCCAGAGCTGGTTCGCGGGCGCGGTGAAGAAGGCGCAGAGCCAGCTGGAGATGCTGCTGGCGCGGTAATTGCGCAGCTTCACCACACTCCGCACCTCATCCTGAGGAGCCCGCAAAGCGGGCGTCTCGAAGGATGGCCACACGCGAGAGGCGGGCCTTCATGGTTCGAGACGCGCGTGCCGCGCTCCTCACCATGAGGGTATTGCAACGCCATCAGGCTAGAGCGCGCTGCCACCCAAATTCCACCCCCGTCCGCCCTCGCCAAAAATCTCATACCCGGTCGGCGTCACCACAACCGTGTCCTCGAGCTTGATGAAGCCGCGCTTCGGATGCTTCATGGTGGTCTCGATCGAGACCACCATGCCTGTTTCGAGCGGCAGGCGGGCGTCGGTGTCGTCGTAGGGGACCGGGCCCTTCGCGGTCAGGCGAGGGGCCTCGTGGCTGACGAGGCCCATGCCGTGGGCCAGGAAATCGGTGCAGTCGCGCTGGGTGATCTGGGCAAGCTGCCGTTCGGCCGCGACGTAGATGTCGCCGCCCAGAGCGCCCGGCCGGACCGTGGCGAACGCGGCGCGCTGCACGGCTTCGATCTCGGCCAGACAGTCTCTCAGTTCGGCATCGGGCTCGCCCAGCACGGCCATGCGGGCGAGGTCGCCGATATAGCCGTGATAATTGCCGCCGGAGTCGAGCGACAGCACGTCGCCTTGCTCCCAGCGCTGCGATGACGGCGCCCTGTTGTGGCTGCTGCCGCAGGCGAGCAGGCAGTATTCGAACGTCAGGCCGCGATTGGCCTCGGCGATGCGCAAGCCGTCCGACAATTGCTGCTTGGTCGTGCCGGGCCCGTGCCCGGCGATCACCTCCAGCATCGAGGCAATCACCAGTTCGGATGCGGTCTTGAGCTTGGCCAGCTCATCGGCCGACTTAACCGCCCGCAGCCGCTCCAGCACCAGCAGCGCGTCCTTGAGCTCGGCACCGGGCAGGGCGTCGGCGAGCGCCCTTCCTGCATCCATCGGCAGGAACGCCATCTCGACCCCGACCCGCTTCAAGGGCACGCCGGCATCCCGGATCAGGCCCACGGCCCGCGTCACGGCATCCACCGAGCCATTGGATTCGGTGCGGACCTGCGGCACCCATGGCGGCGCCACGGCACGCTGATGGGTTTCCAGACGGTGACCGATATAGACCGCCTTATCAGGCGCGCCCCTGGGATAGACCAGGACCGGCAGATAGCGGCTGACACCCATGGCGTCCATGTAGTCGAAGAAAATCGCGCGCTCGGCGCCCAGCAGGTACTGCACATTGTGCTTGGAGGTCGCGACCAGCACGTCGAGGCCGGCGGCGTCCATCAGCTTGTCGAGTTTGGCGGCATCGAACGGAATGGCGCGCGAGCTGTTCGCGCGGGCGGCGCTCTCTTGCATGACAGGGCTCCCTTGGGCGGGCGGTTGGGACCGCCTTGTATCGTTGACCTCTTCAGGACTGCGACGCCTAGTCTAGCACAACCTTCCACTCGCGCGCCCCAACCGAACGACCCGATGGAAAATGGAACCAGGACTGAGAGCGTCTCCAGCTAGCGTCCACGCCTGAGATCCGCTGTCGCGCGCCTGAGGATATCGTGAAGCCAGTCATGCGACGGCTCGCCCTCGATACGTTCGTGCCACAACAGCCGGACCTCGACCGGCGTTGTGGCGTAAGGCAGTTCGTACGTCGTGATGGCATGCTCACGTTCGAATGCCCGCGCCAATGGACGCGGAACGATGGCCGCGAGTTCAGAGTCCGCGAGCAGGGCGGGCAGCGCCAGGAAATGCGGCAGCGAAACAGCTATGCGCGGCGGCCGGTCGCTTTCGGACAATGCCCGTTCGAGTGCCGCGCGGTCATACATCTCCGATCGCCTTGCGAGGCCACGCTCGGAGATGAAGCCTCCGATCGCTCCCTCCTGCTCGCCGCCGAAGGAGACAACGACCAGCGGCATGCGCGCCAGGGCCGCGTTGTCGATCCGACCGAGCTTGCGCTTTCCGCCCACGATCAGCACGTCGTCATATTCGAACAACAGTGAGGTCCGAAAGCGGTTCGGCGGATCCGAGAAGACGCCGATCGCAACGTCGATGCGACCGAGGTCGATCTGCTCGGCGAGGTCGATCCGCGTCACCGGCTTGATAATCAGGTCGATCGCCGGCGCCTCAAGCCCAAGTATCTTCAGGAGCGGTGACGCCAGCACCATCGTGGTGAAGTCGTTGGCGGCCAGGGTGAACTGTCGGGTCGAGGCCGCCGGAACGAAGCGCGGCTGCTCGACCGCCGCCTCGAGAGATCGCAGCGCTTCGCGAACCTGTGGAGCCATCGTCAATGCACGCGCGGTTGGCTGCATGCCGGTCGCCGTGCGCACGAACAGATCGTCTTCCAGCATCTCGCGGAGCCGGGCGAGCGAATGGCTCACGGCGGATTGACTGAGCGCAACCCGCTGGCTCGCCCGCAGCACGCTGCGCTCCTCCATGACGGCGTCGAAGACCTTGAGCAGGTTCAGGTCCAGGGTCTTGAAGGAAACAGCCACGTGCAGGACACCGTCGCAGGCGGATCGCGCGCCCGTTGCATAACTGCGATCTATTCCAGTTAAGGCCATGCGCGCAGCCGACGCAACCGAGCAGGGCGCCCGGACCGCGACGCCTGGCCGTTCGCGCCACCAATCTGAAGGCGGTTCAGGATCACTCTGCAAGAGTTTCACTTCCGCATTCGCGCGATCCCGTCATGATCCCGACGCCGGATTTGGAGGAGATGGGCAATGAAATCCTGCGGGATGTCGATCGGAGCTTTCGGACTGGCACTGGCGCTGTTCACGGCGCCGGCTATTGCGCAGGACGGTCCGGTGAAGCTCGGCGTTCTCACCGACATGTCCTCGCTCTACGCCGACAATGGCGGCCAGGGCTCGGTGGTTGCGGCGCAAATGGCGGTCGACGATTTCGGTGGTCAGGTGCTGGGGCGCGGTATCCAGATCGTCGCGGGAGACCACCAGAACAAGGCCGATGTGGGAGCGACCATCGCGCGGCGCTGGATTGAAAACGAAAACGTCGAGGTCGTCCTCGACGTGCCGAATTCTGCGGTCGCGCTGGCGGTGCAGGGCATCACACGGGACAAGAAGAAACTGTTCCTCGCCACCGGCGCCGCCACGTCGCGCCTGACTGGCGACGAATGCTCGCCGACCGGAATTCACTGGACCTACGACACGTATGCGCTGTCGCAGGGAACGACACGGGCGATGTCGCGTCTCGGCGCAAAGTCCTGGTATTTCATTTCGGTCGACTATTCTCTCGGCGCCCAGCTCGAGGCCGACAGCCGCAAGGTCATCGATGCCATGGGCGGCAAGGTGATCGGCGCCGTGAAACATCCGCTCAATACGCCGGATTTTTCGTCCTTCCTGCTCCAGGCACAGTCCTCGAAGGCGGACGTGATCGCGCTCGCCGACACCGGCGGCGACTTCATCAACGTCGTCAAGCAGGCCGGCGAATTCGGCATCACGCAGCGGCAGAGCTGGTCGGCCTGCTCGTCTTCATTGCTGACATTCACAGTCTCGGGCTCCAGAGCGCCCAGGGCCTGATGCTGAGCTCGGCGTTCTATTGGGACCTGAACGAGGATACACGGGCGTGGTCGAAGCGCTTCATCGCCAAGACCCAGAAGGTCCCGACCATGATCCACGCCGGCACCTATGGCGCGGTGATGCACTACCTTAGGGCGGTCCAGGCGGCCGGCACGCTGGATGGGCCGATCATAGCCGCCAGGATGCGCGCCATGCCCGTGAACGATCTCATGACCAGAAATGGCCGGATCCGCGAGGACGGCCGGCTGGTCCGCGACATGTATCTGTTTCGCGTCAAGTCGCCCGAGCAGTCCAAATACAAGTTCGACTATTACGAGCTGCTGGCGACGATTCCGGGCGAGGAAGCCTTCCGGCCGATGGAGCAAGGCGGATGTCCGCTCCTGAAGCAGCCATGATCGGCGAGGGCGCAGCCGTGCAGAGCGGCATAGACGAGATCATCGCAGGCCGTTTTGCATGCCGCGACTTCTCGGGCGCGCCGGTCGGGCGAGGGACCATCGAGCAGATTCTGCGCGTGGCACGGTTTGCGCCAAGCGGCGCCAATATCCAGCCCTGGCACGTCTACGTGCTGGCCGGCGATGCCAAAGACAGGGTCTCGGTGGCGCTGCGCGAGGCGCACGAAACCGCCCGCGACGCGCATATGTCGGAATACAGATACTACGCCAGTGATCTGCCCGAACCCTACCTGCAACGACGACAGGAGTTCGGCCGGTTGTTCTACGGTTCGCTCGGCATCGCCCAGACCGATATCAAAGCCAGGAGCGGCCAGACCGCCAAGAACTATGCGTTCTTCGGCGCGCCCGTCGCGCTGATCGTCACGATCGACCGGCGCCTGGAGGTCGGCAGCTGGCTCGACCTCGGCATGTTCATCCAGAACGTGCTGCTGGCTGCGGCAGGCCATGGGCTCCAGTCATGTCCGCAGGAGACGTTCTCGAAATACCACCGGATCCTGCGTCCGCTGCTGTCGATCCCGGCGGAGCAAATGGTCGTGTGCGGCATTTCGATCGGCCGTGCCAGGCACCAAATCGCGGGCAGGCTGATGCCGCGCGCGGACATCGCGGACTTCGCCTCGTTCGCGGGCTTTGAAGAACAAAGTGCAACCCAAATGGAAAGGACAACGCCATGGGAAGCCGAGACGAACTGATTCAGTGCAGCATTCCGTTTCTCCGCGAGGTCAAGGACATGACGCCCGGCGCGGAGATGGAGCGGTGGCTCAACCAAACCTACGGCGAGGGCAGCCAGCTCTACCAGGACCTGGCGCGGCTGATTAAGCGCGGCGTCGAGGAAGGCTGGGCGGCGAACCAGGAGGTCGACGGTCCGAACTACCGGCGCAGCCGCATCATGGATCCGACGCCTGAAACGTTCCAGTTCAGCATCACGGCCGTCTACATGAACAGCACCGATCCGCGCCGCTTCAAGGACGAGGACGACCACGACGTGCTCCGCGGGCAATATCACGGTCACCCATACGGGGAACTGAACCTGGTCGTGCCGCTGGACAAGGGCGCCGAGCTCAAGGGGCTGCAGGGCTGGCAAGGGCCTGGCTGGACCGCGCCCGACCCCGGCAGCCGGCACTATCCTGAGGTGCGCGGCGGCGCCGTCATCGCGCTGTTCTATCTGCCCGCCGGACGCATCTCCTACGACTTCGCGGCGCCGTCCTGACTGCCGGCCGGACCATCTCGGGTGACGCCGTGCGCGAGCGTCACCCGCTCAGAAGAATGCACAGCTGAGCCCGCGCGCGGCGATGCGCCGCGACGCCACGGCCAGCAACGCGGCTCACCATGAACGGTGGGGAGGGATTTCGGCGACCATGCGCCAGGCGGGCCCCAGCCCGGACCGCCACATCCGTAATTCGCATAAGGTATATTATGGAATATTTATATATACAATTAGATCAGATATTTAGATCGAATTCCTGACACCGCGCCTTCGCTTGCCGTCCGTTTCCGCGATGCGCGGCGACTGGCCTCCCGGCTCTTGACGGCTACTGTGCATGGGGTTGTTTTTCAGATTTTGAATCCGGCCCATCTGCCGAAAGCCGATATTGCCGCGACGGTGCCCGGCTGCAATAAGCGAGACCTCGCGAGATCGCAGATGACCTTCAGGCCTTCCGTCCGTATAGGTTTGCATCTCAGAACAACAACAAACTTCCGAGGAAGCAGACCCATGAGCTTTTCCCGACGCACGCTTCTCAAGGCCTCCGCCGCGACCGCGGTCCTGGGCGGCCTCGGTGCGCCCCATGTGGCCCGCGCCCAGAGCGCCGAGTTCACCTACAAATACGCCAACAACCTGCCTGACACCCATCCGCTGAACGTGCGCGCCAGGGAGATGGCGGCGGCGATCAAGGCCGAGACCAACGGCAAGTTCGACCTCCAGATCTTCCCGAACAACCAGCTCGGCTCCGACACCGACATGCTGAGCCAGATCCGGTCCGGCGGCGTCGAGTTCTTCACGCTGTCAGGCCTGATCCTGTCGACCCTGGTGCCGGCCGCGTCCATCAACGGCATCGGCTTCGCGTTCCCGGACTACGGCACGGTCTGGAAGGCCATGGACGGCGACCTCGGCGTCCATGTCCGCGGCGAGATCAAGAAGGCCGGCCTCGAGGTCATGGACAAGATCTGGGACAACGGCTTCCGCCAGACCACGTCGTCGAGCAAGCCGATCAACGGTCCCGACGACCTCAAGGGCTTCAAGATCCGCGTGCCGGTGTCGCCGCTGTGGACCTCGATGTTCAAGGCGTTCGATGCGGCGCCCGCCTCGATCAATTTCGCCGAGGTCTATTCCGCGCTCCAGACCAAGATCGTCGAGGGCCAGGAGAACCCGCTGGCGATCATCTCGACCGCCAAGCTGTACGAGGTGCAGAAGTACTGCTCACTGACCAACCACATGTGGGACGGCTTCTGGTTCCTGGCCAACCGCCGCGCCTGGAGCGCGCTGCCGGAGGATGTGCGCACCATCGTCGCCAAGAACATCAACGCCGCCGCCATTAAGGAGCGTGAGGATACCGCGAAGCTCAATGCGAACCTCCAGCAGGAGCTCGCGGGCAAGGGCCTGACCTTCAACCAGCCTGCGGTGGCGCCGTTCCGTGACAAGCTGCGCTCCGCCGGCTTCTATGCCGAGTGGAAGGGCAAGTATGGCGACCAGGCCTGGGATCTCCTGGAAAAGGCCGTCGGCAAGCTGTCGTAACGCGCGTTGGGGCCGCCGAGGTTCTTATCGAGATGGCTCATGTCGAGGTTGAGGCGACCGGAGTGGTGGGCGAGGTGGCTGTTCAGCCCCCTCGCCGATCCCCTGTGCTGGCCTCGCTGGAGCGCATCCTTGGCCTCGCCGTCGAGATCCCCGCGGCCATTCTGGTGGTCGCGGAGATCGTGATCCTGTTTGCGGGTGTGGTCGCGCGCTACGGCGTGCACCGGCCGCTGATCTGGTCGGATGAGCTCGCCTCGATCCTGTTCCTGTGGCTGGCAATGCTCGGCGCCGCGGTCGCGTTCCGCCGCTCCGAGCACATGCGCATGACGGCGCTCGTCGCGAGCGCGCGGCCGGCCTTGCGCGCCTATCTGGACGTGGTCGCGACCTGCGCGGCGCTGGCGTTCCTGGCGCTGATCGTCTGGCCATCCGCCGAATACGCCTACGAGGAAAGCTTCATCACCACGCCGGCGCTCCAGATCTCGAACATGTGGCGCGCCGCGGCGCTGCCGGCCGGCATCTGCCTGATGGCGGTGTTCGCGCTGCTGCGGTTGCTGCGCGCCGCCGATTACCGCATGGTCCTGACGGCGGTGATATCGGTTGCCGTCATCGTCGGTCTGTTCTGGCTGGCGCAGCCTTATCTGCGGCCGCTCGGCAATCTCAACCTCGTCATCTTCTTCGTCGGCGTCGCAGGCTTCTGCGTCTTTGCCGGCGTTCCCATTGCGTTCGGGTTTGGCCTCGCGATCTACGGCTATCTGGCGCTGACCACGCGGACGCCGGTCATGGTGCTGGTCGGGCGGATGGACGAGGGCATGAGCCACCTCATCCTGCTCTCGGTGCCGCTGTTCGTGTTCCTGGGGCTCCTGATCGAGATGACCGGCATGGCGCGGGCCATGGTCGCGTTCCTGGCGAGCCTGCTCGGCCATGTCCGCGGCGGCCTGCATTACGTGCTCGTCGGCGCGATGTACCTCGTCTCCGGCATCTCCGGCGCCAAGGCTGCCGACATGGCGGCGGTGGCGCCCGTGCTGTTCCCGGAAATGAAGCAGCGCGGCGCCAAGCCCGGCGACCTCGTGGCGCTTCTTGCGGCTACGGGTGCCCAAACCGAGACCATTCCGCCGAGCCTCGTGCTGATCACGATCGGCTCGGTCACGGGCGTCTCGATCGCCGCCCTCTTCACCGGCGGCCTGCTGCCCGGCGTCGTGCTCGCCATCACGCTCTGCATGCTGGTGTGGTGGCGCTACCGCCACGAGGACATGAGCCATGTCCGCCGCGCCACGGGTGGCGAGATCGGCAAGACCTTCATCATCGCCCTGCCCGCGCTCGCGCTGCCCTTCGTGATCCGCTACGCCGTGGTCGAGGGCATTGCGACCGCGACCGAAGTCTCCACCATCGGCATCGTCTACGGCGCCCTGGTCGGCCTCCTCGTCTACCGCCGCTTCGACTGGCGGCGGCTGTTTCCCATGCTGGTCGAGACCGCGGCGCTGTCGGGCGCGATCCTCCTGATCATCGGCACGGCGACCGGCATGGCCTGGGGGCTCACCCAATCCGGCTTCTCGCGCTCGCTGGCTTCAGCCATGACCGGATTGCCCGGGGGGCCTGCGACCTTCATCGCCGTGTCGATCCTGGCCTTCACCATCCTCGGCAGCGTGCTCGAGGGCATTCCGGCAATCGTGCTGTTCGGGCCGCTGCTGTTTCCGATCGCCCGTGCCGTCGGCGTGCACGAGGTGCACTACGCCATGGTGATCATTCTGGCGATGGGTATCGGGCTATTCGCCCCGCCCTTCGGCGTCGGCTATTATGCCGCCTGCGCCATCGGACGCGTCGATCCGGCCGAAGGCATCAGGCCGATCTGGGGCTATCTGCTGGCGCTGCTGGTGGGATTGATCATCGTCGCGATCTTCCCCTGGATCTCGATCGGATTCCTGTAAGGCGGCGTCAAGGAGGGTGTCGATGAGCGAGCGGCAGAACCAGTACAACATGGGCCTCGACAAAACCCCCGCCAACTACGTCCCCCTGAGCCCGCTGAGCTTCCTCGCGCGCAGCGCTGCCGTCTATCCCAACCACGTCAGCACGGTCTATGAGGGCCGCAGCTTCACGTGGCGCGAGACGCATGAGCGCTGCAAGCGCTTTGCGTCCTGGCTTGGCGGCAAGGGCATCGGCGTCGGCGATACCGTCGCGGCGATGCTGCCGAACATTCCGGCGATGAACGAGGCGCACTTCGCCGTCCCCATGACCGGCGCCGTCCTCAATGCGCTCAACATCCGTCTCGATGCGCCTTCGATCGCGTTTCAGCTCGATCATGGCGGCGCCAAGATCATCCTGGTCGATCCGGAGTTTTCGACTGTCATCACCGACGCGCTGGCGCAGATGAAGGGGCCGAAGCCGCTCGTCGTCGACGTCGACGACGCCGCTTTCAAGGGCGGCAAGCGTATCGGCGAGATCGAGTATGAGGCGGCGGTTGCGCAAGGCGACCCGGACTTCGCGGCGATCCCGCCAGGCGACGAATGGGACGCCATCGCGCTGAGCTATACCTCGGGTACCACGGGCAATCCCAAGGGCGTCGTCACCCATCATCGCGGCGCCTATCTGAACGCCGTCAGCAACATCCTCGCCGGCCAACTCGGCCAGCATCCGGTCTATCTCTGGACGCTGCCGATGTTCCACTGCAACGGCTGGTGCTTCCCATGGACCATCGCGGCGGCCGCCGGCATCAACGTCTGCCTGCGCAAGGTCGAGCCGACAAAAATCTTCGAGCTGATCAAGCAGCACGGCGTCACCCACATGTGCGGCGCGCCGATCGTCTACAACACGCTGATCAACGCACCCGACGCGCCGAAGGGCAGTGCCGCGCGCCGCGTCGTGGGCCTGATCGCCGGCGCCGCACCGCCGGTTGCCGTGCTGGAAGGCGCGGAGAGCATCGGCATCAGGCTCACGCACGTCTACGGCCTGACCGAGGTCTACGGCCCCGCCTCCGTCTGCGCCGAGCAACCCGGCTGGGACGATCTGCCCGCCGCCGAGCGCGCCAGCATGAAGCGGCGGCAGGGCGTGCCCTACCCGCTCGAGGAAGGCGTCACCGTCATCAATCCGCAGACGATGCAGGAGGTGCCCCGGGACGGCGAGACCATCGGCGAGGTCATGTTCCGCGGCAACATCGTGATGAAGGGCTACCTCAAGAACGAGAAGGCGACGAAGGAAGCCTTCGAGGGCGGCTGGTTTCACACCGGCGACCTCGGCGTGCTCGACGAGCACGGTTACGTCATCATCAAGGATCGCTCCAAGGACATCATCATTTCCGGTGGCGAGAACATTTCCTCCGTCGAGGTCGAGGACATCCTCTACAAGCATCCGGCCGTGCTGTTCGCAGCCGTCGTCGCAAAGCCCGATCCGAAATGGGGCGAGGTGCCCTGTGCCTTCGTCGAACTGAAGGACGGCGCCAGCGCGACCGAAGCCGAGATCATCGCCTTCTGCCGCACGCATATGAGCGGCTTCAAGACGCCGAAGGCCGTCGTGTTCGGACCGATCCCGAAGACGTCCACGGGCAAGATCCAGAAATTCTTGCTGCGTAACGAGGTCGGCTCGTCGAAGGCGATCTCGGCCTGAACCGAGCCGGCGCGATCAGTGCGTCTCGAGCCGCATGCCGTCGTAGGC
The DNA here is from genome assembly GCF_054061875.1 of Bradyrhizobium sp. S3.7.6. NCBI lineage: Bacteria > Pseudomonadati > Pseudomonadota > Alphaproteobacteria > Hyphomicrobiales > Nitrobacteraceae > Bradyrhizobium > Bradyrhizobium sp. S3.7.6. Next base: position 5,163,210 of record NZ_JBSSEQ010000001.1, on the reverse strand, counting down.
CGGCACCACGTCCGCGGGCAGCGATTGCCGGATCACCTCGTAATCGACGTCGGCCGTCATGTTGGTGATGACGGCCCGCTTCGGCTTGAAGCGCTCGATCCAGGACAGCGCATCGTTGATGCTGAAATGGCTGGAATGCTGGGTGTAGCGCAAGCCGTCGACGATCCAGAGATCGAGATTCTCCAGCGCGCCCCAGCTCTCGCGCGGGATGTCGTTGAGGTCGGGCGTGTAGGCGGCATTGCCGATGCGATAGCCGAGCGCGGGAATCTGGCCGTGTTGGACCAGGAAGGCGGTCATGGTCACGTCGCCGCCCTTGCCGCTGATGGTCCGGCTTTCGCCGGCCTCGATCGAATGCCGGTGCAGGATCGGCGGATAGTCGCTGCCCTCGGGCGAGATGAAGCAGTAGGAGAACCGCGCCATGATGTCTTTCGCGGTCGACTGGTTGAAATAAACCGGAATGCGCTTGCGCATGTGGAGCACGACGGAGCGCAGATCGTCCATGCCGTGGGTCTGGTCGGCATGCTCATGGGTCAGGAACACCGCGTCGATGTGGTCGACATTGGTATCGATGAGCTGCTCGCGCAGGTCGGGCGAGGTGTCGATCACGATGCGCGTGGTGCCGTGGTGTGATGTCTGCTCAACCAGCAGCGAGCAGCGGCGGCGGCGGTTCTTTGGATTGTTGGGATCGCAGGCGCCCCAGCCGAGTGCCGGGCGCGGCACGCCGGCGGAGGAGCCGCAGCCCAGGATCGTCAGCGTCAGCGTCATGCGGCTCCCAGTCCTAAGATTTCACCTTGGAGAACAGGCGGAAGAAGTTTTCGGTGGTCTGGCGTGAGATCTCATCGAGCGACACGCCGCGCATTTCGGCGAGCACCTTGGCGACCTCGACCACATAGGCCGGCTCGTTGCGTTTGCCCCGGAACTTGCCGGGCGCAAGATAGGGCGAGTCTGTTTCAACCAGAATACGGTCCGACGGCAGTTCAGCCGCAAGCGCGCGCAGGGTCTCCGATTTCTTGAAGGTCAGGATGCCCGTGAAGCCGATATAGAGCCCGAGCGACACCGCCTTCAGCGCCAGCTCGCGCCCGCCCGTGTAGCAATGCAGCACGGCGCGAAACGATCCCTTGGCGGCCTCCTCCTCCAGGATGCGGCCGCAATCCTCGTCCGCCTCGCGGGTATGGATCACCAGCGGCAGGCCGGTCGCACGGGCCGCGGCGATGTGCGCGCGAAAGCCCCTCGCCTGCGCCTCCGGCGCGCCGTTGTCGTAGAAATAGTCGAGCCCGGCCTCGCCGAGCGCGACGACCTTGGGATGCCCGGTCAACCCGATCAGCTCGTCCGGCGAGATGCCGTCTTCCTCGTCCGCGTTGTGCGGATGGGTACCGACCGAGCAGTAGACGTCATCGTAGCGCTCAGTGATGGCCAGAAGCTGATTGAGCTTTCGCACCCGCGTGGAGATCGTGACCATACGGCCGATGCCGGCCGCACGTGCACGCGAGACGATCCCGTCGAGGTCTTCCGCAAAGTCCGGAAAATCCAGATGGCAGTGGCTGTCGACCAGCATCGCCCGAACGCCCTAGGCCGCCGGCTCGATGTAGCGCGGGAACGCCGGTGTTGGCGCCGGCAGCGTCGAGCCTGGCGCGATCCGTTTGGCGCCCCCGAGCATCGCGAAGTTCCGCTCGCCCGCGGGAATGCCGAGGCTGTCGAGCAGCAGGCCCGAGGCAGTCGGCATCGCCGGCTGGGCCAGGATCGCGATCTGGCGCACGACTTCGGCGGTGACATAGAGCACCGTCTTCTGCCTGACAGGATCGGTCTTGGCGAGCGCCCACGGCGCCTCGCCCGCGAAATAGCGGTTGGCCTCCGCGACCACGGCCCACACGGCGTTGAGCCAGTGATGGATCTGCTGCGTCGCCATCGCTTCGCGCGATGCGGCGATCATGCCGTCCGCCATCGCCAGAATCGCCTTATCGTTGTCGCTGAACTCGCCCGGCTCCGGCAGCACGCCGCCGAGCTGCTTGGCGATCATCGACAGCGAGCGCTGCGCGAGGTTGCCGAGGTCGTTGGCGAGATCGGCATTGATGCGCGCGACGATGGCATCGTGGTTGTAGTTGCCGTCCTGGCCATACGAGACCTCGCGCAGGAAGAAATAGCGCATCTGGTCGACGCCATACTGGTCGGCAAGATTGAAGGGGTCGACGACATTGCCGACCGACTTCGACATCTTCTCGCCCCTGTTGAACAGGAAGCCATGGGCATAGACCCTCTTCGGCAGCGAAATGCCGGCCGACATCAGGAATGCGGGCCAGTAGACCGCGTGGAAGCGGATGATGTCCTTGCCGATGATGTGCACGTCGGCCGGCCAGTAGCGCCAGTTCTTGTCGCTCTCGTCGGGGAATCCGACGCCGGTGATGTAATTGGTCAGCGCGTCGACCCAGACATACATCACGTGCTCTTCGTCGCTGGGCACTTTCACGCCCCAATCGAAGGTCGTGCGCGAGATCGAGAGATCGCGCAGGCCGCCGCGTACGAAGCTCACCACCTCGTTCTTGCGCGAGTCCGGGCCAATGAATTCAGGATGATCTTCGTAGAGCTTCAGAAGCTTGTCCTGATAGGCCGACAGGCGGAAGAAATAGCTCTTCTCCTCGACCCATTCGACTGGCGTGCCTTGCGGGCCGAGGCGCACGCCGTCGTCGTTCAGGCGCGTCTCGTCCTCGGCGTAATACGCCTCGTCGCGCACCGAGTACCAGCCGGCATAGCTGTCGGCGTAGATGTCGCCGTTCGCTTCCATGCGCCGCCAGATCTCCTGGCTGGAGCGATGGTGCTGCTCTTCGGTGGTGCGGATGAAGCGGTCGAACGACACGTTCAGACGCTCGTCCATCTCCTTGAAGCGGCCAGCATTGCGGGTCGCGAGCGCGGACGGGGTCAGGCCCTCGTTCTGCGCAGTCTGGACCATCTTCTGACCGTGCTCGTCGGTGCCGGTCAGGAAGAACACGTCCTTGCCGTCGAGCCGCGCAAAGCGCGCCAGCACGTCGGCCGAGATCGCCTCATAGGCGTGGCCGATATGCGGGCTGCCGTTGGGATAGGCGATGGCGGTCGAGATGTAGAAGACGTTGTCGCGCGCGGGCGCAGCAACGGGAGTTGCGGCTTGCGGAGCTGCGACGGGCTTCGGCGCGGGCGGCGCCTCAGGCTTCGACACCTTGGGCTTCGACACCTTGGGCTTCACAACCTTCGGCGGCGTGGCGACAGGAGCCGGTGCTGCGGTCACGGCAGGCGCGGTCACTTTCGCTTTCTTGGCGACCTTCTTTGCCGGAGGAGCCTTGCTCTTCGCCGGAGATTTGGCTGCCTTTTTGGCCGCTTTCTTCACCGCCTTCTTGGCGACGACCTGCTTCTTCGCAGCCTTCTTGCCGGCCTTCTTTGTCGTCTTCGCAGCGCTTTCCTTCACGCCCTTCTTGACGGCAGCCTTCTTGGTCTTCTTGACCTTCTTGGCAGCTTTGCGCGCGAGCGCCTTCACGGCCTTCTTCACGGCCTTGTTGGCAGCCTTCTTCTTGCTGCTCTTGCCCCTGGCGGTTTTCTTAGCTCGCGTGGCCACGACGAATTCCTTTACCGGCTTCTCGAAATTTGGAAACGAACCTGCGTTAGGTCATTATTTGGAGTATGATCCTGTCGGAAAACCGCTGCACACTTTTCCGGATCATGCTCTAGCGCGTTGCGTCCGCCAGCCAGCCGAACACCGAGAAAACCAAGGGCTTTCGCTCCAGATTGTAGGTTTCGGTGTCGCGCGCGGCGCGGACGATCTTTTCCCATACCTCAGCTAGGCGCGCAAGGCGCGGCAGATTCTGGTTGGCATTGGCCTCGTCGGAGTGCAGGCGCTCCGCAATCCAGCGATCGATGCCGTCGATGAAGGCCGCCAGCGCGACTCGATCGCTGGTGCCGAGCGAATCGCCGAGCGTGTGCAATTCGCGCGGATCGACCTGTGGCAGGCGCGCGAGCAGCGCCGCCGTGCGCTGCTGCAGCTTCAGGGCATCGCCGCCGAGCAGCGTCAGCGCCCGCGCGACACTGCCCTCGGAGGCCTCCGCGGCCTCGCGCAGCGCCGGATCGTTCGGATCGAGGTCAGCCGTCGAAGCTGCGGCGCCGATCACATCATCCGTGTCGAGCGGGCGCAGGCGCAGCTTGCGGCAGCGCGACTGGATCGTGGCGAGCACGCGCGCCGGCGCGTGGCTGACCAGGAGGAACAGCGATTGCTGCGGCGGCTCCTCGAGGATTTTCAGCAGTGCGTTGGCGGCATTCGGATTGAGCTCGTCGACGGTGTCGACGATGCAGACGCGCCAGCCTTCTGCCGCGGCAGTCGAGCCGAAGAAACCGATCGTCTCCCGCGTCTCGTCCACGGTGATCACGGTGCGCATCACGCCGCGGTCGTTGGCGGTGCGTTCCAGCGTCAACAGCCCGCCGTGCGAGCTGGCCGCAACCTGCCGCGCCACGGCGTTATCAGGATCGATCGCGAGGGTCTGGGCTTGCTGCACGGACGGCGCCAGCGGCTGGCCGTTGGAAAGCACGAAGCGCGCCATGCGATAGGCCAGCGTCGCCTTGCCGATCCCCTGCGGCCCGCCGATCAGCCAGGCATGCGGGATGCGCCCGCTGCGATAGGCCGCGAGCAGCGCCGTCTCGGCCTCGCGATGGCCGAACAGAAGGCTCGTCTCGCGCGGATGCGGAATGGCGGTTTCGCGTTCGGCCTGGCGCGGGCTCATAGGGAAACCACCGATGCAGGGGTTGGGAGAAGACGGTCGCGCAGCGCCGTCCAGACTCGTCCAGCAACCGTGTCGGGATCGGAATTGGCATCGATCAGGACGCAACGGCCGGGATCGTCCTCGGCGATCTTGCGATAGGCCTCGCGCAGGCCCTGGTGGAAGCTGAGCTGCTCGCCCTCGAACCTGTCAGGTGTGCCGCTACCACGACGCACGGCGGCGCGCTGCAATCCAATCTCGACCGGCAAATCGAGGATGAGGGTGAGGTCCGGCTTGAGATCGCCGATCGTGACCCGCTGCATCGCGTTGATCAGGCCCATCGGCACGCGGCCGAGGCTGCCCTGATAGGCCCGCGTCGAGTCGGCGAAGCGGTCGCACAGCACCCAGGCGCCCCGATTGAGCGCAGGCTGGATCACGGTGCGGACATGGTCGTCGCGGGCAGCCGCGAACAGCAGCGTCTCGGCTTCGGGCCCGAGCAGCTTGCCCATCCCCGACAGCACCAGGTGGCGCATGATCTCGGCACCCGGCGAGCCGCCGGGCTCGCGCGTGACGAGGGTCCGCATCCTGGCCGCAGTGAGGCGATCGGCGAGCTTCTTGATCTGGGTCGACTTGCCGGTGCCCTCGCCGCCTTCAAAGGTGATGAAGCGTCCGCGTCCGGACGGCCGCTGTGCTGCGCTCTCACTCATGATCAGAGCTTCTCGGCGCCCGCGCGGAACATGCCGATCACGAGCTCGCTGGCGCCGTCGATCGCGCGGCGCATGGTCGAGCCGGTGCCGATCGCTTCGGCGGCATAGACGGGCGTTTCCACCGCGATATTGCCGCTGCGCCAGACCTTGACCACGCCGACCTTCTGCCCGGCTTCGATCGGCGCGCGCACCGGTCCGCTATAGACGATGCGCGCAATCAGCTTGTCGCTGCCGTTCTTGTGCACCATCACCTTGACGGGCGTCTTGGCGACCAGCTTGACCGAGCGGCTCTCGCCGCCAAACACTTTTGCGTAGCCAACCTGCTGGTCGGCCGCGATCAGGGTGCGGGTCTCGAAATTGCGAAAGCCCCATTCCAGCATCTTCTTGGCTTCGGTGGCGCGATCCTCAGGATCTTCCAGGCCATTGACGACCACGATCAGCCGCGTGCCGTTCTGCACGGCCGAGCCGACCATGCCGTAGCCGCCCTCCTTGGTGTAGCCGGTTTTCAGACCGTCAGCGCCTTCCATCGAATTGAGCAGAGGATTGCGGTTGGGCTGGCGGATCTTGTTCCAGGTGTACTCCTTCTCGCCGAACAGTTTGTAGAATTCGGGGAAGTCGAGAATGATGTGGCGAGCGAGGACGCCGAGCTCGCGCACCGTCATCTTGTTGCCGGGATCGGGCAGGCCGTTGGAATTGCCGAAGGTCGACTTCGTCATGCCGAGCTCGCGGGCACGCTTGGTCATGAAGTCGGCGGCAAAGATCTTCTCGTTGCCGGCAATGCCCTCGGCCAGCGCGATGCAGGCGTCATTGCCGCTCTGGATGATCGCACCATGCAGGAGGTCATCGACCGAAACCTTGCTGTTGATGGCGGCGAACATGGTCGAGCCGCCCGAGGGCGCCCCGCCCTTGCGCCAGGCGTTCTCGCTGATCCGGTACTCGTCGGTCGGCTTGATGTCGCCCTTCTTGATGGCATTGAAGACGACTTCGGCCGTCATCAGCTTCATCATGCTGGAGGGCGCGCGCAGTTCGTCGGCGCTCTTCTCGAACAGGACGCTGCCGCTGGAGGCCTCGATCAGGATCGCGGTGGGGGCATCGCCATCGAAGCCGGAATCCTCGGCTTTCTTGGCGCCCTGGATGCTCTGGTTGGCGGCGTACAGGGCCCCGCCCCAGCCGATGCCAGCCACCAGAACCGCCGCGATCAGCCCGCGCGCCAGCGCCCCGGCGGAGAACCGGGTGCGACGGAGCGGAAAAAGACGAAATGCCATGGCGAAGCCCTGAGAGCGGCGTTCTAACAGCAGGAACCGGTGCGAACAACACCGGGCTGGCCGCCGAACCCGAGATTGCACGATTCTCGGCGCGCCCCTATCGTGGCACCTGATATTTCCCGACCAAACCCCTGAAACAAGGCGGAAAAGCGATGTTGTCCACCCGCGTCATCAAGGCCAACGGGATCGACCTGTTCATCCGCGAAGCCGGCCAGGGCCCGCTGGTGGTGCTGTGCCACGGCTGGCCCGAGCTATCCTACTCCTGGCGCCACCAGATCCCGGCGCTGGCGGACGCCGGTTTCCACGTCGTTGCCCCCGACATGCGCGGCTACGGCCAGAGCGCGGCGCCGGCGGACGTCGCCGCCTACTCGATCTTCGACACGGTGGGCGACGTCGTTGGCCTCGTGCACGCGCTCGGCGAGAGCAAGGCGATGGTGGTCGGCCACGACTGGGGCGCGCCGGTCGCCTGGCATGCGGCGTTGTTCCGGCCCGACATCTTCACGGCGGTGGCGGGCCTGAGCGTGCCGCCGCCATTCCGCGGCCGCGGCAAGCCGCTCGATCTGCTGCGCCAGGGCGGCGTCACCAATTTCTACTGGCAGTATTTCCAGACACCCGGCGTCGCCGAGGCCGAGTTCGAGCGTGACATCGCCCGCACCATGCGCATCGTGCTCGGCGGGCGCGGCCTTGCCGATCCCAGCGCCGCGATGTTCGTCCAGGAGGGCAAGGGCTTTCTCGGTCACGCGCTCGCCGAGGAGCCGCTGCCCAACTGGCTCAGCGAGGCTGACCTCGCCTATTTCACCGAAAGCTTCCGCAAGTCCGGCTTCCGCGGCGGGCTGAACTGGTATCGCAACCTCGACCGCAATTGGGAGCTGACGGCGCCCTGGCAGGACGCGCAGATCCATCAGCCATCGCTCTTCATTGCCGGTTCGAAAGACGCCGTCATCACCGGCCTGATCGGCGCCAAGCGCGTCAACGAGCTCGAGCGCGTGCTGCCCAATCTGACGCGGAAGCTGATCATCGAGGGCGCCGGCCATTGGGTCCAGCAGGAGCGGCCCGACGAGGTCAACGCTGCGCTGCTGAAGTTCCTGCGCGAAGCGGCTGTGCGTTAGCCGAGATCCTTTTTCATCGCGATGTGAGCGGCGCCCGCCTGCCCGGTCTCGGCAAATCCTCGCCGCAGGTAAAACCTGAGCGCGGCCGAATTGTCCGCGAGCACTGAGAGCGTCAGCGCGCCGACACCCTGCTGCCGTGCGCTCGCTTCGAGAGCGTCGAGGATCTTCGTGCCGGCGCCGCGACCGCAATCGGCCGGCAGCAGCGCGATGTCGATGATGTGCCAGTGCTCGCTTTCGCAATGAAGCAGCAGCCGGCCGATCGCGGTCCCATCCTGTGTGACGATCAGCGAGATCGCCCCCGGAAACTGCGCGGCATAGCCGGCCGCCTGGCTGCGGAACTGTTGTGCGATGATCTGGCCGACGATCGGCCCGGACAATGCCGTCGCGGTGAATTGCCCCGTCCGCACCTCCTCGAAGAGACGCCGGATGAACGGCTCGTCATTCGGGCCTGCGGGCCGAAGCCGAAGGGCCGGATCGTCCGGGACGATGTCGAGCGGCGCGCCGTCAATCATGCCGTCGCGCACTCAAGATCGTTCAGGAGCTGCCGAAAGCCGGAAAGATTCCCGCGTAGGCGATACACCAGACGATCGCCTGGGTCGGCTGCATGTTGTCGTGCGGCAGGTTCTGCCCGGTGAGTGTGACGGCGCTTGGCACCAAGGTGAGACTGCCGGGTGGCGCCGTGAAGCCGGTGAAGTTCGGGTCGATCGCAACCGTGGTCCCCGCCGCGCCGGGACCTGCCGTAGCGCCTGTCGCGCTCTTGTTGCCGAGTTGCAGGGCGTGCGTGTGCCTCGCCATGTTGTCGCCGATCAGCGTCACCGTCGAACTGCCGACGGTCTCGCCGACGACATAATTTTGCAATCCCGGGCCTTGCCCCTGACCGATCGCGACCGAACCGTTCAGGTTCGGCAAGGCGAAATTGGTCGTGCCATTGCCGCCGTAATAGGTACCGATGAGTGCAAATAACGCACTGTGACCCTGAATTGGCAGGAGCTGGCCGCCGCACGGCAGCCAGGCGCTGTTGAAGCCGCCGACTGCAAAAGGAAACGTAAAAGCCTGGATTTCTCCGACGAACGGATCTGACATGTTGTCTTTCCTTGAGACTGAATACGGATGCGTGCGCAGCCTAACCGGACGAAGGGAAGACGCCCGCGTAGCAAATGCAGTAATTGGCAACCACGCTCGGCATCATGTTGTTGTGCCCGATGCTGTTGCCCGAAGTGGCGACGCAGGGGGCCATCGTGGAGTACGTCCCGGCGTTCGCAATCGGTGCGTAGAGTTCACCTGCTGACGCCGTGGCAAGATGAAGGGTCGGCCCGGGCGTTACATCCGTTGCCGTCACGGTCGAGGACATCAGCGCATGACTGTGGGTCGGCATTTCGGCTTCGATCAGGGTGTGGTTCTCCTCACCCCCGGGCTGGCCCAGCGTATAGTTCGGAAGGCCTGTCCCCTGTCCCTGTCCGATCGGCACACGGCCGCGTAGATCGGGAAGGTTGAACGTGTTGACGCCATCGCCGCCATAGGTGGTGCCGATCACGGCGTAAAGCGTCTCAAACTGGGCAATCGAGACCGACTGTCCATTGCAGGCGAACCAGCCGTCCGGCACCCGCGGAAAGCCAAACAACCTGATCTCGCCGAGAAACGGATCTGCCATCGCATATGATCCTTTGGTGTGCGCCCGTTCCGATCCGATCGGCGAATGCGCGAATATGGGAAAATTGAAGTGGACGGATTACGTTTGCGAAAATGCGGCCGTGCAGCCGCTCAGCTTCGCGACGGAAAAATCCCCTGCGTCGCGATCAGATAGCTGATCGTGAGATAGGGCTGCATGTTGTTATGCTGCTGGTTGCCGCCTTCGTTCACCAGATTGGTGGCGGTGGCCAATGGCGTGTCGCCGCTCCCGGCTGCGGCAAAAATCTTCGTCGGGTTGGTCGCCGGCAGTGAGTTTGTCGCGAAGACGTTGCCTGTGGGAGGGACGCTCCCGCGTCCGCCTCCTCCGACCGCTGCGGACACTTGAATGAGATGATTGTGGGCCGGGAGCTGCTGCACATTGAGGCTGGCCATATACGATCCGCCGGTCATGCCCACGGGATATTGGCCGGCGCCACTCGAGCCGAGGATCGCGCGACCGCGCAGATCCGGGAGTGCAAACGTCGTCACTCCGTTGCCGCCATAATAGGTGCCGAGCAACGAGAACAGCGCGGAATTTTGCTGGATGGCCAGCAGCGCACCGTTACACAGCGCCCAACCTCTGGGAATCACTGCGCCCGCAAAAGGCATGATCTGTCCGAGAACCGGCTGTAACGGCATGACCCCTCCCCCAAAAAACTAACGACCCGTCGCGTGATGATGCAAACCACGACGGCGGCACTTAAATTAAAGAATGAATTTATTGCGGCCCACTCGCCGAGATTGTTGAACAGCCAGCGTCGACAGTCAAGCGCAAGCGCAACCATAAATTGACAAGTCAAGCGTTTCCGTCGATTGCCATCAAAGCACGCTTTTGTTGCGGCTATGCAACGGTTCGCCGGAAAGTAGTGCCCGCGACTTGGTTCCGGCAGTTTGGCTGGCTCGCTCGCTTGCGTTGCGCACCGCGTCACGTCAAATGCACGCAACGATATAGGCGAATAATTTCACAATCAGGGATTTTAGGCGGATGCTCTATCGAGAGCTGCCGCTAAGGGGGGCCGGTGAGTCACGCAATTGCGGTGGCCATTCCAGCGATAATCGGGAAATTGGCGGTCCCGACACGCGATGGTGAAGCTACGCCTTCGCGGATATTGCGCTCTCTCTGGCGGGCGGCTCAACGCATCTGCATCGCGGCCGTCGTGATGCTCGGCGCGATGGCAGCGGCGAACGCGGCTTGCGATCAAACGACGGATTCGACGTCGGGCGTGACCATCAACTTCACGTCGGTCGGTCAGATCTATCGCCTGTGTCTGACCGTCGGCGCAGCCGCGGCCGACGACTCGGTTGTATACGGCGTCTATTCCGTCGCGGGCACAGACGCCTTTTACAATGCACCGATCGCAAATTCGACCGGCCATTCGGGCAGCCCACTGCTCACAGCGGCCGATTATAATCCGACCACGTCAAAGGCAACTTACACATTTCACCCAACGAACCCGAACCAAAACGGTCAATCCGCGAAGGCCGGCCAGGCCGAGATCGATATCACGCTGAACAGCAAGACAGGTGGCGGACAGGACTCGATCACCCTGTATTACACGCCGGGCTGCAGCGATTTCAACGTGGGCTGCTCCGGCAGTTCGATCGCGAATACCCCTTACACGTTCACGATCAATCTACCCAGCCCCACGGTGACGTCGATTTCACCGACGACCGGGCCGCTCGCCGGCGGCACTTCGGTGGTGATCACGGGCGCCAACTTCACCGGGACGACTGGCGCGGGCGGCGTCAAGTTCGGCGCCACCAATGCGACGAGCTACACCGTCAACTCCAATACGCAGATCACGGCGACAGCGCCGGCGGGGTCCGCCGGGACCGTCGATGTCACCGTCACCAACGGCTCGACATCGCCGACGTCGGCGGCGGACCAGTTCACCTATGTCGCCCCGCCGACCGTAACCGCGATATCGCCGACATCAGGTCCAACCGGTGGCGGCACATCGGTGATCATCACCGGCACGAATTTCAGCACGACCACAGGCGCTGCCGGCGTGAAGTTCGGCGCCATCAATGCCGCGAGCTACACGGTCAATTCCAATACCCAGATTACCGCGACATCGCCCGCAGGGACTGGCACGGTCGACGTCACCGTGACGACTGTGGGCGGAACGTCCGCAACCACGGCCTCCGACCAGTTCACCTATGTGGGCGCGCCCACCGTCACTTCGATTTCGCCGACCTCGGGTCCGGGCGCTGGCGGCACCACCGTAACCATCACCGGCACCAACTTCTCAGGCGCGACGGCCGTGGTGTTCGGAGCAGCGGCTGCGACTGGCGTCACGGTCAATTCGGCGACCCAGATCACCGCGACATCGCCGGCAGGAACCAGCACGATCGACATCAGGGTGACGACAGCCGGCGGCACGTCCGCAACATCTGCAGCGGACCAGTTCACCTATATTGCCTCACCGATCGTCACCTCGATCTCACCCACTGCGGGCCCGCAGACAGGCGGCACGGTGGTGACGATCACGGGCACGAATTTCACCGGCGTCACGGCCGTGTCATTCGGCGGGACGGCCGCGACCGGCTTCACGTTCAATTCCGCGACCTCGATCACCGCGACCTCGCCGCCCGGCACCGGCGCCGTGGACGTCAGGGTCACGACGCCGGGCGGGACATCCGCGACCTCGGCCGCTGATCAATTCACCTATGCCGGCCCTCCCTCGATCACGTCGATTTCGCCGACAGGCGGCCCCCTGGGCGGCGGCACCATTGTCACGATCACCGGCTCCAATCTGTCAGGTGCAACGGCGGTGACGTTCGGCGCCACGGCGGCGGCCGGCTTCACCGTCAATTCGGCAACCCAGATCACCGCGACATCGCCTGCCGGGACCGGCACCGTGGACATCAGGGTCACGACGGTAGGTGGAACGTCGGCAACGTCCGCCGCGGACCAGTTCACCTACACCGCCGCGCCGACCGTTACCTCGATCTCACCGACTACGGGTCCGCAGACAGGCGGCACAGTCGTGACGGTCACGGGCACAGGCTTCACCGGCGCCACCGCAGTGACATTCGGCGCAACCGCCGCAACGAGTTTCACGGTCAGTTCGTCAACATCAATCACCGCGACGTCACCCGCCGGGACCAGCACCGTTGACCTCCGCGTGACCAATCCGGGCGGCACCTCGGCCACCTCCGCCGCCGACCAGTTCACCTACGTCGCCACGCCAGCCGTCACGTCGCTTTCGCCGACGTCGGGGCCGGCGGCCGGCGGCACGGTGGTAACGATCACGGGCACCAATTTCATCGGCGCGACAGCCGTGACGTTCGGTGCAACCGCGGCGGCGGGCTTCACCGTCAACTCCGCAACCTCGATCACCGCGACATCGCAGGCCGGCACCGGTACCGTCGACGTCAGGGTGACGACCACGGGCGGCACCTCGGCCACATCGGCGGCAGACCAGTTCACCTACGTCGCCACGCCAGCCGTCACGTCGCTTTCGCCGACGTCGGGGCCGGCGGCCGGCGGCACGGTGGTAACGATCACGGGCACCAATTTCACCGGCGCGACAGCCGTGACGTTCGGTGCAACCGCGGCGGCGGGCTTCACCGTCAACTCCGCAACCTCGATCACCGCGACATCGCAGGCCGGCACCGGTACCGTCGACGTCAGGGTGACGACCACGGGCGGCACCTCGGCGACATCGGCGGCAGACCAGTTCACCTATTTCGCCGTGCCGACCGTGACGTCGATCTCGCCGACGGGCGGCCCGCTCGCCGGCGGCACGTCGGTGACCGTCACCGGCACCAATTTCACCGGTGCGACCGCCGTGAAGTTCGGGGTGACGAATGCATCGAGCTTCACGGTCAATTCCGCGACCTCGATCACCGCGACCTCTCCCGCCGGCACAGGCACCGTTGATCTCACGGTCACGACACCTGGCGGAACGTCGGCCATATCAACGGCGGATCAGTTCAGCTACGCCGCGACGCCGGCGGTGACGTCGGTTGCGCCGAATGCGGGCCTGCTCGCCGGCGGAACGTCGGTCACCATCACGGGCACCGCGTTGTCCGGCGCCACCGCGGTGAAGTTCGGCGCCAACAACGCGACCAGCTTCACGGTTAATTCGGCAACGTCGATCACGGCAACCTCGCCGCCCGGCGCCGGCACGGTCGATGTCACCGTGACGACGGCCGGAGGGACGTCGCCGACCTCGGCGGCAGACAGGTTCACCTATCTGTCCGCGACGACCACCACGGAGCTCACCTCGTCGAAGAATCCGAGCAGCTACGGCGAGTCTGTAACTTTCACGGCCAAGGTGAACAGCTCGGGCGGAACGCCGACGGGAACGGTCACTTTCAACGACGGCGGCACGCCGATCGGCACGTCTACCCTGTCGGCCGGCGTCGCCACCTTTGCCACGACCACGCTCGCCGTCGGCAATCACAGCATCACGGCGACCTACAACGGCAGTGTGGCCTTCAACGCCTCGACCTCGCCGGCTCTGAACCAGTCGGTCGACATTCCCGCCGACAGCGCCAAGCTGCGCGCCCTCCAGCTCAACGTCACCAAGATCGTGGCGCAGAGTTCGGGACAGGCGATCTCCGGTTCGATTGACACCGCGATTTCCGAAGGGTTCAGCGACGGCGGGCAGTACATCATGCCAGGCGCGGGCGGGCTGCGCGTCAATTTCGCCGCCGCGCCCGACGGCGATGAGGACGACAAGCCCAAATCCGGTCAGCAGCCCGGTTCTCAAAGTTTGAACTCCTATTCGGGCGACGGCGGCTCCGGCCGGACCGGCGGCCGCGGGCGCGGCTCCTCGCGGATCGATGACGCCTTCGCCGCGATCGATCGGGCGGCTCCGACCAAGGCACCGGCTGCGCGCTTCAGGGAGCAGAAGGACTGGCTGTTCTGGATCGACGTACGCGGCAGCGGCATCGATCAATGGGGCTCGTCCGGCAACATCGGTCAGGGGGCAACCCAGGCCACGCTCTTCGGCCAGCAGATCAACCTGCTGACCGGACTGACCTACCGGGCGAGACCCAATTTGCTGGTCGGTGTGACCGGCGGCTATGAGAACTTCAGCTACACCCAGACCGACATCAACGGAAAGCTGAAGGGCGACGGCTGGACCGTCGGTGCCTATCTCGGCTGGAAGATCATCCCGACGCTGCGTTACGACGTGGCCGTGACCTATTCCGGCATCGGCTATGACGGCACCGCCGGCACGGCCCAAGGCAACTTCAACGGCAATCGCTGGATATTCGCGACCGGCTTCACCGGCAGCTACAGCTGGGCCAATTTCAATATCGAACCGTCGGCCAAGGTCTACGCGATCTGGGAGCGGGAAAACGCCTATGTCGACTCGCTCGGCACCCAGCAGGCGGCCCGCACCTTCTCGAGCGGCCGCGCATCTGCCGGCAACAGGGTCTCCTACCCCATACCGTGGCTCGATAGCGTGCTGCTGGCGCCCTATGCCGGCGTCTTTGCCGACTATTACTTCACCCGTGACGATGCGGCCGCGATCGTTGCTGCGGGCGGCATCCCGCTCGCTTCGACACCATTGCTCCAGGGCTGGTCAGCCCGCATCACGGGCGGCATCGGCGCAAGGCTGGCGGGCGGCACTACGGTCGGCTTCGGCGCCGAACTCGGCGGCATCGGCAGCAACACGCAGATCTGGACGTTCACGGGACGCGCGCGCATCCCATTCTGATCCCTGGGCGCGACGACGGGCCAGCGGCGCTACGCCGCTCGCCGGATTTGCCGGCTTGGTACCTGCTTAGTAGAGGCCGCGGCCGCTCAGGATGCTGCGGGCCTCGGCGGCGCCGTCGGCCGATGACGGCGCGTTCTCGGTCGCATAGCGGCCATCCTCGTCATAGGACACGGCACGCGCGTTCTGGAGCGCCCGGCCCCGGCCCCGGCTGCGGCTCGAGGCCGACATCTCCGAGGTCGCGTTGAGCGACGCCATGTCGGCAGAGGTGTTGCCGAGATTGTAGGGCCGCCCTTCCGGCGTCGGAACCTCGCCGCGAATGGCGCTACGGTTCGACGATGGCAGCTCCGGCACGAAGGGCCTTGCCGAGGCAACCCGCACCATCGAGGGCGACGGCGCCGGGATCCCGGTGCGCAGGGTCGCCATCAGCTGGCGGTCGTCGGAGCCTTCCAGCGGCGCCCGGCCGACATATTCGACACGGACCTTGGCGACGCCATTGCCTTTGAATTCAAGGAGTTCAGCGGCTTTGTTCGAGACGTCGATCAGGCGGTTGCCGTGATAGGGCCCGCGGTCGTTGACGCGCACGATCAGCGATTTGCCGTTCGAGACATTGGTCACCCGCGCATAGGACGGCATCGGCAGGGTCGGATG
The DNA here is from genome assembly GCF_054061875.1 of Bradyrhizobium sp. S3.7.6. Taxonomy (NCBI): domain Bacteria; kingdom Pseudomonadati; phylum Pseudomonadota; class Alphaproteobacteria; order Hyphomicrobiales; family Nitrobacteraceae; genus Bradyrhizobium; species Bradyrhizobium sp. S3.7.6. The sequence continues at coordinate 5,147,423 of NZ_JBSSEQ010000001.1, read as the reverse complement.
CGCCGCTGTCAGCGAAGTCATGTCGAACACTTCGCCATTGGCGGTCAGGCGGCCGTGGAAATCGTCGCCGTACCAGGACGCCATACCCTCGGCGCGGTAGTTGACGTCCTCCTCCGGCACGTAGGTCCGACCGCCCACAACATAGGGCTTGCCGACGCGGTAGGTGCCGCCGCCTTTCGGAACCGGATCTCCAAACGCCACGACCCGCGGGCTCGAGGACACGCCGTATTTCGGATCGACCCGACTGGCGAACTTGTTCGAGGAGGCGCAATTGGCGAGCGCGAGGCAGGTCGCGACCGCGGCAACACCGCGTGCGGCCCGCAAAACCGAATCTGACCGTCGGATCCCCATGCGCCCCAAATACCACTTCGCCGGAGGCGTACCCAACCCGCTTTGGCTACGGGGGAGCCGCTGTCCGGTCCCAAAATCCGAGGCGGCCCACCACCGCGTCGGAAGCAGTAAGGATAACGCAACCCGAACACGGCGGAAATGGGGAGCCCACAGCGTTCACGCCGGGATGGTAAACGGGGCGTTCGCTTCTCCCCCGTTGATCTACGGAGCGCAGGCACCCTGCTCTGTACCACTCCTGGACATTCTGTTGCGCCAAATCCTCACTCCACCCCCATTGTCTTGTGGCTCACTGGAATTCTTTTGACTGTGCAAGGCCGCACGCGTTTTCTCGGTTGCAGGGGCGAACTGGAATTTGATGATGATCGAGACGGTTTCGGCACTGATGGGTCTGGTAAGCGCGGGGATCTTCCTGGCCCATGCGTTTGAAGGTTACCGCACGAGGGCCTGAGGGCATTCGCGCGGACGGCAAGGATCACCTCTTTCAAGACGGCACGTTCGGACAATCTTAATCGATCCGACCGAGCATCGAACACGAGAGCGGCAGGTGTCCCATGCGCAACCATGACTTCGTATCCGATGGCTTCCTGGCACTGACCGCCGGCGGCTTGTTTCTTCTCTGCTCGAGCCTCGTGGCACTGGCCTTCGCCTGAGCACCACCACCAGGCTCCTTCTTTCTAACCACAACTACACCGCGATGCAGCATACAGCTCTGTCCGGTATTGCCCTGCTCCCGTTTAGTTGATTGAATTTCTGCGTTCGGCGCCTCGACTCATTTCAAGAGGCCATCACCAACGAGGGTGACGCAAATGCTTGCTGAGAAATTTTTTCTGGTTCTGGAATCGCTGATCCGCGGCGACCGCACCTATTCCGACGGAAGCCCCCGGGTGATCAGCACCTCCCCGCACGTGCCGGTAAAGCTGCCGGACCGGAAATAGCCGTCCCCCAAACCTCCGAATCACGCGCTGCTCAGCGCAGGCCCAATAGCGAGCGGCGATAAAGGCTGTCGCGGGCCTCGCTCAGGCAGACGAAGCTGCCGTCGAAACCCTGGCCATACCGCTTCTGGCCCTTGCCGTAGTAGATGCCTTTCCTGAAATCGAGCCAGACCACCTGATCGTGCGGGCAATGACGTTGCGCCTGCGCCTCGTAGCGAAACGGCGTCAGCGGCGTCGCCGAGACCTCCGCGCCACCGGCGCCAACCACGATTGCGACGGCGACCGCGATGCCGCCGAGCCTTTTGCCGAAGCCGCTCCAAGACACCCCCGCCTCCCGATTCAAGCCCTGACTCTTTCGCCGTTCGGCACGGTAGCACGAGACTGCGCGATCTGCCGGCCGCAGCCAGCGGCTTGGCCGTCTTCCACCGGCCATCTTGTCGGGTTACATGAAGGCGAGATCATCTCAGCTCGCGAGGATGCTGCCTGAATGTCGGTTGAGCCTGGACCCGAGTCCGAACTGCGCACCGAACCCCGCCCGCCGTTGCCGCGTTTGGGCCTGCTGCCGATGATCATCTTCGGCTCGCGCTGGCTGCAACTGCCGCTCTATCTCGGACTGATCGTGGCGCAATGCGTCTACATCGTGCTGTTCCTCAAGGAGCTCTGGCATCTTTCCTGGCACGCGATCGACCTCACCGAACAGCAGATCATGATGAGCGTGCTGGCGCTGATCGACGTCGTGATGATCTCCAACCTGCTCGTGATGGTCATCGTCGGCGGCTACGAGACCTTCGTTTCGCGGCTCGACCTCCAGGGTCATCCCGACGAGCCGGAATGGCTCGGCCACGTCAATGCGAGCGTCCTGAAGATCAAGCTCGCCATGGCCATCATCGGCATCTCCTCGATCGCGCTGCTGCGCACCTTCATCGAGGCCGGCAATCTAGGCTCGAACCGCGCCGGCTTCACCGAGACCGGCGTGATGTGGCAGGTCCTGATCCACATCACCTTCATCGCCTCGGCGATCGGCATTGCCTACGTCGACAGGCTCAGCGACTCCGGAATGCGCAAGCACGCCGAGTGAGGGCAACGGCCGGCCTTCTTATTGTTTGCTTGCTTCGAGCTGCGCGAGCGCCTGGTGCAGGCACTCCTGAAGCTTCTGCGCGACCTGCTCGCGCGCGACGCCCTTGGCGGCAAGATCGCCGGACACCTTGCCCACGACATCGTCGATGCTCTGGCTCTCCAGATTGTCTGTCACCAGCGCCGTTGCGTAGCTTGCCGCGGCGTCGCCGCTGAGCCCGAGCTGGCCCGCGGCCCAGAGCCCGAGCAGCTTGTTGGACCGGGCCGTGGCCTTGAACATGAATTCCTCGTCGTGAGCGAATTTGGCCTCAAAGCCCTGCTCGCGCTTGTCGAACGTGGTCATGGTCAGCTCCAATGCGTTTTCGCTGAGGAGAATCGGACTGGCTGGGAGCGAACGTCTCCGTGGTTCTCGTCAGTTTAGGATCATTTGAATCTTCCTCCCGGAAGGCAGAGGCCGTCAAGCCTGCGCGGTGGTGCACCGCAGCCCGGGCGTGGGCACGGCACGCACCAGCGCCGCGCCAGCCAAATCGGCTAGGCAGAGATGTTTACCGTCCGTTAAGCAGACTCGGCGCCGGATGGGCCGGGGGACATCAAGAGCTGGCGCATGAACAAAGAGCTGCGGGAGTTTCGACGGCTTGAACGGGTCTGCCTGGAGCAGGCTGCCCTCTCCACCATGGATCTCGCGCGAAGCGGGTTGCTCAAGGTGGCCGACGATTGTCGCATCGCGGCCGAAGCGATCGAGGCGCAAGCGCCCCGCGGCGCGTTCGCCGGCGCCGTCCAGGCGCTTAAGCTGGCTTTGAGCGCAACGGGAATGTCCAACCGGCATTAGCGGCCGGTCTCCGGTTGGGAGATCGCTTCAGAAGATTGTGGGCGGCGACCGCGTTCGGTCAGCCCTTCGCCTCGGCCGCTTCGCGCGCGAGCCGCTCGGCCCTCAGCCGTTCCTTATTGGCGTAAAACGCCTTCTGGGCCTCTTCGTGATCGCGCATGGCCTTTTCGGCCTCGATCCGGCGTGCGGCATCACGAGCCTGGCGCTGCTCAGGGGTCAGGGGTTTGCGTCGGAAGGAAAGGTCTTCGGTCATGCGGAGACAACGCGCGAGCAACGAAACGGTTCCATGAGTTGAACCCGGCAGTCGATGCGGCCGATTGAAGTATCAACATATCAGATAGTTAGATGATGCATTCGGTCGGCCGGACCTATTGCGTCGACCCCGGCGGCTTGACGCCTGTGAGCGGGCACTGCGGTGCCGCGGGAATCGCGCTGCGGACGGGCGGGTCCGGATAGTATTGGGTGTTCTGCTGAACCTCACGCGCCAGCTCCGTGCCTCCGAGCAGCGTGATCAACATCAGGGCCTCGTCGAGGCCCGCGGATATTCCGCCTCCGGTCAGGCGATTGCGATCCAGCACGAAACGCGGATGTCCGTCGGCAACCTTCACCTTCGGGAACAGCGTCGGGAAGCATTCCAGGAAAGCCCAGTGCGTCGTCGCCCAATGGTCGTCGAGAAGGCCCGATGCCGCGAACAGCATTGCTCCCTCGCAGACCGAGCACATGTACTTCGCACCGGCGGCCTGCCTGGTCAGAAACTGGACGTAGGTCCGGTGCGGATCGTTGATGATCTCGGTGAGCGCGACTGGATCGCCGCCGGGAATCCAGACGGCATCATATTGGGTGCACTCCGCGAAGGATTTTGCGACCTCGAACGGAAATCCCCGGTTGCGAAACCGTTTCATTCCCGGCTTCCCGGCTTTGCCGCGACGACCTCGACGTCGAAGTCGGCCCAGTCGAACATTTCGAAGGGACCGGCGACGTCGAGCATGTCGACGCCGTCGTAGACGGGGATGCCGATCTTCATCGCGCGTAATCCTCCCTGCTTCCTGTGACGATCAATGTTTGTGGCCTACGGGCGTCGCCGCGGGTGTCGCCGTCGGCTGCTTGGCATGGCGCATCCCCGCCATCCCGAGGCCGCCGCCCGGCGCGTTGAGGTCGGGAACGATCGCGATATTGGCCATCATGCCCGCGTCCTCGTGGTCCAGGATGTGGCAATGCAGGACGTACTCGCCGATGTAGCGGTCGTACCGCGTCCTGACGCGGATCTGATAGTTGTTCTCGACGATGATCGTGTCGCGGAATGTGTGCCACATGCCACAATACTGGTTGGCCAGTTGCTGCTTGTCGGCATACACGATGTCAGCTTTGCAGGTGCCGTCGGGATTGTAGATCGATATCTGCTGACCGTTGGTGTTGGTGGTGGTGACGTCGATCACCTGGAACGGATTGACGTGGATATGGAAGATGTGCGGCTCGCCTTGCGCGGACAGCAGCCAATCGTCCGTGGTGTTGACCTCGCGCGTGAAGTTCACCACGTCGGGATCGTACGAGGCGTTGTTGACCGTGAAGGCCGGGAAGTTGATCGCGAAGGCCGCCTGCTGCTGCTGGCTGCCCGCAGCCGGCGGCGCAAGGTTTTCGAATGGCGCCCACGGCCGCAGATCGCCGTCACGCAGCCCGGTGCGAACGGCGTCCGGCAGCGTCGGATTGGCATCGTATAGCGCCTTGCCGACATAGGCCTGCAGGTCCCCCGTCACGGGCTGGCCTCCGCGCACATGGACATAGGCCAGCAATTGCGGCGTCGTCGGCCCCTGCCCGCCGCCATTGCCGTTGGACACGCGCTCAGCCTTCGGCGCCGCCTGGTTGAGCAGGCAATAGTCCCCGTCCGAGGGGAATACGACGAGGACGTCGCTCCGATAGCCGGGCTGCATGTAGTTCGATTCGAGCACGCCGCCGACTTGCGAGGCGTGCACGGTGCGCAATTTGGTCCGGGTCAGACCGTCGGATGCGATCTCGAACTGCGGGATCAGTGTGCCCGTCGAGGCGTTGCAGGCGGCCAGAAGATCGGCCTTCTGCTGCTGGCGGTTGCCGCTCAGCGCCGAGGTCGCGATCAGGTTCGTTGTGCCGACCGGCGTGGCGCGCACGAGCTGAATGTTAATCGTGTCATGAATGCCGGCATGCACGAAGCGCCAGCGTTGGATCTCGCCCGCCGGCACGGTGAGCGTCGGCTGCACGATGCCATTGACGCTGGTGAAGCGGCCATTGGTGTCCCAGATCGACGATGAGTCCAGTTGCAAGCCAAAGTTCTCGACGACGCCGGGGCTTACCGGATTGCCTGACGTCGCCAGTGGGCACGTCCACGGCGCGTTGGCGATATTTGCCGGACTGTTGGCGTTGTAGAGTCCCTGCGTGGTGTAGATCTGCTGCCACGGGCCGCCGGGCTGGTTCGGCTGGTTGGCGAAGCAGGCATAGGCGATCTGCTGAAACAGGAAGAGCTGCTCCTTGAACGGGGCGCCGTTGACGTCATGCAGGACCGTGTCGATATCGGCAATCGGCTTCGGGTTCTGCGGCGACGGTGGCGCATAGGGTCGCTCGCCCTTGACGACCAGCACGCCCGAGGCGCCGCTCGCCACCTGCACTGCCGTCGAGCCATGACGGTGGGCGTGATACCAGAACGTCCCCGCCGGATGGTCGTTGGGGATGTTGATCTCATACGGAAACTTCGTCTGTGGGGCGATGTTGAGCAGCACGTTGTCGCTGTTGCCGGCAGGCGAAACGTGCAGGCCGTGCGTGTGTAGGTTGGTGGTGTTGAAGCACCCGACCAACGCCGGCAAGCCCAGCCCCTCCGGCGGATTGGGCAAACAGCTCGGGTCGTCCTTCGCGAGCTGGTTGATCAGGTCGACGCGCAGCGTATCGCCGGGCTTGATGAAGATCGCCGGGCCCGACTTGCAGCCGCCATAGGAGCGCAGCTCGACGGGGTCGAGGCCATCGGGTTGCGGATCGGTCGGATCCGGGTTGTTGATGAAGAAGCGGCCGCGCATGAAGTTGAGCACCACCGAGACGATCGAGCCGCTGCGCGAGATCGATCCTTGCGGCCGGCAACCGCCGACAGCCGGCGCCACGCCGGCCTCCAGGGCCACGACATTGCCCTGTCCGGGCAGCGTCGGCGGCGGTTCGAAAGCACGGGGAACCGGCGCCGCGAATGCTGGAAGGCTCGGTCCCAGCGCGGCGACGACAAGACCAATTCGCGCGAAGCTCTTCATCATGTTGTCCGCCCTACTGTTCCAGAAGACTGCTCGAAGGATTGCGTGAAGGCGCGTCGGCATGCCGGCGCCGCCAGAACGGGCGCTCGGACCAGCGCGAAACACTGCCGTAGTGTTCGCTCAGCGTCGTCGCGTAGGCCGCAGCTTCGCGCGCGATCCACACGCCGTAGCGATCGAGAGCGGCCGCATCACCGCGCGCGAGGCAATCGCTGGCGGCATAGGCGGCGAACACGCCCGAGCGCATGGCCTTGACCACGCCATGACCCGAGATCGGATCAAAAGCGCTCGCGGCATCGCCTGCGCAGAGGAAATGGAAGCCGGCAGTCGTTGCGGCGTACCGACTGCCCGCAGGGATCAAGCGGGGTGGTTCGAGCCGAATGATCTTGCTCGCGAGCGCCGAGACGAATTGCGTCCTGGCGAGAGCTCTGCGCCAGCCGTCCGGCGTGTTCAGCCTGAGGCCACGCGCGAGATCGGCATCGGTCATGCAGGCAAAAGCGCGCCTGCCCTGGTCGAGTGCCATCGTGTACCACCAGCCGTCTTCAAAGGCCTCGACGAGCAGTTCCGGTGCCGCCGGTCCCGACGTCGTCGCCTCGGCATAGGCCGCAATCAGGCGGTCCTGCGCTTTCGCCCGCGATCCCTGGCGATCGGCGAGCGCGCGGGCGCGGCCCGTCGCATCGATGATCAGCCGGGCCGAATGGCTGGTGCCGTCGTCGCAAACGACCGACCAGCCGTCCGCCTCGCGCGCGAGATGACAGACCTTCGCATCGACGCGCTCGGCCGCGCGGCAACCCTCCGCCGTCAGCCAGCCATCGAACGCCATTCGATCAACGCGCCATGACGGCCCGCGCGCTTCCAGCAGCAATTCGCTCGACGTCAGGCCGGCCTGGTCCCAGGAGGTGAGCGTGCGGTGCGACGGCGCAAAGCCCTGCGCCAGGAAAGTCGGCCACAGACCCAACTGCCGCAGCACCGGCTGGACCAACGGTGACAAGACCTCGCCTCGTCCTTGGTCTCGTCCCGGGCCCCGTCCTTCGCCGCGCCCGCGCCGCCCGGACGGCGCGATCACGGCCACCCGAAGCTCTGGCGCGCACATCGCAAGCGCGCGGGAAGCGGCCGCTCCGGCTGGACCTGCGCCTGCAACGATGATGTCGAACGCGGCCAAGGTCAGTCGGCCCGGACTGCGTAGAACGACGCCACGACGCCGGCAGGCGCCACCGTGCCGGGCGAGCCGCCGCTGTGCGGGATGGTCCGGATCACCGAGCCGACGATAGCCGGACGCTGGTCGACGCCATTGGGCCAGGCCGGCACCAGCGAGCCCCAATAATCGTAGATCCATTCCTCGCCGCCGACGACGCCGGTGCCCTGGAAACGCACCTGCATCGGCGCCCCGTAGGCGCGCGATCCCTTCAGCGCGAGCGACCAGCCCGGGCCGCCGATCGTGCCGGTCAGCAGCTGCATCGGCCCGTCCGCGATCTCGATCGTGCCGCGGCCGAATTCGAGATTGTTGAAGGCCGTGTTGACGTCGGGATCGTTGAGCAGGCTGCGATAGGTCCAATGTCCGACGAATGGATTGTCGCTCATGATGCCTCGCTTTTGGGATCGGGCCGCGACCCGGTTGTTCGCTCGACGCTGATGTATTTGGGCCCTTGATAACTGTCGGCGGGCTTGACGGCCGGCTCGTAGGGATTGCGCACGATGAAACCGAGCAGCGACCACTCAGTGACCATCTTGAGGTCGCCGACCGGCGTCTGCGGGACGCCGCGGCTCCAAGTGGTCCAGACGTAATTGGGCTTTCCGTTCGAGACCGAGGCGATCTCGAACGACTGCAACGGCCGATGCGCCGGCCACCACAATGTGGTCCAGGTCTTCTCGTCGCGTCGCAAGCGATCGTCATTGTCGCTGCCCGGCCACAGATTGTTCCAGTCGGCGTAGGTGATGTTGATCGGCTGCGTGGTGCACTCGTTGAAATCGGACTGCCAGGGCAGACCCATATATTTGGTGAGGTCACCCGGCTGAAGACCGGTCTCGAAATCGTTGTCCTGGCTGAGCGGCGAGTTGACGTTGAAGGTCGGGTCGGCAATCACGGTGCCGTGGTCCTGGTTGGCCTGGGCGGCGCTCTGCAGGAAATCCGAGACGCTGCGATCGGCGTTGATGCGATACGGCGCCCAGTAGATCGAAGGGTTGCGCATCACCCAGCCGAGCTCGGCGCCCGGACAAAAGGCGCCGCCGAGCACGTTGCTGAGCACGCCGCGGTCGAGCTCGCGGCCGGTCTTCGGCGGTGTCTTCGGATAAGGCGCGAAGGGTGAATAGCCGTCGGGTAGCCAGCCCTCCTCCTTCTCGTTGATGAACCAGCCGCGCGCCCACTGGCCGAGGATGAAGAGCTGGTACTGGGTGAGATGAAGGAACTTCGACGGCGTCTCGTTGGTCAGCGGATTGTCGCCGCACAGCAATGGCATCAGCGGCAGCGAATGGACGCGCGACGATGCCCGGTCCTGCACCTGGAAGGAATTGGCCTCGCCCGCACGGCGCAACAGATCGAACAGGAAGCGGCGCATCGGTCCGTAGGGATCGTCGGCCTTGGAATAGTGGGTCGGACCTGCGACCGCCGCCACCGCCATGACCGCTTCGCCCTGACTGGCATCGCGCAACGGTGCATCCGACGGTGTCGCCGTCGCCGTCGGCCGCGTCGCGCGTTTCGGGGTCTTTGATAATTTGTCCGGATCGAACGTGCCGCGCTGCGCCTGATCGTGCGGGTAGTTCGATTGCTGAAGGATATCGTTCAGATACCTGAATTCATCCGGCCGGAACAGGATCGGCCAGATGTCGCGATAGAACCACGGCCGGTAGTTGCGATTCCAGGCAAGACGGCCGGCCTGCCAGTGACGCAGCGCCGCCTCGTCGCGGAACGGGATCTGCTGCGGATCGTCATAGGTGCCGAGCGTCCCATAGATGCCGGTATCGGTGGCGAACTGGCGCACATAGAGATCGTACAGCACCTCGTCCATCGTGATCATGTCGAGGATCTCAGGGACGAAGCGCGGATAGCCAACCACGACCCAGGCCGGAAACTCGACGTCGATGTAGCGGGTCTGGCCGACCTGTTTCGAATACATGATCAGCCGCGCCATCACCGGCCCATCGGAGATGTCGTCGTACCAGCCGTCGGTGTTGGCATAGTCCTCGATCTTCGGACCGAAGCTGCCGTTGACGTCCATGCCCGAATTGCCGTGACCGCCGAGCACGACCAGGCGGCCCTTGTTGTCGGTCATCATTTCGCCCAGCGTGTCGATGTCGAACGGCTGGAGGCCCCTCGGCGGGAACGTGGTGGCATAGCCGCCGGGGCCGCCCGAGCGATCGAAATGCGCGCGCCGGTTGGTGGTCGCGTTCACGCTGCGCGGGCCGGGATCGATGATGAGCAGGTCGCGGTCCTGGCCGGTGATGTCGGCGTTGCGGCGCGCACTGCCGGGCGCGTAGCCATGCTCGCCCTTGAGCTCGGTGAACGGGTACCAGGAGGCCTTCTTGTTGGCGACATAGACGCGCCACTGGATGTCGACGAGCACACCATGATTGCCGCCGCCCTCCACGGCATCGCCGAGCGCCAGCGGCCTGCCTTCCGGGGACTCGTCGTCATAGACGAAGATCTGGAAGCGCGCGGCCTGCCGCTTCACGCGACCCTGCGCATCCTTGAACGTCTTGACCGGAACGGGTGTGACCCCGTCGGGGCCGTGCAGGGGATTGCCGAAACTATCGCAGGCGAGCGGCATCGCCGCGGGCGTCTCCGGCGCGAGGTAGAATTCGTTGTCGCTGTTGCCCAGGCGCGCGATGCCGATGCCCGGATGGATTCGATACGTCGCCATGACTTCCCCGCCGCTTTCTCAATCCAGGAAACTGATCGACACGCCTTCCAGCTTCAGAAGCTCCCTCTCCTCCTGGTAGTCGCCGCCGATCACGACCAGCGTGATCTGCAGCGGGCCCTTCTTCTTGAGCGCCTGCCTCGCGGCGGCCGTGACGTCGATGCGATGGACGCGTGGCGTGTTGTGGCTGCGCCCGCGCTGGTCGAAGCGCCGCGGCTGCGGCGGCGGGATATCGCAATGGCCGGGACCGCCGTAGCAGGCCCCATGTCCGAAGATCGAGATGTAGCCGGCGTAGTGCGGATTGCCCTTGATCGGCGTCGAGGCATCGGCCCCGGGTTCGTTCAGGAAGGCGCGCACGAAGCAGGAGCGCATCAATTGCGGCACCTGATGCAGGCGGATCTCCGCGCGTTTGAAGCTGCGTGCGGCCTGCGGCACGTTGATCGGCTGCGACACGAAGCGGCTGACTGGCGCCTCGAGCCCGACCGGCATGAAATGCGAGCTGCGAACGTATTCGTAGCCGAACGGCGCGATGTCGAGCGTGTCGCGGATCGTGTAGTTCCACGGCGACAGCACGGAATCGAGATCCGCCGGCAGCGCATTCGGATTGAGCTTCTGCCACTCCCACCAGATCCGATCGATATTGACGTGGATCGGCCAGAACACCGGGTCGTAGGAGGCCGTCAGGTTGCTGAACATGTCGCCGGAGCGCGGCTGCGAATAAAGATCCGGGCGCGCGTGGAAACGGCGCCCGCCGACCTGTACGGCATCGTTGCGGCGCTTGGCGAGCGCGCGCAGACGTGTGGTCTCGGCGTCGGATTGCGATGCAGCCGCCGCAGTCGGGGCATCTTTGCAGACATAGGTCGCCTGCCCTGCATCCGGATTCTGCCCACCGGTCCAGATGTGCATGGTGTTGTGCGGATTCTGGTCGAGGAACCCAAACGCCGCGTCGTAGATGCTGCCGCCGCCGAAGTCGCGGAAATTGTTGAGGCTCAGGATCTGGGCGATGTCGTCGGCCGACGGGTAATGATAGTTGATCGCCTGGTTGATAGTCTGTCCCTTGGGATATTCGGCCGGATAGCGCAGCGGATACCAGAGCGAGTTCGAGTGCAGCAGCGCGTCGATGAAGCGCTGGCGGTTGGCATTCTCAGTATCCGGCGTGACGGCCGCATAGCCGATCTTGCTGATGACGTAGCAGAAGAAGCGGTGCTGTGAGGTGAAGGTGACGCGGTCATGCGCGAGCGCCAGGATCGCCTTCTTCTGCGCCGCCGTCGGCGCCGGGTCGAGCGCCGCCAACAGCGTCTCCGCCGCTTCCTCGGTGAGATAGGCCTTCATCGAATTCGGAATGATGCGGCCCTTGTCCGGCTCCTCCGGCCGGTACTCCGGCATCGTGAAGTCCCAGTACGGGAGCATCAGCCCGGGCTCGAAGTCCTGAAGGTTCTGTTCGAACTCGTAGAGATAGGCGCGGTGCCAGGGCAGGAAGCGCTCCCAGCCGTGCTGGCAATGGTTCTGGTGGATCAGCGCCTGGTTGTTGTAGTTGCGCCGGTCTTCCGGCCAGTGGTCGAGATCGTAAAGCCGGCGGAAGCCGCGGCGCAGCCGTTCGAGCTGCGGCTCGCTCATGCAGTCGACGTTCATGCGCCGCCGGGGCTCGCCGGCATCCGCGGCCGGCGAATAGCCGTCGGCAGCAACCGCAAATTCGGCGATCTCGCTCACCTTCACCGTCGCAGTCTTCGCCGGCTTGCCAGGCGCAAGCTCAACTGCGACGCTGGTCGCATCATCCGGGCAGCCGGCATCGATCCAGTCGGCAATGCGGTCGACGTCCGCGGGCGTGACGCGCTTGCCGCCCCATGGCAGCGCCGGAAACCGGCCGCCGTCGAACGGTGCTTCACCGCGCAATCCCCTGATCAATCCGGACGCGTCGCTGCGCGCATGCGGCGGGATGCAGCAGGCGTGGCCCTCCGGCACTGGAGCAACCATCTTGATGCCGAAGATCTCGGCCGCCTCCAGCGCCTGTGCGCCCTTGTCCCAAAACCGTCCAGCGCCACCATAATCAGCGGTGCTATCGCCGGCAGCTTCATCCAGGATCGCCTTCACGCGCGCATAAGCAACGGTCAATGCTTCGGTGTCCATTCCAGCCCCCGGACAGCAAGACGAAGAAGGCCGCCGGAGACTAAGCACAACTTTTGGGTGATGTCACGTAGACACGCACCTTCAACGTCGAAGCAAGCGCGAATATTTTTCGGGGTTGCGTGATCTATTTCATACAACCTTTATCAAAACGACAGATCTGGCCATGCGTCGTGCGGATGAGGCGGATGCGAGCACGAGTGCGTTGCTCAAGCTCAGCGCCGGCCATCGGACGTGTCCGGTCATCAAACGCTGCGTGATTGAGCGCAGCGTGCATTCCAGTCGTCGTGGGACGAAGCCGAGCCACACCGTGAGCGAATCCGAGCCGAACGACTGCTCGACGAAGCCGAGCTTCGCCCTTCCCGGCCTGTTCCCCCATAGGACTTGGTTTTCCCCCGCAAGCGCCAACTTCGCGTTGCCTTGCGCGGTCGACTGCGTTAAGCGACAACCATTCTCTGTCCGGAAGGGTGGCCGAGTGGTTTAAGGCACCGGTCTTGAAAAACGCACGGGCACGTCCCGGCCTATACAACATCGTTTCTTCTCGTCAGCCATTTCAGACACTTGCGACGCTTGCCGCGGTCGCTCCAGCTCATCCAATCCCTGCCCGTCATTTTGAGTTTGGGTCCCGTTTTGGGTCCAAAGAGATCGCTCGCATCCGCGAGTGAGAATGCGGCCCGCCGAGGTGCTGAGAACACCCCAACGGGCCTAACCCCGAGCAAAGGAAGTAGCTATGCCCAAGGCTGAAAACGAAATTATCACACGGCCCTTAAACGCGTCTAACCCAGATCCAATCCTCGCTGCGATCGAGGCCCACAAGGCGGCCTACGCAGCATATCAGGCTGCCGTTGATCGTTACGAGGCGCTGGAGCGCGAGAAGTGCTCGAGAGACGATCCCCGCTGGACACAGGCAGAGCGGGACCTGGACGCCGCCGGCGATGTGGAGACCGGAGCCGCGTGGCGCCTTGTGAACTTCGCGCCATCAACGAAAGACGGAACGCTGGCGCTGTTGGAGTACACAGCCACAATCAAAAGCTGGCCTGACGAATGGTACCCTTCCTTGCTGGTGAAGCTCGCCGATACGCTCAACCATTTCTTTGGCGGGAGGATCTGATGTTGACGCCGATCGATTACTTACCTCGGACTGGCCGTCGCAGGGCTGCCTAGTTCTAGACAGCCGCTACCTCGCCCATCAGTGCCCGTCGGTTCACGCCGGCGGGCTTTTTGCGCGCTCTCCTCCAATAAGCACCCAGCAGAGCACCTTCCCGATCAGGTAGATCAAGAGCGCGCACAGGTAGGCAGCCACGCTAATATCCAAGGCGTCTGACCCGAAGAGGTAGGCTACGCCTGCGACGCCACCGCCGAGGGCCAACAGAAAGGCAGTGCCGTTGAACAGAAGCCAAACGAAGATTGCGATTCTTTCGGCCATCACTTCTCCCTAAACAGGTTTTGTGGGCACCCACACTTTTGAAACCGCCTCTGGAAAACTCACTCTTAAGCGCCTTGGAGCTTGGTAAACGTTCCAATTCTAAATAATACGTTACCAGAAGTTGTAAGATGGAACCGCAAGAGGGGGCTTGCCGTTGCTACGGCAGTGCCGTATATGTGCATGCACGGGGTTATCGAAACTGCAGACTTCCTGAATGATGCGGCTGACGTGGGGATGTCGGCCGAGGAGCGAGGGCTGATCGTAAACGCCCTGTCCGAAGATCCAATGCTTGGCTCTCCAATGGTCGGAACCGGAGGCGCTCGAAAGGTTAGATTCCCGATACCTGGGAAGGGTAAATCGGGTGGCTACCGAGTGGTCCACTACTATGGGGGCAAGGGCATCCCTGTATTCATGCTGGCGGTGTTCAAGAAAAATGAGAAGGACAATCTGACAAACGCCGAAAGAAACGAACTAAAAAAAGAACTGGCCGGGCTCGCAGAGGATTATCTGAAGTCGGTCAAACGCAAAGCAGCCGAGTTACGCAGGAGAGCGAGATGAGCACACTTGGAAAGCGTCTTATCAAGGCCGCGAAAAATGCCCGCAAGATTGCGAGCGGAGAGGCTGATCCCTCTTCCTTTCAGGTCCACATCCCTGAAACTCTCGATGTCCAGAAGATCCGCAGGACACTTGGCCTGAGCCAGGAGGCCTTCGCGCTTCGATTTGGCATCCCTGCGGCAACCCTCAGAGACTGGGAGCAGAAGCGCAGAACACCAGAAGTGTCTGCCCGCATTCTCCTGAAGGTCATAGAGAAGAATCCGGACGCGGTCACGGAGGCGTTGGCTACTGCGTAACCAACGCCGATGTCCGTCCTTCGCATGCATGAACTAACTCAAAATGATCGAACCGCTGACCGATTTGGACAAACTCGATAGTGCGTTCGAGTAGCGGCATTCCATCGAACGAATGTGGGGCCGCTCCGCACGCCGGCAAATGGCGATTTGGCTACCACCCTAGCCCGCGTGTCAACGCGGCCTCCGGAACCCCTGTAAAAATAGGGGTCTGCGATGGGCGCAGAAGCGACCGACCATCCATATTTGGGGAGGGCCGCAGAGCGCGCTGAGAGGCGTTTGTGGCGGGGCTAGGTAGGTAGCGGCCGTCCCTCAAAACGCATGGACGGCCGCACCGGACTCAGGCAAATGGCACTCTAATCTCCGCGGTGGCGGTGCCTACCGCGAGCGTCGAACGTTTCACCGGTTATCTGGGTGAATGCGCTCCTTCAAAATCGCGGTGAGCTCATCCAAGTTGAGCGATCGATTGTGCAGCCCCGCTCGCATCGGCTCAAACACGCGGTACATCCGCAAGTAACCCGGCACCGACTGGAAATGTGAGTTCAGGTCTCGGTCGGCAAAATGACTAAAGCGCTTCAGATCCTTAACTAGGTACGTCGCAATCCCGTAGTGCTCTTCGTTGTTGCCATCAAACCCGCTAAATCGAACGTGCTCGCCGAACGGCTCCGCTTCCTTCTTCAGCCGCTCTTTGTCGTCCGGGGATAGCTTCTCATACGCCTCCTCGATCAACCACCACATATCCATGATATTGGCGGTCTCCTGGACGGCCGGAGGATCCTCACCGCGCTCGAATGGGATGCCTGTATATTGCCAATCGAAGCCCCACAACTTGTCACTCCAGATAGTGTTGGAGATGAAGTTGGGATCAAATTCGCCCTTGATTTCCATCGCCTTGTACATATCGGCAAGCATCAAAAGAATCAGCTTTTCGCCGTCGCTCAGCTTCATAATCGCCCCCAGTCCATTAGGACACGTCTTCTGAGTAAGGTAAGGGCATCCCAATACAACCTGTGGTCTGGTTACGCTAGTCCGACTAGCCGTCCATTTTTCGCATGCCCGGCAACTGACGGGAGATGGTATCAGCCTGCCCGGGCAAGCCCCCAAATAGAAAAACGCCGCCCGGGAGAAACCAATCCCCGGACGGCGCTGAAGCATCGCCGCCGGTACATCCGCGGCCCGCAATGCTGTCTGCTGACGAAGGTCAACCCTAGAGGCAAGGAACCCCCGCCAGCGAAGATACTCTATGCCGCCTTGCGCGCGGCCGCCTCCTCGAGCGCCTGCCAGTGCGCATTGAGCGCGGACTTCCTGGCGCACCGGGTCGTAGCTCCGGGCATTTGGAACGTTGGAAGATTGCTGGCGGCGATTAGCTCGCGGCAGCGCTGGATTGGAATCTCGAGGAAAGCCGCGATAGCCCTGGTCCCGTAGATCAGATCATTTTCAATCGCCACGCCGTCCTCCGTTCTGCTCGGGCTAGAGTTGGGGTTGTCGAACAGGATAGCAAGCTCGCGATGTAGCGCCGCGGCGATGCCATGACGCTGAGGAACGGCCGCCCGGTTTGCGCGTGCCTGTGCTCTGACGTCGCCCAAGTCGACACGGTCGAAGGCGTCTAACCACTCCAAGCCCTTCTCCGGCCATTCCGGATGCGCAAGCATGATGTCGTGGACGGCGTAAAGCGTGAACTCGTTGACGTGCTCCGAGTTGCCGTCGGTTTCCAACAGGGTCCGCAGCAACATGACCAAATGCCCCTCGCCATGGCTTCGATAAATCGCATGCAACGTCGAACCTGCCGTGGTCTGTCCGGGCCCGGGCTTCTTGTTTGTCGGCAGGATCTCCAGGCCGAGCTCGGCGCAGAGCTTGGGGATGCGGGGCGATCGAATAACGGTGGTCTTCACTTCAAGCCCTCCAATCGCGACACTTCGGCCAGACGCTGGATGTCGTCAAGCAACCTATCGAATTGCTCTTCGGCCTCGAGCGCGACCACGGCATCGCTGCCGGACGCGTGCGCGCAATTTCGTAGTTCGTGAAACACTTGCCGGCGCAGATTCGCCGGGATCGCGCCAATCACAAAGGCAGTAGCCGTGCCGAACAAAACCTCGCTGGCGACTTGGCGCACGGCGACGCGATCGAGGCGGTGCTCCAACTCCACAACGCGCGCGGCGACGCGATCGAGGCGTGATTTGCGGCGCTTCCAGAACGTCATAACGGCATGTTCCCGGCGGAGCCGACGTGCGGGACGGACGGTGCAGCGGCGTCAGGACTGCTCTTCCCGGTCGATCCGACGCCGTTGGCGGTGTACTGCCCAGCCAGCTTGATGGCGTTCTGAGCGTTCTGCACCAGCGCCTCGAAGTACTGCGATGCCTTGACCTCGATGGTCTGCTTGACCTCGCCGTGAACCTCCGCAGAACCAGTGAGCTGCGCCTGCACGGTCTCGCTGCCCACACCGGTGCCGTAGGTCGTCGTTGCCGACACCTCTGGCGCCGCAAAAGCGGGCATATCGAATCGCTGGCCTCTTTCCCGTCTTAACCTCGCCGCGCTCTCCGCCGATGCGCCTTCGCGGCCCAAGCCCTCCCAGTATTCTTTGCTATGGAATGACTTGCGGGTGTAATCCCCTCCCATCGGGTCTAGGTCGCCCACAAAAGGCTTGATTGGATCATCCTTGCTGCCGGGGCCATCGTGCTTTCGCCACTTGTCCTGAAACGGAGTATCCCACCAGTTCTGAATCGCGTGCAGACCGGGCGACGACTCCGGCATCTTGCCCGTCCGAACGAAAGTCGCGTAGTTCGCGAAATCGCCCGACACTTTATTCATCGCGCTAGTGACGGTTGCGAGGCCCATAAACGCGCCACCGAGATCTTGCGCCTGCGTTTTGAGTCCCTCGAGCGCGAGCGTGGCGTCCTTGGCCTGAAGGTCCGGAACGCCCTCCAAGCCCGCCGTCTTGCGTCCGCGCGCGCGCTCAACGAGAGACTCGTCGATGAGGTTGGTCGCCATGAGATCGGCCGCGTTCCGGGCCGAGAAGTGATGCTGCAACCAGTCGACGGTCTTGCCCTTGTCCTCCTCGCTCATGTGCTCGCCGAAATGGACACCCTGCTTTTCCAGCAACGGCTTGATGTGCTTTTGCGTCCACTCGTAGTTGTTGGAGATGTAGCCTTCGGAATCGAGGAGCTTGCCGTCCTTATCGAGCAGCCCACTCTCGGTGAGCTCGCCCTTGACCTTCTTGGTCATACGACCGCCGACCAGAGCCGAGAGGCCCGTCGCCAGCTTGTTGCCGAACCCGGAGGTGTGCGACGCCAGGATCGGGAACACGTTTTCCATATAGTCTTTGGACAGACCGTACTTGGCAGACGAGGCCGCCGACAGGTCCGACCGGAATTGCTCGCCGGTGTAGTCCGGGTTGGCCGCCTTGGCTTTCGACCACATATTCATACCGGAGGCGAATTCGGCCGCGCTGTTTGCTTTACCGGCGCCTTCCAGCGCGCGGACGACCTGCTCCAGTTCGTGCTCATCGCCGCCGGAGATCTTGTTGGAAATCCTCGCGCGCGCGTAGGTGTCCGCAACCTCCTTGGCCCGGTCGAAACTCCCGAGGCGCGAAGCGTTCTTACGAAGGTCATCGAGAACGTCGGCGCGGGAAATGCTCGGATACTTCGACGACAGGCTGTCAGCCATGATGTTGGCCTCGCCAAGCTGGCTTTCGCTCAACCCCATCTGGTCGTAGCGGACTGCGGCGCGGTTCTGTGCGCCAGCCGTCGCGACGCTGGACCTGATGGCGTGACCAGCCATATAGGCGCCGCCGACAAGGCCCGCGGCGTGCATGCCGAAACGCGCCGCACTGGATGCCGCGCCCGCGAAGAACTTCTTGTGAGACTTCTCGGTATCGTCCACAGCGGCCTTGACGTTGCGCCAGTGGTCAACCGTCTTGCCCTCCCATTCCTTCAAAGCCCGGACGTAGTGCGCCGCCCGGATCGGGCCGGACTTCAGTTGCGAGTCGAACAGCGCCATTTCCTTGCGGACAGCCTGCAACTCCTTCTCGGATAGCTTTAGCCGCTGCAATTCCTCGTTCAGATTACCGAGGAATTTCGGGGCTTTCACGCCCTCCATCGCCTTGGCGGCCTTCTCGACGCCTTTGAATTTGCTCGCGAGCTTGTCGAATACGTTTCCGGTGGCGTCGGAGGCTGTGATCCGCGCCTCGGCGGAAATGACTTTTGACAACGGCGTAATCCTATTCGGTGATCTGCCGCGATCAGCGGCGATATTCAGGCGCGTACGGCGCCAGCGGGACGAGCTCGGTCGTCAACTGACGCTCGGCGCCACCGGTAGCGAGCGCTTGCAAGGCCTCGGCGGGCGTCATGGCGTTGCGAGAATCCCAAGCGTAGCCGGGGCGGTCCATCAGCGGCAGGCGAAGGGCCTTCAGAAGCGGATCGGCGTGCTCAGCGCGCTCGGCGGGGAAATACTCGGTCTGCCGGAATTTGCGGCGGACGGCCGCGATGCTGTGGTGCGCTCCTTGGAGCGATCCGCGTTCGGCCGAAAGCTCGATCACTCTATCCTGGTCCCCAATTAAATTGCCATTCTCGGCAAATACCCACAACGCGATTTCCGTTTCGGAGATGACTTCGCGCGGCTTGCTCGAGCCAGCTCTAGCAAGAATATCCGCTCCGATAATCTGCTCGGCGCCACGGCCTAGCGCCCCGTTCAGCTCCTCATCAACGGCCTCCGCCGCTGCTACGTCATGAACAAGCTTGAGCAGCACCGCGACCGCAGCGCCGCCCTCGGTCCGGATTCGATCGGCGAGCTTCTTGTTTGCCGCGCGCTGCGCATCAACGCGCTTCTGTAGGGTGATCGGGGCGGATGCTTTTGTTTTGGCTAACACGGTGTGTGTGGTTCCTTCAGATGGTGTCAAATCCGTCAACGTGACGGATTTGAATTTGTCGGCGACACGGTTGAATTGAAGCGCCGCTCGGCCTCCCAAGGAGGATGATCCAAGACCGAGCGGCGCAGATCGTCCGGCGGCTATGCTGTGCTTGCCGGACGGGACTGAATCAGTTGTTGCTGGTTGCGCTCGAGGCCTGCGCGGCGCGAGGCGTAGATCTCGTCGGGGTTGATGCTGCCGGTGGCGTTTTCCGTCACCATGCCGGCTGCGGCCTTGGCACGGGCGGCGTAGATAGCGGCGGTGGCGATCGTCGCCTTCTTGGGCGCATGCGGCGCATGGGCTGCGGCCGGCAGTTGCTGCGCTCCCGGCTGCTGCGCGCGATGGATCGCGTACGTTTGCTCGTAGAGCGGCAGGGGCGTGTCATTTGCAGCGGCATCGGCCACTGCAGCGAGGTGGAAATGTTCGCGGGTGGCGCTGATTGGTCCTTCCGCGCAGTGCGGGCAATCGTCGGGCGATTTCGTAAGGTCGTGCTTGGTCATTCGTTGAATTCCTTTGCTATCATCAATGTAGTCGACGCTGCGCTGGTTCGCGGCTTTTCTTCGCTCAAATCGCTCGCGCCCTCATGCTTAATCGCTCGAACCGCTCGCGAGATGACGCAGTAGTCGAGACTTCGAGACGGACCACCGAGCACCGAGCTTCACCGCGAATCCCGCCTCGCCGTTGATCGGGTTTTCCCGACACCATGCGGCGATGGTCACCTTGCTACGCCGAGCAATTGCCGCAGCGTCGCCGGCCTCAATCAAATCGGATAGCTCCACACCGGGCGGGCCCTGGTCGACCGGTGCGGTTGGTGGCGCATCCGGCGCGCGCGTCAGCTTCAGCCGTTGAAGAGCCTCGATCGCCGCCCGGTGCGCCGCGATCTGTGAGTTGATTTCCTCCTCACTCACGGCGCAACCCCGCACGCAGCGAAGGCTGTCACGAGATTGGCCATGTCGCCATCGTCCAGCTCTGCGATCCGCGATCGAAGCTTGTCGAGCAGCGGCTCGTCGACCGGCTTGCTCTTGGCGATTGCGACGGCACGGTGCACGATTGCGGCCTCCACGACGGCGTGAATGGTCGCGGCGTCGGACAGTGCGGCCTTGACGATAGCCGCGACCACACGGTCAACTGCAACAGGATCCCGAACCAGACGGGCGCGGAGCTCGGCCGCGAACGTGTTGATCTGTTGCGTGACACGGCCGACGGCCCACGCCATGTCCTCGGACGAGACCGTTGCTGGATTATGCCTCGTCATCATCGCCTCCCGCGTCATCGGCGTTCAACCGCCCCGCTTTGGCGTCGTCCGCCACCGCGTCGAGCGACGCCTTGAAACGATAGATAGCCGCGCTGAGGTGCCCCTGAATCGTCTCACGCTGCCCCAGATCACGCGTTGATGCGGCCGCAACGCCAGCCAACTCGCCGCAAAACCCTGAGACGATCATGCCAACGGCGTAATTTACGTCATCGAGCGAGATCGACTCGTTCCGCTCCTTGGCGAGGCGTGCCTCGAGCTCTTGAGCTCGCAAATCCCTGATCCGGCTCATCCCCGCATCCGGCACCTTCCGGATTGCGCGGCAATAGGCCGGGACCGCGATAAACGGGTCTATCCGGCCGTTCTTCAGGGCCGAGAACAGGCCTTCCTTCAATAATTGGGAAACTCGCTGCTGCGACGTTCCGAGGAGCGCGCCTAGCTGCCCTTGCGTCAGTGGTCCGACGGGTTTGGCGGGCTTGGTCTTGGCGGCCTTGGTGGTCTTTCGGGTCATGGTCTTCCTCTGGGTCAGCGTCACAAACAAATGAGTTTTGGAAAACTCGCCACACAGTGATTCATTGGGCACCTGCGCAGCGCGATGGGCGGTCATGCATACGGTCCCTTGGGATTTTTTGAGCGCATTCGCACGTTTGCTGGCCATTAGGCGGCCCGTGGTGCGTTGGCGCCGGCGGGAGTCGCGAGACAGCGGGGAGCGTTCGCGCGCGCATGGGCGGCCTTCCCACAGGGGCGCCCACAGGTGATTAGAGGGCCGGTGGTGCGGCTCTGCCTTGGACCGCTGTCCCTGCCTGCCCTAGCCTCTATCGCTCCGGTGGCCCTGTGCTCCTGCCCTTGGGTACGGCATAGGGTACGGGAGCGGGTGGGGGCAGGCAGGGTTAGGCGTGATGGCGTATCATTGCATCGTCGCACGTTCTCGCCTCGAATTGTTGCGGCCTTGCGCCCTTGAACGTATGTCCGTTCACCCGAACGCCCACGCAGAGCGTTTTTCGTTTTCCGACGGGCCGCGGCGCCGTCATGATGAGGCTTTCGGGTCAGCCTGCGTCGACACTCGAAAGTGTCAGCGCTCGAGCCCTGGCCGCGGGCTATTTGAGAGGCTGCGAAGAGCGGTGGGAGTCCCCTCTAGCCGCCATGTCGCGAAGGCGGCGCCATCCTGTCGGAGAGCTGCAGCACTGCGCGAGGATCAAGATCTGGTCTTGGCAGTACGCCGGCCATCTCCGCAAAGTGGGATTCCTCGCGCGCGCTTGCGAGAAGGTCGCCGTCGATCTGCGCCAGCTTTGCGATCCGCTGCTCGGCCGACAGCGCCGCCTCATCATCGCCGACTGCATCGATCTCACGGTCGAGCGCGGCCAGAAATTCTTTCGGGTGTAGCCATGCCACCAGGCCAACCACGTCGACGGCGGCCGCGTTAAGTGGACCCGCCGCAGAGGCGTAGATCTGCTCGATCGACGCGGGGCTCATCGGAAACTTGATCGGCTCGAGCTGCTCGACCAGATCGGAAACGTCAGGCTTCGCCGCCTCGATGCGCGCCGCTAGCTGTTCACGAGCATGTTTTTTTACGATTGCCACCGGAAAGGGTGCGCTGAGCACGTCTCTGCGATCGGCCAACAACGTTCTGGTCCTGCGCCCTGCTCTGTCCAACCCATCAAGGGCGCCTTCGCCTTTCTGCAATTTCGGTGCGACGCCGTCGTGGAGGGCGATGCCGGCGGCGGCATGCTGACGGAGATAGTTTTCGAGCCGCTCTACCAACTTGGCGGAATTTTCCCAGCTTGGCGTCAATTCATTAGTTCTCGCGCCCAGTCTGGCGATTGTAGCTTCACGGCGCCTGATCTCATCGATCAGTGGCGCGACGGCTTCATGGTCGTCGGGCAGGCGCTGGCTCCTGAGCTGCGCCACGCGAGATTCAGCTTCCATTTGGGCAATCCGAGCGTCATTACGTTCCTCGGAGAGCCGCAGCAGAGCCGCGCGCCGGTCCTGGGCAACGCCGCGAAGAGTATACATTCGGTCGCGAACTTGGGGTGGGATGCTCGCCACGTCGAGAAGGTCAGTCATATCGTTTACTCGTCTTTGTTGATGTTGATGGAAGCACCGTGACGCGTCGCGTGGGTCATTTCAAATGACCAACTATTTTTCTGATGCGCTCGGCACTTAGCGTGCGCGGAGATTGCTGCATGATCTCCCAGAACATCCCGCGCAGCGTGCCCGCGATGCGCGGCGACTCGGAGGATCTCTCCCGCAGCCAGCCGCTCGCGGCATAACGCCGCCATTGCGAGGAGATCTCGTGGCAAGCATCATGGTCGGTGCGACCTGCAAAGAACCGCTGTCGGCATTCGACCAGGAGGCGATCCCGCTCGGCGTTGCGCCCCGCCGGCAGCGTCAGCCCCTGATTACGCAAAGCAGCGGCGACCATGACGCGCTGCTCTGCCGTCAGCGGTTCACCCGCCTCGACGGCCTCGGCGATCAGCTGGAGGTTGGCGGCCATGGTCACGGCAAGCGCCGGCTAGGTGTTCGCATGTGTGTGCGCGAGGTGCCGATCATGCCACACCCACAGCACGAAGCGCCGCTGCAGCCTCCCGGGCGCCGCTGCCTCGATCATCTCGTCGGTGCTCATGGTCACCGCCTCACAGCCGCGGGTCTATGTAGGTTGACCGAGCTGTCTCCGATGCCTTCGACCTTGCATCGTAGCCAACCTCTCCGATCACCCAATTGCGCCAAGCATGGATCCAGTTTGCATTCCTGGTTCCCTTAGCCCGGCATTTGCTCTCGAAGCCTTTGAATATTTGCTCGGCTTGCTGTTGGTTGAATCCTTCTTCCGCAGCGATGGCGATAAGTTCGTTGTTGAGCGAGAAACCATCCGGCCATCCAGTTTGAATAACCGATCGGGAGCGAGCGCCACTCGCTGTTCTCGTTGTTCTCTTCGCTGTTCTCTCTGTTTGTGTGTCAACGGTGACACCGTAGACCGGCGAATTTGACACCGTTGCCCCCCCTTTTTTGACACCGTAGGTAGGCTCATTTGACACCGTAGCCCCCTCACCAACCGTGTCACTGCTGACACCGTTGGGATCCAGGAATACGAACGAATGTGTATATCCGATGCCGTCGATTGATCGCCCCCCGCGGCTTCTCGTGACCTCCAGCCACCCCGCCGCTTCCATCTCGCGGATCGCGCGAAGCACCGTGCTCTTGCTTGCGTCCGTTCCGCTCGCCAGTGTGGGGACAGCAGGGTCGCACCGGCCGCTCGTGACGTTGATGTACAGCGCCAGCCGCATCGCAATAAGTTTGGTTGTGTGGCTCATGGCGCTCTCGGCTAGTGCGCACAGGAGGCTATCGCGGTCTTTGAATGTTTCTATCTTGAACGCTTGACGCGCAGCGGGCGCGTTATTATCAACATTAGTACGCACGATGATTTCCGTTCGTTGTGCTGGTTGGTGTGTGTGATTGTTTCAACGCCTCCGGGTTCGGCTCCGGGGGCGTTGTCGTTTGTGGGTGGCTACTTGCGCTCGCGGTTCTTTCGTTCTCGCTCTCGCTCGTATTTCGACATGCGCCCTTGGGCCCGGCGGAACTCTGCCCGCTGCTGCTCGGTGCCTTCGCCCGCGTAAAAGCAGGCAACTGCGAGTAGCGTGATGGCGATCTCGTCGACGGGTTGGCCGTCTCTGAGAAACTGCTCGGCCACCCGATCGATCGTATGGAACATGAGTTGCTGCTCATATTGGCGTTTCATGTCGGCGCGATCCGCCGCACTCTTTGCCTCTGCCCGCCTCACCGCGAACGTGCGGCGCGCGTCTATGACTGTCATGCTGCCATCCTCCTTTTGCGTGCTCTAACTTCGCTGTCGTAAAGGGCTTCATCGCTGTATTTCGAGCGCAGCTCGGCGAGCCGCCGATACAGATGCGCGGTCGTGATCTTCTTCGCGCAGGCTGAGCGCCAAAGGGCTGAGCGCTGGCTGCTGACGGGATGGACGGCTTCAGCCATGGGGCGTGAAGCACCTGATGCCATCGGCGCTGATCGCCTCTTGCCACTCGGGCTCAGTGAAGCAGCCGCCGGCCTCGAGCCAGTGGCCCCTATTGAGCTTTCGATCGAGAGCGGAGGGACAAGTAACCGTAGTCGGCGCCGATGGTGGCCAGCCTCACTTGCTCGGGGATCAGCGATCCAGCGACAATGCGGGGGGTCCGAGGGCCCTTGGAGGCTTCGGAAACCCCTATTTTTATAGGGTCTGCGGAGCCCAACCTTGCACGCCAGCCACCCCACACCATCCCGAGCACTTGGTGGCGTTTTTTGGCCGCCAACTCGGACCGGCACCTGGGATGACTGCAAGCCAGCCCCCTGCCGGATTTCCGGCCCTCGCAGATGACGCACTTGGCTACGTAATGAATCCGTGCGCAGCCCTTGGTGCAGAATGCGTTGAGCGGATTCGATGCCGGAGCGGAAAGCTTCACGCGGCAACGGCGGCAGTGATGCTTTTCAGGAGGCGCGCGCATTGGCGCCTCCCGCGCCGTCGATTGGCTTCACCCGCACGATGCGCCAGCCGCGTTGAAGCAGGAGCTCGCAGACTGTCCTGGCCTCCATCGATGACAGCGGATGCAAGGGCGCGCAGGCCTGCAGCTGCCTGACGATATCGTCCAGTTCGGGACCGGGGCCGGTGATGCTCCTAGTCTCACTCATTGTCAGGCCGCATCCGGTCGAATGCCGGCCTGTTCAAGCATCTTGTGGAACGCCGCCTTGGGTACCCGGATCAGTTTGCCGATCCGAATTGTGGGAATGAGGCCCTTCTTTGCGGCTTCGTAAGCGTTATTGCGGCTCATGCCGAGCATGGCCCCTGCCTCGGGAACCTCGTAAACCAAACGATTATCGGGATCTGTCATCTCTTACTCCAGTTGATGCGGCACAAGTTGTTGTGGTTTGCGCCGCCGATGTTCCATATCTAGCGTATTGACGCTTGGTTCGCAATGGTGTTAGTTGAGCACTAACGATTTCTTCTGGTAACGTTTACGTCATGGCAAGCCTGAAAGCATTCCTGCCCCATATGGCCAATCTGTTCGGCACCACGGCCGACGCGCTCTACTCGCGGCAGCGGGCGCTTGTGGAGTTAGGCGTGATGAAATTCGTGGGTAGCCGCGGCCCTGGTAGCGGCACGCCACTCGACGGAAGCGGAGTTGCCGCGATGATCATCGCCTTGATGGCGGCCGATAGTTTGCAGGACACCGACATCAGAGTCCGCGCCTTTTGCCGGGCAACGCCAGTTGATGGGGACAGATGTCCGTGGACGGGCGCGGCAAATTTGCAGTCGGCGTTAGCAGCTGTGTTGATGTCTCGGGAGAAGGCGGAGAGCCTTGTCTCTTTTACAGTCCACCGACACAACAACACTGCTTCACTCACTTACGGCCGGCCCAATGACTCCTTTGGATCAGTATTTGCGTCGTCCGCACCGCGGCCGCGCTCGGCAATTAGGATCAGCGCTGACATTGAGGCCGCCAACATCAGAAGGCTGGCCGCTTTTCTTCAAATAGAAGTGGCAGGTTCGAAATGAAGCGATCGCACGGCGACGGCGGCGTCGATCAGCGCGGCGAGAACACCTACCGGCTGCGCTATCGTGTCGGGGGCAAGCGGCACACCAAGACCTTTCACGGCACCCTGACGGAAGCCCGGAAGGAATTGCGGGCACTGGTGCGGTCCGGGGACGTCGGGGAGCACGTCGATCCGAGCAAGCTCACGGTGGGCCGTTGGATAGACCAATGGATCGAGGCCGGCGCGCCAGGACGCAAAAGGAAGAAGGTCAGCCAACGGACGCTGGAACGTTACGAGGAGCTGCTGCGCGTTCACGTCAAACCAAAGCTTGGCGAGCGGCCCTTGCAGAAACTCGCGGCAACCGAAATTGATGCGCTGTACGGCGAGCTTGAGGCCAAGATAGCGCCCATGACGGCGCATCACGTGCACGTCACTTTCAATTCGTGCCTATCAACGGCGGAGCGCAAGGGCCTATTGCGGGCCAACCCCATGCGGCGAGTCGATCAAATCCCCTCCCCGGGCGAAAGCGACCATGGCGTGGCGCTGGATGAAACCGAGCTGGCCAAGCTGGTGGCAGGCTTCAGGCCCTCTCCGCTCTTTCCGATTGTCGCCCTGACTGCCGCGATAGGTGCCCGCCGCAATGAAGTTTTGGCGCTCCGCTGGTCCGACCTGACCAACAAAGCCTTGCGGATTGAACGTGCCTTGGATTTCACCAAGGCCGGCGTTGTCGGGGTCAAGGTCCCCAAGACGGCCCGCGGACTGCGGACGGTCGCCTTGGATGACGCCACGGTGGCAATGCTGCTCAGGGAACGGGAACGGCATCAGCGTATCCTCGCCGGCGTCCCCGATGGCGTAGAGGTCGATCTATCGCTGGTCCGTCTCCCGGCGGACGGGTTGATGTTTCCGAACATCCCCGGCACCGGCGAGGATTTCTCATTCACCACGCCACGCAATCCCCGGAATTTCAGCAAAGAGTTTGCCCGGCGGGCGAAGCTGCTCGGCTTCCCCGTGAGGTACCATGATTTGCGAGGAACACATGCCACCTTGCTGCTTGACCGCGGCGTCCCGGTTCACACAGTAGCGGAGCGCATAGGAGACGATCCGGCCGTGTTGCTAAGGAACTACGCGAAGCGGACGCGCGGGCAGACTGTCGACAGCTCGGTGTCAGCCGTCATCAGCTCGCTGGCGGCTAGTTTTCTGGGGACATAAAGCTGATTGGGTCCAGGTTGGGTCCAAGTTCACATTGCGTTCGTTACGGCACGGCGGTAAGCGATTGAAATTATTGAGATGGAAGGGTGTCCGAGTGGTTTAAGGAACCGGTCTTGAAAACCGGCGTGCCCGCAAGGGTACCGTGGGTTCGAATCCCACCCCTTCCGCCAAAACATCAACAAAATCAAGTACAATCGTCGCTTGGTGGCGCCGTAAGCGTCGCGGTGAGATCGAGTCGATTTGTCGCAGTTCGGACGAGGCGACGCCCGATCCCAACACTGATGCCGCCGCCGATCTCATCAGCTTTCCGACGTCGCGATGGACTGTCGTGTTTCGACGCGATGCATCGAAGGAGCGACAAGACGGTCCTTGAATCACAGCGATGGCGTCGCGCATCTATCCACACCCACGACCGGCAGTAGCTCGCGAGCATTCCGCGTCGCTAGGAATCGATAATTTGACTCTCGCCTGCGCCGCGGTTCGATGGCGTCATGACCAAGGCAGAGAACAGAGCGGCGGCGAGAGCTTGGCACCAAGAGCGCATGCGTCAGCGCGCGGAAGAAGTGCGGGCCGAGGCGGTAGCAGCCGACCTGGCCGAACTCGGCCGGCTTCGCCACTACCTCATCTTTGGCAGGAAGGATCGCCGTGCCGACCGCGAGAAGCTGATGAGCGCCATTGACGACTACGTCGGTGAGATGACTGGCGACCGAACCGCGCTGCACGCCAAAAACCACAAGTGCGGGTGAAGCAGTACGGCCTGGGGACGAAGAATCGGGTAGTCGATCTGCATGAAACTCGCCGCCGAACGTGCCTTTGCCGCTCCTGAAGCCGCCGCCCGCAAACTGGTCGAGCTCGCGAAGACCATTGAAGCTGTCCAGGACGGTCGCATTCACATCGAAAAGCTCAATGCTCCGTTTCTCTACACGCTCAAGGCCACCGGGTTGGAGTTCGGCGCCGGCATCAAGCATGCAGTTGAGAAGGGCTGGCTCGAGCTGCACGAGAGCGGGACCTATGTCCGGCTGATCGACACCAGCGCAAAAGCGGCCCCAGCAAAAGACTAAGTTGCCGGGGCCGTTTGGAGGCTACCTTGGCGGTAATGGGGTCGCCAGGTGGTCATGAGCATAGGAAAAACCGGCAATCAGTTCTGTCCACTTGTGCCCAAAGCAGTATAGTTCCAGATCGGGAACGGAACCGATCGCAATGAAGTTTACAAGGGACGGCCCGCCAGCGTGACCAGCGGGCTGGTAGCGATCGTCAGGCGCAGTCGCGACCTTCGCGGGGTACGATCGAAGTACTGGCTCGTGGAGCTTCGCGCGCGTTCTCAATGTCCGAATGGAGGTTCCAATGCGTACTCCGGCCTTGGCGATTTTGGCAATCGGGATGGCATCAACAGAGCCGGCGGCAGCTCAGACGTATAATCCGGCCTTTCCGGTTTGCCTGCACGTTTACCGCGCGGGGGCCAACTATTACGATTGCAGCTACACATCGCTGCCTCAGTGCAATGCTTCGGCATCGGGCCGCGCCGCAGAGTGCGCCATTAATCCATACTTCGCGGGCGTGGAAAACCCCGCAGCTTATCGGCGGCACGGCCGCCGCGCCTACTAGGGCATTGCGAGAGACGCTCAGCCCGCCAGCGTGAACCGGCGGGTTGCTGCTTGGGCCGCCTGCGTTTCGGTACCGCAATCCCTAGCGGCTTGTGTCGACGCTACCACCGCGCTTCTATCGGACGATCCGATCAAGACGGCAGCCCGTTATACAACCAAATATCTGATCTTTCATTTGGGTGCCTACCCGGCAACCCCTAATGCAAGCGCGCACATCGTCGCCCCACACACGGCCCTTGGTTTGAGAACTCGAGATACAACGATTGTTGCATGCCTTGTCGTTATCGGGGCATTTGGACAAACACGCCGCAAGGCCAAGTCGCTCGCCTTCTGAAAATGTCGCTTCTTGGGCGGTTGCGAGCGTCGTTGTTGTCGCCGCAGTATAAAGGGCTAGCGCGAGCGCGCTCTTTAGGATTTCTGTAGCCGACATTATCTCCTGCCTCTGTTTGAGACCTCGGAAAGCAGCGTACGCCGGATACACCACCAAGGCGCAAGGCGGCCAGGAAATATCGGATCGCGAAGTAGGCCGCCCGCGTGAGCCGGCGGGCCTGGCTTCACGGACGTATCGTCCGCTCAATTTCACGGGCCGCCCAGGTCGCAACCATCATCGCGAACCGGAAGCGCTCGCGCGTTTCCGCAGGTATTTGGATGCTGCGAATTGCGAGGCTGTTCACATGTCCGGACCCGACAGCATGCTATTGTCGGTGCGGTCATGCCGAACTGTTCGTTTGAATGGCTTCCAATAGAATTAAGTAGGACGAGCAAATATTCGGCTCTGATGCGCTGAAGCTGTTCGTACACACAAGGGTCCTGCCATGGAAATCGGGACTTGGCTGAAAAGTTTGGGCCTAGGACGACATGAGTCCCTGTTCATCGCGAACGCCATAGATTGCGATGTGTTGCCGCAATTGACAGAAGTTGACTTCGAAAAGGTTGGCATCCCACTCGGCGACCGGAAACGCCTCGTGAATGCGATCAGTGCGCTTCCCTCCAGCCTTCCCTCCACTGTCGTGAATGCTGCAATTGCGCAATACGCGGAACGGCGCCACCTCACGGTAATGATCTGTGACTTGGTCGATTCGACCGCCCTGACGGCACGCCTTGACCCGGAAGATATGGGCGCCGTCATCGATGCCTATCACGCTGCTTGTGCTCGTATCACGCGCTCCTATGACGGCTTTCTCGCCGACTTTCGCGGAGACGGCATTCTTGCGTATTTCGGCTATCCCATTGCGCACGAGGACGATCCCGAACGAACTGTAAGAGCTGCGCTCGATATCATTGCTGCTGTCGCACGGCTTGAAACCCGCGCTGGAGAACCGCTCGCGGTGCGTATCGGTATCGCTACCGGCATGGTGGTAGTCGGTGACCTGGGCGGCGAAGGCAAACTTCGGGAGCACTCCGTGGTTGGGGGCGCTCCCAATATCGCGGCTCGCGTGCAAGCCTTGGTCGAGCCGAACACCGTGGTCGTCGCAGACTCCACCCGTCGTCTCCTTGGCGATATCTTTAGTCTTCGCGACCTTGGCGCCCACCACCTCAAAGGCATTAGCGAGCCGGTGAGCGCGTGGGCCGTCCAGGGCGTCTCGGCTTCCGAGAGCCGCTTTGAGGCGGTGCGTCCGACAGAACTCGCCCCTGTCATCGGCCGCGATTCCGAGTTGGAGTTCTTGGTGGAACGTCAACGTTTGGCTCGCACGGGCGAAGGCCAGATCGTTCTCATCTCAGGCGAGCCGGGTATCGGGAAATCGCGCTTGGCAGCGGCTCTGGCTGAACGTGCAGCTAAGCATCAACCACACGTGCATTTCCGTTATCAGTGCTCGCCTTACCACGCCAACAGCGCACTTCATCCCGTGGTCGAGCAGTTGGAAAGGAGTGCCGGATTTAAGGCGGACGATCCCGTCGAGACGCGGCTTGACAAGCTGGAGGCACTCCTCTCGTTGAGAGCACCGCAAGTTCAGACGGTAGTACCACTTTTTGCTGAGCTGCTATCGATCCCATTCGCGAGCCGTTATCCAAAACCGCAGCTAAGCCCCGCCCAGCAGCGTCGCCGCACACTTGCCGCGCTGCTCGATCAATTCGAGAGCCGTTCTCGCAAACAGCCCATCCTGTTGCTTATCGAAGATGTTCAGTGGGCCGACGACACCACCCTCGAATTGCTCGACCTCATCGTAGAGCGAGCCCGACAGTTGTCTATCCTTGCGCTGGTTACCTTTCGACCAGAGTTCGAGCCTCCCTGGACCGGTCTTGCAAATGTCGGAAGCCTGGTCCTCGGACGGCTCAACCCAGATGATGTTAAAGGTGTTGCCACGCAGGTGGCCAATGGCCGAGCGCTTCCGATCGACGTGATGAAGCAGATCGTAACAAAGACTGACGGAAATCCGCTCTTCGTGGAGGAACTCACCAAGGCTGTCCTCGAAGCTGGCATTCTGATCGAATGCCAGGATCGCTATCAGCTCGGGGGACCGTTACCGCCCTTTGCCATCCCGGAAACCCTTCACGACTCCCTGATGGCGCGGCTCGACCGCCTGCATTCGGTGAAGGAGATCGCCCAGATTGGCGCCACCATCGGTCGCGAATTTTCCTATTCCTTGATGCGGGCTGTGGTCGCTCGAGAGGAAACACGGTTGCAGCATTCCCTCTCCGAACTCGAGGAGGCCGGGCTTATTTTCCGCGAAGGTGACCTGCCGGATGCCATTTATAGCTTCAAACACGCATTGGTGAGGGATGCGGCTTATCAGAGCCTGCTGAAGACACGGCGGCGGCAACTCCATGCGCAAATAGCGCGCGTGCTAGAGGAAGGATTCCAGGATGCCGTCGTGAACGACCCTGAAATCCTTGCGCACCATTTCACCGAAGCCGGCATGCTTGAGAAGGCAACGGACTATTGGCTCAAGGCCGGAAAGCGCGCGCTCGGGCGCTCCTCCAATGCCGAGGCTGTAAAACATCTCACGCGAGGAATGGAGCTGACCCAGCAACTGCTCAGCTCGCCGCAACGCGATCGCAAAGAACTGGATTTCTATCTGGCCCTTGGTCCTGCAGTCGCCGCAACTGAGGGCGATGCCGCGGCTGAAACGTCGCGGGTCTTCTCACGGGCTCGCGCGCTGCTAGGCGAAAGTGTCAGCCTAGAAGAACGGATGACGATTCTGTGGGGCAGCTACCTAGCCCACAGTATGCGCGCGGAGTATAGCTCAGCGCTGGAGGATGCCCGGTACGGCCTCGCGTTGGCCGCAGAGCATGATCATCCCGGCGTGGCCGTCCTAGCCACGCGCTTTATTGGACAATCATTGCATCTCACGGGTGCCTTCGCCGACGCACGCGAACACCTCGATCGCGCCCTCGCACTGTGCTCAACCAATCCAGCCACGATATCGACCTATCGCCGCTTCGGAGTCGATGACGCGGTGAACAGCCTGGCGTGGCTCTCGACGACGCTATTGGTCCTTGGCTATCCTAAACAGTCTACGACAATCGTCGAGCGTACTGAAACTCTTGCTCGAACGAGGGAACAAAGCTTTACGACGGCCCTGGCCCTGGGGAACATAGTCGTTCTGGGCACAATCGGCGGCGACGCAAAGCGCGCTTTGGCTCACGCCGACGAAGCGATATCGCTCAGCATCGAGCATGAATTTGCGGCAATTGAACGAAGAGCACGTTTTTTCCGCGGAGCGCTATTAGCCCAAGGAGGGGATCTTCAAGTCGGGATCGAACTGATGCGCGGCGCTTTGACGGCAACTTACCAAAACTCTGAACGGTGCCGCCGCACTCTCTATTTGGGCCATCTCGCCTTCGCTCATGCCCAGCTCGGAGAGCTTGAAGTTGGACTGCGCCTGCTGGACGAAGGCGTTCAGCTGGCCGAAACAACAGGGGAGAGTTTCTTTGAGGCCGAGTTGTATCGTCTTCGGGGCAACATCAACCTAAAACTCGGCAGGCGTGACCAGGCAGAGGCCGCACTGCAGCGAGCCGTGGCGATTGCGCGGCGACAACAAGCTCGCTGGTGGGAGTTGCGTGCCTCGATCTGTCTCGCGCGGCATTGGAGTAACGAAGGCAGATATTTCGAGGCTTGGTCCCTCTTAGAGCCTATATACACTTGGTTCACCGAAGGTCAGGATACACCCGATCTGACAGACGCGAGAAATCTCGTGGACGAACTACGCTCAGTTTCAGGAATGAAATCGGTTTCAGGAATGAAAGATGAGCCAAAGCGTGGCAGCTGTTGACCAGCACCGCTCAACATCATGCCTGACGTAAATTGATCAGCGTCCGATCAACGCCTGCCCTTCGCCCGCTTTCCGGACTTGCCACCTGTTCGTTCAAGTTTGCTAAGGGCGCTCTCGACATCCTTGATTGCCTTCTTGAGCTGCTTCTCGCGCTTTCCAAGAATGCTCTTGAGTTGTCTTCGCTGCTCGGCGGTCAATGTCGTAAAATCGATCACCTTCGTAAACGCGATGAAGGCCATTGCTTACCTCCCGATGGTGGTGGTCGTTAGGCCGTGATCAATATGTGCAAGGCAGTGAAACAAATATTCTCCAATATCATCGACCTATAGTCAAACGGCATTTCTTCCAGAAATACTCGATCGGCCTTCCGACCCACGGGCCCTCGTGGTGAGCGCGAGAGAAAGCGGTAGCAACTGACATCGCGCTACCACGCCGTCGTTATTTCACTTCCGCTTTTTGTTCTTGAGCCGCGCCGGTCGCGAGGTGCGCTTCGTGCGACCGAGTCGGGAAGACCTTACAGTCGGAGATTTCTCGTGGGGCCTTGATCGCTGCAACAAGGCGCGGAGCGTGGCAAACTGGCGTTGATCCAGCTGATTGGCGAAGCTCTCGAAATCAGTGGCGTCACTGCCAAGCTGGCTCAACCAGACAAATGCACTATCCAAGGTGCGCAACTCAGGCGTCTGGTATGACAGCAGATCTCGGTAATAAGTTGCCGACTCCTCGCAAAACAGATCACGCGCGATGCCATTTACGAGCCGCCGCACTCCATATTTTATCCCCGTGATGGCCGCTCCTGATATTCCATGGCTCAGCATCGCTCCGAACGTAAAGTTGTGTAGCCCTCGCAGAAACGGAGCAGTGCCGCGGTGCCGCTCGGTGAATTCAAAGGCTTGGCCCAAATAGGGATAGCGCGCGAGGGCCTCGCTTTCCTCGCCCGATGGAGGCGTGAAGCGGTCGCGCCAAAGGGCTATTTGTTCAAAGAATAGGGCGAGCTCGGGACGCGCCGAGAGATCCGCCTCAACGCCGCTCGCAAAAATCATGAAGTCGAATTCGAATCTACGATTGCTGCTTCGAACCCTTGCAATACCGCAAGCTTCGTCGATGAAACTCCATCCGCAGTCGGGGTGCCAGGCGAAATTCTCAAACTCGCGGCATCGCCAATAAGCGTCCTGTGTAGGCGGGACCGGAAGCTCCTCAAGAATGTGACGCATGAACCGCCAGCGGTCCAGGTCCGTCAGATCGCCGAAGTGGCCCAACATACCGGCAAAATTCATCCAAGTGAGTGGGTTGACCCGCGGCATCTCCGAACGGCGGAAGCAAAGGTCTACTCGCGCGGCGCCCGCCTCAAGTGCGAGAGCTGCGTTGTCAAAGGCGGATGCCCCGGCACCAAGGATACCAATGCGCTTTCCTGCAAGCTTGCGAAAATCGATATCATCGGCCGAATGTGCGTAAAGATCTGCCGACAAATGGGCGACCAGAGACTTAGGAGCGCCCCACCTTCCACTTCCCTCAAAGCCTGTCGCAAGAATAATCTTTCTTGCATACACCCGCTCAATTCCTT
Organism: Bradyrhizobium sp. S3.7.6; assembly: GCF_054061875.1. Taxonomy (NCBI): domain Bacteria; kingdom Pseudomonadati; phylum Pseudomonadota; class Alphaproteobacteria; order Hyphomicrobiales; family Nitrobacteraceae; genus Bradyrhizobium; species Bradyrhizobium sp. S3.7.6. The sequence continues at coordinate 5,112,471 of NZ_JBSSEQ010000001.1, read as the reverse complement.
CGGAACGACGGAGATGGGCAAGGAAGATGCCATTCGCCGGCTCAATCAACATTAGTTCGACCTCGTTCTCAACCGGGAGGTCCAGGACGTCTCGGTACCAATCCAGATACGAGCGCCACACCTCCCGAGGGACGGTATCTATGCGACCCCATGCTCGCCGCCCAAATTTTTCCTCGTACCACGCACGCACCGTTAGACTCGGGACGCCGAAATCAATCCCAGTCACCTCCTTCGGAGTCCGCAACCGTTCCATCCGAGCGAAACTGCGCCAAGGTCCTTCGAAACCGCGCTGGCAACGATCGATGATCCTGAAGTTTGCTATGCGCTCAAGCCTCAAGCCGAACGCGATACCCAGTCCGCTCTGTCCAGCGCCGACAACCAGCACGTCCAGAACCGGCACTCCGTCCATAAATCGCGGGACGGTCCACTCCCGAGCCGGATAGTCCAAATAAGTCAGCTCGCGTCGAACGCGCTTCGTGAGTTGGGAGACGCTCATGGGACATTCCTGCCGCTGCGCTCTTGTTAGAAATGACTTTTGCCATTCGGCTTAGTTCTGTCCCATTACCACAGGTCTGATTGCAGAAAAATCGACCGCCCGACCGCCATTGGGTTTCGCACAGAGCGATTTTGGCCCGCAAGACAGCGGGCTATTATTCTAGCGCTCACTCAAATGCTGATCCGCTCGACGATCGAGCCATCAGTTGCCTCCGATCGCGAGACACGCAACATCGACAATCAACGCGCCTATCGGTGACGATCTGAGCGTCAATCGACTGAAAGACTCAGGCTAGCTCGCCCATCAGGTAGCCTCATAGCGGCACGCTTAGCCGCGTTCCTGACGAAGTCCCCTGCCCGCCCAATCGGCGTAGTGCCGAATTTGCGAGGGTCCATTCGTAGCTCGTCACCGTAGCATTGTACGCGAGCTCCGCGCGGATCGTCAGAATTTGCAATGAGTTCAACTTCTTGGCTAGCGTTGTTTGGAGGAGCGGTGACAGATCACTGACCGCGGCTTTTGACCGTAGGTTCAGAGGACGGTTTTTCCTGAGGAATGGCTGGAAGGCTCAAACCGCTCGAGGTAGAGCGCCAAACGCCGATAGAGACGGACTCTACCTGATCATCACCGGACCAACCTCGGAGTCGCATTGGCCGATTGTGCGGTCGGCGTGCTTCCACCTATTGAATAGCGCGCGAAGCGCTGTCCAATATGGACCGCGCGACCTCGGAAACGCCGGTGAGGATGATCTGCACGCCGATGCAGAGCAGCAGGAAAGCTGACAGTTTCGTCACCACGCTGGTGCCCTCCTCGCCGAACAGGCGCGCCATTGCGCTCGATTTCCGGTAGGCGTGGTAGATCGCGGCAGTCACGGCGAACGCCACCAGAAGCGAAACGATCGATGACTGGAACATCGCATCGAGGCTGCTGGTGCGGCTAATCCCGATCGCGATGGCTGTCGCGATCGTTCCCGGCCCGGTCGTCAGCGGAATTGTGAGGGGAAAGAAGGCCATGCGTTTCATGGTCGCATGATCGGGGGACGAGACCTCGTGAGGCCCGGCCGGGCCCGAGGGTGCGTGGAGCATGGACCAGCCTGTCGCTGCGACCACGAGGCCGCCGGCAATCCGAAGCGCCGGGATGGTCACGCCGAAGAAGTTGAGGATCTGGCTGCCCAGAAACAGCGACACCAGCAGGACCACGAAGGCATATCCGGCAACCCGCAGCGCAAGGCTCGCGCGCTCGTCTTCAGAAAGACCTCTCGTCTTGTCGAGGAAGATGAAGGCCAGTCCGTAGGGATTGATGATCGCGAACAGCGCGCCGAAGCCGAACAGGAAATCGGCAACGAACCCCGATGTGGCGATATCACGCATGCTGCGCCCGCTCCGCTCTTCGGCTTACGGCCATGTGAAGCCGGGCGCTTTGAAAACGGCCAGATTGTCGAGCGTCTTGCGCAGAACCTCGAACAGCACGGCCACCGACCAGCTGTTGGCGACACCGGCCGGCATGCCGACGAAAAACCGGGGCATCATCCGATCAAACCGGATCTCACTTGCCCTTGCCGGGTGATCGCTCAAGACGCGATCTCTGCGCGCGCATGCGCTTGATCTCCTCCCTGAGCGCCTCGGCTTTTTCGTCTCGTTGCTCGCTCGCCGTTTCCAAGGGTTCGTCGCGAAGCAACTTCTGGAGTGCCTTTTCGACAGAAAGCTTGTTGGTCTCGGCCATACCAGACCTTTCTGACGCTACCGCGTCTGTCAGTACCGTGGTTGCAGTCTCAGCTCTTCGGACTGAACATGCCGCCGGCCGCCTTCATCGCCGCCTCACCCATGGTCTTGGTCTGGTCGGTCAGGGCCCGCATCTGCTCCTGGAAGAAATCGGCTTGAAGCTTGAGTGCGTCCTGGACATCCTTGGCATGGATCAGCTTGTCGCTGAGGTCCAGGGTCGCTGTGACATTGCGCTGCATGAAACTGCAAAACTCCTTCGCCTGGTTCGCGATCGGCAGAGGCGACGAACTGATCCCCTTCTCCAGCATCTCGAAATAGTCGGCGTTGGCCTTACGCAGGCGGCCAAGTGCCTCGGTCAGCGCCGCACGGACGTTATCTGCGGATAGATTGATCTCTGCCATGACGTCTCTCCCTTCAGGTGTTAGCAGTTACGCGGTAAGTCCTCCGAACCAGGCGCCGAAATAACCGGCGTAGAGCGCGGGTACTTCGAGATTCATCGAGTGCCCGACGCGCGGCACGATCACGAGACGGCAATCCGGCATCGCATCGGCCATGACGTGAAGATCGGATGGCAGAATCCAGCCGTCCCATTCGCCCCATAGCACCAGATGCGGATGCTTCAGCTCCGGCATGCGGCGCTCGAGCTCTCTGCTCTCTCTTTCCTTCGTGAGGTTGACCGGCGTTCCGATCCAGATGCCCTCGGAGACGCCAAAGGTCTGCTCGATGATGCGGTCGAACAACGCCTGGATGTCCTTCAATCCCTCCCGAAATCGAGGCACGGCGTTCGGCGCCATGCTCTCGGGCACGAACAGCGAGGACGCCGCGGTCGCCATGATCGTCCGTGTCAGATCCTTGCTCGCCATCATCGCCCGAAACAGGCCGATCTGGTCGGCATTGAAAGACATGCCGAGCGGCGTCACCGGATCGAGTGCGAACACGCGCCCGAAACGCTGCGGCTGCATCAAGAGCATGCGGGCCGCGATGATGCCGCCGGTCGAATGCGTCGCGAGATGGCAATAGCCGATGTCGAGCATATCGAGTGCCGCCAGCATGTCCTCGGCATGCTGCTGCATGGAGTAGTTCGAATAATCGGCGGCAGGCTTCGGCCGGTCGCTGTCCCCGCAGCCGCGCCAGTCGATGGCGATGACACGCAGGCCCGTTGGAAACAAGGGCGCAGCCAGCTCGATCCAGTCCTTGCTGGCGAGATTGCCATGGATGAAGACGACGGTCACTTCGCCTCGGCCCCACTCCCGCCAGCCAAGCTCGATTTCACCCGCCTGCACCCGTGGCATAGACCGATCCTATTTGTTGAGACCGGCGGTTGGTGCCGCACCGGGAGGTGTTGGCGCCACTGGCAGGGCGGATACCACGGAACCCTTGATCATGCGATCTGTGCCGAGGGGCGATGAGGTGTCGACCGTTCCCTTCGTGACGAAGTCCACGACGTCGGCGGAATATTCCACCGGATTGTCGGTATGGATGAAGTGCCCGGTCTCCGGATAGATTTTCAGAATCGGCCGGTTGCCCGCATTGGTCATGCGCGTCATGAACGGCGTGATGACGTCGCGTCCGAGATCGGTCAACCCGTTGAAGGCGGGCGTCGGGATGAACGGCTCCTTGTCACCGAAAGCGAGGAAGATCGGCGCCTTGATCTGGGTGACCCGCTCGTAAAGGTTCTTCGGATCATCCTGCTGGAGCTCGGCTCCGATCGTATAGATGTCGAAGATGAAGACGTTGCACCACTGTTCGAGCTCCTTGGGGTTGCCCTTGGTAAGCCCGACGCGCTGCTCGGTATGGAAGCGCGCATATTCGCTGTCGCTGAAGAAGTAGCCGCTCTTCGCCGCCGACACCACGCCGGTGTCGGGATCACGTTTCTTGAAATAGAAGAAGTCGCGAATGCCCTGCTCGTCCCGGGCCTTCTCCGCCGCCAGGATGCCGGTCTGGTCCCAGATCTGCTTCCACTTGTCGAAGTCGCGACCGAGTCCCGGTTGGAACAGAGGTGCCTTCTTGTCTTTCGCGATCGTAATGTCGCGCGGGTATTCCTCGAGTCCGGATGGTGCTTCGAGCGCGAGGCCCTGCACCGCATCCGGCCAGGTCAGGGCGTACCCAGTGACGAACTGACCGCCCAGCGAGTGGCCGAGATAATAGGCTTTCTTGACGCCAAGCTGGTTTACGACGAGGTCGTAGATGACCTCGCGCATATCCTGCATGGTGCGCGCCGGGCTCTTATCGAGATTACCGGGCCCGGACATGCCGTAGTTCGGCAAGTCTGGCACGATCACACGCAAGCCACTCCGCAGCGCATATTGCATGATGTTGCCATAGTGCCCGCCGAATGCGCCCTTGCCGTGGATGATGATGAGGACCTTGGGATCCTTGTCGGCGCCGGCATACTCATCCATGTAACCGATCTGCCAGGTGTTGCCGATCTTGTCCTTGGCGCTGGCGTATTTGACCGGATACGGATAGGTCACGAAGTCCTTCCAGAAGGACTTGCTTGGATCGATGTTTTCGGCGACCCCCGGTACGCGATAATTCTTGTCGACGAACATCCTCGCGCGATCGAGAGCCGCGACGTCGTCCATGAAGGCGACGAACTTCGGATCGTTCTTGCGCTGGTTGATGATCGGGAACACGCCGTAATGGGCGACCGGGCTCTCCTGCGCGATCAGGTCCGCGCCCGGCACGCGATCTACGGCCTTCTGCGCCAGCTTGAAGTTCAGCCAGAGATCGTTGGTGATGTGCATCACCAGTGTGCGCGACTGGATGCGGCCGAGATATGGATTGATGTTGTGGGTCTCACCGACCCGGTTGCGCCAGACGAGATCGACGGCGTCATAGAGCTTGGCACGGTTGGTGACACTCAGACCGGCCTTCTCGTTCGGCGGATCCCAGTAGAATATCTCGGGCTGGACCGCGGCCCAGTTCTGGGTCGTGCGGAAGCCGAAGTCGTAGCCCGTCATGCCCAGAATCGACCAACCGAACGCCACACCCGGCATCGGGTGCTTCTCCTTGGGCAGATTGTAGTAGTCGCCCTTGGTCGCCTGCCAGACCGGATCGCCCTCGATCGCGGCCGTCATCATCTGGAAGGTCCAGTTGCCGACGGGGTCTTCACCGTCCGACTGCGTGGTGCCGCCGATCGGCATCAGGGCGCCGATATATTCGGGATGCATGACCCCCCACACGTAGGTCTGGGTGCCGCCCATGGAGACGCCCGTGACAAGCGCGACGCGCGCCACCTTCAACTCGTCGCGCAGCAGGCGGTAGTTCGCCTGCACCATGTCGTAGTAGCTGTACTGCGGAAACTTGATGCCGAGGCCGTCGGAAGGTTTGCTTGCGCCCCACGTGCCCAGCGGGTCGACCATGATGACGTAGTAGCGGTCGGTGTCGATCGGCCGTCCGGGGCCGATGATCGGGACGCCGCCCGACAGGGCCGCGCCCTTGACCCACTGTTCGTACATATCGGTGGAATCGCCGGAATAATAGGAATTGATCACGACCGCGTTGGTGATCTCACCGGCGGCATTGCGCCGCGCGTTGCCGATCGCGATGTATCCGGTACGCAGCTTGCCTGCCCCGAGCGATTCCAGCGTCACGCCGCCCTCGCCGCCATTCTCCCATTTGGAGGGATTGGCCAGGTCGTACTTGCCGCCAAGCCGGAAGTTCGCGATCTCATAGGTCTTTTTGAGCCCGTCATGCTGCATCTGCGATGAGCGCCGCGTGAACGGCTGGGCGACAGCGAGCGCGGTGCCGACCAGCAACAGGATCAGGCTAACGAAGCAACGCTTGAGTGCGCTTCTCCCGTTCATGACGAACTCCCTCCTGGCGGTATTTTGCGCGAACGCTAGGCTGGACCTCCTCCTGAGGTTTGATTTAGCTCAATGGAATCCTCAGGCCTGCGTTGAGGATCGTGGTCATCGTCACGCTGGCCGGTCCCCGCAATGCCCTTCCTCAGTCATGGCTCATATCGTATCCGCTATGAGCTCGACGGACCGGCGAATGCGCCTGCCTATGTGCTGGTGAACGGTCTCACGCAGTATTCCGAGCTTTGGGGCGCGTATCGCGACACGCTGATCGCACGGCGGTTCCGGGTGGCTACCTTCGACCTGCTCGGCCAGGGCGTCTCCGACAAGCCCGCGCTGTTCATCGATCAGGACGACCACATCGCCGTGCTGCATCGCCTGATCGGCGAACTTGGCGACGGTCCGGTCTTCCTCAGTGGCATCAGTTTCGGTGGCCTGATCGCGTTGCGCTATGCCATCGAGCATGGCGCGCGGCTGTCGGGCCTTGTGCCGATGAGCTGCTTTGCCGAGCTTTCACCACAACTGCTTCTGATCGGCAACGCCTTGCGCACCGGCCTCATTCTGGGCGGCACCGGCTACCTCCAGGATCTGCTGCTGCCGATGAACCTGTCCGACCAGTGGCTGAAGCCGCTGCTGGACAAGCTCGACAGCGTGAAGCGGCAGGGCTGGCTGGTCAACGACGTGTACGCCCTTCAGAACCTGATGGAGTCTTTCCTCGACTTCAAGCCGCTGACGCCGCAGCTCTCCTCAATATCCGTCCCGACCATGATCCTGAACGGCGAGTTCGACTTCCTCACGCCGCGGGCGCTGCACGAGACGTTGCGTGTGGAAATTCCTGACAGTGCGCTCGTCATCATTCCGAGGGCCTATCACGCCTTCACGCTCGAAAAGGCTGCATTAACAGCCGACCTGCTGGCGCGCTTCGCCGAGGACGTGTTGGCTGGCCGCTGGCAGGGCAACAAGCAGGTCTTGATCGCGCCGGAGGATGCCGGCGGAGACTTTTCGCCGTTTCCCGCCGGCTATGACCATCTGCGCGCGATTCCGATGCAGAGGCCAGCAACATGAGCGCATTCTTCGGACCGCTGCAAGCCGACGGGCGCGTGCCGCCGCGCCAGCAGACGCGGGTCGCCGCGTTCCTGGTTTCTGCGCATGGTGCGCTGGCACGGCAATTCGCGGTCGCCCTGCCCGCGAGATTCGATGCCGCCTGGCAGACCGAATTGCACGCGCAGTTCTATCGCGAGAGCGAGATCGTCTCGCTTCTCATGCGCGCGACCGCCTGGGTCCCGGACCTCGCGCTGGGCCCCATGGCGGCATCCTGGGAGATGGCCTGGCTCCCCGCCCCGATCGAAGGCATCGCCGACCACACCCGCGCACAGAACATTCACCTCGCGACGCTCGCACATGCGGTCCATGCCGGGATCCGGCCGGCGGCCCTGCTGCCGACGGAAGCGAACGCGAACGATCCCTTCGTGATGGCGCTGCGCCGCATCGAGTTCGAAAGCGGCCGCCTGTTACAGGCGCAGATTCTGTTCCTGAAGGGCCCGGACCTCCTACCTTTCCGGGATGCCGTCAGCGCGACGCTCGAACGGCGGCATGCCGAGGTGCGCAGGCTCTGGCACGAGACCCTTGCAGGCGTCGGCGTTGGCCCGCGCGAATGACCCGGCAACCTTGACGCAGATCAAAGCCGAGAGTCTGCCCGCCCCCAACATCGGTCCAGTATTCACCTGCGCCTGCCGACCGGAGTTCCGCCCATGAAGGCCGTTTCCGTCGAAGAAGCCGTTGCGATGATCCCGGCCGGTGCGAGCGTCATGGTCGGCGGCTTTATGGGCGTCGGAACCCCGGAGCGCCTGCTTGACGAACTCGTGCGGCAGAACAAGACCGGCCTGTCGCTGATCTGCAATGACGCCGCCACCCCCGGCAAAGGCGTCGGCAAGCTGTTCGACGCTGCGCTGGTCTCAAGGCTGACGGCAACGCATATCGGCCTCAATCCGAAGGCGCAGCAGCAGATGCTCGCGAACCAGATCGCCGTCGATCTCGTGCCGCAAGGCACCTTTGTCGAACGCATCCGCGCAGGCGGATGTGGCCTCGGCGGCGTGCTGACGCCGACGGGCGTCGGAACGCTGGTTGCCGAAGGCAAGCGTCAGATCGAGGTGGATGGCAAGCCGTTCCTGCTGGAGACGGCATTGCGGGCGCAGTACGCGCTGGTTCACGCGTTTCTCGCCGACTATCTCGGCAATCTCGCTTACGCACTGACCTCCCGCAACTTCAACCCGGTCATGGCGATGGCTGCCGACACGGTCATCGTCACTGCAGAGAACATCGTGCCCGTCGGTGTCATCGCGCCCGATCACGTCGTGACCCCGGCGCCGCTCGTCGATTACCTCATTACCAACGGGTGAGATCATGGACCCGCAGATCATCATCGCCCGACGCGTCGCCAGGGAGTTGAAGAGCGGAAACCTCGTCAATCTCGGCATCGGCATTCCGACCTTGGTTGCGAATTACGTTCCGGCCGATTTGAAAGTCTTTTTTCAGTCGGAGAACGGATTGATCGGCACCGGGCCGATTCCCGAACAAGGCATGGCGCATCCGACGCTGACAGACGCCGGCGGCCGCCCCATTAGCGCGCTCCCAGGTGCGGCGACCTTCGACAGCGCGATGTCGTTCGGACTGATCCGCGGCGGCCATGTCGACGTCACCGTGCTCGGCGGCCTCCAGGTCGATGCGCATGGGCTTCTCGCCAACTGGATGATCCCGGGCAAGATGGTGCCGGGCATGGGCGGGGCGATGGACCTCGTCAGCGGCGCCAAGCGGGTCATCGTCGCCATGCAACATGCAGCGAAGGGCAAGTCGAAGATCGTCAAGACATGCAACTTGCCTCTGACCTCGGCGCGCCCGGTCCACCTGGTCGTGACCGACATGGCGGTCATCGGTTTTGCGGACGGCAAGGCGACGCTGCTCGAGACCGCTCCAGGTGTCAGCGTTGGCGAGGTTGTGGCGGTGACAGAGGCCGAATTGGTCATTCCTGACAACATCCCGGAAATGACGATCTGACGAGGTCACGACCATGCGGATATTCAGCGACTTCAACGAGATCAAATCCGCGGTCGGCACCGAGATCGGCGCGAGCGACTGGATCGAAGTGACCCAGGATCGGATCAATAAATTCGCCGAAGCAACCTGTGACGAACAATGGATCCATGTCGACCAGGACCGCGCCAGGAAGGAAGCGCCCGGCGGCACCACCATCGCTCACGGCCTGCTGTCGCTCTCGCTTGCTCCACTGTTCATTCGATCCGTGATGGGTTTGAAAGGGCTGCGCAATACGCTGAACTATGGCGCGGATCGCATCCGGTATCTGGCGCCCGTGCCGGCCGGCTCGAAGCTCCGCGGCCGGGTCACCGTCGCTGAAACCGAGGACGTGCCGCCGGAAGGCTTGCGCGTCAACTATCATCTCGTGATCGAGATCGAGGGCGGCAAGAAGCCCGCTTGTGTCGCCGAGCTGATCGCCCTGCACTATCGCTGAGTGCGCTCAGTCGATGATGTGATACCCGCCATCGATATAGAGAACGCCCCCGGTGATCAGCTTGGCACCATCCAGCGCCAGGAACGCGGTGGCATTGCCGACGTCGTCGATGCTGACCAGGCTGCGCGCCGGCGCTTTGGACTGCGCCTTGTCCATGAGCTCGTCGAACTCCGGGATACCTGACGCCGCGCGCGTGGCGAGCGGGCCGGGCGAGATCGCGTGCACGCGGATGCCCTTGGGGCCAAGCTCGGCGGCCGCGTAGCGGACGGCCGCTTCAAGCGCCGCTTTCGCCACGCCCATGATGTTGTAGTTCTCCACCACCATCTGGCTGCCATAATAAGTCATGGTGAACATCGTGCCGCCGTTCTTCATTAGCGGCTCGGCGAGATGCGCCATGCGCAGGAATGACCAGCAAGAGACGTCCATCGTCTTAAGGAAGCCATCGCGGCCGACGTCCAACCACGCGGCCATGGAGCGCCTCCTTCGGCGAGAAGGCGATCGAATGCAGCAGGAAATCGAGCTGTCCCCATTCCTTCGTAATCCGCTCGAACACCGCCTCGGTCTGCCCCTCCGTCATCACGTCCAGCGGCATGAAGATCGGCGCTTCCAGCGCCTGCGCCAGCGGCTCGACGTGTTTCTTGGCGCGATCGTTAAGGTAGGTGACGGCCAGATCGGCCCCAAGCGCACGAAATGCCCTCGCGCACCCCCAGGCAATGGACTGGTCGTTCGCGATGCCGACGACGAGGCCCTTCTTGCCCTTCAGGGCAACCTTTGTATCCGGGAACACGGGGATCATGACACCCTCTCTTGTCTTGGATTGGTCGATTGTCCGTTCATCAACAGCGACAGCGTATGCTGTGCGATCATCAGCTCTTCGTCGGTCGGCACGACGTAGACGGGGATGCGGCTGTCGGAACGCGAGATCAATCTGGAATTGCGGGAGTTCTCGACGGGATCGAGCGTGCCGCCGAGCCATCCGAGCTGCTCGACCACGCGCGCGCGAATGTTCGCCGAATTCTCGCCGATCCCGGCCGTGAAGACGAAGGCGTCGAGGCCCTGCAAGGCGGCCGCGAGCATGCCGGCATTGAGACCGATCCGGTAGACGAAATAGTCGACCGCGAGCTTCGCCTTGGGGTCGGCGCTCGCCTCCAACTCGCGCATGTCATTGCTGACACCGGAGAGCCCCTTCAATCCGCAGTCGCGATAAAGGAAGTTCTGCACGTTTGAGGCGGACATCCCCTTCTCGGAGATAAGATAGATCACCACCCCGGGATCAATCTGGCCTGGACGCGTTCCCATCGGGAGGCCATCGAGCGCTGTGAAACCCATGGTGCTCTCGACGCTGCGCCCGTCCTTGAGCGCGCACATCGACGCGCCGCTGCCGAGATGGGCAACGATCACGCGCCGCTTCGCGATATCGGGCGCCACGCCCGGCAGGGTCCGGGCGATATACTCGTAGGACAGCCCATGAAAGCCATAGCGCCTGACACCCTCGGCATGAAGTTGATGCGGAATGGCATAATGGTCGGCGACGGCATCATGCGTGCGGTGAAATGCGGTGTCGAAGCAAGCAACCTGTGGCAGCGTCGGGAAATTCGCCAGCAGCGAACGGATCGGCGCCAGATTGTGCGGCTGGTGCAGCGGCGCCAGGGTCACAAATCGTTCGAGACGGGACACGACGCCGTGGTCGATCAGTACCGGCCGCGAATAGTCCGGCCCACCATGCACGACCCGGTGACCGACCGCGATCGGTGTGACGCGAAGTTCGTCCCGCAGCCAGTCGCCGGCAACGGCCATCGCCGCCGGAACATCAGGCACAGCCTCGATCGGATAGGCCCGATCGGCCATCGGATCGCCGCTCGGGCCACTTGCCCGCAGACGCGGTCGGCTGCCGATACCGTCCATCTGTCCCTTGATCTGACGACGAAGCGCACCGTCGCCTTCGATCGCATAGACCTGAAACTTCACACTGGACGAGCCGGCATTGACGACGAGGATCGTATCCATGGCGATCACGCGGCAACCGTCGGCGCCTTCCGGCGCCGGGCATGAGCATAGAGCGCGGCGACGGCACAGGACGCCATCCGCGCACGTGGCGAATCCGCGCGCGAGGTCAGCACGACGGGCACGCGCGCACCGAGCACGATGCCGGCGCCATCGGCCTTGGCGAAATAGGCGAGATTCTTGGCGAGCATGTTGCCGGACTCAAGGTCCGGAACCATCAGGATCTGGGCGCGGCCGGCGACCTCGGATGTGATGCCCTTGATCCGCGCGGCTTCGAGATCGATGGCATTGTCGAAAGCCAGCGGGCCGTCGAGGATGCCGCCGGTGATCTGGCCGCGATCAGCCATCTTGCACAGGGCAGCGGCTTCGATTGTCGAGGGGATTTTCGAGGTCACGGTCTCGACGGCGGACAGAATCGCCACCCGCGGCGTCTTGCCGAACCCTGCCTGGTTGTAGAGGTCGATCGCGTTCTGAATGATGTCGCGTTTGGCGTCAAGATCGGGGAAGATGTTGATCGCCGCATCCGTCACGAAGATGGTCTCTGCATAGGCCGGCACATCCATCACGAAGACATGGCTGATACGTCGATCGGTGCGCAAGCCACCGGTCTTGGCCGTGACGGCGCGCATCAATTCGTCGGTGTGCAGGCTGCCCTTCATCAACAGCTCGCCTTTGGCGGCATGGATGAGCTCGACGCCCTTGGCCGCGGCTTCGTCGCTGTGCGCGGCATCAACGATCTCGAAGCCGGACACATCGAGATCGCACCGGGCGGCGGTATCCTTGATCTTCCGCTCGGGCCCGACGAGCACGGGCCGGATAATGCCGGCGCTTGCGCTGTCGATGGCACCGCGCAGCGAGGTCTCGTCGCAAGGATGCACCACGATGGTCGGCGTTGGCGGCGCACCCTTCGCCGCCGCAATTAAGCGATCGTACTTGCTACCGGGCTGGGTTTGCGTCGTGTCGGCCGACATGATGTCACTCCCGATCCTGCCAATCCGCGTTACGACGCCCTTGCCTTGGGATCGAAAGGAGCGACGTTCGATGTCAACTCCCCCTCTCCGTCCAGACCGAAAAGCGCGGCGACGCGCTTCAGGCGATTGGCCCGCTCGCCGGTGATGTCCTCACTCGCCGACAGCACCTCGCGCATCGCCGAGAAGGCCGCACGCCGCTGGTCGGTATCGTCGGGCAACAATTTCGGGATCGCAGCGAGAGCACCTTCGCGATCAAGAAGCAGCATGAAGAACTGCTCACGCACCAGCTTCTTGAATTCCGACAGCGTTATGCGGGCGCCGGCATGGTCACGCCGAACCTGCCGCAACGCCTCGATGCTCCGCTCATCCACCATGCCGCGTGCGGAGCCAACATAAAGCAGCGCGCGGAGCGCCGCTTCGCGGAGCCCGCCCTCACCGATGTGCGATTTTAGCTCGGCGATCCGTGCCGCGAGCATGGCGCGATGCTCCGGCGACATCTCCCGGCGGCGCGAGGGAACGGAATTAGGGTCGACGCCGACCGCGGCCTGGAGCAGCGGCGAGCCGTAGAGGTTGAGGAAGACGGCCTCGCTCAGCGCCTCCTGCGCGTCGCGCCAGCTATCCAGCGCGTGCACGATCTGCTTCGACATTTGTTCCTGGAATGACAGGAATGGATTGTCCTTTGAAGCCGGCTTGCGATCCTTCTCGACATGATCGGCAGCCGACTTGACCGTGGACATCCAGGGGTTCTGGCTGCTGAACGTCTCGTATTGCAGCCGCAGCGGATGCATGTTGCGGGCCCATTCCGCGAGTTGGGGCGTCACCATGCCCTTCACCCACGGCCGCATGAATTTCCGATAGGCAGCGAGATTGAGCTCCGAGACACGCTTGGCCGCGGCGAAGCGCCGCTCGTCCTCGGGCGAATTTCCGCCCATCGCGTGGATATCGTCCAGCGTGCGGGCCTCGCACCGCATCACCCACTGGCCTGCCGCAAGATCCGCATTGAGCGTCTCGTTGCCACGGGCCTCGAACGTGGCCTCGTAGAGCCCTGGCGGCAGCACGTCGATCAGGTCGATGTTGCTGGAGAACTCAGCGTGCTCCTTCTTGGCCACGCCGCCGGATACGAAGATCCCGAGATGACCGATGCTCTCGTGAACGGTATAGACAATGGTCTGTCCGTAAGCTCTGATCTCGTCGACGTCGGCGTAGCAGTCCAGTATCCAGTCCAACGCCTGCTGCGGTGGGGTGACATTGTCGCCCTTGGAGCAGAACACAACGATCGGCGAGCGAATGTTGCGCAGATCGACCTTCTGGCCATCGGACATCTCGATCTTGCCGGCGGCGAGATTGTTGCCGATGAACAGTTCGTCGACGATGAACTGGATTTCCTCGGCATTGAGATTGACGTGTCCGCCCCACCAGCGCTCGAAATCGAGATAGCGTTCCGCCTCGGTATCGACCTTGGAGTAGACGTTGTACTGCTTGGTCCAGAGCGTATTCGACGGGTTCTGGTTCTCGAAATTCTGCACCAGCCAGGCGCCGTCGAACTTGCCGGCGCCGAGATCGCTCGTGAGCGCCGTGAGCCAGCTTCCGCCCAGCAGGCCGCCGGAATAGCGCATGGGGTATTTGCCATGCACGCCTGCCCAGTAAGCCAGCGGCGCACCGGCGATGATCAGCGGCCCGAATAATTCCGGCCGCAGTGACGCCAGGATCATGACGGCCCAGCCGGCCTGACAATTGCCGATCACGCAGGGCTTTCCGTCGGCGTCCGGATGACGGCTGATGACGGTCTCGATGAAGGTGGCTTCCACGCGCGCAATGCGTTCGATGGTCTGCCCGGGCATCGGCTCCGGAAGGAAGCCGATGAAGTAGCAGGGATGTCCCGCCTTCATGGCGACGCCGATCTCGCTATCGGCCTTGAAGCCGCCGATGCCGGGTCCATGGCCGGCGCGCGGATCGACCACGACGAACGGACGCCGGCTCATGTCGATCTCAACATCCTTCGGCGGAATGATGCGCACCAGCGCGTAGTTGACCGGTTCGTCCAGCTTCCGGCCGTCCGTGATTAATTCTGCAGCATATTGCAGCACATGCGGCGCGGTCTGGGCGACGTGCTCGCGATACTGGTCGCCACGCTGGCGCATGATGTCCAGGAACAGGACGCTGCGCTGTCCCGCATCGACCATGTATTCCACGGCCGAGGCGACCAGCCCCGACATCGGGCCATCAGGCAGCTTTAAGTCTTTGATTGCCATGTTCGACCTCGTCGTCGCGCGAGGTCATTCAAAAAGGTCGGCGGTCGCTGACGTTGATTTAGGTCAACGGTTGGTGACGGCGTTCGCGTCAATCGGGATCGACCAACCGCCCCGCGGGGGCACGCCGCAATCGGGCCGCGGGAGAGCTTAAGTGCCGGATGCAGCCAATTACAGCCGCCAGGAGAGACTACGCGACGGACGATTGGTCGATATCCGGGCGCTTCGTCCCGAGGATGAGCCCGACATGCTTGCCGCGCTCGAGGAGACCAGCGCTCAATCGCTCCAACGCCGCTTCTTTGTGACGAAGCGTCATTTTTCCGAACGGGAACGCGCTTTCTTCATGGAACCCGATTTCAGAAACCACGTGGCGCTGGTTGCGTGCACGGAAGAGGCGAGCCGCAGCATGATCATCGGCGGTGGTCGCTATGTCATATTCGAGCCTGGACGGGCCGAAGCAGCTTTCGTCGTGATCGATGCCTGGCAGGGACGCGGCGTCGGCGGGCTGCTGACGCACCATCTGATCGCGATCGCCCGCGAGGCCGGTTTGACGGAGTTGACCGCGGAAGTGCTACCGGAGAACGCAGCGATGCTCCGCGTCTTCGACAAGTTTGGCTTCAAGCCAGCAACGACCCGCGAACCCGGTGTAATTCACATGGCATTGAAGCTGTCCTAATACGCGGCCGGTACGAGAGCTCCAGCATCGAGAGAAATGGCGGCGGCGCGTCGCGCCACCGTCCGTTGGTACCGGCACCTCCAAACGCGCGCCCTCACCCCAAGCCTGAATTTTCCGCCGCACGCGATCTGTCAGGCGAGCGTCAGCCTGTTCGTCTAGCTTCGCAACATGTCGGCCGCCGACACACGCCGCCCCTCAGCAATCCCGGACACTGGCGACACCGCCCAGGGCGTCGCCGGTTGCGAGGCCCGGTTGGATTCGCGTCCATTTCCGGGCCTCGTTTGCTGCCTCAAAAGAAAACGGCGCCCCCAAAGGAGCGCCGCCCGACACTCTTCGTCGCTGCGATGGCTCAGTAGCCGCAGGACGCGCAGCCCATCTGCACCGGCGCGTAATAGGAATAGCCTGGCGAAACCATCTCGACGCGCTGGCGCGTGGCGTATTGCGGCGGGATGCGTTCGTACTGGACGCTCGGCGGTGCCACCATCACGGTCTGCGGCACCATCACGGTGCGGTACTGCGCCGGCGTGCGGTGTGCGACGGTTGCGCCGGGCGACACCATCACGGTCTCGTCGACGGTGCGGTATTGCGGCTGCACGTATTGCTGCTGGTAGCAGGTCTGGCACGGCGGCGGCGCGTAGCAATTGTAGCAGCCGGCAGAGGCCGCGCTCGTCATGGAAATCGCGGCGACGACTGTTGAGAAAACGACAGCGAGAGTACGAGACATTGTGGTGGTGCCCCAGTTGCCCAAAATGGATTTGCGAAGGTCGCGAGCAGCATACGCTGCAACATCCCGAGTTGCCGAACTTCGTCGAGGCATCCTTAATGCGAACGGCCGGCTTTCGCCGGCCGTTCAGGACTTGTTGACCATGCGCGCGAGGCGCGGACGGTGCCGCGCTTACTTCGTGCGCCGCTTCACTTCACGCACCGCACCGCGTGCGGCGCTGGTGGTGAGTGCTGCGTAAGCCTGGAGCGCGGTCGAGACGTTGCGCTTGCGGCCCACAGCCTGCCAGGCGGCATCGCCCTTCGCCTCTTCCGCGGCGCGGCGCTTGGCGAGCTCCTCGTCGGAGACTTCCAGCGTGATGCTGCGGTTCGGGATGTCGATGGCGATGCGGTCGCCGGTACGCACCAGACCGATGTTGCCGCCTTCCGCCGCTTCCGGCGACAGATGGCCGATCGACAGGCCGGACGAGCCGCCGGAGAAGCGTCCGTCGGTGACGAGCGCGCAGGCTTTGCCGAGGCCCATCGATTTCAGGTAGCTGGTCGGATACAGCATCTCCTGCATGCCGGGGCCGCCGCGCGGACCTTCGTAAATGATGACCACGACCTCGCCGGCAACAACCTTGCCGCCCAGGATGCCTTCCACAGCGGCGTCCTGGCTTTCGAACACGCGCGCCGGGCCGGAGAATTTCAGGATCGAGGCGTCGACGCCCGCGGTCTTCACGATGCAGCCGTCCTGCGCGAGGTTGCCGTAGAGCACGGCGAGACCACCATCCTTGCTGAAGGCATGCTCGAGGTTGCGGACCACACCCTTCTCGCGATCGCTATCGAGCTCGTCGTAACGGCGCTCCTGGCTGAAGGCGACTTGGGTCGGAATGCCGCCGGGCGAAGCGCGGAAGAACGTGCGGACAGACTCGCTCTTGGAGCGCTTGATGTCCCAGCGCTCCAGCGCGTCGTTCATGGTCGGCGCGTGCACGGTCGAGACCGAGGTGTCGATCAGGCCGGCGCGGTCGAGCTCGCCCAGAATGCCCATGATGCCGCCGGCGCGATGCACGTCCTCGACATGGACGTCGGCGACCGATGGCGCGACCTTGCACAGCACGGGCACGCGGCGCGACAGCCGGTCGATGTCCTGCATGGTGAACTCCACCTGCCCTTCATGGGCCGCCGCCAGCAGATGCAGCACGGTGTTGGTCGAGCCGCCCATGGCGATATCCAGCGTCATCGCGTTCTCGAACGCCTTGAAGTTGGCGACGTTGCGCGGCAGCACGGAGGCATCGTCCTGCTCGTAATAGCGGCGCACGATATCGACGATGGTGTGGCCGGCCTCGACGAACAGGCGCTTGCGGTCTGCATGGGTCGCCACCACCGTGCCGTTGCCGGGCAATGCGAGGCCAAGCGCTTCGGTCAGGCAATTCATCGAATTGGCCGTGAACATGCCCGAGCAGGAGCCGCAGGTCGGACACGCCGAGCGCTCGATCACCTTGACGTCCTCGTCGCTGACCTTGGAGTCGGCGGCCGCCACCATGGCGTCGATGAGGTCGACGGCCTTGGTCTTGCCCTGCAGCGTGACCTTGCCGGCCTCCATCGGGCCGCCCGAGACGAACACGGCGGGGATGTTGAGCCGCAGCGCGGCCATCAGCATGCCGGGCGTGATCTTGTCGCAGTTGGAGATGCAGACGAGGCCGTCGGCGCAGTGCGCGTTGGCCATGTACTCGACGCTGTCGGCAATCAGTTCGCGCGACGGCAGGCTGTAGAGCATGCCGTCATGGCCCATGGCGATGCCGTCATCGACCGCGATGGTGTTGAATTCCTTGGCGACGCCGCCGGCCTGCTCGATCTCGCGCGCCACGAGCTGGCCGAGGTCCTTGAGGTGGACGTGGCCGGGCACGAACTGGGTGAAGGAGTTCACGACCGCGATGATCGGCTTGCCGAAATCGGCATCCTTCATGCCCGTCGCGCGCCAGAGGCCGCGGGCGCCCGCCATGTTGCGGCCGTGGGTGGTGGTGCGGGAGCGATAGGCTGGCATGGCGGTTTCCGTCCTCGGTTGGGTCAGCCGGGCGGAAAAATGGAAGCCGCCTCAGGCCTTTCCGGCCGGATAGCGCACGGGCTGGGCGCGCGCAACGGGAACTTGCCCCGAAACGACCCGGATCGGCCCCGCGCAGGCCTCCCCTGCTCCGGGCGCGGGTTATTGCAGGGTCGCGCCAGCGCCGGACGAACGCCGCAGCAGCTAGCGCTTCGGCTTGGGCAGCACAATTCTCCCCTGGGAGGCGATGCCGCCCCACTTGGCGGACCACCCGACTTCCGAGGCCGAGAATGGCTCGATGCCTGCATGACCCCCGGCACCCTGCAGTGCAAACAGCGCGCCCTGGGGATCCACACATCGTGCGATCCAGCAGCCATCAGGCAATTCGATCGGACCCTGGAGGATCCGGCCTCCACCAGCATTCACATGCTTCGTCGCAGCGCCGATGTCGTCGACATTGAAGTAATGCAGCCAACATGGCTGCGCTACGCTCGAAAGTTTCGTCAGCATGCCGCCGACCGTTTGCCCCCCCGCCGAAAACAATTGGTACCAGTCCGCTGGATCGGTTTGAGCGTCAGCCTTCTGCCAACCAAATAGTTCTCTGTAGAAATCCAAGATCACGGTCCGGTCGGCGGCCAATAGCTCATGCCAGCCTACGCGCCCGGGCTCGTCCAGCCGGCCCGGTTTCCATCGGCCATATGTCGGTTTCTCGATCAGCCCGAACGTCGCTTCCTGCGGATCGGCAGCGACTGCTATTCGGCCAATATTGGTGTCGGTCGGCGGCACAAAGATCGTGCCTTCGAGACGCCTGATCTGCGCGGCAGCCCCGTCCAGGTCGTCGACAGCGACGTAACCCATCCATCTCGGCGTTGCCCCTGATCTTCGCCCCTCTTCCGGGATATCCATAAGGCCGCCCAGTGGGGTGCCGCCGCTACGAAGCACCGTGTAAGGCAGTTCCGGAGTCGATTCATCCGTCACGCCCCAGCCGACGACCTTGCGATAGAATGCGCCCGCCGCCGCGACGTCCGTGGTCAGCAGTTCGTACCAAGCGAAACGTCCGAGTTGATCCGCCACGCCGATCTCTCCGTTCAAACCTGGATGCGATTGCGGCACTGCACCAAGTTGCCCTCGCACCGAGAGCGTTGATCGTTGACGCGTTGTGTCAACCGGCCGTGCCGGTTGCCGTTCATGAAGATGAATACATCCCGAACGTGCAGCCCCGCGCTTTTGTGCGCGTAATTGTTGCCCGCGTTATTTCCTGGGCGTAGACTTACCGCGGCTGGGATACTTCTTGCAATGCTCGGAGGTTCGACCATGCGGCAGGCGAAGAAGACTTCTAAAGGGAAGAAGCGAGTAAGCAAAGTCGCCGTGCCGGCGTTCGGAGCCGCAGGGTTGACGTTCTCGCTGGCGGGAGGCGCATCGGCGTCCGCCGTGCCGACACCCGACGTACAACAATTGCCGCACCTTGGAACGGGCCAGGCAATCACGCTCGATGAAGAGGAAATGGCTGACGTCAGCCTGGCCACCTTCCATCTCTTCGACAAGGAAAACGCCGGTAGCCGCGTGCAGCTGGCATGGCGCGGATGCGGCGGTTGCCGCGGCTGCGGAGGCTGTCGGGCTTGCCGTGGTTGCCGATGTGGCGTCGGTTGCCGATGTGCGGGTTGTGCAGTTGGCTGTGCTGTCGGCTGTGGCGTTGGTGTGGTGGGATGCGCCGTATCATGCGCGGGTTGCTGCGCATCGTGGGGCCGCTGCCGCGTGTGCTAGACCCCGGCGCATTCCGAATGTCAAATTCACGGGTTGATAGGTCATTGGCCGGCCTCAAGAAAGGGTCCGGCCAATTGCTTGATTTCGCTACGACGCCTGCATCGGCGGCTTGCGGGTGACAGCTGAATTCGTTTCAATTCTCTGGGAAAATTCCGGCGCGCGGTCGCGACGATCCATCTTGCGCCGGGGATCTAGCGTGACGGCAACAGGATCAGCGTGCTGACTCAATGACTGCAACTCGCAAGACCCGCGTTGCGCGGCAGACCCGCAAAGACATTCTCCGATTTGCACCGAACTTCACCGCTTACTTGCTGCCTCCCGATGCGGTTTGTCTCTATTCCGAGAACCGCAAATTCTTCCTGCACGGCGAGCTCTACTGCGCCCTCGCCACCGCGATCGGGCAACACGGCAAGGCCAGGTCGGAGATCATTCGCCAGCTTTCGAAGCGCTTCCCGGCCGACAAGATCGAGGAAGCAATCAAGCGGCTGCTCGATCGCCGATATGTCGTTGCGCGGACCCCGAAAGCGTTCGACGACGCCGTCGGCGGTTTCCTGGCAAGCCTCGGCATGCCCCTGGAGATCGCGGAACAAAATCTTCGCAATTGCCCCGTTCAGGTCGACTCGATTGACGTCAAAGGCGCCAAGGAGCTGACCGCGGCCTTGAGTAAGCTCGGCGTTCAAATCGCCAAGCGCTCGCCGCAGCTCACGATCACGCTGGTGAACGATTATCTTGACGGGCGGCTCGCCGAATTGAACCACGAACGCGTAGCCAGCAAGACGCCATGGCTGCTGGTACAGCCGTCCGGCGCGTTTCCGCTGGTCGGGCCCATGTTCAAACCGGGCGAGAGCGCCTGCTGGACCTGCCTGTTCGATCGCATGATCCGCAACCGGGAGATCAAGGGGTTTCTTGACCGGGGACCGGCGCGTGCGGTTGCCATATCGCCTCTCGTCAGAGAAAGCGTCGGCAAGACTGGGATCCATTTTGCGGCCGTCGAGATCGCCAAGGCAATTGCCTCGGATTTTCGCACCGATTTGTGCGATCACATCGCAAGTTTCGACCTGACCGGCGCCGCCATCGCCAAGCACTACGTGACGCGACGTCCGCAATGTCCGACCTGCGGCAGCAGGAAGCTGAACAACCCGCGCCGATCTCCGGCCCTGGTCGAGATTGCCGAGGGCAAGAGGCTCGTCATGACCAGCGGTGGATATCGCACCGTGACGTCCCGGTCGACGGTGTCGCGCTTCCGCAAGCATGTGAGCCCGCTGACCGGCGTGGTCACCCGGCTCGAGCGGATCGACGTCGACCTGCCGATGAACACCAATTACTTCGCCCAGCACAATTTCTCCGCGCCAGCCCACAGCGTCGACCAGCTCAGGTCCGGATTGAGCGGGGGCAGCTTTGGCAAGGGCTCGACGGCTGAACAGGGCGAGGCAAGCGCGCTGATGGAGTCGATCGAACGCTATTCGGGCATTTTCCAGGGCGATGAGATCAGGACGACGCGCCGCTTTGCCGATTTCGCGCCTGGCGACGCACTTCTTCCCAACGACGTCCAGCTCTTCAGCGAAACGCAGTTCAAGACCAGGTTTCTGCAGCAGCCGGACGATCCCCATCCGGTGCCCGAGCCGTTCGATCCCTCGACGAGGACCGAGTGGTCGCCGGTCTCGTCGTTGCGCGACAAACGCTTCAAATATCTGCCGACCGGCCTCCTGTACTTCTTCTATGGCGGCTTTCATACGGATTCCAACGGCTGTGCGGCCGGCAACACCCGCGACGAAGCCATCGTTCAGGGCTTCCTCGAACTGATCGAGCGCGATGCCTACGCGATCTGGTGGTACAACCGGGTGCAACGCGCCGAGGTCGATCTCGGGCAATTCGACGATTTCTATGTTCGGGATCTCCAGGCTCAATTTGCGGAAGCCGGGCGCAAGCTGTGGGTGCTCGACATCACCACGGATCTCGGCATTCCGACTTACGTGGCGATCATGCACTGGATGCAGAATGGACACGAGAATATCGAGTTCGGTTCCGGCGCGCATTTCGACCGCCATATAGCGCTGCTGCGATCCCTCACCGAACTGACCCAATTTATGTCCGTCGGCATGATGGGCGGCGCAAGCGGCGAGAAGCCGACCCTCGACGGTGTCACGCCGCTGCGCCTGGAAGACTACCCGTTCCTGACACCGAGCGACCACCCGATCGTTCCCCCGGCGCCGAGCCTCAAGCTTCACGACAATACGCGTGACCAGGTCATTGCCTGCGTCGAGATCGCCGCCCGTTCAGGTTACGATTTCCTCGTCCTCGACCAGACACGTCCCGACGTCGAGGTTCCGGTCGTCAGAGTGCTCGTTCCCGGCCTGCGTCACTTCTATCGCCGTTTCGCACCGGGTCGCCTTTACGATGTGCCGGTGAAGCTCGGATTGTTGGACCGGCCGCGACCGGAAAGCGATCTGACTTCATTCCTTCCACACACCTGAAGGGCTGCTCTTTCGTGCGCGCTCCCCGGAAAAAGCCGACCAGGAAGATCGCGCCAGACATTGCCGCCCGGTTGAGCCATAACTTCTCCCTCCAGATGCAGCCGGACGGAAACATCACCGCCATTCTGGGCGACTATTCCGTCAACCTCGGACAATTCAGCGCGGCCGCGATGGACTGCGCGCGACGTCTGAGCACCGGCCTTCCGCTCGCGTCCTTTGCAGGCAAGAGCGCCCTCGCGAGAGAGGTCGACGCCCTGGTGCGTCGCCTGGCCCGGCAGGGGCTTCTGGAATACCGCCTCTCCTCTTCGCGTAACACGCAGGACTTTGTGGTCATCGAACCCCAAGTCCCCGAATACTGGCCGCGGCGCGCGAAGCTGGGCAGTCGTGACACCATTGTGCTATCGCGCTTTGCCTTTCTGCGCCGGCGCGGCAACGATTTGGTGCTGGAATCGCCACGCGCCGGCGCATTGTTCCGGATTGGCGATCCCGCCATCGCCGCCACCCTTGCGGCGCTGTCGCACCCTCGGAAGATCGGCAAGCTCAACCAGAAGATAGCTCCCTCCACCCTCCATCTGCTCGAACTGTTGCTGGACAGCCAGATCCTGCTCAAGCTCGATGCGAAAGACGGACAAGGCCTGCGGGTGAACGAAGGCGACGGCAACCTCGTACTCTGGGATTTCCACGATCTGGTGTTTCACACGCGGAGCACGGAGGGTCGGCAAGCCAATCCGGTCGGCGCCGCCTTCACCTATGCCGGCGTCGTTCCGCCGTCGCCGGCAGTGCGTCCGCCCTGGGCCGGCAGCAAGATTGACCTGCGCAAATTCTCCTCCCCGGAGCCGAACTCCCGCTTCCCGAAGCTGTTGCGCGAACGCCATTCAACACGGGATTTCGACGACAAGAATCCGGTCACGCTCGGCGAACTCGCGCAGTTTCTCGACACCAGCGCGCGCGTCTTGTCCGAATGGAAGAGCGAGCCGTATTTCGAAGGCGGTTCCGACGTCACCTACAGCACAAGGCCTTATCCGTCGGCGGGCAGCGCGTACGAGCTAGAATTGTACCTTACCGTCGCGAACTGCGACGGGCTTGCGCGCGGACTCTACCACTACGATGCAGGGAGCCACGCTCTAGTCGCGATCAGCGCCTCCCCCCAACAACTCCAGGCGCAGTTGGCAGCTGCCCAGTTCGCCATGGACGCGCCGGGTCAGCCGCAAATCCTCATCACGATCGCGGCGCGTTTTGGGCGGGTCTCCTGGAAATACAGCTCAATCGCATATTCGCTGATCCTGAAGGATGTCGGCAGCCTGATTCAGACGCTTTACCTGACAGCAACCGATATGGGCCTCGGCGGCTGCGCCATTGGCAGCACCAACATCGATCTGTTCGCGAAAATGACGGAGTTGGAATTCCATATCGAGGGCCCGGTCGGCCAATTCGCGCTCGGGCGCGGCAGGACGCCGGAGGTCCAAGGCTAGAAGCGGGTGTCCGACGGCAAATCGGCGCACGCGTCAGGCCAGTCGCCCTATTGCAGGGTCGGATCGAGCCGGTCGCGCAGCCAGTCGCCGATCACGGAGACGGCCAGCGTGGTGATCACGATGGTGGTCGCCGGCGCCAGCATGATCCAGGGCGCACGGGTCAGGTACTCGCGGCCATAGCCGACCATGTTGCCGAGGCTGGTCATCGGCGGCTGCACGCCGAGGCCGAGGAAGGACAGGCCTGATTCCATCAGGATCACCTCGGGGAAGACCAGCGTGGTCGAGACGATCAGGGTCGAGGCGATGTTGGGCAGGATGTGGCGCAAGTAAATCCGCGACGGCGTCGCACCGAGCTGGCGGACGGCCGCGGCATAGCCTTGCGCATTGGCGGAGATGGCGAGGCCGCGGGCGATGCGGGCATAGCGCTCCCAGCCGAACAGCCCCATCAGGCCGATCAGCAGTGGCAGCGAGTTGCCGAAGAAGGCCAGCACCGCGAGCGCCATGATCAGGAACGGCATGCTGGCCTGGAAGTCGGTCAGCATCAGCACGAGCTGCTCGACGGCCCCGCGGAAATGCGCGGCGAGAAAGCCGAGCGTGGTGCCGACGATCGCCGAGATCGCGGTCGCGCCGAAGGCGATCAACAGCGAGATGCGGATGGAAACGAGCAAGCGCGACAGCACGTCGCGGCCGAGCTCGTCGGTGCCGAGCCAGTGCGCGACATTGCCGGGCGCAGCCAGCCGGTTGCGCAGGTCGAGCTGGGTGAAGCTGTAAGGCGCGATCTTCTCGGCGAACGCCGCGATCACCAGCATGGCGACGATCCAGCTGATCGCGAGCGCGACCGAGACCGGGATCGCGGGAAGGCTGATGCGGCGGCGGACAGCCGTGTCCTTCAGCGCTGCGTCGGTCATGCGTGCGCTCCCTTCGCGCGAAGCCGCGGATCGAGGAAGCCGTAGAGGAAGTCGACGATCAGATTGGACGTGACCATGGTCATCGCGACCAGCAACAGGATGCACTGCACGACGGCGAGGTCGCGGTTGGCGACGGCGACGACCAGCAGGCGCCCTACTCCCGGCCAGGCAAATACGCTCTCGACCACGACCGCGCCCGCGATCAGCGTGCCCACCATGAAGCCGAGGATGGTGACGGTCGGGATCGCCGCGTTCGGCAGCGCATGCGACGTCACCACCTTGCGCCACGGCACGCCCTTGGCCGAGGCGGTGCGGATATAGGGCTGGCCCAGCACCTCCAGCATGGCGCTGCGGGTGAAGCGCGCCAGCACCGCGGCGCCGCCGAGGCTGAGTGTCACGATTGGCAGGATGGCGTGACGCCAGCTGTCCTGCCCGCCCGACGGCAACCAGCCGAGCTGCACGGCGAAGACGAGCACGAGCAGCAGCGCAAGGACAAAACTCGGCACGGTGAAGCCGGCGACCGCCGTCATCATCACGGCGCGATCGATTCCCGAGCCGCGGTGCAGCGCCGCATAGATGCCGGCGGGAATGCCGAGCGCGACCTTGAAGAAGAAGGCCGGCAGCGTCAGCGCCAGCGTTGCCGGAATCCGCTCCAGCACGAGCTCGATCGCCGGTCGCCCGTCACGCATGGAGCGGCCGAGCTCGCCCTTGGCGATGGCGCCGAAGTAGTCGAGGTACTGGAACCAGATGGGATCATCGAGCCCCCAGGCCTTGCGGAAGGCGGCGAGCACTTCCGGCGGCGCCTCAGGTCCCAGGATCATCAGCGCGGGATCGCCGGAGAGGCGCAGCACCACGAAGGCGAAGGTGACGACGAGCACGATCGTCAGCGCCGCGCGTCCGATCCGAATGGCAAGATAGCGTCCCATCAGGCCGCGTCCCGCGTCTCGGCCTGCGGCCCCGTCACGAGATGGCAGGCGACTTGCCTGTCTCCGCCGACGGCCGACAGCGCCGGCACCTCGCTCGCGCAGCGCGCGATAGCGCGCGGGCAGCGCGGATGGAAGGCACAGCCTTGCGGCCGCGCCGCCGGGTTCGGCGGATCGCCTGCCAGCACGATGCGGCCCGCACTGCGGCGGCCGGGCGCGGGTGACGCCGAGACCAGCGCCTGCGTATAGGGGTGTTCGGGACGCGCGAAGAGATCGTCGGCGCTGCCGATCTCGACGATGCGGCCGAGATACATCACGGCGACGACATTGCTGATCTGCCGCACGACGCGCAGATCGTGGCTGATGAACAGCAGCGTCAACCCGAGCTGCACCTGGAGGTCGCAAAGCAGGTTCACCACCTGCGCCTGGATCGAGACGTCGAGCGCGCTGACCGGCTCGTCGCAGACGAGGAAATCGGGCTTTGTCGCCAGTGCCCGCGCCAGCACGATACGCTGACGTTGGCCGCCGGAGAGCGCGCCCGGATAGCGCGCGCCATGCGCCGGCGTCAGCTCGACCGCGCGCAGCAATTCGCGGACACGCTCCTCGCGTTCGGCCGGCGTGCCGAGACCGTGAATGTCCAGGGGCTCGCGGATTTGGGTGGCGACCGGTAACCGCCGGTCAAGCGCCCCCAGCGGATCCTGGAAGATCATCTGCATGCGCGCCCGCTGCGCGCGCCACGCCTTCGTGCCCGGCGCGGCCATCGCCTTGCTGTCGAACCGCACCTCACCGCGATCGGGCGGCTCGAGACCGAGCACGATACGACCCGTGGTCGACTTGCCCGAGCCGGACTCGCCGACGAGGCCGAGCGTCTCGCCCTTGCGGATCGCAAGTGACAAGCCGTCGACCGCGTGAACCGCTGTGCTGCGGCCGAACATCCCGGAGCGCATCGCGTAGCTGCGCGAGATCGAGGACACCTCGACGAGCGGCGCGCTCATTCGGCGGCGATCCCGAGCAACGCGCGGCGCGAAGCTTCAGCCCGGATGCAGGCAACCACGCGATCGTTCGCGATCGGCGCCAGGCTCGGCACGGCAAGTCCGCACGGCTCGGCCGCCAGCACGCAGCGCGGCGCGAAGGCACAGCCGCTTGGCATGTGCGCGGGATCGGGAACGGTCCCCGGAATGGCCGTGAGACGTCGACGCGGTCCGTCGAGCGGCGGCAGTGCGCCGATCAGGCCCTGCGCGTAGGGATGCACCGGATCGGCAAAGAGCTGGTTGGCGGGCGCCTGCTCGACGATGCGGCCGGCATACATCACGGCGACGCGGTCGCAGTTTTCCGCGACGACGCCGAGATCATGGCTGATCAGCACCATCGCCATGCTCATCTCGCGGCGGATGGTCGAGAGCAGCTCCAAAATCTGCGCCTGGATGGTGGCGTCGAGCGCCGTGGTCGGCTCGTCTGCGACGAGGAGATCGGGATTTCCGGCCAGCGCCATCGCGATCATGATGCGCTGGACCTGGCCGCCCGAGAATTCGTGCGGATAGGCTTCGAGCCGCCGCGCCGCATCGGGAATGCCGACGAGATCGAGCAGCCGCCGCGCTTCGGCCTTCACCGCCTCGCCCGAGAGATCGCGATGCAGCGCCAGAGCCTCGCAGAGCTGCTTGCGAATGGTGAGCACCGGATTGAGCGCGCTTGCGGGATCCTGAAAAATCATGGCGACCCGCCCGCCCCGCACCCGGTCAAGCTCACCCGCGGCTGCGCCGAGGATTTCGCGTCCGTCGAGCCGCACGGAGCCCGAGACTTTTGCATGCCGCGGCAAGAGCCCGAGCGCCGCAAGCCACGTCACGGACTTGCCGGAGCCGGACTCGCCGACGAGGCCGAGAGCCTCGCCCTTCTGTAAGGTGAGATCGACGCCGCGCAGGACCGGGACGCCGTTGAAGGCGACGCTGAGGCCCTGGATGCTGACCAGCGGCGTCACCACTTACGCCTCGAAATTGCCGGCGCGGAAATCCATCGCGAATGCCGGCGACGCCTTCCACTTGATCGACTTCGGCTTCGCGGTGAAGGTCGCGTTCTGGTGCAGCACCGTATAGGCGGGATCCTCGCGCTCGGCGATCTCAAGCATGCGGCGGAACGCCTTCTTGCGGGCGGCCCGGTCGGTCGAGGTCTCCAGGAACTCCGAAAGCTTGTTCAGTTCGGCGTTGGTCCACTCGCCGATCTGCTGCTGCTGGCCGTTCGGGCCGTGCTGGGCGACCAGCGACGAGACGGGGTCGTTGAAAGCAGCCGAGTTCGACCAGTCGCGTACCGCGCGGGTCGGCGCACGTTCCATGATCTGCGACCAGTTCTCCTTGGTTTCGATCTGGACGTTGAGGCCGACCGACTTCCACATCTCGACCAGCACCTGAGCGGTCGCAACCTGGTTGGTGTAGTAGTTGTTGAGCAGGCGATAGGGAATCGGATCGCCCTTGTAGTTGGCCTGCTTCAACAGATCCTGCGCGAGCTTCGGATCGTAAGCCGGCACGCTCCAGTCGGCGTTGAACATGTCGCCGTAGAATTCCCACTGCAGGCCCTTCGGCACGCGGGTACGGCCCGCCCAGAGGCTGTCGACGATCGCCTGGCGGTCGATCGCGTGGGTGAAGGCGCGCCGCACCAAGGGATTGGCGAGCTGGGCGTGGTTCTTGTCGAATACGGTCAGGCGGTGATTGAGGATGGTGCCGCCCTGCACTTCGAACGCCGCGTTCTTTTCGATCCCGGCAATCTGGTCCGGCGGGATGTCGCAGGCGAACTGGTATTCGCCCGACAGCAGGCCGTTGATGCGGCTCGCGACCTCGGGCACTTCGAGGAAACGGATGCGCTTGAGCGGCGGCCGGCCGCCCCAATATTCGTCATGCGCTTCGAGGGTCAGCGACACGTCGGGCTTGAGCTCGACGACCTTGTACGGGCCCGTCGTGATCGGCTTGCGCGCCCAGTCGAGATAGCTCGCGGACTGCTCCCAGGCGCGGCGGTTCATGATGTCGGAGCCGTAGCGCGACAGCCGACCCTCGATCGTGACGTCGGGCGTCGCGTTGTAGAAGCGCACGGTGTACTTGTCGACGGCATCGACGCGCACGAGGTCCGGCCAGATGCGGCGGGCGACCGCCGGCACATCAGGCGGCAATTCCTTGCCCGGGCGCGGCGTCGGGATCTTCTCGAAGGCCTGGATGGTGGAGCGGCTCTTGGCCTCGGTCTCGCCGAACATGCGCTCGCGGCTGAAGGTGAAGACGACGTCTTCGGCCGTCAGCTCGTCGCCATTGTGGAACTTCACGCCCTGGCGCAGCTTCACCTCGACGGTCTGGTCGTCGATGCGGCGCCACTCGGTGGCGAGGCCCGGCACGGCCTCCAGGCTGCCGCGCCAGTTCTTGGAGATCAGGCCCTCCCAGATCGAGGAGAAGAACACGCGTTCGCCGACGTTCGATTGCTCGCGCAGCACGTCGAGCACGTTCGAATTCGTCACCTTCTGCACGGCGATCGTCACCGACGGACGGTTGTCGGCCTGCCCGATCGCAAAGCGCGGCAGGAGAAGCGTGCCTGCGGCAGCGCCGCCGGACTTCAGGATGGTGCGACGGGTGAGTTTGCTCATGACGATAAGCCCTGACCTTTGTGATGCCGGTTATTCAGCGAGACCGAGCGCGGCCAGATGGGCTGCGCCGGCGCGAACGTCGTCGTGATTGCGGAGTTCGAGGATCAGCCGCGGGTTGGAGGTCAGCCGGCCCAGCGCGCGGAACACGGCCACCCACGGGATGTTGCCTTCGCCCGGCGCCCAGTGCCGGTCGGCAAAGCCGTCGGTGTCCTGGAGGTGCACATGCGTCAGCATGTCGCCGGCGGTCTCGACGTAGTAATCGACCGGCGGAGCGCCGGTGGAGATGTGGGCATAGTTGGCGTGGCCGGTGTCGAGGGAGACGCGGACCTTGTTGCTTTCGAGCGCCTTGGCGAGGCGCACGCGGTCGCGCGGATCCTTGTCCTCGATGTTCTCGATGACGACCTCGCAGCCGATCGTCTCGGCGCGCGCGATCACCTCGGCAAGCGTCGTCTTGACGCGTTCGACGAGATTGCCGCGGTTATCGGGATAGAGGTCGAGATTGTTGTGGTCCCAGGTCGTGAACGGTGAATGGATCACCATCTGCGTCGCACCGAGGAATTCCGCGGCATCGAGGCCCTGGAGCAGGCGCTTCGTCACCGCCTTGCGGATCAAGGGATCATGGCTGTCGATCTTGAAGCCCCAGAACGGGCCGTGAATGCCGAGCCGGCCGGTATGGCCCGAGAGCATCTGCTTGATCTCGCTGGCCGCACTCCGCCAATCGCCGTCGAGCAAATCCGCGCGGAAAAAATCCTGGATTTCGAGATCGCGCTGCCGTTCCAGAAGCCAATCTCGGTGAGCAGGGATCGATTTGATGGACAATGCTGCGCCCAGCACCGGCTTCGACATGGCTTGCTCCTTGACCGTCAGCGATGACGGGAGCAGCGCTAGACCAGTTAAGTGACAGGCCCGTGAAATGCAGGTGCCGGGGCGATGCGCTGATGTGGACATCCCCGCCGATCGCCTGCATCGAATTCAGGCAGCAGTGATCGCAGCAGATGCGGACGAATGCACCAGCGTGCAGCATCAAGCGCGTTCGTGTCCGTAGTGATCCGGAATGGAATCCTAACCATACTTCGCGTACATCGCGCGCATCGATCGGCGGCCTTCCAGGGGCATCACCTTCTGATCGCGCTACATGGGGTTGGGGGACCGCATGGGGCGGGGGGATCAAAGGCTGGGGCAAGGTGACGAGGTCCGGACTCCTAGGCACTCCGGACCTCGGCACTTTCTAGATTGAACGCAATTTCGCGCCGCCGGCCTTATGGGCCGCGCGGCGCGAAGTCGTTCTGGAGCTACCCTGCCCGCGTTCTGGAGCTACCCTGCCCGATCAGCCGTCTCAATCACTTCGGAACGTTCCGCTCGAGATCCTCAAGCCATGCCGCAGCGCTGGAATCCGACGGCGCGCGCCAGTCGCCACGTGGCGACAACGAGCCGCCGGCCGAAACCTTCGGACCGTTCGGCATCGCCGAGCGCTTGAACTGGCTGAAGGCGAAGAACCGGCGCAGGAACACCTCCAGCCAGCGCCGGATCTCCGGCAGATCATAGGCCCTGCGCTTATCGGTCGGGAACGCCGGCGGCCATTCGCCCTTGGCGACATCATTCCAGGCGTGCTGCGCCATGAACGCGATCTTGGACGGCCGCATGCCGAACCGCAGCGTGTAGAACAGGTTGAAATCCTGCAGTTCGTAGGGCCCGACGGAGGCTTCCGTGCTCTGCGGCTTCTCGCCGGGCTTGACCGGAACCAGCTCGGGTGAGATTTCGGCCGACAGGATCGACGCAAGCGTCCGGTTGACGTCGTCGCTGAACTGTTTTGAGGCGATCACCCAGCGGATCAGGTGCTGGATCAGCGTCTTCGGCACCCCGGCGTTGACATTATAATGCGCCATCTGGTCGCCGACGCCGTAGGTGCACCAGCCGAGCGCGAGCTCCGAGAGATCGCCGGTTCCAATGACGATGCCGCCATGATGGTTGGCGAGCCGGAACAGATAGTCCGTGCGCAGGCCCGCCTGCACGTTCTCGAACGTGATGTCGTAGACCTTCTCGCCCTTGCCGAAGGGATGACCGATGTCCTTCAGCATTTGCGTCGCCGTGGGACGGATGTCGAGCTCCTGCCACTCCGTCTGCAACGCCTTCATCAACGCCAGTGCGTTGGTCTTGCTCTCGCTGCCGGTGGCAAAGCCCGGCATCGTGTAAGCTAGGATGTTGCTGCGCGGCAGTCCGAGCAGGTCGACCGCCTTGGCGGCGACGATCAGGGCGTGGGTGGAATCGAGCCCGCCCGAGACGCCGATCACCACGCGCTTGGTTCCGGTCGCGCGCATGCGCTGCACGAGGCCGGCGACCTGGATGTTGTAGGCCTCGTAGCAATCCTGCTCGAGCAGGGCTTCGTCGCTCGGCACGAACGGGAAGCGCTCGATCTGGCGCAGGAAGCCGATGTCGGTGGCCGGCGGCTTCAGGGCGAAGGTGATCCTCCGGAAAAAGGCTTCGCGTTGCCGGCGATTATCGTCGAAAGTGCCCATCAGTGCGCGTTCCTGCCTGAGCAGATCGAGATCGACGTCGGCCAGCGTGATCTGGCCGTCCTGGCGGAACCGCTCGCCCTCGGCCAGCAGCACGCCGTTCTCATAGATCGAGGTCTGGCCGTCCCAGGCCAGGTCCGTGGTCGATTCCCCTGCCCCCGCGGCGGAATAGACGTAGGCCGCAAGACAACGCGCCGACGTCGATTGGCACAGCAGTGCGCGCGAGCGCGCCCGGCCGATCGTGATCGGGCTGCCGGATAGATTGATCAGCACGCTGGCGCCGGCAAGCGCGAGTTCGGATGCCGGCGTCACCGGAATCCACATGTCCTCGCAGATCTCGACGCCGATGATCAGGCCCGGAACATCCTCGGCCGCGAACAGGAGGTCAACGCCGAACGGTGCGTGCAGCCCGCCAAACGCGATCGTCTCTCCGGCCACGCCGGCACCGGAGGCGAAATGCCGTCCCTCGTAGAATTCGCGATAGGTCGGCAGATAAGACTTGGGCACGACACCAAGGACGTTGCCGCGATGAATGACGACGGCGCAATTGTAGATGCGATGACCGAAGCGCAGCGGCGCGCCGACGATCAGGACGGTCATCAAGGCCGAGGAGGCCTCGACGATTGAGGCGAGCCCGCGCTCGACCGCATCGAGCAGCGGGTCCTGCTTGACGAGATCCTCGATCGCGTAGCCGGACAGGCACAGCTCCGGAAACACGGCAACCGCCACCGACTGTTCATGGCAAGCGCCTGCCGCCGCCAGGATCGCCTTCGCATTGGCCGTGGGATCGGCCACATGGGAGGTGGTGACGCAGGCCGCCACGCGCGCAAATCCATGGGCGTAGATCGAGTGGAAGCTCATCGAGCACGGTACCCTTAATCTTGTCGCGGCCGCAGCCGCCAGTTCCCCATGATATGTAACCCATCGACCGGGCCCCGTGCAGGCCATCCGCCGTCATGCATAACGGATTTGCGTGTTCGCCGGCCCGGCCGGGCCAAGGCACCTGACAAGGTCAGGCGCTGCGGGCCAGCACTCCGGAGAGGTCGTTGCGCAGCCACTCGGCGATCCGGGGCCAGGCATGGGCGTGGGTGCGCGCCCCCATGAACAGGCCGAGATGATTGCTGGGCTCGGAGGCCGCGGCAATGAAGGCCGGCGGCGTTCCGAGCAGACCGGCGGTCGCAAGCGCCTGTCTGGCCGGCACGACGTCGTCATCGAACCCGGCGAGCAGGAAGACCGGCGCCTTGACGTCCCTCAGATCAACCTCGCGGCCGAGCGCCGTGAAGTTGCCGCCGGCAATTCGATTCTCCCGGAAGATTCGGTTGACGATCTCCAGATAATAGGTGCCGGGCAGGTTGAGCGTCTCGGTATTCCAGCGATCGAAACGCGCGAGCAGTGCCGCGCCCTCCTCGTCCGAGAGATCCCTCTGCAATGCCGCCGCAATGTCGTCGCGGCTCGGCGCCTTCGTCCAGAAGCGCAGCATCTCGTCGCCGCTGACATTGCCGCCGCCGCGCGCCACGAGCTGGTCGTAGAGCGCCTCAGGCGCATTGCGAGCGAGCCGGGACAACGCGGAATCGATCGAGAGATCGACGGGCGCCCCCACCAGCACCAGCCGCCGCACCTTGGCGGGAAAGCGCGCCGCATAGAGCAGCGACAGCCAGCCGCCCTGGCACAGGCCGACGAGATCGACCGGCGCGCCGATTTCGTCGACGGCAACGTTGAGATCGCCGAGATAGCTGTCGATCGAGAGATAGCGCATGTCCGGCGAGGCCGAGCGCCAGTCGGTGAGGTACACCCGATCGATGCCGCCATTCTGCAGGGACTGCACCACGCTGTGGCCCGGTGCGAAGTCGGCGATCAGAGCCCGATGCAGCGCATAGGGCGCGCAGACCAGTGCCGGCTGGCCGGATTGCGTCCGCGTGCAATCGCGCAGGCGCATGGTCGCAAGCTCCAGGGCGACCGTGTTGGGTGTCGTCCACGGCAGATTGCTCGCGTCCTGTTCCGGCGGATCGCGCTCCAGCCACCAGAAGCAGGCGTCCATCGCGAGCCGCGCCGCCGCAAATGGCCATAGCAGCGGATCATTCGGAGGACGATCCGATCCACCCAGCGGTTTGCCGCCCTTCTCCACCATGACTATCTCAAGGTCCTCACAGCAAGGCCTCCAGGCTGACGCTCGAAATACCGCGCTCGCGAAAACTCCGATGGGTCGCGGCCACCGAGCCGTCGAGATCGATGCCGCGGCATGCATCCTCGATGACGGCGACCTCGAACCCCGCCTTGCGGGCATCTTCCGCCGAGAAACGAACACAGAAATCCAGCGCCAGACCGGCGATGAAGACGGTCTTCAGCTCGCGCTCGCGCAAATAGCCGAGCAGCCCGGTCGGCGTCCGGTGGTCGTTCTCGAACAGCGCCGAATAGGAATCGATGCCGCGACGAAAGCCTTTGCGCACCACGAGGTTTGCCCTGGTAACGTCGAGCTCCCCATGGAATTCAGCGCCCGCCGTGCCTTGCACGCAGTGCGTCGGCCACAGCACCTGGGTGCCGTAGTCGAGCTCGATGGTCTGGAACGGCTGCTTGCCCGCATGGTTCGGTGCGAACGAGACGTGATCGCCCGGATGCCAGTCCTGGGTCAGCACCACATTGGTGAATTTTGCGGCAATTCGGTTGATCGCCGGGACAACCTTCTCGCCGCCGGGAACGGCGAGCGCTCCGCCGGTGCAAAAGTCGTTCTGCACGTCGATCACCAGCAGCACGTCGCGGTCGGAAATCTGCATCGCAAGGTCCCGTTCCAGCCGTCCGGCGCGACGGGCGCCGAACGATCCGTCCAATGTCGATCTTCTCGCGCGGCTTCGCAACCATCGACACATGCGGCGATATCGCGCCCGTCGCACCTGGGATGCAACGGTTTGGCGTTGTCCGAGTTGACTAGGCTCACCCGAGGACGGATTCTAGAGACGTTCGCAAATTGCGGATCGGATGGAGCGGAGGGAACGGTTCCCGCGAGCCTGCAGGACGCGGCAGCCACAAGATCATGAGTATCGGCAAGACAGGACAGATTCTTCTCGCCGATATCGGCGGCACCAATGCGCGCTTTGCGCTGAGCGAAAGCGCATCGGACAGCGGCGACCAGGCCGGGCCCATCGACTATGTGAAGGTCGCTGACTTCCCGACCGTCCGGGAAGCCATCGCCGACGTCCTTGCGCGCCGGTCAGGCGGCAAGCAGCCCAAACGCGCCGTGCTGGCCGTCGCGGGTCCCGTGACCAATAACCGCTGCGTCATGACCAACAGTCCGTGGGTCATCGACGGCAACGAGCTCCAGCCGGCCCTCGGCTTCGAGAGCGTGCATGTGCTCAATGATTTCGAGGTCGTGGCCTGGTCCCTGCCCGCCCTGAAGCCTGCCGATTTGATCCCGCTCGGGGGCCAGGACGGCCTCCCGCGCGAGCCGCTGCTGGTGGTTGGGCCTGGAACCGGCTTCGGCGTCTCCTGTCTGGTCGAACGCCACGGCGCCCGGCTGGCGGTCGTCACCGAGGCAGGCCACGCGACTTTGCCGGCGGAGACCGAGCGCGAGGAGCGCGTGATCGCGGCCATGCGCCGACGTCTCGGTCATATCTCCATCGAGCGCGGCGCGCTTTCGGGCTCCGGCCTGCAAAACCTCTACGAGGCGCTGGCGGAGGTCGACGGCGCCCAGGTGCCGCACCGTGACGCCGCCGCCATCACCAAGGCCGCCCTGGAGGGCAGTTGCGAACTGAGCCGCGCGACGCTGGAGATGTTTTGCGCCATCCTCGGCTCAGTCACGGGCAATCTCGCGGTGACCTTCGGCGCCCGCGGCGGCGTCTACATCGCCGGCGGGATCGTGCCGCGCTTTCCGGAGTTCCTTGCTGCTTCCGCGTTCCGGGCGCGCTTCGAAGCCAAGGGACGCTTCCAGGACTATTTGCGCAATATCCCGACCAGGCTGGTGACGAAACCCGACGCGAGCTTCGTCGGCCTGAAGATGTTCGCCGACCACAATCCGGATTGATGAGCCGCGATCGGCTCCGACGCCGTCCAGTCCGTTAACTATACACAGCTGATTGCAGCCAAGGCGCGGTTCCACGCAGGATCGTGCTTGCCCGACTGTGTCCGATGGGAAACAATTCCCGTAGTTGCGGGGGCGTGACATGCGTAAGCAGGACTTCGGTTTCGACTATCACCGCTATCACCGCCTGCTGACCGAGGCGGACGACGATGACAAGCGGCTGGCCCTGATCGAGCTCCTGATCGAGGAAAAGGCGCGCGACCGGCTGGCCGCGCAGCGCGCCTCTGATCGCGCCGCCATGACGGCCCATACCATCGCCACCGTGCTGAAGAACGGCCGCAACTGAGACTTGCGGGACCGCTTGCTACTCGCGCAAACACGCGAGCGATGGCGATTCCGTTAACGATCCCTCGCAAGCTCGCGTCAAACTTTTTGCTCTAAGAGCTTCCCCTACCTGATGCAATTCAGGGGTCAACAAAGGGGGGAATGAACATGAGCATGATTTCGCTTGCCGCGATCCCGGCCGCCGTCGAAACCCGTTTTGCCGATTCTTCGTTCAAGATCATCTTGCTGTTCTGCTGCATGGGCCTGGTCGCCTCGTTCGGCGTGATGGCGCGCGGCATCGACCTCAGCGCCGGCCTAATCTGAGACGACGAGACATTCTTTCGCCAAATGGCCGCCCCTCACGGGCGGCCATTTTCGTTGGCGATCTCGGTACGGCGCCTTCTCGGTGAGGAGCCTTCTCAGTGAGGAGCTTTGGCGACCGCGTCCGGAAACAGCGAATCGATCATCACCTTGAGCTGGTCGAGGGAAATCGGCTTGCGCAGGATCGGCCGCCGCCGGAGCAAGGACGGCAGCAGCTCCGGCCCGTAGCCGGTGGCGAACAGAAACGGCTTGCCGCGGCGCTCGATCAGGTCGGCGACGGGATCGACGTAGAGGCCCTTCAGGTTGATGTCGAGGATGGCGAAATCGTATTGCGCGGTCATCGCAAAGGCGCTCGCGTCCCGGACATTGTCCGCTTCCGCGACGACATGATGGCCGAGTTCCTCCACCATGTCGGCGATCATCATCCGGATCAACGCCTCGTCTTCGACCAGGAAAACGGAGAGTCCGTCCGCCATATCAACCCCGCAGTCAGCTTACGAAGCTAACCATACCCGAAATGCGGAGAGGATTCACGAATTCGTGGCGGGCGCCGTTAATTCAGACGCCCGCGATCGGATTCAACTTGATTAATCCAGCCCGCGCTCGTGGCTGAGGCGCACCATCTCCTGGATGAAGACCTGCTTCTGCTTGTCGTCGAGGCTCGAATAAAGCGGCTCGGCGGCATCGGCGACATTGCGCTGGTCGGCGGCGCGGTCGATCAGGAATTGCGATTCGTTGCGCATCTGCTCGATGATGTCGTCAGGCGGATCCCGCTTGGCGCGGGCGATCCGCAGGTTGAGCCGCTCCGCGCCATTATGCCCCAGATAGTGCATTGCGCTCGAGAAGCCGAACCAGTGCTTCTCCTGATCGGGCGTCAGGTTCAACTCGGTCTTGATCCGCTCGATATAGGAATCGCTGTTGGCGACGATCTGCTCGGCGGACTGTTGCGGCGCGCCGGGCTGGGTGAGGACGGTGACGTCCTTATTGTCCTTGTTGTCCTGCGGCGCATTCCTGGCTTCCTTGCTCGCCTTGGCGCCCTTGCCCGCCTTGGCGGTCTCCTTGGCGCCCTTTTCCTTGCCGGCGCCCGGCTGCTTGGAATCCTTGCTCGCGTCCTTGCTGGCATCCTTGCTCGCGTCCTTGGCAGCCGGAGCCGGCTGGTTGTTGACGCCGAGCACGCCGGTGAAGACACCGACCACGCCGCCGATCGCACCGCCCAGCACGCCGCCAACGGGTCCGGCCGCCTTGTTGCCGGCCGCGGCTCCATCCTGAACGCCCTTGACCAGGCCTTGCGCCTGCGCAACGGCGGCGGCGCCCAGCAGCACCGCGAGCACGGAGCCCAGCGCGAACCATCGCCGCAGGTGAAGCCGCGCAGGCGGCGCCGGGTTGATCATTCTGGTCTCCATCGTCGATCCGATTGTCCTGTCCGGGTGGGGGCCACCCGCCGGTTGCAACTCTATCGTTTTCGCCGCTTCGCGGTCCAGCCGCAGCCAATTGCTGTCCACGCCCGAAAACTGTTTGGCGCGAAGCGGTTATGAAGGCTTATTCGAAACTGCGGCGTAATTGCGCACGAGATGTCCTGCGGTCCTTGACCCGAAGTGTGCGTCGCAAAATGCGCCTCCGAGGTTCACCTCCGGGTGTGCTTCGCGAGACGGCGCCGCCGCGTTCCCGGACGCAACGTTAGTTCTAGACGGCGAGTCGTTCGGCTTCCTCGACAGACGGGATCAATCATGATCTGATCGCGCTACCAATTTGCTGCGCTTCGCGCGATTTCACGGCGAGGCGGTAGCACCAAGAAACGCGAACAAAAATCAAAAACAAAACTCGGAATGCCAGAGGAAACGCGAGAACAATAAAACATCCAGGTGAGGAAACGAGATGTCACGCAAGACACTGACGCGACGTCAATTTGTAGCTGCCACTGCAATGTCCTCCGCAGCGCTGATCACAGCGCCCTATGTCCGCGGCGCTTACGCCGCCGGCAAACTCTCGATCGGCTTCTGGGACCACTGGGTGCCCGGTGCCAACGACGCCTCCACCGCCATGGTCAAGGAATGGGCTGAAAAGGAGAAGGTCGAAGTCTCCATCGATTACATCACCAGCAACAACAAGAAGATCGAGTTGACGGTCGCGGCCGAAGCGCAGGCCAAATCCGGTCACGACATTCTTCAGATGTACACCTGGTGGCCGCATGCGTATGCCGAGCAGTTTGAACCGGTGAACGACGTGGTCGAGGAAGCGATCAAGCAGAACGGTGAGGTCAACGACACGGTCAAATATCTCGGCAAGGCCAACGGCAAATGGCTTGCGGTCCCGGCAACCCCGGGGAGCCAGATCAAGGGGCCCTGCTCGCGCATCGACCTCATGAAGAAGCATGCGGGGATCGACGTCCAGGAACTGTACCCCGTCGGCGCGCCGCCCAAGGCCGATAGCTGGAATATGGATACATTCCTGAAGGCGGCGGAAGCGTGCCAGAAGGCAGGTTTCCCATTCGGAATCGGTCTCGGCGAGACCACCGACAGCGTCGATACCGCGGGCGCCATCTTCCAGTCGTTCGGCGCCGAACTCGTCAACGCCAAGGGCGATGTCACGGTGAAGACCGATGAGGTTCGCCAGGCGCTCGAATACTACAAGAAGCTGATCGCCTTCCTGCCGCCGGACGCACCGTCCTGGGACGATGCCTCGAACAACAAATGGCTGATCTCCGGCCGCGGCGCCCTCATCATGAATCCGCCGAGCGCCTGGGCGGTCGCCAAGCGCGACGCGCCGCAGGTCGCCGAGCAATGCTGGACGCACGGCTTCCCCTCCGGTCCTAAAGGCCGGTATGCGCCGTTCCTGCCCTATTTCTGGGGTCTCTGGAATTTCTCCAAGAACAAGGCATCGGCCAAGAGCCTTCTGGCATTTCTGTCACAGCCGTCATCGATCGAAAAGTTCGTCGCGGCGAGCGGCGGCTACGATTTGCCGGCCTATTCGAAGATGACGACGCTGAAGACCTGGGCCGAGGTAGGCCCGCCGAAGGGCACGCTCTATCACTATCCAAATCCCTACAATCATCAGACACTGTCGATTGCGGCCTCTCCGGCGCCGCCGAAGATCGCCCAGCAGATCTACGCGCAGGCCACGCTGACCAAGATGGCGCTGCGCTTTGCGCAGGGCGAAAAGTTGGAGACCGCAATCGCCTGGGGCGAAGGCGAGTGTGAAGGCTTCATGCGAACCTAAGCCGGGGTGTGCCACGGCGGTTCACGCATCCCCGCGTGAGCCGCCAGGGCACCCCACCGTTCGATGGAATGAGCAGATCGAGCCGACACGCGGGTGCCGGCTCCGCCGTTGGACATTCCGCAAGGAAGCTTGACCCAAGGACACTGACATGGCCGATGTCGTCGTTGAGGACGGTCGCGTCGCCCGCACGGCGAGCGCGCGCAAACGGACGGGCCTGCACAATGCGTTGAAGCGGAAATCGACCGTGGCGTTCTTCCTGACGCTGCCGCTGATCCTGCTGATCGCGCTGTTCGTGCTTTACCCTGCCCTGTTCTCGATCC
The DNA here is from genome assembly GCF_054061875.1 of Bradyrhizobium sp. S3.7.6. Classification (NCBI taxonomy): domain Bacteria; kingdom Pseudomonadati; phylum Pseudomonadota; class Alphaproteobacteria; order Hyphomicrobiales; family Nitrobacteraceae; genus Bradyrhizobium; species Bradyrhizobium sp. S3.7.6. The sequence continues at coordinate 5,072,422 of NZ_JBSSEQ010000001.1, read as the reverse complement.
ACCTCGCGACGCTGAACAAGTCGATGCAAAAATTCGTCGGCTTCGGCAACTTCACCTTCCTGTTCAAGCGCGAGACGTTCTGGATGGTGGTGGAGCAGTCCTGCATCTTCGCGATCACCGCCGTGTTCTTCAAGGCGCTGATTGGCTTCATCGTCGCGCATTTGGTGCACAACATACCGGCCAAGGGCCAGCGCAAATGGCGCGGCATGCTGCTGGTGCCCTGGGTGATCCCGCCGGCGATGAGCACGCTCGCCTGGCTGTGGCTGTTCGACCCCTCCTACAGCGCCTTCAACTACACGCTCTCCTTCTTCGGCATCGGTCCCATCAACTGGCTCGGCAATGCCGCCTGGGCGCGCTTTTCCGTCATCCTCGTCAACGTCTGGTACGGCGCGCCGTTCTTCCTGATCATGTACCTGGCGGCGCTGAAATCGGTGCCGGACCAGCTCTACGAGGCCGCCGCAATCGACGGCGCCAATTGGTGGCAGAAGATGTGGTACGTGACGCTGCCGATGATGCGCAACATCATCGCGATCACGACGCTGTTCTCGCTGATCGTCACCTTCGCTAATTTCGACATCGTCCGCATCCTGACCTCAGGCGGGCCTCTCGACCAGACCCAGATCTTTGCCACCTATGCGTTCCGGGTCGGCATCGAGAGCAACGACATTCCGCTCGGCGCCAGCGTCTCGCTGTTCATGGTCCCGATCCTCGCCGTCGCAGCGATCTTCATCCTGCGCGACGTCAATAAACGCGGGAACGAATCCTGATGAGCACAATAGCGATCGACAAGGCCGGCCCCCGGCGCAAGGTCAAATATGGCAGCATGAGCCGCGACCGTACCTGGGCGCTGCGCTGGTCCTATTTCTTCTTGGTGCTGTTTGCGATCTTCTTTCTGACGCCGCCGCTCTACATGGTGATCACCTCGCTCAAGAGCAGCGCGGAGATCTCGGCTGCGACCAATCCGTGGTGGGTGTTCCACCCGACGCTGGCAAACTATGTCGAACTACTGACGTCGAACCAATTCCTCCGGTTCTTCTGGAATTCGACCATCGTGTCGCTGGTGGTTGTGATAGTCACCATGCTGATCAGCATCCCTGCGGCCTTCGCGCTCGCGCGGATGAAGTTCTGGGGCTCGACAACGCTCGCGACCGGCGTGTTCCTGACCTACCTGGTCCCGGACAGCCTCCTCTTCATCCCGCTGTTCAAGATGTTGGCGCTGGTTCAGGACATCACCGGCATCACGCTCCTGAACCGATGGTACGTGCTGCTATTCGTCTATCCAACGCTGACGGTGCCGTTCTGTACCTGGATCATGATCGGCTATTTCGCCTCGATCCCGAAGGAGCTCGACGAGGCCGCGATCATCGACGGCGCCTCGTGGCTTCAGACCCTGACGCGGATCTTTATTCCGGTCGCGCTGCCGGGCCTGATTGCCGCGACCATCTTCGCCTTCACGGTGTCCTGGGCGCAGTTCCTCTATCCCCTGGTGTTCACGACGTCCATCGACCAGCTCGTGCTCCCGGTCGGCATCACCACCACCCTGATCAAGGGCGACGTCTTCAACTGGGGCCAGATCATGACCGGCGCGCTGCTCGGCGCAGCTCCGCCGCTGGTCATCTACGCCTTCCTGATGGACTACTACATCGCCGGCCTGACCGCCGGCGCGACAAAGGGTTGATGTCTCATGGCTGACGTTGCATTGCGGAAGGTGGTCAAGCGTTACGATGATGTCGAAGCCGTGCGCGGCATCGACTTGGACATCGCCGACCATGAGTTTATCGTGCTGGTTGGGCCTTCGGGCTGCGGCAAGTCGACGACGCTGCGCATGATCGCGGGCCTCGAGGACATCAGCGACGGCGACATCATGATCGGCGGCGACGTCGTCAATGACGTACCGCCGAAGGATCGCGACATCGCCATGGTGTTCCAGAACTACGCGCTCTACCCGCACATGACGGTCGCGGAGAACATGTCGTTCGGGCTGCGCCTGAAGCACTTTCCCAAGGCCGAGATCAAGGCGCGGGTGACGGAAGCCGCCCGCCTCCTCGACATCACCGACCTGATCGACCGCAAGCCGAAGCAGCTCTCCGGCGGCCAGCGCCAGCGTGTCGCGATGGGCCGCGCCATCGTGCGCAATCCGAAAGTGTTCCTGTTCGATGAGCCGCTGTCCAATCTCGACGCCAAGCTGCGCGTGCAGATGCGGATCGAGATCAAGAAGGTGCACCAGAAGGTGCGCACCACCACCGTCTACGTCACCCACGACCAGGTCGAGGCGATGACGTTGGCTGACCGCGTCGTTGTGATGAACAAGGGCCGCATCGAGCAGATCGGCACGCCCAACGAACTCTACCACAAGCCGGCGACGCGCTTCGTTGCCGGCTTCATCGGCTCGCCCGCGATGAATTTCATCCCGTGCCGGCTGGAGGATGTCGGCGGCGCGCTCCAGATCCGTTTGACCGACCGCATCGCCTTTGCGCTGCCACAGGCTCGCGCCGCGCGCTACAACGCGCTGCCGCGCACCGACAAGCTGCTGCTCGGCCTCCGGCCCGAGCACCTCACCGAGTCGCATGCGCATCTGGGGCCCGGCGTCGAGACCTTCGACACCGTGCTCGACGTCACCGAGCCGATGGGGATGGAGACCCTGGTCTATTTCGGGCTCGACGGCACGCCCGTCTGTGGCCGCGTCGATCCCAACGCCGGCGCCAAGGACGGGGCACCCATGCGTTTGGCGATGGACCTCAACAATATGCACCTGCTAAACGAAGACACCGGCGTCGTGTTGTGACGCAGGTCCAAGAAATGCGAGCAGGCAGGGAGCGATGGCGACCAACAAGAAGAAGATTTTCGTTACACAAACTTTGTCGCAAGGGGCCCGCGCCCTCCTCACCCAGCGAGACGATATCGAGCTCGTCGAGTTTCCGAACCTGATCTCGGCCAAGGATTTCGAAGCCTTGCTGAAGAACCACGCGCCGGTTCACGGCGTGGCGCTGGGTGCCACCGCCTTCGGTGAGACCGAGCTCGAGGCCTCGAAGGACATGAAGGTGGTGACCCGCATCGGTGTCGGCTACGACGCCGTCGACGTGCCCGCCCTCTCCCGCCGCAAGGTGCCGCTGATGGTGGCGGGCAGCGCCAACTCGCCCTCGGTCGCCGAGCAGGCGCTGTTCATGATGCTGACGCTGGCCAAGCGCGCCAATGAGATGCACGCCTGCGTCAAGGACGGCCAATGGGCCAACCGGCTCGGCATGCTGCCGTTCGACCTCTACGGCAAGACCGTGCTGATCATCGGCTTCGGCCGCATCGGCAGTCGCACCGCCAAGCGCTGCCTGGCGATGGAAATGAAGGTGCAGGTCTACGATCCCTACAAGCCTGCGGCCGAGATCAAGGCCGCGGGTTGCGAGCCCGTCGGTGACCTCGACACCGCACTGCCCAACGCCGACTTCGTCACCATTCACTGCCCGAAGACCCCGGAAACCGTCGGCCTGTTCGATGCGGCGCGGATCGGCCGGATGAAGCCGAAATCCTACCTCATCAACACCGCACGCGGCGGCATCGTGAAGGAGGCTGCGCTATACGACGCCCTGGTCTCCGGCAGGATTGCCGGTGCCGGGATCGACGTGTTCGAGGTGGAGCCGCCGCCGGTCAGCAACGCGCTGTTCGCGCTGCCCAACGTCATCATGGCCCCGCACGTCGCCGGCGTCACCGTCGAGGCGGTGAGCCGCATGAGCGAGCAGACCGCTCGCAATATCCTGAGTGTGCTGGACGGCGATCCCATCCGGCAGAACATCATCAACCAGGACGTGCTCGGCTGAGCCGACCTCCGGGCGGGCGGTTATCCGCTCGCCTCCGGAACGCCAGAATGCGTCCCATTTTGGTGCAGATCGAGCCCCAACTCAGCCTTAATCAAACCCGCGTAATAAGTCCGGCCGCGGCGGCAGTGGGACAGACTTGCCGGCCGCGTCGAGCTGGAGGATGAACCCTTGTCAGAGATCGACCCGACCGACCACGCGCTGGCAACCATCGCCAGCATTTTGGAGCACCCCGAGCCCGTCCGCGAGACCGAGACCGAAATGGTGGTCGACGGTGAGCAGGTCGTCGCCGACGAGCATCCGATCGCCGACGAGCATGTGGTGGTCGACGAGCACGAGCATCCTGTGGTCGAGGAGCAGCCGCTGGTGCCGGAGCACACCGATGCCGATGGCTACAGCAAGGTCGGTCCGGGGCCGATGGTGGCGATCCGTCTGAAATGGACGGTCCATCGCGGCGATGACGGCCAGTTCTACGTCCACGAGACCATCGGCGAGCAGTCAGCGCCCGTGGTCAGCGGCCCGATGACGAGCGAAGCCGCGGTGCATTTCGTCGACGCGCACGAGGACGAGGCACATCGGCGCTTCGAGGAGCTGCGCAGCGAGATCGCCGGCCGCAGCTCGCTCGCCGATTACGAGCGCAAGGGCGAAGCCTAGCGCTCGCGAGGGCCGAGAAAATCCCGCTTCACGAGCTCGACGCCGGCATGCCGGAGCAAGTCGTAGGACGTCGTGACGTGGAAGAAGAATTGCGGGACGCTGAACGTCAGCAGCAGCGTCCGCCCGGTGAAGGGCAGCTCGGTCCCGTTTTTCAGCCTGAAGAAGACATTCCGTTCCGCCGCACTATCGATCTCGGCGCGCGACAGGCTCTCGATGAACTCGATTGACGTCGCAATGCGCGCCTGAAGCCCGGCGATGTCGTGCTCCAGCGCCGGCAGCGCCACCGGCTCCTGGTCGGCCAGCAAGGCTGGCGCGACCGTGGCATGGCGGCACGCCTCCCCTATCTGCTGCGCCAGATCGTACATGTTCGGCGCCATGCGCATGCCGAGCAGGACGGCCGGATTGAACTTCCGGCTTTCGGCATAGGCGACGCCCTTGTCCAGCAGTGCCGACAGGTTGCGCAGATACGGCACGAAGACGCCGACCGAGGCGTCATACATCGAGATCGTCACCCTAAATTCCCTTCAATTCCGCCTCGCCAGCGACGGGCATCTGGTCTAAATCCAAGTTTCAAGAGCTGCACAATGACAGCTCGGGCATGGGTGGAAAAGAGATGATCGTTCGAATCGTGGCGGCTTTGGCCGCGGTCCTGCTGGCGAACTTTTCGGTATATGCACAGCAGCCGGCGCCATCGCGCCTCGACGAGATCGTCAAGCGCGGCACTTTGCGCGTCGGCATGACCGGCGACTACAAGCCTTTCACCTACCTGGACAAGGCGACACAGCAGTTCAACGGCTTCGACGTCGACATGGCGGAGGCGCTCGGCAGGGCGCTCGGCGTCAAGGTCGAATTCGTGCCGACGGCCTGGCCGAAGCTCATGAAGGACTTCGAGGCCGACCAGTTCGACATCGCCATGGGCGGCGTCTCGGTCACGCTCGACCGGCAGAGGAAGGGCTTCTTCTCGATGCCGATCATGCGTGAAGGCAAGACGCCGATCGCACGCTGCGCCGACGTCGGCAAGTACCAGACCATCTCCGACATCGACAAGAAGGGCACCCGCGTCATCGTCAATCCCGGCGGCACCAATGAGCGGTTCGCGCGCGCCAACATCAAGGACGCCGAGATCAACGTCTTCCCCGACAACACCGTGATCTTCGACGAGATCGCCAAGGGCAACGCCGATTTGATGATGACGGACGCCTCCGAGACCCGCTACCAGCAGAAGCAGCATTCCGGCGTGCTCTGCGCGGTGCATCCCGAGAAGCCGTTCGACTTTTCGGAGAAGGCCTACTGGCTCCAGCGCGACATGGCGCTGAAGGCTTTCGTCGACCAGTGGCTGCACATCTCGATGGAGGACGGCAGCTACAGGAAGATCTACGCCGCCTGGTTCGACTAAAGCGATGTTCTCGCCGCGTGCGCCATCACTCCAGGCGCGCGCGGAAGAAGGCGACGGCTGCGCCGTTGAACACGTCGTGAAACACTATCCGATCAAACCCTGGAGGATCGGTGCACGGGATCGGCGCGGCCTCGGCAAGCTTGGGTGGGCATGGAGCAATGAAGGAGAAATGCGTGGAGTTCGGCACGATCCGGTAGTCGGGCTGCGCAGGAAGCAGCGGCACCAGCGCATCGACAGCATCGGGTACGGCGCCATCACCGCCAAACGCCGAACGCCACAAGAGAATTGGGATCGTCACGCGAGCCAGACGCTCGCGGCTGAACAGGCCGTCAAAAAGTGCCGGATCCGCCAGTATGGCGGCTCTGATACGGGGATCGTGGACTGAGGGCTCGGTCGGTACCCGGCTCTCGCGAATGTCCCGGCATTTTGGCGTCGTGGCTCCGTCGCTGTCGCAGAACGGAGCGAGCGCGCCGAAATCGGGGTTGCCGCCGATCACGACGAGACCGGTATAGGCGCCGCGCGAGAACCCGAACAAACCAACCCGCTTGGGGTCCAGGACCGCCGCTTCCTTCCAGGCGCCGAGCATGAAATCCGTAAGCCGCTTCATGTCGGCGGGACGCTCGACCAGGACGGAGAACTCATCGGTCCGGCTGCTGTCCCTGGCAGTGTCGCCCGGGTGATTGATCGCGGCGACCACGAAGCCGGCATCGGCCAACGCGGCCGCCGTGTCGACGTGGCCCAAAAACGAGCCGCGCCGTCCGTGCGACACGACGATCAGCGGCAGTCGATTGCCCGCTACCGGACAGTCCTTCACGCCCGGCAGGACGACACCGCCGTCGAGAGCGACCTCGGAGGGCGGCGCCGCACAAGGTGTCCACACCATGCCCGTGAGCGCGGGGCCGCTGGCGTCCGCCGGCACTTCGATAAACCGGAGCCCAGCCGCGTGCGCCAGCGTCGCAGCAAGGCAAGCGACTACGATCAGAATAAGTCCGCCAAGCCGCGGCCGGAACATCAGCGTGCGCTTTCGGAAGCTTCAACCACAACGGTTGTACCTGCCCATCCCATACCCCGTCCAGAGGTGCGCCGCGCCGCCGTCCAACTCTGGACGGAGTCCGGCGTTATTGAACCCGAACCCGCTGGAGCACGACTCATACGGACAACAGTGATCTAGATCACTTTTTGCGATCGAACCGGCGCGTAAGCCTCGGTACGGGGCCAGTTGTTCAGGAGACCGAAATGAGGAAGCTGTTGGCCACGGCCGCATTCCTTTTGGCGAGCACCGCTGCGCAGGCGCAGTACACTTTCGAATATGGCGGGCGCACCATCCGCATCGATCCGGACCGCGGCACGGTGCAGATCCCCGGCGTCTACGATAACACCGGCCAGGGCAAGGCGAAGAAAGCCAAGAAGAACGAGACGACCCCGGGCCAGCAGGCGCCGCAACAGGCCAAGGTTGATCCGCAACCGCCGGCCGCTCCGGCGCCAGCTCCCGCCCCTGCCGCAGCGCCGCCCGCAACCGAACAGGCGCCCGCCGCTGCAGCGCCGCCGCCAGTTCCGCCCCCGCCCGCTCCGCCGCCGTCCGCAACCGCCAGCAACGCGCCGGCCGAAACGGCCGTGTTGCCGCCGCCTGCACCTCCTCCGGCGCCCGCTCCGGTCGGGCAGCAGGCAGCGCCCGCCGTGGCGCCGCCGCCGGCCCCGACTGTGGCTGCTGCACCCCCGGCGCCGCCTCCAGCCCCCGCTCCGGCCCCCGCACCCGTTCAGGCGGCTGCCGTCGCACCGCCGGCTCCTGCAGCCGCGCCCGCGCGCGATCTCAATTCACCGCTCGGCATCTGGCTCACCGAGGAGAAGGAAGGCAAGGTCCGCATCGAGCAATGCGGCAGCAATCTCTGCGGCTATTCGGTCGACAGCAAATCGAACCAGAACGGCGAGCAAGTCCTGATCAACATGAAGCCCGGCAAGGACCAGAACAAGGATCAGAAATGGTCCGGTCGCATCCTCGATCCCAACTCCGGCTCGACCTACGATTCCACGATCGCGATGAGGGGCACCGACCGCCTGCGCGTGCAGGGCTGCGCCTTTGGCGGCATGTTCTGCGGCGGCCAGACCTGGACGCGCGTGGACTGAGTCCGGCTTCGACGTTCGAACCGAGACATGGGGCCCGCGATCCGGACCCCTTTAACTTTTGTCCGCGATCTCTTTGCGGAGTGCGCCACCTCACAGAGCCCCTTGCGCACGTGACAGCCCTCACATCGCGGGTTCCGCGCTCATGCCACGATCCCCCCATGGTCAACCAACGGGGCGTGTCATGAACAGATTTTGCAAAGGTCTCTTCGCCAGCATTGTAGCCATCGCCGTCCCCCTGACGCAGGCGGGCGCGGCGACCTCCACCTTCGACGGCGCATGGAATGTCCGCATCTCATCATCGAGCGAGACTTGCGGTAACGGCGCAATGGTCTCGATCGGCATCAGCAACGGTCAGATCGCATCGAGCAGCGCTGTGGTTTCAGCATCCGGCCGCGTGGCCGATGCCGGCAGCATCAACGTCACCTTGAGCACCGGGATCAAACGCGCCGTCGGCTTCGGCCGGCTCAGCGGCGCTTCAGGCTCCGGCACATGGCGCGGCCCCCCTGTGCACGGGCACGTGGACGGCGGAGCGGATGTGATTTGCCGCGTCCCGGACGCGCTGCAACGCGCAGCGTTGCTGCGCTGAGCCGGGACCCAAGGGCTCTTGCTTTGAGGAGACTTGTGGGCCCCGGATCAGCAACGCCGCGCTTACGCGCTGCATTGCATCCGGGGCACGAGAGATTAGCCCAGCGCCGCGCCGTACTCCGCGTCGGTCACCGGCTCCAGCCAGGTCGAATAGACGCCGTCGAGCGCTTCCTGCATGGCGATGTGGCACATGCTGTTGTTTGGCGAAGCGCCATGCCAGTGCAGTTCACCCGGCGGAATCCAGACGGTGTCACCGGGACGGATCTCCTTGACGGGGCCACCCTTGGTCTGGACGCGGCCGACGCCGGAAATCACGTAGAGCGTCTGCCCAAGCGGATGGTGGTGCCAGTTGGTACGCGCGCCCGGCTCAAAGGCGACGCGCGAGCAGTTCAGCCGCGCCGGCGCCGGCGCCATGATCACGGGGTCCTGCAACACGGTGCCCGTAAAATTTTCCTTCGGCGCGCGGCGGGTCGGCCGCGTGCCTGCGACGGTGATTTCCATGGGATACCTCGTTTCCTGTTACTTCTTGCTGGCGGCGTAGCGCGCCTTGGTTTCGGCGTTCATGGGATAGAGGCCCGGCAGCACCGCGCCGTTGTTCACCTCGTTGACGATCCAGGCTTCCATCCGCTCCTGCTCGACGCCCTCATTGAGCACGTGATCGAGCATCGCCTGCGGGATCAGCACGCAGCCGTCCTGGTCGGCGACCACGATGTCGTTCGGGAACACCGCAACGCCGCCGCAGCCAATCGGCTCGCCCCAGCCGACGAAGGTGAGGCCTGCAACCGACGGCGGCGCGGCATAGCCGTCGCACCACACCGGAAGATTGGTGCCGAGCACGCCCTCGACGTCCCGCACCACGCCGTCGGTGACGAGTGCGGTCACGCCGCGTTTCATCATGCGCGCGCAGAGGATGTCGCCGAAGATGCCGGCATCGGTGATGCCCATGGCATCGACCACGGCAATACAGCCGTCCGGCATCGCCTCGATCGCGGTGCGGGTCGAGATCGGCGAGGACCAGGATTCCGGCGTCGCCAGATCCTCGCGCGCCGGCACGAAGCGCAGCGTGAAGGCCGGCCCGACCAGCCGCGGCAGGCCCGGACGCAGCGGACGCGCGCCGCGCATCCACACGTTGCGCAGGCCCTTCTTCAGCAGGACCGTGGTGATGGTGGCAGTGGTGATGGCGGCGAGGGTCTTGCGGGCTTCGGGGGACAGCGACATGGACGAGAACGAGCTCCGGATGGGCGGGAAAGAACGCGGGCATCTTGCGAGCCGCAGCCCTTGCGTCAAGGGCCAAAGGGCCAGCAAGAACGCAGGGCCGCTGGGCTGTTATGCGACGCGATAACAACGCTTTATCGTTTCCCCTTGCATTAATTTATTGGACTTGCGGGCGCATTTACGCGAAGCAAGGAAAAGCGGAACTCAAGGCTGAGCCCGCATTTCCTGAGAAGCCCGATTTCGACAGCCCTTCGACAGCTCATGGCCGCGACGCTTCCCCCGCCCCGCCTTCTGCCCAGTGGCGACAGCGCCGTCACGGTCGAATTCAGCCGCACCATCGATGACGCCGCCAACGAGCGCGTGCTCGCGCTCGACAAGGCGCTCGCAGCAAGCCCCATCGACGGCATCACCGAGACCGTTCCGACCTATCGCTCGCTGCTGGTGCATTACGACCCCGGCAAGATCGGCTTCGACGCGCTCGGCGAAAAGCTGCTTGCACTCGCCAGCCAGCCGCTGCCGCCGGCCACGAAGGCGCGGCGCTGGCGCATTCCCGTCGCCTATGGCGGCGAACACGGCATCGACCTCGAGGATGTCGCCAAGGCGCTGAACACCACGCCCGACGACATCGTCGCCCGTCACATCGCCGGCGACTACCGCGTTGCCATGATCGGTTTCACCCCGGGTTGGTCCTATCTCAGCGGCCTCGACAAATCCCTTCACATGTCGCGGCGGCAGAGCCCGCGGCTGTTCACGCCCGCCGGCACGATCTCGATCGGCGGTATCCAGGCCGGAATCCAGTGCCTGGCCGCGCCAAGCGGCTGGCACCTGCTCGGCCGCACGCCGGTCAGAACCTATCAACTCCACCGGAATCCGACCTTTCTCACCGAACCCGGTGATCGCGTGACGTTTTTTGCCATCGACCACAAGACCTTCGAGGAACAGGATCGCGCCGCCGAGGCTGGCGAGATCATCGCCGAGCAGGTGGTCGCATGAGCCGGCTCGTGATCGCCAGCATCGGTCCCGCAAGCTCCGTTCAGGACGGCGGCCGCCACGGCGCGCAGCGCTACGGCCTGACGGTCAGCGGGGCGATGGACCGTCTGTCGCTGGCGGCAGCGAACACGCTGGTCGGCAACGCGCCGTTCGCGGCCGTCGTCGAGATCGGCCCCTTCGGCGGCCACGTTCACTGCCAAAGACGGCGCCGTGCGCGTCGCGATATCAGGCGCGCCGCGCAATGCGGACGTCGCCGGTAAGCCGGTGGCCATGGACACGTCAGTGACGCTCAAGGACGGCGAGACGCTGACGCTGGGCTTTGCCCGCGGCGGCGCGTTCACTTATCTGGCGATCGAAGGCGGGATCAAAGGCGAACTGGTGTTCGGCAGCCTTGCGGTGAACGCCCGCGCGGGCCTCGGCAGCCCCTACCCGCGCCCGCTGCAGGCCGGCGATGAATTCACAGTTGATGCCGCAAGCGGCGCGCCCGAGCTGCGCATCGAGCTGCCGAAGCCTGCAACAGGTCCGATCCGCGTCCTGCTCGGACCGCAGGACGACGAGTTCGACGACGCCAACAAGGCGCTGTTCCTCGATAGCGAGTGGAAGATCTCGGCGACCTCCGACCGCATGGGCTACCGGCTCGAGGGCCCGGCGATCAAGCATCTGCATGGCCACAACATCGTCTCCGACGGCACCGTCAACGGCAGCATCCAGGTCCCCGGCAACGGCTCGCCGATCGCTCTGATGATGGATCGCGGCACGTCCGGCGGCTATCCGAAGATCGCAACCGTGATCACGGCCGATGTCGGCCGCCTCGCACAGACCTCGGCGGGAACCGCGTTCCGCTTCCTTGAGGTCACCATGGCCGAGGCGCAGGAGGAGGCGCGCAAGTTCGCGCAACTCATCCGCAACCTGCCCGATCGCCTGCGCTCTTCCGATACCGTCGAGCTGAACATCGAGGCGCTCAGCGATGCTAATGTCGCGGGCTATGCGGTGAGCGCCATGGATGCCGGGACCTGGCAGGTCACGGCGGAGCCGTAAGCGACAAGACGACCAGAGGCGGAGAGCACCCCATGAAGACGATCGATCTCAACTGCGACCTCGGCGAAGGTTTTGGCGCGTGGGAGATGGGCAACGACGCCGCGATGATCGAGCTTGCCAGCTCGGTCAACGTCGCCTGCGGCTTCCATGCCGGCGACCCCGACATCATGCGCCGGACGGTCGAGCTCGCGAAGGCGCGCGGCGTCTCGGTCGGCGCCCACCCTGGCTACCGCGACCTGCACGGTTTCGGCCGCCATCCGATCGCGGGCCTGAAGGCTTCCGAGATCGAGAACCTCGTCGCCTACCAGATTGGCGCGCTGCAGGCTATCGCGACCGCGGCCGGGCACAAGGTCACGCATGTGAAGGCGCATGGCGCGCTCTCCAACGTCGCCTGCGAGGATGACATGACGGCCAAGGCGATCGCCGCCGGCATTAGGGCGGTCGACCCGAGCCTGATCTTCGTCGTGCTCGCCAATTCAAAGCTGGTGAAGGCCGGCGAAGAGGCCAATCTGCCGATGGTGCACGAGGTGTTCGCCGACCGCGCCTATGAGGACGACGGCAACCTCGTCTCGCGCAAGAAGCCCGGCGCGGTGCTGCACGATGCCAAGGCCATCGCCGACCGCGTGGTGCGCATGGTGCAGGACGGTGCGGTGGTTTCGGTCACTGGTAAGGTGATCAAGATGCGCACGGACACGGTGTGCATCCACGGCGATACGCCGGGCGCAGTCGACATCGCGCGCGGCCTGCGTCAGGCGTTGAAGGATGCGGGAATCGAGGTCGCGCCGTTCAAGCGCGGGGCGTAATCAGAACGGATGCACCGAGAGCGTGCCGAACACGATGGCCGCGATGACCGCGAAGGCGCTGTAGAGCCCAACGTGATGCATGCTCGCCCCGGTCCGACGCGAGAGCGAGCGCGCGTAGAAGTGCAGCCTGGCTTCCGCCGATAGTTCGCGCATGGTCGATCTCCAACGCCCCATTTGTGGGAGTATGAAGGATCAACCCTGGCGGGAGGCAAGATGGCGGAGAAAATAGCGATGGAGGTTCTCTGAAGGCGCCCCGTCGCAGGTGCAAATTCTCTGCACCCAAGGGTTCCGAGAATCTTATTCGTTAAGATCCGAGCCAGCTGGAACCGGCCCGGATGACGGTGGGATGACAGCCGGGCGGAGGCCTTCAGCCCCCTCCAAACAAAATTATCGAAAACAACCCCATGCACAGTAGAAGCGGCCAACGGCGCGACGTCCGGCGGTTGCGCCGCCGGGACGATTTGCGCTGATCGGCTCGCGCCTTAGTAGACGTCAGCCTGGAAGCGGCCCGTCTTCTTGAGCTCGGCGACGAAACTGACGGCCTCATCCGTCGAACGCGCCCCGAACTGCGCGACGATGTCGACCAGCGCGCGCTCGACGTCCTTGGCCATGCGTTTGGCATCGCCGCAGATGTACAGATGCGCGCCTTCGGCAAGCCAGGTCCACACCTCGCGGCCGACCTCGCGCATGCGGTCCTGCACGTAGAACTTCTTCTCGCCGTCGCGCGACCAGGCCAGCGACATGCGCGTCAACAGCCCCGAGGTCTTCATCGCGTTGAGCTCTTCCTGATAGAAGAAATCGCAATCGCTGCGCTGATGGCCGAAGAACAGCCAGTTCTTGCCGGGCGCGCCGGTCGCCTTGCGGTCGAGCAGGAAGGCGCGGAACGGCGCGATGCCGGTGCCGGGGCCGATCATGATGACAGGCGTCTTCGGATCCTGCGGCAGGCCGAAACCGTGCGCCTTCTGCACATAGACCTTGAGCTTCTCGCCCTCGGCGATGCGTTCGCCGAGGAAGGTCGAGGCCACGCCGATCCGCTTGCGCTTGCCGATGACGTAACGCACGGAGTCCACCGTCAGCGACAGCTTTCCGGGCGTCGCATTGTGCGAGGACGAGATCGAATACAGCCGCGGCTGGAGCGGCTCCAGCGCCTCGACGAAGGCCTCCGGATGCGGCCGCGTGCCCGAAAACTTCTGGAGCGCCGCCATGACATCGAGCGTGGCGGCGTCACCATCGGGATCCTCGCCCTGTGCCAGCGCCCGCGCCTTCTCGCGCTGCGCGCCGCCGGTGATGAAGGAGATCAGCTCGAACAGCGTGTCGGGCGCCGGCGACAGCGAGACGTCGTCGATCAGCACTTCGCGCAGCGTCTTGCCGTTGACCTTGGTGGTGTGGGAGGCGCCGAGCAGCGCGATGATCTGATCGACGAGGCCGACCTCGTTGCGTGCGAACACGCCAAAACTATCGCCGACGACATAGTCGAGCTTGCTCTCGGCGAGATCGAACTCGACGTGATAGGTCTCTTTCTCAGACTTCCCCTTGTTGAGCAGGCGCCGCGACAGGAACGTCGCCGCGATCGGATTGTCGCGCGAGCGGCCGGGCTCGGCGATCGTCACCGTCACGGCCGGCGCCGCCACCGCATCCACCTTGTCGGCCGCCTTGGCCGCCGGCGCCTTGTCCAGCTCCTCGTACAGCGACTTCAGCATCCGCGCGGTTTCCTTGCCGCCGGGGACGCAGAGATTGAGCCGTGCTTCGCTACGGCCCGCGATCGCCTCCGAATAGTCGTGGCAATTGTAGCCGCACTGCCCGCAATCCTGCTGCGCCATCGCGGCCATCATCTTGCGGCGCACGGGACGGCCTTCGGCGAGCTTCATCCGGTCCGCAATCGGCATGGCCTGGTCGTGCCATGGCGCTTCACCGTCGTCGCCGTCACCGGCTTGCATGACGGCGGCACCCTGCTCCGCCGACAACGGCGTGGCCACATCAGGCGACAGCAGCCCGGCAAAGAAGCCGTTGAGCCAGGAGCGCTGCGCGTCGGAGAACGGCGCGCTGGCGGGAATGATGTCGAGTTTCGGCGGGGGCGTGATCTGGTTCATGCGGACACCTGTGCATCGGCAAGCTTGCGCAGCGTTTCGCCATCATGGCGGCGCGCAAAGGACAGGAAGGTCTCGTCGGGCGACGAGCGGTGGGCGATATAGGCCTTGAGCAGTCCCTCGACCGTCTTCGGCGCGTCTTCGGCCTTGAGGTCGTGATAGACCTCCTGCCCGACATCCGCATCGGGACCGAACCCGCCGCCGGTGAAGAGGTGATAGCCGTCCACCGTGTCTTCGTCGTTGATCGGCACGCGCGCTCCGATCAGGCCGATGTCGCTGATGTAATGCTGCGCGCAGGAATGATGGCAGCCGGTGACGTGGATGTTGACCGGCTTGTCCATGGCGACGCGCGGCTCGCACCAGTCGCCGATCTCGGCGGCATTGCGCTTGGTATTGGAAGCCGCGAAGCGGCAGCCGGCACTGCCGGTGCAGGCGATCAGGCCAGCGCGGATGTGCGAGGCCTCGACCGCGAGCCCGATCTGCTTGATCGCCGCGATGGCGAGCTCGACATTCTCGTCGCGCACGCCCGATATCAGCAGGTTCTGCCAGACGGTCAGGCGGATCTCGCCGTCGCCGAGGTCCTGCGCCACTTTGGCCAAACCCCGCATCTGATCGCAGCTGTTCTTGCCGAGCGTCAGCGAGACGCCGATCCAGTTCAAGCCGTCCTGCTTCTGCTTGTGCACGCCGATATGCGCCATGCGGTCCGCGGCTGGCCGCGGCGCAAACGCCTCTTCCGGCACGCGCGTGAACGGCGTCTTCAGCCGCTCCTCGACAAGCTTGAGGAAGCCGTCATGACCCATGGCATCGAGCACGTATTTCAGCCGCGCCTTGTTGCGGTTGGTGCGATCGCCATGATCGATGAACACGCGCACGATGGCGTCGGCGACGGCGGTGGCCTGCTCCGGCTTGACGATGATGTTGGAGTATTTTGCAAAGTCCTTGTGGCCGGTGATGCCGCCGAGGCCGAGGCGGAACCAGACACCGGGCTCGACGCCAAATCCATCCTTCACCTCGAACGCGGTGAAGGCGATGTCGTTGGTTTCCTCCAGCACCGCGATCCTGCCGGCGCCGTCGAAGGCGACGTTGAACTTGCGCGGCAGGCCGTAGAGCGAGCGATCGTTGAGGATGTGGTAGTGCCACTCACGCGCATAGGGGCGCGTGTCGATCAGTTCCTGCGGGTCGATGCCGGCCGTCGGCGTCCCCGTCACGTTGCGGATGTTGTCGGCGCCAGAGCCGCGCGAGCACAGGCCGAGGTCCTGGATGCCCTCGATCAGCCTGATCGCATTCTTCGGCGGGATCTCGCGGAGCTGGAGATTGGCGCGCGTCGTGACGTGACTGTACGGGCCGCAGAGATCGTCGGCGAGATCGGCAAGGCCGGACAGCTGCCAGTGCTTCATGATGCCGTTCGGGATGCGCAGCCGGCACATGTAGGAGTCCTGCGTCGGCGCGACGTAGAAGATGCCGTAATAGCGCCAGCGGAAATTGTCCGCCGGGCTCGGCGGCGCGTTGTCGAGCGCCTGCTGCCGCAGTCGCGGATAGGCATCGAACGGATGCTCGTCGCGCTTGAACTTCTCCTGGTCGGCGAGCTTCTTGCCGGCTGCGATGACCTTGTCCTGCGCCTTGATGTGGACGGCGTCGGGGCCCGTGGGCTCGGCATTGGCCTTGCCGGCGCTGCCGCCGAGACCGCGACCGACCCGGCTGATCTGCAAACCGGTCGTGAAGCCTTCGAGATAGCGTTTCTGCTCGTCGGAAAAGTCGACTGAGAGCGTATCGATTTTCATGGTCGGTAACGAAGCTCCTGCGGCCACCGGGTGGCATCGACGGAAAATTGCGCGACCCGCGAGGAACTCGGCTGGCTCAAGAAGCCGGCTGCGCACCCAACGGTCCGGTCAGCTTCGTTGCTGCGGGACTTGGCTCAGCAGGCGTCTGTGACAAGCTGGCCGCACTGCAACATACAAGTTGCGTGCCAGCTTCGATGAAATGAAAATTGCTTTGATTTCAGATGGATACAGACGAGCCCGGAAAATCGCGGTCTGGAACTCTCATGAAATTCGAGCAGGCGGCCCAAAATTTAGCCGATGATCTCTTCCGCCTAAAAACGATGCAGAACCGAATCAGGCCTTCCAGCGTCCGACCTCGAAGGCCTCCAGATGCCCGCGGATGTTACCGGGATCGAAGGCCGGGCCCGCAAATGCCCCGAACGCCGCGGGGGCTTCAGCGGGCGATGGCTGACCGAGGGCTGCGTCGTAGAGATCGGGCCTGAACACGGCCATCGCGGTCTTGACGCCGTCCGGCGTCAGTGCGGTCTGCCCCCAGCGCACCATCTGCGCATAGAGCCAGGCCGCCTGGACCGGATCGGGGCGCCCTGCCCCTTCGCGTCCGACCAGGAGATACCGACCGCTCTCGCGGAGGGTGCCGTCGGGAGAAATCTTCAGGCGCCCGGTGAGGGTTCGCTGAATGACTTCGGCATCGACGCCGATCCGTTCCGGCTGCGCCAGGATCCGCGCCGCTTCAGACAGGTTCGCGGGGTTCTCGATGAACTCGGCGCCCTTCACGGCCGCGCGCACCAGCGCTGCCACCACATCCGGATGCTTGTCGGCCCAGACCTGACGAACCGCCAGCACCTTCTCTGCAGCGCGCACGAGAATGTCGGAGACGAAATGCAGGATGTGGCCTATGCCGAGATCGACCGCGACCGAGTTCCAGGGCGCGCCGACGCAGAACGCATCGACATGGCCATTGGCGAGGCTATCGACCATGTAGGGCGGCGGCAGCACCACGAGACGCACATCCTCGTCCGGATCGACGCCGGCCGCCGCCATCCAGAACCGCAGCTGGTAATTGTGGGTCGAGAACGGGAAGGTCATGCCGAAGGTCAGCGGATCGGCACCTAGCTTGCGCCGCTTCGCGACGACCTTCGCCAGCGCGTTCGCCGTGACAAGCGGATCGAAGCGGTCACCGTCGATCTCCTCCATCAGCGCGGCGTGAAGCGCAGGCGAGACCGTGATCGCGTTGCCGTTGATGCCGAGGTTGAAGGGCGCCGCGATCGGCACCTTGACGTGGCCGAGCCCGAGCGAGGACGCGATCGCGACCGGCGCCAGCAGATGCGCGGCGTCGAACAGGCCGATATTGAGCTTGTCACGCACGTTGGACCAGGAGACCTCGCGCACCAGCTCGACCTCGAGCCCTTCGGCGGCAGCAAAGCCCTTGTCGACGGCGACGATCAGGGCGGCGGCGTCGACCAGCGGGATGAACCCGATGCGGAGGGGACCGGTCATTTCAGCATCTCCGACGCGGTGATGATCGATTGCGCGATCTCGCCGATTTTCTTCTTCTCGCGCATCGCCGTGGAGCGCAGCAGCACGTAGGCCTCGTCCTCGGTGAGGCCCTTGACCTTCATCAAAATTCCCTTGGCCTTCTCGATGATCTTGCGGTCCTCGAGCTGCGACTTGGTGCGCTCCAGCTCCTCCTGGAGTTTTGCGAAGGCGTTGAAGCGGGACACGCAGAGGTCGAGGATCGGCTTGATGCGCTCCTTCTTCAACCCGTCGACGATGTAGGCGGATACTCCCGCCTCCACGGACGCCTGGATCGAGGCTGAGTCGCTCTGGTCCACGAACATCGCGATCGGCCGCTTCACGGCGCGGCTGACCTGGAACATCGCCTCAAGCACGTCGCGGCTGGGGTTTTCCAGATCGATCAGGATGATGTCGGGATCCACCGCATAAATACGGGCGAGCAGGCTCTGCATCTCGCGGATATGGACGACTTGCGTGAATCCGGCCTCCCGCAACCCTTCCTCGAGGATCGCAGCCCGGATCGGGCTTTCGTCGACAATCACGATTTTAGGCGACTGTTCGGCGCTCATAGCTCACTCACCACCCGGCGATTCATCCATAGCATGCCGGAGGGCGATGCAAAGGGTTGTAATTATGGGCAATTGGGACTAGCTCAGGCCTGTCAATCAGGCAGATCAGATATGGATCAGACGGCTGCGCCCAAGGTCAGCTTCGTGTCGCTCGGGTGTCCCAAGGCATTGGTGGATTCCGAGCGCATCATCACGCGCCTGCGCGCCGAGGGCTACGAGCTCGCCCGCAAGCATGACGGGGCTGACATCGTCATCGTCAATACGTGCGGCTTCCTCGACAGTGCCAAGCAGGAATCGCTTTCGGCGATCGGCGAGGCCATGGCCGAGAACGGCAAGGTGATCGTGACCGGTTGCATGGGCGCGGAACCCGAGCAGATCGAGCAAGCCTATCCCGGCGTGCTCTCCATCACCGGCCCGCAGCAATATGAGAGCGTGCTGGACGCCGTGCACCGCGCGCTGCCGCCCGCCCACAATCCGCATCTCGATCTGGTGCCGCCCCAGGGCATCAAGCTGACGCCGCGCCACTACGCGTACTTGAAGATCTCCGAGGGCTGCAACAACCGCTGCACGTTCTGCATCATCCCGAAGCTGCGCGGCGATCTCGTCTCGCGTCCGGCCAACGACGTGTTGCGCGAGGCCGAGCGCCTTGTCAGCGCCGGCGTCAAAGAGCTGCTGGTGATCTCGCAGGACACCTCCGCCTACGGCGTCGATCTCAAATACGCCGAGAGCCCGTGGAGGGATCGCCAGGTCCGCGCCAAATTCCTCGACCTCGCGCGCGAGCTCGGCGAGCTCGGCGCCTGGGTCCGGCTGCAATATGTCTACCCCTACCCGCATGTCGACGAGGTCATCGCGCTGATGAACGAGGGCAAGGTGCTGCCCTATCTCGACATCCCGTTCCAGCATGCGAGCCCCGAGGTGCTGAAGGCGATGAAGCGCCCTGCAGCGCAGGACAAGACGCTGGCGCGGATCAAGCGCTGGCGCGAGGAATGTCCCGATCTCGCTTTGCGTTCGACCTTCATCGTCGGCTTCCCCGGCGAGACCGATGCCGATTTCGCCTATCTGCTTGACTGGCTGGATGAGGCCGAGATCGATCGCCTCGGCTGCTTCAAATACGAGCCGGTTGCCGGTGCGACGTCGAATGCGATCGAGAACCCCGTGCCCGAAGAGATCAAGCAGGAGCGCTACAACGCGCTGATGGCCCGCCAGCAGAAGATCTCCGCGCGCCGGCTGAAGCGCAAGGTCGGCACGCGCCAGCAGATCATCATCGACGAGGTCGGCCCGACGGTTTCAAAAGGCCGCTCCAAGGCCGACGCGCCGGAGATTGACGGCGCGGTTTATCTCTCCAGCCGCCGCCCGTTGCGCGTCGGCGAGATCGTCACCGCGAAGATCGAGCGAGCCGACCAATACGACCTGCACGGCAGCGTCGCGGGATTCTGAAACCCTCTGTCATTGCGAGCGCAGCGCACCATCACCGTCATCCTGAGGCGCTCGCTCTGCGGCGCAACCGCGCCGTAGAGCGAGCCTCGAAGGACGACGGCCCGGCATCCCGGCCGCTCATCCTTCGAGGCTCCCCATGGGACGCCTTGCGTCCCATGCCTCGCACCTTCACCGACGAGCGCTACGCGCTCGCGGGGATGACGGGTCCGCTATCGCCTTTGCCGCGCTCGCGATGACGTCACGTCGCTTCTCCCGACGCCTGCCGTCCGTCATGCGCGGAAAACACCTCCTTGGCTGCGAACAGCCCGTTCACCGCCGCCGGGAAGCCCGCATAGACGGCCATCTGCATGATGATCTCCACGATCTCGTCGCGAGACAGCCCGACGTTCAGACCCGCCTCGATATGCACTTTGAGCTGAGGCGCGGCATTTCCGAGCGCCGTCAGCGCGGCGATCGTCGCGATCTCTCGATCGCGCAGGCCGAGGTCCGGGCGGCTGTAAATGTCGCCGAAGGGAAACTCGATCACGTATCGTGCGAAATCCGGAGCGATGTCGGCGAGTGAGGCGACGACCTTTTCGCCGGCTCTGCCGTCAATGCGTGACAGGGCCCGCTGGCCGCGATCGAAGCGGCTTTCGGCTTGTGTTTGGGCGTGCGTCATTTTCCTTCGTCCTCTGTTCATCGCCGGCATAACCGGAGATCTTGGTATCAAGGACGAGCAGGCATTCCTGGAGTTCGGCAATCTGCGTGCGAACCTGTTCCCGGTGGATTTCCAGCATCTGCCGCCGGGCTGGCCCGGTGGCATCGCCTTCATCACGAAGCGCCGCATAACGCAACATGTCCCGGATCGGCATTCCCGTGGTCTTGAGCCGACCGAGGAATGCGATCCAGGTGAGGATCGATGCGTCAAAGTCACGCTGGCCGGAACGATCCCGGTCTGCGTATGGCAGCAGCCCGACGCGCTCATAATAACGCAACGTGTGCGTCGACAAGCCGGTTCGTTTTGCGAGGTCGCCGATCTTCATGTGTGCCCGTTCTCGTACTGACGCACGTACAGATACCCCTTCGAGCGCACTCTAAGTCAAGGGGGATCGCAAGGGGGATCGAAGGTGCCGTTCCCGCGAGGTCAAGACGGCGCGACAGCAGAAGAACACCGGTTCGACGCGACTAGTCGCCGGCAAAAAAGATTCCCTCGATGTCTTCCGCTTGCTGACCTCCGGCCAGACTGACCCAACCAGTCAGTCCGTTCTTGTCCCGAACGAGGAAATGGTAGCGCTCGGACGAGTCTTCCTCACGTCGGTCGCTTGCGACGAGCACCTCAACGAACTCACCTTTCGGAATGGTGCCGACCGCATTCGTCGCAGCCTTATCGAAATAGAACGTCAGGTCATGCAGCGTCTTTGACTTGAGGCCGACGTAATGAAACGGCTGGTTAACCTCCTTCAACCGGTCGTCGTCAAGGCAGTACTTGCGTCGATGGTCGAACATCGTATTGACGTGACCGGAGGCGTAGACGCACCCGTCGCCAGGTATCTCGAATCGGAGGCCTTCGATCTGGTCTTGATAGAGATCGCCCGCGCCTCCAATCAGGTTAAATACGCAATTGTAGTCGGCACTACCGCCGGAGCTGCAGACAACCAGGAAGTACCTCTCCGACCGAAGGCGAAGCTTCGTTTCAAAAACGTAGGTGAGAATAACGCCGCCAGCATCGGCCTCATCGCTGTTTTTCTTTTCGTCCGGTGTGATCACGTGAGGCCGCGTGAGCGCGGGATCGGTAGCCAGCACGATCGGAAGGTCGGCAACGGCGCTTTCCACGAGCTCGGTTTGCGCGTCTGCGGCCGAGGCCGCTGACATCAGCAGGATCGCGACAATCAACCGGTGACAAAGGCCGCGCATCAGCGAACTACCCCGACGAGAAGCTAATTCAATCAGCAACCTGATTGCACGGCTCCGTGACGGGATTCTGACGGTGTTCCGTCACGCCAGCCATTTCGGCACCCACCGCTCCGGGCGCGGGGCGCGGGCGAGATCGGCCTTTGCTTCGGAGAGCTGCGCCGGCTCGCCGCCGATGATCGGACGCACATCGTATTCGAAGTTCGGCATGACGCGGCCGTCGACATAGAGGCCGAATTTCATCGCGTGCCACAGCCCGAGCTCGGGCTGTGCCTTGCGCATCTCCTCGCGCAGATCGCGCAGCAGCGATTCGATCGAGGCGGCCTCCTCGAACGGCTGCGGGCCGAGGGTCAGGACGCGGGCCTCGTACTGCTTGCCGACGATCGCGACCTCGAAGCGGGTCTTGTCCCAGGGCTTCTTGCCCTTGGGCAGATGCGCGGCGAGCCGCCAGCCGAGCTCGGCCATCAAGCGATGATTGGCCCAATAGTCTTCGCGATCCCGGCTCCATTTTTCCACGAAGCCGCGGAAATCGGGAAGCTCTGCAGCACCGTCGTCACACGCGGCCTTGTCGCCGATCGGCTGTCCCGCAAGCCATTTCGCGAGCTCGTCGGTCTGGCACTCGACCTCGTCATGCGGCTTGAGATCGCTCCAGGCCTTGTCAAATTGCTGTGACGTCAGCTTCGCCAGCAAGCCGTCGAGGCTCGGCGCGAGCAGCTCGTAGTCGCCCTCGGAGCCCAGCCCCACGATCGGCGGGTTGTCGCGATCAAGACCTGCGCCATACCAGCCGCCGACGGCCGAGCCATCCGGCAGCCGCATGAACAGTGAAAACCTGTCGCGCAAGGGACTGCCGTCGAAGATCGGCGCCTGATCGGAGAACTGGCCTTGCAGCGAGAAACGGCCGACGCTGCCCCACGGGCGCCCGTTCAGCCAATCGGCAAAGTCGACCAGCAGGGATGGCGCCTCGATGCCCGGCGGAAACGCGCCGCGAATGCTGTCGAGGTCGATCGGGTAAGGCGTATCGGACAAGGTCTTCAAACTATCTGGTTGGTCCCGCCTTCTTGGTCTGATCCGTGATGCATTCGGTTCGAACCAAGTCGCGTCCTTCGATCACAAACGCGCTAGAGGCGCAATGGTTTCGATGTGGAAAACAATGAAACACACTGAAACGTCAAGGATTCGCTTCAAGCTGTCTGCGATCGGCATCGCAATGGCCGTGTTCGCCCTGTCCGCCCCCGCCACCGCGCGATCGCCGTCAACCGCGCAGGCACGCCAATGGTGCTATGGCGACGACGACGGGGGAAACGAGGATCAGCGCATCGCCGGCTGCTCGGCCGTGCTCAAGGCCGATCCCTCGAATGTGCGGGCGCTGGCCAATCGCGGCGAGATGTTTCGGCGAAAAGGCGACACGGAGCGTGCCCTGGCGGACTTCAACCGTGCCATCGATCTCGATCCGAAAGACGCCGACCTCTGGTACAATCGCGGCATCGCCCACGACGATCTCGGCGACACCGACCACGCCATTGCCGACTACACACGCGCCATTCGGCTGAATTCCCGCGACGCGCTCTACTACAACAACCGCGGCAATTCCCACATCCACAAGAACGACTCCGAGCATGCGATGGCCGACTACGATCAGGCCATCAAGCTCGACCCTAAATTTGCGCTGGCCTATTTCAATCGCGGCACTGCCTATCGCAACCATGGCGACGACGCTCGCGCACTGGCGGATTTCGATCTCTCGATCAAGCTCGACCCGAATTACGGCCCGGCCTACGGCAACCGTGCACGCGTCTTCCGCGACCGCGGCGACCGTGCGCGTGCGCTCGCCGACTTCGCAAAATCGCTTCAGCTCGGTCCGAACAACGATCGCGATTTCTTTGCGCGCGCGAACATGTATTTCGACACCCACGACTATGCGCAGGCGCTGGAGGATTACGATCGCTCGATCAAGGCCAATGCGAGCTATCCGGGCGTGTTCAATTCGCGTTGCATGACGCGTGCGATCCTTGGCCGCCTGCAGGAGGCGCTGGCCGATTGCGAGCAGTCGCTGCGGATGGCTCCCAACGACCCCTATACGCTGGACAGCCGCGCCCTCACGAATCTGAAGCTCGGCAATCTCGACGCGGCGATTGCGGATTACGACGCGGCGCTGAGCGCAAAGCCTGAGCTCGACGGCTCCCTCTACGGCCGCGGACTGGCGAAGCGAAAGAAGGGCGACAGTGAAGGCGCTGAGCAAGACATCGCGGCCGCCAAGGCAATCAACGCCGGCATCGCGGACAGTTTTGCGCGCTACGGCGTTCAGTGACGTGCTCCGATCTCGCCGCCGATGCACGCCGGACGGGTGTTTTTCAAAACGCCCGCTTGACAAGTCCCGCCGTTCGCATGTATTGCCGCGCCCCATGATCAACGCTCGGACCCATCAGCGCACCGAAATGCTCCGCCGTCGCTTCCGCGACGACGAGAGGGTGCGCCATGTCCGACGACGCCGCTGAACCACTGAATTCAGCCGAGTTTTCGAGAAAGGCCGCACCCGCAAGGTGCGGCCTTTCTGCTTTTTGCGCCCCTTTTCCACCCCGTCCCCACAGGAGTTCGACATGACCACGCATCCGTATGACGCGCTGATGGAGATCACCGCACGGCCCAAGGCCGTGTTCGTCCGCGGCGCCGGCTCCTACCTCTGGGACGACAGCCGCAAGCGCTATCTCGATTTCGTGCAGGGCTGGGCCGTCAACTGCCTCGGTCACTCCCCGCCCGCGATCGCCGATGCGCTTTCCGCGCAGGCCAAGCGGCTGCTGACGCCGAGCCCGGCGTTCTACAACGAGCCGAGCCTGAAGCTTGCCGAGCGGCTTGTCGCAAACAGCGCGTTCGACCAGGTGTTCTTTGCCAACTCCGGCGCCGAAGCCAACGAGGGCGCGATCAAGCTCGCGCGCAAATACGGCAGCCTGCACAGGAACGGCGCGTTCGAGATCATCAGCTTCGCAGGCGGCTTCCACGGCCGGACGCTGGCGACGATGTCAGCCTCGGGCAAGAAGGCGTTCGAACCGCTGTTCGAGCCGAAGGTCGCCGGCTTCAAGAAGGCGAAGCTGAACGACATCGCCTCGGTCGAAGAGCTGATCAACGACAACACCGTCGCGGTGATGCTGGAGCCGATCCAGGGCGAGTCCGGCGTGTGGCCCGCGACCGATCAGTTCCTGCAGGAACTGCGCGCGCTCACCGACGCGCACGGCCTGCTGCTCATTTTTGACGAGATCCAGACCGGCATGGGCCGGACCGGAAAACTCTTCCACTACGAGCACACAGGCATCGCGCCCGACATCATGACGCTCGGCAAAGGCATCGGCGGTGGCGTGCCGCTCGCGGCCCTGCTCGCAACCGAACGCGCGTCCTGCTTCGAGCACGGCGATCAGGGCGGGACCTTCAACGGCAACCCGATCATGTGCGCGGCGGGGCTCGCGGTGCTGGAAGAGATCAGCAAGCCCGACTTCCTGAAGACGGTCACCGAGACCGGCCTGCTGCTCGAAAGCGAGTTGCAGAAGGTCTCGGCCCGGCACGGCCTCGGCGGCGTGCGGGGACGTGGCCTCTTGCTCGCGCTCGACCTCAAGCTGCCGATCGCGCCAGGCATCGTCGCGCAGGCGTTCGAGGCCGGCGTGCTCCTGAACGCGCCGCAGCTCGACACGCTGCGCTTCATGCCGGCGCTGAACGTCACGCGGGCCGAGATCGCCGAGATGATCGATTGTCTCGACGGGATTTTGACCAGGGCCGGCGCGGCACGGCGGGTGGCGTGAGGCCAGTCTCGTGCCCCGGACGCAGCGCAGCGCCCCTTCGGCGGTGCGCTGCAGAGCCGGGGCCCAGCCGGGGAGATGGGTCCCCGCTCTGCGCAGCAGCGTTTCACGCTGCGGCGCGTCCGGGACACGGGAGCCGAGTTTGACGAGAGACTACGGCTTCAGGATCGACGCGCCGGTGGTCTTGCGGCTTTCGAGATCGATATGCGCCTTGGCGGCGTCCTTGAGCGCGTAGGCGTGGTTGATCGGCACGTGCAGCTTGCCGTTGATGACGGCGGCGAACAGCGTATCGGCGCCTTCCAGCAGCTCCTTGCGCGTGCCGACGTAGTCGTTGAGCTTCGGCCGCGTCGCAAACAGCGAGCCGTGATTGTTGAGCTCGGCGATCGAGAACGGCGGCACGGGCCCCGAGGCATTGCCGAACGAGACGAACATGCCGCGCGGCTTCAGGCAGGACAGCGAGCCCGGGAAGGTCGCCTTGCCGACGCCGTCATAGACGACGTCGCAGCCCTCGTTGCGGCTGATCTGCTTCACGCGCGCGGCGAAATCTTCTTCGTTGTACAGGATGACGTGGTCGCAGCCATTGGCCTCCGCAAGCTCGGCCTTCTCGCGCGAGCCGACCGTGCCGATGACGTGAGCCCCGAGCGCCCTCGCCCACTGGCAGGCCAACAGGCCGATGCCGCCGGCTGCGGCATGGATCAGCACGCGGTGATGCGGCTCGACCTTGAAGGTCTTGTGCAGGAGATACCAGACCGTCAGCCCCTTCAGCATCAGCACGGCGCCCTGCTCGTGCGTGATGTGGTCGGGCAGCTTGACCAGCTTCTCCCAGGGGATGTTGCGCTCGCCGGTATAGGCACCGAGATTGTGGTAGTAGGCGACGCGGTCGCCGGGATGGAAATGCGTCACGCCGGGCCCGACGGCTATGACCTCGCCCGACGCCTCGTTGCCGGCGATGAAGGGCAGCCCCGGCGCCTTGTAGAGGCCGGTGCGATAGTAGACGTCGATGAAGTTCAACCCGACCGCATGCTGGCGGATGCGCACCTCGCCGGAAGCCGGCGCCGGGACATCGACGCTCTCATAGACCAGGGCTTCGGGGCCTCCGACCTTGTGCACACGGACGGCTTTGGTCATCACCTGACCTCCTCTCGGTCTTCTCGCCGCTGAGCGAAAGACATCGCGCCCGCCTTGTCAACTCGACCCAGATTGGAACGGCTAAACGGACGACTTGCGGACTTTCCTGCGGTTGCGCTTCGCCAGCACGTTGAAGAATTCCACTGCCGCCGAGAACGCAATTGCGAAGTAGATGTAGCCGCGCGGAATGTGGAATTGGAATCCGTCCGCGACCAGCGCGACGCCGATCAGCACCAGGAACGCCAGCGCCAGCATCTTGGTGGTCGGATGCTCGGCGACGAATCGCGACACCGGCCCCGACGAAATGTACATGATCAGGCAGGCGATCACGACCGCCGCGATCATGATCTCGATGTCCTGCGCCATGCCGATCGCGGTGATGATCGAGTCCAGCGAGAACACGATGTCGATGACGATGATCTGGACGATCACCCAGAAGAACGCGCTGCCGCCGGACTCCCGGTCGCCCTCGCCGTCATCGGCTTCGACCTCGGCGTGGATCTCGTGCGTCGCCTTGGCGATCAGGAACAGGCCGCCGCCGATCAGGATGAGATCGCGCCAGGAGAAGCCGTAACCTGAAAATGAAAACACCGGCGCGGTCAGGCCGATCAGCCAGACCAGCAGGCTGAGCAGGATGATGCGGAAGATCAGCGCCAGCGCGAGCCCGATCTGGCGGGCGCGGTGGGCCTGCTTCTCGGGGATGCGTGACACGATCACCGACAGGAAGATGACGTTGTCGATGCCGAGCACGATCTCGAGCGCGGTCAAGGTGAGCAGCGCGGCCCAGGCTTCAGGACTAGTGAGGAGGTGCATCATGCGAAGGATCTTGCCAGGCGGATCAAGGCGTCGCTGAAGCTGATCCAGAGCGCGATGGCGCAGAGCACGATGGTCACGCCGGTGCCGACGCGAAAATCCATCTCCAGCACATAGAGGCCGAGCACGGCCCAGATCGCGATCAGCGACATCGTCAGCCAGCGCAGCCGAACCACCCGCACCGGATGCAGCACGTGGAACGGCACGAAGGTCAGCACGACAAGCGCCGCGACCAGCAGCGTCGATACCAACGGCGGCCAGTGCAGCAGGAACAGATAGAACGCCGCCGCATTCCACAGCGCCGGAAAGCCGCGGAAATGATTGTCGTCCGCCTTCATGCGCAGATCGGCGAAATATAATGCGCTGGTGACGATGATGGCGATGCCGAGCAGCGGCGCG
This sequence comes from Bradyrhizobium sp. S3.7.6, assembly GCF_054061875.1. NCBI lineage: Bacteria > Pseudomonadati > Pseudomonadota > Alphaproteobacteria > Hyphomicrobiales > Nitrobacteraceae > Bradyrhizobium > Bradyrhizobium sp. S3.7.6. The sequence continues at coordinate 5,044,407 of NZ_JBSSEQ010000001.1, read as the reverse complement.
GCCACCGGCAGCAACAGCCCGCTCGCCACGATCGCATAGGCCGGCACGAACACATAGGTGACGAAGTCGACCACGAGATCGAGCACGTCTCCCGACCAGTTCGGCTGCACATCCTTGACCTTCAGCAGGCGGGCGATCGGCCCGTCGATCGCATCGATGATCAGGGCGACGCCCAGCCACTGAAACATCGCCGCCCAATGCTCGCGCACGGCCTCCAGCATCGCCAGCAGCGCGATGGCCGCGCCGAATGCGGTGAAGATGTGCACCGAGAAGGCCGCGGCGCGGATCGCCGGTCTCGGCTTCAGGGAATCCTCTTGGGTATCCATGGCTTCTGCTATCAGAATGGGACCGGTTTGCACATCCGCCATTGCGGCGCGCGGTCGCACAATTCGCCACAAAATCAAGGAAATATAGCCGGGCTTGAATTTGCCGCGCAGCATGTCAATTGTCGTTCCATGACAGATGCATCGACACTCCATGACGCGGCCGTGATCGGCGGCGGACCGGCGGGACTGGCGGCCGCCATCGCACTGGCGCAGGCCGGCGCGCGGACCGCGCTGGTGGCGCGGCGCGTGCCCTATGCCGACAACCGCACCACCGCCCTGCTCGGCGCCTCCGTCGATCTCCTGGAGAGCCTCGACGTCTGGCCGCGCTGCAAGGGCAAGGCGGCAGCACTCGAAATCATGCGCCTCGTCGACGACACCGGCCGGCTGTTCCGGGCGCCGGAGGTCAGGTTCTCCTGCCACGAAATCGCGCTCGACGCCTTCGGCTACAACATCGACAACCGCTCGCTGATGCTGGCGATGGAAGAACGCGCGGCCGAGTTGTCCAACCTCGTCCGTTGCGATGACGAGGCCGAAAGCATCGTCATCGAAGCCGACGACGTCGCGGTCCGCACGGCGTCCGCTGAATTCCTCTCGGCCCGGCTCGTGGTCGGTGCCGACGGCCGGCACTCGCTGTGCCGGGAAGCCGCCGGCATCGCGGTGACGCGGCGCGACCTGACGCAGACCGCGCTGACCTTCAACGTCGGCCACGCGCGCCCGCATCGCAACGTCTCGACCGAGTTCCACACGCCGCATGGCCCTTGTGTGTTCGTGCCCCTGCCCGGCGACCGCTCCAGCATCGTCTGGGTCTCGGCCCCCGCCGAGGCCGAGAGGCTTCGCGGCTTGAGCGACGCGGAGCTGTCCGCCGCGATCGAGAAGCAGTCGCATTCCATTTTGGGACGCATGACGGTCGAGCCGGGCCGCAACCTATTCCCGCTGGCGATCGAACGTCCAAGATCCTTCGGGCGCGACCGCATCGCGCTGGTCGGCGAAGCCGCCCATGTGGTCCCGCCGATCGGCGCCCAGGGCCTCAACCTTGGTCTGCGCGATGCCGCTGACATCGCCAGGCTCGCGGGCGAAGCCATCGCTGCGGGCCAGGATCCCGGCGCGCCCGACGTGCTCAAGCGCTACGACCGGGCGCGGCGTCCGGATATTCTGAGCCGCACGTTCGCGATCGACATCGCCAACCGTTCCCTGCTCAACGATTTCCTGCCGCTCCAGCCGGTCCGCGCGGTCGGCATGCACCTGCTCGGCGCCATCGGCCCGCTGCGGCGCTTCGCCATGCGCGAGGGCCTAACCCCGACGTGGCGGCGATAGGCTCGCTTACGGAAACGCCAGCCGGCCGGTCTGGATCGCCCACATCACGCTGGTCAGCGTGACCACGGACGCGAAGGTCCCGAGCAGCACCGCGACGGAGGCGGATTCGATCCAGGCGTCGTTCTGCCGGGCGATCACGAACACGTTGAGCGCCGGCGGCAGCGAGGCCATCAGCACGGCGGTCGCGGCCCAGGGCTGCGCGAACGGTCCGAACGCCAGCATCAGGCCGAACGCTGCGAGCGGGTGGATCAATAGCTTCACCGCGATCACGCCCGGCACCTCCCACGGCACCCGGTTGAACGGGCGGAGCGCCACGGTCACACCGAGCACGAACAGCGCGGTCGGTGCGGCTGCGTTCTGAAGGAACGTGATGGTGCGATCGAGTGCGACCGGCAGCTCGATATGAAGCGCCGCCACGGCCGCGCCAAAGCAGGCCGACATGATCAGCGGGTTGAGCACGATCTGCTTCAGCACCACGCCGAAGGCATGGACCAGCGAGGGATGGTCGCGGTCGGAGAGCTCGATCAGCAGCGGCACGATCGTGAACAGGAAGATGCTGTCGCAGCAGAAGATCAGCGCGGTCGGCGCCGAGGCCTTCGGCCCAAGCACGGCGAGCGCCAGCCCCGGCCCCATGTAGCCGATATTGCCATAGCCGCCGGAGAGGCCCGCAAGCGTCGCCTCGCGCAGCGTCAGCCGTCCCAGAACCTTGCCGACGACCAGCGCCAGGGTGAATGCCGCAACCGTGGACAGCGTGGTCGCGACCAGGAACGGCGGGTTGTTCAATTCCGCAAACGGCGTCTTCGACATGATTGCGAACAGCAGCGCCGGCAGCGACACATAGAGCAGGAAGAAGTTCATCCAGGCGAGGCCCGATTCCGGTAGCGATTTGGCCTTGCCGCAGGCGAATCCGACGAAGATCAAGCCGAAATAAGGTAGTGCCAGATTGAGGATATCGACCATTGATGAAGTGTTTTCTGAAGATTTGGGGGCTATCTGCCCCTTAGCCGAAGGTCAATTACAGATCAGGGCACTAGCATCGGCCACAATCCTGGTCTATCGACGGGGAATGATTAAAGCGAGGACCGCCAAATTCCAGATCGGACAGGTCGTTCGCCACCGGATCTTCTCGTTCCGGGGGGTGATCTTCGACATCGATCCGGAATTCAACAACACCGAGGAGTGGTGGCTGTCGATTCCCGAAGAGGTGCGGCCTCACAAGGACCAGCCGTTCTACCACCTGCTCGCGGAGAACGCGGAGTCGGAATACGTCGCCTATGTCTCCGAGCAGAATCTGGTGCCTGACGATTCCGGCGAGCCGATTCGCCATTCCCAGGTCGCCGAGATCTTCATCAAGGACAAGACCGGCGGCTATCGCCCGCGCAATCCGTCGCTGAACTGAGCCGACCGCGCTTGAAGTGAGTTTTGCCGCCATCAAGCGGCCAGCAAAAAAGGCGCTCGAACCGAGCGCCTTTTTCATGTCCGGGATTTTAGCCCGCTTACTTCTGACCGGTCGGAGCCGCGCCGGGCGCGCCACCGTTCTGCTCGAGCTTCTTGCGCTGCTCGTCGGCCTTCTTCTGAAGCTCTTCCTGAAGCTTCTTCTGGGTTTCCTCGAACACCTTCGGATCGGTCGGCGGACCGTCATAGGCCTTCTGGAATTCGCCGGCGAGCGGCAGCGGCAACGTCAAGGGCGCACCGTTGGCATTGATCGCCTGGACAACGAGGTTCTGGCCCTTCTTCATGTTGCCGATGAGCTCGGGCGTGGCCTCGTAGTCGGACATGCAGCCATTCTGGAAGCAGATCACGTAGGGGCTCTGCAACGGCGCATTGTTGTCCACGATGATGCGGGTGCCGTGCACGAGCTGCATGCCGAGCGGCAGCGTCACGCGCAGGATCTTCTTGGGCTCGCCTTCCGGCTCGATGATCACGGCCGCGATGACCGGCTGGCCCGACTCGATGCGGCCGTCCTTGCCGGTGAAGCAGACCTGCTTGGCGTTGGCGTCCTGGCCCTTGAGGCAGAACTTGGTCCAGGGGGCGTAGATCAGCTGGATCTGCTGATCGGCCGGCTGGGCCGCGGCGCCCTGCTGCGCCGGAGCGCCCTGCGCGGGAGCCGGCTGGGCGGGAGCCTGGGCAGCCGGCGCCGGAGCCTTGGGGGCAGCCTTCGGAGCAGCTTTCGGGGCCGCCTTGGGCGCGGCGGGGGCACCGGGGGCCGGCGCCGGGGTCTGGGCCTCAGCGGCAAACGGAACGGCCAATGCCGTCGCCGTCAACAAGGCGAGAAGTCGCCCGCGCGGCCGGACGGACGCGGCCAAGTAACGGAAATTCATTGCGGAAAACCCTTTCTGAACGGGAAGTGCCCGAACCGCTCCGAAGCGACGAACCTGGCCGCGTTGGGCGCGGCTCTCTCCCCGTCAATTGAGGCGGATAAGTGACGGGCTCGACGCTCTTGCGCGATTGCGTGCCTTCTTAACGTGGCCGACGAAAAGATCAATGCCGACAAGCGTCTTTGACCACGCCTTGAACCGCTCCCTGGCCTGCGATCCGTGAAATTCCTTGTGATAGGATTCAGGCCCGCAGGTCCTCGAATCAACGTGTGCCGATGTCCATGTTCCAGCGCCTTCTCGAGGGCCTTCGTGAGGGCCTTGGCACCCGCCTCTGTCTTCTCGCCTTCGTCGTCGCCTCCGCGCTCTCCGCAGGCGGCGCAGGGGCTGGGGAAGCCCATGCCATCGCGATGCACGGCAAGCCGGCGATGCCGGCCGATTTCACCCACATGCCCTACGCCAACCCTGATGCCCCCAAGGGCGGCCGGCTCACCTGGGGCATTCTCGGCACCTTCGACAGCCTCAATCCCTTCATCGTCAGGGGATTGGCCGTGCAGCCGGTGCGGAACTACGTGGTCGAGAGCCTGCTCGCACGCGGCAATGACGAGCCGTTCACGCTCTACGGCCTGCTCGCCAGATCGGTCGAGACCGATGACGCGCGGAGCTTTGTCACGTTCCGCCTCGATCCCCGCGCCCGCTTCTCCGACGGCAAGCCGGTCCTGGCGGAGGATGCGCTGTTCTCCTGGCAGCTGCTGCGCGATCACGGCCGCCCCAACCATCGGCAATATTACGCCAAGGTCGCCAAGGCCGAAGCGCCCGACCCTCTCACCGTCCGCTTCGACCTGGCTGGCGCCAACGACAGGGAATTGCCGCTGATCCTCGGCCTGATGCCGATCCTGCCGAAGCATGCAGTGGATGTCGCAACCTTCGAGGAGACGACGCTGACCGGCCCAATCGGCTCGGGCCCGTATCGGATCATGGCGGTGAAGCCCGGCGCCAGCGTGACCTTGACCCGCAATCCCGACTATTGGGGTCGCGACCTGCCCATCAATCGCGGGCTCTACAATTTCGACGAGATCAGGCTCGACTATTTTCGCGAGGCCAATGGCCAGTTCGAAGCCTTCAAGCGCGGCCTCTATGATTTCCGCGTCGAGCACGAGCCGCTGCGCTGGCACGACGGTTACGACTTTCCAGCCGCCAAAAGCGGCGACGTGATCCGCGACACCATCAAGCCCGGCGTGCCGCAGCCTTCCGAATTCCTGGTGTTCAACACGCGCCGTCCGATCTTCGCCGACATCCGCGTGCGCCGGGCACTGACGCTGCTGTTCGATTTCGAGCTGGTCAACCGCAACTACTTCTTCGGACTCTATTCGCGCGTTGCGGGCTATTTCGCCGGCTCCGACCTCTCGGCCTATGGACGGCCTGCGGATGCGCGCGAACGCGAGCTGCTGAAGCCCTTTGCCGCGCAGATCCCCCCCGACGTCATGGACGGCAGCTACCGCCTGCCCGTCACCGACGGCTCGGGGCGCGACCGGACGACGCTGCGCGCGGCACTCAAGCTCCTGTCGGACGCCGGTTACGATCTCGACGGCACCGTGCTGCGTAACCGCGCGACAAAGGCCCCCTTCACCTTCGAGATGCTGGTGACGACCCGCGACCAGGAGCGCATCGCGCTCGCGTTCCAGCGCGACCTCAAGCGCGCCGGCATCGAGCCGAGCGTTCGCGCGGTCGATCCCGTGCAGTTCGACCAGCGCCGGCTCAGCTACGAGTTCGACATGATCCAGAACCGCTGGGACCAGTCGCTGTCGCCCGGCAACGAGCAGTATTTCTATTGGGGGAGTGCTGCCGCCGACAATCCGGGCACCCGCAACTACATGGGCGCCAAAGATCCCGCCGTCGATGCCATGATCGACGCTCTCCTCGAGGCCCGTGATCACACGGCCTTCGTCTCGGCGGTGCGGGCGCTCGACCGCACCTTGATCTCCGGTTTCTATACAATCCCCCTGTTTAACGTATCCGAGCAATGGATCGCGCGCTGGAATCGGATAGAACGGCCAAAGGCCACCTCGCTGTCCGGCTACCTGCCGGAGACCTGGTGGTCGAAGGGGCAGCCGCAAGCGAAGTGACGCCGTGAATCAGCCAGCCGTATCGCCGACGCTCGACACGCTGTTTCAGCGCACGCTGATGCGGCAACCGCACGCGCTCGCCCTGCTCGATCCCCTCAACAAGGCCCGCGTGACCGGCCACCAGCCGCGGCGGATGACCTACGCCGAGGCCGACACCGCCATCGAGGCCCTGTCGGCGCATTTCGTCGAATCGGGCCTGCCGGCCAATTCGGTCATCGCGATCCAGCTGCCTGCTACGGTCGAGTTCGTGCTGACGGTGCTCGCCGCGCATCGCGCCGGGCTCGTGGTCGCCGTGCTGCCGCTGCTCTGGCGCCATGCGGAACTGACCGCCGCGCTGAACCGCACCGCGGCGCGCGCCATCGTCACCATGAGCAAGGTCGACGGCGTCAGCTATTCCGACCTCGCGATGCATGCCGCCGCGGAGGCCTTCTCGATCCGTTACGTCTGCGGTTTCGGCGCCGACCTGCCCGAGGGCATGGCCTCGCTCGACGAGGTGCTGGCCCGCCCGCCGGGCACCACGCGCGCCGTGATCCAGGACGGCCGCAAGGCGGCGATGATCTCCTTCGACGTCACCGCGGAAGGCTTTCGCCCGGTGCCGCGGCCGCATTTCAGCCTGATCGCCGGCGGGCTCGCGATGTCGCTGGAAGCCGACATCAAGCAGGGCGCGACCGTGATGGCGGCGTTCACGCCGATGTCGTTCGCGGGCCTCGCCTCCTCGCTCGCGGTGTGGCTGCTCTGCGGCGGCACGCTGGCGCTGCATCATCCCTTCGAGAACGACGTGCTGGAACAGCAAATCAACGAGCACGAATGCGAGGTGCTGATCGCCCCCGCGCAGCTCGCGCTGCGGCTCGGCGATGCCGATCTCGCGGCGCGGATGCCGAGCTTGCGCAACGTCATCGGCCTCTGGCGCGCGCCCGAGCAGGTGGCGGCGAGCGATGCCTGGATCGCGCCGCATGCACCGCTGACCGACGTCTATCTGTTCGGCGAGGCCGGGCTGTTCGGCGCCCGCCGCGGCGAGGACGGCATGCCTGTTGCGGTGATGCCCGGACCGCACGGCGCCCCGCGCGAGCAGTCCGGTTCCTCCATCGCCGGCGAGATCCTGCTGACGCCCAGGGGCACGCTCGGCCTGCGCGGAGCGATGGTGCCGATCGCGGCCTACGCGCCGCCGCAGCCGGTCGGCGACACGCTGACGGCGCAGCCGCCGCGCGATTATGTCGACACCGGCTATGCCGCGCGGCTCGACCGTCCGAGCGGCGCGATCTGCATCACCGCACCGCCCTCCGGCATCATGGCCGTCGGCGGCTACCGCTTCCTGTCCAACGATCTCCAGGAATGGGCGCGCCGGCTCGGCCAGGGCGCCCTGCTCACCGCGCTGCCCGACCGGCTCTCGGGTCACCGGCTCGCAGGACGGGCGCAAGACAATGCCCGCGCCCGCGAAGCGCTCAATGAGCTCGGGCTTAACCCCCTGATGGTCGAGGCTTTTCGCGACCGCTCCGGGCCGGTTTAAGCGCAGTTTCGACCCATCCATTGACGCTGCATTAAGGCAACCGGACTAGATTGCGCAGCATCTGTTGCGTGATCAGAGTTTGCGATGTCCCAGGCGGGCCCGATCCTGTTTGTGTCCAACGCCCAGCGGCCGCCTTTCATTGCGGCCCTGGACGAGGCCCGTCTGTTTCCCGTCGTCGACGCCGACTGGGCCAGCGCGGCGCGCGCGGTCGAGCAGGTGCAGCCGGCCGCGGTTCTCGCCGCGATGCATGTCGGGCACGAGCCCCATCTGGCGACGCTCGCCAGGAAGATCGCGGACCAATCGCCCTACCTGCCGTTCGTGGCGCTCGAGGCTGCGGGTACGCTGCCGCAGAACGCCCTGCCCTTCTCCTCGCGCGGCGGCAATTCCGACCGCCTCGTCGCGCGGCTCCGCGCCGCGCTGCGCGTACGGACTCTCCATGCGACGGTTCTGCGCCGGCTGCCGGACGCGAAAGTCGGGTTGCCGGAGGGGGATCCGGCACGCGATGCGACGGTGCTCCTGATCGGCCGCGGCGCAGCTTATCCTGCGCTCTCCGTCGCACTCGGCGAACGCGTCGGGGTCGTCGGCGCGCTCTCGATCGAGGCCGCGGCCAAGCATCTCAACACCCGCGATATCGATGGCGTCGTGCTCGCCGAAGGCTTTACCGCGCGCGTCACCGACGCCTTCCTCACGGTACTCGCCGAAGACACCCGATTCCGCAGCCTGCCCGTGGTCGTCACCGCGCACCAGCTCGCGCAGACTTACGACCTGCCCAATCTCGAGCTGATCCCGGGCGAGCCGGCGAAGGTCGCCGCCAACGCGCTGCCGCTGATCCGCCAGCACGCGATGGAAGCGCAACTGAGCCGCACGCTGCGTTCGATCGATGCCGGCGGCTGGCTCGACCCGCGCAGCGGCCTGCTCACGGTGGAAGCTTTTGCCCGCGATTTCGCCAAGGCGGTCGAGCAGGCTCTTGCCCGCGGCGGCGGCCTCTCCGTGGCGCGCTTCGCCTTCGAGCCCGGCAATTCCCGTGCCCAGCTCGACGCCGCGCGGATCCTGAGCCGCCTGATGCGGCAGATGGATTTTGGCGTGGCGCAGAAAGACGGCTCCGTCATCGTCGTGTTCGCGGAGACCGACTTCCGCACCGCCCACATGATCGCCCGCCGCCTGTCGGCGGTGATGCGGCACACCTCCAATGGCAAGCACGAGATGCGCAGCGATCCCGTCGTCAGCGTGGACTCGCTGTCGCCGTCGGATACGGCGCGGTCACTGCTCGGGCGTCTCTCAGCCGACGCGTCGCGCGCGGCGTCGTAGTCGCGCGTCAGCAATCCCTGATCTCGTGCGCGCCCCTTGTACGGGCAACGTGGCGCTAAGCGCCACCATTCGCGCCCGATTTCGGGGCGGCCGCCAGAGCGGGAGTGGCCAGGAGAAAGCCGACAGTCTCGTTCAGGAGCTCGTGGGCCCGGTCGACGATGTCGTCCAGCGACATCGTCTTTGCGAACATGCGCTGCGCTTCAGCCAGCAACTGGTCGCGAGTCGGCATGCTGGACAGACGCAAATCGGCACGCTGCTGCAACAGAATGATCGCGTCCCTGACCGACAATTCGGTCTCATGGATCGACGTCTTGATCGCCTGTGCGATGTGTTCAGGATTGAAGCGAGCGGCGAGCTGCTCGGCCGCTTGCTTGATCGCGCGTGATCCCAACCGATGCTCATTGCGCAGGACCTGCTTGGGCGGCATCTTCAGATCCCGGACAATCCCGAGCCAGGACAAGGCCACCAGGATATAATAGGTGAGATCAATCTCGTACCAGTGGAAGCCCTGTCGAGCACTGGCCTGATAGGCGTGGTGATTGTTGTGCCACCCCTCACCCATCGTGACGAGAGCGAGCAGCCAGTTGTTGCGGGAATCGTCGCCGGTCACGTACCGCCTGCGGCCGTGAACATGTGCGAGGGAGTTGATGCAGAACGTGCCGTGATACACGAGCACCGTGCTCCAGAGAAAGCCGACCACGAGTCCTGACCACCCGGCAATGAGGAAGCAGAGGCCCGCGAGCACGAATGCCGGCAGAAGCTCCAGTTTGTGCAGCCACATCAGCTCGGGATACGACGCCAGATCCGATACTTTCACCAGATCGGTTGCATCGTGCTGCCGGTAGAAGATCCAGCCGAGATGACTGTAGAGGAAGCCCTTGTGCCGGGGCGAATGCACATCCTGCGCCGTATCCGAGTGAAGATGATGATGGCGATGTTTGGCAGCCCACCAGAGGACGCTTTTCTGAGCGCTGCTCTGGGCCAGGAAGGCCAGGATGAACTGAAACACCCGGCTGGTCGCGTAAGCCCGATGCGAGAAATACCGGTGATAGCCGGCGGTGATCGCAAACATGCGCAACCAGTACAGAACCGCGCAAATGGTAACGGCTTGCCACGAGACGCCCGACCAGATCGCCGCGACGCATCCCGCGTGGACCAATATGAACGGCAGGACCTGCGGATACATGACGTCGTCGTGTTCGTCACCGTGTTCCTGGCCTGAATCGATATTGATAGACACGCTCGCGACCTCAGAAGTTTCAATGGGCGGGGCAGCCCCGCTTTGCGGTACAAAAAACCCGCGGCCGGTAAACCAGTCGCGGGTCACACGAATCAGGTCATCAGTCAGGCACGCTATCAGCGGCGAGGCCAAGTCGGAGGCCAAGTCGTCGGCCTAACTCGACGAATCGAACATGGCTGTCGTTCGATCATTCCGCAAGTGGCCATATGCCGCTGTTTTGTATCCAAGTACCGCTCGGTGGCGCTCGGAACAATTACGCCGCCTTCTTGCTCTGCGCGAGCTGTGCCAGCTGGCGCATGATCTCCGTGGTGCCGGCGAGCCGCTCTTCCGGCGTCTCCCAGTCTTGCAGGAATACCACCTTCATGTCGGGCCGCACCTTGGCGGCCTGGCCGTAGCTGCGGATGAACGACACCAGGCGGTCGGGATGGGCGAACGAATTATCGCGGAAGGCGATGACCGCGCCCTTCGGGCCGGCGTCGATCTTCCCGACATTGGCCGTGCGGCAGAACGCCTTGATCGCGGCGACCTTGAACAGATAGCGCACCTCGTCCGGCAACACGCCAAAACGGTCGCGCATCTCCGCACCAAAATTCTCGATCTCCTCCTCGGTGTCGAGATCGGCGAGCCGCCGGTACAGCGACAGCCGCACCGAGAGGTCGCCGACATAGTCTTCCGGAATGAGCACGGGCATGCCGATGGTGATCGAGGGCGACCAGCGGTCGGCGGCGGGCTCGGACACGCCGGCCTTGAGGTTGACGATCGCCTCCTCCAGCATCGACTGGTAGAGCTCGAAGCCGACTTCCTTGATGTGGCCGGACTGCTCCTCGCCGAGCAGGTTGCCGGCGCCGCGGATGTCGAGGTCGTGCGAGGCGAGCTGGAAGCCCGCGCCCAGCGTCTCCAGCGATTGCAACACGGTGAGCCGGCGCTCGGCCTGCGCGGTGATCTTCTGCTGCGCCGGCAGCGTGAACAGCGCATAGGCTCGCAGCTTGGAGCGGCCGACGCGGCCGCGGAGCTGATACAGCTGCGCCAGGCCGAACATGTCGGCACGGTGCACGATCAGCGTGTTGGCGTTGGGAATGTCGAGGCCGGACTCCACGATGGTGGTCGACAGCAGGATGTCGAACTTGCCGTCGTAGAAGGCGGTCATGATGTCCTCGATCACCGCGGGCGGCATCTGGCCGTGCGCGACCGCGACCTTCATCTCCGGCACGTTCTTGTCGAGGAAGTCCTTGACCTCGGCGAGGTCGTCGATGCGCGGCACCACGTAGAACGCCTGGCCGCCGCGATAGCGCTCGCGCAGCAGCGCCTCGCGGATCATCAGCGGATCGTGCGGGGCGACGAAGGTGCGCACCGCGAGGCGGTCGACCGGGGGCGAGGCAATGATCGAGAGCTCGCGGACGCCGGTCAGCGCCAGCTGCAGCGTGCGCGGGATCGGCGTCGCCGACAGCGTCAGCACATGCACCTCGGAGCGAAGCGCCTTCAGCCGCTCCTTGTGAGTGACGCCAAAATGCTGCTCCTCGTCGACGATGACAAGGCCGAGATCGCGGAACTTGATCGCCTTGCCGAGCAGCGCGTGGGTGCCGACGACGATGTCGACCGAGCCATCGGCGATACCCTTCTTGACCAGGTTCAGCGCCTTGGTCGGGACCAGGCGCGAGGCCTGCGCCACGTTCACCGGAAAGCCCTTGAAGCGGTCGGTGAAGGTCTTGTGGTGCTGGCGGGCGAGCAGCGTGGTCGGCACCACGACCGCGACCTGCTTGCCTTCGAGCGCGACGGCAAAGGCCGCGCGCAAGGCCACCTCGGTCTTGCCGAAGCCGACGTCGCCGCAGATCAGCCGGTCCATCGGACGGCCGAGCTCAAGGTCCTTCAGCGTGGATTCGATGGCCCCTAACTGGTCCTCGGTCTCGTCATAGGGGAAGCGCGCGCAGAACTCGTCGTAAAGTCCCGGCTGCACCGGCAGCTTTGGCGCCTCGTGCAAATGGCGCGCGGCGGCGATCTTGATCAATTCGCCCGCGATCTCACGGATGCGGTTCTTGAGCTTCGCCTTGCGGGTCTGCCAGCCGGAGCCGCCGAGGCGGTCCAGCTCGACCGTGGTCTGGTCGGAGCCGTAGCGCGACAGCAGCTCGATGTTCTCGACCGGCAGAAACAGTTTTGCGTCGGCGGCGTAATGCAGCTCAAGACAGTCATGCGGCGCGCCGGCGACGTCGAGGGTTTGCAAGCCGATGAAGCGGCCGATGCCGTGGTCGGCATGGACGACGATGTCGCCGGCGGTGAGGCTCGTCACCTCCGAGATGAAATTGTCGAGCTTGCGGCTGGCCTTGCGGGGCCGCACCAGGCGGTCGCCGAGGATGTCCTGCTCGCTGATCAGCGCGATCTCATCGGTCTCGAACCCGGCCTCCAGGCCGAGCACGGCGAGCATGGTCTCGTTGCGCGGGGTCGCCTGCACCGTCCGCCAGGCGTTGACGCTGGTGGTGTGGGTCAGCTTGTGGTCGCGCAGCATCGAGGTCATGCGGTCGCGCGATCCCTCGCTCCAGAGTGCGATCACGACCTTCTTGCGCTGGGCATGCAGCGCCATCACGTGGCTGACGACGGACTCGAACACGTTGACGGTGGCGTCATTGCGTTCGGGTGCGAAGTCGCGGCCCTTGCGCGCGCCGGCATCGACGATCGTCGCACCATCGGCCGGAACCGAAAACTGCGTCAGCCGCACCAGCGAAATCTCGCTTTCGCGCCTGGTCCATTCCTCGTCGGTGAGATAGAGCCTGTCAGGCGGCAGCGGCTTGTAGATCGCACCGCCGCCGGGATGCTCCATCGCATCGCGGCGGGCTTCGTAGTAATCTTGGATCTGCTTGAAACGCTCGCGAACGGCGTCCTCGGCCTGCGGCTCGATCGCGATGGCTGCGCCTTGCAGATAGTCGAACAGCGTGTCCATCCGGTCCTGGAACAGCGGCAGCCAGTGCTCCATGCCGGGATGGCGGCGGCCCTCGCTGACGGCCTCGTACAGCGCATCGTCGCGCTCGGGCGCGCCGAACTCGGCGACATAGCCCATGCGGAAGCGGCGGATGGTGTCGGTGACGAGCTGGAATTCCGAGATCGGCACGAGGTCGAGCGAGCGCATGTCGAGCATCGTGCGCTGGGTCTCGGCGTCGAAGGAGCGGATCGATTCCAGGCTGTCGCCGAAGAAGTCGAAGCGGACCGGCTGGTCGAGGCCGGCCGGAAACAGATCCAGGATACCGCCGCGCACGGCATATTCGCCGGGCTCGCGCACGGTCGAGGAGCGGTTGTAGCCGTTGTGCTCGAGCCAGGCGACGATGGTGTCCATTGGCACCACGTTGCCCGGCGCAACCGACAGCGCCTGCGCGGCAACGAGTTCGCGCGCAGGGACGCGCTGCAGGATTGCGTTCACCGTGGTGAGCACGATCAGCGGCTTGTCGCTGCCGGTCAGCGGCGCAAGCCGCGCCAGTGTGGTCAGGCGCTGCGCGAGGATGCCGCCATGCGGCGAGACGCGGTCATAGGGCTGGCAGTCCCAGGCCGGAAAGGTCAGCACCGGCAAATCGGGCGCGAAGAATTGCAGCGCGCGCTCGAGCTGCTGCATTCGCCCGCCGTCGCGGCAGACCACGGCAAGGCTGACGGCCGGTTTCTTCGGCCGTGCGGCGATGGCACGGGCGAGATCGGAGATGACGAGGCCCTCGGCGCCCTCGGCAACATTGGCAAGCGTCAGCGCGCGGCCGGGCGTAAGCAGCTCGGCCGGCGACTTTATCCCCTGTTTCATAAATCGCCGTCCGTAATCGGGAACGCCTTGATGCGCGCAAACAGCGCGCCGGTGACATCAGCTGGCAGCACCTTGTCACCGGTGATGGCGGCATAGAGATCGGGATCGGACTCTTCGAGCAGGGTCTCGAGCTCGGTCAGCTCGTCGTCGGACAGATTGCCGATCTCGGCATCCGCGAAGCGGCCCAGGATCAGGTCCATCTCGCGCGTGCCGCGGTGCCAGCAGCGGAACAGAAGCCGCTTGCGGCGATCGTCCAGCCCGTTGCTCGATCGTGTCGTTCCCGTCATGTCTCAGATCCAGTCAAACGCAGAAAGCCCGGACGTGCCGGGCCGGGGTGATATAGCCACTCGGACCGCCCCTGTCAGCCCTCGATTTGGCATGGCCCGCTGCCCGCGTGGGCGCCGCGAAAAAAGCCGTGGATGCCCGGCATAAAGCCGGGCATGACGGGCCGAAACGATCCTAGATTCGCTCTCATGCGCCCCAGCCTGCTCAATCCGCTGTTTGCTCCCGTGACCAGCCTGCCCGGCGTCGGTCCGAAGCAGGACAAGCTGCTGCAGTACCTGCTCAGCCGCAATGAGACGCCGCGCCTGGTTGACCTGCTGCTGCATTTGCCGAGCCAGGTCATCGACCGCCGTGCGCGGCCAAAGATCCGCGACGCCGTCCAGGGAACCATGGTGACGCTGGAGGTCACCGTCGATCGCCATCGCCCGCCTCCGCCGCGCAACGCCCGCGCGCCCTATCTCGTCTACGCCAGCGACGACACCGGCGACGTCGTGCTGACCTTCTTCCGCGCCAAGCCCGGCTATGTCGAAAAGCTGCTGCCGATGGGCGAGAAGCGCTACGTCTCGGGCACGCTGCAGATGTATGACGGCATCCCGCAGATCGTGCATCCCGACCGCGTGCTCGACGAGGAGGCGATCGCAAAACTCTCCGGCATCGATCCGGTCTATCCGCTGACCACCGGTCTGGCACTCGGCTCGCTCCGCCGCGCGGTCGCGCAAGCGCTGCAGAAGCTGCCGGCCCTGCCGGAATGGATCAGCCCGGAGGTGATGCGCCGCTGCAGTTTTCCGACGGTCACCGAGGCGCTCAGCCGCGTGCACCAGCCGGTCGAGCTGACAGACATCCTGCCCGAAAAACCCTACTGGTCGCGCCTCGCCTTCGATGAGCTTTTGGCCGGCCAGCTCGCGCTGGCCCTGATCCGCGCCCAATTGCGCCGCCCGGCCGGCGTCCGCAACGCCGGCGACGGTCACTTGCGCAACAAGATCATCGACGCCCTGCCCTATGCCCTGACCCCGTCCCAGCGCAACGCCGCGGCCGCCATCGCCGAGGATCTAAAACAGCCCGTGCGCATGCTGCGCCTGCTTCAGGGCGATGTCGGCTCGGGCAAGACCGTGGTGGCGCTGCTGGCGGCCGCCGCCGTCGCCGAAGTCGGCAAGCAGGCGGCGCTGATGGCGCCGACGGAAATTTTGGCGCGGCAGCACATCAAGACCATCGCCCCGCTCGCGGAGCGCGCAGGGCTGCGCGTGGCCATCCTCACCGGCCGCGAGAAAGGCAAGGAACGGCGCGAGCTGTTGGCGCAACTCGAAGCCGGCGAGATCAATCTCCTCGTCGGCACCCATGCCCTGATCCAGGACGACGTGATCTTCAACGATCTCGCCCTGGCCGTCGTCGACGAGCAGCATCGTTTCGGCGTGCGCGAACGCCTCGCGCTGACCTCGAAGGGCGCCGCCGTCGACGTGCTGGTGCTGAGTGCGACGCCGATCCCGCGCACGCTGGTGCTGACCTATTTCGGCGACATGGACATCTCCGAGTTGCGCGAGAAGCCCGCCGGCCGCCAGCCGATCGAGACCCGCACCATATCGATGAGTCGCCTCAATGAGGTCACGGACAGCATCGGCCGGGCCCTGGAGGCGGGCAAGCTGGTCTACTGGATCTGCCCGCTGGTCGAGGAATCCGAGGCCGAGGGCACCGAGCACCTGACCAATGCGACCAAACGCTTCGAGAGCTTGCAAAAGCGTTTCGGCGACCGCGTCGGCCTCGTCCACGGCCAGATGAAGGGCACCGAGAAGGACCGCGTGATGGGCCAGTTCGCCGCCCATGAGATCGGGCTTCTGGTTGCGACCACCGTGGTCGAGGTCGGCGTCGACGTGCCGGCCGCGACCATCATGGTGATCGAGAACGCCGAACGGTTTGGCCTTGCCCAGCTGCACCAGCTGCGCGGCCGCATCGGGCGCGGCTCGGAAGCCTCGACCTGTCTCCTTCTCTACTCGGAGCCGCTCGGCGAGATGTCGAAGGCACGCCTGAAGGTGATCCGCGAGACCACCGACGGTTTTCGCATCGCCGAGGAAGATTTGAAGCTGCGCGGCGAAGGCGATGTGCTCGGCGTGCGCCAGAGCGGCCTGCCCGGCTACCGCATCGCGCGCTCGGAGGTGCACGGCCAGCTCATCACCCAGGCTAGAGACGAGGCGCTGCGGATCCTGAAGGACGATCCGAAGCTGAAAGGCGAGCGCGGCGAGGCGCTGCGGTGCCTGCTGTATCTCTACGAGCGGGACGAGGCGATCCCGCTGATCGGGGCGGGTTAGCCTGCTGCTCTTCGGCGCCCGACCTCATAAGCCGCCACATGCGCGCGGGCCAGATCCAGCAGCGGCGTATCGATACCGAGCGTGCGGGCGCGATTGGCCATATCGCCCAGGATATGCTCCGCTTCGGTAACCGAACCACGCTCGATATCGCGCAGCATCGAAGCCTTGAGCGGCGAGTCCGGGGTGGTGAACAGTTTCCGGTCGAACTCGATGAACGGGGCGCGTGGCTCAAAACCCGACGCCGTTGCAACGGCACAGCATTCCGCGAACAGCCGGAAAATGGACTGCTCGCCGTTCGGCACCGCCAGGATGTCGCCGATACTTGCGCGCATCAGGCAAGTGATGCCGGCGAGCGTGCTGAGCTGGATGAATTTCTCCCACATGTCCTGCATGATCGTTTCGCTGGCGCGCACGTCGATACCGGGGACATGGAGCAGTGTTTCCAGCGCGAGCGCACGCTCGCTCGGCGCCCCGTTGGTCTCGCCGAAGACGATGGTCTGATTGGCCATGAACTGAACGACACGACCATCCGCGTCGAGCCCGGCGCTGACGTTCGCCAGGCCGCCGAGGACGCGCGCAGCACCGAACTTCGCGGTCAGAGCGTCAATATGTTTCAATCCGTTGAGTATCGGCAGAATCATCGTGTTGGCGCCAACGGCCGGGGCAAACTGGGCCATCGCATCGTCGAGCGAGTAGGATTTCACCCCGACCAGCACGACGTCGAACGTCTCCTTGAGATCGTTAGCCAGGACGATCTTCGGCTGCACGGCAAAGTCGCCATGCGGGCTCACGACCTGCAATCCATTCCGCCGCAATTGCTCGGCACGCTTCGCTCGCACCAGAAAGGTCACGTCGCCGCCCGCTCGGACCAGGCGAGCTCCGTAATAGCCTCCAAGCGCGCCTGCGCCGATCACCAGCACTCTCATTCGAACTCCGATTGCATCCATCTGTCTCCGCAGAAACAATAGCAGACGGGGCGTGCGGCGTCTCCTCCCCGTCATTGCGAGCGCAGCGAAGCAATCCAGAATCTTCCCACGGAGACAGGCTGGATTGCTTCGCTGCGCTCGCAATGACGAAGTGGATAGAGCCGCTTCAGAAGACTCACCCTTTCGCCGCGGTCGACTTTATGAAACCTTGCGCTCATGCGCAGGGTCATCGTTGTCGGTTCTCAGGGAAGCGGAAAGACGAGCCTCTCTCGAAATCTCGGGCGGAAGCTTGGACTGCCCGTGGTGCATCTCGACGTGCTCTATTGGCGGCCGGGATGGAATCCATCCGACAAGGCCAGCTTCCGTCTACGCGTCGCGGAGGCGATCGCGGGCGACGCATGGGTCATCGACGGCAGCTTCTCGGGGCTCGCCTTCGATCTCACGCTTGCGCGTGCCGACACCCTGGTCGTCATCGACCGCCCGCGCTGGCTCTGCCAGTGGCGCATTCTCTGGCGCTCCGCGTTCGATCGCGACACGACGCGACCCGATCTGCCCGAGGGATGTCCGGAACAGTTCGACTGGAAACTGATGAAGGAGGCGTGGCGCTACGACACCGAGCGCGTGCCCGTCATCGAGGCCGAGCGCCTTCAATATGGCCCCGATGTCCCGGTCGTGCGCCTGAGACGCGACCGGGACATCCAGGGTTTTCTGGAGTCGGTTTCAGTACACTGCGAGTGATCCATCGCCGTGACTTCAGACTGGACGGTCAGGCCTTCTTCTGCGCGACACGCGCAGCGAACGCCTTCAGCAGTGCCGCATCCACCGCTTCGCCATTCGCGTCCGCGGCGAGGTGCTCGAACCAGCGCGCAAAGCCTTCGTAGATCTGGCTCGCCGGATGGTCGGGCCCGAGGAAACCCGAGATCTCCCGCATCTCCGCGACCCAGCGATAGGCTTTCGGGATCATGTCCGGCAGCGCGACTTCGAGCCGGGCCAGGACCGCGGGCTGGCTCAGCGCGAGCTCGTCGCGCAGCGCGTCAGCCGCGCCCGCTTTCGTGGCCGCGACCACCATGGCCGAGCCGATGCCGGCCAGGCCCTTGACGATACCTGCATAGGACATCTTCAGCGCGGAGGCCGCGCCGACGGGGCCCTCGACAATCCGCACGTCGAGCCCGAGATCCTTCAGCACCGCGAGATCCCCAGCGTACTCGCCGGACAGGTAGAAAGCCGGGCTCTTGCCGCCGGGCTGCGGCGGGAAGCCGATGATGCCGCCATCGACGAACGGCGCCTGTGCCGAGCCGATGATCTCCTCGATTCTTTGAACGGTATCGACATTGACCGCGTTGCAGTCGACGACGATGGGCTTCTTCTCGCGCCGGACGATCAGCGCGGCCAGGCGTTCGGCCAAAGCCACGGCTTCGCCCGGCGGCACGATCGAAAGGATGATGTCGGCCTCCACGATCGCGTCGTCCTCGGCGCCGATCATGCCGGCATCGGCGGCGCGCTTTTGCGTCGCCTCGCTGCGCCCCCTTCAACGACGTCAGCACGCGCGCACCGTTTTCGCCGAGGCGGCGGGCCACGGCGCTGCCCATGGCGCCGGGCGCGAGAATCGCAATGGTCTTCGTCATCATGCACTCCAGGTCGAATTCCGAGCGAGGCGCTCAATTCAACCGGAAGACTAGCAGAGGACGAAAGTGCTTGCGTGAATGCGGCCATCCGAAACGGGAATGGCCCTACTCCACCTTCGCGGGCTGGGGCTGGAGCGCGGACGCGTTGGCAATGCGCGCGGCGTTCGCCATGCCCGCGAGCGCGGCGGCCTTCTTCGGATCGGGCGCCGAGCCCGGCTGCACCACGCCGGCCGACATGATCAGGGTCGCGGCATCTTCGGTGCTCATGTCGACCTCGACGATCTTGCTCTTGGGCACGTAGAAGAAGAAGCCCGTGGTCGGGTTCGGCGAGCACGGCAGGAACACCGAGACGTGCTCCTCCTGCCCCGGCAGGCTGCGCGCGACCTCTTCATTCGGCGACTGCGAGATCAGCACGATCGACCACATGCCCGGCGACGGAAACTCAACCAGGCCGACCTTCCGGAAGCTCGAGCCCTTGCCCGAGAACAGCGTCTCGAACACCTGCTTCAGGCCGCGATAGATGGCGCGCACCGCCGGAATCCGGCCGAGGAAGGTCTCGCCGATATCGACCAGCGTCCGGCCGATCAGATTGGCCGCGAGGAAGCCGACCAGCGTCAGCGTGAAGAATGCGACAATCAGTCCCCAACCTGGAATGACATACGGCAGATAGGTTTCGGGCCGGTAGGCCAACGGCACGAACGGCCGCACCACGCCGTCAACCCAAGTGACGAACCACCAGACCAGATACAGCGTGATGGCAATTGGCCCCGTCACGACAAGGCCGGTGAGGAAATAATTGCGGAAGCGGCCCATCAGGCCGGTATGCGGTTCCGGGATGGGATCAAGCGGCGCAGGCGCGTCGTCGCGGGGGGTCATTCGGGTTCCAGGTCGGTCGCTGCACTCAAGCTAGGGTCTTCTAGCAGGTTTTGGAAGACTACCTAGCGTTCCGGCCTGATCCCTTCTGCCTATTCCACGGTCACCGATTTCGCGAGGTTGCGCGGCTGGTCGACGTCGGTGCCCATGATGACCGCTGTATGATAGGCGAGCAGCTGAACGGGGACGGCATAGACCATCGGTGTGAACGCGGCCGCCATGTCGGGCATGACGATGGTGACGAGGGACTCGACGGTCGCCTCCTCCGCGCCCTTGGCGTCCGTCATCAGGATGATCCTGCCGCCGCGGGCGGCAACCTCCTGCATGTTGGAGACGGTCTTTTCGAACACGCGGTCATAGGGGGCGATGACGACGACCGGCATGGTCTCGTCGATCAGCGCGATCGGCCCGTGCTTCAGCTCGCCGGCGGCATAGCCCTCGGCATGGATATAGGAGATCTCCTTCAGCTTCAGCGCGCCTTCGAGCGCGAGCGGGAAGCTGGTGCCGCGGCCGAGATAGAGCACGTCGCGCGATTTGGCGATCTCACGCGCCAGCTTCTCGATCTGGAGCTCGGTGGTGAGCGCGTCCGACATCAGGCGCGGGATCTCGACGAGGCCATGAACGAGCTTGGTCTCGTCCTCGTCGGACAATTCGCCGCGGGCCTTGCCGGCCGCGATCGCAAGATTTGCCAGCACCATGAGCTGGCAGGTGAAGGCCTTGGTCGAGGCGACGCCGATCTCGGGACCGGCGAGCGTCTGCAGCACGGTCTCGCTCTCGCGCGCGATCGTCGAGGTCGGCACGTTGACGACGGCCACCGTGTGCACACCCTCGGCCTTGGCATAACGCAGCGCGGCCAGCGTGTCGGCGGTCTCGCCCGACTGCGAGATGAAGATGGCGAGATCGCCCTTGCGCAACGGCGCCTCGCGGTAGCGGAATTCGGAGGCGACATCGACCTCGACCGGCACGCGCGCAAAGCGTTCGAACCAGTATTTCGCGACGAAGCCGGCATAGCTCGCGGTGCCGCAGGCGGTGATGTTGATGCGCTGGATGCTCTTGAAGTCGAAGGGCAGCTTGACCGGCAGCGAGACGCGCTCGGTCGCCATGTCGACATAGCGCGCCAGCGTGTGGCCGACCACTTCCGGCTGCTCGTGAATTTCCTTCGCCATGAAGTGGCGGTAATTGGCCTTGTCGACCAGCGAGGTCGAGGCGGCGTGCTTGATCTTCTCGCGCTGGACGGCGTGGCCGTCCTTGTCGAAGACCGTAGCGCCCTTGCGCGTCAGCACGACCCAGTCGCCGTCTTCGAGATAGCTGATCGTGTCGGTGAACGGGCCGAGCGCAATGGCGTCGGAGCCGAGATACATCTCGCCGTCGCCATATCCGATCGCAAGCGGCGGGCCGTTGCGGGCGCCGATCATGAGGTCGTCGTCACCGGCGAAGATGAAGCCGAGCGCGAAGGCCCCGCGCAGCCGCGCCAGCGTCAGCTTCACCGCTTCCACGGGCTTGTTGCCGCGCGTGAGCAGATCGTCCACGAGATGCAGCACGATCTCGGTGTCGGTCTCGGTGTGAAACACCGTGCCCTTTTTCTCGAGCTCCTCGCGCAGCTCGCGGAAATTCTCGATGATGCCGTTGTGGACCACGGCAACGCGTTCGGTCGCGTGCGGATGGGCATTGTTGACGGTCGGCTTGCCGTGGGTGGCCCAACGGGTGTGGCCGATGCCGGTCGTGCCTTTGAGCGGCTCGGCCTCGAGACGCTTCTCCAGATTCTTCAGCTTGCCCTCGGCGCGGCGGCGCGCGAGATGCTTGCCTTCGAGCGTGGCGACGCCCGCGGAGTCGTAACCGCGATATTCAAGACGTTTGAGCGAATCCACCAATTGCTCTGCAACCGGCGTGCGCCCGAGAATGCCGACAATCCCGCACATGCGGATCAATATCCCCCAAATCGTCGAAAAATCGCCTAAACGATCCGCTCGGTCTTTAGCGAAGTTCCTAAGGAACCAGATACTCAATAATTATTGCGGATTGAGACAGCGCCGGTTCGCTTCCGATTTCGACTGCGTCGAATTGGCCGGCCTTAAACCGCGCGAATTAACTTGTTGTCAATAAGTTTGACCAACGATTCCCGGCCAGGGAGTAAGGTCATGAAAAGCTCGTCCGGCCGCAAAGGCCTGTCATCGATGTATGCCCACGCCAGCGAGACCACTGGCACGCACCTTGCGCATTGGCCGCCGCCCCAGCGCGGCAAGGAAAGCAAGCCCGTCTTCGTCAAGCACGCCGCCGGAGAACCTGCGAAACGGGCCAAGCCGCGCGGCTGGCGCCTGACGCGCGCGATCTTCTCGGAATTCTCCGACGACGAGTAGCGGCGCGCCTTACCACCCCAGCATCACGGCCCAGACGAGGAAAATGAGGAGCGCCCAGAACGCCAGCCCGATGACGAGGGCCAAAATCTCGGGCGGATCGTACTCGTTCATTTCCCGCAGCGGCAGTCGCCCCATCCCCGTGACGAATGTGTCGATCAGAAAACTGAAGAGATCGCGCACAAAGCGAGAGGACACCGCATTTGGCGCTTAGTTCTCCGGCTTCTTTTCCGGCTTCTTGCCGCCCGTCTTCATCTCGCGATAGCGCGCAGCGCCGCCTTCCCGGATCGTCTGCTGGTTGCGCTCCAGCGCCATGGCGTCGTCGGGCACGTCGCGGGTGATCACCGAGCCGGAGCCGATATAGGCGCCGTTGCCGATTTTCACCGGTGCGACCAGCGATGAGTTGGTGCCGACGAAGGCTCCCTGCCCGATGACCGTCTTATGCTTCTTGAAGCCGTCGTAGTTGCAGGTGATGGTGCCGGCGCCGATGTTGGAATTGGCGCCGATGGTGGCGTCACCAATATAGGAGAGATGGTTGACCTTGACGCCGGCCTCCAGCGTCGCGGCCTTGGTCTCGACGAAATTGCCGATGCGCGCGCCGTCGCCGAGCGAGGTGCCGGGTCGCAGCCGCGCATAGGGGCCGATCGAGACGTTCTTGCCGAGCGTGGTCTGCACGATATGCGAGAAGGAATGGATCACCGTGCCGTCGGCGATCGACACGCCCGGACCGATCACAACGAACGGCTCGATGGTGACGTCATTGCCGAACACGGTGTCGGCGGACAGATAAACGGTCTCGGGCGCGATCAGCGTGACGCCTGCTTCCATCGCCGCTTTTCGCAAGCGCGCCTGCATCACGCTTTCGGCCTCCGCAAGCTGCGCCTTGGTGTTGATGCCGCGCACCTCGTCCTCGCTGGTCTCGATCACGACGGCCTCCCATCCCTGTTCACGAACGACGCCGACCGCGTCGGTCAGATAATATTCGCCCTTCGAATTCGCATTGCCGATCTTGTCGAGGATCGCGAGTGCACGGCGCCCGTCGATCGCCATCAGGCCGGCATTGCACAGATCGATCTTGCGCTCTTCCGCGCTGGCATCGGCATGCTCGCGGATCGCGACCAGACGGTCGCCCTCGACGATGAAGCGGCCATAGCCGGTGGGATCGGCGGCGCGAAAGCCGAGCGCGGCGATTGCTGCACCCTTCGCGAGTGGCGCGCGCAGCCGCGCAAAGGTCTCGGCCGAGATCAGCGGCGTGTCGCCGAAGGCAATCAGCAGATCGTCGGCGCCCCGCGCAATCGCCTCGCGCGCCGCCAGCACCGCATGCGCGGTGCCGAGCCGTTCTGCCTGCACGAAGGTGAGCGCATCGGGACGGATGCGCTTCGCCTCGTCCCCGACCGCCTGATGGTCGGGGCCGATCACGACGGCGAGCGAGGTGCCGGTTCCCTTCGGTGTGGCGGCGAGCACGTGCGCGAGCAGGCTCTGGTGTGCGACCGGATGCAGCACTTTCGGCAGGTTCGATCGCATGCGCGTGCCTTCGCCGGCGGCGAGCACGATCGTGAGGCTGGAACGGGCGGTCATCAAAATCCTGTCAAACATGGCCGAATCAACGGGCGGCGGCAGGCCGATGCCGTCACGAGCTGTCGCCTTGCTACCCCCGCAAACGCCCGGAATTCAAGTGCGACGGGGTTTTCCTGTTAATGTTCCCTGATTGATTCGGGGAAGCTGTTCGGGGCTGGGCACTTAACGTTCATGGCAAAGGATTCCGACCCACTGGCGGACGCCTTCGGGACCAAGGAGACCGGCGGGCTGTTCTCCGGACTTCTGGCCGAGGAAAGCGCGGTCGACCGCAGCATGATGTGGCGGCTGGGCGCGTGGGGTGTGATTGCCGTCGGCGCCGTCGTGATGGCCGTGATGGCCAATCAGGCCCAGCTCGGCTGGCGCCGTGACCAGGTTGCGTCGGCCGATCTGTCGCGCCAGGCCGACCGGCTCCAGATGCTGACCAAGGAGAGCCAGAACGAGGCTCGCCGCCTCGCCTCCGCCATCGAGACGTTGAACACCGATCGTGACCGGCTCTATTCGCGCGTCACCGTGCTCGAGCAAGGGATGGATTCCGTCACCGGCGCCATCGCCAAGCAGAGCGCGAAGCCGCAGGACGCGCCGGCGCCCGACACCCAGCCCGCGGCGCCGACCGTCGCGCCGGTCGCCTCGACGCCGGCTCCCTCGAGTGACAAGCCGCGCGCGGCAGCCGCGAAGGACCAGGCGAAGGAGCCGACAAAAGACGCTGTGAAGGAGGCCGCAAAGGATCAGTTGATCCCGCCGCCGCAGAACGCCGCCATGGCCTCGCTGGTGTCGCAGTCGCCGCTGACAACGTCGGCACTGCCCATGCTTCCGCTGGTGCCATCCAAGTCGATCATGGCGCCACCCGATCCCGCCGCATCGAAGCTGACGCAGCCCGAGACGACTGAGAAGGCCGCCGAGAAGAAGCCCGAACAGACGCCCGCCCCGACCGAGGTCGCCGCGGCGCCGGCCAAGCCGCCGGAGACGGCCGAGAGCGAGGCTCCTGCAATCGCGGTCCAGCAGACGCGCTTCGCCATCGACCTCGGCGGCGCCAACTCGCTCGACGGCCTGCGCGCGCTCTGGCGCGGCCTGATCAAGTCCAATCCGGAGGTCGCTGCGCTGCGGCCGATCATCATGATCAAGGAAGGCAACACCGGCGTCGGCATGCAGCTCCGCTTGGGCGCCGGCCCGCTGATCAATGCCGCCGCTGCCGCAAAGCTCTGCGCGGGCCTCGCCGAGAACGACCGCCATTGCGAGACCACCGTGTTCGACGGCCAGCGGCTGTCGATGCGCGGCGGATCGGAGAAGGGACAAGAGAAGACTCAGGACCGAGTTCAGGAGAAGAACGCGGACAAGACCCAGGACGCGGTCCCGCAAGCCGAGACCGCGCCGGCCCCCGCTCCTGCCGCCAAACCGGAGAAGCGCCGCCGCAGCTACTCCTCGAAACGCTCGTCGAAGCGCGAGGAGCCCGCGCCTGCCCCCGCACCTCAGCCACCGGCCGCACCAGCGAAGCCGGAGACGGCCTCGACGGGATCAACGCTGTCGTCGTTCTTCAGGCGGTAGGAACGCGCACGAGTTAGATCATTACCGCGGATCCTTGTTGCGCGACCCTCTTGTTACGCAGCCCTTGGGGGGGGCCCTCAATGGCCGTCTAGCGATGGCTCGCCGAACGGCGCAAGTGATCAGAAATATCCACCTCGCCTGTTGCCCCCTCCCGTCATCCCGACCATATTGCGCCCATGACAAAAAAGCCCTTCCGCCTCACGCCCTACCAGGTGCAGTTCCTGATCGTCGTCGGTTTCGTGTCCGTCGGCTATGCGATCTATTTGCGCTATCTCGGCATCGAGAACTCGACCGTCGGCCTCGCCTGTGACGCTGGCCTGCAGACGCTGATCTGCAAGGCGCGCACGGTCTCGACGGTGCTGTTCAAGAATTCGGTGTTCGGCATCGTCGCGCTGGTGGTTGCGACACTGAACCTGATGCGGCCGTCGATCGTGCTGCTGACCGTCGGCATCGTCGCCGCCGGCCTCGGCATCGTGCTCTACAATGTCGTGCTGTCGGGCCTTGCGATCGGCCTGTTCATTCTTGGATTTGCTCGGCCCGCGCCCGCCACAGCGTGAACGCGAACAGCAAGTAGATCGCGCAGGTCCACAGCGACTGCCAGTTCTCGCGGCCCTCGTTGAACAGCACATAGGCGGCCGCCAGCGTGAGCAGGCCCGCGAATACCGATTCCGCCATCGGACGCTGGCCGATCTGCGGCCGGTTCAGCATCAGCACCGCGAACGGCACCACCGCCATCGTCAGCGAGGCGTAGGGGAAGTCGTGGTAGCGCGAGTCGAACACGAAGGCGAGCGCGGTCTGCGTCGCGATCACCGCGGTCACCGCCAGCGTCAGGCCGAGCACGGCGGTGAGCTTCGACCATTTGCGGCCCTCGCGCGGGCCGAGCAGATCGAGGAAGGTCGGAAGGCTGCGGCCGATCACCATCGCCTGCGCGCAGAAGATCGGCGACAGGATGCCGGCCAGAAGCAGCGCGCCCCAGTGCAGCCAGCCGCCGATGCCGTAGCTCTCATAATACATCTTGTCGGCGCCGATCCCGAGCAGGGTGCCCGCTGACGTCGCCGAGATCGCGACGCCGAGCCAGGCCGAGAAGCGCGGCGTCCACGGCCGCCTGCGCAGCGTGAGGCCGGCGACCGCGAACACCAGCACGCAGAGGCCCATGCCGGCGCCCATGTACCATTTCCAGTACGGGAAATTGCTGATCGGCTGGCCCGGCGGATATTTCAGGTTCCGGCGCACCGAGTCGTACAGGCCCCAATAGCCGCCGACGGTGCCTTCCAGCTTGCGCTTCCAGGGCTGGTCATAGGACTCGATCAGATTGACGCGAAACTTGTTCGCTTTCGCCAGGCCCAGGATTTCCGAGACGACGCGCGCCTGGTTGGTGCGCGACGGCAGCGCGCCCTCGCGCATGCGCCCTTCGCTGGGCCAGCCGGTCTCGCCGATCAGGATTTCCTTGCCGGGGAACGCGACCGCCATGCGCTCGCGGATCGCCTCGACATGGCTCGCTGCGAACTTCGCCTTCACCGGAACATCCTCCCAATAAGGCAGGATGTGGATCGTGACGAAGTCGACGGCGTCATAGACCTCGCGATTCCTGAGCCAGAACTCCCAGACGTCGGCATAGGTGACGGGCACGCTGACCTGCGCCTTCACCGAGCGGATGATGGAGACGAGGTCCGCCGTCGTCATCTCGCCGCGCAGCAGCACCTCGTTGCCGACGATGACGCTGGTGATGATGCCGGGGAATTCCTTGGAAAGGCGGACGGCGAGCGCGGCCTGCTCAAAATTCTTGGCGCGGTTGCTGGAGAGCCAGATGCCCTGGAGCACCTTCAGCCCGCCGACCTTGGCGGCGATCGCCGGCACCTGGTCGAGCCCGTTCTCCATCGAATAGGTGCGGACGCAGTCGGTGATCTCCTTGAGCTGTCGCAAATCCTGCTCGATCTGGTCGGCTTCGATATGGGTCCACGCGTTCAGCGGCGACTGTTCCCCGCGGAACGGCGCATAGGAGACGCATTGGACCTTGTCGGCCGGGTCGATCGGGGCGCGCGCGAGCGTGATTGGCGTGGCCAGCCACCACCACACGGCAGCAATCGCACCCAGTGAAACGAGCAGAAGCGCCAGTGGCGTACGAAGAGAAATCGGTTCCGTCCTCCGCGAGGTGCCGTCGATTACCTGCTCACGCGCCATCTGCCAAGGGGTGTGTCCGGGATGGATCCTTCCCTCCCCCGAGGAATTTACCTGCGGCCGTTCGACAGAGGCCTAGGATCGTGACTTTGCTGGACAAAATTTCAAATTCAGGTCATGGACTCGGCAGGACTTTGCCGCCGCATTGGGGACCCATTTGGACGCCATCACCGGCGAGTCCGCGAGGTCCTGGCGCGGGCGGTCAGCTGATATATTGGGGAATTCATGCGGCAACGGGTGTTCGAGTTACGAAATGCGGTCCTGCGGCAGTTCGCCGCCACCTTGGCCGTCGCCTCCCTGGTCGTGATGGTCGGTCTCGGTGGCGCCTCCGCCCAGAGCGGCACGCCCGCCCCGGACCAGGGCAAGGCAGCCACCCAGCCCGCCGATGCCGCCGCCAAGGACGCCGCCCAGAACCAGCGCCGCACCGACGAGTTCGCCGAAGCAGCCCAGGTCATCAACGGCCCGGCCGGCAACCCCGAATGCGTCTGGCTCGGCCGGCGCGTGGTGCGGCTGATGTGGCGCGACGACCTCGATACCGCGTTCCGCCATCTCGACCTCTACGACCGCTTCGGCTGCCCCGGCGGCCACATCCAGGCCGCCTTCCGCTGCCTGACCCGCTTTGGCGGCCAGATCGATCCCAAGGTCGCCGAGACCCTGGACAGCCGCGTGCACGCCTGCTGGATCAACCCGGCATCCCAGCCGCAGCAGGCGTCAGCCAGCGCCTCCCAGCCGGCGGCGCCAACCACGGGCAATTCGCAGGCCCCGCAGCCGGCCGCGAGCCCCGCGCCTGCGGCAAGCCCGACACCGGCGCCCTCGAAATAGCCGCGATCGTTTCAGCCGCCGTTCAGGAACGATCGGCGATAGAAGCGGTTGGCACTGCCGCACATTCCAAAACTGTCATGCCCTCATACGGTCATGAGGCCATGACAGTTGTGAAACCGCGCGGCAGAGGTATGCTCCATTTGCCGCGGACTCGGTCGGATCTCGGGGTCGGATCCGCTTCCCTGCCACCTCAGCCCCTTTTGGTTTAGCCGCGATGCGCGTTGTCGCCGCCGTTCTGTTGCTTGTGTCCGTGCTTCACGCCGGCATCTGGGGAGTCCTGCGCGACAAGGAACCCGCGCCCGACTTCAAAGGCCTGCTGCCCAGCGTCTCCTACGCCCCGTTCGAAGGCGCGGCCCACCCCGATATCGACAACATCCCCACCGTCGAGAAAATCCGCGCCGACCTGAAGACGCTGTCGACGATGACGCGCGCGATCCGTCTCTATTCGTCCACCGGCGGCGTCGAGCTGGTGCCGCCGATCGCGGCCGAGTTCGGCCTCAAGGTCACCGTCGGCGCCTGGATCGACAAGGACAAGGATCGCAACGAGCGCGAGATCAAGGCTGCCATCGAGCTTGCCCGCAAGAACAGCAACGTCGTCGGCGTCGTGGTCGGCAACGAGGTGATCTACCGCGGCGAGCAGAAGGTCGAAGACCTCATCGACATGATCAAGAAGGTCAAGGGCTCGGTCCGCGTGCCCGTCACGACCGGCGAGATCTGGAACATCTGGCGCGACAATCCCGACCTTGCCTCCAACGTCGACTTCATCGCCGCCCACGTGCTGCCCTATTGGGAAAACTTCCGCTCGGACCAGGCGGTCGACCAGGCCGTCGACCGCTACAACCTGCTGCGCAACCTGTTCCCCGGCAAGCGCATCGTGATCGCCGAATTCGGCTGGCCGAGCCAGGGCTACAATCTGCGCAACGCCGACCCCGGCCCGTTCCAACAGGCGCTGACCCTGCGCAACTTCGTCAGCCGCGCCGAAGCCATCGGCATGGAATACAACATCGTCGAAGCCATCGATCAGCCCTGGAAATATTTCGAGGGCGGCGTCGGTCCGTACTGGGGCATCCTCAACGCCAGCCGCGAGCCGAAATTCGCCTGGACCGGACCGGTCGAGAATCCTGACTACTGGAAGCTGATGGGAATTGCGCTGCTGGTCGGCATCCTCCTGTCGCTGCCGATCCTGCGGCTGGAGCAGCCGACCGCCAGGCAGGCGTTCCTGCTGTCGGCGACCGCCAACGGCGTCGGCGCCTGGGCCGCGACCGTGTTCGCGTTCTGGAATGACCACTATTTCATCTTCGGCTCGGCCTTCGCGCTCACGCTCGGCATGATCCTGCTTGTTCCCCTTGTCCTCATCGCGATGGCGCGCGTCGACGAGATCGCGGCAGTGGCCTTGGGCCGGCCGCCGCAGCGGCTGCTCTCCAAGAGCAAGCCGGTCGAGAACGTTCCCGAGAATTACTACCCGAAGGTCTCGATCCACATCCCCGCTTATTTCGAGCCGGTCGAGATGCTGAAGCAGACGCTCGATGCGCTGTCGCGGCTGAACTATCCGAACTACGAATGCGTCGTCATCATCAACAACACGCCCGATCCCGCGTTCTGGCAGCCGATCCAGGACCATTGCCGCGCGCTCGGTGAACGCTTCAAGTTCATCAACGCCGAGAAGGTGCAGGGCTTCAAGGCCGGCGCGCTGCGGATCGCGATGGACCGCACCGCCGTCGATGCCGAGATCATCGGCATTCTCGATGCCGATTATGTCGTCGATCCCGACTGGCTGAAGGACCTCGTGCCGGCTTTCGCCGACCCGCGCGTCGGCCTCGTGCAGGCGCCGCAGGAGCATCGCGACGGCGACCTGTCGATCATGCACTACATCATGAACGGCGAATATGCCGGCTTCTTCGACATCGGCATGGTCCAGCGCAACGAGGCCAACGCCATCATCGTGCACGGCACGATGTGCCTGATCCGCCGTGCCGCGATGGACATGGCCGGCGGCTGGTCATCCGACACGATCTGCGAGGACAGCGATCTCGGCCTTGCGATCCAGCAGCTCGGCTGGACCACCCACTACACCAATCACCGCTACGGCCAGGGCCTGCTCCCCGACACCTACGAGGCCTTCAAGAAGCAGCGTCACCGCTGGGCCTATGGCGGCCTCCAGATCGTGAAGAAGCACTGGCGGCACTTCCTGCCCGGCCGCAGCCGGCTGACGCCCGACCAGAAGCGCGAATATGGCTTGGGCTGGCTGAACTGGCTCGGCGCCGAAAGCCTCGGCGTGGTGGTGGCGCTGCTCAACCTCATCTGGGTGCCGATCGTCGCCTTCGCCGACATCGCCATCCCCGACAAGATCCTGACCCTGCCGATCATCGGCGCCTTCATCGTCTCGCTCGCGCACTTCCTGTCGATGTACCGCGCGCGCGTCGCGATCAAGCCCGGCCAGATGATGGGCGCGATGATCGCCGCGATGAGCGTGCAATGGACGGTGTCGCGCGCGGTCGCGCAGGGGTTGATCACCGAGCACATCGCGTTCGCGCGCACCTCCAAGGGCGGCCTGTCCAGGATGTCGATCGAGTTCCAGGCGTTCTGGGAGGCCGTGATCGGCACCCTGCTGGTGATCGGCGCCGGCGTGCTGATCGCCTCCAACAGCTATCGCCAGATCACCGAGATCTACATCTTCGCCGGCGTCCTGGTGCTGCAAAGCCTGCCGTTCCTGGCCGCGGTCGCGATCGCGATCCTCGAGCTCAGCCGCATCAACTCGTTCCAGTTCTGGCGCGACAGCGCGATCCGCACCGCCGAGCTGATCGGCCTGCGCCCGGTCGCGCTGCCGACCCCCGCCGGCACGCCGCAACCGGTGCCGAGCGAAGTGCGGCGGGAGGCGAACTGACGGGCCGGACGGTCTCGCGGCGCGGCTGAAACCTCCGCGCCGGCAAGCCACCGGCGCTGTTCGGCGTGGATAGCGGGCCGCCAATCGGGTTGAAAATTCCGACTTAAGCTGCGGATACCGCGAGCGAATCCCCGCCTCCGCAAAGAGTTTGGGCCGCCACTCGCACTATTGACCTCAGCGCCCCATCCCCCTACACAGCGCGGGCCGAAAGCATGATCCGGAAACAGCCGGTTTTTCCCCGCGACGCCAGTTGAGGCAGCGGCAAGACATGCTTCTCGAATGTCCGAAGACGATGGCGATCGATCTTGAAAGCCATCAGCGGCCATGGGAGCGCGTAGCTCAGCCGGTAGAGCACGTGACTTTTAATCACGGGGTCCTGGGTTCGAGCCCCAGCGCGCTCACCAAGCCGAAACAATAACTTAAGCGAAATCACAAGCGGACCGAAAAAGCCGTGTGTGGGCACTGTGTTGGCAAATTGATTGCCGATCTGAGCGTCGAGGATGGCAGCGCGGCAATTGCGCGCGATCGCCATGAGGCCGGCGCGCTCAAGCGGCAGCACGCCCTCCCCGTCCGCCAGATCCGGGCAGATGCGCTCCATGCGCGCGAAAGAGCCCCACTAGGGCCGGCGCAACACCCCAAGCAGGTCGGCGACATCGATCACATCAAGGTCTTCGCGACGGTGGGCGCCGCGGAACGATGGTTTGAGGAGAACGACCCGGAGGGCGTCGCCTTCGAATACGATGTGATCGAGTGATGTGGAGCGGATAATCAGCGCCACATCGTTGGTGGGTTCAAGGCCTCGCGACCCGCTGCTTTCAACGCGTCGGTTGAGAGCTGCCCATGTGCCGCGGCATCGAGCAGCTTCGAAGCAACGTACGCTCTGGCGCCCGTTTCGCTTACAGGAATATTTTCGCAAACTTCATCGAGCACCGCCCTGAGCAGCGCAGTCATTTCAGCATCAAACACGCCGAACTCCCGAAATTGAGAGGATACTGAACGCTGCACAAGCGGAATATATTCGCTTGGCAGCGTTCGCCGCGTATTCCTGTCTGGGCTCTGAAATCCCAGCGCCTTCCAAATTGGCACCTGTCTGTCAAAGTAATGTGACAGCTTCCTCGGCCACATCAACAGGAGTTTGCAGGGCCTGCCAAGGCCCGCCAGCGTGAACCGGCAGCCTGAAACCTTCCCAGGTTTCGTACGTAAAATCTCTATCCGAGGTTTTTGTTAGTTCCCATCTCGGGGCTGGAAATGAACACCGCCGCCGGGACAATGTATTAGAGCCCGGCGGCGTATTTGTTGGTGCCTGAACCGGCGCGCGCCTCGAGCGGCGGCTTCCACCTGAATTTGTAGGGCAGATTTTTTTCTAACCTGAGTTAGTTTTTTCTATGCCCAGCGTCGACTACCCCAATTTTTCTGCGCGTAGAGCAAGGGGTCGACCGGGTGGTTCAACAACTGGGACTGGAGGATTGGGCCTGGCAAATCGCCGCCGACGTGTATCGCTTGAATCTGTATAGCCGACTCACCGGACGAGCGGCCCCGGGAGACGCCGTTTCAGACGAACAGCTTGCCAGAGCAATCCGCGAAAGCTTCACTCAAACGAACGACGGCGCCTATCGAGAAATGGTTGAGTTAGCGACCGATGCCGCTTTATCGGCCTACGATCGTGTCGTCTCACGCAATGTCAAACAGGCGCGCGCTCAACTAGCGAACTAACGGCTCGTCGGCGGATGATGACTAGCCTGCCCCGCAAGAGAACCCCGCCGACCTTGTGAGCCGGCGGGCTTATCTCTACCGCTTCAACCGGCGGCGATGCGTCATCAGCCGTTACCGGACGCCACTCCGATGCATTGATGCCGCAATCGGCGCGATGTTATGCTAGTCGCAGAACCGGGAGTTTCTCGATGCGCAAAATCGCCGCCGCTGTCATGTTTGCCCTGATCGGACAGACCGCATTGGCTCAGGACCATGTTCCAATGTACGGCGAGTCCAAGGACAAGACGGAGGCCGAGAAGGCGGACGACATTCGGGCCGAGCGCGCCTATCAACGCTCCCTCGGCAATGTTCCCAACCAGAAGGCAGTCGATCCGTGGGGAACTGCCCGCGGCGACGAAGCGAAGAAGCCGGCCACGCCGGCCAAACCGGTAGTGAAACATTCGTCCAAGGCCAAGAGCGGCAGCCCCCCCAACTAGCGAATTCTAAAGGGGGGCCGCCAGCGCGAACCGGCGGGTCAGCGCTTCGTTGCGTTGCCAGCTAATTCCATCGCGAGATCTAGGGCTGCGATTCCAATTTGGTCGGTCGGACGGGATCTGCAGCGCTGTAAAGTCACCGCCTCCAACAATCGCCTCTATCATAGAGCGACGGCCGGCGAGGCTGCCATCGAGCATCCAGCCAAAGCTTATGCCGTGGCGACGGCAATAGCCGGCCAATTCTTGTGAAGCGCAGAAGCCTGGAGCGTGCGGAGCCGGCTCCTGCGCGCGGTGGCTCAAGGGCTACGAGTGTTGGTCCAAGGATCTGCAACCTTGGGGAAAACGCACCCTAGGTCAGTCGGACTGCATTTTCCGAATCAACCAGATGTGCGCGCGCTCGCGCGTGATCTTGCCGGGGGTGTGCGTGAGCCAGTTTCTGTCCGTGCTGCTATTGCTGACGACATTGACGCTGACGGTGTGTTTCGGCGTGGCTGCCTGGCGCCAGTCGGCCGGCAGAGATGCCGATATTACCGCCACCATTTCACATCGGGAAACCGGCTGGAGGTCGGAACGGAGCAACTGAGACCTTGCGCTCGCTCTTGCGAGAGAGTTTTGAAGTCACCGTTGGCGCGCGCCAGTTCGATTGCGATGCCCCTCGGGCTTGATCTCGAAAATGCATCGGGGCGCAGCAGCCCCTGTTGCGCCCTCTAAGTCGAGCGGCCCCTCACGGATAACGCCTCGGTGAATGAAACCATTCGCCGCATCACGCGAAGCACTCAGGAAACAATCCGGGTCCAGTGTCCCGTCACCCACGAGGGGATCTCGCGATGATTATTCTCAAGGTCTTTGCTGTTGTTCTTGGCGCTGGCATCCTTTTCACGATGTACTCGGGGGACCTTGGCGCCGACGTCGTGCTTGCCATCGTGTCCTGCCTGGCGTGACAAGAAGACCGGCCAGCGTGAGTTCGAGGGCCAGTAGTGTCAGGTGATTTGCCTGACCTGTCTTCAGCTTTCCGGCGCCGAAACCACGGCCGGCACGCTCAGCGGCGCTCCTCCAACCGAAACCGGCCCGACAGACTTCGACTGCCGGACCATCCGCTTCCGCATCGCTGCCGACAGTCCATAGCGTGCGTTCGCTTTTCGGATCGAGGACGTGACGTCCGACATCATTGCATTTTGCAGCGTATCGACCTTCGCGATGAGCGTCGACAGCTGCGAAGATATCTTCCTCACATCGACCCGTTCGTCCGTGATGCTCTGCCGCAGAGACAACAGCACCATTGAATCCTGCTGCAGCAGAGCTGCATGTTGCTGCAAGGCGTGATTGCTCTCCTGCAGCGAAGCCGTGTGTTGCTGCTGGGCCGACTGAATGTCCTTCAAGGCAGCGACAACCGGATCCGCCTTTGGCGCGGAAGCTTCCCGGCGCGGAAGCAGTTCAGCCAGACTGCTGAGATTCGGCGACGGAAAATCAGCCGGCAATGTATAGATCGCCGCCGCACCATTGATGGCCAAGGCACACACCGACAGTGCCAGGACCGATTTCCGGCTGGACCGCTTGCTCGATGCCGGAGCTTCCGGGGCTGCGGGCTCGAGTGCTGCGACTGCGAGCGCGAGCGCCGCAGGGTCGAGTTGTTCGACGAGGCCTTGCGCCTCGGATGTCGTGGTCATGTCCATTGACCTCAAATGAGCGAGCAACAGGAAGCCGACGCCGGAACGTCCTCGCGACGGCTCCTCTACGCAGCACCCACCTACAACTGCCTAAAATTGTGGGCATTTTGGATTAATTCCACGTTAGCGACATGGCCGCCTGGCAGGCCCGGCCGCCCCGGCCGACTACGGGGGGCGAAGGGACGGAATGAGTCACGCGGCAGCCTGCTTCGAAGCACCAAAGCCGAGAGACAAGGCCCCTGAAAGGTGTAAGATTCAGGAGAACCGGAGGAACGGCATGTTTGAAATCAGCGGTTTCGACACGGCAGGCGTCGTCAGCCTCAAGCGGCTGTCACTCGCGGCCGCCCTCAAGAAGGCCAGACAGCTTGTCGAAGACGGGTGCTGGGACGTTCAGATCGTCGATCCAACGGGACGCGTACACACCTCGTTTGAGGAGCAGGCCGCTTAGTCGTGGCGCTGGGCCGGCTCCGCGGCTAGCTCATCAAGAGCACACTGATCCGGAGCGCACTGATCCGGAGCACACCCGGCCTCACGCCTGACGGCCCGTCTCTCAGTACCGCCGATAGTAGTTCTCTGGCCGGTCCTGGAATTGTAGTGGAACCGTGCCGTTGGGGTAGCAGACACCGTCGCGGATATCGACGTCAGCGCCGTGGCCGCATGGCACCGGACGCCGGCGCATTCCATAGTAAGGCCGCGGGCCCTGATAGTATCCCTGCAGCGCCGCCTGGTCTTCGGGACGGAGATAGCCGTTGGGATAGCACATCCCGTCGCGGGCGCTCTGATCCCAATGATCGCCGCACGGCGGCGGATGTCTCGGCACGCCGCGATACTGCACCTCGAGCGGGCGTTCGACAGCTGCGGCCGGCGCCGTTGCACCGCCATGAAGAGCAAGGATTGTCGCAATAGTGGTGATCAACATCGAAGCGGTCCTCCAAGGCCGCAAGATAGACAAGCCCTCTGAATGACGCCTGAACGCGACGGGAGCGCCACGACCATCAGGGTCGGCCGATGGCACGATGGCGGCCACCGCGCTGCACTGGACACTGCAGCTGCGGTTCCATGGGCCTTGCCACAAAAGCCGGGAGACAACGCCCTCGAAAGGTGTAAGATTCAGGAGAACCGGAGGAACGGCATGTTTGAAATCAGCGGTTTCGACACGGCAGGCGTCGTCAGCCTCAAGCGGCTGTCACTCGCGGCCGCCCTCAAGAAGGCCCGAGAGCTCGTCGAAGACGGCTGCTGGGACGTTCAGATCGTCGATCCGGCCGGGCAGGTCTACACCTCGTTTGAGGAGCAAGCCGCTTAGCCGCCCCGCCCTTCGGCACTTTTCAGAAAGCACCCGTCCGGTCCGATCACGCTTCGCGAGCGGTGATCGTGATCGAAATGAAAACCCCAGCGCCTGGTAGGGAGCGCTGGGGCGTTTTCAAAATATCAATCGGTAAAAGCAATGAGGCCTTGATAGCACCGGTCTCGAAGCGCGCGTGTGAACTGGTTCACACGGCTCCGCCGATCTTCCCGCACCCACGTCCGGGTGTGGCTATCCGCCTCGGCCGACGTTGGACGAGGCATTATTGAGCCAGCGCGCCGTTGCTTCATCGCTCCAGCCGGGGACCGCGAAGCGTACGCGAGGATTCACTTCGGTGCCGAAACGATCGACCGGAGGATGGCGTGCCGCAGGATTGCGCGCGCGTGCGTGGTGCGCGGCGTCTGCAGACGTACACAAGACGATCAAGAGGCCCAGGGCCAAAACAAGACGCATCGTATCGGCTCCAATCGAGTCCGCTCTCCCTTATGTAATACGCCGACCGTCCCACCGCGATCTGACGCGGCTTCACAGCTAAGAGAGCGAAGCGCGAACGCGACGCTCTTGCGATGGAGCGAACCGCCGCTCAACTCCAGCGCGCCGCACCGTTGCCAACCAATTCGTTTGGGAGCACGCTCTCTCCAGGCGCTTAAGACGCCGCACAGGGAGAACCACATGAAGGAACCGGGCCTGGACGGCCGCCACCGCGACAAGGATGGCGCGATCAGCAAGAAGCACGGCAACACGCTGGTCGGTACGTTGCGGAAGATCTACGGAAAGGCATTTGCGGCAGGTTATCCGGATGCGACGCCGCTCAGCGAGGTCTTGCATCAATTGAACGAGACCTCGCTGAGCCAGTTGCGTCGCGATCACGACACCGGGCATCTCGGGCACAAGATCGACCACGCCTCGAAGTGAATGGACTTCA
This sequence comes from Bradyrhizobium sp. S3.7.6, assembly GCF_054061875.1. Classification (NCBI taxonomy): domain Bacteria; kingdom Pseudomonadati; phylum Pseudomonadota; class Alphaproteobacteria; order Hyphomicrobiales; family Nitrobacteraceae; genus Bradyrhizobium; species Bradyrhizobium sp. S3.7.6. The sequence continues at coordinate 5,007,054 of NZ_JBSSEQ010000001.1, read as the reverse complement.
CTTGGCCGATTTCGCTTGGCCGACTTCACTTACCCCACTTCACTTGGCCGACTTCGGGTCGTTGAAAAACCGACTCCGCCGACAGCCTCTCGGACGCAGGCTGCGCTATCGGTCGTCCCACCGTACTTGCCGTTTGAGCCATCGCTACCCCCGCGCTAGCATGAGCCCTTTTACGGAGGCTCATTTGAAGCAGTTCATTATCATCATCGCCGCGATCGCGCTCGCCGTGACCGCTCCCGCCCGCTCGCAGGCACTGGTCGATCCCAACAAGGTTGCCCCCGAATATCGCGAGGCGGCCGAGAAGCGCCGGGCCGAGCAGATGCGGCAACGCGAATGCGCGCTGAAGGCGGATCTCGACAAGGTGCTGCCCAGGGATCGCACCGTCTATCTCAACCACTGCCTGGACACGCTGGCGGTCAAGCAATAGCGGCTGGCTGGGGCCGTCTCGATCAGACCACCACCGTAGGCCGACCTGACCGCACGATGATCTGTCGATTTCGGGCTCGTGTTGTGGACCAGCGGGCGATTTGTCGCACCGGCGCCGCGAAGACGCGGCCCCCCTCCTCACTGGCGCCGCGGCTTGCTCGGAAACAGCCGATCGCGGATGTAGCGCGAGGTCGGCGTCAGGCGGATGCCGCGCGGCTTCTGCCAGGCGGCCCGGTCGATCTCCTTCTTGTCGCCGATCTCGAGCCTGCCCTTGGCACCCTTGGCGATGAAGATCGCGTCGCTCATCTTGCGACCGGAGCGCTTATTCCTGGCCGTCACTTCCTTCCACAGGCTGATCCGGCCGAGCTTCAGCTTGGGCAGCTCCTCCTTGATCTCCCGCCGCAGGCAGTCCTTGTCGGACTCGCGCGAACGCTTGCGGCCGCCCGGGAACATCCACAGGCCGTCCGACCGCCGTCTGACCAACAATACCTTGCCGCGTTTTGCGGCAACCAGCTTGGAAGACTTCGCCATTACTGCCGTAGATCGAAAACAGAATCGCCCTATCGTAACTTGTCTAGTTGAATAGACAAGTTCGCGGGGCGCTTTGACCACAGCCCGTGCGAGCAGCTCAGCTTTCGCTCGCCGCCGCCCGGTCCTCGGTCCTGATCCAGGCCATCATCAACTCCCAGGCCACCGACAGGATGATCGGCCCGATGAACAGGCCGACGATACCGTGGGCGAGCGTACCGCCGATCACGCCGACGAAGATCACGATGGTCGGCGTGGTGAGGCCGCGCCCCATCACCAGCGGCTTCAACATGGTGTCGATGAAGCCGACGAGGACGAGAAACACGGTGAGCAGCAGCGCCGTGGTGACGTCCTTGGCGGTCCAGATCCAGATGATCACCGGCAGGATCACCAGGAACGCGCCGATCTGCACGATCGACAGCAATAGCACGATGAAGGCGAGCAGGCCGGCGCTCGGCACGGCTGCCATCTTGAAGCCGATGCCGGCGAGCAGCGCCTGCACGATGGCGACGCCGATCACGCCTTGCGCCACGGCGCGGATGGTGGCGCCCCCAAGCTCGAGAAAATGCTCGCTCTGCTCGGGCACGATGCGAAACAGGAAGCCGCGCCCGGCCGCAACCAGCCGCGGCCCATGCGGAAACAGGAAGCCGGCGACGAACACCGAGACCAGAAACTGGAGCGTGCCGAGGCTCGCATCGCCCGCAAGCGACAACAGGGGTCCCGCCAGCGGCTGGAGATAGGGCGCAACCTCGCGCAGCACCGCACGGATGTTGTTGTAAGCCTGATCCCAGAGATCAAAGAGCCAAGGGCCGACCACCGGCCACGACTTGAGCTGCTCCGGCGCCGACTGCAGCGCGAGATCGCCGGTGCCGAGCTGCTTCGCCAGTTCGCGCGCACCGTCCACCGCGCTGAGGCCGAGCCAGGTCGCCGGGCCAATGACGATGCCGAGCGTGATCAGGGTGAGGATCGCGGCCGCGGTCTTCGGGCGGCCGCCGAGGATCTTGGCGACCCAGCTGAAGGCCGGATAGAACGCGACCGCGAGCACGGCGCTCCAGGCCAGGATCGGCACGAACGGGCGGATGATCAGGAAGGTCCAGATGATCAGCAGGCCAAGCAGGCCGACCCGGATCAGGAGCTGGATGATGTCCTCTCCCGTCAGGAGCTGACGGAGACTTTTCACGGGCACGCCTTTCCTTGCGGCATTGACGCGGGTTCCGGCACTTGCGCGGCAAAGCGTTATTGCCAGCCGCGCATCCGGCGTCAAGACGACCGGGCCCGCGGCTGCGCGAGGGATCGGACCGCTGCGCCGCCCGGCGCGGCATCAGCTGTCGCCGAACGGGTTGGTCCAGTCGGCCGAGCGGTGGCGCTCCCTCCGCTCAGAAGTGGTAGTTCACGCCCACCGTGCCGGTCTGGATGTTCAGCTTCACATTGGCTGGAGTCGCCACCAGATTGCCTGTCGTCACCGGCTGCTCGGTGATCGTGCCGAAGCCCATATAGTTGTACTCGGCCCGCACCGACCAGTTCGGCATGAACATCCACTCGATGCCGCCGCCGGCAAGCCAGCCGGTGCGATTGAAGCTGCCCGAGGCGGAACCGGCGAGCGGGCCGGCAAGGCCGTTGTTGACGCTATACTTGTCGCGGGTGAAGGCCGCGCCACCCTTGGCGTAGAGCAGCACGCGGTCGAAGGCGACGCCGAAACGGCCGGCGACCGTGGCGATGTAGTCGTTCTTCAGCGACAGGTTGAAGCCGGCACCGCCACCGAACGGGCCGCCGGCATTGAGTGTGACGCTGGACCAGGCGCCGGTGCCTTCGAGGCCGATCACGAAATTGCTGATCTGGTAGTTGCCGCCGATCTGGCCCCCGACGATGCCGCCGCTGGCCGTGGCCGAGCTCCAAGTCGCTGTCGGATCGGTCGGGTCGATGCCGGTCCATTTGCTCCAGGCGCCGCCGCCATGCGCGCCGATGTAGAAGGCGGTCCAGCTGAAGATCTGGGCCGCCACCGGCGCTTTGACCGGCGCGGGCGCAATGATGTCAGCTGCAAATGCCGGCGTTCCCAATGACAGCAGCACAGACGCCAAAACCAGTTTCTTCCGCATGATCTCACCCCCAAATTGTCCGCCCTCCGACCGAGGCGACGATGAAATCTAGCTGTGGGATCACGCGCGCGCTTGGACCAATCGGCGACGCGATTTGGACTGACGGGCGCTCGTCAGACCCGGGAAGCTCCTGCAACGCCGCGACCGGAGCCCGGTTTGGCTAACGGCGATTAACCGGATTTCCCGAGGTCAGTTTACGCCGATGCAAATCCCCGCACCTACGCTTCTCGCCAACATTCAAAAACACTGATGTGCAATGGCCAACAGCATCTGGACGACCGAAGAATTCACCTGCGCGGGTTGCAGCATGAACTACACCGCGACACGGGAAGAGCACAGCGAAGCCCACACCGGCAGCTTCAAATGCAGCATCTGCAGCGGCGTGGTGCACACCTGGTCGGGGAAGCACCACTTCTTCGGCTGGCAAGCGGTGAAGACAAAACCGCCGGTGTTCGGAAGGCGGTGGGCGGGCGTGCAGTGACAGGCGCCAGCGATGGTCTCGGTACCGTAGCCCAATTGAGGCGACGGCCCGCCTCCACGCCGTCATTGCGAGCGTAGCGAAGCAATCCAGAGGCTTTCCGCGGCGACGGTCTGGATTGCTTCGCTACGCTCGCGATGACGAATCCATTGAAGTAAACGTGTTGCGCCACTCCAACGTGCTGCTGGTGCTCGCAGACCCACTACTGCCGTCATCGCAGTCTGCGCGAACTATGGCTTCTGCTACTCTGCGGCGCAGGATAGACTTTCCGCCCCGCAATAGAAGCTGACACGCAATGACCGCACCCTTCGTTCCTCAGATCGCCCTCTACCGCAACTGGCTCGCCGAGCAGCGTGGCCTTTCCTTCGCGAATTACGAGGAGATGCGGCAGTGGTCGGTGCGCGATCTCGACGGCTTCTGGCGCAGCATCTGGGACTATTACGATCTGCAATCGCCGACGCCGTTTGCGGCCGTGATCACCGAGCGCAAGATGCCGGGCGCGGTGTGGTTTCCCGGTGCGCAGGTCAACTATGCGCGGCAGGTGTTCCGGCACGTTGAGGCCGCCGTCGCTGCCGGCCTGCCCGCGATCGTCAGTAGCGGCGAGGACGGCAAGCTCAACGAAACGAGCTGGCCGGAGCTGCGGCGCAAGGCGGCGGCGCTCGCGCTGCATCTGAAGGAGAAGGGCATCAAGCCCGGTGACCGGATCGCGGCCTACCTGCCCAACATCCCCGAAACCATCATCGCGTTTCTGGCGAGCGCCAGCATCGGCGCGGTCTGGAGCGTCTGTGCGCCCGATATGGCTGCGCCCGCCGTGATCGACCGCTTCAAGCAGATCGAGCCGAAGGTGCTGATCGCCTGCGATGCCGTCACCTATGCCGGCCGCCGGCATGATCGCAAAGACGTCGTCGCGGAGCTGTGGCGATCGCTGCCGACGGTCGAGCACGTCATCCTGCACAGCGAGGCCGCGCCCGCAGCGCCGGACGCCCTGCTCGCCGACATCGTCGCAAGGACGGGCGCCGCGATCGACGCGTTCGAGCCGGCCTGGCTGCCGTTCGATCATCCGCTCTGGATCGTCTATTCCAGCGGCACCACCGGCCTGCCGAAACCGATCGTGCACGGCCATGGCGGCATCGTCATCGTGGTGCTGGCGCTGCTGGGCCTGCACAACGACCTCGGCTGCTCCTACCACGAGAACTCGTTCGGCGAGCGCTATCACTGGTACTCTTCGACCGGCTGGATCATGTGGAATTCTCAGGTCGGCGGCCTGCTCAGCGGCACCACCTGCTGCATCTTCGACGGCAGCCCGGGCGGCACCAAGGACAAGCCGGACTGGACCACGCTGTGGCGGTTCGTGGCACAGTCGAAAGCGACCTTCTTCGGCGCCGGAGCGGCGTTCTTCGCCAACTGCGCCAAAGCCGAGATCGATCTCACTGCGGCCGGCGATCTGTCGCGGCTGCGTTGCCTCGGCTCGACCGGCTCGCCGCTCAGCGCCGATACGCAAGCCTGGTTCAACGATCGCTTTACGGCGTTGTCGAAAATCAACGGCAGCAAGGCGCAGGCCGACATCTGGTGGGCGAATATCTCCGGCGGCACGGATTTCGCCGGTGCCTTCATCGGCGGCAACCGCGAATTGCCGCAGACCCCGGGCGCGATGCAGTGCCGCCTGCTCGGCGCGGCGGTCGAAGCCTTCAGCGAGCAGGGCCGCGCCGTCATCGACGAGGTCGGCGAGCTCGTCTGTACCGAGCCGATGCCCTCGATGCCGCTCCGTTTCTGGAACGACAAGGGCGATGCGCGCTATCGCGCCAGCTATTTCGAGACCTATCCGGACAATTTCGACGGCAGCGGCCGCGGGCCGGTGTGGCGGCACGGCGACTGGCTCAAGGTCAATCCGGACGGCTCCTGCATCATCTATGGCCGCAGCGATGCGACCATCAACCGGCACGGCCTGCGCATGGGCACGAGCGAGCTCTATTCCGCGATCGAAGCGCTGCCGGAGGTGCTGGATAGCCTCGTCGTCGACCTCGAATATCTCGGCCGCGACAGCTACATGCCGCTGTTCGTGGTGCTGCGCGAGGGCACAGCCTTCGACGCTGCGATGCAGGCCAGGATCAACAAGGCGATCGAGGCCGGCCTGTCCCGCCGATTCCTGCCGAACGAGATCTTTGCCGTCGCCGAGATCCCGCGCACGCTGTCGGGCAAGAAGCAGGAGCTGCCGATCAAGAAGCTGCTGCTCGGCCAGCCCGTCGAAAAGGTCATCAACAGGGAGGCGATGGCCAATCCCGCCTGCCTCGACTGGTATCTCGCCTTCGCCCGCGATTATCTCGCTCGAACCGCGGCGTAGCTTCGATCAACCGCCGCCGAAATTGGAAGGATCGAGATTCCTGTTCTCCGACGGCGGGATCGGCGGCCACCCGGGAAATTTGTACCAGCCGGGCGGGACCGGCGCGTCCTCGGGCAGTTGGACGGCGACGTGATGGCGCGGGCGGGCATGATGCGCCGGCGCGGCAGCCGCCGACGCGCATGTTGCAATCAGGAGGACCAAAGCCAGGACAGACCGCATCATACGTGCTCCAGACGTCCACCCAAGCACTATGTGGTGCGGGAACCACGCTGGGACGACGCATCGCACCGTCACGATGTCTCACATCGGCGGCATCGCTGCTGCCGGGAGACGCCGGAGATCAACCCAATTGCGCCAATGGCGTTTGGATTCCGTTCACCGATCGCCGCTAGATCAGGATGGATCCTCCGCGACGAACAGCAGCTATGGCCGATCTCAACGCAGTCCTCTCCAGGCTCAACGACCGCCTGCTCCGCCTCGAAGGCGAGCTGTTCGTCCTGCGCTCGCTGGCGCGCGCGACGCTGACGGCGGGCGACGACCATGCGGCGCGCATGCGCAAGCTGGTCGAGGCCGCAAAGGTCGCGCTCGACGACGAGGCCAAACGTGAGCTCGACAAACCGACGCGCAAATATGTCGATGCGGCAACCGCGCTGGTGGAGGAACTTCTGGTCGAGCCGACCCAGGCACGGCCGCTGTTCACCGTCATCGACGGTGGCCGGCGCGACTGAGCGCGTCAGATCGGACGTATCCCGCGGGGATCCGCGGACTGGGCCTTCAGCCGGCTGAGCCCCTCCTCGATGATCGCGATCTCCTCGTCGATCTTGCCGATCGGCAGGCTGAAATCATAGCCGGACCTGCTCTTCAGATCGACCGCGAGCCGTTGCCTGTGCATCATCAGCTCGTCGAGCCCACGGCGGTTCTTCAGCCGCACATAGGCGTCCACGATCTGCTCAATTGCGCTCGGCATGAAATCGGCCCCGGCAAAAAAGCCCACGCGGCGCACCCACGCCGGCGGGACATTTTTGGTGTCGCGGTACGCAATACAAATCCGCGACGGATTCGTCGATATGACAGGCAGGTTGAGAACGCGTTACCGTTTGATGATTTCGTGATGGCGCCGGCATGAAAAGCCGCTGGCGATCACTCGCCAGCGGCCAAAGCCGGGTTCGAAAACGGATTCGGAATCAAATTTGGCCAGCCCCGGTTGGTGCATTCTAGCGGCACACGGGGGCTGCTTATGTTAGAAATGAAACAGAGGAACCGGCGGATACATCATTTGCTGTCGATGTGGCCGCCCGGCAACGCTAATCCGTGACGCAAAAATACTTGCGCGGCAGCCTGCGGTAGGCGCTGTAGCGGTAGTACGGCCTGTAGGCGTAGCCGCGATAGAGTGCGGGCGGCTCCCCGCCGTAATAGGCGCCGTGGTAGAAATTATAGACCGGCCCTTCGGCGCAACGATAGGCATCCCACGTCGGACCGATGAACGGCGCCACCCCGACCTCGGGCGGGACCGCCGGATACGGCCCGCCGGCGCGCGCTGGCGTGGCTACGCTCAGTCCCGCGAGAAGGAAAAACCACGCGCTTCGCATGCGCTCGCTCCTGATACGGTGCAATACGCGCATGGAAGCACCGGAACGGCCGGCTGCGCAATCGCGGAGCCCGTCGCGCCCCCGCGCCCGGTGCATTGTTGATAACCGGCACAAACCGCCCGCGGCTGGTGACAGGACGCACCGACGTGTTATCGGGGGATGACGCAGTTGCGAGACGGATCGGACACCCATGCGCATTACCCTCGTCGGCTCCCGCCATTTCGGCGTGACCACCCTGAACATGCTCCGGGAGCACGGCGTCCCGATCGTGCGGGTCGTCGTGGCCGACGCCGAGGATCGCCTCGCGGCGAGCGCCAGGGCGGCTGGCATCGAGGTGACGGTCCAGGCCAATCCGAAGCTGGTGGTCGCCTCCGAAATCGGCCCCGACACCGACCTGATCATCACCGCCCACAGCCACGCCCGGATCGGCAAGGACGCCCTGGCCGCCGCGAAGTACGGCGGGATCGGCTATCATCCCTCGCTGCTGCCGCGTCATCGGGGCAAAGCCGCTGTGGAATGGACCATCAAGGAAGGCGATCCGATCGCCGGCGGCACGATCTATCATCTTGCCGACCGCATGGACGCCGGCGCCATCGCCGCCCAGGACTGGTGCTTCGTCAGGAAGGGCGAGACGGCTCGCGAGCTCTGGGAGCGTGCGCTCGCTCCGCTCGGCCTCAAGCTGCTGGCCGACGTGATCGACTACGTCAAGGTCCACAAGGCGCTGCCCTCCAAGGTTCAGGACGAGCAGTTCGCCACCTTGGCGCCAAGTCTTTCGTGAGTCCCTTCCGCAGTCCTTCCCCTGAGTCTCTCCTGACGTTTACCCTTAACGTGAAGGCGCGTTGATTCTGCTTCGAAAATTGGAGCCGGAAACACAAATAAATTATTGTTTCCACTGGAACAATTTTCGCTTTGGCAATGCAACAAATTTCCGTCACATTTGGGCCGAATAAGCGTCAGCATATCAGACAGATTCAAGGACGGAATTCATGCGTTTTGGTCGCATTACGGCATTCTGTGCCGCTTCAGTTATCACCCTCGCCGCTCCCGCTTTCGCCCAGACCCCCTATGACGGCAACTGGCATGTCACCATCGTGACCAAGAGCGGTACCTGCGAGCCGACCGCGAGCTCCATGCTGACGGTTGCCGACGGCAAGATCACCGCGCCCGGCGCTAACGTTTCCGGCACCATCGGCAGCGGGGGACTTGTGAAAGTTTCGATCAATGGTGCATATGCCAACGGTCAACTCAGCGGCAACGCCGGATCGGGGAAGTGGAATGGAGCATCTGCAGGCATACCGTGCAGTGGGCGGTGGGAAGCATCGCGCCAGTAAGAAATTCGGGATCAGCGTCGTGAGCCGGCGGCTGCTGATCGCGGCCGCCGTTTTGTTTGCGGCGGGGATCGCCAACTCTGAGAGCCAGGCCCAGTCCGGCCCGTTCGCCCCGCTGGCGGGGAGCTGGAGCGGTGCCGGCACCGTCACGCTCGATGACGGCTCGACCGAGCGGATCCGCTGCCGGGCCAGATACGCCCCGATCGGACCGACGATGGAGATGTCGCTGACCTGCGCCAGCGACGCCTACAAGTTCAATCTCGGCGCCAACGTCAGGGCTGAAGGCGGCACTATTGGCGGCAGCTGGTCCGAGGCCAGCCGCAACATCTCCGGCTCGCTCCAGGGCCGCGGTGCCGGCGGAAACTACGAGCTGGTCGCCTCGACCGCCGGCTTCAACGCCAACATCTCGCTGAAGACGTCCGGCAACAAGCAGAGCGTCACGATGCGCGCGGACAGCCAGTTCCGCGGCGCCAACATCTCGCTGTCGCGCTAAGGCGGACCGCGTTCAAGCCAAAAGCCCCGGCGATTCCGCCGGGGCTTTTTTTATCCGTTTTATACGTTCGGTACGAACGCCGTGACCTCGATTTCGACCTTGGCGCGCTCGTCCACGAGACCGCCGATGTAGAGCAGCGTCGAGGGCGGAAAATTGCGCCCCAGCGTTTCCTTCCAGGCCGCGCCGATGCCGGCCCCGGCCGATTCATATTCGCTGCGGCTGGTCAGGTACCAGGTCAGGCGGACGATGTGCTCCGGGCCGGCTCCGGCCTCGCCCAGCAGCTTGATGATCCGCTTCAGCGCGGTTGCGACCTGCGCCGCCATGTCAGGCGCGTAATTGCCGGTCTCGTCGCCGCCGGTCTGTCCGGCCAGCACCACCCAGCGGCCCGGCCCTTCGGCCACCACACCGTGAGAAAAGCCCCGCGGTTTCTTCCATTCAGCCGGCTGCAAGATTTGCATGAGCGAAGATCTCCCTTTTCTTGTTGTTCAATGATGCCTTAGCACGCCGCCCTGCATCGCTGCATCCGCAGTTTTGGCCGTTGCAAACGCCGGCGATGTCGCCGATACCGGCCCTCCCCTCAGGCTCGATCGCCCGCACCAGCAACGATGACCGCGACACCGTCCAAAACGATGGCTGCACTGTGGATGGCCGGCTGGCTGACGCTGATGCTGGTCATGGCGGTTGCCGGCCGCGAGACCACGCGCGAGCTGAACGTTTTCCAGATCATGGAAGTACGCTCGGCGATCGGCTTTACGCTGCTGCTGCCGATCATCTACCGGGCCGGCGGTTTCAAGGCGGTCTCGACCAAACGCCTGCCCCAGCACCTCGCGCGCAACGGGGTCCATTATTTCGCGCAGCTCGGCTGGTTCTACGCACTGACACTGATCGGGATCGGCCAGGTCGTCGCGATCGAATTCACCATGCCGATCTGGACTGCGCTGCTGGCCGCAACGTTCCTGTCCGAGCGCATGACCGTCTGGAAGATCGCCGCCATCGCGCTCGGCATCGTCGGCGTCGTCATGATCGTGCGGCCCGCCACCGGCGAGATCAATCCGGGCCAGTTGATCGCACTGGGGGCCGCGATCGGCTTCAGCATTTCCATGATCTTGGCGAAATCGTTGACCCGGACCGAGAGCGCATTGTCGATCCTGTTCTGGATGATCGTCGTGCAGATGGTCGTGGGCCTGCTGCCGACGCTCTACGTCTGGACCTGGCCGTCAACCACTCTCTGGGGGTGGCTCTTCGTCATCGGGGTCTGCGGCACATTCTCGCACTATTGCCTCGCCAGCGCGCTCCGCTACGCGGATGCAACCATCGTGGTGCCGATGGACTTCTTGCGGGTGCCGCTCACCGCGACTGTCGGCTGGCTGCTGTATTCGGAGCGGCTCGACGCCTGGACCGTGCTCGGCGCGACGCTGATCCTGTGCGGCAATCTCCTGAACCTGAAGCCGACCGCCCCGGTTCCCGCCCGCGCGCAGTGAACCCGCGCGCAGCCTCGCGCGACAAAACCGAAGTGGCCGTGTGATCTGGATCACGTTGGAGGGTCATTCCATCGTGCACATTCGGCCACACAGCAGCGGGTTGAATACGACGTACTGCCGTTTTGGTGGCGCGAAGTCGGGCACTTCGTGTAGGTTCGTTGCCAATTTGTTGCTGCCTGCAATTCGATTCTGTTGGGGATTTCAGATGCGCACTCTCACCCTGCTCGCTTCGCTGATGTGCATGGCACTGTCGGTCAGTGCCGCGAAGGCCGACCGCCGTGTCGCCTTCGTCGTCGGCAACGGCTCCTACAAGAACGTCGCACAATTGCCGAACCCGCCGATCGACGCCAAGGCGATGGCGGCGACCCTGCGCAATGTCGGCTTCGAGGTGATCGAAGGATCCAACCTCACCCGCGACCAGATGACGGAGAAGCTCCTGGACTTCGGCCGCAAGGCGCAAGGCTCCGATGTCGCAGTGTTCTACTACGCCGGCCACGGCATCGCCGTCAGCGGCAGCAACTACCTTCTGCCTGTCGACGCCGACATCAAGTCGGAGATGGACGTCAAGCTCGGCGCAGCCATCAACATCGACCTGACGCTCGAGCAGACCATGGGCGACGCCAAGGTCAAGCTCGTCTTCCTCGACGCCTGCCGCGACAATCCGTTCGCCGCCAAGATCAAGTCGAACTCGGCAACGCGCAGCGTCAACGTGCAGAGCGGTCTTGCCGAGATGAAGTCGGGCGAAGGCACACTGATCGCGTTCGCCACCGGCCCGGGCCAGACCGCGCTCGACGGCCAGGAGGGCAACAACAGCCCGTTCACCCGCGCGCTGATCGACAACATCACCAAGCCCGGCGTCGAGATCCAGCAGGCGATGACCTCGGTGCGCGCCCAGGTCAACGAAGAGACCCGCAAGGGCCAGCTTCCCTGGGGCCACACCAACCTGATCGGCGCGGTCTATCTCAACCCGTCGCAGCAGACGCAGGTTGCCAACGCAGCCCCGACCGCTTCCGGAATCGTGCCGGCGGCAGCGAGCAGCTCCGACGGTGTCGAGCTCGAGTACTGGCGCTCGGTCAAGGAATCCAACAAGCCGGAAGAGCTCAACGCCTATCTCTCGGCCTATCCGAACGGCCAGTTCAAGGCGCTGGCGCTGGCGCGGCTTGCGGCGATCAAGAGCGGCCCGTCCACGGCGACCCGCAATCTGAACTCCGGGATCGATCCCGCCACCTTCACCGATGACTCCACCCAGCTCACCGAGGATCAGATCGGCCTCGACAAGGGCCAGCGCCGCGACGTGCAGCGCCGCCTGACCGGGCTCGGCTTCGACACCAAGGTGACCGGTGCCTTCACCGACGAGACCCGCTCGGTGCTGAAGCGCTGGCAAGCCGCCCGCGGTTATCCGTCGACCGGCTACCTCAACAAGCTCCAGCACAAGGCCCTGCTGTCCGAGATCGTGGCGGCCGCGCCGGCCACCGCGAGCGACGACAGCGCGAAGCCGGCACGGCGTGCTGCCCCGGCCCAGGCCCAGAGCGGCGCACCGGTTCAGCATCGCAACAGCGGCGGCGGCGATGCCGGCGCGGCCTTCGTCGGCGGTGTCGTCGGCGGCATGATGGGCGGCATGTTCCGCCGCTGAGGCGAGACCCGGCTCCAAAACGCAAAAAGGCCCGGCGAGAGCCGGGCCTTTTTCGTGGTGGCAATGGCTAGTAGTCTTGGGTGAACCAAGGCACGAGCGTCCGGATCCGCGGCATCGCCTGCATCGTAATGCTCGTCCGAGCCATCTCCGCGATGCGCGGCGCCAGTGACGAGAGATCGCCACGGCAGGTCACCAGAAGCAGCTCACGAAAAAATCCGGGGCCCGGCAGAGGGAGAGCGCTGACTTGACCAGCGTGAGCGAGCCCCTGCAACAGACACAGCGGCGTGGTGATCGCCACGCCCATCCCGGTGGCGACCATGGCGACCAGGCTGTCCGAGGTGTCAAACTCAAAGGCCCGCGGTGGGCGAATGCCCAAACGGCTCAGGTGGCGCTCGACCTGAGCGCCTGCATAGGAGCGTTCGCTGTACCGGACCAGGCGATGCCGGGTCAGGATCTCCCGCAAATCAAGGTCAGCAAATTCGGCTTCCAATCCGCGCGGCACCACCAGCAGATTTGGCTCGCGGTAAAACGGGAAGCGCTCGATATCATACAGGTCATCCATCGCATCGCATGTGATCGCCGCGTCGATCGTTCGGTGGACCAGCGCCTCGGCATGCGAGTGAGCAAGGCCCGACCAAACGGACAGGCTCAGTGCGACCTCGCCCGTCATGAGCTCCTTGACGAGGTGTGCGCCGACCGTGGCGGCATAGGAGTCGATCAGGCCGAGCCTCAGATCGACACGCTCAGGCAGGTTCGCTGCGTCCCGGAGCGCGCTGAGTAACGTGTCAAAGTCGCGATTCAGATCGCGAACACGGCCAGCAAGGATGCGGCCTGCCCGCGTCAGTGTAAGCGGCCTCCGGCTACGGTTGAAGAACGCGACGCCGATCGAGGCCTCGGCCCGCCGCACAGCCTGAGAAACCGCTGATTGCGTCATCCCGAACTGACGGGACGCCTGAAGCATGCTGCCGGACTCCGCGACGGCAGCGACAATCTGCAAGCTTCGCAAGTCTGGAACAGGTGGCGTCATATCTATAGCTTAAGCAGAAGTTATACTAACATGCAAATTGCCTTCATTATATGAATTATCCTTGTAGGAGAGCCGCATCCGAAAGCAGACTTCGGATCGTCCTAACAATTAAGCCGTTCCGATCGATGAGCGAGCAAGCGGATATTCTGGTGATCGGCCTCGGTGCCATGGGCAGCGCGGCCCTCTATCAACTGGCCAAGCGAGGGGTAAAGGCGGTCGGCCTCGATCGCTTTGCCCCGCCCCACACGATGGGATCCAGCCACGGCGAAACCCGCATCACCCGGCAGGCGGTCGGCGAAGGCCGCGATTACGTGCCCCTGGTGCTGGATACGCACCGGATCTGGCGTGAGCTCGAAGCCGAGACGTCTGCCGAGCTGCTGAACCCATGCGGCCTCGTCGTCATGGCGCCCGGTGTCGGCGAGACGTCGCACCACGGCAAGCCGGATTTCGTCGCGCGCTCGATTGGGGCCGCGCGTGACTTCGGCATCGCTCATGAAGTGATCGACGGGCGAGAGGTGGCTCATCGCTTCCCGCAGTTCCTGAATCTCCAGGGTAACGAGAAGGCCTATTACGAGCCCGGCGGAGGGTACGTTTTTCCAGAGCGCTGCATCAAGGCGCAGCTGACGCGCGCGGAACAGCTCGGCGCAACGATCCGCACGGGAGTCGAGGTTCTCTCGATCGCGCAGCGCGGCTCCGCCGTTCGGGTGGAAACGTCCTCGGGCACATTCGAGGCGGACCAGGTGGTGGTGTCGGCAGGCGGCTGGAATGCCCACCTGCTCGGCGCGCCGTTTGACCGCGTGCTTACGGTGAAGCGGCAGGTGCTGCACTGGTACGAGCTCGAGGATACCAGCGCGTATCGCGCCGACGCCCCTGTGTTCATCTGGATGCATGGCGCGACGGATGTCGACTACCTCTACGGCTTCCCGCCTTTGCCTGGCGATCGTCGTCTCAAGGTCGCGACCGAGCAGTACGAGACCAACACGACGGCCGACGCCATCGACCGCACCGTCGATCCCGCGGAATCGGCTGAAATGTACCGGAAGCACGTCGCGGGGCGGCTCGCCGGCGCCACGCCGCGCGTCGCGCAGGCGGCTGCCTGCATCTACACGGTGACGCCCGATCGGGGCTTCATCATCGACCGCCATCCCGACCAGGACCGGATTTGTGTCGTCTCGGCGTGCTCGGGCCACGGCTTCAAGCACTCGGCAGGTATCGGCAACGTCGTCGCCGGGATGGTGACCGACGGTCGAAGCGCGATCGACCTCAGCCCATTCTCCATCTCCCGTTTTTCGTGACGTTTGGCACGAGCCTTGTATCTTGAACAAGCGCGCTCAACGCGCGTCGTGATCACAATCCTGGAGGCGTCATCCGATGAGAGACATTGTCCGTTCCATGATGACAGGCATCGCGGCGCTGCTGATGCTTGGCAGTGCCCAAGCCGCCGATGGCGTCGATGCCATCAAGCAGCGCGGCACGTTGAATGTCGGCGTCAAGGCTGACTACAAGCCCTTCGGCTTCCGCGATCCCACGGGATACGTGGTCGGCATCGAGCCGGATCTCGCCGCAGACATTGCCAAACGCCTCGGCGTCAAACTCGAACTCGTTCCGGTCGCGGCCTCCAACAGGATCGAATTTCTTCAGCAGGGAAAGGTCGACCTGCTGATCGCGACCATGTCGGACAGGCCGGAGCGCCGTCGCGTGGTTCAAGCCATCGAACCGCTATACTACTCGGACTATGTGAACATCCTTCTCAACAAGAAGTCCGGCATCAAGGACTGGGCCGAGCTCAAGGGAAAACCCGTCTGTGCAACGTCGGGGGCCTGGTACAACAAGGACGTTGCCAAATCCTACGGCCCCGAAATCGTTGCGTTTGACGGCTCGGAGAAGCCTCTGTTCGCCATGAAGCAGGGCAACTGCATCGGCTATGTCTACGATCAGACCTTCCTGCAAGGCAAGCTGCTCGAGGACGAGTGGAAGGCGGACTACGACTTGCCCCTGAAAGGTATTTTGCCATCGCCATGGATGATCGCTGTCGCGCTCGACAATGCCAGCCTTCAGAAGCTGCTCGAAGATACGACAAAGGACTGGATGAAGACCGGCTTCATCGTGGCAGCGGAAAAGAAGTGGGGCATTACGCCGACCGAGTATTCGCTGCTCATGCACGAGCAATACAAGGACAAATAGACGCGTAAGGCGGAGCGCCAGATCCGTCTTGCGCTCCGAGCAGGTCGAGCCAATGCACTGATACGAGGCATCGCCTCAACAGTTTGGTGTCGCGCAAAATGCACGAAATCGGCGACTGGTTTCAACGGCTCTACGAAACGACGGGGCTGAATTTCTCCGTATTCTACGATGCCTACGATTGGGACCGCTATTTCGGCGGGCTCAAGATGACGTTGCTTCTGAGTGTCACGACCATCCTGCTGAGCCTGATCATCGGCGCGGTGGGCGCCTTGCTGCAGGGCAGTCCGTCGATGCTGTTGCGGTTGCCCGTCAATGCTTTCGTGGTGGTGTTCCGCAACACGCCGCCGCTGGTCCAGATCTTCTTTTTCTATTTCGGCCTCGGCACCATGCTCCCAGCCGTCGAGGCGGCGGGCATGCGCGTTCCGCTGCTGAGCAACGTCCAATGGGCCATCATTTCGCTGTCGCTGTTCGCGGGCGCCTTCAACGTCGAAATCTTCCGCTCCGGCATCGAGGCGGTGCCGAGGACGACGCTGGAAGCCGCGGAGGCGCTCGGATACACGCGCCTCAAGGCTTACGTCCATATCGTCCTTCCGCTGGCCATTCGCGTCTGCCTTCCCGCACTGAACAACAACCTCGTCAACCTGCTCAAGACGACCACCCTCGCCTACGCGATCGCCGTTCCCGAGACGCTGTATGCGGTCAAGCAGATCTGGTCGGAATCGCAGAACGTCTTCGAAATGATGGTCGTATTGCTGGCGACCTACGGCATCCTTGTCGGCGTCCTCGTCTGGCTGATGCATCGCTGGGAGCGGGCGATGCGCATCCCGGGATATGCCCGATGAAAGGCGCCCAGCCCGAGCACAGGCTTGCCGTCCTTCTGCCGTACCGTCCCGCGCCGCCCCGGATGTCCGTGCGGATCGGCCCGCTGGCCGCCGCGATCCTTTGTTTCTGCGCCATCATGGCCGCGTCCACCGCGTGGGCGCAGACCGGTCCGGCGGTGCTGTCCCCGCTGCAAATCATCGTGAAGTGGTCGCCGCTGCTGCTGCGCGGGTTCGCCTTCAACATCTTGATCTCCCTGCTCGCCATGCTGCTGGGGACCGTCGCCGGGCTTGGCCTGGGTCTGGGGTTGTTGTCGGAGTTTCGACCGCTCGCCGCCGTCAGCTGGCTCCTGACTCAATTCTTCCGCAACGCGCCCTGGCTGGTGCTGCTGTTCTTCGTCATGTTTCTGGTGCCCTTCCAGGTCACCCTCTTCAAGACGACCATCCCCTTGCCGGACTGGATCAAGGCAACGGTCGGCTTCGCATTGCCTGTCATGGCGAATGTCGCCGAGGTCGTGCGCGGTGCCGTCCGCTCCATTCCGTCGACGCAATGGGAGGCGGCGGAATCGCTCTCGTTCACACGGCGCCAGACGATGTGGCTGATCATGCTGCCACAGTGCATCAAGCGCATGCTGCCGCCCTGGATGAACGTCTATGCGCTGGTCGCGATGTCGACGGTGCTGGCATCGATCGTCGGTGTTTCGGAGATGCTCACGCTGACGGCGCAGGTGCATGCCGCCGAAGGCGGCAGGCCGGAGCTGTTCGCGCCGCTCTACGGTTTCGCGCTGCTGTGTTTCTTTCTCTACTGTTATCCGATCAACCTCTGGACCGCTCGTCTCGAGCGTCGGTTCCGCATACGCTGAGGAAGCAGAGCATGGCCACGAGCTGGACTCCGGATCAGCCCATCGTCCAATGCGTCGACGTCAGAAAGTCGTTCGGAGCTCTCGAGGTTCTGAAAGGCATCAGCCTGTCGGTCAAAAAGAGCGAGGTGATCTGTATCATCGGCCCGTCCGGATCAGGAAAATCCACGCTGATCCGCTGCATCAATGCGCTCCAGCCGATCACGTCCGGCAGCATTCAGATCGAAGGCATCGAGGTGTCCGATCCCAGGCTCGACAAGCTGGCGCTTCGCCGCAAGGTCGGGATGGTCTTTCAGCAGTACAATCTTTTCCCGCACAAGACCGCGCTCCAGAACGTGATGATGGCGCCGATCCATGTTCTCGGCCAGAAACGTGCCGAGGTCGAAGCGCGCGCCCGGGCGCTGCTTGCCAAGGTTCGGCTCGCGGGGAAGGAGGATACCTATCCCGGCGAGCTCTCCGGCGGACAGCAGCAGCGCGTGGCTATCGCCCGCTCGCTGGCGATGCGACCGGACATCATGTTGTTCGACGAAGTCACGGCCGCCCTCGATCCGGAAACGGTCAACGAGGTCCTGGTCACCATCCGGGAGCTTGCCGAGGATGGCATGACATGCCTCCTCGTCACCCATGAGATGAACTTCGCGCGTGAGGTCGCCGATCACGTCTACTTCACCGACCGCGGTGTGATCGTCGAGCACGGGCCGCCGGAAGCCTTGTTTACGGCGGCCAAGGACGAGCGAACGCAGCGGTTTCTGTCGCAGGTCCTCTGAGTTCGCCGGCGCGCCGCCCTTCGGCGCCCCTGGGCAGGAGGCGCTACTTCCCCGCCGCCTTGCGCAACGCCTCGTTGATGCGGTCCTGCCAGCCCGGACCGCCCTGCTGGAAGAACTCCAGCACATCCTGGTCGATGCGCAGCGTGACCTGCTCCTTGATTCCCGGCGCTACGTTCGGCTTCGGTGGCGCCACGGCGACCTTGGCGGTCACCTTCTTGAACGCCGCCTCGGCCTCCGACCGCGCATCGCCAAGCGTGCGCGGCCGCCTCGGTTGATCCGTCATGTCCTAGATTCCCTCAAACAGAGCCGTCGAAAGATACCGCTCGGAGAAGGACGGCACTATAGCCAGAATGGTTTTTCCCGCAGCTTCCGGCCGCTTGCCGATCTGGAGCGCAGCTGCGATCGCCGCGCCCGAGGAAATGCCGCCGGGGATGCCCTCATGCCGCGCCAGCGCCCGGGCGGTCTCGATCGCGGTCGTCGAGTTGATCTTCACGATCTCGTCAATCACCGAGCGGTCGAGGATGTCGGGCACGAAGCCGGCGCCGATGCCCTGGATCTTGTGCGGCGTGTGCTGGCCGCCTGAGAGCACCGGGCTTTCCTCCGGCTCGACCGCCACGACCCGCAAGGACGGCTTGCGCGGCTTGAGCACCTGGCCGACGCCGGTGATGGTGCCGCCGGTACCGACGCCGGCGACGAAGATATCGACGTTGCCGCCGGTGTCGTTCCAGATCTCCTCGGCGGTGGTGCGGCGGTGCACCTCGGGATTGGCGAGGTTCTTGAACTGCTGCGGCATGACCGAATTCGGCGTCGTCTTCAGGAGCTCCTCGGCGGTTGCGATCGCGCCCTTCATGCCCTGTGCCGCCGGCGTCAGCACCAGCTCGGCGCCGAGAAAGGCCAGCATCTTGCGCCGCTCGATCGACATCGATTCCGGCATCACCAGCTTGAGCCGGTAACCGCGCGAGGCCGCGACGAAGGCGAGCGCGATGCCGGTGTTGCCCGAGGTCGGCTCGATCAGCACGGTGTCGGGCTTGACGATGCCGGCCTTCTCCATCGCGATGATCATGGCCGCGCCGATGCGATCCTTCACGCTCGCGGCGGGATTGAAATATTCAAGTTTTGCCAAAATCGTCGCGTTGACGCCGTGCATGCCCGGCAGCCGCTGCAAGCGCACGATCGGCGTGTCGCCAAAGGCCTCGACGATCGAAGAGTAGATCCGGCCGCGGCCGGGCTGGTGCGCTGCACCCGTGTTGGACGATGCGTCCATGATGAACTCCCTGTGACGACAATTTCTGTTTCTGCAGCGTCTCTTGTGCAGTAACGGACAGCTTGGGACGACACGCAAGCGACAATGCGGCACATGTTAAATACGCTGCATCGCAAAATCGCGTGAGCTGTAATTATCAGAAAACCAACGCATTTGTGTTGCGACCTCGTCAACTGATTCGGTCTATGTTAGACTTAGGTCTCAAAGCCAGAGAGGTCACCACGATGTCAGCAGTCGCTGAAGTGTTGTCGACCGTCGCACATCACCGCGCCCCGCGTTGCAGCGAGTTGCCGACCTGCCCGGTCTGCGCCGACTCGATGGTCGCCGCCGAAGCATCCGCCTACATCTCTGACCATATGATCAGCTATCTCTGGACCTGCGACAATTGCGGCTATGGCTTCGTGACCAAGCACGCCGTCAAGCAGCGGATCGTCTGCAACTGACTAGCGCGGGGCGATGTCGCCCCTCGCCCAGTCTTGGCGCGTACGCTGGTAGAACTCGTCGAACGTTCCGTGTGCGATCGCGTCCCTGATGCCCTGCATCAGGAACTGGTAATAGGCGATATTGATCTCGGAGAGCAGCATGGCGCCCAGCGTCTCGCCCGCCTTGACGAGATGATGCAGGTAGGCGCGCGCGTAGTTGCGCGCCGACGGCCAGGAACTCTCTTCGTCGAGCGGACGCGGATCGTCGGCGTGGCGCGCGTTGCGCAGATTGACCTGACCGAAGCGGGTGAAGGCGACGCCGTGACGGCCATTGCGCGTCGGCATCACGCAATCGAACATGTCGATGCCGCGCTTCACGGCTTCGAGGATGTCATCAGGCGTGCCGACCCCCATCAAATAGCGCGGCCGCTCTTTCGGCAGCAGCGGCGCGGTCTCGTCGATCATCGCCAGCATCACCGCCTGCGGCTCGCCGACGGCAAGGCCGCCGATCGCATAGCCGTGAAAGCCGATTGCAACGAGGCCCTCGGCGCTGGCGTGACGAAGCTGCGGCACGTCGCCGCCCTGCACGATGCCGAACAGCATGTAACCGTCGGGCGCACTCTCGAATGCGCGCTTGCTTCGCTCTGCCCAGCGCAGCGACAGCCGCATCGCCCGTTCGATGTCGTCCCGCTCGGCCGGTAGCCGCACGCATTCGTCCATCTGCATGGCAATGTCGGAGCCCAGGAAGCGCTGCACCTCGATCGAGCGCTCCGGTGACAGCTCGACCTTGGCGCCGTCGATATGCGAACGGAATGTGACGGCGTTCTCGGTGACCTTGCGCAGGTCCGACAGCGACATCACCTGGAAGCCGCCGGAATCCGTCAACATCGGCCCGTTCCAGCCGGTGAACCGCTGCAGGCCGCCGAGCGCCGAGATCCGCTCGGCGCCGGGACGCAGCATCAGATGATAGGTGTTGCCGAGCACGATGTCGGCGCCGGCCTCGCGCACCTCGCGCCAGTGCATGCCCTTCATGGCGCCGGCGGTTCCGACCGGCATGAAGGCCGGCGTCCGCACCACGCCATGCGGCGTGGTCAGGCGCCCGGTGCGCGCGGCGCCATCGGTGGCGAGCAGCTCGAAGTGATTGGGTAGACCGACGTCAGGAAGATTCATGGTCGTGCTTATTGCGTGTCGGAAGAGGCTGATCAACCCGCTCGGACCACGCCAGAGCCGGCTTGTGGCTCAGAGCGGGACACATTTGACGCCGACTTGATCGCCCGGCGCGCTTGCCAAACAAAACGATACAGTGTAGTTTTTGCGCGGGGCTGGACGAGATGCCGCGGTGAATTTTGCCGGCGGCAGTATTTGCGTGATCGCCAGCCACCGACAATGCCCTCCGCTTCATGTTCGACCAAAATGTCCGGCCCCTCGCGCGGCTGGATCAGACAGACAGGCGCCCGCCTGACCGGATTCCTGGTTCTGGCGTGCAGCCTGGCACTCGGCGCCTGCACCTCCCTGCCCCGCACGCCCTATGCGGCCGCCGAGGCCAGCACGTCGCGCGTGCTCGATATCGACGGCTTGCGCCGCTACGCCGACGAGCCCGTCACGAAATTCAGCTTCGAGAAGGACACCAGCACCGCGACGAAGTCCTATCTGGCGCTCTCCGGCGGCGGCGCCGATGGCGCCTATGGCGTCGGCGTGCTGAGCGGTTGGACCGCTGCCAGAACCCGTCCCACCTTCTCGGTCGTCTCGGGCGTGAGCACCGGCGGCCTGATCGCACCCTTTGCGTTCCTCGGCTCGCAATATGACGACACGCTCAGGGAGGTCTACACCAGCGGCATCGCGGAGAGCCTCCTGAACGATCCCAGCATCATGCGTGTGCTGTTCGGATCCGGCCTGTTCGGCAACACGCGGCTGCGCGAGCTCGTCGCCCGCTATGTCGGGCCGGAGATCATGGCGCAGGTCGCGCGTGAAAACGCCAAGGGCCGAAAGCTGCTGGTGGTGACCACCGATCTCGACACCCAGCGGACCGCCATCTGGGACATGGGCAAGATCGCAGCGGTCGGAACACCCGAGGCGCTAAAACTGTTTCGCGACGTGATGGCGGCCTCCGCCAGCATTCCCCTGGTGTTTCCGCCTATCATGATCGACGCCGAAGGCCAGGGCCGCAGATTTCAGGAGATGCATGTCGACGGCGGCGTGACGGCGCCGGTGCTGACGCTGCCGGAAGCCCTGCTCTCCCAGGACCGCCTGCCCGGCAACGCGCGGATGAACATCTACATCCTCGTCAACAAGAAGATCGAACGCAATTTCGAGCTCGTGTCCAACAGCACCATCGACGTCGCCTCGCGCAGCCTGTCGTCGATCACCCAGTCGCAGACGCGCTCGATCATCTTCTCGACCTATGATTTCGCCAAGCGCAACAATCTCGGCTTCCACCTCTCCTACATCGCGCGCGATTATCCCGCGCCGCCTTCGGAAGGGTTCGACACCGCCTATATGCGGGCGCTGTATCAGTACGGATATGAGAAGGCTGCCTCCGGCCAGGCCTGGACTTCGAAGCTGCCGTGATCTCTCGTGACGGAACGAGACCGCGCCGAAACCGTTGACGATATGGCCAATTCGGCCAGATTCGCGATGACGCCCCCGCTCCCGCGCGATATAGAGCAAATGACGACGATTAGAAGCGCGCAGGAATCATTGGGCATGGGATTGACTGCGACCAGGACAAAACCGGCAGCGCCACGGCGCGAGTTGCCGAAATCACGCGGCGGCCGCCCGACGAAAACCGCCGCGATCGAGCGCGATCAGCGGCTGATCGAGGTTGCCACCCGCCTGTTCCTGGATCGCGGCTTCGACGCGACCTCGCTCGACGCGGTCACGGAAGCGGCCCGGGTCAGCAAACCCACCGTCTATTCCCGTTACGGGGACAAGCGCGGCCTGTTTGCCGCCGTGCTGAGGCGCGAAATCGCGCGCTGGCTTGCGCCGCTATCGGCAGCCGCCGAGACCCAGCTCTCCAGCGCCTCGGACATTTCGGTCGAGCAGCGGCTGGTCGAGATCGGGCGCGAGATGCTGACCTTCACCTGCGGGCCCGATGCCGTCGCATTCAGCCGCATGATGACGTCACAGGCCATCAACTTCCCCGACATCGCCAAGCTCGGCAAGGAGGAAGGCTGGCTGAAGGCCGTCGCCACCACGGCCCGCTTCTTCGACCGTCTGGTGGCGCAGGGCGCACTCGACGTCGACGACACCACGATCGCGGCAGAGGTGTTCCTCGACGTCGTCGTCGGTCACACCCACCGCCTGGCGACGTTCGGCACGGCGCTGGAATTGAAGGCCGCCGAGAAGCGCATGCGCGCGGCGATCAAGCTGTTCCTGGCCGGCGCGCTGGGACCAGCAGACCGCATCCAGAGCGCCGCAAAGGGCACACCGCGGCGGCGCCCGTCCCGTTGACAATTCCGTGAGGTAGCGACGTTTCCCCCTTCGAGATTACGCCCGCGTCATTGACCAAAACAAAACGATACGGTATGGTTTAGTTATAAGCGATACGGACCGCTTTTTCACCAGCCCCAAAGGGGTCCGTACCGCCCAAGATCGCCGTGCCGGGTCCAGCCCGCTGCGACGCTCCGCGGCCGGCCGATGCCCAAGGTCGGCCGCGAATTCTTTACGATCATCCGGCACACTCGCTGGCCGAGGGTTTCGAGCATGACGACAGCCAAACGATTGACCGCGCGATTACTTGCGATCGCCTTGCCCGCGCTGCTCCTTGCCGCGCCGGCGCAGGCGATCGTCACCACGGGCACGCCAACCGCGGTTCACGGCGACACAGATGGTGATGCCGAAGCAGACCGCCAAGCGGTCAGCCGCGAAATCGAACGATTCCGCAGCTCGTCGATCTCGATCAGCCAGGCCATGGCGATTGCGGAAGCCCGTCATGCCGGCGCCACGACGGCGGATGTGAGTTTCGACGGAGCCTCCGGCGTGCCGGTCTACCGGGTGAAGACCCTGCATAACGACCGTATCTGGCGCCACACCATCAATGCCGCCACCGGCGAGCTCGTCGGCGGCGAAGCCGCCCTCCCCCTCGCCGAACTCGATCTCGACGACCGCAGCAACCTCGCGGCGCTCGGTGCGATCAAGCACCGCCTTGCGGATGCCGTGCACGTCGCCGAACGTGCGGCCTCGGGCAAGGCGATCAGCGGCGGACTGGTGCGCGAACGCGGCCGGCTGAATTTCGCGATCGTCGTCATCAGCGGCGACAACCTCAAGGAGGTCATCCTGGAGCCGCCGGGCGCCCGGGCGAAATAGCGGCGGCCACAATCCCGCCGAAAAGCCATTGACGGGCGCGAAACTCTCACGCATAAGTCGCCGCCATGTTCACGACCACCAAACGCACGACTAAAACCACCACGGCCTTCGGGGCCCGGGGAGGCGTGCGCGCGTAGGTCGTCGACTTAAACGCAATCCACTCTACCGAAGCTCCGACCTCTGGTCCGGGGCTTTTTTGTTGTCTTCAGCTCAATGCAATGGAGGAGAATGTGAGTAACGATCCCGTCGTCGCGATTGTCGGCGTCACCGGTGCGGTGGGCGCCGAATTCATCGCCACCATGGACAAGCGCGGCTTTCGCGTCGGCAAGCTCAAGGCGCTGGCCAGCGCCCGCTCGGCCGGCAAGACGGTGTCGTTCCGCGGGCAGGACGTCGTCATCGAGGAATTGACCGAGCGCGCTTTCGAGGGCGTCGACATCGCGCTGTTCTCGGCCGGCGGCAGCATCTCCAAGAAGTTCGCGCCAATCGCTGTCAAGGCCGGCGCCGTCGTGGTCGACAACTCCTCCGCCTTCCGGATGGACCCGAACGTCCCGCTGGTGATCCCCGAGATCAACGCCAACCGGATCCGCGACCACAAGGGCATCATCGCCAACCCGAACTGCGCCGCCATCACCGCACTGGTGCCGCTCTGGCCGATCCACCAGACGAACCGCATCAAGCGCGTCATCATCTCGACCTACCAGGCGGCCTCGGGCGCCGGCGCCGCCGCGATGGACGAGCTCGTCGAGTCCACCCGCGCCAGTCTCAACGGGCAGGTCTATACGCCCAAGGTCATGCCGCACCCCTACGCCTTCAATCTCTTCAACCACAACACCGCCGTCGACCCTGAAACCGGCTACAACGACGAAGAGACCAAGGTCATCAAGGAAACCCGCAAGATCTTCGAGGACGAGAAGATCGCGATCGGCGTCACCTGCGTCCGCGTGCCGGTGCTGCGCGCCCATTGCGAGGCCATCACCTTCGAATGCGAGAAGCCGATCAGCGAGGACCAGGTCCGTGCCATCATGGCGCAGGCGCCCGGCGTGAAGCTCGTCGACGACCGCGTGAAGAACTACTTCCCGATGCCGATCGACGCTTCGGGCCAGGACGACGTCCTGGTCGGCCGCATCCGCAAGGATCTCAGCGATCCCTCAGGGCATTCGATCTCGATGTTCGTGGCGGCCGACCAGCTGCTCAAGGGCGCCGCGCTGAACGCGGTGCAGATCGCGGAGCTGTTGCCGCAGCGCGTGATGGCGTAACGGAAGGTGCCGTAGGGTGGGCAAAGGCGCGCAAGCGCCGTGCCCACCACTTCTCTCGCGCATTTGAGAAAGATGGTGGGCACGCTTCGCTTTGCCCACCCTACGACGCCGAAATTAGTCGCGCGCCCGAAACAACAAGCACGCATCGCCGTACGAATAGAACCGGTACCCTTTCGCGATCGCGTGCGCATACGCCTGCTGCATCGCCTCGAGCCCGGAGAACGCCGACACCAGCATGAACAGCGTCGACTTCGGCAAATGGAAATTGGTCAGCAGGATATCGACGGCACGGAAGCGATAGCCGGGGGTGATGAAGATCGACGTCTCGGCCGCGAACGGCTGGATCGTGCCGTCCTCGCCGGCCGCGCTTTCCAGCAGCCGCAGTGACGTCGTGCCCACGGCGATGATGCGGCCGCCGTTCTGCCGTGCGGTGTTGAGCCGCTCCGCCGTTTCGGCCGAGATCGTGCCCCACTCGGCATGCATCTTGTGGCCTTCGGTGTCGTCCACCTTCACTGGCAGGAACGTCCCTGCCCCGACGTGCAGCGTGATGCGGTTGATGCCGACGCCGCGGTCGCTCAGCGCCTGCTCCAGCGCCGGGGTGAAATGCAGGCCGGCGGTAGGCGCCGCGACAGCGCCTTCATTCGCCGCGAACATGGTCTGGTAGTCCGCGAGGTCCTGATCGTCGGGCGTGCGCTTCGAGGCGATATAGGGCGGCAGCGGCGGGCTGCCGAGATCTTCGATCGCCTGATCCAGCGCCGGGCCGTGAAACGAGAATGACAGTGTCACTTCACCATCGGTGCCCTTGGCCTCGACCTCGGCGTCGAGATGGCCGAGCAGGCAGACCTTGCCCTCGTTGCCGAAGCGGATGCGGTCGCCTGCCACGAGCTTTTTTGCCGGCTTCACCAGCGCCTGCCAGCGCGAGCCGTCGAGGCGCTTGATCAGCGTCGCCTCGATCTTGGGCTCGGTCTCGCGGCCAATGCGGCGGCCCTTGAGCTGCGCCGCGATCACCTTGGTGTCGTTGACGACGAGCTGGTCACCGCCCTTCAGCCATTGCGGCAGCTCGGAAATGAGCTGGTCGCGCAGCGCGCCACCTTCCACGACCAGCATCTTCGCGGAGTCGCGCGGGCTCGCCGGGCGCAACGCGATGCGCTCGGCGGGCAGTTCGAAATCGAAGAGATCAGTGCGCATGTCGAGCTCTGCGCCACGCAGTCAGACCCTCATGGTGAGGAGGCGCGTAGCGCCGTCTCGAACCATGAAGGCCGAGCTGCAACAGCGGGGCCTTCATCCTTCGAGGCGCGCGTTCCGCGTTCCTCAGGATGAGGGTTGAGCGGTTACTCCGCGTCCGCGGCCATCCGCGCCTTGACGATCTTGTCGGGGTTCTGGACGGGCTCGCCGCGCTTGATCTTGTCGACGTTCTCCATGCCCTCGGTGACCTTGCCCCACACCGTGTACTGGTTGTCGAGGAAGCGGGCGTCGTCGAAGACGATGAAGAACTGGCTGTCGCCGGAATCGGGGCTGGCGGCGCGGGCCATCGAGGTGGTGCCGCGCACATGCGGTTCCTTGTTGAATTCCGCCTTCAGCTTCTTGCCGGAGCCGCCGGTGCCGGTGCCCTGCGGGCAGCCGGTCTGCGCCATGAAGCCCTCGATCACGCGGTGGAACACGATGCCGTCGTAAAAGCCCTCGCGGACCAGTTCCTTGATGCGCGCGACGTGGCCGGGCGCGAGATCGGGCCGCATCTCGATGGTGACGGGGCCCTGCGTGGTCTCGAGGATCAGGGTGTTTTCGGTGACGCTCATGCTCGTCTCTCTTGCGTTGGGGGTGAAGTCTTCCGGTTACGGAACTGGATCGCGAATGGACGTCCCGCGGCGGCGCCGGCCATTGCATCGGTAAATGGCATCGGCGTGCAGCGTTGCAGCGCCTCCATCACCGCGACCCGGTATTGCAGCCGGTCATTGTCGGAGGCCTCCGCGGATTCATAGGTAATCCTCGGGTGGCCCAGAATGTTTCCGGCCCGGTTAAAGCTCACGACGACGGTGATGTCGATAGGGCGAGCCTTGCTGAGCGGCGGCGGCTTCCAGCAGGTCCGCAAGTGCTGGAAGATGTCCTGGATGGTGTTGACCTCTGCGTCTCCGGCGGCCGCGCCGGAAACGCCTGAAAGCAGCAGCGCGGCAGCCAGCAGAAGCCTATTGCCATAGCGCGCCATGGCCCCATCCTATTTGATGTCGGAAGCGACCTGGACCTTCACCATCTTGTCGGGATCGGTGACGGCACCGCCGGCCGAACCGGGCGGTGCCTTCTTCAGCTTGTCGACGACGTCCATGCCCTGCACGACCTCGCCGATCACGGTGTACTGGTTATCGAGGCTGCCGCCGTCCGCGAACATGATGAAGAACTGCGAGTTGGCGCTATCGACGCTGTCGCCGCGCCGCGCCATCCCGACGATGCCGCGGGCGAAATGAACCTTGGAGAATTCCTGCTTCAGGTTCGGATATTTCGAGCCACCGGTGCCGTTGAATTTCTCGCCGTCGCCGGTCTGCGCCATGAAGCCGTCCATGACGCGATGGAACGGCACGTTGTTGTAATAGCCCTCGCGCGCGAGCTGCTTGATGCGCTCGGCATGCTGAGGCGCAATGTCGGTCCGCAGCTTGATGACGATGCGGCCCTTGGTGGTGTCGATGACGATGGCGTTGGCCTTGTCGAGATTCGCCGGCAGCTGCTGCGCCACCGTCGGGACCGCGCTGAAGAGCGCGGCAAAGATCGTGGCAAGAATTGCGAGACGACGGATCATGAGAACTCCGGATCAGGTAGGATGGAGAATTGCGCCGTTATCCGGCGAATTTGGCCTTGAGCAGGTTGGCGACGAGCGGCGGCACGAAGGTCGAGATATCTCCGCCCATGGCCGCGATTTGACGCACCAACGTGCCGGTAATTGGGCGGACGGCCGGAGAGGCCGGCAGGAACACGGTTTGGACGTCGGGCGCCATGGCGCCGTTCATCCCGGCGAGTTGCATCTCGTAGTCGAGGTCGGTGCCATCGCGCAGACCCCGAATCATGACAGTCGCGCCGTGCCTGCGTGCCGCGGTGACCGCAAGATCGTCGTAGGTCACGGCCTCAAGCGTACAGCCGACCTGGGCCGCGACCGGCCCGCAGACGTCATGGAGCATCTTGAGCCGCTCCTCGGTTGAGAACAGCGGCTTCTTGCCGGGATGGACCCCGATCGCGACCACGAGCCGATCGCACAGGGGTACACTGTTCCGGACCACGTCCAGATGGCCGTTGGTGATGGGGTCAAAGGAACCCGGATAGAAGGCGATACGCGGCATGCCCCCGTCCTACCGCGCCCGGCCCGGCCCGGCAAGCCAGACGGGTTCCCTGCCGGTTTTTCGGCGGCGCCGAGTCGGAATCCCCCGAATTGTTTCGTCCTCGGGACGGCCATGAAACAAAACGAAGTGCGAACGAAACCATTTCGGGCGTCCGCGAAGACGTCCGGAAACTGGCCATGGTTACTAATCCACCCAACGAATGACGGGCCGCACAACTGGGCGTAGCGGCCGCATCACAGGGGACCGTCAATGATCAAGACCATCTCGGCCGTCGCTATTGCCGCGTTTGTTGCCGCCGCTCTCACCGTCCTTCCCGGTTTCGCTCCGTCCGTCGAAGCGAGCGTCCCGCAGCCGCTGGCCAAGAGCGACCGCCTCGATATCCGCACCGTCGGCAAGGACTGCTCGCAGCATGCCTGGCCGAACTTCGAGGCGTCTTGCCTGCGTCAGGCCGGCACCAAGGCCAATATCCGCGAGGCGCGTCTCGTGACCGCCGACCGGACCCCGTAGTCGAACCTGTCAGCTTCGCGTCATATAGACCCCGAGATAAATCCCATGGATATTTGCGACGTCTCGTCGCAGACTGTCTGATATTCGCGCCCGTCGGAATGGCCCGGCGGGCGCGATCCCATCGGGGGGTCGACCTTGTCCAGTACGCCCGCAGTCGTTTCCGGCCATCACCCTGACCCTCTGCCAATTGCCATGACCATGGGCGCCCTCGGGGTGGTCTATGGCGATATCGGCACCAGCCCCCTCTACGCCCTGAAGGAAGCCGCCAAGGCGGCCGCCCATGGCGCTACGCTGACTCCCGAAGCTGTCCTGGGCGTTGCCTCGCTGATCCTCTGGGCCCTGCTGCTGATCATCTCGCTGAAATATGCGCTTCTGATCCTGCGCGCGGACAATCGCGGCGAAGGCGGCATCGTCGCGCTGCTGGCGCTGCTCCACGCCCGCCACGCCCAGTCCGGCACCTGGCGCGCGCATCTCCTGGTGGTCGGCCTCGTCGGCGCCGCCCTACTCTATGGCGACGGCGCGATCACCCCGGCCATCTCGGTGCTCTCAGCCATCGAAGGCCTCAAGGTCGATGCGCCCTCGCTCGCGCCGGTCGTCGTGCCCATCACCGTCGCCATCCTGATCGGGCTGTTCATGATCCAGAAGCAGGGCACGGGCTTCATCGGCCGCATCTTCGGGCCGGTGATGCTGGCCTGGTTCTTCGTGCTGGCCGCGCTCGGCGTCCACGGCATCGTCAAGGCCCCGGCCGTGCTCGCGGCACTGAGCCCGCTCTATGCCTTCAACTTCCTGATCCACCAGGACTTCCACATCTCCTTCGCGATCCTCGGCGCCGCCTTCCTGGCGGTGACCGGCGGCGAAGCCATGTACGCCGACATGGGGCATTTCGGCCGCTTCCCGATCCGGCTCGCCTGGTTCGCGATCTGCCTGCCCGCGTTGGTGCTGAACTATTTTGGGCAGGCCGCGCTGCTGATCACCGATCCCGCGATGATCGAGAACCCCTTCTTTCAGCTCTGCCCGGACGCCCTGCACTATTCGCTGGTCGCCTTCTCGGCGCTCGCGACCGTGATCGCCTCGCAGGCGATTATCTCCGGCGTGTTCTCGCTGACCCAGCAATCGATCCAGCTCGGCTTCCTGCCGCGCATGCAGATCCGCCACACCACGAGCCATGCGATGGGCCAGATCTACGTGCCGCTGGTGAACTGGCTGCTCGCTGCCGCAACGCTCGGCGCGGTCCTGAGCTTCGGCACCTCGGAAGCGCTCGCCGGCGCCTACGGCATCGCGGTGTCGCTGCTGATGGCGATCACCACGCTGCTCGCGGCCCTGGTCGCGATCCAGTGGGGCTATTCGCCGTGGATCGTGGTCGCCGTCAACGGCTTCTTCTTCGTGATCGACGTGATCTTCTTCTCCGCCAATTCGATCAAGCTGTTCGAGGGCGGCTGGTTTCCGCTGCTGCTCGCGGCCCTCGTCGCCTTCATGATGCTGACCTGGCGCAGCGGCGTGAAGCTCGTCGAGGCGGCGCGCGCGAAGCTGCGCCAGCCCGAGGAGGACCTGATCGAGACCGCGGTCAACAAGTGCCGCGCCAGACTGCCCGGGACCGCCGTCTTCCTGGCCTCCGCGCCGCGCGGCGTGCCGCTGGCGCTGACGCAATTCGTCAAGCACAACCACGTGCTGCATGAGCGCATCGTCCTCGTCACCGTGCTGATCGAGGAATCCCCGCACATCACCGATGAAGACCGTGCCGAGGTGATCGAGATCGTTCCCGGCATCACCCGCGTGGTCCTGCATTACGGTTTCATGCAGAATCCGACGATCTATGCGGGCCTGACGCTCGCCTGCCGCCAGGGCAAGCTGCCCGGCATCGACCTCTCCGACATCACCTACTATGTCGGCCGCGAGACCATCATCCCGAGCGAGGACATTCCGGGCATGTGGGTCTGGCGCGAAGGCCTGTTCGCCTTCCTCCAGCGCAACGCCGAACGCTCCGCCGCGTTCTTCGGCGTGCCGACCAGGCAGGTGGTGGAGTTCGGCACCGAGCTGGAGATCTGATCGTCGTGCGGATCGCCCATTCAGGGCAAGGCAGGCTTCGCACCACGCGTCTCGATGAGATGCCGATCACCGACAGGTAGAGCTCGTCACGCCCGCTTACCCGGGAGTGTGCGACATTCGCGCGCACCTCAATCTTGTCTGGCCCATCACCAGACATACGCAGCAACAAATTCCAATGCTTTGTCGATCAGTTAGCTTCGCTTTTTTAGAAGTTCTAAGAATGCTTCCAATTATGACGTTTCGAGTGATTCAAAATTCGTCCAACTCGACGCTCGCAATGTCGCGATCTAACACGCGCGAGGGTGCGAAGTCGCGTGAGGTCAGAAGGATCATCCCGCCGGCGCGGCGATCGCCGGATGGGGCGCTGACATGGAATGCGATGGACACGACCTGCGTGGTCGTGCGGACTATTTTTTAAGGAACACTTTCAAGAGCACAGCCAGCGCACTCGCGCTTGGCTGCTTGCTGATGGCCGTCACGCCGGTGAACGCGCTGACCGCCGGCCAGTCCGGTGCATCCGCGTTGCCGCCGGTGACGGTCGACGCACCCGTTCAGCGCGCGCAACGTCCGGTCCAGGTCCGGCGCAACGCATCGGCGCGGCGCAGTGCGAGCCAGCGGTCCGCTCAACAGGCCAACCGTTCGACAGTACAGCCGGAGCCCCAAGCGCTGGTGGGAACAGCAGCGCGCGTCAACGCCGGCACCAACGGGTTCGTCGCCACCCGCGCCTCCGGCGCCACCAAGACGGATGCGCCGATCATGTCGACGCCGGCATCGATCGCCGTCATCACTCGCGACGAAATGAATGTGCGGCAGGCGCAGAGCATCCGCGACCTCTTGCGCTACGCGCCAGGAATCTATTTCAGCAACGATACCGATTTCCGCTTTCAGAACGTCAGCGCTCGCGGCTTCAGCCTCGAAACATATCTGGACGGGCTGCGGCTCCAGGGCGGACCGTTCGGTGCGCCGCGGGTCGATCCCTATTTGCTCGAGCGCGCCGAGGTGATCACCGGGCCGGCATCAATTCTCTACGGCGCCGCCTCGCCCGGCGGCATCCTCAACCTCGTCAGCAAGCGCCCGACTGAAAATCCGTTCGGAGAAGTCTCCCTGCAAACCGGCTCGTTCAACCGGATCCAGGGCGCCTTCGATGTCGGCGGCCCCGTCGACAAGGACAAGACGCTGCTCTACCGCGTCACCGGTATCGGCCTCAACGCCGACACCCAGGTCGACAATATCGGCGAGCAAAGATTTTCGATCGCGCCGGCCTGGACGTGGCGTCCGAGTATCGACACCACCATCACCTTCCTGACGAGCTACCGGCAGGACCCGAAGGGTGGTGCCTTCGCGCTCTTGCCGATCCAGGGCACGCTGGTGCCGGGGACGTTCGGGCAGATCCCGCGCAATTTCTTTGCCGGCGATCTCAACTACGAGACTCTCAAATACAAGCAGGCAACCGCAGGCTACGAGTTCGAGCATCGTTTCGACGACGTCTTCACGGTGCGCCAGAACGTACGCTACCTGCACAATGAGCTCAGCTATGTCGAGGTGCAGCCCGGCGGGTTCACGACGACGGGCGCGGGCGGCACGCTCCGGCTGGTCGACGGCCGCACGATCAACCGGAGCTACTTCTCGACCAACGAGAACCTCGACACATTCGCTGCCGACAACCAGCTCCAGGCCAAGTTCAACATGGGACCGCTGCAGCACACGGTGCTTGCCGGCCTCGACTACCAGCGGTTCGACTTCAACAATCTCGCCCGCTTCGCGGCCACCAACACGCTCGACATCCTGGCGCCGAATTACACGCAGAACATCGCCGTCCCCACGGCGCTCTTCCAGAACCTCGACCAGCACCTGTCGCAGCGCGGCCTCTACGTCCAGGACGAGGCCAGGCTCGGCCGGCTCACCGTGCTTGGCGGAATCCGCTACGACTGGGCCGAGGGCAATACGCTGGCCCAGAACACCGGCGTTCGCGTCCTGAACGACGACCAGAAGCCAACCGGCCGCATCGGCGCGATCTACAATTTCGACAACGGCATCGCGCCCTATGTCAGCTACTCGACCTCGTTCCAGCCGACCTCGGTCGGCACGCTGCTCAACGGTCAGCCCTTCAAGCCGACCACCGGCGAACAGTACGAAGGCGGCGTGAAGTATCAGCCGGTCGGGACCAATCTGATGTTCACGGCCGCGGTCTACGACTTCAAGCAGCAAAACGTCGCAACCGTCATCAGTGGCCCCGGCATTCCGGCCAACACAACGGCGCAGGTCGGCGAGGTCAGCTCGCGCGGGTTCGAAGGGTCCGTCGTCGGCAGCCCCCTGCCCGGCTTGAGCCTGCGTGGGCAGTACTCCTATCTCGACAACCGGATCAGTTCGCCCCAGGACGTCAATTTCGGCAAGCGGCTCGCCAACGTCCCGATGCACACCGCCTCGCTCTGGGCCAACTATCTGGTGCAGGGCGGTCCTGCCACCGGCTTCCGCTTCGGCGGCGGCGTCCGCTACGTCCACGACATGTACACGACCAACGCCAACAATCTGACGGTTCCGACCATCGTGCCGGGCGTCTTCCTGCCCGCCGCCACGGTGCCGGCCAGCACGGTGTTCGATGCGGTGCTGTCCTATGATTTCGGGATGCGATATCAGCAGTGGAAGGGCCTCAGTGCGGCGGTGAACGTCAACAACGTGTTCGACAAGACCTATGTCTCGTTATGCACCGCCGGCGGCTGCCGCTGGGCGCTGGGGCGCACGGTGCTGGCGACGCTGACCTACCGGTGGTGAGAGGATGACAGCACAGTCAGTCAAATGGTGGTCGCTGGTCCACAAATGGACCAGCCTGGTCTGCACGCTATTCCTCCTGATGCTTTGCATCACCGGGCTCCCACTGATCTTTCATGACGAGATCGACGAGCTCTTCAAGTCGGAAGCCTCGGCCCGAGAGCTCCCGGCGGATACTCCGCAGGCTCCGCTAAGCCGGCTGGTCGACGCCTCCAAGGCGCGCTATCCGCAGCGCTACCTCCAGGTGCTCGGCTGGGACGACGATCGCGCCAACGTCGTCAACGTATTCCTCTCGGCTACGCCCGAAGCTCCCCCCGGCCAACGTTTCCTGAAGCTGTCATTCGATTCCAGGACCGCGGAACTGATCGGCGAAGACACGCAGCAGGGCGGCCTGATGAGCGCCATCCGCATATTCCACCGCGACATGTTCTTGGGGTTGCCGGGTGAACTGTTTCTCGGCGTCATGGGCCTGCTGTTTGTCGTCGCGATCGTTTCCGGCATCGTGCTCTACGCGCCCTTCATGCGCCGGCTCAACTTCGGCACGGTGCGTCGTATCGGCGCGTCGCGGGTCAAATGGCTCGACCTGCACAATCTGATCGGCGGAGTGACTCTCATATGGCTGCTTGCCGTCGGCGTCACCGGTGTCATCAACACGATATCGTTGCCGCTGTTCTCCGCCTGGCGCGCGGAGGTGATGCCGGAGCTGATCGCGCCGCACTTGGGCAAGCCGCCGCTTGCGAAATGGGCCGACGTCGACGACGTCATGGCCGCAGCACGTCGGGCGCTCGACGGCAATACGCCGGCCAGCATCATCTTTCCGACGGTCGCACGGTTCGGGACACCACGGCACTTCATCGTCTGGACCAAGGGCACGACGCCGATCACCTCGCGCCTGTTCACGCCCGCGATGCTCGACGCCGAAACCGGGCAGCTCGTCACCGCGCGTGGCCTGCCGTGGTATCTCAGGGCGTTGCAGGTATCGCGCCCGCTTCATTTCGGGGACTACGGCAGCCTGCCGCTGAAGATCATCTGGGCGCTGCTCGACCTCGCCGCCATCGTCGTGCTCGGAAGCGGCGTCTATCTCTGGCTCGGCAAGCGCAAATCGCCTCGCCTCACCGCGCACGCGCAGGACCGGCCGCCCGTCGTCGCGACATCCGGGCTTCGCCCATGAAACGCGAGCGTCACACCGCGGACGAGATCTTTCGCTGGCCATTCCTGCTCGGGGTGCTCACCCTCGTCGGGCTGGCGTCGGCGCTGCTCGGGGACGATGGCTGGGACGCGCTGTCCTGGGCGGCACTGGCCGTTCCGCTGGCTGTGCTCGGCTGGAAGGCATCGCGCCGGCCGCAGCTTCCGGGATCATAGGCCCGCAGCGGCGCGTTGTGGCACGCCGGTCCTGTCCGATCGACAGCAACCGTCAGCCGGAGACGGCACCCGACAGGAGCGGCTCGATCTACGAGCCGTTCCCGTTCTCGCCATTGCCGCTCTCGGCCTCTTCCGTGATGTGCTCGACCGAGACGACGTGCTCGTCCTCGGCGGTGTCGAACACGATCACGCCCTGGGTCGAGCGACCGGCGACGCGGATGCCTTCGACCGGGCAGCGGATCAGCTGGCCCTTGTCGGTGACCAGCATGATCTGGTCGGCGTCTTCCACGGGGAAGGAGGCCACCAGATTGCCGTTGCGGTTGTTGACGCTCATGGCGACGATGCCTTTGCCGCCGCGGCCGGTGGTGCGGTACTCGTAGGACGAGGTCCGCTTGCCGTAGCCGTTGACGGAGACGGTGAGCACGACCTGCTCGGCCGCCGACATCTCGATATAGCGCTCCTGCGGAAGCTGGAAGCTGCCGGAGGTCTCCTCGGCCTCGGCATCCACTGCGGGCTCCTCGGTCGCGGCCTCGCCAGCGACGGCGCGGCGCATCTTCAGATAGGCCGAACGTTCGTCCGAGGTGGTCTCCATGTGGCGCAAGATGGCCAGCGAGATCACCTTGTCGCCTTCGGCAAGTGCAATGCCGCGCACGCCCATCGAAGTGCGGCCGGTAAACACGCGCACGTCGGGGACAGGGAAGCGGATGCACTGGCCGCCGGCGCCGGTCAGCAGCACGTCGTCGCGCTCGGTGCAGATCTGCACGTCCACGATCGCTTCATTCTCATCGAGCTTCATGGCGATGATGCCGGAGCGGCGGACGTCGACGAAGTCGGACAGCTTGTTGCGCCGGACGTTGCCGCCGGTGGTGGCGAACATCACGTCGAGGTTGCCCCAGGTCGATTCATCCTCCGGCAGCGGCATGATGGTGGTGATGCGCTCGCCCTGCTCCAGCGGCAGGATGTTGATGAGCGCCTTGCCGCGCGCGTTCGGCGCGGCCATCGGCAGGCGCCAGACCTTCTCCTTGTAGACCTGGCCGCGCGACGAGAAGAACAGCACCGGCGTGTGCGTCGACGCCACGAACAGGCGGCTGACGAAATCCTCGTCGCGGGTCTGCATGCCGGCGCGGCCCTTGCCGCCCCGGCGCTGCGCCCGGTAGGCCGACAGCGGCACGCGCTTGACGTAGCCGGCGTGGGAGACGGTGACGACCATGTCCTCGCGCTGGATCAGGTCCTCGTCCTCGACCTCGCCCTCCTGCTCGATGATCACGGTGCGGCGCGGGGGTCGCGAACTCGGCCTTCACCTCGGCGAGCTCGGTCTTGATGATGCCCAGCACGCGCGCGCGCGAGCGCAGGATGTCGAGATAGTCGGCGATCTCGCCGGCGAGCTTGTCGAGCTCGTCGCGGATTTCGTCGCGGCCGAGTGCGGTGAGGCGCTGAAGGCGCAGGTCGAGAATGGCCCTCGCCTGTTCCATCGACAGCCGGATCGTGCCGTCCTCGCTGATGCGGTGGCGCGGATCGTCGATCAACGTGAGCATGTCCTCGACGTCTCGTGCCGGCCAGTCGCGCGACATCAGGGTGTCGCGGGCAGTGGTCGGGTCGGGCGAGGTCCGGATGACGCGGATCATCTCGTCGATATTGGCGACCGCGATCGCCAGACCGACCAGGATGTGGGCGCGATCGCGCGCCTTGGCGAGCAGGAACTTGGTGCGCCGCGTGACGACCCGTTCGCGGAAGTCGACGAAGATCGCCAGCAGGTCCTTCAGATGCATGATCCGCGGACGGCCGCTGTCGAGCGCCACCATGTTGACGCCGAAGCTCGTCTGCAGCGGCGTGAATCGGTACAGCTGATTCAGCACCACATCCGGCACGGCGTCGCGCTTCAATTCGATGACGACGCGGTAGCCGTCGCGGTCGGATTCATCGCGCAGGTCGCCGATGCCCTCGATCTTCTTTTCCTTGACCAGCTCGGCGATGCGCTCGACCATCGTCGCCTTGTTCACCTGGTAGGGAATCTCGGTGATGATGATCGCCTCGCGCTCCTTGCGGATGGTCTCGATCGCGACCTTGCCGCGCATGACGATGGAGCCGCGGCCGAGGTGGTAGGCGGCGCGGATGCCCGCGCGTCCGAGAATGACGCCGCCGGTCGGGAAATCCGGTCCCGGAACGATGTTGATGAGTTCCTCGATGGTGAGCGCAGGATTGTCGATCAGCGCGACGCAGGCGTCGATGACCTCGCCGAGATTGTGCGGCGGGATGTTGGTGGCCATGCCGACCGCGATGCCGCCCGCCCCGTTGACCAGGAGGTTCGGGAACTTGGCCGGCAGGACCGACGGCTCGGTTTCGTTGTTGTCGTAGTTCGGCTGGAAGTCGACGGTGTCCTTGTCGATGTCGGCCAGCAGAGCCAACGCCACCTTCGTCAGTCGCGCTTCGGTGTACCGATAGGCGGCCGGGGGATCGCCGTCGACCGAGCCGAAATTGCCCTGGCCGTCGATGAGCGGCACGCGCATCGAGAAGTCCTGCGCCATCCGGACCATGGCGTCGTAGATCGACTGGTCGCCATGCGGATGATATTTACCGATCACGTCACCGACCACGCGCGCCGACTTGACGTACTTCTTGTCGGGCGTGTGCCCCTGCTCGTTCATCGAGTAGAGGATGCGACGATGAACCGGCTTCAACCCGTCGCGCGCATCAGGCAGCGCACGCGCCACGATCACGCTCATCGCGTAATCGAGGTAGGACTTCTTCATCTCCTCGTAGATGGAAACGGGACGAATGTCCGAGGGTTGCGCCGGCTGGTCGCCGGGCTTGTTGTCGTCGTCAGCCAAGGGGAAATCCGGTGAGATTTTATCTGGGAATCATATAGCGCATCGCCCCCCTGATAACCACCCTTGCGAGGTCTGGGGAAGCGGTTTTTCCGACTGTTTTTCCAGAGACTTACGAGCTCAGCACGATCGCTTCGAACGGAGCTGGAATGAGCCATTGGGAACCACGTCTCAGGCCCCGAAAATCACCCGGTGCATGATGCGGCCGGGCACCAGCGTGAACAGGCCCGCCACGACCAGCGCCCCCGTGAACAGGAGGATCATGGCGCGGCGATGATCGGTGATGCGATGGGTATGCGCCCGCCACACCGCGAGCGGTAGCATCACCAGCGTGAAGATCGACAGGAGATGGATCGGGCTGAACGGCCCGACCAGGCGGATCTGGTGGATCCAGAACGACGAGGCCGCCACCACCGCCATCAGCGCCACCCAGATCCAGCCGATCGTCCGGTGCGGCAGCGTGCCCTTGGGGGCGGCAAACTGAACGAGGCCGAGCACGAAGGCGGCCATGGCGGCAAAGGCATGCAGCGGGATCGCCGGAGCAGCCTCAAGCAGTGGCGCAACGCTCATGCAG
Organism: Bradyrhizobium sp. S3.7.6; assembly: GCF_054061875.1. Lineage (NCBI taxonomy): Bacteria > Pseudomonadati > Pseudomonadota > Alphaproteobacteria > Hyphomicrobiales > Nitrobacteraceae > Bradyrhizobium > Bradyrhizobium sp. S3.7.6. Next base: position 4,968,352 of record NZ_JBSSEQ010000001.1, on the reverse strand, counting down.
GGCTTCCTCTAATCGACGGCCGACCCATGTGAATAGGATTAACATCAAGTTAATACCATTCACATCACTCCTCGTCAAAGGCTTGAGGCAGCACATGAGGCAAGCCCGGAAAAACCGAGCTTTGCCCGCCAATTGGTAAGAAATCCTGTCGTTTCAAGCGAGCAAGGTGACATCAGGGGCGAAGCGCCCCCGCCCGCCTCAGAACGGGATATCGTCGTCCATGTCGCTGTTGCGGCCACCACCGCCACCGCCGGCGGCAACTGCGCGGCGCGGCGCGCTGCTGACGGGACCGGAGGAGCCGAAATCGCCGCCCGGCTCGTCGCCGAAGCTGCCGCCTCCACCGCCGCGGCCGTCGAGCATCGTCAGGGTCGAGTTGAAGCCCTGGAGCACGACCTCGGTGGAGTACTTCTCGGCGCCGCTCTGGTCGGTCCATTTGCGGGTCTGGAGCGCACCCTCGATGTAAACCTTCGCGCCCTTCTTCAGGTACTGCTCGGCGACCTTGCAGAGCCCTTCATTGAAGATCACGACGCGATGCCACTCGGTCTTTTCCTTGCGCTCGCCGCTGTTCTTGTCGCGCCAGGTCTCCGAGGTGGCGATGCTCAAATTCGCGATCGGCCGCCCGTCCTGGGTGCGGCGGATTTCGGGATCCTTGCCGAGATTTCCAACCAGAATGACCTTGTTGACGCTTCCCGCCATCGCCGCTCTCCACTCCGAATGCCACTGAATTTTAGAAGGCCCGGGACGCGCCCGCGTCCTCTGCAACCTGTTGACGCGACCCTATACGCTTGCGCGGACGGATCGGCCCGTCACCCCTCCACTTATCCCCATATATAGCACCCCTGGCGGGTTCGTTCCAGATTTGTTCTTATGACACCCCTCACCTTGTTGCGTTGGCAAGACGACACCGCGCTGCACAAAGACGGCCTGCGCCAAATGGAATTTCCCCGAATTCCTGAGGACGGCGAAACAGCTTAACATTCATCAAGTTAGAAGCAGTTCAGATGCCGCCCGACTGTTGCATTCCGGAGACGGACTCCGCCTCCCGCCTAAGCTACGCTTGCCGCGGAATTAGATTCTTATAGGCGTCGCGCCTGATCAGCCGCTTCGGGGACTTCGAAAAGCGGTCAGAAACTGGGGGGACTGCAATGAATAAGATTTTGATTGGTACTATTGGTGCAATCGCGTTGGGGCTGTCGGCTCCCGCAATCGCGGCAGATCTCGCTGCGCGTCCCTACACCAAGGCTCCGGCACCGATGATCGCGACCATCTACGACTGGAGCGGCTTCTACATCGGTATCAACGGCGGCGGCGGCACCAGCCACAAGTGCTGGGACGTCGATATCGGCGGTGGCGTTCTCGTAGGCGAAGGCTGCCACAACGCGACCGGCGGCACGGTCGGCGGCCAGGTCGGCTACCGCTGGCAGTCAGCCAACTGGGTGTTCGGCTTCGAAGGCCAGGGCAACTGGGCCGATTTCTCGGGTGACAACATCAGTGCGATCAGCGGCCTGCGCGATCGTTCGAAGATCAACGCCTTCGGCCTGATTACCGGTCAGGTCGGTTACGCATGGAACAACGTCCTGGTCTACGTGAAGGGCGGCGGCGCCGTCGTCAGCGATCGCTACCGCAGCTTCGACGTCGCCAGCGGCCTCGAGTTCGACCGGGCCAACGAGACCCGTTGGGGCGGCACCGTGGGTGCGGGCGTCGAGTTCGGATTCGCCCCGAACTGGACCGTGGGCTTCGAGTACGACCACATCTTCCTCGGCAACCGCACCATCGGCTTCACCGGATCCGGCAATTTCGCCCCGCTCGGCGTTGCCACACGCTCCGATCGCATCAGCCAGGACGTCGATATCGGCCTCGTCCGCGTGAACTATCGCTGGGGCGGTCCGATGATCGCAAGATACTGACATCCCTCTGAAATCGCTTGGAGATCAAAGGCCGGCCTCGCGCCGGCCTTTTTGCGTGGGCAACGGGAATTATAGGTCAGTCACCGTTACGTTTTGCGATTATTGTGGCTTTTGGGAGACGCAACTTGCGGCTTTGCTCGTGTAAGCACGACATCAGTTGGACCACGGCGTCCGATGTCCTTCCGAACGCACGGAAGGCAAAAACAGAAACCGGGACTGGGATTAGTTTGAAAATGAAGAAGGTTTTGTTGGCTTCGGCCTGTTTGTTCGCTCTCGCTGCTCCGGCTTCGGCCGCTGATCTCGCGGCGCGCCCCTACACCAAGGCTCCGGTGGCGGTGGCCTCGGTCTACAACTGGACCGGCTTCTACCTCGGTATCGTCGGCGGCGGCGCCTGGGAAAACGGTTCCGGCGACCCGAAGATGAAGGGTGGCTTCGTCGGCGGCACCGCCGGCTACAACTGGCAGACCGGCAACGTCGTGTTCGGCGTCGAGGCTGATGGTTCCTGGGCTGACGTCAGCGCTTCGGCGACCGGCGCCACTGTTGTTCCCGGATTCGGCGTTGTGACCGCAACGGCGAGCTCGAAGACCGATGCCATGGGCACCGTGCGCGGCCGTATCGGCTACGCCGTCAATCAGGTCCTGTTCTACGGCACCGGCGGCTACGCCTGGATCGACAACAAGATCACCCTCTCCGCTCTCGGCCTGACCGCGTCGGACAGCAAGTGGCACTCCGGCTGGACCGTCGGCGCGGGCGTCGAGGCGTTCTTCGCTCCGCAGTGGTCGGTCAAGGGCGAGTACCTCTATCGCAGCCTCGGCGGCGAGACCTACTTCTCGGGCGCCCTGCCCACCGGCACGCTCAACTTCCACACCGTGCAGGTCGGCGTGAACTATCACTTCGGGGGCCCGGTGGTCGCGAAGTACTGAGCTTCGCTTCCAACGCACCGCGTTACGAAAGGCCGGCCTTGCGCCGGCCTTTTTGTTTTCGCGCGTCCAGATCCAGGCCAACCGATTCCCAACGTTTTCGGGGAAAGCTGTGGTATCCCGGCGACACAACCTTCGGCTTTAATGGTGTAGAGCAATGACATCGGTTGGGTCATTGGGTCGGCCGTTTTTGGTCGACAAAGAGAAACGAAACTGGGGAATTGAAATGAAGAAGGTTTTGCTGGCCTCGGCCAGTCTGTTCGCACTCAGCGCGTTGGCTCCCGCCTCGGCGGCCGATTTGGCGGCCCGCCCCTACACCAAGGCGCCCATTGCTGTGGCCTCGATCTACAACTGGAGCGGGTTCTACCTCGGCATCAACGGCGGCGGCGCTTCGAGCCGCAACTGCTGGGATGTCAACAATATCTTCGGCGTTGCGGGTCCGGACACGGCTGAAGGCTGTCACAATGCGACAGGCGGCGTCGTCGGTGGCCAGGTCGGTTATCGCTGGCAGTCGGCCAGCTGGGTGTTCGGCCTTGAAGCCCAGGGCGACTGGGCCAATCTGAAGGGCTCGAATACGAGCGTGGCGCTTGCTCCGCTGGTCAACGAGACCAAGATCGACGCGATCGGCCTGTTCACCGGCCAGGTCGGCTATGCCTGGAACAATGTGCTCTGGTACGTGAAGGGTGGCGCGGCGGTCACGCATGCCAAGTACAACGGCACGGTCGTCGGCGTGGTCCTCGACAGCGCAAGCGAGACGCGCTGGGGCGGCGCGGTCGGCACCGGCCTCGAATTCGGCTTCGCGCCGAACTGGTCCGTTGCGATCGAATACGACCATCTGTTCATGGGCAAGCGCAACAACTCGTTCACGATTCTCGGCATCAACGACCGCATCGACCGTATCAAGCAGGACGTCGATATGGGCACGGTCCGCGTGAACTACACCTTCGGCGGCCCGGTTGTGGCGAAGTACTGACCTTCGCCATCAACGCCATCGCGTTACGAAAGGCCGGCTTTGCGCCGGCCTTTTTGTTTTCGCGCGTACGGCGCGAGCGCTTGCGGACAAGTTCCATTTTTCGGCGCGCTGTGACCCTCCGGTGACAGACTGTCGCACCTCAAAGGTTGTATCGAAGATCGCAACAACTTTGGCCTTGGGGGGTCCGTCTTGAACAAGTTTATGCTTGCCGCCGCCGGCATAGTCGCGATGACCACTTCCGTTTCGGCGGCCGATCTGGCGGCGAGGCCCTACACCAAAGCTCCTGCCCCGATGATCGGCGCGGTCTACGATTGGAGCGGCTTCTACATCGGCGCCAACGGTGGTGGCGGCTGGAGCCATAGTTGCTGGGACATCGTCACCAACATCCTCGGTGCGCCGATCACTCCCCCCGCATCGGAGGGCTGCCACACCGCGACCGGCGGCGTGGCCGGCGGCCAGGCCGGCTTTCGCTGGCAAAGCGCGTCGTGGGTGTTCGGCGTGGAAGGCCAGGGCGACTGGGCTCACCTTAGCGGCTCCAATGGACCGAGCTTGGCTGCCGGCGGCGTCGGCTCAGACCGCTCGAAGATCAACGCCTTCGGCCTCGTGACCGGCCAGGTCGGCTACGCCTGGAGCAATGTGCTGTTCTACGCGAAGGGTGGTGCGATGGTTGTGAGCGACAAATACGAGGGCTTCACCACCGCCACCGGCTTCGTGTTCGACAGGGCGAATGAAACGCGCTGGGGCGGAGCGGTTGGTGCTGGCCTCGATTTCGGCGTAACGCCCAACATCGTGGTCGGCGTCGATTATGTGCACGGCTTCATGGGATCGCGCGACAACCGCTTTACGTTCAACAACGGCACGTTCTCGCGCGCCGATCGGATCCGCCAGGACGTTGACATTGCAACGGCCCGCGTCAGTTACAGGTTCGGCGGCCCCCTCATCGCCAGATACTGATCTTCGTCTCCAACGCCATCGCGTTACGAAAGGCCGGCCTTGTGCCGGCCTTTTTGTTTTCGCGCGAGGGTGCACCCAACCGTCTTGGAGTCGTGAGGCGCGCGCAATGCGTCCGCGAATGGCTTTGGCGAGTTGGGGACGTGACATGAAGACGTGGATGCTGGCTGCGGTCAGCCTGTTCGCACTCGGCGCGGTCGCGCCGGCTACCGCCGCCGATCTCCCACTCTACAAGGCGCCGGCGGCCGCCGTTCCCGTCTATGACTGGAGCGGCATCTATGCCGGCATCAACGGCGGCGGCGGCTTGGCCCATGCATGCTGGGGCGTGACCCGCGCGCTCGGCATCGCTGTCGATCCGGCCGTTGGCGAAGGCTGTCACAATGCGGACGGTGGCACGGTCGGCGGACAACTCGGCTATCGCTGGCAGAAATCGCGCTGGGTGTTCGGCATCGAGGGCCAAGGCAACTGGGCCGACTTCAAGGGCAGCAATGTCAGCGTGGCGCTGCCGCTGTTCACCAACCAGACCAAGATCGACAGCTTCGGCCTGTTCACTGGCCAGATGGGCTACGCCATCAACAACCTGCTCTTCTATGGCAAGGCTGGCGCCGCGGTGGCGCACGACAAGTACGACACCTTCGTCCCCGGCGTCCCGGCCGCGGTGTTCAACAGTGTCAACCAGACCCGCTGGGGCTACGCGATCGGCATCGGCGTGGAATGGGGTTTTGCGGAGAACTGGTCGGTCGGCGGCGAGTACAACCATGTCTTCCTCGGCCATCACAGCGCCGACTTCGCAACTCTCGTCGGCGGCTTCGCCCCGCGCACCGACAGGATCGGCCAGGATATCGACATGGGCCTGATCCGCATCAATTACCGCTGGGGCGGCCCGGTCGTCGCCAAATACTGAGACAAAGCTTCCCTCAGGAACCTCCAAGTCCTGATCACGTGCGGATTGCCCCAAATCCGCATTCAAACGCGAACGAAGGGCTGGCCTCGCGCCGGCCCTTCGCATGTTCCGGGCGCCCCGCTCCTGCCAGATGCCGCCAGCGCGCCAACAATCCGTTGACGATTCGCACACGCCACTGGAAATCCGTCCCCGTTCTTCCTACGTTCGCTGCCATACCCATCGGCGCCGATCCCGGTTCCGGGCGACGCGCGCCTTTTTTGTTGGCGCGATCGCGCACCTTTGGGATTCGTTGAGGGCAACTCGGATGGATGAAGTGATCAAGGCGAAGCGCCAACAGCAGAACGCGGGATCCAGCCTGCGCGCAATTACGATCCGTGGCGCGCGCGAGCACAACCTCAAGAATGTCGACGTCGAGATTCCCCGCGACAAGCTGGTGGTGTTCACGGGGCTGTCAGGCTCCGGCAAATCCTCGCTCGCCTTCGACACCATCTATGCCGAGGGCCAGCGCCGCTACGTCGAATCGCTGTCGGCCTATGCGCGTCAGTTCCTGGAGATGATGCAGAAGCCTGATGTCGACCAGATCGACGGCCTGTCGCCGGCGATCTCGATCGAGCAGAAGACGACCTCGAAGAACCCGCGCTCGACCGTCGGCACCGTCACCGAGATCTACGACTACATGCGCCTGCTCTGGGCGCGCGTCGGCGTGCCCTATTCGCCCGCCACGGGCCTGCCGATCGAGAGCCAGACCGTCTCGCAGATGGTCGACCGCGTGCTGGCGCTGCCCGAAGGCACCCGCCTCTATCTGCTCGCCCCCGTCGTGCGCGGCCGCAAGGGCGAGTACCGCAAGGAGCTCGCCGAATGGCTCAAGAAGGGCTTTCAGCGCGTCAAGATCGACGGCACCTTCCATGAGCTCGCGGAGGCGCCGACGCTCGACAAGAAATTTCCGCACGACATCGACGTCGTGGTCGACCGCATCGTGGTGCGCGCCGACATCGGCCAGCGTCTCGCCGAGAGCTTCGAGACCGCGCTTAAGCTCGCCGAGGGCCTTGCCGTCGTCGAGTTCGCCGACGCGCCCGCCGCCGCTGCGCCTGCCGAAGAGAAAAAGAAGACCGCAAAGATCCACGACAAGAGCGGCCCCGAGCGCATCCTGTTCTCGGAAAAATTCGCTTGCCCCGTCTCCGGCTTCACGATTCCGGAGATCGAGCCGCGCCTGTTCTCGTTCAACAATCCCTACGGCGCCTGCCCGGCCTGCGGCGGCCTCGGCGTCGAGCAGCATGTCGACGAAGACCTCGTCATCCCCGACAAGGAGCTCGCCATCGGCAAGGGCGCGATCGCGCCCTGGGCCAAGTCGTCGTCGCCCTACTACGTGCAGACGCTGACCGCGCTCGGCAAGCACTACAAGTTCACGCTGACCACCAAATGGAAGGATCTGCCGAAGAAGACGCAGAACGCGATCCTCCTTGGCTCGGGCGAGGACGAAATCAAGTTCTCCTACGAGGACGGCGTCCGCTCCTACGACACAAAGAAGCCGTTCGAGGGCGTCATCACCAACATCAACCGCCGCTATCGCGAGACCGAGAGCGAGTGGGCGCGCGAGGAGCTCGCAAAATATTTTCACGACGTCCCCTGCGAGGGCTGCAAGGGTTTCCGGCTGAAGCCCGAGGCGCTCTGCGTCAAGATCGGCGGCAAGCACATCGGCGAGATCTCGGAGCTGTCGGTCAGGAAGGCCGGCGAATGGTTCGAGACCGTGCCCGAGGCGCTGAACACGCAGCAGAACGAGATCGCAGGCCGCATCCTCAAGGAGATCCGCGAGCGTCTCACCTTCCTGCTCGATGTCGGCCTCAACTACCTCACCCTGTCCCGCTCCTCCGGCACGCTGTCCGGCGGCGAGAGCCAGCGCATCCGCCTCGCCTCGCAGATCGGCTCGGGGCTGACGGGCGTGCTCTACGTGCTGGACGAGCCCTCGATCGGCCTGCACCAGCGCGACAACGCACGCCTGCTCGATACCCTCAAGCGCCTGCGCGACCTCGGCAACACCGTGATTGTGGTCGAGCATGACGAGGACGCGATCCTGCTCGCCGACTACGTCCTCGACATCGGCCCCGGCGCCGGCATGCATGGCGGCAACATCGTCGCCGAAGGCACGCCCGCCGAGATCATGCGCAACCCGAAATCGCTCACCGGCAAATATCTCACCGGTGAGCTCGAGGTCGAGGTGCCGGAGCGGCGCCCGCCGAACCATCGTCGCACCATCAAGGTGGTCAACGCGCGCGGCAACAATCTCAAGAACGTCACGGCCGAAATTCCGCTCGGCCTGTTCACGGCCGTCACCGGCGTCTCCGGCGGCGGCAAGTCGACGCTGCTGATCGACACGCTCTACAAGGCCATCGCCCGCAAGCTGAACAACGCCAGCGAAGGCGCCGCGCCCCACGATCGCATCGAGGGCCTCGAGCACATCGACAAGATCATCGACATCGACCAGTCGCCGATCGGCCGCACGCCACGTTCGAATCCCGCGACCTATACCGGCGCCTTCACGCCGATCCGCGAATGGTTCGCCGGCCTGCCCGAAGCGAAGGCGCGCGGCTACGAGCCCGGCCGCTTCTCCTTCAACGTCAAGGGCGGCCGCTGCGAGGCCTGCCAGGGCGACGGCGTCATCAAGATCGAGATGCACTTCCTGCCCGACGTCTACGTCACCTGCGACGTCTGCAAGGGCAAGCGTTACAACCGCGAGACGCTGGAGGTCCTGTTCAAGGGCAAGAGCATCGCCGACGTGCTCGACATGACCGTCGAGGAAGCCGCCGACTTCTTCAAGGCGGTGCCGCGCGTGCGCGAGACCTTCCAGACCCTGCACCGCGTCGGGCTCGATTACATCCATGTCGGCCAGCAGGCGACGACCCTGTCGGGCGGCGAAGCCCAGCGCGTCAAGCTCGCGAAGGAGCTGTCGAAGCGCGCCACCGGCCGCACGCTCTACATCCTGGACGAGCCGACCACCGGCCTGCACTTCCACGACGTCAAGAAGCTGCTTGAGGTGCTGCACGAGCTCGTCGCACAGGGCAACACGGTCGTCGTCATCGAGCACAATCTCGAAGTCATCAAGACGGCCGACTGGGTCATCGACCTCGGCCCCGAAGGCGGCGACGGCGGCGGCGAGATCGTCGCCTGGGGCCCGCCGGAGGACATCGCGAAAGCGCCGCGGAGCTACACGGGGAAGTTTCTGGAGCCGGTGCTGAAGAAGGCACGGAAGCCGAAGCGGAGGAGCACGAGCGAGGCGGCGGAGTAGAGTTCATTCCGCCTCGTCCGCGGGATCATCGGGGAAAGGCTGCAAGTGTCCGCGATGCCCAGCCGCACCTACATGCTCTTCCGCAAGGCAATCCTCGCCGAGCAGCAGGTAACCTGCATCTACGAGGGGCGTTATCGCGAGCTCTGCCCCCACATCATCGGCACCAACAAGATGGGTGAGGAAGCCGTCCTCGCCTGGCAATTTGGCGGCGAGAGCAGCGGACCGCTGCCGCAATGGCGATGCCTGAAGCTCGCCAATATCACCAACGCCCGCACGCGCGATGGCCCCTGGCACGAGGGCGGCTCTCACCGGACTACTCAGACCTGCGTCAGCAACATCGATCTCGACATCAATGTTCACGTGCGCAGGTTGCGGTGACGCACATGCGTCCCACGGCTGACGGGCTTGCCGGCCATGATCGCAGGGTTGATTTCAATGCGCTCGTGTCGCATGGGTGTCCTCGAATTCTTCTAAATAATAGCCGCCACGTCTCGTTTGTCAGCGAACTCCAAAACCTCCTCCATGCACTACTCCCTCGCCATCTTCGATCTCGACGGCACACTGGCCGACAGCTTTCCGTGGTTCCTGCGCACCATCAACGATGTCGCCGATCGCTTCAATTTTCGCCGCGTCGCGGATGACGAAATCGAAGCGCTGCGACATGCCTCGTCGCGCGAGATCCTCGCCCGGCTCGAGGTGCCGCTGTGGAAGCTGCCGGCGATCGCGCGGCATGCGCGGCGGCTGAAGGCGGAGGCGGCGGCGGAGATTCCCCTATTCGCCGGCGTCGAGACGATGCTGCAGACGCTGGCCGGGAACGGCGTGCAGCTCGCGCTGGTGACGTCGGATAGCGAAGCCAATGCGCGCGAGAAGCTTGGCGAGTCCGCCGCCCTGTTCGCGCATTTCGACTGCGCGGCGTCGCTGTTCGGCAAGCCCGCGAAATTCCGCCGCGTGATCCGGCGCGCGGGCGTGGAGCCAGGCCGCGTGATCGCGATCGGCGACGAGGTCCGCGACATCGAGGCGGCGCGCGCGATAGGGATTGCCTGCGGCGCGGTGAGTTGGGGCTACGCCGCGCCGGCGGCGCTGCGGGCGCTTGCGCCCGATCACATGTTCGCGCAGATGGATGAGATCGCAGACGTGGTCTGCCGGATTTCGCTCAAGGCCTGATCCGCAATCGGCCCCCCCCCGGCCCAAGGAGACGGTGATGACACTCTCGGACGCAGCCCGCCTCAAACTCCTGGAGCCGCCGGTCGGCAAGGTGCGCGTGGTGCTCGACACCGACACCTACAACGAGATCGACGATCAGTTCGCGCTGGTGCAGATGCTGCTGTCGAAGGACCGGTTCGACGTCGAGGCGATCTACGCCGCGCCGTTCTTCAACACACGCGCCGACAGTCCCGGCCACGGCATGGAGCTGAGCTACCAGGAAATCCTTCGCCTGCTGGAGCGCCTCAACGTCGCGCCGGACGGCCTCGTCCATCGCGGCGTCACCGACTATGTCGGTCCCGGTAAGACGGCGCAGGCGGCCCCCGCCGTCAACGACCTCGTGGCCCGGGCGCGCGCAGGCTCCCCTGACAATCCGCTCTACGTCATTGCCATCGGCGCCATCAGCAATGTCGCCTCGGCACTGCTCGAGGCCCCCGACATCATCGACCGCGTGGTGGTGGTCTGGCTTGGCGGTCACGCGCTGGAATGGCCGCACACGATCGAGTTCAACCTCAAGCAGGACGTCGGCGGCGCGCAGGTGCTGTTCGACAGCGGCGTGCCGCTCGTGCTCGTGCCATGCAAGGGCGTCACCTCGCACCTTCACAGCACGGTGCCGGAGATCGAGCGCTACGTCGAACCGCATGGCAGCATCGGCGCATTCCTCGCCATGCGCTTCAAGGACTATTCGTCCGACCATCTGGGCTGGGCCAAGGAGATCTGGGACATGGCGCCGGTCGGCTGGCTTCTCAATCCCGATTGGGCGCCGAGCGTGATCGTGCCGGCTCCGGTTCCCACGGATCAGATCACGTGGAGCATCGATCGCCGGCGGCATCCGATCCGCTACGTGACCTATGTGGATCGCAACCCGATCCTGAAGAACTTTTTCCTGAAGTTGAAGGCGTTTGCCGGATCTAAGAGTGGTTTAGCGCCGTAGCCCGGATGGAGCGAAGCGCAATCCGGGAAAGTGTCCCCGCATTCCGCTTCGCTCCATGCAGGCTACAGATGCTCCGCGCCCCCTACTCCGTCCTACGCAGGAACGCCCCGAACGCGCGCGGGCCGTCGCCGGTCTTGACCTCGCCGATCACCTTCAGCTCGGTGGCATCGATGATGCTCAATGTGTTGCTCTCCCAGCAGGCGACGATGACGCGCTTGCCGTCGGCGGTCACATTGATGCCTTCGGGATAGTCGCCGACATTGATCCGCTTGACCGGCTTCAGCGTCGCCAGGTCGAACACGCTGACGGTGCCGCCATATTGGTCGGTGACGAAGCCGCGCCCTTGCGTCAGCGCCACCGCATAAGGACGCATCCCGACCGGCACGCGGCCGATCTCTTGGCTCGCGGCGATGTCGATCACCGAGACGTCGTTGGAGCCGACATTGGCGGTGTAGGCGCGTTTTCCCTCGGCATCGATGGTGACGCCGAACGGACGGGTCCCGACCTTGATGGTCGCCCTGCGCTCACGCGTCGCGGTATCGACCACCGAGACGCTGTCGTCGTCGCGGTCCGCCGAGAGCAGCAGCCTGCCATCAGGCGTCACCGCGAGGCCGGACGGGGATGCGCCGACCGCGATGCTGGCCGTGATACTGCGCGAGGCCGTATCGATCACCCGCACTGCCGCCGCATACCAGTCCGCGACGTAGACCGTCTTGCCATCGGGCGTCACGGCAATGCCGAGCGGCCCGCCGCCGACCTCGATCCGCCCCGAGACCTGCCGCGTTGCGGCGTCGACCACGGTCACCGCCTTGGCGTCGGGGCTCGTGACATAGGCAAAGCGCCCATCCGCGCTGACGGCCACGCCGGCCGGCTTGCCGCCGATCGGGATGGTCGCGACGCTGCGCGATGTCGCGAGGTCCACGACCATCAGATCGTCGCTGAGCTGGTTGGTGACGAACGCCTCTTCGGCGGACGCGCTGCCAATACTGGCAGCGCAAAGGCTGGCGGCGAGCGCCGCCAGGATCCGCGCCCGCACGGTCAGCTTCCGCTCTCGATCTTCTTCTTCAGCGCTTCGAGGCCGGCCTGATAGAGCCCCTTCACCGCCTTCACCGCGGCCTCGTCGCTGAGCTCCGGCGGCGGATCGTTGTTGGGGAAGCCGCGGTAGAACGCGCCCGCCCATTCCAGCGTCGCGCCCTTGCCGTCGGCGCTCGGCGTCACCGTCAGCGTCGAGGAATAATTGGTGACCGGCAGCACCTTCACGTCCACCTTGGTGATCCGGTAGGAATAGGTCATCGCGGCAGCGTCGAACTTGTAGAGTTCCTCATCGACGGTGGCGCCTCCCGTCAGGGTCAGCCGCCGCGTCGCTTCGATCTCATTGCCCTTCTCGCCCTCGGTCTTGGTGACAGGCGGCAGCCAGCTCATGTCCTGGAAATTGCCGATCGCGGCCCACACCTTGGCCGGCGGCGCGTTGATCTCGATGGATTCGCGCACCTTCTGCCGGGTCGGCCCATGTGCCCAAGCCGGGCCAAACGCCGCCGTCAAAGCCACCGCGCCCGCGGCAGTCAGCACCGCGCCCATGACCATGCGCCGTCCAATCGTCACCCTCATCTCGTTTCCTCATGCGTCTCGTGGATCGTGCGCGACTTGAGGCGCGCTGCGATCATGGTAGCGCATTTTGCGGCCGTGGGGAGACCTGTTCATGGCGGCGTTGCGGCGCGCGCTCGCGCGTCCCACAACCCCTTGCGCCGCCCGTCGGGCAAAACACCCAATGGGCGGGTCAACCGCACCACGCAGAAATAATTCTCTTTATCCGCATTTCGGATTATCATATAGAAAGCCATCCCACCCCGGGCCGAGGGGCGTTATCGCGATCGTCACGACACGCGGGGTGGGACGTGGTGGACGCAGGCGGCGTCGGCGCGAAGGTGGTTTGCAGGGCGGGCAACCGTGAGCGAACGCCGCGCGCACACGACCGGTGCAGCCTGTGTACGGTAAAACCGTGCCGTCCTGGCGCCCGGAGCCTGTGCGCCAAGTCTTGCGGTGATGTGGCGGCCCGACCGGGCCCGCACATCAGTCATCCGCAAGGCGACGGGGGCAATAGTGCATCGCTCCCCGGGGGAGAGCTCGGCATAAGCCGTAAAACCACTGCGCAGGGAAGGCCGGATGTTTGGCTTCACCTGTATGCCACTGTGCAAACTTCGTAGCGCAATTTCCGCACAGTGGACCGCGGGTGCCAGCCGGCACCCGGCCTTCCCCGCGCCCTCGGCACTTTTGGGGGCGATGAATACAGCAGAGCTCGGGCAGATCTTGCCGCGAGGATGCGAATCCGTCCGTGCGATTTGAATTCGAATGCAAAGATAGAAGCTGCTCGCGTGCCCCGGACGCAGCGCAGCGCTTCCCTGGCGATGCGCAGCATCGTCCAGTGCGGCGGTGCGCTGCAGAGCCGGGGCCCATGCATCAGCGAGCGTGTGACTGCGTGAGTCCCTGCTCTGCGCCGCACCGCTACGCGCTGCAGCGCGTCCGGGACACGAGAAGAGCGAGTGCCGTGGGAGCGCGCCCTCGCCTACTCCGCCAGTGTCGCCTCCACGAACCCGCGCGGATCGTCACAGAACTCGCGCATCACCCGGTAATGATCGGTTTGCTCCACCGTCGTCGGCTCCAGGCCGTATTTGCCCAACCGCAACAGTCTCGCGTTTGGATAGGCCATCAGCAGAGGCGCATGGGTTGCCATGATGACCTGGCAGATGCGGGACTCGTCCATGCGTCGCAAGAGCTTCAGGAATTCGATCTGACGCGCCGGCGACAGCGCCGATTCCGGCTCGTCGAAGATGAAGATGCCCTGGCGCTGGCAGCGCTCCTCGAAGAAGCGCAGAAAACCTTCGCCATGGGAATGCGACAGGAAGTCGGGGCCGGCCTGGCCGGCATCACGTGCGGCCTCGTCGAGATATCGCGCGACCGAGAAAAAACTCTCGGCGCGAAAAAAACAGCCGTTGGCGATCTTCGGCAGCCAGCTTGCGCGCAAGGCCCTGGAAAGCTGGCCGCCCATCTTCTCCCGCGCTTCGGAATGGTCGACGGGCATGTAGCCCTTGCCTCCACCCGCATCGTCGTAGCCGGCAAGCGCTGCGATACCCTCGAGGATCGTCGACTTCCCGGTGCCATTCTCTCCGACGATGATCGTGATGGCGGCGTCGAAGTTGAGCTCGAAATCATCCGGGAAGATGGGCAGGCAAAACGGATATGCCTCGCGATCGTGAACTCGCGACGGATCGAGCCAGACCCGCTTCAGATACGGCGCCGGCAGGTTGATGGTGCGATTGCTTCGTCGGCTCATGCTCTGCTTCCAACCCACTCCGGTCGATATTTCGACTGGAACATATCAGGAACACAATCCTCGCGAAAGCAGCACCTGAGAAACATACAGCAACAAAACCCGGCATGCGTCACTTGGACGCAAATTAAAACCTAAGATTGCAGCGAAGAATCGCCTTAAGAAAACGTTGCTGCGAGACAGCTTGCTGGCATGAGGCCAGCCCCCACCCCGCGACCCGGCAATGATTGACGGAAGTCCAGGACCGTAGAGCCGCGAGGAATGCGCGATGGTATCAACGTATTTCAGCTACAACTACATTGCGCACCATCTCAAGCAGTCCCTGACGCGGGTTGAACAGCAACCCGATGTCGCGCGAGAATCCGCCTATTACAAAGCCAACATCGGCAAGGTGCGGACCGTCGATGATCTTATGAAAGATTATCGCCTGTATCATTATGCGATGAAGGCATATGGCCTGGAAGACATGGCCTACGCCAAGGCTTTCATGAAGAAGGTGCTTGAGAGCGACCTCTCCGACCCAAAGAGCTTCGTCAACAAGTTGGTAGACAAGCGCTACCGGGAGTTTGCCGCGGCATTCTCCTTCAATGGCAGTGCCACGCCAGTTGCGCAATCGGGAGACCAGACCGACGAGATGATCGGTCTGTACACGACGACCAAGAAGAGCCAGGTCGATGCGCTTGCCGCAGACTCGAATTACTACAGCGCTGAAATCGGCAAGATCAGCAGTGCAGACCAACTCCTGAACAACGACCGTCTTCGCAACTATGTCTACTCGGCATACGGGATCGATCAAAGCAAGTGGCCGGGTGACACGATAAGTCAGGTCTTGCGCAGCGATCCGTCCGATCCAAATAGCTACGTCAACACCACCTTCGCTTCTCAGTTGACCGGCCTCAACGCCCAGCTTGCTCAAGCCAAATCGGACGCCAGCGCCGCTGATCTAAAGATAACCGGTTACAAGGCCCAACTATCGCAACCGGGCGCCGACGTGACCCAGTTGAACATCCAGATCCTGGTCGAAAAAAGTCACCTGGAGTCATATACGAAAAGCATTTCCAGCCTCAGTGACCAGATAGCGACGATTGGCGGGTTTGTAGACCTGGCCGGCGCGTTCGAGTTCTCGCCCGACGGGTCGCTTCCGTCAGGCGTGTCCGCCCAGACTGCCGCAAATGTCGCGATCACGAAAAAGCGGTTCGACGACAGCAAGGCCGCCGTCTATTCGGCGGCAAGCCCGATATACGAAGCTTTGGCGATCAAGCAATTCAGAACGGACCTCAGCAAGATCAATTCAGTCCAAGCGTTCGTATCGACACCTGGCGTGTATGATTTTGCGCTGGGCGCCGTCGGCCTCGATCCCGGAATGGTCTCGAAGGCGACGATCAAGGCAGTCCTCGAAAGCGACGTCAACGACCCCAAGAGCTACGTCTATACCCTCAAGGACAATCGGTACGTAGAGCTCGCACGCGCCTTCAACTTCGACGCAAAAGGCAATCTGACGACCCCCTTGGTGGCTCAAGACTCGGCTCAGGTCCTCCAGATCGCGAGACAATACGTCGTTGCCGCGCTGAAACAGGCAAGCCCTCAGCAGGAGAAGGCAATTCGGGCACTAGCCACGAAAGATGCGACGGCTTATCAAGAGGCAATCGCAGGCATCGACAGCGTTTCCGAGCTTCTCGCAAACAGGCCGATGGTCGATTTCATTCTCTTGGCCAAGGGTTTGGACCCTAAGAAGGTCAGCACCGAATTTCTCAAGAAGATCTTCAGCTCCGACCTGAACAACCCAAAGAGCTTCGCGAACACGCAGAGCGATCCTCGCTTTGCCGAAATCGTTGCGTCGTTCAACTTCGACAGCAAGGGCAACGTCGCGCGCCTCCCGATGATGGGTCCTCAGAAGAGAGATCAATTCCGGGAAACACAGGCGAACTATCTCCAGCAAAGCCTGGAGCAGCAGCAGGGGGATACGAATCCCGGCGTACGCCTTGCGCTCTATTTCCAGCGAAAGGCGGGAGAAATCACGTCCGCATACGACATCCTTGCCGACAAGGCTCTTTCAGAGGTGTTCAGAACCACCTTCGATTTGCCTGACTCGATGGCCTCGATGCAGATCGATCAGCAAGCCAAGGTCGTGGACAAATTCATGAAGATCAAGGATCTTTCCGATCCGGCGAAGGTTGAAAAACTGTTGAGCCGGTTCTCCGCCATGTATGACGTCAGAAACGGCGAGAGCATCGGCCAGGGTCAATCTCCCTTGCTCAACCTCTTTCAAGGATCGAGCTCGGGCATATCAGGGATAAGTGAATCCACGTTCTTGGCCATCGCCAAGCTACGTGCTCACTGATGATCGCTCGCCGATACTAGCCCAACACCTCGAGCGCCAGCTCCATGGTCATCAGCACGGGATTGTCCCCACGGATCAGACGGCCCTCAGCGATGCCGCCAGTGTAGTCGATCAGGGCAATGTCGAGCGCCGCCTCCGGTGCACCCGAACTGCCCTGTACAATCGTCCCCGCTGTCACAGCGAGCTCGGTCGCGAACGGTTCGGTCACGCCGCCATGGGTGAAGCGCGCGCCGATGGTCGAGCCGACGCCGCCGTGAATCTTCGCGCGTGCGATGCCATGCGCGCGGCAGAACGCTTCGAGGCAGCCGGCAAAATCCTGGTTGGGCCGCAGCCGAAGTGAGAAGGCGCGGCTCGTGGTGCGCGCGCCGGTGCTCACACCAGGCACCGGCCCGAACAGCTTGAAATTGGTCTCGGGATCGGGCTCCGCGGTGAACATCGCGCCGTCGATGCCGAACGCTTCGACCTCGAACGGCTCGGCGACAACCGTCTCGTCCGGGAGCATGTGGCCGCCGCTTGCCTTGCCGTCCGCCTCCGTCCAGAGCCCGTGGCAATGAAAGAACGGGGCGCCATCGCGCATACCGAGCGTCATGCTGCCGAGTTTCGTGCGCATCACGCCGCTGGGGCGAAAAGTGTCACTGTAGAACGCTGCGTTCTCACCTGTCTTCGACAGCGCCGGCATCACATATGCGAATGGTCCGAGCGCAGCGCTGCCAAAATTCAGCACGCCACTGGCAAACCCCTCCGCCGCAAAACCACGCCGCGCGGCTTCGAGCAGCGGCAGACCCGCTTCGAGCCTGAACGAGAACGCGCGCCCCCTCGCCTCGACCCATTGGATGCGTTCGGCGACAGGCGCGCCCGGCTGCTTGATACTTCGCATCGCGTATGCTCAGCCCGCCTGCTTGTTGTCGAGATCGAGCAGCCCGCGCGCCTCGAGCTCATCGCGCACCATGCGCTTCGGGATCTTGCCATAGCCGGACTTCGGCAATGCATCCCAGAAGAAGAACCGCTTCGGCATCTTGTAGCGCGGCACCTTCTGCAGGAGGAACGCCGCCATCTCGGCTTCGCTCACCGGCGTCTCGCCTTCGCGCGCGACGCAGACGGCGACGCCGACCTCGCCCCAGGTCGCGTCGGGCACGCCGAGCACGGCGACCTCGCCGACCGCGGGATGCGTCAATATCTTCTCCTCGATCTCGCGCGGATAGATATTGGAGCCACCGGAGATGTACATGTCCGAGGCGCGTCCCGTGATGTAGACAAACCCCTCCTCGTCCATGTGTCCGAGGTCGCCGGTGCGGAACCAGCCGTTGCGGAACGCCTTCGCATTGGCCTCGGGGTTGTCGTAGTAGCCGGCGAGCACGGCAGGCCCGATCACGCAGATCTCGCCGCTCTGGTTGGCGGCCAGCTCGCAGCCCTCGTCGTCCTGGATCGAGACCTGCATGGCCGTGCGCTCGAAGCCGCAGGTGCCGATCTTCGCATAGGGCCCGTCCTCGGGATCATGCAGCGCCGCCGGCAGCACGGTGATGTTGCCGGTGACCTCGCCGAGGCCAAAATACTGCACGATGACCTTGCCGAGCTTCTTCAGCGCGGCCTTCTGGTCCTCGCGGTACATCGGCGCGCCGGCATAGATCACGTGACGCAGCGAGGAATGATCGTATTTGTCGGCGGCCGGATGCTCGACCATCATCTTCAGGATCGTCGGCACCGTGAAGAGATTGCTGACCCGATGCGCCTCGATCAGGCGGAACGCCTCGTCGATGTCGAATTTCTCCGTCGGCAGCAGCACGGTGCACACACCGCGGGCGGTCTGCACCAGCTGATGGACGCCGGCGCCATGCGACAGCGGCGCCACCACCAGCGACGCATCCGCTTCCGTGACGCCGGGGGTGAGATCGGCGAGATGGTTGGTGACGACAAAACCCATCTGGCCGTGGGTCAGCACCGCGGCCTTGGAGCGGCCGGTGGTGCCGGAGGTGAAGAAGAACCAGCAGGGATCGTCGTGCTCGACGGCGACGTTCGCAACACTTGCACCGGCCTGCGAGGCGATGGCTTCCGCCACCGAGCGCTCGCCGAACGAGCCCTTGCCGTCGACGCTCCAGGTGAACTCGAGCGCACCGCCCTTCACGGCTGCAGCGTGCTCGGGAAAATCGACGTGGCACAGGAATGCCTTCGCGCCGGAGGCCTGCGCGAGATAGGTGACCTCATCCGGCATCAGGCGGAAATTGGTAGGCACCCAGACCGCACCGAGCCGGAACGCGGCGAACATCGAGAAGAACATCTCGTCGCCGTTCTTGGAATGGACGAGGATGCGGTCGCCCTTGGCAATGCCGCGCGCGGCGAGTGCGGCGGCCAGCGCCGAGACCTGCGCATCGATCTCGCGCCAGGTCCAGGATTTGTCCCCCCATACGAAACCGGGACGCGCCCCATGCCGCCGCGCATTCTGGGTCAGCATGTGAGCGAGATTCATGACGCGGCGGGACATGCGCAGGGGCTGCATCGGGCTTCCTCTTCGACGGCGGACGGCGCACGAGCCGCCCGCTCCTTGCAGCCCATTTATCGCCATCGAATGCGGTGTAGCAAGGCCGCCGGTCGCGCATCTGCCCTACGGCTGCTTGAACGCAAAGGGCGTCGCCGTGATGGCCTTCTCCTTCCAGCAGGCCTGCGCACCGAAACCACCGCAATAGCTACCGTGCAGATCGAAGCGAATGGTGCGCGCCGCGCCACGCTTCATCGCCGGCGGCAAAATCTTGTAGCCGCGGACAGAGCCGTCGAACACGGGGCGCACGCTGCCGTCGGGCAAAGTCACCAGGACGTTCATGACGCAGCCGCCGGTTCCGCAATAGGTGGTCTCGCGCTCCCCGCATTTGGTGTCGCGGAAATCGACGATGTAGTCCTCACGGCCGTCGCCGGTCAGATCGATCTTGCGCACGGTGTCCGGCGCGAAGGTCACCAGGCCACCATCCTGGCTGTCGCATTCCTCATTGGCGTAGCGCAGCGCCTGCTGCACGGCGGGCGGATAATCGGAGGGATTGAACGGTTTTGCATCGTCGGCGCGCGCAGCGGTGGCGAGCAGTATGAGCAGGAGGATCAGATAGCGCATTCGCGTTTGTCGCCGGCGCAGCCGCGACCGTTCAGGGAATTTTAAACATGATCGGCGCAACCTCAGCCAGTTCTCGCGTACAGAGTGCCGCATCATGGTCAAAGCGCCCGCCTTCCTCCTGTTGTCGCTGGTGCTCGCCGGATGTGCCGTGGCGCCTCAGGCGCACCTCTCCGCCGACCCCGCCTTCAAGCCCGCGCGCTATGCCTGGGATGGCGCCGGCGAGGATCCCAACCAGCCACGTTCCGGGGCTCCGCGTGCCACGCGCGCCGACGCCGGCTCCGAGCGCAACAGGTCGCAAGCCGGACTTCAGCCCTATTCGAAGGAATGGTGGCAGGCCCAGGACGGCATCGAGGCCGAGCAGGACGCCAGGGTCACCCGCTCCCTCGTCATCTGCCAGGGTTGCCTCCGCCCGCAGCCGCAATCTGAAGATTCCAGGCTCGCCAAAGCGACCGATTGAACCGAGCGGCCGCGCCATCGGTCTACAGAGATACGCGCTGACGCCGGCCGCTCCGGCCCTGCGATCGCACGTCATTATCTCAGGGACATTTCATGCTCACCCGTCGGACCTTCGTCGCCGCCTCTCTGCTTGCCTCCGCCGCTCCGGCATTCGCCGTGATGCCTGCCTCCAGCGACCCCGTCGCGATCCTGACCGCCATCTACACGCGCGCAGCCAAGGGCAAAGGCGATGGCGGCGGCGCCTTCGTCATCGAGAACAAGGCGGCCAAAACAAAATATCTCTCCAGGGCGCTGGTCGCGCTGTGGGCCAAGGCGGATGCGCATACGCCGAAGGGCGACGTTGGTCCGGTCGATTTCGATCCTGTCACCAACTCGCAGGAACCGGACGTGAAATCCTTCAAGGTTGACGCGGAGAAGGTGGAGGCCGACAAGGCGACGATCGCGGTGACCATCACCGGCCACCGCAACGACCGCAAACCCGCCGACCAGATCGTGCGCTATGACTTCGTGCGCGAGGCGAACAGCTGGCGGATCGACGACATCAAGGGCTCGTCCGACGGCGAGGCCTGGTCGATCCGCAAGATGCTGACGGACTCGTTGAAGACCTGACGGGAGACACCATGAGCGACGTCATCGATAACAAGGCCGATCATCGCTTCGAGCTGGAGGTGGAGGGCCATCTCGCGACCGAACACTACAAGCTCGACGGCAACGTCATCACCTTCGAGCATACCGGCGTGCCGAAGGAGCTCGGTGGCAAGGGCGTCGGCTCGAAGCTGGTGCAAGCCGCGCTCGACCAGGTCCGCGCGGCCGGCTTGAAACTGATCCCGCAATGTCCGTTCGTGAAGGCGTGGATCGAGAAACATCCGGAGTATGCGGATTTGGTGAAGAGTTAAGCGAGCGCAGGCCCGCCGAGCGCACGGCAGGCCTGCTCAAATCTACCGCCTATTGCCCATGCTTCAGCATATCCTGGTCACTCAGACCCCAGTCCTGCCACAGCTGGAGCACGCCGAGGATCACCGCCACCGCTCCGAGACTCGTATGGTAGATCCGGAGAAAGCCTTCGCCGGAATAACCGAACACATAGGGCGAGACGATAAGCCACAGCCCGACCAGGATCGTCGCCACCTCCTGCCAGCGCTGCAACGCGACATATTCGAGCTGGCTCAGGCCGAATACGACGAGGCCGATTGCGACCGTGTTCAGGATCATCGTCTGGCGTTCGACGATCGGCGAGTGATCCTGGATGGGGAACCACGGCGATGCGACAATCAGCGCGCCGAGCAGCATCCCGCACCAATCTTCCCATGTTCGATGAGTCTTGATGAAACTAAAGTCCGACATCGTACCCTCCTCCAAAAGAGGCATACGTCAGCGGCTGGCGATCATGACACTCCGAATGTCTAGCGACCGTGCCGGCCGCATTCGGGCGTATGTCCTGTAACGAGACGTGGGGAACCGGGTGCACGATTGCAAGACGGACTGATGTTTTTTGCCAGCGAGGCGGCATTAGGAATTATGGCTCACGCGTTGATCGAACGCTCGCTACAGAGCCCCAAGCTTCTGCAGTGCATCATGGGCGGACGGCAGGCCTGGACGCAATTCCAGCGCCTTCCGGAAATCGGCAATCGCGCCCTGCCTGTCGCCGAGGCGCAGCCTGGCCTGGCCGCGGTTGTTCCAGGAGAACACGTCGGAGGGATCGTATTGCAGCGCCTTGTCGTAGTCGGCAAGGCCGCGCTTGTTGTCGCCCCGATAGAGCCGGATCATGCCGCGATTGCGCCAGCCGCGTGCGTCGGTCGGCGCGACGCGGATCGCCTCGCCGTAGTCGGCGGCGGCCCGGTCGAGCTGCTCGCTGTCGCGGTAGACGTTGCCGCGGTCGATATAGGCAATCAGATCCGGCGCCAGCCTGATCCGCATGCTGTAGTCGGCGAGCGCATGCGCCGTGTCATGCTTGCGGGCATAGACGAAGCCGCGGTTGGCGTAGGCGGTGACATAGTTGGGATCGCGCTTGATCGCCGCGTCGAAATCGGCAATGGCGCCGTCGAGGTCGCCCTTGTTGAAACGGGACTCTCCGCGGTTGCTGTAGGCCAGCGTCAGCGACGGATCGAGCTTGATGGCTTGGTCGTATTCGGCGATGGCACGATCATAGTCGCGCTTGAAGCTGTAGACGCGGCCGCGATTGTTGTAGGCGCAGGCATAGCCGGGAGCGAGCCGGACCGCCTCGTCGAGATCGGACAACGCGGCGTCGAGCTCGCGTTTCTCGGTGAGCCCATGGCCGCGATTGCAATAGGCGCCGGCAAGCCTCTGCCCGCTCTCGCTCCTGGTATCGATCACGGCCGAGCAGGCTTTGATCCGCGCGTCCGGCGTACTGGCCAGCCCGACGCAGGCATCCCAGGCCGGGGCGCCTTCGGCCGCAGCCGACACCGGCGCGGTCGAGACGAGCGCCGCAAGCAGCGCCAAGAGGCTGAGCGGGACACGCATTTTCCGGATATCTCCCCTGCGGCAACCTCCCTTGGTCGCACCTTGGCAAGGGCCGGTTCAGGCGCCTAGATCAGAGAACACGCAGCGCTTCGAAGGGATCTGGCATGGCGGTACGGGACAACAAGGACAGGAGTCGCTTCGAGCTCGATACGGGCAACGAAATCGCCTTCGCCAATTACCGGCTGACGCCGTCGGCCGTGATCATCACCCATACCGAGACGCCGCGCGCGCTGCGCGGCCGCGGCATTGCGTCCGAGCTGATCAAGGGTGCGCTGGACTTGATCCGCCGCGACGGCAAGAAGGTGATCGCCGGCTGTGGCTTCGTCGTCGACTATCTCGACAGGCATCCGGAGGAAGCAGACCTCGTCGCCTGAATGCAAAAGGGCCCGCGAGATCGCGGGCCCCCTTGGCTTACGACCGAACAATCGGTCAGTGCTTGATCTCCGGCGGCAGCTTGCCGCCATTGGCGGCGAGCTTGGACATCACCTGCTTGTGCAGCCAGACGTTCATGCTCGCCGAGTCGTTCATGTCACCGCTGTAGCCGAGCTCCTTGGCGAGGTCCTTACGCGCGGCAAGGCTGGAGTCGATGTCGAGCGCCTTCATGAGGTCGACGATCGAGGTGCGCCATTCCAGCTTCTCCTTCTGGGCAGCGACCAGCTTGTCGACGATGGCCGCAACGTCCACGGTTGCCATCGGCGCGGCAGCAGGCGCCGATCCGCCCGGCGCGGCGCTGGCGGGTGCGCTACCCGAGGGTGCGCCACCTGCGGGCGCGGCGGAAGCCGGATGGCTGCCGAAGATCGCGCCCATGATTTTCCCGAAAATGCTCATGTCTTCTCCCCGAAAAGGATCCGTTGGAAGGGCCTTGAGTGGCACTTATAAACGAAGTTACTGCGTTACGCCCGCGAAGTTCTGCGAACCGACAACCAGCATCAGCTTATCTGCGGCGAAATGACGACCGAATGACATCGTTGAGGTTGCGGTGCGGCATCGAATCTCAACCAAGCGTGTGGGACAGGACTCGGAAATGGGCGTACGCTCCACTTTCAGTTCGCGATGACGTCCGGAATTCGCGTCTGGCCGGAATCGCGAAACTCAGAAAAGCGGCCGCTTGCGCCGTTGCCGGCGCCGAATTCGGCTGCATGGCAAGGGAGCTAGCGACCATGGCCACACTCTACCCGGGCAATGTCCCCACTGTGGCCCAGCCCGCGGATGCGGCTGGACCGGTGATCCGAACCATCCAACTGTCCGATCTGCACGACGCGCTCAGGCGCGGCTGGGAAGATTTCAAGGCGGTGCCGAGCCACGCCATCATCCTCTGCGTGATCTATCCGGTGCTAGGCCTCGTGCTCGCCCGCGCGGTGATGGGCTATTCGGTGCTGCCGCTGTTGTTCCCACTGGCCGCAGGCTTCGCGTTGATCGGCCCGTTCGCCGCGCTCGGTCTCTATGAGCTCTCCAGCCGGCGCGAACGTTATGAGGAGGCCAGCGCCTGGAATGCCATGGAGGTGCTGCGCTCGCCTTCGTTCGGCGCCATGCTCGGTCTCGGCACCCTGCTGCTCGCTCTGTTCGTGACCTGGGTTGCGACCGCTCAGGCGATCTATGTCGCGGCGTTCGGCTATGAGGGCGCGACCGGTATCTCTGATTTCATGACGCGCGTTCTGACGACCCAGCAAGGCTGGTGGCTGATCGTGGTCGGCTGCGGCACCGGCTTCCTGTTTGCGCTTGCCGCGCTCTGCATCAGCGCCGTGTCGTTCCCCTTGATGCTCGACCGCCATGCCGGCGCGTTCGAGGCCATGGTGACGTCCCTGCGCGTCGTCGCCAAGAACCCGGTGCCGATGGCGGCCTGGGGCCTGATCGTGGCGGTGCTGCTGGCGCTAGGTACGATTCCGGCGTTCCTTGGCCTTGCCGTGGTGATCCCCCTGCTCGGCCACGCCACCTGGCACCTCTACCGCAAGGTGATCGTCTCGGAGCCCGGTGCACGTCCGGTGCCGCCCCCGCCGCATCGCCCGCGCAAGCCGGCCGCCGACTTCCCCGCCAACCTCTTCCCCTGGCGCAATCGGACGGACGCCTGACGATATCGTGACATGCGATCCTGCCCGGGCTCGGCTCGGGCAGGATTGCGTGCTGTCATACGCCTTGCTTTGGCCGCGGTTACAATCGAAATTGCGCCCGCCGGTCAGATCACTTCACGGAATCCATTTCATCTGATGACCCCGACGATTTCTCGTCTCGCTCTCGCAGCCCTCGCCCTCTCCGCGTCAATCCTAACCGCCCAGCCAGCCCTCGCCGCTGTTGCCTGCGGCTCGGGCAATTTCGACGCCTGGCTCGCGGACTTCAAAGCCGACGCCGCGGCCAAGGGCGTCTCGCAGCAGGCCGTTGCCGCCGGGCTTGCCGGCGTGACGCTCGACCAGAGCGTGCTCAACCGGGACCGCTCGCAAAAAGTCTTCACCCAGACCTTCGAGGAGTTCTCCGGCCGCATGGTGCCGCCGCGCATGCAGCGTGGCTCCAACATGATGAAGCAATACGGCTCGGTGCTGTCCCGCATCGAACAGACCTATGGCGTGCCCGGCGAGGTGCTGGTCGCGATCTGGGGTCTCGAGACCGATTTCGGCGTCAACACCGGCAAGTTCGCCACCATCCGCTCGCTGGCAACGCTGGCCTATGATTGCCGTCGCTCCGACCAGTTTCGTGCCGAGCTGCTGGATGCGCTGCGCATCGTCCAGCGCGGTGACCTCGCCCCCGCCGACATGAAGGGCGCATGGGCCGGCGAGCTCGGCCAGACCCAGTTCATGCCGTCGTCCTGGATGAAATACGCCGTCGATTTCGACGGCAACGGCAAGCGCGACCTCTTGCACAACGCGCCCGACGTGCTCGCCTCCACCGCCAATTATCTCGCCGGCTACGGCTGGCAGCGCGGCAAGGATTGGCAGCCGGGCAGTCCGAATTTTGCGGTATTGCAGCAGTGGAATAAGAGCGAAGTCTACTCCAAGACCGTCGCCTATTTCGCGACCCAGCTCGCACGCGCCCCTTAAATAGCGCCCGACAGGACGCGTAGGGCCGATCGCCCGGCGATCGGCCCTCTCTTGGTGCGTTTACTTCCCCATGGTGGCGTTCATCGCCTTGTTCAGGTGCGCGCCGCACACACCCATTTTGCCGTTGAGAAGCGCGTCCTGCGCAGCCGCGATCTCCTTCTGCGCCACGAACTTGCTGTCGCCGTCGGCCATGTTCTCGATCGCGGTCTCCGTCTTCTCCAGATTGGCCGAGCTGCAACCGCCCATGGCGTGCTTGGCAGCCTGGGCCGGCGCGACGGCGAACGCAACGGCGGCAATTGCGATAACCCCGAGTAACTTCGTCATGATGTTACTTTCCTTCTCTTGTTCTTGGGACAGAACCAGCGACATTGCCAGAATCTGCGACATGACTTTCCTCCGGGCGCGGCAACTTGCCGCAATAAATTCCTCGCGAGAATTGCGTGATGTTGCGTGCGGCGCAGAGGCACCATGCAAAGTTTCTGATTTTCATTACACCCTTGTAATGAACGCCACACGTTCGGCGTGTGTGCACCGCACCAGAGAGGCGGTTGCGGTCTGAAACGAGGCTTGGTGGGTTTCGGCAGGCTTCACGCCTGGCCGTCTGGTGATCCGCCAGCCCAAAGCGAGTTGGATCGTCGGGACCCGGTCGCATAGTGCCCCACATATGAATGAATTTATATTCATATCTATAGTTCCGCTATCATGCGATTCGCGCATGCGAGACTTGGGCGCAGGCGCTGACTGATCGCCTTGAGAACAGTTGGAACCCTACCTATTTCCATTTCACCGGTAGCGAGAGTGGTTGCAGTAAACCCGTGAATTCACGGTGATTTCTGGCAAAGTATTCCCTATTTCGCCTACCCTTTAGGCGAGAGTGTTCCCGGGTTAATCGTCCGTTACCACCGCTATGCACCTCGCGCTTAGCTGCATCGCAACATCGGAACTTTCGCACTGCACCACTCTCACCTATATTCATTTCAACGATGAGGCTCGGGCAAGGGCTGAATCGAACTACAGGAGACTACCAATGCTGCTCTCGCTCATCCGCATGATCCAGGCTTTCCGGGACTATCAGCGCAATGTTGCCGAGCTGTCCCAGCTCAGCGATCGCGAACTGGCCGACATCGGCCTCGATCGCTCGGACATCCCGCGCGTTGCCGCCGGTCAGTATCAGGGTTGATTCCGTTCAGCCCTTCACCGGACGAACCGATAGCGCCCGCCTCGTGCGGGCGTTGTCGTTTCTGATGGCAGAAAACTCCATCTCGGCGATTCCACTGACCGCCGAAAAGCGCTACCTGTCCGCCCCATGACAGGACCCCAATCCAACATTGTCCACGTGATCGGCGCTGGCCTTGCCGGTTCCGAAGCCGCCTGGCAGGTCGCCAAATCCGGCGTGCCCGTGGTGCTGCACGAGATGCGGCCGGACCGCATGACCGAGGCGCACCGCACCGATGGGCTCGCCGAGCTCGTCTGCTCCAATTCGTTCCGCTCGGACGACGCCGCCAACAACGCCGTCGGCCTGCTGCACGCTGAAATGCGCCGGCTCGGCTCGCTGATCATGCGCGCGGCCGACGCCAACCAGGTGCCCGCCGGCGGCGCGCTCGCGGTCGACCGCGACGGCTTCTCGGCGGCCGTCACCAAGGCGCTCAACGACCACCCCCTGATCGAGATCGCCCGCGGCGAGATCGCAGGCCTGCCGCCGGCCGAGTGGAGCAACGTGATCGTGGCGACCGGTCCCCTCACCTCCGCCCCGCTGGCCGACGCCATCCGCGAATTGACCGACGAGAACGCTCTCGCTTTCTTCGACGCGATCGCGCCGATCGTGCATCGCGAGTCCATCGACATGTCAGTGGCCTGGTTCCAGTCGCGCTATGACAAGGTCGGCCCCGGCGGCACCGGTGCCGACTACATCAACTGCCCCATGACCAAGGAGCAGTATGACGGCTTCGTCGCCGCGCTGATCGCGGGCGAGAAGACCGAGTTCAAGGAATGGGAGACCAACACGCCCTATTTCGACGGCTGCCTGCCGATCGAGGTGATGGCGGAGCGCGGCCCCGAGACGTTGCGCCACGGCCCGATGAAGCCGGTCGGCCTCACCAATCCGCACGATCCCACCACGAAGGCCTACGCGATCGTGCAGCTGCGCCAGGACAACAAGCTCGGCACGCTCTACAACATCGTCGGATTCCAGACGAAGCTGAAATACGGCGAACAGCAGCGCATCTTCCGCAGCATTCCGGGGCTGGAGAAGGCCGAATTCGCCCGCCTCGGCGGCCTGCATCGCAACACCTTCCTCAATTCGCCAAAGCTGCTCGACGGCCAGCTGCGCCTGCGCGCGCAGCCGCGGCTGCGCTTTGCCGGTCAGATGACCGGCTGCGAGGGCTATGTGGAATCCGCCAGCGTCGGCCTGATCGCCGGTCTCTATGCGGCAGCGGATGCGCGCGGCGAAACGCTGGCGAGCCCGCCTGCTACGACAGCACTGGGATCGTTGCTCGGTCACATCACCGGCGGCCATATCGAGACCATTGAGCCCGGTACGCGCTCGTTCCAGCCGATGAACATCAATTTCGGCCTGTTCCCGCCGCTTGCGAATGCTCCGACGAAGAAGCCCGACGGCAGCCGCCTGCGCGGCAACGAGAAGACGGTGGCCAAGAAGCAGGCGATGAGCGCGCTGGCGCTCGCCGATCTCGATCGCTGGATCGCCGATCACCTGCGCATCGCCGCAGCAGCGTGAGTTTTTCGATGAGTCTTCCCAAAGACGACGCCGCGACACTGTCGGCGCGCTGGACCGAGGGCGTGCTGCTCAAGCGCGACGTGTTCTCGACCGTCGAGCGCGGCCGCTTCCGCGGTGACAGCGGCGAGGTCGACGCCGTGCTGCGCCGGCTCGACGAAGTGCCGTGGTGGTCATTTCCCTTGGCGCGCCACCTGTTCGCGCGTGAGAAGCACGCGCTGGCACTGGCCAAAGGCCTCAATGTCGGCCCCGATTTGCTGTGGGCCGGCCGCCGGGCGCTCGTGCGCGGCTTTGTCGACGGCGTCGCGCTCCATCTTGCCAAGCCGCATGGCGACCTCGCCTATTTCCGCTCGGCCAAGGTGGCGCTACGCCGGTTGCGTCGCGCTGGCATCTGCCACAACGATCTCGCCAAGGAGCAGAACTGGCTGGTCGGCCGCGACGGCCGCGCCTATGTGACCGACTTCCAGCTCGCGGCCTGCTTCAACCGACGTGGCCGGCTCTACCGCATCCTCGCCTACGAGGACCTGCGGCATCTGCTCAAGCACAAGCGTTCCTACGCACCCGAGGCGCTGACGCCCCGCGAGCGCAAGATCCTGGCGAAGAAATCATTCGCCGCCAGCCTGTGGCTCGCGACCGGCAAGAAGGTCTATCGCGCGATCACGCGCGGCCTGTTCAACTTCACCGACCGCGAGGGCGGCGGCCGCCGGCTGGTCAACGACGCGCCGGTGCTGGCCGAGCTGATACGCAAGAACCCGGCCGTGCGCGACACCGCCATCGTCGCCTTCGCCGACCGCCGCTCCGGCGTCGGGCTTTATGCCTTCGTCGAGGCCGATCAGGCCACGCTTGAAGGCGAGCTTCGCAGCGAGCTTTCGGCCGCCAAGGGCCCAAAGCCGCCGGAACACATCCAGGTCGTACACGCGCTGCCCCGCGATACCAGCGGCAAGCCGCGAACCGAGATCCTGCAACTGGTCGCCATGAACCAGCTCGACCTGATCGAACCGATGATGAAGAACGACCAGGACCGCGCCTTCCTCAAGGACATCCTGGAACAGCGGAAAAACCTGCGCGACCGCTTCAATTTCGAGGCGGACCTGCCGGCGAGCTGACGGGCTGCTCGCGCCTTGAAGCGTCCACATTGGCGATAGAGAACCGATCGGATCATTCGGGCGGCGGGTCATGGGCATTCGGGGGATGATGATGCATCGTGTGGTTGGCGGCGTGATCGCTGGCCTTCTGCTGCTCGCAGCTGCGCCCGCGATGGCCGAATCCCCGGCCGAGCTGATCTCCGGCTTTCGCCTCAAGAACGGCGAAGTCCGCGTCGTCCGCGATTCAACCCTTGACCGCATCGCCATGGACCAGGCCCGCGCGATGGCGGCGAAGGACGACCTTAGCCACGACGCGCTCGGCCCGTTCAACCGGCGCGTCGCACCGGCCGGCGCGGGCCGCGCGGCCGAGAACATCGCCTACGGCTACGACAATTTCGAGAAGACGCTGGGACAGTGGATCGACTCGTCCGGGCATCGCAAGAACCTGCTGCTGCACAACGCCTCCCGCGTCGGCATCGCAAGCGCCAAAAATGCCAGTGGCAAGCGAACCTATTGGGCCATGGTGATCGCGGGCGACTACGAGCCGAAGGGCAAGGGCAAAGGTAAAGGCAAGAAGGACGAGGAGCCGCTGGTTGCCGTGAAGCGCGAGGCCGCGCCCGCCAGCAAGCCGAAATCCAGCGGCTGCCACGTCAAGCTGCTCGGCCTCTGTATCTGAGGCGAGATGATTTCAGCCGCGGCGCGCGGCCTCGATCGCGGCGACATCGATCTTCGTCATCCCCATCATTGCATCGAAGGCGCGCTTTGCCTCGGCACCGCCGGCCGCCAGTGCCTCGGTCAACACCCGCGGCGTGATCTGCCAGGAGAGGCCCCATCTGTCCTTGCACCAGCCGCAGGCGCTCTCCTGCCCGCCATTGCCGATGATGGCGTTCCAGTAGCGGTCGGTCTCCTCCTGATCGTCGGTCGCGATCTGGAACGAGAAAGCCTCGTTGTGCTTGAAAATCGGACCGCCGTTGAGGCCGAGACAGGCAACGCCGGCAACCGTAAACTCGACGGTCAGCACATCGCCCGCCCTGCCGGAGGGGTAATCGCTGGGCGCGTGATGGACGGCGCTTACGGCGCTATCGGGAAATGTTTCGGCATAGAAGCGGGCGGCCGCCTCGGCGTCCTTGTCGTACCAGAGGCAAATCGTGTTCTTCGCCATTGCGCGTCCCCTTCGGTTCCGGGCCATCACACCGCCATCCATTGAGAATGGACGGCGGTGTGATGTCTTTCGCCTAGATACCCTCTTGAATGCGCCTCACCAAGGCGCGCCAATGCCGCGGCCTATGCGACCCGGGGTTCCGCCACGTCCCTGGCTTTCAGGTCTCGCGGAAGCACCGTCAGCAGCAGCAACGCACAGAGCACGCACAAGCCGCCAATGACATAGAGCGCGGGTGTCGTGCTGCCGGTCACATCCTTGACCGAGCCAACCATGACCGGGCTGACGATGCCGCCGACCTGCCCCAGCGTATTGATGAGTGCGATCCCGCTCGCCGCCCCCGCACCGGTGAGAATTTTCGGAGGCAGCGTCCAGAATGTCGGAATGGCCGCAACCACGCCGGCACCAAGAATGGCAAGCGCGCCAACCAGCGTGACGACATTCCTGTCGAATGCACCGGACGCGAAGAATCCCACGGCCGCGGTCAGAATCAAGGCTGCGACAAATTTCGGGCGCTCGCCCGATGCATCCGACAATCGGCCTACGATAATCATGCAGATGGCGCCGCAGATATAGGGTACGGCGGTCAGGAAGCCGATCGCGGCTGCACTGCCTCCGCCGGCCGCCTTGATCAGGTCGGGCGCCCAGAAATTGAGGCCGTAGGAAGCGATCTGGATCAGGAAGTAGATGAATCCGAGCAGCAGGACGCCGGGCATGAGCAGCGAGCGCCATGCCGAATGCTCGCCGATCTCGGTCTTCTGACGGTCCAGCTGAACCGAGATCAACCGGCGCTCGTCGTCGCTCAACCATTCGGCGTGCTCGATCCCGTCGTCGAAGCGCAGCAGCACGACGAAGCCAAGCGCAACGCAGGGAATGCCGCCAGCCAGAAACAGCCATTGCCAACCGGCCAGACCGTGCAGCCCGTTCAGATAGTTGAGGATGAGACCCGAGATCGGCGAGCCGATGATCCCCGAGAATGCAGTGGCGAGAAAAAACACGGACGTCATGCGGCCGCGATGCGATTTTGGAAACCAGAGTGTCAGGTAATAGAGAATGCCGGGCGCAAATCCCGCCTCCATGGCGCCGATCACAAAGCGCAGCGCATAGAACTGCCACTCGCTATGAACGAAGACCATCGCCGCCGTCGCCAGCCCCCAGGAAATCATGATGCGGGCGATCCAGCGCCGCGCGCCGAAGCGATAGAGCAGCATGTTGCTCGGCACTTCCAGCAGGACGTAACCAACGACGAACAGGCTGGCGCCAAATCCGTAGGCGGTGTTGCTGAGGCCGAGATCGGCCTGGAGCGCAGCCTTGGCGAAGCTGATGTTGACGCGGTCGAAGAACGCAAAGAAGTAGCAGACAATGATCAGCGGCATCAGCCGCCACGCAATCTTCTTGATGACCTGATGCTCTGTGAGTCCAGTATCGAGGTCGGCAGTCGCCGCCGTGGCAATCGTCATGGTTTCCTCCAATGTGTTTTGAATTTTGATAGCGGTCGATCAGCCCGAGCGTCGCAGCCGCTCGGGTATGGGATGCAGATCGAGGGGACGGCCGGCCTTGGCGACCTGCCCCGGCACCTCGTGTCCGATCAGTCCAGGCAACCGGAACGAGAGATCGATCAAGCGCTGCAGGTCGAGACCGGTCCGCAGGCCCGTCTCGTGGCAGAGATTGACGAGGTCTTCGGTACAGACATTGCCGGTGGCACCCGGCGCAAATGGACATCCGCCGAGGCCGCCCAGCGCGGCGTCAAAGCGGCGCGCGCCGGTGTCATAGGCCGCGAGGACGTTAACCAGCCCGAGACCGCGCGTGTTGTGGAAGTGAAGCGTGAGCATATCAGCAGGGACCAGCATCAAGACCTCGGCAACCAGCTGCGAGACCTGATTGGGATTGGCCATGCCCGTGGTATCGGCGAGCGTGACGCCATCGACCCCGAGATCGAGATAGCGCGTGACGATGTCGAGCACCTTCTCGAAAGGCTGCAGGCCTTCGAACGGACAGCCGAACGCCGTCGCAACCGTCGCGTTGACCAACGCGCCGCCTGCATGGGCTGGCTTCACGATCTCGCTGAGCGACGCCAGCGACACCGCATGCGTCATGTTCATGTTGGCACGGTTGTGCGTCTCGCTCGCCGACATCACGAAATTGAGCTCGTCGGCGCGTGCGGCCAGCGCCAGCTCAGAACCCTTCCGGTTCGGGATCAACGCCGTGTAGATCGCGCCGGGCCGCCGCTCGATGCCGGCGAAGACGTCCGCGGCGTCGCGCAGCGACGGCACGGCCGCCGCTGACACGAATGACGAGACCTCAATGCGGCCGAAGCCGATCGCAGAGAGCGAATTGATCAGCCGGATTTTTTCGCTGGTTTCGACCCATTTCGCTTCGATCTGAAGGCCGTCGCGCGGAGCGACCTCCTGGATCAGGACGTCCGGTGGCGTTGCCGTCATTGCACCGCTCCGCTCCGGCGCAGCTGCGCGATATCGCCTGCCTGCAAGCCGAGGCCCGCGAGCACCTCGTCGGTATGCTGTCCCAGCGTCGGGCCAGGCCATTTGACCGCGCCCGGGGTGTCGGAGAGCTTCGGCGCGATGCCCGGCATCTTTACGGTGACGTCGCCCGGCAGCTCGGTCGGCAGGATCATGTCGCGGGCGGCGTAATGGGGATCGTCGACAATATCGGCGACGGAATAGATCCGGCCCGCGGGGACGTCGGCCGCATCGAGGCGTGCGAGGATCTCGTCCATCGTTCGCTCCGAGGTCCATGCAGCGATGGCAGCATCGAGCAAGGCGTTGCCGCGGACGCGCCCGTCATTGCTTGCGAACGCTGGATCGTCTGCAAGGTCCGGCCGCCCGATGACCAGCATCAAGCGCTTGAAGATCGCGTCGCTGTTGCCGGCGATCACGACATGGCGCCCGTCGGAGCTGGGATATGTATTGGATGGACTGATGCCCGGCAGGGCGCCGCCGGTGCGGGTCCTGACATGACCCATGAGGTCATATTCGGGGACGAGACTCTCCATCAGGTTGAACACGCTCTCGTAGAGCGAGACGTCGACCACCTGCCCTCGCCCCTGCCCTGTCTTGACTCGGAGCAGCGACATCAGCGCGCCGATCACGCCATGAAGCGACGCAAGGCTGTCGCCGATACTGATGCCGACCCGGGCCGGCGGGCTGTCGGGATCGCCGGTGGTGAAGCGCAGCCCACCCATAGCTTCGCCGATCGCGCCGAACCCGGAGCGATCGCGGTAAGGGCCGGTCTGCCCGTAGCCGGAGATGCGGACCAGTGTCAGGTCCGGATTGAGCTTTGAGAGCACATCCCAGCCGAGGCCGAGTTTCTCGAGGCTCCCTGGCTTGAAATTCTCGATCACGACGTCGGCTTGCGCGGCCAGCCGCAGCGCGACGTCGCGGCCGTCAGGCGATTTCAGATCGATCGCGATCGACTTCTTGTTGCGGGATTGCAGGTACCACCAGAGCGAGGTGCCCTGATGCAGCTTGCGCCATCTGCGCAGGGGATCGCCACTGCCAGGTTGCTCGATCTTGATGACCTCGGCGCCGAACTCGGCAAAGAGCCGCGCGGCAAATGGTGCCGCGATCAAAGTTCCGAGCTCGACGACTCGTATTCCGGATAATGGTCCGTCCACGTCTGGCGCTCCTCGATCGTCTTTGATCGTGGTGTCGCCGAGCGCAGGGCCTTAAGTCCAATATCCTTTGATGAACACGCGTTCGCGGATGACGAACGACACGAAGGCCGTCATCAGTGAGGTTTGGTTCCGGGCAATCGCAGATGATCGAGCATCAACTGGCTCGTCGCCGACAATCCCGCGGGATCCCTGGCCACCAGCACCAGTTCGCGATCGGCCCAGTCGTCGCTTAACTCGACGGCCGTCAGATTCATGCCGTGACTGAGGACCTCGAACGCTCGGTCGGGAATGAGGCCGATGCCCATGCCGGCCTGCACCATCCGGCACACCGCATCGAATCCCGGGACGTGGACCCGCAACCGGATCGACTTGCCGATCTGCTGCGCGGTGTATTGCGAGCGCAGATAGATCGAGCTGGTCGCAAACAGGCCGACATGGTCGTAGTCGAGCGTGTCGGCGAACGAAACGTCTCTTGCCGACGCAAGCGGATGATCGGATCGCACCACGATGACGAGGCGGTCCCGCCGATAGGAGAACCGCTCCAGCCCGCGGGTCGACACGTCGGCCGAGCAGATGCCGATTTCGGCCACACCCTCCTCGACGCCGCGAACGACATCGGCGCTGGGGCGCTCCTGCAGATCGAGCCGCACCAGCTCGTGGGAGCGAAAGAAGCCGGGCAGATCGTCGGGAAGGAATTCGACGATCGACGACAGATTGGCCAGCATCCGCACATGCCCGCGCACGCCGCGCGCATGCTCGGCCATGTCGACGGCGATCTTCTCGACGTTGAGCAGCGTCACGCGCGCATGATGCAGCAGCGATTCACCGGCCGGCGTCAGCGCCATGCCGTTCGGATGCCGCTCGAACAGCGCGACCTCGAGCACCTCCTCGAGATCATGCATGCGCTTGCTGACAGCAGAGGGCGCGATCGCTTCGCGCTGCGAGGCGCGCGTCAAATTGCCCTCCTCACAGATGGCGATGAACAGCCTGAGGGTCGTGAGGTCGATCCGTCGGGTGATGTTGGTCCTGGGCGTCCCGGTCATTGAGCGGGATTGCGTCTTCTCTTGCATGGTCTGTTTCCCGATCCGGGAAGATATAACGTCCGAAGTCACCGGGTTTCTCAAAATCCGGGGAGAAAGGCCGCCGATTTGGAATCCGATACCAAGACGAGGCAATAATCCGCCATTTTGTTCCAAGCAGCACATAAGCTTGCTCGCGCTCGTCAACGCGCCTAATTCATGGGATCGGGACAGCAGAGGCGGAGACCAGCATTGATCGACATCGACCGGATACGTTCCGACACCCCGGCCGCCTCCCGCCTCGCTTATCTCCACAATGCCGGCGCGGCCCTCATGCCAACTGCCGTCGTCGCGGCAATGAAGGACCACATCGACCTGGAGAGCGAGATCGGAGGTTATGCCGCTGCCGACCGCGAGTCCGATCGGCTCGATGCGGTCTATGGCTCCGTAGCGCACCTGCTGAATGCCGCCCCCGATGAGATCGCCCTCATGGAGAACGCGACAATTGCCTGGCAGATGGCGTTCTACGCGCTTCCGTTCCGCCAGGGCGACCGGATCCTGACCGCCGAAGCGGAATACGCTGCCAACTACGTCGCGTTTCTTCAGGTCGCAAGGCGCACGGGCGCGATCATCGATGTCGTGCCGAGCGATGCCAGCGGCGAGCTCGACGTCCACGCGCTCGAGCGCATGATCGACGAGCGCGTGAAGCTGATCGCGGTTCCGACCAATGGCGGATTGGTCAATCCCGCGGCGGCGATCGGCAAGATCGCGCGGGCGCACGGGATTCCCTATCTGCTCGACGCCTGCCAGGCGGTCGGCCAGATGACGGTCGACGTCGAAGCCATCGGCTGTGACATGCTGTCGGCGACGGGGCGCAAATTCCTCCGCGGCCCGCGCGGCACGGGCTTTCTCTACGTCCGCCGCGAGATGTTGCAACGGCTCGAGCCGCCGATGATCGATCACTTCGCCGCGCCCTGGGTCTCGCGAGGTGAATATCGGCTCCGTGACGATGCCCGCCGTTTCGAGACATGGGAGAACAATTACGCGGCACGTCTCGGTCTCGGCACTGCCATCGATTATGCCCTCGCGATCGGCCTCGGCCCCATCGAGCAGCGCTGCCGTCTGCTTGCGGACCGTCTTCGCGGCGGCCTCGCCTCGGTTCGCGGCGTGACCATTCGCGACCTCGGACGCGCACCGGGCGCCATCGTCAGCTTCACGCTGGATGGGTATGGGGCGGACGCCATCGTCAGCAGCGCCGCTGCGGCGGGCATCACCATCGGCGCTTCAGATCCGGGGAGCACCCGTATCGATGCCGAGATCCGCTCGCTGCCGCCAGTCGTGCGGGCGTCGCCGCACTACTACAACACGGAAGCCGAGATCGACCGGCTGATCGGCCACATCGCGGGTTTGGCGCCGCGATAGCGGCGCGCGCCACTCAGGTGCAGCGCGCGCTCAGTCCGGATGCACCAAGCTTGGCCATGACCTCGTCGAGATGCGCGTTGTCGCGGGTCTCGATGACGAGCTGAAGCAGCGTCGCCTTGGCCGGCAGGTCGGAGAAGGTCCGCTGATGCGAGACCTCGATGATGTTGGCACCGGCCTCGGCCAGCAGTGAGGCGACGGCAGCCAATTGCCCAGGCCGATCGGGGATGTCGAGCGACAGCTGGGTCAGCCGACCCTCGCGCGCCAGCTCACGCGTCAGAACGGAGGCGATCAGCCGCGTGTCGATGTTGCCGCCGCTCAGGACGAGACCGACCTTCTGGCCGGCAAAGCGGGACGTATCCGACATCAGCGCGGCAAGTCCGGCGGCGCCGGCGCCCTCGACGACGGTCTTCTCGATCGAGATTAGGGTCGCGACCGCACGCTCGAGCTCGGCTTCGTTCACCAGCGCGATGTCGTCGACGAGGCGGCGGACGATCTCGGTCGTGATCTTGCCCGGCGATTTCACCGCGATGCCTTCGGCGAGCGTGTCGCCGCGCGCCGGCAGATTGCCGTCATGGATGGCGTTGTACATCGAGGGGTAGAGCCAGGCCTCGACGCCAAGAATCCGCACCGTCGGCTTGATCGATTTCGCGGCAATGCCGATGCCGCTGATCAGGCCGCCGCCGCCGATCGGGACCACCAGCGTATCGAGCTCCGGCACCGCCTTCAGCATCTCGAGCCCGACAGTGCCCTGCCCCGCGATGACGAGCGGGTCGTCGTAGGGGTGGACGAAGATCATGCCGCGGGCCTCGCCATGGCTGCGCGCATAGGCGGCCGCCTCCTCCAGCGTCGCGCCCGTCACCACCACCTCGGCGCCGTGGTGCTTGGTGTTCTCGACCTTCACCATGGGCGTGCCGACCGGCATGACGATGGTGGCGGGAATGCCGAGCCGCTTGGCGTGATAGGCGACGCCCTGCGCGTGGTTGCCCGCCGACATCGCGATGACGCCGCGCGCACGCTCCTCCGGCGTCAGCGCGGTGAGCCGGTTGAGCGCACCCCGCTCCTTGAACGAGGAGGTGAACTGGAGGTTTTCGAATTTCAGCCAGATGTCGCAGCCGCAGATGTTGCTCAGCGTGCGGCTGTAGCTACAGGGCGTCTCGACGACGGCGCCGCGGATGGTGTCGGCGGCGGCAAGAATGTCGCCCAGAGCGACCGGCAAGCCGCTGAGATCGGAGGACGTGTTTTGGGACAACTCAGCCATAGGACAGCATAGAGCATTTGGCCGTTTGAGGCGATAAGCCGGCCGCTATTTGGTAAATTCCCGGGAACGTGAAGCCCGCCACAGCGTCCATAGCGTGCGCAGCCGCGACGGGGGCTGCGGCGCAAACGGATTGCGCCCGGGTTGCGACAGGCGCTTGAGGTCACCCCGCACCTGGCTCAGCAGCAGAAACGCTGGCCGTGCCGGCGCCGGCACCTCCGGCAACAACGACAAGGCCGTCGTCAAATGCTGCTCGGCTTCGCCCACGAGCTGGCCCAGCACCGCATGCAGATTTGGCGTCTCCTTGCCGGCGAACACGTCCTCCATCTGGCAGCCATGGGCCGCCAGCAGCTGCTGCGGCAGAAACAGTTGCCGGTGCGCCGAGTCGCGCGGCAGATTCGCAATCACCTGCGCGATGCCCTGGGCGAGGCCGGCATGCCTTGCGACATGCTCGGCCGCCTCCGAAGGTGGCGCCATGACCCGCGCCGCGAGGGCAAACAATGCCGAACAGGTCGCGTCCAGATAGCCCTCCAGAGCCGCCATGGTCGGCATCGGATCGTTGTAGAGATCGAACTGATGCTCGTCGGCGAGCAGCGACAACGGCTCGACCGGCAGGTCGAAATCGCTGATCGCACGCAATAGCTCCGCCGCCACGGGGTTGCCCTCGGCGCTGCCGTGGACGTGGCCGGACAGCATGTCGGTCCACCATTGCAGGCGGATTTCGCCGGGCAAGGGCTGGCTCACCTGGTCGCGGACGCGGACGATCTCGACATTGAAGGCATAGAGCGCCAGCAGCGCCTGGCGCTCGGCGGCCGGCGCAAACAGCGTTGCGGCATAGCGCGGAAAGTCATGGCTGCGCACGAGGCCGGCGCAGAAGGCGACGGAATCGGCCGGAGGCGCAGCGCTGCTCATGGCACGGCGATCAGCGCGGCCGCGACGCGGCGCCGCTCGCCGATCATGATGTTGTAGGTGCGCACGGCGGGACCGGTCTGCATCGTATCCAGCACCACCCTCACCGCCTTCAGCGCCTGCCGCAGGTCCGGCGGCGGCAACCAGACGCCGGTTCCGGTACCGATCAGAAGCGTGTCGATGCTGTTGGCCGCCGTGAAGACGCGATCCAGCGAATAGCGGTCGATCTTCGTCGGGTCCGTCACGTCCCAGGCCCAGATCGCGTCGGGCAGGCAGAGCAGCGATCCCCGATGCGACATGCTGGCAAAGGCGAAGCCGCCCTTGCCATAGGCTTCGATCGGCGCCGAGCGGGGAAAATGCGGTGCGTTGGGATCGCCGGCCATGTGCTTCGTCCGAATGAGCTTACTGCCCTCGCAAACGCCTGCGAGGGCATGCGGTTCGGATCATGCCTTGTTTTTCTTCGCCGGCGTAGCCGTATCGGGCGCATCTTCGCGATGCTCGCCGACGCCGAGATAGATCAGGATCGGGGCCGCGATGAAGATCGAGGTATAGGTGCCGACCAGCACCACGCCGAACATCATCACCGCGGTGAAGCTGTGGATGGCATGGCCGCCGAACAGCAGCAGAGCCAGCAGCGCCAGCGTCACGGTGAAGTGGGTGATGATCGAACGCGACAGGGTCGAATTGATCGACTCGTTGAGCAGCTGCGGCATCGGCATCTTCTTGTAGCGGCGCAGCATTTCGCGGATACGGTCGTAGATGACGACGGTGTCGTTGAGCGAATAGCCCAGAATGGTCAGAAGGGCCGCGATGCTGGTCAGGTCGAAATCGACCTGGCTGATCGACATGAAGCCGATCGTCAGCACGATGTCGTGCACGTTGGCGATCATGGCACCCAGCGCGAACTGCCATTCGAAGCGGAACCAGAGGTAGATCAGGATCGAGACGATCGCGAGCATCAGGCCGAGCATGCCGTAGGCCAGCAGCTCGCCGGACACGCGCGGTCCCACCACCTCGACGCGGCGATATTCGACGGTATCGCCGAGCGCACCGCGCACCTTCTGCACTGCCTCCTGCTGGGCAGCGTCGCCGCCCGGCTGCTCCGCGACGCGAATCAGGACGTTCTCGGGGCCGCCGAACTGCTGCAGCTGGACTTCGCCGAGATGCAAGGCATCGAGCGTCGTGCGCATCGCGGCGATGTCGGCGGCGCCGGACTTGGCCTGCACCTCCAGCAGCGTGCCGCCGCGGAAGTCGATGCCGAAATTCAGGCCGTGGGTGAAGAACAGTGTGATCGCGACGATCGACAGCGCCGCCGAGATCGGGAAGCTGATCCGGCGGAAGCGCGTGAAGTCGAAATGCGTATCGTCCGGGACGATGCGCAGCGACGGCAGCAGCCCGAGCGCTGCGACCACGGTGAGAACGGCAATGAGAATGCCAAGCCCGATGAGAACGTAGTGAGTCACGGTCTTAGCTCCTAGATCGGCACGCTCTGCGGCCGCTTCCACCGCACCCACCAGGCTACGATCAGCCGGGTCAGCGTGAAGGCGGTGAACACCGTGGTGATGATGCCGATGCCGAGCGTCACGGCAAAGCCGCGCACCGGACCGGTGCCGATGTAGAACAGCACGGCAGCGGCAATGAAGGTGGTGATGTTGGAATCGAGGATGGTCGCAAGCGCCCGCTTGAATCCGGCGTCGATCGCCGAAATCGCATTGCGGCCACCGCGCAGCTCCTCACGGATGCGCTCGTAGATCAGCACGTTGGAGTCGACCGCGATGCCGACGGTGAGCACGATGCCGGCGATACCGGGCAGCGTCAGCGTGGCGTTGAGCAGCGACAACAGGCCGAAGATCATGGCGACGTTGATCGCCACCGCGATGTTGGCGAACACCCCGAACAGCCGGTAGGTCAGCAGCATGAAGACGATGACGAGGATCGAGCCGACATAGGCTGCCAGCTCACCCTTCTCGATCGAGTCCTGGCCGAGGCCCGGACCGACGGTGCGCTCTTCGACCACCGTGAGCGGCGCCGGCAGCGCGCCGGCGCGCAGCAGGATCGCGAGGTCATTGGCCGATTGCACCGTGAAATTGCCGGAGATCTGGCCCTGGCCGCCGGTGATGGGCTCGCGGATGACGGGCGCCGAGATCACCTTGTTGTCGAGCACGATCGCGAAGGGCAGCCCGACGTTTTCCTGCGTGGCCTGCGCGAACTTGCGCGCGCCCGAGGTGTTGAACTTGAAGCTGACGACCGGCTCACCCGTGCGCTGGTCGAAGCTCGCCTGGGCGTCGGTCAGGTCACCACCGGCTACCAGCACCTGCTTCTTGACCACATAGGGCGTGGGCGGCGGCGAGGCGCTCATCAGCAGCTCGGATTCCGGCGGCAACCGTCCCTGCTGCGCCTGATCCGGCGGCACGGACGCATCGACCATGCGGAATTCCATCTTCGCGGTCTTGCCGAGCAATTCCTTCAGGCGGGTTGGATCCTGAAGTCCGGGGACCTGCACCAGGATGCGGTCGTTGCCCTGGCGCTGGATGACGGGCTCGACGGTGCCGAGCTCGTTGACGCGGCGCTCGACGATCTGGATCGACTGCTCGATGGTCTTGCGCATCCGGTCGAGCATCGCAGCCTGCGGGATCGCCAGGCGGATCACGCCGCCGCCGGCATCGGTCACCTCAAGGTCGCGCTGACCGCTGGATCCCATCAGTCCGCCCAGTGGCTGGGACAGCTCGCGAAGCTTGGCGAGCGCCGGCTGCACGTCGGATTCCTTGGTGATGCGAACCTCGGCCGCGTCGTTGCGCACGGTCACGCCGCCGGTGAATCCGATCTTGGCATCGCGCAGCGTCCGGCGGACGTCGTCGCGGACCTGGTCCAGCCTCTCCTTCTTCACATAGCTGGAATCGACCTCGAGCAGCAGATAGGAGCCGCCCTGGAGGTCGAGGCCGAGCACGAGCCGGCGCTGCGCCCAGGCGGGCCAGGTCTTGACCTGCGCTTCGGGGAAGAAGTTCGGCACCGCGCAGAGGCACACGATCAGCGCCGTCAGGATAATCCCGAGCGCCTTCCACCGCGTGAAATACAACATCGACTGGACCTGTCAGATCAGGAGATTGGGATGCTCGCGGAAGCGCTCACTTCGACGCGGCGTCGTCCTTGGCGGCTTCCTTGCTATCCTTGGATTCCTTGGCCGGCTCGCCCTTGGCGCGCACGCCGGAGATCATCTGGCGCATCTGCCGCACGCGCACGCCGTCGGAAATCTCGAACTCGATCTGGTCGTCGTCGACGACCTTGGTGACCTTGCCGACGAGGCCGCCCGAGGTCACCACGGTGTCGCCGCGGCGGATGTTCTTCACGAGGTCGGCGTGGTCGCGGACCTTCTTCTGCTGCGGACGCAGAATCAGGAAGTACATGATCACGAAGATCAGGGCGAACGGCAGCAGCGACATCAACATGCTGTTGGTGTCGCCGGCGCCCGCGGCCTGGGCATACGCAGGGGTAATGAACATTCGGACGATCCTCGTGGAAACGGGGGAAAACCGGTCAGGCCCTCAAAGGCGACCGGTTCGGTCAAATTCGCGCGGACTATAGCGGCCATTGCCCCAATTGCAACGCTGCCAGACCGTCGATTTGGCCACCTTGCGGCGCGGCCTCAGGCCCGATAAGGCTGCATTCTCAGGAACTTCGGACATGCCCAAAAAACCAAGCAAAAGCCCGGCCGGCAAAGGCCCCCGCACCCCTGCCAGGACGCCTGCCCGCGTCGCGGCAAAACGTCCCAAGGCACCCTCCAAGGTCGATAAGGCAGTCGCTAACCCAGCCCCGGACCTCCCCCAGGATCGCATCGTCCGCGCGCTGGAGACGATCGCGGCGCACCTCGCCGCCCAGGGCAAGCCGGCCGTCGAACGCGAATCGTTCGAGCGGACGGACGCCTATGTCTGGCACCCCGACGGCCGCCTCGCTGCGGTGCCGCGGGTCAGCCGCGTCGAGCTGTTCCTGCTGAAGGGCGTCGACCGGATGCGCGACATCCTGATGGAGAACACCGAGCGTTTCGCCAACGGCCTGCCGGCCAACAATGCCCTGCTCTGGGGCGCGCGCGGCATGGGCAAGTCGTCGCTGGTGAAGGCGGCGCATGCCAGCATCAACGCGGAGCGCAAACCGTCCGACAAGTTGAAGCTGATCGAGATCCACCGCGAGGACATCGAGAGCCTGCCCGCGCTGATGGAGCAGCTTCGCGCCTCGTCCTTCTACTTCATCGTGTTCTGCGACGACCTGTCCTTCGACGGCAATGATGCGTCCTACAAGTCGCTCAAGGCAGTGCTCGAAGGCGGCATCGAGGGCCGCCCCGAGAACGTCATCCTCTACGCCACCTCCAACCGCCGTCATCTGCTGGCGCGCGAGATGATCGAGAACGAGCGTTCGACCGCGATCAATCCCGGCGAAGCGGTCGAGGAGAAGGTCTCGTTGTCGGATCGCTTCGGACTGTGGCTCGGCTTCCACCGCTGCAGCCAGGACGAATATCTGGCCATGGTGCGGGGCTATTGCAGCCATTTCGGCATTGAGGTCGACGACGAGGCGCTGGAGCGCGAGGCGCTGGAATGGTCGACGACGCGCGGCTCCCGCTCGGGCCGCGTCGCCTGGCAGTTCGTGCAGGAGCTTGCGGGGCGGCTCGGCGTAAAGCTGACGGTGAATTAGCGGTCGGATCGCAACCCGGCTACGTACCGCCCTTCCCCGAAGGCGGGGGTCAACGCGTGCCTTGCTGCCACCGGTTGCCCGCGCGTTGCAAAGAATGATCAGCAAACTGACAAGCCGCAGCTTGATTGCTGCTAATATTTTCTGACGATGGGTTTTGTCGTCGGAGGTGCTCCGGGCGCGGGCGGCGAGATAGAGAAGGTGACCCAGGTATTCCAGCCTGATGGCCGGTTTTCCGCAGCGAACTCGCCGTAAGCTTTCAAATTGAGATAACCCTGCAGGTCGCCGACCGGAAACAGGAATCCAATCTGGGGGCCGATGCCGACCACCTGGGACTGAAAGCAGCCGACGCGGTCGCCTGAACCACTGTCGCAGCCGAGCTCCTTGTAGACATAACCCACGAGGCCAACCATGACCTGCTTCGACAGGAATTGCGATGCACCCCAGTCGAAGTGCATGTCGACGCCATTCTGATACTGCGTTGCAGTGTTCTTGAAATTGTAGGTGAAGCCGAGCACGCCGGAGAATTCGTGGCCGGTCTGCGGATTGAAATAGGTGTAGCCGCCGCCGACGTCGATCGCGGCGTGTCCGATGCCTATATTCGACAAGCGATCGGATTGGTAAGCGCCAATCGGGATGTCGCCCATGATATAGGTCATGTAATTGTGGACGCCGGCGTTCCAGCGCAATTGGAATACCGGCGCCACATCCCCAAAGCCCCATGTCGTGTCGCTGATCGTGTCAGACCGCGCGAAGGGGACGTTGTTGCCGAGCGGGCCCGTGAGCACGCCTGACAAGGTGCCTGCCAGGCTGGTGCCGACGACGCCATAGGCTGCTAACAGGGACACGGACGCCTGGCCGCCGAGCACCGGCGTTTGGAATACATAGGACGGGATCACAAAGCCAAGATTGCCGGTGGCGTTG
The DNA here is from genome assembly GCF_054061875.1 of Bradyrhizobium sp. S3.7.6. Classification (NCBI taxonomy): domain Bacteria; kingdom Pseudomonadati; phylum Pseudomonadota; class Alphaproteobacteria; order Hyphomicrobiales; family Nitrobacteraceae; genus Bradyrhizobium; species Bradyrhizobium sp. S3.7.6. Next base: position 4,923,730 of record NZ_JBSSEQ010000001.1, on the reverse strand, counting down.
ACGTTCAAATTCAGTTTTGCGTCGACGGTAACATTGGCCGGGACTCGGTTGAGCGTGAACTCGCGCGCACGCGCGACGTCGGCGCCGGCGGAGACAGAGGTGTGATAGTAGATGTTTGCCAGCGACCAACCCGGCTGCAGCGGCGTAGCCGCCAAGCTTCCAAAAAAACCGGGGACCCAGAAGCTGACGCCGCCTTCATCGGCCGATGCACAATGGGAAAAAAACATGATCGACGGCGCCAAGACGAATGCAGCAACGCCAAGTCTGCGCCGACGTGCTGATTTCGGTCGCTCACTCCCCGCCGCAGCCAGTGCAACTTCCGCTGTCATGTCGTGCCTCGTAAGATGTGTCGCCTCCGAATACAACTCGGCGACAGCGTACCTCCCGAGGCGACCGGGCTCATCATGTAAAATTCAACGGGGATAGATCTGTCGTAAAAAAGATTAACGCTGCGACCAAAGAGCCACATTCGGTAACCCAAGTCCGATCGGGTGCCACGGCAGACCTACTGCAACCCTCTCATAGCTGGAAATGTTGAGTATGCAGTTTGTGCCACTGATTCCATTTTCGGCCCCCCACCACCGGGTGAGAAAAAAGCAAGCTCGCGTTACCGTTCGCCGGCGTCTCTTGCTGCAACGCGATGCCAGCCGATGTTAGGTCGCATATTGAACCTCACGACTGCTTATTGGTAATCGAGTGTGACCAAGAGCAAAGTTGCCAGACGATGAACCTCAAACTCACGCTCGTCGGCGTCGTTCTAGCGTCAGCCTTCGCCGCACCTGTGGCCGCTGGCCCATTCGAGGATGGAGTCGATGCTCACGCCAGAGGCGATTACGCCAAGGCACTGCGCCTTATTCGTCCGCTGGCCAATGATGGTGACGCCGCAGCCAATTCAATCTTGGGTTAATGTATGTGGCGAGCCACGGAGTGCTGAGTTTGCGAGGCATCGCGAACTGAGGCATGCGGCGCGGTTAGGGAGAGGGACTCAACCTCGTTGTTGCCGGAATGTCACCGCATCAGAAATTGCACGAATGGTTTGATCTGCATCAAACAAGTCGGTTGGCCGCAGAGTGCCTCTGGGAATAAGTTTCGGACTTGTGGCCTACCTTGAGGAGGCGACAGTGCAGAAAATTTTCCTTGCAGGTATTGCTGCTGCAGGATTGTTGAGCGGCTCTGCTCTTGCATCCGACTTGCCCACCAAAGCTCCCCTGTACCAAGCGCCGATCGTCGCGCTGACCTGCCCCTGCCGATTTCCTCCAGTTGAAGTTAGAGTCCGGCCTTCTGAAGGACGGACAGATGAAGCGAGCCAGGTTTACGGAAGAGCAGATTATTGGCGTGCTGCGTGAGCATGAGGCGGGTGCGAAGGCTGCCGATTTGGCGCGGAAGCATGGCGTCTCTGAAGCGACGCTGTACAATTGGAAGGCGAAGTTCGGCGGTCTGGACGTCTCCGATGCCAAGCGGTTGCGGCAACTCGAGGACGAGAACGCCAAGCTGAAGAAGCTGCTGGCCGAGCAGATGCTGGATGCTGCAGCGCTACGCGAGCTTTTGTCAAAAAAATGGTAGGGCCCGTCGCCAAGCGCGAAGCCGTCGCGCACCTGCAGGCCGTCATGGGTCTGGCGGAGCGGCGGGCCTGCGGCATCGTCGGCGCTGACCGCAAGATGGTTCGGTACCGATCGTGCCGACCGCCGGACACCGAACTACGCGGCCACTTGCGCGAGCTTGCTAATGCCCGTCGGCGGTTCGGCTACCGCCGGCTGTTCGTGCTGCTTCGCCAGCAGGGCGAGCCGTCCGGGCGGAACCGGATCTACCGTCTGTATCGAGAGGAAGGCCTCAGCGTGCGCAAGCGCCGGGCCCGCCGCCGCGCCGTGGGCACCCGAGCGCCGATACTGGTCGAGGCTCGGCCGAACGCCCGGTGGTCGCTGGATTTTGTCCACGACCAGTTCGCCAGCGGCCGTCGCTTCCGGGTCCTGAATATCGTCGATGACGTGACCCGGGAATGTCTGGCGGCCATCCCCGACACCTCGATCCAGGGGCGGCGGGTGGCACGCGAACTGACGGCGCTGATCAATCAGCGCGGCAAGCCGGGCATGATCGTCTCCGACAACGGCACCGAGTTCACCTGCAATGCCATGCTGGCCTGGTCGGAGGAGAACAAGATCGACTGGCACTTCATTGCGCCGGGCAAGCCGATGCAGAACGGCTTCTGTGAAAGCTTCAACGGCCGGATGCGGGACGAGCTTCTCAACGAAACCTTGTTCTTCGGCCTCGATCACGCCCGCGCCAAGATTGCGGATTGGGTCGGCGACTACAACGGCCAACGCCCGCATTCCTCGCTCGGCTATCTGACCCCTGCGGCCTATGCCGCCTACCTCACCGCAACGTGCGATCGGCTGCGCAACCCCGACCAGCTCCGCCGATCGCACGTTGCTCACACCGCGCCAAACGGCGTAACATCCGCCGAGACTCTAACCGCTACTGGGTGAAACTTCAGGGGCAGGTCAGCGCCACCCTATAATTGGTCAGGGTTCTATGTGGGCGCCAACTTCGGCGGTGCATGGTCCAACGGCGGCCTGAACATTCCCGGCAACAATCTTTATGGCGGGCTCAGCGAATTCGTTGGAGGCATGCAGGCGGGCTATAACTTCCAGGCCGGTCACTTTCTGTTTGGTGTCGAAGGTGAGTTCGATGGAGCCGGCTTCGGACATCCGGTCCTTCCTGCTCCGACATTAGGCTTTGTAGACCAGCACTGGATCGGCACCGTGGCGGGCCGTGTCGGCCTCGTGGATGATCGATGGCTCGTATTCGCCAAGCTTGGCGGCGGCTGGGTCAACAGCAGCGCTACTTTGAACCTCCCCGGCGCCGCTTGGAACGGGACCAGCACGAACACCGGCTGGTTGGCGGGCGCTGGCATCGAATACGGATTCAAGTCGCATTGGACCGTCAAACTCGAATACGATTATCTTGGGCTATCGAACTGGCGTTCTCCCACCGTCCCCTCGGTCGCTTTGAACCGCGACCTTCAAATGGTCAAAGCTGGCATCAATTATAAATTCGAAAGCGGCCTTCCCGCGGAGGCCGAGGCGCCAAAGCATTCCCACGAGCCTTCAGACGACGAAGATCTACAGAAGAAATCACAAAATCCGATCGCGGATTTGGTCAGCGTGCCGTTTCAGAGCAACACCAATTTCAATACCGGACCATTCAATCGCACCCAGGAAGTACTCAACATTCAACCCGTCGTGCCCATGCATCTAAACGACGACTGGAACGTGATCTCACGTACTATCATTCCGTTGGTGAGCCAGCCGAGTCCGTTCTTCGACAGCAACACCAACGGGATTGGAGACATTACTCAGTCGTTGTTTCTTTCCCCGACGAACCCGGGCAAGCTCATCTGGGGCGTTGGTCCAGTCTTCACTGTTCCGTCCGCCAACGATCCTATCCTCGGGACCGGTCGATATCTGTTCGGCCCGACGGCCGTGTTAGTGGTCACGCCCCCGCATTGGGTGATCGGCGTACTGCTCAATAACCAGTGGTCGGTCGGTGGCAATCCACTGCGACCGCCCGTGAACGCCTTCCTCGCCCAGCCCTTCGCCAACTACAACATGCCGCACGGCTGGTACCTGAACACATCACCCATCATCACCGCGGATTGGCTCGCGGCGTCCGGGGAGCGGTGGACAGTGCCGGTCGGCGGCGGTATCGGTCGGGTTTTCAGAGTGGGTGATCAACCGGTCAACGCATCGATTCAAGCCTATTACAACGCGATACGTCCGACTGGCGCTCCGGCCTGGTCACTGCGAACTACCGTCGCGCTTCTGTTCCCGGTGAAATGACGGGGCAACCTGGCGCGCAACGAGACGTGTGTCTCGGTTTCCGAAGTGGATGATCGCGTCCCTTGTACTGTGGGCCGACAACTTCCCGACGCCGCGTAATACGGTCCACCTCGGACTCGGTTCGGTTCAGACCAAATCTCCGATTGGCAGAATGCATCCGCGGTCAAGATCGCCCCGGAATTTGCGTGGCGCCACCAACAGCTCAACGCAGAATCGTCACACCATGCGTCTGCAGTGCCTCGATGACACCGTCGAAGATCAGCGCAACGCCCATCGCAGAGACGAAGAAGCCAACTATTCGGGTGATAGCATCGATCCCCATTGCGCCGAGCTTGTCGAAAAGTTTCCCGGCATATGCCAGACACAGGTAGGTGACGACCATCGTCGCGAAAATAGCCACGACGATCGCTACGAAAGAGGCCAGTTCCGCTGATGATCGCTTAATCGTGGCAGTCATGCCGAGGATGGTGGCGATGGCGCCTGGTCCGCACATGAGCGGCATCGCAAGCGGCACGAAAGCTATGTTGCCGCTTTGATCCGCACCGCTGGCTGGAATCACGCCACCGGAAGCGGATGGTGAAAATAGCTCAAAGCCGATCTTCATCAGGATGATCCCGCCGACGATGCGGACCATGCTCAGCGGCACGCCGAACAAGCGTAGGATCAGCGTTCCGAAGATCAGAAAAAAGAGCGATAGGAGCAGCGCATAGAGGCAGGCTTTCCATGCCACTTGGCGATGCGTGGCGGCGTCCTTGCCTTCCAACATCTTCAGATAGACCGGCAGGACCTCGAACGGATTTATTATCGCGAGCAATGTCGCGAACGTACCCACGAACAGCGAGAGTTCATGACCCATTATGCCTGCGCCTCACCCCTTCCCCGGGTGTTCGACTTCGGTGAAAAGGCTTCCCTGGGCGGCGCCTGAGCCTGCGCGGCCGCCGCCGGCACCGCGGAGCACCCATGCCGCACCCACTGCGAGAACTGCACCCACGAGTGGGCCTGCGACATACACCCAGTAGCTCATGAAGTCGGTTGCGACTAAGTTCGGGCCGAACGTGCGCGCGGGGTTCATCGACGCTCCCGAGATAGGGCTCCCCCACAGCCCGGCGAGCGCAATGTACGCGCCGACGCCGATCGCGCCCAATATCCCGATGTTCTGGGCGCCGGACGCCGTGCCGAGAATGACGCTGACGAGACCGAAGGTCAGCACGGCCTCCATCAGGAACGCATCGGACGCCGAGTATCCCGACGCGGGATAGTTCGACCCGTAGCTGGCCGACACGTTGATCACGGCGTGCAGGAACAGTGCCGCGAGCGTCGCCCCGATCAACTGCACGGCGATGTATCCCGGCACGCGACGCCACGGGAAGTCGCCACGCAGCGAGAACGCGATACTGACCGCGGGATTGAGGTGAGCGCCGGACACCTTGCCCATGAAGAGGATGATCGCCATCACCATCAGACCGGGTGCGACGACCGCAGCGGCACGGCTGATCGTGCCGGGAAAGGCCTGCCCCATCATGCCGCCACCGGCGGCCACGAGGACGAGGAAGAACGTTCCGAGCAGCTCCGAGAAGAGGCGGCGCCACTCTTGGCTCGGATCGTGGAAGTCGTTTAGCGATGCGACAAGCTCGTGATCCAGATGGCTCAGTGCTCTGTCGGCCTCTGCTTGCGCCATGATTGCTCTTTCCTCTGGTCGATGCCGCTGTCCGTTAGCCTCTCGCACCGGGCCAGCACGGCTCCTCGGGTCCTCGGCGGGCTTGCGGATTTTTCGAGCGGGCCAGGCATGCCTTCAATCCTCCAGGACGGGACCACACCAGCCGGGCAGGTAGCTCGCCTCCTCGTTTTTGGACAATTCCAGGGCTTGCTCGAGCGCGGCCTCGAAGTGGGTCTCTACGGTTTTGCGCTTGACCCGTCGACGCTAAAAAGTCCGCCCACAAGAACTCGCTGAACGGCGTCGTGTCTTTGGCGTACCCCCCGGCGCGCCGCAGTTCTCCCGCCAACGAGCGGAACGGATCGTCAACAAGCCCGGCCACGGTCTTCGGTAAATCCTTGTAAGGGCGCAGACGGCCCTCGTCGTCGTACGAATGCATCCAGCTGTGATTGTCCAGGACGAACCAGAACGAATCGGGCTCCAGCGTCCTGAGGTTTTTCACCACGGTAACCAGTACCTCTTCGACCCCTTCTTCATGGAGCGCACGCGCCAGGTGGTGATGATCGATGACGTAGTGGCGGTCCTTCGGGCCAAGCACGACCGGGATCATGTGCTTGCCCAAGAACTCGGCTCCTTTGTTTTTACTCTCGTCACGCCAGCGCTTGCGCTTCTCCTTGACCTCCCGAATGCCGACCGTCATCTGGGTCGGGCGCAGGTCTGCGATCGCAACGGGCTTGAGAATGGGTTCGCGAACCGACATCGTGCAGACTTCTTTGATCACTAGTCCGGAAATGTTCGCTTTTAGAAGAAGACGTCGTCGCCTCGTCAGCAACCCACCGCGGGGCCAGCCGCGTCCGGTCGGTCCCGATCACCAGACATTCTCAGCGCCCGTCGGCAAAGCCCGCCTTTCTAACAACGACCCTTCATTGTGCTCACGGTGGACTATTCCATTGATCTGGATCAACGGTCGGCCAAGACCCTTGACGCGCGCCCGTACCGGGGCGACACGGACATGATGGCGCTTCGTGATTGTGGTCGATGACGATGCGGCCATCCTGAAGCGTATGACGAATGCTGTTCGCAGGTTTAGCTTCGAATAGTCAATTCGAGGGAGTCTGACCATGAACATCACTCCCACCATGCGCGCATTGGTATGGTCGACCTCCGTTCTGGCTCTCAAAATTGGTCCGACCTTCGCCCAGCAGACCTCGGGAGCGCCGGGCTCACCCAGCGCCACGACGACGATAGACGGCAAATATCTCCCAAACCCGCCCGCGCCGTTCGGCGGAACGATCAATATGGATGCCAAGGATTCCAAACCCTATTGGCCACCGACCGTGGTGCCGCCCAAGGGGCGCCCAACGTCCTGCTGATGTCCGCCTTGCGTTAACAGCGGACGTCCGCGCCTCGAACGCGGTGCCGCAGGCGACAAAGATGGTCGGTGTGCAAATCCGGAATGCGTTGCGTGCCTCATGCCGGCAACCATGTCCACTGGCTATAGCCGTCCAGATAGCGCTTATGGGTCCTTAGAGGATGTCAGTCGAAGGCAAAGATGCGCTTCCAGTCCTTCTTCATGTCGACGACGGTCCACTTGTTGACGGCCGCGGCGTCCAGCGCGACGTCGAGTTTCCCGAAATGCGAGTCGCGGTCGTAGGCATATTCGCGTTCCGCATCGGTATGGTGGACGATCAGGCCGAACCGCGCGCCACTGGCGCCGAGCGTCGTCCATTGCAGCATTTCGAGATCGCCGTCGGAATTGCCGAAGGCGGCGATCGGACGCCGGCCGATGTGCTCGTTGATGCCGATCGGCTTTCCCGTCTTGTCATCGATAAAATTGATGTCGGGCAGCCGGAAGAGCGTTGGCGCACCGTCCTTGATCTCAAATCGGGTCTTGATCGACGATCCGACAACCTGTTCCGGCGGTATTCCGTAGATCCGCTCGGTCCAGGGCCGCATGAATTCGATGCCGCCTCCTGACACAATGAAGGTCTTGAAGCCGCTGGCCCGGAGATAAGCGAGCAGTTCGAGCATCGGCTGATAGACCAGTTCGGTATACGGCCGCTTGAAGCGGTGATCGTGCGCGGTCGCCAGCCAATCCGTGACAATCTTCTCAAACTCCGCCGTGGTCATGCCAGCATGCGTCACCGCAATCAGTTCGACCAATCCCTTTTCGCCGGATGCCATCACCGCCTTCAGATCACCGTCCAGCACCCCCGCGAACGGTTGCTTGGTCTTCCATTCCGGATTCATTGGCGCCGTAGCCTTTACGCGGTCGAGTACGAAGGCCAGTTGCACGTACATCGGCTGCTCGATCCAAAGCGTCCCGTCGTTGTCGAAGGTCGCGATGCGTTGGTCGACCGGTACGAAGAAGGGCCCGCCTTGCATCGTGACGCGGGCGACGAAGTCAAGAATCGAAGCCTTGGTCGCTCCCTCGTTCCAGGACGGCAGAGGATCGCTCTGCCCTTGTGCCACCGCGGAGGTGGAACGGAGTGAAACGGACAGTACCGGAAGCATCGCCAGGGACGAGAGAAGGACGCGACGATCGATAGCAGGTAAACGGATGATCGGCTTCATGGTCGACACCTTTCCATTGCCCAGCGGGCGCACGGAAATTCGGCGCGCCGGCCATAAATCAGTCGAAGCCCTGGCGACTACCTACTCACTGCCGCCCGGGCCGCCTCGATTTTCGCCTTCACGGCATCGAGGTTGAAGCTCGCGCCCTTTTGCATCGGCGGAAACTCGATCGCCGTCATCGCCAGCTTTTCCACCTGCTGCTGAACAAACACAAAGCGCCAAAATTCGTATTTGAACCAGTCGAAGTACTGTTGCGCGCCTTCTTTGGTCCCATTGTCGGGCCAGCCCGTGCGCTCGAACGGATCGAGGCGAAGGTTGGTCAGGTACGGCACGTCAGCCTTGGTCTTTTCGCCGAGCCAGCCTCTGGGCTGGTCGATGAAACGATACTTGAAGTCGTCGATGCGAACGGCACCGAGTTCGCTCTCGCCGAAGTAAAAGATTTCGTGCCGGTTCGACGGTCCCTTGCCGGTAATCATGTCCATCTGGTTATAGCCGTCCAGATAGCACTTATAGGTCGTGTCACCGATCTGTTTGCCCTTCTTCAGTTCCTCTGCAATGTTCGGGTTGCCGGCCGCCGCCAGGAAAGTCGGAAACCAGTCCAGACCGGAAATGATGCCGTTTTCGACCTTGCCGGCCGGCACCTTGCCCGGCCAACGGATCATGCAGGGTACGCGGAAGCCACCTTCCATGACGGTGCCTTTGCTCTGCGCGAAGGGCGTCTGTCCGCCATCAGGCCAGGTGAAGACCTCGGTGCCGTTGTCGGTGGTGAAGACCACGATGGTGTTGTCGTCCACGCCCATATCCTTGAGCTTCTGCATCACGAGGCCGACGTCGTCATCGAGCTGCGCCATGCCGGCTTCATGTATCGACCAGCCGTTCTTGGAGTTTCGTAGGGCCTGGTATTTGGGGGCGAGGTGGGTGACGATGTGCATCCGGGTGGGATTGAGCCACAGGAAGAACGGCTTGTTGTCGGCCTTGGCCTTCTCGATGAACTTGATCGCCAGGTCGCGAATTTCGTCATCTACGGTTTCCATCCTCTTGGGATAGAGCGTTCCGGCATCCTCGATCCTCTGTTTACCGACCTTGCCCCAGCGCGGATCGACCGCCGGGTCATCCACGTTGGTCGCATAGGTATGAAGCATGTTGCGCGGACCAACGACGTTCAGCAGGTCCTGCGGGTAATTGGGGTGCGCGGGGTCTTCCATTGCATCGAGGTGATAGAGATAACCGAAGAACTCGTCGAAACCGTGCATCGTCGGCAAGAATTCATTCTTGTCGCCAAGGTGATTCTTGCCAAACTGGCCAGTGGCGTAGCCCATTCCTTTCAACGCCGTGGCGATGGTCACGGCCTGCGCGGGTATCCCGATCGCTGCGCCGGCCTGGCCGACCGTGGTCATGCCGGTGCGGATTGGCAATTCACCGGTGATGAAGTTGGCGCGACCCGCCGTGCAACTTGCCTCGGCATAGTAATCGGTAAACAGCATGCCTTCGGCGGCGAGCTTGTCGAGATTGGGCGTCCGCCCCGCCATCAGGCCGCGGTGATAGGCGCCGATATTCCACATCCCAATATCGTCGCCCATGATGACGACGATGTTCGGCCGCTGCCCCGCTGGCGCGGGTGACGGTGTTGGCTGCTGCGCCTGCGCGGAACTTGTCAGCCCGACCGCGGCGAGTGCCGAGGCGGCGACAAGAGAACTCCCGCTCAGCAAGAGATCGCGGCGTTTCATTCCACTGCCCGATTGCGGAGTAGCGTCGTGGGAATCTCCAGGCGGAAGCTTGTTGCTCATGACGCGCTCCTCTTTGTTGTAATGCAATTGGTTCTGTTCGCTTAACGTGTCGGAAGCGGACGTGGCTCGCGGAGGTGCCGCGGGCCTTTATCGCTTTGCTCGCTATTCCGTTGGCGGGCGCCCCTTCGTGAGGCGCCCGCTTCGTCAGATCACGCTCGCGGCTAGTCGCTGCGACCGGCAGTTTTGGCCTGCTTGATCTGTTGCAGCACCTGATCGAGGTTATAGCTGGCCGGGTCCTGGAGCGGCGGGTACGCCTGATAGGTCTCCAGTTCCTTCAGCCAGAGCGCCTGGCCGATGGGCAGCATGTTCCAGTCATAGACGTAGGCGGTAGAAGGGGAGCCGATTACGCCGCCGAGGCCCATGAGCGTCTTGTATTGTGAACCGATCGAGGTCTCGAACGGGTCTCGCTTGATATTGACGACCTGGGCCCAGTGATAGGGAGCCGCTCCAGAAATAAAGCCCTGCGGGGCGTCGGACACCATCGTGAAGTAGATCTTCCAGTTCTTGTACCGCACCGCCGACGGGTCCTTGCCCGAATAGTAGAAGAAGGTGTCGCGCGCCGACGTTTCCGAACGTCCGGAAAGGTACTCGGTCTGATCGACGCCATCGAGCGTCGTCTTCACGATGCCGGGATATTGGCCGGCCTCGATCCGCTTCTTCAGCGCGTCTCCCTTTGCGCCGCCAGCGATGTTGACAAACGTCGGCAGCCAGTCGAGTGACGCGAAGATGTCGTTCTTGATGGTGCCGGGCTTGATGACGCCCGGCCAGCGAATGAGCGCCGGAGCGCGCATACCGCCTTCCCAGGTGCTCAGCTTGCCGCCCTTGAACGGAGTCGTGCCGCCGTCCGGAAAGGTGATGGTCTCGGCGCCGTTATCGGTCGTGAACACGATGATCGTGTTGTCGAGCTGACCCATGTCCTGGAGCTTCTTCAGCACATAGCCGATATTGTCATCCAACTGCTTCATGCCGGCCTCGTTGAGGCCCCAGTCCTTGCCGCCGGGCTCGCCGACCATGGCCGCGTACTTGTCATTCAGCACGGTCGTGATGTGCATGCGCGCGGGGTTGTACCAGACGAAGAAAGGCTTGCCCGTCGTCTTCGGATCATTGCGATCCATGAAGTCGATGACCTTGGACGAGATTTCCTCGTCGACACCCTTCGATCGCTCAAGCGTTAGCGGGCCCTGGTCGATGCATTGCTGAGTCCTGGATGTTCCATCGGACTTGCAGAACAGGACGTTGCGCGGAGGCGTCAGGCAAACCGTCGTTTTCGGATCGACCGCGCCCGGTACCTCCGGGATGCCGGGGATCGGCGTATTCTTGCAGGGCGGGGCAACCGACTGCTGGCTCGGAGTCTTGTTGATGTCCGGGAAGCTCACGCCCTGCATGGCGTCGAGGTGATACAGATAGCCCCAGTATTCCTGGAAACCATGCGCGGTCGGCAGCGCGTCGGTGTGGTCGCCGAGATGGTTCTTGCCGAACTCGCCGGTGTTGTAGCCGAGATCGAGCAGGAACTTGGCGAGCGCCGGGGTACCGGGCCGCAGATAGGACGGGCTGCCGGGCAGTTGCGGAGGAATCATGCCGGTGCGCAGCGGATGCATTCCGGTGAAGAAGGCGTTGCGACCGGCCGTGCAACTCTGCTCGGCATAGTAATGCGTGAAGATCGCGCCTTCATTGCCGATGCGATCGATGTTGGGCGTCTCGCCGACCATCAACCCGCGATGGTAGATGCTTGGCTGGTAGAGGCCGATGTCGTCACCCATGATAAAGAGGATGTTGGGCTTTTGCGCCGGCTGGGCGGCCACCGGCGTGCTGATCAATCCCGCCGACGGTATCATCATCGTCGCACCGAGCAGCGCCGCGCTGGACCGCTTGAGCCACCCTTGCTTCTTGCGTGGCATTGTGACCGAAAGCTCATCATTGAATACGCAATTCAACATGGCATCGCTCTCCCATTAAGATGCGTCAGAGGCTCCTCGCCTGATGCACCGAAATCCAAGATGACTTGTGGAAGTGTCGACCGGCTCCGCATGCCGCGCAGCCGGCCGGTAGCGTCGGCAGTAATTCGGCGCGCACAAATGCGAGCCGCCTTTGATGACCTTGCGTGGAATCTTGACGTTGGTCGTTCTTGGGTCGTAGCTATCGGCCTCGCGGCCGCCGCGCGGGTTCTCCGGAATGCAGCAGGCTTTTGCGGCGTCGGCTTCATGCTGAGGCGAGTACCAGTCGGACGTCCACTCCCAGACGTTGCCGATCAGATCGTGCAGCCCGTAACCGTTCGGCGGGAATGCCGTGACCGGCGATGTCCGTTCGAAGCCGTCGTCCCGGGTGTTCTGGCGCGGAAATTCACCCTGCCAGGTGTTGGCCATATGACGGCCGTCGGGCGTAAACTCATCTCCCCATGCGAACTCGGCGCCGTCCAGTCCGCCGCGCGCCGCAAATTCCCATTCGGCTTCGGTTGGCAAATCCTTGCCGGCCCATTTTGCGTAGGCGACCGCATCGCTGAAGGCCACATGCACGACGGGATGATCGTCCAGCCCACGGATATCGCTGCCCGGCCCGTAGGGATGCCGCCAGTCCGCGCCCTTGGCGAAGGTCCACCACTGGCTGAAATCCCGGAGACTGACCGGATACGCGGGCGGCGAGAACATCAGGGAGCCCGCATAGACCATGTGCGGAAGCATTCCCGGATAGTCCTTTGGATCGGGCACGATCTCGGCAACGGTGACGTGGCCGGTAGCCTTGGCGAACGCCTTGAATTGCCGGTTGGTCACTGGATGGCGATCCATCCAGAACGCATCCACGGTGACGCGGTGGACCGGCGCTTCCTCCGGATAGTGCCGATCCGAACCCATGCGAAACGTGCCGCCCGGCACATACAGCATCCCCTCGCCTGCAGGATGCTGGAGCGATTGCCCGCGATCAGGCGACGATTTCGTATCAGCCAGCTTCATGCCGATCTCCGGACCCGTGCGTCATTACCCAGCGCTGACACGGAGCCGGAACGGCAGATTTCAGAATTGATCCAAATCAAAGAGTCCTGGTCGCGTCCCTCATGACGGAGCTGGGCCACCAGCAAGCCCTGCCATGTCCGCTGCGCCATCGAAACCGAAGCAGCTTCAGGACATTAGGACATCTCCCCGGCAGCCATCGGCTACTTTGCATGGGGTTGTTTTTCGAAAATTGATTGTCCGGACACAAAAGCCTCAGTACGCCACGGTTCGAGGCAGCTTCTCGGCTTGGCGACCGCCGCCTCTGGAATACTGGATCGCCCGCACCAGTGCGCAATGCGCGCAAGGCGGGCGATGACAGCATACTCGTGGTGATTGCGTGCCCTACTCTGTGGGCCCGCGCGTCACGCCCCGTTCAGGAATTGAAGCGGGTCAACCGGGCTCGATCCCTTACGGATCTCGAAGTGGAGCTGCGGCGACGCCACCTCCCCGGATTGACCCGACTTGGCAATGACCTGACCGCGCTTGATGGTATCGCCGCGCTTCACCATCAGCTCACTCGCATGGGCATATGCGGTGACGTAGCCGTTGGAGTGCCGAACCAGGACCAGATTGCCGTAACCTTTGAGCTCGTTGCCTGAATAGGCGACGACGCCGTCTTCTGCCGCCTTGACCGGCGTACCCTCGGGCACCGCGAGATTGATGCCGTCATTGGACTTGCCATTGGTCTTGGCGCCGTAGCTCGTGACCACCTTGCCGCGCACCGGCCAGCGGAAGGTCGGCAGCGCGCTGGTGGTCTCCGCAGCTTTCGCCGGAGCCTCGGCGGCCTTCTCTTCGACATTGGCCGTGGCCTGGGCCAGACGCGCGCTTTGCACGGGTGCGGCGACAGCGGCCATCTTGGTGGCGGGCGCGGGAGCAACTGCAACGGGCTGCAGCGTGCCCGCGACAGGGGCCGCAGCAACCGGCGCCGCGACGGCGGCGGTCTTGGCACCCGGCACGGTCAGCCTGGTGCCGAGCTTGAGCTTGGCCGACGGAGCGAGACCGTTGGCACGGGCAAGCTCAGCCGACGAGATGTGGTTCTTGCGGGCAATGCTGGCGAGCGTGTCGCCGTGGTTGACGAAGTGCGTGCTCGGCGGCGCGGCGGCTGCAACCGGCTTCGCAGCAGGCGCCATCGCGGGAGCCGCCGCGACAGGAGCCATCGCCGGTGCGGGCGCAGCCGCTGTGGCCGGATGCGGGATGATCAATTGCTGGCCGGGCGAGAGCGCGCGCGGGCCCTTGTAGCCGTTGGCGGCGAGGATCGCCTGCGGCGTGACGCGATAGCGCTTGGCGAGCACGTCGAGCGTGTCGCTGGTGCCGACGATGATTTTGGTCCCGCCGGCCGGCTGGGCGGCCGCGACCGAGCGCGGCGGCACGGTGGCCGTGGTCTCCAGATGCGGCTGCGCCGGGGGCGCGTAGGAACTCACGCCGCGACCACCTCCGGACACCCCGCCACCCGCCGCAACCGGATAGGATTGCGGCGCGGAGACCGCCGGCGGCGGCAAGGGCTGTGACTGATAATAACCGGGCTGCGTCTGCGGCCGCGAATATTGCGGCAGCTCACGCTGCGGCGGCGGTGCCTGCTGCACCGAGCCGGTCTGCTCAGACGCGAAAGGATTGGAGAAATTCGACTGGGACAGCCGCGACTGCATGTCGGCGCTGCACCCTGCGAAGCTGAACGAGATCAGCGCCAAGACCGCAACCTGCGGCACGCGGCGCGAGTAAAGCAACTCGGCGACTACAGACATGGTTACTCACTCGTACGCAACAGAACTGGTCTTTTAAGTAAACACGTCGCGAGTAAATAACGGCTTAACCCTCCCAATAAGATGTTGGCGGCACAACCGATCCGGAAATCTACAGCTCCCGCGCCACCCCGGGCAGCGCCGGCACGAAGCGGACCTCGACGAGTTCCTTGCGCTCGATCCCGGCTTCGGTCCGGCTGAAGCGGACCAGCGTCTGCACACCATGGTGCGGGCCGATGGGTGCGATCAGGATGCCGCCGACCTCCAGCCGCTCGACCAGGTTCTCCGGAAGCTGCTCCATCGCGGCGGTCACGATGATGCGGTCGAACGGGCCGATATTGGCCGGCAGGTTGAGGCCGTCGCCGAGCATCACCTCGACATTGTGACAGTCGAGCTTTTCGAGCCGGGCGCGTGCCGCCTCCGCGAGCTTGCGGTAGCGCTCGACGGTCAGCACCTGGCCTGCGAGCCGCGACAGCACGGCGGCCTGATAGCCTGAGCCGGCGCCGATCTCGAGCACGCGGTGCTTCTTCTGGAGTTGGAGCTGCTCGGTCATGTAGGCGACGACGAAGGGCTGGCTGATGGTCTGCCCGCAGGCGATCGGCAGCGCGCTGTCACGATAGGCGGCGTCGCGATCGGTCTCCTCCACGAACAGATCGCGCGGCACCTCCTCCATGGTCCGCAGCACCGCCTGATCGCTGATGCCCCGGCGCCTCAGCGAGAGCTGAAACATCATCTTTTCCGGCGGGTGCTGATCGGAGGTCATCGCTGCTTATCGTCTCGTCGGGTCCGGGGCCACGTGTCTCGTTAAGACCCGGGGCAGGAATCCTGTTCCTACCCAGGAACCCATGATAGCCGTTCGGGCGCGATATTGGACCATAAATCGGCTTGCAACGGGTTGGCTGCAAAGAGCATTTTCGGGTGTCCGCTCGCCGAAACGCGCATTGCGTCGATTCGCGTTATCTGCGAACGTTTTCCGCAAATGGGCAAGGACTCAACGACTATGACCGCGACCGGACCTTCGGGCCGCTCTGTATTCCTCGTCGAGGACGAGGTGATGATCAGGATGATGGTCGCGGATATGCTCGAAGAGCTCGGCTACAAGGTGGCCGCCGAGGCCGGCGATATCACCGAGGCCCTGCGGCTCGCCCAGGCGACCGAGTTCGACATCGCCATTCTCGACGTCAACGTCAACGGCAAGGTCATCTCTCCGGTCGCCGATGTCATCAGGGCGAAGGGCTGCCCGTTCATCTTCGCCACCGGCTACGGCTCCTCCGGCCTGCCCGAGCAGTACCGCGACCGGCCGGCCCTGCAGAAGCCGTTCCAGCTCGACGCGCTCGGCAAGACCATCGAAGCCGCCCTTCGCGGCGGCTAGCGATTACTTCAGCGTCGCGCTCAGCGCTTCGGAAAACGCCTCATTGGTGCGGTCGAGCCGGAGCGGCGTGACGGAGACATAGCGCTCGCGCAGCGCCGCCAGATCGGTGCCTTCGGCAGGCGTGTCCATCATCGCGGCGCGCTCGAAGCCGATCCAGAAATAGGGATTGTTGCGGCCGTCCCTGCGCTCGTCGATCCTGAGGAAGCCGAGATTGCGCTTGCCCTGGCGGGTGACGCGGATGCCGAGCACCTCCTCCGGCGTACAGGCCGGAAAATTGACGTTGATGACGGTGTCCTTCGGGATGCCGGCGGCGATCACCTTGCGCAGGATGTCGGGTCCGAATTTGAGCGCGGTATCCCAAAGCGGGCGCTCGCGCGCCTCGACGCTGAACTCCTGCGACAGGGCGAAAGACGGCAGCCCCAGGATGGTGCCCTCCAGCGCGCCGGCGATGGTGCCGGAATAGACCACGTCCTCGGCGACGTTGCGGCCCTTGTTGACGCCGGACAGTACGAGGTCCGGTGGCTTGGTGCCGAGGATATGGCGCGCGCCCATGATGACGCAGTCGGTCGGCGTGCCGCGCACCGCGAAGTGGTTTGGTCCGACCTCGCGCAGCCGTAGCGGATCGTTCAGCGAGAGCGAATGCGACACGCCGGACTGGTCGAGCTCGGGCGCAACGACCCAGACGTCATCGGACAATGCGCGCGCGATCTCCTCGACGACCTTGAGGCCGGGGGCGTGAATGCCGTCGTCATTGGTGCAGAGGATACGATAGGTCATTGGGAATGCTCATGAAATCAGGGAAAGCCTACAAAACAAGGGTGTTCGCTTTTATCATCGATTCCCTCGTTTCACGGCCAGCCCGTCGTTTTTTGACACCTGATTAGACCCATCTAACGCATCTAACACTGGGGCGCACATGCCAGTCTTCATCACCGACAAGCACCTTAAGGCCGAGGCCAGCACCAAGACCTACAGCGACGGCGGCCCGAAGGGCCAGAAGGGTTTCGTGCTGCGGGCCACCCCGAAGGGGGCGTTCACGTTCTATTACCAATACCTCAACAAAAAGACCGGCAAGCGCGACTGGGAAAAGATTGGGGATAACCCCGAGTGGTCAACCGCACGGGCCCGCGCGGAGGCTGGCCGCCTCGCCGGGCTGGTCTCGCTGGACAAGGACATCCGCGAGGTGCGCGCTCAGCAATGCACCGAGCAGCGTGCCATGGGCACCAGCTTCCGGCGGGTTCACGACGACTACATCGCCTACTGTTCCGAACTCGTTGACCGCAAATGGGGCCGGGTTCCCCGGAAGGAAACTTGGGCCAACATCCAGTCCGCACTGAAGCGTCCGCTGGAGTGGTGGGGCGACAAGGTCGTCAGCGAGATCACCCCGATGGACGTCAAGAAGCTCTACGACAGCGTCGTCGCGGAGGGCTATCCGGCGCAGGCCAACAATATGCGGGGCCAGATCGGCACCCTGTTCAATTGGGCCATGCACGAGGAGCGCCAGTATGTCGCGAAGAACCCGGTCGTGAAGCAGTTGGAGGACGACAAGGTTCTGGAGAAGGCCGACATCGAGGATGGGCGCGTCATGGACATTGAGGAGCTGCGCCGGTTTTGGTTCGGTCTCGACGACCCGGATTGTCCCGGCTCCCGGCTCAGCAAGCTGGCGCTGAAGCTCTCGCTCGTCACGCTGCTGCGCACAGGTGAATGCGTGAAGATCGAGCGCGAGCTGGTCGGCCCCTCGCACGTCACCATCCCGCTAAAGCACGTCAAGAGCCGCAAGGCCAAGAAGGCTCGCCCCGTCGTGCAGCCGCTCAACAGCCTCGCGCGCGACATCCTTGGCGAGGTCTTCAGCATCGGCAAGGCCGACCGCGACTATGCATTCCCCGGCGCCCGCACACGTCGCGCTAAGCCGATGAGCCAGCAGTCGCTGGGGCAGTTGATGAGCCGCACGACAGAGCATGCCAACGGCTATATGGGCATTAGCGAGTACCTCTGCCTCGAGGATGTCACCCCGCACGATTTGCGCCGCACCGGAGCCACCATCCTCTCGGAGCTGGGCTACACCGACGCGGAGATCGGCCGCGTGATGACGCACAAGACCGCCGACGACGACGCCGCGCCCGTGACCCGCGAACGCTATATCGTTTCCAAGCGGGTGCTGACCATGAAGCCAGTGATCGACCGACGTGTCGATATGCTCAATCACCTCGACATGGTCCTGCGAGAGGAGCTTGGCCTGCCGGTCGCGCAGGCGTTAGCGGTTCCGCTGAAGCGGCTCGCCGCATAGCGAGATGCGTGTCATCGCATAGCTCTATGCAATTCGTGCCAACGCAAGGCCGGTGCCATCCGCACCGGCCTTTGCCGTTGCTCGTACCGGTTTTAGATCACAAGCGCTCTCGCAATTGCGACTGGCCGCCTTGTGTGAAAAAAGCAACCACGATCCCACATCTCGTGAGCGTCAGCCCGCATTTCGTGGGCGTCAGCCCGCATCTCGTGCAACTTTTTCGCATCGCGTAGGTCGCTCTCACGATTGCTACTCGGATTGCCCGCTCAAAATTGCTAGCTGGCCGCGCTGGGTGGGCTGTCAGGGAAAATGAGCAATGGCGCTCCCAATTCCGCTAAAACTGTCCGAGGCCTGCCGCGCGCTGGCCGAGATGTTCATTGATCTCTGCTTCGCCTTCCATGCCAGCACGCACCCGGCTGGGCAGGAGCCAGCCGAGATCGACCTCAACCTGACCCTGGTCGCGGTGGCGGCGATGCTGGGCCACGCCGAGGGCCATGCGATGAACGCCAGCGAGATCGCCGCCCGGCTCAACATGCCGCGCACGTCCGCGCTGCGGCGGCTGGACGCGCTGGAGGATATTGGCCTGCTCAAGCGGGCCAGGGGCCGCTATTACCTTGAGCCCTACCGCGCCGCGCACACACCGAACTTCGATAGGTTCGCGTTGATTCTGTCCAAGGGCTTCGCGGTGATCGGCCCGCTCCTGTCCAAATTGGACACTTAAATTTTTAAAAGGGAAATATTTCTACTGTGCGGTCGCAATGGTTGGTACCTAAACCGCCGGTGTTGATCGCCCTTCACTCACAACCGCGCGCGTCTTCTTCCGGCCTTAATGTGGCATTTCAAATAATTTTCGACTCGACAGGAACGAGTCTTTTGTCACATTCTTTACGACCACAATCACAAGGGGATGGCGAATGCCTAAGAACCAGCCGCTCGTCGAGCGGATCGAAATACGTTCAGTCTGTAGCAAGGAAATGGTCGGCGAGACCATCTCAGCCCTCACCAAGCTGGGACATCAGGAGATTTCGTTTGAGGTCGTCACCGTGGTTCCGACCTTTGCGCAGCGCAGCAGCCCCGCGATCTCAGCCGAAGACTTCCTGACCGAATGGGTCAAGGACAATCCGACGTTTCGCCCCCGTGATGCCGCGTCTGCGTTCAAGGCAGATGGCCGCGCCCCGACCAGCGTCTACGCCGCGCTCACCAATCTCGTCGAGAAAAAGGTGTTGAAAAAGCTCGGCCCCGGCAACTACGCCAGCGTCGATGTCAAACACCTCGAACCGCCGAAAGCGTCACCGGCAACGCGCCACGCGGTCAGTCATAAAGACTTCGCGCTACGCTGTGCGCGACGCAACCACGGTCGCGTCACCGCCTCCGGACTCAAGGACCAGTTTGAAAAGGATGGACGCAACCGCGACAGCGTTTCGACCACCATCAACGAATTGCTCAACGCCAAGCAGATCAAGCGTGTCGGCGAAGGCTCCTATGTTCTGCTCGCCGCGCACGCCAAAACGAAAAAGGACAAGAACCCCGCCAGGGAAGCCAAGCCCGAAGAGCATCGCAGCAATGGCAGCGCCGAGCACGTTGAGGTGACACATGGCTAAGGGTTGGCTGACACGCTCTTATAACTTCATCGATAAAGATCCCGAGATCGATAATTTCAGGACGATCTGGCAGAAAGAGCGCATCAAGGAGACCGACCTCGCAGTGCTCGCCGGGCTCTCGGCCTCCACCGTCAAGAATATGTTTGGCGGCGAGACGCGCCGCCCGCAGCACGCCACTTTCGCCAAGATGGCGGGCGCCATGGGCTACAAATACGGCCTCCAGCGCGACGACAGCCCCGACTACGGCAAGGAGATTCCGCGCGCCCGCGAAGAGTACGCCGCGCACCGGGAGGCACTGCGCAAAAAGCGTGAGAAAGCCAACAAGACCAACGGAAAGAAGAAGTAGCACCACGGCGGACCACGGCGGTGGTCCGAGTGTGTGGAAGGAGCGCAACCATGACGAACGAAGAACGCAAAATTTTCTTCAGCGACGCCGACGAGGCAAAGGCGTGGGGTGAAACATCGAGCAAAACGGAGGCGCTGCTTGAAATCGTTAGTGACCTCCTGCAAGTCGTCGCCGAGGACGCCAACGCCGCAGATCAACGCGACATCATCTCCACCTGCACCAACCACATGGTCGAGGCCATCCACAAGATCGGCCCCACAACCAAGGAAGCAGACGCGCTGATCGCGCAGATCGTGGAGGAAATACAGCAAAGCCTCAGGGACATTCGAGCGAACGACGATACTGGTCAGTAATGGACGGCATGACCGCAACGGACATCGACGAGATGATCGACCGGGTGATGACCGAGAACTGGCAAGCTCACCAGCGCGGCATCCTGCCAACGTGGACGATCTTCCACAGGCCGAGGGACTGGCCCAAGGGTTACGTCGCGCGGCGATTCGAGATCAACGCCGACGGCGGCGAGGCGACCGACACTGCCTTCGTTGGCGACGACACGCCGGAAGCATTGACCATGCTGCGCCACATCTTCAGCTGCGCTGGGCTCGTCTGCCTGAAGCGCAACCACGAAGATCACGGCAGCGTGGTGGAGACATGGGTATGAGACAGCAACACGAGCCGGTCGAACCGATCACCGATGTCGCGCGCGGGATCGCGCAACGCCTGCAAGCGTTCAGAATCGCGCGCGGGCTCAGTCGCGCCGAGCTGGCCGACCTGATCGACACCACCGAGGCCGAGATCATCGCGTGGGAGACCCCGACCGAAGTGATCTATACCGACGAGGCGGTGACGATTTGCAAGGCCCTGCGGATCGATCCGCACGAGCTGCTGGGCTGGCAGACGAAGCAATAATGACCGACGAGACGACGACCATCGAGGTCACCGCCGAGCAGCTCATCACCTTGCAGGCCGCCGTCGCCCGGCTGATCGACAACTACAAGAGCTGGAGCCAACTTACCCAGCTCGATGAGCGCGACAATATCGCGCGGCTGGAGGACGTTCAGAGCGTCATCGGCAAGCCACCGAAAGGAACACCCGGCCTGTGATCACCGAGATCCTGGCCCAGATTCGCGGCCCCAACTTCACCGCAGGCATCGTCCTGTTCGACGACGTCGTGGTCGAGGCCGCGCCGTCCTGCGGCGGATGAAACGCTGGAAGCGCGACGAGGTGCGCGCAGAGTGCCACAGGCTGGGCTGGAAGATCACCGTGGTGCATCAGATCGAGCGCGAGGAGGTCACGGCGCCGCGCTACAAAGTCGGCATCACCCAGCACCCGGAGAGCTTTGAGGTGGTGCTGCCGGACGGGCGCACCGAGTTCATCTATTTCGACGAGAACGCAAGCCGCCGCGCCATCAGCGGCCGACCATCCAAAGCCGTCGCGTTCGCCAGGGCGCAGGCAATGCTGCCGGTGAAGAAGGAAGAGCCATGACGATGGAATTGATCGTGATGCGATTGGCCGACATGAAGCGTGTCCACCCGAAACAGATCGAGGCGACCTGTTCGGCCTGCGGCCACGTCGTCGGCGTCTATCCCTCGGGGCAACGGATCATGGCGCAATACCCTGAGATCAAGCTTGTCTGTCAGGTTTGCAAGCAGCCGGGCACTGACGCACAGCTCGCGCCGGGTGCGAGGCTTGAACCGTTTCAATCGATGAAGAAGCAATGATCGGGGCTCAATGATCGAGGTCGTTGGCGCACAACAGGTCTGGAACAATGGACGAATCACTCAAGGAAGCAGGGCATGACTTTCCGCAACGAGCTGACTGACATCGCGACCAACGAATTGAGGGCGCACGGCATCAAAGGCCATCTGCGCGACACCAACGGTGGCCACATCGAGATCGCGTGGCAGGTGGTGCCAGAGAAGGAGGTGCGGCGCGTCGTCGTCGCGAAAACACCGAGCGACTGGCGTGCACGCATGAACACGCGCGGCGAGATTCGCCGCCTGCTGCGCGCCGACAATGTCGCGCTGAAGATGACGCAGACGAAGCCGAAGAAGGCGGCCGCGCTCAAGGTCGAGCGGGCGATGTCACTGCCGCAGGAGATCCTGCCGATCCCCGATCAGGTCGCAGCACTCCGTTCCGAGGTCGGCGATCTCACCGAGCTGGTGCTGCGGCTCACCAAGATCGTCACGGGTGTGCGCGACACCATCGCGGCCTATGTTCCGGCGCCAGCGGTCGTCGCGCCCGCACCGACGTCGTCGCGCAGCATCAAGCTGATCGAGTACCTGTCGCATGATCGATGGGTGAACGTTGATACCCTGCCCCGCGACACCGGCCTGAAACCCGAACAGATCAAGCTGAAGCTGCAATATCTGAAGAACCATGACGAGGTCGAGATTTTCCGGGGACAGGTTCGACTGAAGCAGACCACGCCGAAGCCGAAGAAGATGCACTGGAAAACCGCGCGCAAAGCCGCAGCGGACGCGGCAAAACTCGCCACCACGAAGCAGCCGAACAAGGTGAACGGACTTCCGCGACTCCGCATTGCGGAATCGAATTAAGTTGGCAGTCGCATTTATTGCGACTATTGTTTTCGGCGTGGCAACGTAGTCAGCGAAGGGTGCTGCAATGAAGATCTTCACCATCGCCGACGTCCCCGACGATTTGGCGCACGCTTGGTTGCAGCACCTGCGCGATTTCGATACTGCGAATCCCGGCTGTCATTTTCAGGTCATGGCCGACGCACCGACCATGACGCTGATCGACATCATCGAGACGATTCAGGTCCACCCGGATCTGGAGCTT
Organism: Bradyrhizobium sp. S3.7.6; assembly: GCF_054061875.1. Lineage (NCBI taxonomy): Bacteria > Pseudomonadati > Pseudomonadota > Alphaproteobacteria > Hyphomicrobiales > Nitrobacteraceae > Bradyrhizobium > Bradyrhizobium sp. S3.7.6. Next base: position 4,900,745 of record NZ_JBSSEQ010000001.1, on the reverse strand, counting down.
CAGGCAATTCTCGAACGCAAGAGCACGGGCTGCGGGGGCAGCTAATCCACGAGGGTGCGATGTCCAGCACCACTGTTCTTTTGTTGCCATACCGCCACCGGCTTCTGATCAACATGGTGGAGATCCTGATGCTGTTCTTCAATCGGGATGAGCGCGTCGCCATGTTGATCGAGGTGATGACCCACGAAGCCAGCGACCTCACCGAGGACGACGAGCAGTACGACGCCTTCGCTGATGCCGTCGCAAATGCCGTGAAGCTCGAACGCAGGATACGGCGCCTTCCATGACGCCGCCTCGCCGCGCACACCCCCCATCGGCCCATGTGCGTGGCTAACTTCAGGGACCGCCCGGTGGGAATCGGCGGTCCCTCTTTTTTTGCGGGCACAAAAAAAACGCCCGCGCCCCAGCCGAAGCCAGAGCGCGGGCTCTCCTACAGAGATCAGCAGCCGTTACAGATCGATGGCGGCCCCGGTGGATACGGCGGCAACGGCTCGACTTGCGAGGCTCCCCCACCGAAAGGGGCCACCGACATGAACGCCTGCCGCGCCGATCAGCACCAGGATCACCCACAGCACGATCAGCACGAGGATCACAATCAGCAGGACATGGATGATTCGGGCGAACGGTTCGGGCAGCGGGATCAGCGGCAACAGTTGCGTGATCGCCCAATAGACCACGCCGAGAATAACCAGCGTGACGATGATTCCGATCAGTGTTCCGATGACGCCGCTCATGGCCGTTCTGCTCACTGTTGCAGAATGTCGCGGGCGCTGTCGCAATCCTCGCGCACGGTGACAAATTTGCCGTCCGTCAGGTTGACGATGCAGGCGACGCCTTTGGTGGTGTGCTTGGTGGTGTCGTCGTCGCTGCGGGCCTCGCGCAGGCTCGTCACCGTCATGGGGTTGATGCTGATTTCGTGTCCATCGGGGCCATGCAGGATGACCAAGACCAGCGCCGTCGCGAGGATCATGTGATCGCGGCTCCCCAACCAGTTGCGATCTGCACCTCCCCGGCATCGGTCGGATGCGTGCCATCCGGGCCGATTTGCGTGCCGGGATCACTGATAAGCGTTGCGCGATCCACCCCAATGAATTGGGAACAGCCGAGCGCAGCGATGACGTTGCCCGCAACGTTGGCATAACTGCTTAACGGGATCGGGAGACTTGCTGCATTGTAGATCGTGCCGCACAGGTAGACTGGCACGGTCGGGTTGACGGCATGCACGGCTGGCAGGAAGGCACTCAAATTTGCCTGATAGTTTGCGACCGGGGTTTGGGCCAAATATTCATTGGTGCCCGTCATCACGATCATTAAATCGGGGGCCAGGTTGACGCAGGCGGTGCCGTCCGATGGGATTACTACTCGCCCGCCATAACCCATATTGATGCAGCGGAAACCCCTGTTCGCGGCGAGCAGATACGGCCATGACCGGCGCAAGTCCGTGGCCTTGAACCCTTGCGTGATACTGTCGCCGTAGCACAGCATCAATCGGCCAGTACGCGCAGCGGCGGCTGTCACCACGGACGGCGGCGCGACTTGGATGCTTCCAAACTCGACCCCATCAGCATAGGGCAACACGATCTCATAGAGCCGATCCGCGCTCGACCCCATGTTGATCGTGATGGTCGATGTCACGACTTGGTTGAGCGTGCCCGGCGTCTGAAAATTGCTGTTGAACACGCCATCGACAAAGACGTGGCCGATCAGGTTGCGGGAATCCGTTCGCGTGACAAGACCATTCCAGCGCAACTGCACCGTGACGGAAGCGGCATTTGAGCGAAACCGTTGCCGTGCCCCCGGCATGCAATATTGAAAGTCGGTGCCCGCGTCGTTGATCGGGCGTTGAAACCGCATGAAGCCGCCGACGTAGGACGGCGCGACGCAATCGGTGTAGGCAATCAGCGGATCGTTGGCGGCATAGAGGCCAGCAATTGGCGGATACTCCGAGCCGCCGCCCGTGCCGATCCGCTGCGCGCCGACACCCCACATCACATCACCATGACGGAACAGATTCCGCATATTCAAACCGCGCTGGGACTTGCGACGCGGCTATAACAGGGGTTGGTCCATTGGCCTGCGCACCCAAGGTCAGGTTTTGACCGAGGGTGACGATTTGCTGGGTGGAACCGTAGATGGTTCCCGCCGTGACAAACCCTGTAAAAGAAAAGACGCCGGAAAGGATGCCGTTTGACAAACTGGCGATCCACATTTGAGCATAGGTCGCGCCGCTTCCTTGCGTCAGGTAAATATAGCCATTGATCAGGAATGTACCGGCCCGAGGCGCGATGAAGGCTTGGTTGACGCTGTCGAAACAGAGATTGAGGCCAGACGGATCAACCGACGTCGTCAGGTTGATCCTTGCCCCCGGTTGTGCCGCCGACGCCTGATCTGTGCTGCGCGACAATAGGCCGGTGAATGGCAATTGCTTCGCTTGCAGCACTTGCCAGTCGGCGCCGTTTGAGCGCAACAGCACACTCTCGTTGGTCCACATAACGATGCTCGCGCCACTGCGGCCGATTGCTCCGGCTGGCGTCGTCAGCGTGAATGTCTTGGTGGCACTCGCCGCATTACCGACGACGAAGCCGATTAGTTTTCCTGCATTGCCGACCGGCGTTGGCAGGGTCGTAGTGAATGCCGCCGCGCCGGTGATGAAATGCAACTTCCCAAACGCCGCACTGGTCAGCGTCGATGCGGCAGTGAGGTTGACGACCGTCGAAACATCGAGGCCGCCAAGATTGCGATATGACGCGGCTGCGTCCTGAACGTCCGCGAGATTGCTGACGGGATCGAGTACCTTGGCCCATGCCGCGCTCTTGCGCCCGTAGCTGAGACCATCGTTCGGCGCTTCGGGAATGCCGCCGCCGCCACCACCGGAGGCCGGATGAACGTGATCCTCACGGGCATACTTCGCCGAGACGCCGACCGCGCCAGTGCCGCTTTCAATCAGGGGATTAGCAGTCGCCGGGGCCGCGCCGCCAGTGAGGATTGCGATGGGGATTTGCGCATATTGGCCGGTCGCAGGATCGAAGATCAGGGCATTGGTCGCGACAGGCGGGAGCGCACTGATGACGGGAAAATCATTGAAGTCGAGATCGAAATAATACTTCCCGTTTTCCTTGCGCACGGCGATGCCAGCGCCGCCGTAGACGGCGGCCGGGAAGCTCAGCAATGCTTTGAGTTTGACCTTGGGGAGCAGCGCCATCAGAGTTTGGTCTTGATGTGAGAGAGCACAGCCGTGACGTTCGGCAGCGAGAGAACCTGCTGATACAGCTCGACCCACAGCGTGAAGTCGGGCTGCTGCGCGATCCGCAGCGCCAGCATGTCGGTGTAGCCATCGAGCACGCCAGCCGGAATCGGGCGAAGCAGGCCGGAAGCCGCCATCACGGCGCCGAGGCTGTGCTCGGTGTCGATCTCGATTGGCGCTGAGCCATCAGCCGCCCAGTCGACATAGGCCGGATCACTCGGCAGGACGTAGTCGTGCAGCTTGGACGAAAACACGCGCGAGGCGTCACCAGCAACGATCCAATACCAATCAAACAAATCGTAAGTTTTCATGTGTACTGACCTCCCGTCGCCGTCGTTCCCGCGACGCTTCCCGGAAACAGATTGATGTTGCCGGTGTCGAGAATGACGCTGTTGGTCACGGCTTGATAGCGCGAGCCGGTCACGGCAAAGGCGCCGAGGGCGAACGTTGTCGTGAAGGCGCTCAGCATGCCAGTCGATCTGGCAATAGCCGTCGCGCTGGAAAAGGTCATATTCGCGCCAATCGTGAACGCCGCACCATTGATGTAGAGGTAGCCGCCGTTTTCAACGAGCATAAGACCAGCGCCGCCCGTCAAGACCTTGTGCGCGCCTTGCAGTTGCAGCCTGCCAAAGCTGCCACAATAGACCCGGAAATTGCTGCTCGTGCCCGCCCACTCGCAACCCGTGAACGTAACAATGGTGTACGAACCAACGTTGGCGTCCTGCCCGCCCGAGGATTGCAGCCGGAAACCATTGAAGCTGAAATTGCCGCCGACGACGGTGGCGGCATATACCGCGACGCTGGCCGAACTGATGATGACATTGCCCGGCGTCGTCGTGTTGCCGTTGAAGGTGACATTGCCCGACCCCAAATAGGACTTCAGGATCAGTTGCGCATAGGTGCCGTTCGCCACCGTGACGACGTTGTTGAAAATACTGTTGTCGGTCGCCGCGATGACATCCATTGCCTTTTGCAGCGTCGCAAGAGCGGTTCCGGACGTCAGGCCGTCGTTGGCATCGCTGCCCGTTGCGGTGTTGACGAATAGATTGCGATCCGCCGTCAAGACAGGGCGACCGCCGCCGCTACCAGCCCTGCCCCACTTCTCGCCGTCCCATGTGTAGCCCTGATAGGTCTGGCCGATTGTGGGGGATGCGGGAAAATCAAAGGCCATTTCGATCCCTCACCCTACCCGATAAATGAACACGGCTTCACTGCCAGCCGTTACGTTGGTGAAGCAGATACGGAATTTTGCCAACGCCCCGGAAGCCACCGCACCGCCAAGGCCGAGACCGCTGAGTGTCACGCCAGAGCCGCCAACCAGCGTCACGGTGAAATTGGTGACGTTGCCAAAACTAATCTCGATGCTGCACGGCAATTCGGCGTTGTGACCGGGGCCATTGAGTACAAGATTGGCCGCCGTGTCGGTCAGGTCGTTGACCGCGCCGGTTATCGCGCCCGAACGGATCGTCAGGCCCTGTAGTAACTGCGCCGCCGTGATCGTCATCGATGCAGTGGATGTGATATCGACGCGCGACCAACCGTCAAAGAGCGCGGCGGCAGTCGTCACGGCCCCGAGGCCATGACCGAGCACCATCACGTTGTCGCGGTTCGGAATGCGCGCCAGGGTGCCGATGGCGTGAGCGTTGGTGCGCGCGCTCGCCGTTGACTTGCCGGTGTTCCTGCCAATGTAGGAGCAACTGACGTCGTTGATCGAGCCGAAATAGGTCAGGCCCGTTCCGCCCCAGTTTGCCGTCCCCGCTGTGTCTGCACCCGCCGCCGTGTCGCCAAGCGCGATCACGCCTTGGCTGTGAAGTCCCATGAAATAGGCGGCGTGACCAATTGCGACATTGTAACCGCCATCAGTGTCATAGGCCATCGATGCGCGGCCGAGCGCGACATTGCTTTGCCCGGTCGTGACAAATCGGCCCGCGACATGCCCGACAAACGTATTCCACGTCGAGCCCGCGCTGTTGAGCGCCTTCCCGGCTTGATAGCCGACAAGCGTGTGTCCGACGTCACTGGTAAACGATGCGCCCGCTTCGGGGCCGACAACGGTGTTTTGCGTGCCGGTCGTCAGCGCCGCGCCCGCGCTTGTCCCGCCAATGACGTTGTTGGTGCCGACAATTCGCACGGTGGTTGACAGATCGACGCTGCCGCCGCTGCCGCCGCTGATCGCAACCCACTGCGCGCTGTTGCCGTCATTGTAGCGAATAAGCAGATTGCCGGTGTCGCTCTCCCACCATAGCGAATTGTCGGCCGCGCCCACTGGCGGCGTGTCGGAAACCAGCACCGACGCGCCACCACCACCACCAAAGGCCGGATGGACGTGATCCTCGCGCGCATATTTGAGCGACACCCCGACCGCGCCCGCGCCGCTTTCGATCAGCGGCGTCGCGGTGGCGGGAGCGCCGCCGCCGATCTGCGTTTGCAGATTGGGCAGGTTGATGCGGCGATAGGTATCCTGCGTGCTCTCCCACAACGCGACGAACGTGGTCGGCACCACAGTGACGGGGACGTTGGTGATTTCGGCGAGTTCGCCGAAGGCCAGATCGAAATAATATTTACCGTTCTCCTGGCGCACGGCCAGCCCGGTGCCGCCGTATACTGCCGCCGGGAAACTCACCAGCGCCTTGATCTTGAGATCGGGAAGATCGGTCATGTCGCAGGCACCACGCCGTCAACGATGGCGAGCGGGCCGACGCTGAGCTGCACGGTTTGCGAGCGGTCGTCGTTCCACAACGTCAGGCCGGTGTCGCACTGGCCGGGGCAGAAGCCCTGCATCTCGGTCAGCGTGAAGAACCAGCGGAAGGTGCCGAGATCGACAATGGTCAGCTTGCCGTTGTCGGTCGAGGCCTCCAGCGTGCGACCGTTCTTGTCGCGCACGACGAACACCAATGAGCACAGCGACAGGTCGATGGGGTTGTCATCGAGGTCAGTGACCATGCCGATGAACACCCACGAGGCGCGGTTGCTCTGGGGCGGGAATGTGACGTGATACATGGCTACAGCTTCATGTAGACGGTGCAGAGTTTGCGGGGGCCGACGGTGCGCATTGGACTGCCGCCCCCTTGGCTGTAAGTCGTATCGAGACCGTTGCTGCTATTGACGCGAACGCCGGTTGCAGCGGCGCCGATGCCAATCGTCTGATTGGGGGCGTAAGTGCAGGGATTGGGGGCGGTGCCGGTCTGGAAGGTGTTTTGAACTACGGCGGCGTTGATAGAGGGATGCCCGTGCGTGGGGTCATAGATGCCCGCAGAATGAAAATGCGACGGCATTTGCGCGAGGGTCTGAGTGATGCTCTCACCACCGCCCGCCGCGCCGAGAACGGTTGCCGTTGCCCCGAAAAAGCTCGCGGTCAAACGACCGGCCGGAGCGTTGCCCATATCGTCAAGGCCGCTGATCGCGTAGCCGCGCCAGTCCGGCGTCACGATCTGCTTGTTGGCAGTCCAGTCGGCGAGCGCGGTCGCGCCCCGGCCGCCGCTGACCGCGAGACTGGAATCGACGCCCCACAGATACAGAAACAGCGCCTGCGCGTCGGCATTGGCGCGCTCGGTCGCGCCCGAGGTGGACGATCCAATGGTGAGACCATTGAGCCGCACATAGCCTTGCAGCGCGCCGACGCCGTAACGCAGGATCATGTTGCCGGTCTGGATCAACTGCGTCGGATCGACGGCCGCGCCGCCGCCGCCACCGGCCGAGGGGCCGATCACCAGCACGCTGTCGGCCGCGAGCTGCACCACGCCTGCCTTGTCCTGCAAGCGGATCTTCACCGTGCCGTCGGCGACGAAGAATTGTGGCACCCGCCCGGCAGCGTCGAGCGTCATCGGGTACGGCTGCTTGATCGTCAGCGCGGTGTCCTGAAACGCATCCTGCGGCGTCGAGACGGTGCCCGCCTGAATGATGTAGAGCTGGCCACCGGACAGCGGTTTGCCGTAGACGTCGAACTGCTGCGTCATCGACAGCGGGATCGTGCCTGCCATGGTGACCTCAATAAAAAACCCGCCTACTGGGCGGGTCGGTTTGGCGAGACGTAGAGACGTTCAGGTGGATCGCTCCTGCCACTGGCCTCCTCGCCCGCGACACGCGCGATGTATTTGTCGGTGCCGCGCAGCATGTTCATCAGCGTCGGGCTCTTGCGGATGATGTCCACGCCGCGCTGAAGATCTCGCGGATCTTTGGAGACCAAGAGATCAGCCATCTTGCGCGCGACGTTGGCCTCGATCTTGACGCCGCCATGTCGCGCACCTGCCGCCAGCAGCCCGACCATGGTCGCGACCGGATGATCGAAAGGATTGGCGCCGCCGCCCGACAGGCCGTAGGCACCGAGCCCGATGCCAGCCGTCGCGCCGCCACTCGCGAGACCCATCTCTGCCAATTGCCGCGCGGTGGTCGGGCCTCCGGTCACTGCACGGTTGGCGTGCTGCATGATGCCCTCGACGCGCAGCATGGCCTCGAGTTGGTTGGCGCGCTCGGGGCCGAGTGCGATCATCAGCTTCTCAGTCGCCTTCGGGCTGTCGGAGATCTGATTGAGCACATCGCGGCGATATTTCACGCCTTGCAGCTCATCGAGATATTTGGAGACAAAGCCGTCCTGAAACAGTTGGCGCTCGTTGGGCGTCATCTTCGCCAGGGCGCGACGCGCCTCGCGCGGCTCCATGCTCTTGCCGACAAAATTTTGTCCGGCCTCCAGCGCGTTGTCGGCATCGAAAAATTTAGCAGCACCCGCGCGTGCGTCCGCGTAGCTGGGCACAGCTTCATCGAGGTGCTCGCGGAGAATCTTCGACCAGTCCTGCGAGTTGCGATCACCCCGGTCGAGGTTGCGCTTGACGATGTCCCAAAACTGAAGGTTCGGCGTCATCGTCGCTTCGCCGTCGGTCTTGAGCTTGAAGCGGCCGGTCGCCTCGTCCATGTAGAACGGATTTTTTGGCGGGGTGAAGCCCATCTTTGCCGCTTCGCTCTTGGCATTCACCATCGCCTTGCGGATCGCGGCCTGCACCTCCGGGGCCTGCGAAATCTGTTCGAGGCCTTCACTCCACGGCAGGTTGGCGCCTTCGGAATAGGCCTTCGCATAAGCGGGCTTGTTGACCTCGCGCGAGGCCTTGATCAGTGCTTCCGCCTGCGCGTCGGCGTCGGGATAGTGGAAGGTCTCGCGCAGCCAGTTGGTGAAGCGATCACCCTGCCCCTCGAAACGACTGCCGACAGCTTCGGTGAGGATGCCGCGCGCTTCTGGCGATTGGTTGGCGGCCGACCGCGCCTGTGCGCGCGTGGTCTCGCCGCCGAGATCCATCACCATCGCCGGGCCGCCAGCGTCCATGCTCTGTCCGGCCTCGGCGTTGGTCAGCCGACCGCGCGCAAGCGGATCGCTTTCGACAGCATGGTCGATGCCGGTGACCACGCGGCGAGCTGCTTCGCCCTCGGGATCGCGGAAGCCCCGCACCGTCGCGGCGAACCGCTCTGCAAGCGGGCTCACGACCCGGCCAGCGCCTTCAAGCAGCGTCGAGCCAGCGCCGCCGACGCCGCCGCCAATCGCACCGCCCAGCAGCGCCTTCCTGAGACGCTCCTCCGCTGTTTCGCCCTCACCCGCACCGGACGCGGCACCCGACAGCAGGCCTGTCAGCGCGCCCTCTGCAATGCGCCGTCCGGCTGCGTTGCCGATCACCTTGGCTGGCAGCGTCACCGCACCACCGGGCATCGCTGCGCCAGCAAGAGCACCAGTGACATTGCCCGCCAGCGAGGTCGCCGGATTTTGTTCAGCCCCCTCCCTCTCGGCCGTGCGAAACTCATCGCGGCCGGTCTCGTAGTCCTTGGTTGCTTGCGGGTCGCGGCCGGTGATGGCGTTTGCCGCAAGCCGGGCGCCGCCTGCCAGTGTGCGCAGCGGCAGCACGCCGAACGGCAGCGGGATCGCATCGGGGATCTTGTCGGAGGCTGCATTGCGCATGCCCGCGAGTTCATCGGCGAGATTGAATGATGCGCCCTGCGCCGCGCCGCGCGCGAACGTCTCGCCATAGCCGCGCGGCGTGCCCTTCGGTGCTTCCGGCTCAGCAGGCGCATTCTTCTTGGCCTGAAACTCCGGCGACGGGATCACAACCTTGGTGACAAACTCCTCCTGTTGCTGCGGGCTCATCTGCAAAAATTCGTCGCCGACATTGACGCGAACGCCGCCGATGTTGAGCTTGGGCATCAGTCCTACTCAATGGTGAAGGATGGAGTTTTGACCACGCCGGGGCCTGCGACAGGCCCGGTGGTCGAGCTGCCACCGCCGGGCTTGTAGTAGGTGCCGCCGCGCAGCTCGTTGGCGCGCTGCTGGGCTGCGTTGAGCTTGATGTTCGCCATGCCGATAGCGCGGTCGTAGATGTCCTGCCGCACAGCATCCGACTTGTTGACCGAACCTTGCAGCTCCAGCAGGATTTTACGCTCGCCCTCGGTCGGTGCTGCGCCGAAGATGCTCTTGAGTTGCGACAGCGCGTTCGCGAGCACCTCGTTGTGCAAATTCTCGGTGGCAATACCACCTTTGCCAAATTCGCTGTCCTTGCCGAGGAAGCTGGTAAAGTAGCCGCGAGCGCCAGCGGTGGGCCCCTCATAAGCTTTCGGCGAGAGCGCCTTGGCCCGGTGAAGACTGGCGACCACGCCATTGAGGTTGACGACCTGTTCGTCGGCGGCCTCGATGAATTTTTTGTCGGTGGCGCTGAGCGGCTGAGCGTCCTCGCGCGGCATCTTGCCGGTGAGCACGTAGGACTGATAGCCGGGCGAGCCTTCCGCGAGACCGTTTGCGATGGCCTGCTGCTTGCGCTGCTCAACAGTCTCCGCAAACGTGGGGTCGCGCGGCGGTGGCATCTTGCCGGTCAGGATAAATTCCTTGGCTGCCGGAAGGTTGGGATCGATCTTTGCCGCGACCACTTTCTTGGCGCGGCCTTCCGGCGTGTCCTCGTCGAACGTCTCCTGCGCGCGACGCTCCTGATTTTCCTGGATGGTGAGCGCACGGTTGGCGCGCTGATCGGTGATGTCATAGCGCCGGTCCTCGCGCGCCTGATCTTGCAGGTGGGTCTGCATGTTCAGACCCATGGTGGCGAGATCCGGATGACCGGAGCCGATCAGCAGATTGGCATTGCGTGCGGCGTCGGGCCCGAGCGCGGCAAGCGTGCTCTGCTTCAAGCGGTCTTGCTGACCCTGCTGGTAGATCTTGCCGAGGTTGCCGAGCGAAGACCACATCGATGGGTCCACGCCCGAGTTCACCTGATAGGTCGGGAACGAGATCGGTGAGATCGTCATGGCGTCGCCTATGCTGCAACCGGGCCGTAATAGCTGCTGGCGAACCGACCGGGATTGTTCGCCTGCCAGTTATTGCCGAGCAGGCTGCCGAGGCCGTTCGAGGCCATGCCCGACACCGCGCCGCCGAGGCCCGACGAGCCCAGCAGGCTGCCGAGGCCGCCACCGATGGGGCCGCCTGCCACCAAGCCCGCGAGCGACAGCCCGGCGCCGAGCAGGTTCTTGGCGCCTGCGGCCTCGCCCTGCGCCTGCAAGGTGTTCGCCGAGGTGTTGGCGTTGAGCACGCTGCCTGCGACGCCGGTCTGGTTCTGCGCGTAGTTGCTGGCGAGATTGGCGAGGTTGCCGTAGCCGGTCGCCTGTCCTGTCGCGACATTGCCCGCGAGGCCGACGCCGGTCTGACCGGCGCCCGCGAGATTTTGCAGCCAAGTGTTGTACTGCTGGTTTTGCAGGTTCTGGCCGAACGTCAGTGCGTCCTCGTCGGCGTTGCCGCTGTCATACATTCCGCTCGAACCGCGACGCCGGTTGATCGCATCGAGCCCGGCGGTGACGGCGCCGGTATAGCCGGGCGCATTCTGGAAGGCGGCAGAGGCCGCCGCGTTGCCGCCTGGTCCGTTGACGCCGAGAGCGTTGAGATAGAGATCGCCAGCCTGATTGTATTTGCCTGCGAGAGACGCGAGCGGATCGTAAGCCGAGATCGCCTTGTTGATGTTGGTGGTGCCGGTGTCGTAGCCGCTCTTGAGATAGCCCATCGCATCGGTGTTGTAGCCCGACGCGAGTGCGCGGTTTTTCTCGGCCGCCTCCGCTTCGGCACCGCCACCGAATAGCGTGTCAAAGAAACCAGCCATTGCGCGCTCCTACGTGAGCACGACGCCCTTCCAAGCGCCGTTGTAAATCCAAAGCTTGTTGTTGGTGATGTCGAACACGAGCGGCACGAAGCCGGACTGCGGCACCGGAATGCCGGTCGGCGCCCCCGCGCATGTCGGGATGTAGCTGAAGCCGGTCGTCGCCGTGTTCAGCAACAGGCCGCGACCAAATCCTTCGGCGATCTGTTGCAGCTTTTCGTACCAGACCGGATCGACGCCCTGATCGGTATCGACGGGCACGGCCTGCGACGGCAGATTGATCTTCATCGCAACGGGTCCACTTGCATGTCGATGCCCATGAACGCGAACGACAGCGGCGCGCTCTCGCGCAGGCGCCAGCGCACGCCTTGGTTCTGCGCCTGCCCCCAGATCGCCGAGCGCACGCGCCCGTCAGTCAGCGACTGGCGGCCGATCTTGACCACGCGCGGATTGCTCCAGTTCTGGCCACCGTCGCGCGAGATCGCGATGGAGATGTCAGGGTCGGTCTCCAGTGGGTCGGTGCCGGTGGCGCGGCCGACGCCCTTGGTCAGATAGAGTTCGATGGCGTTGATGCGGATCGGCGCCGGGAATGCGCCCATCGGGCCGGTCTCGATCACGATCAGCATGGGGTCACCAAGCGTGCCGGTGACGGTATGGGCGACGCCGACAGCGGGCGCGGTGCCGCCGGTCAGCGCGCCGGTCGCGGTCATCAGCGCAATCGGCTTGGCCGCCAGAGCGTCCTTGAACCGGATCGCGACAGCAACCCCCGGCAGCGGGCCGCCCGTGACGTCGATGTTGTTGGCGCCGATGCGCGTCAGCGCCTGCAAGGCCGTCTGCACCTGCGCAGCGGTGGCGTTGAACGCAATCGCTGCCGTGGTCTGTCCGTCGGATGTCAGCGTGAAGGTGCCGCCGGTTGGCGTGCCCGTGATGGTGACAGTCTGGACGTCGTTGCTGCCGAACTCGGTGTTCTTCAGGCCGTCGATGACGGCGAGGTTGCCGCTCTTCTTGTCGCCGCAGATCCACATCCCGAACGCGGCGAGCGGCAGGTAGCCGCGCCAGTAGTCCACCAGATGCGACTTGCGCTCGTGCCACGTCAGCAGCGTGGTGTCGTACTCCCAGCACCACGCGGGCCCCTGCACCACCACGACGCCATGGCCTTGGCTGACATAGACCGAGAGCGAGATCACGGTCTTGTCGGGCTCGGCCTCGATCAACAGATCGAGTTCATTGGTCGAGACCGGCGTCGGCGTATAGGCGTCGAGCCTTGAGACCCGGAAATCATCGCCGACCAGAAAGATGCCCTTGCCGAAGCCGTCGTCATGCCCGGCGATGGCGTAGGGGCCGACGATGCCGCGCGCGATGGTCGAGATGTAGTTGAAGGGGTAGCCGGTGTCGTTGACGGTGCCGCCCCAGACTTCCAGCGTGGTCGAGCCGCACAGCAGGAGCTGGCCGTTGCCGAGCGGAACCGGACGGTACAGCGTGTCGGGCTTGCTCTCGGCGTTGGCGAAGTTGAGTGCGTTGATGTTGGTCGAGTTGGGGTCCGACGACCGGGTCTGGCCGTTGCCGTAGGTGAAGATGAAAAACGAACGGTGGAACACCACCGCGTTGGGGATGCCGACGTCGAGGTCGGGATACGACACCACAGCGGTCGGGGTCGCCGGGTTGATGTAGAAGGCGCCGTCGTCGGGCGAGACGATCACGACGTCGGGCGACGGGGTCTTGTTGTTGCGCGCCATGGTCACCGGGCGGGTGCCGAGCACGGTGCCGGTCAGCGCGGTGCCGGGCCCGCCGGTCGCCGGGTAGGAATAGACGGTGTTGTTGATCACCGCGTAGATCAGGCTCCCAACGAGCAGCGCGCCCCGCCAGTTCGTTCCCGGCGAGGTGCCCCATGGACGGAGTCCCGGCGTGCGCCAGTACGCAAACGGCTTCCCAGCGGTCGCCGGGAGCTTCTCCGGGTAGCAGTTGATCAGGCGGCCCCCAGCGGCCTGCGGAAGCCTGCCAGGCGCGCTGAGTGCCGGGAGCGGGACATCGACCATGTCAGAAATAAACCGTCCGGAGGATCTCGTAGGTGGGCGTCTGGGCCACGAGGTAGCGCAGCCGCATCTCGTGGCTGGCGACGGCGCCGAGATCGAGCGGCTGGTTGGAAAACTCGCTGGCCGCGTAGATCGCGAGGATGCGCGCCGTGGTCTCGAAATAGATGTTGGGGATCTGCTCGCGGTCGATGATGACGATCTTGCCGACCTCGGCGAGCACGTCGTTGATCGCGCGCTCGATGGTGTCGTGCTCGACGGCACCCAAGGCTTCGCCGGGCACAAACTTGCCGAGGATCGCGGCGGCCTTGTTGATCAGCTCTTCCGAGGTGTGCGTCAGCGACATCGGGCTCCCCACGAAAAAAGGGACCGACTAGCGGCCCCTCTTCTTCGGTTTACCGGCCTTCTTAGGCGCGGGTTTTTTCGCTTTTGTCGGTGCCCTTGTGGCCACCGGCCTTGTCTTTGGCAGCGTCTTCGGGTCCGCCAGTGCGAAAGCACGGGTGCCCCTTGATCTTGGCGAGCGTGTCGTCATCGACCTCGATGTCTTCAGGCTTGCCGTCGAAGAAGGTGTGGCCGTAAGCCTCCGTCACCTTGGCGTCGCCGGGCGGCGCCTTGTACGTCACCGACACTTTTTGAGTCATTGTCGTTGTCCTTGGTTTCCCGTGAAACACCACGCTCAGAGAATGAAGCCGGTGAAGTACAGTTCCAGAATGCCTGCGACCGGCGCCGAGGACTGCGTCGCGATCAGCAACTGCACTTCAGTGTCGGCGAAGGTGCGGAAGAACAGACCGGTCGCAGCCATTGCGGGCAGCGCGCCACCGGCCGCGCCGATGGTCGAGCCCGACAGATAGCGCGTCGGTGAGCTGGGATCGCCGATGGACAGCACCAGCGCGGTGCCGAGCGCAGGCACAGCCGGGCCGATCATGCCGGTGATGACGAAGTCGCGCGGGATCATGAACATGCCGACGACGTTGTTGGTGGCGCCGAGATCGGCGACCGAGAGGTTCACCTTGCGGCCATAGGCCTTCTGGGTGCGCGCGAAGCCCTGACCGCCCTGCTGCGGCTGGCCGAAATCCTTACGATAAGCCATGGTCGTTTCCCTTTCCGGGTACGGGCTCGCGGATTGCGATGCCCAAAAAAGAAGGGGTGGCGCTTAACGCCACCCCCGTTGATCAGGCCGCAGGCGGTGCAGCGACGAAGCCCGTCACCATGCCCCAATCGACCAGCGTGCCGAGATCCGACGCAGGCGCCAGCGAGGACGACTGCGGGTTCTTGGCGATCTTGCCGACGCCGTACTGGGTCTCGATGCCGAGGCCAGTGACGAAGTCGTAGTCGCCGTCCTCCAGCGTGGTCGGACGCGGCATCTGGCCCATCGCATAGGCCATTGCCGCCTGACCGCACAGGAAGAACGGCTCGGCATCGACGTTGCCGACGGTGCCCGCACCCTTGAGCAGAAGCCGCTGGGTGATCTCGGGAATGTTCTTGTAGAGGATGCCGTCATACTGCAACGCGCCGCCCGTGAAGATCGGGTTGGTCTTGACCGCGTTGTTCTCGCGCGAGCGAGCATCGCGGTTGGCCTGATACATCACAGGATCGGCTTGCAGCGACTTGAACGCACGGTCACCGAGGAAGCAGACATACATCTCCTCGTCCAGCTCCTCGATCTCCCAGGGCGTGATCTTGGGACGACCGTTGTAGCTGCCGGGGTTGGCGGGATCGACGCCAGACTGCTTCGCAAGCTGCTTGGCGAGCGAACCGATGCCAGCGGTCATGAGATCGCCGACCGCGTCGATGTTGCCCATACCGGAGGCGAAGGTGCCGCCGGGGGTGTAGTTGCCGACCAGAGCGCCGAACAGCACGCGGTCGTAGTTGGACTGCACCCACGAGTTCTTGTTCGCGGTGGTGGCGTCCTTCCACTTGATGCCGTTGACGCGGTTGCCGGGGGTCTGCAAGCGACCGGCCTGCACGGCGCCGGTCGGGATCGAGAACAGCGCGTCGGTCAGATCGTCGCGAACGATGCGACGGCCCCAGCCGCGCAACAGATCGCGCGCGGTCGAGCGCACGTTGAAGCTCGATTCCTTGTTCGAGGCGCGGTTGTTCGCAACGGCGTTGCGACCCCAGTCGGCCCAGATCGGGAAGCCGTAGCTGTCGAGCTGCTCTTCATTGCCGCGCAGCGTGCCAGCACCGACACCGTCACCGGTCAACTGATTGACCAGCGGGATGTTGATCTGCTTGCCGTCTGCTTCCAGATCGGCGAGCCGCACGATGACGGAGGTGGAGCTTTCACCCATGAAGGGGTCAAAGCGGGAGCGCCGCAGGAAGTCAGAAATCACCTGACGGCGGAATTTGATCAGTTCATTGGCGACGTGATTGTTCGTAAGCATTGCCGCACCCCATGGGGTCGCGGCGCTACGGCTCGCGCGTGCGCGATGCCGTCAGAGTTCTAGCGCCGCTTTGCTGTCGTTGCGGCCCGGAACAATTCGAGTTCTGAGGGTTCAACCTGTTGGGTGTCTCCACCCGCTGCCCCGATGTTGCCGAGCGATGGCATCTTGGGGACCGACGATTTGACGGACTGATTGGTGAACGACCCGCTTGCGCTGGCCTGACCCTTGGCGTGTTCGAGAGCGGCTTTCAGAAACTCCGGATCTTTCAACGCTTCCTCGCGCTCGCGCTTACGGAAGGCTGTCAGGTCGCCGCCGACCTCGTGCAACACGACCCGCTCATGAAACCATCCGGCGATCACGCCGTAGGGATCGTGGCTCTGCATGGCGCGATTGTAGGTCGCCCACGCCATCGGGTCGTTGCGCTGCATGCCCTGTTCGAGCGCCTGTCGGGAATGCACCACCATCTCGGAGCCGAACCGCTGCACCGCCATGTCCATCGACATGGCCTCGCGCTGCACCTGCAACTCCTGCCGGAATTGCTCGATCAGCGGCTGAACCTCTGCCTTCACAAAGCCGGATGCGTCCTCGAACACATCGGGCTTCTTCGGCGCCGGCTGTTGCTGCGGCTGCGAGCGCGACAATGCAGCGAGACGTGCCGCGAGATCATCGCGCTCACGCTCGGCACGGCGCCGGGCTTCACTCTCCTCGCGCAGGCGGCCCGCCGGAATCGGCGGCTCCTGCTCGGCGGGTTTCTCGGTGGGCTTCTCGACCGGCTCGTCTGCGGGCTTGTCCGCAGGCGTGTCGGCGGGCTTGGGGTCTTCGAGCTTCGGGTTCTCAAACTCTTCAAGGGTGGTGCCGGTTGCTTCACTGAACAACGCAGCATCGTCAGGCGCGTCTGCGCCTTGGGTCGTGTCCGTCATGTCGTGGTCTCCCCGGCTCTATCGTGTCCGGCAACGTGGCTGCGATGTCGCTCGCAGCGGCGTGGCCGTGATGTCGCTCACGGCGGCGTGGTCAGGATGTCGCCCCTGACGGCGCACTAAACTGAATTGGCCCGCACTTGCCGCGCCACTTCGCGGTCCTTCATGCGGTGGAAGTGATCGAGCGCGCGGTCCTCGGTGCGGTGGAAATCATCCAGACCACGGTCGAGGTGCTGATGCAGATCCGACGAGGCGCGCTCGGCGTTCTGCTGGGCGTGCTGGGCGAGGAGCTGCAATGGCGACAGCAGCGCCTTGTGCTCGATGCCCGCCGAGGTCGCCCGCTTGTGCATGGCGGTGGCGTTCTTCTCGTTGATGTCCGCGAGCTGCTCGGCGATGTCGAGCGGAGACTTCGGTTCGGGCGGCGCACCCGGCATGCCTTCGGTGCGCGCCTTGGCCATGTTGAGCAGGCCGCCGGTCTGGGCCTTGCCCGCCTCGGCGTTGAGCTTGGCGGTCTCGGCCTGCGTCTTCTGGACGGTCGCGGCTGCGCCCTGCAACTGCAACTGCTCGGCCATCTGCTGCTGCGGCGCGTTCTGCGCCACCATCGCCTGCAATTTCTTCTTCTCGGACAGCGGCAGCGCCGACGCCTCGATGATCGCCTGCGGCGGCACCGGCACCTTGTTCTGCGCCAGCGCCATCAAGAGGTCGAACACGTCGCCCATCACCGTCTCGGTGTCGGGGCCTTCATCGACGCGGATCTCGACATCAATGTTGCCGAGCATGTTGACCAAGGTCGGCAGGCCGGTCTTGGGATCGACCGCGACGCCGTTGATCTGCATGAACTGCGCAACCTGCTGGTCGGTGGTGACGCGCAGCATGCGCTCGGCAGTCCAGTAACGCTGCGCAGCGCACCAGGCCGCCTCGTATCGCGACAGCTTCCACATCCGGAAATTCTTCAGGAACGGCCCCAGCTCGGCGAGACCGGCCTGCTGCAACGCTGATGCTGCGCGGCCCGAGACGTTCTGGCCGAACTGCTGAATGAGCTGCTGGTTGGGACCGAAGCTGTCGATCTCGTCCTTGGCGTCCTTGTAGTAGGTGGTCTGCTGCAAAAACTCTTGGTCGGGCGACAGGATCTCCAGATCCTCCTTGACGCCGCGATAGACCAGCGTGCCGTCGGCGCGCGAGGCCTCGCGCCGGGTCACCTCGATGTCATCCACGGTGCCCTCGCGGACCTTGATCTGCCGCGTGTTCATCAGGTGGATGGCTTTGCTCTTGTGCTGGTTCATCGCGTCCTGCGGCCCGCGCAGGCGGCGGATAAATCCGTAGTGGTCGCCGTCGATGTCGATCATGTTGGCGAAGGCGTTGAATTTTGAGATCGACATCGCGCGCGGATTGAAGAACGGGCTGTCGCCGCTCATGATCTCGGCGGTGCCCGTGTGCAGGCACCAGCGCCAGATTGCGCCGCGCTTGTACCAGTGGTCGATCAGGCGAACACGCTTGCGGCTGTCCACCCACAGCGTCTCGCGGTCGGTGTCGAACGCGGTCCAGTAGCCGCCGTCGTTATTGAGGCTGTCCCTGACCTTGTCGATGACCTCGGGGCCGAAGATCTCCAGCTCGTCGAGATCGACCCATTTGTAGACGCCGTGGAAGCGACCGTCGCCGAAATGGCTGCGCAGCGAGCGTGGGTCGTAGAAAAACGTCTTCGGTTCCACATACTGGAAGCGCAGATCGGGATCGCCCTTGTCGCCCTCGACCAGCATCAGCTCATCGACGCCGAAGCCGTGCACCAGCGCGTCCTTGCAGCACTCGACCTCAAGGTCTTCGATGTCGGAGGCGTCGCAGATGGTGCGGATCACTTGGGTGGCGACCTCGGCGCCCTCCTCGCCGTTCGGCGTGTTGGGGAAGCATTTCGGGTCAGTGCGCAGGCGGCGGATGGTGCCGCCCAGGCTGTCGATCTTGCGGCCGGTGCGGTCGAATGTCAGCGGCGGCTGGCCGCGCTTCTTCAGGATCTTCAACTGGTCGCCGGTCCACTGATCGATGTGATAGTAGCGCCACGCATTGCGCTGTTCATCGATCTCGCGCGACTTGGAGGAATGATAGTCCTCGAACTCGCGACGACGCAGCGTCAGCTTGTCGGTCTCCGCATCGCCGACATACTCGTCCACCTTGTTGTCAAGCGAGAGCATGATGCCTCATAGCGTCATCGGGTCCACAGACTTCGGGGTTTTGCGGCGGTAGCCGTCGTCGGGCAGCTTCATGGCGTCGGGCTTCTCGGCGCGGCCTGAGACCATGATGTCGAGCAACTGGCCACTGAGGCCCATCGCATCGACTTGGTCGTCGTGCTTGGAGGCTGGAAAATTCAGGATCTCGGCGAGCCAGTCGGCGGCCCAGACCGCGTTCTTCGGATAGAACAGGCCGTCGAGCGCGACGCGGCCCTGGATCGAACGTGCCCGCACCGCCTTGTCGCCGCGCGTCGGAAACGCCGTGCAATTGACGTGCAGGCGGCGCTGATGCATCCGCTTGTCGCGGAACGGCCCGATGCCCGAGCGGATCTGGCCCAGCTCCTCGGCCCACTCCAGCGGGCGATATTTCTGCACGAGGTCGCAGAACGCCTCGACCCATTTCTCGGCCGAGGTTTGCGCGCGCCAGACGTCGAGCAGATAGAGATTGTTGAGGTGATCGACACCGAACACGACGTGCACGGTGAAGTCGCCGCCGTCCTGCGTCACCGCGTAATCGCTCGCGCCATAGATCCGCAAGAATTTCGGGCTCGGCATGATGTCGATCGGTCGGAGCCACTCTTCCTTGAAGTAGTCGCCCTCGTCCGGCGTCGGCTCCTGCTGATACAACGCCGACCACACCCGAGGCGGCGTAGTGTTCTGCAAGCCGAGCAGCTGTTCGCCGTAGCCGTAATCGTCATCGCCCCACAGCGGCTCACCGGGCGAACGTCCGAGCGCGTCGTCGCTCTTGGCCAGCGCCGGAAGGCTCAGCACCTCCCAGTGCTGATGATTGAGACAGCGGCCAGCGAGGTCGTCCTCGTGCCAGCGGGTCTGGATCAGGATCTGCCGGGCACGCGGGATGAGCCGAGGCCGGAAGTCGTTGAGGTACCAGTCCCACAAACGATCCCGCACCAAGATGCTGTCGGCGTCCTGGCGCGAGCGGATCGGATCGTCGATCAGACCGAACAGCGCGCGGAAACCGGCGATGCCGGTCATGGCGCCCGCCGCCATGTATTCGCCGCCGGTCTTGAGCGCCCAGCGCCCTGCGGCCTGATTGTCTTCGGTGGGTTCGAGCCCGAGGATCGATTTGTTGTCGGCGATCAGATTGCGGACGCGGCGGCCCCAACGTTCTGCCAGTTCGGTGGTGTGCGAGGCCGCGAGCAATTGCGCGGTCGGAATCTGTGCGAGCAGCCACGGCGGAAACAGGATGCTGGCATAGGTCGATTTGGCAGAACCTGGTGGCATGAACACCGCGAGACGTTCGATCTCGCCGCGCGCCACCGCTTCCAGTTTTGCGATCAGGAGCCGGTGATGCTTTGCCGGTTGGTATCCATTGGCCTCACACCAATTGTTCAGCGAGTTGCGGACTTGCTTGCGTCGGAGAATCTCAGACGCAGCATCGCCCGCCGTGATGAGGACCAATCAGATCTCCGGGGGGTGGTAGTGTCGTAGGGTCGCAATCATTGCGAAAGGTGGTAGCGTCGCCCCTTTAACAGGGGACCAGCCATGCCGGGCAAATTCGAGTACCAATTGAACAAGATGTTGCGCAGCAAGACCGATACCGTCGTCACCATCATTGCCACCAGCATCTGGGGCGCCATCACGCTTGCCAGCCTGATCTATTATTGCGTGAACAACCCCGAGACTGTCCTCGGAATCGTCACGCTGGTGTTCGTGCTGGCTTACGCGGCCTTTGAACAGTTTGCGGCGCCGGTCGCGACGCTCATTGCGGTGGTGTGGGGCTGGAAGCTCTTCACATCGTTTCTCGCGGAGCGCGACCGCCAGCGCGAGGAAGAGATGCGTCGTGTCATCCGAGAAGAACTGCATCGATAAGGAGACGACGATGGTCAAGGTCTACGACGAGAACGGCAAGCATGTCTTCAGCGAGCCGCCCTACACCGAGGACGAAGAGGATGAGTTTTACCGGCGGATCGGCGGTGGCCCGGTTGCTATTCTTCACGGCCCCAAAATGACGCAGATGGAGACGACGATGTGGACGACGCGGATGCACTGGAAGGGCGAGCACAACTGGGTCGTGCTGATGCGGGACGGTGACGTCGTCGCCGAACTGACGCTCGACGACTGGGCCAAGCTCGGCGCCACCGAGTTTCTGGTTACTGACGCTCTTGAGGCCGCAGCAGAGGCAGCGCGCCAAGAGGCGCTAGGGAATACAGAGCCTCTCGACCCCGAATAAAATCGGCCAGTGCCTGCTTGGTCGTGACGCCGCGCTTCTCCGCAGTCTTCTCGATGCGGTCCTCCAAGAACCGCAGGAACGGCTTGCTCTCGTCGGAGGCCAGCCCGGTCAATTTGCCGCCACCGACCCACGCTGACGCCTGTGTCTGTGCAGGCGTCAGCCCGAGATCCTTGCCGAGCGACTGATAGTAACGCTCCATCGCCGCATATTCATTGGCCTTCGGCTGCGCCTGCCAGAACGCCGGACGGCTGGCGGCGTCCTCCATCGAGATCTCGCCGCTCTCCAGCATCTTCGGGATGTTCTGCTTCGGCGCATCCTTGCCGACCTGAAATGCCGTCTCCAGAAAGCGCGGATCGCGCGCAAGGATCGCGGGCAGGCGAAACGCGTGGGTATCCACCGTGACCGGCTGCTGGTTGCCCGTCAGATTTTCCACGAACGATGCGGGCTTTGGATTGTTGAGCGCGTCCCAGCCACCGGCTGCGACCCGCTCAGCATTCATCTGGTGCAGCCGCTGCGCCAGATGGCCATAGGGTTGCGGGTTCGGCGTGCCGACCTCGGGCATGTCCTCACCGCGCATTGCGCGCCCATAATAATATGACGCATTGCGCGCGTTGGCGCCAACCTCGGAGCGTGGCGAGGTCGCGGCGACCATGTCCATGTATTTTCGAAACGCGCCCTCGCCCGAGCTGCCCAGCTCGTTCACGAAGGCTTCGCGCAGCGGGTCGGCGTTGTACCAGTTGGCGCCGCCCATCTCCTTGCCCTGCGAGATCACCTCCAGCATTTTCTGGCGCACGGTCGGATCGTTGACGACATCGAGCGTTCGTTGCGGCACGCCACGGGGCGGGATGTTTCGCGGCAGATCGAACTGCGGGACGTTGGGCACCTCGCCGAGCTTGGAATAGTCGAACAGTTTTTTGATCGGCCCGGCGCCGAGCACTGCCTCGCCCGCCTTCATCGGCGCACCCATCGCGCCGCCGCCCATCGGCAGCATCGCCGCCTCAAGAATTGGCGCCGGATCGTATTGACCGGTCTCCACCATGCGCTGCGAGCTTTCCATCGCGCGCTTGGGCAGCGTCGCCATCGACATTGCCGAATTGACGATGGGGTCGAGAATTTTCCCGCGCCCGATGGACTCGGGCATCGCTTCGCCGACACCGGACCAGTCGAACACTGATTTTTTCGGCGCGTCAGCCTGCTGCGCGCGCGCCAGCAGGTCCTGATACTGCGCGGCCTGCAATGCAGCGCCGTCCGGTTGCGCGAAACGCTCGCGCAACAGAGACAACGGGTCCATCGATCAGTCTTTCAGCGCTTGCCCATCAGCTTCAGGAAGGCCGCTTGACCTTCAGCCGAGATGTTGTGAGAGGAAAGGTCGCGCAAAGGCCCCACTTCGGTGTGGACGGTCTAGGAATTGCTGACGTCCGATAACAGCCCTCTTGCGATCCGCCACCGAAAGTAAACTCAAGCTTCGCCGGGAACCCGCCGTCATAAATATGTAGTATAGGGACTCTGACCCTTCCCGGGGGGACCGTCCTTGTCTAGGATGCGATACCGCGAGTAGGGAGTGGGCCATGACGGAAAACGCGCCAGTGAATGCTGACCGGCGCAACAACTTACTGGAGGCTGCACAACAAGAGTTGGCTCGGTTCGAACAACAGGAACGCGAGTTCCGAAAGAAGGACCGCAAGGAGCGCGCGGCAGAGCTCCGGCTTCCGTTGGATAAGATCGATTTGAACTAACCTGGGTCGGGCAGTTTCACACCACTGTCTTGGCACGTTCTTAGCATGGTCATGCGACGGGGCCCGGCGCAGCGACTCCCCGCTCAATTCGGCCTAGACCACCAGACGGGCGGGGAGTTCGTTGCCACAACCATCCAGCAGTTTGCCGGTTATTTCGGCATGTATCGCGTCTGGCATTTCATCGCTTTCCTTGCTGTCACCAGCTTCGTATTTGGCGTGCTGGTCGGGGCCACCAAAATCATCGGCCCATGAAGTAAGGTCGCGCTTTACCTCATTATATCTCATTGAGGTTCGCTCAATGAGGGGAGGACGACTTATGCCCGGGCTGGCCCACCAGAAATCTAAATCACGCGAAACTTCCGCGGCTGTGGCGCAGTTGAAGAGGCAATCACTTGGCTTTCGAGACCGTTTGATGCGCAAGATTGCGATCACCCGAGAGGAGCTGGCCGCCAAGGTACTTGCGGCCGTCCAAGCCCATCAAGGCTGCGAATCCGTGAAGGAAATCGCGATCACGCCGGTTCAGATCGTCGGCTCCGGCCTGACTTGGCATGCTAGCCTAGTCGACAGCGGCTTCGCCGACCCGCAACTTGCGGCCAGCGTGGTGAGGCAAACTGGGGACGATCTTGAGCCTAAGTTCGCGCTTACCGAACACCCGTGTGGTGAGGGATAGGGTCGACAAAACGACTCTCAAGACCAAGACGGCAAACCGCTCGCGGAGGCGGAGAGCGAACCTATGGCGGAGGAGATCGCCCACCGCCTCAACGAGTAAGCTTACCGCGAAGAGCACGAAAGATGGTCGCCGTAGCGCGATGGAATTTCACGTCCGTACATGGCCCTTTTGCGCGGTTGCCGAAGCCGAGCACGTCCGATTAGCGGTGCAGACCGGAAGTGAGCGGGCTGTGGCCAAAACGGTGCTTTTGACCCCAAGCAGACATCGATCTCCACGTTCAAAGGAGATATGCTTGTCCCACGCTTAATCGGGGGGAATCGGCATTCGTCACCCGGTGTGGGCGCTTGCCTGCCCAGCTCTGTGTGTTCCGTGCCTGAGTACAGTCTAATGGACCAGACGGCGCCCACTGTCCTAGAGGAACAGCGTTTCATCCTCTCAGCCTTGTCGCCAAGTCTAGCGCAGAGACGGCTGGCCCTTGCCGTCATGATTGCCTTGATCCTCGCCTTTCTTGTCACAGCTGGGCCGCTCTCGACGTTCCAACCGGGGCGGATCGATGCCTTCGTTCCGATCTATGCCACGGCGCTGTTCGTGACCGATTTGATCACGGCTGTGCTGCTATTTACCCAGTTCGCCATCGTGCGCTCGCTCGCCCTTGCTGTGTTGGCAAGTGGATATCTCTTGGCTTCGCTGGTCGTGATCCCGTGGATGCTGACATTTCCGGGCGTGTTTGCGCCCAGTGGCCTGCTTGGCGCCGGGCTGCAGACCGCGCAGTGGCTTTACAACCTGCGGCAACTCGGCTTTCCGATGTTCGTCATCGCCTATGCCCTTTTGAAGGACGCCGATCGAACCAAGCGGCTATGGCAGGGTTCCGTGGCTGCAGGCATTCTTTCAGGTGCGGCGCTGACCGGCGCGCTGGTATGTGCAGCGACAGTTCTTACCACAGCGGGGCAGGCGCTATTGCCCCACACCATGCTCGACTCCGTCCATTTCTCTACCCTCCGGGTTTATATTGCCGGCTGTCAAATCGGGTTGAGCGTTGCTGCGCTCATTGTGCTGTGGGTGCGGCTGCGTTCCGTCCTCGACTTGTGGCTGATGGTGGTGATGTGTGCGTACGCTATCGAGGTCGCTCTGACCGTTTTTCCTGTCCCGGTCCGCTTCAGCATGGGCTTTTACGCCGGCACCATCTACGGCCTAATCTCTGGGAGTCTCCTACTTTTTGTTCTGCTGTACGAGATAACGGCGCTCTATGGGCAACTGCTGCGTGCGAACCTCGCCCAACGTCGCGAGCGCGATGCGCGGCTGATGACCGGAGATGCGGTAGCGGCCGCAATGGCGCACGAGATCAAGCAGCCGTTGACCGCGATGATAACGAGTGCCGATGCGGCCGTGCAATGGCTTGATCGTTCGATACCCGATATCGATAACGCAACGAACGCGCTCAAGAGAATTGCCGCTAATGGCCATCGCGCGGGAGCGGTAATCGAAAGCATTCGAGTGATGTTCAAGAGCGACGCCCGAAAGAGAACCTCGCTCGACATCAACGAGCTCATCAACGAAGCCATCAATATGCTACGCGGTGATCTACAGAAGCACAGGATATCTGTGCAAACCGACACGGACCGACGGGTGCGACAGGTAACAGGGGATCGAATCCAGCTGCAGCAAGTGCTGTTGAATCTGATCGCGAATGCGATCGATTCGATGGCAGGCGAGGACGAACCTCGGATCCTGTCCGTTAAGTCCGAGGTTTTGGATAGCGGCATCATGGTGGCAGTTGCGGACAGCGGCAAGGGCATCGCCTCGCAGGATCTTGATCGGATCTTCAACCCGCTGTTCACGACGAAATCGGACGGCATGGGAATGGGCCTGTCGATCTGCCGCTCAATTATCGAAGCCCATGGTGGGCGGCTGTCGGCGACCAGGTGCGAGCCGCGAGGTGCTCTCTTCCAGTTTACGATCCCCGCTGACTGAGCCGTCAGCTCTGATCTATGGCGCTTATTGGCCCAACTCGGACCTCTGGTGAGATCCGCTATTGCACCGCTATCAGGGGCACAGCGGACCTCATACGCGCCCCTGATCTGCGGCGCGGGGGGTATGAGGACACGCCCCCTTGCACGGAGCAGGGCCCATTACGGCATCTAGCGCCCGACGCTGCCCGACCCGCTTCAGGCTGGGGACGCGGAGACCCTTGTGAGCGCGCAGGAGCTGCTTGCCCTTGCGCGAGAGCTGCTTGGCCTGTGCCTAGGTGAGCTTCAACGCTCATCTCCATCAGCGACCGCCTCTTCACTCACCGTGAAGGTCGCGTGCGCCGGATGCGGCAGATAGAAGACATGCTCGCCCGGCCCGCTATTGTAGTTGCCCTCGATCACGACCGGGGGGTCGTCGTTCCGTACGACATAGGCGCGGTACTTGCCACTGACGCGGACAGTGACGGACGTGGTCATGTGGATCTCCTCTTGGCGCGAAGTTTTTTCATGCGCTCCGTCGATGTCGTCGGCACCCGGTTTGCCTCGGCGAGCTTCTGCTTCAGCATCACCACCTCGGCGCGGAGCGCCTGGACCTCGGCTTGGGCAGCAGCGAGTTGCGAGGGTGCGACCAGTCGGGGTGTGACGGCTTGCGTCACAACAGGCTTCGATGTGACGGTCTCCGTCACATCGTGTGACGGGGTTTCGTCACCACCCGTGCAGAGGCGCGACCAGTGTGCCTGTCCGCAGGTTCGGCAGATCGGAGGCTTCATGGATGGGACCGGCTCAGAAATGACGGGTGGAGTTGTTGGGGGTGGCGGGTTTAGGTGGGTGGGTGCAGAAATAAGCATGCTTATCCAAAAAAATTTCCCCTCCCCCTCCCCACCTGTCGCGCGCCTGCCCCTCCCCCTCACGCGAGGGAAAGCCAAGCACGATCAAAGAGTTATAGGGTGTACCATCACTAGGCCATCATGGCCTGCAACAGGCTAACGTCCGTTACCCTGTTGCGGATCGACACGCTCGCACGTCCCATCGATCACACTGTCGCCCAGGTCGCCGACCTTGCCGCTGGCAATGGCCATGAGCTGAGCGTCAGTTAGCTGAGCAATCGCATGCAGATGCGTCGTCTCAGTGTGCTTCAGGTCTCGCCACTCGTCCGGCTGTGCATTCTTCAGCGCGAACATGGCTGCTGTGGTCTCGGCACCCTTGCGGCTGCGCAGCAGCTTCTCCTCCAGGGCGAGCGTCCGAGCAGAGCGGGCGCGAGACACCGCGTCAGCAAAGTCGCGGTGGACTGTCACCCACTGGTACACCGTGTCCCGGCTCTTCCGGATCATCCCCGCAAACGCCGTCAGGCTCAAGCCTCGCGCCATCGCCTCGATCACCATCTCGCAGTATTCGGGCTTGTACTCACTCGGTCGGCCCATGCCGGGCTTCAGGTGAGCTGGCAGACGCTGCTGTGCGAACGGCGCCATCTCAGTGCGCTCCGCTCGTGGACGCATGGGTAGGCTCGGCGATGTCATCCAGCCATGCCAGCGCAGCCTCGGTCACCCGCGCCCAGCCCTGCGGCGTGTTCTGCATGTGCCAGCCGGTCCGCTCGCCGTTCAGCTCGACCGCAAAGCCATGCGTGTAGCGTCCGTCGTGCTCGTACAGCACTGCGGTCGGGTGCTTGGCCTTGATCGTGGCAGTGACGTCCGGCGGGATCATGTTAGAACCTTGTGTTGTAAGAACTATTGCGACCAAGGGAGGACAACCAATGCGACTGCACGTCAACCGCGTCCCAGATGGCTCATGGCCGACAAGGCCGTGATGCTGGCCTGCGAGCACGCCATGCTGATCGGCACCGAGATCGCCGAGGCGGTCAACAATGCCGACGTTCGGCTCGATGCCTGCACCAAGCTCGCCGAGCGCGTGGACGACCTCCAGCAGGCGCTGCACAAGATCGCGCAATGGGCCGAGGCTTACCCGCTCACCGTCTTCCCCGAGCCCGACCTCGCCAAGGCGCGCGTGCTGCTGGAGACTGGCGGCATCACGCTCGACAGCGTCAGCGCCCATTGCATGCGCCACGTCGTCGAGGGCGTCGGCAAGATCGCACGCGCGGCGCTGCGATGAACGATGCCGCATCGACATAACGCGACTAGATCGCGCGGCGAGCTGACCAAATCACGCCGACTCATCTATATCAAAATCAAATCCAGCTTCGGCTTCTAGATTGTCGGTGTATGAGATCAGCTGCAACAGCATGATCCGTTCTATCCGCGCGTCGACGATTTTGTACTCGTTCGCTGGCTTTCCGCCTTGAGTGCCTTCCGCAGCTCGGGTTCCATCAAAGCGTATGATGCCAGCGTTCTCCCAGGATTGTATTCGCGTCCGCGCAGATGGAGCCCCGATCTTGAAGGTGAGCTGTACGTCCTTGTTTGTGAATACAGTCTTATTTAAGCGGAATATTTGCGCGAGAAGTTTCTCGCCGTAGACCGCTGTGATCGTATCTGTCACGTACTTGTCCAAGCCGGACCGCATCGACTCCGAAGTCAGTAGAGTTGTCTCTGCCTTTGCGGAGTGGCTGATGTCATGCTCCCTAATAATCACGTCCATCAGGCGAACTAACTCTCTCGGCGAACGCATCGAGACCGTAATCAACTCGGAATGCACCTTGAGCATGTTCGTCTCGGGAGCGAACAGGCCTGGAAGGCTGACTTTGCCTTTCGAGTAGTACTGCAAACGACGATTTAGCATCTGGACGAAGAACTGGTCCTCCCAGGTCACCGTTGCATGACCGATCTTGTCGAGGCGAACGGCATACTGGGTGGATTCGAATAGACCTTTGATCCGACTCCAAAGGAAAAATATCCAGGAAAATCCCGCAATCTCGAGCAGTTGCACGCGCGCCAATAACGGGTAGATCAACGCAGCAGTCTGATCCGCAGAGTTGGTTGTGGCCTCTGTCTCGTCCACCTTGTCGATCAACAGAACGATCCCAGCGAACCCGAATATCTTGGCTAAATCGACCAATTTGCGGATTAAAAGCACTGAATCAAAGGCGATGTTTTCGTCCTTTTTCAACAAGTTCGCGACGTCACCGGCAACGTCCGTCTTTATCCCGGTTCGGCCTTCCACGAAGGCTTGGAGCGTTTTTGTCAAAACGCTCGTGACGGCGGTCCATCGCTGTTCAACCCAGAGCTTGCTCTTGGAGACGAACGCTTGGTTAAAAAGCTCCATCGCCTCGCGGGATGACTTTTCACGCCTGCCCTGCGGTCGGGTGAGGTAGTGGTCGCGCAAGAGGGCGTAGCACAGCTCCTGCTCCTCTGCATTCATCGACTGCTGGTAGGTAGCGCGGTCGTCGTCTTCCAAAGAACTGAGCCAGACCAGCAGACTTTCGACCACCACGAACGCTACTTCACTAACCAGAGCGGGCTCGGTGGCATTTGTAATTTTGTTTGCAGTCAGCGCCACAGCGAAATCGACAAAGTTGACCGCCAATGGCACGGCCTCACCTCTGGATTTCGCCGCCCACAGCTGCTTGAACACAGTGAGCCGGGTTGCGCTTTTCCCCGCTCCTCTATCTCCAAACAATATGTATGACGAGGTGTTCTTGGCACGCGCGTCGATTGCTTCGAAGTAAGGCGGCTTTACCGCATATTCCGCGATATCAGGCTCAGTTTCAGCGACATAGTGCTCAAACGGGTTTGCGCTGAGACCAAGCGCCTCCAAAAGTCTTGCCATCGGCTATTCTCAGATACGACATCCACAATCCGACCGGTTTGGGTTGATTTGCAGGCGCTGTCAACCTGTAGGAGTAAACCCTCAGTGGACAGTCGAGCAGAAAGACAGGAACGCGCCGTTTTCCACAACGGGACCGCTGGTCATCAATGACGTGGCTGGACCTTGACGGGACCGGCCATGGTGGCCTATAGGTCATGGTGTCCAGCAGGGGAACGCCATGAAAGCCGCCGTCGCCTACATCCGTGTCAGCACTCAGAAGCAGGGTCGCTCGGGCCTCGGGCTTGAGGCCCAGCAGGCGAGCATCGCCCGTTTCGCCGCCGCCGAGGGCTACGAGATCGTCGAGACCTTCGTCGAGATCGAGACCGGCAAGGGCGCCGACGCGCTCGACCTTCGCCCGCAACTGGCCGCCGCGCTGGAAGCCGCCCGGCTCGCCAAGGGCACCGTTGTCGTCGCCAAGCTCGACCGCCTCACCCGCGACGTTCACTTCGGCTCGGGCCTGATGTCGCGCAAGGTGGCCTTCAAGGTCGCCGAGATGCCCCACGCCGACAACTTCCAGCTCCACCTGTTCTTGGCGCTCGCCGAGCAGGAGCGCGAGGTGATCTCGGCTCGTACCAAGGCGGCCCTTCAGGCGGCCAAGGAGCGCGGCCAGAAGCTCGGCTCGCCGACCAGCCCGGCAATGCTGCGGGACCGCTCCAGCGCCTTCGCTGAAGGCCTGCGCGCCATCGTGGCGCCCATCGCCCACCTGCCCTCGCGCCAGATCGCCGAGCAGCTCAACGCCCGGAACGTCCTCACCGCGACCGGCGGTCTCTGGCAGTCGATGACTGTCTGCCGCCTGCTCGACCGTCTCAACCTCAACGTCAAGGTGGCTGCATGACCCAGAAGCAGTTCAACGCAGCGCTGGAGAAGCTCGGCTTCACCCAAGTCGGCCTCGCGGCCAAGTTAGAGCTCGGGGAGCGCAGCGTGCGCCGCTGGGCCAGTGGTCAGTGGCCGGTGCCGACGCCTGTCGCGATGCTGTTGAACCTGATGCTCAAGACCAGCTCGACCATCGACGACCTGAAGGCATGAGGAAGCTCCCCGAGATCCCGCCGAAGGTGGCGCGCGCTTTCCTCGCCGACATGCGAGAGCCTACTTCAAGGCGCCGACCGAATTGGAGCGCGATGTGATCGCCGCCCGGCAGCGCCACATCCTGCTGGATCACCTGCCCGATAAGACGCGGCTGCGCATCGCGGATGTCCGCGCGCTGTTCGAGCAGATGCGCGACAGCGACTGAAACGACAAAAGCGACAGAAACGACAAACGCCCGGTGTCGAGCCGGGCGTTTGCGTTCGTGCGCGCCGCTAGTGGGGTGTCCGGTCCTATCCGCAAGGGGATCGCAGCAGGTGGTGGACGGTTCTGTAGCGGTTACCAGAAACTGAGTCCAAAACGCCCCGCTGTCAACGGTGCCGTTCTCGCGGTCACCTGCGGTCGCGGTCGCCCCAGAACCGGGCCAGCCGGTAGCCCGCGTCCGAGAGGATCTGGCAGGCGTTCTGGCGGGCGTGGAAGGGACTGTGATAGCCGAGCATGATGCCGACGGAGAGCAGCGAGCTGTCGTAGCAGGCGATCTGGTCAGCGACGAATCCGGGGCGGCGGCCGATGGCGGCCTTGGCGTCGTGGTAGGCGATGCGATGGTCCGCTTGGGCCTCGGTCTTGGCCAGTCCCGACATCGCGGATGGATCGAACGCGAAGATGCGATTGAGATCGACACTCTGGATGGGTCCCTGAAGGCCG
This sequence comes from Bradyrhizobium sp. S3.7.6, assembly GCF_054061875.1. NCBI lineage: Bacteria > Pseudomonadati > Pseudomonadota > Alphaproteobacteria > Hyphomicrobiales > Nitrobacteraceae > Bradyrhizobium > Bradyrhizobium sp. S3.7.6. The sequence goes on along the minus strand of NZ_JBSSEQ010000001.1, from coordinate 4,869,795 downwards.
CCAGCGAGCCAGTGGAGCGCGTAACGCTTCAGGGCGCTGTATTCCTCACCCGAGATCTTTGAACGCATCCACGCCCGCCCCAGGGCGTCGTCCAGCATCGCAATCCGTCGCATTGATTTAGACCGGCCTGCGATGGTGAAACAGCCACCCGCCTGCCGGAACCGCTCGGCCGTCGGGCCTGCCGTGTCGTCGGGTGTGTGCATCTGCGGTCCCAAGGGTTGGGACCGTTCTGAGATAGGCCGAGGCGCCGCGTCAAGCTCCCTTCGCAAACCCCTTCGCGGCTACAGAGAAGGTAGTAGTTATCTATGTGATTGTGGTTGGTATAGTTGAGCTACTGTTTTGCTACTAGCAAACGGGTAGCAATTGCTTGAAAAATCCGCTGTGAAATCAATCAACGACGCCTGAAACGGTTGATAGAGGCTACGGTGCCTCCTTTGCTACCCGCTACAGCCCTCCTCGCCCTGATCGTCTCGTGCTTGGCCAGCTCCGCTTCCACACGTTTGTGGCGCCAGCCGTCGTAGAAGAACGCCTGCAAGGTCGGGCGCTGCCGCTTCCATGCCCACAGCGACAACCCGGTGATGTTGGCGAGCTGCTGGTCGTCGGTGGGCAGCGAGCCGCACCGCCAGTAGTGCGCGATCAGCAGGCAATAGGCCCCGTGCTGCACCGTCGAGAGGTGGCCGGTGTCGGCGATGTAGTCGCCCCAGTACATCGGCATCCACGGGCGCGGCATCAGTCGCTCACATAGATCAGGCTTTCCCACACTGCGCGCGGGCTTGCGTGCAGTGACCGGCGACGCGAGGGCAGCGGCGCGACGTTGGCCTTGCGGCACCAGCCGAGCTTGGCGGCGCGCATCATCACCGGCCCGAACGCGCGCGGCTCGTGCGTCACCGGCTTGTCGTCAGAAATCGCGTCGTAGCGGTCGATGACATCGTCGGCGGTGAATTGCTCGCGGTTCACACAGGTCTCGAACACCAGATCGAGCATCAGGCTCGACCAAGCCGCGCTGGCGTTGGCCTCGACTTGATCTATTGCCGTCTTCTTGGCGGCGTTGGCATCAGCCTGACGTTGGTTGAGATCCGTCATGCGCGTTGTCCACAATCCGCAGATAGACGTATTTGCGCACCTTGCTGGTGCGTCGGCCGCGCACGAACAGGCCATGCTTGATCGTCAACATCTTCAGTTCGAGCCCGCGCCGCACGGCCTCCGGGTTGCTGTCACATTGCGCCAGCTCGACGTCGTGGTCGGAGCCGTACTCGCGGCCCCAGATCGAATATCGACGGCCCATCAATGCCTCGCGATCTTCACCTGATAGGTCAGCGCGAGCTTGAACGGGTTGAGGCCGTAGCTCGCCCAGAACTCGAGTTCGTTCATCGTGTGCTGCTCGCGGTGATGCTTGCCGCACAACGGCAGCGCCCACTTGTCGCTGCTCTTCTCGCTCATGCCGGTGTCCGGCTTGTCGTCGTTGATGGAGCCGACGCGCAGATGTGCCGCCTCCACCGTCGTGTCCTCGCCGCAGATGCAGCAGGGCTGCGAGCGGATGTAGTCGAGGTAGACGTCGTCGAGCTGACGGGTCATGCGCCACTTTCCGACATGGTTGGTCACGGCTCGTTCCACAGCGTCCAGTGCGAGGGACCGTGCTCGGCGCCGGGCTTGTAGACGACGCCAGCTTCGGGCGTTGCGAAGATGTCGAGCCAGCCGCCCATGCTGGCGCTCCACGCGATGGGGCCAATCACGGCGTCGGCGGTGTCGCTGTAGAGGATGCACTCCTGCGCATCCTCGGGCAGTGCTTCAGAACACTTCTTCCAGTCGATCATGGGCAGTCTCCTTCAGGCGCGCTCGGCGACACGCCACGCTTGAAACCCGTTGTCGAGATTGTGCCACTTCAGCCGCGCCTCGTTCTGGCCGGGCTTGTCAAAATCGGAGCGCGAGGCCACGCCGCAGAACTGGCGCACGGCGGCGGCTGCATCCTCTTCAGTGTCAACGTCGATCCAGCCCCAGCTCTCGCGCAGATAGGCGCGGAAGATCGGCTCCTTGCAGCGGATGCCTGCCTGCTTCGCACAGCCAAGCTCGCGCCACTTGTCGCGCGCGATGGCGACGTGATCGACCGGCGATTCGTCGTCGTTGACCTCGACCAGGACGCACGCGAAGCGCGTGCCCATCGCAGCGGCGACGATGGTCTGGTGCATATCGATAGCCTGCACCGTCAGGCGCAGCACCCAGTCGCCGGACTGGCGCTGCTGCAAGCCGTCCTTCTTGACCTCGAACGAGATCGCGTTGTCGCGGGCGCGCTGCGCGTGATTCACTTGAACACCTTCTGGATCTCGGCGAGCTGCTTCTCGGTCTTGTCGAGCAGCGCCAGCCACTGCCGCACATCCGGCTCGATCTGCTTCATCTCGGCGAGCAGCGCGGTGGCCTCATTGAGCTTCTTGCGGATGTCCTCGTTGGCGACCTCGTCGCCGAAGTTTTCCTCGCGGATCACACGCACCCACGCGCGCGGCACACCGAGGTCGGTGGCGACCTTTTCGTCGGTCCAGCCCGCGCCGTAGCCGACCGCGTCATCGACGTAGACCTGATTGAGCTTGTCGAAGATGATGCGGCGGTCTTCGCGAGACATCACGCGCGTGTTCTCCACGACCTTCATCGGCTGTGCTCCGTTCTTCTTGGCCTCGACCTTGTTGTCGAACTTCACAATCGAGAGGCACTTCGGGCAGCGGTGCTGGTAGCGGACATGGCCAATCTGCCAGCCCATGCGCTCCAGCTTGCGCGAGATGAACTTGAACTCGATCTCATCGTCGTTGCCGGTCGAGTTGGACTGCGTGTTCACCGGCACCGTGGCGACGTTGTTGCAGCCATAGGCACCGCAATGCGCAATGATGCCGCGCACCCGGCGACCGTCGTCGCCGTGCGGCACCAACGCATATTCAAATGCCTTTGCCGGGTTCAGTCGCATCAAACAAATCCTTCTGCTCGGAGGAATCGCCTTCTTCCACGACCTTGATGTGGGTGCGAAGCTTCGTCACCCGCGCTCCGGTGATGGCGTAATGCTTGTTGCCGATGATCAGGTAGCCGGTGATGTCGGGCTCGCCGTCGCCGTACAGGATGACGCCGTCGCCGCGGTTGCTCATGGCGCCACCTTCTTCGGCGCCTTCGACGTGATGAGGTTCTTGAGGGTGATGAGATCGCCGGGCGACAGATTGAAATCGCGCCGGGCCTTCTTCTGCTCCTCGGCGCTCCACCAGCGCAGCCGCGCGTCGTGGTCGGGGCCAAACGCCTCGATGATGTCGGTAGTGTCCTGAATGTAGCGGCGGTAGACGATCTCGCTCTCGTCGGCGACGTTGGTCTGCTGCTTGTCGTACAGCGCCAGGCCGAAGGGATTGCCGAAGGTCATGAAGGCGCGCTTGCGGGCGTCGGTCTCGGCCTCCTTGATTGCGCTCTCGTGCGCCTGACCAAGGTCGGTGTCGATGCCATGCCCGGCACCGACGCCGTCGCGAAAGATGTTGCCGATGGTGGTGATGCGGACCTTGGCGACATAGGTGACGCCGAAGCCCGGCCGTTGTGCCTCGCCGATCAGGCGGTCCTTCTCGGAGACGCAGCGGACCTCGATGGTCTCCGAGGCCCAGCCGTCGAATCCGAAGATCCGGTTGGCCTCGGCGATGACGTGCCAGCCTTCGACATAGGAGACCTCGCGACCTCCCTGCTTGCGCGCCTTGACGACGTTGCGCGACAGCGGCGCGAGGAGATCGGCGATCTGTTCAGGTGTGAACGTCATGGGCGTTACTTCGTGTTGATCGTCAGGGTGGGTGGGGAGTTGGACAGCGCGAGGCCGGGGATGACCTCACCCTTGAGCAGCGCCTCGCGGATCTTGGTGCGGCTCGGTTCGCGGGTGATCTTGCACAGCTCGTCCGGCAACTGGTCGGCCTCGACCTCGCCGATGATCTGCGGCTGGGTCGCGCGCTGCGACAGTGTCGCCTCGGCCAGCTCGATCTTCTTGAGGTCGGCCGCCTGCAACACCTTCAGCACCAGCTCACGCAGGAACTCGGTGCGGCGGGCGAAGCGGGCCCGGCGCCCGGCGAGCTGCTGGGTGCGGGCGCTGATCGCTTCGGTCAGCGTCTTGTGGTCGTCGATGGCGGCGACCAGCGTGGTCAGCACGTCCTTGATGTTGGTTTCGCCGTCGAGCATGTCGGCGCGCAGGATCTCGTCGTCGGCGAGATCGGGGTAGTCGAGCAGCAGCCGCTCGATGTCGAGACGCAGTTGGTCGATGCTAAACATGCTTGCCATCCACTCTGTCGAGTAAGCGGGAGAGTTCGTCGCGCGCGGCCTCGATCTCCTCGTAGAGCGCGCGGATCTCGGGCCGGGTCAGCGCCCGCAACGCGCGGACGTCGAGCAGGATGCGGACCATCCGTTGCAGCATGATCTCGTTGGGCTGAGACTTGGCGAGGTGCAGCATCACGCGGTCCCCTTCACAACAACACGCTTCATGATCTTGTCGGCGATGCGCAGCCGCAGCAGATCGAGGTCGTCGCGCACGAGCGGACGGACCAGGGCGAGATGCTCAATGCGGCGGATGGCGTGATGGACGGTGGTGTGATCGAGGCCGCCAGCGCGCATGCCGATCATGCGCAGGCTGGCCTTGCTGTATTTGCGGGCGAAGAAGCAGAAGATCTGCCGGGTGAACACCACCGTGACGAAGCGGCGGCGACCTTCGACCTCGTCCACACTGACACAATAGAAATCGCAGACGACGTCCTTGATTTCGCTCAAGGACGGGCGGGCGCGTTCGAGGAAAACTGAAAGCCGCTCCAGCTCTTCGTAATCGTCGGCAAATATCCGACGGCCCACGGGTTGATCCATGGCACATCCCCTTGCTTTGCGACGGGATCTAGGCGGTGCGCTTCTCGGTCTTGATCATGTTCCAAAGCGACGGCGGCGCCTTCGCCTTGCGACGCTTCAGGGCCTCCTGCATCACCCAGTAGGTGCGGGCCGGAAACATCTCGGCGCGGCCGGTCCAGTGATAGACCGCCTTGGGGAGGGCCCCGGTCAGGGCGCAGACGGATTCGAGGCCGCCCAAGACAGCGACAACCTCTTCGGTGGTGGTGAGAGTGCGCATGAATTTAGATCCCATGTCAGATCTATTGGGACCATACGCGCGATGAAGTTTCTGTGAAACTGAATTAAGTACGAAAAGACGAAACTAGTGCGACTGGAATTATGTTAGTGTTTAGTGGTGCTTCCTGTGGGGGTAGCAACTTAGGAATGTACGAGGAGGAACATTTTTCAGATGAAAGAATTTCGAATCTTTAACAGCGAGGAATATCGAAAGCGTCTTCGCATCCTTCGCAAAGTTATGAATATGAACCAAGTTGAGTTTGCTAGGTTCTTAGAGATGCCCTTCAAGCGTTGGAATCACTACGAACGCGGTTATCCAATTCCGCGCGAAACCGCTTGGGAGCTTATAGAAAAGATCCCCGGAATTTGTCCGGTGTGGATCTGGTTCGGATGGGACGGCAATCTATCCGTCGATATGCGCGAACGTATAAATAAAGCTCAAAAAGAAGAGGCAAAGCTAGGTTTTGCGAAATCTGGAGAACAGGAGACCACACGCATTGTGATCTCCCACCGAAAGATCTCCAGCGTCGATAAGACGCCGAAGCGAAAGAAGAAGGCTGCTACTTCTCGGACTCCTGCCCGCGCTTCGCGTGCCTCTTCGCACGGCTCGCAATCGAAGCCCTGACGAGCGTAGGCAGCACTTCGAGGATCTCTTCGCAGGCCTCCGCATCCTCAAAGGGAAAGTTGCTGGCCATCTGGCAGGCGATGCCTTCGACGTTGGTCTCGTCTCCGTTAAACCGATCATCCGACATCTGATTCTCTCCCCTTGGGTTGGGTCAGTCATTGTTTTTTTCCGTGAGGCGGTCACGGGCGAGCGACTTTATCGGCCGCCCGGCCAGAGTCAAAAGCTTTAAGAAGGCACGACCTCCGGTATCATTGTGACCGGCAGGCTGACCCTTTGGGACGAGTCGAATCTCGTTGACTGCACATTTATTGCGACTACGCTTGGTGCCCTTCCACCAGTCTCAGGGAGTGCGCCTATGACCCTCCAGCAATCCGATGGCAGCGCGGCGAGCAACGTCGCCCGCATCAAAGAAGACATCGACCGCCTGACCGATCTTCGTTACGGGCGCGCCAGCCCGACCGCGCTCGGCCTCCAGCCGCCGGGCTACGGCATGCCGCAGCGCGATGCCGCCGCCAGCATGATCGACAGCCTGTCGGATCACATCTGCACCGCCGCCAAGGAGCTGCACGAGGAGATCGACAGCATCGTGCAGCGCGCATTGACCCGCGCCGCCGAGCAGAAGCACCAGCTCAACGAGGACTTCACCTTTTACGCGGCCCTGCACGACGAGGTCGATCACGTCCGCGCCGTCGTCAACGGCCTGAAGGAGCGCGGCCTGTGAAGCTTGACCGGATGCTCTACCTCGTCATTTCCGACCACTGTGGGCACCACCACCGGGGACCGATCATCTATGAGATCGAGCCCGACAACATGGATCGCTCCAGCGTGGCCGAGGACATCAGTCATGGACAATATGGACGTGTGCTCCATGTGATCGAACTCAACCCGGCCGAAGGCATTTGTCGCGAGGTCACCAATGATTTCCAAAAAGAAGAAGCCTGACACCAACAAGCTCAGCTCACAGGAACTGAAGGATCTCACCCTGCATTGCGGCGAGCGGCTCGGTCACGAGCTGGAGCGCACGCTGCAACTGGTCGGTGACCCCGTGCAGCGCGCGGCGCTGATGGTCAACGTCGCCTACGCCAGTCTGGCGCTGGCCACGGAGGCGGCCTCGGCGGCTTACAAGATCGAGACCGGCCGGACGGCCAACCGGGGCAATATCATCACCAAACTGGTGGCCGACTTTCTCACCATCGAGGGTGTCGAGTTTTCGATGCGGAAGCGCCAGCGCAAGGCCGCCTGATGCCCATGCCGCTCGACATCTGGCAGGCAACCGTCAGCCGCCACCTCGACCTGATCGAGGCTGGCGCCGAGATGGCTGCCCGGCATGCCGAGCAGCTCCCCCTGCGGCCTGCGTTCGAGACGCGGGCCGAATCCGAACTGGCTCACTGCGAGACCGTTCTAGCGCGAGCGTTGGACGCCGTCCGTCGGGCTCAAATCATTCTCAAGAGCAAGGCCGTTGACCAATGACCGAGGAGACGCCCCGCGCCGAGCTGCGCGAGATGATCACATCCGACCAGATCCTCGCCATGATCCACATGAGCCGCACCACGCTGTTCCGGCTTGAACGCGACGGGCTGTTCCCCCAGGGACAAGTGATCGGGCCGCACCGCAAGCTCTGGTTCAAGGACGAGGTCGCCGCGTGGCAGCACAATCTGCAAGACCCAAACTCGCCGCTGGCAGCGGCTCTGCGGCGCCCCCCTGAAGGGCGCAAACGCAAGCGCGGTTTGGAAGTGGTGAAGGCGGGCTAGTCCCGCCTTTTTTTATGTTCTTAGCCCCAAATTAGATGGGCGTTAGATGGGGTCTCTGTGCGAAAATCTAAGTCACTGAAAACACAACGTTCTTAGCGCTTGACTGTATCCGTGCAGAGAATGCGCATATTAAAAATCGTTCCTGAAGCGGGTCTGAGCCGTCTTATCCGGCCGGGGCCGATCAGGCAAACCGGCCGACTGGGTCCGGCGGCGGGTTCCCAGCCTAGTCCTGCTACCTGCGGATGCGCCATTGCGGCAGGAAGCGTGCGAGCCTGCCTTCCGCGCGCAGCTTCATCGCCGGCACCACCGGAGCCTCGATCATCCCGAGCGCCTCCAATTGCGCGAGGATCGGGTCCGGCTCCGGCGTCTGCGGAAAGCGTTCGCGCGCCACGGTCAGCGCCTTGTCGAAATCCGCAGCATTCACGCCGGGCTTGGCCCGCCGGCTGCACACGAGATCGTCATCCCAGAGCCGCGCGATCGCGATGTCGAGCACACCACGCAGACGCTGATCGACAGCCTGGATACCGGCACCTGTCACCGCCCATTGTCTGCCGACCCAGAAGATGTCGCGGTGCAAGGCCATGAACAGTGAGTTCGCATTGTCGGATGGCCGGCAGAATAACCAGCCGCCCGATCTTCGCAACCAAACGTTTCTGCGTGACAGCCGGGCAACACGCACCGGGTTCGCGTTCCGATAGAATCGGAACGGGACTTCAGATTTTTATCTTGTTTGACGCGCTTTCTCGACGCGAACCGGTATCCACTCCGCTCGAAAACGCCCTACTCGCGCGCGACCACCTTCAGCCCGCCCATATAGGGCTGGAGCACGTCGGGGACGGCGATCGAGCCGTCCTCCTGTTGATAAGTCTCCATCACGGCGATCAGCGCGCGGCCGAGCGCGGTGCCGGAGCCGTTCAGCGTGTGCACGAATCGTGGCTTGCCGTCCGGACCGCGCGAGCGGGCGTCCATGCGGCGGGCCTGGAAGTCACCGCAGACCGAGCAGCTCGAGATCTCGCGGAATGCGCCGCCCTCGCCCTGCCCGGGCATCCAGACCTCGATGTCATAGGTTTTTTGCGACGAAAAGCCCATGTCTCCGGTGCAAAGCGTCATCACGCGGTAGTGCAGATCGAGCCGGCGCAGCACTTCCTCGGCGCATGCCAGCATCCGCTCATGCTCGTCCTTGCTGGTCTCCGGCGTCGTGATCGACACCAGCTCGACCTTGGTGAACTGGTGCTGGCGGATCATGCCTCGGGTATCACGTCCTGCGGCGCCCGCCTCCGCGCGAAAACACGGCGTCAGTGCAGTCAAGCGCATCGGCAGCTGCTTCTCATCGAGGATGGATTCTCGAACGAGGTTGGTGAGCGCTACCTCCGCTGTCGGAATGATGCCGAGACGCTCGGTCCGCAGCCGCTCCAGATCGGGTGCGGCGAGCAACTCGCCCTTGATCGCCCAGAACTGGTCGTCCTCGAATTTCGGCAATTGTCCCGTGCCGAACATGATCTCGTTGCGGACCAGCAGCGGCGGATTGATCTCGGTATAGCCGTGCTCGTCGATGTGCAGATTCAGCATGAACTGGCCGAGCGCGCGTTCGAGCCGCGCCAGCCCCTTCTTCAGCACGACGAAGCGCGCGCCGGAGAGCTTGGCCGCCGTCTCGAAATCCATGTCACCGAGCGCGCCGCCGAGATCGTCATGGGGCTTGGGCGCAAACGCGTAGTTGCGCCGGTTGCCGAAGACATGGCGTTGCACATTGCCGTGCTCGTCGACGCCGTTGGGCACTTCGCCGAGCGGCAGATTGGGGATCGCCGACAGCGCCGTGGCAAGCTCTTCGTCGGCGGCTTTCGCAACGGCTTCGAGCTGCGGCATAGTGGTCTTGAGCTCGGCGACCTCCGCCATCAGCTTGGCGGCGCGCGCGTCATCCTTCGCCTTCTTGGCGTCGCCGATCTCCTTGGAGGCGGTGTTGCGCCGTGCCTGCGCCTGCTCCGAGGCCAGGATTGCCGCCCGCCGCCTCTCGTCGATCGCGAGCAGCGACGCCGACAACGGCTTCAGGCCACGCCTGGCGAGGCCGGCGTCGAAGGCTTGCGGATTGTCGCGGATCGATTTGATGTCGTGCATGGCGGTGGTCCTGGATCAGCGCATAAACCTACAACGGCGAACGTTGTACGTCAGCGCGTTCCCCCTAGCACAGCTGTCATCGCCCGCGAAAGCGGGCGATCCAGTATTCCAGAGGCGCCCGTGATTCCCCGAGAGGCTGCGGCGTACTGGATTCCCCGCCTTCGCGGGGAATGACACCGGTGGACGTGGCGCCCTACTCTGCCGGATTGGCCGGCGTCGACACGTCGGTGCCGGTGGCGGCCTTCGACGCCGCCGCCTTCTTCTCCACCATACCGACCGCGATGATCGAGCCCTCGTAGAGCAGGAGCAGGGGAATCGCCAGCGAGCACTGGCTCAGCACGTCGGGCGGGGTCAGCACGGCTGCGATGACGAAGGCGATGACGATGAAATAGCGGCGCTTCTCACGCAGCATTTTCGAGGTCACGATCCCAATGCGGCCAAGCAGCGTCAGGATCACCGGAAGCTGGAAAGCGATGCCGAAGGCGAAGATCAGCGACATCATCAGCGACAGATATTCGCCGACCTTGGGCAGCAGCTGGATCTGCGCGGTCTCGTCGCTGCCGGCCTGCTGCATGCCGAGCGAGAAGCGGACCAGCATCGGCAGCACCACGAAATAGACCAGCGCCGCGCCCAGCACGAAGAAGAACGGGGTTGCGACCAGGTACGGCAGGAAGGCCTGCTTTTCGTGCTTGTAGAGCCCGGGCGCGACGAACTTGTAGATCTGCGTCGCGACGATCGGGAACGAGATGAAGCCGGCGCCGAACAACGCGAGCTTGAGCTGGGTGATGAAATATTCCAGCAGCGCCGTGTAGATGAACTTCGAATTCTCGGGACCCGCGACCCACACGAACGGCCAGACCAGCACGTTGTAGATCTGCTTGGCGAAGAAGAAGCAGAAGATGAAGGCCACGCCAAAGCCAAGCAGCGCCTTGATCAGCCGCGATCGCAGCTCGATCAGGTGGTCCATCAGAGGGGCTTTGCTGGCCTCGATATCGGCGTCGCTCATGACGCTTTGACGTCCTTGATCGCCTCAGGTGGCGCAGTGTCTTGCATAACCTGGGCCTGCTCGACCTCGCGGGTGATCGCGAGCGGCTCGTTCGCGGCCGCATGCGCCTCGGCTTCCACGAAGGTCTCGGGCGTCGGCGCTTCCGGCGTGGTCGGTGTCGCCGGCGTTTCGCTTGAAATCGCCAGCGCTTCGCTTGAAGTCGCCGGCGCTTCGACGGCGGTGGTCGTGGTGGTCTCGGCCGGCTTGTCCAGCGCATCGACGCGGAGCGCGTCGCTGACATCCTTCTGGAGCGAGGTCATCAGATTGTTGCCGGCAAAGCCGGAAGCGGCTTCCTTGACCTCGTCAAAGCTCTTCTTGAGGTCGGCCATTTCGGCCTCGCGCATCGCTTCCTGGAACTGGCCCTGGAATTCGGCAGCCATCTTGCGGGCCTTGCCCATCCACTGCCCGACCATGCGCAGCACGCCCGGCAGCTCTTTCGGGCCGATGGCGACCAGAGCCACGACCCCGATCAGGACCAGTTCACTCCACCCGATGTCGAACATGAGGCCTTCCGTTCACGCCAGCCGCGACCGGCCCAATCCTTCGCGCTTAGGATCGGCGCCGTCACCCGCGTCTCGCGTACGCTTACTCAGACGGCCTTGCTGCCGACGTCGGACCGGGCCGCGGTCGGCGGCGCGGCGGCGTGCTCGATCGACTTGGCCGGCTCGGGCTTGTCGGCGACCTTGTCGTCGTCCTGCATGCCCTTCTTGAAGGCCTTGATGCCCTGGGCCACGTCGCCCATCAGATCCGAAATCTTGCCGCGGCCGAACAGCAGCAGGACGACTGCGATCACCAGGATCCAGTGCCAAATGCTAAGCGAACCCATCCTGCAACCCTCCAAACACACCTGGCCGGGGACCCGGCCGATCTTCCCGGAAACCTAGGCTTGGCAGGCCTCAAAAACAAGGACCAAGGCAGCGCCAATTCGCTGTTGGCGCTACGTAATCTTGCCAGTGTTAACTGGTCGCAGGGAGCCTCTAAACGGCCGGGACGTCAGTCCTCGCTGCCACCCTCGCCGCCCTCATTGCCGCCTTCCGGCGTCTCGGGCTCGACCGCAGGCGCCAGCGCCAGATCCAGGTCCTCGCCCGGTTCCAACGGATCCTCGTCCTCGCGCAGCTGCGGGTCATCCGACGGGGTCGGCACGCTGAATCCGGTCGGCAGGCGCGAATCCAGCAGGCCCGTGCCCTTCAGCTCCTCCAGGCCCGGCAGATCGCCAAGCTGTTCCAGGGTGAACTGCGACAGGAAGTCCTCGGTGGTTCCGAAGGTCAAGGGGCGGCCGGGCGTCTTGCGACGACCGCGCGGCTTGATCCAGCCGGTCTCCAGCAGCACGTCGAGCGTGCCCTTCGAGGTGACGACGCCGCGGATCTCTTCGATCTCGGCGCGCGTCACCGGCTGGTGATAGGCGATGATCGCCAGCACCTCGATCGCGGCACGCGACAGGCGGCGGGTCTCGGTGCTCTCCCGCGTCATCAGCCAGGCGAGATCGCCGGCCGTGCGGAAGGTCCATTTGTTGGCGACGCGCACGAGATTGACGCCGCGCAAGGCATAGTCGGCCTGGAGCTGTTCGAGCGCAGCCTTGACGTCGACCCCATCAGGCATGCGCTTGGCCAGCGTCGCGGTGTCCAGCGGTTCATTCGAAGCAAACAGCAGCGCTTCCAGCAGCCGGAGCTCTTCAGGACGTGCCTGGGACTCGTTCCCCATCGGCTCGGCCTCTTCTACCCGCACTTCAGCCAGGCTTGCCATGGTAGCTTCTCCTTCTTGCACTTAACCGACCGGCGCATCAGGCGCAGGAGCTGCGTCCACGACCGGTTTCGGGCGCCCCTTCCGGAAATAGATGGGCGCGAACGCCTCTTTCTGGTTCAGCTCGAGCTGACCTTCACGCACCAGTTCGAGCGCAGCCGCAAAGCTCGAGGCGAGCACCGTCGCGCGCTGCGTCGGATCGGCAACGTGCCGGAGCAGAAAGTCGTCGAGAACGCCCCAGTCGTCCTGTTCGCTGATGCTGCCGACAAGCCGCTCCAGCGTGGCGCGCGCCTCGGCGAGCGACCACACCGTGCGCTTGGCCAGATGCACGCTCGCAAGCACGCGCGACTGGCGCTGCGCGGCATAGGCGGTGAGCAGGTCGTACAGCGTCGCGGTGTATTTCGGGTGCTTGATCTCCGCGATCTGCTCGGGCTCGCCGCGCGGAAAGATGTCGCGCAGCAATTGCTGCCTGTTCATCAGCCGGTTGGCGGCTTCGCGAATGGCTTCCAGCCGGCGCAGGCGGTTGGCGAGCGCGGTCGCCATCTCTTCTGCGCTCGGGCCTTCCGCACTCGGCGGCTCCGGCAGCAGCAGGCGCGACTTCAGGAAGGCAAGCCAGGCCGCCATCACGAGATAATCGGCAGCAAGCTCCAGCCGGATCTTTCGCGCGGCTTCGATGAAGTGGAGGTACTGGTCGGCCAGCGCCAGGATCGAGATCTTGGCGAGATCGACCTTCTGCTGCCGCGCCAGCGCGAGCAGCAGGTCGAGCGGGCCCTCATAGCCCTCGACGTCCACCACCAACGCCGGCTCACCCTCGGCGAGCTCTGCAGGCCGCCCGGTTTCAAACGATAGGATTTCTGCGGTCATGCGGATGCCGTGTTTGCCCGTGCGATCAATGCGTCCAGTTCGGCGCGTGCGGCCGCCCGGTCGAACGGCTGCGGTGCCTTGCGCGACGCAAGTGCGGCCTTCGCGCGCGCCAGCGCCGTGCCGGACAGCTCAGATGTCTGGCCGGCGACCTCGCGCATCTCTTCAATGTTGCCGTTGCAATGCAGGGCCATGTCGCAGCCGGCCGCGAAGATGGCGCGGGTCCGTTCGGCGATATTCCCCGACAGCGCGTTCATCGACACGTCATCACTCATTAACAAACCCTGGAACCCGATCACGCCGCGAATCACCTGAGTGATCATTGTCGCAGAAGTCGTCGCCGGATGGGCGGGGTCGACCGCGCTAAACACAACATGTGCAGTCATGGCCATCGGCAGGTCGGCCAGCGGCTTGAATGCCGCAAAGTCGGTCCGGTCGAGCTCGTCCCTCGGAGCATCGACCGTCGGCAGTTTGAAATGGGTGTCGGCGGTGGCGCGTCCATGTCCGGGAATGTGCTTCAGAACCGGCAGCACGCCGCCCTGCTCCAGGCCCTCGGTGACCGCGCGCGCGATCGCGGCGACCTTGCCCGGCTCGGTGCCGTAAGCCCTGTTCCCAATGACGGCATCGGCACCCGGCACCGGCACGTCAGCCAGCGGCAGGCAATCCACGGTAATGCCGAGATCGGCGAGATCCGACGCAATCAGCCGGGCGCTGAGGCGCGCAGCCGTCAATCCAAGTACCGAATCAGCGTCGTACAAGGTCGAGAAAATCGCGCCCGGCGGATAGACCGGCCAGTGCGGCGGGCCCAGCCGCTGCACCCGGCCACCCTCCTGGTCGATCAGGACAGGCGCGTCAGCTGCGCCCGCAGCCGCCCGCAATTCCTCAACCAGCGCAGCAACTTGAGCCGGCGCCTCGACATTGCGCTTGAAGAGGATGAAGCCCCATGGGCGTTCGGCACGGATAAACTCCCGCTCGGCGGCTGTTAGTTCCGTTCCGGATACACCGGTAATGAAGGCCCGCGTGCTCATAACGGCCGATTAACCCTGCCCCGCGAGGGGGTCAAGGAAACGGCCGTTAATTCCTCTGGACGAAGCAGGCGGACAGGCCAGCGGACTTCAGGCTGTTGCAAGCCTGCGTCGCTTCCTCGGCCGAACCATAGGGTCCGGCGAAAGCGCGATAGACGACCCCCTTGCCCTTGTCGGTCAGATCAACCCGCTTGATCACCGGCGAGCGCGATCCGAGCACGCTGCCATATTTGCTCTGAAGCACCCGGTAGGACGCGGCTGCGCTGTCCTCGCTCTGCTGCGAGGAGACCTGCACGACGTAGCCGCCACCACCATTGCTGGCGGGCGTGATTTGAGTCGGGGTGGTCGCAGCCATCCGCTGCGGCACCTCCGCAACCGGCGTCGATTGCGGCGCAAGCGAGAGCGGCTGGGTGGCACTGGCATTGGCCGAAGTCGGCGGATTGCGCGGCGCAGGCGGTGCGGCGGGCGCGGCAACGGGCTTCGGCGCGGCTGCCGCCGACTTGGCGGCTGCGGATTGCGGCGCGGTGCTATCGGTCTGATCGCCCCTCACGGCCACAGTCCTGATCGAGCGTGGCGTGTTGGCCGGCAGCGTGCCGTTGCTCGGGATTGGACCCGCGCTTGGCGGCGGGATCGTGGACGGCGCGACGCTCGCCACCGACGGCGGGTTCGCGTTCTGGTTCAGTGGCGGGAACACCACACGCGGACCGCCCGCCTTGGCAGCGACGTCGACAGGTGCCTCTTCACGCGGCACGATCTTCTCGGAGCCATCGCCGCTCGCCATGCGATCCGGCACCTTGGCCGAGGAGTCGGTCGGCGCCGGCACGATCTTGGTCGGCGTGTTGTCCGCCTTGATGATCGGCGGCTCGCCGCTGCGGGGCGAACCGACATAGGTCTTGTAGGCGAAGGCCGCGCCAGTGCCGACCACGGCAAGCGCGAGGATCGCCGCGACCGTCATCATGCCGCCGCGCGGCTTCTTCGGCTCGTCGAGATCGGCCTCGGGATAGTCGCTCTGGAACGCGTAAGGATCATCCGGATAGGCGGGATCGCGCTGATAATCCTGCTCGCCACCCTCCAGCCGTCCATAGAGCGCGTCGTCGTAGCGTGCCGGATCGGGCGGCTGATGCGGCTCCTGATAGGCTTGCTCCTGGTAAGCCTGATCATGCTGCTGGTGAGCGCGGCCCTGATGGGCCTGATCCTGATAGGCCTGCGCTTGATGGGCCTGATCCTGGTAAGCGTGGTCCTGATAGGCCTGCGGCTGATGGAAATCAGGCTCGGGCGCGGTCGGCTGGGCTGAATAGCGGTGCAATGGATGAACCGGGTTCACAGAAACGGGATAGTCGGGCTGCTCGGGCGCGGGCTGCGGCTGCACGTTGGCGCGCCGCATCCATGAGGGCGGCCCGGGTTGAGCCGGCGGCGCCTGCTCGGCATAATCCTGCCGATAGTCGTCCTGCGGATAGTCGTGGTCCTGATAGCTCTGCGTTGGCGGTGCCGGCGGCTGCGCGCTCGGCCGTCCCTGCGCTGCAAATGGATCGGTCTGTCCGATCAGGCGGGCGAGTTCGGCCAAGGGATCGTTTTCCGCCTTCCCATGCTGATCGCCACCGCGACCATAGCCATCGGAAGGAAACGTTCTGTCCTGATATCGTTCGGCCATCGTGATGATGCGTCCCTTCGGGAAAGCCGCGCGCCCCTCGACCAAGGCGCGGCTTTCGACCCACAAGGCATTCAACCAAGTCTAAGCGGTCCGGCTTCTGCCGGTTACCCCCAAAATTCCCCTTAAGTAGTTCGCCCCAAACTACCGCATCTCGTCCGGAGCATGGACGCCGAGGATGGCGAGGCCCGATGCCAGGACAGAGACGACGCCCTGGACCATGGCCAGTCGCGCCTTTGTAAGATCTGCATCATTATTGATAATGAAGCGTAAATAGGGCAAATCGCGCCCCTTCGTCCAAAGTGCGTGAAATTCGCTCGCTAAGTCATAGAGATAGAAGGCAATTCGGTGCGGCTCATGGGCCGCGGCGGCGGCCTCCAGCATGCGCGGAAAAATTGCGAGGCGCTTGAGCAGCTCGAGCTCGACCGGGTCCGATAGTCGTTCCACCGCCGACTCGCCCAGCCACGCGATGCGCTTGCCGGTATCCTCAGGCAGTTCCGGGAACACTTCGGCCCGGGCGTTGCGGAAGATCGAGTGGCCGCGAGCGTGGCCGTACTGGACGTAGAATACCGGGTTGTCGCGCGACTGTTCCATGACCTTGGCGAGGTCGAAGTCGAGCACCGCGTCGTTCTTGCGGTAGAGCATCATGAAGCGGACGGCGTCCTGACCGACCTCATCCACCACCTCACGCAAGGTGACGAAGTCCCCGCTCCGCTTCGACATTTTCACCGGCTCGCCGTTGCGCAGCAACTTCACGAGCTGGACGATCTTGACGTCGAGCGCGCCCTTACCTGATGTCGTCGCCTTCACCGCCGCCTGCATGCGCTTGATGTAGCCGCCATGGTCGGCGCCCCACACGTCGATCATCTCGGCAAAGCCGCGGTCGAACTTGTTCTTGTGGTAGGCGATATCCGAGGCGAAGTAGGTATAGGAATTGTCCGACTTGATCAGCGGACGATCGACGTCGTCGCCGTAAGCGGTCGCCTTGAACAGGAGCTGCTCGCGGTCTTCCCAATCCTCGACCGGCGCGCCCTTCGGCGGCGGCAGGCGGCCCTCGTAGATGTCGCCCTTGGCCTTCAGGAAATCGATGGTCTCGGCGACCTTGTTGTTGCCGGTCTCGATCAGCGAGCGCTCCGAGAAAAACACGTCGTGGCGGATGTTGAGGGCTGCGAGATCGTCCTTGATCTCGTCCATCATCATCGCGATCGCCTTGGCGCGCACCGTCGGCAGCCACTCGGCCTCGCTCATCGCACGGAGCTTGTCGCCGTGCTCCTTCGCCAGCGCCGCGCCCACCGGCTTCAGATAGTCGCCGGGATACAGCCCTTCCGGGATCGCGCCGATGTTTTCGCCAAGTGCCTCGCGATACCTGAGGAAGGCGGAACGCGCGAGCGCGTCGACCTGGGCGCCAGCATCGTTGATGTAGTATTCGCGGGTGACGTCGTGGCCGCCGAACTGAAGCAGGCTCGCCAGCGCGTCGCCGAACACGGCGCCGCGGCAATGGCCGACATGCATCGGTCCGGTCGGATTGGCCGAGACATATTCGACATTGACCTTGGTGCCGCCGCGGACGCGGCCGTAGTCAGCTCCCTCGCGCAGCACGGTGCGCAGCGCCTCCGCCCAGGCGGCGGGCTTGAGCGTCAAATTGATGAAACCGGGACCGGCGACATCGACCTTGGCGATCAGCGCATCGGCGCGCAGCCGCTCGGCGATCTGCTCGGCGAGATCGCGCGGCTTTGCCTTTGCCTCTTTTGCAAGCACCATCGCGGCGTTGGTTGCCATGTCGCCATGGGAGGCATCGCGCGGCGGCTCGACCACCACGCGCGAGAAATCGATACCCTCGGGCCAGTTGGCGTCCGCCGCAAGCGTACGGCAGGCGGCGTGCACGCGTGCGAGCACGTCGGCGAACAGGTGCAGTGCTGAGGATGTGTCGGGCATGGCCGCCGCCTAACGCAAATCCGGGGTCGAGTCAAAGAGCCGCTGGTGCTCGGTCAGGGCGAAACGGTCGGTCATTCCGGCAATGAAATTGCCGATCCGGCGGGCCCGGTCGCCCTCATTGTCCGCCTCCGCCCCCAGCAGCCATTCCGGTGGCAGCTCTCCGGGCGATGTCAGGTATTTTGCGAACAGGTCGAACAGGATCTGTTCCGCCTCCCCCATCACCCGCATCACCCGCTTGTGACGGTACATGTGCTGATAGAGAAAGCGCTTGATGGCGGCCTCCTCCTCGGCAACCGCCGCCGGGAACGCGACCAGCGCCCGGCTCTGCCGGCGCACGTCCTGGGCCGATTGCGGTTTTACGACGGCGAGGTTCTTCTGCGCCTCCGAATACACCGCACCGATCAGGTGCGAGATCAGCTCGCGCACCAGCTCGGCGCCGCGCCTGACGTCTTCGAGATCGGGATAATGCGCCGAGGTCTCGGCAATGATCTCCGCGGTCAGCGGCATCACCTTGAGATCATCGAGATGGAACAGGCCGGCGCGCAGACCGTCATCGATGTCGTGGGCATCATAGGCGATGTCGTCGGCGATCGCGGCAACCTGCGCCTCCAGCGAGGCGAAGCTCCACAATTCGAGATCGTAGGTCTTGACGTAGTCGGCGATGCCGACCGGAATGCCGTGCTCGCGATAGGGCCCGACCGGCGCGCCGCTGCGATCCGTCAGCGGGCCGTTGTGCTTGACGATACCCTCCAGCGACTCCCAGGTCAGGTTGAGACCGTCGAACTCCGGATAGCGGTGCTCGAGCGACGCAACGACCCGCAAGGTCTGGGCGTTGTGGTCGAAGCCGCCGAAATCCTTCAGGCAGGCATCCAGCGCCCGCTCGCCGGCGTGCCCGAACGGCGGATGGCCGAGATCATGAGCCAGCGCCAACGTTTCCGTGAGGTCCTCGTCCAGTCCGAGCTGCCGGGCCAGGGCGCGAGCGATCTGCGCCACCTCCAGCGAATGGGTCAGCCGGGTGCGGTAGTGGTCGCCCTCGTGGAACACGAAGACCTGGGTCTTGTACTTCAGGCGGCGGAACGCAGTGGAATGGATCACCCGGTCGCAATCCCGCCGGAACGGGCTGCGGGTCCGGCTCGGCGGCTCCACGACCAGCCGGCCGCGGCTGCGGTCGGGGTCGCAGGCATAGGGCGCACGGGGGGCTGCCATTCCGACGGACACGACGAATTTAGTCCCTATCCATTTGATTCTGCGTATGCTTGCACTTAACTATGCCGGACGCGGGATACCAAATGAATTGGGCAAGTGAACTTGGTATGACCGCGGGACTATCGGAGACGAGCAATGACGACTGACGTGACCATCAGTGACCGCGCCGCACGCCGGATTGGGGAGATCCTCAAGGGCGAAGGTTCTGGCGCGATGCTGCGCATCTCCGTCGAGGGCGGCGGCTGCTCGGGCTTCCAGTACAAGTTCGACATCGACCGCGACCGCACCGACGACGATCTCGTGATCGAGCAGGAGAATGCGGTTGTGCTGGTCGATTCCGCCTCCCAGCCGTTCCTGGCGGGCTCGCAGGTCGATTTCGTCGACGATCTGATCGGCGCCTCGTTCCGCGTCAACAATCCCAATGCGACGGCGTCCTGCGGCTGCGGGACCAGCTTCTCGATCTAGCCCGACTTAAAATCTGAAAAACAACCCCATGCAAAGTAGCCGGGAGCCGGCACGATGCATTTCGGATTTTACGAAAATCGTTTGACGCGTCGGGCAAATCAGGGGTAATTTGTGATCATCGCGAGGTCCCCAAGGGGGCTCGGCGGGTCCGATACAGTCTGACGCCGAAGCGGCCCCTGTCCAATCATTCTAGAAAGCTTAAATCTCGTCAGCGGCGCCAGTAGCGGTATTAAATTATCGAATGCGCATTTTCGATCGTCTGTTCTCTTGCCTCGCTCTATTCCTTGCAATCGCAGCCGTCCCGGTGCTTCCCGCGCGCGCGGCCGAAACCTGCCCGTTCATCAGCGCCCAGGAGCTCGCCCGCGCGATGCCGGCGCTCAAATGGTCACTGATTTCAAATCAGGACGGCCGCGGCTGCATCTACCAGGGCGGGCGCGGCGACACGATGATGTTGACCGTGTTCCGCAATCCCGACAAGGACCGCGCCAGGGAATTGTACGCGACCTTCGTCAAGACGCTTGGTGAGCGCATGCCGCTGAACGCGGTCGCGGGGATCGGCGACGAAGGCCAGGGCGGAACGAGCGCCGCCGGCGCGGAACGCCAGGAAGCCTCGGTCGTCGCCTTGTCCGGCGATTACATTCTGCAGATCAGCGTCTATCCGATCGGCCGCCGTGCCGACGACGCGCTGCTCGGACCGCTCACAGATGCCGCGCGCGTTGCCATCGCCAACGTGAGCAAGAGCAGCGAGCGGTTTGGCAATTGCGAGTGGCTCACGGCCGCCGATGCCGACGGCTTTCTCGACAAGAGCACGCTGACGGTCCAGCGGACCGGCGCCGGCAGCTGCATGATGTTCGATCGCGAGGCCAATACCATGACCGTCGCGGTGATCGCGATCTCGCGCGACACGGTCATCAGCATGATGAAGCGCTCGGGCCCGTGCAAACATTTGGCGATACCCGAGCTCGGCAGTGAAGCGTTCGGCGAGCATTCCTGCACCAAGGGCAACGGTAACGCCGTCAACATCTATGTTCGGAAGAACGGCAGGCAGGCTTCGATCCTGTTCGCGCCGGTCAAGCCGCATCCCGAGTCCGGCTCGGTCGAGCGCCTGAAGGCGGTCGCCGGGCGCGTCTATGGAAAACTGTAGCGGCGCCGCGTTACATTGCCGGCGCACGCGCCAGTAGCTCAGCGGGACCAGCTTCTCGATCTGACCGGCTAGACGCCGGTCATCTGCCTTTCCTCGTCCGTCCACGCGACGTCGATCGGCGTCAGCTCCGGCTGAAGCGGCGCGTCCTCCGACATCGTGTGGCCGTCGAGCGCGCGCAGCAAGACGGCGGCGAGCGCGGGCTTACGCAGCGGCTTTGCCAAAAAATCCGACATGCCGGCCTCGCGGCAGATCTTGACGTCCTCGGGGAAGGCGTTGGCGGTCAGCGCGACGATCGGCAAGGCTTCGAAACGCCCGCCCTGCGCGCGGATCGCCCGCGTCGCGGCAAGGCCGTCCATGTCCGGCATGCGCACGTCCATCAGCACGACATCGTAGTCGCTCTCCGAGGCAGCCTCGACCGCCTGGACGCCGTCGGTGACGACGCGCAGCTCGACCTCGAACGCCCCCAACATCTTGGTCACGACCATGCGGTTGACGGCATCGTCCTCGGCCACCAGCACCTTCAGCGGCCGGTCGAGCCCTGCGATCCGTGCCTTCAGCTCGTCGGCTTCATCGCTGCCCGCCGCCTGGTCGGAGACCTGCGCCTGGCTCCAGGGCAGCACCAGCGTGAAGCGGAAGGTCGAGCCCTCGCCCGGCGTCGAGGTGACGCCGATGGTGCCGCCCATCTGCTCGATGATGCGTCGGGAGATCGCAAGCCCAAGCCCGGTGCCGCCAAAGCGGCGGCTGATCGAGGCGTCGGCCTGCGCGAAGTCGGAGAACAACTCCCCGAGCTTCTCGGGCGCGATGCCGATGCCGCTGTCGGTCACGGTCCATTCGACGGTCGCAAGCAGATCGCGGCGCGCCTGGCAGGTGGCCTTGATCGTCACCTCGCCTTCGTCGGTGAACTTTACCGCGTTGGAGGCGAGGTTGAGCAGCACCTGCCGGATCCGCGCGACATCACCGCGCAGCGTCGGCGGCAGGTTCGGATCGAGCTCGACCTTGACGGCGAGCCCCTTGCTCTTGGCGCCTGCGCGCACGACGGTCGCAACCGTCTCGACCAGCGCCTGCGGCGCAAAGTCGATCGCCTCGAACGCGAAGCGTCCGGCCTCGAGCTTGGACAGATCGAGGATATCGTTGAGGATGCGCTGGAGATTGTCGCCGGACTCGCGGATCGAGGTGACGGCCTCGTGCTGCTCCGGATCGAGCTTGGTTTCCAGCAGCATGCTGGCAAGCCCGAGCACGCCGTTCATGGGCGTGCGGATCTCGTGGCTCATCACCGCGAGGAAGTCGGACTTGGCGCGGCTCTCGGCCTCCGCCTTTTCCGCGCGCCAGCGCTCGGTGACGTCGCGGCCGAAGCCGCGATAGCCGAGGAACAGGCCGTCGCGGTCGTAGGCCGGCTTCGCGGTGAGCGACCACAGCCGCGCTTCGCCGCCGGCGACGACCTTGAGGTTCATCTCGTGCAGCGGCTCGCTCTGCTCCATCAGGCCGACGACGTTGTAGGCTGCGCTCTTGTCGTCGGGACAGAGCATGTCGAGCACGTCGACGAAATGCGAGCCCTTCAGCAATGGAAGCGGAAGCTGCGCCACTTCGGCGAAGCGTTGGGGCACGTCGACGAGATGCCCTTCGGCGTCGGTCTGCCACAACCAGTCGCTGGCGTTCTCCTGAAAGTCCTTCAACAGCAGCGAGATGATCTCGGTCTGACGTTCGAGCTCGAGCCGGGCCTTGAGATTGCCGAGGAACAGATTGCCCTGCGAGACGATGTTGCGCGCCATGAAGAACGCGAACAGCAGCAGGAACACCGCGGTCAGCAGATACGGCCCGGTGCCGCAGAGGAACAGCGCGCCGGCACAGGCCATCGTCACGGTCGCGAGATAGACGAGGCCCGCGCGCGGGAAGGTCGACAGCGTGAAGGCGCCGCCGGACATCATGCCGACCATCAGGCAGGCCAGGATGAGCTGACTGGTCGGCTCGACCCGGCTGAACAGCGCGAGCGGAAGCGTGCCCCAGATCGCCGCGAGGAAGAACGCCTGCCGCAGCATCTGCCGCGCGGCGCGCGGTGATGCTTCCTGCGGCGGGTTTTGATGCGACCGCCGCCACGCGCGCACGGCAAGCGAGGCGGTGACGGCGAGGGTCATGCCCCAGATCGCGAGGAAATCGTTCCAGCCCCTGCCCCAGAACAGGATCAGCACGATGGCGACGTTGAGCATGGTGACGGCCATGGTCACCGGGATCGCGCGCATCACCGCGTCGATCTGCTTGGCGCGGATGCGGCGCAGCTCGCGCTCGCTGAGATCGGCGGTCAGGCCGTCCTCGATCTCGAAGCCGCCGAGCCAGTACAGGAACGCGCCGATCAGGCCGTCGCGCGGCTCAGCTTGCTTCATGGATTTGTCCGGCCATCCCATTCGAAAAACCTTTTCGGCATCAATGGCCCGAGCCCGGCTTAAGCCGGGTTAATTTTGTGGGAGATTTTGCGGCGTCCTTGACGGGCGCGTTTGCAGTTTGTTCTAACCATGGCCCCTGCCCGGAGCCCCACCAATGCCCATCAGAATTGCTACCTGGAACGTGAACTCGGTCCGGCAGCGGATCGACCTGCTGCTGACCTGGCTGAAGGAATGCCAGCCGGACATCGTCTGCCTCCAGGAGATCAAATGCGTCGACGAGGCCTTCCCGCGGCTGGAGATCGAGGCGCTGGGCTACAACGTGGTCACCCACGGTCAGAAGACCTTCAACGGCGTTGCTTTGCTCTCGAAGCTTCGCTTCGACGAGACCAAGTCGGGCCTCGCCGGCGACGACGAGGACGCCCATGCCCGTTTCCTCGAGGGCGTGGTCACGCTCAAGCACGGGGTGCTGCGCATCGCCTGCCTCTATTTGCCCAATGGCAATCCGGTCGGGACCGAGAAATATCCCTACAAGCTCAAATGGATGTCGCGGCTTCTTGAGTATTCGAGGGAGCGCCTCAAGGCCGAGGAGCCGCTGATCCTCGCAGGCGACTTCAACGTCATCCCGCATGCCCGCGACGTCCATAATCCCGCCGCCTGGACCGAGGACGCCCTGTTCAAGGCCGAGACGAGGGAGAGCTTTCAGTCCCTGCTGGGCCTCGGCCTCACCGACGCCCTGCGCGCGGTCACCGACGAGCCCGGGCTCTACACCTTCTGGGACTACCAGGCCGGCGCCTGGCAGAAGAACCATGGCTTGAGGATCGACCATCTGCTGCTGTCGCCGCAGGCCAGCGACCGGCTCGCCAATGTCGGCATCGACAGCTATGTGCGGGCTTGGGAGAAGCCGTCGGACCACGTGCCGGTATGGGCGGATCTGAATCTGGAGGCGGCTTAAGCTGGTGCGCGGAGGTGCTGGATGGAGCTTGCGGACTGCGCTTTGCGCAGCCGCGGGCTAACCTACCCGGCTGGGGTACCTACTACCGGCGGCCCTGAACGCCCTGCACCCACTGTTCCAGCATTTGCAGGCACATAGCGCGGTCGTCGTCCGAGGCCTTGGCGAAAGCGCGATTGTAGCTTTCCTTGATCCAGGTTTCCTCGATACCGGCGCTGTCACGCGCCAGCGTCAGCCACATCAGGCCGCGCGCGGCCTGCCGCGGCAGGCGGTCGCCATTGAACAGCATCTGGCCGAGCAGCGCCTGCGCCTCGTGCTGGCCCTTCTGAGCGGCAAGGCCAAGCCAGCGCGCGCCATAGCGGAAATCCTCGCGTGAAGCGTCCGGAGTCTTCAGATACAGCCGGGCGAGATCGTACTGCGCATCCGCATTGCCGAAATAGGAGGCCGCATAGGAGAACATCTCCCGCGCCCGGTCCGGATCCGACTTGATCTTCGAGTTCGGGATACCGCTCAAATAGTAGCGGCCGAGCGCGACGAAGGCGTTGGCCACGACCTGCGCCTGCGGCGCCGACGGGCTGTCCTCGGCATGCGCATTGGCGATGCGGCTGAAATATTCGAAGGCGCGCACATCGTCCTGGGCGACGCCGTCGCCATCGGCATACATGCGGCCAAGCTTGAACTGAGCGCCGGGATGACCGCCTTCGGCGGCATATTGCAGGGCGCTGAGCGAGGTTTCCTGGGGCGTGGTCGCCGGTGCCGCCACCTTGCTGCGCACGGCACCCGCGGCGCCCGGCAAGGTGGTCACGACCGGGAGGGCCGCATCCTTGCTGGCCGAGCCGTCAAAGGCGAGCGCCGGCGCGGCCAGCGCACCGACCCCCAACACAAACGCAACTATGGCACGCCTAGATGTCCGCATAGCACTGTTTCTCGTGCGCGCCGCCCGGATGGGTCACTGCCCCACCGACCGCTGGTCCAACCTGCTGAGCATACTTCCAGAGCGCACCCGACGTGTGGTTAGTCGCGCGAGCGCTCCATTTGGTCTTGCGCTGGGCGAGCTCTTGGTCGCTCAATTTTACGTTAAGGGTACCTACGACCGCGTCGATCTCGATGATGTCGCCATCCTCGAGCAGCCCGATCGGGCCGCCGATGGCGGCTTCCGGCCCGACATGGCCGATGCAGAAGCCGCGGGTGGCGCCGGAGAAGCGGCCGTCGGTGATGAGCGCGATCTTGCCGCCCATGCCCTGGCCGGTCAGCGCCGCGGTGGTCTGGAGCATTTCCCGCATGCCGGGACCGCCCTTGGGGCCCTCGTAGCGGATCACGATGACTTCGCCTTCGCGGTAGGTGCGGTTCTGGACGGCCTCAAAGGCGTCCTCTTCCCGGTCGAAGCATCGCGCCGGACCGGTGAACCTCAGGTTAGACATTCCCGCGACTTTCACGATCGCACCTTCTGGCGCCAAATTGCCCTTCAGACCAACCACACCACCGGTGACGGTGATCGGCTTGTCTGCCGGGTGCACCACATCCTGGTGCGGATTCCACTTAACGCTTTTGAGGTTTTCGGCGATCGTTCGACCGGTGACCGTAATGCAGTCACCGTGGAGAAATCCGTTGTCGAGCAGCGTCTTCATCAGAAGCGGTATGCCACCTACTTCAAACATGTCTTTGGCGACATAACGGCCACCCGGCTTCAAATCCGCGACATATGGTGTCTTTTTGAAGATTTCGGCGACGTCGAACAGGTCGAACTTGATGCCGCACTCATGCGCGATTGCCGGCAGGTGCAGTGCAGCATTGGTCGAGCCACCGGACGCCGCGACCACGGCGGCGGCGTTCTCAAGCGCCTTCCGTGTCACGATGTCGCGCGGCCGGAGGTTGGAGGCGATCAGGTCCATGACCTTCTCGCCCGCGGTCATGCAGAAAGCGTCGCGGATCTCATACGGTGCCGGGGCGCCGGCCGAGTACGGCAGCGCCAGGCCGATCGCCTCGGAGACGGTCGCCATGGTGTTGGCGGTGAACTGCGCACCGCAGGCGCCCGCCGAGGGGCAGGCCACGCGCTCGATCTCGTCGAGGTCCTCGTCCGACATGGCGCCGACCGAGTGCTTGCCGACCGCCTCGAACATGTCCTGCACGGTGACCTGCTGTCCGCGGAAATTGCCGGGCAGGATCGAGCCGCCGTAGATGAAGATCGAGGGCACGTTGAGACGGACCATCGCCATCATCATGCCCGGCAGCGACTTGTCGCAACCGGCAAGGCCCACGAGCGCATCATAGGCGTGGCCGCGCACGGTCAGCTCGACGGAATCGGCGATGCACTCGCGCGACGGCAGCGACGAGCGCATGCCGTCATGGCCCATGGCGATGCCGTCGGTGACGGTGATGGTGCAGAATTCACGGGGGGTGCCGCCGGCCGACGCGACGCCCTTCTTCACCGCCTGGGCCTGGCGCATCAGGGAGATGTTGCAGGGGGCGGCCTCGTTCCAGCAGGAGGCGACGCCGACGAAGGGCTGGTGGATCTGCTCGGTAGTCAGACCCATGGCGTAGAAATAGGACCGGTGCGGCGCGCGCGTCGGGCCTTCCGTCACGTGACGGCTCGGCAGCCTCTGCTTGATGTCGGTCTTTGCGTCCATCGCGAACCAGTTTCCCCGGCCAACCCTTTCAGACCCGAAAAATCAGAGCCAAGATTTGAATCGACCTTGGGATTTTCCGTCCTTCGAAGACCGCCGATGCCCTTCAAACTTTAGAGCGATTTTATTCATGTTCGGGTGTGGCTAAAAAGCGGCGCTGATGCGAACGGACGGAGATAAGGGTTTAATCCAAGATGAGTGTTGCAGAGACAGCACAATCGTTACCGGGAAGACACGGGTTGGCTTACTGTAATACCCTCGTGATTATACCAATCCACAACTTGAGATTTCAAAGCCGCTCCGGCGCGCCCCAGCGCGGGTCTCGGGAACGGAGCGTGCCTCACCTGAGTCGCGGCGGCCCACAGTACCAACCCCGTCATCCTGAGGCAGGAGTGATGAGCGCGAAGCGCCCAGTTCAATCCGTCAGGTCGAGCCGCATGAACTGGTTGTGCGGGCTTGTCTCATAGTCAGCGAACGGCGCGCAGGAGACGAAACCGGCGCTGCGGTAGAGCGAGATGGCGGGCGCGTGCAGGGCTGCCGTGCCGGTCTCCAGGCTGAGGTGCACATAGCCCCGCTTGCGGGCTTCAGCGATGATATGGCTCAGCAGTGCGCGCCCTACCCCGGTGCCCCGCGCAGCCGGCGCGGCACGCATCGACTTCACCTCGCCATGCGTATGATCCAGCTCCTTCAGCGCACCGAACCCGAGCAGGACATCGTCCTGCCAAGCCGTCCAGAAGGTCACGGTGGCAGCCGAAAGGCCGGTGGCATCGAGAGCGAACGCGCGCTCGGCCATCACGCTGCGCAGCTCCTCGAGATGATGTGCCAACAAGTCGGCGACATAGGGCGCCGTCGGATCGTCTCGTCGGATCTCCACCTCATCCCCCTGCTGTCGCACGCGTGCCACCGTTTAAGCACAGGTGACACGCCCGCGGCATAACCATGATCGGTGCTATTCCCAAGTCAGCGCACCACCATTCTGGTATTCGATGACGCGGGTCTCGAAGAAGTTCTTCTCCTTCTTCAGATCCATTGCCTCGGACATCCACGGGAACGGGTTCTCGACCTCGGCGAACACCGGAGCGAGCCCGATCTGCGCACAGCGGCGGTTGGCGATGAAGTGCATGTACTGCTCGCACAGCGCCGCGTTGAGCCCAAGAAAGCCGCGCGGCATCGTATCGCGTCCGTAGGCGGCTTCCAGCTCGGCCGCATCACGGATCATGCCGCGAACCTCGTCCTGGAATGCCGCCGTCCACAGATGCGGGTTCTCGATCTTGATCTGGTTGATCACGTCGATGCCGAAGTTGAGATGGATACTCTCGTCGCGCAGGATGTATTGATACTGCTCGGCGATGCCGACCATCTTGTTGCGGCGGCCGAGCGACAGGATCTGCGCAAAGCCGGTGTAGAACCACATCCCCTCGAACACGACATAGAAGGCGACGAGATCGCGCAGGAAGGCGCGGTCGCTATCCGGCGTCCCCGTCTGGAACGACGGATCGTCCAGGTGCTGCGTGTGCTTGAGCGCCCAGGCCGCCTTGTCCGTGATCGACGGCACCTCGCGGTACATGTTGAACAGCTCGCCCTCGTCGAGGCCGAGGCTTTCGACGATATACTGGAAGGTGTGGGTGTGCACCGCCTCCTCGAAGGCCTGCCGAAGGAGGTACTGCCGGCACTCCGGATTGGTGAGGTGACGGTAGATCGCCAACACGATGTTGTTGGCGACGAGCGATTCAGAGGCTGCGAAGAAGCCGAGATTGCGCTTGATCGCGCGCCGCTCGTCCTCCGTTAGCCCGTCCCGCGACTTCCATAGCGCGATGTCGGCCTGCATCGAGACTTCGGTCGGCATCCAGTGATTGTTGCAGCCTGAAAGATACTTCTCCCAGGCCCATTTGTACTTCAGCGGAAGCAGCTGGTTGACGTCGGCGCGGCAGTTGATCATCTGCTTCTCGTCGACCGAGACGCGGCCGCCGGCGCGATCGATCGCACCTAAGCCGGTCGGGTCGGCCGGCTCGAGCTTGAGCTGGGTCTGCGGACGCAGTGCGGTGGCGAGACTTGAGACGGCCGGAGCGGCCGCTGTGGTTTCGGTATCGGACCAGTCAAGCATCGTCATCTCCTCACTGGCACGCTTCGCATTCGGGATCGTCGATCCGGCAGGCCTTGATGCCGTCGAGGTCCGGCACCGCAGAGGTCGGTATCATGATCGGCGCGTGCGACACCGCCACAGACGCGGACACCGCATTGAGCTTTCCGTCGGTGCCCTTCAACGTCGATTTCTCGACATGCGTGGCGCTGTGCGAGCGCAAATAGTAGGTCGTCTTCAAGCCGCGCCGCCAGGCCAGCCGGTAGAGCGCATCGAGCTTCTTGCCGGAGGGATTGGCGATGTAGAGGTTGAGCGACTGCGACTGGTCGATCCATTTCTGCCGGCGCGCGGCCGCCTCGATCAGCCAGGCGCTGTCGATCTCGAAGGCGGTGGCGTAGAGCGCCTTCAGATCGTCAGGAACGCGGTCGATCTGGCCGACGCTGCCGTCGAAATATTTGAGGTCGGAGACCATGACCTCGTCCCAAAGCCCCCTCGCCTTGAGGTCGCGGACCAGGAACTCGTTCACGACCGTGAAGTCGCCGGACATGTTCGATTTCACGAACAGGTTCTGATAGTTCGGCTCGATCGACTGCGAGACGCCGCAGATGTTGGAGATCGTCGCCGTTGGCGCGATCGCCATGACGTTCGAGTTGCGCATGCCGCTGGACGTGACCTTCTTGCGGAGGCGATCCCAGTCGAGTGTTGCGGAGCGATCGACGTCGAGACCACCGCGCGCGTCGGCGAGAAGCTGGATGGAGTCGAGCGGCAAGACGCCCTTCGACCACAGCGAGCCCTCGAAGCTCGGATAGCGTCCGCGCTCCGCGGCGAGATCGGACGACGCTTCGATCGCGTGGAACGAGATTGCTTCCATGCTGGTGTCGGCAAACATCACGGCAGTGTCGGACGCAGTTGGAATGCGCTGGACCTGAAGCGCTTCCTGAAATCCCATCAGGCCGAGCCCGACGGGACGATGACGCATGTTGGAGCGGCGCGCTTCGGGGATCGTGTAGAAATTGATGTCGATGACGTTGTCGAGCATCCGGACGGCGGTGGTCACCGTCCGCTTCAGCTTGGCCTGGTCGACACCATCGGGCCCGACATGGTTGAGCATGTTGATGGAGCCGAGATTGCAGACCGCGACCTCGTCGGCCGAGGTGTTGAGCGTGATCTCGGTGCAGAGGTTCGAGGAATGGATCACGCCCACGTGGCGTTGCGGCGAACGCAGATTGCAGGGGTCCTTGAAGGTGATCCAGGGATGACCGGTCTCGAACAGCATGGTCAGCATGCGACGCCAGAGGTCGCTCGCACGCACGGTCTTGAAGACGCGCATGCCGCCGGCTTTCGCCCTGGCCTCATAGGCCTCGTAAGCCGTCTTGAACGCCTCGCCATAGAGATCGTGCAAATCGGGCGTCTCGTCAGGCGAGAACAGCGTCCATTCGCCATCGGCATCGACGCGCTGCATGAACAGGTCCGGCACCCAATTGGCGGTGTTCATGTCGTGGGTGCGGCGGCGGTCGTCGCCGGTGTTCTTGCGCAGGTCGAGGAATTCCTCGATGTCGACGTGCCAGGTCTCCAGATAGGCGCAGACCGCGCCCTTGCGCTTGCCGCCCTGGTTGACGGCAATCGCGGTGTCGTTGGCAACCTTCAGGAACGGGATGATGCCCTGGCTCTCGCCGTTGGTGCCCTTGATGTGGGCGCCGAGACCACGCACCGGCGTCCAGTCGTTGCCAAGGCCGCCGGAATATTTTGCCAGCAGTGCGTTGTCCTTGATCGACTTGAAGATGCCGTCCAGGTCGTCGGACACCGTCGTGAGGAAGCAGGACGACAATTGCGGACGCAGCGTACCCGAATTGAACAGCGTCGGCGTCGAGGCCATGAAGTCAAACGATGACAGCAGATCGTAGAACTCGATCGACTTGGCCTCTCGGTCGATCTCGCGAACCGCAAGACCCATCGCTACGCGCATGAAGAAGGCCTGCGGCAATTCGATCCGCTTGCCTCGGACGTGCAGGAAGTAGCGGTCGTAGAGCGTCTGAAGCCCGAGGAACTGGAAGTTCAGGTCGCGCTCGGGCTTGAGTGCAGCCGCGATCCGGCCGAGGTCGAAGCGGGCCAGTTCAGGATCGAGCAGTTCGGCAGCGATGCCGGTCTTCAGATAGGCCGGGAAATATTCGACGTAGCGCATCGTCATGTCGGCCTGCGAGGCGGACGTCGGCACGCCATGGACGTAGGACAGCACCTCGCCGCGCAGCTTGTCCAGCAGCAGGCGCGCGCTGACATAGGCGTAGTTCGGCTCCTGCTCGACCAGCGTGCGCGCGGCCATGATCGAGGCCAGTGCCAGTTCGTCCTGGCTGATGCCGTCGTAGAGATTGCGGGTGGTCTCGGTGAGCACGGGTGCCGCGGAAACGCCGTCGAGGCCGGCGCAGGCTTCGCCGATAATCAGCGCGAGCCGCTTGGTGTCGAGACCAACGCGCGAACCGTCGGCGAGCGTGACATGAAGTGCCGGCGCGACAGCGGGCGTCGCTTCCGCGGCCGCCTCCTCGGCGCGCTGGCGCGACCGCTCCTCGCGGTACAGCACATAGGCGCGTGCGACCTTGTGGTGCTCGCTCCGCATCAAGGCGAGCTCGACCTGGTCCTGCACGTCCTCGATATGGAAGGTGCGTCCCTCGCCTGCCCGCCGCATCAACGCAGTGACGACTTCGGCCGTCAGCTGCTCCACGCTCTCATGGACGCGGCGCGAGGCGACCGCGCTGGTGCCTTCGACCGCAAGGAAAGCCTTGGTCATGGCGACCGCGATCTTGGCGGAATCGAACGGCGAGACCTTGCCGTTGCGACGGATGATCTGCATCGCCGGCTCGCTCGAAGCAAGCGCAAGCGATTGTGGACGCAAATGAACGATGGGTGCGGAAGCGGTGTCCGCGTCGTGCAGGTTCAGTGACATCAATGGGCCCCGTGATGCGCGCGTTGTGTTTGAACGGGGCTGTAAGGAAGGACGCTGCAGAAACGCCGGCGGCAGAGTTGCCGGGCGGTGCATGCAAGCGACCGCCGGACACCCCGCCCGTGGACGTTCAGATCGTCGCGGCAGGTCTCCTGGCTCGCAGGTCGTCGCCCACTTCCCGTCTTCCCGGCGCGAAAGGCACCAGTGACGATTGTTCGGAAGCAGCTCGCTGCTGACAGTTGCGGGGGCAGCGCCGGAATTCCACGCTCTCACGCGGTTCACCGGCTTCCCTCTTAGCCACTAAATCTTGCGATCCAGCGGAACCGTGACGCCCACATGTGGTGACATATGCAGCCGGGTGTCAACGATTCGTTGCGGGTCATGAGCCCTGTTCCCTGTGGAATGCGGGAATTCCCGCCGGGCTCGCGCAACCCTTGGGATGACGCACATCCAGCATTACGCGTTCCGCATCGCGCGCCCGAACGGATCGACCAGGCGGACGATCTCGCAGGCGGCGACGAGGCCGGCGAGCCAGACGGCGCTGGTCAGCCCGATGCGCGTCACGATGGCCGCAGTGAACGCGCCCTCTCCGCCAAGGAACGGCGTCGCGGCAAGCAGCGCGAGCTCATAGGCGGCGTAGGCGGCGACGAGCGCGATGGCCAGCATCAGCGGCGTGCGGCCCTGCGGCAGCAGGCGGAGAACGGTCGATGCCGCTGCCGTCGACAGCAACGCGGCAGCACCGATGACAAAGCCCCAGGCGATGGTGCTGCCATCGATGGGATAGTGCAGCACGCCGAAGCCGATGGTCTGGTTCACGAGCCAGGCGCCGGTGACGACGAGCAGCGCCGGACGCATCGGCAGCATCGCGGCGGCGACGACGGCGAACGCCGCAAACGGCGTCGCGCAGGCAAGCGCGAAGCTCGCGAGCGCGCATGACACCGTCAGCAGCGCAAAGCAGAACATCGGCGCAAGGCGCGAGGTGACCGGATGAAGGCGGAAACGGTCGGCGTGGGGCGGCAGGATGGTGACAGTCATGGAACGATCTCCTTATGGGATTTGTAGCACATTTTGTTGGAACGCGGCATCACGTCTGACTCAGTGAAGAGCCTCCATGGGATCTTCAGTCTCGGCTGGATCGCGACGGTCGTAGGCGGCAAGCCAGGCGGCGAGTGTCGCGGTGTGCGGCTCCATGGCCGCCAATTGGCGCAAGGCCACGCGAACAGTGGCGCGCGCCGTGCGATCGGGCGGAAGCGTCGCCATCTCAGGTCCCCGCCCCTTCTCGATCGCTTCGACCGCGGCCCTCTTGCACGCCGTCAGCTCCGGCAGCCCATAGAGTTCGAGCAGCGCCTGGAAGGCTGCGTGAAGATCCGGCCGAAAAGCGCGCTTGCGGCCGAGCTGATCGCGCAGCGGATGGGCCGGATAGAGATGCGCGCAGGGGATCCACCCCTCAGGCAGCGGCTCGGTGGCGGCATGGGTGCGGCGATGCGCGAGCAGCTTTGGCAGGACGTGGGTGTGCGGGCCGTCAGGGCTTCGCCCGCCCGGCGGCGGGATCGGCTGGAATACCTCGGCGCGCCCGATGCGGCTGATGAAGACGCGGTGCGGATTGGCGGCCAGAATGATCCGCATGGCGTCGCTTTCGGGCGCGAACACGGATTGGCCCGTGCGGCTCCTGAGCGCGGCGACGGCATCGGCATCGCTGACACGGATGCAAGCGTCGACCTGCAACGTTCCGAGGCCAAGGTCGAACAGGATGCCGCTGCGATCCCTCGTCAGGAGCGCCTCGACATCCGGGCCGAGCTCGGTCAGCACGGTACGACCGCTCATGGCGCTGGCTTCATGCGGGAGACACAGCGCGATGCGGTGGCTCCAGCTCTCCGTGGTCGGCGATTCCGATGCGATCAAGCGCAGGCCCGGGTGGAAGACAACGCGCATCCCACCCTTCTGCGTCACGACGCTGACCCCGTTGCGCGACTGCTCCATATCGAAGGCCTCACCGGGCTCGCGTGTGAACTCGGCAATGGCACCGAACGTGCCGACGCTCCAGCCGGCCTCAGCGTCGGCAAGCTGGCTTGCGATCAAGTCCATGAGCGGATCGGCCGTCGTCATGAGGCTCTTTCTCTCTCTCGCTATCTGACGTCGTAATTCGCCAGGCGAATGCCGCCATAGACGCCCAGTCCCGGCTGCAGAAAGCCGGTCGGATTTTGATAGTGCACATTGGCGAGATTATCGACCCGGCCAAACACCTTCACCTGGTCGGTGACCAGATATTCGGCTGCGACGTTGACGACGGTGTAGGCCGGAGCCAGCAGACGCGGAATGCTGAAGTCGCGGTTACCATCGACGAAACTCCCGACGTGCAACACGGTTGCGGAAAGTGTCAGTGGATCGATCGGATTCCAGATGACATTTGCGCTCCACTTCTCCTTCGGACGCCTCAGCAGCTCCAGTCCCGCCGTCGCATCGACCGCGCGGGTAAAAGTGTAGTCGGCACGAACGCGAAGCCGGTCCGTGATCGCAGCCGCGACGAAGCTCTCCGTGCCCTCCGTGATCGCCTTGCCGATATTGGTGTTGGTGCTCGTGAATGTCACGGGATCGAACGTGCTCTGGATCAGGTCCGTGATGTTGTTGCGGAAGTAGGTCGACCCGAAGCGAACGCGATCGCCAAACAAGGGTTGCTCGAAGCCGGCGTCGTACCCGACGCTTTCCTCCGGCCTGAGGTTGGGATTTGCAAAGAAGAAGAACGCGGGAAAGCTGACGTAAAGCTGGTTGAGCGTCGGCGCCTTGAACCCCGTGCCGTAGCTTCCCTTGAACTTCGTATCCGTGACCGGCACGATCACGGCAGACGCCAGACGAAAGGTCGGATGCTCTCCAAACCGCTCGTTGTCGTCCTGCCGGACATTGGCCGTGAAGAAGATGCGATCCCGGAACTGGGACTGCAGCTCCATATATCCGGCCTTGTTGACGTTTTGCGCCGAAACCGTCGCCGTTTGCAGTGTTTCGGTCTCATGCTCCGCGCCAATGATGACATTGTTGTTGGGCGCGAGCTGGGTCGTGGTGTGCCAATCATACTTGACGCGGTCGCCGGTCGTGATCGTGGCCATCGCGTCGCCGGGCGAGATGTTGTAGTTCCAGTGATTGGTGTAGTTGACGCCGAAATAGCTCTTCATCCGGTCGTCGAGAGCGGACCAGACCGCCTCCCCGCGCGTGAAGAGCTGGTGCACCGTCTGCGTGCTTTGCGCGGCCGCGGGAAAGCTCGCGGATGTGACGGGATCGAAGGTGTCTCCGGTAAAGCGCAGGGTGGCGTCGGTGTACCGCGCCACGCTATTGAGCGTCAGGTTTTCGCTCAATTCGACGCCAAGCTTCGTCGAATAGGTCATATTGTCGTAATAGTTGCCGATCGCCTTCTGCCCCGGCGGCAGCAATTCGACCGGTGTCACCGGCACGTCGTTCGCGTGGAAATGCGCAACGTTGAAGGCATAGTTGAAGTGGTCCTGTGAACCGCTCAGGCCTGCGGTCTGGTTGAACGTTCCGAACGAGCCTCCCTCGACCGAGCCGGTCGCGCGGGCGGGACCGTCACCCTTCTTCGTCACGATGGAGATCACGCCACCCAGCGCGTCTGCGCCGTAGAGACCGCCCTGCGGACCGCGCAGGACTTCGATCTGCTGAATGTCGGAGGTGAGCAACTGGCCGAAATCAAACGAACGGTTCGGGTTGCTGGGATCGCTGACGTCGATGCCGTCGATCAGGACCTTGGTGTGGTTGGAATTCGTTCCGCGCATGAAGATCGACGTCTGTCCGCCGGGGCCGCCGGTCTGCACGAGGTTGAGGCCGGGAACCGCGCTCAGTGCATCGGATGCGGTCCGGCGCTGATCGCGCTCCATGTCTCTGGCGGTCAGAACCGTCACCGAGCTCGCAACCAGATTGGTCGGAGTGACGATACCCGTCGGACTGACGACGACCGTCGGAAACAGGTTGGCGGCGGATACCCCGGCAACCGGGGGCGACGCCGGCACCAGCCCGGGCTTCGGCACCCGAGCGACGCGCCGCTGCTCGGGCTGGTCGGGCGCAGGCCGCGCGGCTCGCGGCTTGGCCGGACGCTCGGTCGGCGCGACCTCGACCGGCGGCAGCAGATCGGGCGATGCCGACTGCTGGGCCTGGGCAATGGACAGATCGAGCGAATACAGGGAAACGAACGCGACAAGGCCGGCGCGGAAGCGCCTGGCGGCAAAGACATTACGGGACACTCTTGTAACCTCGGTATGACGTCAGTGGCACGTCACAGCGAACGAGGTTTCACGGCGGAGCGTTCGATTGCTCCGGTGAAGCTAATGTCTGTACTCCCCGACCGACATCTTCGCGTGTGACCACGGCTGACGGCAGGTCTCCTGGCTCGCGGGTCGTTACCTTACGTCGCCTTCCCAGGACCGAGATTCCCAGTGGCATATGACGAAAGATTCACCGCTTACAGTTGCGGGGGCAGCCGTGGCGTTGAGAATATCCCGGTATCGGGAAAACCTCGCACCACGTTCCCTTTTGATCTCCGTGAGGAGAACCGTCACCGACCAATCTAGGGGGCAGGCAAGCGGAGAGTCAATCGGCCGGTTGCATGGCGGTCAAAGCACCGCACCGGAGATTGAGCTGGCGCAATCAGGCCGGCTCCCGCTCCGAACGCGTCCTGATCATCGCCCGCTCGCCGGCATCGACGAGTTGGCCGATGCCGGTGCGGCCCGTGAGCGCGCAGCGGATGATGTTCTCGGCAACGGACCTGCGAAAGCAATGGTCCTCGCCGACCGGGCGATTGCGGCAGACCCGATCCAGCGCCAGCTTCATGTTGATCCGGGTGCGGGTGTCGAAATGCTCGCTGATCATTCGCAGGGCCTCGATGCGTTGATGTCGGAGCGGAAACGCGTCGGCGTAGGCCGGGTTCCAAAACTTGCGCAGAGCTGACTACGCCCGCCCTCTTGGCCCTGTGACGGGCGGGCTACGCCCGACCTCTTGGCCGCTGGGCCTGAGCCCAGGCCGCGGTGACGTCGCGCAGCGGAGCGTCGATGCGTCGGATCGGGGTCAGCTCACCGGAGGCCGAGATGATGGCGGTCTCCTCGCAGCGACAGCGCGGGCATACGAAGCGGACCTCGTGCGGCGACGAAGACCAGCTCGAACGTTTGACGTTGGCCGCCATCGGGCTTGCATCGCAATGCGAGCACGACACCAGGAACCGACCGGGATCGAGCATACCCATTCCATAGGACTCCGCGTCCTGCCTGCCGCTTCAATGACTAACCCATGTGAATCGTTCCGGTGCCCGAGCACCCTCAGCGCTAGCTCCAGCCAGCGCCGCCGCTCAGTGGGCACCCTTGAGGGTGCATGACGTGGTGCAGGTGACGGTGTTGCCGTGGTCGCACGCCTTGCAGGCGGCAACGCACTGGTTCATGTCGCGGGGATTGTAGGAGCTGTAGTTCCGCATCGCACAGACCGGGGTCGAGCCGGTGATGTCCTGCTCCTGGTTGCAGGCGGCCGTCATGAGCGCGAAGATGAGGACTGCGAGAAGGCGCATGGGATTGCCCTGGTGAGGAGCGGCAAAGCGACGTCAGCGAGATGCGCTGCACCGCAACGGACCTCGGCATTCCCAATGCGAGCAATCATGATCGCGACGCTCGCATCCTCAAAGGATGCGCGCCAAACATTAAGAACGGATTGCAGGCGGCGTCAGGCCGCGGCCTTGGTCGCGATCGCCTTCCGCATATCCACCGCCAGCTGACGATACTGCTCCGAGAGTCTCAGATAGAACTCGCGCTTGGTGCTGTCGGTGGCGAGCTTGGCAATCAGCTCGCATTCGGCGGTGAGCGTCTCGAACCGTTCCAGCCTGTCATGAAGTTCTGTCATCGGCGTGTCCCCATCAAACGCCACAAGGGACGTCAAACCTAAGCCTGAGAAATAGGTCACGGCGAACATCGTTATCGAGTAGAAACGTTTTTTCCAGCAAGGGCGGTGCAAGCCCAGCAAGAACGGCTATTTCTGCTCCAGCCGCCAGGCACCATCCCAAGCTGCGTCCGGCGGATTGGCCTCGAACTGCGCGATGCGGCCGAGCAGCGTGCGCGAGGGACCGTCGCCGGGCACGGCTTCGAGCGCTGCATTGAACGCGGCGCGAGCCTCGTCGAAGCGCTGCGCGCGGTAGGCGGCGAGGCCTTCGGCGTAGCGCGCGCGCAGGCTCTCCTGCGGGACGCTGAGCCCGTGCGCCTTGCTCATCACCTCGAAAATGGCCTGCGATGCGCTTTGGCCGGCCACCGCCAGACGATCGATCTCGCGCAGCTCGAGGTTCGAGCCGATCGCGTCCGCCGTGGCCTGCGCGATCAGGATCCGCGTGCCGTAGATCTTGTTGACCAGCTCGAGACGCGAGGCGAGGTTCACGGCGTCGCCCATCACCGTAAAGCTCATCATCAGCTCGGAGCCGATGCTGCCGGTCAGGACCTCGCCGGTGGCAATCCCAATGCGCAGATCACAAGGGCCTGGCATGGCGCGGATGCCGAGCAGGTCAGGCAATTGCTTCTGCAACGCCGGCACCTCATCGGCCATATCGATGGCGGCGTAGCAGGCGAACAGCGCCGGCTCGTCCTCCTCAATGAAGGGAGGGCCCCAATAGGCCATGATGGCATCGCCGATATATTTATCGATGACGCCGCGATGGCTCCGGATCGGCGCGGACATCACCGTGAAATAGTGGTTCATGACCTTGACGAGGCCGCGCGGGGTCATGCCCTCGCTCATCGAGGTGAAGCCGCTCATGTCGGAGAACATGATGGTCATCACCCGGCGCTGGCCGTCGATGGCGACCTCCGGGCGGTCGATCAGCCCCTGCGCCACCTTGGGATCGATATAGCGGCCAAAGGTCTCACGGATCCGCTCGTTGTGCCGCAGCTGCTCGATCATGCGATTGAAGGCGGCGGCGAGTTCGCCGATCTCGTCCTGGGTCGAGACCGTGATGGTCTTGTCGAAGCGGCCCGCCTCGACCTCGCGGGTGCCGGCGAGCAACAGCCGCACCGGTCGCGTGATGCCACTGGAGACGAGGAGCGCGAAAGCAAATCCGACCACCGCCGCGAGGATGGTGACGATGCCCGAAATGATCATCGCCTGGTGCTGGCGACCGATCACTGTCGCCGTACTGGCGAAGACCTGCTTCAGCATGTCGGCGCGGATCGCGTCGATCTTCTGGTTGAACTGGTCGCGTATGGTGTCGAGATGCTCCAGGGTCCCGCGCGCCTCCGTCATCTGCTTGCCTTCGACCTGCTTGAGGAGTTTTGCGTGGTCCTCATTCATGTCGTGACGCAGCTCGGTGAGAGCGGTTTCGATGCGGGTCTCGATCCGCGCCAGCCCGGCATTGTCGGAAGGCGTCCTCTTGTCGTCGATGATCGCGTTGATGTGCGTGCGCGCGGCCTCGGCTTCCTCGTCGATCTTCCGATCGGCCTCCTCGAATTCGCGCAGGCGCGCCGCGTAGGCCTCCTCCTCCGAGGGGGCCTGCATCTTCATCATAACCATCCGCCGCAGCGCCACCGAGCGCTCCAGCGAGCGGATGTTGGCGCGCGCCAGATGGCCATAGGCCGGAATGTAGCGATCGGTCAGCTCGTCGAGCAGGACACCGACCTGGCTCGACATCACCATCGAAAGAATCGCGGTGACCAGCATCAGGACGATCAATCCGAGGGCGATCCCGACGATCTTGCGCCTGATCGACTGGTTGAAAAGTGGCATGAGCGGTGGGGGTAAGAGCTGAAAGGACCGGTTGGGAACTCAATACACCGGTTTTGGCGGCGGGAACACGCGCAATCTGGCCCGTGCGACGCCCCTGACCGCGCGCAACCGTCGCGCGAGCCCTATTCGTTAACAAAGATTGAAGGCATTGCCCTTCCCGCCTTTTCGGAAGTTCCCGAGTTCCCATCGGTATTTTGCCGCATTGTTGAAGGAGCGTGAGGACTGCGAAACGATGTCGTGGCATCGTTTGGGGTGTCGTCTTTGATTCTCAAGCCGCATGTCGTCGCGGACCTTGGTTTGTAGTGGTTTCGCAGGGGGACCATCGAATGAACCAGTGCCTACGCTCGCTCGCGTGTGTCGTTGCCGTGGCCGCATTGGCCCTTCTTCCTGCCGAGCTGGCAGCGAAGAGCAGTCACAAATCGTCGGCGTCAAAGAAAACGCATGAGACGAAAGCCGGCGGCAAGCAGCGTCACGCTGCCGCGAAGTCGCGCCACGGCAAGCATGCCGACGCCAAGCGCAAGTCCAAGAAGGACGACGAGCCCTCGGACAAGCCGGCGCCGCCGCCGCTCACCGGCGACCTCGCCGCGCTGAAGGACGCCATCGATCTCGCGCGCAAGGGCAAGACCGACGATGCGAGCGCGGCGCGCGACCGCATTGCCGACCCGGCCGGACAGAAGCTCGCCGACTGGTTCATGCTGCGCCATTCCGAGAGCACGGCACCATTCAAGCGCTACGCCGGCTTCCTGGCCGCCAATCCGGACTGGCCGAGCAGCGCCCTGCTCCGCCGCCGCGCCGAAGCGCGGCTGTGGCAGGAGAAGAGCGACGCGGCGACCGTGCACAAGTTCACGATGGACCGGCCGACCAGCGCCAAGGGCAAGTTCGCGCTCGCCCGCGTGCTCCTGAGTGAAGGCGACAATGACAGGGCTACGCGCCTGGTGCGCGAGGCCTGGCGCACGGACGAATTGTCCGAGCGCAGCGAGGAGGATTCCTACGAAGCGTTCCGCGATCTCCTGACCGCTGACGATCATCGCGCCCGCATGGACAAGCGCCTCGGCGCCAAGGACTATGCAGGTGCGCGTCGCGCGGCCAAGCGGCTTGGCGAAGATGAGCTCGCGATCGTCAAGGCCTGCTCGGCGGTCACCGGCAAGGCCAACAAGGCCAAGGATTATCTCGAGGACGTCTCGACCGAAGCACGCCGCGATCTCGGCTACGTTCTCTGCCGCGCGCAGTGGCATCTCCAGAACGACCGCATCGACGACGCCGCCGAGGTGATCCTCGCCGCCGCGCCCGACACGATGGCGGCCCAGGACACCGATGCCTGGTGGCGCGAGCGGCGCCTGCTCGCGCGAAAGCTGCTCGACCAGGGCAAGTTCAAGACCGCCTACGACGTGGTGCGTGCGGCGGCGGTGCCCGCGATGGAAGTCTATCGCGTCGACTACCACTTCATGTGCGGCTGGATTGCGCTGCGCTATCTCGACGATCCCAAGGCGGCCATGGTGCACTTCGCCGCGATCGACGAAGGCTCGGCCAATCCGATCGCGCTGTCGCGGGCGCATTACTGGCGCGGCCGCGCGGCCGAGGCGATGGGGGCGACGGTGGATGCCCGCATGAGCTATCAGGCGGCGGCGCGCTATCCGACCGCCTATTACGGCCAGCTCGCACGCGCCAGGCTCGGCCTCGACGGGATCGAGCTGCGCGCGCCCTCGCCCGTGCTGGCCGCGGCCGATACACAGCCCGCGGACGAGCGCGTCCGAGCCGCCGAGATGCTCTACGGCACCGGCGAGCGCGACATGGTGTTCTATTATGCCGAGGATTTCGCCAAGGAGAGCACCGACGTCGCAGCGCTGGAAGCGCTCGGCGAGCTCGCCGGCCGGCGCAACGATGCGCGCGTGATGCTGGAGGTCGGCAAGTCGGCGCTGGCGCGCGGGCTTGCACTCGACCATTACGCCTTCCCGACCATCGGCATTCCCGAGCACAAGCAGGTCGCGCCCGCAATCGAGACCAGCGTGATCTATTCGGTGGCGCGCACCGAAAGCTCATTCGACCAGCGCGACAAGTCACCCGCCAACGCGGTCGGCCTCATGCAGGTGACGCCGGAGGCGGGCCGCGATACCGCAAAGCGCTTTGGCCTGACCTATGACTGGGACAGGATGGTGTCCGATCCCGTCTACAACACGCAGATGGGCGCGGCCGAGCTCAGCGCGCTGCTGTCGGAATATCGCGGCGACCAGATCATGACCTTCGCGGGCTACAATGCCGGCCGCGGCCGGGTGCGCGAATGGGTGCAGGCGCGCGGCGACCCGCGCGACCCCAAGGTCGATCCGGTCGACTGGGTCGAGCGCATCCCGCTGTCGGAGACGCGCAACTACGTCCAGCGCGTGATGGAGAATGTGCTGGTCTACCGCGCCCGGTTCGAGGGCAGCGGCACAGCCACGGCGAAGTCCGAGCAACGCGTCACGACGCACGAAGTCAGCGCGGCACCCACGGCAGCGGCCGCAGCCGCCGCGCCCTAGCTTCGCAACGCCGGGGCTGGACGCGGCGCGAAGCTGGATGCAGTGACTGCGGCCGCCGACTCTGCGCGGCCCGCATCGTTAGGCTAGCCGTCACCTCCTTCCGTGGTCAGAAGGTTCGTGCGCGCGCAGAAATGCTTCCGTCAGCGCGCCCGAGAGCGCGCCGAATTGCATCATCCAGCTCCAGCTCGAAATGGCCGCCAACACCGTGACCATCTCGAGCGAACTGCGGTAAGGCCAGAGCGCTTCCATGCTCGTCTGCTGATATCTGCGGTAGCAATCATACTCGCAGTACTGCCGTTGCGTGGACACATGCCGGACGTAGCTCGAACCGAGCGGCCGGGCGCACGCGCTGCAAGTGACGCCATGGCGCGGTTGGTCCTGGTTGACGAGCATGAATTTCAACGTCCTGTCCTCCCCTGCCAGCAGCCGCGTCGGCCGATGCGCCTCGCCCACCCGTCAGCTCAAGACGCCGCTTGCGCTCGCCTCTCGATCAACGGCGCCGCTTCGTGATGGAGCGCGTAACACTCGTAGCCGCAATAGGGCAGCAGCGTCTTCGCGTCGCGCAGATAGCCGCCGCTGATCTCCTCGCAGCACCATAGACAGAATGTCTTGCGGAAAGGGGTCCTGCCGTTCACCAATATGAATCTCACGTGGCACCTCCCAACGCGAAGCAGTAGACCGTGTCGACCAGAGAGGCGGACGGCGGCGGCGCGCAAAGATGGTTGCGGCCGTCGGGATTGTCCCTGTTTCGCTCGACCTTCTGGGATGGAATGAGGATGTACTTCCCGTCCTCCCGGCGCCGCGCGTAGATCCGGCCGTCGACATATCGCACCTCGGTCGGGTAGCAATCCGCGCTGTTGCAGCAGCTGAGCACGGGATTATCGGGCATGTGCCAGCTGGAATAGAACTTCTCGTGCAGGAGCTGATCCTGGAGCGGATGATGACGATGTGCACCATCCTGTCCGAGCTCGTCGGCCTTCACTCCCGTTACCAACGGAAGCGGCAGCGCGATCATCAAGAGGAGCTTGCAAGCACGGTTCAGCACGCAGCCTCCGGTTCAGAATTGCCGAATGGAGCCGATCGAAGGGCTAATCCTCATGCCGCCTGAAATCGAAACAACCATCGGCGGTCGCGTTCGCGGCGCGCCCTGAAGCGATCGAGACATTTTCTGGAGCACAGCGGCGCTCGCCAGGAATAATATCGGATCAGGCCAAACTTGCCGCTACAGACAGCGCAAGCTTTTACGGCAGGGCCACGCTCGGAGTGTTCAGGCGTATCGCACATCATGCTCTCCTCCCGGCTCTCATGGTCGTGGCTTCGCGCGTACGCTGACGCCCGGCCATCCACGCTCGTTAGTGAAATGCGGCCTCTCAATCGCGACCAGCCAATCGTGCGGCAAGTCGGGCAATGGACGCGGAGCCATCAGCAGCACATCGAGCTAATCGCCGGCTTGTGGCCTTGCACATCGCGTCCCTTCGATGGTTGTGAGACTAATCCGCATGCAACGGACGACTCAATTGTACGGAGGTAAATGTGCGCTATGACTTGGGATGCGCGAGCTATACGTAGGTTTGTCCCGTAGTTTTCCGGGCCTTCGCCGCACCTTCGCAACGAGACGGCGCAAGGCCGGCAGGCTGCACGGCTGCCGCGAGTTTCGGCGCAGAGTCTACTTTGGTCGGAGGGAATTGCTCCCCTGATTGCAAAGTGCTCTACTTGCTTCGACCCCTGCGAGCCGGGACGCCCGCGATGATGCCTGGCCAAATCGCGAAATTTGGTAATTCGGCCGCACAATTGCTGCTCGGCGGCCTCGCGGCGCTTCGATCTTTCGGCACCGGCGAGAAGGACAGTTCCGCGGTCGGTGATGACTCGCGACAGGACATCGTCGATCTACGCGACGCCGTGAAGCAGTGGCGCGAGGTGTTCGAGCATAATCCGGT
This sequence comes from Bradyrhizobium sp. S3.7.6, assembly GCF_054061875.1. Taxonomy (NCBI): domain Bacteria; kingdom Pseudomonadati; phylum Pseudomonadota; class Alphaproteobacteria; order Hyphomicrobiales; family Nitrobacteraceae; genus Bradyrhizobium; species Bradyrhizobium sp. S3.7.6. Next base: position 4,825,970 of record NZ_JBSSEQ010000001.1, on the reverse strand, counting down.
CATGTATTTCATGGTCGATCCGGCCGGGACGGTGCTCAACGTGAACACGTTTGGCGCCGCACAATTGGGTTACACGGCGACCGAGTTGACCGGCCAATCCGTGCTGAACGTCTTTTTCGAGGAAGACCGCGACTTCGTCCGTCAATGCGTAGGGTTGTGCCTGGAAACCGTGGACCAGTCGCACACCTGGGAGATTCGCAAGATCCGCAAAGACGGCTCGGTTCTCTGGGTCCGTGAAAACGCCAAGGCGATGCTGCGCGGCGACGGCACGCCGGTCGTGCTGGTCGCCTGCGAAAACATCACCCAGCGCAAGGAGGCGGAGGATGCGCTGCGGCAGAGCGAGGCCTACCTCGCCCAGGCTCAGGAACTGAGCCGCACCGGCAGCTTCGGCTTGAGCCCCACGACCGACGAGATCTTCTGGTCGAGGGAAACGTTTCGCATTTTCCAATGTGACCCGGCCATGCAGCCGAACCTGGGCTTCGTGTTTCAGCGCATCCATCCGGAGGACCGCGATGCGGTCCGCAAGACTCTTGATCGAGCCTTCCGCGAGGCGGAGGATTTCGACCATGAATATCGCCTGTTGATGCCGGATGGATCCATCAAATATCTCCATTCCGTGGCACGCGCGGTGAGACGTGCATCCGGGCGCATCGAGTTCGCCGGCGCTGTCACCGATGTCACGATTGCAAAGGAAACAGAGAAGAGGCTGCGCCGCAGTGAGGCCTATCTGGCCGAAGCCCAGCGCCTCAGCCATACGAGCAGCTGGGCCTGGGACGTGCGTCGTCAGGAGTTTGCCTACCGATCGGCTGAGCTCTACCGCCTGTTCGGATTTGAGCCGGACCAGATCGATGTCCCGGCGCGGGCTTTCCAGCAACGGATCCTCGCCGATGACTTTCGACGAATTGCCGACGTGGAACGTCGCGCAATCCACCAAGGGGAGCCCTTCGAAATCGACTTTCGGATTGCACGTCCGGACGGTTCGATACGACGTGTCCATACGGAGGGACATCCTGTCAAAGGCGGCGATGGCGATGTGATGGAAATCATCGGCACGCACGTGGACGTCACCGAGCAGTTCGCCGCAAAAGAATCACTGCAAAAGGCCTTTGACGAGCTCAAGCAATCCGAGCAGCGCTTCCGCGACTATGCCGAAACCGCATCGGACTGGTTTTGGGAGACCGGGCCGGATCACCGCATCACCCGGATATCGGAACACGCCGACACGGCCAGTCCGGTGCCGACGGGCTTGATCGGGCTGACCCGTTGGGACATTCCGCCCGATGCCGAGTTCGAGCCCGAGAAGTGGGAGCAGCATCGCGCGGCGCTCGATGCCCACCTTCCGTTCCGCGACCTGGTTTACCGCAGCAGGGATCGCAACGGATCTCAGATTTACGTGCGCACCAGCGGCAAGCCCTTCCATGACGAGAATGGTAACTTCCTCGGCTATCGTGGCGTCAGCAGCGATGTGACGGCGGCAATCCGCACCGAGCAGGCCGAAGATGCCCTGCGCAAAGCGCAAGCCGAGCTCGCGCATGTCACGCGCATCACGACGCTCGGCGAGCTCACCGCCTCGATTGCCCACGAAATCAATCAGCCGCTCGCCGCCGTCATTTCCAATGCCGACGCCTGCATCGGTTGGCTCGGCCGCGACCCGGCCGATCTCGATGCTGCGCGCCGTTCCGTCGAATGGATCGTGGAGGACGCCAATCGGGCCAGCGAGGTGATCCGCCGGATCCGGGCGCTCGCGAAAAAGACCGAAATCGAGATGGTCCCACTCGACATCAATCAGGTCGTGAGGGAGGTGATGGCCCTCGTTCGGCGCGAGCTCGCTACCCATGCCGTGTCGGTGCGGATGGAGTTGTCGTCGGGCCTGCCCAACATTTGCGGCGATCGGATCCAGCTCCAGCAGGTGCTGATCAACCTCGTCATGAACGGGATCGAAGCCATGCAAGCCAATGTCGAGCTCCCGCGCGAGCTGGCAATTCGCTCCAGTCGAGACGGCGACGAGCACCTGCTTCTTACCGTGACGGATCGCGGTCTCGGCCTTGACAGCGACGTGACAGACCGCATGTTCATGCCGTTCTTCACCACAAAGTCGAGCGGCCTGGGGATGGGACTATCGATCTGCCGATCGATCATCGAGGCTCACGCGGGCCGGCTTTCGGCATTCCCAAATGAGGGGAGCGGTGCAACATTCCAGATTGCCCTGCCCTTCCCACACGAGGCCGCGTCGTGACCGACCACGCCAAGCCAACGCAGGCGCAGGCACAGGCGGGGGCCGATGATCCGATCGTCCTGATCGTCGATGACGATCCGTCGATGCGGCGTGCGCTCACCAATCTCTTCCAATCGGTCGGCCTCAGGGTGGAGGCCTTCGGCTCGGCGGCGGAGGTCATGGAAGCCAAGCCGCCGGTGGTCCCCAGTTGCCTCGTGCTCGACATCCGCCTGCCCGGCTCGAGCGGCTTCGACCTCCAGGCGGACCTCGTGAAGGCCGACATTCGCACGCCCATCATCTTCATCACCGGTCATGGCGATATCCCCATGACCGTCCGGGCCATGAAGAGTGGCGCCATCGATTTTCTGACCAAGCCGGTGCGCGACCAGGACATGCTGGACGCGGTCCAGGCTGCGATCGAACGCGATCGCAAGCGGCGCGATGCCGAGAAGTCGGTGTCGAGCGTGCGGACTCGCTTCGAAGGCCTGACGCCGCGTCAACGCGACATTCTCGCCCTGGTTGCGTCCGGCCTGATGAACAAGCAAGTCGCTGCCGAGCTTGGATTGGCTGAGATTACCGTCAAGATCTATCGCGGGCAGATCATGCGGAAAATGGGTGCGAAGTCATTGGCCGATCTCGTCAGAATGACCGAGGTGCTCGGAATTCCACGCCCGGGGGGAAAGGTGCAAACCTAAGTATGCTTTCCAAGGTCGCTCCGGGGGCCCATTTTCCGATGGGCGGCTGCGCCGCGCGCGGCCGCTCCCCGATCAGGAGCGATCATCTTGTCAGTCCCTTCGGTCATTTCCGTCATTGACGATGATCCATCCGTCCGCCTTGCGACCAACAATCTGCTGACGTCGCGGGGACACACCGTCTACATCTTTGGCTCCGCTCTCGAATTTCTCCAGTCGGCCGAACTGAGGACGACGTCCTGCGTGATCGCGGATGTGCAGATGTCGGTCATGAGCGGCGTTGATCTCCTGATGCATATGCGCGGCCTTGGTCACCGCACGCCGTTTATCTTCATGACCGCCTTTCCCGACGATGCCGTGCGCGACCGCGCACTGAAAGCTGGCGCCATCTGCTTTCTCGCGAAGCCGTTTTCCACGCCGGCTCTGATCAATTGTCTGGAGACGGCCCTGTCGAAGCACAGCGAAGCCAAGACGTAACGCGGCGCCGCGTGAACCTGATTGTTCCACAGGGTGCGGCCACTTGACGTTGTGGCCCCATCCGAAGAGGCAATCCGCCTCAATCCACCTTGATGTCGGCGGCCTTGATAATCGGCCACCATTTTGCGATTTCCGCCTTCTGGCGCGCGCCGAGCGCTTCGGGCGTGAGCTGATCCTTGGGCGTCATCTCGAGGCCCTGGCTTTCGAGCTGCTTCTTCACGGCGGGATCGTTCAGCGCTTCCACGGCGGCCGCATTGAGCTTGGTGACGATCTCCTTCGGCGTGCCCTTCGGCACCCACAGGCCCGACCACAACGTCATGTTGAAGCCTTTCAGCCCCGCCTCGGCTGCCGTCGGAATGTCCGGCGCCGACGAGAGCCGCTTGTCGTCGGTAATGGCATAGGCGCGGATCGTGCCGGCGCGGACCTGGTTGATGGAGTTGGAGGTCTGATCGATGATGACGTCGATCTGGCCGGCGATGAGATCGTTCAGCGCGGGAGCCGTGCCGCGATACGGCACATATTGCAGCTTGATGCCGCTGACGCTCTCGAAATAGACACCGGCGATATGGCTGCCGGAGCCCGCGCCGGCGGTGCCGGCGGTCGGCGGCGACGGCCGCGACTTCAGCCACTCGATGAGCTCCTTCAACGAGGTCGCGGGCACCGCGTTCTTGCTCACCACGATCATCGGATTGCTCGGCAGCAGCACCACCGGCTCGAGATCGGCGACGAGGTCGTATTTGAGCTTGTAGACGGCGCCGTTGGCAACATGGGTGCCGAGATGACCGAAGGAAATGGTGTAGCCGTCCGGCGCCGATTGCACGGCGCGACCGACGCCGATCGAGCCGCCCGCGCCGGTGACATTCTCGATCACCAGCGGCTGGCCGAGCGTCACCCGCATGCGCTCGGCGAGCACGCGCGCCATCGCATCCGACGGGCCGCCGGCGGCGAAGGGAACGATGACGGTGATGGGATGCGAAGGATAGTCGTCGGCGCGCGTGGCGCCGGTCACAGCGAGAATACCGAGCAGCCCGGCCCAGATGGCCTTCTTCATTGTCTTCTCCCCAGCGATGTCTTTGTTGTTTTTTGTGCCCTCCCGCGTACGGGAAGAGGGATCGGTCGTGACGAGACGAAATGACGCGCCAGAGCGCGATCATCGCGCTCCGGCGGTCTGGTCGTGCCTAGAACTGCGTGTAGTCGATCGGCTTGTGGCGATCGAGCGTGCGGGTGACCGGCGGCAGCGGGTATTTCAGGCCGGTCGCGCAGTTGAACAGCATCACGCGGTCGGTCTTGCTGACGCGGCCGTCGGCGAGGCTGTCCTTGTAGGCGGCGTAGGTGGCGGCGCCCTCGGGGCATAGCAGCAGCCCCTCCTCGCGCGCGACCTCGTTCAGCGCCGACGAGATCTTGTCGTCGTCGACCGCGATGGCAAAACCCTTGCTCTCGCGCACCGCGCGCAGGATCAGGAAGTCGCCGATCGCCTGCGGCACGCGGATGCCCGACGCAATCGTGTGGGCGTCCTCCCAGCGCGTCGCATGCTCGGTGCCGGCGTCGTAGGCCCGCACCATCGGCGCGCAGCCCGACGCCTGCACCGCGACCATGCGCGGGCGCTTGGAGCCGATGAACCCGATCTTCTCCAGCTCGTCGAAAGCCTTCCACATGCCGATCAGGCCGGTGCCGCCACCGGTCGGATAGAAGATCACGTCGGGCACGTCCCAGCCGAGCTGCTCGGCGAGCTCCAGGCCCATCGTCTTCTTGCCCTCGATGCGGTACGGCTCCTTCAGCGTGGACGTGTCGAACCAGCCGACTTTTGCCTTGCCTTCGCCGACGATCTTGCCGCAATCGTCGATATAGCCGTTGACGCGATAGACGGTCGCGCCCTGAAGCTCGATTTCGCTGACGTTCACCTCCGGCGTGTCCGCCGGGCAGAAGATCGTGGTCTTGATGCCGCAGGAGGTCGCGTAGGCCGCGAGCGCTGCGCCGGCATTGCCGTTGGTCGGCATCGCCATGTGCTTGATGCCGAGCGCCTTGCCCATCGACACCGCCATCACGAGGCCGCGCGCCTTGAACGAGCCGGTCGGCAGGCGTCCCTCGTCCTTGACGATGATCTCGCCGCCGCCAAGCTTGGTGCCGAGCTTCGGTAGCCGGATCAGCGGCGTCGTGACCTCGCCGAGCGAGACGATGTCCTTGCATTTGCGCACGGGCAAGAGCTCGCGGTAGCGCCACATGTCGCCAGGACGCTGGGCAAGCGCGTCCTTGGTCAGCGCCTTCTTCACGCCCGCGAGGTCGTAGCGCACCAAAAGCGGCTTGCCGGCCTTGGAGAGATTGTGGACCTGGTCGGCAGCGTAATGATCGCCTTCCATCGCGCATTCGAGATGAGTGACGAAGGTCGGGCGTTCGATGGTGAGATTGTCGTTATCGTGCATGGGTTGACCCCTCTTGTTGTTCTGCTTGGTTACTATTGAACTCGTCACCCTGAGGTGCCGGAGCGAAGCGGAGGCCTCGAAGGGCGACGAGCCCGGCTGCTGCATCTCGGCCGTTCACCCTTCGAGGCTCGCTTTGCTCGCACCTCAGGATGACGGATCGGGCACGGCGCCGCCGTCCAATCCTCAAATATTCAACACCCTTCCATACGCATCGAGCACGGCTTCCTTCATCATCTCCGACAGGGTCGGATGCGGGAACACCGTGTGCATCAGCTCTTCTTCGGTCGTTTCCAGGTTCATGGCGACGACGTAACCCTGGATCAGCTCGGTGACTTCAGCACCGACCATGTGGGCGCCGAGGAGCTGACCGGTCTTCTTGTCGAAGATCACCTTGACCAGGCCCTGATCCTCGCCCAGCGCAATCGCCTTGCCGTTGCCGACGAAGGGGAAACGGCCGACGCGGATCTCTCGGCCACTTTCCTTGGCCTTGGCTTCGGTGAGGCCGACGGAGGCGACCTGCGGCTGGCAATAGGTGCAGCCCGGGATCAGGTTCTTGTCCATGGGATGCGGATGCAGGCCCTTGATGGCCTCGACGCAGATCACGCCTTCATGCTCGGCCTTGTGCGCCAGCATGGGGGGACCGGCGACGTCGCCGATCGCGTAGATACCGGGGACGTTGGTCTTGCCGTAGCCGTCGATGACGATACAGCCCCGGTCAGTCTTCACACCGAGCTTTTCGAGGCCGAGATTCTCGATATTGCCGACGACGCCGACCGCCGAGATCACCCGCTCGAACTCGGTGGTGACGGGCTTGCCCTTGCCGTCGTCGATGGTGGCGACGACGCTGTCGGCCTTCTTCTCCAGCTTCGTGACCTTGGTCGAGGACATGATCTTGATGCCCTGCTTCTCCAGACGCTTGCGGGCGAGGCCTGCGATCTCGGCGTCCTCGACGGGCAGGATCTGCGGCAGCACCTCGACCACGGTGACCTCGGAGCCCATGGTGTGGAAGAACGAGGCGAACTCGATGCCGATCGCGCCGGAGCCGACGACCAGCAGCGACTTCGGCATCTTCTCCGGGACCATCGCTTCAAAATAGGTCCAGATCAGCTTCTTGTCAGGCTCGAGCCCGGGCAGCACGCGCGGCCGCGCGCCGGTTGCAATAATGATGTGCTTGGCCTGGTAAGCCCCCTCGCCCAGCGCGCCCTTCGGGCCCTCGACGTCGGACTTCTTCACGGTGACCTTGCCGGGCGCGTCGATCGAGGCCGCGCCCCAGATCACGCTCACCTTGTTCTTCTTCATCAGGAAGCCGACGCCGTCGTTCAGCCGCTTCGAGACGCCGCGCGAACGCTGCACCACGGCCTTCGGGTCGAACGAGACCTTCTCCGCCGACAGGCCGTAATCCTTGGCGTGCTGCATGTAGTGGTAGATCTCGGCGGAGCGCAGCAACGCTTTGGTCGGGATGCAGCCCCAGTTCAGGCAGATGCCGCCGAGATAGGACTTCTCGACGATCGCGACCTTGAGGCCGAGCTGGGCGGCGCGGATCGCGGTGACATAGCCGCCGGGGCCGGAGCCGATGATGATGACGTCGAAGGATGTATCGGCCATGGCGGCTCCCGTTCAACTCAAGCGGTCGTTGCGCCGCGGGCGCGGCGATTGCGGATGTAGCTTCTGATCAGCCATTCCGAGAGAATGGCGGCCGCCACGACGGCGAAGATGGTGAGCGCGATCGGCGCCCAGATGTTGCGCGACAGCGCCTCGCCGGCGAAGAAGGCGGCGTCAACGATGTCGCGGCCGAGCGGGCTGAGCGTGAGGATCAGCGAGACCAGCATCGAGATCCAGGGCCAGCGCGTCCTCATGCGCCATCTCAGACCATCATCATGACGGGATTTTCGATCAGCTGCTTGAACGCGCCGATCAGCTCGGCGCCAAGCGCGCCGTCGATGGCGCGGTGATCGCAGGACAAGGTCACGCTCATCATGTGCGCAATCTCGATCTTGCCGCCACGGACGACGGGCCGCTCCTCGCTGGTGCCGACCGCGAGGATCGTCGCATGCGGCGGGTTGATCACGGCGGTGAAGTGGCTGATGCCGAACATGCCGAGGTTGGAGACCGCGGTGGTGCCGCCCTGGTATTCCTCCGGCTTCAGCTTGCGCGAGCGGGCGCGCGCGGCAAAATCCTTCATCTCGTTGGAGATGGTGGAGAGCGTCTTGGTCTCTGCCTTGCGGATGATCGGCGTGATCAGGCCGCCGGGCATCGCCACGGCAACACCGACGTCGGAATGGTGGTGCTTGACCATGCCGCTTTCGGTCCAGCTGACGTTGCAGTTCGGGATTCTCTGGAGCGCAACGGCCATCGCCTTGATAACGAAGTCGTTGACCGAGATCTTGTAGAGCGGCTTCTTCTCCTTGTCCTTGGGAGCAGCCGCATTGATCTCCTCGCGCGCGGCGAGCAGCTTGCCGATATCGCAGTCGATGGTGAGGTAGAAGTGCGGGACGTTCTGGATCGACGCAGTCAGGCGCTGCGCGATCGTGCGGCGCATGCCGTCATGCGGCACGATCTCGTAGGAGCCGGGCTCGAACAGCGACAGGATCTGCTTGTCCGACATGGTCGGCGCGATCGAGGGCGCCCCGGACGGCGCAGCGGCAGGCGCCTTCAGGCCCTTGCCGGACTTGGCTTGCTCGACGTCACGTGCCACCACGCGGCCGTGCGGGCCGGTGCCCGTCACCATCGACACGTCGATGCCTGCATCCTTGGCGAGACGGCGCGCCAGCGGCGATGAGAACACGCGGCCGCCATGGCCGTTGCTCTGCGCGGCCGGAGCTGCGGCCTGCGGCGCCGGTGCAGCGGCAGGCGGCGGTGCTGCCTTGGGCGCGGCAGGCGCAGCCGCGGCGGCGGGCGCCTCAGGAGCTTTCGGAGGTGCGGCCGAGGCGCTGGGCTTGGCGGCACCAGCCGCCTTCACGTCCTCGCCCTCGCCGGCCAGCACGGCGATCACGTCGTTGACCGGGACGTCCTGCGTGCCCTCGGGCACGAGGATCTTGGCGATCGTGCCTTCGTCGATCGCCTCGACCTCCATGGTCGCCTTGTCGGTCTCGATCTCGGCGATGACATCGCCGGATTTGACCTTGTCGCCTTCCTTCTTCAGCCACTTGGCGAGGTTGCCCTTCTCCATTGTCGGCGAGAGAGCGGGCATCAGGATGTTGATGGGCATGCTGACCTCAAGAAGAACTTTGCAATACGTCGTCTCCGACAGCGAAGACGACCAGGTTTAGTTGCCGATGTCGCCCTGCCAAAGGCGCTCGTTGGCAGGGATGGAACGCCAATTCTTCATCATGGTGATGGAGCGGTCGTCGGCAAGGTCGATCCAGGGGATGCCGAACTTGTCGAGGATGTCCTTGGAGCCCGGGAAGGTGACGGATTCTCCGATCACCACCAGCTTCACCTTGAACAGAGCGAGTGCGCCGGCACACATCGAGCATGGCGACAGCGTGGTGTACATGACGGTGTCGTGGAACGAGATCACGCCGGCTTCGCGCAGGCAGCTCATCTCGCCGTGGAGGATGACGTTCTTTTCCTGCACGCGGTTGTTGTGGCCGCGGGCGATGATCTCATTGCCGCGCGTCAGCACGGCGCCGATCGGCAGGCCGCCCTGCGCGATCGAGGCCTCCGCCTCACGGATCGCCTCCAGCATGAAATCGAAATGATGGGCTTCGATCGCCACGATCAGTGCCCCTTCCCGCGCGGTGTCGTCGTGCCCGTATCGGTTGGCCGTTCAATCTCCGCCTGGAACATCTCGAGGATCCGGCTCAGCGCATCCTCCTCGGTGTATTCGCTCTCGCGCGCATAGGCGCGCGCCGCGTGACGGGCGAGATCGACGAGCAGGAGGCCCCACATGTCGGGCTCCTCGAAGGCGCGCTGGAACGCCATTGACAGCCCGCCGTCCAGCACGAATACGCGCAGGATCTCGACCGCATCGTCGCGGGCGAGGACGTCGGGTGGCAATGGCTGCTCCTTCGGGCCCGCCATGATCTACCTGTAGCAGACGGCTTTGGCGGCCTCGACCACTTCGGCTGCCGACGGCAGCGCGAGCTTCTCCAGGTTCGCGGCATAGGGCATCGGCACGTCCTTGCCGGAGACGCGCGCGACCGGCGCGTCGAGATAGTCGAAGGCGTTCTCCATGATGCGCGCGGCGATCTCGGCGCCGACGCCGCTCTGTGCCCAGCCCTCTTCCACCGTGACCGCACGACCGGTCTTCTTGACCGAGTTGACGATGGTCTCGGTGTCCATCGGCCGCAGCGTGCGCAGGTCGATCACCTCGGCTTCGATACCGTCCTTGGCGAGTTCGTCGGCGGCCTTCAGCGCATAGGTCATGCCGTTCGACCAGGAGATGATGGTGACGTGGCTGCCCGAACGCACGATGCGCGCCTTGCCGATCGGGATCACGAAGTCATCGAGCTTCGGCACTTCGCCGGTATGGCCGTAGAGCACCTCGTTCTCGAGGAAGATCACCGGATTGGGATCGCGGATCGCGGCCTTGAGCAGGCCCTTGTAGTCCGCTGCGGAGAACGGCGCGACCACCTTGAGACCCGGGACGTTGGAATACCAGGACGAGTAGTCCTGGCTGTGCTGGGCGGCGACGCGCGCGGCGGCGCCGTTCGGGCCGCGGAACACGATCGAGCAGCCCATCTGGCCGCCGGACATGTAGAGCGTCTTGGCAGCCGAGTTGATGATCTGGTCGATCGCCTGCATGGCGAAGTTGAAGGTCATGAACTCGACGATCGGCTTCAGCCCGGTCATGGCAGCGCCGACGCCGATGCCGGCAAAGCCGTGCTCGGTGATCGGCGTGTCGATGACGCGCTTGGCGCCAAATTCCTGCAACAGGCCCTGGGTCACTTTGTAGGCGCCCTGATATTCAGCGACTTCCTCGCCCATCACGAAGACGTCGGCGTCGCGGCGCATCTCTTCGGCCATGGCGTCGCGCAGCGCTTCGCGGATGGTCTGTGTCACCATCGCGGTGCCGGCGGGCACTTCGGGATCGGGTTCGGCGACGGCCTGGGGTGCAGGCGCGGCCTTCGGCGCCGAGATCATCGGCTTGCCTTCGCCGACCGGCGAGCGGGATTCGGCGACTTCCTGCGCGACGCTCGGCGCGGGCGCGGCCGGCGCCTTGGCGAGATCGGCGGCCGTCTCGCCATCGGCGAGGATGGTCGCGATCGGCGTGTTCACCGCAACGTCGGCGGTGCCCTCGGGGATCAGGATCTTGCCGAGCGTACCTTCATCGGTCGCCTCGACCTCCATGGTCGCCTTGTCGGTCTCGATCTCGGCGATGACGTCGCCGGACTTGATCGTCTCGCCCTCTTTCTTCAGCCACTTGGCAAGGTTGCCCTTCTCCATCGTGGGCGACAACGCGGGCATCAGCACTTGAATTGGCATATCGACTCCAAAAGAAAGCTTGCGCGCGTTCAGCGATAAATGTCGGTCCAGAGCTCGGCGGCATCCGGCTCGGGATCATGCTGGGCGAAGTCGGCGGACGCATTGACGATGTCGCGGACCTCGGCGTCGATCGCCTTGAGATCGGCCTCGCTCACCTTGGCCGCGAGCAGGCGGTTGCGCACCTGCTCGATCGGGTCCTGGTCGTGGCGGACTTTTTCGACCTCTTCGCGCGTTCTGTACTTTGCGGGGTCGGACATCGAGTGGCCGCGATAGCGGTAGGTCTGCATCTCCAGGATGAAGGGGCCCTTGCCGGCGCGGCACCAGGCGGCCGCCTCCTCGCCCGCGGCCTTCACGGCGCGGACGTCCATGCCGTCGACCTGCATCCCGGGGATATTGAAGGACGCGCCGCGCTTGGAGAAATCCTGCTGCGCCGAAGCACGCGACACCGAGGTGCCCATGGCGTAGCGGTTGTTCTCGATGACGTAGATCACCGGCAGCTTCCAGAGCTCCGCCATGTTGAAGCTCTCATAGACCTGGCCCTGGTTGGCCGCGCCGTCGCCGAAATAGGTGACGCTGACATTGTCGTTACCACGATAGTGGTTGGCGAAGGCCAGACCCGTGCCGAGCGAGACCTGGGCGCCGACGATGCCGTGGCCGCCGTAGAAGTGCTTCTCCTTGCTGAACATGTGCATGGAGCCGCCCTTGCCCTTGGAATAGCCGCCGCGCCGGCCGGTGAGCTCGGCCATGACGCCGTTGGCCTCCATGCCGGTGGCAAGCATATGACCGTGATCGCGATAGCCGGTGATGACCTGATCGCCCTGCTTCAGGGCCATCTGCATGCCGACCACGACGGCCTCCTGGCCGATATAGAGGTGGCAGAAGCCGCCGATCGCGCCCATGCCGTAGAGCTGGCCGGCCTTTTCCTCGAACCGCCGGATCAGGAGCATGTCGCGGAGCGCTTTGAGCTCCTGCTCTCTGGTGAATTCCGGGGGCGAACCGCCGTCGGTCTTGTCCTGTGGAGTGCTTGCGGCGGCTTTCTTGGGTGCGGCCATGGGAATTCCGGGTCAGAGAAAACTTCAGCCCTCTCTAACCCAAGTCAAACGCCCTTGGAAAGGACCGCGGCGGCATGGCGCGACTTTCATTATGCCGCACTGCAACGTGACCGAAACTTTGCAAAACCTTTGGCGCCGATCGGGCAACTTTAGCTCACCGGTCAGCGAAGGGAACGTGAGCAGCCAACGCAGAGAAATCGGACGCGCTGTTTTGTATCCGAAATCCCACGCGCGTCCGATTCGCCGTACCGGCCTTACCAGCCCAACTCGCGCAAATACGCAGCCCGGGCGGCAACGCCGGTATGCGTGAAGTCGCTGAAGACCCCATCGACGCCGAGCCGGTAGAATTTGAGATATTCAAGGCTCGGGTCGCCGCGATAGTCGGCGGCAAGATATTTCTTCTCGTTCCGAAACGTGAAGACATGGACGAAAAGACCGAGCTTGTGCGCGTCCGCGACAAGGCTGGTCGCGTCCTGCGTCGAAGCCTCCGGCGTCGATCCCTTGTAGGGCGTGCCATCGGCGTTGCTGTCCTTCCACGGCGCGATCTTGAGCGGAACGATATAGGCCTTCCACGGACCGATGCCCTCGGCATAGGTCTTGATCTCGGCAAGCCCCTCGGGCGTCAGCATCGCATCGTACAGGCGGGCCTCACCCGCAACGGTCCAGTCGAACGGGCGCGAATTCGTGATGTTGTTGAGGAGAACCTTGCCGGTTTTGAAGTCGATTCCGTTGCCGTCGACGAGTTGGACCTGCCGCGTCTGAAGGCCGTGGCTGCGCATATATTTCAGGCTGCCGGGCTCGAAGCTCTGAACCAGGATGGGAGCGTCCTTGGTGTTGAGGCCGTTATCCCCGATGATCTTGATCAGGGCATCCTCGAGCGGACGGCTGCCGGCCGCACCGCAGCCATTGGCGATCGCCTGGGCATTGTTCCAGGTCGGGTTCTTGGTTTCGGGATAGACGAGGATGGACCGCCCGGTCTCCTTGCTCTTGACCTTGGCGATGTCGATGACGTCCTGGAAGCTGATGATCGGGAGTTTGCCGTTGAAGACTTTCGGCCGCTCGTTGGCCGCGTCATAGGTGGTGCCGCCGATCCATTGCTTCAGCTCGGCCATGGTGAAATCGCTGATCGACCAATCGTTGGTATGATCCTCGCCGTCGACGATCAGCGACTTCAGCACCGATTTGGGATCGGCCGGGTCGCTGAGATCCGTCAGGTAGTCGGCAGGCACGCCGGTGGCCGACGGCGCCTTGACGCGCACACCGGGCACGGTCCGCTTGCGGGCAGCGACGGCCGCATTGGTCTTCGCCACCTCGGCAATGTTGGTGTTGTCGCTCAGCCAGGGGTTATGGCGCACGCAATCCTTGGTCAGCTGCAAATCCTCTTCGAGCGCATCGGTCCCGAGCGCAGCGGCGAGGTCGTACGACGCCTCGGTCTCTTCAGGTACCAGGCCCGGCAGGCCGCGATGGCCAAGGACCAGCGGCGCCTTTCCATCGACGGTCAGGAAGGGCTTGGCGCCGGCTGGCGCCGGGCCGGACTGTGCGAAGGCCATCGACAGCGGCAGCACCGCCGCGCCGAACAGCATCGCTGCGACACCCATTGTCCGTCCTGAACGACTGTTCCGCATCACCGAGCCTCCGTCTTTGCCCGGCATCGCTTCGAATGCTGCGGGCGCCGAACCGGATACGGTCGGCGCTGTCGTCTTGTCTCAAGACTCTGACAGACAGATGACGGCGGAGAGGGCAGCGCAAGGTTGCGCCGCCCTCTCCTGCCCGATCAGATCTTGCCCCATCAGATCTTGCCCGATCAGAAGAAGCCAAGCTTCTTCGGGCTGTAGCTGACCAGGAGATTCTTGGTCTGCTGGTAGTGATCGAGCATCATCTTGTGGGTCTCGCGACCGACGCCCGACTGCTTGTAGCCGCCGAACGCGGCATGCGCGGGATACGCATGGTAGCAGTTGGTCCAGACCCGGCCGGCCTGGATAGCCCGGCCGAAGCGGTAGCAGCGGTTGGCATCGCGACTCCAGACGCCGGCTCCCAGGCCATAGAGCGTGTCGTTGGCGATCGCGAGCGCTTCGTCATCGGTCTTGAAGGTCGTGACCGAGACGACGGGACCAAAGATCTCCTCCTGGAAGATTCGCATCTTGTTGTGGCCCTCGAACACCGTTGGCTGGACGTAGAAGCCGCCGGACAGATCGCCGCCGAGCTCGGCACGACCGCCGCCGGCCAGCACCTTGGCGCCCTCCTGCTTGCCGATGTCGATATAGGAGAGGATCTTGGCGAGCTGCTCGCTAGATGCCTGCGCGCCGATCATGGTGTCGGCCGCACGCGGGTCGCCCTGCTTGATCGCGGCGACGCGCTTCAACGCCCGCTCCATGAAGCGGTCGTAGATGTCGGCGTGGACAATCGCCCGGCTCGGACAGGTGCAGACCTCGCCCTGGTTCAGCGCAAACATCACAAAACCTTCGATCGCCTTGTCGAAGAAGTCGTCGTCCTCTGCGGTGACGTCGTTGAAGAAGATGTTCGGCGACTTGCCGCCGAGCTCGAGCGTGACCGGGATCAGGTTCTGGCTGGCATATTGCATGATCAGCCGGCCCGTCGTGGTCTCGCCGGTGAAGGCGATTTTCGCGATCCGCGGGCTGGACGCGAGCGGCTTGCCGGCTTCGAGGCCAAAGCCATTGACGATGTTGAGGACACCGGGCGGCAGGAGATCGCCGATGATCTCGGCCCAGACCATGATCGAGGTCGGCGTCTGCTCGGCCGGCTTGAGCACGACGCAATTGCCGGCGGCAAGCGCCGGCGCGAGCTTCCAGCATGCCATCAGCAGCGGGAAGTTCCAGGGGATGATCTGGCCGACCACGCCGAGCGGTTCGTGGAAATGATAGGCGATGGTGTCGTGGTCGATCTCGCCGATCGAGCCTTCCTGTGCGCGCACCACGCCGGCGAAATACCGGAAATGATCGATCGCGAGTGGCAGGTCGGCGGCGCGGGTCTCGCGGATCGGCTTGCCGTTGTCCCAGGTCTCGGCAATCGCAAGGCGCTCCAGATTCTCTTCCATCCGGTCGGCGATCCGGTTCAGGATCGCGGCGCGCTCGGCGACGCTGGTGCGTCCCCAGGCGCCCTTGGCGGCGTGCGCCGCATCGAGGGCGGCCTCGACGTCCTGCGCGTCGGAACGCGCGATCTTGCAGACGATCTGGCCGTTCACCGGCGAGGCGTTGTCAAAGTACTTGCCGGAGATTGGCGCGACGAATTTGCCGCCGATGAAATTGTCATAGCGTTCGGCGAAGGGAACCTGGGTGACGCCGAGGAATTCCACCTTGTTCATTGATCACTCCCGATGTTTGCTGTTTGCGCAATTCGTCGCGTGTTCACGACTTGCGCCGACGATGTCGCGGGAGCGTTTTTCTGTCAGCCCGGGCGTGAGCGATGGCCGGGGTAACCTGTCGCAGTTCTGCGACAGGTGACGCAGCTACCCCCACACACTCAGCCCTCATCCTGAGGAGCGCGCTCTTGCGCGCGTCTCGAAGGATGGCCGCGGGCACAGCCAGGCCTGCATGGTTCGAGACGGCCGCTTCGCGGCCTCCTCACCATGAGGGTCGAGTTGGTGGGCGCGGAAGAAAAATAGAGCCGCAGCTCAGTGCTTCAGCTCGAACCGCTTCAGCTTCCTGTGCAGCGTGGCGCGGCTGACGCCGAGGGCTTTGGCGGCGGCCGAAACATTGCCGCCCGCGCGCAGCAGCGCCCGCTGCAGCACCGCGCGCTGGCCGCCCGCAAGATGGTCATGCGCGGGTTCGCCGCCGAGGAGGTCAGCCGCGGGAACAGGCTGCAAGAGACGGCCGGGCGCAATCCCGAGTCCCACCCGCGCGGACCGGGTCGCGCCGATCACGAGATCATCCGCATCGACCGCGACGAGGCCGCCGGTCTGGCCGTCGGCGCCTTGCGTCAGCACGATGCGGGCATGGGCGAAGGCGCGGCGAAACAGATCAGCTTCGATGCGCCTCGCCGCCTCACCTGCCGCGAGCGCGATCAGATTGGAAAACGCATCGGTCCGGTCGGCGCGGCAGGAGGAGACATCGAGCACGCCCGCAAACGCCGCCTCGTGGTCGTAGATCGGAACGGCGGTGCAGCTCAGAAGCGTGTTGCGGGTGAAGAAATGCTGGTCGCGGTCGATCGTCAGCGGGCGCTGCTCGACGACGCAGGTGCCGATGCCGTTGGTGCCTTCATGATCCTCGCTCCAGAGCGCGCCGGTCCACAGGCCCCAGGATTGGAACGTCGCATCGTCCACCGCTGTGCCGCGGCGGTCGACCGGCACGCCCGCGCCGTCGGCGAGCAGCACGCAGCAGCCGCTCGCGCCGACCGCCTGATAGAGCCGGTCCATCGCGCTTTGCGCGGCGGCGAGCAACGGCGCGACGCGCTCGCGCGCCTGCCGCAACTCGACATCACTCAGCCGCATCGGCGCACTGCGGCCGGCGGGATCGAGATGATGCAATCGGGACGAACGGCGCCATGAGGCCACCAGCGCGGAGCGCGCGGCCTGGCCTGACGCAATGGCGGCCTCGACGCGGGCCGCGTGATGCCGGGACATTGGCCCATTCATCACTGTTTCCTCCGGGTGGCAGTCTAGGCTGCGCCGGCACGGCCCGGTTGATCTGCGTCAACTCAGGCAGACGGCGGCAGAAGCCATGGGGCCGTTGCCGCGTTGCCGTCAAGGCGGCAGCCCGGTTCCAAGCCTAAGACTTTCGGTAGAATTGCTACACGGTTGCGGGATTTCGGCAGCGGCTTTCGATGCCGGTTTCGAATGCAGCGAAAAGCGCTACTTGGCCGGGATCATCCGAACGAGATCGCGCGGATTGACATAGTCGAGCTGATAGCGCGCCCGCTCGTCCAGCATGTCAGGATCGATCCGCGATGTCCGCAGCAGCGACACGCGCTGCTCGCTCTTCGCGCGCTCGCGCTTGAGCTGGGCCAGCTCGCTCGTCAGCGCGATGATCTCCTGGTCGAGTTCCTGACGGGCGTTGAGGCCGTATTTGCCGGTGTAGGCGTTGACGCCGAAATAGCCGACGATAGCGGCCGCCATCGCATAGAGGGCAAGGCCGGTCAGGATCGATTTCAGGCGCGCGCGGGAGACCATCTTGGGAAGATGCGGCAGGTTGGTTAAGGGAGTGCTAATCGCCCCCCTTCGCGTTCCAATCCCTACTCCCAGCCGCCATGCCCGGCCTTGTGCCGGGCATCCACGTTTTTCGTCACCGCGAGCCAAGACGTGGATGGCCGGGACAAGCCCGGCCATGACGAAGAAAGACGTCAGCCGTGGTGTTTGGCCACGTGCGCAGCAAACGCGTCGATATAGGCCTGGAGGACGGGCTTCAGAGATTCCTTGATCAGGTTCCCCTCCGCATCGAAGGCATCGCCGACCGCGTTCAGATAGATCTCCGGCTGCTGCAGGATCGGTCCGGCAATGCCCGGCAGGATGTTCTGCAGCGTCTTGGCGGCGCTGACGCCGCCGAGCGGGCCCGGCGAGTTCGAGATGATGCCGACCGGCTTGCCGTTGAACGAGCTCTTGCCATAGGGGCGCGAAGCGACGTCGATGGCGTTCTTGAGCACGCCCGGGATGGCGCGGTTGTATTCGGGGGTGACGAAGATCACGCCGTCCGACTTCTGCAGCTTCTCGCGGAAGGACAGCCAGTCCGCGGGCGGCGCGCCCTCGAGGTCCTGGTTGAAGAACGAGATGCCTGCCAGCGTGATGACCTCGAGCTTGAGCGAGGCCGGCGCGAGCTTTGCGAGCGCGTTGGCGACCTTTAGCGAGAAGCTGTCCTTGCGCAGGCTGCCGGCGATCACGACGATGTTGTAGGCCATGGATTGTCCTTGAGGGCTTGAGCGGAAGTTCCGGGGCGGCACTTAAGCGATCCCGACCGATGGATGCAAGTGCATGAACCGGTCCCGTTTGGAAACGCTGAGTTTCTCGAAAGCAGATGGTCGCTACGATCCAAAAACAATCAGGCCGCCCGAAGGCGGCCTGATGTTTCTCGCAAACCCCTGGCCCGGTTCAGATCGTCGGATTCCAGGCCGACGGGATCAGGCGGTATTTCGCGCCGTCCTTCTCGACATGCCCCACCGAGGGGAAGGTGAAGTGGAATCCGATCACGGTCGCTTTCTCGGCTGCTGCCATGTCGTAGAATTTGTGGCGGGTGGCCTGCGCCAGTGCCGGATCGTTGTCGAACGCCACGTGCCAGTCCGGATTGCGCAGGAAGAACTCCGGAATGTTGGTGACGTCAGACTGGATCAGCACCTTCTTGTCGCCGGAGGCCACCGCGAACGAGGTATGACCCGGCGTATGGCCGGGCGTCGCGATCGAGGTGATGCCCGGCGCGACCTCCTTGCCCCACTCGTACTTCGTGACCTTGGATTCGAGGCCGGCAAAGGTCTTCTTCACGTTGGCGAAGTAGTTCTTCGTCATGTCGTTCGGAGCCTTGGCCGCGTTCTCGTCGCTCGCCCAGAACTCCCAATCCTTCGCCGGCACCATGATCTCCGCATTCGGGAACGCCAGCGCGCCGTCGGCCAGACGAATGCCGTTGGTGTGATCGGGATGGAGATGCGACAGCAGCACGATGTCGATGTTCTTCGGGTCGACGCCGGCAGCGGCGAGGTTCTGCAGCGTACGGCCGACCGCGCCCTTGCTCGGCTCGAGATTGGCAACGCCGTTGCCGGTGTCGATCAGGACCAGCTTCGAGCCGGTGTTGATGAGCTGGGGGTTGAACGGCGCCGTGACCATGCCCTTCGGCATGTACGCCGCCTCGCCTGCGGCCAGCGCTTCCTCCTTCGGCAGGTTGACCACGAACTTGTCGGGCATCGGGAAGGTGCGCGCGCCGTCGTTGATCGAGGTGCACTCGTAGCTGCCGACCTTGTAGCGATAGAAGCCGGGCGCCTGCGCCCCGCTTTGCGGCACCGAGGCACTGGCAGTGGTCGGTCCAAGTCCGGTTACGGCCGCCGCGCCCATAGCGGCAGCGCCCGCGAGCAAGTCGCGGCGATTCAGATCAGTCATGGAAGTGTCCCCTTCTGTGCTTTGCGGTTGCCCCGCTTTCAATTGCGGCGCGAATGTTCCCGCGCTTCGCTCAGAAGGCAAGTCCTTCTTTGGATGGTGTGCCGTGGCACATCACGAAGATTTATTCGGGTTGATGAGGAATTTTTCGCCGGTGGCCCGTTTGGCATAGACCGCGATGTTGGCGGGATCGAGCGCCTCGGTCAGCGACACCACCTTGGTGTAGTGGCTGGCGAAGGTCGTCTTCAATTCGTCGACGACGCGCTGGCGCAGCCTGGCTCCGTCCGCCTGCCCGATCTTCATCAGGAACGGAAACAGCAGCCAGCCGCCGACGCCCCAGGCCATGCCGAAGCCGCGCGGCAGCTCGATCGGGCGGATATCGAGCGCGCCGTAGACGTAGACCTGCTTGTGCACGTTGGAGCCGTAGCGGCTGTATTCCTTGGCGGTCTTGTTGATCGCGGCTTCCATGCAGTTGAGGATGTCGCCGGCCAGCTTGCCGCCGCCGATGGCATCGAAGGCGATGGTGGCGCCGGTCTCGACCAGCGCATTGGTGAGATCGCCGAGGAAGCTCGGTGCGGTGGAATCGACGACGTATTTGGCGCCGATCTTGTGCAGGATGTCGGCCTGCTCCTTGCTGCGCACGATGTTGACCAGCGGAATGCCGTCCTTGATGCAGATCTTGTTTGTTCAGCATCTGGCCGAGATTGGAGGCGGCCGCAGTATGCACCAGCGCCTTGTGCCCCTCGCGCCGCATGGTCTCGGTCATGCCGAGCGCCGTGAGCGGATTGACGAAGCAGGAGGCGCCTTCGGCCGGCGTGGTGCCCGCCGGCAGCGGCAGGCACTCGCGCACTTTCAGCGTGCGGTACTGCGCGTACATCGCTCCGCCGATCATCGCGACGGTCTTGCCCATCAATGCTTTCGCGGCATCGGACGAGCCGGTCTTGATGACGACGCCCGCGCCTTCGTTACCAACCGGCATGGCTTCGTCGAGCCGGCCGGCCATCGCCCGCATCGCGCCCTCCGGCACCTTCGCGGTGATGACGGGAGCGTCCTTGGTGCCGGACGC
This sequence comes from Bradyrhizobium sp. S3.7.6, assembly GCF_054061875.1. Lineage (NCBI taxonomy): Bacteria > Pseudomonadati > Pseudomonadota > Alphaproteobacteria > Hyphomicrobiales > Nitrobacteraceae > Bradyrhizobium > Bradyrhizobium sp. S3.7.6. Next base: position 4,805,591 of record NZ_JBSSEQ010000001.1, on the reverse strand, counting down.
TTTCGCCGTGCTCATATCGGCCGCGCCGACGAGGAGGCCGAGGTCGGACGGGTTGATCGGCGCCGCCTCGACGCGGACGACGACCTCGTCCGCCGCGGGCTCGGGAGTCGGCACGTCGACGAGCGAGATTTCCAGTTCACCGCTCTTCTTGATCAGCGAACGCAGTTGCAGTCCGGTCTTGCCGTCGCTCATGTCGATCCTCCCCTGTCCTAGCTGGAGCGCCGGCTTATGCCAGCGCCTTCAATGCCGCCTTACCGCCGTAGAGTGCCTGCTTGCCGAGCTGTTGTTCGATGCGCAGGAGCTGATTGTATTTGGCGGTGCGGTCGGAACGCGCAAGGGAGCCGGTCTTGATCTGCCCGCAATTGGTGGCGACCGCGAGGTCGGCGATGGTCGAATCCTCGGTCTCGCCGGAGCGGTGCGACATCACCGAGGTATAGCCGGCCTTGTGCGCCATCTCGACGGCAGCGAGCGTCTCGGTCAGCGTACCGATCTGGTTGACCTTGATCAGGATCGAATTGGCGCGGCCGGCCTTGATGCCTTCGGCCAGGCGCTTGACGTTGGTGACGAAGAGATCGTCGCCGACAAGCTGGCACTTCTTGCCGATGAGGTCGGTGAGCTCCTTCCAGCCGTCCATGTCGTCTTCCGACATGCCGTCCTCGATGGTCACGATCGGATAGCGCGACACCAGGTCTGCGAGGTACTTGGCCTGCTCGGAGATCGAGCGGGTCTTGCCCTCGCCTTCATAGACGTATTTGCCGTCCTTGAAGAACTCGGTCGAGGCGCAGTCGAGGCCGATCACGATGTCGGTGCCGGCCTTGTAGCCGGCCTTGCCGATCGCGTTCATGACGAATTCGAGCGCGGCGTCCGCCGACGGCAGGTTCGGGGCGAAACCGCCCTCGTCGCCGACATTGGTGTTGTGGCCGGCCTTCTTCAATTCCGACTTCAGGGTGTGGAACACCTCCGCGCCGTAGCGCAGGCCCTCGGCAAAGGACGACGCGCCCACGGGGAGGATCATGAACTCCTGGAAGTCGATCGGATTGTCGGCATGAACGCCGCCATTGATGATGTTCATCATCGGCACCGGCAACAGACGCGCCGAGGTGCCGCCGACGTAACGATAGAGCGGCATGTCGAGCGAGTTTGCGGCAGCCTTGGCGCAGGCAAGCGAGACGCCGAGGATGGCATTGGCGCCCAGCCGGCTCTTGTTCGGCGTACCGTCGAGGTCGATCATGATCTGGTCGATCTGGGCCTGCTGCTCGACATCGAGGCCGCTCAGGGCCTCGAAGATCTCGCCATTGACGGCGCCGACGGCCTTGGTGACGCCCTTGCCGAGATAGCGGGCCTTGTCGCCATCGCGCAGTTCCACCGCCTCATGGGCGCCGGTGGAGGCGCCCGACGGCACCGCGGCACGGCCGAGCGCACCATCTTCCAGCACGACGTCGACCTCGACGGTGGGATTGCCACGGCTGTCGAGAATTTCGCGGCCGATGATGTCGATGATGGCGGTCATGATGTGCACTTCCGTTCGTTAGGGCTGATCGGTGCCGGGGGTCTTACACGGGCCGCAAGCAAATGTGAACGCTTGGACGGCGTGCTTCGACTGACGCGTGAGCGGGCTCGGACTATCCTTGAAGTCGCCTGCTCTGCGCGTCCAACCTCAATCTGAAACAGTCGGGGTAACGCCATGAACCGCCGCCAGTTTCTTGCCTCGAGCGCCGCCCTCCTCGCCGTTCGCCCAAGTTTTGCGCAGGAAGGCCTGTTCCGGACAAAATATTTCCCCATCAGCGCCGGCATCGGCCTGCACGATCTCGCCCCCGCTCGCGACGGCACGGTCTGGTTCACGGCGCAGGGCAAGGGCATGCTGGGTAGGCTCGACCCCCGGGATGGCAGTTTCAAGACAGTCAGCCTCGGCCAGGGCGCCGCACCGCACGGCGTGACGATCGGCCCCGACGGTGCCCCCTGGATCACCGAGGGCGGCCAGAACGCGATCGCCCGGGTCGATCCCGGCGATCTCAAGGTCACGCTGTTCCGCCTGCCCGAGAAATTCGCCTCCGCCAATCTCAACACCGGCGTGTTCGACAAGGACGGCACCTACTGGTTCACCGGCCAGTCCGGCTATTACGGCCGGCTCAAGCCGGGATCGGGCGAGATGGACGTGTTCAGGGCGCCCAGGGGTGTTGGCCCCTACGGCATCGCGGTGACGCCCAAGGGTGAGGTCTGGTACGCCTCGCTGGCCGGCAGCCATATCGCGAAGATTGATCTTGCGACCGGCAATGCCGCCATTGTCGAGCCGCCGACGCCGAGCCAGGGGTCGCGGCGGGTCTGGTCAGATTCGCAAAGCCGGATCTGGGTCAGCGAGTGGAACAGCGGTCACGTCTCGGTGCACGATCCCGCCAACGGCTCCTGGAAAACCTGGAAGCTGCCGGGCGATCGCCCTCGCACCTATGCCGTCTATGTCGACGACAAGGACAAGGTCTGGCTGACCGATTTCTCCGCCAATGCCATCGTCCGCTTCGATCCCGCGACAGAGCGGTTCAACGTTTTCGCCAGCGACAAGGCCAATGCCAATGTGCGCCAGCTCGACGGCCGCCCGGGTGAGCTCTGGGGCTGCGAGTCCGGCAACGACCGGATCGTCATGATCCAGACGATCGCGGCTGGTTGACGACGGCGACATTTGCGTCCATCCCGGCACCCTCTGGAGCGCGATCTTATCGCGCTCCGGTTTTTTAGTTGAACATGATCTTTCGGAAAACCGGTGCCCACTTTTCCGGATCATGCTCGAACAGGATGTGACGACGATGGCGAAGAAATCCCTCCAGCTCGGCCGCGCGGTCGAATGGCCGCACACACCGGAAGAAGCCCAGCTCGACCGCGTGCCCAATCCGCAAAAGGGCACGGACTATCTGGTGCGCTTCACCGTGCCGGAATTCACCTCGCTTTGCCCGGTCACGGGACAACCGGATTTCGCGCATCTGATGATCGACTACGCGCCCGGCCCGTGGCTGCTGGAGTCGAAGTCGCTCAAGCTCTACATCGCGAGCTTCCGCAATCACGGCGCATTCCACGAGGACTGCACCGTCATGATCGGCAA